>CBDCUI010000009.1:0-1117579 GCA_965222615.1 Gammaproteobacteria bacterium | reverse complement strand
GAAGCTGCTACACATGGTTGTATGAGTTGTCATGGACAACTAGGAGAAGGCACTGCTGCAGGTGGTCCAGTCAATAATATAAATGATTGCCCCACTTGTGCTACACATGCTCAACTTACTGCATACAATGAAGCATTAATGCCATCAACCACTGGTGGTTATAATCCTGGTGCCTGTACTGGTCAATGTGCAAGTGATGTATCGCAATACATCATTGAAGGCTTTATTCAAGGTAAAGTACTGCCAGGTGCGAACAACAATCCTGGCATAAATGTAAATCCAACTTCAGGCCTTACCACAACAGAAGCGGGTGGTATGGCGTCATTTACTGTTGCTTTAAATTCATTGTCTACCGATGATGTGACAGTCGATTTGATGAGTAGTAATGCAGCCGAGGGAACAGTTAACCCTGCTACTTTAACTTTCACTACAGCGAATTGGACACAACCACAAACTGTAATGGTTACTGGTGTGGATGATGCGATATTAGATGGAAATGTTGCTTATACGATCATGACCGCAGCTTCATCATCAGCAGATGCTAATTACAATGGTATTGATCCAGCGGATGTTTCTGTCACCAATACAGATGACGAAATACCGCCTCCTGGCGTGATAACAGTGAATCCAACATCTGGTTTAGTTACTGGTGAAGATGGTACCTCTGCAACATTTACCATTGTTTTAGGAACCATGCCGACAGCTGATGTAAGTATTGGTCTTTCAAGTAGCAACGCTGCGGAAGGCACCGTACTACCTGCATCAGTAGTATTTACTTCGGCTAATTATGCAACGCCACAAACGGTAACGGTTACCGGTGTAGATGATGTAGCAACTCCAATGGTTGATGGCGACATTGCGTATACCGTTGTTACGGCTCCAGCCATTAGTAATGATTTATCCTATAGCGCTCTGACGCGTCGGATGTTGCTGTTACAAATAACGATAACGATGTGCAACCAGTTATCATGACATTTACTTCAGATGCGGTTGGTAATGTACCTTACAATGGTTCGGTAACTTTGACTTGGACATCTGATGGCGATGCATGTACTGCCGGTGGTGCTACAGCCGGTGGCCAATGGGCAGGTGCTTTAGCAGCATCAGATTCTAAAACGCTTTTGAATTTAACCGATTCAGGTTTGAATGTATTTAGTTTGGTCTGTACCAAAGGCGGTATTAATTCTGTACCGGCTACAGTAAATGTAACGGTCGATCCTCAACCTGGTGCGCCAACGGTTAATCTTACGGCAAATCCAACGATGAATGTGCCTTATAATGGCTCTACAACATTAACTTGGTCTACTGTAAACGCCACAAGTTGTGTAGCAACTTCAAACCCAGCAAATCCTGCATGGGATAATGCAAACAAGGCTTTGAATGAAGCAGTTGGTCAAGTAATTGCTAATTTAACTGCTGCCAATAACACATTTACACTTACGTGTACTAATGCAGGTGGTTTATTTACAACTGCAAATGTTAATGTAACAGTGGTGCAACCAAATCCAACGGTCACGCTGACAGCTAATCCAACAATGATTGGTCAAGGTATGGCAAGTACACTTACATGGGCTACCACAGATTTGGTTTCTTGTAATGCGAGCGCAGTTCCCGCCAACGCACAGTGGACAGGAGCAAAAGGCATTCTCGCAAATCAAAACCAAGTAATCACTGCTATTCAAGAAACGACTACATTTACCTTGAACTGTGTCGGTATAAATGCGGCAAATGTTACATCTAGTGCTACCGTGACAGTTGATCCCACCTCAACAGGTCAATACTTATACAACACTGAATTATTCGGAGGTGTTCAAACCTGTGCGGATGCCGGTTGTCATGGGCTACCAGGTACTCCGGGAACGTTTGAAGTTCTTTTAATGTTATCTACCTTCGATAAGAATGCGCTGTGTGCTAAATACACAAATACTGCGGGCTTAGTAGCTAAGTACACCACAGGTGCGCCACCTGCAAGTCAGCCAATGCCATACGGGCTACCAGCGGGTACTTGTGATGCAGCCTGTGCAACAAAGATCTTGAACTACATGTTCTCAAATTTCTATGTAGGCAATACAACCGACTGCGAGGGTGGGGCACTTCCATTACCGATCCCTTAAATAATCGGTAATACCTAGTGATAGTTGTGCTCTTTAGAAGGGCACAACTATTTGCTAAGTTGCTGGATGATTTGTTCATCAATCCAGCTCATTGCAAATAATCCGTTTAAATACCCACAATGTCCGCCATGATCATTTAGGTGGATGTTTAAATACTTTGTTGAATGTAGATTCTTATAATCTATATAAGGGATTACCGGGTCATCTTTGGAAATAAAAACTTCACTTGGCACGGTTAAATCTTTAAGTCTATCACCAGTAATTGAGTAACCATTTAGATAGCTTTGTAAAGTGCTAAAATCTGTGTATTGCAACAGCAAATGCTCTGTCATACCCGTTAATGTCTGTTGTTGATTGATAACTTGTAGATCGAAGTCATCTGGATATAAGTGATACTTGTACTTTAGCATTTGTTTCCAACGTCTGAGATAGTAATCAGTGTAAATCTTTAACATGCTATGTGTTTTATTCAACGCATTTTCCGGATTCATTACTGGGCAAATCGAAAATATCTTAGCTATCTTCAAGTTTTGATTCTCGGCATGAGCACCAATACGCAATGCAAAATTTCCTCCAAGTGAATAGCCGATCAAATAGGATTTGGAATGGGGTACTTGGGATTGAATTTTTTTTATGGCATCTAGCACTTCTTGTAAACGGCAAGAATGGAAAAGCTCTTTGTTTAAATGTTGTGTACCGCCGTGATCTCTCAGGTTTAAGCGAAATATACGGAAGCCTAATTGAGCTAGCTTATTTGCAATCGGTAGTAAATATACAGAATCAGCGCAACCAAGCCAGCCATGAATAATTGTGACTAACGGGCGATTTACTTCTTGGTTGTTTGGGCAAGAACTTAACCAACCTTGTAAGCGAATGTTATTTGCCAGCTCTAAGATTACAGATTTGCTGCGTTTTCGAAAGCTTTGGCTAATTCGTTGCGTGTATAATTTGCGTAATATAGACGATGCGGCCACAGTGTTTATATGGCCGTTCCGATATATCCGTGCAGGATAATATTCAGTCACATTTGTGTAGGAAACGATATAATTTAATTCAAGGCTTGTTCTATATCTTCCAAAATATCGTCTATATGTTCAATACCAATAGAGAGTCGTACTAAATCTTCAGTTACCCCTGCAGCGGCTTGTTCTTCTTTAGACAATTGCCGGTGTGTGGTTGTAGCCGGATGACAAGCAAGTGATTTTGCGTCGCCAATGTTTACCAATCTAACAACTAACTTAAGGGCATCGATAAACTTCACGCCTGCATCAAGGCCTCCTTTGATGCCAAAACTTAAGATGCCAGAAGCACGACCATTAAAGTATTTTTGTACTAAATGATGGTCTTGGTGAGTTGGTAATCCAGCGTAGTTTACCCAGGTCACATTGGAATGTTTTTCTAGATACTGAGCGACTGCTAGCGCATTTTCGCAGTGTCGATCCATACGTACAGGTAGACTTTCAATGCCCTGTAAGCTTAAAAAACTATTAAAAGGTGAAATAGCGGAACCCATATTGCGCAGTGGAACGACTCGTACACGGCCTATATAAGCGGCTTCTCCCAAGGCTTCGGTATACACCACTCCATGATATGAAGGATCAGGTTCATTGAGCATGGGGAAGCGCTGCTTGTGTTCTGCCCATGGAAATTTTCCTGAATCAACAATAACACCACCAATTGAAGTTCCATGGCCGCCCATGTATTTGGTTAAGGAATGTATTGATATATCGGCACCGAATGTAAAGGGCTGGCAAAGGTAAGGAGTAGGGACGGTATTATCTACCATTACGGGCACACCTGCTGCGTGTGCAACTTTAACCGTTTTTTCTAAATCAATGACATTGCCTGCCGGATTTCCCAATGTTTCACAAAAGACGGCCTTGGTATTTTCATCAATTGCTGCGGCAATGGCGTTCATGTCTTGATAATCTACAAAACGTACTTCTATTCCCAATTTTGGCAGTGTGTGTGCAAAGAAATTGTAGGTGCCGCCATATAAAGTGGCGACAGACACAATATTGTCTCCTTGCTCAGCGATGGCAAAAATTGCATAGGAAATTGCCGCCATGCCGGAAGATAAGGCTAGTGCGCCAACCCCGCCTTCCATCGCAGCGATGCGCTGTTCTAAAACGGCGGTTGTGGGATTCATAATGCGCGTATAGATGTTGCCTTCGACTTTTAAGTCAAATAAATCCGCGCCATGTTGCGTATTATCAAAGGCATAGGAAGTAGTTTGATAAATCGGAACTGCAACTGCCTTGGTAGTAGGATCTGGTTCATAACCACTATGTATTGCAAGTGTTTCTATTTTCATAATTCGTTATCCTTTTGCTGAAATTTCTGTAAAAAGATTTCAGCTACCTAAACATTTTATTTGTTTTCATTAATACTTTGGTTTTCGCCACATCAGCATAAAAGTGAATATTTAGTGTTTTTTAAAAATGGTGGATCTCTCTTAAGTATGCTTTTATAAATATTTTGGTAATGAATTGTAGAAATTCATAGTCACATTCTTGTTGAGTTGTTTTAATTATTTCGTCAAACTTTGTACCATTATCTTTACAATATGCATAAATATTATGCAGGGTATTTTTAACTTTGGGTAGCAATTGATTGACTAGCTCTTCGATTGATTCAGAATTTTTTGCACACCATTCGTTATGAAATAGACATTCATGCAGTGATTGAGTAAGCGCGCTTTCGAATAAAATGGGCTGAAGCTTAGTATGGGTTTGAATCTCAGCGCAGGCCACGGCTGCAATGGCCTCAATATCACTAAAAAGACGAGGTGATGTTAATGGGTCAACTAAGTTGATGAAATAGTGGTTGTTTTCAGCAAGTCTAATTGTATTTTTAAGGAAGTTTATTTCGGTCATCATACTAACCGCCTTTAGCTTCTAATGGTTTAGGCGGTGACGCGACCCAGAAGCTTTTAGGACGGTCATCGCTTTAGCAGTATTTGATTGGTCGCCCTGCAAGTTGTTGAATTAAATCAGCGACAATAAAAAACCCGCTTAAGTACTTCTTAAGCGGGTTTATAATTTTCCACGCTTTTAGCTGTACTTATATAGCGCCCGCAAGCTCGTGCTCAAATCAGCGCCTAAGGGAATGCTAAGAGCAATTTAAAGTGATGTCAATATTTAAACACATGGATTTAACAAGCAGTTTATCTAAATTCCTGAATAATCATAGTTTATTTTCTAAGTTTCCAAGTAATATTACTGTATTGATCAATAATCATCTGGTCTTGCAGCCACTTTTTTGCATCTTCGGCATCTTGATAAAACCAAGCTGTAGCTGAACCCAGTCTAAAGCTATAGCCCCATTCATCCATGTTTTGCATATGCATTTCGCGTGTGAAGTCACCAATGTGATCGGATAATAGGATTTGCAAATAACAGCTTGCGTTTTCTTCTTTACTACTACCAGCGGCATCAATGTTATTGGAAAGGCGCTGTTTTTCCGGCATACAAACGAAATGGCAGGTTTCATGCAATATTGAGTGAACAGGCGTGTCACAGCGTACATATAGCGTATTGTTTTTTCTCCCAGCTTCAGGTGTTCCCCAATAGCTATAAGGTATGAGTATATCTTCAGGGACCTCATTGATTTCTATGCCGTATATGTTTAGTGCACAGCATAAAGAAGTGATATCAATCTCCTCGAAGTAAACCATACTGATATGCGTCAGTTAATTATTACCTTATAATTATATATCTCTATTGCATTCCATTATGGAGATCCATAACGCTAAAAAACTAGGTATACTCTTCAAAATTTTACGAACACTGTGTACAAATGGAGAAACACATTATGCGCAAAATTCTGTGCCGCACTTTTATTGTAATACAGTTATGTGTGTTTACATTGTCAATTGCCCATGCCGGAGGTAACGCGGATGCTGGCAAAGTTAAAGCTGATACTTGTTTAGGATGTCATGGCATTCCCAGTTACACAAATGTATATCCTACTTATCACGTGCCAAGATTAGGGGGTCAATACGCAGAATATATTGTTATGGCTTTAAAGGCTTATCAAAGCGGTGAGCGTAGTCATCCTACAATGCGTGCACAAGCAAATAGTCTTAGTGAACAAGATATGGCCGATATCGGCGCTTATTTTGAATCTCTGCAGTAAAAAGTGAATATCAGAATGAATAAATTACTCTTAACAACTCTAATTACAGTACTGCTATTAATTATTACATCAGTTGATGCGGCCGATCCTGAGCGTGGCAAAGAAGTGTCTAAGCAGTGTGTTTCATGTCACGGTGAAGATGGCAATAGCCCAACCCCAAATTTCCCAAGACTTGCTGGACAACATCAAGATTACCTATTCCATGCCTTGGAATCTTATAAAACTGGTGCTCGAAAAAATGCGATTATGGCGGGCATTGTGGCTGCACTCAGCGAAGAAGATATGAAAAATGTTGCAGCTTATTTTTCAGTTCAACAAGGATTACAAAAGATTGGTTTAGAACAGTAAATTGGCAAGTAAAATAATTTACTAGTCAGAATTTTGTGTATTCCATTCTTCTATAGTGAATGTTTTAATTGTTAAAGCGTGCAATTCGCCGGAAGCAATTTGTGATTTAACGGTAGAATAAACCAGTTGGTGTTCTTTAACCATGCTCATACCATCAAATTGATCGCTGATTACAGTCGCTTCATATTTGCCTTCAGCACCCGTGACAATTACTTTTGAGTTTGGAATTCCGGCTTCAATTAAATTTTTTATTTCATCTACAGTCATACTTAAGAAATGATTTAAAAATATAGCAATGATAGTGAATGTATATTATTTTTTAATAGGTTACTAATTTTGTAATTAAATAGTACCGTATTCCTCTAATAATTTAACTAAATCATTGCCGACGAGGTCTTGTCTCCAACCCTTCAAGATTTGAAGATCTCGGTTACCACGGATTAATTTTTCTACAATACTGCGTGTCGCTAATAGATTTGGGGCAATATCAAGCTCTTCTGCTCGATCGCGAATTAACTGTAAAGCACTCTTTGCCAGTTTGCGTTGTTCGCGATTTAGTGGTGCGATTTGAGATGCTTCAGGCCAATGTCGTTCAGGAGTTTGGCGAGCATTCTTTATACACTCGATTATTGCATCGGCATAATTGGCGCATTGTGCCTGAGTAACTTCTTCAATCTTTGATAGTTCCAAAACAGATGTCGGTTGTTCAAAAGACAGCACACGTAATGACTTGTCACGTAGTATCCATTGTAGTGGCTTATTTTCTTGCTTGGCTTGCTTGTTTCTCCATTCTGCAAGAAATTTAAGTACGATGAGCTGATGAGGAGATAGCTTTCCAACACCCTTAACCGATTTCCAAAGTTTACTAGGAGTGACGTTATATCTATTTATATCAGACATGCGCTGGAATTCATCATCCAACCAGTGATCTCGTTGTTTTTGTTTTAACTCATTTTTTAAATGTAAGTATATTTCGGCTAGAAATTTCACATCGTCTATTGCGTATTGCATTTCTTTTGCGGTCAATGGCCTTCGGTCCCACGCGGTGCGCGATAATGATTTATCGATAGTGATTCCGCAAATTTTGTTCACTAAATGCGCATAACTCACTTGATCGCCGTAACCAAGAGCGCTGGCAGCAATTTGAGTGTCAAACAGAGGGGTAGGTATTTCACCAAATAAATTAAAAAAAATTTCAAGGTCTTGACTTGCAGCATGAAATATTTTTATTGTCGATTGTGAGTTAACTAATTGTCTTAGGGCGGATAAATCTTCGATTGCTAGTGTGTCTATACAGGCTGCTCGCTCTTGATTTGCAATTTGGATTAGACATAGGTTTGGAAAGTAAGTCTTTTCACGTATAAACTCCGTATCTAGTACTAGCCATTCTTGTGTCGCCATGCTCGAACAATATGCTTGAAGCAGTTCAACGTCTTGAATTAATTCAAATTCCATTATTCATATTCTAATGGGAATTCGTTTGTTAAAACATCATCAATTTTTATTCTCTATATTTTTATTATGGGCTTTGCTAAGTAATGCGAATACATTTGCCCAAAGTTGGGAATCGGAATTTTATCGTGAGCATATCCTTGTTGGTAAAATTTGGGATACTGAAAAAAATAGTTGGATTACAGAAAAGCAGTTATTTCAGGAGTTGATAGAGTATGACTATATACTGCTGGGGGAAACCCATAACAATATTGACCACCATGCATTACAGGCCCGTGTTATAGACTTTCTTGCTGCAAATGGGCGCAGGCCTACGATTGTAATGGAAATGTTGGCGCAGGAGTCATGGGTGAAGCAACCTTCCACCTGGGATGATCTTGCCATATTGCAAAATCAAGCAAGATTGCTGAATAAAGGTTGGCCCTGGGAATTATATATTCCAGTTTTGGAGTCGATTGTTTCCCATCAACTAGAACTTGTTGCTGGAAACATTAAGAGTGAAGACCTGCATCAATGGTCCAATAATATTGGCTCCTATACTCCTGAAGAAGTGATTACTGAATACTGGATTACACCAGCAAATTTCAAACAGCTTAAGCAAGATATAGTAGATTCTCATTGTGGACATGCAAATGAAGCATTTGTGAACTTCATGTCTCGCGCACAATTGCAACGAGATCGAATCATGACCACGTCACTAATCGAAAGTAAAATACCTGTTGTGTTAATAGCCGGAGCTGGTCATGTGCGTAATGATTATGCAATACCCATGCATTTACAGAACACACATCAACAGTTGTCATTTATTTCAATAGCATTTATTTCTGTGGATCCAGAATTATCTAAACCTATAGATTATTTGGATGATTCGCCAAATAAATTTGATATTCTGTATTTCACGCCTAGTCACACAAATCAGGATCCATGTGTGAAATTTAGAAAACAATTGAAAAATTTACGGGATAAAAGTATCCGCTAGCCTATCAAGCAATATCGTTGCTTGCAGTACCAGCAGTTTATGCGACAATGATACTCGCTAGTGCGGAGCATAAAATTAATAAAGTTTAATCAATTTCCATTTATTGTGAGCAAATAAATGCCTGTTGGCCCGGATGCAAATCTTAAGGCGCGAATAAAAAGTCTGCGTCAACACCTCTCCACAGAAAACCCTCTACTTGTAACGGTAGTCGATAAGTTTTGTGAGCTAGACAAAATTGCCTATAAGCTTGGAATTATTTCCGCCAAGCAATCCTATGCAACGGAAATCTCTTGGTGGCCGTTGATATCTGTATTGGGCACATTTTCGGCAGGGAAATCCACTTTTATTAATCACTATGTAAAAACAAATTTACAAAAAACAGGTAACCAAGCCGTAGACGATAAGTTTACGGTTATTTGTTTCAGTAGTGATGAAAAAATTCGTGTGCTTCCCGGTTTAGCATTGGATGCAGATCCGCGATTTCCTTTCTACCAAATCAGTGAAGAAATTGAAAAAGTGGCTGAAGGCGAAGGTTCGCGTATAGATACTTATCTACAACTGAAGACTTGCCCATCGGACTTAATAAAAGGTAAGATTCTTATCGATTCACCGGGATTTGATGCAGATGCTCAACGTACTTCAACTCTGCGTATTACTGATCACATCATTAATTTATCCGATTTAGTTTTGGTGTTGTTTGATGCCAGACATCCAGAACCTGGAGCGATGCGTGATACTTTAGAGCATTTAGTTGCGGGCACGGTACGTCGCAATGATGCCAATAAAGTTTTATTTATACTCAATCAAATCGATACCACAGCGATTGAAGATAATACCGAAGAAGTAGTTGCGGCTTGGCAACGCGCGTTAGCACAAGGAGGTTTGGTGAGTGGTCGATTCTATACTATATACAATGAAGATGTAGCTGTACCGATAGAAGATAAAGGGTTGCGTGAACGTTATCAGCGCAAGCGCGATGTGGATCTTAGTGAGATTTACCAGCGTATTGCCGAAGTAAGTGTAGAACGCGTATACCGAATTATAGGTTCATTAGAAAATACTGCGAATCAAATCGAAAATAATATTGTTCCCAAAGTGAAAGCAGCGGTTAACACATGGAGGAAAAGAGTTTTATTAGTTGATGCGGTCGTGATAGCACCACTAATTATTTTAATATTGCTTTATTTAATTAAACATTCAGGATCTGGTACAGCATTTGATGCCTATGGTGCAAAAGGGCTTGTTGGAGTAATTGTTTTGTCGTTCTTACTACTTTTTTTAATACATTTGCTCATTCGTGGTGTCATTTCAAAGTGGATGGCAAATTCTTTACCTGAAAATGATTTAGAAGGAAGTATGCGCTCTGGGTTTTTGCATAATACTCGATGGTGGCAGCCCTTGGCGCGTCCATTTATTGTCGGTTGGAATAAGCATGCACGCGTAAAAATGATGGAAATTCGTGAAGCTGCTGATACTTTTGTACAAAAACTAAATGATGAATACACAAATCCATCTGGTGAAAGTTAAATTTTGAATGTTTGCTTTATTGGTCTATTTTCAACTTATTAGTTAGTATAAGATTTCAGTATTCATTGTTTAACTGCAATTAAGTTATGGACTTCGGTTACACCTTTTATACCTTTAGCAACTTTACCGGCAACACTTTTAACCTTTTCGCTTTCGACAAAACCAGCAAGTAAGACTTGGCCTTGTCTGACTTCAGTATTAATAGCTGTAGCACTACCTAATCCTTCAGTTTTTGCAAGTTCTGTTTTCAACTTCGCAGATATGGTTGTGTCATCGATAACATCGCCTGCGCTTCTGGAGCTAGGGAATACAACCATAGCATCTAAGACTTTCTTGGCTCCCTTAACATTTTCAGCAATATCCAATGCTGCAGCCTTTTCGGCCTTGGAATCTACAAATCCTGATAGCTGCACATGACCTTTGGAGACCTCTACATCAATGCTAGCGGCAGAGACATTTTTGTTGCTAATAAGAGCGGTTTTAGTTTTAGAAGCGATAGTTGCATCATCTATGTGCTCACCGGCGGTTTCAGCAAACGTTGTTGATGCAATGGCTACGGTCAATAATACTGTTATTAAAACTTTGTTTTTGATTTTCATAGTATCTCCCGTGATTTCATGCTGAAGTAATACCAAATGATAATGGGAAAGTTGGATTGATTTGTGTCGATAGTCAACCTTTATTTATGTAAGTATTTAAAATTAAATGACCACTTTTAGCTGTTAGCAGTCGTCTATTTGTTAATATTTTTAAAAGGATAGAGCCTTGCGTAATGCTGAATACGGACGAAATTGATTACTGATAAATTGACAAGTTTTTACCAGCTACACGTAATACAAGGTAGATCCAGGCCATATTAATATGCTTGTTTCGACGGGAGCCCAATACAGCCACGATTTGGGATCTTCGCCTAGAATGCCCAAAATCCAAACAGAAATGCTCATATAGGCCAGCAAAATCATGCCTACGTAGGTGCGATTCATGGGTAAGAAGTGCTAGCTTGATTCTACTCGAAGTAATGTAATTTCAATTTCCATTTATTGGAATATCCGTTAAGAAAAAACTTTCTATAAAAAGTGTGAGGTGAACCCGTATCGACTAGTAAGGCCTGATTCAGCATAAATATCTGATAAACGCTGACGTATAGATTCTTTTTTAGCATCGTATAAATTAACACTTCTTTACTTCAGAAATTTATAATAACAAACTCTCTATAAAATACGACGATAATTCATGTCTATTTAATACATTTGCTTTTGAATAGATTATGGTTGCTTGTGCTTGAACTGATTTGTCTTTTACGTTTCTAGCCTCAGCAATTTCTTTCATAGAAAGTCCTTTAATTAGCATCAATGCTATGTCTTTTTGTGTGTTTGTTAGTCCCCATCGATCAAATTCATCTAAAATTTCCTTATGCAAACGTTTTTTTAATTTAAGTATTTGTTCATGGTTATCTGATACTGTAGATAAAAGGCTCAACACACGCTTAATCTCAAAATAAAGCGCAAATAGTATAGAAAGGAATATACCGCTTTCAATAAATACATGGGAAAAACTTTTTTTCTCAATGATTAGATCTATGTATATGTCTTGAATGAAGAATAGGGCGGCTAATATTAAAACGAGTGAAGAGAAATAGCTCCGTATACTGTGAAACTCAGGACTATTCTGTGCAAAAGCGGAAGTTAATATATCTAAATTTTTGTTTTTTTGTGTCAATATATTAATGGGAATTAAATTTCAATATTTTCCAAATCGCATTGTTTTATTAAATTTTAACCACATAGATATAACCCTATGATTGAGAAACAATGCTGTAAGTATAATTATGCTAAAGAAAAATCATATTGGGCATATGTCTATTTTCGATTAGTTGTATATCTATGGCATATTTTAAACATTTCATGCACAGTCCTAATCTAATTATGAGGGACGCTTAGCCAAACTCAAGAATAGAAAATCATAGTGTATACATTTTAACTAAACTAAATTTGCTGCTAATTAATTATGGATTTAGATAATCTATGTAGAAATAATCGACTAGATACTAGCCGAAAAAAACCAGAGATTTCTATAATTATTCCAGTTTTCAATGAAGCTACAAATATTCGCCCACTCTTGAAGGAAATTAAATCTGCTCTTAATAATTACTGTGATTATGTTGTTATCTACGTGGATGACGGTAGTTTCGATGGGACAGTAAAGGAACTGATGAATCTCAAACAATCTAACTCCCATATTCTAAAAATCATTAAGCTAAATAGTAACTATGGCCAAAGCGCTGCAATACACGTTGGTGCAAAAAACGCAATGACGAAATGGGTAATAACTCTAGATGGAGATGGTCAAAACAATCCTGCTGACATTATCCCAATGTTAAATCATTTGGGCAATCGAATTAATAAAGATATCTCTTTATTAATTTCAGGGGTCCGCAATAAAAGATGTGACTCTAGCATTAAAAAATTAAGTTCACGCGTTGCGAACACTATTAGGAGAGTAATTCTTAAAGATAATGCAGTTGACACAGGATGTGGAATTAAATTATTCCATCGCCAGTCTTATTTAGCTTTGCCTCAGTTTAACCATATGCATCGTTTTTTACCCGCTTTATTTATTATGCAAGGTGGCAAGGTAGAGTTTATAACTGTTGGTCATCGGCATAGAAAAACAGGCTTCTCAAAGTATGGCACACTAGATCGACTATCTGCAGGGATCATCGATTTATTCGGTGTTTTGTGGTTACGTAAAAGAACTATGAACCCTATTATTGAAGATATATGAATGAAAGGCTATGAAGCAATTTGGCTTTTAGTAGGCTTCTCAGGCCAGGCACTATTTTCAATACGATTTTTAATTCAATGGTTGGCAACTGAGCACCAAAAGAAGAGCGTAATCCCTATATCATTTTGGTATTTCAGTATTTTTGGTGGAATTACTTTACTAGTTTATGCAATTCATAAAATGGACCCTGTTTTTATCTTAGGTCAATTGACCGGCTTATTTGTTTATGTAAGAAATTTATACTTTATTTATCTCAACGCCTCAACAAGCAAACAAATTTCTGCATAGCAATATTTTTATTATCGTTAGACTGTTAAATTATTCTTTCATGAGAAGATTATTTAATCGACTCTGTAATTCGAAATATCATTTTGCACTAATCTTAACACTTAGTGTTGTAATAATTACTTCAGGACTTGGTTTGCGTGATCCATGGACACCTGATGAGCCCCGATTCGCAATTATTGCTAAACAAATGGTCGAGTCAGGGAATTGGCTTATCCCACATCGAGGGGTTGAGATTTATGCAGATAAGCCTCCAATATTCATATGGGCCATTGCAATTTTCTATAAAATCTTTGGTTCGATTAATATTGCATTTTTATTACCCTCCTTACTTGCATCCGTAGCTGTGTTATTAATGGTCTATGACCTAGGACGAAGATTATGGTCAGCAGAGACAGGTCTAATTGCAGCGATTGTCTTATTAGGTACTTATCAATTTGGACTTCAAGCCAAAAGTGCTCAGATTGATATGACATTAACGTTTTTTACTACACTTGCATTGTATGGTTTGATGAGAACACTTTTTTTACAACACAATGTGCGTTGGGTTTATCTGTCTTTTTTTTCTATGGGACTCGGTGTACTTACAAAAGGCGTTGGTTTTCTTCCTTTATTTCTATTGGTACCTTATTTTCTAACTAGACTAAACGGATGGAATTATAGTACTAGATATTCTATATCGTCTTGGCAGTGGTTATATGCCGTGTTTTTGTTTATTGCTCCGCTTGCTGTCTGGCTAAGTGTATTGTTGGCTCAGATGCATATAACGAAAAATGCAGATTTAAGTAATTACTTTAATAATATATTGTTTCAGCAAACAAAAATTCGGTATTTTGATTCATGGGCGCACCTAAGACCTTATTGGTATTTAATTGTACAGGCACTACAATTATGGATGCCATTGACTTTGTTATTACCTTGGTTTGTTTTTGGTTGGTATAAACAATTTCTTATGAAAGATGCCAGAGTAATAAGTCTCCTCGTTTGGGTTAGTTTAGTTATATTATTTTTTTCTCTTTCGCCAGGCAAACGAGGTGTATATATTTTACCTGCGCTCCCTGCTTTTGTGGTTGCTTGCAGTCCAATATTAGTCAAAATTCGTAAATCATTATCCGCAAATGCCTTATCTGCAATTACTGTGTTTGTTATTTCAGTATTCTTTATTTATATTCCTTACTTGTGTACTTATGACACTTTGAGCTGTCCTGGCTTTGTTAGTAATGATGTGAAGCAATTCTTTATAGTTATACTCATTTTGGGATTTGCTGGGCAAATTATTATTACACTAACTGCCACACGGCATTCAATTTTAGGTATGTTTGTATTTGTTATAACGTTTTGGTTCATAGTTGGATGGTGGGCTTATCCTGAACTAAATAAAATAAAATCTGAGCGTTACATCATAGAAGAAACTGTAAAAATTATAGGACCATCTGCTGAGCTTGGTTTTGTGGCATGGCGTGACGCATTTTTGTTATATACCGATCGAAATATCAAAGAATTCGGGTTTTCGAAATCTTTCGAAGAACAATCTAAAACAGCGATAAAATGGCAAATACAAAAAAATAATCGTTGGCTATTAACAAGAAAATCAGTAGTAGACTGTTGTTTCAATATTGATCGTGCAGTTTATGTAGGTACACATGAGCGGCGCGACTGGTACTTAATTAATAGTCCATAAATAAGTGTAGCTAGGCCTTATCTATAACATTGATTTGTAATTTAAACGAACTATTTTATATTTATAGAGAATAAATGTTGAAGGCAATTTTGTCTTATTCATGTTTAAGCATTTTATTTTTAACTGCCATTTATTGGAATGTCTGTTAAGAAAAAACTCTCAATAAAATGCGAAGTAAGTTCGTATCGATTTGCAAGACCTGATTTTGTATAAATTCCTGTTGCTTGCTGGCGAACAGATTTTTCTTTAACGCCACGTACTTCAGCAATTTCTTTCATGGAAAGTCCTTTAATTAACATTAAGGCAATATTTTTTTCGGTCTCGGTTAGTCCCCAGCTCTCAAATTCTTCGTGTATCGCAGTATGGATTTGTTTGCGTAGTCTAGTTACTTTTTCTTCAGTTACTTGAACTTTAGAGGATAATTGTATTACTCGAGATATCTCAAACCAAAGTACTAGGAGTATTGATAAAAAAACCATTGCCTCTATTGTTATATAAATAATTCCCTGTTGCTCGATAGTTATATCTTCTACAACATCGAAGGAAAAATATAGGATCGCAATTATTAGTACTACGATTGATATATAGCTCTGTGTTTGTTTATAGTTTGAAGTTTGCTGTAACAGTAAGATCGATAAAATACTTGGTTTATTCATTGGTTGGCCTGATGTACTACTCATAGATATATTTTTACCTCATTCTGCTTGTATCTTAAAAATAGCTTAATTAAGACTAATGTCTATATGTGCTCTCCTTGTAGAGAATTTTAGACATTTGTCCTAGTTTAGGCCAGTAGACAGATGTCTAGACATCATTGGGCATTTATCTATTTCTTGTGTCAGAAAGCACTTTTACACTCAATTTGTCCTTACTTTGGGTCAAGTAAAACAGATTTTCTATTTCTGAATATCACTAACGTCTACAGGATTCTTAAGTATGTGCTTGCACAATTCCTCAGTGCAGATGAAATCCCCTGCGCCTTGTCAGAATCGATTAAAGAATATTGGGCTTTATATGTCCTTGATTATATTCATATTGTTGTTTTCCAGTTATTTGTACTGGGCGCATGTGAATAAAAGATTCTTGACTGTGGTTGACGGGTTTGTGTATCGCTCTGCAGAAATGTCTCCACAGCAGTTGCTAAAAAGAGTAAATAAGTACGATATAAAAACAGTAATAGATTTTAGAAAAACGCCTGCAGATGTTGCCTTGGAGGAGCAGGCACTGCAAAAAAAAGGTATTCAATCAATCAATATTCCTTCCGAAATTGTACCTGATGAAAAGACGGTTAGGCATTTTTTACATGTGATGTCTGATTCTGCTAATTACCCAATTTTGTTTCATTGTGAACATGGAATTGGTAGAAGCTCATTATTTGAAGCCATTTATCGAATTGAATTTTTAGGCTGGACAAATAAAGAGGCACGGCAAAGCGCATATTGGCGGTCATTGATGGGTAGTTTTAAAGAAAATGATAGACGTGGGCAATATTTAACCAATTATAAATCACATAATGTTGAGGTAATTGCAAAATTTTATCCATTGAATAATAGAGTGGAATTTAGACCAGAGATTAAACATGGTTCCTAAAGAAATTCGTTTGATTGCGATTATCGCTACAGTGTTTCTTATTGTGATGTCGTCCCTTCGTGTTATTTTTTGGCTAGCCTTTCGAGATCCACAAATTATTATCCCAATTGATGCACTGAGTCAGGCCTTTTACTTAGGACTAAAGTATGACCTTCGTTGCATATTATTAATATTGATACCACTTTCGATTCTTATATGGGTGCCTATTCTTAATCCTTTGCAAAACTGCATCGCTAAAATTGGTTGGCTTGTTTATTTTTCAATTATTGGATTTTTATTGTTATTTATCTATTCAATCGATTTTGGATATTACGACTATCTAGAATCACGGCTTGATGCATCAGTTCTTCGATTTCTTAGCAATCCCTATGAAAGCTTCGGTGTGCTTTGGGAGGGTTATCCAGTATTAATTGGCACGTTGAGTTTGCTTATTTGTACGTTTGGTTTGATCAGGATAATCAACTGGACTATTCGAAAATTACAAAATTCTAGTCACTCTCGCTATAGACGTTGGCATAAAGCAGCAATCATAGGGATTGCAATTATGATTTATTCTGCTGGTGTATATGGAAAATTTTCTTATTATCCACTACGTTGGAGTGATGCCTATTTCTCAACCGATGATTTTATTTCTGCAATTGCCCTTAATCCGGTTTTATATTTTGTTGATACATTTAAGAATAAAGAGATTGAATATAATGCAACAAAAGTTAAAGCCAATTATGATTTCCTAACAACTTATTTAGGGGTTAAGCAACCTGATAAAGATAAACTAAATTTTTCTCGACCAATATCTTCATCAGCTATTCAAGTTAACACAACTCCAAATGTTGTAATTATATTGCTTGAATCATTCGCGTCTTTTAAAACTGGAATTTCAGGTAATCCATTAGATCCGTCTCCTAATTTTGATGAAATTACAAGAAACGGCATTTATTTTTCTAAATTCTATGCCCCTCATGGAGGTACTGCACGAGCAGTATTTGCTTCGCTAGTAGGGTTACCTGATGTTGAGAAAAACAAAACATCCTCGCGAAATCCACTTGTTGTCAATCAGCACACAATAGTCAATTCTTTTGTCGGATATGAGAAGTTTTATTTTCTAGGTGGCAGTGCCAGCTGGGCTAATATTCGTGCTCTTTTGCAGCGCAATATCCCAGACATAAAAATATACGAGGAAGGAAGTTATAACAGCCCGAGGATGGATGTTTGGGGCATCAGCGACCTGCATTTATTTGAAGAAGCTAACACTGTGTTAAACCAAGTTGATGATCAACCTTTTTTTGCTGTTATACATACTTCAGGAAATCACAGCCCATTTAATATTCCGGATGATAATCGGGGATTTATTTCAAAAAAAATAACAGATAAAGAAGTCAAAAAATACGGGTTTAAGTCTGCAAAAGACTACAATGCGTTTCGCTTTATGGACCATAGTTTAGGGCAATTTTTCCAATTGGCTAGACAACAAAAATACTTCAACAACACAATTTTTGTTTTATATGCTGATCATGGCTCACCAGGTGGATCACAACACCAGCCTATAGGTGAGAGATTATTGCCATTAGATCGACACCATATCCCCTTGGTTTTTTATGCTCCAAATTTATTGAAATCAAATGTTATCGAAACAGTAGGCTCATCAATAGATGTTTTGCCAACTATAGCGGGCCTAGCTTCAGTTGAAAGTAAAAACACTACATTGGGAAGAAATCTCTTTGATACAAGATTTGAAAATAATCGTTATGCGTTAACTATTTCTAGAGCAGGTAAATATCATGTAATTGGTTTGTTAAATGATGAATACTATTATCTAGTAGGCAACGATGGTTCAAATCCACGGTTACATAAAATTGATTCAATTAATCCTCCAGAGAATCTTTTAAACAAACTTCCTAATATTGCTAGTCAGTTAAACACACAAGTATTTGCGTTATACGAGACCGCAAAATATATGCGGTACCATAATAATTAGCGCATGTATGTATTCAGTTAATGATTGATGGTGTGCCTAAATCAATTTGTATCATGCGACTTTCTGCAGTTGGTGATGTATTACATGTGTTACCAGTAGTACGCACAATTCAACATTATTGGGCGGACACGTCAATTACTTGGATTATTGGAAAATTAGAATATTCACTTCTAGGCGATATACCAGATATTGAATTTATAGTCTTTGATAAATCGAAAGGCCTTAGTTCGCAAAGAAAATTGTTCGATGATCTCAAGAATAGGGACTTCGATATTTTGATGCTGATGCAATATTCTCTACGTGCGCATATTGCAAGTTTAGCCGTCAAAGCAAAGGTTAGGTTAGGTTTTGATAATGCAAGGTCCAAAGACCTTCATCGTTTCTTTGTCAATATGCAAATTCCTCCTGCCAGCCAACACGTCATGGATTCTTTTTTTAGTTTTATCGAAGAGTTAGGAATCAGTAAACGGAAATATAAATGGGATATACCACTTAGCAATGAGAATAAGAAGTATGCGGAAAAATATTGTAAGAACAATCCAACTTTACTTATTAGTCCCTGCTCTAGTCATTTAATTCGTAGTTGGAATTCTCAGGGTTATGCCGCAATAGCTGACTATGCAAGAGATAAATATGGGATGCAGACCATACTCACTGGGAGCCAAAAAAAGCAAGAAATCAATATGACTGTCGAAATTCAGCAAAAAATGCAATCACCTCCTATTAATTTAGCTGGTATGACAAATCTAAAACAGTTACTAGCTCTAATTGGAAACTCGACTATTGTGCTTTCACCAGATTCCGGCCCCGTGCATATGGCAACGGCTATGAATGTCCCTGCTATTGGTTTATATGCTGCAACCAATCCAGCCCGTGCTCGTCCTTACTTTAGTGAAGCTTGGTGTGTGAATAAATATGACGAAGCAGCGAGAAAATTTTTAAAAAAGCCAGCTTCAGAACTTAAATGGGGGACTAAGCTTGAGTATCCAGGTGCAATGGACTTGATTCAAATCGAAGATGCCAAAAAAAAATTAGATGTCGTGATGACAGTAAAAAATCAAATCTTTGATAGAAATTTAGATATCGCTTAATAGTTATACTATGTATATCGTAACTGGAGGTGCAGGATTTATTGGTAGTAACATTATCAAAGCACTTAATGATGTTGGTATTGAGAATGTTGTCGCAGTTGATGAGTTTTCTAAAGATTCAAACATGCAAAATTTAGTAGATTGTAATGTTCTTGATCTAGTTGAAGCTGAAGAGTTATATGATTTTTTAACTAACAGTGAGAAATCGGATAAGAAAATAGAAGCAGTATTTCATAAAGGGGCATGTTCTGACACAACGGAAACTAATCGTGAGTATATGTTAAATAACAACTATGAATATTCCATTAAACTACTTCAGTATTGTCTTCGAAAAAAAATCCCTTTTATATACGCATCATCGGCTGCGGTTTATGGAGACAATAATAAATTTTGTGAAGATCCAAAATTTGAAAAACCACTAAATTTATATGCGGAATCTAAATATCTATTTGATAATTATGTGCGTGATGCAATTCAAAATGAAGAGTCCCAAATAGTAGGCTTAAGATATTTCAATGTGTATGGTCCTCGTGAACAACACAAGGGATATATGGCAAGCGTTGCCTATCGATTTCGCAGTCAGATTCTTGAAACTGGAATGGCAAAGTTATTTGAATCAAGCGATGGATTTGAAAGCGGTAAACAAAGACGCGACTTTATTTATGTGGGGGATGTCATAAAAGTGAATCTTTGGTTTCTAGAACATCCTGAAATCTCAGGTATTTTTAATTTAGGTACAGGTGAAAGTCATACGTTTAATGAAGTGGCCGAGGCTGTTATTGAGTATTATGGAAAAGGTAAAATCGAGTATATTCCTTTTGATAAAAAATTAAACGGTCGCTATCAAAGTTTTACTCAAGCTGATATAACAAAATTACGTGAAGTCGGTTATGCTAGTTCATTCTTAAATGTAAAAAATGGGGTAAAAGAATATATGGATTGGTTGGATAAGCATCACTTTTAATACGTATTTACCTAAATTTTCTTTATTCTAATCCTAATGTAACTCTTAATTCGATAATGTCTGTGTATTAGCTATAGTCGATATAAATTTCAAAAAAACATTGAACTCTTAAAAATTTATTAAGAAATTTATGTTTAGGTCAATCAATATTTAATTGTATTAATAAATGCGTTTATTTCTGTTATAAAAATAACAATTATCGATAGATCGATAGGTTTCTACCAACTGCACGTAACACAAGATAAATCCAGGGCCACACTATTACACTTGTTACGACGGGAGCCCAATATAACCAGGATTTTGGATCTTCGCCTAGAATGCCTAAGATCCAGAGAGAGATGCTCATATAAGGTAACAAAATCATGCCTACAAACATAGCTTGTTGATGTAATGGATAATTGCGGACTCGTTGATGAAAACGAATTGCAATGTAAGCGGTCAGTGCAAATCCTAGTGCATGTTGACCCAATAGTGCGCCTTGTATAACGTCTACACAGAGTCCAAGCATCCAGGCAATGCCAACGCCAACATTTTTCGGCATTGTCATACTCCAATAAATTAATGCAAGTACCAACCACTCAGGACGATATGGTCGGGCCCATTCGGGTAAAGGCATCAACATCAATATCATGGCCACAATAAATGTCACGCTTATAATGAAAAATTTTGATGAGCTATTCACTGCAACGACTGATCTTGATTATCTTGATTAGCGGCGAAGTTTGCTTCTTTTCCACTAGGCCATATCAGTAATACTTCACGAATCGTATTTAAGTCCACTAAGGGTTTTGCTTCTACTTTCGTAAATGCTTCTCCGGCAACTTGTTGAATACTAGTTACTTCGGCAACAGGGTAGTCTGTTGGATAGCGTTCGTCCAAACCGGAGGTAATCACTAAGTCACCAATATTGATATCTGCAGTGTTGGTGACATGCAACAATTCAAGTTTATCAATATTGCCTGTACCCACTATTAGGCTACGTTGCCCACTGCGTGCCACAACACCTAATAAAGCATGATTCGGATCTGAAACTAATATAGCAACTGAATTAAAAGGCCCGACTTTGTCAATTTGTCCAATAATACCTTTTGCACCAAGTAGTGGTTGTCCTTCATACACGCCATCCCGCGTGCCTTTATTTAGCACAATACGGTGACGAAAAGGATCTAGATCAACAGATAGGAGTTCGGCTATGAGTAAACGTTCTTTCTCAAAATACTTTGCCGAAGAGAGCAATTCGCGTAAACGTGTGTTTTCTTGTTCTAGGGTAGCAAGTTTTTGTAACTGAAGTTCAAGGCGAATTTGTTCCGCACGGAGGTTGGCATTCTCGCTCAAAAGTTTATTGCGTGCAGAAAAAGATTCGGTACTCCAGTTGTAAACTTTTGCAGGTAAACCAGCCAAATACTCAATCGGATACATTGCCACTGCTATAGTAGAGCGTACTGTACGTAAATGATTGAAGTGGTGATCAACGGTCATCATGGCGATGGACACGATCACTAAGATTATCAATTTAGTTGAGACCGAGGGGCCAAGAGTAAACAGCGGTTTTATAGCAAATACTCCCTGAGAATGACCCGGTTACAGTAACTGGCTGCTAATGATAACGAATCAACTATTATTCGTCAGCGTAAAAGTCTGGCAAATTTAGGCGTCTGCAGTTAACAGTTCAGGGCCCATCTCATCCATAAGCTCAAGCACACGACCTCCACCACGAGCCACTGAGGTCAATGGGTCATCGGCAATCACCACAGGAATGCCCGTTTCTTCCATAATAAGCCGGTCTAAATCGCGTAATAGAGCGCCCCCTCCAGTAAGCACAATGCCCCTTTCGGCGACATCGGCTCCCAGCTCTGGTGGAGTTTGTTCTAATGCGGTCTTTACTGCACTGATAATGCCATACAAAGGCTCTTGCAAGGCCTCTAGTATTTCATTGCTATTGAGGGAAAAGCTCTTCGGTACGCCCTCGGATAAATTTCTGCCTTTCACTTCGATTTCAAGCATTTCTTTACCAGGATAGGCGGATCCGATTAGGTGCTTAATTTTTTCTGCAGTAGATTCGCCGACTAACACACCGTAATTACGTCGGATGTAATTGACAATGGCATCATCAAATTTATCGCCGCCAATACGAACCGATGAAGAATAAACAATGCCATTGAGTGAGAGTACCGCCACTTCCGAGGTGCCTCCTCCTATATCCAGCACCATAGAACCGCGTGCTTCCTCAATCGGTAGGCCGGCGCCAATAGCAGCGGCAATGGGTTCTTCAATCAAGTAAGTCTTACGCGCACCTGCGCCTAAGGCCGATTCTCGAATTGCACGGCGCTCTACCTGGGTTGCGCCACAGGGGACACACACTAATACTCTAGGACTAGGCCTAAATAAGCGATTTTCATGCACTTTACGGATGAAGTGCTGTAGCATTTTTTCCGTAGTGGTGAAATCTGCGATTACTCCATCTTTGAGTGGGCGAATCGCTTCAATATGGGTCGGGGTGCGGCCCAGCATTCCTTTTGCAGCAGTGCCCACTTCTTCCACACGGCGCGGGCCACCATTGGGGTCGTTACGTATAGCCACTACAGAGGGCTCATTTAGCACAATTCCTTTATCACGCATGTAAATTAGCGTATTGGCAGTGCCTAAATCTATAGATAAGTCGTTAGAGAAAACGCCCAGGACACGTTTGAACATAAACTATTAAATGAATGACTTCTTATTTCGCAAGAAGATGTACTCTAACAGTGGCCTAAATTTTGGGCAAGACATTAAGTGTGATAGTTTGTGCCGCTCATAATAAAGCCTTGTGGTGCCGCTTTTGCCAGTTATGGGTCGATTGGATGGCGGGTGATCGCTCTCGCCATGAATGCATCATGGTTTTATTCATTACTAGATTTATAAATTGACAAAATAGATATGACAATTTCACCTGAAGAAGTCCTAAAAATTGCTCAGTTGGCAAAACTACAAATCAGTGAAGCTGAGCTTGAGCAATATGCAAAAGATCTGTCCAATATTATGTCCTTGGTAGATCAAATGAATAAAGTCAATACGCAAGGGATCGAACCTATGGCACATTCTCAGGATGTTACACAGCGTTTACGAGAAGATAAGGTTACGGAAACCAATCAACGAGAGAAATTTCAAACTATTGCACCAAGTGCAGATAAAGGTTTGTACCTTGTGCCTAAAGTTATTGAGTAACTATTATTTATTCTCCTCTAATAGAATTTATATTTTCAGAATAATTAAATTTTCATGCACGAATTATCTGTTTCACAACTTGCTGCGGGTTTAAGTAATGGCGATTTTTCGAGTGTTGAAATTACTCAACACTTTATTGATCGCATGCAAAAATTTAGTGACTTAAACGCATTTATTACTGAGCTAGGTGAGCGCGCTATTTTACAAGCAAGCAATGCAGATAAATTAATTAAAGAAAAGCAACATGGTCCACTAACTGGTATTCCACTTGCACATAAAGATATATTTTGTATGTATGGAGTGAAGACATCTTGTGGTTCGAAGATATTAGATAATTTTTACGCGCCTTATAACGCGACTGCTGTAGAAAAGCTTGATCAAGCTGGTTGTGTTGTATTAGGCAGAACAAACATGGATGAGTTTGCAATGGGCTCATCGAATGAAACCAGTTATTACGGGCCGGTTAAAAATCCATGGAATATAGATTGTGTGCCGGGTGGATCTTCAGGTGGATCTGCCGCAGCTATAGCTGCACGCATGGTACCCATGGCAACGGGTACCGATACGGGAGGATCTATACGCCAGCCCGCCGCACTGTGTGGTGTTACTGGATTGAAGCCAACCTACGGCAGAGTGTCTCGCTATGGCATGATTGCTTATGCATCCAGCCTGGATCAGGGCGGGCCGTTTGCTAAGTCAGCAAAAGACTGCGCCTATTTATTACAGGCCATGGCAGGTTTTGATACAAGGGATTCGACCAGTATTGATCGACCCGTTCCAGATTATTTACAAACTTTGGATGTATCGCTGCAAGGCAAAGTAATCGGAATTCCAGATGAATATTTCAGTGCTGGTTTAAGTGCTGCAGTAAAAGACATTATTAATACAGCGATAAGTTGGTATGAACAACAAGGTTGTGAAATTAAAAATATCAACTTGCCTAATACCGAGCTTGCAATTCCGGCTTATTATGTCATTGCACCAGCAGAATGCTCTTCAAACTTAGCGCGTTTTGATGGTGTACGTTATGGGCATCGTTGCGATGAGCCTAAAGATCTACAAGATTTATATATCAGAAGTCGCAGCGAAGGCTTTGGTGCAGAAGTGAAACGTCGCATCATGATAGGCACTTATGCGCTATCGGCGGGTTATTACGACGCCTATTACTTAAAAGCACAACAGATTCGAAGACTCATCAGTGAAGATTTTAAAAAAGCTTTTGAAGACGTAGATATAATAATCGGTCCTACTACACCGGAACCGGCCTTTAAAATTGGTGCAAAGGTGAATGATCCCGTTACGATGTACCTGTCTGATATCTACACCATTTCAATTAACTTGGCAGGGTTGCCGGCAATTTCTGTTCCTTGTGGAAGACATGGCGAGCTACCAGTAGGCATGCAACTGATTGGCAATTATTTTGAAGAAGAAAAGTTGCTAAATTTTGCACACCAATATCAACTCGATACGGATTGGCATGAGCAATCCCCACCAGGCTTTGAATAGGTTGGGAAGCTCTGATTTATTCTGATATGGCGTTAAAATGATTTCTCAAAATACTCATGTATGTATATATACACTCCGTTTTTTCGAAATCATTTTGCCTAATCTCAGTCATTTTATTAATAAATCAGAGCTTCCTAGGATTTAAGATATAGAGATTGAACTTATGCAGTGGGAACCCGTCATCGGCTTAGAGATACATGTGCAGCTTGCGACACAGAGCAAGATATTTTCTGCTGCATCAACTGCTTTTGGTGCAGAGCCCAATACACAGGCCTGTGCAGTTGATCTAGGATTGCCAGGGGTTTTGCCAGTATTAAATCGGCAAGCTGTCAACATGGCTGCAATGTTTGGTTTGGCTGTGAATGCAACCATTGCCAAACGCTCTATCTTTGCACGAAAAAACTATTTTTACCCCGATTTACCAAAAGGCTACCAAATTAGTCAGTATGAATTGCCCATTGTAGAAAAGGGTTCGCTTGAAATCGTATTGAATGATGGTGAACGTAAGACAATAGGCATCACCCGTGCACATCTGGAAGAGGATGCCGGTAAATCTTTGCACGAAGAGTTTCCTGATTTTACCGGTATTGATCTAAATCGTGCCGGTACGCCGTTGATTGAAATCGTATCGGAGCCCGATATGCGTTCGGCTGAAGAAGCGGTTGCCTATATGAAAAAAATTCATTCTATTGTGCGTTATTTAGGTATTTCCGACGGTAATATGCAAGAAGGTTCGTTCCGATGTGATGCAAACGTATCCATACGTCCTAAAGATCAATCAGAATTTGGCACACGTACTGAAACCAAAAACCTAAATTCGTTTCGTTTTGTCGAACGCGCCATCAATTATGAGATTGAAAGACAAGTCGATTTGTTAGAAGAAGGTGGAGAAGTTGTACAAGAAACACGTTTGTATGACGCCAGTAAAGATGAAACTCGTTCTATGCGTTCTAAAGAAGAGGCAAACGATTATCGTTATTTTCCTGATCCCGATCTGTTACCTGTAGTTATAGATAGCGAGAATCTAGAGAACATTAAAAATAGTCTTCCAGAGTTGCCCGATGAGAAAATTATTCGTTTTAAACAAGACTATGGCCTAAACGATTACGATGCCGGAAATCTTGTGTTAGATAAAGAAACTGCAGAGTATTTTGAACAAACTGTTAAGCATTTAAATGGTAACGCAAAACTTGCTGCTAATTGGGTGTTAGGTGAACTTAGCGCAGCACTTAATCAAGATAATCTCGATATTGCAAACAGCCCTGTATCGTCTTCAATGTTAGCTAAACTCTTGAATCGCGTTGGAGATGGCACAATCTCTGGAAAAATTGCCAAAGAAGTATTTCAAGCCATTTGGTCAGGCGAAGGCGGTGTTGACGAAATTATTGAAGCAAAAGGCTTAAAACAAATTACCGATAGTAGCGAGATTGAGGCGCTAGTTGAGCAAGTCATTGCAGATAATCCAAGTCAAGTAGAGCAATACAAATCAGGTAAAGATAAGGTGTTCGGTTTTTTTGTGGGCCAAGTGATGAAGCTCTCCAAGGGCAAGGCCAATCCCCAACAAGTGAACAAGCTGCTAAAGGAAAAACTAAAGTAAATAACCTTTTAAGCATTTTGTTTTAGTTTATATTGAATAATTGATCAACACTGGTCAAATAATAATAAAGAAAGTAAAAACCAATCTAAAATAGGTCCATAAGAGGGAATATGGACTGAATTTTGACTACATAAACTGCTTAACATTCTCAAAAAGTGAATAAAACACTTAATCGCATACTGTAAGATAGATATTAATAACAGATTAGATTTTTGTAAGAGTTGTTAAACTGCTTATAAACTCCGTATTTATCATTAGTGTTTACCATGAAATTTATTTTGTTTACTTATGAACTAGCTTTAACAACGAGAGTTGTTTTCTTGGTAGCACTGGTTAGTTTACTCCTCAATGCTTGCGCAAAAGTTGGTCCCGACTTTGAAACGCCTAAAGCAAAGGTATCTGATGAATGGATTGATATTGAAAATCCTAAACTAAGATCTGATTCTGATGATTTTGCTCAATGGTGGAGAGTTTTTAATGACCCTGTTCTAGATTCATTAATTGCTTCAGCATATAAGCAAAATTTAAGCTTACAAGTAGTTGGATTACGTGTACTTGAGGCGCGTGCGCAATTGGGAATTGCGGTAGGAAATCTTTATCCACAAGTGCAACAAGCAAGAGGTGGTGCCACTTATAATACTCGCAGTGAAAATTCTGCGAATTCTTTTCAGGGTGATTTGAATTACTGGGATTACGACGCGGGATTTGATGCTGCATGGGAATTAGACTTTTGGGGGAAATTTAAGCGAAGTGTTGAATCAGCCGATGCAAGTTTGTTGGCGAATATGGCGACTTATGATGATTTTTTGGTGAGTTTATTGGCAGAAGTCGCAAATGCCTATGTGACGATTCGAACATTTGAGAAACGTATACAGTTGGCTGAAGAAAACGTCGAACTGCAAAAGCGTAGTTTGAGAATTACGCAAGTACGTTTTCAAAATGGCGCAACTACTGAGCTTGATGTACAGCAAGCAAAGACACTATTACGCAATACACAAGCGACAATTCCGCAACTTAAATCCGGTGATCGACAAGCGAGACATGCGCTGAGTACTCTATTGGGCAAGCCACCAAGTGAATTAGATGGCATTTTGCAAGCAATAAATGAAATTCCCATTGCGCCATCTGAAGTTACAGCGGGAATTCCCGCAGAATTATTGCGCAGAAGACCGGACATACGCAGGGCCGAGTTAGAAGCTGCATCTCAAAGTGCGTTAATCGGCGTAGCTAAGGCCGACCTATACCCAAGCTTTTCTTTAACCGGTTCTTTGGGGCTGAAATCAAGTGGTGGTACAAATACTACAAGAACGGGAAAGGATGGTGCAGATGAATTATTTGAAGGCGATAGCCTGGAGTTTTTTGGTGGTCCATCGTTTAGCTGGAATATATTTAATTACGGCCGTATTAAAAATCAGGTGCGTGTACAGGACGCGCGCTTCCAACAGCTAATTGTCAGTTATCAAGATACGGTTTTGACTGCTGCCCGTGAAGTAGAAGATGCTATGGTGGGCTTCTTGCAAGCACAAGAAGCAGAAGGATTTTTGCGAGAGAGCGTTGAGGCTGCAGAACGTTCCGTTGAACTTGCGCTTATTCAATATCGCGACGGTGTTGAAGACTACCAACGTGTTATTGATACCCAGACTTCTTTAGTCAATCAACAAGATGTCTGGACACAGACACGTGGTGTTATTGCAACCAACCTCATCGCTATGTACAAAGCTCTTGGGGGAGGTTGGCAAATTCGTAAGGAAAATGAATTTGTGCCTGAAGATACCAAAGACACGATGCGAAAAAGAACAGACTGGGGGAAAATTTTAGCGGAATAATATCTATAAATTTGAACAGTGTGTTTAAATTTTAATAACACCGGTAAAGGAAGGTTCAATGTTAATAACTATAAACAAACCGCATATCTTTCGGCTACTAAAATCTGTTTTAGTATTAGCATTTACAATTTTTTTGTTTAGTTGTTCCGAGCAAGAAGCTGAGGAGAAAGAAGTTATTCGTCCGGTGCTGGCGATGCAAGTCTCCGATATTGAGCAAATTGGTAGACGCACGTTTCCGGGCCGTGCCCAAGCAACTCAAGAAGTTGATTTAGCATTTAGAGTATCGGGCCCTTTAATTACCCTACCGGTAAAAGTAGGTGATGATGTTAAGGCTGGTGATGTAGTAGCACGAATTGATCCGCGCGATTTTAAAATCAATGTCGATGCGGTCGAGGGACAGCTTCAAGAAGCACAAGCTGCCTACCGAAGAGCGGCAAACGATTACCAAAGAGAACTTAATATTCTAAAGCAAGAACCGGGCGCGACGAGTAAAGCAGCAGTCGATCGCAAACGTGAAGAACGTGATCGTGCTACTGCAAATATTAAATCTTTACAAGCCTCGCTAACTTCAGCGCAAAACCAATTAGAGTATTCTTTTCTAAAAGCTCCATTTGATGGAGTGGTTGTATCAACTTATGTAGAAAATTTTGAAGACGTTAATGCCAAACAAGCCATACTTAGAATACTTGATGATACAAGAATTGAAATGGTTGTGAATGTTCCGGAAAACTTGATTTCATACGCGCCCCATGTAGAAAAAGTGTATGTCATATTTGATACATTTCCAGACCATGAGCTTGAAGCAACTGTAAAAGAAATTGGTACCGAGGCATCAACTGCTACGCGCACGTATCCCGTCACATTAATTATGGATCAGCCTACTGACATTAGGATTCTACCTGGAATGGCAGGAAAAACTGTCCGTGCAGAAATGACTTCTCCCGAAATTCTTCAAGAAGTGGGACAAGAAGGTGTAGAGATTCCAATCAGCGCAACATTTTCCACAGGCGAATCAGACAAAACCTATGTTTGGGTGATAGATACGAATGCAAATATTGTTAACCGTAGAGAAATTACCACAGGTGCTTTGACTGATCACGGTATAAGAGTGACTAAAGGGCTGACACCAGGTGAATGGATTGCAACGGCGGGCGTAAATTATTTAAGTGAAAATCAAAAAGTCAAAATACTTGAAAAATAAAGGACTGAAAAGTTGTGATACTCGCTCAAGTCGCAGTAAAAAATAAAGCGGTTACTTATTTCGCCTCATTTCTCATCGTATTAGCTGGAATTACCAGCTTTTTTAGACTGGGTCAGTTAGAAGATCCAGATTTTTCAATTAAAACTGCAGTAGTAACCACCTTATATCCTGGCGCAAGCCCAGAAGAGGTTGAGGAAGAAGTTACGGATAGGCTTGAACTCGCCATTCAACAACTTGAGCAAGTTGAATTTCTAGAATCAAATTCAAGTGCGGGTCGTTCTATTATTAAGGTAAATGTTCAGGAACAATACTGGGCAGATAGACTTCCGCAAGTTTGGGATGAACTGCGTAGAAAAGTTAGTGATACAGAAGTCTATTTGCCTCCTGGCGCTGAAAAACCAGTTGTCAATGATGATTTTGGTGATGTCTTTGGACATTTTATTGCAATTGTTGGTGATGGGTTCAGTTATGCAGAGATTGAAAAATATGCAAAAGAGCTTAAGAAAGAACTAAGCCTAGTTAAAGGCGTTGCACGCGTTGATTTATGGGGAGTGCAAGAAAAAGTTATATATCTTGATGCATCGGAAACTCAGCTTTCAGCACTTGGGATTAGTGACACAAGCTTAGAAAATACTTTGCGTTTACAAAACGCAGTTGTAGATGCAGGCTATGTAAATGTTCAAAATAGAAGGTTACGCATTGCGCCAACTGGAGAATTTCAGTCTCCCGAGGATATTGCAGACTTAATTATTCAACCTTCGCTTACTGAGTCGATACAAAACTCATCTACAAGCAATTTACTCGAACAGTCTACAGAATTAATTCGAATTCAAGACATCGGTACAGTTCGTCGAGGTTATCGAGATCCACCTTTAAATAAAATGCGATTTAACGGTGAACCTGCGATAGGTTTAGCAATTAGTAATATGCCTGGGGTAAATGTGGTTGAAATGGGGAATGCCGTAAATGCCCGTTTACAAGAGTTGATTACACAATTACCAATTGGAATTGAAATTAATCACGTTCATTGGCAAGGGGATGTAGTTGCCGAAGCCGTCAACGGTTTTTTAATAAACTTTCTTGAGGCCGTTGCAATTGTAATTATTGTGTTAACTATTGGTATGGGTTGGCGTTTAGCATTTATTATCGGTACTGCATTGGTCGCTACGATACTTGCAAGCTTCGTATTGATGGCAATACTTGGTATCGATTTGCAACGTATGTCACTTGGCGCACTTATTATCGCGCTTGGCATGATGGTAGATAATGCCATAGTGGTCGCCGATGGGTTTGTAGTGCGTTTGCAAAAAGGTATGGATCGAGTACAGGCAGCCATTGAGGCGGCAGCACAACCTGCAATGCCTTTATTAGGTGCAACAGTGGTTGCCGTAATGGCGTTCTACCCAATATTTGCTTCAGTAGAAAGTGCTGGCGAGTATTGTCGAACGCTTTTTACGGTAGTTGCTATATCACTACTAGTAAGCTGGATAATTTCTGTAACGTTGACTCCCTTACAATGTATAGACATGTTACCTGCACCTAAACATGGTCAAGGTTCTACTGATCCATATGCTAGTGGATTGTTTGTAAAGTTTAAAAGCATTTTAGAGTTAGCAATACGCTATCGGTTGTTAACCATTTTGAGCATGATTGCTTTATTGATTATTGCTTTTATTGGATTCGGGAACGTCAAACAACTATTTTTCCCAGACTCTTCTATGGAAAAATTTATAGTCGATTATTGGGCACCTGCCGGCACTAGAATTGAACAAACTTCTAGCGATCTTAAGGAAATAGAAGCGAAACTTCTTAAAGATGAACGTGTAGCAGCTGTTTCAACCTTTGTCGGTGCAGGCCCGCCACGGTTTTATTTGCCGGTTGACTCCGAACAGCCCAATTCATCTTATGGTCAAATAATCGTTAACGTAAATGACTTCAAGGACATTAATGACCTAGTTAAAGAATATGACTCATACTTGGCGTCAGAATATCCTGAAGCAATTATGCCAGTGCGGAAATTTGGTGTTGGGCCTAGTAATACTTGGAGATTTGAGTTGCGCATTAGTGGACCGAGTAATGCATCACCCGACAAGTTAAGACAGATAGCCAATCAAGTTGAACAAATAATTGAAGAAGCACCATTTGGCGGTTTGCATCAAACTGACTGGCGCCAACGCATTCAAAAAATTGTTCCCGAATACAATGAACAACGTGGTCGGTGGTCAGGAATATGGCGTGAAGATATTGCGCGCGCCACGAAACGTGCGTTTGACGGTCGTACGGTTGGTTTATATCGTGAAGATGACGATTTAATTCCCATAGTGCTAAGACATGTAGAAGAAGATAGGGAAAATGTTGGTGGTATAGATGTACTACAAGTGCAGCCCTCTAATTCAGTGCAAACGATTCCTCTGTCGCAAGTAACGGATAATGTCATTACGAAATGGGAAGACCCTGTTATTTGGCGTAGAGATCGACGTCGAACGATAACTGTTCAAGCCAACCCTATTCATGGTGCTACTTTGCAAAACTTGATGTCTAGTGTTAAAGGGGAAATCGAAGCTATAGAAATACCTAAAGGCTATAAAATCGAATGGGGAGGGGAGTTAGAAGACTCTAGAGATGCGCAGGCTTCACTCATTCCCGGAGTCATCCCTGCAGTTGCGGTAATGCTATTCATTGTAGTTGCTTTGTTTAATGCCTTTCGACCTCCAATTATAATATTTTTAATTATTCCTTTCGTTGTAATTGGAATGACAATTGGGTTATTAAGTACTGGCGCAGCATTTGGGTTTGTGGCACTACTTGGTGCCATGAGTTTATCGGGGATGATGATTAAAAATGCCGTTGTACTTCTCGATCAAGTTAACTTGTATCTTGAGGAAGGCATGGATCGATATAAAGCAGTAATACAAGCTGCTCTATCTCGCCTTCGTCCTGTTGTGCTAGCAGCAGCAACAACTGTTCTCGGCGTTATTCCCTTAATTCAAGATGTATTTTGGATAGGATTAGCGGTGACAATCATGGGTGGCCTAACTTTCGGTACAATCCTTACTATGATTTTAGTCCCGGTTTTTTATGCCACATTTTTTCAAATACCTTCACCTGAAAAGTAATTTAGTCTGCTTAATTGCACAGCTCAAGATAGTCTATAGTCAAATTTCCCAGTATTTAGCTACGATCCGCCCTGTCTAGTAAAAAAACTCCAAAGTTTAGGATGGAGTTTACAGTCAATCGTTACAAATCATTTTAAAGGACTAGCACAAATGAGCAATTTGACGAATGTATATGAAACACCAAAAGCAGATCTTAAGTTGGAAGACGTGACTGAAGATGGAGGATTGGCGCTCAAGAAAACTCGATTATTTGCGGCATTGATTGATGGAACAATCGGACTAGCGCTTGGTGTTCCCTTTATGTTTTTTATAGGGCCTTATCTTGGTTATGAGCAATTTGGACAACAGCCAGGTCTCACATATTTAATTGCAGCTACGGTATTTGGTCTTGTAGCGTTTTTGCTGATACATGGATATTACTTGCATAAATCTGGACAGACTGTTGGAAAGAAATTGCTCAAAATAAAAATTGTCTCAACGGATAATAAAAAAGTTTCACTTATCAAATTGTTTGGGTTACGTTACTTGCCAATAACTTTGTCATCAGTAGTACCGATAATTGGTAGCTTTCTTCCTACAATTGATGCGTTATTTATTTTTAGAAAAGACAGAAGATGCGTCCACGATTTTATCGCAGGCACAAAAGTTGTTAACGTTAGAAATACGTGATTAATCTGAATGTTTAGCCGTCAAACACTCCCGATTTTAAGTCATCGCAAAACTGATTCGAAAAATCCGATTCTTCACCTAGAACATAATTCATTTCTATTCCAGTACTGATTCTACAGACATAAACAATTGCTTTAGGGTCTAATGCACCTTTCTTATAGCCATGTGTGCGTTGAGTGGAAAACTCAAAATCACCTGCATTATAGCCATAGTTTTCAATACATTTTACGACGGCAATCAGATAATTGTCGGTTAGTAAGGTTCTGTCAAAATCCATATTTAAAAATTACAAATTCCATACATAAAAAACCTCGCATAAAAGCGAGGCCCAACCACCAATTATTTCAATAATTTGATAAGTTAACTAATCCAGAAAGGATAAATCTAATTTTGAATATTACTATATATGTGTTTACAAATAGTTTACTTGAGGATTTATTTGTAAAAGTTAATTACTGCAACTTATAAATTGTTGGTCCAGTCTATGATTACAGATGACCACATGTAACACGATCATGTCCTGCTAAGTCTTTATATGTAATCACTTGTTTAAAGTCATATTGTTTAAATAATTTTTGCACAGCTGACCTTTGTTCAAATCCATGTTCAATGGCTAAGTGTCCAAAAGTGTTTAAGTGCTTATGTGCTTGTCTAACAACCAGCTCAATATCCTGTAAACCGTTTTTGTTACTTATTACAGCATTGTATGGCTCGTATTCTCTAACGTAAGGGCAGAGGTTCGGGTCATTTGCAGCCGCATAAGGCGGGTTGCAGACAATTAGATCAAATTTTTCATGCTGCAAATTTTCATACCAGTTACTATGTTTAAAGGTGATCTTTGCTCGATGTTTGGCAGCATTTTTTTTTGCAATTTCCAATGCAGTCAAAGAAATATCTGCAGCATATATAGAACCATTATTAGTTTCATTGGCAATAGCGATCGCTATTGCACCTGAGCCTGTGCCAAGATCTAAAACACGTGGAGTTTCAAGTTTTGAAATTATGTTCAGTGCAATTTCTACCAATAGCTCTGTTTCTGGACGAGGGATTAACACCTGTTGATTAACTAAAAAGCTAAGTGACCAAAACTCTTGTTCACCTCTTATATAGGCTAAGGGCTCGCCATATTGTCGACGATCAAGTAGTTTGTTAAAAGAAACTTGTTCTTGTTTGGAAAGTCTATTTTCAGGGTGTGCTAGTAGTATCGTTTGTTCAACTTTGCAGACATGACTAAGAAGAGAGTAGGCATCAATTACAGCAGAATCGCTTATTGGCTTAAGCCTAGTTTTCGCGTAATTGATCGCTTCTTGATAAGTCATTGCTTATAAAGTCTCGTCATTCATTGAGGCAAGCAAATCCGCTTGATGTTCATTACGTAATGGTTGAATCACTTGGTCGACATTACCTTGCATCATTTCATCCAATTTATATAAGGTTAAATTGATGCGGTGATCCGTCACGCGTCCTTGAGGGAAGTTATAGGTACGAATGCGTTCAGAGCGGTCGCCGCTTCCTACTAAGTTGCGGCGTGATTCCGCCTGTTCTGCTATTTGCTTTTTTTGTTCTTGGTCTAATAGGCGTGCACTTAATAATGACATCGCTCGAGCACGATTCTTATGTTGTGAACGTTCGTCTTGGCATTCAACAACCACTCCTGTCGGAATATGGGTAATGCGTATTGCGGAGTCAGTTTTATTGACATGCTGGCCACCGGCACCGGATGCGCGAAATGTATCAATACGCAAATCCGTAGTATCAATTTCAATTTCATCAATTTCATCTACTTCTGGCATGATAGCAACCGTCGCTGCTGAGGTATGTACACGTCCTTGTGATTCTGTCTCGGGGACACGTTGCACACGATGGGCACCAGATTCAAACTTTAAATTTGAATACACTTCGTTGCCTGAAATCTTAGCGATAATTTCTTTAAAACCTCCGTGATCACCTTCATTTTGGTTAATGACTTCTACTTTCCAACGTTTGTTTTCTGCATATCTGGAATACATCCTAAATAGATCGCCTGCGAATATGGCGGCTTCATCTCCACCAGTGCCTGCACGAATTTCTAAAAATACATCACTCTCATCATGCGGATCTTTAGGCAATAACAAGGTTTGCAATTCGTTTTCAAGTTGTTCAATGCGTTCTTCGCAATCTTTTATTTCTTCTAATGCCATTGACTTCAAGTCTTCATCTTGATCATTAACGAGTTCTTTTGCGGCAGACAGATCATCATTAGCCTGCAGATACTCATTGAACTTTTTCACAATAGGTTCAAGCTGTGCATATTCCTTTGACAGCTTAGTAAATTCATTTTGATTACTGATCACATCTGGGTCAGCAAGTTCGGCAGAAATTTCTTCATGCCGTTCTTTAATAGTTTCAAGTTTTCGTAGAATTGAGTCTTTCATGTACAGCTAATAAAAAAACTAAAAAAATGCGTTTCTCTTTGGAAACACAATATTGGTAAGTAGTAGAGGTTAAGTAAAGCTAATAAAAAAGTGCGGCTTGAATGCTTAGTGCATTAAACGCGTTATTTGAAACAGAATTAAAAGTAGGTTTACTCATCGGTAGGGATATTTAACAGTATACGGGCCGCCTCGATCAACTCATTTTTGCCTTCTTTGCCAGCTAGATTGAGTGCCTCAGTTGGTTCATGGGTAAGCTTGTTAGTTAAAGTATATGCTAGATAATGTAATACCTCATCAGTGGATTTGCCTTGTTCAAGCATTTTGCGCGCTTTTTCTAAAACATCATCCCGGTGTACTTCCGCTTTCTCTCTAAATGTACGCACGGTATGTACAACACTTTGGCTGCGTAACCACGAGGAAAATTTTTCTACTTCAAGATCAATAATTTCTTCGGCTTGGTCTGCGGCTTCCTTTCTAGACTGCAAATTAAGTTCGATTACATTCTGTAAGTCATCGATCGTATATAAGTAAACATCCGAAAGCTTGGCAACTTCAGGTTCAATATCCCTTGGTACGGCTAAATCAACCATAAAGATCGGTTTATGTTTGCGCTCTTTTAATGCGCGTTCTACCAAACCTTTACCAAGAATAGGCAACGTACTGGCAGTTGCAGTAATTACAATTTCAGATTTTGGTAATACTTCATTTACAAAGCTCAAGTTCACGCCTTGCCCATTAACACGATCAGCTATTTTTTGCGCGCGTTCAATACTGCGGTTTGCAACGGTAATGCTTCCAATTCCCGCGCTGTTTAAATGCTCAGCGGCTAATTCTATAGTTTCTCCAGCGCCAATTAATAATGCAGAGTGTTCACTAAGGTCGCCAAAAATTTGTTTAGATAAGGAAACTGCCGCAGATGCTACAGAAACTGGATTGGCGCCAATTGCAGTATCGGTACGGACTTTTTTAGCAACACTAAAAGAGTGTTGAAAAAGTTGGTTCAGGTTTCTGCCTAATGTGCCGGCTTGATTGGCATCGTGATAAGCGGATTTTAATTGGCCTAATATTTGTGGTTCTCCTAATACCATAGAATCAAGTCCACAAGCGACGCGAAACATATGTCGAACCACAGACTCATCTAGATGGTCATATAAATAGGGTTCCGTGTCGGCTGAATCTAAATTATGAAAGGAATTTAGCCAACTCAGAATGCCTTGTTTGCCTTTACTTAGCTCAGTAATTTCACAGTAGAGTTCAGTACGGTTACAGGTAGATATAATCGCAGCCTCATCTACCTGGGGCACGGTTATGAGCTTTTTTAGTGCTTGGCTGAGATTTTGCTCACTCACTGCTACTTGCTCACGAATCTCAAGAGGGGCAGTGGTATGGTTGATTCCGAGGGTGAATAAGGACATGAAAGTATGTGGTATCTCTGCTGATATGAACGATCTAGATATGGCTGAACCTGGTCTAACTACCTCTAAAAACTGTCAAAATGCGTATGAATTGCTCAGTTAACTACAGTATTATTAGGTATAGTCTACTAAAGCCATTGACACAACACAGTATATTGAAGATTAAAGCCCCTATTCTGCGGATTCTTAACCAAATTACGGCACTGATCTTGGTTTTCGGTGTGGTCAGCTGTGCCTCATTCAAGGTGGATACTGGTGAGGATGAAAGACTCGCTGATCCTGATAAGTCATTGAAAATACGTGAAGCTCAGGATAGTAAATATAGTGAACAGTCAGATCTTATGTATGAAGTTCTGGTTGGAGAGCTATCCGGTCAATTTGGGGATGTCCAGCAAGCCCTGCAGCATTATATCAATGCGGCAAATTTGACGGATGATCCATCTGTTGCGGAGCGCGCCACTCGCATTGCCATGTTTGCAAAAGATTGGCCGTTGGGTATTAAGGCAGCAACTCGATGGTCCGAGTTAGCCGGTGATAACTTAGAGATTAGTCAAATACTGGGTGTACTTGAGCTGCGTAGTGGCAATGTTGATGCCGCAGTGCCACATTTTGAGAAAATTATGTCAGCCGCCGATGACTCCCCCGCAAAAGGCTTTAGTATTATTGGCGCGGTACTTGCTCGTGAAACAGAATCTGAAGCCGCAATACAATTATTAGAAAGGTTAGTACTCAAACATTTTGAAAATCCGTACGGACACCTCACCTTAGCGAGCCTTGCCTTTCAGTCACAAGATTACCAACGCACTATAGATGAAAGTGAAATTGCCTTAGGGTTCAAGCCTGATTTAGTCGAAGCGCGTGCAATGCGGGCACAAGCTTTAATGAATCTCAAGGAAACCGATCAGGCCCTGCAGGAAATGAAACTCATTGTTGAAGAATCTCCTGAGAACCGTGAAATGCGTATGGCTTATGCACGGATGTTGCTTACTGCAGAAAAATACGATGAGGCTGCTGTTGAATTTGATCTGTTACTTGCAGAAAACCCAAATGATACAGATTTAATTTACACCCTTGGGCTATTGCGCTTGCAGCTAGAACAATACATTGAGGCTGAAGTGCAGTTCAAGCGCTTAGTTGAGCGCAATCAGCGCAAAGATGAGGGTCACTATTATTTAGGTAGAGTTGCCGAAGAACAAAAGAAACACCAACAAGCGATTGCAGAATTCGAAAAGGTTGAGCAAGGCCAATACTATATCGATGCTAAAGCGCGTATTGCTACAATTTATAAAGATCTAGATGGAATACAGAAAGCACAAAGTTATTTAAAGAATGTGCGCGCAAGTTTAAGTTCACCTGAAAATATTATCGAAGTGTATTTAGTTGAAGGGCAATTATTGCACGATGAAAAACTTTATGTCGCGGCGATGGATCTTTACAGTGAAGGACTTCAAGAATTTCCTGGGCATAGTGATTTGTTATATGCACGTGCCTTGATGGCAGAAGAAATTGATCGAATTGATTTGTTAGAAATCGATCTCAAAGCAATTCTTTCCGAAGACCCAGATAATGCGTCTGCGCTAAATGCGTTGGGTTATACCTTGGCAGACCATAATTTCAGAGTGGATGAGGCCTTGGGTTATATAAAGCGGGCTTTAGAGATTCGCCCTGATGATCCCGCAGTGATCGATAGTATGGGTTGGGTGCAATTTCGTCTGGGTAATTTGCTAGAGGCTGAAAATTATTTACGTAAAGCTTACGGGCTTTTAGAGGATTCCGAAATTGCTGGGCATTTGGTAGAGCTGCTGTTAGCTCAAGGTAATTATGATGAAGCGCGTAAGATTATTAATGAGAGTCTTGAAAGGGAACCTGAAGACGAATACTTATTAGAGCTCCAGCAAAAGCTCCAGCAATGAGGTGCTTGCCCAAATGAGGCAGGTCGTATTTATAATTTTACTGCTTTTTGTTTTGAACGCGTGTGTTACCGTTCAAGAACATACTCTCCCGCCTGATTCCGAAATTGGCAAGCAAGCTGCTTGGGAACTACACCGAGTTAATTTAGAAGCGCTGCAGAATTGGAGCTTAAAAGGGCGTGTTGCAGGTAGATCCAATGATGAAGGGTTTCGTGCAGGTGTGCGTTGGCGCCAGCAACGACAGGATTTTAATATTGATTTGCATGGGCCATTGGGTAGGAAAGTTGCTGTAATCGAAGGTAAACCAGGAGATGTGCAGCTCACCACATCGAAAGGAGAGTCCTATTCCGCCGTGGATCCTGAAGGCTTAATGCAAGACCTTTTCGGTTATTCATTGCCAGTCAAAGGTTTGCGTTATTGGATGCGTGGCATACCCGATCCTGCTCAGACCTATGCGTCCTTAGATTTAGATGATCAAGGACGGTTAAAGCAGCTTAGTCAGGCGGGTTGGTTAATAGATTATAATCGTTATCATGAAGGCAAGCCTGCGATGCCGGCATTCATAAAAATTTCCAATAAAATACTTAACGCAAACATTGTCATCGATCATTGGTCACTAAATCCAGTTAAGTGATAACAGATTCAAGTATACGCATTGGATAATAACATCTCTGCAAAACTCGAATCACAAACCTGGTTAGCTCCTGCAAAGCTAAATCTTTTTCTACATATTATTGGACAGCGTGATGATGGTTATCATCAATTGCAAAGCGCAATTCAATTTATAGATATATGTGATCAAATGCAGTTTACTCTTCGAGAAGATGGAAAAATACGGCGTAAGAATTCAATTAGTAATATTGCCTATGATGATGATCTGTCTGTTCAAGCGGCAAAGCTTTTGCAAAATACTTGTTCGATTCACCAAGGAGTAAACATTGAATTAAAAAAAGTGATTCCAATGGGTGCTGGCTTAGGTGGCGGCAGCTCGGATGCGGCTACTACATTGTTGGCTCTGAATCAGTTATGGGCTTGTAATTTAGAGCGGTCATATATGCAAGAATTGGGTAGCCAGTTAGGAGCAGATGTACCAGTGTTTGTGCGCGGCCAAGCATGCTGGGTGGAAGGTATTGGAGAGCAGTTAGAGCCGATTGAATTGTCTGAATTTTGGCATGTCGTAGTTTTTCCTAATGTGCACTTGGACACTAAACAAATGTTCAGCGATTCGAATTTGACACGCAATTGTACGCCGATCAAAATACGCGACTTCTTACAGACCAAGGATAGGCAGTTGCAAACGCGGAATGTTTTTGAACCCATTGCCCGTCGTCATCCAGAAGTGGAGCGAGTCTTTCAATGGTTAAATCAATTTTCACCTGCTAGACTCACTGGTTCTGGTAGCGGGATGTTTATCGTGTGTGAGTCACAACAACAAGCCAGTGAAATTGCCGAGAGTTGCCCATTAGAGTGGATTGCGTTTGTAGCTAAAGGCTTGAATCATTCACCCGCAAATTTGTAAGCTGAGGATAATTAAAACTTAGCATTTAAAATTGGGCCGTCGCCAAGTGGTAAGGCACCGGGTTTTGATCCCGGCATTCGCAGGTTCGAATCCTGCCGGCCCAGCCATAAAAATAATTTATGTTAAAAATAAAACTATTCTTTAGCTGATACTTTACTAAATTATCAATCAAAACGTGCCATTCACCAATAAATACATAACAAAATAGTACTATGCTGTGATAATACTCTTAACGTTGTTAAACTATTTTTAAGAGAAGAAGCTCTATTTAATATGACTGATAATAAAACAAATCTAGAAGTATTAGATGTAGTTGAGACTATTGATTCAATTAACCGACTGGTTAAAGAATCGAAGCCATTACATACCCAAGTTGAACTGTCACAATCACCGGACGGTCGTTTTGTTATGCAGCCGAGCTTTTCTCCAACGACAATATCTTCTACTGATCTATCGCGATAAATTACTTATAGATGCCTGGTTGGAGTGAAATACTTGCAGAGATAAAGCAAGAAATTGAGCTCCGTCAACAACTCAGTCAACAAAACCCACAAGACCTCCGCTTACAGGTAAGTGGTCCGGATTTTGTTAGACGAAAATATTTAAAACAGCTTTCAGATGCTACATGTCGCAATACAATAATATATGCCAGTGGTTGGTTACAAAAATCTCAAATTCCAGCAGATAAAATAACTATTCATCCTTCTGATGTAGATGGATTTTTAGAGGCGGTTAAAACATGTGATAAAGGAAATAAAAAACTCGATCTAATAATACATAGTCCTGGGGGTAGCCCAGAAGCAGCTGAACAAATAATTAATTATTTAAGATCGAAGTTTGATGAAATAAGGGTTATCGTTCCACACATGGCTATGTCAGCTGCTACAATGATGTCATGTGCAGCAAATATCGTAATGATGGGTAGACATTCAACATTAGGTCCAACAGACCCACAAATGTTAATCCGAACTAATACTGGAGAAATAAGATTTGTAGCAGCCCATTCATTATTAAAAGATTTTGAGGAGGCAGCTCAATCTGATGGAAATGCCTATAGGGCATGGGCACCAATAATTGCCCAATATCCACCGGGTCTCAAGTCTGAGTGTGAAAAGTCTATAGAATTGTCAAAACAACTAGTTGAGAAATGGTTGAAGTCATACATGTTCAATGGTGAGAAGGACTTTAAGAAAAAAGCTAAGAATCTGACAGAATTTTTCACTAGTGATAAACATCTTTCGCATGGTCGTCCATTGATGATTGAACAATTATCTGAAGAAGGCTTGAATATAGAAACCCTTGAACAAGATAATGAAATCCAAGATTTAGTAATGTCGGTTTATCATGCGACAACTCATACTCTTGGAGGTACACCTGCAGTAAAGATTATCGAGAACCATAATGGATATGCATTCGTTAATAGTGTGGCCTCTTAACCAGTATAAAGCTGTTATCCAAAACTTTGTTGTAGTAATTTAAATTAGCTATTTTTGGGGTCACACAACAGGAATTTATACTAAAACCAGCATATGATTTAACTGGACAAGGGGCTACTTATACATTTCGGTCCAGCCAGTTTCTATATCAAAACTAGTTTTTTAATAGCTGGGTTACAAGTCTGTTACCAGCCTTAGTAACAAATAAGAATAGTCATATAAAGTCCATCAATCTAAACAATTTAAGATTCGTTTTGAAGGTTTGCTATGGCATTTGCTAACAGCAATGTACGTTTGGCACCTTCTACATGAAGACTTTCAATTAATTTACCATCTACTACGACTACTCCTTCACCATGCGAAGCAGCTTCTTTGTGTGCTTGTATTATCTTTTTCGACCAAGAGATTTCATTTGTAGACGGCGAGAATATTTCATTCGCTTTAGATATGGTTTTGGGATGGATAAGAGTTTTCCCATCAAAGCCTAATTCCCTTCCTTGCTGGCATGCATAGTTAAATCCTTCATCATCCTTTAAATTCAAGTGAACGCCATCAACAATCGCTACATCTGCTGCTCGTGCAGCCATGATACAAAGACATAGACTTGTTAAAAATGGAACTCGTTCACGAGTGTGTAAAGCACCAAGATCTTTTGCTAGATCTGAAGTGCCCATAACAATCGCTCTAATTTTAGAACTTGCACTAGCAATTTCTTCTGCATGTAACATACTTCTTGGTGTTTCCATCATGCACCAAATAGTTAGATCATCTGGTGCGTTTGCTTCGTATAAAATGGATTCTGATTGTCTTACCATGTCTGCACTTTCGACTTTGGGTAGCAATACGGCAGTAGCATTACTATTAGCTGCTGCAATTAAATCGTCGTAGCCCCAGTGACTGCTAAGTGGGTTGACCCGTACCACGGTTTGTTTTTTCCCATAATCATTTTGAGTTAATGTCTTTACGATATTTTTTCGAGCATCTTCTTTGATTTCAGGTGATACGGCATCTTCAAGATCAAAAATAAATGCATCTGCCGAAAGGGACTTTGTTTTTTCAAGGGCACGAGTATTTGAACCAGGAACATATAAAACGCTCCGCATCGCTATAAAAGTTCTAGGCATAAATTACTCTAAATATTTAACAAATTTTATGTTCCATTATCCTAGAATGATGTAAATAGTGGTAGTTTTGTCTAAGTGCTCCATATCATTCTCGGCCACTTTGCGCAGGATCTGGCGTATAATTTTGCTAGAAAGCATTTTGGGTATAAAGTGTGCCCTTGAATAATAATCGGTTTAGCAAACAGGCCAATTTCTTTACATACTGATTGGATAGCTAATAAATCTAGCGCTTGTTGAAAAGCCAACCATAAAAACTTTGGAGGGAGTGCACATGGAAGCTAAAATTGTTTGGCTTTTTCTCTTTGTATTCCTATATTGGGCATATTGCATATTCTGGGGGGTTAAGTGTGCAATATCGGCCAAGACCGCAACGGATTACTTTATTGCCGGTCGAGGAATTTCTATTTGGGTATTTGTATTAGCGGCTACCGCCACGTCTTTTTCTGGCTGGACCTTTATGGGTCACCCGGGTCTGCTATATCGAGATGGTTTTCAATATGCCTATGCCTCTTTTTATGCCATTACAATTCCTTTCACTGGTGTAATTTTTTTAAAACGACAATGGATTTTAGGAAAACGCTTTGGCTTTGTTACACCCGGCGAGATGTTATCTAATTATTTTAAATCGGATGCCATACGTCTGTTAGTTGTACTGGTAGCGCTTGTCTTTTCTATTCCTTATCTCGGTGTGCAACTAAGAGCCTCTGGGTTTTTATTCAACGTACTTACCGATGGATTACTTGGTGTCAATGTCGGCATGTGGATGCTTTCTATCGTGGTGATTATTTATGTAGCCTCCGGAGGGTTGCGAGCCGTTGCCTATGTAGATTCCTTGCAAGCCATTTTATTGGCATTTGGAATTGTAGCGATAGGTTTTATTGCGCTGAATTATGTAGGAGGTTTTGCAAAGCTCAACGAAGGTATTGCTGCATTAGCTGCGATAGATGAAAAGAGAACGCCAGCAGATTACAGCCACTACATTGCAATTCCTGGTGTGATCCAATTTGTCAGTAATGGGCCTTCTGCCACCGGTGGGGCTTGGACAGGCATTATGATTTTGACCTACATGTTTGCTCTGATGGGTATTCAATCTGCACCAGCGTTCTCCATGTGGGCGTTTTCCAATAACGACCCAAGACCATTTGGACCTCAACAAGTGTGGGCATCATCATTTGGAATTGGATTTATTCTTATGGTGTTTACCGCCTTTCAGGGATTAGGCGGCCATTTTCTTGGTGGTGATTTAGCTTTTCTAAAAGCTCATCCTGAACTGGTAAACAATGTAATGGCTGCTGGCTTACAAGGCCAAGACCTTATGGATTCTGCAGGTAAGCAAGGCATGCTAGTTCCACAGTTAATTCATTTATTAAGTGATTCGGTGCCATGGTTTGTGAGTTTGTTAGCGGTATGTGCCTTAGCTGCGATGCAATCAACTGGCGCGGCATACATGTCTACAGCAGGGGGTATGTTGACACGCGATATTTTGAAACGTTACGCCATGCCGCATGCAAGCCATGGGCAACAAATCTTTTGGGGCCGTGTGGGAGTAGTGGTAATTGTTATCGCTGCATTAATTGTAGCAACGACCAGTAAAGATGCATTGGTGTTACTTGGCGGGCTTGCCGTAGCCTATGGGTTTCAAATGTGGCCGGCACTCATTGCAGTATGCTGGTGGCCGTGGTTGACGCGTCAAGGAGTGGTCACTGGACTAGTTGCCGGTTTGATTGCAGTGACTTTGACGGAAAGTATCGGTTCACAATTCATGCCATGGGGGAGGTGGCCGTGGACCATACATTCAGCCGGTTGGGGAATATTATTTAATTTTGGACTTGCTATTCTTGTTTCTGCATTAACTCAGTCCAGCGCTAGCAACAATATGCCCCATAAAATGAAGTTTCATAACTATTTGCGTGAACACACTGCCTCGACCATTGCTAATCGTCGTCATTTGATTCCTCTGGCTTGGATAATTACTTTGGTGTGGTTCTTTTTTGGAATTGGTCCGGGTGCCGTAATTGGCAACACTATATTTGGTAATCCAAATGATGCTACAACTTGGATATTTGGTATGCCATCGATATGGGTATGGCAGCTACTATGGTGGGCATTGGGTGTGTTTATGATGTGGTTTCTTGCTTACAAAATGGGAATGTCAACCGTGCCCGATAAGGAAATAGAAGTGCTCTACGAAGATATAGGCGATGTACAAATCTCAGAACGCGAAGCGGTTGATCAATCCTAATAGCAACAGTAAGTGGGTTGAATGATGAGCAAAGGTGTACCATTTGGTGCGCCTTTTTATTTCCTGCTGGCTATGGGTGGTTTCGGTATTATGTGGAATACTAATAACTAACCATTAATAGATTTTGAATATTTATTTTCTTTTGTCTTTTTTGGTTTTAGCGGCTTTACTGTTTTTCCCAGTAAGCAAACTCATTTGGGTAATGAGTGTCAGACGTTTACAAAATAAAACAAACACAGAATTATCGCAATCTGAAACAGCAGCACAATTAAAACGTGCTCGTGTCTTAGCAGTTTTTGTGGTGCTTATTTTTTCATATCTATTCAACTTAAGTATTGGTTTGCGACCTTGATGGAAAAAGCTCAATACAATGTATTAATACGCGTAGCTTTACTTCTAACCATCGCATGGATTGGATGGTCAATCTATGATGGAGCCATTCGTGAAAAATTTGTTGGTGAAGGTGCTTATCATGCCGCAAACAAATATTTTGAAGATGGCAAGTATGAGGAAGCACTTAAAACGTATCAGCAAGCGGTAGCCGAAAATCCGAACTTTATTCATGCAAAGAGAGGAATTGCGCGTTCATTAATGCAATTGGAACGTAATCACGAAGCGTTAAATGTATTTAACGATGTAATCGAACAAGAACCAGAGTTTGCTGCCAGTTATGCCAATCGTGGCATCTTAAATGACCGTATGGACAAATACGAGGAAGCGATTGAAGATTATCAAAAAGCATTGCGGCTTGATCCGGAGATAGCAAAAGGGCCTACCTTAGTAATTCGATTTCTTCGCAACCAAGCTGAGAAACCCCCAACAATTTTAGACAGGATGAAATATTTACAAGCCGAGTTGAGCAAGCCAGAAAAACAACGCATATTACGGATGCCAGAACAAGACGAACAACAAAGACCATATAAGCTTTAAGTTAGAAATATCTATAAACATGTATTAGTAATAGTTGAGATAAATATTTTATTTGAAATATAACCTAAAACTTTTTGATGCGCATTTTCATATCATTGATAAGCGTTTCCCGCTGACCCCAAATAATGGTTATCTACCTGATGAATTTACCTGTGATAACTATTTAAAACGCTTGCATGAATGCACACTTTGTGGAGGAGCTGTAGTTTCTGGCTCATTTCAGGGCTTTGATAACACTTATTTGTTAGATGCATTAAAAAAGTTAGGTCCATCCTATGTAGGTGTAACCCAATTACCCGTAACTGTTTCTGAAAAAGAAATATTGACACTAAATAATGCAGGGGTCCGTGCTATTAGGTTTAATCTTAAACGTGGTGGTTCGGAAGAATTAAAATATCTTGAAAGTATGGCAATGCGTGTTTATGAAATGGTTGGATGGCATGTTGAGTTGTACACCGAGACAGAAACACTTAGAGATCTTTATCAAGTACTCGTAAAGCTTCCCGCAGTTAGTATTGACCACCTTGGTTTATCTACCGAAGGTTTTGGCACAATTTTAAAACTTGTAGAAAATGGAATTTTTGTAAAGGCATCCGGATTTGGACGTGTTGACTTTAATGTGCGTACACGAGTGCATCAATTGTATTTTGCAAATCCTCAAGCGTTAATGTTTGGAACAGATCTGCCGTCTACTCGAGCAACAAGACCTTTTAATGATTCAGATTACAATCTCATCGTCGAGGTATTGGGGCCAGAACATGCAACCAATGTTCTATACAAAAATGCAATAGGGTTATATAAGCCAAAAGCTAATAGAATATGAAACTTTAATACAAATTTATAATGGAGATGTTTTTTATCTAATTTCTGTAAATCGATGCGCAGCCTGACCCATAGCCAGGGATATTTGCTTGAATATCCAAGGATGCGCCATTTTCCAATATTTCTAATATGTTGTCTGGAATATCCTGTTTGTTTGCCAGTAGTTGTCCAAGTCGCATATCGGGTGATGTGCCATCAGAAAAAAAGCGTACACTAATGTTAAATACTTCATGGATGTTTTCTAAAATCATATCGCTTATATTGCCAGAACTTATACAATCTTCAGCAACCCCTACAGGCAGCATAGATAGTGCAGCTCCGGAATAACAGGCGAGAGGTGTGTCGAATACAATCGCAGCGCATTCTTCTCCGTTATCATTTTTATAAGTTCCTATTACTCTATTGGCTTCATTTTTTACTGATGAGCCTTCTTGAACTTCAACATCTTTCCCAAATAATAGATCAAAAGTGTTTTTAACTTTTCTTAATTCTAAAGCCATTCTTTTACTCTCTTATTTTTAAGGCTGCAATGCCGGCATGATTGATTTTTCAAAAGATTCTGGTGTAAATGGTTTTGTTATAAGAAAGTTAGCACCTGTTTCTTTAGCAAGACTACGCATTTTTGAAGATCCTTCAGTGGTCACAAATCCAAATTTTACTTGTTTATTTTCTTCGCGTACTTTTTCTAAAAACTGGATGCCATTCATATTCGGCATGTTCCAATCTGAAAGAATTAAATCGGGATTATGTTCATTGACCTGTTTTAGGCCTTCTTCACCATCGCCAGCTTCTACCGTGTCATGTTCGCCGATGTCAATTTGTCGCAGAATTCTTTTTACAATCATGCGCATAGCTCTGCTATCGTCGACAATTAATATTTTTAACATTCTATTTATAGAGATAAATTAACAATATAAGTTATATCGTCCATATTACTAATTGTTTAAATGGCGATAACGTACTGTTTGTCCTGAAAAAACCACCATTCATATTGATATATAAAGAATATCGCTGGTAAAACAAACACATACTGGCTGATTAATTAAAAATGCATATTTATGTTATTAATTGGTTTAAGAATAAATATTTGCTTGCTTAGGCCGATAATTATGTTTGTTGGGTCTAAATTTTATAAAACATCATGCCAAAAACAATCAAAGAACTTATTTCAGAAACAAATAATCTTATTTCTTTTCCCATTGTGGTCACGCAGTTTAATGAGGCGATAAATAATGGACTTAGCGATACAGAAGAGCTAGGGCGTATCATTCAACAAGATCCTGCACTAACGGCAAAATTATTGCAGTTAGCCAACAGTGCATACTTTGGATCAGCTGTACCAATCGAGAATGCGAATGGTGCAATAATTCGTATCGGTACTAAGCAGGTACGCGATTTAGCTTTTAGTATTAGTGCTAAAAGTAGCTTTGATGATATTCCAAACGATCTTATTTCAACTGAAGATTTTTGGAAACATAGTTTATTGTGCGCGCTTTCCGCCCGTGCAATTGCTAAAAGCATTAAATTACATCCAGCAGAAGCCTTATTTACCGCGGGTTTACTACATGATATTGGTCATTTAGTTTTATTTACTTTAGAACCCAAAAACTCTGCAAAGGCGCTTGAGCTTAGCTTGGATCAGTATGATGGTATGGATTTATCTAGTGCCGAGAGAAGTATATTTAATTATGATCATGCAGAGGTTGGAATAGAGCTTGCACGTAATTGGAATTTACCTGAACTATTACAAGTATGTATTGGCTATCATCATGCTCCAAGTGAAGATTTGCCCAATGCAATGCAAGTAGCAGTAGTGCATATTGCAAACACTGTTGCGTCATTAATTGAAGTCGATTGTGATGATCTCTCTCAAGGGCCACCTATAAATGAAGTGGTCTGGAAAATACTAGACACAGATCTGACCATAGTGGAGAGTTGTTTTAGTATTGTAAAAGAAGAATATTCTGAAATGGCAGGATTGCTATTTGAAAATACGCAAGTCGCTGCTTGACAATATTTGTTTAATAAAACCTTCCAGTCTCAAGCTTGCCCTAGTAGTTACATCAATTAGTGGGCAGACACTGCTGTATGAATAATGTTTAAAAGGATGTCAATACAAGCTATATGTTTTCGTATTTCGTGCTTTTGAATATTTGAATGCTAAGCATGAACCCCGAAGCACTCTTAAAGTTTTTATTGTGTTCGCCGATATTTATGGCAGATATAGATTAAGAGTTCTTAGTCAATTTAGTGGCAAAAGCGAGCAAATAAATTTTCATATTGGGGCCTGCGTTTCAACAAATAGCTTGTAGCTGGTGATGAAATTTCAATGAATTGGTTCACATACATTTAGAAAATTATATTTAGTTGCTAGTAATTATGAGGTATTCACATAAGTGATTATCAGAAATAAAGCCTACATAAAATGGGAAGTGATATGGATTTAGATGAGATTAGCCAAATCTTTTTCGAAGAAAGTTTTGAAGGGTTGGACGTAATGGAATCTGGCCTGTTGAATCTTGAACAGGGTGAGGTCGATCCTCAAATCATCAATGATATTTTTCGTGCCGCACACTCAATTAAAGGCGGTGCGGGCACATTTGGGTTTATGCAGGTTTCCGAGTTCACTCATGTAGTAGAAACCTTATTAGACGAAATGCGTTCTGGGGAACGGGAAGTATCTAAACATGATATCCAATTACTCCTTAAATCTGTTGATTACTTGCGTGAAACAATGACGCAATTGAAAAACAAGCAAGAAATTGATGAGTCAACAGGTGATGAATTACAAAAGAAAATCAGCAGTGCCTTAGAGGAAGATACAAAATCTGCTTCTTCATCTGTAGATTCTTACGATCAAGAGGAAGATGAATCTAATACAGAAGAGTCAGAAACAACACAAGTGGAAAGTTTAGAAAAGAGTGAGACCTCTTCTAAAGAAGATTCTAAAGATGAAGATGTATCCAAGAGTACATCTACTGCCAATACAGCAAGACCAAAATCGGAACCTGCACCAAAAACAACAAATAAAGAATCTTCATCAATTCGCGTCAGTATCGAAAAGGTGGATTCTTTACTAGATCTTGTGAGTGAACTAGTCATTACTCAATCTATGCTTAAACGCTTTGGCAGCGAATATGATCCTGATTCGTTTAATGAACTCGAGGAGGGTCTTGATCGCTTGGAACGCTACACTCGAGAGTTACAAGAAAATGTAATGGATATTCGCATGCTGCCCATCAGTTTTAGATTTAATCGTGTTCCTCGATTAGTACATGATATCTGTAACCAATTAGGTAAGAAAGTTGATCTCGAAATCAAAGGCGGTGATACCGAATTGGATAAAACCGTATTAGAAAAAATGGGTGATCCGCTTGTACACATAGTTAGAAATTCACTTGACCATGGTATTGAGATGCCAGATGTGCGTCGAGCCGCAGGCAAATCGGAAATCGGTACACTGCGCTTAAGTGCTTCTCAAGAAGGCGGAAATATTATTATTCGTATTGAAGATGATGGCGCAGGAATCAATACGGAAAAAATTCTGGCTAAAGCTCGTGACAAAGGTCTTGTTGGTGTAGATGAGCAGCTTACAGACAATGAAATCAACAATCTAATCTTTCACCCAGGGCTTTCGGCGCGTGACGAGGTTAGTGATCTTTCGGGTCGTGGTGTGGGATTGGATGTAGTTCGACGAAATGTGAAGGATTTAGGTGGACGTGTTGAAATTCATTCCGAAAAAGGTGTTGGCTCAACATTCACCATACGACTTCCATTAACTCTTGCAATTCTAGATGGTCAACTCGTTCGTGTAGATAATGAAACATACATTATTTCAGTCCTATCTATTGTTGAAACTGTCATTATTTCAACCAAGAAGATTAATAAAATTGCTGGTCAGGGCGATGTATATCAAGTGCGTGGAGAGCATATTCCGATTGTTCATTTAGGTGAGATTTTTAATCATCAAGAACACAACTACGTTGGAAACAAAACAAGTGGATTGCTGGCAGTAGTTGAAACTGATGGTTCTCGTGTAGGTATTTTATTAGATGAATTGCTAGACCAGCAACAGGTTGTCATCAAAAGTTTAGAAGACAATTTCAGACATATCGAAGGTTTATCTGGTGCAACAATACTAGGAGATGGAACAGTTGCGTTGATACTCGATGTATCTGGTCTAGTGCAGAAATTTAAATCAAGCAAAAAATATAAAATTGCATTACAGAAAAACGCTGCTTAAGTTAATTGATTTCGGAGATCAAATATGATTACCACAGAAGTTCTAGAAGAAGAAGGTGCAAATAGTAATACTGACTCAGAACAGTACTTAACATTTATGCTTGCTGAGGAAGAATACGGAGTAGAAATTTTATGTGTAGAGGGAATAAAAGGCTGGACCAAAGTTACTCCTCTACCTAATACACCAAGTTGCATTCTTGGAGTAATTAACTTACGAGGCACAATTGTACCAATTATAGATTTACGAAAACGATTTGGAATAGCAGAAATTCCTTTTAACTCTAACACAGTTGTAATTGTTGTTAAAATTATGCTTGCCGGAAAGCAACGTACCGTAGGTATGGTTGCGGACGGTGTTTCAGAAGTATATAGAATAGAAAATTCTGATATCCGACCTTCACCAGAATTTGATAGTACTGTTGATATAGATTTTGTAAAAGGATTGTCAATAGTTAACGAAAGGCTTGTGATACTCCTAGATGTAGAGAAATTAATTGAGGACAGTTTTATTGAAAAAGTTATATGTGATGAAGATTTAGTGAACACTGATGCTATTTGACAGTTCTACATAATATAGAAAATGTGGTAATCGGAAAACATATGTTTATATCCATGTTGGAAGACAAAATTAAGATATATTCTAAATGCAAGGAGACTTTGATATGTCCATATTTCGTAACCAAACTAAACGTAATAAGAAAGATGGGTACAAAATTATAAGTGGTAAAGGAAAACATGGTGATAATGGAAATGTAAATACACTCAAATTAAAACTGGCCGACTACGAAAGTCAGCTTGCTGCGATTAGTAAGTCTCTAGCTGTAATTGAATTCAATATGGATGGCACCATAATTACCGCCAATGAGAATTTTCTTAATGTAGTGGGTTATAGCTTAGATGAGATTCAGGGTAAGCATCATTCTATATTTGTAACTCCAGAATTTAGTACGAGTGCAAAATATAGGCAATTTTGGGAAGCTTTAAATCGAGGCGAGTTTCAGGCCAAAGAATATAGTCGAATTGGTAAAGGCGGCAAGGAAATTTGGATTCAAGCATCCTATAACCCAATTTTTGATTTTAACAATAAGCCATACAAAATCGTTAAATATGCAACGGATATTACTGAACAGAAGTTACTACATACGGATTACAAAAGTCAGCTTGCTGCGATTAGTAAATCTCAAGCAGTAATTGAATTCAATATGGATGGCACCATAATTACCGCCAATGAGAATTTTCTTAATGTAGTGGGCTATAGCTTAGATGAGATTCAGGGTAAGCATCATTCTATATTTGTAACTCCAGAATTTAGTGGGAGTGCAGAATATAGGGAATTTTGGGAAGCCTTAAATCGAGGCGAGTTTCAGGCCAAAGAATATAGTCGAATTGGTAAAGGCGGCAAGGAAATTTGGATTCAAGCATCCTATAACCCAATTTTTGATTTTAACAATAAGCCATACAAAGTCGTTAAATATGCAACGGACATTACTGAACAGAAACTACTACAACAAAGAGTTGAACTAATTTTTGAAGAAGTTCGTAGAGTTTTATTATCACTGGCTGATGGAGTCCTAACTGATCGGGTGGAAGGTAAATTTGAAGGTGAGTTTGCAGTACTTCAGGAAGCAACAAATAAGTATTGTAATAAACTTTCCAGCATTGTTAATAGAATCAAATCTTCGGCAAGCTCTGTTAGTGGATCGTCTAACGAAATCAATCAAGGTAACGCCAACCTTAGTCAACGTACTGAGGAACAAGCGGCAAATCTCGAAGAAACCGCATCTAGTATGGAAGAAATAACTACTGCTGTGAAACAAAATGCCGATAATGCTAAACAAGCCAACGAACTTGTGATTAATGCTTGTGAACAAGCCGAAAGTGGAGGCAAAGTCGTTGGCTCTGCAATGGATGCGATGAGTGAAATCAACGATTCAAGCAAAAAAATAGCAGATATTATTGGAGTGATTGATGAAATTGCATTTCAAACCAATCTATTAGCTTTAAATGCATCAGTAGAAGCAGCCCGTGCTGGTGAACAAGGGCGTGGGTTTGCTGTAGTGGCTAGTGAAGTACGTAACCTAGCCGGCCGTAGTGCAACGGCAGCCAAAGAAATTAAGGAACTCATCGAAGATAGTGTTGTTAAAGTTAAAGAAGGTTCAAAATTGGTGAATGAATCTGGGGGAACGCTTGAAAAAATTGTAGGTAGTGTTAAGAAAGTAACCAGTATCATTGCGGAAATTACATCTTCTAGTCAAGAACAGGCAAGGGGAATCGAGGAAGTAAATAAAGCCATTTTGCAAATGGATGATATGACACAACAAAATGCAGCTTTGGTCGAGCAGGCTGCTGCTGCTAGTGACTCTATGAATAAAGAAGCAAAGGAATTGAGTAAACAGATAGGATTTTTTACTGTAAACGATGAAGACACTATGAATGTAAGTAAATACATGGATGCAGATAATCAAAATCATGATGTATTCGAAGATAGACGTTCAGCAGATAGGCCTTGGAGTGAAACGTCTAAAACTGATAAAGCAGAACCGGTTTCTGTAGTCTCAAAACCATTCATGCAAAAGACTTCAGGGAGCGATATAGAAGACCATGATTGGCAGGAATTTTAAATAAAGGTTGGAAGGGGATTTTATTAAGGGGATAGGATTGATGGATATAAATGAAAGTACTTCAAATAGTAAGCACAGCAAAAACATGAGTGGTCTTTTAAGGCAAAGTTTATTACTGCGTTTATCATTAATTTTTGTTGTGATCTTTGCGCTTAGTATTGTTGCAGCAGCAATCTGGGTTCCAGATTTGATTAAACGTAATGCTATCCATGATGCAACCAGAGCAGCTCAAGATACTGTTAATCAGTACAAGGCATTACGAAAATACTATACCCAAAACATTGTAAAAAAAGTTATTGGGGAATCAGACTTTAAAGCATCCTTTGAGCATAAAAATATTGACAATATGATTCCTTTGCCTGCCACAATGATTCATGATTTAAGTAAATTACAGGAAAAAGAAGGTACAACAATCAGGCTTTATAGTGCTTTTCCTTTTCCAAATAGAGATGATCGAAAGTTAGATCAATTTCAGCAAGATGCCTGGAATTATTTACAAGCCAACCCTGATAGTATTTTTGTGAAATCATTTAATAATGATGGTAAAAACTCTGTAAGAGTAGCAATTGCGGATAAAATGGTTGATGAGTCGTGTGTAGGTTGCCACAACTCCCATCCCGATACACCAAAGGTTGGTTGGAAATTTGGTGATGTTAGAGGTGTGCTTGAAGTTGATGGCTCCATCGATGCGCAAATTGCCAATGGAATTGCAACCGCAAGAATAATTATTGCTGGATTAATAGTTATGGCAATTATTATTATTTCTTTACTTTGGTTTTTTCTTCGATCTTGGGTAACCAAGCCACTAAAGTATGGTACTGATTTTGTAAATCATCTAACCGAAGAGAATATTAATGATGATATAAAGATCAACTCACAAGATGAAGTGGGTCAGTTGTTGCGAGCAATTGTAAATCTACAAAACACATTTCGCAAAAGTCATGAGAAAGAGCTTGAGCAAGCCGAAGTTAACCGACGCATTAAACAGGCTTTAGACAAGGCCAGTGCCAATGTGATGATGACGGATGCGGGTCTAAATATCACCTATCTCAATACGGCAGTAATGGAGATGTTTAATGAGGCGGAGTTTGATATTCGTAAGGATTTGCCAAACTTTGACAGCAAGAAACTATTGGGTGTAAACATTGATGTCTTTAATGCAGATCCTTCATGTGAGTATCGAGATTTCGAAGAGATGGATACTACTTTTACCTGTGAATTTGGGCTAGGTGGAAGGATGTTCCGCATTATTGCCAACCCAGTGTTCAGTGCCAACCATGAAAGAGCCGGTACGATCATGGAATGGGAAGATCGTACACAAGAGCTGGTAGTGGAAGCAGATGTACAAGCTTTGGTCGATAGTGCCTTGGCGGGTGATTTAAGTCAGCGTATTGATCTAGCAAATAAACAAGGTTTCTTTGAGCGTTTGAGTCAAGGTGTAAATGAACTCGTCGATGTATCAGAGCGTGTGATCAATGACACACTGCGTGTATTGGGGGCGATGGCACAAGGTGATTTGACTGAAACCATTGATGATGATTACCAAGGGGCCTTTGGACAATTGAGGCATGATGCCAATGAAGTGATTACGAAATTAACAGATGTGGTGGGCAATATTAAAAGCTCAGCCGATTCGGTGAGCGCAGGCTCCTCGGAGATCAATCAAGGCAACACCAACCTCAGTCAGCGCACCGAACAACAAGCCGCCAATCTTGAAGAGACATCCTCTGGTATGGAAGAGATGACGATAACGGTGCAACAGAATGCCGATAATGCGCAACAAGCCAATCAACTTGCGATTAATGCATGTGAACAAGCCGAAAACGGTGGCAAGGTTGTGGGTACGGCGGTAGCTGCGATGAATGAGATCAACAATTCCAGTAAGAAGATTGCCGATATTATCGGTGTGATCGATGAGATTGCTTTCCAGACCAATCTACTAGCTTTAAATGCATCGGTAGAGGCGGCGCGCGCAGGGGAGCAAGGGCGAGGGTTTGCGGTGGTGGCTAGTGAGGTGCGCAATTTAGCTGGGCGAAGTGCTACGGCGGCAAAAGAGATTAAAGAATTGATCGAAGATAGTGTCGACCGGGTGAAAGAAGGCTCGAAATTTGTGAATGAATCAGGTGAGACCTTGAATGAGATTGTTAAAAGTGTAAAGAAAGTAACTGACATTATTGGAGAGATTTCAGCTTCTAGTCAAGAACAAGCTACTGGTATTCAACATATGAATCGCTCTATTTCACAAATGACTGATATGACGCAACAAAATGTAGCGTTGGTGGAACAAGTTACTGCAGCAAGCGGGTGTATGAGTCAAGAGGCTGAAGAGCTGAATAAACAAATGAATTTTTTTAGCGTCAATGACAAGAATTTCACGAAGATTCGTGAACCTGTAAGTAGAAATAAACATGATCAAGTTGCGTTTGTAGAGAGACGTTCGGCGAATCGTCCTTGGAGTGGGAGTGAGGCAGCTAAAATTTCTAAGGGGGACAAATCTACTTCAATAGCGCCTGTAGCATCTTTGAAAAAAGCATCGGGAACTGATCATAAGGGCAAGGATTGGAAAGAGTTTTAAATAGCGAGGATTGGATATCTTTTGAATGCTTACTAGGGGTGTAAGCACAGAAGTTTTTATTTTCATTATTTACAAAATCTTTTCGAGTATAGAAATAGATAGTAACAAAGACAACTTTAATGGTTACAAGCGTAGCAAATCTCCAGAGTTTAGAGGGGACTGTAGGTATAGACTCTGAGTTTTCACATATCAAGCGTGTACTAAATGAAAGTACTAATCAAATCATAGCAAGAATACAGCCAGGTGAATATTACGTAACTACTCAAGATGAAATGATTAGTACAACATTAGGCTCTTGTATATCCGTCTGTGTTCACGATACAAAATTAAAAATTGGTGGCATGAATCACTATATGTTACCAATGAAAGCAAGTAATAGTTCTACATGGAGTGACTTAGACACTCGCTATGGAAATGTCGCCATGGAGCGGCTTCTAAGTAGTATATTTAAATTAGGTGGGTGTAGAGAATTTCTAGAAATAAAAGTATTTGGTGGTGCAAAAATAACACCTGCAATGTCTGATATTGGCGCTAGAAATATTGATTTCATAAATAATTTTTTAGCAACTGAGAACTATGAAGTTGTATCAACAGATGTAGGCTTAGAGTTTCCTCGTAAAGTAAATTATTTTCCAAAATCTGGAAAAGTTATGGTCAAGCGCTTGCGTTCAATACACAAGAAAGTTATTGCTCAACATGATGCGCAGTGCATCGAGATGCTTGAAGGTAAAGAAAAATAATAATTTGAGTTGTTTTTTGTTTCAAATATCTTTCATGAGTTTTTGCAGTAAAAAGTAAAGGAATAAAATGGATAAAACACGTGTAGTTATTGTGGATGATTCAGCTTTAGTGCGACGGCTATTAAGCGAAATTTTAAGTTCAGATCCACAAATTGAAGTTGTAGCCACAGCGGTGGATGCCTATGAGGCTCGCGATGAAATTAAAAAGCACAATCCTCATGTAATTACTTTGGATATAGAAATGCCAAAAATGGATGGCCTTACCTTTTTGAAAAATTTAATGCGGTTGCGACCTATGCCGGTAGTGATGATTTCGTCATTAACTCAAAAAAATGCTGACATGACTCTTAGAGCGTTAGAATTGGGGGCAGTGGATTTTGTCTCAAAACCTAAAGCAGATCTGGATAGCACATTAAATTCTTTTACAGACGAAATTATAAACAAAATCAAAATTGCTCGTTACGCAAAAGTGAAATCCTTGCAAGGGCCTAAAGTTACAAGCACTGATGTAGAAAAAACTCATAAAAATAAGATAGTTTTGTCAAAGAATAGGAAACAACAAAATTATCGAGCTACTGAGCAACTTATTGCAATCGGTGCATCAACAGGAGGTACCGAAGCCGCAAGGTCAATCATTGAAGCGTTGCCGGCAAATTTCCCACCCATATTGATTGTGCAACATATACCAGCTGTTTTTAGTGCTGCGTTTGCACAAAGAATGGATTCCTTATCTGCAATGACAGTATATGAAGCAGAAGATGGGCAAAAAATTATGCATGGTCATGTATATGTTGCTCCAGGGGGGCAACACTTAATGGCAGTTCGTGATGGTGCAGTATTTCGTTGCAAACTTACTAATGATGAACCAGTTAATCGGCACCGTCCTTCCGTAGATGTATTGTTTCATTCTGTTGCACACAATATTGGAGCTAGCGCAGTAGGTGTTATTCTTACTGGAATGGGGCGCGATGGTGCTGAAGGTTTAAAGGATATGAAAAACATTGGCTGTAAAACAATTGCCCAAGATGAAAATACTAGTATTGTGTGGGGAATGCCAGGTGAGGCTGTAAAACAAGGCATAATAGATCAAACGTTACCACTGAACACGATTGCACCAAGCTTACAGAAGCTTTGTCCAGAAAAAGATAAACAAATAGTTTCTAGTAAGCAGATTGTTGCCAATTAATGAAAATTTAGTCGAGATGCATCAGCAATTTAAGCTCAATGATTATGAATTTGAAAAATTGCGTACTATGGTTTTTCAGCACACAGGAATTCATTTATCTGAATCGAAACGTGAGCTAGTCTATAATCGTTTTGCTAAACGCATGCGTGCTCTTGGTGTAAATAGTTTCAGTAAATATTACAGATATATTCAGGATAATCCTGATCGTGAAATTGAATATTTTTCAAATGCCATCACAACGAATTTAACTTCATTCTTTCGTGAGACTCATCATTTTGAACTTCTCGCAAAGAAAATAATACCAGAATTACTAGATAATCCAGAGCATCGAATTCGTATTTGGTCTGCAGGATGTTCCTCTGGTGAGGAACCTTATTCAATCGCTATCACTCTGTTACAGCATATACCAGATATTGATCAATGGGATATTAAGATATTAGCAACTGACTTGAATTCAAAAGTACTAAATACAGCTGAAAATGGTATTTATTCAATGGGCCAGCTCAAGAAAGCTTCTACATCAATTATCCACAAATGGTTTCGTATGGGAGTTACAAAGGAAAATAAAGATCAAGTTAAAATAAAAACTCAAGTAAAGTCGTTAATAACTTTTAAACAATTAAATCTAATCGATACTTGGCCGATGAAGGGACCTTTTGACATCATTTTTTGTCGAAATGTAGTGATCTATTTTAATAAGGATACACAGTCTACGTTGTTTGAAAAATTTTCGAATTTACAACATTTAGGGGCATATTTATTTATTGGTCATTCCGAAAATATAGAAAATGTAACTCATCATTATCAGCACATTGGCCAAACACTCTATCAAAAAGTAAAGTAAGCTAAAACCTTACTCGCCTAGGCTTCCAAACTCAAAGATATTTATTAGATATTTCAGATATTTAAGAAATACGGGCATTATTTCTGCTTGTAAGGTTGTTGTATAGATAATGTTGAATATTGCTACTGTGGATTAGAATTGAATATATTACTAATTGCACCTTTTTTTATTAGAAATGTGAAACGAGAAAACATAATTACAGTCCAATATTATACTAAGGGTAAATAGGAGCGTTACTATGCTGAAAAAAATTCTCAGAATTGATTTTTATTTATTGATTTTGATTCTGTTTATCGCCACGTCCGCTAATGCCGCAGAATGGGAATTGGATAATGATGCCTCAAGATTAAACTTTGTTTCAGTAAAAGCCGATCATGTAGCCGAAGCACATACCTTCGGCCAATTAACGGGCCATGTAGCGGAAGATGGTAAGGTCAATTTTTCTATATCGTTGGAGAGTGTGAATACAGGTATAGATGTGCGAGATAAACGTATGCGTGAAATGTTGTTTGATACTTCAAAGTTTACTACCGCAAATGTCGAGGCCAAAGTAGATATGGAGGCCATTAATTCATTAACAACAGGCCAAAGTTTGATTACTGAAGTTGATTCAACACTTGATTTAATCGGCAAGCAAAGCCAGATCCTAGCTGAGCTTAGAGTACTAAAACTAGATGAGGATACGATCGTAGTTTCTACAAATAAGCCTATTCTATTAAATGGCGACAATTTAGGGCTATTAGAAGGGGTTGAAAAACTGCGTGAAATAGCAGGTTTACCTTCCATTAGTTTAGCGGTTCCCGTTGATTTTAGTCTTACTTTCCATAGTAAATGATTGGTATATTAGTAAGCTAATAGCATCAATTAAGCAAAAGGCATCACAATCCCTATGATTCGTCAAATAACCCTACCGGCTGATAGTAATTTAATGGTATTTACCGGTAACGCGAACCCTAAACTTGCGCATGATATTGTAGATTATTTAAGCATACCATTAGGCAAGGCATTAATTAGCCAGTTTAGCGATGGTGAGGTACAGGTCGAGATACAAGAGAATGTGCGTGGCAAAGATGTTTTCGTTGTGCAGCCGACATGTATGCCGACTAATGACAACATCATGGAATTACTTATTATTGTAGATGCCTTGAAGCGGTCATCCGCAGAGCGAATTACCACTGTCATCCCTTATTTTGGTTATTCGCGTCAAGACCGACGAGTACGCTCCATACGTGTGCCGATCTCTGCAAAAGTAATAGCAAACTTACTTACTAGCGTAGGAACTGACCGAGTATTAACTGTAGATTTGCATGCTGATCAAATACAAGGCTTTTTCGATATCCCAGTAGATAATATTTATGCTTCGCCGGTTCTTTTGGGAGATATCTACAAACGTAAACTCCCTAATTTAATTGTGGTTTCTCCGGATGTGGGTGGAGTTGTTCGTGCCCGGGCATTGGCCAAACGTCTGGATGATGCAGATTTAGCCATCATCGATAAACGTCGACCCCAAGCCAATCAAGCCAAAGTGATGCATATTATTGGTGAAGTCGAAGGTAAGGATTGCTTCATTATCGATGATTTGGTGGATACGGCGGGTACTCTATGCCATGCGGCGAGCGCCCTTAAAGAACATGGGGCTAAAAGTGTGCAGGCCTATGCGACTCATCCCGTACTTTCCGGTAATGCGATAGAGAATATTAATCAATCTGAGCTGGATGAATTGGTAGTAACTGATACAATTCCGCTCCGCGAAGATGCTAAGGCCTGTTCTCGAATTCGGCAACTTGAAGTATCAGGGTTAATAGCAGAATCAATGCGGCGCATTAATCAGGAAGAATCTGTTAGTACTTTATATATGGATTAGGTAGATATTTCAGATTCGACGTAAATATAAAACCTAAATATTAGATAAACACGGCTGGAGAATATCATGAGTCTTGATTTTACATTAACTGCGGGATCACGTAGTGACTACGGTAAAAGTGCAAGCAGAAGACTGCGAAAAATGGGTAAGGTGCCTGCAGTTATTTACGGTGGTGGCGAAGAGCCGGTCTCAGTTACCTTTGACCACGATAGTCTTATGCATAATTTAGAAAATGAATCATTTTATTCCCATATTTTAACGATCGATGTTGGTGGTAAACCGCAAAAAGCAATTCTACGTGAATTACAGCGTCACCCTTATAAACCTAAAATTTTACACATGGACTTATTACGTGTACGTGAAGATACGGCTATTAATGTGCATGTGCCGTTACACTTTATTAATGAGGAATCGTGTCATGGGGTAAAAATGGAAGGTGGAGCAATCAGTCACAATTTATCTGAGATTGAAATAGTCTGCTTACCAAAAGATTTGCCAGAATTTATTGAAGTGGATGTGCAGGATCTCAAGTTAAACGAAGCAATCCATTTAAGTAAAATCACCGTTCCCGAAGGTGTGACTATTGTAGAGCTTTCACATGGTGAAGGTCATGATCATGTGGTGGTATCTGTCCATGTCAAACGCGCAATTGAAGAGGAGCCAGTAGTTGCTGAAGAAGCTGAAGAGGGTGAAGAAGTTGCAGAAGCTGAAGGTGACGAAGCAGAAACCAAAGCCGAAAGTGAAGATAAATCTGAAGGAGATAAATCTTCTCAGTAGCACTTCTAACAATAGGCAAGTAAACGTGTTTAAGATACGTGTCTAATCAGAAAGGTATACGTCTTATTGTCGGACTTGGCAATCCTGGCGAGAAGCATTTACAAACCCGGCATAATGCCGGGTTTTGGTTTGTAGATGCAGTCGCAAGAAAAAATAATGCTGTTTTCAAATACGAATCCAAATTCAAAGGTGAAGTTGCCTTCTTTTTTTATCAAGGTGAAAAAATTTGGTTATTGAAACCGCATACCTATATGAATGAAAGTGGCGAGTCGTTACGTCCGTTTGCTGATTTTTATAAAATATCTACTGAAGAAATCTTAATCGCACACGATGAAATTGATTTGCCCAGTGGCGAGATTAAATTGAAATGGGCTGGTGGGCATGGTGGACATAATGGTTTGCGCAGCATATTTTCTCATTTAAATAAAGACTTTTGGCGAATACGGATTGGAGTCGGGCACCCGGGTGATAAGAACCAAGTAGTGAACTACGTACTGAAAAAAACAAGTAGTCAAGACAAAGCTGAAATTGATGGGGCAATCGATGATGCACTGACAGTGGTAGATGAATTACTTCGAGGTGAAATGGAGGCCGCTATGAAAAAGTTACACACAAGAAATTAGCTAGATAGAAACTATAAGCATTCAATAATGAACAAATCAGAGCTTCTGTAAATAATACCTGCGTCAGATGGGTTTTAAATGTGGAATAGTGGGCCTACCGAATGTTGGAAAATCAACATTATTTAATGCTTTGACTGCGACAGAAATTGCAGCAGAAAATTATCCTTTTTGTACAATCGATCCTAATATCGGCATTGTTCCTGTACCGGATTCTCGACTCGATACACTTGCTCAAATTGCCAAGTCTAAAGAAGTTATCCCTACCACGATCGAGTTTGTTGATATTGCAGGCTTAGTTGCAGGTGCATCAAAAGGTGAAGGCCTTGGTAATCAATTTTTAGGTCATGTGCGTGAAACTGACGCAATTGCACATGTGGTTAGATGCTTTGACGATGAAAACATTATTCATGTGGATGGCAAGATTGATCCCTTGTCAGATTTGGAAACGATTAATACTGAATTGATCTTGGCGGATTTGGAAACGATAGAAAAAGCTATTAGCAAAGTAGAACGTGTGGCGAAATCAGGTAATAAAGAAGCTATTGCGCAACTTGATGTATACACTAAGCTAAAAAATCATTTAGAGAATGAAAAGCCGGCGGTTAGTTTTAACATAGATAAAGAACAAGAACATCTTCTAAAAGATCTGCATCTTATCACGCGAAAGCCCGTGTTCTATATAGCTAATGTGACTGAAGATGGATTTGAAAATAACCCATATTTAAAAAAACTCGAAGAGTTTGTTCAAAAAAAATCATCTCAGGAGAAATCGATTCAAGTGATTCCAGTATGTGCAAAGATCGAAGCAGAACTTGCACAATTAAATGATGAAGAAAAACAAGAATATTTACATGAGCTAGGCCTAGATGAGCCAGGTTTAAATAGAGTAATACAAGCGGGTTATGAATTATTGAATCTACAAACCTTTTTCACTGCGGGCCCTAAAGAAGCAAGGGCCTGGACCATTTCCAAAGGGACCACAGCGCCTCAAGCGGCAGGAAAAATTCACACCGATTTTGAAAAGGGATTTATTCGAGCAGAAGTAGTAAGTTACCAAGATTATATAGATGCTAAAGGTGAAGCAGGGGCTAAAGAACAAGGGAAATGGCGACTTGAAGGTAAAGAATATGTGATGCAGGAAGGAGATGTCGTACACTTTAGATTTAATGTGTAAGAGGTGGGTAGTACAAGAATCCCTAGTGGTGCATTTTCGGTTCAATGTCTAGTGGGTGAGGTCTACATGAATTTTTGTTGTACATTTTCGCTTTAACGTCTAAAAACTAGCTGCGTTGCCAATACTGCGTTAAAAATGTCCCTACAGTGCTCATTTACTTATATGTAAACTCCGCTTGTTCGGACATTTTTGCCTTGTCTTGGCTGCTTCGCTAACGTTTTTAGATTATGATCACTGGACAAGTTGACAGGGTTTAGGTCCGTATCGTATCGTCCGCGATCCAATCTATAGTGGCTATGTAGCTCAGTTGGTTAGAGCACAGCATTCATAATGCTGGGGTCATTGGTTCAAGTCCAATCATAGCCACCACCCTTGTGTGTGGGACACGTGCGAATGGGTATTATTCGTAAGTTAAGCAGTCGCGAAGCGACACTACTTATGTTTACGCAGATTAAATAGTGTCAAAGGCACACTATATTAAAAATAACTAGCTATTACTCGTAAATTGATCATGCTAAAGGCATACTTTTTAATTATATAATTCTGCGCTTGAACAATTTTATTTAATTACAAAAAGCCTTTAGTTAATAAATGTCTAAATTTCACCATGTAGTTGTTGTTGGGGCGGGCTTTGGTGGTATTCAAGTCGTGCAGCGCCTAAAAAACACGAATGTTCGTATTACTCTCATCGACAAACAGAATTACCATTTATTTCAGCCGTTACTTTATCAAGCTGCTACTGCACTATTAGCACCTTCGGAAATTGCTTGGCCGATTCGTTATCTTGCACGTAAGCGTTCAGATGTGACAACTCTGCTAGCTAAAGTGGTTGATGTGAATAAAGAGAATAAGCAAGTGATGCTTGAAAATGGTGACGTGATTACTTACGACACGCTTGTTCTAGCTACTGGTGCACGACACGCTTACTTTGGTAATGATCATTGGGCTAAATATGCACCAGGTTTAAAAGTGCTTGATGACGCTACCAGTATACGACAGAAAATTCTTTTGGCATTTGAAAAAGCTGAGCGTGAGCCAAATGCAGAAGAACGTGCGGCTCTACTTACATTTGTGGTTATTGGTGCTGGTCCAACAGGCGTTGAGTTAGCTGGCACAATTGCAGAATTAGCTCACTTTACCTTGGTAGGAGAGTTTCGTAATTTTGATGTGCGGAATACTCGTGTGGTATTAATTGAAGCCGCTGATTATATATTGCCAGTGTTTAAAAAAAATTTATCACTCTATGCTCAGAATGCTTTGCAAAAATTAGGTGTAGAAGTGGTGCTTGGGAAACCTGTATCTGCCTGTGATGAGCAGGGTGTAGTGTTTGGAGGCCAGTTATTGAAATCTAGAACTATATTATGGGCTGCGGGAGTGCAAGCTTCAAATGCTGCTACATGGTTGGATGTAAAAGCAGATAATGTAAATCGTGTGATTGTAGAAAAAGATTTGTCTGTAAGTAATTACCCGGAAATTTTTGTAGTCGGAGACACCGCTTTGGTTACTGACGATAAAGGTGAGCCAATACCAGGTGTTGCTCCGGCTGCAAAACAACAAGGTGCATATGTTGCTAAAGTGATCAAAGCACGCCTCAATGGTGTGGAGATTACTCAGCCATTTAAGTATAAGCACTTTGGTGATTTGGCTACGATTGGTAAGCGGGCGGCTGTGTTTGATTTAGGCTGGATGTCATTGAAGGGATGGTCTGCTTGGTGGCTGTGGGGAATTGCGCACATTTATTTTCTAATAGGAGTTCGTAATCGGATTGCTGTTACGATGAATTGGCTTTGGATTTATTTCAAAGGTGACCGAGGGGCACGTTTAATCACTAGACTTGATATCAATGCAAGTCCAATCAGCAAGAAGACACATTGAATTAATTTTTTGAGGGTCGTTTACTGAGTTTCCTTTGCAGTGTTCTTCGATGCATGCCCAGTGCACGTGCAGTAGCAGATAAATTTCCATTGTTTTCGCTAAGGACTTTCTGAATATGCTCCCATTCCAGACGCTTTAAAGACATGGGGTTAGGTTTCACACATTGGTTAGAAATTTCGTTTTGGTTAAAAAATGCTTGGTAGATCTCATCACTACCAGTAGGTTTAGTTAAATATTGAATGGCACCAAGTTTTATTGCCTCTACTGCTGTAGCAATGCTTGCATACCCCGTAAGTACAATAATTTTAATTTTAGAGTTTAGCTCCTTTAAGATCGGTATTATTTGTAGACCTGATTCATTGCCCAGTCTTAAATCAACAACGGCATACTGTGGAGAGCAGGCATGGGCGGTTTGAATGGCTGTTTCAATCGTATTTGAGCTAAATACGTTAAAGCCTTTTTTTTCTAATGCTTTACTTAATGCAGATGAGAATGCCTGATCATCTTCAACAATGAGTAGATTATTATCCATCATATTTGGTATGGAATGATTTATGCCACTGCAAGTTTGTGGATCGGTAATAAGATCGTGGTCTGTAGCCCACCTTCAGCTACATTTTTTAAGGATACCTTGCCACCAAAACGTTCAATAATGCCATGTGACAAGAATAAACCTAGACCTAGCCCTTTGGCCTTGTCTGTAAGTGGTTCCTTGCCAATTGTTTCATGTGCATCAAATTCAATTCCGGGTCCATGGTCCGATACGCGTATCGTCAGGTTTCGTGATTCTAAAATCGTCTCACACGATACATATTCTGGAGAAGCGTTTGCAGCATTATCTAGAATATTTTTAATTGCCTGTTTTAAAGAGCGTTCAGCAATAATTTTAGGGCCAGGTGCTTCACCTTTCCACGAAGTTTGTATATTTATATTTGGTCTTGATTGTTGCCAGTCTACTAGTAATTCATTTATAAAATTTTGAATGTCCATCGGTTCACCACTTTGTAATGGTGCTGTACCAACTGAAGCAGATAAAATCGAAAGCGCACCTTTGCATCGGTTAATTTGATCTTTCAGTATGGCTAGTTGATCCTTGGTAGCTTGCTTGGCTTCATCATCTTGTATTTCTTCGACTATAAGCTGCATCGTACCAAGTGGCGTGCCTAATTCATGTGCTGTACTGGCAGCAAGTGTTCCAAGTCTTACCAGCTGTTCGTTTTGCAGAGCCTGAGTTTTTTGTTTGGTGAGTTCCTTTTGTTGTATTTGAATGGTGCGGCCCATTCTTACCACAAAAAAGGAAACTAATACGGCGCTTATCACAAAGCCTAACCACATACCCGTAACATGAATGTCAAAATTGTGGGCATGAAAACTATGTTCATTCATGGGGTTGATTACCCACATTAACAAGCTATAGCAACCAACGGTGATCGCAGCCAGTAGCCAAGTAAATACGGCGGGTAGAGTAATTGCAGAGATGGTTAAAGGGATTAAATATAGAGAAACAAATGGGTTTGCTCCACCTTCTGAAAATCTTAATAAAATTGTAAGTATAAAAATATCAACTAATAAATGTGCAAAGAATTCCCACCGGTAAATTTCATGTTTTATAGACAAACGCAACAGCGTTAGTAAATTTATAAATGCATACACTGCTATCCAGGCATATAAAATATTGGTTTGCAGTGAAATATCTAATAAATTTTTTGCTAAATAGACTGCTGAAAACTGTCCTGTAATTGCAAATACACGTAACCAAATTAACAGTCGTAGATTAATTCGATGTTCCGGATGTAACAGTTGATTAGGCGTAGACATGAAGTTGTTAATTGCTTGCGACACAATATCACGAGTTTCTTTTTATTTAAGTATAAATCATTACTAGTGTCAGTAGTATGTGACTTTTCAAAAGCCCTTATTTTCAATGCTGTAATCATATATATAACTATAGGGGTGCGACACTATGCCGCATGCCAATTAGCATGCTTAGACCATAAAATGAAGGGAGAAAATAAGAATTGTCAAATGGAGTCAGACAAATGAATTTCTCCCGAATTATCTCAATTATTTCCTGCTTGTTAATTATATTTATCGAAATTGCTCATGCCGATGGAGGTCATACACATCCCATTGGTTTTGATATTGGTAAACATGAAATGATGCGAGCAGACGCAAATGCACCAATTGGCGTAATGGGTGACCATATGCATCATAAAGGTGGGTGGATGTTTTCCTATCGTTATATGCGAATGGAAATGAAAGGCAGTCGAGATGGTAGTAGTAATCTAAGTCGAGATGAAATTGCTACAACTGTAGCCAATCCTTTTTTTGGATTGCCCATGCAGCCGCCCACTTTGCGTGTCGTGCCAACTGAAATGTCAATGGATATGCATATGTTTGGATTGATGTATGCTCCTACACATTGGTTGACGTTGATGGTAATGGGTTCTTATATAGAAAAAGAAATGGATCATATTACTTATATGGGTCCAGTGGGTACAATCGTGCGCGGGGGGTTTACAACAAAATCTGATGGGTTTGGGGATACAAAGTTGAGCGGAATGTTTCGTTTATATGATGATGGTAAGCATCGCTTTCATGCCAATGTTGGAATAAGCCTGCCAACAGGCTCCATTACTGAAAAGGACAGTGTGCTAACTCCAACTGGTGCGACTCCAACTCCACGGTTGCCGTATCCAATGCAAATTGGTTCAGGTACATTTGATTTTCTCCCTGGTTTGACCTATAGCGGTAAATTGGGCCGTAAAGGCTGGGGTGTCCAATACAGTGGAGTGATTCGTCTGGAAGATGAAAACCACGAAGATTACAGTTTAGGAGATGAACACCGAGTTACCGCTTGGGCGAGTTATTTATGGAAACCTTGGTTAAGTAGCTCTTTTAGAATCGCCGGGCAGACTATCGATAAAATAGATGGGCAAAATCCGGATATCATCGCGCCAGTACAAACCGCAGATCCAGATAACCAAGGTGGTGAGCGAATTGATCTATTGCTAGGTGTAAACCTTGCGGGCCAGTCAGATAGCGTAAAAGGACACCGTATTGCCTTTGAATTTGGTGCACCTATTTATCAACACTTAAATGGACCGCAATTGGAAACGGATTGGATATTTACTGTCGGCTATAAACTAGCATTCTAGAGTTACTGGCGAATAAATATTAATTTTAAAATTTTCCCTATTTTATCGGCTATTTGCTACTAACTAGTACGGCCAGCTTGACCCTGTTGGGCTAAATACAAACAATTGATATTCCATGGTTTTTATTAAATTGATTGGGTAAATATATTTGCTGGGAGAGCATTTGTGTCGGTATTGGAAACCATAATTGGTAAGCGCAGACCTCAATTTGATAACTACGATGAGGTTCTAGGGCTGCTGCAAAAATTTATGATTGAAAGTAAATCTAAGTCACCCATTCGCCACTATGCTCCAGAACATCAAGTTGTAATTACAATGTATGCTTTTGGAGCCATGGTATATTTCGCTGAATCCTTAAATGTGCCTGAGGAAGAAAATATATCAGTACTACATCAATATTTTGAACGGCAGAATTTATCAAAAAAAGAAGCTAAGAAAAATGTAAAAACTGTCATGCAAAAAGCCGAAGAACCAAGTATGCAATGGCATGTCGAAATTGGATACAACTCAGCAAGATATTGGCATAAAGATAATGATTTAAATGCGCCTAAAGCACTTGCACGCTTATTAAAGACCTTGCGTTGAAATATGTTAAAACTAAATAAATAGTCAAGCCCATTTTTAGTAATTAGTAAGGAATGGGTGTTCAACAAATAATATATAGGCTAAATTTATTAGCCAAAACTGATATATTTTTTGTTTGTGCTATTTCATTTGGTCGAGGCGCTACTTTTTACAGCAAGGTTCGCTACCGCGCTGCGTAGATCATCGGCATGTGGATTTGTTGCAGATCGCTTAATCAGAATGTCTCGAGGACTTGTTTCCCCAGCATAATATGCATGATTCCAATCATCGCGAATCTTAATTACCGCTCCTTCAATATTAATTCCACCATAAATTCCCTTTGATCGAGAAAAAGCCAATATATCAGCAGTTTGTGCTTTTGCGCCTGCCCCTATTGGCCCAGCAGCAATACTTACATCACCTCCAAGTTTAAAAGATGAAGTCAATAGGGCATCGATACCTCTGTCAGTCATAATCATCAAAATTATTTCCGAGACTTCCACACCAATTTGTAGCCCAATTGTTCCAGAGCCCATCGTATAAAAGGCGGGATCACTCCATATATTACCCTCGCCTCGTGCTAGCAGAACGCCGCTGCCACCAGAGCCTCCAAATATAAACCCACCTTTTACTAATTGTGGAAGAATAAAAACGCCCTTGGCTTGAGTCATATTATCTCTAAGCCACTTCATATTTGGATCAACTGTAAAAGTATCAACTGAAGTTGCAGCAGCATCGACAATAGCTTCTGCAGTAGTTTCATTTGCGATTACTTGAATGGAAGTTAACGATAATATGGACACTAAAAATAGTCGGCTTATGATGGCTGTATGCATTATAGATTCCTAATAGTTGGGGTTAATTAAATAACAGTTATTAAACAGAAGTAACACATATTCAATGAGAGCTATTTAGAGTATGGACTTATAAGTTTGTTCCAATATTTATGGGTGATTTAGATAGCGTTTAATCCAAATAGCAATATGTTCGGCAATATATTCAGCATCGCGTTTCTTTGTGATTAAATGGTCGACTTTATCTAATGATATAAAGCTTTTTGGGTGTTTTGCCTCAATAAAAATCTTTGCGGCTTCATCAATTGAAACTATGTCATCGTAAGGTGAATGAAAAATCAGAATTGGTTTATTCATCTTTTTTGTGAAGTGACGGTTATCATACGATTTTAAATCATTGATGTAATTTTTTGTTAACTTAAATGGCTGGTCAAATACCATAACATCTGCATATCCTCGCTTCAGTATTTCTGGGATATGTTCTTCGAAGTGATCAAGTACATGAGCAGGACGACTTGGGGATGCAATGGTAATAACAGCATCGATTTCCCTAAGCTCACAGGCTGCAGCAATGGCTGCGATTCCACCCAGACTATGTCCTATTAGCAGCCTAGGTGTCGTTCCATTTTCTGATAAAAATTTTACCGCGGCTTTAATATCGTCTATGTTACTTGAAAAATCTGTTTCCGAAAAATCGCCAGCACTTTCGCCTAAGCCAAGAAAATCAAATCGTAAAGTTTGTATTCCCTGATTTGCTAATGCTTTGCATATTCTATAGCTAGCTGGATGGTCTTTGCTGCAGGTAAAACAGTGCAAAAAAATGGCATAGGTGATTGGATTTTTTGCAGTATCAATTATTCCGGCTAATTGCTTTTCCAGACGGTTTGTAAAAAATACATCCACGACTATTTTCTAAGTAGGGCTCTTTAAGTTTGGGTATTGCCACACAAATTCTTAATAAGCCGCATTAATAAGAAAGACTAACAGCATGATTAAAATTAAATTGCAATAAGTAAAGTGTTATACGTTGGTATACTATATATAAACGTTAAGCTTTTTATATATATCTCCCTAATTAAATGCATAAATAAGAATAATTTTATTTATATACAAATTTACGATACTGTCTTTTTTCCACAAAGATAAGCCTCCTACTCGGGGGTTAAGCAAAGCCTACACAATACGCTGTAGGTTTTGCTATGTCTGCTCATTTTCTCTATAGTTCTTCACTGATTTTTATCTGTAACAGCCATATATTATTTTCTACATATATTTGAATTTAAAAATAGGAGTATGAGATGAAAAAAATAGCTGTAATTATTGCATTATTGTATTTAGCTGCACCAGTAAATGCAGTGGTTTATCATTTTTTCGATGGTAATAAATTACTCGATGCAGCAAAAGAATGGGAAAAATCTCAGGCTTCTCCTAAAGACGCTGATTTGATTTTAGTTGCTGAATATGCCGGTTATGTGGGCGCGTTATTTGATCATTTATCTGAAGCACAGCATATCTGTGTAATGGGTGAAATGACAAAAAATGACGTGCTCAAAGTAGTTGCAGACCATGTGAAAACGATAAATAAAAATCTTGATTTTGCTGCATCTACTATCATTGAAGAGGCATTATATAAATCATATGTTTGTAAATAGTAAATTTGATCTGTAGTTTTGACTGAGTACTAATTTTGCGAGCTATTGTTAGTTAGAGCAAACAAGACACCTTTTTCTACCCAAATATTTACGCCGATTCCTTTAGCATATTTTTCTAAAGGAAGTTGGTTATTTTCAAGTATAGGAACTTTTCTAAATTGGTCTTCATAGAAGGGGGCTTGGTATAAGGTTTCAACAGCGCCTGTTTGCTTGTTTTTAAGTCGTAGTTGTGCAGCAGTATTGCCTTGTATGGAGCAATAACGAGCTCCAAGTAGTTCCCAATTTGGGTCACTTAAAATCTTTGTATGTACAAGCCTGAAATCGAGCTGAGAAAAATAATTACTTAAATCACTTAACTGATCGCTATTAATTTCTAGTGGTTTGAGTTTTAGATGGTTTTTGGACACCTCATGGGCAATCTTGGTGCCTATAGTGGGTTGTTGGTCGAGTATAAATAATCCTAAAGCTATCATAATCAGTATAGCTGCGGTAATGCCAGCCAATTTTGTCAATGGTGTAGTTAATAGCTTGGTATTTTTTCCATTGGTTTGGTGTTTAGAATAGCTACGCTGTAACTGCACTAAATCATCAAGTTGTTGGTCTTTGAGTTTAATGCAATCTATGTGTTGTTGAATGCCATTTTTTAAAGGTACTTTTTTCATACGACACCACTTTGCGCATTTAAAGAGAGCTGATTGGTTATACGCTTACGCAGTCTAGATATTTTAGACACTATTGTTCCTTTCGGTACATCCAGATACTCTGCCACTTCAGAAGTTGTAAAACCTTGAATAGCCCACAAATACATAATTTCACGTTCAGAGAAATCTAATAGACTCCAAATTAGGTGGGCATCTTCTTTATGAATCATAATTGTTTCTAAAGAAGATAATTCGTTATGTATATTTGTAATATTGTCCTCATCAAATGTTTCTATTTCAATTTTCTTTGTATTACGATATTGGTTAATAAATTGATTACGAATAATCTTACGTATATAGCTTTTTTTCGCGGTTTTTTCTCTGGGGGGTGATCGCAAATACTTTTCCAGCGAAGTTTGGAGTAAATCATATGCGTCAGCCTGATTGTCTACTAAGACAATGCAATAGCGATATAATTGATTAAGTTCAGTTTTATCAAACATCACTAATTTTTAGAGTCTCGTAGATAATACCCACATATCCATTTTTTTTGAATAAGCTCAGGTATAATTGTTTGTAAAGAAAAATCTATACCTTCATCGACAGCTAAAATTTCAAATTGTGAAAGAGATATGCGGTCTTGAATATTCTTTAAAATCCACCAGCAAGCTGGTTCTATCTTTTCAACTATAGGTTTGAATTCTTCGCGGTAAATACATAAATACTGAGATTTGTCGATTGCTGGAATTTTTTGTTGTCGATTTTTATTTTGATTTGTAAGCCAAATTTCATAAATTGGATAGTTGGATCGCAATATATATAACGACTCACTTAGTTTGAAACATAGATTTTGGTGACTTTGTGCATCTAGGTTAGCAAGTGCACTAAAATCAAATGTTGCATCATCCTTAGCGTGGTAGGTTAGCTCATAAGCTTGTTCGAAACGTGCAAGATCAGGAAAATATGGGTAATCCTTTAATTCAGCATACTTAGTTACACATTCTTGCAAAAATTCGGGGAAAAATTGACCATATAAGTTTAAATTTTGACTAGTAGCGGGGTATTTATAGAAATACTGTTTTGCGAGTTGTTTAAAGTATTTTTCACCGAGTATTTTCTCACAGCATGAATAACGTTGTGCAAGTGCATTTACATGTGCTGTACAGCTAGTCTGTCGATAAATGTTAATTTTATCAGTTGCAGTAAGCTTGTCATCTGCTGAAATGAATTCAGTATTAACGAGAGAAGTTTCCTGGCAGCGTAAATTTTTCCAGAATTTATGTTGTATGTTATGGAGTTGTTGCATCAATAAATTATGCTGGTAAGGATTTTTGCATATGCATATTAGTTACATTTGGGTTATAAGATTGTTGTAAGTTGCGGGCTTTTTTTGCTTCATTAAGCAAAGTCGAAAACGAAGGAAGGTCATTATCCCATTCAATTAAAGTAGGAATGCTGTTATCACTTTTTATAACTTCCTCATATAATTTCCATACAGGATCTGCAACTTTATTATTATGTGCGTCTAGTAAATATTCACCTCTATGTTCAAATCCTGCAAGATGAATTTCATCCACAAGTTTAAGTGGAATACTATTAATATACTTAAGCGCATTAATTTGGTTGTTAAATTGACTTACATAGATATTGTTAATATCGAGTAATATTTTACAGTCAGCTGCCTCAACAACAGCAGTTAAAAAATCCCATTCATTTAATTGTGAGCATTTATAAGTTAAATAACTCGATACATTTTCAACTACTAATGTTGTTTCCAAAAAATCCTGTATTTGTCGAATACGATTGCTAACATGCGTGACTGCTTCTTCGGTGTAGGGTAATGGAAGCAAGTCATGCGCATGTTGTTTTTCGAATGAAGTCCAGCACAAATGATCTGAAATAATTTCGGGCTGTAGCTCTTTGGCAAGTTGTTTAATTTTGGTCAAGTAATCGAAATCAATCGGATCGGTCCCGCCCAATGACATGCCTACACAATGCATGGTGACGGGATAATTGTCGCGAATGGCGTAAGCTTGTTGCCTGGCATAACCTCCTTCAGCTAGATGGTTATCTGTCAGCAGCTCAAAGAAATCCAGTCTAGGTTTAGTTGTTAGAATATCTTTTACATGAGGTGAACGAAGTCCCACACCAATCCTTGGTGTAGGAACATTCGTTAGATTAAAAGAAGGTATATTTCCCATTGATTAGATCTCAATAATTTACTTAGCAGGTTTAGTTGCCTTAACAACACCTCCAAGCTTGGTGCATGTGCCTTCCGGTACATAGACCCATTCATGCTCAGAGTTATCTTCTGTGGCTTGTCCAGCACATTGATGTGCACCATCAAATGAGCCACAGTCATTCATTCCTGCTTTAGCCACACCTGCGCATTTTTCCCAATTTTCGGGGGCGTCTGGTACAGCAAATACATTTTGTGTGGTTACTGCTGCTCCAAGTGCAAAGATACCAGCCATTGTTGAGCTGATTAGGGTTTGTTTCTTCATAATGTATTGATCTCCTAGGTATAGTTGAATTATTGGGTTTTGAGCCTGAAAGCTGGTTACATTTTTTTAGGCTCATATATAGAGACACTTTTCTGATGAATTTGATTGCAATTTTGGATAGAAATTATTAATTTCGCATATAGTTTCTTGCAGGTACTAGACAAGACAGCTAAATCATCAGTCTTGCAAATAACACTGTTAGTGGCTTTATGCTTAAGCTTTAGTCGTAAATTTCGTAATATAATTTAATAAATCACAAAGATGAGGTTGGAGATGAGGTTTATATATCTAGTTATCTTATTTTTATCTTTAAGTCATATTGCTTATGCTGATGAGCATGCAAGTAGCAATAATGCTAAAGCCCGAGCCAACATTATTGCTCAGGAAATTGATTACCAGGTAGATGGTATAAATTTCACCGGTTACCTTGCGTATGATTCATCTGTTACCACCGAGCGCCCTGGGGTATTGGTGGTGCATGAATGGTGGGGGCATAACGAATATGCGCGCAGACGTGCAGAAATGTTAGCACAGCTTGGTTATGTAGCCTTGGCGGTTGATATGTATGGTGAGGGTAAACTTGCTGAACATCCCAAAGATGCAAGTAAATTTATGCAAGAGGTGACTAATAATATGTCGCAGGCCGAAAAACGTTTTCTAGCAGCACATAAGTTGTTAAATGAACAAAAGTATACAGATCAAACTAAAAATGCTGCAATCGGTTACTGTTTTGGTGGAGGTATCGTTTTGCATATGGCAAGAATAGGCACAGATTTAGATGGTGTGGTTAGTTTCCATGGTAGTTTGGATACTCAGTCTCCAGCAAAACCCGAAACGATTAAAGCCAGGATATTGGTTTTGCACGGTGCCGATGATCCGTTTATTCCTACTGAAAAAGTTGATTCTTTTAAAGATGAAATGCAGGAAGCTGGTGCTCAATATGAATTTGTCGCTTATCCAAATGTAAAACACAGTTTTACAAACCCTCAAGCTGATGAATTTAGGCAAAAATTTAATTTACCTGCATTGCAATATAATCGTCATGCGGACGAGGATTCGTGGAACCGTATGCAGATGTTTTTTGAGGAAATATTTGAATAAATCGCCAAAGATATTATTTATTATTTTGAGTTAAGTTCAAAATAAAATTCTATGATAATAGTTTTTATAAGCACAATCTTTGCGATTGTGTTAGCCGTTGCGCTTCACTATGAGGTTTTAACTCATTTAGCTGAAGGTCATTTTAAACGCTCATGGCCAACCAGACTTTTATTGCCAGTGGGTGTCTTGGTTGTCATCCTTACTCATGTAATTGAAATTTGGATGTTTGCTTTTTTGTACTATTTTTTGTTATCGCTAGGTGGAGTAGGGGATATTATTGGTGACTTTAATTATACTATTAAAGATTGCGCCTATTTTTCATTTGTAAATTATACTTCTCTCGGTTATGGAGATATTGTCCCAATAGGCAATATAAGATTTACAGCTGGATCAGAAGCATTAACTGGTTTGGTTTTAATTGCTTGGACAGCCTCTTTTACTTATTTGCAAATGCAACAACTCATAAATAATAAGAACAGTAAATAAGAAAAAGTGTTATTACAAATAATTTTTGAAGATCAACTCAAAGGTGGAATAGACGTATTCATAGCCTTCAAGCCACTGACTTTTACGAGGCCCGGCTACATTTAAAATCTCAATTTTATGCTGTTGAATAAAGTTTTGTGTAATTTTTGCAGCTTTATCTGTTTCATGTTCAGCTGCATTAATTAACAGGTGTTTTTTATTATGATCCTTACAAAGTCTCAAAGTGAGTCCTGTGCCACCCCTGAGTTTGTTTGTATAAATGATCAAGGTAGCATCTGCAACTAGTACATTTTCAAGAGTCCGTTGTGAATAATTGTGAGAGTGATGTTCTTGTAATGGATATTCATTTGAAATTATACCGTCTTCAGCTTTACGGCCCCGAGGACAAAATCCACCGCAAGGAAAATTGAAATTTAATGCTGCATCTAAAGCAGCACGGTCGACACCAGTTTGGCCTCCTGAAATAATTTTTTTTAACAAAATAATTTATGTTGCTAGTGCATTTATGATTCTCGCCCCTCCAACAGTCTGCTTGAGGAGTAATAGATGGGTTAGGGGTAGCTATTTTGCATGAAAATATCATTTAGTGAAAATGTGAAGGATCTTTAAGATTTATAGAACATGCTTCTGTACTTGTTTTAAGCATCAATACGCTCAAAAAAAGTGTGAACTGCTTCACATTTATATTGTTAGGTAGCTCTAAATTTCACATTTTTTACAGTTTGTGGCTAAAGTTTTCCGATTAGCCGCCTCATTACTTCCTCTATCTCATTTAATAATAGGTCTAAGGTTAGCAAGACATGAAGTTTTGTTAAAACCAGGGAAACGCACACTAAGGATTGTTGTGCAGCACAAGGATGTGACATTTGAAAGAGATCAGGAATTTTTCTTATAGAGTATTTTTTACTACAGCAATTTTCATGTTGCTGCTTGGTATTGCTACTGCACAAGATCAAAATAAGTGGACAGGTCATATCGAATTCTTTGCTAAACCAGGAAGCGATCGATCACTTGCCAAAGGCGATCTTTTCTTGCCTTTACAACAAAGTGATGATGTTCTTGTATTTGGAAATCTTAAAGCAAATTTTGATGATCACAGTTATAGAGAAGGCAATGCTGGAATAGGTGTCAGAAAACTCTATGATGAATGGATTGCTGGTGGTTGGGTATTCTACGATTGGAAAGAGTCCGAAACCTCTAATAGCTTTGACCAAATGACGGTAGGTGCGGAACTTTTAAGTAATGACTGGGACTTTCGTACCAATCTTTATTTTGCTGAAAATAATCGTAAAGATGCCGACGATGCAAGTGTTATAGAACTTAGAGGTAATCAAATTGGTGCACGTTTAGGAGAAGAGCGCGCGTTACCTGGCGTCGACTTTGAAATAGGGCGAAAACTACCCTATTTCAAAGATTCTAGATTTTATCTAGGTGCTTATCATTATGACGCCAGTGATTTTGAAAAAGTAAGTGGTCCCAAGTTGCGACTTGAGATGCGTTTTGATGATCTGCCGCTATTAAACTCCATCTCTAAAGATGCGCGTTTAACACTAGGCGCAGAATATACGGAGGACAGTGTTCGCGGCAGTGAATCGTTTGGGTTATTACAGCTTAGAATTCCATTTGGTGGAAAGAGAAATTCAAGAACAAGTTCGTTAAGTTCATTAGAAAAAAGGATGGTTGAAACTGTAAAACGTGATGACGATATCCTTACTAGTGAACGCGTTGGTGATCAACTTGTGCCTATTTATAACCCAAAGACTGGTCAAGTCATTAATGTAGTTGAAACCGTTAATGCAACCACAACGAATGTTGCGAGCGCCGTATCAACTGCAGGTGAAAACAGTTTAATTATTGCAGATGGAAGCCAAGGTGAAATAAACCTTGGTGGTACTACAATCAATACCCAGCCTGGACAGATTATAGTTGGTGGCGGGCAGCAGATTACCTTACAAGCAAAAAAACCAAATGGTGATTTGGTTAGTATGGCATATACACCTGCTGGAGAAAGAGGCAGTATCAGTCGTACCGGTAATGGTGAGTTGATTTATATTAACAGTGATAATGATGTAACTATTAACGGTGTAGATCTAGCAGGTGGTAGGTCTATCCGTATTAATAACTCGCAAAATGTATGCGTAGCTAATACTAATGTATTAAGCTCTGCGACAAATCGGCAAGGGGTCTATATTCACAATAATTCCGATGTGAATTTTACCAACATCACGATTAACAATATTGGCCGTCAAGGTGTCTTAGTGACATCTAATTCTACCGCGAATTTCACTAAGCTAAGTATTTTAAATACAAATCGGGAAGGGGTTTATCTAACAAGTAATTCCTCTGCAGTGTTTAATGATCTTTCAATAGAAAATACTGCACGTGAAGGCATAGAGCTTGCAGGCTCTACGGCAGTTTTACAGAATGTTGATATAAGCAATACCAGAAATGAAGGCATGCGTATACGTTCAGGTTCTACAGTTATTGCAAATAATCTATCCATTACAAAATCTGGTTCTGAAGCGATTGAAGTGAATAATTCAAATTTAGATTTAAGAAATGCTTCGATAACAGATATAGATGTTAATGCTAATCGTGATGGTATTTACGCAACGAATGGTTCAATTCTGGATTTGAATAATATATTAATAGATAACGTTACAAGTCAGGGAATTATTAGCAATAACTCCACTGTTTCCCTTACGGATGTGAACATTAAAAATACTAGACACCAAGGTATTTACGCTTATAACAATTCGACCATAAATATGGCGAATGTAGATGTTAGCAATGTAACAAGTCAGGGAATCTATACAAGAGATGCGACCTTATCAGCAGAAAATGTAAATGTAGACAATACCACAAGACAGGGTATCTATATGCTGCGTACTAATGCTGATTTACGTGAGGTAGGGATAGTTAATGCTGCGCAGCAAAGTTTATATGTAAACAATACTACAGCAACAGTTGACGATTTATCGATACGAGATTCTGGATTCCAAGGAATGTATATTACAGGCAATTCAGTTATGAATTTTGTAGACATTGATATTCAAAATTCAGGTCGCCAAGGAGTGTATGCAAATAGAGCTACGTTTAATGGTAAGGACTTGAGTATAAAGAATTCAGCCAATCAAGGTTTGTACCTAAACAACACCACTTCAAATCTTGAGAATCTAAATGTGGATACCTCTACTCATCAAGGTATTTATTTAAATAGAAACACTAATGCAACCATTAATAATGCAGCAATTACAAATTCTGCAAGAGAAGGTTTATATGTCCGAGACTCAGATTTGTTAATCAATAATGCATCGATATCCGATATCACAGCAAGTGCCAACCGTGACGGCATCTTTATTTATAGAGACTCTAACGTGACATTGAATGATGTGAGTGTGTCGAATGTAACGGGCGATGGCCTACAGGTTTATGGTCGACCAAGCACAGCGCCGATAGTTAATGCGACCAATCTTAATATCACTAATGCAAGTAACTATGGCGTGGTTAACACCTATGGAGACATTACATTAAATAATGTGTTGATCAACAGTACAGGCTTGGACGGTATTTTGGTGAATAGAGGAAATTTAACGTTGGACACTGCTACAGTTTCTAATACTGGACGTTATGGAGTTTATGCATTACGCAGTAATGCCACTATGCAAGACCTTACTGTTACAAATACGGCTCAAGATGGTGTGCTAATAAACCGCAGTACAGTGTTTTTAACTAACTCAACAATACGCGATATCGGTGACGGTGGAGCAGGGGATGATGCGATTCAGGTAACAAATTCAAATGTAGCGGGTGCGGGTAATCGCATTGAAGGGTTTATCAGTAATGGTCTAGCATGCCGCAGTACCGGAACCAATACAGGTTCAATTGGATTTTCTTCTGGACCGATTACTTCTTGCCCGTAATATATCTTATCAAAACAATAAAAAAGCCCTGTGAAATAATACTCACAGGGCTTTTGTTTAGATGTAGTAATTAAGCCGCCTTACTCTGCTGCAAGGCCGCAGAGATTTTGCTTAACTCCTCTTTGATTGCTTGTGGCATACGATCACCATACTCATTTAAGTACTCACCGATCGCCGCTACTTCGTCTTGCCATTGTGCTACATCAACACCAAGTAGTGCTTGCATTGTTTCTTCAGACACATCAATGCCATCAGTATCGATATCTTCAACTTTCGGTAAGAAACCAATCGGAGTTTCACGTGCATCTACTTTGCCTTCAACACGGTCAAGAATCCAAGCTAAGACGCGCATGTTTTCACCAAAACCAGGCCACATAAATTTGCCGTCTTTATCACGTCTAAACCAATTTACATGGAACATCTTCGGCAACTTATCTGATTTGCCTCCAAAGGTAAGCCAATGAGCAAAATAATCTCCAAAGTTATAACCACAGAAGGGTTTCATTGCCATGGGATCGCGGCGCACTTGCCCCGCACCACCAATGGCTGCTGCAGTCATTTCAGATGCACAAGATGCACCCACTAATACACCATGTTCCCAGTCTTTTGCTTCATAAACTAGTGGTGCTAATTCTTTGCGACGCCCACCAAACACAATCGCAGAGATCGGTACACCATGAGGATCATCCGCCATGGGGGAATACACCGGATTGTTCTTAGCAGAAACAGTAAAACGAGAATTGGGATGTGCAGCTGGACCTACTTCAGGATCATATGGGTTTCCTTTCCAGTCAATAGCAGGTTCTTGGCCATCGTCTTTATCTTCCCACCATGGCTGGTTATCTGCAGTCACACCAGCGTTTGTGAAAATTGCATCAGATTTTAGGCATTCATATGCATTTTTGTTTGACCATTCATTAGTTCCTGGAATGACACCAAAGTAACCTGATTCCGGATTGATTGCCCACAGGCGACCATCATCACGTAAGTGTAACCAGCAGATGTCATCGCCTACTGTTGTTACTTTCCAGCCTTTGTATTGCTCAGGTGGAATCAACATTGCGAGATTAGTTTTGCCGCAAGCCGATGGGAATGCACAGGCGACGTAATATGTTTCGCCTGCTGGGTTTTCTAAACCTACGATAAGCATATGCTCAGCGAGCCAACCTTCAGTACGTGCTTGCCAACTTGCGATACGCAGGGCATGGCATTTTTTACCGAGTAAGGCATTACCTCCATAACCAGAACCGATACTTCTAATGAGGAGTTCCTCGGGAAAATGCATAATAAAACGTTTTTCTGGATCTAAATCCCCCGTTGAGTGCATGCCTCTTACAAAAGTACCTTCTTTTTCAATTCTTTTTAAAGCAGGAGTACCAATTCGCGCCATAATTTTCATGTTAGCAACTACATAGGGGCTATCCGTAATTTCAACACCATTGCGAGAAAGCGGTGAATCAATTGGGCCCATGCAATAAGGAATGACATACATGGTGCGGCCTTTCATACAGCCATCAAATAATGCATCTAGTTTTTTATGTGCTTCTTGAGGATCCATCCAATGATTGTTTGGACCAGCATCTTCTTCTTCTTTTGAACAAACAAAAGTTAGATGTTCAACACGTGCAACATCAGAGGGATCTGAACGATGCAGATAGCAGTTTGGATGGGTTTCTTGATTTAATTTCATCAGTGTGCCGCTTTCAAGCATCATATCGACCATGTGATCATATTCAGCATCACTACCATCGCACCAAACGATGTTATCTGGTTGTGTCAGTGCCGCTACCTCTTCTACCCACTTTGACAGGGCATCATTCGTCGTACTCATCAGTAATTCCTTGTTTTAAATGAAAGTTATGCCGCTCGACCTAATAATTGTTGTTATAGCCGAGCATAAAAAGAAGATCTCGATTATACATAGGGAGGTTAAAGATATAAGTACAGATCGATAAAAATATCAAAGGTTTGTATCAATTATATCTCTTAGGAGATATGCGATATTATTAATCATCTACTACATGGAAACAGAATAATTTCAATTAGGGCTTACTAGTAATATCAATGAACCTGCAGTATTGAAGGAATTGTCAAAAGTGTTTTTATAGTGTGTAGCGGCTTCTAATGATAGTTGTAGTCCGCTTGATCGGCAATCGTGTTCGTGTTGATTACTAGTACTGAGATTAGACTGCCTTAAGAAAGAGCTTCCTGACATTAATAGTTGTTTAGAGTTAAGTGAGTGTTTGTCTTCTAAAAAGATATTCAATGGAAAATTTACTCCATCCACTACTTTTATCTCATCAACTTTTAATTCATAAGGAACACTGGCATCTTTTTTATATCCATTATGCATGACACATAAAGGGGATTTATTTTGATTTAACAATAATTCTTCTGGGCCGATTGCTGTAAGAGACTGATTGACATGTACAGATATTTCAATGGATGCTGAGGATTGAATACTTAATTTGCCTTGAGAGGCTGCGTAGCAAATATTGGTTGCATAAGCACACAACAAAATTAAGTATATAATTTTAGTACTTATACATAAGAACTTATTTTTTGTAACTTTCATATCACGTATCCATGTTGCAAAGCGCACTGGAACGTGAATCCACTAAAGGTTTATCCCCTATAGTTAATCGGCGGTTCCGCTATCTTAGAATCTTACGTTCACAATCACACTGATAACTGCGTTCATTCGCGTGGAGTCCTTAGACCGGTGACTTTGCGTCCCCATTTTTCAATGGGTTTGCCTTTATCTGTTAAACGTAACGGCGCCAATTGGATAAAATTTAGAATGTAAATGTGCTACATATCACATTTAAATACATATTATTTTCGTTTTATATAGACAAGATCTTCGCATAGGTTTCATGCATGAAACAATTAACCCTAGCATTATCAGAGTCATATTTAGCATTTAACAGGCTTACAATTGTTGTTATTAAAAAATTATATATTGTAAGGAACTAATAACTCATGAGTTATACAAGTGTAGATTCGCTATAATGTAGGTTGGTTATTTATGAAATTGGTTACATCTTTGGTGATCAAGGAGTAGGTATGCAAAAACTACGTAAATCTATTTTAATAGTGATAATTAGTGCTTTATTTCCACTAGCGATTCAAGCAGAACACTCGACTCACATTCGATATAGTCACTATGGTTATTGGTTAGAACCCGGTTCAGGTGAAGCAATGGTTGCAGATGCTTTAATAGCAAGACCGGTGGGTGTGGTGACTACTGTAGTAGGATCTGCAGTGTATGTGGTTTCTTTGCCATTTAGTCTGCTTGGCGGTAATGAGCGACAAGCGAGACAAAAATTAGTAATTGAGCCGGCTGAATTTACCTTTAAAAGACCGCTTGGTGAATATTAAAACAGGTTATAAATTACTATCGAGTCTTACTTTATTACGTCCATCTTGTTTGGCTTTATATAAGGCTTTGTCCGCTTTGCGTAATAGTTCTCTGCCAAGATCGAAAGAATTTTGTTTTTTATTTGGACGTTCTATGGTTGAAACACCAATTGAAACAGTTAGCGGGCATTGCTTAGTGCTATCTTCAATAAAGGTTGTATCGCATACACTTTGTTGGATACGTTGTGCAACTTCAGTTGCCCAGTCTTGTCCAGACTGCTCTAATAAGACTGCAAATTCTTCGCCACCATAACGTGCGACGACATCGATATTGCGTAATTGTGCTCGAATTAATTCCGCTACTTTCTTTAATACTAAGTCGCCGGTTTCATGTCCAAAGCTGTCATTAACTTCTTTAAAGTGGTCTATATCGATAAATAAACAACTCACAGATGTTTGTAATCTTTGTGCCCGTGAGATTTCTTCTGTTAGGCGTTGATCAAAAAATCTTCGATTATTAACTCCTGTTAGCGCATCCGTTAATCCAGCTTGTTTAAGTTTTTCTTGTGCTATGGTTGTATCTAGGCAGGTTGCTAGAACTGCAGCAAGGTGCTCGAGAAAGTCTGTGGCATCATGTTTATTAAAGCGCTGATATTGAAAGCTTCCTAAGTTGAGGCTGCCTAATAACTTGTTATTACGGTATAGAGGTAATAGAGCAATACTACGCGGATATTTTTTTTCACTTAAAAATAAATTTGCATGTTTGTCATTATCAAAAGTACCAAGTAACGGTTTTTTAAAACGCCCAAAAAGCTTTTTTAAAAGTAGTATATCGCGTGTAAAAATTAATTCAGGATATCGGCTAGCATCGTCACCAGTGTCTTGCAGTAATCGATTTATATCCTGATGTTCGTCGAAAAGGACAATAGTGAGGATATCCCAGCCAAATGTTGACTTGCTTTTGTGTGTAATCAATTGCATTAATTCAGCCAGTGAACTACAACTTAATAATCTTAGCTCCAATGTTTGAAACTTGCGTAAGGTTTTTTCATTGCGGCGTGCGTCATGCACAAGCGATTCCAGCTTGCTACGCAATGAATCAACATCGGTTGAGACAACGTCCTTAACACTAGGTAAAGTAGACATAAGTGTTTCTCTAATGCAGTTGCTTCAAGCCTTCAATAGGCACAGGACAACCCATAGCAAAACCTTGTGCATAATCAACTCCAAGTTCTCTTAACATTTCTACGACTTCCTCACTTTCTGCGCATTCCGCGATTGTTCCTATCCCCATGATGTGGCCAACTTGGTTAATGGCTTCTACCATGGCATGGTCAATGGTGTCATCAATCATGTCGTGTACGAAGCTGCCATCGATTTTCAGATAATCGACTGGAAGATTTTTTAAATAAGCAAAAGAAGATAATCCACTACCAAAATCATCTAGAGCAAACCGACAACCGATTCTCTTTAGTTCTAAAATAAGTTGACTTACTTGGTCAAGGTTACTAATTGCTGCTGTTTCTGTAATTTCGAAACAGACGGTTCCAGGATCGATCTTGGTTTCGTCAATTTCGCCTTTAATAAAATCAAGTAGCGAGTCATCATTTAATGAATTGCCAGATAAATTAATAGCAATTTGCACGCCCGAATCTTCACCAAATATATCGTTGTAACTATGAAAGGCAGTTCGAATTACCCAACGATCAAGACTAGACATTAAACCGTAACGCTCTGCAGCAGGAATAAAGCTTGCGGGCATGATCAAATCGCCTTTTGGATCGGTTAAACGAATTAACAACTCATAGTGTAGCGATTCATTATTTTTTGGCGACAATGCCACAATTGGTTGACAATAAATTCGAAACCGATCTTCTTGTAATGCGCCAGTGACACCAGCGGCACGCATCATTTCGGTGTGACGTCGGGTAAGTTCGTCATCTTCCTTCCTGTAAATATGCATCTTATTGCGGCCGTGGTCTTTGGCAGTAAAACAGGCGAGTTCAGCACGCGTTAACATCTGAGCGGGGTCTTGTGAATGTTTATCTATAGAGATTAAGCCAATACTCAAACCAATTTCAAAGTGCTGATCTCTCCACTTAAAAGTTGAGTTACGAATCGTATCGATAAGTTCTTGAGCTACGACTCGTGAGTGATCTATGGTTGTGTTGACTAGTAGCAAACTAAACTCGTCTCCACCTAAACGTGCCAATATGTCTATGCTGCGCATATGATGTTTCATTTTTTCTGCAGCTTGTTTGAGGATTGTGTCACCAGCTGTGTGGCCTGCTTGTGCATTGATGATCTTAAATTGATTGAGATCTAAATAGCACAATACATGTTGTACATCATGCGCAGCTGCACTCGCAATTGCCTTTTCTAATCGGTACTCAAATTCTTGTCTATTTAACAAGCCAGTTAATGCATCATGAGAAGCTTGATGAGTGATTTCTTGTGTAAGGCGTTTAGTTTCTGTGGCATCTTTGAAAATTAATACCAAGCCACCAGATTCAATATTTAATGAACTGCTGGGCGCGAGTGATAGTTCAATGGGGTGCTCATTGTTAAAGCGATCTACTAACACAAGGTTTGTGTTAGTTTCAATAGGCTTACCAGAAGCAAGGCATTCAACACCTAAATTTGTTTTACGTTCTCTTGTATTAGCATCGATAAGTTTAAACACATTGTCAAGATTATTACCTTTGGCTTCATAACCAGGCCATCCAGTTAACCCTTCGGCAACAGGGTTCATAGTTTGAATATTGCAGTTGTTATCGGTAGTAATTACACCATCTTTGAGCAATTTAAGAGTAATACGATTGCGCTGTTTTTCTTGTTTTAACTTATTTTCTGCGATGGCGCTTTCTGTTATGTCTTGTAACACTAAATTAATGACTTCATTATTTTCTTTTGTTTCTGTAAACGCAGATACACGGAAGAATTTTAGCTTTTCGTCTGCACTTATAAATTTAATTTCAGGAGAGATTTCAGGATCTTCTTCATGACAAGTGTTAATAATATGATGAAGTTTTATTAATTCAGCTTGTTCAAAGATTAATGATAAAGGTGTGCCTAAAGAATCATGTTCATCTAGATCTAGCATCAATGCTGCAGGTGAATTTAGTTCGAGTATGGTGTCTTCTTCATCTATGCAAAGTAACCCTATACTTGCTTTTGCCAGTATAGAATCGAGTTTATTATCTAACGTTGACTCTTGTAATGGTTCAGTAGAATTTTGATTAGTGAATTGCGAGCTATCCAGTTCGACAACATTTTCATTCGACTGATAAAATACATCTACAGCGCTTTTAAGTGCGGAGGGAAGAGCTTTGATGTCAGCTGTAGACCAAAGCTCAACATCGTGTGCCAATTCTGGCATTTCATTAATTATTTGTCCCAAGGAGTCAAAGTCTGCAGGCTTGCGCAATAAGAAAATTTTTATAGCCGGGTCGTGTTCTTGAATCCATCCGGCGACCCTTAAGGGTTCTTTCATATGATGCCCAAGTACAATAACTTTACTATCGATATGTCCATCGCTGAGCATATCTGTAAGTTGTCTTTCATTGGCTAAGTTTGAAATTGCCAGTGGGGGTGGGGTATGTCGACAAAGATAGGTCCACAAATCTTTACCGACATTAACTAAAGACACCTTGATAGCCATATTACTGGAATCCCTAGACTCGCCTTCATCATGTTGGGAGCGTAGTCTATTGATTTTTTTATCGATTGTACGAATCACGTATTAAAAAGATCTCCCTGCGAACTGGACTTTAAGTATCCGCGAATCCACTGGCGTACTAAACGAGACGCACTGTCATCTTCGGACTTAACTTGACGCATAAATTCATCGCGCAAGTCGCGAGAAATTCGGATTTGCAACAATGCTGAATCTTGGGGCTTTTTTTTATTGGCTGGTGTCATTTAAATATCATAAGAAAGTCATGATAATAGTATGACAAATTTCGCATTACTATACAAAAAAAGTGGTTTGAAAAGTTGCTGGAACGTACTGAAAAATAAGGAACATTGCTCGGTAAAGAGGGATTTTGTTTAGATTTGAAAGCTTGATTTTGATGTTCTGTGGATTACTGCAGCCCTTATAAATCAAGGCGATAATAAACTAGTTAATGGCGTTTTATTCTGAAAATCTAAACCAGTGTTAAGGTATGTCCTTGTTTTGAAAAGATAATTTTTAATTAATGCAATATGCCCCTTGAGCCGTAGATAGGTAAGATCATGGATAATTTATATCGTTTACTGAACCTTATGCAGCGTTTACGTGATCCAGAACAGGGTTGTCCTTGGGACCGACAGCAGACCTTTGCATCGATTTTGCCTTATACCATAGAAGAGGTCTATGAAGTGGCCGAAGCCATCGATCGCCGTGATTTTTCTCAATTACAAGATGAGCTTGGCGATTTGTTACTGCAGATCGTCTTTTATGCCCAGATAGCAAGCGAGCAAGACTTATTCGCTTTTGACGATGTTGCCAAATCTATTAGTGACAAACTTGTTCGACGACATCCACATGTATTTGATGATTCAATTGAACCTAAACATGAAAGTTGGGAGGAAATTAAACAATCGGAACGCAACAAAAAATCAAAAATGGCGTCGCAAAGTGTATTAGATGATATTCCTATGGCGATGCCACAATTATTGCGTGCAAAAAAAATTCAAAAACGTGTGGCAACAGTGGGATTTGATTGGCAAGAAGTAAAACAGGTGCTTGAAAAGGTCAAAGAAGAATTAAACGAACTGGAAACTGTGATGTCTACATCAAACCAACAAAAAAAACTAGAGGAAGAATTAGGGGATGTGCTTTTTTCAGTAGTAAATCTTAGTCGACATCTAAAAATAAATGCAGAAGATGCATTAAGAAAATGCAATAAAAAGTTTACACAAAGGTTTCAATACATCGAATCCAGTTTAGCTGATCAAGGTAAAGAGCTTAACAATTGCACATTGGAAGAAATGGAAATTGCCTGGAATGAAGCCAAACAAAAATTCACTTAATATAAATTAAACTGTAAAAGTTTAGATTCAAACAACCAGACACAGAAAGACACGAACCTAAGCAGGCCAAGAATCAAGGCTATATATCCTCATCCGCACATCCTCTATGCGCATTACATCACGCTGAGAAGCGCAAGAGCTTTAAGGAAAGCAACAACCTTGATGCGAACTTTCTCACACACATCCATATGCTGAAAAAAGGTAAAGTGTTTATGCCAATATTTAATAAACGTTAAGTTATGCAGTTTGATATTTTTTTAATATCACCTAACACTAATCGGTTGCATCGTCCCTGATGGAACGCTTATTCGCGCTTCCCTGCGCTCACGGAATGACTTCACTTTATTGGCAATGACTAGTTTCGATTTAATCTGATTCTGTCTGTTAGATTAAATTCAAGCTAATATAGTTTAAAAAATTTAGTTTTTATTCAAAGCGCATTGAAAAATCGACAGCTTGTATATGTTTGGTTATTGAGCCAATAGAGATAAAATCAATTCCAGTTTTAGCAATTTCGCGAATATTTTCTAATGATATATTTCCTGAAGCTTCTAGCTTTTTTTTATGTTCATTAATATTTACGGCTTTCTCCAGTTCTGATAGAGAAAAGTTATCTAACAGAATAGTATCTGCAGGCGTATTGACAGCTTCTTCAAGTTGTTGAATGTTTTCTACTTCAACCTCTAACTTGAGATGAGGGTGTTTTTGTTTTGCAAGCGTAACTGCCTTGCTAATCGAGCCAGCCGCAGCTATATGATTCTCCTTAATCAATATTGCATCAAATAAACCCATGCGGTGATTCATGCCACCACCACATTTCACAGCATATTTTTGCGCATAACGCATTCCCGGAATGGTTTTCCTGGTATCGAGTAGTTGCGCACTGGTGCCGGTGATGGTGTCCACATAGATGCGCGTGAGTGTCGCAGTGGCAGATAATGTTTGTAGAAAATTTATTGCCGTACGTTCACCAGTGAGAATTGCTTGCACAGGCCCACGCAAGCTGCAAACCGTCGAATCTTTTTCAATGACATTACCATCATGTATGTTCCAATTGATTTCTATGCTTGGGTCAAGTTGGTGAAAGCATTCTATGAACCATTGTTGACCACATAGGACGGCTTCCTCGCGGCATATTAATTTTGCATCATGTATTTGCTTTACATTAAAAAGTGCGGCGGTTACGTCTCCACTACCGATATCTTCTTCAAGAGCATTATTCACTGCTCGCTTTATGATATGCAGCGCTTCCTCGCTGTGTTGGGGTGTATTCATTCCTTGACGTTACTCACGCAATATTTAATTTTTATTTAGATATTCTTTAGTAATTTTAAAAATTACAGGACTTAGTAAAGCTAAAGCAATTAAGTTAGGTACTGCCATAAAGCCATTCATTACATCGGCTAATAGCCAAACAAAATCAAGTTTAAATAATGCGCCAGATAAAATTGCAATTACCCAAAGAATTCTATACGGAATAATGACTCCAACACCAAAAATAAATTCAGCACAACGTTCTCCATAGTAACTCCAACCCAACATCGTGGTAAATGCAAAAACGACTAAACCTAACGTGACAATGTAGTTCCCACCAGTGATTCCTTGGCCATAAGCAAGGGTAGACAATGAGGCGCCGGTTTCGCCACTAGTCCATGCGCCGGTTAATATAATTACCAGTGCTGTCATGGTACAGATAATAATCGTGTCGATGAAAGTACCTAGCATGCCAATCATGCCCTGACGCACCGGATCATCAGTTTGAGCCGCCGCATGTGCGATCGGTGCACTACCTAAACCGGCTTCATTGGAAAACACTCCACGTGCCACACCAAAGCGTATTGCCGCCCAAACTGCAGCGCCAGCAAAACCGCCAGTAGCCGCAGTTCCATTAAATGCGCTTGAAAAAATTAACTTGAAGACTTCACCGACGTTTGCAAAGTTTGCAAAGATCACAATTAATGAGCCTAAAATGTAAGCGACCGCCATTAGAGGAACGAGTTTTCCTGCTACTTCGCCGATGCGTTTAATTCCGCCTAGAATCACCAAACCAACCAGTATGGCTAGAACAATCCCAGTTAAAGTTGGACTAATATTGAAATTTGAACGTAGCGCGTCGGCTACCGAATTTGATTGCACCATATTGCCAATACCAAATGCCGCAACTGTTCCAAACAACGCAAACAAGAAGCCGAGCCATTTCCAATTATCACCTAAGCCGTTTTTGATGTAATACATCGGTCCACCTTGGCGTTTGCCACGTGAGTCAACCTCACGGTATTTAACCGCCAACACCGCCTCTCCATATTTAGTCGCCATGCCAAATAACGCGGTGATCCACATCCAGAACACGGCACCAGGCCCGCCAAGAAAGATTGCTGTAGCAACTCCGGCTATATTTCCGGTACCGATCGTTGCTGATAACGCCGTCATTAATGCTTGAAACGGGCTGATGTCTCCCTGAACTTTTTCCGCTTGTCCAGAGAATAACAATTTAAATCCATGACTAATTTTTCGCCATGGCATCAGTTTTAACCCAAGACTTAGATATACACCCACACCAAGAAGTAGTGCCAACATAATGGGGAACTGTTCTTCGTCTGATCCCCAAATAAATTTGCTTAGAGTATTTAATATTGAAGTTAAATCTTCCATTGGCTTTTCCCCCGGAATGTATTCGGGATTCTATTTAAGAGAATAGAGTTGAGTTTGTTCTTATTTTTTTATGTCGATTTAAAAACCGATTCTTGTTTTACTGTATTTACAGCTTAGTGGCTTTGGATTAGACACTAGCTTACCTCAATGCTACCCTGAAATTAAAGGCATATTCAATGAATTTACCCTTGTCTACCGCTCGATTTTCACTACAAGAGCTGTCCGATCAAGCCGTATTCAACACATTAGAGAATGATGTTCGAGTTGGTTTGCTATCTTCGCCGCGTAGTTTGCCACCTAAATATTTTTACGATGAAGAAGGCTCACGCTTATTTGAAGCGATTTGTGATACGGATGACTACTATCTCACGCGTACTGAATATGCACTACTTAAAAAACATGCAGAAGAAATTATTGAACTTACTAAGCCAACAACTTGTATAGAGTTGGGGGCAGGCGCATCTACTAAGACGGAATTACTGTTATCCAAATTATGCGTTGCTTGTGACAGCCCTGAGTATATTACGATTGATGTTTGCAAAGAAGTTTTAGTGGCAACTGCTGATCGTTTATTGCAACAGCATCTCTCTCTGCAGATGTTGTCTATAGTTGGGGAATATATACCGGCTGTTAATGCTTTGCCGCATATAAGTGGACCTTGCTTATATACATTTATTGGAAGTTCAATCGGTAATTTTACTAATGTAGAAGCGATTGAATTGCTCAGTACAGTTGCAAATAAAATGCAAGCGAATGATTATTTGTTGTTGGGCATGGATCGTGTCAAAAATAAAAATATTTTGGAAAGAGCTTATGATGATAGTGAAAGGATTACTGCTAAATTTAACTGCAATGTTTTACAGGTGTTGAACAGTTCATTAGATGCTAATTTCGATCTAGATCAATTTGCTCATCAAGCAATTTATAATGATCAAGCTCAGCAAATAGAAATGTATTTAGTTTCCAAACAGGATCAAAAAGTAAGCTTCCCTCGTTTAAATGAAACTATTCGATTAAAAAAGGATGAAAAAATTCTCACTGAAATCAGTCGCAAATATACTAAATCATCGATTCAAGGTTTATTAGCGGATAGTGAACTCGTTGAAGAAAAGCACTTTCAACCGGAAAATGAGTATTTTTCACTGGTATTAGCCAAGCGTGCATAATCACTGTAATCTCAGATAGTAAAAACAGGTCTTTATCACATGCACAAATTTACTATGCTGCAAGTGATTATATCTAAGCTGTTAATAGTTTCAGCAATCAGTACGTGGGGTTTGTCAGCTCAGGCAGCAGAATTGTTTTCTAAGGAAGAGTTTCCTAAAACCGACTTTACTAAATACACCGTATCACCATCTGAGATTTATTCCGGTGGTCCGCCACGAGATGGTATCAAACCAATTGACAAGCCCGCATTTATATCCATTGCGCAAGCGCGAAAATTTTTAGATCCACGTGAACCAGTAGTTGTATTAACTATTGGAAAGTATGCAAAGGCCTATCCATTACGGATTTTGCTTTATCATGAAATTGTAAATGATGAAATCGACGAACAACCTGTGTTCGTAACACATTGTCCATTGTGTAATACCGCGATTGTCTTTAGTAGAAAAGTGAACAATGAAGTGCTGGATTTTGGTACGACAGGGCGAGTGCGAGATAGTAATTTGATTATGTACGATTGCCAGACCGAGTCTTGGTGGCAGCAATTTACTGGCGATGCCATTGTGGGAGAATTTGCTGGCACATCATTGCAACATCTAAACAGTCAAATTGCTTCTTTTGCAGATTACAGTACGAGTTACCCAAATGGTTTGGTATTGTCACAGGCTACCGGTTTTAGACGTTATTACGGCAAAACGCCTTACCCAGGCTATGATAATGTAGGGGGCATCCCTTTTTTATTTAAGCGCGAAATTGATTTTCGCTTACCCCCTTTAGAACGAGTATTAGCATTAAAAAAGAATATGGTCTCTACAATCTATCCCTTTTCATACTTAGAAAATCATCCTCTTATTAATTCAACTTTTGCAGATCAAAAAATTCTTGTAATAAGCCAGGCAAGCATGGTTTCTACAATGGATAAAAAAGTTATTAAAGAGTCCAACTCAATGCTAACTGCAGCAGCATATGATCGAAGAGTGGCTAATCAAGAATTGAGTTTTAAGCTGGTCAACAATCAAATCGTCGATGAAGAAACGAATTCAGTATGGAATATTTTTGGCAAAGCCTTAGAAGGAGAATTAAAAGGCACAAAGTTAGAAAAGGTAGATAGTGACGTACATTTTGCATTTGCCTGGCTAGCTTTTTATCCAAACACCAAGATAATTACTGAATAATTTTTATTGAGCTAATTCATACTGCAAGAAAGCATTGCAGCAATAATTAATTTCAAGAGTTATGGATTAGCAAAGTTAACCGATTAAATTTTCTAAAAGTGCTTTTTGTGCATGTAGCCGATTTTCTGCTTCATCCCAGACAACGCTGTGTGCACCATCTAGCACATCTTCAGTCACTTCTTCGCCACGATGTGCAGGTAGGCAGTGCATAAATAGAGTATCTTTGCTAGCTTGATTAAGTAGAGATTGGTTGACTTGATAGCGGTTAAAGACTTTTTGTCTTTCGTTTTGTTCTTGTTCTTGCCCCATGCTGGCCCATACATCTGTTACCACTAAGTCTGCATCTTTTACCGCGGTGTTAGGTTCAGTAGTCATGCATACGATATCACCAGCAGATTTCATGATATCGGCATCAGGGCAGTATTGCTTTGGGCAGGCGATATTCAGCTTAAATTCAAATTGTCTTGCAGCATTGATATAGGAATGACACATATTGTTTCCGTCACCAATCCAAGCTACGGTTGCACCTTTGATGTCACCACGGTGCTCTATAAAAGTTTGCATATCAGCTAATAACTGGCATGGATGATAGAGGTCGGTTAAACCATTTATTACTGGTACGGAAGAATGTGCCGCAAAGGTTTCTACACTGGCATGATCAAATGTCCTGATCATTATCGCATCGACCATTCGCGATAAGACACGGGCACTGTCTTTTATGGGTTCGCCACGACCGAATTGTGTGTCACGTGGCGAAAGAAATAATGCTTGGCCCCCTAATTGAATCATTCCTGCTTCAAACGATACTCGGGTACGTGTAGAAGATTTATCAAATATCATTGCAAGTGTCTTGTTCTTTAGCGGGGTATGATTATTGCCCTGACGTTGAAGCTTTTTAAGCTCAATAGCACGTGCTAGCAGTACTCTGAGCTCTTCAGGGGAGAAATCGAGTAAAGTTAAAAAATGACGTGTACTCATCAATTCAAAGCTGCTTATTCTGCAGCGTTTGTGTGAATTCGTTTATGCACGCTACCACAATTTCGACAATTGTATCCGCATGGGCTTGTTCAATTATTAATGGTGGCAGCAAGCGAATTACATTTTCTGCCGTCACATTAATTAATAGTTTATGTTTTAGGCAGATATCTACAAGTTGAGCGCATGGAGTATTCAATTCGATGCCTATCATCAAACCTTTTCCGCGAATATCTTTTATATATTCACAAGAAGCTAATGTTGCACGGAATTTATCTAACATATATTGACCAAGTTTAGCGGCATTTTCACATAGGTTTTCTGATTCTATAGTTTCAATCGTAGCCAAACTCGCACTGCAAGCAAGGTGATTACCTCCAAACGTGGAACCATGTGATCCTGGTGCAAAAAGTTTTGCTACATGATCTTTTGCTAAGCATGCACCAATAGGTACTCCATTCCCCAAACCTTTAGCAATCGCAATTACATCCGGTTGTACATTTTCATGTTGATGACAAAACCATTTACCAGTACGGCCGTTGCCTGTTTGCACTTCGTCTAACATCATTAAAACTTTATGTTGTTCACAAAGTTTCTTTATATTCGATAAGTAATTAGAACTAGGAATATTAATTCCACCTTCACCTTGGATGGGTTCTAATAAAATTGCAACGACATTTGAATTGTCGTTAAGTATAGTACTAACCGCTTCAACATCATCATAGGGAACGCGAATAAATCCAGGTACTAAAGGCTCAAATCCGGCATGAGCCTTTCGATTTCCTGTTGCTGTAAGAGTTGCCATGGTGCGCCCATGAAAACTATTTTCCATGACGATGATGAAAGGAGTTTTTATATTTTTGTGATGACCATATAGCTTGGCGAGTTTTATGGTGGCTTCGTTTGCTTCTGCACCGGAATTGCAAAAGAACGCAGCATCCATATTGGCAAGTTGACACAGTTTAGCCCCTAATTTTTCTTGCAGCGCGATATTATAAATATTAGAAGTATGTAACAGTTTTGTAGCTTGCTTGGATATCGCTTCCGCTACCGCAGGATGTGCGTGTCCTAAGCCACATACTGCAATACCAGAGAGTGCATCTAAGTATCTTTCATCTGCCTCGGTATCGGTATATAGCCATACACCTTCTCCTCGCGTAAAGGTAATTGGTTTGCGGGCATAGGTGTTCATTAATGATTTACTTTGATTTTCCACAACTTATATTTCTGAGCTTAAATTATGTATAGCTGAAAACAAAAACGGTGGCGTTAGGCCACCGTTACTTGATTATAATGCGACTTATAAACTAAGGGAACTCTGATTTATCCTGCCCTAGTTGAATGATTATGGCGTTAAAAAGATTTTTCGAAATACTCATGTATTCCTATATACACTCCGTTTTCTCAAAATCTTTTTGCCTCATCTCAGCCATTTCATTAATAAATCAGAGCTTCCCTAAGTAAAAAAGTAAGGGACTACATGTTCAAGCGATGTTTCTTATTTCTTGCTATTGCATATCATTAAAACGGTAAGCCATGGGCGTGGCCAACCATACACATGATCATTGGGATCGATAACAAGGTATTGGTTCGTGAAGCCATGCCGGCAATTTTCTTGGCCTTGGCCTTTTCATCATCACTGGCAGGTTTAATACCAAGTACTTTCTTTTGGTTTGGCCAGATTAAGCCCCACACATTTAACAACATGATGGTTCCAAGCCAGGCACCAATACCAATTACGGTGATACCTTCGGTTGCAAAAAAATGTCTCATGAATCCACCTACGTACTCTAAAGCACCGGCACCGGTTAACCAGGTAGCCAATGCACCCCAGCGGAACCATGCCAATGCACGTGGTGCTACGTATTTACCAATTGCAGCTGGGCCGGGCCCATTACTGTCTGCGGTAGCTTCACCGAGAGCAGGGACTTGTACAAAATTAAAGTAGTAGAGCAGGCCAATCCAAACGATCCCTGCTAAGACATGTAGCCATACTATTAATGACCAAGAATTAATTGCATCATTCGGGCTGAAGCCTAGCGCAATTAAAATTGCGAGAATCGCGCCCAAAATTATTGTGCCGATAATGGAGTTTAGTGGATTCATCAGGTAGTCCTCTTGGAAAATATATTAATTATTATTTATTTCGCCGATATGGCTTATTCTAGTGAGGTCAATTATACGAACCTGTTTAATAAAATTAAATAATAATTGTAAGTGCATGAATCCAATAGAATTGAGCATATTCGCGCGTAAAATAGATGCTGTTTGTGAGGAAATGGGCGCTCAATTACAACAGGCCGCTTTTTCTCCAAATATTCGAGATCGACTCGATTTTTCATGTGCGGTGTTTAATACACAAGGAGAATTATGTGCCCAAGCCGCTCATATCCCCGTGCATTTAGGCAGCATGGCCTTCGCGATGCAGCAAATTGTTGTGGCAATCTCTTGGTCTGAAGGGGACATGGTTGCATTAAATGATCCCTATCTCGGGGGTACACATTTACCTGATGTGACCGTAATCAGCCCAGTCTTTATGAATAATGAGTTACAAGCTTTTGTTGCCAATCGTGCGCACCATGCCGATATTGGTGCCGATACACCCGGCTCGATGCCAATTTCAACGGAACTGAAACAAGAAGGAGTCGTGATTCCTCCGATGCATATCGGTAGAAATCATGTAATCGATCAACAGAAAATTATTAACCTATTTGAGCATGCACGAAATTCGCGTGACACATTAGGTGATATGGCGGCACAGAGCAGTGCAAACAAACTTGGGGTAAAACGTATAAAAGAATTAATTGCACTTTTGTCTCCTGAAGTTTTTAAGCGATCTCTAGATGAACTCAATCAATATGGTGAACGCATTGCACGTTCTGTTATTGCAAGAATTCCAAATGGCAATTATTCATTTGTTGATTACATGGATGATGATGGGCAGGGGAATATTGATTTACCAATACATGTTTCAATCACAGTAAAAGATGAATCCGTATTTGTCGACTTTACAAATACTGCCTCACAAGTTGCTGGCAATATAAATTGCCCGATGTCTGTAACTGCTGCTGCGGTGTTTTATGTATTTCGTTGTTTAATGCCCAATGAAGCGCCAGCTTGTGCCGGTAGTTTCAATCCTATTGAACTTAAAGTACCTAGGGGTTGCTTGTTAAATGCAAAACAGCCTGCTGCAGTAGCCGCGGGGAATGTCGAAACTAGTTCACGTATCGTAGATGTAGTATTGGGTGCGTTAAGTCAGGCACTTCCTGATGATATTCCGGCTTGCAGTCAAGGTACGATGAATAACATTGCCTTAGGTAGTTCTTCAAACAGGGCTTGGGCATACTATGAAACCATTGCTGGGGGTGTAGGTGCGTCTAAAGTCTCGTCAGGATTATCTGCAGTGCAATCACATATGACCAATACACAAAACACACCTGTAGAAGTATTGGAAATTAATTACCCAATAAGAATTAAACGTTATGAAATTCGAAAAGAATCTGGTGGCACAGGACTACATCAGGGCGGTAACGGATTAATTCGCGAATTTGAATTCTTAAATGACACTACATTCACAGTTTTATCTGAGAGAAGACAACGCGCACCATGGGGAATGGCTAGTGGTAAAGATGGTAAAGTAGGGGCAAATTATCTAAATAAACAACTGTTGCCAGCAAAAGTACAAGGTAATGCCGTTCGAGGAGATGTTTTACGGATAGAAACTCCTGGCGGCGGTGGTTGGGGTGAAGTTACTATTAAAAATGTACTTTTTTCATGATTGCTGCATTAACTTCGTGTGCAAAGCCTTATAAAGAAAAAGTAAAACTCGGTTTTTCTAAATATCTTTAATATAACAAGGGTCAATTAATACCAATGTGTGGGATTTGTGGGGAGCTACGTTTTGATGGAAATGTTTCAAGTAAAGAAACGATCAATCGTATGCTTGTGCCCCTTCAGCGTCGTGGCCCAAATCACGAAGGGAGTTTTTATCATGGTCCAATTGGTTTAGGGCATCGTCGATTATCGATCATCGACCTCACAGCTAATGCCAATCAACCTATGCGCGATGCGAATTCTAAGCTGAGCATTGTCTTTAATGGCACTATTTACAATTATCCAAATTTACATAAACAGCTAGTGCAGCTAGGGCATAGCTTTACCTCAACTGGAGATACTGAAGTCATTCTTAAAGCCTATGCGCAGTGGGGACAAGCCTGTGTTGAGAGATTAACTGGCATGTTTGCTTTTGCGATTTGGGATGAAACCAAACAAGAGCTATTCCTCGCGCGAGATCGATTAGGCATCAAGCCTCTTTATTACACACAAACAGAAAATTTTTTTCGTTTTGCTTCGAATAGCCAAGCACTATTAGCAGCAGGTGATCTAAATACGGAATTTGATATACGGGGTTTGCACCATCATCTTACTCTGCATGCTGTAGTTCCGGCTCCGACAACCATTTTGCAAGGATTGAGCAAGCTTTCGCCAGCGCATACTATGTTAATTAATTCCAAGGGGGAAAATTTTGCCAATCGATATTGGCAGTTGCGTGCGAATCAAATTGATAATAGTAAAAGTGAAGCAGAATGGCAGCATGACGTTCAAGCTGCACTAACGTTAGCAATTGAAAGAAGACTGCATATAGCAGATGTGCCTGTAGGGGTTTTATTGTCTGGGGGCTTGGATTCAAGTTTATTGGTTGGGTTGTTAGCTAATGCGGGGGTGCAAAATATAAAAACCTATTCGGTAGGTTTTGAAGATCAACCTGAAGAACGTGGTCATGAATTTGAATACTCTGATGCAGTAGTGGAGCGTTTTGCAACGGATCATCATAAATTTCATATAAACAATGCCGAAGTTCTAGATCGCCTACCTGAAGCAGTTGAGCACATGGCAGAACCGATGGTTGGTCAAGATGCCATTGCTTTCTACTTATTAGCCGAGCAGGTGAGCCAACACATTTCTGTTGTGCAATCTGGACAAGGGGCCGATGAAGTGTTTGGTGGTTATTTTTGGTACCCGCTAATGCAAAGAGAGGAAAGACTTTCTGTCGACAATTTTGCAAAATATTATTTTGACCGTAGTCATTCTGAAATGTGTCAAACATTAAGTAAAGAATTCGTTCGTGAAGATTACACTTCTAATAAAGTTACTGAATTGCTTCATGAGGCAGGCACAGATGATTTTATTAATGCGGTACTACATATGGATGTCACAACTTTAATTGTGGATGACCCGGTTAAGCGTGTAGATAACATGACCATGGCATATGGACTGGAGGCGCGTGTGCCGTTTTTGGATCATGAGCTTGTTGAACTAGCTGCACGAATGCCTGCAAAATATAAGCTTACAAATGGCGGCAAGTATCTACTCAAACAAATTTCCAGAGGTTTGCTGCCTGATAAAGTCATTGACCGTAAAAAAGGTTATTTTCCTGTGCCTGCATTGAAATATGTCAGAGGTGAATTTCTAGAATTCATGCAAACAATTTTATTTTCTGATAGTTGTTTACAGCGTGGATTGTTTCAGCGCTCCTATATAGAGAAATTATTGCAACAACCGGAAAATAATCTAACCCCATTGCGTGGTAGTAAGTTATGGCATTTAGCCTTGTTGGAGTTATGGTTGCAGCGCAATGTGGATAGATGTCTTGTCACATGATTTGGGCGCAGTAAAATATATCTGAATAAAGTTAGAACCTACGAATTAAAGTTATAGTCAGGAGTTTTAATATGGATGTAATGGATCGAATAAAAGAACAGGTGGAATCCAACCCGGTAATCATTTTCATGAAGGGTACACCACAGATGCCACAGTGTGGTTTTTCTAGTCGTGCAGCAGAAGCATTAAAATCTTGTGGACAAGAGTTTGCCTATGTAAATGTTTTGATGGACCCAGAGATTTTCGAGAATCTACCGCGTTTTGCAGATTGGCCAACCTTTCCTCAGCTTTATATTAATGGCGAACTAGTCGGCGGCTGCGATATTGCCTTGGAATTACATGAAAAAGGTGAATTGCAGAAAATGGTTGAAGAAGCCGCAAGTTCTAAAAGTTAGGAAAGCTCTGAATATCGGAATAAATCAGGGCTTCCTAAGTGTTTAGGCTTGTAGTTGTTTCCATTTATTCATAACCTCGCAAAATACTGCTGCAGTTTTTTCCGCATCATAGACGGCTGAATGTGCATTATTGCTTTCCCACTCAAGATTCGCGGCTTCTACTATTCTAGATAAAACGGTTTGCCCGTAAGCAAGTCCGCCTAATGTCACCGTGTCAAAATTACTAAATGGGTGAAAAGGATTGTTTTTTATCCCTGCGCGTTCAACCGCGGCATTGAGGAATTTTAGATCAAAAAAAGCATTGTGACCAACAAGTATTGCGCGGTTACATTTATTCAGCTTTACGTGTTCGCGAATAGGGGTAAAGATTTTTTGCAAGCCTTCTTTCTCTGGTAATGCGATGCGCAAGGGATGAAAAGGGTCAATTCCATTTATTTCCAATGAGGCGGGTTCAAGATTTGAGCCTTCAAATGGTTTTATGTGTGTAGAGATTGTTTCATGGCAGTAGAAGTCTTCATCTTTGTTTAAGCTGATCAGAACTGCGGCAATTTCTAACAATGCATCCGTTTCAGCATTGAATCCTCCAGTTTCAACATCTATTACTATAGGGCAGAAACCGCGAAAGCGATTACTAATTGGGATAAATTCTTGTTGGATTTCTGTATTCATGTACGATTTGTCATGTAAATTTTATCTTTCAAGCTATAATTCGGTGGAATTGAATCAGAAGTAAACTGCTAACAAAGCGTCATAGTATGTCATCAATCAACAAAGTTGTACTTGCCTATTCGGGTGGTTTAGATACCTCGGTCATATTGAAATGGTTGCAGGAAACTTATGATTGTGAAGTAGTGACCTTTACTGCAGATATTGGTCAAGGTGAAGAGGTTGAACCTGCACGTGCAAAGGCGGAGGCCTTTGGGGTAAAGGAAATCTATATCGAAGATCTTACTGAGGAATTTGTAAGCGATTATGTCTTTCCTATGTTTCGAGCTAATGCAGTTTATGAGGGAGAATATTTGCTGGGTACTTCCATAGCAAGGCCACTTATCGCCAAACGTTTGGTTGAGATTGCCGAACAAGTGGGTGCCGACGCCGTTGCACATGGGGCAACGGGTAAGGGTAATGATCAAGTGCGTTTCGAATTAGGAGCTTATGCTTTAAATGCAGACATAAAGATTATTGCACCATGGCGAGAGTGGGATTTAAATTCTCGTGAAAAATTGTTGGCTTATGCAGAAAAACACCATATCGCAATTGAACAAAAACGCGGTAAACAATCACCTTATTCTATGGATGCAAATTTACTGCATATTTCTTATGAAGGTGGATCCTTGGAGGAACCTTGGAATGAGCCCGAAGACGAAATGTGGAAGTTAACCCAGTCACCTGAGCAAGCACCTGAGCAAGCCGAATATATTGAAATCAAGTTTGCCCAGGGAGATGCCATTGGACTAAATGGTGAGACGTTAAGCCCTGCTGAATTACTCAGCAACTTAAATGCCGTTGCAGGTAAACACGGTGTGGGTAGGCAGGATATTGTGGAAAATCGCTATGTTGGAATGAAGTCGCGTGGTTGTTATGAAACACCCGGAGGTACCATTCTTCTCAAAGCACATCGTGCAATGGAATCGATCACACTCGATAGAGAATCAGCACATTTAAAAGATGAGCTGATGCCACGTTACGCTAAGCTTATCTATAATGGTTATTGGTGGAGTCCTGAACGTATAGCGATGCAAAAGTTAATCGATAACACACAAGAAAATGTTACGGGTACTGTACGTGTCAAGCTCTATAAAGGTAGTGCGATAATAGCTGGGAGAAAATCTGAAAGTCATAGCTTATTTGACGCTAGCATTGCTACCTTTGAAGATGATGAAGGCGCCTATAATCAACAAGATGCAGAGGGTTTTATTAAATTAAATGCCTTGAGAATGAGAATTGCAGCGAAATCTTCTAGACATGGCCACTAAATAGCATTACAACTAGCTAAATAATCTCACCACAAGAACATATATTATGACTAGATATTTATATTTGTTACTGATGCTGATTAGTTTATTCGCAGGCGGTTGTGCGAGCACACAAGAATTAAGCAATGATCCTAGTGACCCTTGGGAGGGTTTCAACCGTAGGGTATATAGCTTTAATGATGCTATAGATCGCGCTTTTTTGCTTCCCGCTGCTACAGGCTATCGTGCCGTGGCACCTGAATTTGTTGAAGATGGCATCAGTAATTTCTTTTCAAATCTTGGTGATGTCGGTGTTGCCTTTAACAATACGCTGCAATTTAAATTTCTTGATGCGGTTTCTGATATAGGTCGTATACTCGTTAACTCCACGATTGGTTTGTTAGGTTTTATAGATGTGGCGAGTCACATGGGCTTGCGTAAACATAATGAAGACTTCGGCCAAACGCTTGGTTATTGGGGGATGGGTACGGGCCCATATCTCATGCTGCCATTTCTTGGTCCAAGTAATTTACGCGATGGTCCTGGTAAAGCTGTGGATTCGTTTTTATGGCCACCTAGTTGGGCCGATATTAAAAGTTCAGAATATAATGGATTATTTGCCTTAAATTTAGTGAATATACGTGCCGAACTAATGCAACTAGAGGAAAAGGCAGGGGATATCGGAGGGGATCGTTATGTATTTATTCGTGATGCATATTTAGATCGTCGAGAATTTTTAGTCAATGATGGTGAAATTTCAACGGATGATGATCTCTATCAAGAACTAGAAGATGAATAATTTCATCTAACCTTTTGAGTACTTGTGGGTAAATGTATAGTTTGTAACAAGTCTGCCGGACCTTTCTATTCATTACACAAAACCTGTTATCAAGTTTATGAAGATACACGTGAAAGTCTTCATAAAGCTTTTTCAAAGTGCGTAGAGTCTTCAGAGCATAGTAGTAAATTTGTTGCTACTGTGAATGAATGTAAACCTGCTTCAGCTTTTTCGCAAAATTTATTTACTAGTTTGGTAAAACGAGAATGGCAAGACCAAGCAAAAAAAATTATTCAAAGCAAATCGCTAAACGCATCGCATGCACGCAATTTACTTAGTACGGCTACCGTTCTAGAAATTCAGGATAAAGACGTAGAGCCTCATTTATTTACTCGCTTAGCCAATGTCGAATATCTTGAGCGTCTTGATCAAAACCAAACTATTTCTGCTAATTTTCCTGAATTATATAAAGAAATTGATATGGCAAATGATGAGTCGTTGATGTGGGTGTTCGAAGAAACTTTAAAAGTGGAAGCAAAGCGACAAAGAGATCAGCAATGGACAATATTTCATTCGATATTAAACAATCTATTTAATAGGTCGCGCTATAAGCAACTGGATGTTGAGGTCGAGGCAATGGGCCAGTTGGTAGTCACTGATCGAAGCCTTTATTACGTGACGAAGAGAAATACGACAAAAATTAATTTTGCAGATATCTATTCAACGACCCCTCTAAAAGATGGTGTTCGCATTCAAACGACACAAAGGGACGCTACGCCTGATACGTATATAACTGGAGATGGTCGATTTACGTATTCGTTACTAAGTTATGCTGTAGACCAAAAAAGCACTGAGCTAGCTGAAAATTCTTTTTAACCAGGTTAGCAATCCACCTTTACCTTGTGATTGAATATTTTTAGCTACTTGTTTGGCGTGCGACGCTTCATAGTGACGACGTAATACCGAGTCAGTTGGAATCACATTACTACTCATAGGCATCCTCTTTCCGAAATGCTGATTATATTACCATAAGCTCTTAATTGGACAGCATTTGCAACTAGTGTTCTAGATAGTTGATTTGCCATTATTCCAGGAAAGTTTTCTCATGTTTATCTGTGCACATTGGCCCTACTTTGTTGGGGGCAGAAAAAATCATCATTAGGTTAAGGTTGAGGCAATAAGGCACTGGTTTTAACAGTTAAGCGATTAACTGCTATTATGTTAGGTCTAAATATATTCGATACATCAAGCTGCATATGGGATTAAAGATGAATAAAAAGGCATTTGAGATTCTGGCGGGAGGGCGCTATCTGGAAGATACAACACTCTCTAGTGATGGTAATCGTGACATGCAGCTCGAGAGTCATATTCGAAGCATGTTGGAACTGATTGGTGAAAATCCAGATCGTGAAGGGTTACTGGATACACCAAAACGGGTATCCAAAGCGATGCATTTCTTAACGAGTGGATATAGTTTAACTGTTGAAGAAGTCGTGCGCGATGCATTATTTGAAGAGCAGTGTGAGGAAATGGTCATCGTTAGAGATGTAGAATTTTATTCTCTGTGCGAACATCACATGCTGCCTTTTTTTGGGCGTGCTCATGTTGGTTATTTGCCAAGAGGTCGCGTGATCGGGTTAAGTAAAATTGCACGTGTGGTCGATGTCTATGCAAGAAGGTTACAGGTACAAGAAAGGCTTACTACACAGATTGCTAGCGGTTTATTAGATGTTTTAAATGCACATGGAGTAGCAGTAGTACTAGAAGCCAGTCATTTCTGTATGGTGATGCGTGGTGTGCAAAAGCAAAATAGTAAAACTGTCACCAGCTCTATGCTGGGTGCATTCAGAGACGACTCTCGGTCACGTTCCGAGTTCATGGAGCTGATTCGAGATTAAAGACGTTTATCAGCCTTCACTTTTTTCATTCGAACTTTCTTCCATCGTTTCCATGTTATCGGGACGCACAATAGATGCGTTACTTTGCAATTCATCTACGTAGTCTTCAATAGTTTTACGTGTCAGCGCTCGTTGTATTTCCACTTTGACATCGTCAAAAGCTGGTTGTTCGGATGTACGTTTATCTTCCAACAAAATAACATGCCATCCAAAACGTGTGTTTACCGGACTCGTAGAGTATGCGCCTTTGTCCATAGTCTGAACCGCTTCTGCAAAGGGTGGTACCATAGTATTTGATTTAAACCACCCTAGGTCGCCACCGTTTGGTGCCGATGGGCCTTGGGATTTCTGTTTTGCGAGTTCAATAAAGTCAGCACCGCCTTTTAATTCTTCAATGATTGCTTTAGCATCATCTTCAGTTTGCAATAAAATATGTCGAGCTTTGTATTCATTAGTATCATTTAAGCTGATTAAGCGATCATATTCCGCCTTTAGTTCTTCTTCAGAAAAACTAAGGTCTCCAAATTTTTCTGTTATGAGAGTATTGATTAAGATGTTGCTTTCTTGGCGTTTAATTTGTTCGATGATTTCTGGTCGATTATCAATGCCTTGTTTAACTGCTTCTTGCCTCAATAACTCAGTGGCTACTAGCTCATCTAAGATTTCTGTGTCACTAAAGTTTGCTTCGGGCTGAGTAGCACGTTTGGCTTTGGAAAACTGTTCAAAGTCATTTTTGCTAATGACAACATCATTCACTTTTGCATACTCACCACTATCGTCTTTTACTTCCTCAGATGTGGTCGTGGTTTCCGATTCACTACCACCTTTGCAGCCATAAAATAATCCTAAGCAGCAGATAGTAAGCACGATTAGTGCAAGTTTTAGCTTATACATAGTTTTTCCTTAGTAAATAGATGTATTTGTATTTGTGTATTAGGGCAATACACGTTTGAAAGGTTTCACGATTACTTTTTCGTAAACACCAGCAGCGATATACGGGTCCGCGTCAGCCCAAGCCTGTGCGGAATTCAGTGAATCAAATTCGGCAATAATTAAGCTGCCGGTAAAGCCTGCATCCCCTGGGTCTGGGCTATCTACGGCAGGATGAGGCCCGGCAAGCACCAGGCGACCTTGGTCTTTAAGTTCATTTAGTCTTGCAATGTGCTGTTCTCGAGCAGACATACGCTTGTTGAGACTATTCTCAACATCTTGACTGATAATTGCATATAGCATGATGATTAGTAATTAATGTTTATCTATTTGATATTGCTTTGAGAGGTAAAATGCCTGTATCACCAAAAAGCAAAATGTCAGTCCAAGGATACCAAATAGTTTGAAGTTTACCCAGGCGGTTTCACTAAATTTATAGGCAATAATAATATTAAGAATTGCAATAAATAGAAAAAATGCTACCCAGCTAAGTGTCAAGCGGTGCCAAACTTGCTTGGATGTTTGTATCGTTTTTCCCATCATACGTTCCACTAAAGTTTTTTCACCGATAAACATACTAGATAGGAGTACACAGGCAAAAATCATGTTGACAATAGTGGGTTTCCATTTAATAAAAACTGGGTCACGCAAAAACAATGTAATACCGCCAAATATTAAAAAAGCAAATAATGTGAAAAGATGTAGCTTGGTTGGTGTACCTTTAAATATCCAATGTACTAGGGTTAATAAGCCAGCCGCAATTATGCCGACTAATACTGCGAAATAAATTGCACTGCTTTTATCTCCCGCCACCAAGTCTAGGCCTAACCATGAGTTGATTATGAGAACAGCACTTTCAGGAACATGCGCATAAAATTGATAAGCGATGTAGAATAAAATAATCGATAAATAATCAAATAGTAATTTCATACCTAGTTTTCAAATAAAGTGATCATCATATGAGTCAATACTTTGTAATTCATCCAGTGACACCACAAAAGCGATTAATTCGTCGTGCTGTGGAGATTATTGATCAAGGTGGGTTAATTGTATACCCAACAGATTCTTGCTATGCGTTAGGTTGTCATATTGGCGACAAAAATGCGATGCAGAGAATACGAAAAATTCGTCAACTTGACGAGAAACACCATTTTACTTTGGTATGCAGAGACCTTTCAGAGTTATCTAATTATGCCATCGTCGATAACAGTTGTTATCGTCTTATGAAGCGATGTACCCCAGGGCCCTATACATTTTTATTAAAGGCAACCCATGAAGTTCCGCGTCGACTACAAACACCAAAACGTAAAACCATCGGTTTACGTGTTCCTGATCATCCTATCGCATTACAGTTGTGTGAAGAATTAAATCAACCGATGATGAGCAGTACATTAATTTTACCAGGAGCCTCAGAACCCCTGTCAGACCCCATAGAGATGCGTGAAATTTTGCAACACGAGGTAGATTTAGTCATTGATGGGGGTTTTTGTGGAGTGCAAGCGACAACCGTAATTGATTTAATGGACTCCAATCCAACTATATTGCGTCAAGGCAAAGGTGATGCGAGCTGGTTAATGCAAGACTATCCAAACGCTGGGTATAATAGAGCTAGTCAATGAACGTCATTCAAACGATCGCCATATGGGCGTTGCCAGTCTTGTTTGCCATCACCTTGCATGAAGTTGCTCATGGTTGGGTGGCACGGTATTTTGGTGATCCAACTGCTGCCAACTTGGGTCGGCTGAGCTTAAATCCAATTAAGCATATAGATCCGATTGGGACGATATTGGTCCCTGCAATCATGGTGTTGCTCCCAGGGAATTTTTTATTTGGCTGGGCAAAACCCGTGCCCGTGAATTCAAGTCGGCTTGGCAACCCTAAGCGTGATATGACCATTGTAGCCGCAGCTGGCCCTGCTTCTAACCTGATTATGGCAATATTCTGGGCATTAGTGGTAAAAGGTTTTATCGGCAGCGCTGATGGCGGAAATAACCATGCCGAATTTTTCGTTTATATGGGTATTGCGGGGTTAGCAATTAATTTGATGTTGATGATTTTAAATTTATTGCCTATTCCGCCTTTAGATGGTGGCAGAGTACTAGCCGGATTAACTCCGGATAATTTCACAAGGATGTTGAAAAAAATTGAACCTTATGGGTTTATTATAATTATTGGACTTCTCGTATTCGGTTTTTTAGGAAGAATAATTTTTATTCCTTTTTCATATATTTTATTTTTTATTTTGTCGTTATTTAATGTGGAGACCAGCGAGTTTTTACATTATTTTTATCAACTACTCGGACAATCTGAATAGATTGATTTATAACTGATGAGTTTTAATCCTTCACAAAACAACCGCGTGCTTTCGGGTATGCGGCCTACAGGTAAATTACATCTCGGGCATTTACATGGCGTATTACATAACTGGTTAGAGTTACAGCATACGCATGAGTGCTTTTTCTTTGTTGCGGACTGGCACGCATTAACTACTGAGTATGATAATACTCAAATTATTAGCCAAAGTGTAATGGACATGACGATTGATTGGCTAGCAGCTGGGGTCAGCCCAAGTGCGGCCACTTTATTTGTTCAATCACATATACCTGAGCATGCAGAGCTGCACTTATTATTATCGATGATTACACCATTAGGTTGGTTAGAGCGTGTACCTACTTATAAGGACCAGCAAGAAAAATTAAAAGAAAAAGATCTCGCTACATATGGATTTTTAGGTTATCCGTTATTACAAGGCGCTGATATTTTAGTCTATAAGGCTGGTAACGTTCCGGTCGGTGAAGATCAGATTGCACATGTTGAGTTAACGCGGGAGATAGCGCGTAGGTTTAATCATCTATATGGCAAAGAACCGGACTTTGAAGACAAAGCAAAATTGGCGATCAGTAAAATGGGGAAAAAGAATGCCAAACTTTACCGTGAGCATCGCAAACGCTATCAAGAAAAAGGTGATCTTGAATCGCTAGAAGTAGCAAGGGCCTTATTAGAATCGCAACAAAACATCTCCATTGGAGATAAAGAACGTTTGTTTGGTTACTTGGAAGGGGAAGGCAAAATCATCTTGCCAGAACCAAGTGTGCTATTGACCAAGGCATCAAAAATGCCAGGATTGGATGGGCAAAAGATGTCTAAGTCCTATCACAATACCATCTCATTACGCGAAGATGCTGAGAGCGTAGCGAAAAAACTGCGAACCATGCCAACCGATCCTGCACGTGTGAAACGTACCGATCCAGGCGATCCAAATAAATGCCCAGTATGGCAATTTCATGAAATCTATTCCTCCAATGACACGAAAACTTGGGTCGAGGAAGGTTGCCGCAGTGCGAGTATTGGTTGCATTGATTGTAAACAACCGATAATTGATGCGATTGAGAATGAGTTAGCACCAATTCGAGAGCGTGCCAGCGAATATGCAGACGACGAATCTACAGTCTATGGCATCATTAAAGAGGGTTGTGAAGAGGCGCGTGATGTAGCCCGTGATACTTTAGATGATGTTAGGCAGGCAATTGGGTTATCATATTGGTAAGGAATTTATGTGATCGATAGCGACCCTAAATCTCAGGAAAATCTTCAAGCGGAGTTACCTTTTGCCGTCGTGAAAGGGGAACCGATGACGGTCCCTCCAGAAGATTTGTATATTCCTCCTGATGCCCTGGAAATTTTTCTAGATGCCTTTGAAGGCCCTTTTGATTTACTGTTGTATTTAATTAAACGTCAGAATCTGGATATTTTGACTTTGCCCATTTTCCAGATTACACAACAATACATGCAATACATCGACTTGATGAAAGAGATGCGACTTGAGCTTGCCGCAGAGTATTTAGTGATGGCTGCGATGCTGGCTGAAATCAAATCGCGTATGTTGTTGCCACGACCTGTTGAAGAAGATGAAGATGAAGATCCACGCGCGGAATTAATACGACGTTTACAAGAGTATGAAAGGTTTAAAAAAGTTGCAGAAGATATTAACGAGCTTCCACGTATGTATCGAAATATCTTTACGGTCTCAGTATTGCAATCAGAATACGAATCAGAGCGTCCGCAACCTAGTGTGGACTTAAAGGATATTATATTTGCGTTTCGTGAAGTTATGCAGCGCGCAGAGATGTTTGCTAGTCATCATATTCAGCGCGAACCACTATCTGTAAGAGAACGCATGTCAAAAATTTTGAGCATGTTAAGTGTTGAAGACTTTGTGGAATTTAAGCGATTTTTTGAAATCGAAGAGGGGCGCAGTGGTGTCATTGTTACCTTTCTTGCTTTGCTAGAGCTCATCAAGGATCGAGTGATCGAACTGGTGCAGTCTGAAGATTTTGCGCCAATTTACGTAAAACCGGCCGTTAAGGGCCCAATTGAAGATAATGAATTATGAAAGATAATCAGGTAAAACAAATAATCGAAGCTGCCTTAATGGCAGCCGATACCGCATGTAATATTGATCGTTTATTGCAATTATTTGAGTCTGATGATCAAAAGCCAACGCGTGAGCAAATTAAAAAGGCGATAAAAAAACTACAAGATGAGTGTGAAGGCAGAGGTGTAGAACTCAAGCGTGTAGCAAGTGGCTATCGTTATCAAACACGAGTAGAAGTGCAACCCTGGGTGGCGCGTTTGTGGCAAGAAAAGCCACCACGTTATTCACGTGCTTTGTTAGAGACATTGTCATTAATTGTTTATCGGCAACCGATCACTAGAGGTGAAATCGAAGAAGTACGTGGAGTAAGTGTGAGCAGCCATATCATTAAAACCCTATTGGAACGTGAATGGGTTCGCGTAATCGGGCATAAGGAAGTACCAGGTCGTCCTGCACTTTATGGCAGCACGAAACAATTTTTGGATTATTTTAATTTGAAATCATTGAATGAATTACCCAGCTTGGCGGAGCTAGCAGATTTGGATCAAACTCATCCTGAATTGGATCTGCCCATCCCCGAGGATGATGCAAAAGTTCAATTAGGGGTCGTTACGGATGCGGGCGATATTGTTGATTCAAATGAGACGCGTCACTAGGGCAGTCTAGTTTTTTGTCATTGCTGTATAGGTTACGTAAATCGTTGATGAAAATCACTCATCCGATAATCTTAGATAAGTGTCTAAGCAACTCGGAACAGGAGGAGAAGCCATCATGCGAATCAACAGTCGAGATAGCACGTTAAAGAAGAACTACATTCAGAAATATCAATATCTAATAGCTGAATACGAACAAGTTAAAGCCAAGCAGCACCCGCAGTATCGCCGGGTCAAAGACTTCTATGCGGCCCACGGTACTTGTCCTCAAACGTTTTTAAAATACTACGCACGCTATCGTCAAAGTGGTAATGTGGTTTCTTTATTACCCGCCAAACGTGGGCCGAAATGGCGTACTCGACGCACTTGTCCGCAGATCGAAGCGCAAGTCCTCAAAGCGCGTGCGCAAGGCAATAATCGCTATGAGATTCATCTTATCTTACAAGCGAAATTAGGTCAGAATACGCCCTCGCCATCATGTATCTATCAGATCTTCAAACGTCATGGAGTGAACCGATTAAGGCCTGCTATGCAAGAAGAAAAACGCCGCATTATTCGAGAAAAGGCAGGCGAGCTCGCCCATATAGACTGTCATCACTTGAGTAAGGATATGATTGCCAATGAATCCAAGCGTCGCTATTTAGTGTGTGTGGTGGATGCCTACAGTCGTATTGCCTGGGCGCAAGTGGTCGAGGATATTCAAAGTCTAACGGTGATGTTTGCTACGCTGCGTTGTTTCAACTATTTATCGAGTCAATATGGGATTCAGTTTGCAGAAGTCCTGACAGATAATGGACCGGAGTTCGGAGTCAAAGAGTCGAAACAAAAACCCAAACATGCCTTTGAGCGCATGTTACTAGAGATGGGCATCAAACATCGCTATACAAGACCTTATCGTCCACAAACCAATGGCAAAGTGGAACGCTTTTGGAGAACCTTGAACGAAGATTTGATTGATGGTACTTACTTTACCTCAGAAAAACACTTTGCAGATGAACTGAGTGCCTACTTAATTTATTACAATGAAGCGAGAGCCCATCAAGGTATTGATGGCAAAACTCCCGCTTCCATGCTACAAAATCTATCAACGAATTAGATAACACATACAATTGCGAGTATAGCGAAGCAATCTAGTAAAATAATTTACTACACCTCGGCAAGAAGTGAACGTTCAGTTCATTAATTGGAATTCATCAGGTGTGTGATTCACAGACATCCTTTCACTAAAATGGATGCCTATGAACAAGCAAGTAAAACAAAGATTGGTATGGGTTGACCTGTATATGGAAACCCAAAATGCAGGGTTAGTTTGTCGTCGTTGTGGTATTTCAAGACCCACTTTACGCAAATGGTTGAAGCGTTATGAGAAAGATGACTTAAATGGTTTACGAGATTGCAGTAGACGGCCTCATCACTCACCTAATACAAAAGTTGGTCAACAAGAAGAAGCTTGGATACTGAGCCTTAGAAAGCAGCGTAAACTCGGTGCAAGACGTATTCAAAACGAACTTTTACGTGAGCATGACTACTCTTTATCACTAGCAACGATTCACAAAATACTGACTAAGCATCACGTTAAGCCACTTAAGCGTAATCGAAAGAAAGCGGGCTATATTCGATATCAAAGGCCGATACCTGGTGATCGCATACAGATGGATACCAGTAAAATTACACATGGTATTTACCAATACACGGCGATTGATGATTGCTCTAGATACAGGGTTTTAGCGGCCTTCTCAAGACGTACAGCAGCCAATACATTGCAATTTCTAGAACAAGTGATTGAAGAGATGCCTTTTCCTATTCAACGTATACAAACAGATCGAGGGCGTGAGTTTTTTGCTGTAAAGGTTCAAGAAAAAATGATGGAACACGGCATTAAATTCAGGCCCAATAAACCTGGCTCCCCTCATCTTAACGGTAAAGTTGAACGCTCTCAACGAACTGATAAAGAAGAATTTTATGCAACCGCAAAACTTGATCTTGATGAGTTGCAACTCACTCTTCCAGAATGGCAACACTACTATAATTGGCAACGTACACATGGCTCCTTAAAAGGCAAAACCCTTATGGAGAAAGTTTGCCACTTACTGGATAAAACCCCTCTTAGAGAAGAAGTCCTAAAAGACTATCATCCTGAAAAAGAACGTATACAAAAAGCTAACTACCAGCTAGATTTACAAGTCAGAAATTTGAAACCATGTCTGTGAATCACACAATAAATACTGCATTATTACTTGCTTCGAGCCATCTTTTATTGATCTACATCTTAAGATGTTGATGTAATTGCATTTCTCTTAGCTTTTGCAGCCTTTTTTCACTCTATTTCAAAGTGTTGCATCCACCCATTGAGACCGCCATCGTTAGCGGCCATTTATTAAATCAGTAAGTTAATTAAACTTCTGCAACTAAGAATAATTAATTATAAAATACTTTTACTAAAATAAAAAAATCAATTGTAGGAGGAGCTATGAAATGGACTTTATTTGTAGTCATTCTTTTTATTTTGTTGGACGGATGTGCTTCAAGAGAAAATCTTGAATGGAATTTAAGCACGTGGATTGGTCATGATGTAAACGGATTAATTCAGCATTGGGGAACGCCAAATGATATAAGCGATCTTTCAAATGGTAATACACTGTATTCTTGGATGTTTGACGAAGGACTGGCTAATACGCCTATTGAAGGCACTATCGATACAGTGCCAAAATATTGCAAAATCACCGTCGGCGTTTCTACTAATGACCTGGTTCAATCGTGGCAGTTAGAGGGTAACGATTGTAAAGTTTAATAGTTCCTAAAAATGCAAACTTCTATATATGTATAAAAAGGTACATTTAAAATGTCCGCCTTAGGTCGAAAAAAGAGGGCACGTCTACGTTATAGAAGAAAACCAAAGCTATGCAAAGTATAAATACCGCTCAATTGGCTGTGAATATCATTTGTATTCTAAAACGTAAATTTGACCCTCTATATTTTTGACTTAAATTAAACTAATTCTACTTGTACCAGATTGTCTGAAAATGTAGGTGCATGTCCCATATTTACAAACTCAGCTGAACTAATAATATTAACTGTCCCTTTGGTTAACTGTCGCCAATAACCAAGTGTTGCAACAACTAAACCGGGATTGACATCTTCGGTAATTTTGGCGTCGCCTTCGAAGCCTCCGCGATCATTAAATACATGTACTTTATCGCCATCCGTTATACCTCTTGATTTTGCATCCTCAGCATTAATTAACACAAATTGTTCTCCTTGGCCTTTGATCTTGTGCGCCATATTGGCATAACAAGAATTCAAAAAACCATGGCTCTTGGGTGAGACAATATTTAATGGATATTTCTTTGCCAGATCCGGGTTGGACTGTGCAGACTCTCTTGGTGGTACGTAATCCGGCAAACTATCTAGTGGTTCGCCAGGTTGGAGCCCTTCATACATCTGACGGAATGGCCCAGCAACAAAGTTAGTTGCGTCTTCAACCTTAAACTCACATTTACCTGAGGGTGTCGGAAAATTACCTTCTTTATGTGGGCTGCGATCATCTTTAGTGCCAACATTCAAACGGGCAAAACCATTGTTGCGAAGATAATCCAAATTAATGCCATCACAGGCTGGTGCATCCCAATCAATATAGTTCTCCAGACATTCAGAGTCTGACCATTTGAATTGATCATCATCAAATTCCATACGTTCAGCGAGCCTGCGGAAAATTTCATTGTTGGGGATCGCTTCTCCCGGTGATTCAACACTCTTGGCATTGTAGGTCAGATATAAATGCCCCCATGACAAAATAATGTCTTCCAATTCGGCACCCATAGAGGCTGGCAATACGATATCGGCATAAGAAGCCGTATCAGAAATGAAATGCTCAGCTGAGACCAGGAATAAATCTTCATTCATTAAACCTTTAACAATCTTATCTGACTCTGGGGCTTGTGTGACTGGATTTGAATTCCAGCACATCATCGATTTAATCGGGATATCTAGGTCCATTTCGCCAGTTAATGCCCGCCCAATCTGTAGATTATTTATAACGCGTGTGCCTTGTGGGATTAAATCAGGTCTGCATATCACATCAAACCTATAAGGGTGTTCCCAAACAGGAAATTGAGTTACACCTCCACCGACGTGACGCCAAGCACCCGTTAAAGCGGGAATGCTCGTCACTGCGCGTATGGTCTGACCACCACCATGATGCCGTTCAAGTGCGACACCCATACGTATTGCTGCCGGTTGTTCAATAGCTAATTCTTTTGCAAGTTTTCGAATATCACTCGCTGCTACACCCGTGATTTCTTCTGCCCACTCAGGTGTACGATCTTTAGCGCGTTCCGCCAATTCGTCATAACCAACCGTGTGGTTCTCAACATAATCTTTATCTACTAAATCTTGTTCGATAAGACTATTAATAACTGCCATCGCTAATGCACCATCCGTGCCTGGTTTAGGTGCGATATGCCAATCGGCCTGTTTTGCCGTGCGTGAAGCATAGGCATCAATGACAACTACCTTGGCACCTTTCTTTTTTGCATCCTGGACAATGTGCCAATGATGCAGGTTAGTGCTCATGCTATTACACGCCCAGATAACGATATATTTGGAATGAATATAGCTTTCCGGGTCAACACCCGCTGTGGGTCCAACGGTTAACAGCCAAGCGGTACATGAGCCTTCACCACAAAAGGTACGTTCACATACTGTCGCACCCATGCGATTAAAAAATGCATCACCGCCGTTTAAACCGTGCACAAGTCCTTGATGACCTAGGTAACTATAAGGAATGATCGCTTGAGGTCCATATTCTTCTATGATGGCTTTCCATTTCGTAGTGATTTCATCCAGTGCTTCATCCCAGGTAATACGCTCAAATTGTTTGCTGCCTTTGGGGCCGGTGCGACGCAGCGGATATAAAACACGATCAGGGTGATAGTGACGCTTTTCGTAATCTTTTAACTTAACGCACAACCCCCCTCGCGTCATGGGATGATCTTTATTACCTCTAACACCCACCACTTTTCCATCTTCAATATAAAACACCATTGCACAGGTGTCAGGACAATCGTGAGGACAACCACCGAATGCGGTTTCAATATTTGGATTAACTGCCATGAGTAAAGCCTCCTCTCTCTAGCTTTATAATTATTATTTAAGCTAGTGTGTAATAATTTTAAATGGCACTAAATATTATACCGCTAAATATACAGTAGATGGTGATCTAGACACTTTAGTAAGAAATTCGCTTAGTTTAAGCTGGCCATAGCGTGGCGATGAATTGCGCATATCCTTTTGCTGCTAAACTTATTAAGTAAAATCAAATACTAGCCCTACGCTTTTAAGTTGGGACTTTCTTTTAATGCAATTGAATAAATATTTGAAGTTTTTCTGCTTTCAGGTTTCTGGCGGCTACTACTTTTTAGTAACTATTCAAAGCCTCTTGGGCATAAGTATATTTTAATTAAATGATTTCAAATAAGTGTTTAGGCAAAGGGAGATAGATTTATTTTTTCTTAAATAAAAACCATGATATTGCAACTATGAATGCAAACATAAATACAATTGTCACTATTTCACCAATATTCATTGCTCACCAATTACCATAATATGCGTTTTAAATCGCTAGTAGATATTATAAATTAGAACGCATCTTCTATGATAGCAATCACTTGCACATCTATGTGCTCGCACTTTGAATCGTTAGTGGGTGCTGGGGAGATCTTCTCCGCGGTAAGATATCACTGTTCTCTATACGCGTACAAAATATCTAGCGAATTGGGGCATTACATCACGTTGAAAAATCCATTGTAGCTTCTGAGCCGTGTTTTGTTAACATACTAAAAAGACGATTTGTTATATATAAATAATGTTACAGTGACAAATGATACTGCATAATTAGGTGTGTCTTATTACAAACCGTAATAAATATTGCAGCATTGATTGTGGTACGCATAGTTATTTTTATATACTCATGTGATCACCAAAAATTTTCTGCGCCAATTGAGTAGTTATGGTTGAATGATAAAGATAATCAAAACTCTGCTCTTATTCATCGTAGTAGGTATTATTACGTGGTTGATCTCATTTACAGTCGAGTGGACGCGAACCGAGCCTAATCCTCCAGGCCAATTGAGGTGGGCACCAGAAATCTCGAATTCTTATACCAATGTTGGTGGAACAAAATTACGCTACATTAAAACTGGCCAGGGGCCAGTGCTTCTTTTATTGCATACACTGCGAACACAGTTAGATCTATTTGAGAAAGTAATTCCCGAGTTATCGAAAGACTTTACGGTTTATGCGCTGGACTACCCCGGACATGGCTTTTCCGAAATTCCGGATGGTAATTATGACGCTGATTTCTTTGTCCAGTATGTTGAGGGATTTATTGAAAGTATGGGCCTTGAGGATGTAACTCTTGCCGGTGTATCCATTGGGGCATCCATATCACTATTAGTTGCAAGCAATCAAAATCCGCATGTGACTCGTGTTGTTGCCATTAATCCTTATGACTATCATCAAGGAAAAGGGATGGCCCGAAGTTCATTTTTGGGCGGGATGATAACGCACACTTCAAAAATTCCATTTATTGGTGAAACAGTAATGCGACTTCGTAATTTTGTGATTATGAAACAAGTATTACGTGGTGGGGTAGCGGACCCAAATAGTCTTTCGTTGGAACTTGCCAAGGAAATGTATCGAGTCGGTGATCGAAAACAACATTACCGGGCCTTTCTCAGTTTGCTGCGAAACGCAAATAGTTGGGATGCGGCTAATGAGCGGTACGTAAACATAAAGGTACCTGTATTACTTGTTTGGGGTAGCCATGATTGGTCTACGTTGGAAGAACGTGAGTATGATGAAAGTCTAATATCCAATGTTAAAACTCTGACTGTTGAAAATGGCGGGCATTTTCTGCCTTTAGATCAACCAGGTGAAGTGATAAAACTTATAAAAATGTTTAACTGATTTTTGTCTAGTAAAAACACGTAATTAATATTTGTATTTTTTTATTGTGAGCGGATATGCAAATTAAATATAGTAGTATCCCCGTCTGATTGAATATTACCGGCTCAGTATAAAATTTTTTCAATAAGTCTGATTAAATTCATCCGATACACGTTTTGTCTGAACGAGTACAAAAATATCTAGCCAATCACGGAATTGCATCGCGTCGCGAGATTGAGCGTTGGATACAAGCTGGCGAGATTCTTATCGATGGCGAGGTTTGTGTTCTGGGTCAACGGATCAATGGGGATGAGGAGATTGTAATTCGTAATGAGCTCGTAAAAGTTACAAATAGAAACTCAAAGGCGAGGGTGCTGCTCTATCACAAGCCGTGTGGAGAAGTTGTGACACGCTCAGACCCAGAACAAAGGCCAATTGTCTTTGATCGTTTACCTGTGTTGAGCTCAGCTCGATGGGTTTCGATTGGGCGTTTAGACATTAATACTTCAGGTCTGTTGTTGTTCTCTACCGATGGGAATCTCGCCAATGCATTGATGCACCCGAGTAATGAAATAGAGCGCGAATACCGCGTACGTGTTCATGGTGAGGTTACAGATGAAATGTTGACGCATTTACAGCAAGGGGTGCGACTTGAAGATGGTATTGCAAGACTAACTGTGCTTGAGGCACAAGAAACTAAGGGAACCAACACATGGTATCGTATCGTGTTAAAAGAAGGTCGTAATCGAGAGGTGCGTAGACTGTGGGAGTCGCAAGGATTGCAAGTGAGTAGATTGATGCGCACACGTTTTGGTGCAATTACATTGCCGAGGCAACTGCAAGAGGGTAGTTATATAGAACTATCGGCAGACAAGATCCAGCAATTGTGCAAACTAGTTAAGTAACTTATACGTGATTTGAGATTTAACTAAGGTGGTGAGTCTGACAAGCAAGCTTCACAATAAAAAATGGGCGCACTCGGTATATAAAAAACTCAAACATCAACATGGCAGGCAGTATTGGTGGCCTGCGAATTCGAGGTTTGAGGTGATGGTGGGTGCGATTCTTACTCAAAATACGGCATGGACCAATGTTGAAAAGGCGATTGCAAATTTAAGGTCGGCTGAATTACTTGATGCAAAGGCAATCGTCAATACAAAACATGCCAAGTTAGCTAAACTCCTAAAGCCATCTGGTTACTTTAATGTAAAAGCACGACGTTTGAAGAAATTTTGTGAGTGGTATGAGAAAAATGGAAGTTATGCACGCTTACGCTACTGGTCTACTGCTAAATTGCGCAAAGAATTATTGAGTGTCTATGGTGTTGGTCATGAAACGGCAGACGATATTCTGTTGTATGCCTTTAATCGATCTGTATTTGTAATCGATGCCTACACACGCAGAATCTTTTCACGTCTTAAATGTGTAACGGGCGATGAGTTATATGACGATCTGCGTGATGAGTTTGAAACACAACTGCCCAAATCATCCAAATTGTTTGCAGAGTATCACGCGCTTGTCGTGCAACATGGTAAGGATGTATGTAAGCCCAAACCAAAATGTAATAATTGTGGTTTGTCTGATGTATGCCAATTTAATTGATAAATCAGAGCTTCCTAGCCTGAAAAGTCCGGATTAATTTTGTAATTCATGTTTGTTATTCCCTTGCTGTCTGGCCCAATAAAAAATAAATATGAAGGCACGACATCTTCTGGTTTGGGGAAAGTTTCGGGGTCAACTCCAGGAAAACCTGCGATTCGTAGTTTGGTGCGTACCGGTGCAGGGTCGACCCCATTTACTCGTATGGGTAGATCTCCATCTAGCTCATCGGCCAGGATTTTCATTAAACCTAATTGTGCGGATTTTGCTACACCATAGGCGCCCCAATAGGCCTTGCCGCAATCGTGTGTAGAAAACACGATGGATGGATCCGTTGATGATTCAAGGAAAGGAATGCAGCATCTTGCTAACATAAAAGGTGCGTGTTGATTGATGGTGATGGTCTGTAACCAAGTGTCCAGTGGGTAGTTTCGCAGGCCTTGTAATGCCTCTAGATAACCGGCATTAAGTACCAAAGAGTCTATAGGAGAGTCTTGCTTGGCAATATATTCTGCGAACTCAATGTAATCTGCCTCTCCTGCAATGCCAAAATCCAAATCATAGAACTGATGTGTTTGTTTAGAAAGTTTAGATAGTTCTTGCAATAGGGCATTCAGTTTATTTTCGTTTTTACCTAATGCTAATATTTTTGCGCCATACTTTGCGCATGCAATTGCAAGTGCCTTGCCAATGCCATCGGTTGCGCCTGTTATTGCAACAAACTTATCTTTGAGTAGGTCTTTGTGAGGCTGATAGTCGCCTAAGTTCTGCAACAAATTCTGAGAAGGATGCATTTAGTAATGCGTCTTAGTATAGAAAGCGGTTGAATACGAACGATGAAGTCTAATAGATTAAATATCAAAAAATATTGTGTGTTTACTTATTTGTAAATAGAAATACACCTCGTCTGAACAGATAACCGAGTACCTGATTGGTACATTCTTCTAAAGAATGGGCTCCTGTATCCACAATCAGATCGGCATTTTCCGGTTCTTCATAAGGTGACGAAATTCCAGTAAAGTCGGAAATCAAGCCCGCCCTTGCTTTTTTGTAAAGCCCTTTTACATCTCTTTGCTCGCATACTTCTAATGAGGCCTTACAATAGATTTCAATAAAGTCGTTGTCTCCGATCAGTGTCCGCGCTTTACGGCGATCTTCTCGCATTGGCGAGATGAAGGCGGTAAAGGCGATTACTCCTGCATCCGCTGTGAGTTTACACATCTCGGAAATTCGTCGTAGATTTTCTGTACGATCTTCTAATGAAAAACCAAGATCACCACATAGGCCATGTCTGACATTGTCGCCATCAAATACATAAGTAAGACAGCCACGGTTATGGAGTTCTTCCTCTACAGAATGTGCCAAAGTAGATTTTCCTGCGCCTGACAAGCCACTAAACCACAGCACCTTACCCGTATGGCCAAGTAATTTTTCGCGCCTGGGTCTAGTTACGGTAGCCGAATGGTAAACGACGTTAGAACTAATTTTCTTTGCTGGATCACTCATGGTGTTCAAATTTTATTGTTTTCGATGACAATGTGAAATCCAATTATCGGATAGTCTTAGATTTAAATCTGTTAACTTGGTTCTATTTCCTATCTTAAATCTAAGGAATTTCACTATTATTATTTACATTAAGGCTTTGATTCATAACAGATTTTGATGAGTTTTCCACGATTTTTAGGTCTGGGATTGGCTTTTTTTGCTCAATTCCTAACTCAGTAAATTTTCGCGCACCAGGTAAGACTTGGCGGTCCAGGGAGCTGGTCGCCTTGTTAAATTGTTCGACGCTGGTATCTAAATGCTTACCTAGTTTTTGCAGATGTTCGGCAAACGTCGCTAAACGGTGATAGAGATCTTCGCCCAATTCACGAATTTTCTCTGCATTTTCAGCCACCGAGAGTTGTCGCCAACCAAAGGCGACTGCACGTAATAACGCGATAATACTGGTAGGGGTGGATAAAATAACTTTATTTTTTAATGCATCCTCTAATAGTTGTGGATCCTGCTCTAAGGCAGCAGTAAGAAATTGTTCGCCTGGGATAAATAAAACCACAAAGTCAGGTGAATGTTTGAATTGGTTCCAATAGGCCTTGCTAGATAATTCGCGCATACGTTCTCTTACATTACGCGCGTGTTTAATTAGTGCACTGGTGCGAATGTTTTCATCATCAGTTTGTGTAGCGTTGAGATAGGCATCTAAAGGCGTTTTTGCATCAACAATTAATTCACGTTGATCTGGCATGCGTACAACCATATCTGGACGCATGCGAGTATCACCAGTATCGCCTTGTTGTTGTTCATAAAAATCACAGTGATTCACCATGCCAGCGAGTTCTGCAATTCTTTTTAGAGTGAGTTCACCCCATTGACCGCGGACTTCCGGTCGACGTAATGCATGTACAAGATTTTGAGTCTCCATGCGTAGATTGTTTTGTGTCTCATTCATTAGCTTAATGTGCTGTGATAGAGAACCAAATGATTCCTTGCGCTCTTTTTCAATGGCGCGGATCTGAGCTTCGGTTTGTTTTAGCGTTTCATTAATTGGCTGTAATAATGTCTCAATGGCTTTTTCTTTTTTTTCGAAATTGGCCTCGGCCTGGATTTGATATTGTGTAAGTTTTTCTTTAGCCAGCAATAAAAAATTTTCATTATTGGTTTGTAGAGCTTGCTGAGATAGTACCGTGAAGGTCTGTTCTAATTGTTGTCGTGATTCTTCTATAGTTTCAATTTTTTCTATATAACGTTCTCTTTCGTGCTCTAATTGCAAAGATAATTTTTGTGCATGAACATCTAGCGCTTCATATTCTTCTCTTGCACGCATTCGCATAATTAGTGCGCCTAGAGCAGCACTGAGTAAACACAGACTGGCGCAAAGTAAGATTATTTGCCAGGTATACTGAATTTCAAATCCAATCATGTATATATTTTTGATCAGATATGGACTAAAAGCCAATCCTTTAACTCAATTGGTTTTTGGAATATTGCGTCTGCGCCCCAGGTACTGGGGTCTTGATTTTCTTGAATATAACCATAGGCAGCCACGGCAGTCTGCATACCGGCTGCTTTGCCGGCTTGAATATCGCGTGGGTCATCGCCCATGTAGATGCAATTCGATTCTTCAATCCCTAGCATATTTGCGGCATGATGCAATTGATCTGGGCTTGGTTTGCGCCGCGACAATGAATCACCACTGACTGTGCAGACAGCACGAAAAGCGATGTCAAGCTCTTGGATCAATGGTTCCGCTAATCTGCCAGGCTTATTAGTGACAATCCCCCAATGCATTTGAGCTTGGTCGAGAAAATCTAGCAGATCAGGTACTCCCGGAAAGAGTTTAGTTTTGTTGCAAAGCATATCGGCATAGATTTGCATGAATTCATCACGTAGCTGCATAACAAACGATTCTTCAAGCGGTTCTCCGAAGCCTAGCTCGATCATTGCGATACTGCCTCTTGAGGTATGTTTGCGCACCAGACCGTAATCCAGTTTACCTTTGTTATAACGGCTTAGTAATACGTTAAGTGAATCAGCCAAGTCGGGTGATGTATCCGCTAACGTGCCATCTAAATCAAATAGTATGGCTCGAACTTTAGGTGAGCTATTCATTATTGGCTAATTATTATTGATATCAGTGGTGAATCGTTTATTTCTGAACGTGCAACAAGTAATTCACACTTGTATCTGCAGATAGTTTGTAAGTTTTATTAATCGGGTTATACGTCATGCCCGTAATGTCTTTGGTGTGCATAGCTGTTTGTCGCACCCAACGGTCGAGTTCAGAGGGGCGAATTAGTTTTTCATATTCATGTGTACCTTTAGGTAGCAGATTTAGAATATATTCTGCCCCAACAATTGCGAATAAAAAAGATTTTGGATTACGATTAATAGTGGAAAAAAATATATGGCCACCTGGTTTAGTTAGTTGTGAGCATGCCTCAACAATGGCTGCAGGGTTTGGAACATGTTCAAGCATTTCCATACAGGTGACAACGTCAAAGGATTGTGGTTTTTTGCTAGCGAGCTCTTCTGCAGAAATTGCTTGATAGTCGATAGTAATATTTTGTTCCTTCGCGTGAATTTTTGCTACCGCAAGCGGAGCTTCGCCTAGGTCTATGCCGGTGACGTGTGCCCCTAGACTTGCCATCGACTCAGATAAAATTCCTCCTCCACATCCAATATCTAGCACTTGTTTGCCTTTGAGTCCGGCACGTTCATTTATATAATTCAAACGCAACGGATTGATGTCATGCAGTGGCTTGAATTCACTTTCCGTGTCCCACCATCGATACGCTAGCGCTTCAAACTTTGCTAGTTCATTTTCATCAACGTTTGTATTGCTGACTGACATATTTTTGATTATATAAAGTATTTAATTAAAAATTGTATTTATAAAAAAGTAGTATGAAAAAATTGTTTGGTTTAACTTACAATTTTATTATGCATAATCATGTCGTTCCACTCATGTGTCTTGGCAAGTATCTCAGTTTGGTCAAGTGTGGTTAGTTGTCGATTATGTAGCAACTGTTTACCAGCAACCCAAACGTCCGCTACTTGATGCCGTTGCGTTGCGTAGGCAAGATGCCCAATCGGGTCATACATGGGTTGCGACTCAAGGCATTCAATATCTATTACTGTGATGTCAGCCGATTTGCCCGTTTCAAGCGAACCGGTTTCTCTATCTATACCTAAGGCCTTCGCAGCATTTATGGTTGCACTGCACAGCGCTTGATAAGCAGAAAATGCAGCAGCATCTTTGGCAATGCCTTTAGCTAACAGTGCTGCGGTATGAATTTCACTTAACACATCAAGGTCGTCATTACTGGCACAACTGTCAGTACCTAAAGCAATATTGATGCCTTGCTCATATAATTGCTGTACAGGGCAAAAACCACTGGCAAGTTTTAAATTTGACTGCGGACAATGTACAACGTTCGACTTAGTTTTCGATAATAAATTTATTTCATCATCTTGTAGTTGAGTCATATGAACCGCAACCAGGTTGCTATTAATAAGACCGAGTTGATTCAAGCGTTGTATAGGTCGCATCTTATATTGATCTAGACTCGTATTAATTTCGTCTTCGGTTTCATGCAAATGGATGTGTATAGGTAATTCCAGTTCATTAGACAGCATGGCCACACGCTCTAGTGGGGTATCAGAAACAGTATAAGGTGCATGGGGTGCAAAGGCGCAATTCACTAAGGGGTGTGATTTGTAGGTGTCATGTATGGCAAGGCCCTTAGCGAAGTATTCATCAGGGGAGTTGGCATATTGGGTTGGAAAATCTAATAAAATCATGCCGATGCGTGCGCGGATGCCTGTATCGGCCGCAACTTTTGCGGTGCTCTCGGCATAAAAATACATATCGTTGAAACAAGTTACACCACTGCGAATCATTTCGGCTATCGCCAGCTGTGATCCGATTTCTACAAAATCTTCTTTTACCCACTTTTGTTCGGCTGGCCAAATGTGATTTTGTAACCAATCCATAAGCGTCATGTCATTTGCCAAACCACGAAATAGCGACATTGCCGCATGGGTATGAGTGTTGATTAAGCCAGGTATAATTATGTGATGACCATAGTCATAATTTATATCGCAGGTGTATTTATTTGTTGCATCCGAATGCGGCAGAATATCCAAAATACGCCCATCTTGGATCGCAATGCAGTGATCATCTAATACTCGTGCCTTTGCATCCATGGGAACAATATATTTTGCATGAATGAGGCTTTGGACATGTGTCATAGAGTGACCTGAGAGTGATTGGTAGCTATTAAAGACATATAGAGTAGCGATTGTGCTATGACTACCTGGCCCGAAGCAAATATGCTTTGCCTGTTTATCTTGCACATATCGCTTAAAGAATATTTAGTCATTTTGAGATAGGTTCTAATAGTAGCTGTATTATTTATGACTTCATTGGCCGATCAAGCTATCGTTTGGCAAGACGATCAACTTGTGCTGCTAGATCAGCGCAAGTTGCCTAATGAAATACAATTTATTAAATATTCCAAAGTAGAAGAAGTGGCCACTGCCATCAAGGATATGGTGGTTCGAGGTGCGCCTGCCATTGGCGTTACCGCAGCTTATGGCGTAGTACTGGCTGCAAGAGCCTGTTACGCAAAGTCGCCTACTCATTGGCAAGAATGTCTAGAAAAAGATCTTAGAGATTTATCATCAGCACGTCCCACGGCAGTGAATTTACAATGGGCGATTCAACGCATGCGTCACGCCATTGGCACGATTCAATCGGGTGATCCAGTGGAAGAATTATTGCAGCTAGCGCTAGAGATTCATCAAGATGATGTTCAAATTAATAAAACACTAGGCGAGTATGGAGCTCGACTTATTCAGAATGATTCTTCTGTATTGACACATTGTAATGCGGGTGCACTGGCTACAGGTGGTTATGGAACAGCGCTTGGCGTCATACGTAGTGCTTTTGTGGAAAATAAAATTAACAAAATTTATGCGGATGAAACCCGACCTTGGTTTCAAGGTACAAGACTTACTGCTTGGGAACTTCTACAGGATAATATTCCAGTCACCATCATTTGTGACAGTGCTGCAGCAACGTTAATGCGCCAAAAGCAAATTGCCTGGATTATTGTAGGAGCCGATCGTGTTGCCAGCAATGGTGATGTCGCAAATAAAATTGGCACATACTCATTAGCAGTCATGGCAAAACAGCATGGGGTGAAGTTCATGGTTGCGGCTCCTACCAGTACTATCGACATGGAAATTAGCACTGGAGACGAAATCGCTATAGAAGAACGCTCTGCGAATGAATTAACTCAGTACTGTGATTACTCATTTGGCCCACAAAATGCACAGGTCTGGAATCCAGTTTTTGATATCACGCCGGCGCAATTTGTAACCGCCTTAGTGACGGAAAAAGGTGTGGTTGAGGTGCCTAACCGAAGTAAAATTGAAGCACTAATGCAAAATTAGGAATTTTTGCAATTTTGCCTTAGGCAATAGAAAAAATATAACTTATATCATAGTAAAATTTATTTTAAGGCATTCAACTCAATTTTAAATGCTTTTTTTAGCAACCCTTTGTTGGGGACTTGTGTTATACTTAATGCTCCTAGAACGAATTTCTAATCCTCATTAAATCGCCATAAATTCATAAATCATGGCTGCAATTGCCAAAGAAATTTTATCTGTAAATCTCGAAGATGAGATGCGGCAATCGTATCTCGATTACGCAATGAGCGTAATCGTGGGTCGTGCCTTACCTGATGTTAGAGATGGACTAAAACCTGTACACCGACGTGTTTTATATGCCATGCATGAGCTTGGCAATGACTGGAACAAGCCCTATAAAAAGTCAGCACGTGTAGTGGGTGATGTCATAGGTAAATATCATCCGCATGGTGAGTCGGCTGTGTACGACACCATTGTGCGCATGGCGCAACCTTTTTCCATGCGCTATATGTTGGTAGATGGCCAAGGCAACTTTGGTTCGGTAGATGGTGATGCGCCGGCTGCAATGCGCTATACCGAAGTGCGAATGGCCAAGATTGCACATGAGATTCTCGCTGATCTTGAGAAAGAAACGGTCGATTTTGTTCCTAACTACGACAATTCAGAAACAGAACCTACGGTTTTCCCTACGCGTATTCCAAACTTACTTGTCAATGGTTCGTCTGGGATTGCTGTGGGGATGGCCACAAACATACCGCCACATAATTTAACTGAAGTGATTAATGCCAGTATCGCATTAATTGAAAATCCCGAAGCAGACTATCAAGAATTGATGGAGTATTTACCCGGTCCAGATTTTCCAACTGCCGCAATTATTAATGGTCGACAAGGTATTGTTGCCGCCTATCGAACAGGTCGCGGACGTGTACATATGCGAGCACGAACACATATTGAGAAAGATGAGAAAAGTGGACGTGAACGTATAGTTGTTACTGAACTACCTTATCAAGTTAATAAAGCCAATTTAATTATCAAGATAGCTGATTTAGTCAAAGAGAAGCGACTAGAAGGGATTGCCAGCGACGGTTTGCGTGATGAATCCGATAAAGATGGTATGCGCATCGTTATTGAATTACGTCGTGGTGAAGTCAGCGAAGTTATTTTAAACAATCTCTACAAGCACACTCCTATGCAGAGTGTGTTTGGAATGAATATGGTGGCATTGGTTGATGGTCAACCACGATTGCTCAATTTAAAGCAAATATTGCAATCGTTTATCCGGCACCGTCGTGATGTCGTTACACGCCGTACTATTTTTGAATTACGTAAAGCGCGAGAGCGTGCACATATTCTCGAAGGCCAAGCCGTTGCTCTCACAAATATTGATGAAATTATTGCATTAATTAAAAAATCCGAGAGTCCAGCAGTTGCTAAGGAAAAGCTAATTGCAAAATCTTGGAAACCCGGTGTGGTAACAAAGATGTTAAAGCGCGCTGGTGCAGATTCATCACGTCCTGAAGATTTGGCTCCAGAATATGGTATGCACAATGGTGAATATCATCTTTCGCCTGCACAGGCACAAGCCATCTTAGATTTGCGGTTACATCGATTGACGGGTTTAGAACAAGACAAAATTGTCAATGACTATGGCGAATTGCTGGATAAGATAATTGATTTGCTGAATATATTACAAGACCCTGACCGATTAATGCGGGTGATTCGAGAAGAACTCGAAGTCATACGCGAACAATATGGTGATGAACGACGCACTGAAATTTCTGAGGCACAAGTTGATCTCACTATGGAAGATCTCATTCCAGAAGAAGATGTAGTGGTCACCTTATCGCATGCAGGTTATGCAAAATCTCAGCCTTTGGATACGTATCGAGCCCAACGTCGTGGCGGTCGAGGCAAGGCGGCTACTTCAGTTAAGGCTGAAGACTTTGTTGATCAGTTGTTTGTAGCTAACACGCACGACACGATTTTATGTTTTTCCAGTCTCGGTAAGGTTTATTGGCTTAAGGTCTATGAGCTACCGCAAGCAGGTCGTACTGCACGCGGCAAACCAATTGTAAACCTCTTACCGTTACAAGAAGGCGAGCGAATTAATGCAGTTTTACCGGTAAAAGAATATAGCGAGGATGCCTATATCGTCATGGTTGCCAGTAGCGGTACCGTTAAAAAGACGCGTCTTATTGAGTTTTCTCGTCCTCGTTCCAGTGGCATCATTGCTGTTGATTTGCGTGAAGGTGATTACCTGATTGATGTTGCCATTACCAATGGAGATACTGATATTTTAATGGTCAGTGATGCGGGCAAGGCCATTCGCTTTAATGAAGAAGGTGTTCGCGCGATGGGCCGTAACGCTACCGGTGTACGAGGAATTAAGCTAACAGAGAGCCAAAAAGTAATTGGCTTAATAACGATTACACCAACTATGCATGCAACGGATATCTTAGTAGCCACTGAAAATGGCTATGGTAAAAGAACAAAAATAGAAGATTATCCACAACAAAACCGTGGCGGTCAGGGTGTTATTGCAATTCAAACGACAGGAAGAAATGGAAAAGTAGTTGGAGCTGTCGCGATATCGGAAGATGATGAAATTATGCTAATTACGGACAGTGGAACTTTGGTAAGAACTCCAGTAAAAGATGTATCACAAATGGGGCGTAATACTCAGGGTGTCCGTCTGATACGTTTATCAGAAGAAGAAAAATTAGTCGAAGTGGAAAGGATTGAAAACTTATCTAGTACGGATAATTAAACTTATACGTCTGTCTTAGTTTTCAAAGTGTCTCTTATGGGTCTAAACTTATTTGACCTGTCTATCTTTTGAAATCTACTTTATGCAAACAACTTACTATTTTGGGGCAGGCCCAGCGTCACTTCCCAAGCCCGTATTAGAAAAAATTCGAAGCGAGCTTTTAGATTACAACGATACCAGTTTATCCGTTCTTGAACTTGCCCACCGAAGTGATGAATTTCGTAAGATTAGAGATTGTGCCGAGAGGCTATTACGGGAGCTCTTACAGGTTCCAGATGATTACGCAGTGTTATTCATGCATGGAGGTGCGACTAGCCAGTTCTCCATGCTGCCTTTGAATTTCCTTGGAGAAGGTAAAACCGCTGATTATGTGTGTACCGGGTTGTGGTCTTGGAAAGCCTATGATGAAGCGCGGCGTTTCGCTGAAGTTAAGGCGATTGATGCATTACATGATGGTGGGTATTTGTCTATTGTACCTATAGAAGCTTGGAATTTAAACTCAAAGGCATCTTATGTGCACTATTGCGATAATGAAACGATTATTGGTATCGCCTTAGATCAGATACCGAATACAAAAGGTGTTCCACTTGTGTGTGACATGACATCTTCTATTCTTATGCACCCAATTGATATTAATAAGTTTGATTTAATTTATGCCAGTGCGCAAAAAAACTTGGGTATTGCAGGTCTTTGTATTGTGATTATTAACAAAGAACTATTAAGTCAAACTAGCAGTAATGTGCCACGTTTATATGATTATAAATTGTGTGCTGATAATGCATCACTTACCAATACACCTCCAACATTTGCAATTTATGTTTTATCTTTAATACTCGACTGGCTTAAAAAAGAAGGTGGGCTCAAAGAGATGCATCGCAGAAGCAAACAGAATTCTGCTTTAGTATATGACGTAATTGATAATAGTAATTTATATGAAAATATAGTAATTAATGAATGTCGTTCAAAAATTAATATTCCGTTTTTTTTTCAAGATGAGACTTTGCAAAAAAATTTTTTAAAACAAGCAGTGTCGAATAAGTTGCTTGGCTTAACTGGACATAAGACAGTTGGTGGGGTACGAGTCAGTTTATACAATGCTATACCACAAGCTGGGGTGGAGGCTTTGGTTGAGTTTATGCGTGAATTTGAATTGAGTTTATGAGCGCAGCTAATAAATCAAAGCTCCCCTAGGTAGAAAAATGAGTTCGTCTGTCTTTGCCTCTACGCCTATCTAGATAAACTGTGGTGCCATCCGTACAGCTGAATGGGAATGAATAATTTTCTAATTGGCGTCGCTCGTATTTACGTTTTTCCTTTTTTGTGGGTTGTTTTAGTGATCTGAGGCCTAAGAAATTTATACCGTGTGAAGAGGCGGTGAGTGTACAAGCAGACAACACGGTGATGCCAAGAATTAAAATAATTAATCCCATGGACAAAAGTACGTTTACAAGTTGCATATAATTGCTCCTTGTCTTGTGTGCTTAGTAGTTTCTTGACTTATTCAGCTTTTTTAAGCTAAATCCCATATAAATCAAGAGGCTATGATTATTAGTATTATGAATTATAGGGAATAATACATAACTCACTGATTTCAAGCAACAGTTGAATGTACAATTCAGGGGTAAATGAGCGTCAATTCAGCGTCATATTTTGTAAAATTCACGATACCAGTCTACAAAGTTCTTAATGCCTATTTCTATGCTTGTATTAGGTTTATAGCCGACATCTTGGACGAGTGCTTCTACATCTGCATAGGTATCAGGTACATCACCAGCCTGTAATGGTAGTAAGTTTTGTTGTGCCTTTTTGCCAAGGTTGTCTTCCAGCACCTGAATGTAATATTTGAGCTCTACAGGTTGGTTGTTGCCAATATTGTAAAGTCGATAGGGGGCAAAACTGGTCGCGCTGTCAGGATTATCACCCGACCAATTAGCATTAGGCTGGGGGATATGGTCTAGTGTTCGAATTACACCCTCTACAATATCATCGATATAAGTGAAGTCTCTGCGATGATTTCCGTAATTAAAAACGTCAATGGGTTTCCCCGCTAAAATATTTTTGGTAAATAAAAACAAGGCCATGTCGGGTCGACCCCAGGGACCATATACCGTGAAAAAACGTAATCCCGTAGTTGGTAGTTGATATAAATTACTATAGGTATGGGCCATTAATTCATTGGCCTTTTTTGTTGCAGCGTACATACTTATTGGATGGTCGACATTATCGTGAACTGAAAAAGGCATTTTTGTGTTTGCCCCATAGACGGAGCTGCTTGACGCATAAACCAAGTGTTCAACATGGTTATGTCGACAAGCTTCTAATAGATTAATAAAACCAACAAGATTGGTATTCACATAGGAGAAAGGATTTTTAATCGAATAACGAACCCCAGCTTGTGCGGCTAGGTTTATTACACGTTCGGGTTTGAATTCTGATATTGCTGTGAACAATGCATCCTTATCTTCTAAATTAATACGAGCTTCGGTGAATTTCTCGTAAGCTTGAGTTCTTTCCAGTCTCGCAAGTTTAAGATTTACGTCGTAGTAATCATTGACATTGTCTATGCCTAATACTTCATCTCCTCGATTTAGTAAAGAAAGTGAAACTGCTGAGCCGATAAACCCAGCTGATCCAGTGACTACTACTTTCATGATGGCTATGCCCTTATTGATTTAACGTTTAAAGCCTTCCGTCAACTTCGTGTTTGGGAAGTACATTCTTAACATCATAAAGCACATGATTTTCGTTACCGAGCGCATGGATTTGTTCTGCTCCCATTTGTTTAAATTGATCATGATTTACGGCAAGTATGATAGCTTCGTATTTGGTTGATGGTAGTTCATTTAAAAAAGAGGCGTTATATTCTTTTTTTGTATCGTTAATATCTATCCATGGATCGTAGATCTCCACCAATGCGTGATAACTATCAAATTCCCGCACAATATCAATTACGCGGGTGTTTCGTGTATCTGGACAATTTTCTTTAAAGGTAAACCCTAAAATAAGAATTTTGGAATTTACCACATGAATTTTTTTCTTGGTCATTAACTTGATTACACTTTCTGCCACATATGGCCCCATACCATCATTAATTCTTCGCCCAGATAAAATAATTTCTGGATTGTATCCAACTTCTTGAGCCTTATGAGTAAGGTAGTAAGGATCTACACCGATACAGTGTCCACCGACTAATCCAGGGCGGAAAGGTAAAAAGTTCCATTTTGTGCCAGCCGCTTCTAAAACTTCATGAGTATCGATATCCATTCGAGAAAAAATTAATGATAATTCATTGATCAATGCAATATTGATGTCACGTTGAGTGTTTTCAATTACTTTTGCGGCTTCTGCTACTTTTATGTTGCTGGCTTTATGCGTTCCAGCTTGAATGATCTGCTGATATAACTGGTCTACAGTTTCTGCAATTTCAGGTGTAGAGCCTGAGGTTACTTTTTTGATATTTATCAAACGATGTTTTTTATCCCCAGGGTTAATGCGTTCTGGGCTATAGCCCACATAAAAATCGGTATTAAACTTTAGACCTGATTCATGTTCCAAGATGGGCACGCAAACTTCTTCAGTGACTCCTGGATATACGGTGGATTCATAGATTACGATATCGTCCTTTGTTAATACGGTGCCAACAATTTTTGAGGCTTTTTTTATGACTGTTAGATCTGGAGTTTTGTGGTCGTCGATTGGGGTAGGTACAGTAACGATATATATGTTACAGCTTTTTAGATCTTGAGAATTATTAGTGAGACTCAACTGAGATGATTCTTCAATTTCCTCTTTGCTAACTTCTAGCGTTCGGTCATGCCCGCTTTTTACTTCTTCAATTCTTCTGTTATCAACGTCAAACCCTAATGTTGGCAAAACTTTTCCAAATTCAACTGCCAGGGGTAAGCCGACATAGCCAAGGCCGATTATGCCAATTTGTGTATTTTGAAGGTCTGTCATTAGATTTATAGTTTTTTGAAAAAAAATGTACTGAATACAAGATAAGGTACTCTATTACATCTTATACATATTTATTATTATTTAGCGATTAAAATGGAATTAAATTAGACAAAGTGCGAATTAAGTCGCATAGATTATAGAAATTTGATCTCGATATAAAAAAATCACTATAGCAATATTTCTTGGGCAACAGGGTGTCCTAAAAAGTTGATCGGGCTGGCGGAAAGCGAATAGGCCCCAGAATTCATAATAGCTATATAATCACCTACATAGCATTCACTTAATTCAACATCGTCAGCCAGTATGTCTAAGGGAGTGCAAAGTTTACCGACAACGGTAACCTTTTCCTTTTTTTTCGAGTGTATTCTATTCGCAACATAAACAGGAAAATTTTTGCGAACCTTTTGTCCTAAGTTTCCACTAGCTGCAAGATGGTGGTGCATTCCTCCATCTGTAATTACGTATGTTTTTCCACGAGAAACTTTTTTATCTATTATCTTGCATAAATAAATACCACTTTCACCCACAATATAGCGACCCAATTCAAGGATGGTTTCAAGTTTGTCTGAAAATATTTTAGTACTCAGTTTGGATCTAAGGTGTTTCAGGTTATCAGTTACAGAACTGATATCGAGTGGATTATGTTTTGAAAAATAAGGTATACCAAAACCACCACCAACATTGATGATCTTAACGGGTTGATTTGTAATGCCAGCAAGGTTGCTTAGCAATTTAAATGTATGCTTTTGAGCATCATTGATTGCATCCGCATCTAAAATTTGCGATCCCGTATAAATGTGAAAACCTTCGAGCTGGATTGTTGTTGTATCCAACCAAGTAATTAAATCAGGTAAAAATTCTTCATCAATTCCAAACGGGCTAGATCCGCTAGCCATTTTCATGCCAGCACGACGCTGAGTATAGTTAGGGTTTATGCGTATTAATATTCTTGGCAGTATATTTAAATCGGTTCCTAGCTTTATAATTTTTTCGATTTCTAATCTCGATTCAGCACTTATTAAAACATTTGACTTTATTGCTTCTTGTAGCTCTATATTATTTTTTCCTGGGCCTGTATAGCATATATTTCCCCCGGTTATTCCAGCCTCTAGTGTAAGGTCTAATTCTTGTAGCGAAGAAACATCAAATCCATCTAAATATTGTCGTAAGTAAGTAATAAGATCTTTGAAAGGATTGGCTTTAATCGAGTAATAAATTTTGAATTCAGGTGTGAGTAGATCTCGAAGTAATTTAATTTTGTTTTTTATTACTCCTTTAGAGTAAATATACATAGGTGTTGAATATCCAAGCTTATTAATATCACCAAGTGTAAAATCCCCTATACACAAGGAATTGTTGTTACGTCGAAACTGTTCTAATGGGTCATAGTTTTTCAAGATATTACCCTAAATTAATTGTCCTTTAAGAAATATTGTTATTGCTTTATGGCTATTAGTTATCAAGTGTAACTTGTACTTAATAAATAAATTCAGCATCAAAATTAAGCTGTATAATGTTGGTTTGTCTACTAAATTCTTAGTTTAATCTACATTCATTTGTATTGTGACGTGGTTAAAACTTATATTAATAGTAGTCAAAAATGCGATAAGATTCCTTTATTTTTTGAATGAAAAGAATTGTAATAGTTTTAGTCCCATTAATTGTGATTGCTTTAATGCTGCATGAGTATGTAAATACCTCAAGCGTGCTTCTTTCAACTAGTTGAAACTAAGCTTTTGCATAAAAAGCATGTTTTCTAAATACATATAGCTATATTTAACCGACCTATAACTGGGGAATTAATAAGTGTGGTGATGCAACAAAGTTCTAATATTAGGCATATTCGGTCAAAAAGAGTTAATTTCGTAACGGATATACATCGGCCAAAGGTGGTAATTGCCTTGCCAGTATATAACGAAGAAGCAATTCTTCGAGAAAATTTTCACACTGTCTATGAGTATATGGGGTCATTGAGCAGTCAATATGACTGGAGAATATTAATTATCAACGATGGCAGTAAAGATCAAACTAAAGACATCGCTAATGAAATAAAATCTAACTACTCTAATGTTGATGTTTATCATTTTTTTAAAAATTTTGGCCTAGGCCAAGCTCACCAATTTGCTATTGATAATACAGAAGTAGATGATGATTTTCTTATAGTTCTTGATATTGATCTTAGTTATTCCGTCGACCATATTAAAAAGCTACTCGATAAGATAACGACATCAAATGCGAAATTAGTTCTAGCTTCGCCTTATATGAAAAATGGTCATATGTCCAATGTGCCGTTTTTTAGAAAAATTTTAAGTTTGGGGGCAAATAAGTTTTTATCATTACTAAGTCGTGGCCGCATCTCTACATTAACCTGTATGGTTCGGGCATATGATCTAAAGTTTTTTAAATCAATATCATTTCGAAATCGTGGCATGGATTTTATGCCTGAAGCCATATATAAAACTATGGTGCTACGCGGGATGATTGCCCAAGTACCAGCCCATTTGAATTGGGCGCCTTGTCTGGAACATAGTGGAACAAGAACGTCCAGCATGAAAGTTTTAAGGCAAATAAAGGCAACCTTTGTTTCCGGATTCGTTTTTCGACCGTTTGTATTTTTTATAGCACCAGGCTTGTTTATGGCCATGTTTGCACTATATTCCGCGTATTGGATGTTCTATCATTATTTGCAGGCATATGCTCAGCTTAAGGGGACGGCAGCAAATATAATTACTGAATCTCTTGCCTTGTCATATGCTAATAGCCCACACACATTTATTGTTTGTTTAGTATCTTTCGTCTTATCTATTCAATTTATAAGTTTAGGTATTTTATCTCTGCAAAATAAAAAATATTTTGAAGAGCTTTTTTCTCTTGGGAATTTGATTAACAAAAAAATCCAGTAACAATTAGGTTTCTATTAATTGAGGGTAAAGTTTGGAAAAAAATATTTTAATTACTGGTGTTGCAGGTTTCCTTGGTTCTAATCTTGTTGCAAAATATTTAACGAATGGTTACCAAGTTTTTGGTGTGGATAACTTATCAATGGGTAGCTTGGATAATCTTGAAGGAAAGCTGGAACATGATAATTTTCATTTTATAAAAGGTGACATCACAGATAAAAATGTATTGGATACTATAGATGAAAAGGTAGATTTAGTTGTTCATTTGGCAGCATTTAAAATACCTAGATATGGTAATGCTCTTGCAACACTTAAGATTAATTACAGTGGCACAGAAAACGTACTAGATTTTTCAGTTAAAAATAAAGCTAAATGTGTTTTGGCTTCAACTTCAGATGTATATGGACGTAATCCCAACTTGCCATTTAGTGAGGATCAATCGGATTGTGTAATTGGATCTTCTTTGTCTCCACGTTGGGCCTACGCAGTATCTAAGTTATTTGACGAGCATCTTGCTCTTGCCTATCAAGCCGAGTATAGAATTCCAGTAGTTTTATTACGTTTCTTTGGGTCATATGGACCCAATCAACCACTTAGTTGGTGGGGAGGGCCACCGCCCGTATTTATCAATGCAGTGTTGCGAGACGAAGAAATCCCTATTCATGGGGATGGTAGTCAGACCAGGAGTTTTACTTATGTCGACGACACAGTGGAAGGAATCTATTTTGCTTCAGTAAAGGATGAGGCGAGTGGCGAGATTATTAATATTGGTAGTAATGCAGAGATATCAATTTTAGAGTTAGCCAAGTTGATAAAAAAGCTAAGTGGAACAGATGGAGAGCTAAAATACCGTCTAATTCCGTACAAATCATTTACAGGGAAGAAATATGAAGATGTCATGCGACGCGTTCCAGATATTACTAAATGTGAAAGCTTGTTAGGAGTAAAGGCTGAGACTTCTTTAGAAGACGGGTTGATGAAAACCATCGCATGGCAACGTGAGCAAGAAAAACGAGGTCGAAAATTTCAGTATCCCCCAAGTTGATGTAGGCCACTTTAGATTGGCAAAGAAAAAAATGGAAATAGGAATCGTGGGTGGTGGATTAACTGGCCTGGCATTGGCGGAACAATTAGTAAGTATGGGGCATAAAGTAACCGTTTTTGAGCGTGCGAATCAGCTTGGCGGGCTTGCCACCTATCAACGATTTGGAAATTTTTATTGGGATCGTTTTTATCATGTGATTTTACCTTCTGATCGTTATTTAATTACATATATAAAAGAAATAGGATTAGAGAATAATTTACATTGGCAAAATACCAGGACTGGTTATTTTGTAAATAAAAAGATGTACAGCTTGAGCAATAATATCGAATTTCTGTTTTTTCCATTGCTTAGTTGGTGGTCGAAATTCAGACTTGTCTTAGGAATACTTTATTGCACACGTATTAAAAATTGGAAGAAGTTAGAATCTATACCAGTAGAGGCATGGTTACGTAAATATACAGGTGAAGAGGCTTTACAAAAATTTTGGATGCCATTATTACTTGCTAAACTTGGTGAGAATTACAAACGTGTGTCAGCCGTATTTATTTGGACTTATATAAGACGTCTTTTTTCAGCGCGCGATCCTTCCATAGGCAAAGAACAATTAGGTCACGTTCAAGGTGGTTACAAAACAGTATTCAATCGATTAGAAGATCTCATATGCTCTGCAGGTGGAAGCCTCCTTACCGATACTTCTGTTGAAAAGATATTTCAAAATAATCAAGCAATATCTATTAAGTATGAAAATTCGATAAAAGAACATCATGAGCAGAAGTTTGACAAAGTAATTTTTACAGCACCTACCCAATTAATGCAGAAGGTTGTTTCACAAGAATTAGTCGAAACTTATAAAACTGGACAGCTTGTAGAATATCTTGGGGTGATATGCATGGTAACAATTTCTAAAACACCTATTGTCGATTTTTATGTTACAAATATAGCGGATGAAGAGATACCGTTTACTGGTGTAATTGGGATGAGTACTGTAGTAGATGTGAGTGAGACGAATGGACAGTATTTAACCTACTTTCCTAAATATATTCATTCCAGTGACCAATTATTTAACTCAAGTGACCAGGTGATAAAAGATCAATTTTTGAAAGGGTTAGGGATGATGTTTCCTACTTATCCTATAGATGATGTTGATGAAATTTATATAAATAGAGCAAGATACGTACAACCATTGCAAGTATTAAATTTCTCGGATTATGTTCCGAAGGTGGGAACTAGCCATCCAGATTTTTTGGTATTAAATACTTCTCAATTTACCAGTAACACATTAAATAACAATGAAGTAATTAGGAATGTTAAAACATTTATCCAATCTAATTTTAGTAATTAGTTAATGAATAGTATTTATGTTTATTCATGAGTCATCGTACATAGACGAACCTTGCGAAATTGGTGAAGGTACAAAGGTCTGGCATTTTTCACATATTATGCGAGATTGTGTTATAGGTAAGAATTGTAATATAGGTCAAAACGTTGTTATATCTACTGGTTGTAAATTGGGTAGTAATGTAAAAATTCAAAATAATGTATCGGTCTATACGGGTGTTGAATTGGAAGACGATGTCTTTTGTGGGCCGAGCATGGTTTTTACCAATGTAATTAACCCTAGAAGTCATGTATCTCGTCGTGATGAGTACAAGCGCACATTGGTGAAAAAAGGTGCATCGATTGGCGCAAATGCGACTATTTTATGTGGCATAAATTTGGGTCGGTATTGTTTTATAGGAGCAGGTGCGGTGGTAACAAAAGACGTACCTGATTTTGCAGTTGTATTTGGCAATCCGGCTAGAGTGCAAGGTTGGATCTGCGAATGTGGTTGTAAAATTATATTTAGTAAGGAAATTGCTAATTGTGATTGTGGAAAGACTTATCAAAAAATAAATGATCAAGTTAAAAAAATTTAGCATCTAATTATTAATTTAAACAATTAATATATTATAAGTTAACCTTCTATTGTAAATTTCAGGTTAAAGATACAGTTGCTAATTAAATTTAATAATCATAATTAATATCAACCAAACAAATTTGATTAATGAAGCTTTTACACATAGTTGGGGCAAGACCACAGTTTGTGAAGTTGGCCCCAGTCTCTAAATCCATTTTAGAATATAACAACAATAATTCTACTAAGTTGCATGGTGTGGTCTTGCACACAGGCCAACATTATGACGACAACATGTCAAAAATATTTTTTGATGAATTAGATATGCCAAATCCAGATATTAATTTGGGTGTTGGATCTGGTAGCCATGCTGAGCAAACAGCAAAGATGTTAATAGAAATTGAGAAATATGTTGAACAAATTCATCCAGATATTGTGCTTACCTACGGGGATACAAACTCAACTTTAGCTGGGGCTTTGGTTGCTGCAAAGTTGAGCATTCCATCTGCTCATATTGAGGCAGGCTTAAGAAGTTTTAATCGTGACATGCCAGAAGAAGTTAATAGGGTAGTGGCGGATCATACTTCAGAAATTCTTTTTGCGCCAACTGAAAATGCTATGCAAAATCTTGAGGATGAAAATCTAGAAAGTCGTGCTGAACTCGTTGGTGATGTAATGCTTGATGCAGTGTTGAATTTTCAAAATACAAATAAGTCTGATTTTGATTTATTTAAGAATTACGGTGTAAGGCCACAGGAGTATTGTCTTGCTACAGTGCATCGAGCTGCTAATACACAAACAGATGAGCTTAGAAAAATTCTTCAACTTCTGGGCGAATTTAGTAAAAAGTTTATACCGGTACTATTTCCTATGCATCCAAGAACTTTGGCCAAGGTTAATGAGCTAAAGTTAATCGATTTAGATCAATTAGATCGCTTAAAAATAATTGACCCGGTAAGTTATGGAACCATGCTTAATTTACTGACTGAAGCTTGTGTCGTGATAACGGATTCAGGTGGAGTTCAGAAAGAAGCGTTCTTTGTTGGAACTCCTTGCATTACCTTACGTGATGAGACAGAGTGGATAGAGACAGTTGAGGCAGGGGCAAATACTTTAACAGGAATAGATTGTGATTATGTCTTCCAGGTTATGGATAGACTTAATTTTGATAATTCGCAATGCAATAATAATAAAGTTTTAAAGGCGAAGAAATATTTTGGTGATGGGACAGCGGCAAAGAAAATTGTAGAAATTCTAGCTAGTGTTTAACAAGTAATTTAAAACATAATTTATAAATAAAATGTCTGATTTAGTTAATATTGCAATAATTGGTGCTGGTGGTTGGGGGAAAAACTTAGTGCGCAATTACTATCAGTCGCCTAATGCAAATTTAAAATATATTTGTGATTTAGATGATCAATTAGTCATCTCGCTTAGTGAAACATACAAGGACGTTCAATTTACTCTTAATTATCAAACAATTCTTGATGATGAATCGGTACAGGCTATCGTAATTGCTACTACAGCAACAACTCATTTTGACTTAGCGAAATCTGCCATACTAGCTGGAAAAGATGTGTATATAGAAAAACCCTTTGTGTTAAATCTTGAAGAAGGTGCTGAGTTAGTTAGTCTTGCGAAAAACCATGACCAAATCTTAATGGTTGGGCACTTGTTAGAATATCATCCAGTTGTAAATAAACTTAAAGAATATATACAACAAGATGAGTTTGGTGATATTTATTATTTTTATTGCCAGAGGTTAAATCTTGGGAAAGTGCGAGGTGATGAGAATGCTTTATGGAGCTTTGCTCCGCATGATATTTCGGTAGTGTTGTATCTACTTGGTGAAGAACCGACTGAGGTAACTTCTACAGGTCAAGCCTATTTGCAAAGTGGTGTAGAGGATGTTGTGTTTACCACTCTTAACTTTAATGGAAAATCATTGGCACACATTCATGTAAGTTGGCTAGATCCACATAAAGTCAGGCGTCTTACTTTGGTAGGCAGTAAAAAAATGGCGGTATTTGAAGATACTAGCGCGAATGAAAAACTTAGAATTTATGATAAAGGCGCAGACTCAAATACGGAATATGACACCTATGCTGAGTATGTAAATCTTCGATTTGGTGATGTGACTATACCTCATATTCAAATGCATGAACCGTTAAGTATAGAAACAGAGCATTTCTTGAATTGTGTGAAGACACGCCAAGCGCCTCTGACAGATGGCTTAGATGGAATGCGTGTTTTAAAGGTGTTGGATGCAGCGCAAAAATCACTTAATAGTAGTGGCATGCCGATTAAAATCGAAAAATAATGGAGCAAAATTACGCCAGCCTGTCACTAGATTTGGATAATAAATGGAGTTATCTGAAAACCCTTGGAGACAAAAGGTGGGAAAGTTTCCCAAGTTATTTCGACATTGTCGTGCCAAGGATTCTAGAATATCTTGATAAGAAAAGCTTGAAAATTTCATTTTTCATTGTCGGTAAAGACGCAGAAATAGTAGACAACCAAAAATATCTTAAAATGATTGTCGACGCTGGACATGAAATAGGTAGTCACAGCTACATGCATGATCCTTGGTTGCAAACTTATAATAAAAATGAGCTGTTACGTGATTTGTCTTTAGCGGATCAATGCATACAACAGTCCGTAGGCGTTAAACCAATTGGGTTCAGAGGACCTGGATTTAGTTTTTCTGAGGATACTTTACATGTATTGGATGAATTGGGTTATAAGTATGACGCTTCAGTATTTCCAAACTTATTAAATTCATTGGCAAGAATATATTTCTTTTCGAAAAGTGATCTCAGTAAAGAAGAAAAGCAAAAGCGCTCACAGCTATTTGGGAATTGGCGAGATTGTAAACGACCAAATAAACCTTTTCAGTGGAATTTGGGTGAGTGTAATTTATTCGAGATTCCTGTTACGACCATGCCAATTATTAAAATACCCACTCATGTTAGTTACGTACTTTATCTAAGTAAATATTCAAATTTTCTTGCTCGATTGTATTTTAATTTTGCACTAGCTCTATATAGATTCACAAATACAGCACCATCGATGCTGCTGCATCCACTAGATTTTTTGGGTGCGGAGGACGATAAAGACTTGGCTTTTTTCCCAGCAATGGATTTAAGCCGAGAGCATAAAATAAAGATGTTAGATTATGTAATTGATAGTCTGCAAAAACATTATCAATTAGTTAGCATGCGAGATCACTTAGAAAGTGTTGAGTCTAGAGACAGGTTTAAAATTATTGATGAGTTTTATGCCTGAGTGTTCATTTTGCATATTCATTAAAAGCGAGACAAATGCAACAATAGAGAATAGCATTATGGCCCTTAAGTCATAAGTAATAGATGCTGTTACAATATTCTCAAATGAGATGCTATTAACCATTTGTATAAAGGGATTTCTTAAACTATTTATGAAATAGTCCTATTCATCGCGTGACAAAATTGAATTTATGCGTTAAATAGACTTCAAAGATACAATACTAGCAACGAAAATATTAGTGATATTTTAGGCCTGAAAAATTTCTATACTTAAGCTACATTTTCAAATTTAAAAGTGGATAAAAAATTACTCGAATCCTTGCGCACTGAGATTGATTCGATTGATCAACAGCTAATGCAGTTGATTAGTAAACGCGCGGAAATCGCACAAAAAGTTGCCGCTGTGAAGGCGGATGAACAGGATGCAACGAAATTCTATCGTCCTGATCGTGAAGCTAGCATTTTAAAACGTGTGATTGAGCATAATAATGGACCACTTTCAAATCAAGAGATGGCGCGGCTGGTAAGAGAGATTATGTCGGCATGTTTGGCCTTGGAGCAGCGTTTACAGGTGGCATTCCTTGGGCCGGCAGGCACCTTCACGGAAGAAGCCGCTTATAAACATTTTGGGCATTCAATCCGTACGCTTTCGGCAAATTCTATAGATGAAGTGTTTCGTGAAGTAGAGTCCGATAATGCCGATTATGGCGTAGTGCCGATTGAAAACTCTACACAGGGAATTGTGAATAGCACACTTGATATGTTTCTTGAATCGACTTTAAAAATTGTTGGTGAAGTGGAATTGCGTGTACACCAACATTTGTTAAGCAATGTTAAAAAATTAAACAACATTCAAGTTTTATATTCTCATCAACAATCCTTAGCTCAGTGTAAAAAATGGTTGGAGGCAAATCTTCCTGGTGTCAAGCGTGTGCCGGTTAGTAGTAATGCGGACGCAGCCCAACGTGCATGTAATGAAGACAACAGTGCAGCTATCGCTAGTGAAACGGCAGCGCAAGAATATAATCTTGTAATGTGCAAAAAAAATATAGAAGACTCGCCAGACAACACAACTAGGTTTTTAATTATTGGCAAGCAAGAAGTGCAGCAAACAGGTGATGATAAAACGACATTACTGATCTCTGCACGTAATAAACCAGGTGCGCTTTACAGCTTGTTACAGCCATTGGCAAAAAATAATGTGAGCATGACTCGTATTGAGTCTAGGCCATCACACTGTGTTAATTGGGAATATGTTTTCTTTCTAGATCTAGAAGGGCATGCCCAAAGTAAAGCGATACAAGCGTCACTTGAAGAGTTAAAGGCAGAGGCCGATTTGTTTAAAGTATTGGGCTCCTATCCAAGAGCAGCGCTATAGTAAACATGTTTAATAAGGTTTGTCTTGTCGGCGTAGGCTTGATTAATGCTTCTCTTGCTAAAGATCTTAAACGTCTACGGCTTGCAAACACTATTGTAGGAATTGGTAGAGACCCACAACGATTGAAGCAAGCGCAGTCATTGGAAATTATTGATGAATACCTGTTGTTACAAGATTGCAATGTAGCGGATGCCGATTTGGTTGTGCTTGGAGTGCCGGTGCAAAAAATGAGAGAAGCATTTGTGTCACTCAAATCAACTTTGTCTTCCGATACTGTACTTACCGATGTAGGTAGCACCAAGTCCAGTATACTTGATGATGCCGAAAGAGTTTTTGGTGAAGTGCCTTCGAAATATGTGCCAGCTCATCCCATTGCAGGTAGTGAGCAAAGTGGTTTTGAACATGCGCAAGAAAATTTGTTTAAGGATAGAAAAGTTATTTTAACTCCAACTAACGAAACTGATCGTGTAGCAGTCGAAGCTATTATCAAAATGTGGATGTCTGTTGGAGCAAAAGTAGATGAAATGACGGCAACACAGCATGACGCAATTTTATCAGCAACTAGCCATTTACCACATATTGTGGCCTATACATTGGTAAATTATTTAGGAGAAAGACCTGAAGCAAACAGCATATTTGCTTATGCAGCAGGAGGTTTTAAAGACTTTACGCGCATTGCATCTAGTGATCCCGCAATGTGGGCAGATATTTGTATTGCTAATCAAGAAAAGCTTTTACAATCCATAGAAGGTTTTAGAGATTGCCTAGAGAAATTATATACTGCAATTAAGCGGCAAGACGAAGAAGCGATCTATAATTTGTTTAAGCAAGCTAAATGTTTGCGCGATGAAAAGCTTTTAAAGTCGTAGTTTTTTCGCTGCTATCTTTGTCTATGGACATTTCTGATTATCAACTTGAGCCGCTCGGCCAATGTAGAGGAACTATTCGCGTTCCTGGTGATAAATCTATTTCGCACCGTGCAGTGATGTTGGCGGCAGTAGCGGAAGGGGTTACAGAAATTAAAGGGTTTCTTGCTTCAGCTGATTGCATTGCGACGATTGAAGCTTTCCGAGACATGGGTGTGCAAATTGAGCAATCCCAGTCAAATCAGATCATGGTTCATGGAGTAGGTCTGCACGGCTTACAGGCACCACAATCCAAATTAGATATGGGGAATTCTGGTACTGCTATGAGGCTTATGACAGGAATTTTGTCCGGACAAAAATTTGCTGCAACATTGATTGGAGATGCATCGTTATCTGCGCGCCCCATGCGCAGAATTCAGCAGCCGTTACAAAAAATGGGAGCTGCTATAGCCTTAAGTGATGAAGGTACACCACCGATTGATATTCGGCCGGCAAAATTTCTGTGTGATATTCATTATCAACTTCCGATTGCAAGTGCGCAGGTGAAATCTTGTGTGTTGCTGGCAGGTCTGTACGCACAAGGCAAAACTTGTGTAGAAGAAAGTATTAAAACACGCGATCATACTGAGCGAATGTTGCAAGCATTTTCCTATCCAATAACAATAGAAAACAATACAGTATGTGTAACTGGTGAGCATAGGTTGTTCGCAACTCAGCTTGATGTTCCTGGAGATATTTCTTCAGCAGCATTTTTCATTGTCGGTGCATTAATATCAAAATCTGCAGAGCTTGTAATTGAAAACGTTGGAATTAATCCAACACGTAATGGAGTAATTGAAATTTTGCAAATGATGGGTGCAAATATCGAAGTGAAAAACCATAGAACATATGGTACTGAACCTGTTGCAGATCTTTTTATAAAGAATAGTCGTTTACATGGTATAGAAATTCCAAATTCGTTAATTACAAAGTCTATTGATGAACTCCCAATTATATTTATTGCTGCAGCTTGTGCTACAGGTGAGACAAAACTACGCGGTGCTGAAGAATTGCGTGTAAAAGAATCAGACCGTATACATACCATGGCAGTCGGGTTACAAAAAATAGGTATTGTTGTTGAGGAAAAACCAGATGGTCTTAATATCGTAGGAGGACAAATACAGGGGGGAGAAGTCGAAAGTAGTGATGATCATCGTGTAGCGATGTCGTTTGTTATTGCTTCGTTGGCTGCAAATAAGTTAATTCGTATTCAAAATGTTGAAAATGTGGCAACTTCGTTTCCGAATTTTGTGCAAACTGCTACACAGTTAGGAATAAAGTTTCGCTAACACCTGTGCGTTTATGAATGACAAAGTAATTTCAGTTGTCACCATTGATGGGCCAGCTGGTACTGGCAAAGGTACTGTTGCTAGGCATTTGGCAGAAAACTTGGGATATCACTATTTAGATAGTGGTGCCTTATATCGAGTTCTGGCTTGTTGCAGCCAATGGCAGAATATTGCTGTTGATGACTTGGATAGTTTAATTTCCATGTGTAAACGTGTGCAGATACGTTTTGAAGTGACTGACTTGAACGAGAATGTGCGCGTATTTGTTGATCAAAGGGATGTTTCTGAGGATTTACGCACAGAAGAATGTGCGGCACGTGCTTCCAAATTGGCTGCATTACCAGAAGTCCGGTCCGCATTGCTAGAAAAACAGCATGCATTTCGAATGATGCCAGGATTAGTAGCGGAAGGACGTGATATGGGGACAGTAGTTTTTCCTGACGCTCAGTGTAAGATTTACCTCACCGCCAGTGCGCAGGAGCGTGCAATCAGAAGGCAGAAACAGTTGAAGAAACAAGGTATTAGTGCTAGCCTTGACCACCTTTTGAAAGAGATAGAAGCGCGAGATTCCCGTGATGAGAGTCGTGCCATCTCACCTCTACGTCCTGCCGCAGACGCTGTACTTGTAGATTCGACCGATTTATCGATAGAAGAAGTAGTGCAATGTGTTGTCGCGTTAGTCGATGCAGAGAACCATAAGCCATAGGAACTATTAAATTATAATATGGGTGAAAGTTTTGCCGAGCTCTTTGAAGAGAGTGTAAATAATATCAATACGCAACCGGGTAGTATTATCAATGGTACCGTGGTTGATATCAGTAAAGATGCCGTGATTGTTAATGCTGGACTAAAATCCGAAGGCATTATTCCAATTGACCAGTTCAAAACCGATAAGGGCGAACTTGAAGTTGAGGTGGGTGATACGGTTGAAGTTGCCTTAGATGCCCTTGAGGATGGTTATGGGGAAACCGTTTTATCACGTGAAAAAGCACGGCGTGCACGAGCTTGGACTGAACTGGAACATATTCATGAATCGGGTGAAACCATAACTGGCGTTATCACCGGCAGAGTGAAAGGTGGGTTTACCGTTGAGTTAGGGGATTTGCGTGCATTTTTGCCAGGTTCTTTAGTGGACGTCCGTCCAGTTCGAGATACGGCTTATCTCGAAGGTAAAGAGCTGGAATTCAAAGTAATCAAAATCGATCTTAAGCGAAATAATGTCGTGGTTTCGCGTCGTGCTGTAGTTGAGTCTGAGTACAGCGCGGAACGAGAAGAGTTAATCAATACTTTAAATGAAGGTGCTGTAGTTAAAGGTATTGTAAAGAACTTGACTGACTACGGCGCATTCTTGGATCTTGGTGGTGTGGATGGGCTGCTGCACATTACCGATATGGCTTGGAAACGTGTAAAGCATCCATCTGAGATTGTGTCGATAGGGGACGAAATCAATGTGCGAGTACTCAAATTTGATAAAGAAAAAACACGAGTGTCACTTGGTTTAAAACAGTTGGATGATGATCCATGGGGCGACATAAACCGTCGTTATCCTGAAGGTGCACGCATCTTCGGTAAAGTTACTAATATCGCAGATTATGGTTGTTTTGTAGAAATTGAAGAGGGCATTGAAGGGCTAGTGCATGTGTCGGAGATGGATTGGACCAACAAGAATGTTAGCCCTGCAAAGATCGTATCGTTAGGAGATGAAGTCGAAGTAATGATTCTGGATATTGACGAAGAACGTCGCAGAATTTCATTGGGAATGAAGCAATGTCAACCTAATCCTTGGGATGATTTTGCAAGTAGCTATGATAAAGGTAGTGAAGTTACCGGAGTCATCAAATCTATTACCGACTTTGGAATTTTTGTTGGCCTGGAAGGTGGCATTGATGGTTTAGTGCATCTATCTGATTTGGCCTGGAATGTGACAGGTGAAGAAGCTGTACGCAGTTATAAAAAAGGTGATGAACTTCGCGCTATGGTATTGTCAGTTGATGCAGAACGTGAACGCATATCGCTTGGTGTTAAGCAGTTAGAAAAAGATCCGTTTTCGGCCTATCTTGCAGAGCATCCTAAAGGTAGTATTGTTACCGGAACAGTTAGCGAACTGGATGCAAAATCAGCAACCATAACCCTCGCTGAGGGCATAGAAGGGATTTTGAAAGCTTCGGAGATGGCTCGTGATCGCGTTGAAGACATTCGCAGTGTCTTAAAAGAGGGAGAGCAAATTGAAGCTAAATTTATTGGTGTAGATAAAAAGTCTAGAATGGTGTCGTTGTCCATCAAAGCAAAAGAATATCAAGAAGAGGCAGAAGCAGTTCAGGATTACAGCAGGAATGAGTCTGCTTCTATGAGTTTAGGAGATATATTGAAAGAATCTATCGAAGAAAATAAAGAAGATTCTGCCGAATAAATTACTTTCAATTAAGAGGATGTCATGAGTATAGAAATAAACAAAAGCATGATTACTAAATCGGAACTAATTGAAAAAATCTCACTTAAGCAAAATCATCTTGCTCATAAAGACATTGAGTTATCAATTAAAAGTATTATTGAGCAAATGAGTACGTCATTGTCTAAAGGGGATCGCATTGAAATTCGAGGTTTTGGGAGTTTTTCACTACATTTTAGACCTCCACGCATAGGGCGAAATCCAAAAACTGGAGATGCTGTATCATTACCAGGCAAACATGTGCCACACTTTAAACCAGGCAAAGAGTTGCGCGAGCGAGTAAATAGAACATTAACCAGCCAGTAATACGATACGAAACATGGGTAAACAGCGGCAGCAGTTGCTCAATAAAAATTAGATGCTCCGTTTTTTAATATTTATTGCAACACTTGCGCTTGTTCTACTTATCTTTGTATTTTCTTTAGAAAATCTTGAGCCAATAACAGTTAATTTCCTTGTACAAAATGTACAAATACCATTAAGTGTAGCGCTGATGGTCAGTTTTATATTGGGTGCAGTGGTTGGCGTTTTCTTTAGTATTAAATTAGCACTGAAGAATAAAAGACGTGCAAAGACATTGGCTAAAAAAGTTGCTGTTGCTGAGCAGGAAGTTGCCAATTTGCGACAATTGCCGATTAAGAGTTCTCACTAATGCCTGAAATATATTGGTTGCTACTGCTATTGGCAGGAGCTGCCGGCTGGTATCTCGCTTATATCTTTTATAAAAATAAGTCTGAGCCAAAAATTCCTGGTGAATATCTCAAAGGCTTAAATTACTTACTTAATGAACAGCCAGATAAGGCACTGGAAGTATTTATAGAATTGGTGGATGTCGATTCTGAGACAATTGAAACCCATCTTGTCTTGGGTAATATGTTTCGTCGTAGAGGAGAAGTGGATAGAGCGATCCGTATTCATCAGAATCTTATTGCTAGACCGGCGCTAGATTCGACATATAAATCTACTGCTTTGCTTGAATTGGCTAAAGACTACCTCAAAGCTGGATTACTTGACCGTGCAGAGTCTCTATTTAAAGACGTAATCGAAATAGGTATACAGACAGATGAGGCTTATCCGTTATTGCTAAGTTTGTATGAGCAAGAAAAAGAGTGGGAAAAGGCGATTGAAACCACCAAAAAAATAGAAAGAGTAAGTGGAAAGAAAATGAATCAGATCACAGCTCATTACTATTGCGAGTTGAGCGAGTTAGCATTCAAAGATCCAAATAATGGAATTATTTCCGCCAATAAATTGGCAAAAAAAGCCCTTGCTTATGATAAAAATTGTGCTAGAGCAAATGTATTGCTTGGTAATTTTGCTATACATGAAGGGAATTATAAGTCTGCAATCAAACACTATAAGGCAGTTTCTAGACAAAACCCGGAATATTTGCCAGAAGTATTTATGAAGCTGCGCGAGGCTTTTTTACGCCAAAATGATTACATTGGATTTAAAGAATTTCTAACAAGCATTAAAGATTCAGAATTGAGTGGTATATCACTTTCTGCACTTTTAACTAACCTTTCTGATAACGATACAGAAAAGAAAATGATCTTAGATTGGTTGCTGGAAAAATCAGAGTTATCATTGCTTGAAGTTAATGCGTTTTTAAAAAACAAACAAGTGAAAAATGAATCGCTTAGCGAGCTAGGTCTTTCTAAGGTGCAAAGCAGTGTGGAGAATTTTATTCGAGGGCGAGCCTCCCACCAATGTAAGCAATGTGGGTTTCATGGGAAGGCGCTGTACTGGCAATGTCCAAGTTGTCACTATTGGGGGACGGTAGTTCCCATTATGCCCAGCTTAAATTAGCAGAGGTCTCTGGTTCTGGTAAATACTATTATGTCTGAAGATTCCCCTATCATCATTGCGCTCGATTTCCCAGATGCAAAATTAACCAATACATTTCTAGAACGCATACAAGGCCAAACTTGTAAACTGAAAGTCGGTCTCGAATTGTTTATCTCTGAAGGGCCAGGCTTTGTCGAAAAGCTTGTGAAAGATGGCCATCAAGTTTTTCTCGATCTTAAACTTCACGATATTCCCAATACCGTGGCCTCGGCTTGTAAATCTGCTGCAAGCTTGGGCGTATGGATGATGACCTTACATGCATCAGGTGGAACTAAAATGTTAGAGGCCGCACGTGATGTAATGTCAGCCGAAAGTTCTCAAACCAAGTTGATTGCAGTCACCATGTTAACTTCGTTAGATCAGCAGCAAATTGATATGATGGGTATACAACAGTCAAGCAAAGACTATGTGCTGCGACTTGTAACTCTTGCACTGCAAGCAAAAATGGATGGAGTAGTGTGTTCTGTACACGAGGCACAAGCAGTGAGGAGCAAATGGGGCAATGTTCCTATCATTGTTACACCGGGGATACGTTTAAGCGATGACACTAACAATGACCAAAGTCAAGTGGCGAATCCGCAGCAGGCACAAAAATTAGGCGCAAATTATATTGTTGTAGGACGGCCTATCACCCAAGCAAAGGACCCAATTTTTGCAATCAATCAATATCTTGCTAGTTGGAGCTCTAGTAATTCCTAAGTTATGAAGTAATAAGACTGCAAGAAATTCTAGACTAGCCATGATTAGGCTGTAGCTTCACGATCATTAATCTTTATAATATTCTTGTTTTAAAGAATATTTTGTGAGTTGGGGTGTCTTAGGTGTTTCGTATAATCCTTGCAAGCATACTTTTTTTCATAGCGGTTAAGGTATTTGCGGATCCTGTAAATATCAATACTGCAAGTGCAGAAGAGCTTGAGCAAAATCTGCATGGTGTCGGCCCAAAAAAAGCTTTGGCTATCATCGAGTATAGAAAGATCAATGGTCCCTTTTTTAGTCCTGAAGAGATTACAAAAGTGAAAGGAATTGGTCCAAAAACCCTAGAAAAGAACCAAAAAGATATTCTCGTACGAGATTAACAGGCCGTCTGCTAAATACACGTCCTTGACGAATTACACAGATAATAGTGTTGTAATGGTATATAAATGCTGTAATTATTTGTTTATATATCAGTGTTAAACTATTAATTTCGTAGATAAAAAAATAATAAACCGTGAAAAGAATCCGTAAAGCTGTATTTCCTGTCGCTGGAATGGGAACACGTTTTCTACCTGCTACAAAGGCCAATCCTAAAGAAATGCTTGCGGTTGTCGATAAGCCGCTCATTCAGTATGCGGCTGAAGAGGCAGTGTCTGCAGGCATTGATACGTTGATTTTTATTACTGGACGTAATAAGCGTTCTATTGAAGATCATTTTGATAAGGCCTATGAGCTAGAGTCTGAACTCAAAGCAGATGGCAAAGATACTATGTTGGGGATGGTGCAAAATGTTTTGCCAAGCGAAGTAAATTGCATATATATCCGTCAGTCTCAACCATTAGGCTTGGGTCACGCGGTGCATTGTGCTAGACCAGTGGTGGGCAAATATCCGTTCGCAGTGATACTTGCAGATGACCTTATACATGATCACAATTCTGGATGTTTGTCGCAAATGGTAGACGTGTATGAAAAAGAAGATTGTGGTGTCGTTGGAGTGCAAGTGGTGAAGCAAGAAGAAGTTAAGAGTTATGGTGTAATTTCTGGCGAAAAGATCAGCGATGACTTATGGAATGTAGATACCTTTGTTGAAAAGCCTGATCCGAAAGATGCCCCCTCGAATGTAGCTGTAGTCGGAAGATACATTTTAGAGCCGTCGATTTTTGATATTTTGGAAAATACGCAAAAAGGCGCAGGAGGAGAAATTCAATTGACTGATGCACTTGCCGAACAAGCTAAAAAAGAAAAGCTATTGGCGTATCAATTTAAAGGCAAGCGTTACGACTGTGGAAGTAAGGAAGGTTATTTAGAAGCCACGGTTGAATATGCCCTAAGACATCCAAGAGTAGGTAAGGATTTTAAGGAATATTTAAGTAAACTTAGATTAGATTGAAATAGCTCATATCAAGTTACTGCATACTCATGTCGAATTTAGTTCTCTAAAAGTATGCCGTCCTTTCCTAAACCATCTTTTAGGTTTAATTATAGGACATCTATCGAAATTCAAAGATTACGTCACTATCGGGATACCAAACCAGGGAGAAGTATTCCCAAAAAGACCACCAAGAAACTGTTGATCGCCACATGGAATATCGCCAATCTTGGTGAACAAAAGCGCCGCGATAAAGACTATCGACTATTGGCAGAAATCCTTAGCTGGTTCGACATCATAGCGCTTCAAGAGGTCAAAGATAATTTGAGCGGCCTACGTGGTATTCAAAAACATTTACCTAACAGCTATTACGCTACATTTTCGGATAAGGGAGGAAATGATGAGCGCATGGCCTATTTATACGATAGCAATAAAATCGCTCAGTTGGAAAAGGTTGGCGAGGTTGCAGTTGCTCCAAAAGATATAGACTATATTAAACTTCCGAGCATACGACGCAAATTTAAAGGCTTTGATCGTAACCCTTATTTGGTGGCTTTTGGTGCAGGTACTTTTGAATTTGTTTTAGTTAATGTGCATTTGTTTTTCGGGGAAGATTCAAAGAAAGACCGAGAACGTAGGGCATTGGAAGCCTATGCGGTCTCGCGATGGGCAGATTTGCGGTGCAGAAGTAAAAACGCCTATGTGGAAGACATCATTGTTTTGGGGGATTTTAATATTCCGAAAGTAGAGCCGGGTGACAAGATCTATGCGGCTTTACGCAAAAGAGGGTTGCAACGCCCGCCACACTCCACGCAGATTGCTTCCAGTATTGCAACGGATGCGGAGTACGATCAAATCATGTTTTTACCAGGTAAAACAGATGAAGAATTCACAGGAAATATTGGTGTATTCGATTTTGATGGGGGTGTTTTTAAAACCTTGTGGGAAAATAAGTCAAAAGCGCAATTCAATGCATATCTGCGCTACTATTTAAGCGATCATCGTCCTTTATGGGCTGAGTTTAATATTTAAAATACCTAGCTTACAAAATACTGATTAACTAGTGAGTTGAGATCTAAAATTCAAAAGTTAATTAACTATTAAAAAAAGTTATAAGAGACAATTATCCTTTTTGGCAATGATGCAGTGGATAACAGAAAGAATAAAAAATATATTCAGAATAATTTTTTTATTTTCGAGATGATACGTATTCCACTTTTTTTAATTAAGGCGTAGAATACCTGCTCCAGGTTGGGTTGTAGAATAACTCTATACCTAATTTATAAAAACCTTGGTTAAAAATAATTTATAGTCTACAGGTTCTTTTACCTGTTCGGTGGGTCGTAATAGGGATTAGTATTATGAAAAACAAACACACAATTCTTGTGGCAGTTATTGCTTTTGCTTTTGGCGCATTTCTTCCTTACCTGAATTTGAATAGTAAGATAAAAGAAATGAACTCTAAAATGGATGGCTTAATGGAGTACGTAAACTCGACTAATGACAGAATTGACTACGTATTTTTACGTAGTAATGAACTTATGCACAGTGTCAATAGCTACCATGGTGATGTCTGGGATCAAAAATTATATAGACTAGAAGTTGTAGAGGTCGAAGAAGATAAACAAGTATCTAATCAAGTAGAAACTACTTATTGATTTATTTGAAAAACTACTAGCAAAAGTGGTCAAGGCTCTTATTTAAAAATCGAATTACAAGCGGTTAATTGAGTAGTATCAGGTCACATCCATGGTGGTTATCATAACTACGAAGTGACATGTGACCTATCATCCGTTGTGCCATCAAATATACATGGCTTCGCCATTATTAATTTGCAAAACTAGTTGTGTGACTTCGTCACTATTCATTTGCGCATAACACCAGGTTTTGTCTTGAATTATGACTGCATTCGGCCAATAGCAATGGTATGGCCTCCCTCTACTTTAAACGGCATCGCAATGTGCCCAAACTGGAAGCGATTATAACCAGTCAGTAAAAGAAGGAGACCATACAATGAACAAGGTTACACGCATGGGTGTCGATTTGGCAAAGAATGTTTTTCAATTACACGGCGTAGATCGCACGGGAAAGTGTGTTTTTAAACGACGCTTGAGTCGAAGTAAGTGGATCGATACGTTGTGTGCTGCAGCCGAATCGGATTGTGAGATTGGGATGGAAGCCTGTAGCGGTGCGCATCACTGGGCACGGATATTAAAACAACGTGGCTATGTCGTAAAACTCATTGCTCCCCAGTTTGTAAAGCCCTATGTAAAAAGCAACAAGAATGATGCCAAGGATGCTGAAGCGATCTGTGAAGCCATGAGTCGTCCTAACATGCGATTTGTAACCATGAAGAGCATTGAACAACAAGACCTTCAAGCCATGCATCGTGTTCGCAGTACTTTAGTGCAACAACGTACCGCCAAAGCCAATCAAATACGCGGCTTGGTGAGTGAATACGGCCTGGTCGCACCACAACAACTGCATACCTTACGCAAAACAATTCCCACTTGGTTGGAAGATGCTGAGAATGGTTTAACGGATTGTTTTCGGTCTTTATTGCAAGGGCTGTGGAATGATTTCATCGGATTACATCAGCGTGTACAAGAATTAGATCAAGCGATCGAACACTTCGCGAAACAAAACGAAGTAACAACCCGGTTACAGCAATTACGTGGCGTAGGACCAATGGTAGCCACCGCTTTGATTGCAACTGTCGGGGATGCAAAACAATATAGAAATAGTCGTCAGATGGCCGCATCTTTAGGGTTAACGCCCAGACAACATAGCTCAGGCAACAAAGAACATTTACTCGGCATCAGTAAACGTGGCGATGCCTATCTACGCACCTTACTCATCCATGGAGCACGTGCTGTGGTCTCGCAAGCCAAACATAAAGAGGATCGTTTAAGTCGCTGGGGGACTAATCTTGCAGAGCAAAAACATACGAATGTGGCCGCGGTGGCACTGGCGAATAAAACTGTACGCATGGCATTTGCCATGCTACGTAATGGAACCGATTATGATCCTGCGTTGGCAGTAACCTAAAAACAAAATAACGATACTTAAGGAAATTCACATCACGATTGCGAAGTAATCTATTAGATGGTAAACCGGTTGAACCGGTGCAAGTGAAACTCGAGAATGTCCGTGTACGGTACAGTACGTAATAGCGATTGAGAGCTTGCGCGCGAATACACCATCATGGCCCAGCATCAACGTATGCTAACCATTGAGGCCGAATATACGTGTGCAGTCGACCCTGCTTTGCCAAACAATATTTTACTTGCATTATGAGGGAGGCCATATACGGTTATTTAATAGAAGCTGTCAGTTTCAAAATTACTTTTTAGAATTTTGCCTTAAATGGTCATTCCCACGTTTTCCTAATTGGCGTTGATTTAACAACGCAATATTTTCTTCCACCAACATCGTTACAGCCTTCAGACTTCCTTGCCGATAGCCATGAATGAGATTGGCGCCCTGAGCAATCTCATAAAAGTACCAATTGCTTCCTGATGCACCGGCTGGAGGAGCTGTGTTCTGTATTGATACAAGCCTATAAGGCTGAAAATTTCCCAAGGCATTATTAGTCATAGGAAAGACTTGCTAGTATTGTTTCCAACTCATCACTTCGGCTATTGGTTTTTGTGCTTTCAGATTGTTGCCAAGCTAGTTCTTCTTCTTGTTTCTGTTCAATAAAGCAGTTACTACAGATAATGATTAGTTGTTTAATAAGTTCAAGTTCTTGTGGGATATCGTTAATATTTCTCACCCATGTTTCAACATAGAGTCCCTCATTAGGATCAATTTTCGCATTAAGACTCTCTTTTGAAGCCAGTACATTGAAATCCGCACACCAATCTCGAGGGGCTTTTTGAGATAACTCAAAAATTATATCTACATAGTTCTTATTTTTAAGCGTGGGTTTTCTTTTTGGGTCTAGTCCTTTGATTTTAATATCTTTGATATGCTCCATAATGTCCCCTTTAGTATGCCTTTCAAGAACTTTCTAATTTTTATTTGATTTCATATCTAATTTGGCAAAGCTCATCGCATCTTTAAGATTGTCATATTTGTGCCCATTATAGAGATACACCATTTTTTGCTGGAATATAATCCTGTATTGATCCATCAACTTCTTTGTCTTCTTCGGTCATTTAAGTAACTCCTTTGTAAGAAACATAAGGACCTCGAGCAGCACAAATATGCCGCTCGAGTGTCTCTTGCCCATACCTAAGTTAATAAACCACTCTAGGCGCGACGAGATTTTTTCTCTATAGCTTCGTTAACACGTAATGCACGGTTGTCAATTACATGCCCGCTGAATTTTTTAATCGCTTGTTGACCCGCCTCTTTAGCCATTTCTATAAATCCGAACCCGCGGGATTGTCCAGAATTTCGGTCAGTGATAAGCGTGGCACTGACAACTTCGCCAACCTCACTAAAAAGTTCTTTTAGATCCGATTCAGTAACACTCCAAGGCAAATTACCTACATATAGTTTCATAATTTAAGTCCTTGCTCGATGCTTGAGCTGTATTGTGCGCATTCCCGGTTTTCAATCTTTTTGCACGTGTATTAGTGCTCCATTGACATATGATCAACAGAATCGATAGTTAGAACTGATTGCCGAAAACTGGCGGAGAAATGAAACTCTGGAAGAATGTCGGAATAGGAAATTCTAATCTAGAAACACCTTACAGGGGTTTTCAATGAATAGCGACATATAAATAGTAGCAAATCGACGTTTTATTCAAAAATTCACTCTGACTGTCATTTTAATCTTAAAATTGTCTACAAATTTAAAATTAATCTATATTATTTTTAGTGGGAAATATGTGTCTACAAAATGTCTACACAGAAAATACAATCTTTAGCTAAATTGATAAGTGATTGAATTTATGGCTCCCCGGGACGGGCTCGAACCGCCGACCTAGTGATTAACAGTCACCCGCTCTACCAACTGAGCTACCGGGGAATTAAAGGGAGCGGGAGATGGTAACGATCCTCATAAAGTCGGTCAATAAATAGAGCCGATTTTTCAAAAAATCAGAAAATTTAGAGCCAAATCTATATCTAGCCACTTGGCTCGTAATTTCTACCACTAGTGCCAAATTCGATTTTTTTCGGCTTTCGCTAGGCTCAATCTAATCTATCTGGATTTGGGGCATGAGTTGCAGATTTTAAGGTGAATTAAATATCTGCTTCCAGATCGTCTGGCTGATAGTACCAATAAGCGGCAAGCATCGTCTGTAGGTCTTTGATCGCACTATAAATATTCCTCGAGCGCGGCAGTGTGTCGTGTATGAAAACAAGGAGTGACACAAGTGGGAAATATATCGCTATTTGATTATGGCGGCTACAAGATAAGGATCGTCAAGGAAGAGACCGGTGAGCCGTGGTTTGTTGCGGCGGATATTTGTCGTTGTCTTGGTTTAGCAATCAATAAACGCACAGGTAAGCCCAATGTTACCGTAGCAACACGTGAGCTTAGCGATGAGCAAAAACGTAAATACCGTATCGATACACCAGAAAACCCTAAAAATCCCTGGATCGATATGATGATTTTGTCGGAAGATGGCATGCATAAAATGTTACGTATCTCTGACAGTATCGATATTCAACGTTTTAAACAACATGTTCAGCGCGAAGTTTTGCCAAACCTTTCTAATGGTAGTTCACCTACCATGCGTGCGAGCCAAGGCTAGATAGCCAATACTTCTTAGAAATAACTAAATCGATTCTAGTTGGTGCTGGGATCGATTTTGCGCGTGTTGAATTTTTATAGTTAAAGTTTATTAAAGCGACTAACTGATTCTTTGAGTACATCCATGCTGGTGGCAAATGAAATACGCATGTGCCCGGGTGAACCAAAAGCTGTCCCAGGTACTACTGCCATGCCTGTTTCATTAAGCAAATATTCAGCAAACTCAACGTCATTCGATACGCCATCAATTCTATTGATCAAGCCTTCAATATTTGGGAAGCAATAAAAAGTTCCGTCACAGGATAAGCAGTGAATTCCGTCGATTTCGTTTAAGGCCTTAACGATATACTCATGGCGCTCCTCAAAAGCTTTACACATGGTACTTACGCACGCTTGGTCCCCTGTCAAAGCGGCTTCTGCTGCAGCTTGAGAAATTGAGCTTGGGTTTGAGGTACTTTGTGACTGAATCTTGGTCATGGCTTTTATAAGATCACTCGGCCCTGCGGCATAACCAATTCGCCATCCGGTCATGGAGTAGACTTTAGAAACACCATTTAAAATGATAGTGCGGTCCTTTAATGATGGCGTCGTATTGAGAATATTTACAAATTTTTGACCACCGAACATGATGTGTTCGTAAATATCGTCAGTTATCACATAAACATGATCATGTTTCTCAAGTACTGAACCAAGTTGATCTAACTCCTCATGGCTATAAGCAATTCCAGATGGATTGGAAGGGCTATTTATTACAAATAACTTACTTTTATCTGTAATGTGCTTTTCTAAATCATCTGCCGTGATTTTGCATCGATTTTCATTTTTACTAGGGATGATCACCGGTTTGCCATCAGCTAGTAGTGCCATATCAGGGTAAGATACCCAATAGGGCGCAGGGATTAATACTTCATCACCTTGATTCAGCAGTGCTTGGCATAAATTATAAAATATTTGTTTACCGCCATTGGATACCATCACTTCATCTGGTTCATAATTGAGTTGATTGTCTCGCTTGAATTTTTCAATAACTGCTTGCTTTAATGTAGCGGTGCCCGGTACAGGTGTATATTTGGTTTTACCCGCTTGCATTGCTGCATGGGCGCCCTCTTTTATAAATTCAGGGGTGTCAAAATCGGGTTCGCCAGCCGCCAAATTCAAAATATCACCGCCGTCTGCGCGAATTTGATTTGCTCTAGCAGTTATGGCTAAAGTGACAGATGGCTTGATGCGTGAGACACGATCCGCTAATGAACTTTTCAAAGAAGTTTTCCCTAGTTAGTTATTGGATGATTTGATAATGGCTACTCTACAGCGGCGGGCTATCATACGGGAATTTGCTAAAAGAGATAAGCCAAAAAGAGATAGATATGGTGGAAAATTTTCAAATTAATACAAAGTTTGCACCGGCAGGAGACCAACCCACCGCCATTCAAACACTAGTAGAAGGACTCAATGATGGTCTGGCCCATCAAACCTTGTTAGGTGTCACAGGATCGGGCAAGACTTTCACAATTGCTAACGTGATTGAACAAGTGCAGCGACCAACCATAATTTTGGCGCCCAATAAAACTCTAGCTGCCCAATTATATGGAGAGATGAAGGAGTTTTTCCCAAGTAATGCGGTGGAGTATTTTGTTTCGTATTACGACTATTACCAGCCCGAGGCCTATGTACCCTCTAGCGATACCTTTATCGAAAAAGATGCCTCAGTAAATGATCACATCGAGCAAATGCGTCTATCCGCTACTAAAGCATTATTTGAACGACCAGATACTATCATTGTGGCGACGGTTTCGGCTATTTATGGGCTGGGCGACCCCAAAGCCTACCTCGGTATGGTGATGCATTTGGATCGTGGAGACCGTGTAGATCAGCGAAAATTGTTAAGACGACTGGCCGAACTGCAATACAGCCGCAATGATTTTGAATTACGGCGTGGCACCTTTCGAGTGCATGGCGAAGTCATCGATGTGCACCCGGCAGAATCCGAACGTGAAGGTATTCGTATAGAGCTGTTTGACGATGAAATTGAAAATCTAAGTTACTTTGATCCATTAACAGGTGAGCTAATTCGGCGCGTTCCACGACTGACGATCTACCCAAAGACGCACTATGTAACTCCCAGAGAAATTCTATTAAATGCCATTGAGCAAATTAAAGAAGAGTTAAAAGAACGGCTTGAAGAACTGAATAACGCAAATCGTTTAGTCGAGGCACAACGTCTGGAACAACGCACGCGTTTTGATTTAGAAATGATTCAAGAAATTGGCTACTGTGCCGGTATAGAAAATTATTCGCGCTATTTATCAGGACGTGCTGCAGGCGAACCTCCACCTTGTTTATTAGATTATTTGCCAAGCAATGCCCTTATGGTGATGGATGAAAGTCATGTATCCGCACCGCAATTTGGTGGCATGTATCGTGGTGATCGCTCGCGTAAGGAAACTCTAGTTGAATATGGGTTTCGTTTGCCTTCGGCATTAGATAATCGCCCTTTGAAGTTTGAAGAATTTGAGGCACTTGCACCTCAGATGATTTATGTCTCGGCAACTCCGGGTCCTTATGAGACCGAAAAATCGGATGCCGTTGCCGAGCAAGTAGTGCGCCCCACCGGTTTGGTCGATCCAGAAATCGAAGTACGTCCTGTCACTTCTCAAGTTGATGATCTGCTTTCTGAGATTAATGACCGTGTCGCACTGGGTGAACGGGTATTAGTCACGACACTGACAAAACGCATGGCAGAAGATCTTACTGAGTATTTGGCTGACCATAATGTGCGAGTACGTTATTTGCATTCCGATATCGATACAGTTGAACGTGTAGAAATTATTCGAGGTTTACGCAAAGCCGATTTTGATGTGTTAGTTGGTATTAATTTATTGCGCGAGGGCTTAGATATTCCAGAAGTATCACTGGTGGCAATCTTAGATGCTGATAAAGAAGGTTTTCTACGTTCAGAACGTTCGCTCATACAAACGGTAGGTCGTGCCGCGCGCCATCTAAATGGCAAAGCCATCATGTATGCAGATCAAATCACAGGTTCTATGCAACGCGCTATTGAAGAAACCAATCGTCGTCGTGAAAAACAAATAACGTTCAACAAAGAACACGACATCACACCTAAAGGAATCAAAAAGAAAGTTGCAGATATTATGGAAGGTGCAAGAAGAACACCTTATGAATATGACATGGGGAAATCACGAGCCAAAGTGGCAGAAGATGTCATTGAATACTCACGAATGAGTCCAGAACATGGCATGAAAAAAGTAAAACAGTTAGAACAAAAAATGTATGAACATGCCAAGAATTTAGAGTTTGAAGAAGCGGCTAAGATTCGTGATGAGATTATTCGTTTGAAAGACATAATATTAGGTAAGCCGGAGACGAAAGTTAGTTAATCCGCAGTAAAAGTGAAAGAAGTTTTTGTAATGATTAAGCCTTGGGTGATTATTTTCATAGGTTTTATTTTGATTTATTTTACAGTTGAAAATTGGCGAGAATCGAACTATCTATGGGGAGATAAATTTTCTTCGGAAGGTGCATTTGGATCTTTTCATCTAATATCAATATTAATTGGGATACTAATAATTGCATATGGAATTTTTGAATTAATGAAAAGTCATAAAATTGATTCCCGCAAGAAATGAACGTTCAGTTCATTGATTAGAATTCATCAGGTTAAGTTGTTCATTTTCTTTGCTTGTCCAAAGAAAACGAACCAAAAGAAAAGACACCCTACCAACTTGTCCTGCAGATACGTTCGCAACAGCGAACAACGTTGGTCGGCATGATGACGCCATCCAGGCGCAACATGTCTAAAACAACCATCCCTGGTTGTTTTACCTGCCGTTGCTTTCGATGTTACTCACCAAGTTGGATGGGGTTTCAAGAGAAGCTTCGTGGTACCACGTTAATCGGAACTATGATAATTTGTTGTACTTTAGTAGGCGCGTAGCTCAGTTGGTTAGAGCGCTACCTTGACATGGTAGAGGTCGTTGGTTCGAATCCGATCGCGCCTACCAGTAACTTCAATTTATTCAATAGATTAAAAAACCTTACATAAAACGAGTGGACACAACATTTGTGTCTACATAAAAAAGTCTGTAAGCCTTCAGACTTTAGCCCTCTTAATTTTCAATGTCTTACATTTACGCTAATGCAAATTAAATGAGAAACTAAGAAGAGCGCCACCTTGAAAACTATTCATGCCAGAAATCCCCTAACCTACTGTTCGATAATGTAAGATTTATGAAGATAATGTTTAGCTAATAAAGTCTGAATTTATATGTTCCATCCACACCAAAGCTGATAAATGAAATTAAACGATTTCAAACCACTTAAACGAGTAGTGATACCTGGCTTGGGAGAATTAGACTGTTCTGGTTTGACAGTAATTGTTGGTTCTAACTCATCTGGAAAGACTCAGCTTCTCCGTGATATCAAAGCTCGAGTTGCTGGTGAAATAAGGGATTTAGTTGTAGCAACAGATATAGAAATAGAGGCACCAGAGCTTCAACCATTTATTAGTTGTCTCAAAGCGGAAGGCCATATATCCAGTTTCTTCGACGATAATGATCAAGAGCAGTATATTCCACAGACGCCTTTATTAGGTATGGGGCAACCAGGACAAAATATCCAGTCTAATCAAGCAGAGCAATGGAATACTACTTTTAGGCAACCATCACGAGGAAAGCGAAGGAATGAGTTGCTTAACTGGTATTCACCATTTCTTGTTTCTGCTCTATTTCTAGAAAATCGATTAACAGCTCTTAAATCAGTAAACAATATTGATTATCAGCAACAACCACCACAACAAGATCTTCATGCATTGCATCTAAATGACTTGGCTCGCGAATCTTTAACTAAAGAAATTAAACGCGCTTTCTCTAAAGCAATTTGGTCTGATATTTCTAGAGGAAGTATTTTATGTTTGCGCATAGGTCAAGAAAATGAATTACCTAGCGCAGAAGATCGCCACTCTGTAAAAAAGATGTCTAAATTTAGGACAATAGAAGATGAAGGTGATGGAATGAAATCGTATGTTGCTACATGCATTTCAATTTTACTTGGCCGTCGACCTGTATGTGTAATTGACGAACCTGAAATGTGTCTTCATCCACCTCAGGCCTACAGTCTTGGCCAATTTATTGGTGAACATGCAACATCTTTAGATACTGCCACTTTTGTTGCGACACATAGTAGTCATGTGCTCCGCGGTGTCATCCAAACTGCTGATAAATTAAAGATAGTAAGACTTTCTAAAGTTACAAATGTATTTGATGCAAAACTCGTAGATTCTGATGTGCTTATGGATGCTATGAAGAAGCCAACAGTTAGAGCAGAAACAGTTCTCGATGGTATTTTCTCTCAAGCAGTTACTATCGTGGAAGGAGATGGAGATCGAATTGTATATCAAGCCACTTGGGATAAGGTTGGAGCGGAAAATAATTTTGATATACATTTTGCCACAGTTGGTGGAACGGGAGGGATAGCTGATACATGCCAACTTTATCGAGTTCTTGGTATTCCAGTTGCAATCATTGCTGACTTAGATGTTCTTGTTGATAAAGAGAAAATAAAACGGATTCTTAAAAGTCTCTGTGATGATACACAAGTTGTGGATGGCTACATTAAAAGAATAAATGAAATTAGCGAGCAAATAAGGTTACTACCGCCAACGATCAGTGAACAAGAAACAGTTGCAAAACTAAAAGAGTTAGCTGATCAGAATTACGACTGGAGTGAAGGTAATGATAAAACACTCAGACCAGAGCTTAACAGCTTAAGTAATTCATTAAATGGAATGAGAGCTTTAAAAGATGGTGGAATATTATCTCTACCTAAACATATCAAAGATCCGTTAGAGAAGTTACTTGTGGAACTTCAAAATCATGGAATATTTATGGTCCCATTTGGGGAACTTGAAGAATGGTTGGTAGGATGTGGTATTAGTGCATCAAAGAAAAAGAATAAATGGGCATGGGCAAATGAAGCTGCTCGATATATCCGTGAGAATAATGTGCAGCAAAATGATGTCTGGGATTTTGTAAAAAAACTAGGTGGTTATCTAACTACGCAATTTAGTCAAAAATAAATTATTAATGGCTATTAATGTGGCCCGAAACAATCTTAAAATTGTTTAAGTTAATTTATATCAAAGTCATCCAAAATCACTCATAATCACTCAAAATCACACATAGTGTTTTAGATGAAAGTTGATAGAATTCAAATTCATGCGCGATTCCAAGCGCAATTTTGACATGGTAGAGGTAAAGTGTGCGAGGCCTGAGTGATATAATATTTTTTATTAGCCTGCAGCCTCACGGTTCTCACCGATCGCGCCTACCACCCTTGCGTGTGGGACCTTTGCGTGTAGGTACTACACGCAGATTGAGTATTGCATAGCAATTCCGTGTATATATTCTTACGCAAATTAAGAATAGCGTAAGCTATACAATGCGGGTGGCTATTACCCGCAAATTAATGGTAGCGCAGCTACACATAATAGATACCCTTAAAACAACATCATGGATGATGCAAAGACGACAGTTAGTTTCACAAGAATGAGTTATGAAAAAAAAGAAAGCCTAGCAAAATGGATATTACTTTCTTGTGCAATATTATTTGGAACATTATTAATGCTTCTTTTTATCTTTTTTGTCATAGAGCCAATAATTGGAATACCCATTGAAGAACCACATCAACCAAGTTTTTTTGAGTTATTTGTTCTACTTCCCATCGTTCTTTTTATATTCATTATTGGGATGATTTTTGGCACTTTAATTGGATTACTTTTATTGCGGCCGTTTGTAAGCAGACACGAAATTGAGAGCATGGTAAAAAGACCTTATATTAAAGGTGTGAGTGATATTAGCTTGAAATTGATAAAAGTCGTTTATGGAGAGAAGAGTGAATATTTGAGTTTATTTATATGAGAGCAAGTGTTTGATCTTCCCCCGGTTTAATGGAGTTCTTGAAAGGGGTTAAACTACCCTGATAAGGAGAACTCAATGCCACGACAATATCGTCAATACACAAAAGAATTTAAGTTAGAAGCGATTCGATTAGCGGAAGAAAGTGACCAATCAGTCACTCAAGTGGCGCGTGAACTTGGTATTCGCGTCAATCAAATATACAAATGGAAAGAGCAATTGGCCATTAAAGGCGAAGATTCCTTTCCTGGTAAAGGTCAACAAAGTGGTGAAGCTGCGCAATTAACGAAACTGCGTAAAGAGAACGAACGTTTGCGTGCAGAGAATGAGATTTTAAAAAAAGCGACCCACCACTTCACCAAGCTATCGGAATGAAGTTTGAGTGGGTTCATCAGCATCGCCATGATTATCCAATTGCTTGGATATGTCGTGCACTGCAAGTCTCTGAGAGTGGTTACTATGCATGGCGAGATCGGCCGATGAGTGCGCGTACTAAAGCCAATCGACAATTGCTGAAGCTGATTATCGATATTCATCAATCTTCAAGACAGACATACGGTTATCCTAGAATTCATGCTGAGCTGAACGCCTCAGGTGTTCCATGTGGCAAACATCGTGTGGCACGCTTGATGAAGCAAGCCGGGTTAAAGACGCGCATGAAATGTTTATGGGAGCGAAGCAAGCGAGGTAAGACGTTTGAACATATAGAAACCAATCAATTGCAACGTGACTTCTCTGCGCAACACACGAATCAACGCTGGGTATCCGATTACACCTATGTGCCCACTCGGGCCGGTTGGTTATATGTCGCAGTGATTATGGATTTATTTTCTAGAAAAATCATTGGTTGGTCGATGTCAGACAAACGTAATAAACACTTAACGTTGGATGCGCTTAGGATGGCTTTAAGTCAACGCTCACGCAAACGAGACTTACTGATTCACTCGGATCAAGGCATGGAATATCGCACCTCTGAATATCATCAACTACTGAAAGACCATCGCATGACTTGTAGTATGAGCCGTAAAGGCAATTGTTTAGATAATGCAGCGATGGAGAGTTTCTTTCATACACTAAAGACAGAGCTGACTCATCATTGTCAGTATAAAACACGCGAACAAGCTAAACGCAGTATCTTTGAATATATAGAGATTTTTTACAATCGACAGCGTAGACACAGTTACTTGAATTACTTAACACCTGTACAATTTGAACGACAACATGCAAGCAGTTAAACTAAACCATCCTCTTTCTTGGACTCCACCAAACCAGGGTATGATCAGTTTGCGCTCATAAAATTAATCAAAAGTCTGCTTTTGGCAGCTGGTAATGGACATTCAACGGGTGAATGGGGTGGAGTGTTCGCAACCGAAGCTTTACAATTGCACCAACTTTTTTGACTAATTATCAGAATAGTTTGTTTGTTCCTATACAAGGCGCGGGAATTTTTAGGAAGTGAAGTTTACAAGTAGGTAAATGAGCTTCACAAAAATAACTGCAATGCCGTATTAGAACAAAAGAGACATTCTGACATGTGGCCCTTGGTATAGGTCACCACTGACAAAGGAAATAGAATGCCAACCATTACCCTCCCTGACGGAACTCAAAAAGAATTTTCTCATCCTGTAACCATCCAACAAGTTGCGGAATCCATTGGTCCTGGGCTTGCCAAGGCGACTATTGCTGGGCGCATCAATGGCCAACTTGCCGATGCCTGTGTCGATATCACCGACGATGCCAATGTTGAGATCGTTACTAATAAGGATCCTGATGGGGTCGATATTATTCGCCACTCTTTTGCGCATTTAATGGGGCATGCCATTAAGCAACTTTATCCTACTGCCAAGATGGCCATCGGCCCGGTCATTGAAAATGGATTTTATTATGACATTGAATATGAACGTCCCTTTACGCCAGAGGATTTAGAAGCTATTGAAAAACGCATGCAGGAATTGATTAAGCAAGATTATGATGTGATTCGTGAAGTGGTTAGTCGAGAAAAAGCCGTAGATACATTCAAAGGCCGCGATGAAGATTACAAAGTCGAAATTGCATCTGAGATTCCAGATGATGAAATCATTGCGTTATATCATCATCAAGAATACACCGACATGTGTCGAGGACCACATGTCCCTAACACTAAGCACTTGCGTGCTTTTAAGTTAACCAAGCTTGCTGGCGCCTATTGGCGCGGTGATTCCAATAACAAAATGTTGCAGCGTATTTATGGCACAGCTTGGGCAGATAAAAAACAACTTAAGGCCTATTTAACTCAGTTAGAAGAAGCGGAAAAACGTGATCATCGAAAATTGGGTAAGCAAATGGATTTGTTTCATTTTCAGGATGAAGCGCCTGGAATGGTATTTTGGCATGACCGCGGGTTTACATTGTATCGGCTAGTTGAAACCTATATACGTAATAAGATACGCGAACATGGTTATCAAGAGGTGTTAACTCCGCAAGTACTTGATCGTAAATTATGGGAGAAATCTGGTCACTGGGATAAATTTGGTGACATGATTTTTGCTACGCAATCTGAAAATCGTGAGTACGCAATTAAACCTATGAACTGTCCAGGGCATGTGCAAATTTATAATCAAGGCTTAAAAAGTTATCGCGATTTGCCCCTTAAGCTTTCTGAATTTGGCTTGGTGCATCGCAACGAACCCTCAGGCACATTGCATGGTTTGATGCGCTGTCGTCGCTTTGTACAAGATGATGCGCATATATTTTGTACGCGCGAACAGTTACAACAAGAAGTAGCGGAACTGATTCAACTTACTTTCGATGTATATAATGATTTTGGTTTCAAAGATATTGAGCTTGCGCTTTCAACCAGACCTGAACAACGTGTTGGAGAAGATAAGCTTTGGGATGAGGCCGAAGAAGCTCTAGAGATGGCCTTTAAAAACCAAGGTCTCGAATACAAATTACAACCTGGTGAAGGTGCGTTTTACGGTCCTAAGATTGAATTCACGCTACATGATTGCATTGGGCGTATATGGCAATGTGGGACTATCCAAGTTGATTTTTCCATGCCTGGGCGCTTGGATGCCACTTATGTTGCTGAGGATGGAACGCGTCAAGTTCCAGTAATGATCCACCGCGCCATTTTGGGTTCATTGGAGCGATTTATTGGGATTCTTATTGAAAACTATGCGGGTGACTTGCCGTTTTGGCTTGCTCCGACGCAAGCCGTTTTGCTTAATATTACCGATCGACAAGCGGATTATGTCGGTTCGATGCAAGAAACGCTTAAAAATCAAGGGTTCAGAGTCATTTCTGACTTGAGAAATGAGAAGATTGGCTTTAAGATTCGCGAGCACACACTTGCCCATATACCTTATATGTTAGTGGCAGGTGATCGTGAAGTCACCGCGAATCAGTTGGCCGTTCGTACGCGCAGTGGTAAAGACCTGGGATCGATGGATATGAGTACTATTACTCAAATGTTTATCGAAGAAAGCGCGCACCGCGGCCATTAGTTTTTTGTTTGGAGGAATAGGATATCAGCGCAGCGAAAGAGAACCGTTTAAATGAAGAAATTACTGATCGGGAAGTACGCCTGATCGGAAGTGATGGAGAAAATGTTGGGGTAGTAGATATCGATCAAGCTCAACAAATAGCAATAGATGCTGATCTTGATTTAGTAGAAATTGTTCCCAATGCCAGTCCACCAGTTTGCCGAGTGATGGATTATGGCAAATTTAAGTTTGAACAAAGTAAAAAAGCTCAAGTAGCGCGCAAAAGACAAAAAACAATTCATGTTAAAGAAATTAAATTTCGTCCGGGAACTGAAGAAAGTGACTACCAGGTAAAACTAAAAAAGATTATTGAATTTTTAACGAATAATAATAAAACCAAAGTAACGATCCGATTTAGAGGTCGAGAAATGATGCATCAAGAACTTGGTGCTAGATTACTTGATCGAATAGAAGATGATTTAAAAGAATATGGTGAAGTAGAGCAAAGACCAAAACTTGAAGGGCGACAGCTAGTTATGGTATTTGCACCTTTACGTAAAAAGTAATTGGAATACTAATGCCGAAATTAAAGACTAATCGAGGTGCTGCAAAGCGTTTTAAAAAAACTGCCAAAGGTGGTTTTAAACGTATTCAATCACATGGAAGACATATCCTCACTAAGAAAAGTACCAAACGTAAAAGACAGTTGCGTTCGAGTGCTTTAATTGCAGAATCGGATAATAAGTCTGTGAAGCAAATGCTTCCCTATGCGTAAGTAATGAAAAGAATTTGGAGAGAATAAATGCCAAGAGCTAAACGATCAGTAGTTGCGCATGCTAAGCATAAAAAAGTACGTGCAAAGGCCAAAGGCTATTATGGCGCACGCAAAAATGTGTACCGTGTTGCCAAGCAGGCAGTAATTAAAGCGGGTCAGTATGCATACCGTGATCGACGCCAACGCAAACGCCAATTTCGATCTTTATGGATCGTACGTATCAACGCGGCTGCAAGACAGTTTGGTTTATCCTATAGTCGTTTAATGAATGGTTTGAACAAGGCCTCTATTGAAATTGATCGCAAGGTATTAGCTGACTTAGCGGTTAACGACATCGATACATTTGGTAAGATTGCAGAACAAGCAAAAGCCAGCTTATCAAGTTCCTGAAGCTCTGATTCGATTTGATACTTTGTTAAAAAATATTTCAAAATACTCATTTACTAACGTGTAAACTCCGCTTTTTCAATATTTTTTGCCTCGTCTCAAATCAAATCAGAACTTCAAAATAAATTCGTTACATATTAATTGCAGCGCAAAATATTAAAATTTAGTTTAAAAAGGGAGAGGCGATGCCTTTCCCTTTTTTGTTTGAAAAATCGATGAATAATTCAAAGCATACAAAAATAGCTTTAGTTAGAAAAAAATGACTGATCTCAACACTTTAGAATCGCAAGCATTAGTTGAGATTCAGTCTGTTGGTGATATGCGAGGTTTGGAATCCTTGCGTGTTCAGTACTTAGGTAAGAAAGGATTATTAACCGAACAACTGAAAGAGCTTGGTAAGCTTCCTAAGGAAGAGCGGCCAGCTGCCGGACAAAAAATCAATCAAGTTAAAGCGCGGATTCAACAGACACTTGAAGAAAAAAAATCTCTATTACAAGAATCAGCAATAGATGAGCAATTAAAGGGCGAAGCTTTGGATGTGACCTTACCAGGGCGCGGACAAAGTTTGGGTAGCTTGCATCCTATTTCGCTAACGCTTGCTCGTATTGAGGAATATTTTCAAGCTTATGGATTCGCAATAGCAGAAGGTCCTGAAATAGAAGATGAGTTTCATAATTTTGAAGCCTTAAATATTCCTGAACATCACCCTGCACGTGCCATGCACGACACCTTTTATTTTGATGATAAGTTGTTGTTGCGCACGCATACGTCATCTGTGCAAATCCATGTCATGCAAGAACAAGCTCCACCAATTCGAATTATTGCGCCAGGAAGAGTGTATCGATGTGATTCTGACCCAACTCATAGCCCGATGTTTCATCAAGTTGAAGGCTTACTAGTAGATGAACAAGTTTCATTTGTAGATTTAAAAGGGATCATAATTGAATTTTTACAAACATTTTTTGAAGATGAAAACTTAAAAGTTCGATTTAGGCCTTCATATTTTCCTTTTACAGAACCTTCAGCAGAAATTGATATTGCCATGCAAGTCAGTGATTCAAAGAAAACAAAGTGGTTAGAAGTGATGGGATGTGGCATGGTGCACCCTAATGTATTTGAAAAAGTAGGAATCGATACGAACAAATACAGTGGTTATGCATTTGGTTTGGGTGTAGAGCGTCTCGCTATGCTTCGCTATCAAGTAAATGATTTGCGTTTGTTTTTTGAAAATGATCTGCGTTTTTTAAAACAGTTTTCTTAGGGTATGGGTTATGCGTGTAAGTGAAAACTGGTTACGTGAATGGGTAAGCCCCAAAGTCAACACACAGCAATTAGCAGATAGCTTGACTATGGCTGGGTTGGAAGTCGATAGTGTAGAGCCTGCAGCACTTAAATTTTCAGGTGTGGTGGTAGCTAAGGTACTAAGCGCAGAAAAACACCCAGATGCTGAAAAATTGTATGTATGTGATGTGGATGACGGCCAGGGAGAAACGCATAAAGTAATTTGTGGTGCTGCTAATGTACGCAAAGGGCTTATAGTTGCCTATGCAAAAGTTGGTGCAGTTCTTCTAGATAACTTTAAAATTAAAGCAAAAACAATACGTGGTGTTGAATCTTTTGGCATGTTGTGTTCCGCATCGGAATTAGGTTTGGTTGAATCTTCGCAAGGGATTATGGAATTGCCAAACGAGTATCCGTTAGGAACAGAGTTGTACGAAGCTCTTTTACTTGATGACTCAATCATTGATATCGATTTAACCCCAAATCGATCTGATTGTTTAAGTATTCAAGGCGTGGCGAGGGAAGTCTCTGCGCTGCTAGATACTTCTTTACACAACCCGATTCCTGCAGCCGTGATAGATAGTGTCAGCCAAACAATTTTTCCAGTATCAATCCGTACTGAACAGGATTGTCCACGCTATGTGGGTAGAGTGATTGAAGGTATTTCCGGATCAGCGCAAAGTCCGATGTGGATGCAGGAAAAACTGCGACGCGCTGGATTGCGGTCCTTAAATGCCATCATTGATATAACCAATTACGTAATGCTAGAACTGGGTCAACCCATGCATGCGTTTGATTTAAATAAACTTGAAGAAGGGATCACAGTACGATTTGCTGATGCCTCTGAAAAACTAGAGTTACTTGATGGTCAAGTAGTTGAGCTGGCAAGTGATGATTTGCTAATCGCCGATGCAAAACAACCTATTGCTCTGGCAGGTATTATGGGGGGAAGTAGTACTGCAGTTGATGATCAAACTACCGATATTTTTTTAGAAAGTGCATCGTTTAAGCCAGAGACAATTTCTGGTAAAGCAAGACGCTATGGTTTGCATACGGATTCATCGCATCGTTTTGAGCGTGGAGTTGATCCTAAATTAAGTCCACTTGCAATAGAAAGAGCTACCCAGCTAATACTTGAATTGGTTGGCGGTACGGCGGGTCCGGTAATTCTTGAAGAAAATGGTGCTGCAGTAACGGGGCCTGTCAAAATTAAACTAGATCATTCTAAAGTTGAATCACTACTGGGTATAAAAATATCAATTGAAGAAGTAGAGAATTTGTTAAAGCGCTTAGGCTGTGATGTACAAGTAACAGGCAATAGTTTGCAAGTTATTCCACCAAGCTTTCGTTTTGATTTAACTATGGATGTTGATTTGATTGAAGAAGTGGTGCGTCTGGTAGGGTATGAAAACATACCTGGTCAAGTAAATGATATTTCCTATCAAAACAAAGCTGCAACATCAAATTTTGACAAGCTGACTTTGATCAAACGCGCTTTGGTTACATCTGGTTACCATGAAATCATTTCATTTAGCTTTGTCGATCAGGGCATAGAATCCATGTTGAACCCTGAACATAAGTCTAAAGTATTAGCGAATCCGATTTCTCAAGAGCTTGCGGTGATGCGCAGCAGTATATGGCCAGGTTTGATTAAGGCGGCACAATATAATTTGAATCGCCAACAAACCCGCATTCGATTTTTTGAGCATGGACTACAGTTTCTGCAGACTAAGCAGGGGCTAAAACAAACACCGATTCTTGCTGGATTAGTGACAGGTTTAAATTACCCGCAGCAATGGTCGGAGGAAGCTAGAGTAGTAGATTTTTATGACTTAAAGGGTGATGTAGAACGAATCTTGGATATAGCTTTCTTGCCAACCAGCAAGGTTAATTTTGAAATTTTAAATGATCCGGCATTGCATCCTGGCCAAGCTGCTAAAGTTATTGTAGATAATCAAATTATTGGCCGAATTGGTAAGTTGCACCCACGTATTCAATCCAAGCTAGATATTGACCAGCCCATTTTCTTATTTGAATTACAGTTAAATAATTTGCTGGGAGAATCTGCTGAGATTGTATTTCAGTCCTTGTCTAAATACCCTTCGATCCGTCGGGATATCACTTTAATTGTTGATGAAACAATCAGTGCCGAAGAAATTTGCACAAACATTGAACAAATGGAAATTTCATGTCTCCAAAACATCGAAATTTTCAGTATTTATACGGGTAAAGGTGTAGCAGATTCTAAGAAAAGCGTCTCTTTAGGCTTGATTTTGCAAGAGTTTTCACGCACCCTTACGGATAAAGAAATAGAACAAACAATCTCATTAATTATTTCTCAACTTAGTAATAAAGTTGGAGCGGAAATAAGAACATAACTGCAATGGCGCTAACCAAAGCTGAAATGGCAGAAAACTTGTTTGAGGAGTTAGGCCTCAACAAGCGAGAAGCAAAAGAATTAGTCGAAATATTCTTTGAGGAGGTTCGGCTCGCATTGGAGCAAGGCCATGAAGTTAAACTTTCAGGTTTTGGGAATTTTATTTTGCGGGACAAAAATCAACGACCTGGCCGAAATCCGAAAACTGGAGAAGAGATTCCTATTTCAGCACGACGTGTAGTAACTTTTCGTCCTGGGCAAAAATTAAAAGCAAGAGTTGAGGCATATGCTGGAAATTAATAACAATAATGAATTGCCGGCGATTCCTGGGAAGCGCTATTTTACAATTGGTGAAGTGAGTGAGTTATGTGGGGTTAAACCACATGTGTTGCGGTATTGGGAACAAGAATTCCCTTCATTAAAGCCAGTAAAAAGACGTGGCAACCGTCGTTATTACCAACGTCATGATGTCATTCTAATTCGCCAAATTCGTAGTCTCTTGTATGAGCAAGGCTACACTATTGGTGGTGCGAGACTTAAGCTCGCTGGATCTTCAGCAAAAGAAGATAACAATCAAAGTCAGCAACTTGTTCATCAGATGCGCGTAGAACTAGAAGACTTGCTGCAAGTTTTAAAACGTCAATAAATCACTCTATAATTTAATTCATATTCGGTTTTTTCTAATATCGGGGTGTAGCGCAGCCTGGTAGCGCACCGCAATGGGGTTGCGGTGGTCGGAGGTTCAAATCCTCTCACCCCGACCACACATGCGACTGGGTATTAGTCGCAAGTTAAGCATGGCGAAGCCATTCTCTATTTATGAAAAGAAGCTTTCACCAAAAGTGAAGTTTCTTTTTTAAAGACGTTGGTGGGGATAGAGTGGAGCCGAACAGAGGTTCACAAAATCGCCGGGCGAGTGTAAGGATACACGAGTGAGAGCCCGCATCAGGGAAGATACGAACCGTTTAATAATGGCGAAGCCATATAACGAGTATTACTCCACTTTTGTAAGAGGTACCACTCCGCTTTCACTCATTATTAAATAACTAACTTGCTCCGTGGTATGATTTCTTTCTGTATCCAACACTTGGTCTTCATCGATGCTTATAGTTAATTGATTGCCAAAAACCGGTCCTCTTATTGTAGACCAACCACCATTATTGCCATCCATGGCTGTGATCGATGCAATTGAAATCGATGTGGTTGCATATGAATTGAGTAGGCTATAAGTATTTCCAGATGCAGAATTATTCCATCCTCGTATGCTATCGGTTCCAACCGCTGTTTCGAATTCAATTCCATTTATCGTTCCTGAATTGCGCTCAAACACCATATAGCCGATTGTCTCGGTACTACGCGTTGTATTTGGATCTTCACCTACCATCTTGCCTGTTTTTATCACTGTATTGGATGGAATATTTCTACGCGCAGAACCTTGGTTCCAAAATGTTGACCAATTCGAATCGTTATAAGACATGACTTGGCCAATCACTACCGGATTAATGTAGCTATTTAAGTAGTTTTGTTGCTCACCTATCCATGAACCTTTTCTATCCGTAATCGAACTTTGATACAGCCTCGCTTCAAATTGATCACCATTAGGTAATAACCAATTGCCTTGCTCGGCAACTACACAGTCTACTCTTTCATTTAACAAAATATTATTAGATGGACTTTGTAGTCTTACTTCGAATTGATTATTTGCAGTTACGCGTACACGTGTGATTTGTGGCACAAAGTTATTTGTTTGCACAATGGAACAGACGACAACCATGTCGGTGTAAGATCCGGTAACCGTTACCGGTACCCAATCTGTACCAACAGCGGGTATTGAAATTGATTGCAATAAAGTTTCTTGTGTTGTAGGCGCAATTTCTTCTTCGTCCAGCTGCAATAGATATTCAGCGATTAAGGCAGCATCAGATGTGCTGATGTTCAAAGTGGTATGCGAAAGAATAGCGCCTTCAAGAGTATCTTGCGAACCATCGTGTAAGTAAGGGGCGCTCATCCATAAACCTCTAAGGGTTGGGGTATCCAAACCATCCAACAAGCCTCCCAAACGTTGTCCGCTATCCGCATCTAGGGTTCCTACATCATGGCGTGTATCCAGTGCGCTATCGCTAAAGCGACTACCGTTATGACAATCGGCACAGTTATTATCGGCAAATAATTGTTTACCGGCTTGTGCATTCGCGGTGAGTTCACCATCACTTTCGCGATAAGGGCTGGGTTCCACAGTGGATAGAGATTCCAAGTACGCCGCCAGTGCATCTAAGTTTGGACTAACTCCGGCCTTTGTATCTCCCAATGGTTGCGAACGAGTACCTTGATTAAAGTCGACATCATCCATTAGTCCCAATCCACCGGCGAAAGATCGAATTTGTCCTTCAAAATCCTGAATCTCATCAAAGTTACCGGTCCAGTGTACCGGGCCATGTAAAGCACCTGCTTGACCAATCAGACTGATTGTACTTCTCAAGCCTTCACCAAATTGAGTGAAGTCCCAAATGCGTCCGTCGTCATCACCATCGTTATGACAGCTTGCACAACTCATATAGACTTCCAGAGTTAAACGTGGATCTAGTGCATCGTAGAAATGTTGCTTACCAAGTAAAACTGTTGGTGACAATTTTTCATTCGCGACTAAGGGAATCGAAGCAACATTAGTTAGTTGGTTGACACCTTCAAGAGTAATTTTTGATATATCATGAATACTCACCGTACGATCTAAAAAGTTATGTACAAACAACATAGTGCCATCTGGGCTAGTCACTAATCCTTGCGGTGCGCGACCTGTTACAAATCTAAACAATTCTTCGCCTCGATAGGCATCTACAATAGACACCATGCGGTTTCCTTCAAGTGCAACAAATAAATAATTTCCAAATGGGCCATAAGCTGCTGCAGAAGCAACACTGGAATTGTCAATGTCGACTCGGTTATTTAACAAAGCCATGGCATTAACTAAATCAACTTGAGAAACAATGGCACGTACTGTGTGATCATGATCAAGTAATGTCGAGCTGCGTGCGGTTCCGGCTAAAATATTATCTTGTTTGGATGGAACATAGGCATTAATTCCATCTGGGGAAATCGACAAATTGCGTAGATAGTTTGGTAGACCGGGTCCCGAATGCTCCGAGACAAGTGCATCACTATGAGGTAAGACAATAGGACTATCCAGTGTGAAACTGTCGGTCAAAATACGATTAACTATGCCACCGACGATTTGATTATTGCCGTCGAGTACAGATGGAGAGGAAGTATCTTCTCCTGGAATTTTAGGGGTTTTAAATAATGGTGCATACAAAACCGATCCATCAGGCGATAGTGTTAAATGCCGGATGTTGTTGGATAAGTTTAGAGTATTGACAATTTGATTAGTAATCGAATCAATTTGAATAACTTGCTTTAATGCTTCTAAAGCTACATAAATATATCCAGTTCCTGCATTTATCGCGATACCATGCGGTTGCGATCCTCTAGGTAAGCTTATTTCATCGACTAAAGCTAAAGTTGCCAATGATATGCGTGTAATAGAAGCTGATTTTTTATTAACAACAAGCAGTTCATTATTTGCCGCATCAAGCACTAAGGAAACCGGTTTTGTACCAGTTGCAATTTCCGTAATTTTTGTTTGAGTAGCAACATTGATAACAGTAACGGTGTCATTATCTGGATTCACGGCCCAAACTCGCGCAACCCCTGTAGTATCTTCATAGACAATTGTTGCATCGCCACTTGCTGTACCATTTGCTAGAGGCAAATGTACCGCTTGCGTGAATGTCGTGCTGGCCTGTGAGGTTTGGTTTCTCACCGTTAAGGTAACCAGATAACGACCGGGTGCATTAAACACATGCGAAGCACTTGAATCGGTTGAAAAGCTGGTGGCCGGACTACCGTCACCAAATAACCAACTATATTCAAGTACTCCATCACCTTGTGCGGAGCCGACATAGTTCTGCGTGACTCCTGTCTCTACTGGTGCAGAAGACAGTGGATTAATTACGATAGGCTCCGGTGCTGCAGTGACGGTCCAAGTAAAACTACGGTTACTAGCTAATTCTCCGTCACTAACGGAAACGCTTACATTAAATACATTGGCAAGCGATGTTTGCCCGCTTATCAATCCTGTTTGTGTATTCAGGTTTAATCCATCTGGTAAGCCGGTGGCGCTATAGGCGATGGGGTCGTTATTCGGATCTGTTGCAGATAATTGTAAAGATATGCTATCGCCCACTACATTATTTTGATTTGCAATTGGGTCTAGTGTTGGCGGTAAATTATTAACTAGTACAGACCAAGTAAATTGTATTACTGTCGCCTCTTGTCCATCACTCACACTGACTTGTGTGGTGTACTGTCCCACTTCTGTAAGCGTACCGCTAATTACACCAGTGCTGGCGTTAATGACTAAGCCTGTCGGTAAGCCCGTTGCTTGATAAGTCAGTGGGTCGTTATCAATATCCGTAGCTGTAATTGTGAGTGATATCGTGTCATCCACTTGGTTGTTTTGATCGCCCGGTGAGGTAACCACAGGGGCACTATTTGATGAAAGTACCTGCCAACTAAAGTTGGCGTTTGCACTTGCTTGTCCATCCGATACGGTAATCGTGGTATTAAAAGTTTGTGCCGTTGTTACTGTTCCCGAAATCAAGCCGGTAGCTGAGTTAACCGACAAGCCAGTTGGCAAACCAGTAGCACTGTAAGTAAGAATATCACCATCACTGTCCGCTGCACTTATTGATAGCGCAATCGTGTCACCGCTTGAATTATTTTGTGTGCCAGGATTGACAATTGTAGGAGCATTGTTAGTTGGTTGTGGTTCATCCACAAAGGTCACCGTATTTAAACCTGTCGATGTGAATTCACCGACATGGATAGGTGTGCCCCAGTTTATTCCATCGCCGCTCACATAAATTTCATAGGCTTTGATTGTGCCATTACCTGCGCCGGGTCTTGGTAAGTAAGTAAGTCCAGAAATATCATTTACGGCACCCAAATCAATTATAAAATGATGTGGATGCGCTGGATCATTGTCATCACCTGCTTGGCTGAACCATTCCGTATGCCAAATCGTATTTACATCTCCATCGATGGCATTCGAAGCCGCTCCGTTTTCTCCGGTCAATTCCATGCTGCTTGCGCTTACGGTCCATGCTGATCTCGTTAGTGCTTGTCCATTAGTATCTAATAAATTAATTTCCGCAGCAGATGTCCAAGGTTTTGCATTGATTTCCGACAATGCCGTAAGGCGTACGTATCTTGTCGATTGAACACCTTGAAAGGTAGGGACAAAAAGAACCGAATTGGGTATTGTTTGTTTAGCTATGTTTGGGCCGGCGTAGCTGACTACTAAATTAGCACCACCTGTTTTTTCAAAAAAAGTAACTCGAATATCATGGTTGCCCGCAGCCAAAGTAATTGAACCCGATCGTTCTTGAGGGGCATGCAAGCCGTTATTGTCTACGACAAGTTGATCATTAATAAATAATTGGCTGCCATCATCTGAGTTGGTATAAAAAGTATAATTTCCAGCAGTAGTAATGGTTATTTGACTGCTATAACGGAATCCAAAGTAATCTGCCTGTGCAGCTGGAGAAATACTGAAGTTTGGAATGATACCTGTCGATATAGGCTGCAATTGATCAAAATTAGGTAAAGTATTCCAGTCGCCTTGGTAATATTCATAGCGCACACCTTGCTGTCCAGCGCCAGCTAGAACATTCCAAGTAAAGCTCGTTGCATCCGTTCCACCAGAACTATCGGCAACCGTAATCGTAGTGTTGTAGGTCCCGGCTTGGTTCGGTGCACCGGTAATCGTTCCACTGAGTGAATTGAGTGTGAGACCTGGTGGTAAATTTGTAGCCGTGAATGTTAATGCTTCACCATCGGGATCACTAGTTACTAAAGTTAAGTTAACCGTTTCCTGTATGCGATTTGCAAGATCGCTCATTTGTTTAATTGTTGGCGGGCCAGATTGCAAACCTTGTGTTGAGACACGAATTGCTTTGGCAATTGATGGTGTGCCTTGTGCATTCAAAGCAAATAACATCCAATAACCGGGAGTCAACACGTTCGTATTTGCATGTAAGTTTAATTGATAATTGCCTGGTGTAACCTCGTTCATGGTGACAGGCAAATAACGCAAGTCAGTATTAATTGCATGTGTGGTGGAGGACATTTTCACTAAAGAAAATTCTGCTAACCCTGCAGTTGCTGCTACGCTTATAGTCTGACCTGCTTCAACAACTCCGGGAACTTGAAGAATTACGGGACGCGATGCATGTGATCCATCCGCATTAAATAAATAGGGTGGAGAATAAATCTGGTGATCTTGATGATCAGCACTACAGCCACATAATCCGCCTCCGGCTGAATACACTCTTCCATCTAACATTAACAGTGCGACAGAATGGTAGTTTCTAGGTACATCCATCGATGCGCCTTCACGCCATAATTGAGTGTCAGGATTCCAAATCTCTACTGAGTAAATTGTGCCTGAATCATCAAATTTAAGACCTGAAGTATTACCGCCGACAATTAATACTTCGCCATTGGGTAAGGTAACGCCATTTTGAAATTTACGTGCATGATGCATGGAAGCGATGGGTGTGATTTGTGGGCTAGGACCGTTCAAGTCGATTACCATCGCTTGATTAGAACTTGAAACATTATTTGCGCCAACCCAGCCGCCAGCAGTTAACAATTTCCCTTCGTCATACATCACTGTAGCACCGTGTTTTGGATACCAATCCGTATGGGTATTGGTTTGCGTAATTGAACCGTTACCAGAAGTATTAATCATATGCATGTCTGGAGTTGGTCCGGAATGAAAGATTTGCCCATCTGGTGCTAGATGCAATAATGGCCACCAGTCTCTTTCGCCATGGCCATAATTGAGTATTGGAACATCGAAGTTAAGACCGCCTAATAAATTCCAACTTGAAGTACCATCCCATAGCTCTGCAGTGTTGCCTCCGCCGGAACCAATCGCTGTCATGATTGTGCCATCAGCCAGGGCAACGGATGTGGGATACCAGCGGCCACGGTTCATATTTGCAAGTTGTTCCCATTGATTAGTTTGATGATTGAATATACTTGTAAAAGGAGTGTTACCTTGATTCCGACCACCACTTACAAACACGTTCCCATCCTCAAGCATGACATGATGAGAGCAAAACATGTCATGACTGGGGTGAGGTATTTCAATAAAAGAATTACTTTGGGGATCCCAAACGGCAGTATAAGTTGACTCATTATTTACTGAAGAAGGAAATGTAGTACGTTCATTGGATGCCCAGGCAATAATTCGCCCATCAGGTAAGTTGGCCGCAGAAACAGGAATCATCGGCCAACTCGTTATCGGTCCCCATGCACCTCCATCTTGTGGATCTTCCGGACCGGCAAGCACATATGACTGAGTAATGAAAAATAAAAAGAGTATGCAAGCTAAAAGAAAATTTGTTGGTAATTTTGTAAAGCTGTATAGCTTATTAGAAACGTAGTTCCCCATAATGCATTCCTTTGCAATTATTTTTTGTAATACCCGTTAGGTATTACTCTCCTTCCTATTTTGTGAACTTAACAAACGAAACAAACAAGAACTACTCTATAATTGCATAACTGTTAACTGCACCACATGAAGTTTTACATGGTTTTAAAATGCTTATGAAAAATACACTTATTTGTGTGGGTGTGATTTTTTTACTATTTCCTCTTAATAGTATTGCTTATCAGAAAGTTATTACATCTGAAAGAGATGTATACACACTTACATTTACTAATGAGCAAACTTATATTCCTTTACGTGTTATGCACAATTGGTATGTAAGTTTTAAAACAAAAAATGGGAAACTTTTTATACCTGGACAAGTATCTATTGATGGTGGAATGCCTGCACATGGTCATGGACTACCAAGTGAGCCCAGGTTCACGCGTGCAATAGACAAAGGCAAGCTACTTTTAAGTGGTGTGCTTTTTAATATGAGGGGCGAGTGGGAGATTCGACTCACCTTTACTGGGCCTGAAGGTCTCGATACCGTAATTTTCCCTCTTGAGGTCCAAAATCATAAAGCTTTCTCAGAAAAAAATGCGATTGATCAAGCATTAGTATCTTCTATGCATATCGATCAAGTTGAAGCTACACAAGACCCCACCAATAAATATCTTTACCATCAAGCAGCTATATCACTCGGGCAGAAACTTTTTTTTGATACCAAACTGAGTCGTTCTAATACGGTGAGCTGTTCTACTTGCCACAAGCCAAAACTTGGCTTTAGTGATGGTCGCAAGAAATCTTTTGGCACCGCTGAAACAAAACGCCATGCCCCTGCATTAACTGGTATATCCCATTCTCAGTGGTATTACTGGGATGGTAGGCGTGACTCACTTTGGGCTCAAGCCGTGACACCGATAGAGACTCAAGGTGAAATGGATAACAATCGTGCAGCTGTTGTCCATTATCTATTGTCTAATGGAAATTATCGATCCTTGCTTAAGGAGTTAGATAACACGTTTGATGAGTCAGAATTTGTTAGCTTTCCAAAAGATGCATCACCTTTTGGTAATAAGACAGAAAAAGCAAATTGGCATAATTTGACTGAAGAACAGAAAATTGCAATTAACTCTGTTTTTGTTTTAATAGGAAAATCACTTGCTGCTTACTTAACAACAATCCAGCATACTCCATCTGAATTTGATGATGCTGTCTATTTAATACGTAAAAATAAAAACACTAATTTAACCGTACAACAATATAATGGACTGCGTTTATTTTTTGATGTTGAAAAAACACATTGTCTTCGCTGCCATAACGGACCTTTATTCACAAATCATGGATTTCATAATATAGGAACGGGTCCCGACTCGGATAACAACTTTGATTATGGGTACTTGTTTGGAATACAAGCCGTTGCATATGATGTGTTCAACTGCAGTGGTAAATTTAGTGATGCGTCGAATAAGTGTGAACATGTAGAGTTTGGCAAGAAAGTAAATTTACCATCTACTGCTGCAGGTGCGTTTAAAGTGCCATCATTGCGCAATGTTTTATTAACCTCGCCTTATATGCATGATGGTAGATTTAAAACGTTAAAGGAAGTCGTCAAGTTTTATAATAATCCGCCTGATACAAACAAAGTACCTCACGAATTACCAGCCCTTGAACTCTCTGAACAAGAAATTGATGAATTAGTTGAGTTTTTAAAAATTCTATAAACAAAGAATCTATTTATATATGTTACCTTCTATCGGTTAACGGTAAAGTATGGCCTACAGATGTCATAGTGTAGGGGGGTAAGCGATTTTAAGGTAAATTTTTAAAGGTCAGCCTAGTGGTAAAGCTGAAATGAGCTGAGAGGGAGATTGCAATGCTGAAGCATGTTTAAAGATAAGGCTGGCAGAGTCGAGTCAGAACCAAGGCCATATGAGTTACGTTAGGAACAATATATGGAGGATTATGTACATTGGGTCATCCAAATAGCTACACTATGCTTAGTTTTGTCCATAATACGTATGCGCAAGGTGTCATCCTGGTTAAAATATATTACGAATAGTCGAAAGTAAGCTCGCACTGGCGAGATTTAGCTTCTATACTTGGGCCCCGAGTGAATCAGGGTCTAAAATATTTACTTATTTCGGTTGAATATCGTACAAATCAGTGGGCAGGGATGTCTTGTCAAAACTTATTATCGTTGAAATCTAATCATGCAATTTAATTTTCATTTTGATCTCGAGCTGTTCTTGGTTTTAGGTACAGTCTTAACTGGGTTGATCTGGTTAGCGGATAAAATGTTTTTAGGAGATAAACGCAGGAAACGGGCTTTGGAAAAATCCTATAACGCAAGTCATGGGCAAGGTGATGTTCGCAAATCTAATAAAACCTATAGAGAGCCCTGGTATATTGAGATATGTAAATCTTTTTTTCCGATATTGTTAGTAGTACTAATACTTCGTTCCTTTATTGCAGAGCCTTTTCGTATACCGTCCGGTTCCATGATGCCAACATTGTTGCATGGTGATTTTATTTTAGTGAACAAGTTTTCCTATGGAGTGAGGCTGCCTGTATTGCATACAAAAATACTCGATACAGGATCCCCTCAGCGTGGGGATGTAGCTGTATTTCGTTTTCCAAAAGACCCATCGGACGACTATATTAAGCGCGTTATCGGTCTGCCTGGTGATCGCATTACATATAAAGATAAGACCTTATATATTAACGGCAAACAAATTGGGCAGCAAAAAAATGGTATCTATAAAGGTTCGGGAGCAAATAGTGTAATGAATGGTGCCATTATTTTGAAGGAAGATTTAGAAACTGTGTTACATGATATATTAATCAAGCAAACACGTTACAACACACCGGGTGAATTTAGTGTCCCTGATAATCATTATTTTGTGATGGGTGATAACCGAGATCATAGTAGTGATAGTCGTATTTGGGGGTTTGTTCCAGAAGAGAATTTAGTTGGCCGCGCATTTTTAGTGTGGATGAATGCTGATTTTAAGGGTAAAAAGTATAACTTTAAACGAATTGGTAAGAAAATTATTTAGAGTTAAGGGAGATCATATTATGAATTTTAAAAAACAGCAGGGCGCATCATTTGTATTCTGGGTATTCTTTTTAGCTTTGATCGGTTTTCTTATTATGATTGGGATAAAGTTATTTCCCGTCTATTATAAGGGCTTTGCTACAGAAAAAATTGTCGAAGACATAGCAGCAGAAATGCAAGGCAAAAAGCCGACAAAAAGTCAGTTATGGGATGCTATTGATAAACGTCTCAACATTAATAGTATTTACGGCGTAGGGAAGGAAGCTTTTGTTTATGAAAAAGGGAAGCAAGGAGTAGTTAATTTTGGGTTAGATTACGAGTTTCGTGTGCCGATTATTGCTAATCTTGATGCCGTCGTGAATTTTGATCAACGCCAAGCTATAAATACAAAAAAATAATACCTTGGGTCTTGTTAAGCAATTAGGTAACCACTTCTTAGATTCAGATTATTATCGCCAAGCGCTTACTCATCGTAGCGTCAGTTCACAAAACAATGAACGCTTAGAATATCTTGGTGATTCATTGTTGGGGTTTTTTATTGCTGAGTGGTTATTTAGTAATTACCCAGATTATCCAGAGGGCGATCTCACGCGTTTGCGAGCCCATTTAGTAAGAAAGGAAACCCTTGCGGAAATTGCACTTGAGCAGGATCTTAATGAGCTAATTGTATTAGGTCCAGGAGAGCTGAAATCAGGTGGGAATCAACGTGATTCCATTTTGGCAGATGCTCTGGAAGCTTTAATTGGTGCTTTGTATTTATCTGAAGGTCTTGATGTAGCGAAGAAATTTATACAAGCTATTTATTCTGAACGTTTGCGGAATATTCCTACAGTTGATGAACTCAAAGATGCCAAGACTCGACTACAAGAATTTTTGCAGTCAAAGGGAGTGGCATTACCAAAATATGTACTACAAGGTAAGCTAGGCAAATCAGGTAATGAGACGTTTACTGTAGAATGTATTATTGAAAATTGTGAGAGTAAATTTGAGGGTTCAGGGAAAAGTCGACGTCGAGCAGAACAAGATGCTGCAGAAAAGGCGTATACCTATGTGGTTAGTCAAAAATCTTTTTAATACTTTTAATGGCTAACAAAACAAAGTGTGGTTTTGTCGCAATCATCGGACGTGCAAATGTTGGTAAGTCTACTTTGTTCAATAAATTGCTTGATGAGCAGCTATCTATAACGACACACAAGCCGCAAACTACGCGTCATACTATTCGAGGGATTTTAACCCTAGATAAATGTCAAATAATTTTAGTAGATACGCCAGGGGTTCAGCTGGGTAACAAGCGTTTAATGAATAAAGTTTTAGTACGCAATGCGCTCTCATCTATACAAGACGTCGATGTTATTTTGATGTTGGTTGAATTAGATTTCTGGACTGAAGAGGATGAGTATTTATTAGAACACGTAAAACAAACAAATCTACCTGTTATTCTGATAGTTAACAAAGTAGACAAGCTAAAACAAAAATCTCAGTTGTTACCTATTTTAGATAAAGTAAAAGCTCGCCATAATTTTGCAAGCATTATCCCTCTCTCTGCTATGTATGATAGCGATTTAAACATGCTTGTAGATGAACTATCAAAATATTGTCCAGATTCAGAATTTTTGTTTCCTAAAGATATTAAATGGGATCGAGATGATTCGTTTATAGTAAGTGAAGTGGTACGTGGAGCTGCAATGTTGCAACTACAAAAAGAATTACCCTATGCAATTTACACTGAAGTAGAAGAGCTTGAATTCGAGAAGAATATGTTAACAACAAGTGTAATTATTTGGGTGGAAAAGGAAAGTCAGAAGGCCATTGTCATCGGTAAAAAAGGTTCGAAATTGAAGGCTATTGGCGAACATTCACGTAGAAAATTAGAAAAAATTTTTAATAAAAAAGTTATGCTCAAAACTTGGGTTAAGGTTAAACAGAATTGGCAGGATCAACAAAATATTGTGGCTCAGTTTGAGCAATAAAAGTTTTAAAAGAATATGAGAGTACAATTAGAACAAGCTTATTGCATACATAGCAGGCAATATCGTGAAACAAGTCAGATTATGGAGATGCTCACCCCAGAGCATGGTTTGATTTCCTGTGTGTTTCGAGGGTCTAAGAAGAAAAATAGTGGAGCTATGGGAATAGTTTTTACACCTTTGCTGATTTCATGGGGAGGCAAAGGCGATCTTTTTACTCTTACTAATATTGAAACAGCAGGCGCAAAACATATTAACTTGCCAAACATGTATATTCTTGGGCTGTATTTAAATGAGCTAATACTCAAACTTGTTCCTAAGTCATCTCCTAGCAGGGAGATTTTCGACTTATACGAAAATATTCTTCACTCACTTGATAACGACGATAAGCAAGAAAAATTATTGCGCTTATTTGAGATTGAATTACTTGGTTTAGTGGGACATGGCCTTTCTTTGGATAAGGAAGTTGATCATGAAACACCAATTCAAAAAGATAAAGTCTATCGCTATGATATGGGTTTGGGTCCTGCAAGAGTACAACAAGAAAGTTCAGCTTGGAATGTAATCAAAGGTGCTACCTTGCTTGGCTTGCGATCTCCTATGAATATGGATGCATCTTGTTTAGTTGAAGCAAAGCGGCTAATGCGCGGGGTTATAAACTGGCATCTTAATAATAGACCTTTACATAGTCGAGAAATCTTGCAATTTATGCAAACATAATTCTGTCAATTGAAATTAAAAGCATTGTTTATAACATGTCTGCTCAACCTAAAGTGAGGCTTGGTGTCAATCTCGACCATGTGATGACAATTCGTCAGGCTCGTTTCACTCCCTACCCAGATTTAAAACAAGCAATTGAACTATCGGAACGTGCAGGTGCCGATGGCATCACGATGCACTTACGTGAAGATCGTCGGCATATTCAAGATGAAGATGTTTATCTAGCTAAACAGGTAATTCAAAGTAGTATGAATTTAGAAATGGCAGCAACTGATGAGATGCGTGATATTGCATTGTATGTCAAACCTGAAAATTGTTGTATCGTTCCTGAAAAAAGACAAGAGCTTACAACTGAAGGTGGCTTAGATGTGATCAAGCATCAAGCTCGATTAAAGGATTTAGTTGTCGCATTAAAAGAAGCGGGCATCGCAGTATCACTGTTCATTGAGCCTGATAAAAAAGTGGTAGAAACCTCTGCTGCAACCGGCGCGACAGTTGTAGAATTGCATACGGGAACTTATGCTAGCGCAATGAATAACGATCAACAACAGGAATTGAATAGGATTAAAGAAGCGGCAAAGTATGCACATTCACTAGGTATGGTGGTAAATGCTGGTCACGGGCTGCATTACGAAAATGTATTACCAATTGCAAGTATAAAAAACATGTATGAACTCAATATTGGCCATTCAATTGTGGCACACGCATTATATGTTGGATTAGAAGAAGCAGTTAGAAAAATGAAAAAAACAATAGAAACGATTAACTAATATGAAAATAATTGGTACTGGAATTGATATTGTTGAAATAGCGCGTATTGAAAAAACCTATAATCGCTATGAAAGTAAATTTGCAGCAAAGATTTTGCATGACGAAGAATTAAAAGAGTTAGAGAATTCATATGATACTGTGGCATTTATTGCAAAACGATTTGCAGTAAAAGAAGCTTTTGTAAAAGCATTGGGAACCGGTATACGAGGTGAAGTAAATTGGCGTAATATGTATGTTCGGCATGATGAACATGGCAAGCCATCGCTAGCATTTACAAGTGAATTTGCCGAAGAAATTGAGGCAGATAATTTAGATATACATATTAGTATTTCAGATGAAAAAAATTACGCTGTAGCACAGGCATTAATAATTAAACTGGAGGAATGAAAATGAGTGTTCCTACTATAGAGGTCCCAACTATTGAAAAATTCGTTGGCAATACACCGCTTGTGCGCTTGCAACGTCTTCCAGGAAAAACTTCTAATTTGGTATTGGGAAAGTTAGAAGGCAATAATCCTGCGGGATCGGTGAAAGATCGACCGGCTTTAAGCATGATTGTTGAGGCAGAGAAACGCGGTGATATTAAACCTGGAGATAATTTAATCGAAGCGACTAGTGGTAACACCGGAATTGCACTCGCAATGGTAGCGGCAATGAAAGGCTTTAACTTAAAACTAATTATGCCAGAAAATATGAGCCTTGAACGTCGTCAATCCATGCAAGCCTTTGGTGCAGAATTAATATTAGTTACTGCCGAAGAAGGCATGGAAGGTGCACGTGATTTGGCTCTACAAATGCAAGCAGACGGTAAAGGTAAAGTGTTAGATCAATTTGCCAATCCGGATAACCCACTAGCACATTATCAAACAACCGGTCCTGAAATTTGGCGAGACACGGATGGAAAGATTACTCACTTTGTAAGTTCAATGGGAACCACGGGTACGATAATGGGTACATCGAAATATTTAAAGGAAGTAAATCCCAAGATTCAAATCATTGGTGTGGAGCCATCAGAGGGCTCTAAGATTCCAGGCATACGTAAATGGCCTGAAGAATATATTCCGAAAATATTTGATGCGAAGGCGGTTGATCAAGTCATGGAAGTGACCCAGCAGGAAGCCGAAGACATGATGCGACGGCTCGGTAAAGAAGAAGGGATCTTTTGTGGTATATCTTCAGGAGGCGCAGTTGTGGCTGCTTTGGAGCTGTCAAAACAAGTACAGGATGCAGTGATTGTCGTCATTATATGTGATCGCGGGGATCGGTATCTGTCAACGGGATTGTTTGCAGAAGAATAAAATGAATGTACTCGTATTTGATATTGAAACCGTACCTGATGTGGAGTCAGGGAAAAAGATTTATGATTTAGATGGTTTGCCGGATAAAGAGGTCATCAAGGCCATTGAACATTTGCGGAATCAGCAAACCGGTAGTGAATTTATGCCGCATTATTTACAACGCATAGTGGCAATATCCGCAGTTCTTAGTACACATGATTCATTTAAGGTTTGGTCATTAGGCGCAGAAAAATCATCTGAAAAAGAACTGTTACAACGTTTTTATGATGGATTAGAAAAATACAATCCCACTATTGTTTCCTGGAATGGTGGTGGTTTTGATTTGCCAGTAATGCATTTTCGATCTTTATTGCATGGAGTAAGTGCACATCATTACTGGCAAATTGGGGATGAAGATACAAGCTTTCGATATAACAACTATTTAGGGCGTTTCCATTGGCGGCATATCGATTTAATGGATGTTTTAGCAGGTTATCAAATGCGTGCTTCGGCAAAACTTGATCACGTTGCGACCATGTTAGGGTTTCCGGGCAAACTAGGTATGGATGGCAGTAAGGTTTGCGAAACCTTTTTAAATGGTGATTTAAAAGCGATACGTAATTACTGCGAAACGGATGTATTAAATACTTATCTAATTTATTTGCGCTTTGAATTAATACGTGGAAAGCTCTATGAAAAAGAATATGATAATAAATGTCAGCAGGTGAAAGAGTATTTATCTGAATCTAGTGAAAAACATTTTGCAGAGTTTTTAGAAGCCTGGCAATAAATGAGCGCAAGGTAGTGAGCACATGGATGTGCGAATATGAGGTCCATCAGGGACGATGCAACAAATTAAAGTCAGGCAGGTTAAAATGAAGAACAGGTTGGGAATATCAAAACGAGAGTTCAAAATGACTGCTTACGACTGCCGATTCAATCGGTCAATGCAACACCTTGCTAAACTTTTAGTAATAAAGAGGTTGACTCAAACGGATGACCATTTAGTGTTGAGTTGTTTTTGGATGAACCGGTTACATTAAATACTGCATTATTACTTGCTTCGAGCCATCTTTTATTGATCTACTCTTAAGATGTTGATGTAATTGCATTTCTCTTAGCTTTTGCAACCTTTTTTCACTCTATTTCAAAGTGTTGCATCGACCTATTGAGACCACAACCCAAAGCAGACATTAAAATAATAATCTAAATAAAATTAGAAAAGCATTAGAGGCTATTTACATATCCCTATAATTACTAATGTATTTGAGTTTAAAGATTATTTTTATGACTTGAGTCTCATTTGCCTGACAATAATTATTATGTAATTAAAATATGGGCTTAAAACACTTGCAAAATAGTTGTCGAATAGTTGCGTTTTTTTGTTTTACGCTTTTATTTATTATCCTTTCAGTAGTTAATGCTGATACCAAGGTTTATAAATATATCGATGAAAATGGCAAAGTCGTTTACACATCTAACCCGCCCAATCATTTAAATAACATTGAAGAAATTGAGTTACAAGAAGCTAACACGACTTCCCCTCTGCAAATTAAAGCAAAGCAAGATGAGGTCATACAAAAGCATGATCGTGTATCTAATCGAATTAAACAGAGAATTAGTGACAGAGAAAAACGCGCTGCTGAAATTAGAGCAGCAAGACAAGAAGTAGCTAAGAAAAAAGAAGCTTTAGAAAAAGGTAAAATTCCATTACCAGGAGAAAGACTTGGTACAAATCATGTTTTCATTGGTCCAGCTGCTCGATTAACGCAGGAGTACCATGATCGAGTTGAGCTATTAGATAAAGAGCTGAAGATTGCCGAAGAGAAATTAAAAGAATTACAGAAAAATAAAAATGGGCGCTAACAAACGAAAGCGCACATTAATACACAAGCTATATGAATAATAGCTATTGGATTATTGGTGTAGTAGCATCAATTTTTATTGTCATCATTCAAATATCTTGGAATATGAAGACTCAACGTTCATTGAATGAGTCAGAAAAAGATTTATATAAAAGCGTTAATTCTAAGTTTTTAATTGGTCTCAGTGCAGTCATATTTGTTGTATTCATGTTTCAGCTAGATACTGGATATGGCGTCATATTAGGCACTATATTGCTAGCCATCTCTATATTTGAGAGTGGGTGGAATATACTACGGCTAAAAGTTATGAATATTAATGACGCAGCAAAGAAAAAATTTATTTCAGCAGAACCGTTAACTGTGCTTTTTGCTATTGCTCTAGTAGGTTCAATGCTGATGTTTGAAAAGTAGGGGCGCGGTGAAATTTATAATATTAATCAGTTTTGAGATGACCGCTACTGACCGAAACTGACAATATTTAGGACTGACTAGGTTGGAACCAATACACTACAAGCCTAAAATGTCCGGTAACGATCCAAAGTTGACATATAATCGTTTGATAGTTATTGATTAAATTGTTACTAGTAATGACATTATTCCTAATATCAATTTCAGCAATTTTCTTGTTTGCTCATGGCTATTTCGATAGAAAAATAAGTGGCCACATTATAAATGAAACTGAAAGAGCTTATTTAAATGAACGATGCAAAGGCCAATTTAACTTTGGCCTCTTATTTTTAGCGCCAAATTCAGCTCTTACTGATAGAGGTATTTTGTACAAACGACTTGCAAGGTTACCAATAACATTATTTGCAGTAATTATTATTTTAGGATCAATGTTTACTTTTATTTACAATATCGAATGACTGCTTTAGCCCGCTACCAAACACCAAAAATCAAACCAACAACCTCTCCAAAACTCGCTGATAAATCTCTGTTAATTGATCCAATGCTTCAACTTCAATATGTTCATTTACCTTATGAATGCTTTCATTGACTGGCCCGAGTTCTACTACCTGTGCGCCAGTCGGTGCAATAAATCTCCCATCTGAAGTACCGCCACCTGTTGAAAGTTCCGGTTTAATATTCATCGTTTCTTGAATGGCTTGTACACAGGCTTGAGTTAATTCGCCTGGTTCACAATAAAAAGGATTTCCAGAAAGATGCCATTCAATCTCGTAATCTAAACTGTGTTTATCCAATATACTTAGGATTTTAGTTTTAATTTCATCTACAGAAATCTCTGTAGAAAAACGTAAATTAAAATCAATTTGTAACATTCCGGGAATAATGTTACTTGCACCGGCGCCTGCATTGATATTTGAGATTTGAAAAGTTGTGGCAGGGAAATGCTCATTACCGGCATCCCATTGAAGCGAGGTTAATTCTGTAAGAGCAGGTGCAAATTCATGCACAGGGTTTTTTGCTAAATGAGGGTAAGCAACATGACCTTGCACGCCATAGACAAAAAGTGTTGCAGAGAGTGAGCCACGCCGTCCTATTTTAAGAGTATCGCCAAGTGTATTAGTGCTGCTGGGTTCACCAACAATACACATATCGATGTTTTCATGTCGTGCTTGCAACTCTTCAATAACTTTGACAGTGCCATTCACCGCGGGGCCTTCTTCATCGCTGGTAAGTAGAAAAGCAATAGATCCTTTATGATCAGGATTTGATGCCACAAAATTTTTGCAGGCGACGGCCATGGCTGCGATGCTGGACTTCATATCGGCTGCACCACGTCCAAATATTTGATGATCACGAATCTCAGGTATAAAAGGATCGGAATGCCATTGTTCTAACGGTCCTGTAGGTACCACATCGGTATGTCCTGCGAAAACAAATAGCGGAGCTTCATCACCACGTCGTAACCAAAGATTGGTAACATTTTCAAACTGCATGACTTCAGCTTCGAATCCCGAAAATTGTAAATATTCACTAATTAACGACTGGCACCCAGCATCATCGGGTGTTACCGATGCTTTCTGAATTAATTGTTTGACGAGATCAAGTGTGGCAGACATGCTTATGTAAGTGATTCATGTAAATTTTTGGAGAAATATTTTGCTATTAAACCCTACTTCAATGATTTTACCTTTCTGAACAACAGGCCGTTTGATTAAAGTAGGATGCTGGTGCATTAAAGTAATAGCTTTTGTCTGGTTGAGGTTAGACCGATCTTTCTCGCTAAGTTCTTTCCACGTTCTGCTACGCTTATTCAGCAGCAACTCCCAATCAACGGTTTTACACCAATCGTTGAGTTGCTTCTTAGTGATGCCTAGTTGTTTGTAATCGTGAAAATCAAAATTAATATTCTGGTCTTTCAACCATTTTTGAGATTTTTTTACTTGATCACAGTTAGGAATACCGAATACTTTAACCATATTCTAGAGCTTTAATCTATCGAACGTAGTAATTCATTAATGCCAACTTTACTGCGTGTTTTTTCATCTACTTGCTTTACGATCACGGCACAGTACAAGCTATATTTTCCGTCTTTTGAAGGCAGGTTTCCTGAAACTACGACGGAGCCAGCTGGAATTCGGCCAAAACTTACTTCTCCGGTTTCTCGGTTATATATCTTTGTGCTTTTACCAATATATACCCCCATCGAAATGACAGATCCTTGCTCTACAATAACACCTTCCACAACTTCTGAACGAGCGCCGATAAAACAATTGTCTTCAATGATGGTGGGTGAGGCTTGCAATGGTTCCAACACCCCTCCAATGCCTACGCCACCAGATAAATGTACATTTTTTCCAATTTGTGCACATGATCCAACAGTTGCCCAAGTATCAACCATAGTTCCCGAATCTACATAGGCACCAATATTCACATAACTGGGCATCAATACTACATCGGGCGCAATATAGGCTCCGTGTCTAGCCATTGCTGGAGGTACAATGCGTGCGCCTAACTGTTGAATTTCAACATCGTTCATTTGCGAAAATTTTGTTGCAACCTTGTCATAATATTTAGTAAAACCCGTGTCAGTGATTTGGTTTTCATTCATACGGAATGAAAGTAGTACCGCTTTTTTAAGCCATTCATTTACTTTCCAATCGCTGCCATGTTTTTCGGCAACACGTACATCGCCTTTGTCAAGCTGTTGTAGTGTTGATTCCACCGCATTGCGTATATCTGGATCGATAGAAGTCGGGGTTATGGTCGAAAGATTCTCAAATGCCGATTCAATTATTTCTTGATTTGAGCTACTCATTGTTTCTCCTGTCATTATCTATTTCTTTACTATATTTTTTGTAGGTATTCTTTTATCCGAGTAGCAGCTTGTATGCATTCTTGTTTTTTTGCAACTAAGGCAAGGCGCACTCGGTTTTTACCCGGGTTTATGTTATTTACAGTACGAGCTAAGTAGCTACCAGGTAAGGTGAGGACATTTTTCTTTATATATAGTGATTGTGCAAATTGCTCATCATCTAGAACAAGTTTTGGCCACAGATAAAAACCTGCCTGGGGTCTGTCACAAGGTAGGACATCTTTGAATATTTCCAATACTGCTATAAACTTTTCATCATACAGGCGGCGATTTTCTTCAACGTGTTTTTCATCGGACCAGGCAGCAATGCTAGCGGCCTGTATGGGTAACGACATGGCACAGCCATGGTAGGTGCGGTATTGAAAAAACTGCTCAATTAATTTATTCGCACCGGCTACAAAACCAGAACGTAGCCCGGGTGCGTTGGATCGCTTTGAGAGGCTGAAAAAACTTAAGCAGTTTTGCATGGCCGTATTACCCGCTTGTTGGGCATGGTAAAGCAGTCCCATAGGAGGAGTGGTATTGCTAGGATATATTTCTGAGTAACATTCATCGGATGCAAGAATAAAGTTATATTCTATTGAATACTCAATTAACTTTTGCATAGTAGAAGCGGGAGCAACTTCACCAGTTGGGTTTCCTGGGGTGCATATATAAAACAATTGACAACGTTGCCATACATCGTTGCCTAGTTCCCACAATGCAGGGATGTCACCATTCACTATTTTGCAATCATAATAAACAGGTTCTGCACCAGCGAGTAATGCAGCACCCTCATAAATTTGATAGAAGGGATTTGGAATTAAAACGATAGGTTTTTCATTTGAGTTCACGACACATTGTGCAAAGGCAAACAATGCTTCACGCGTACCGTTTACCGGTAACACATTGTCGTTTTCGTTGATATTTTCCGTATGCAGTTTAAATCGATTTATCAACCAATTAACACAGCTTGCACGTAGGGCATTGGATCCACGTGTTGTAGGATATTTGTCAAGTTGGTTTAGATTATCTGCTAATGCCACTTTAATGATTTCAGGTGTTGCATGCTTCGGCTCACCAATTGCCAACGAAATAGGGTCTAATTGGTTGCTAGAGGGAGGTTGGTTAATGAGCAACTTTAATTTTTCAAAAGGATAAGTCTGTAGTTTTTGCAAATTGGGATTCATAGGAAAAACTACACAGCGAGTAGTATTTGCTTAGGTTGCAGCAAATACTCGTTTATGGAACACGCAAGCTGATCTTGTTGTGATTGATCTAATGGGTGGTTGGCAAGATTTGTAAGTTGAAAAATATTATGAACTCGCTCGCCTAGTTTTGATATGCGTGCATTATGTACAGCGACATTGCAGTCTACAAATGCGCTTCCTATACTGGCGAGTAATCCTGGGAAATCTGGTGCTTTAATTTCTAAACTAGTGTAGGCCTTGTTTGAAGTTTCATCAAATTGAATTTCAATTGGTACTCTAAGCTCTCTAATGCGACGAGGTAAGCCTTGTGAAGGGGTATCGTTTATCTGCTCAGGATTTTTGAGTGCCTCCTTTAATCTACTTGCTACTAAATTACATTGTTTGGCATCATTTATGGGTTCGTTGTTAGCATCTAAAATCAAAAATGTATCTAAGGCATGTCCCTTTTTAGAAGTGATAATTCTGGCATGCACAATCGAAATATTAAGTTTGGCTAACGTTGAAGTAATGTGTGCAAATAAATAATTTCTGTCATTACAATAAATGAATATCTCTGTTGCGCCTCTCGCGCTGTACTGATGTATATTGATAATAATTTCATCATATTCCTGGTGCTCTAATACTGCTTGAGTATGCCTTATCACTTCTTCATCAGAGTGCCGTAAAAAGTATTCATCATCTAGTTCTTGCCAAAATGTTAAGCAGCCGCTTTGATCGAATCCTCGTTTTCGTAAGCCAAGTAGTGCAGATTCTTTGACTTCATTAATTAATTCATCACGATTAATCGGAGTATCTATACCACGTCTTAAATGTCTTGAAGTGCTTTGATAAAGCTCTGCTAGTAAAGCGCTTCGCCAATTATTCCACAGCTTTGGATTCGTTCCACGAATGTCAGCGATGGTTAATAGGTATAAATAATTTAAACGTGTTAGGTTAACTACTTTATCAGCAAATTCTTTTATTATTTCTGGGTCACTAATGTCTTTGTTTTGTGCAGTCATCGACATAAGAAGATGATTTTTTACAAGCCAGCTCACAAGTTTAGTGTCGTAATTGCTTAGATCATGTTTTTGGCAAAAAGCTATAACCTCATTGGCACCGAGTTCTGAGTGATCACCATCCCTGCCTTTAGCGATGTCATGAAATAATGCTGCAACATATAGTAATAACGCTTTTGGGGTTTGTGTAAAAATATCATGATAGGTTTCGAATTCTGAATTGGGGTTGGGCTCGCTAAATGCACACGTATTTTCAAAAACTCTAAGGGTATGCTCTTCTACAGTATAAACATGATACAAGTCGAACTGCATTCTGCCCGTGACCTCATCAAAACTTGGCCAGTATTTTCCTAATACACCTAATTGTGCCATACGCCTTATCTCACGATGATTAGTATGTAGTTGGCTTAAAATTGAAACAAAAAGACTGCAATTTATAGAGTCGTTTCTAAATTTTTCGTCAATTATATGTAAATTATCAATGATGAGTTGTTGAAGCTGATCACTGAGTCCTGACAAATTGCTGTGTTGCTGCAGCAGTTGAAATAATTCCAACATGGCTGAAGGTGTCTTAGCAAAAATATTTGAGTGTGTTGCTTCGAGCAAATTTGCACGTATTTGAAAACGCTCATTAATGGGTTTTGCTCTGCGTTTAAATATTCCTGGAAAAATTCTTGAGCGTAATCGATTGATGATAATTCCAGAAAGTGTGGAAAGTTGATTGCTATTCCTATAGAAGACCTGCATAAATTCTTCTACACGTAGGTTTCTATTATCGTTGTAGTAACCTAGTAAAGAGGCAATATCGTATTGGTAGTCAAATAATAAGCGATCTTCGCTCCGCTGCACATGCAGGTGCAAAGCAAATCTTATCTTTGCGATTACTTTATATGCTTGTTGGATTAAATTTAGTTCATTAGCAGACAAAAATTTTTTTGTTACTAATTCTTCAAATGAATTAGTTTTAAAATAACGATTCGTTAACCATCGTAAAGTATGGATATCACGTAAGCCCCCTGGGTTTTCTTTAACATTTGGTTCAAGGTGATTGGCAGTGTCTCCATATTTGTGATGACGGCTGTCTAATTCTAGAGTTTTTTCTTTGAAATATTTTTTGCTAGGCCAAATTTTATCATCGTTTACTAACTTATGGATTTGAGTATATAGATTTTTGCTGCCAGAAAGGAAATATAATTCCATTAGGCTTGTCATAACGGTGACATCTTTTTTGGCTTCGGTGAGGCAATCTCTTACTGTTCGTACTGATTGAGCAATTGGTAAATTTATATCCCATAAAAAAGTTAGAAACTCTTCAATTTTCGTTTTTACTTCTTCATTAACGTCTTCTTTAAGTACGATCATCAAATCTATATCGGATTCTGGAAAAAGTTCGCGACGACCATAGCCACCAATCGCAATAAGTGCACCTTCATTGGTTGGAATTTTGAAATCTATCCAAAAATTCTTTAGTGCAGTATCCATGATACAAGTATTGAGTGAAATAAGTTCATAGATGTCTGAGTTGCTTTCAAAACGTTCTCTTAGCAGTTCCAATAGTTCAGTTCTAAACTGTTTATAATTAGAAACCGTCGGTTCTAAGCGTGCAGATGGGCTTAAATATTTTAAAATCGGTGCTTCTGGAGCTAATACATCAAATACATTTACATTCAGCATTTATATAAATACATTTTAAAAATTAATTTTGAAAATTTTTCTGGTCACTTATAAGTTTTCATCGCTACGCAGTGTTAGTACTTCATAGCCATTATCTGTGACTAGAACAGTGTGCTCCCATTGTGCAGATAAGCTGTGGTCTTTGGTGACAACAGTCCAGCCATCGGGCAAAAGACGAACATTCCGTTTCCCCGCATTTACCATAGGCTCGATTGTGAAGGTCATTCCAGGATTTAACTCCAAGCCAGTATGGGGTTTGCCATAATGAAGGATTTGAGGGTCTTCATGAAACATGCGACCAATTCCATGCCCACAATATTCACGTACCACAGAGCATCGATTTTTTTCTACAAAGCTTTGAATGGCATGGCCAATGTCACCAAGTTTTGCACCGGGTTGTACATGCTGTATACCAATTTTTAATGCTTTATAAGTGAGTTCTACAAGACGTTTTGCTCGTACTGTCGGTTTGCCAATAAAGAACATTTTACTGGTGTCCCCATGGAAGCCATCTTTTATGATGGTGATGTCGATATTCAGAATATCACCATTTTTAAGCGTGCGATTTCCCGGAATACCATGACAAACCTGGTGATTTACGGAGGTGCATATCGATTTAGGAAATCCACGATAATTAAGTGGTGCAGGAATGGCGTTAAGTTCATTGACGATGTATTCGTGGCAGATACTGTCTAGCTCGTCTGTGCTGATACCGGTTACAACATGCGACTCAATCATTTCCAGTACTTCAGATGCTAGTTTGCCGGCAACCCGCATTTTTTTGATTTCTTCAAGGGATTTGATAGTGACGTTCATTGTAGTTTGAAGCTAAGCTGCAGCAGGTGAGTGAATAATTGCTTAAGTGATTGTTCCTAATGACTAATCATGTTATAAAGCGCCCGCGCTCAGCGCAAATACACTTTTAAGTAGAATCTGAATTATTCAGATTCTCATATAATCCACACGCGTATCGTCACATGTGGTTGGGTGCTCGTATAAGAGTTTCCACATGGGGTGCGCGGAGGTATAACCCATAGGAGCATTACATATCATGGCGAATGTCACAATGCGTCAGATGCTAGAAGCAGGCGTGCATTTCGGGCATCAAACCCGATACTGGAATCCGAAAATGAGTCCTTATATTTTCGGTGAACGAAATAAGATCCACATTATTAACCTTGAGAAAACATTGCCGATGTTTCTTGAGGCCGCAACATTTTTAGGAAATATGGCGGCTAATAAGGGTTCTATTTTATTTGTTGGTACTAAGCGTTCCGCAAGAGATGTGATACGAGAAGAGGCAATTCGATGTGGAATGCCATATGTCAATCATCGTTGGTTAGGTGGAATGTTAACCAACTTTAATACTGTTAAAAAATCAATTCAACGGTTGCATGACCTTGAACAAACTGCAAGTGGTGATGGAATAGAGCGGTTAAGTAAAAAAGAAGTATTACTTTTGAAACGTGAGCTCTTTAAGTTGGATCGCAGCTTAGGCGGCATAAAAAATATATCAGGTTTACCCGATGTCTTGTTTGTGATTGATGTAGGTTATGAGGCGATTGCAGTAAATGAGGCAAACAAACTTGGAATTCCTGTAGTCGCTATTGTAGATAGCAACAATAAAGTAGATGGTGTTGATTATGTGATACCTGGTAATGATGACGCTATACGTGCAATCAAGTTATATACCTCGCATATTGCTGACGCCATAATAGAGGGTAAAGAAAGCTCACGTATCATGTCGGGAGACGAAGACGATTTCGTAGAAATCGATGATACGGGAAAAGTTGCCGAGGCAGACGAAAAAACAAAAAGTAAACCAAAGCAAAAGATAACGGTTAAGAAAAAATCTACTAAGCAAAGTCCTGTAAAAAAAGATACCGTAAAATCTAATATCGATGACAGCGTAAATATCACTGACATTGAAGGTATCGGGCCTAAATATGCCGATGCCCTGGGGAAAATTGGTATTACTACTGTAGGTAAATTATTAGAGGCATGTGTGACACCTGATGCCCGTGCTAAGTGTGCGGAGTCTTCAGGTTTGAGTGAAAAATCAATTCAGCGCTGGGCAAAGATGAGCGATTTCTTTCGTCTATCTGGGGTTAGCGGTAACCAAGCTGAATTATTAGAAGTGAGTGGATTTAGTTCTGTCGATGAGTTGGCAAGTGCAGATGCTAATGATGTGCTAAAGAAGCTCAAAGCAACTAATAAGGAAAAGTCACTTGCGCCAAACGTTCCGGAAAAAACTGAGATAGAAGCTTGGATTACTCAAGCAAAGTCATTGCCAGCCAAGCTTTCATTTTAAGTACAGTTTTATTACTCACACACAAAAATAGATTTAGGAAGAATAATGCAAATTACAGCAACAATGGTTAAAGAGCTGCGTGAACGTACAGGTGCAGGCATGATGGAATGTAAAAAAGCCTTGACCAATAGTAGTGGAGACATGGAAGCTGCTATAGAACAGATGCGTAAATCAGGTCAGGCCAAAGCGGATAAAAAAGCTGGTCGTATTGCAGCCGAAGGCGCTATTGCGATTGCCGTGTCAAAGGATGGAAAGCAGGCATCAATTGTAGAAGTTAATTGTGAAACTGATTTTGTTGCTAAAGACGATCAGTTCCAAGCATTTACCAAGCAATTAGCAGATATAGTACTTGCAAATGATTTGAATTCGGTTGATGAGTTAAATAAAACATCTATGAATACGGGGCAATTAGTCGAACAAACACGCTTAGAGTTAGTGACTAAAATTGGCGAAAACATCCAGGTTAGACGTTTTGAAAAACAAAATGCAGAGGGTGTAATGGCAAGCTATGCGCATGGTAAACGTATTGGGGTATTGGTTGATTACTCTGGTGGAGATGAAGCGCTTGGCAAAGATATCGCGATGCATATTGCTGCAGTAAATCCAATTTGTGTAAGTGCTGACGAAGTGCCAAGTGATATATTAGATAAGGAAAGAGATATTGCAAAGGCACAGGCCGATGCAAGTGGTAAGCCACCAGAAATCGTCGAAAAAATGGTACAAGGTAAAGTGAATAAATTTATTAAAGAAAGTACTTTATTGGGTCAGCCATTTGTTAAAGATGATAGCCAGTCGGTTGAGAAATATCTCAAAAACGCTAGTGCCTCGGTGCATAGATTTATTCGCTTTGAAGTAGGTGAGGGTCTAGAGAAAAGATCAGAAAACTTTGCCGATGAAGTCATGGCACAAGTTAAACAGAGCGAAGATGATTAGGATGATATTTAAAAAAAGGGGCATCGCCCCTTTTTTTATACCTAAAATAATATGACGAGTACAAATATTAAATATAAACGAATTTTATTGAAGCTCAGTGGCGAAGCGCTTATGGGGAAGTATGATTATGGGATCGATCCCGAAGTTATCACGCGTATTGCCAAAGAGATTGTACATGTCACTCAACTCGGAGTTGAGGTAGCGATAGTGATTGGTGGTGGTAATATTTTTCGTGGTGCTGGCTTAGCTCAGGCTGGTATGGATCGAGTGACAGCGGATCACATGGGTATGTTGGCAACGGTAATGAATAGTTTGGCATTACAGGATGCGTTGGAGAATTTGGGAGTATATTGTCGAGTAATGTCTGCAGTAAAAATTAATCAGGTTTGTGAAGACTATATACGTAGACGTGCGATTCGACATCTAGAGAAAGGTAGAGTAGTAGTATTTGCTGCTGGGACAGGTAATCCATATTTCACAACCGATTCTGCAGCAAGCTTGCGTGCCTCGGAAATCAATGCCGATATCATGCTTAAAGCAACTAAAGTAGATGGAGTCTATGATGATGATCCACATAAAAATCCAAATGCGGTGATGTATGAAGAAATTAATTTTGATGATGCAATAAATAAAAAACTTGCAGTGATGGATGCCACGGCATTAGTGCTATGCAGAGACAATAATATCCCGTTACGTGTGTTTAATTTATTTAATGAGGGCGATCTTACAAAAATAATCCAGGGCGAAACGATCGGGACTGTGGTGACAGGAGTATAAACGTGATTGAAGATATCAAGAAAGATGCAAAAGAACGCATGCGTAAAAGTATTGATGCACTGTCCAATGAGCTTTCTAAAATTCGTACAGGCCGTGCAAATGCACGGTTATTAGATCATGTAATGGTGGAATACTACGGCAACGAAGTCCCCATTAATCAGGCAGCAACCGTCGCAGTAGAAGATGCACGCACCATAGCTATCACACCTTGGGAAAGATCTTTAGTGCCGGTGCTAGAGAAAGCTATTATGAGTTCAGATCTTGGGCTTAATCCTACCACTGCAGGTAACGTAATCAGAGTAATCATGCCGCCACTGACAGAAGAAAGGCGTAAGGATTTAGTTAAAGTTGTGAAGCAAGAAGCAGAAAAAGGCCGAGTTGCAATTCGTAATATTCGCCGAGATGCTAATGCGGATTTTAAGGAACTTTTAAAAGAAAAAGAAATTTCAGAAGACGAAGAACATCAAGCACAAGATGAAATTCAAAAATTAACTGATCAGTTTATTAAAGAAATTGAAACTATACTGGATGAAAAAGAAAAAGATCTTATGGAAGTTTGAGGAAGCTCTGATTTATTCTAATACGTCGTTAAAAAATGTTTCAAAATGCTCATTTACTCACATGTAAACTCTGCTTTGACTCACACCATCCTGGTGTTCGGCATACGGCTAGCAAAGCTTCCCAAATTTGCTCCCGGCAAATTTGTCTCAACATTTTTTGCCTTGTCTTAGCCGTGCACATTTATGTTATGGGCTAATAAATCAAAGCTTCCTCTTTACTGCACCAGCTTGCTAGGCCTGAGATGTCTAATGAATTAGTTCCAACACATGTTGCTATTATTATGGATGGTAATGGCAGATGGGCAAAACAGCACAAACTCCCGCGCACAGCTGGTCACAAACAGGGTGTGGATGCAACTCAAGAAATTATTAAAGCAAGTGGGGAAGCTGGTGTTAAGTATTTAACTTTATTTGCGTTCAGTAGTGAAAATTGGCAAAGACCAAAAAATGAAGTCTCTGCTTTAATGGATTTATTTATGCAATCACTTAAAAATGAAGTTAAAGATCTTAATGACAATGGGGTATGCCTACAATTCCTTGGCCAAAAAGATGGTTTCTCAAAGAAGTTGCAAGAGCAAATTCAAGACGCGGAGACACGAACTTCTTCAAATGATAAATTGTTTTTAAATGTAGCTGCAAACTATGGCGGGAAGTGGGATATCGTAGAGGCTGCAAAAAAGACAATCCAAGATGTGCAACAAGGAAAGTTACAGCTCGAGGACATAACTGAAAATACTCTTGAAAAAGCCCTGTCCACTAAAAATATACCTCCGCCTGATTTATTTATTCGTACTGGAGGTGAGCAGCGCATCAGTAATTTTTTGTTGTGGCAGTTGGCATACACGGAATTATATTTTTGCGATGTGCTGTGGCCAGATTTTGATAAAAAAGAATTAGAGAAAGCATTTGATAGCTATAGGCTTCGACAGAGAAGATTTGGTCAAACTCAAGAACAAATACTAGGCTAGTCATGCTAAAACAACGTGTAATTACGGCAGTTATACTTGGGGCGGCTATTGTACTGTCGGTGTTTAAATTGCCAAATCATTGGCTTGCTCTGTTGTTTGCAATCATTACTCTGTTAGGTGCTTGGGAATGGGCCAACTTGGTTGAACCGAATAATCTAATACGAAGAATTATTTATGTTGTATTCATGGCTGCATTGTTGTTAGTCACTTGGTTATTTGCCGAGTCACAACATATAAGAATTATTTTGTTTGTTGCAGGGTTGTGGTGGGCGCTAGTCGTAATGTTGCTTGCAGTGTTTGAATCAAATTGGTTGCAAGCAAGCTGGTTGCAATATCTATTAGAGTTTTCGGGTTTTATAGTATTGGTGCCTGCATGGCTTGCGCTTACAATTTTGCATAAACAGGGCCCAATCATTTTGATGTATTTACTAGTGTTAATCTGGGTTGCAGATATTGCCGCTTATTTTGTAGGAAAGCGATTTGGTAAAACGAAATTGGCGCCTGAACTCAGTCCCGGAAAGTCGCGGGAAGGTTTATGGGGAGCATTAGCCGCATCAGTCATTGTAGCCATGGTTGGTGTCTATCTATTTGAGTTGAGTAAAAATGTTTGGTTTTATTTTGGATGTTTATGTTTACTCACGGCATTAATATCAGTAGTTGGGGACTTATATGAAAGTTTGTTAAAAAGAAAAGCTGGAGTAAAGGATAGTGGAGTATTATTGCCAGGCCATGGTGGTGTGTTGGATAGAATTGATAGTTTAACGGCGGCTGCCCCTGGATTTGCACTTGGATTATACTGGGTAACATGATTGAACTGACGGCAATTCAAGAACCCACATTAGATGATGTGGTAAATATTTCTATATTGGGAGCGACTGGCTCTGTGGGTGTAAATACATTGGATGTAATAAAGCAACACCCTACAAAATTTTCTGTAACTGCGCTTACGACAAATAATCAAATCGATCTTTTGTATCAGCAATGTTTGCAATTTCATCCTAAAGTAGCAGTAGTTGTAAATGAGAATTTGGTTGATGAGTTTAATGCTAAATTTACTAATACTAAGCTGAAGCCAGAAATTCTATCTGGTAGAGAAGGGCTAGAAGTAGTAGCCAGTTTGGCAGAGGTGGATTTTGTGATGGCAGCAATTGTTGGTGCTGCAGGTTTATCGGCTACACTTGCTGCGGCAAAAGCAGGTAAAAGGATTTTACTTGCCAACAAAGAGGCATTGGTAATGTCAGGTAACTTGTTGATGGAAGTCGTTGAAAATAATAATTCATTAATATTGCCGATAGATAGTGAACATAATGCCGTATTTCAGTGTCTACCAAAAAACGGTGAAAACACTACAGTTGAGAAAATTATACTGACCGCATCTGGTGGGCCATTTTTGTATAAGCCTTTAGAGGAATTTAAAGATATTACTCCAGATGAAGCCTGTGCCCATCCCAATTGGAAGATGGGTAAGAAAATATCTGTAGATTCGGCCACGATGATGAATAAAGGACTTGAGGTTATTGAAGCGTGTAAGTTATTCAAAAAAAATTATTCGGATATTGAAGTTGTGATTCATCCACAATCTATTATTCATTCATTAGTTGCATATCCTGATGGATCTTTGTTGGCACATTTAGCGCATCCGGATATGCGCGTTCCTATTGCGCATGCTCTAGCTTGGCCGCAGCGAATAAGCTCAGGAGTAAATACCATGGATTTGACCAAGATAGGTAAATTTGAGTTTATTAGTCCAGATTTAAATCGGTTTCCATGTTTGCAATTAGCCTATGATGCATTGCATGCTGCACAAAGCGCTACAACTGTATTGAGTGCTGCAAATGAAATCGCAGTAGATAACTTCTTAAATAATAAAATAAGTTTTACAGATATTCCTACAGTAATCGATGCCGTGTTACAAAATTTAGATCATGAAGATGTGCATGATCTGGAATTAGTATTTGCAATAGACGAACAAGCGCGACTTTATGCGCAAAACTTTATTAATCAATCCTTGTTGAGGCATTAATTGTGGAAATGTTGACATATATATTAGCCTTTATTATTGCTGTTAGCATTATTGTGACAGTGCATGAATTTGGACATTATTGGGTTGCTAAAAAGCTTGGTGTCAAAGTCTTGCGCTTTTCTGTAGGGTTTGGAAAGCCACTGTTTAAAAGATTGGCTGGAATGGATAACACGGAATATGTCGTTGCCAGTATTCCACTTGGTGGCTATGTGAAAATGTTGGATGAGCGCGAAGGTGAAGTGCAAGAGAGTGAAGTACATCGTGCTTTTAATCGACAACCTGTATGGAAAAGATTCGCAATTGTTTCAGCTGGACCAATATTCAATTTTATTTTTGCAATATTAGCTTATTGGCTAACTTTTATAGTTGGAGTTGATGGGGTTAAACCTACGGTAGGTGAAGTGCAAGCGGGTAGTATTGCAGAACAAGCGCAAATAACTCCGAATCAAAGTTTTGTGTCTGTGGAAGATGTTTCGGTACAGACGTGGCAACAAACTACAATACAATTGTTAGATAAGGCGTTAAAAAATGGCATTGTACATGCAACTGTGCAAGACAAGGAAACCAATAAAAAAGTAGTAACGTTAGATTTGAGTGATACTAAGCAACTACTGTCTGAAGGAAATTTATTAGAAAAAATTGGTATCACACCCTGGAGATATCAATATAAACCTATTTTTGGAGAGATTAAGTCTGGCGTTGCAAAATCTGCGGGGATTCAACCTGGAGATCGTGTAATTAGTGTTGATGGTAAACAAGTAGAGACCTGGGTTGAATTAGTTAAATATATTCAAGCAAAACCAGATGTTTCTATTGAGCTTGCAGTTGAACGTAATGCTGAGCATTTAGTATTTAATCTTGTACCAGATTCGCAAGAGCAAAATGGCAAAACGATTGGGCGAATTGGAGCCTATCCATTTGTTGATGAAGAACAGCTCAAAGCGCATCGAGTAATGGTTCGTTATGGCCCCATGGAGGCACTTGCTAAAGGCGTAATTGAAACCTGGGACTACTCTATATTGACCTTAAAGCTATTGTGGAAGCTGATCATCGGTGAGGCTTCCCTGAAAAATATCAGTGGACCGATAACGATTGCCGAATATGCTGGTATCTCTGCGGCAATAGGATTTTCTGCCTTTGTTGGGGCATTGGCCTTTATCAGTATTGCCATTGGTGTACTTAATTTACTTCCAATACCTGTACTCGATGGAGGACATTTATTTTATTATATAATTGAGATTATAAAAGGTAGCCCAGTATCAGAACAATTTGAAGCGATGGGGCAGCGTATAGGGATCGCTATGTTGGCTGGTTTAATGGTCCTGGCTTTTTATAACGATATACATCGATTACTGCAATAAAATAATAAATATGATGTTTTTTTTGATCAGGCGTACTACGCTTGCGTTTCTTTTTTTGATTATCAGTTCATCTGCTATCGCAGAAACATTTCGAGTTCAAGATATTCAAATTGAAGGCTTGGAGCGCATAGAAGCTGGCACTGTTTTTACTTATCTGCCTGTAAAGGTGGGTGATCAACTGGATGAGCAGCGAACGGCAAATATCATTCGCACCTTGTATAAAACAGGCATTTTTAAAGATATTGAATTACGCCGTGAAGGAAATATTTTAGTTGTAGTAGTAAAAGAAAGACCGGCAATTGCAAGCATCAATTTTGAAGGAAATAAAATCCTTAATGATGAGCAATTAACCGAGGTATTAACGGATGTTGGTATCGCGAGTGGTCGCGTGTTTAATCGCTCCGTACTTGAGCGCTTAGAAAATGAGTTATTGCAACAATATTTTGCTTTTGGAAAATACAGTGTAAATATCGATACTCAAGTTAAAGAATTAGAAAGAAATCGTGTCGATGTAGCAATTCGGATAGCTGAGGGCGATGTTGCTAAGATCAAGCAAGTAAAAATAGTTGGCAATAGCGTTTTTGAAGAAGATGATTTAATCGATGATTTCGAATCAGGTTTAAAACCATGGTATAAATTTTGGGGTACTCGTGATCGTTATGCAAAACAAAAACTTCAAGGAGATCTTGAAATTCTCCGTTCACATTATTTGAACCATGGACATTTAAAATTTGATATTACCTCTACACAAGTCTCCATTAGCCCCGATAAAGAAGATATATTTATTACAATTAATATAGATGAAGGTGATCAATACAGTTTGGAAAGCATTGACTTGGCTGGAAAGTTTTTGCTACCCGAAGAAGAATTAAAGTCATTGATTGATTTCACTCCAGGAGAAACTTTTTCGCGAGAAAAAATTGTCAAATTCACAGATGCAGTTACTCGCCGGCTCGGTGATGAGGGCTATGCATTTCCGAACATCAATGCAGTTCCTGAAATAGATGAAGAGAATAAAAAGGTAAATGTAACCTTATTCATTGATCCTGGGAAACGAGTTTATGTGAGGAGAGTTAACTTTCGTGGTCATGAGTTAACACGTGACGAGGTATATCGGCGAGAGTTAAGACAGATGGAAGGGGGCTGGTACTCGCAAACTAACATCGAACTTTCTAGACGCAGGCTGAATCGTTTGCCGCATGTGGAATCTGTCGAAATTGACACTGAACGAATACCTGGTGTAGATGACTTTGTAGATTTAGAGATAAAAGTAGAGGAAAGATTGGCAGGTAGTTTTAATCTAGGTGCAGGATTTTCTGACAGTCAAGGTGCAGTTGTAACTACGAGTGTGAGTCAAGAAAATTTTTTGGGAACGGGAAAAGCTGTTGCTTTTAGCATTAATACAAGCAAAGTAAATACAATATATCGTCTTAATTATACAAATCCTTACCATACTATTGATGGAGTTAGTCGTAGCTTTGGTTTTTCATATGTATCAACTGAGGCAGATGAAGCCGATATTTCTGATTTTGATTCAGACCAATTTTCTGTAAGTTTGGGCTATGGTATACCGGTAACAGAAAATGACAGATTTTTAGGCTCATTAAGAATACAGCAAACAGGTATTGATACGAGCATGAATACACCGCTAGAAATATTCAATTTTATTGAAGAAAATGGAGATAACTATACAAACTTAACTGCAACAGCAAATTTTACGCATGACACCCGCAACAGAAGTTTATTTCCACAAAAAGGAAATAGGCAAACATTCACCGTAGAATTTGCTATTCCCGGTAGTGATCTTGAGTATTATAAAATTAACTATGAAAACACTACTTTATTTCAATTAAGCGAAACATTCACACTATCACTAGGTGGGGAAATCGGTTATGGTAAAGAATATGCAAATACAACAGATTTGCCATTTTTTGAAAAATTTCGAGCTGGTGGTTTTGATTCAGTACGTGGGTATGAGAGTAGCAGTCTTGGGCCAAGAGATTCATTTGATGATCCGTTTGGAGGAAATTTTTTAACTGTCACTAGAGCTCAATTAAGTTTCCCTCCACCATTTATTGAGGATAAAAATAGGGCACGTTTAAGCTTTTTTGTTGATGCTGGAAATGTTTTTGAAGAGTTTGATGATTTTGATTCAGGTGAACTTCGAGGATCTTTTGGAATAGGGCTGAATTTGATTACAGGGCTTGGTGGTGTCAGTGCTGCATTATCTTCGCCTTTTAATGATGAGCCAGGAGATGATACTGAAACTTTCCAATTTAATATTGGAACGAGTTTCTAGATTGAATGAATAGGAGAAATAAGTGAAATTATATATTTTAAAATATCTGCTGATTACACTATTTCTATTTCCTATGGCAGTTAGTGCGGAAGTAAAAATTGGATTTGTAAATATGGCAGAAATTATGGAGAAGTCGCCTCAGGCTGATGCGGCACGTAAGGCTTTGGAAAAGGAGTTCTCGGGTCGCGATAAAAAGCTAACCGCAGTGCGTGATGAAATCTTAAAACTTGAAGAAACATTAAAACAAGATGGGGCTATTATGAGCGATAGCCGTCGTTCCAGTGTAGAAAAAGAAATTCTTAATAAAAAGAGAGAATATAATCGCCAACAAGATGAATTACGTGAAGATTTTAATATTCGTAGGAATGAAGCTTTGGGGAAATTGCAAAAAAAAGTTCACGAGGTCATAGTTGAAGTAGCTAAAAATGAAAACTACGACTTAGTAGTTACGCAACCTGTACTTTTTGCAAGTGACCGTATTGATCTTACAGGCCGTGTTTTGCAGGCGCTGCAAAACACACAGTAGCGACTTCATTCAATAGTGACATTCACGCTGGAAAAATTGTCTGAGTTAACTGAGACAACAATAAAAGGTGATCCATCTTGTAAAATTTATAGTGTCGATAGCCTTGAAAGGGCCAACACAGGATCAATTTCTTTTTTTGTTAATCCAAGGCTTAAAGATCAGCTGCTAGGTACTCAAGCTTCTGCAGTTATTTTAAATGAAGAATATTTAGATCTTTGCCCCACACACGCCTTAATTTCTAATAATCCTTATTTAATATTCGCGAAAATCGCTGCATTATTAAATCCATTGCCTACACATGAGTCTAGTGTCCATTCAACGGCGATAGTTCCCAATAACGTTTCGCTTGGTAAAAACTGCTATATTGGGCCTTATGTAGTTATCGAAGAGAATTGTGAAATAGGAGACAACACCTATATTGGCCCTAATTGTGTGATTCATCAATCTTGTGTTCTTGGAAAGAGTTGTCGATTGATTAATCATGTAACTCTATGTGATAAAACGGTACTTGGTAATCGCGTTACAATTCATACTGGTTGTGTGTTAGGAAGCGATGGATTTGGTTTAGCTAATGATCAGGGCAAATGGGTCAAGATTCCTCAGCTAGGCAAAGTTCAGATTGGTGATGATGTGGAAATTGGAGCAAATACTACAATTGACAGAGGCGCATTGGGAGACACCATTGTAGAAGAGGGAGTGAAACTTGATAATCAAATTCAAATCGCGCATAACGTTAGAATTGGTGCACATACTGCTATTGCCGCTTGTGTGGGCATAGCGGGTAGCACAACTATTGGAAAGTTTTGTGGAATTGGTGGAGCTGCGGGGATTGGAGGGCATCTTGAAATTACCGATCGTGTCACTATAGGCGCTATGGCTAGAGTTACTCGCTCAATAAAAGAAGCCGGTACTTATGTTTCTGGCACGCCAGTGCAGCCTTATAAAAAATGGTTAAAAAGTTCAGCGCTTTTCAATAAACTTGATGAGTTAGCTGAGCGAATTAAAAAGCTAGAGAAGATGTGAGTAAGATTATGGCCGAATTGACTATTCATGATATTTTAAAATATTTGCCACATCGTTATCCGTTTTTATTAGTCGATCGAGTGGTTGAAAATAATATCGGTCAATCCATTGTCGCATTAAAAAATGTAAGCTATAACGAACCTTTTTTTCAAGGTCATTTCCCAAGTGCACCAGTTATGCCAGGAGTGTTAATCTTGGAAGCGCTTGCGCAAGCGTCTGGGTTGTTGGCGCTGAGTAATCCCGAATGGCGTCCAGATGACGACAGTCTTTACTTATTTGTAGGGATTGATAAAGCACGTTTTAAAAGACAGGTTGGACCGGGAGATCAGCTGCTATTAGATGTCCGTTTGCTCAGACATAAGCGTAGTTATGGAGTATTTAATGCTACTGCCTCGGTAGATGGCGAAGTTGCTACTACTGCTGAATTGATGTGTGTATTTAAGGAAGTAGAAACTAAATAGCTTGCTAGCATTATGTCTTCAGCTATGGTCAAGGAAAATCGAGACATACATTCAACAGCAATAGTTGATTCTAGTGCGCAGCTTGCACCAAATGTAACCATTGGGCCTTATTCAATAATTGGCGCCAATGTAACGATAGGTAAAAACACCTGGGTTGGGCCACATGTAGTAATTAATGGGCCTACCACGATAGGCTCAGGGAATCGAATCTTCCAATTTTCTTCTATTGGCGAAATTCCGCAAGATAAAAAATATCAAGGCGAGCAGAGTGAGTTATTTATTGGTGACGATAACACCATAAGAGAATATGTCACCATTAATCGAGGTACCGATCTGGATCAGGGTTTTACAAAACTAGGAAATCGCAATTGGATCATGGCGTATGTACATATTGCACATGATTGCAATGTGGGTAACGATACAATTTTTGCAAATGGCGCAACCTTGGCAGGCCACGTAAATGTAGAAGACTTTGCAATATTGGGTGGATTTACCTTAGTACATCAGTTTTGTCGAGTTGGTGAACATTCATTTTGTGCTATGGGTACCGCCTTAAACAGGGATCTCCCTCCTTATGTTATGGCTTCGGGCAATTACGCAACAACGCATGGGCTTAATAAAGAAGGTTTGCGTCGTAGGAATTTTACTGAAGATAGTATTCAAGCCTTGCACAAATCTTATAAATTGCTTATTCGCAATAAAGCTTCAAGAAGTGAGTCCATAGCACAAGTTGAGCAACTTGCAAAACAATATCCAGAAGTAAAGAAATTTTTAGAGTTTATTCTTGCCAGTGAAAGAGGAATTGTTCAATAATTTTATCTAGATATAAGAGTCTATCTAAAAATAGCAGACTAGATGCATTTTGAGGTGGGTACTATTAAATTTGCAGCTAGTCTGGCAGCTTCAGTGGCACCATCCCGACTGCCTAATTTTTCTTTAATGTTTTGCATTTCACTTTTCATTATAGACACGTAGTTCGTATCCGTTAAAAGTCTTTCAAGTTCATCTGCAATATTTTTTGATGTTGCATCATTTTGGATAAATTCTCGACAGATTTCTTTTCCAGCGATTACGTTGGCAATGCCGGCGTAAGTAAAGTTCACAATATTTTTTAATATTCGATAAGTCAATGGTGAAATTATATACACAATCAGCATAGGCGTTTGCATTAAAGTTATCTGTAGAGTAACCGTACCAGATGCAGCTGCAATGGCATTACAGGCATTGATCACATCATAGATATTTGCTGTGGTTGTTGTAACATCAATGCCAGAATCGGTGATATATTTTTGTAAGTGCTGTTTAGATATGGTGCTGGCGATAGGAGTTATAAACTGAATATCGTTTCTGCGTTTCAATAACTCTGAAGCCGCATCTAACAATACCGAAAAATTATTATCAATTTCGCTGGCTCGGCTTCCTGGAAAAATGCCAATTAGTTTTTTGCTAACATCTAACTTCTCATTAGTAAAAAAAATATCCCTTGTAGTGGTACTGACCGCATCTTTTGTTAATGGATGTCCAACAAACTCAACTGGAACATCGGCATTTTTATAAAATTGTTCTTCAAATGGGAATACTACTGCCATTAAGTCGACATATTTTTTTATGATTTTTATCCGTGAAGATCGCCATGCCCAAATTTGTGGACTGATGTAATACATCACCTTAACGCCATACTTTTTTGCTGTTTTTGCCAGAGGTAAATTAAAATCAGGAGAGTCGATCAGCACTAATAGGTCCGGCGGGTTATTTTTTAACTCCTGTTTCATTTTAGTTAGAATTTTTCGCAGTCGAGGGTAATGTTTAATTACTTCTACTAAACCGACAACAGAGAGTTCCGAGGCATTGACTCGAATGTCAACACCAGCTTGTTGCATTTTTTCGCCGCCTAAGCCGTAGCATTTAATATGTGGAAGAATTTTCTTGAGTGCAAGGATTAATTTGGCACCGTGTAAGTCTCCAGAGGCTTCACCCACAATGATCATCAAGCGTGAAGAGTTAGTTGGTTGCTTATTATTGCTCGGCATGTGCCTGTTTAATTGCTTCGACTACCGTATTGATCTGCTGGTCCGTCATTTCTGGAAAAATTGGCAGAGAAATACATTCTGAACAAATTTTTCGAGTATTTTGTAAATCCAATTCACGAGATTTGTTGTTTAATGCTTTTTGCTCAGATAATGGTATGGGGTAAAAAAATGCATGCCCTATATTTCGCTGCATTAATTGATTGCTGATTATGTCGCGCTTTCCGCTCAGTATGGTGTATTGGTGAAATACATGTGATGTTTTGTCTTTAACAATCGGTGTTTGTATAGGTAAAACATCCAGTAACTCGGCATATCGAGTAGCAACATGGATACGTTGTTGATTAAATTTGTCTATATGCTTTAATTTAATCCTCAATATTGCAGCTTGAATTTCATCAAGACGGCTATTCCATCCAATGATTTGATGTTGGTTTTTTGCCTTGCTGCCGTGGCTTTTTAATAGCGAAAACTGTTCGGCAAGTTCATCTGAATTTGTAGTAAACAATCCACCATCACCATAAGCGCCTAAATTTTTGCTTGGGAAAAAACTAAAACAACCTGCATCTCCAAACGTGCCAGTGTATTGATTTTGAGTTTTGGCTCCAAACGATTGTGCACAATCCTCAATGATGCGTAGATTATTTTGTTGTGCAATACTACAAATAGTTTCGATTTCGGCTACTTGACCAAATATATGTACGGGTAGGATAGCACGTGTTTTGTCAGTGATTGCTTTTTTAATGTTATCAGCTGTAATGTTAAAAGAGATTGGATCAATATCTACAAACACAGGTGTAGCACCAACGTAGCAAATTGCCTCGGCCGTTGCAGCAAAGCTATACGGAGTCGTAATAACTTCATCATTATTACCAATCCCACAAGCTCGTAGTGCTAGATGTAGAGCATCCGTACCAGAGTTACATGAAACTGCATGCTTAACGCCTAGGTAGGTTGCCGCTTCTTTTTCAAACTCCTTGACATTTGGTCCGTTAATAAATTGTGTATTTTGTAACACCGAAGAAATGGCATCATTAATTTCATCGTGCAGCAGTTTATACTGCAGCTTCAAGTCGAGCATTGGGATCATAGGGAAACCTAAGGTTAATAATAAATGTAATTACGTAAGCATCTCGCTAATTTGAATTGCAGTTGCTAGCGCACGTTTTCCGTCTTGTCCACTTACTTTTGGAGCAGTTGCACTAGATATACAAGTTAGGAAATGCTCGATTTCTGTCAGTAAAGCGTCTGATTCTTCAAATTTTGAGTTTTGAATATCTATATTAGGGATACCTGGGTACATCTCACCTTTACCTTTTCGATATACGGATAGCTCTCGATTTTGAAAATCTACTGAAAGATAAGCGTCATGTTGAAAGATTCTCATTTTGCGATCAGTTTTATTGCTTGCGCGACTGGAAGTTACGTTTGCAACGCAGCCATTTTTAAAAACGATACGAGCATTTGCAATATCTATGTCTTTAGATAGCACAGGAGTACCACTTGCATCAATTTTTTCGACTTCAGAGTTTACGATATCAAGAATAATGTCAATGTCATGTATCATCAAATCAAGTACAACATTCACATCTGTCCCGCGTGGGTTATAAGGGGCCAGTCGATGAGACTCAATGAATCTAGCTTCTGAAAGCTCTTGTTCCAAAGCAACGATCGCCGGGTTAAATCGTTCTAAATGTCCAACTTGTAATATACAGTCATTTTGTTTAGCAAGTTCGATTAATTCATCCGCTTGTTCAAGAGTTGTGGTAATCGGTTTTTCTACTAGCACATGAGTGTGAGACTCGAGAAAATCTTTAGCGACTTTAAAATGTAGATCCGTAGGTACCACAATACTCACGGCTTCCACTTCACCGAGTAACTCATGATAATCGGTAAGTGCTCTGCATTCACAATCTGTAGCAATTTCGTGAGCTTTTTTAATGTTCTCATCAACAACAGCGAGTAACTTGCTGTTTTTCAACAGAGAGTATTTTTGTGCATGGTATTTGCCTAAATAGCCAACACCTATGACTGCGGTTTGTATCTCTGGCACTTTATTTCCGGTATCCTTTAAAAATCAAGCGCGCAGTATACGAAGTTTAAGTTCTAACGCCTAACCTTAGATCCAATCACAGCGGTCATTATTTAATCAGTCATTCTTGATGCGGGAAAATATAGAAACTTGCGAACTGGTAGCCGGAATAGACGAAGCCGGTCGAGGACCTTTAGCTGGGCCCGTGGTGGCAGCAGCAGTAGTATTACATCCTAAAAAGCATATTGCGGATTTGGCAGATTCTAAGAAGATTTCACACACTAAGCGACTTCGGTTATTTACGGAAATTAAAAACCATGCTTTAGCGTGGGGGATCGGACACGCAACGGCAGAGGAGATTGATGAAATTAATATACACCATGCAACGCTACGCGCGATGCAGCGTGCCTTCATTGCTATGCAGCTAGAAGTAAAACAAGTATTTATAGATGGTCTGCATTGTCCGCAAATAAATACTAGTTGTACGGCAATTGTAAAAGGTGATGAAACGATTCCGGCTATTAGTGCTGCATCAATACTTGCTAAGGTAACGCGAGACGTAGAAATGTTAGAACATCATAAACGAATATCGGAGTATGGTTTTGACCGACATAAAGGTTATCCCACTTCGCAACACATAGCAGCATTGAAAAAGTTTGGTCCATGTGAATTGCATAGACGTAGTTATAAGCCTGTTAGAGATGCGATGGTATTACAGGAAAAATCGTTAGCCTGATATAGGAAACCATATATAAGAGCTGTTTGATAATGACGCAATTTGTACATTTACATATACATACTGAGTATTCGCTCGTAAATAGCATTGTACGAGTTCCTGAGCTCATGAGTATGGTTAGTGAACTCGGCATGCCTGCGGTTGCATTAACAGATGTTAATAACTTATTTGCTTTGGTGAAGTTCTATCAAGCCGCGTTAAAAAATGGCATTAAGCCAATCATTGGACTTGATGCTCTAGTAACCGGTCTAACACCTAAGGAGCCTACTTCACGCATTATTATTTTATGCAAAAACGAAAAAGGTTATAAAACACTTACCAAATTAGTCACTAGAAGTTATTTGGAAGGTCAGCATGGTAGTGGCCCAACCCTGGAACGTAATTGGCTAATCAACGTTGGACGGGATCTCATCGTTTTATCTGGTGCTCGAGATGGAGATGTCGGTAAGGCTATTATTTCTGGTAATTATAAGCTGGCTGAGCAGTATGTAGATTTTTGGTGTAAGCACTTTAAAGATAATTACTATATTGAATTGCAACGTACAGGTCGTGAAGAAGAGGAATTGTATATACATAATGTTTTACAACTTGCAGTAAAACGTTCACTACCAGTAGTGGCCAGTAATGCAGTGTGTTTCTTGCGCCGCGATCAATATGCTGCACACGAAACTCGTGTATGTATTCAAACTGGAAGAGTGTTAAATGATCCACGCCGGCCACGCTTATATTCAGAGCAGCAGTACCTGCGCAGTAGTGAAGAAATGGCAGAGCTATTTGCAGATATACCGGAAGCCATCACCAACAGTGTTGAAATCGCAAAACGTTGCAATGTCACACTAACACTTGGGGGTAATGTTCTACCGGAATTTCCAATCCCGAATGCACTAACTCCTCAAGAATTTATGCAGGCTGAGGCGGAAAAAGGACTAGCAAAGCGCTTGCAGAAGCTAAGTGATGATTATGTGTTACAGCTTGATGCTTATCAAACGCGTCTAAATACAGAATTGGAAGTAATAAACTCTATGGGCTATGCAGGTTACTTTCTTATCGTTGCTGATTTTACTCGTTGGGCCAAAGAAAATGCTATACCCGTAGGGCCGGGCCGTGGCTCAGGTGCTGGTTCACTCGTAGCTTATGCATTAGGGATAACTGATATCGATCCGCTACGTTATGACTTACTTTTTGAACGCTTTTTAAATCCAGAGCGTGTGTCCATGCCTGATTTTGATATTGATTTCTGCATGGATAATCGCGACCGCGTAATTGAATATGTAGGGCAACGTTATGGTCGTACTCATGTGAGTCAAATTATCACTTATGGCAGTATGGCAGCACGTGCAGTAGTGCGCGATGTCGGAAGGGTGTTAGGGCATCCATATGGTTTTGTAGACCGTATAGCTAAACTGATTCCATTTGAAGTGGGGATGACTTTACAAAAGGCCTTAGACCGAGAGCCTTTGTTACAAGAGCAATATGAAAATGAAGAAGATGTAAGTGCCATTTTAGATATGGCGATGTCCCTAGAAGGTCTGGCGCGTAATGCTGGCAAGCATGCTGGAGGTGTTGTCATCGCACCGACAGAGTTATCAGATTTTACTCCTTTATACTGTGAGGCTGGTGGTACAAATATTGTTACCCAACTAGATAAAGATGATGTTGAAGCGATTGGTTTAGTTAAGTTTGATTTTTTAGGATTACGTACTTTAACTATTATTGATAACACCATACGGCTTGTTAATGGAAATCTTCAACAGCGGCATGAGACTTTAATTGATATAAATGAAATTCCTTTAGATGATGTTGCTACCTATGAAACATTAAAACGGCAGCAAACGACTGCTGTTTTTCAACTTGAGTCTAGTGGTATTAAAGACATCATAAAGAAACTAAAACCGGATAAGTTTGACGATATTGTTGCATTAGTCGCTTTGTATCGTCCTGGGCCACTGCAGTCAGGTATGGTGGATGATTTTATTTTGCGTAAGCATGGCGCACGTGTAGATTATTTTCACCCGGATTTAGAACCTATTCTAAAACAGACCTATGGGGTAATTTTATACCAGGAGCAAGTGATGCAGATTGCACAAGTCTTGGCGGGTTATACCTTAGGAGGTGCAGATCTATTGCGTCGTGCCATGGGGAAAAAGAAGCCTGAAGAAATGGCACAACAACGCGAGATATTTATATCTGGTACTACAAAACGGGGCGTACAACAAAGACTTGCTAGTTATATTTTTGATCTCATGGAAAAGTTTGCAGGTTACGGATTTAATAAATCGCACTCTGTAGCCTATGCCTTATTGGCCTATCAAACTGCCTGGCTAAAGACTCATTATCCCGCAGAGTTCATGTCTTCGGTAATGTCATCAGATTTAGACAATACCGATAAGGTGGTCAACCTCATTGCAGAGTGCCGTGGTATGGGTCTTGAAGTGCAGTCCCCAAATATTAATAGCTCGGATTACAATTTTACCGTACCTGAAGAAAAGATAATTCTATATGGCTTGGGGGCAATTAAGGGTGTAGGCCAGGCTGCTGTTGAGCAAATTGTGGCGATACGAGATGAATCTGGTGGATATCAAGACTTAGATGATTTTTGTATGCGCTTGGGCACGCAAAAAGTAAACCGTCGTTGTATTGAAGCCTTGATACGAGCTGGAGCTATGGATTGTTTTGGATATACCCGTGCAAGCTTATTTCAACACCTTGAAAAATCGTTACGACATGCCGAGCAGCGACAACGTGATAGCGATACCGGGCAAAATGATATGTTTGGACATGCTGAGACCAGCATGAAGACAAGTAAGGTGCGGTCTGTGCCGGAGTGGGAAGATGAAAAGAAATTACAAGGTGAACGTGAAACACTAGGTCTTTATTTAACAGGCCATCCAATAAAACGTTATGAAGGCGAATTAAAAAAGATAACTAATAAGAATATTAGTGAGTACTTGAGTACAGGCTACAGTGGTAGTAGTAAAGAGGCTTGGCAGTCACGTGCAGATGAGAAAACAGTTTTAGTTGCTGGACTATTGGATCAAATTAGGTTGCGAAATAGCCCTAAAGGGCGTATCGCATTTTTAACCCTTGATGATAATACTGGCCGAATTGATGCAGCAGTATTTGCTAAAGATTATGCTAAATTTGATCATTTACTGAAAAAAGACGAAATTTTGATTATTAAAGGCAGCTTAGGCTGGGACGAATATACTGGCCGGGTTCGTATTCGAGCAAGTGAAATTTGGAACTTTGATCAATATTTGAAAGATTATGGCACTATGTTGAATATCAAAATCAAGGCGGGAGGCATGGCAACCACAATTGTGCAAGATCTGCAACAATTATTATTTCCGTTTAAAGATGGTAACTGCTCTATTTTAGTTGAATATCAAAATGACTCAATTGCTACCAAAATGAAATTTTCTGAAGATTGGAACATTTCTCTCGATGAAAAATTATTACAACGACTTAGTAAAGTGTCTCAAGTTCAAGATACAAGCGTCGTATATAAGAAGCAATCGATTAACGTATAGTTTAGTATTAATAGTATGTTACAAGTACAGATAATGATATTAAAAATTTTTACAGTATGAACCCAGATTATTTAGATTTTGAGCAGCCGATTGCTGAACTAGAAGCGAAGATCGATGAATTGAGATTAGTCGAGAGCGACAATGAATTCAATTTAAATGAAGAAATTGCCAAGCTACAAGCAAAGTCTAAGAATTTAATCGAGTCCATATTCTCTAATCTAACTCCCTGGCAGGTGGCCCAGCTAGCACGTCATCCAAAACGACCTTATACCTTAGATTATGTAGAAAGACTGTTTACTAATTTTATTGAATTACATGGCGATCGCATGTATGCAGATGATACTGCAATTGTAACCGGTTTGGCTAAATTCGAAGGCGCGTCGGTTGCAGTCATTGGGCATCAAAAGGGTCGTAATACCAATGAAAATATCCGCCGCAACTTTGGTATGCCGCGCCCAGAAGGCTACCGTAAGGCATTAAGAGTTATGGAGCTTGCAGAGCGGTTTAAATTACCGGTATTAACTTTTATCGATACTCCAGGGGCATATCCTGGAATCGGGGCAGAGGAACGTGGTCAAAGCCAGGCTATTGCGGTGAATTTGCAGCGCATGTCCAATTTGCGTACACCTATTTTATGTACCGTAATTGGAGAGGGTGGTTCTGGTGGAGCTTTAGCAATAGGTGTGGGTGATTATTTATCGATGTTAAGTTATAGCACTTACTCAGTGATTTCTCCGGAAGGTTGTGCCTCTATTCTTTGGAAAGATGCCAATAAGGCTGAAGACGCGGCTACGGCTTTGGGAATTACAGCGCAACGTTTAAAAGAATTAGAATTAATAGATGAGGTTATTGAAGAACCTTTGGGTGGTGCACACCGTGATATTGATACAACCTGTAAAAATGTTCGTGTGACGCTGCGTTCTGCATTAGAATATTTTAAGTCACAAACTTTGGATGATTTATTAGCTGCTCGTTATCAGCGCCTTACTAAGTATGGTGCATTTAAAGATTCAGTGTAGTACTTCACTCATTATTATGAGTGCTTAGTTATATGTCGTTATCTGTCACGGCGATTAAACAAATTTTTCATTCCTTTCCGCCTATATCTAAATATATTGTTGCATTTAGTGGTGGGTTAGACTCAACGGTTTTATTACATATCATGCATGAAGCTCAATTACCGATTCATGCGGTGCATGTAAATCATCATTTGCATCAAAACAGTGCACAATGGGATCAACATTGCAAAACGATTTGTGAAACTTGGCAAATTCCGATATCAGTTGTGCATATCGAGCCAAATCAGATTTCGCAAAATAATATTGAAGAAAGTGCTCGTAATGAGAGATATAAACTATTATTTAAATTTGTTGAAGATAAATATAGTCTAGTCACTGCACACCATAAAAATGATTTAGTAGAAACATTACTGCTACAGTTATTGCGTGGCGCTGGCCCAGCAGGATTGGCGGCGATGTCTTATCAACGCGAGACCGATGGTGGTAAACATCTACGTCCTTTATTGGACTATACACGTTCAGATTTATTAGATTATGCGCAAGCTCATCAACTGCATTGGGTAGAAGATGCATCAAACGACTCAATAAGTTTTAATCGAAACTATTTACGCAAAAAAATCTTGCCCAAGCTTATTGAACGATGGCCGAGTGCATTGCAAACGCTTACGCGCGCTGTTGAGTTACAAGCAGATGCAATGCAATGCCTCAAAGCTCTGGCAAGTATAGACTTGCAAGCAGCTCATACTGAACAATCAAATGTATTAAATGTGAAGGCTTTGCAAGCATTAAGCTCAGTCAGAGTAAAGAACGCATTGCGTGGCTGGATACAAGATCATGCGATGCGGGTGCCAAGCAGAAAAATACTGGATCAAATTTGTACGGATATCGTATTCAAGGATGAAGTGGAATCTTCACCTGTGCAAACTTGGGCAGATGGTGAGTTGCGTCGTTATCGGCAGCAACTATATTTAATGAAGCCGCTATCTGGGCATGATACTGAGCAAGAATTTCAATGGGATATTAAACAACCACTTCATATCAAAAGTATCGAGTATACATTACAACCAGCAGACATAGATCGTTATGGAATAAGGTTGCCACCTCATGCAAAGGCATTAAAAGTAGGCTTTCGCCGGGGTGGTGAAAGCCTCAAGCCTTTTGGAAGTAATCACCATAGGTCTTTGAAAAACCTATTCCAAGAGGCAAGCATCCCGCCATGGGAGCGGGATCGCATTCCCTTATTATATTATCAGGATCAGCTAATTTCGGTGTTAGGCTATTGGAATGCTGCAGATTATTGTCAAACATCCGAAACGGTGTGAAATCACACATATTATGGATTGTGGTGATCGCATAGCTTTGATACGCTTCAATCCCGTCTTGAGTATATTCTCACTAAACAAGCATATTTATTTAAATGTGCTAATGCCAGCGCACGCGAGGACTACATGACACGATTTATTTTCATAACAGGTGGTGTTGTGTCATCGCTGGGTAAAGGTATTGCTTCCGCATCATTAGGTGCGATTTTAGAAGCACGTGGACTTAAAGTAAGCCTGATGAAGTTGGATCCATATATTAATGTTGATCCAGGCACGATGAGTCCTTTTCAGCATGGTGAAGTCTTTGTCACTGCAGATGGAGCCGAAACCGATTTAGATCTTGGACATTATGAGCGGTTTGTACGTTTTCGTTCCAGTAAGAATAACAATTTTACCACTGGCCAGATTTATGAAAACGTAATTCGAAAAGAACGTCGCGGTGACTATCTGGGTGGTACCGTCCAAGTTATTCCACATATCACAGATGAAATTAAAAAGTCTGTAAAATTAGGGGCTGATGATGCAGATGTGGCGTTGGTGGAGATTGGCGGTACAGTTGGTGATATTGAGTCACTGCCGTTTTTAGAAGCGATACGCCAATTAGGGGTTGAGCTAGGGCACGAAAAAGCAATTTATATACACTTGACCTTAGTGCCTTATATTCAGGCTTCCGGAGAAATGAAAACTAAACCTACGCAACACTCCGTTAAAGAGTTGCGCTCCATAGGTATACAACCAGATATTTTACTGTGTCGATCAGATCGCCCATTGCCGGATGGGCAACGTAAAAAAATTGCACTGTTTACCAATGTAGAAGAAAAAGCGGTTATATCTGCCGTTGATGTAAGTACGATATATAAACTACCACTGTGGTTACACTCACAGGGATTAGATTCAATTGTAGTAGAGAAATTCCAAATGGATCTGCCTACAGCAGATTTGGAAGACTGGAAAGAAGTGGTGCATGCTATTGAATTTCCTGAAGCAGAAATTACCGTGGGTATGGTAGGCAAATATGTAGATCTTACTGAATCATATAAGTCCCTCAATGAGGCACTTACACATGCAGGTATTCACACGCATACTAAAGTTAATATTCAGTATATAGATTCTGAGAGTATTGAGACAAATGGTGTCGCGATACTTGAAGATCTAGATGCAATTCTGGTACCTGGTGGATTTGGTGATCGAGGTATTGAAGGCAAAATTGCGGCAGCTCGTTATGCGCGTGAAAATAAAATACCGTATTTGGGCATTTGCTTAGGTATGCAAGTAGCAGTAATTGATTTTGCAAGAAATGTTGCAGGGCTAGAAGATGCGCATAGTACCGAATTTCAACAGAGTACTAGCAGCCCAGTGATTGCTTTGATTACTGAATGGCAGGATCGCGAAGGTAGATTAGAAAGACGTAGTAAGGTTTCTGATTTGGGGGGATCGATGCGTCTTGGAGAACAAGAATGCAATCTACAATCTGGATCTTTGGTGCGTGAACTTTATGGAAAAGATACTATCCACGAGCGTCATCGTCATCGCTATGAATTTAACAACAAATTTATGGCAACTTTGCATAATGTAGGACTTTCCTTTACTGGAAAATCAGTAGATGATGCCTTGGTTGAGGTAATAGAAATTCAAGATCACCCTTGGTTTATTGGTTGTCAATTTCATCCTGAATTTACCTCTACACCCCGCACAGGGCACCCATTATTTTCAGGCTTTGTACAAGCAGCACGTCAGTATCATGAAAAACAGCCTAAGTCTACTAATGAATCTGAATCTGCAAAAGACGAGCAACAGTCCAATCCAGATTTAATAGGTAATAAGCAGTAGTTCGTATATTGATTCATGAAACTTTGTGGTAATGATGTAGGGCTAAAGCAGCCCTTTTTTTTAATTGCAGGACCATGTGTCATCGAAAGTATGGAACTCGCTCGTGAGACAGCAGGGCAGCTACAAGAGATTACGCAAGAGTTACAAATTCCATTTATTTATAAATCTTCTTTTGACAAAGCCAATCGCTCTTCTGCGAAAAGTTTTCGAGGTTTGGGTATAGATAAGGGTCTACATATTTTAGCGCAAGTTAAAAAGGAGTTAGGTTTGCCTGTTTTAACAGATGTGCATGAAGATACCCCGTTGCAAGAAGTGGCAGATGTAGTAGATGTTTTACAAACTCCAGCATTTTTATGTAGACAGACAAATTTTATTCAGCGTGTCGCAGCATGTATGCAACCGATGAATATCAAGAAAGGCCAATTTTTATCTCCTGCTGAAATGAAAAATGTAGTGGACAAAGCCAAAGCACAAGGAAATGAAGAAATTTTAGTATGTGAGCGCGGCGTTTCGTTTGGCTATAATAATTTAGTCTCGGATATGCGATCACTTGTAATCATGCGTGATACAAGGTGTCCTGTGGTATTCGATGCAACTCATTCAGTACAATTGCCTGGCGGTGAAGGCGCAAGTTCCGGTGGTCAACGCGAATTTGTTCCAGTGTTGGCTCGAGCTGCAGTAGCAAGTGGTATATCTGGACTATTTATGGAAACGCATCCTAATCCAGATGCCGCAAAGAGTGACGGCCTCAATTCTTGGCCTTTATCCAAGATGAAGCCGCTTTTACAAAGCCTAAAAGAAATTGACCAATTAGTGAAACGCAACGGTTTTATAGAGAATTAAATAATCCTTGCTCAATAAAAAAATAAGGAATATCAATAAGGGAAATACAAATGTCAAAGATTAAATCTATTTATGCCCGTGAAGTAATCGATTCTCGTGGCAATCCAACTGTCGAGGCCGATGTTTGTTTAGAATCAGGGGCATTCGGTCGTGCGGCAGTGCCATCAGGTGCATCCACGGGAACATTAGAAGCCGTTGAGTTACGCGATGGAGATAAAAACCGATATCTAGGTAAAGGTGTGCAGCAAGCTGTTAATAATGTTAATACCGAAATTCAACAAGCACTTGTTGGTATGGATAGTTTAGATCAAGAAGTAGTTGATCAATGTATGCTTGAGCTGGATGGCACCAATAATAAAGGCCGGCTAGGAGCTAATGCATTATTATCTGTATCACTTGCTAACGCAAAGGCCGCTGCGACACAAAAACAAACCCCACTCTATCGATATTTACATCATGGCGATACATTTATCATGCCGGTTCCTATGATGAATATTATCAACGGTGGGGAACATGCCGACAACAGTGTAGACATGCAGGAATTCATGGTCGTACCTACTGGTGCGGCATCGGTAACTGAGTCAATCCGTTATGGTGCAGAAGTTTTTCATGCTTTAAAAAGTGTATTAAATAAAAAAGGACTTAACACTGCAGTAGGGGACGAAGGTGGATTTGCCCCGGATTTAAAATCCAATGAAGAAGCAGTAGAAACAATTTTACAAGCAGTTGAAGTGGCAGGGTTTACTATTGCAAAAGATATTCATCTTGGTTTAGATGTAGCAAGTACTGAGTTTTATAAAAATGGAAAATATGAACTTGAATCTGAAGGTAAGTCATTCGACTCAAGTCAGTTTGTTGATTACTTAGAAAATTGGGTGAAGCAATATCCTATTATTACTATCGAAGATGGGGTGGCAGAAGACGATTGGGATGGATGGAGACTATTAACTGAAAAGATTGGCAATAAAGTGCAATTAGTGGGCGATGACTTATTTGTTACCAATACAGAAATTTTGCAGAAAGGTATCAACAAAGGTGTTGCCAATTCTATTTTAATAAAAGTAAATCAGATCGGTACCTTAAGTGAAACATTGGCAGCGATTAAAATGGCACATGACGCAAACTACACTGCGGTTGTATCACATCGTTCTGGTGAAACCGAAGATGTAACAATCGCTGATTTAGCGGTAGCTACCGGAGCAGGCCAAATTAAAACAGGTTCTTTGTCACGGTCAGATCGTATCGCAAAATATAATCAGTTAATTCGTATTGAAGAAGAGTTGGGTGCAGACTGCCATTATCCAGGCATGCAGGCATATAACATCCAATAGATGAAAATATTTATTTTAATATTGAGCTTGTTGTTACTGATTATGCAATTCAAGCTATGGTTTGGAGATGGGAGTGTTCGAGAAGTAATCGAGCTGCGCCAAACTGTAAAGGAACAGCGCAGTAAGAACGAAGTGGTTGAACAACGTAATGTTGTGTTAGAGGCTGAGGTTGAGGATTTGAAAACAGGTCTGGAAGCTATTGAAGAACGTGCCAGAAATGAATTAGGTATGATCAAAAAAGATGAAACCTTTATTCATATTGTAGAAAATAACGACAAAGATTCTGGTGAATGATGAACAAGATCGGCAAACCCGTTGCTGGGCCATAATCCCGGCTGCTGGTAGCAGTCGGCGCATGGGGACTGAGCTGCCAAAAACCTACCTGCCACTATTATCATCAACTGTTATAGAGACTTCTATCGCTGGTTTTCTGCAACATCCGCAAATAACCGGTATTTATGTAGCGATACGTGCTGATGACCAAAATTGGCAAGGCTTATCGATTGCTGACCATGATAAGATCGAAACGGTAATAGGGGGCAGCAGCCGGGCGTTGTCGGTAAAAAATGCATTAAATAAATTGCAGGAAAAATCTACTCCTGAAGACTTTGTTTTAGTGCATGATGCAGCTAGACCATGTTTATGTTATTCCGACTTGGATTTATTAATAAATAGCCTACTACAGGATGAGGTGGGAGGGATATTAGCTTCTCGCGTACATGACACAGTTAAACAGTCCGAAAATGAAGCTGGAGACTTGGTTGTAAACAAGACGCTTGATCGCGTACATATTTGGAAAGCCTATACTCCACAAATGTTTCGTATCAGCAAACTTAAGCAAGCACTGGATTATTGTTTTGTCAACAAAATTAATGTAACCGATGAAGCCTCAGCAATGGAAGCGCTTAACTTTAAAGTAAAATTAATCGAAGGTAGAAGTGATAATATTAAGATCACCTGTAAAGAGGATTTAAAACAAGCAAGTTTCATTCTGAACTCTATTCATAGTGAAGATAATGTATAGAAGAGCTAAAAATAGTGGATCTTGTTTTAAAACAAGACGTAGCCTTTTTGAAAAAAGGAGCTTGCAAATATATAAATGAATCTCATAAAAAATACTGCATTAAAGCATTGGAATAAAAGGTGCTTTTTGAAAAATGATTAAAGTCGGTTTTGGTTATGACACACATCGCTTCACTGAAGGCGATCATATATTAATTGGTGGTGAAAAAATAATATTTAGTCAGGGTATTGATGCGCATTCTGATGGTGATGTACTTTTGCATGCAATATGTGATGCGCTTTTAGGTGCTGCAGGGTTGGGCGATATCGGTAATCATTTCCCCGATTCAGATCCTGCCTATAAAGATATTGATAGTAGTGAATTATTAGAAAAAGTTATTCAAGAACTTGAAAACATAAAATGTTATGTGAGCAATGTAGATTGTACTGTAGTTTTAGAGAGACCGAAATTGGTTGAACATATTCCCTATATAAAAGAAAACATCAGCAAACTTCTAAAGACTTCTGGACAAAATGTGAATATCAAGGCAACTACTAACGAAGGTATGAGTTTTATTGGCAGAGGCGAGGGTGTTGCTGCTTTTGCAGTTGCTTTGCTATTGCAAGAATAATAAATTCTAGTCTAAGACGTATAAGTTCTAAATGTTGCACAGTGAAGAAATATTTAGTCCTACAGGGCTACTGTCTCAAAAGCTGGAGGACTTTAAACATCGTCCACAACAACAACATATGGCTGTAGCAGTCGAAACAGCACTTAATAATTTTAATCAGTTGATCATCGAGGCCGGTACTGGGGTAGGGAAAACATTTGCCTACTTGATTCCAGTTTTATTATCGAATAAGAAAGTAGTCATCTCCACCGGTACCAAGCACTTACAAGATCAGCTATATTTCAAAGACTTACCGGCCATACTCGATATTTTGAAGCTACCCATTACTACGTCCTTACTTAAGGGTCGGGCTAACTATCTTTGTTTGTATCGCTTAGAACACCATGCGTCTCATATACAGCAACACAACAATCGTTACGCTGAAAAAATACAATTTGTAAAGGACTGGTCACAATTAACGAAGTCTGGCGAGATTGCTGAACTTTCCGAAATAAATGAAAGTGATTCGATTTGGACTAGTGTGACTTCAACATTAGATAATTGTTTAGGATCAGAGTGTCCCAGCTATCAACAATGTTATGTGGTTAAGGCTAGGCAGAAAGCACAAAAGGCAGATGTAGTTATCATAAACCACCATTTATTTTTTGCAGATTTGGCGTTAAAGGAAGAAGGTTTTGGTGAATTATTACCTTCTGCACAAGCCTTTATATTTGATGAGGCACATCAATTACCAGAGCTAGCGAGTACTTTTCTGGCGACATCGATTAGTAGTCGCCAGCTCAAAGATTTGCAAAAGGATGTAATTGAAGCACAGTTAGAAGAAGCGCCGGATGCACAACAAATTCGTCAGGTAATTGATGAGCTGAAAAAATGTACTGCAGATTTCCAATTATCCTTAGTCGGTCTTAGTGAGCGAAAACCATGGCATGAAGTAATTACTGTAGCGAAAATAGAAGATGCATTTAATGCATTATGTAAATCACTTAATAATCTTTCAGAAAAACTCGTAAAAATTAGTGATCTAGGTAAACAGTTAGCAAAATGTTTGGAAAGATGTGAACGAATCGAATATGCACTAACTGTGATTTCAGAAAAGCAAGAAGGTATGATTAACTGGTTAGAAAGTTTCGAGCGAGGTTTTAAGTTACACAGTACCCCATTAGTAGTAGCTGATTCTTTCCAAGCTTTTATAGATCGTTACCAATGTGGCTGGATATTTACATCAGCAACCTTAACGGTAAACACAAAATTTGAGCATTTTCAAAATCAACTTGGCTTAAACGAGGCTGAAACTATTATGTTGGATAGTCCTTATGACTATCAATGTAATACACGATTATTTTTACCAGAGATAGAAGCACAGCCGAATGATAAAAATTACACGCAAGAAGTGCTTGACGCAATATTGCCTATTTTAGAAATAAATCGAGGCCGGGCTTTTTTATTATTTACTAGTCATCGTGCCTTGCGTATTGCTGCCGAGTATTTAATTGAACATGATGAATTTTCCATACTTGTACAAGGCGAGGCGCCACGCCGCGAGTTACTTAATCAATTTGCAAAAACAAATAATGCAGTATTGTTGGGTACTAGCAGCTTTTGGGAAGGCGTGGATATCCGTGGCGAAGCATTAAGTTGTGTCATCATAGATAAGTTGCCATTTGCGACTCCGGATGATCCTGTTTTGATAGGTAGGTTACAAGTATTACGCCAAACTGGTAGTAATCCTTTTATAAGTTATCAACTACCGCAAGCTGTTATCGCTTTAAAGCAAGGTGTAGGACGTTTAATACGTGATGAAGAAGACTATGGGGTCGTTGCCATATGTGACCCTAGGTTGACTAGCAAGTCGTATGGAAAATATTTTATTAATAGTCTTCCGAATATGTTGGTCACTTCAAATTTAGATGATGTAGTACACTTTCTAGAAGTGCGCGGTACTTTAAATGAAGCTACTTGCTGTTGAGACTGCTACGGAATCGTGTTCTGCTGCATTATTACTAGATAAAGAAATATTTGCAGTGAGTGAAATAGCACCTCGTAGGCATAATGAAATCATTCTGCCAATGTGCGAACAAGTGCTTGCACAGGGGCAGATAAAACTCTCTCAGTTAGATGCTATGGCCTTTGGGCGTGGCCCGGGTGCATTTACGGGAGTTCGCTTAGCCGCAAGTGTCACTCAAGGTGTTGCACTCGCGCATGATTTGCCTGTAGTGCCAATATCCTCTTTGGCGGCGATGGCACAAGCGATATACCAAACTAAACAGGCTACACAAGTGTTGTCTTGCATCGATGCCAGAATGGATGAAGTGTATATTGGTTTATTTTCACTAAACAAAGACAATATTATGCAAATCGTAGAACCTGAACAGGTGATCCAACCTGAAATGATAAACATGGATATTGATGAAAATTGTATTGGTGCCGGTAGTGGTTGGTTAAAATATGCCGAAGTTTTACAACATCGTTGTGGCGCGCAGATTTCTTATGATGGGAAGGTATTTCCTCAGGCGGAGTATATTGCTCATTTAGGGAACTACTATTTTCAGCAAGGAAAAGCAGTTTCTGCAGTTGAGGCATTACCAGTATATTTAAGAGATAATGTGGCTTCAAAGCCAAAACAAAAAAAGTATTTGTAATCATGCCTAGCTCTATATTTCATTTAGCCTTTCCAGTATTTGACATAGAAAAGACTCGAGAATTTTATGTAGAGGTTTTAGGCTGTAAGGTAGGTCGTGAGGATAAACGCTGGATTGATTTTAATTTTTATGGACATCAAATCAGTGCACATCTATACGACCATGAGGACATGTTTACCCCATCGAATCCTGTTGATGAGCATGATGTACCTGTACGGCATTTTGGTATCGTTTTAAATTGGGGGGAGTGGGAGCATTTAGCGGAACGTTTGAAACGCGAAAAGGTCAAATTTCATATCGAACCATGTATCCGCTTTAAAGGACAGGTTGGTGAACAAGCCACTATGTTTATACAAGATCCAAGCAATAATTATTTAGAATTCAAATCGTTTAAAGATATGAAACAAATTTTTGCTACGGAATAGTTATGAGAATTTTATTAATACTATTTATCATTGTACTAACGACAAAGGGTTTTGCTAGTGATGCAGAAATTGTCGAAGTTAAAGCTGAACTCACTCCAGCACAAAAATATAATATCTCAGTAACCATAAAACATGCGGATACAGGCTGGGAGCATTTTGCAAATGCATGGCGAATTTATTCTCCTGATGGTGAGTTAATTGGAGAACGTGTTCTTCATCATCCACATGACAAAGAACAGCCGTTCACGCGTAATCTTCTAGGGGTCAGTATCCCAAAGGAGCTCAATGAAGTAATTATTGTGGCGGTTTGCTCTGAAACAGGTGAAAACAAAAAAAGCTATATTTTAAAACTTCGCTAACTAAAACTCATTTAGTGTTTGGGATTATAATCAGGGAAGTTCTGATTTATTAATGAAACGACTGATATTAGGCAAAAAATGTCGAGACAAATCTGCCGGGAGCAGATTTGGGAAGCTCTGCTAGCCGCAGGCCGAGCACCAGGAGGGTGCGAGTCAAAGTGAAATGTATATGTAAATACATGAGCATTTTGAGACATTTTTCGTTTTTAATTTTTTTGGCCATATCAGAATAAATCAGAGCTTCCCTTAATGAAAAGAGTCTACAGCGAACCCAATCCTATTTTCATCCATCAACTCAAAGATCTACTTGCAGAGAAAGGGATTGCCTCGATTATTAAAAATGAATTTCTTGCAGGGGGTGTGGGCGAGCTTCCACCTACCGAGGTTTGGCCGGAATTATGGATTCTAAATAAAGAAGATGATATTCCGGCAAAAAGAATCGTGGATGAGTTTCTTCAGTCGATCAAATCTAAGCCAAGTAAATGGGCCTGTACTAATTGTGGTGAAGAAATCGAAGGCCAATTCAAGATTTGTTGGAATTGTGGGTATGAAAATAATATTTAGAAGTTTGATTCGAGCTCTTTAAGGATATCCCGCCAACTGATGATTCCAACAGGTTTGTAGTTGTCATCAACGATTGGAATACAAGAAATATCATTAGTGTTAAAAAGTTTAATGACATCATGAATTTTTGCATTTAAATCTAAAGAAATGGGTTTTCTACTCATAATTTGATGCACCTTTTTATTAAGGGTCGCAGTATCACTGCTAGTTTCTGCGATAGTTCCAATTTTTGGGCTTAAGGCTTTTAATAAGTCTCTATCTGAAACCACACCAAAAAGTTTATTGGACTCAACCACAAGCAGATGATGAAAACGAGTGTTATCGAAAATTTCCTTAACAGTTTTTAGCGTATCATCCATTTCAACAGTGACAATGGATTTACTCATGATTTTTTCAACATTCATGGCTTGTTATATGGTTTGTGGTTTAGCTGAGTATTATGTGATAAATCATACAAGTACAATCAACTTTATTAAATGGATATTTTTTTGACACTGCTTGTTTGAATTAGCAGTATATAACGTGTTCATGAATATCAAATAAGTGATGGCTTAAAGCATAAATAAGACAATAGTAATAATGTAAAAGTTAATAAGAAGCACAATTATCACCAATCATATATATTATTTTTCGTGTGCGGGAATTATTATTTATATAATTCCTGAAGTTGTATTTTTTTAAAGGTAGCTAATGTTAAATATCATTGGCTTTTTATATTTAATTTGATCGATTTTATTTTCTCTCAAAACGAATCTAAATTGTTTAATACCAATTGGTCATGGGTTGTTATTATTGCCAGCCGCCCTATTTAATGCTCTTGATGGTTTGGGTTATTTGAAAAATCTTAAAGTATTACTGGAGAATACTGTTAAAGTAGAAATGCTTAAAAAAGTTGTTATAAATATATCCGTAAAAAAGTAAGTGTTAATAAAAGTGAAATATGTAATGAATATAAGGTGGTTTTATGTTTGTGATAGGGGAAAAGCAATTGTTCATGATCAATTGTTACATGCTGCTAAACCACATCTTGTTGCTGTAAACTAAATTAAAAATACCCATAAGCCACTCAATATTTTAGTAAATTAAAGTTTAAATAATTGACTATGAAGAAGTTGCGTAAAACTTTAGTCAGCATGCTACACTTGTTAATAATTTAACGAAGCATGATGTGTTTTCAATTGCTTAAAAAAATAATAACAGTATAAAAATATAGGTTGGTTTAAATGTATTTGAATTACATTCATTATTTCAGGGCGATTGCCATAATTTTCATAGTTGCTTCGCACGTCATTGGGGTGTTTGTCTGGTCTGGCACACCTGAGTTAGTAAAAATCCTCCGCATATTTATACAGAATGGAAGCACATTATTCGTTTTCATTGCAGGATATTTATTTCAGCATTTGTCAAAAAAATATGAAACAAGAAAATACTATTCATCTAAACTTAAAAATGTAATAGCTCCCTATGTAATCGTATCTATTCCTGCAATATTTATATTTGTATTTTTTCTACAACAAAATAATGTCTGGGAGGGTTTGTACGATAAGCCTATTGGCGTTCAAATAGTATATTTTTTCTTAACAGGGACGCATCTAGGGCCATTGTGGTTTATTCCAATGATCGCAATAATCTATATTTTAGCGCCTATATTAATAAAGGCAGATAAGGACGGGAGAATATATTACTTATTGCCAATATTTATTATTTTAACTTGCTTAGTACATAGAGGGTGGCAAGGGAATCCGCCTCAAAATTTTGTTCACTTTTTCTCTTATTATTTATTAGGGATGTTTTGCAGTCACTATAAAGAGATTATAAATCCTATCGTTAAGAAAAATGTATATTTAATAATATTTGCTTTTTTGGTTTTGCTATTAGGCTTTTTGGAATATTATTATATGGAACATACAATGACGTTTTTTAATAGTTTGCAAAAAATATTTTTGTCATTGTTACTACTTGGAACCCTCCTAAAATACAATGAGAAGCTGACTTCGCGCTTTGTAAGTTATATTGCAGATACGAGCTTTGGGATTTACTTTATCCATGCATATTGTATAACGGCAAGTAAGCTTTCATACCAACATTTTTTTGGAGAATTGCCTAACGGAAATTTACTTACTTATATTATTTTTTCGGCAACTATACTTTTAATTTGTGTGGCTATAATTTATGCGGTTAAAACAGTCGTCGGTAGAAATAGTAGATACTTAGTAGGAAGTTAACGTTTTTTATAGAATAAGGCATCTATTTATAAATCTCTAATTTTATCTAATTGTTCTTTTAATTGTGCCAATGAATTTTGTATTTCAGTCACTCGAAGGCGCTCTTTTTCAACCACTTCTTTGGGTGCCTTACCTGCAAAATTTGGATTATTTAATTTAGCCAGACTTTTTTCTAAATTAATATCAAGCTTTTTTATTTCTTTTTGCAGGCGTTCATTTTCTGCTTTTTTGTCAATCAACCCCGCCAAAGGAATGAGAATTTTCATTTTACCAACTAGCGCAGTAGCAGATTCTGGAGCAGTTTCCTTGTTTAGCCATTGAATATTTTCGAGTTTAGCTAGTGCATGAATGTATTGTTGACTATTTGTGAAATGGGTCTGATCTTGTTTTGACCAGTTTTGTAATAAAACATTAAGGGGTTTACCGGGTGCAATGTCCATCTCGGCACGAATTTTTCTCACGCCGTTAATAAATTCTTTGCACCATTCCAGCTCCTGTAAACTCTTTATATCAATATATTCAGCATTGCTCGAAGGGAAGGGCTGAATGGAAATACTGTCACCAGGTATATTTAATTGTTGGGCAATGGGTTGCCAAATTTCTTCCGTTAGAAAAGGAATGATTGGATGAAGTAATTTTAATAAATTTTCAAGTACTTCAAGTAATACGCGGCGTGAATTTTGCTTAATGTTTTCATCAACATCATCTTTAAATAAAGTGGGTTTGCACAGCTCTACGTACCAATCACAAAATTCATGCCAGGAGAAGTCATATAGGGCTTGTGCGGCAAGATCAAAACGGTAATTTTCTAAATGTTTGTGTGTTAAATCGATGACTTCTTGTTGTTTAGTTAAAATCCAGCGGTCTGCCAAGGTAAGTTTTTCATTATCAATTGAATGTGCAATTTTTTTGTCTTCGGTATTCATTAATACAAAGCGAGTGGCATTCCATAATTTATTACAAAAGTTTCGATAGCCTTCGATGCGGTTTAAATCAAATTTGATATCGCGACCCGTTGAGGCCTGGGCAGCAAAAGAAAATCGTAGTGCGTCGGTGCCGTAGGCCTTGATACCATTTGGATATTGTTTGCGTGTGGCTTGTTCAATTTTTGGTGCCATTTCAGGCTGCATAAGACCGGTAGTGCGTTTCTGTATCAAGGCATCCAGTTTGATTCCATCGATGATATCGATTGGGTCAAGCACATTGCCTTTTGATTTAGACATCTTTTGTCCATCTGCATCGCGTACCAGTCCATGAATGTAGACTTTATGAAACGGGACATCACCCATAAATTTCAAACCCATCATAATCATACGAGCAACCCAGAAGAAAATGATGTCAAAGCCTGTGATTAATACCGAAGTTGGATAAAAGGTTTTTAATTCTTTGGTTTGTTTCGGCCAGCCCAAAGTGGAAAAGGGCCATAGTGCGGAAGAAAACCATGTGTCGAGCACATCTTCATCTTGTGTGAGTAAAATATCATTTGCTAACTTATATTTTTCACGCACTGCTACCTCATCTTCAGCAACGTAGATATTTCCATCTTCATCGTACCAAGCAGGAATACGATGTCCCCACCAAAGTTGGCGGCTGATACACCAGTCTTGAATGTTACGCATCCATTCAAAGTAGGTTTTGTTCCAGTTTGTTGGGACAAACTGAATATCGCCTTGTTCTACGGCTTTAATCGCGGGCTTTGCAAGCGGCTGTATTTTTACGTACCACTGATCGGTCAGATATGGTTCGACGATTACACCAGAGCGATCACCACGAGGCACTACAAGTTTATGATTCTTCACTTCAGCAAGCAGACCTTGTTTTTTTAAGTCGTCAACGATTTTTTTGCGTGCAATGAATCGATCTAGTTCTTGATAAGCTACAGGAGCATTGTCATTAATCTTGGCGTCAATGGTAAAAATATTGATTTGTTCTAAACCATGACGTTGCCCCACCTCGTAATCATTAAAGTCATGTGCAGGAGTAATTTTGACGCAACCCGATCCAAATTCAGGATCCACATATTCGTCAGCTATAACAGGAATTTCACGGTCTGTTAACGGTAGCTTGACAGTTTTACCAATGATGTCTTGATAGCGTATATCATCTGGGTGCACCGCTACTGCACTGTCTCCCAACATCGTTTCAGGTCGTGTGGTTGCAACGGTTACGTAGCCATTTCCATCTGCCCTTGATCCATCAACAAGCGGGTAACGCATGTGCCACATGTGTCCATTTTCTTCTTCAGAAATGACCTCTAAATCTGATACGGCAGTATGTAGTTTTGGATCCCAATTAACCAAGCGTTTGCCTCGATAAATTAAACCCTCATCATATAAACGTATAAAGACTTGTTTAACAGCTTCTGATAAGCCCTCGTCCATGGTGAAGCGTTCACGAGACCAATCTAACGATGATCCCATACGTTCAAGCTGAGCATAAATTGTATTGCCAGATTGTTCTTTCCATTGCCAAACTTTATCGATAAATTTTTCTCGACCTAAATCGTGGCGTGTTTTATTTTCAGCATTGAGTTGTCGTTCTACCACCATTTGAGTAGCGATACCGGCATGGTCAGTACCTGGCTGCCAAAGCGTATTGAACCCACACATGCGGTGATAGCGGGTTAAACAATCCATAAGAGTATTATTAAAGGCATGCCCCATATGTAATGTACCCGTTACATTAGGGGGTGGGATCATGATGCAGTAGGCTTTATCACTATGCCAGGGAGGTGAAAAGTAATTATTACTTTTCCAGAATTGGTACCATTTTTGTTCGATATCCCTGGGTTGATAGGTCTTATCCATGACTATAGGTTTTGCCCTATGCTGAGTGTTAGATAGATCATTGCTGTATAGGTTACGTAAATCGTTGATGAAAATCACTCATCCGATAATCTTAGATAAGTGTCTAAGCAACTCGGAACAGGAGGAGAAGCCATCATGCGAATCAACAGTCGAGATAGCACGTTAAAGAAGAACTACATTCAGAAATATCAATATCTAATAGCTGAATACGAACAAGTTAAAGCCAAGCAGCACCCGCAGTATCGCCGGGTCAAAGACTTCTATGCGGCCCACGGTACTTGTCCTCAAACGTTTTTAAAATACTACGCACGCTATCGTCAAAGTGGTAATGTGGTTTCTTTATTACCCGCCAAACGTGGGCCGAAATGGCGTACTCGACGCACTTGTCCGCAGATCGAAGCGCAAGTCCTCAAAGCGCGTGCGCAAGGCAATAATCGCTATGAGATTCATCTTATCTTACAAGCGAAATTAGGTCAGAATACGCCCTCACCATCATGTATCTATCAGATCTTCAAACGTCATGGAGTGAACCGATTAAGGCCTGCTATGCAAGAAGAAAAACGCCGCATTATTCGAGAAAAGGCAGGCGAGCTCGCCCATATAGACTGTCATCACTTGAGTAAGGATATGATTGCCAATGAATCCAAGCGTCGCTATTTAGTGTGTGTGGTGGATGCCTACAGTCGTATTGCCTGGGCGCAAGTGGTCGAGGATATTCAAAGTCTAACGGTGATGTTTGCTACGCTGCGTTGTTTCAACTATTTATCGAGTCAATATGGGATTCAGTTTGCAGAAGTCCTGACAGATAATGGACCGGAGTTCGGAGTCAAAGAGTCGAAACAAAAACCCAAACATGCCTTTGAGCGCATGTTACTAGAGATGGGCATCAAACATCGCTATACAAGACCTTATCGTCCACAAACCAATGGCAAAGTGGAACGCTTTTGGAGAACCTTGAACGAAGATTTGATTGATAGTACTTACTTTACCTCAGAAAAACACTTTGCAGATGAACTGAGTGCCTACTTAATTTATTACAATGAAGCGAGAGCCCATCAAGGTATTGATGGCAAAACTCCCGCTTCCATGCTACAAAATCTATCAACGAATTAGATAACACATACAATTGCGAGCGCGTATGATGCAGTGATCTAGCGAGTACTTGCAAGTATTAGAACCTTATCTCAAAATATATTTAGTCTACAAATTCAGAGTAACAGAGCCTCCTCAAATGTGGAGCGTGAAAATGCATACTGTATGTTGCCCCCGCTATTTGAAAGCTCTGCGCCTTGTCTAAGCACACTATCTGCTATTTTCAGATCAGCTCTAGGCTAGCAAATAATAGATTTATGTAATTATAAACCAAGAGTGGTTTACAGAGATTTTATCGTTTTTTTTGGCCGGGAAGTCGTGCTCGCACTTCACGTAATACCTGTTGAACAATTTGTTCACTTGCTTGACTGATATGCTGGTGCAAGATGCGATTAACGATTTGAGTAAGCTCTAATTCAAATTGAGACTTGTCTGTACGCCGATTTTTTGGGGTGTTGAGTGTTTCTAGCTTGGTTGAATTTTCTTTATTAGTAGAGGTCTTGCCATTCGTAGGAGTCAAGGTGGGTTTGGTAGCCTGATTCTTGCTAGTAGCATTTGGCTGAGTCGTCTGGTTTTGAGTAAGTTGCGCTGTAGATGGTTGTACTGGTGTCGTCGTTGTCGGAGTGTCGACCAGACGATCCAGTATAGGTGCTTTTTTTGTATTGCCTTCCATAGCTGACCATAATTCATTAGTTTAATATTAGGAGGATACTTCATGGTGTTGTGGGTCATGGCCTTGCTCACGATAAAAGCGATAGCGTTCACGACCAGCGTGAATGGATTCTGTCTCGTTCTCGATAATTTCTGCAATTCTTTGAAATTGCTCAATATTTTCTGGAATCTGTGAAGAATAATTAATTAACATTTCGATCTCAGGTGGGTCAAAATCGGTACCAATGGTAATTGGACAGCTGGGACTCGAAGAGCCATAAATCTCATGGGGGATGAAACTACGGTCCCGAAAAGTCCATAGCAGAGTATCGAGTGTTTGTGTGTCGGCCTCATTGTCCGTCCATATGTGAACACTAAGCCCAGCTTTAAAGGCCTTTTCAGCTATTCTGCAAATTGTCCGCAAAGCAAATTGTGGTGCGGATTCTTTGCTAATGTAAAAATCAACCTGTGTCATGTGTTTTCAAATTCATAGGCTTGATGTAAAAGATACTCTGTTAACAAAGGCACAGGTCGGCCCGTGGCACCTTTTTGCTTGCCTGCGCTGTGCCATGCAACTCCGGCAATATCCAGATGTGCCCAACGATACTTTTTAGTAAACCTGGATAGAAAACACGCAGCCGTAATAGTACCGGCCCCTCTACCTCCGATATTGGCAATATCAGCAAAGTTACTATCCAATTGAGATTGGTATTCTTGCCACAATGGCAATTGCCAAGTGCGATCTCCAGCTAAAATACCTGCCGCAATCAAATCACTCGCGAGCTCATCATGATTACTCATTAAGCCTGAAGGAATATGCCCTAACGCCACTATACAAGCCCCAGTCAACGTTGCGATGTCGATTACGACTTCGGGTTTGTATTTATCTACATAAGTAAGTGCATCGCAAAGCACTAAGCGGCCTTCGGCATCGGTATTGAGTATTTCAACGGTTTGTCCGGACATAGTGCTTACCACGTCTCCAGGCTTAGAAGCCTTTCCACTCGGCATATTTTCAGCACAGGCCAGGACGCCAACTATATTTAAAGGAATTTCTAATTCACAACAAGCTTTTAGGGTTCCTAATACACTTGCGGCACCACACATATCAAATTTCATTTCATCCATGGCGGTACCAGGCTTTAATGAAATACCGCCAGTATCAAAGGTAATGCCTTTGCCTACAAGTACAAACGGACGTTCATTTTGTTCGCCTCCCATGTATTCAAGGCAAACTAATTTAGCGGGTTCGACACTTCCGTGAGATACAGATAACATTGCACCCATTCCTAATTTTTTCATTTGTAATTCTTCAATAATATTTACCCGCAGTTTTCTATTACCTTTTTTTAACTTCTTTGCTTGTTCTGCAAGATAAGTTGGTGTACATATATTGCCTGGTAGATTACCGAGATCTTTTGCTAAGTTCATTCCATTCGCAATCGCTTTTCCATACTCTAGCCCTTCACGGATATCGGAAATTTTAGAATTTTTGTTGGCCAAAAATTTTATTTTTCTTAATGGAGATTTATTTTTCGCTGCATTAGGTTTTGTTTTGCTATAGCGATACATAGATTCTTCAATCGAGATTACACTTGCTTGAACCTTGTTTAATAAATCGCAGTCTTTTACGGGAAGCTCAGTTAGGCAGTTAATTACATCGTTGACGTTGGATTTTTTTGCCTCGGTGGTTGCTGCAGACAGCGCTCGTTGCATGGCACTTAAAGTGAATTTTTCAGGTTCCCCACAACCAACGATTACTATACATTCATGCTTGCTGCGACTGGAATTATGTAAAGTGATGACACGACCAAGACTGCCGTCCATAGCACCTCGCTGACAAATTTTTGAGATATTTCCGTGATAGAGCTGGTCTAATTTTTTTGCAGAATCACTTAGACGTTTTGGTTTAAATATGCCTACAATTACACAAGCCGCCGCTTCTTTGTTGACTGTAGTGCTTTTTGCAATGAAATCCATAAAACTCCTCATATAATTGTGTTTGCTTGTTGCTAATTATTGCTAATATTTTGATGTTTGTAACTAATACGTTTTTGTCTTCATCAATAAGAACATCTGTGTGATTTCTACCTTAAACCGATATTTTTCCCGAGAACTTGCACTAACTTTTGCTGCAGTAAGCATTGTTTTACTTATAGTTATTGTAAGCAAATCTTTTGTAAGTCTACTAACACGAGTAATGGATGGTAAGTTGCCAGCAGATGCAGTGATTTCGATATTGACACTTGGAATCTTAAATTCAGCTATTTTATTAGCACCTTTTGCTTTGTTTGTGACAGTCATGTTGAGCTTAGGACGTTTGTATCGAGATAGTGAGATATACGCGATTCAGGCAAGTGGAGTCAGTTCTTTTAAGTTGTTTAAGAGTGCTAGCTTGTTGATTTTGCCAGTAATTATTGGATTGTTATATTTGGCATTGTTCTCAGCCCCGTGGGCCGCACAAGGAATTGAATCAATCAAAACTCAAGCTCGAGGACAAACTAATCTGCAGAGTCTAACTCCAGGTCAATTTGCTGAGTCAAAGCAGGGTGACTGGGTGGTATTTATTGAAGACGCGAATAAAGAACTCGGCACAGTTAGTAATATTTTTATCTATGACCAAAATGAAGGAAAAATTGCGATTGAGACGGCTCGAACTGCTCGACAACAAGATTTAACTGAACTAGGTGGGGAAGCATTAATTTTAGACCAGGGACAACGTTATGAAGGTGTGCCAGGTGAGGGTGGTTTTAAAGTTCTCAGCTTTAATCAACATGCTTTTCGAATTCCAAGCTTTGACTCTAATTCTGATGCAAATGATCCTGAGTTTATGACAGTTTCGGAACTACTTGTATCGAATCGCCCTGCTGATAAGGCCGAACTTCAATGGCGCTTATCTATACCAATTGCCGCTATGCTACTAGTTTTATTGGCTTTTCCATTAAGTGTGACGAAGCCTCGCCAAGGGCGTTTTGCTAAATTGGGTTTGGCTATCGTGATCTACTTAATTTATTCCAATTTATTAATTTTGGCAGAAACTTGGGTGGCCGATAGCAAGTTGCCTGTGATCCCAGGATTATTTGTTGTGCATGTTGGACTTATAGCCATGATTGCATTTTTAATGTATAGACAACGCCACATCGCATGAACATCAATCCATTTAAATATTTTGATCGATATTTGGGAAGGACTGTTTTCTTTGGCACGCTATTAGCATTACTCATCCTTTTTTCTATTGATTCGATAATTGATTTAATTAACGATTTGGAATCTGTTGGCAAGCGTGGTTTCACGGTAAGGCATGCAATATTGAAGTTATTGTTTGGCATGCCGCAACGCTTATATGAATTCATGCCGACTGCGTTATTATTAGGTACGTTAATCGGTCTAGGTGGCATGGCAGCAAGAAGTGAACTTGTTGCACTACGCTCGGTTGGAGTTAGTAAATTACGCATACTTTGGTCGGTATTAAAAGTAGGTATATTGCTTATCATTGTAAGTATATGGGTGGGTGAATATATTGCTCCAACTACCGAGGGCTATGTACGCAGCCTTAATAAAACGAGCGATATGCGTAAGATATCTATACGTTCACGCCATGGTTTATGGGTGCGTGATCGGAATCGCTTTATCAATGTACAACAAGTGTTTCCAGACTATCGTATGACAGATGTCTGGGTTTATGAATTGAATGAAGAACATAAATTGAAGCGTGCAAGTTTTGCCAAAAGTGCAGTGTATGAAAAAGGGGTGTGGCGCTTATATAACATTCGTCATAGTTTGATTTCAACGCAAGGGATAGAGACCGTTGCAGCGCAAGAAGAGCATTGGGAGCGACTTGTTTCTCCAGATTTGTTTGATGTAATGACTGTGAAGCCAGAATTTATGAGTGCAAAGAAGCTAAAGAAATATGTTAAGTATCTTGACGAAAATGAATTAAATTCACTTCGTTATCAATTGGCTTATTATAATCGCTTTGCAGTGCCTTTATCGGGAATTGCAATGTTGTTACTTGCGGTTCCTTTTGTATTTCGTTCCGTACGGGCAGGTGGATTAGGTCAGCGCATAGCCTTGGGCATTGCGATAGCGGTGGTATTTCATTTACTAAGCCGAATTTTAAGTAATGCAAGCGTAGTTTATGGTTTTCCACCTTTGTTGGGGGCTTTTTTTCCTACTTTATTGGTAATTGTTATTGCCACTATCACATTTAAGAGGATGGCTTGAGTATCTCCAACAAAGATTTTTAGGGGAGCTCTGATTTATTAATGAAATGACTGAGATTAGGCAAAATGATTTCGAAAAAACAGAGTGTATAGATACATACATGAGTATTTTGAGAAATCATTTTAACGCCATATCAGAATAAATCAGAGCTTCCTTTGAATTAAATACGTGTTAGTTGAGTCCGAGATGCAATATCATGCCAAGTACGTTTTTTGTGATCAAACATAGACCAGATGAAACCCAATCCTAACGGCAGCCAAGAAATGATAGCGACTAGGTATCGCACCAAAGCTTTTAACCAGCTTATTTGATTTCCATCGATAGAGGTGATTTTAAATTTCCAGGTTTTCATGCCAATGGTTTGTCCTCCATGTGTCCAAAACCAACCGTAAAATAAGAATGATATAGAATAGATACATCCCTGATAAACAAAGAATAAAGGATGGCTAGGAGTAATATTAAAAGGGATTGAGATGATGATTGATGTAAGAATTAATATCGTTAGCAAAATTAGCACATCATAAAAAATTGCACCAAGCCGTCTAGCGAGAGAAACGTATAAATTATTTGATATGTTTCTTTTTTCCATTTCAAGTTTTGAATTTTGGCAAAAGTTGATTTTATTATGTGAAATTCTTAAACTATCCGTATAGTGATAAACTTAGTATTAATAGTTCAAATAATAAAAACAATAGGAACCTAGTATGATGGATAGTAGATAACTTAACTGTTTTAAAATGCATTTCGTTTACCCCATATTATTATGCGTAGTTCTACGCTGAGCCCAATGTTTTACCTTCTTTGTTATTTTAAGTTAATGAAATATAGCTTATGAGCGAGTCTACTTTTTCTTTTTCCACAGACCAGCCAATAATAGAAGCGTTTCTTGATACCTTATGGGTTGAACACGGCTTGAGTGAAAACACCTTATCTGCATATCGAAATGACTTGTTGGGTCTATCACGTTGGCTTTCAAATTTGCCGATTAATATTACAGAAGCTCGTCGTGATCATTTATTAGATTATCTATCTTACCGAGCTCAGCAAGGTAGCATGCCGCGTACTTCGGCAAGATTATTATCGAGTATACGGCGCTTTTATCGCTATCTTGTCAGGCAAGGTACGGTGCAGAAAGACCCTTCTGCGCAAATCGAGTTTCCTAAGTTGGGGCGACCATTACCTGAGACCTTAACCGAAGAAGAGATTGAACGTTTACTGGCCGCTCCTAATATAGAAAAAGCACACGGTGTTCGTGATCGCGCCATGCTTGAAGTCTTGTATGCATGTGGATTGAGGGTGAGTGAACTCGTTGGTTTAACTCTAAATCAGGTCAACCTCAATCATGGGGTAATCCGAGTCATGGGTAAAGGCAATAAAGAAAGATTAATCCCATTTGGTGAGCAAGCAAGTGAGTGGATTTCTAAATTTGTAAATGAAGCACGTCCCGATCTATTAAAAACCAACCAACCATGTGATGCTTTATTTATTACCAATCGAGGCACTGCCATGACTCGTCAGGCCTTTTGGCACCTGATTAAAAAACACGCAAAACGAGTTGGAATTACTAAACATCTATCCCCGCATACCCTTCGTCATGCTTTTGCAACACATTTGTTGAATCATGGTGCAGATTTGCGAGTGGTACAGATGCTGTTAGGGCATAGTGATCTTTCTACTACCCAAATATACACTCATGTTGCACAGGCTAGACTTCAGGAGTTACATCGTAAGCATCACCCACGTGGCTGAAATAGCATAAACTACAGTAGATGAAATTTATTCTGCTGGATACGGTCTTATATAAACACTCAAACCCTAAAGGAAAAAAATTGGGAATAATTATGCGTACTCTATTTTTATACGGTTTATTTTTGATATTTTGTGCGAATGTTGTTTGGGCTGACGAAGCAGAAGATATTGCCGTTATTAAAGCACGTTTAGAAAAATTAGCTCCACAAGACCAGGCTAGTTCGATTAAACCTACTGTTTTACCAGGTATCTATGAGGTGACGTATGGTGCTGAAGTATTTTATTTTTCTGCAGATGGTCGTTACGTATTACAAGGTGTATTAGTCGATTTAGACACCAATGAAAACCTAACTGAGACCGCGCGTATAGATATTCGAACTAATCTTCTCAAGGAACTTGACGAATCAGAAATGGTTGTATTTGCCCCCAAAAAACAGCGACATACTATTACGGTGTTTACTGACATCGATTGTGGGTATTGCCGTAAGTTGCATTCAGAAATGGATCAATTGCACAGCTATGGAATAAAAGTACGTTACATGATGTTTCCACGAAGTGGTGTGAATACTCCCTCATACCAAAAGGCCGTGAATGTTTGGTGTAATAAAGATCAACAAAGTTCGATGACAAAAGCCAAGGCGGGTGAAACCGTGCCAGAAGCGCAATGTAATAATCCGGTTGAAGAACAAATGCTAGTAGGGAAGCAAATGGGCGTTAGTGGCACGCCTGCATTGCTTTTAGAAAATGGTACGATGATACCGGGTTATCGGCCAGCAAAAGAATTGGCAGAAATGTTGGATTCTGTTGCTAAACAAAACTAAAACCGATCTCAAAATGTATCTAGCATGTTGATACTGCGTTACAGAACGTTTTTAAATGCTGTGCGTTGTAAGCTAACTTTATTATAAACTCTGCTTTTCGAATGTCCTATGTTTGCCTGGGCAGGCTATCTACTATTTTGAAATCGATCCTAGTTTCTTACTGTAATTTGGTTTGTGAGTTCATTAGTGTCAAATGTATATAGTGCTGATATTGAGGTAAAAAGAATAGAAGCACGGATGTCTTTTTTTGGGTACATGGTTTTTACAGCAGAGAAGTAGTTAGAAATTTGCTGTCGATAGTGTTGCGCTTGTTGCTGTATGGAGCTCTTAGTAACCTCGGCCGTAGTTTTAAAATCAATAATCCAGGTGGTTTTATCAGAGATTATCAGCCGATCTATGATGCCATAAAGCACTTGTCCGTTTTCACGGTAACAAACAGGGACTTCACTTAATATCTCTTTTTCAGGATTTAGCACAAATATTTCTTTGAGTTCTGGAGAGTGGATACAATTGTTTACTTCTTCTAGTGCTGTAGAAAATTTCTCTAAGCTAATTTCTTTTGTCAGTGCAAATTCAGCTTCGCGATGTAATTTACTTGAATCTTTTATATCTTGTTGTGTTAATAGTTCAAACAATTTATGAACTAAAATGCCATGTTCGATAGGTTCGGTAATAATTTCTGTTTGATTTTTTTCAGAAAGCTGTACCTCGGTAATTGCAAATGGTTTGGCAAAATCAAAGGCAGATTTATTTTCTGGTAAGCTTTTCTTTTCTGTTATACCTTTTATAACTGGAAGGTTACCATGAGTAAATGTCCAAATGCTCTCTTTGGAGTTGTATCCATTATCATCTAGAGCTTGCTCAATAATCGAAAACCAGCAATTGTCCTGGTCTTTCTTTGTTTGTACACCGCTGATGAACAAATATTGTTTGGCACGCGTCAAGGCAACATATAGTAAGTTTAATTCTTCGTTCCAATCTTTACTGAGTTGTTGTTTAAGTCGTAATTGTGTTTTTTTATCAATAGTATCTTTTTTTCCTATGATAAAAAATTGTTCAGGTCGTTTAGCAGAGGAAGGCCAATTTACTATTTTTTGATAAGGGCGTTGTTTAGATGGGCTGCTTCCTGTATCAATAACAAAAACTACAGGTGCTTCTAATCCTTTTGCCGAATGCACAGTCATAATGCGTACGGCTTTGTCATCATACTGGTCAATATCTGCGTTGTTTGTGCAAATCTCACTTGCCTTAAGTTTTTGTAGGGAATCTAAAAATGATTGAACACTTGAATAACGGCCAGCATCAATATCAAGCGTGAGTTGAAGAATATATGTTAAATTAGCAAGCACATGATTTTTTTTTGCTGTTGTACAGCTGCTTGAGTAACGTTTGAGAAGATTGGTTTCAAAATAAATTTTGTCTAATAAATCATGTACTGGTATGCGGTTTGCCATATGTCGCCAGTTTTGAAGTTTCTCGAAAGCTGTCGACAGGATTGAATTTGACGAATTTTTTGCATGCACTTCTAGTTTTTCGTGCCAACTATTCGCATCTATGCTAACTATAGCCATGAGATCTTCATCGCTAATGCCAAAACATGGGGAACGCAATACTTGTGCGAGAGCCAAATCATTATGCGGTTGTATTAGGTAGGTAAGTAACGCCAAAATATCTAGCACTTCGAGCTGTTTGAGAAAATTATTATCGCTGATACTTGTGTAGGGGATACCTTGTTCGCGCAAAGCAAGCTCGATTTGTGGGCTGTGTATCCGACTACGGGTCAGAATAATAATGTCATCATAGTGTAACAACCGTTTATGTCCGTTTTCATAAATGGATGTACAATTATTTATTAGTTTATTTATCTGTTTAGCCACGTATTGACCTTCTTGATAGTGGCAATTTATTTCAGCATTTTTTCTAGCCTGTAATAGGGGATTTCTAAACTCGAGTTGATCTTCGATATTGTTAGCAGGAGTAATAAGAGAGTTTACTTGCACATATCCCCATAAATCATTTTGTACAGCTTGATGTGCTCTGAACTCTTTAATAAGAGCTGCTCCTCTGTTTACAAAAACACGATTTACAAAGTCAATGATTGCAGGTGATGATCGAAATGATAGATCGGTTTCTAATAACTCGGCATTTAAATGACGCTTTGCCCAGGTGGATGCAGTGAACTGTAGTTGAGGGTTTGCGCGTCGAAACCCATAAATAGATTGTTTGGTGTCACCAACGAAAAATAAACTTTTGGTGCTCTGTTGTAGTTTAGCAGCTAGCTCTTCTAACAATGGAAATATAAGATTCCACTGCGTTGGATTAGTGTCTTGAAATTCATCAATCAAGATGTGGTCGATGCGTTGATCTAACTTATATTGAATCCAATCTGCATTATCTTGTTTATTAAGTAGCAAATAGGAATACCATTCCAGATCATCGAAATCTAAAGTGTTGCGAGCAAATTTTAATTGTTGATATTCATTAATTAGGAGATTTCCAACGTAAAACCAGGCTTGATTAAATGTCAGAAGATTTTCCTTTTTGGTTACGTCCAGTTTTTCGATTACAATCGCTATAAGCTCGTTGTGTAATTCAATAAATCGGTCTAGTTTTTTTGGCCCAAGACTTTTTTCAAGAGTTTTACTGTATTTAATTCGTCGTGGCTCTCCATCTACTTTCAGAAAGATCGGAAGTATAATCCCTAAAGAATGCTGATTTTTTTTACTAGCTTTAGTAAAGTTAGTTATATAGATAATATATTTTTGAAATGTGCTCGTTTCGTGTAGTTGTAGATAAGATTGGTATTCATGTAAGCGCTCTATCATGTGTAGATGATTTTGAGGTTCATCAGATTCTTCGAGGCGCAAAAATTTTTGTAGGGATTTAATTGCATAGTTAACTGGGTCATCTTGGTTTTCGGTGAAGCTCCACCAATCACTGCGAGAGTCAATAAATGTTTCTAATATGTTGTTTAGATTATGTACTGTAGAGCACTGTCGTAAAAGTTCATGCAGTGAATCAGTTAGTATTTTATCGTTACCTGTATGTGCAATTTTGTAAAGCCGTTTACGAGCTTCTTGCTTTAACTCTGCTGTGGTCTCAGTTAGGTGAAAACCGGCAGGGATACCGGCATGTAATGCAAAGCGTTTTAGTATATCTTGGCAAAATGCGTGAAATGTCGTGATACGAATTTCATATTCAGAAAATAGTAATTTCTCATATAATTTTCTGGCTTTTGATATATTGCTAGGGTTATGAGGGTGTGAAAGTTCCTGTAGTGAAAGTTGTAATTGTTGATCATCTGATCCAGCCCAATCCTCTAAGATTTTCATCATGCGTTCGCGCATTTCGGCAGCGGCTTTGCGCGTAAAGGTAATGGCTAATATATGGGACGGATCTACATCATTGAGTAGTAGTTTTATGATGCGCTGTACTAGTAACCGTGTTTTACCAGTACCTGCCGATGCAAATACCGCAATATTTTTATTTGGATCTATTGCAAGTTGAGCATTGGTAGATTGAGACATTGTATTAGGATACTGTTGTCAATTTATTCCTACAATTATTAATTTGGAGAATTATTTGAACGTAACGCAATATGAAGTTCGCATGGTGAGTGTATGAAGGGAAAATACGATGCTTCGGATATTGAGGTATTAAGTGGGCTTGAGCCTGTGCGTAAGCGGCCTGGGATGTATACCGACATATCACGGCCTAATCACCTAGCGCATGAAGTTATTGACAATAGTGTCGATGAAGCCATTTCCGGACATGCTAAGACGATCGCTGTCAAGTTATATAAAGATGGGTCACTTGAAGTCGCTGACGATGGCCGTGGTATGCCGGTAGATAAACATCCTAAATTAAAGCGTCCTGGCGTTGAGGTCGTACTTAGCACTTTGCATGCCGGCGGCAAGTTTTCTGATAAAAACTATACCTATTCGGGCGGTCTACATGGTGTTGGTGTATCGGTTGTAAATGCATTATCTAAGCATCTCGAGGTATGGGTAAAAAGACAAGGTAAAGAGTACAACATGGCTTTTAAAGGCGGGAAAAAAGTTTCTGATCTTGAAGTGGTGGGTACTGTAGGAAAAAGAAATACAGGCACAACAATACGTTTTTGGCCAGATGTAAAGTACTTTGAGAGCGATAAGTTTTCTGTTTCTAAATTATTGCATGTAATGCGTGCTAAAGCGATTCTTTGTCCTGGTCTTACTATTAATTTTGATGATCAAATTAATAAAAAGAAATATGAGTGGAATTATACTGATGGGCTTAAAGATTATTTATTAGAATCCGTTGCCGGATTCGAATATGTTCCACAAGAAATATTTTGTGAACACTTTGAAGGAGAGCAAGAAGCTGCCGATTGGGCGTTAACTTGGTTAATTGGTGAAGGAGAAGGTTTAAAAGAAAGCTATGTAAATTTAGTGCCAACCTCACAAGGTGGAACCCATGTTTCAGGTTTGCGCACAGGCTTAACAGAAGCATTGCGTGAATTCTGCGAATTTAGAAAATTATTACCAAGAGGGGTCAAGTTGGCGCCTGAAGATGTATGGGAAAAACTAAGCTACATCATATCGGTTAAAGTTAAAGATCCTCAATTTGCAGGCCAAACTAAAGAGCGTTTGAGTTCGCGTGAAACAGCAGTATTTGTCGCTGGTATCGTCAAAGATTCATTTGGGCATTGGCTGAATCAAAATAGTGAAGCAGGAGAACAGATTGCACGGATCGCCATAAGCAATGCTGAGTTGCGATTAAAGCGAAACAAAAAAATTGTTCGCAAAAAAGTTGCCACTGGCCCAGCGTTGCCGGGGAAGTTGGCGGATTGTTCTTCAGAGGACCTATCACGGACTGAGTTATTTTTGGTAGAAGGTGATTCAGCAGGAGGCTCTGCAAAACAGGCACGGGATCGAGTATTTCAAGCAGTGATGCCACTACGTGGTAAGATTTTAAATACCTGGGAAGTGGGATCGGATCAAGTGCTCGGTTCACAAGAAGTGCATGATATATCGGTTGCCATCGGGGTTGAGCCTGGCAGCAAGGACCTTTCTAATCTGCGTTATGGAAAAATTTGTGTGTTAGCAGATGCTGATTCGGATGGACTACATATAGCGACTCTGTTGTGTGCCTTATTCCTACAACATTTTCAAACTTTGGTGGAAGCAGGTCATGTGTACATGGCAATGCCACCATTGTTTCGTGTCGATGTCGGCAAAGAAGTTTTTTATGTATTAGATGAAGAGGAAAAACAAGGAGTGTTAGATCAAATCAAGGCAGAGAAAAAGACAGGTAAGGTAACCATTACCCGTTTTAAAGGTCTTGGCGAAATGAATCCAATGCAATTGCGTGAGTCCACCATGGCAGTAGACACAAGGCGTCTAGTGCAACTTGCATTAAACGATGAGAAAAACACATTTCAGTTAATCGATATGCTGTTAGCAAAAAAACGTGCTTCGGATCGAAAAGTTTGGCTGGAGAAAAAAGGAAATCTTGTGCAAGTGCAATAATGTGTAGCAACAAATAGAGTATGACGAAAATTTTAGTACAACAAATATGAGCGAAAACTTAGAAATGGATTTTGAGCAGTCTGAGAGATTGCCTATTCAAGAATTTGCTGAAAGGGCGTATCTGGAATACTCCATGTACGTTATTTTAGATCGTGCCTTGCCAAATATTGGTGACGGATTAAAACCTGTGCAACGCAGAATCATTTACGCCATGTCTGAATTGGGATTATCGGCTGCTTCAAAACCGAAAAAATCTGCTCGTACGGTCGGCGATGTCATCGGTAAGTATCACCCGCATGGGGATGGCGCATGTTATGAAGCGATGGTGTTAATGGCACAGGAATTTTCTTATCGCTATCCACTTATTGATGGGCAAGGTAACTGGGGGTCTACAGATGATCCCAAATCATTTGCGGCAATGCGTTATACCGAGTCTCGGCTTACTCGATATGCAAAAGCCTTACTACAAGAGCTGGATCAAGGAACTTCCGATTGGGTGCCAAATTTTGATGGCACTCTGTCTGAACCTAGTGTGCTTCCTGCACGTTTGCCTAATGTATTGTTAAATGGAGGCATGGGTATTGCAGTAGGCATGTCGACAGATATCCCTCCGCATAACCTAAATGAAGTGGTGAATGCTTGTATTCATTTGCTAGATCATCCTAAAGCTACAGTAGCAGAGCTGTGTAAATATATAAAAGGGCCAGATTATCCAACCGGCGCAGAGATTATCTCGGCTACTAAAGAAATACGTGCAGCATATAAAACCGGTACTGGTTCAATTCGTATGCGTGCGCAATGTAATGAAGAAGACGGAGATATCGTTATTACGGCATTGCCGTATCAAGTGTCGGGCGCCAAGGTGTTAGAGCAAATAGCGCAGCAGATGCAGGCTAAAAAGTTACCCATGGTTCAAGATCTACGTGATGAATCAGACCACGAAAATCCAATTAGAATTGTAATTACGCCGCGCAGTAATCGTATTGATACAGAAGCATTGATGTCGCATTTGTTTGCGACTACTGATCTGGAACGAAACTATCGCATTAATTTAAATGTTATTGGTATTGATGGGCGTCCACAAGTCAAAAATATACGGGACTTACTGAAAGAATGGCTTGTATTTAGAACTCAAACAGTAAAACGTCGATTGCAATGGCGCTTGGACAAAGTAGAAGTACGTTTACATGTGCTAGATGGATTATTAATTGCATATTTAAATATAGATGAAGTTATTAAAATCATCCGTAAAGAAGACGATCCAAAAACTAAATTGATGAAAAAATTCAAGCTAAGTGATGAACAAGCAGAAGCTATTTTGAATTTGCGTTTACGAAATTTAGCAAAATTAGAAGAAATAAAAATCAAAACAGAACAGAAAGAATTAGGCGAGGAGCGCAAAAGCCTTACACAAACTTTAAAGTCTAGTCAGCGTTTAAAAACACTGATTAAAAAAGAATTAAAACAAGATACGGAGGAATTTGGTGATCAACGACGTTGCAAACTTGTTCCGCGCGAAGCCGCAAGTGCAATAGATGAGTCTGAGCTAGTACCTTCTGAACCCATTACAATAATACTGTCACAAAAAGGTTGGGCGCGTGCAGCTAAAGGAACGGATGTGGATGTGCGTTCATTGAATTACAAATCGGGTGATGCTTATCAAGCGCATGCCTACGGAAAATCTAATCAATTAGCATTATTTTTAGATTCTCGTGGCAGGTGCTACGCCTTACCTGCACATTCACTACCTTCTGCACGTGGGCAAGGTGAGCCTTTAAGTGGTCGACTAAAACCAGCTGATGGCGCGCAGTTTGTCGGCACAATGATGGGTGATGCGGATGATTATTTTTTGCTTGCTAGCAATGCGGGCTATGGTTTTATCTGTAAGTTAGAAGATATGGTTACCCGCAATCGTGCGGGCAAAGCGTTATTGTCAGTGCCTAAGGGGGCTCAAGCACTTGCCCCAGTTAAAGTTCGTGATATTGATCAAGACTGGATTGTCGCCATTGGCACTGAAGGACACATGTTGGTGATTCCAGTTAAAGATTTACCAGTACTCCCCAAAGGTAAAGGCAATAAGATTATTAATATCCCGAGTAAGAAAGTAGCTAGCGGTGATGAGTTTATGTGGGTGATTACTTTAGTGCAGGACGGTGAATCTATTACTTTATACTCAGGTAAACGCACTAAGAAAATGAATGCCGATGAAGTAGATAGCTATGTCGGTGAACGAGGTAATCGAGGTTTAAAACTCTCTCGCGGATACCGCAGCATTGATGCAGTTGAAGTTCATTTTTTAGAGTCTGAGGACTAAGAGACTTGAAACTTTATAATTTGTCCACATATCTAACAATATAACTAATCATAGTCAATCTGTAACAAAGTGCTGTTGAGATTGATGCTTCTAATCATCTTACTACTTTGAGGTTTTATTGATGGGAACGCGTATTGCCCTGTTTTTACTTACAAACTTTTCTATCATTATCGTTCTGAGTTTCACCGCCAGAATTCTTGGCTTAGACGACTGGCTGGCACAAAATGGTATGCCTGGTCAATTAACTGGCCTCTTGGTCATGTCACTTTTATTTGGTTTCGGGGGGTCATTTATTTCATTGGCAATTTCCAAATGGATGGCCAAACGTACAATGGGTGTTAAGGTAATTGAACAACCAAGCAATGCATCTGAGCAGTGGCTAGTTGAGACCGTGCAACGGCAAGCAGAGCAGGCGGGTATCGGTATGCCAGAAGTCGGGGTATTTAACTCTCCACAACCCAATGCATTTGCCACTGGAATGCAGCGCAATAATGCCCTGGTAGCAGTTAGTAGTGGTTTGTTACAGGCTATGCATCGTGATGAAGTCGAAGCGGTGTTAGGTCACGAAGTAAGTCATGTAGCCAATGGCGATATGGTTACTATGGGTTTGCTACAAGGGGTGTTAAACACTTTTGTTATTTTTATTTCACGGGTCATTGGGCTTATCGTTGACAAAGCCGTGTTCAAAGTAGAACGTGGATTTGGACCTGGCTACTTCATTGTTAGCATTATTGCCGAGGTGATATTAGGGTTCTTGGCGTTGATCATTGCTAGTTGGTTTTCGAGACGTAGGGAGTTTCGTGCAGATGTTGGTGGAGCAAAGCTTGCCGGACGTAAAAAAATGATTTCAGCGTTGCAAAGACTACAGACACAACACGAGACGGAAGATCTTCCTGGACAACTTGCTGCTTTTGGAATTTCAGGAGGCGTTAAAAAAGGGTTTCAGCAGTTATTTATGTCTCATCCACCGCTGAGTGAGCGTATTGAAGCATTAAAACAAAGTTAAATGTTTAAGAGTTTAGATTTAATCAACCAAGTACTGTTAGTCACGATTACAAGCAGGCTAAGATTAAGGAAAGCATCCTCCATGATGCAACTCTCATTCGCACATCCCTGTGCTCACTTGACGAGCACACAGAAAAGACGGCTGGCAAATGAACAGGGAGGTTCATTTGAGGCAGGCTGAGCAGGATGTGAATCCTGCCGTCCGCCATGTCTTTCTGTGTAGCGAGTGTGCCCCGTAAGGGGCAAGGAAATTAGGCTGCATTTTCTTGGTGACTTCTTTGTTGCCACAAAGAAGTCTCTCGCTCTCATTGCAGGAGATATAAAAAATAATCGAAGTATTGGGAGAGCGAAGTAGTTTCCCAGAGGTTGCTAACTGGATTGCCACGTCGTAACACTCATCGATAAGAATGAATCAGTTGCATCGTCCCTGATGGAACTCTTATTCGCACTTCCCTGTGCTGTAAAAAGGCAAAGCGTTTATACCAATATTTAGTAAACGTTGAGTTATGCAGTTTGATATTTTTTTAATATCACCTAACTCTAATCAGTTGCATCGTCCCTGATGGTACTCTTTTTCGCACTTCCTTGTACTCGCTATTGCCATAACAAAAGCACCTTGCTCTCGAGTGAACCTGTTGAAGAAGAGAACTGTAGTGGTGAGAGAGCGAAAACCGTATATCGCTATCTCTTACGAGCACGAAATGACTTCACTTGATTGGCAATGACTAGTTTCGATTTATTCTGTCTCTGTCTGTTAGTTTAAATTCTAGCTAGTACGGTTTAATGTGAGCAAATTGTAAGGTAGTGTAAGGAAAGCTAGTTACGATTACATTGAAGAAAAGTCGTAGTTTGGCTCTTCAGTAGGTGGTTGCAAGAAATTGCCTTGAGTGAAATTAATTCCTAAACTCCACAAAGTGGATAATGTATCGGCATCTTCAACAAACTGAGAAACTACTTTTGTACCCATTGGCTTCAATGCACCTGCAATTTCACGAATTGCCTCTTGATTCTCTTGATTTTCGCTAATTCCAGACATTAGACTTTTACATATTTTCACATAATCAGCTGGAATAGCCTTTAGTATCTTTGTTGGGTCATCGCCCGTTCCAAATGCATCGATCGCGAATTCGCATTTGATTCCTTTTAATCCTGTGACAAGATTTTTAGATTCTTTAAAATGTGAGATCAGTACATGCTCTTTAATTTCAAAACAGACAAACCCAGGGGATATTCCATTATTATTGAGTTGTTCTTGTAACCAGGTAATGATGTCTTTGTCCAATATTGAGTTTGAACTTAGTTTGATAAATAAACGCATATCTGCGCCTTTATTGCGTCGCTCTGCTAATTTTTTGAATGCATTGAGAATGATCCAACGATCTAGCATTTTACCGTAGCCGGTACGTTCAATACGCATTACAAATTCACTTGCAGGGACTAATTGATTTTTGTCATTACGGAGTGCGGTGTAAATTTGGTATCTTTCGCCAGGCTCTCCTTGTAAGCTGATAATAGGTTGATAGAGTAGTGCAAGTCGATTTTCCTTAATGGCTTCGCGTAATTGTATGGTCCAGCGTTCATCTTTTTCGCGCTCTCCCATTTGCTCATCATCAGGCATATACAACACTAAAGCATTGGATTCTTTCTCCCAGGCCTCGTCGCAACAGGTTTTGGCTTTATCGAGAATATCAGTTAAATCGCTAGCAAACTGATCGATGATTACTGCTCCAACGGCAGGTTTTATCGATACATAATCACTGCCTGATGTGGTCATTAAATCGCTCAGACTCTTAATCACATCCGCACCAAAAGCCTGTAAAGCGTCTACATCGCAGTTACTAGTTAAAATACCAAAAGATTCCTCAGTGAGTTTTGAAAGGTTTTCTCCTTTAGTGCAGCATTTACGTAAGGTATTAGCCACATTTGAACTTACCTTATCAATCGCAGCCAAGCCGAATTTATCTTTGATTTCGGTAAAGTTGGCGATATCAATTTGAATAAAGGCTTGTGTGGGTTTGCCTTCTTTTGCCTCACTTACTGCTAACTCCAGTTGGTCTAGAATAGAACGTCGATGATAAAAACCGGTATGGATATCACGTTCACTTAAATAACTTAATTGTTCTTCTAGTTCTTTAGTGTCTCCACCTTCAGAATTTTGAATAATAATTTGAGTACATTCTTCACCCGCGACCGTTACCGCGCTATAGTTAAATTTTGCCGGAAAAGTTTCATCATCATTTTTTTTAAAGTTAAGGTTTAGTTCTCCCCCTTGCTTTGTTTTGGCAACGCTCTTGAGTATATCTTTCATCTGTGCTTGGTCATCTGCAGATACTAAATCCATAATAGATAACCCGTACAGTTCATCTGTGTTAGAAAAATCAAAAAGTTCTAAATATTTTTGATTTGCATAGGTGTGCATGCCTTCATGAATATAGCAAATCGCATCACGAGAACTTTCCATCAGCATTTGGCAACGAGTTTCTAACTCTTCACAAATTGCAGCAGTGTTTTTTAACTGTTGGATATGAAGTTGTGTTTTTGCCGTATTATTTACTACTAGCTTTAAATGTTCTGCATTATTTTTATTTACTAAGTTGGCAGCACCTTGCATCATGCAGGGAACAGGGTCTGTTTGTGGGGAGTTGGTTACCGCTATAATTGGTATTTCAGGCGCGCGACCGTTAATGGTGGATACAGTTTGTTCTAGTGTCAGCTCTTCAGACTCTATAGTGTGGAACACGATATGAGGCTGAGTCTCATTTAAAAGTTTGGTAAGGTCTTCTGCATCTTGGGCAATATGCGAACGTACAGCCACTCCTGATGTCTTGATGGTGGTGACCATCTCTTCAACATCATTAGGGCTGCTGCTAACAAATAAGAGTTGCAGCGGCTGATTCATAATTCCTAGTATATTCTGTACTTTATGAGATTTTTTGACGTCAGCCACTATTTTCTCAATGGTGATGGCTTATGCAACAGGCAGACGACGATGCCCATATTTATACTCTTGAACGGTATCAGCTACGGGGCTTCGAGTGACAAATTGCTCAAATATCAAACTGATCCGACGGCTGAAAGGTAGTAGATGATGTGCTTGGGGATTCAAGGCTGCTGAATGAAAAAGGTAAATCTAACAAAGGATATGGTTCGCTCGATTATGTTCTTAATTGCAACGGTTTGTTTGTTCCCACCAATTTGTATTTCTAAACTCTCATCCGTTTTTATTGAGTTTGGTGGCGCGATTAAACTTTCTGCATTTTCTATAACAGATTCCTCAGTAAAATACAGAATATGATCAAGGCCCTTAAATTTGTTTGATGAGAAGTGCGCATCGACAACTCTAGCGAGCTGTATATGCCCGTGCAAAGTTTCAATTCCAATCTTAACCCCGCGTTCAGATAGGGATTGCATCCATCGTACAATACCAATGCGCCATGGTTCATTTGGGTAGTTTTCTCTACGTAATAAAATAATATCACCAACCTGAGAGTGGTAATCTGATGTGTTTTCAGACTTTAAGCAATAACCACCGTTACTCGCGTTACTGATCTCCCACGATTGAATAAAAGGTTTGATTTTTACAGGATTGGTCTTATTTTTTTCTTGGGGCTTATGTGTAGCATCTATATGCGAGCCCGTTATTATATTGCCTCGTCCAACCCAATCCCATGCGTCGGCACCTTTATCTGTCTCAATATTATCAGTAAACAGTGAGTTTCTCTGCTTTGATATATGCATTTGATCATGTTCTAATGGCAACAAATCTAAATCATTTGTTGTTGGAATAGGTTTTGTTTCAGTTTCATCAGCATCATTGTTTAAAAGTGTGTTGATTGTTTCACGTAACCCATGCACTACGCTTAATCGTTCTTTCGATGAAATAGCTCTTTTATTTGCTCTTTTAGGCTTGCTGGTAAGTTTATTTAATAATCTTTTTGCAAGTGATGTATTTAGTCTAGAATTTGATAAAATTGTTTCAGTACTGTTGTTATTATTGGCTATAATTTTTTCTAATTCGGAAATCAAGCTTTTTGCTTCCAAATAACGATTTTCAGAAGAAATAGGTATATCCTCAACCGTTAATAGCCTTGGAGGTTTATTTAGTGCTAAATTTATGAAATGTACTTCATTATTAATATTTTCATATTTTGTTTCCGAAAAATTTGTTAAATGATGTGTTGATTCAAGGAAGGCAGCAATTTTTTCGGCTTCTCCATGGCCAAAAGTATGTAGATTTGCTAAAGACAATAGGCAGGTGTTTTTAAATAAACAGTTAACAGTTGACTTAGCATTATCTAAGTGAGATTCATTTTTTACAGGGTGGTGACTTAAATCAATAAGCTCAGCCATTTTATATAGCTGGCAGTAATCTTGCCAAAATCCTTGGGGTGGCTCGGAATAGACTAGCGCAAGGGTTATATATTGTTCCAGCATATAACGCATTGCATGATGGATGCACACGATAAGCTTTTTAGGGCTTAGTTGTATGTCTCGATTTGCGGTTTCTTGAATAATAATTTTATAAGCAACGGCAAGTTCACTGATGATGTTTTGTTGAAGTTTAAGAACTTCAGCAGCTTTTTTAGAAAGCGGGAATGGTTGCGATATAAGATACTTACGTTGCTCTTTGAGAAATTCGCGTGCTACAGGACGCATTAATTCTATTGCAGCAAGTCGCTGCTTAGTTGGGTGAGCTTGTCGATTAGAACGTCTAAGCCCATCATAAAATTGTTGTGCTGCAACGTTTTGGTCAATGTAGGGAAGAGCTTTTATCCATTTGCGTACATTGCGAGGTGCTAATGAAAATTCTTGTCCGGCCATTGGGTCTTGGTTAGGCATGGTTATTTGTGTGTTTAGAAGCATAATCCCTTACGAAAACAATGATTTAAAAAACGCTATCCACTAGATTCTCTAGTGTATAGATTAGAATAGTTGTACGGTTGCCATTATGCCGCGATTTGTCGACCATTCATGTGATTTTGTCTGGAATAAATATGCTGGTGAAAATTTTTACCAAATTGTGTGATGATGTTGGCACTTTTTAGCAACCAAAAAGTGAATAAATTGATAAGAAATTCAATACGTAACTAATGTTTTGGCAGGCTTACCTGCTTCTTCTTTTGCAAGCTTCGGGACTAAATATCCGGGTAGTTTTTTTGTAAGTTCTTTCATTATTTCACATGCTTTAGATTCGGATACTTCAAAATGTGTGGCTCCTTGTACCTTGTCTAAAATATGCAAGTAATAGGGTAAAACATTGGCTTTAAATAATGCCTCGCTTAATTTTGTTAATACATCTACATTATCATTAATACCTCTAAGCAAAACACTTTGGTTTAGCAAAGTACATTTAGAAGCAGAAAGCTGTCGAAGTTTGTCTTGCAGCTGATGATCTAATTCTTGAAAATGATTTATATGCAAAACGATTACTACTTGTAATTTTGTATTGTTTATTAGCTGAATAAGTTCGCTGTTGATACGATCAGGGATTGTTGCTGGTAGCCGAGTATGTATGCGTAGCCGTTCTACATGTTTAATAGATTCTAATTGTCGAATAATTTTTTCTAATTTACTTTCAGATAAAACTAATGGATCACCACCACTAAGGATGACCTCTTTGATACTTAAATCACTGGCTATTTTTTTAATAGCAATAGACCAGGCATCTTTTTGTGGATTATGTGATGTATAAGGGAAATGTCTACGAAAACAATAGCGACAATGAATTGCACAGCAACTCGTAGTAAGAAGTAAAGCGCGTCCATGATATTTTTTTATTAAACCGGGGCTTTTAATGTTTTGTAGATCCCCAACTGGATCCAAGGAATATTCCATAGCTATATTTTCTTCGTAAATATGCGGTAAAACCTGTAAAAGTAGTGGATCAAATGGATTTGATTTTTGCATGCGTCGTACATAGCTTCTAGGTACACGTAAACGAAATTGTTGGTTGGCAGATAAGCTAAAAGGAAGTTGGCTAGTTTGTAAATCAAGTTCTTTGCATAATGTATCAATATTCGTTATTGATTCTTTATATTGTTGTTGCCAATTTATTTCTGGGCTTGCATATTCTCGTGCTAGACTGTAATGGTTCATTGATCTGATACTTCTTTACTAAAACTGATTATGACTAGCTACAATACTAACGAATTTCGTGCAGGCTTAAAGCTTAATTTAGATGGTGACCCATATACCATCATTGAAAATGAATTTGTTAAACCAGGTAAAGGCCAGGCATTCAATCGCGTCAAGTTACGTAACCTCAAAACTGGACGAGTTGTGGATCGAACCTTTAAGTCAGGCGAAACGGTTGAGGGTGCTGATGTGATCGATATTGACATGCAATACCTGTATAACGACGGGGAACAGTGGCATTTTATGGAACCAAACTCTTATGAGCAGTATGCAGCCAACAAGGCCGCTGTAGGTGATGCAGCGCAATGGTTGAAAGGGCAGGAAACTTGTAACGTAACCTTGTTAAATGGTGATCCACTCAGTGTAACGGCTCCAAACTTTGTTGAATTAAAAATTACTCAAACTGATCCCGGTGTGCGTGGTGATACTGCAAGTGGAGGCACAAAACCGGCCACATTAGAAACTGGTGCTGTTGTAAAAGTACCGTTATTTATTGAAGAAGGTGAAATATTGCGAATTGATACACGTACGGCAGAATATGTCTCACGTGTGAAAGAGTAGCGAAACTCTGAATTTATTCAGACCGGTTTAATTTTCTTAGGTCGTTAAAGATGTCTCAATTGTAGCACTAATAAATTCAGGGCGTTCTTGTGTTTTTCGCTAGTACAGATTTGTAATTTTTATATTTAGACCAATCGCCGAACAAAGTCACTTTAATTTGTGCAATGTAACTAACAGTACTGATTGGGAACCTATCAGCTCAGAATATGGTTTAGAAGTTCGTGCGAAGCTTTATTGTCAAATTCGAAATTTTTTTGCTGCGCGTGATGTGCTAGAAATTGAAACCCCCATAATTCAGTCTTTCGCAGTGTCAGATCTCAATATTGAATCTATTAAGGTGCAGGATATTGGTTCTGAATTTTTTCTGCATACTTCACCCGAATATGCTATGAAAAGGATGCTGGCCTTTTTCAAGCGCGATATTTATCAACTCTGTAAGGTATTTAGAGCTGGTGAGATTGGAAGATATCACCATTTTGAGTTTACCATGCTCGAGTGGTATCGCATGGGCTGTGATTACAAAAAACTAATGCATGAGGTAGATGAGTTAATAAAGTTTGTATTAAACGATCAAATTAAGCTTGCTGAAACAGAATTTATAACTTATCAAGATACCTTTATTAAATATTGTGAAATTGATCCATGGCAAGCAAGCCAAGCTGAATATATTCATGCTTGTCAACAAGCAAATATTTCTTTAACTGAAAAATTATCTACGCAGGGTTATCAAGAGTTATTACTCGATCAAGTGATTGCACCGCAGTTGCCAAAAAACCAATTAACTTTTATATACGATTTCCCAAAGCAACAAGCTGCCCTTGCTAAAATTAACCAGCACGGTGTAGCCGAACGTTTTGAGTTATATTTTGGAACAATCGAGCTTGCAAACGGCTTCCAAGAACTTACGGATGCAGATGAACAATTCGAGCGGTTTAAATCAGACAACATCAAACGTAAGCAAAACAATAAAAAACAAGTTGACATCGACATGAAGTTTATTGATGCATTACAAGCAGGATTACCAGATTGTGCAGGTGTTGCTCTGGGAGTCGATCGTCTATTAATGCCTTTACTGGGAGTAGATACTATTCAAGAAGTATTAGTATTTCCGAATTATTAATCGACAAATTGTCCTAACGATTGTCCAACTTGAACATCTTGTTGTAATTTTAAGTTTTTGTGCCATTCAATTATGTTTGATTCAAAAGCAACGATAGCGGTGGATCCCATGTTAAAAATACCAAGTTCCTCGCCTTTCTTGAGTTTTATGTCATGATATTTTTTTCTCTGTATAGTTTTTCCAGAAGAAGGAGTGACTAAACCTTCCCAAGCTATTTCTATTGCAGATACATTTACGGCACCTACCATGACAACCGCCATATATCCTCTATCGGTTTCAAAAATAGAGGCGACTCTTTCATTGCGACTATATAAGTCTTTGATTACTTCTGCCGAATACGGAGCAACACTGAATAAACGACCCGGAATATAAATCATCTCTTTTAAAATGCCATCATAAGGCATGTGTACACGATGATAATTTTTGGGTGATAAGTAAACTGTTACAAAATTTCCGCTATCACATAATGATCCGTATTCTAAAACGCCGCCTAATAATTGTTGCATCGAGAAATATTGTCCCTTTGCTTGTACCACGCGATCATTTTCATAACTGGTAATTTGACTAATTCTCCCATCTGCTGGACAAGCAATTGAATTGAACTCAAGTGCAATCGGGCGTGCTCCATCAACCAATTTGCGTGTGAAAAACTCATTAAAGGAAGCATAAGCTTGGGGGTCTTGATGAATGGCTTCGCTCATATCTACATCAAAGATGTGAATAAAACATCGAATCGCAGGATTTTTTAAAGGCGTCTTTAATCTCGTCAACCAAAAAGTAATGCGAGATACAAGATGGTGAGGAAATAAATGAAATAATAATCCCTTTACCTGTTTCCAAATATTCAATAGCTAACTTCCATGTAAAGTGTAATAGGCATTTAAGATGTTAAAGTCTTCGGTTATGGTATTTGTTTCATGTGGCGTACTAAAGATGGCAGCAAGGTTACCATTGGGTGCAATTAAAAAAATATGTGCACTATGGTCAATTAAATAATCACCCTCTTGGTTTTCACTTGGAGTTGTGTATACCACGCCGAGACTTCGTGTTAGTTCTTTTAATTGTTCGTCGTTGCCAGTAAGACCAATCATATCCTGGTTAAAATGTTTAACGTAGTCATTAAGTTCTCCCGTGGTATCTCTTTTTGGATCTACAGATATAAATACACCTTGTGCAGAAATCTCATTATTGGTAGTTAGATTGTTTAGTACTTTATCAATAGTGCTGAGGGTTAATGGGCAAACATCAGGACAATGAGTAAACCCAAAGAAGACAAAACTCCAAGTATTGGTCAAATTTTTATTTGTAAATTTATTATTGTTCTGATCGGTTAATGTAAAGTCGGGAAATGCACGTGAGTTCGTTAATAAAGAGGTTGCATGTTTTAAGTTATCTAAATTTGCAAGTCTTTTATCTGTATTTGCAAAAAAATAGAAAAGCATGCCGAAACTAAAGGCTGCAACACTAAACAAAATTATTAATGTAGTGCGGCCAGATTGTTTTGCGTTAATATTGTCTAATAAGAAGTTCATAAACATATTATTTCATAGCAAAATTGGAAGTACATTGAGCAAAATAGATAGTCTTGCTCATGAAAATGCTACAATATCTACATGTCTGGTAACTCAATTGGAAAAATCTTTACACTGAGCTCATTTGGCGAAAGTCACGGCAAGGCCATTGGCTGTATTGTTGATGGTTGTCCGCCTGGTTTGGCCCTTGCCAATGAGGATTTGCAAATGGAGCTTGAACGTAGGCGCCCTGGAAAATCACGCCATACGACACAGCGCCGTGAGCCTGATGAAGTAGAGATTCTCTCGGGTACTTTCGAAGGCATCACGACAGGTTGTCCAATAGGTCTTATTATTTACAATCAAGATGCGCGTTCTAAAGATTACACAGACATCAAAGATAAATTTCGTCCTGGGCATGCTGATTATACCTATTACAAAAAATATGGATTAAGAGATTATCGTGGCGGAGGTCGATCATCAGCACGCGAAACCGCAATGCGTGTGGCGGCAGGCGCAATTGCAAAAAAATACTTACGTGAAAAATTTGGGCTTGAAATCCGTGGTTACTTAGCGCAACTTGGACCTGTTGAGATTGAGCATCAAGACTGGAATGTGGTCGAACAAAATCCATTTTTTTGTCCTGATGAAGATAAAGTATCTGAACTTGAAGACTATATGGATGCATTGCGCAAACAAGGTGATTCAGTTGGGGCGCGTGTCAATGTCGTCGCAAATAGTGTGCCAGTTGGCTTGGGTGAACCTGTGTTTGATCGTCTTGATGCAGATATTGCGCATGCCATGATGAGCATCAATGCTGTTAAGGCGGTAGAAATTGGTGCGGGGTTTAACTCCGTTACGCAAAAAGGCAGTGAACATCGAGATGAAATTACTCTGCAAGGCTTTCTTTCCAATAATGCTGGAGGCACCTTGGGTGGGATCTCTTCTGGTCAAGATCTATTAATCAGCGTTGCCTTTAAACCTACTTCTAGTATTCGTGTTCCAGGTAAAACTGTAGATGTGCATGGCAATGAAACTGAAATTGTTACCACCGGACGACACGATCCGTGTGTGGGGATTCGCGGTGTGCCCATAGCTGAAGCCATGTTAGCGATTGTGCTCATGGATCATGTGCTTCGACAGTGCGCACAAAACGTTGATGTGCAGTCCTCAATTCCAGATATCCCCAGTACACCTGTATAAGTTTTGGCCTAGGGGCTTGTTAAGCGGGTATACTTAGGAGTTCGATAGGGCCATCTCGCATTTAACAATGTGTGTGGCCACCATCGCCTTGATTCAATTCATTTTGGATTGCAGAACCACGTTTAGATAAAGCGTGAACGAATAACTATTGCCCTAACTCTTAGTGATGATGGAAGCTAAAACTTTATATGACAAAGTATGGCAAAGCCATGTCGTGCATGAGCGCGATGATGGTATGACGTTATTATACATCGATCGTCATTTAGTACATGAAGTTACTTCGCCGCAAGCTTTTGAAGGGCTGCGTTTGGCTAATCGACAGCCTTGGCGAATCAATTCTATTTTGGCAACTGCTGATCATAATGTTCCCACAACCGATCGAAGTTTAGGTATTGATGATCCGATATCTAAAACGCAAGTTGATACTTTAGATCAAAACTGTAAAGACTTTTCCATTACGCAGTTTCCTATGTTGGATGTGCGTCAGGGGATTGTGCATGTAATCGGTCCTGAGCAAGGTGCCTCCTTACCAGGTATGACGATCGTTTGTGGAGACTCGCACACCTCTACCCATGGTGCATTGGGGGCATTGGCATTTGGTATTGGCACTTCTGAAGTAGAACATGTGCTTGCAACACAATGCTTATTGATGCAGAAGTCTAAAAACATGCTGGTGCAAGTGGATGGAAATCTATCCCCTGGTGTTACTTCTAAAGACATTATCCTCGCCATTATCGGTAAATTAGGTACGGCAGGTGCAACGGGCCACACCATGGAGTATGCCGGTAGTGCCATTGGTTCACTTTCTATTGAAGGGCGTATGACGATGTGCAATATGTCGATTGAAGCCGGAGGTCGGGCGGGCATGATCGCAGTCGATGACGCGACGATTGAATACGTTGCCAATCGACCCTTTGCTCCAAATGGAAAACTTTGGGAACAGGCAGTTGCGCAATGGCGCGACTTGCATTCAGATGAAAATGTTAAATTTGATGCCGTAGTGCAATTGGATGCCAGTAGTTTAAAACCACAAGTGACCTGGGGCACTTCGCCTGAGATGGTAGTCGATGCCGATGGCAGGGTGCCTGCAACTGTCAACCAGGACCAACAGCTTGCACTTGAATACATGGGTTTGCAGCCTGGACAAAGCATCGAAGAGATTCAGATAGATAAGGTATTTATTGGCTCGTGCACTAATTCGCGTATTGAAGATTTACGAGAAGCAGCAAATATTATTCAAGATCAGAAAATTGCATCCAATATAAAATTGGCTATGGTGGTTCCAGGTTCTGGCTTGGTTAAGCAACAAGCAGAACAAGAAGGTTTAGACCAAGTATTTAAATCGGCAGGCTTTGAATGGCGTGAACCCGGCTGTTCCATGTGCCTAGGCATGAATGCGGACCAATTAGCCCCTGCTGAACGCTGTGCTTCAACTTCAAACCGCAATTTTGAAGGTCGTCAGGGCAAAGGCGGAAGAACACATTTAGTTAGCCCGGTCATGGCCGCTGCGGCAGCCGTGCATGGCCATTTTGTGGATGTCAGGAAGTATTTATAATGAAGTCGTTTACCAAACTTAATTCTAGTTTATTACCGTTGGATCGCAGTAATGTAGACACGGATGCAATAATTCCGCAGCAGTATTTAAAGTCAGTCAAACGCACCGGTTTTGGAGTAAATTTATTTGATAACTGGCGTTATCTTGATCCAGGGATATTAGGGCAAGATCATAGTCAACGAGGACTAAATGCCGAGTTTGTTTTAAATCAAGATCAATACAAAAATGCCAAGATATTGCTGGCCAGAGATAATTTTGGTTGTGGGTCATCACGCGAACACGCGGTATGGTCTATTCTAGATTATGGATTTGAAGTCGTGATTGCTTCGAGTTTCGCTGATATATTTTGCAGCAATAGTTATAAAAATGGCTTGTTACCAATTACATTAAGTAAAAAGGAAGTGGATTACTTGTTTACGCAAGTGGAGGATAATCCCGCATTTCAATGTGAGGTAGATTTAGCATCACAAACGATTAAAGATGAAAATCAAAACACATTTGTATTTGAAATTGACGAATTTCGTAAATATTGCATATTAAATGGTTATGATGAAATTGATTTAACTTTGCAACATGCAGACAAGATTAAAAACTATGAGTCGCGATTAAGAGATATCAGTCCTTGGTTATTGGTTGACTGATCCCATAACTAAAAAATAACTAAAAGCATAATTATGAATAAGGTTCTGTTACTACCTGGTGATGGCATTGGGCCAGAAGTCGTTGCGCAAGCGAGCAAAGTACTTACTTTTTTAGTTCAAAATTGTGGTTTAAATCTGGAAATGGAAAAGGCCTTGGTAGGCGGGGCTGCTTATGACCAAAATAAGACTCCGCTACCTGAAGAAACTTTGCATTTGGCTAAATCTTCGAACGCAGTTTTGTTAGGTGCGGTGGGTGGGCCTAAATACGACAAGATAGATCGCGAGCTTCGTCCAGAAAAAGGTTTGCTGCAATTGCGTGCAGAACTTGATTTGTTTGCTAACTTGCGACCAGCAATTTTGTATAAATCACTTGCCCAAGCTTCATCATTAAAAGCAGAAATAGTGGCTGGCCTAAATATCATGATCGTGCGGGAGTTGACAGGAGGTATTTACTTTGGTGAACCACGCGGTATTCGTACTTTACAAGCAGGAATTCAACAAGGTTTTAATACCTTGGTTTATGATGAAAACGAGATTGCACGTATTGCCCGCGTCGCGTTTCGCATTGCACAAAAACGTAGCAAAAAGTTATGCTCAGTTGATAAGGCCAATGTGCTTGAGGTATCTGAGCTATGGCGAAGGGTAGTAGATGATATCCATCAAGAGTATTCGAATGTGACATTAAGTCATATGTATGTCGATAATGCAGCGATGCAATTAATAAAAGACCCAAATCAGTTTGACGTAATATTAACCGGGAATATGTTTGGCGATATCCTTTCCGATGCGGCTGCAATGCTAACCGGCTCCATAGGCATGTTGCCTTCGGCATCATTAAATAGTGAAGATAATGGCATGTATGAACCCATTCATGGGTCCGCACCAGATATTGCAGGTAAGAATCTTGCCAATCCATTAGCAACGATCTTGTCGGTCGCAATGATGCTTCGTTACAGCTTAAATGAAGCTAAACTCGCCTCTATAGTAGAGCAAGCTGTAGAAGAGGTTATCGATGATGGTCTACGTACTGCAGATATAGCGGACACTACACAAAAATCATTAGGCACTGAGGAGATGGGCGATGCGGTTATTGCAGCATTGCGCCAAATTACAAGTTAAGCCTCGTTAGTAAATAGATCGAATTAAATTAACATTAAAATTAATATTAATAACTGATACATGAAAAAATATGACGTTGCAGTAGTAGGTGCTACCGGTGCTGTGGGTGAGCAAATGCTTGCTATTCTCGCACAAAGAAAATTTCCGGTTGACCATGTCTATGCCTTAGCAAGTTCGCGTTCAGTCGGCAAAAAAATCGCATACGGTGAACAAGAGCTCTTGGTTGAGGACTTAGCTAGTTTTGATTTCTCAAAAGTACAAATAGGTTTGTTTTCTCCCGGGGCAAGTATTTCAAAGCAATTTGCTCCCATCGCAGCAGAGAAAGGTTGCGTAGTAGTCGATAACACCTCGCAATTTCGTTACGACGATGATATTCCGCTTGTAGTGCCTGAAGTGAATCCCCATCAAGTCGCTAACTATACCTCGCGCGGTATTATCGCCAATCCGAATTGTTCCACCATACAAATGGTAGTCGCCCTAAAGCCACTGCATGATGCGGTGGGGATTACCCGCGTCAATGTCGCAACTTATCAAGCGGTATCCGGCACAGGTAAAGAAGCGATTGAAGAGCTGGACCAGCAAACCAAGAGTATTATCAATAATAAACCGTTTAAATGTGACGTTTATCCGAAACAGATTGCGTTTAATGCACTGCCTCATATAGATGTATTTTTGGACAATGGCTACACCAAAGAAGAAATGAAAATGGTGTGGGAGACCCAAAAAATTATGGAGGATGGTTCCATCTTGGTTAATCCAACCACAGTGCGAATACCAGTCAAATACGGGCACTCAGAAGCTGTTCATCTTGAGCTAAAAGAACGTTTATCTGCGCAACAAGCGAGAGAAATCTTACAGGTAGCACCAGGAGTTAAAGTAATAGATGAACAGAAAGATGGCGGATACCCAACTGCGGTGACAGAAGGTGAAGGCACAGATGCGGTGTATGTAGGCCGAATTCGTGAAGACATCTCACACTCGAATGGACTCAATATGTGGGTGGTGAGTGATAATTTAAGGAAAGGGGCGGCTTTAAACAGCATCCAAATCGCTGAGATTTTGATAAAAAACCATATTTAATTTATAGTTCGCTAGTGAATTACTTATGTAACCTAAGGTATTTTCTAAGTATTTTCATTCTCATCTATTACATAGGCACATACACTTCCAATGCGAATAATGCAAACAAGGTGGAGCACAACAATGGTGCGTAGATCTTCTTATATTTTATTTATCAGTTTGTTGTTTCTAATTCCGGGGCACTTGTTTGCTTTGGGTTTGGGTGAGATCGATGTGGATTCAGCATTGAACCAACCATTAGATGCCCGAATTAATCTAATATCTGCACGTGCAGATGAATTAGAAGAGCTACGTGTGGAATTAGCTCCTGCAGATGTATTCGATCGCGTCGGTGTACCGCGTCCATATTTTTTAACACAACTTAAATTTGTACCGGTAACACTACCAAATGGCTCTCTCGCAATTCGTGTTACTTCTAAAGACCCAGTTCGTGAACCATTCTTAACGTTTTTAGTTGAGGTTACTTGGCCGAAAGGTCGTTTGTTACGCGAGTACACGGTTTTATTAGACCCGCCTGAATTTGCACAGCAGCAAGCTCCACAGGTTTCAACACCGGTAGCTGCAGAAGTACCAATTTCACAACCTCCTGCAGAAGAAATTGTTGCAGCTGAACCAGAAGTTGCACCACCAGCCCAAGAAGAAGTAGATCTTGAAGCGATTCGTGCTGAAATAGATCGAAAGCTTGGTATTGATCATTCTGAACCCGTTGTCACCGCTGAAGAGACTGAGGTAGAAGAAATTGTTGAAGCTGAACCAACGGTTGAAGAGATCGAAGAAGCCGTGGATGTAGAAACTCAGGAAGTCGCAGCCGAGCCGGTCGAAGAAGATGTGATTATTGCTGAAGATATTGAAGAAGATACAGGCACTACTACAGAAATCCCAACGATGGAACCTTTTGTAGAAGATGAGGGAGCAAGTAGTATTCCTGCGGGTGGTTATACAACGGTTAAAGGGGATACCTTATTTGCGATTGCCAAAGCTACACGTGGGGCGCGTGATGTCACCGTAAACCAAATGATGCTTGCGATTCAACAAGCGAATCCGGATGCATTTATCAAGAACAACATCAATCTCCTCAAGTCAGGAGTTGTGTTACGTATTCCCGAGGAAGTAGATGCAGAAGCTACATCAAGTGGTCAAGCTGTGGCTGAGGTAGCACGTCAAAATGGCTTGTGGCGTGAATATCGTGGTCAAGTCACAGAAAAGATGAGTGCGGTAAATGTAGATGCACCTGATTTAGTAGAGGAAGCTGCGGACTCAGCTAAGGAGTCAGCAACTGAAGCAAAACAAGTTTTAAAAGAAAAAGAGTCTACACAGCCAAAACAAGAGTTAAACATCCTGGCGGGCGCTGACGGTGAATCAACTAATACCGGGGCTACGCAAGTTGCAGGTGGTGAAGAACTAGAAAAACTTCAAAAAGATCAAGCAGCTTTAAAAGAACTAGTGCAATCACGTGAAAAAGAAAATGAAGATCTAAAAAGTCGTGTTGAAGCATTGGAATCAATGCTGGAAAAGAAAGACAAAATCATCAATATTCAAAACGATCAGCTCAATAATTTAAAACAGCAGCTTGACACTGAGACTAGCAAAGCCATTGAAGCCGAAAAGCAGTTGCAAGAAAAAACTTCAAGTCAAGCACCCAAACCAAAATCTGAACAACAAGCCGTGACGCAGCCTAAGCCTAAAGAGATTAAGCCACCTGAAGTAGAGTCATTGCCTGATTGGGAAACATTACCAGAAATTGAATCACCTGAACAAGAAACTACGGTCCAAGAGACGCTTGTTGCCAAGCCAAAACTTGAACCCTTGCCCGATTGGGAGTCGTTACCTGAAATTGAACTACCTGGAGAAGTAACCCCAAGTGAAGAGACGCAAGTAGCTGAAACACCTACGGAAGAAGTCAAGCCCACTGAAACAGTCACGCAACCAAAAGAACAACCTGTAGAAGTAGCTGAGCCGGTTACAGAAGAAAAAGGCTTAGTTGCTAAATTAATGGGTTTTCTCGACCCCATAAAGTCTATGATTCGAGAGAACTCCGGTATCGGGGCTGCGGCACTTGCTGTTATTGCAGTGTTGTTGGGTATGTTTGCTTGGAAACAAAAGCGTTCGGCTAAGCGAGTTGAAACCATGACGATGGGTATGCCAGAGCCCTTAGAGGATGATCAGTATGATGACATATTAGATGAAACCATTATCACACCAACTGATGCTCCAGTAGAGGCTGCTGAGTCGATTGAAGAGGTAGCATTTGAATCAACTGCTGATGTAGTAGGTAGCGATGATGAATTAGCAGAACCCATGTCCGCGGAAGGAGGCACTCCAGATGATGTTTTGGAAGAGGCTGATGTATACATTTCTTATGGTTTGCATCAACAAGCACAAGATTTGTTAAATGATGCAATCGCTGCGGAACCAAATCGTAACGATTATAAAGTTAAGTTAGCTGAAGTCTTTTATAGTGCTAAAGACAAAGAAGCCTTTGAGAAACATGCTGAGTCGATAAAAGATCAACTGGGTGAGTCCAGTAGTGACTGGCAAAACATAATTTCTATGGGTAAAGAACTTGCTCCATCGAGTGCATTATTTGCAGGAGCAGCAGCAATTGGAGTTGCAGCAAATGCATTGGCCGAAAAATCAGATGCTGAAGATGTAGACATTGGATTGCAAACTGCAATTAATGAAACATTATCAGATGATGATCTTGAAGACACCGTCATAGATGCGAGTACTAGTAATGATGATGAAGGCCTGGACTTCAATATAGATGAGCAAGTAACGGAGTCGTTTGATGATGACCCGGTTGCCAGTAAAATTATGGAGGCAAATGAAACATCAGACATTTTGAATTTTGAAGTTGATGATTTAGCAGATGCTGAAAATATTGAAGATTTAAAAGACACCGAAAGCGATTTGGAATCGATCGCAACGGGTATACATGAGGCAACGGGTATTCATGACTCACTTAACTTAGATGAAGAAATGACGGAAGAGCTTGAAGAAGTTAGCATGCAAACAACCGTAGATGATCTTCAACCACTAGAAATGGATGAAGAAAGTTTGGATACCACAGTGGCATTACAAACTGATGAAGACTTTGATGTGGGTCTAGATACTGCGGCTAACCTTGATGACCCAGATGCTACAGCTGCCTATATGCAGGACCAACAAGAAACTGAACAATTTGATTCAAGTAATTTGGATACAGAATTTTTAGATCCAGCTGAAGCTACAGTTGCGCAAACTGCTACAGATCTAAAAGAGCTGGGTCCACCCTCATTAATCGAAGAAGTTAGTACAAAATTAGATCTGGCTAAAGCATTTGTCGATATGGGTGACGCAGATGCGGCGAAGGAAACTCTGTTGGAAGTAATTAACGAAGGCGATGAGTCACAGATTGAAGAAGCAAGAGAACTGATGGAAAAACTTGGTGCTTAAATTCTGGTTATTCAGTAGTACAACAAACTAGTCGCTGCGATCACTCCAAACATATATGTCCTGTGTTTTATGCTTTTTGCATAAAACTTCATCTATCCCCTGTCTTTAATTAACGATGCGTATTGCACTTGGAATTGAATATGACGGAAGTCGTTACTATGGTTGGCAACGGCAACCGCATGCCTTATCTGTGCAACAGAAGGTAGAAGAAGCAGTTTCAAAAGTTGCAAATACGCCCATTCAAATTCATGCAGCGGGGCGTACCGACACCGCAGTGCATGCAACTGAGCAAATTGTTCATTTTGACTGTTCGGTCATGCGAGATAACAAAGCATGGGTGATGGGGACGAATACGTATTTGCCAGACTCAATTTCTATTCTTTGGGCGAAACAAGTTGATGAAAAATTTCACGCGAGGTTTTCTGCAACGTCAAGAAGATACCGCTATGTAATTTTGAATCGAGCTACACGTCCGGCCATACTTTATGGAAAAGTTACCTGGGTGTATAAGCTACTTAATCATGAACATATGTCACAAGCTGCACAGTGCTTGATTGGTGAACAAGATTTTTCATCTTACCGAGCGTTAACTTGTCAAGCTAAAAGTCCTATACGAACCGTGCATGATCTTTCCGTTACACGCCAAGGTGAATTCATCTTTGTAGATGTACATGCCGATGGTTTTTTACATCACATGGTTAGAAATATTGCCGGAGTGCTGATCGAGATTGGTGCTGGGGAACAAACGATTGATTGGGCAAACACTATATTGGAGCATCGCGACCGTACACAGGGTGGAGTGACTGCACAAGCATCAGGCTTATATCTGGTTAAAGTACAGTATGATGATACATATGGGCTGAATAATAGAATCAGGTGGCCAGTTTTTGCAATTTGATTAACGAGGTTGTTGGAAACATATATAAAGTAACCATGCAAACACGTATTAAATTTTGTGGTATGACTAACACGCAGGACGTAGAGAATGCCGTTCGTTTAGGAGTAGATGCGCTGGGGTTTGTATTTGTTAATGAAAGTTCTCGCTATTTAGAACTTGAACACGCACGTGAAATTATTGAACAAATCCCACCTTTTGTAGTTAAAGTAGGGTTATTTATGAATTCTGAAACTGCAATGATCAAAAGCATACTTAAGGAAGCAAGGCTAGATCTTTTACAGTTTCATGGTGATGAAGATGAAAAATTTTGCAGGCAATTTCAAATTCCCTATCTAAAGGCAATTCCTATGCAGAGTGTTTCTCGGGTTGCCGATCATTTTGAAAATTTTTCATCTGCTACAGGTTTTGTTTTAGATAGTCATGCTGCAGGTCAAATGGGGGGTAGTGGTGAGACATTTGCATGGTCTAAAGTACCAAAAAACCAAAATAAGCCGATTATTCTTGCTGGAGGTTTGACCGCAGAGAATGTGGCAGAGGCAATTCGTGTAGTACGGCCTTATGCGGTGGATGTCAGTAGTGGAATTGAGGCTAGCAAAGGGATAAAAGACCTGGCTAAAATGGAGCACTTTATTAGGGAAGTAAAAAATGTCTAGTGTTGTAACACCACATTCATCTCAGACTTTGTTAGATCAGTTTCCAGACGATCTGGGGATGTTTGGCGAGTATGGTGGTCGTTATGTGGCGGAAACACTCATTGAACCACTTGTACAACTAGAACAAGCCTATCAAACCTATAAAGACGACCCGGAGTTTATGGCTGAGTTGAATGCCGATTTTGAGCATTATGTGGGTAGACCAAGCCCGCTTTATCATGCTCAGCATTTAAGTCAAAAGTATTCGGGTGCACAGATATTTTTAAAGAGAGAAGACTTAAATCACACTGGCGCGCACAAAATAAATAACACCATTGGTCAAGCGCTACTTGCCAAACGTATGGGGAAAACTCGCATTATTGCCGAAACTGGTGCAGGTCAGCATGGTGTCGCCAGCGCCACGGTTGCAGCAAGGTTAGGTTTGGAATGTGTGGTCTATATGGGAGAACACGATATACATCGCCAAGCTCCCAATGTTTATCGCATGCGACTTTTAGGCGCAGAAGTTATACCAGTGACTTCGGGTTCAAAAACATTAAAGGATGCCTTGAACGAGGCCTTACGAGATTGGGTTACGAATGTAGATAACACGTTTTACATTATTGGCACGGTAGCCGGGCCACACCCTTATCCCGTATTGGTGCGTGACTTTCAAGCGATTATCGGGCGTGAGGCTAAACGACAACTGAGTGAACTAGCAAATTGTTTGCCAGATGCATTAGTTGCCTGTGTAGGGGGTGGTTCCAATGCCATCGGGTTGTTTTATCCTTTTTTAGATGATGACTCCGTAAACATGTATGGGGTGGAAGCAGCTGGTTTGGGGGTTAATACGAAACAACATTCTGCCCCGCTTAATGCAGGTCGTCCGGGTGTGCTACACGGGAATCGTACCTATTTAATGGAAGATGATGATGGGCAAATTCTTGAAACCCATTCGGTCTCTGCGGGTTTAGATTATCCAGGAGTAGGTCCTGAGCACGCCTGGCTCAAAGATATCGGCAGGGTGCAATACGATTCGGTTACCGATGACGAGGCCTTGACGGCATTTCACGAATTGACTCAAGTAGAAGGCATTATTCCGGCGTTAGAGAGTAGTCATGCTTTGGCTTATGCATGTAAATTAGCGACAACGATGACACATGAGCAAAAAATTATTGTTAATTTGTCTGGTCGTGGCGATAAAGATATTAATACCGTAGCAAAGTTAGAAGGCATTAAACTATGAGTCGCATCCAATCCTGTTTCAATGCCTTGCAACAGTCGAACCGTAAAGCACTCATTCCTTATGTTACCGCAGGAGATCCTCATCCTGACGAAACGGTTAAGCTGATGAATACTTTGGTAGAATCGGGTGCAGATATTATCGAGTTGGGGGTGCCATTTTCTGATCCCATGGCAGATGGTCCAGTGATACAAGCGGCTTGTGAACGTGCACTTGAGCACCATACTAACTTGCACCAAGTGCTAGGCATGGTAGCAAACTTTCGCAAGCACAATGACCATACACCCGTGATATTGATGGGCTATCAAAATCCAATTGAAGTGATGGGAGCTTTAAAATTTGCGCAAGCAGCCAAAGATAGTCAAATCGATGGGGTATTAACAGTGGATTTGCCTATTGAACAAGCAGAATCTGAATTAAGCATATATCAACAACATGGTATTGATTCGATTTTTTTAATTGCCCCAACGACTAATGTTACTAGAATTGAAAAGATCTGTGAGAAATCTTCTGGTTTTGTCTATTACGTTTCATTAAAAGGTGTAACCGGTGCAGGCCATTTAGATATTACAGAAGTGAAAGATAAAGTTAGGCAGATAAAAAAAGTATCTTCATTACCGGTTGGTGTAGGATTTGGAATTAAAGATGCTGAAAGTGCTAAATTACTAGCATCAACTGCTGATGCAATTGTTGTAGGAAGTGCTGTAATTCGAAAAATAGAAAAAAACTTATCAGATTACGAAAAAATGCATCAAGATATTAAAATCTTGTTGATGAGTATACGAGAAGCGATTGATAGCGATTCAATAAAACAAGAAGTGGCTTAACGATGAATAATTATTCAGTGTTACTGGTGTACTAATAAGTATGAGTTGGCTAGAAAAGTTAATGCCTTCACGTATTCGTACGGAAGGTACGAGTAAGCGCAAAGTCCCCGAAGGGCTTTGGGATAAATGTGAAAGCTGCGGTGCGGTACTATATCGTTCTGATCTAGAGCGTAATCTTCAAGTGTGCCCCAAATGTAATCATCATATGCGAATTAATGCACGGGAAAGACTACAAGCTTTTCTAGATGAAGGTCAGCAAGAAGAAATCGGAAGTGATATAGAGCCAAGGGATTTTCTCAAATTTAAAGACAGCAAGAAATATAAGGACCGACTGACAACCGCACAAAAAACTACGGGCGAAAAAGAAGCTTTAATTGTAATTAAGGGTGAACTAAAAAAACTACCAATTATTGCTGCTGCGTTTGATTTTAACTTTATTGGTGGGTCCATGGGATCTGTAGTAGGAGAGCGGTTTTTACAGGGTGCAGAATATGCTTTAAGAGATCAAATACCACTAGTATGTTTCTCAACCAGTGGAGGCGCTAGAATGCAAGAGGCACTGATGTCTTTATTCCAGATGGCAAAGACAAGTGCGGTGCTAGCACGTATGCGCGAAACAGGAATTCCATTTATTTCCGTATTAACCGATCCTACCATGGGTGGTGTGTCGGCAAGTTTGGCTATGCTCGGAGATATTCATATAGCAGAACCTGAGGCTCTAATAGGGTTTGCTGGACCTAGGGTGATTCAGCAAACGGTCAGGGAAACCTTGCCTGAAGGATTTCAACGTAGTGAATTTTTGCTTGAACATGGAGCCTTAGATATGATCGTAGATCGCCAAAATATTAGAGATCAGATTTATCAAATACTATGTTTATTATTAAATCTAGAAATTGCTGATGAAGAATAAGTGATTTTTTATCCATAGTGGGTAATAAATAGACAGCACTATCTATACTTAATAATTTAAAACTGTTACAAACAGCTTTATTCACTTCTATTTTTAACTACTTTGAGATTCGAGCATCTCCAAGATTGGCTTGCCTGGCAGCAAACTCTACATTCACAAAAGATCGAACTGGGTCTTGATCGAATTGCAGACGTTGCTAACTCCCTAGGTGTGCTACAACCAAAGAGTAAAATAATTACTGTTGCTGGAACCAATGGTAAAGGCTCTATCGTCGCAGTGTTAGAGTCAATTTATCACCATGCAGGTTATCGAGTAGCGGCCTACACATCTCCACACTTGTTACACTACAACGAACGCATCAGGATTGAACAAAATAATGTCGACGATGAAACACTCTGTAACGCCTTTTCGTTAGTAGATGAGGCACGTGGTGAAATCAGTTTGAGTTATTTTGAATTTGGAACATTAGCTGCAATGCAAATATTTAGTCAGCTAGACTTAGATGTGGCAATTTATGAAGTTGGGCTTGGGGGTCGTTTAGATGCGGTAAATATTTTAGATTCGCATCTAGCGATTATTTCAAGTATTGGCATTGATCATGTGCAGTGGTTAGGTTCTACTCGTGAATCAATTGGCTTTGAAAAAGCTGGAATATTTAGAGCGGACTGCCCTGCAATTTGTGGTGATAAAGACCCTCCAGAAAGTTTGATTAAATATGCAAAAGATATTGGATCGAAATTGTATATGATCAATAGCGATTATTTTGTTAAGAAAAATGATAATCAAACTTGGTCCTTTGAATCTTCAAGCTTGGAGTGGAATAATTTACCGATACCGAGTTTGTATGGAGGCGTGCAAATTAGCAATGCTGCCACTGCTTTGATGGGTTTATCGTCACTTGATGGTTCATTACCTGTGACGCGGGAATGTATTGATCGTGGTTTAAGCAATATTAACTTGTTAGGTCGGTTTCAAAGAATATCCGGTAATTGCGATATTATTCTTGATGTGGCACACAACTTGGATAGCACTAAGGCATTAGTAAATAATTTGCAAGATTTAGAGCCAGCCACAAATACCTACGCCGTGTTTGCTGTATTAGCAGATAAAGACGTTGATGGCATTATTGAGACCGTGAAGGGCGTGTTTGATAAGTGGTTTATTTCTCAGCTGGATAGTGAACGTGCAATGGGATGTGATGAGCTACAGAAAAAGCTCCATCAGCATTGTCCAGAATGCATTTCACAGGCTTATCCAACGATTTCACAAGCCTATTTTGCGGCCAAACAAGAGGCCAACACGACTTCGCGGATTGTCGTATTTGGCTCATTCTTAACAGTGGCGGAAGTGTTAAGCCTAGAAGTATAATTAGCTAAACGTTTTTCACTAAAACCGGTCTAATCATACTCTATGTAATTCGTATTTCTATGGACCCTACTTTAAAACAACGATTAATTGGTACAGCGGTAATCATCGCGCTGGCAGTAATATTTGTGCCGATGATTCTAGATGGGTCGGGCCAGCAAGAAACCGTGGCGATTAATATGGAAGCACCACCTAAACCGAAATTTGTGTTCGAGAGTGATCTACCGGATACCAAGCAATTGGACGAATTGCCGCCTATTGATAATAAGATAGACACTCAAGCCAAATCAGTTCCTAAACAAGAAGCTAAAACTGCTGAGACTGCCCCTGTTGTAAAAGAAAAACCAAAGCCAAAGGTAGTTGAAGCCACAGCCAATCATATAAAACCAAACCCAGATTTAAGTGCGTGGGCAGTTCAAGTTGCTGCATTTGGCGAAGAAGAAAAGGCAATGGCGTTACAACAAAAGTTGTTAGCAGAGAATTATCCAGCATTTACGGAAAAAACTGCTAATGGAAATAAGGTTTTATACCGTGTAAAAGTTGGGCCCGAATTAAAACGAGAAAATGCTGAGAAAATGCGCGATAAAATTGAGCAAGAGCATGGGCTTACTGACAGCTTTGTAACCAATCATCCTTAATTTTTCATAAAATTCAGTTATATCAATATTTATTCAGCATAGAATATAAAAACTAGTTTTTGATGAAGGCCATATATGGAATTATCGTGGATTGACCTCGGCATTGCGATCATACTTCTTATTTCAGTAGTGATTGCTATGTTCCGAGGTTTTGTGAAAGAAGCGATTTCTCTAGCCAGCTGGATTGCAGCAATTTGGTTAGCCATGACATTTTCTGAACAAGTAGCGTTATTTCTTCCCTCTAGTATTGATGAAGCAACCATCAATTTTGGTACAGGTGGAGTGGAAGCAAGTAAGTTACGTGTAGGCATCGCATTCATATTAATCGTGATAGGGACGTTAATTGCCGGTGCTCTGCTTAATTATATACTTAGTCAAATTACCCAAACACGTGCACTACGTGGAATTGATAGGATATTAGGCGCGTTTTTTGGAGTGGCGAGAGGTGCTGCCGTAGTGGTAATTGTTATTTTATTGGCGGCTTTGACGAGTTTTCCACGTTCAGATACTTGGAAGGCATCGCAGTTTTTGCCTCCGTTTGAATTAGTGGCACGCAAGGTTATTGATATCATGCCACCCGAATACTCAAAATACTTTTCATTTGATGAGGCTGAATTACAAGCCTCATCCTACAATCTTTAACACAATTAAGTCTTAGTTACATGTGCGGTATTGTTGGCATTGTTGCTAATCGAGCAGTTAATCAGGATCTATATAATGCTTTACTAGTATTGCAACATCGTGGACAAGATGCGGCAGGTATAGTTACTTATGATGAGGGCCGACTCTACCAACGCAAAGCAAACGGTTTAGTACGAGATGTTTTCCACAGTCGTCACATGGAACGCTTAAAAGGCATGATGGGTATTGCTCATGTCCGCTATCCGACAGCTGGGTCATCATCTTCTGCAGAAGCGCAACCATTTTATGTCAATTCGCCATTTGGCATTTCGCTTGGGCATAATGGTAACTTAGTAAATGCAGAGCAACTAAAAAAAGAATTATTTTTAGAAGATAGACGTCATCTCAATACAGAATCTGATTCAGAAATTCTTTTAAACATATTTGCACATGAGCTAGCCAATCAACAATCGCTACAACTGCAAGCTGAAGAAGTTTTTGCAGCGGTTAAAGGTGTGCACAGGCGCTGTAAAGGTGCCTATGCAGTGGTTGCTATGCTTACCGGTAGGGGTATTGTTGCTTTTCGTGATCCAAATGGTATCCGGCCACTCGTTTATGGAGTGCGAGAATCACAATTTGGAACAGAATACATGGTCGCTTCCGAAAGCGCAGCACTGGATGTGCTTGGATTTAGTTTAGTACGTGATATCGCTCCGGGTGAGGCGATATTTATTGATATAAATGGAAAAATTTCTGCTCAGCACTGTGCACCGCAAGTGCTTCATTCGCCGTGTATATTTGAGTATGTATATTTTGCGCGCCCAGATTCTGTTATTGAAGATGTCTTTGTGCAAAAGGCGCGTATGCGGATGGGCCAGAAGTTAGCGAAAAAAATTCTTAAGCAATGGCCTAATCACGATGTTGATGTCGTCATGCCGATTCCTGATACCAGTCGTACAGCTGCAATTGAAATTGCTTATTTATTGGGAGTTAAATATCGAGAAGGATTTATTAAAAATCGTTACATTGGACGTACATTTATTATGCCAGGACAAAAGATTCGCAAAAAATCAGTACGACAAAAACTGAATCCGATTGGCTTAGAGTTTAGGGACAAAAATGTATTGCTTATCGACGACTCCATTGTGCGTGGCACCACTTCACGGGAAATTGTACAAATGGCGCGCGATGCGGGTGCAAGAAAAGTGTATTTTGCTTCCGCATCTCCTCCAATTCGTTATCAGAATATCTATGGTATAGATATGCCTGCACGCAATGAATTAATTGCATTTAATAAAGAAATTGATGAAATATGTACTGAAATAAATGCAGATAAGTTGATTTATCAAGATTTGGATGATTTGATCTCGGCAGTGCAACAAGGAAACTTGCGTTTAGAACAATTCGATACATCGGTGTTTAATGGTGATTACATTACAGGTGTTGAAGACGGTTACTTTGAAAACTTAGAAGTGGTCCGAAGTGACAAATCAAAACAAGAACATGAAAAAGAATATATTGGGATAGACTTACACAACAGTAGTTGAACCTTAGGAAGTCCTGATTTATCCCGATACTTTGTTAAAAAATGATCTCGATATCGCTCATGTATGAGTCAATACACATCGCTCATCTCGACATTTTTTGCCTCGTCTCAGAATAAATCATAACTTCCTGTTAGTCTTGGTTTAAGTCCTTAAATTCCAGAAACTAAAAGAGTTAAGACGTTGTTACATAGAGTAAAGCAAGCTTGCGATAAGTATCCACAACATGCAAATTATCCTGCAGTTGTAATAAAAATAAGTGAGCAAAAGCTATACGTATTTTTGAATAATGAGTGTGTATGTGAATATCCAATATCTACTTCTCGATACGGTACCGGGCAAGAAGAAGACTCTTATAAAACTCCGTTAGGGGTTCATTGTGTTCAAGAAAAAATTGGTGGTGATGCGGAGTTTGCCGAAATATTTAAAGCTAGAGAACGTACACATAGTTGTGCCAACATTGAGCATGAAGATATTTGCACCAATGAAGATTGCATTACCTCCAGAATAATCTGGCTAGCAGGTCTGGAGGAGGGGGTAAATAAAGGAGCAGGGGTGGATAGCTATGCAAGATATATTTATATCCATGGCACTCATGAAGAAGGCTTGATAGGTCAACCTGCCTCGGAAGGCTGTATTCGCATGAAAAATCAAGACGTTATTGACTTATATGATCGCATCGAGATTGCATCCTTAGTCATTATTGATAAATAGTCATTGTTCATTTTTCTATTCATATGAGATCTATATTTGCCGATGCATATGACTGTTTAATGCAGTCGAATCCTGATGACAAATGCAAACAAGTCTTTCAACTTAAAGAATATATTGATCACCACGATCTAAATTTAAAATGCACTGACTCAATAGAAAAAATTGACATTCCTGGTCGTCCTGAAAAACCTAATTTAGTACAGCCACGCGCAGTTCCACGACGCAGTTTGGCTACAGAACAAGGGCGTGCAGCTTTAATTCATGCCGTTACACATATAGAGTTTAATGCAATCAATTTAGCGCTTGATGCGATATACCGATATCAAAAATTACCTGAAAAATATTATCGCGACTGGTTGCAAGTTGCCTTTGAAGAAGCACAGCATTTTTCAATGTTGCGCGATCGATTACAAGAACAAGATTATGAGTATGGTGATTTTGATGCACATAATGGCTTATGGGAAATGGCGATTAAAACTGCTGACAATATCATTGCGCGAATGGCGTTAGTACCCAGAGTGCTGGAAGCCAGAGGTCTGGATGTAACCCCAAAAATGATCACAAAGTTGCAAAGTCATGGTGACGAAGCCACAGCAAATATTTTAAAAATAATTTTTGAACAAGAAATTGGTCATGTTGCAATCGGCACACGCTGGTTTAATTATGTGTGCGAACAACAAGGCTTAATACCAGAGCAGACCTTTCAAGAATTATTAACTAAGTATATGGGTGGGGAATTACGCGGGCCTTTTCAGATTGAAGCACGTAAACAAGCGGGTTTTAGTGATGCTGAATTATCAGCACTACAAAATAATTAGACGTTTTTACGTCGGTACCACATATAAAAGTCTTAATTATCTAATATCCGCTTCCGGCTAATAGTAGTCATTCTTTTTAAAAATTTATTGATTCCCCATTATATAAAACTACACATTTTGAACCTGTTTGATTCACTTCTTTTTTAAATATCTCGTCATTAGCAGGATTATATTTTTTTGTGAAGAGTGCAGGACAGTTATAATGGCAGGGAATTACAAGTTTTGGTTGCATTATATTTACCGCTTGCAAGGCTTCTCTCTCGTCCATTGTATTGTGAATGATTGAGCCTCCAATCGGAATCATTAATATGTCAGGATTGCTTATTGTTTTCCATTCATTTGTATGAAGTAGAGTATCTCCAAGATTAACAATACTTTTCCCATCAAGTTTAATATTGAAACCAATGGCGCCCCATCCAACTCTCTCATCTGGTCCTGGCCTTAGTGTTTTAGAAAATGGACCTAATTTAATCTTTAAGTCACCATGCGTCGTTTTTATTCCTGTAATTGACATATCATCAAGCTGAATTGTTTCATTAACTGAGATGGCATGAATATTGTTAATTGCTGTTGTAAATGATAGTCCTTTATCTCGAGGTCCAAGCATTAGTGCTTTTCCCTCTATGTTTTTTATCATAGTTTTATTGCAAATCACTTTAGCTCCAGAGACTTCTGCTACGCGATCCGTGTGCCAGTAATGGTCAATATCACCATGAGTTATGAAGATGTGTGTAATATCCTTCCATTCCGATTTTGGAATTAAAGGCGTGAGTCTGAAAAAATAGAAGAATAATGCCCCTGGGTCTATAGCTATTTTTTTATTACCCAATTCAATAACAAAAGTGTTGTAAAGGTAGTAAGTGATTTTCATTTTTTCTTCTTTACGTACACCCACGTTCTTTTTATGAGGGATATTATTAGGAAATTGAGGTGAATTTATTAGGCCATGATTTTCAGTGCGATATAAGGCACGACATTGAAAACTACAAACAAGAGACGATATTGTTGAAAAACACGAAATGTAGTTGCCCAAGTATCTTCTTTCGTATTACCAAAAATTTTCGTACTGAATTTGACAAGGAAACCATCTTTATTTATGAAACTCATGAGTAACACAAATATCAATAAAATCCCTAAGTTGATGACTGTACACCAACCAAAAAACGTTGCTAAAGATTCAATTGAGGCCATGATTTGGTGCCCCTCTATTTATTGTTCTATATCATGCCAATAAGTGCTCGTTTTATGTTGACGTAGAACAATAAACTGTCAATCTTAACTGTCCGCTTTGGATCGTAGACGGTCATTTTCAATAAGATTTTAAAGTTTCCAACCTGATATTTACCTAAATGGTTTAAATTAAGTCTGCTTTTGGCCAATAGCAGACATTAATGTTTTGTTAGCAGCATGATTACCATAGTGCTGGATCGCACAATGAAGCTACACACGATATCTTGACAGTATGTTCAGCAGAACCCTCCTCGTTAAGGGTAAGTGCTAGCCACCCAAAAGGATACTGTAACTTGTAAGGTGGCAAGTATCTGGCAGCAGTCTCGACTTTGAACCTGAACTTGCCGTAAAACTTCGGATCACCGTAAACAAATAATACGTTGACTCCTTTCCTTGTTAGTAACTCTATACCATTTTCAATGAGTTTCGATCCGATTCCGCGTTTTTGATACTCGGGTTTTACGCCAAGTGGTGCCAAGATATAACCTTTCAAATCCTTGCTCGAATCAAAAGTTACTGGACTGAATGCTATGTGGCCTACCACTGCGCCATCTATTTCGGCAACCTTCGTCAATGTTTCAGGGCTTGTTTTTTCGTCAAGAAGATTGGATGCGAGCGTTGCAACATTCTTTGCTTCGGATTTATCAAAGCTGAGCATGTGTATTTCGCAAATATTGTCACGATCCAGATTCGTTGCTTCACGGATAGAAGTCATGAATGGCTAATTATGGGAGGTTATAATTTACTTATTTCGATTTGCGCACATCAGATGATTAAAAGCTTGGTTTTTAATAACAATAATCGTTGACAAAAATTTAAGCACAAAATTTTCTTTGTTTAAATATTTCCTGTGAATTTTTTATCCAATTTATATTTTGTTCAGAGCAATCTTGTTTTTTACATATTTTTAAGAATTTTTTAAATGTATCCATCACTTCGCAGTTAAATAATTGAGATTGTGCAATCGCTAGGTCGTACCACAAAAATTCGTCTCTGGGATGAAATACCAGACCCTTTTTAGCTACCTTTTCACCTTCTTCATAGTTTTTATAATCAAACAAATAAACTTCTGCTAGCATATGCCAATTCCATCTTTCTGTGCTGCCATAAACAAGAGAGTTAGTTAAATCGATTTCCGCTAACTTATAGTTACCAAGTGTTCTATGTAAATCGCCTCTTGCCCTCAAATAATCCTCATCAAATGAATCAATTTCAAGTGCTACATTTAAATCCTCTAGTGCTTCTTCGTTTCGACCCAGTTTCTCTAGTACTCTAGACCTTTTCAGGCGTGAGCCTGGTAAATATGGGCTTCTTTTAATTGCTGCGTCTAAATCCTCAAGAGCTTTATCATATTGTTTTAAATAGTAATAGTTTGAACCGCGAGCATATAAAAACAAAGAATGGTTTCCATCGCCTACAGCTGCATCATATAAGGGAATTGCTGCCTTTCTATCAGTTCGTCTTTTTATCTCAGCTTTAGTGTAATGAAGGTAATTACGTAGATATTCTAGGCGTGGGTCATCATCCTCATAAACTTTTTTGCTATTTTGAATAAGTTGTTCAATCTCATGTATTGAACCCCCCCATTTTGGTTGCAAAGAAAATATTAGAGTGCTTCGTATAATGATAGATTTTGGAAAAATTGATAAAACTTTATCTTGAACTTCTTGTTCAGCACGATCATCGCCAGTTAAATTATAGAGACCCAATAAACCATTATATGCCATGAGTGTATGATCATTGAGTTCAATTGCTTTTAATAAATCATTCTTCGCTAAAGACAGATATTCATGCATACCTTTGATCTGATGGTCTTCAGTATCAGAAATATATTTGCCTCCGCGTTTTGCCCCAGCGATACTCTTGTAATATAAACCTCTTGCAGTATAGGCCGTATGTGAGTCTGGATATTGATTTATCCATTTATTAAATAAATCTTCTAAACGAGGGTCCGTATTACCAAACCCTCCATAAAATATGCTATACATTTTTTCTGTTTGTATATCATCATTGTTACTATAGTTTTTATTCAGCTCACTAAAATGAAACTCCAATGCCTCAAATGATTCTTTGTAAACTGCATCCATAACATCGAATGCATCTGGGTACACAGCTTTAAAGTAGCGCCCTTGTTTTGCAACTTCAGTTTCGCCCAAATATACAGGTTTATTATTTAAAGAACCTTCATATCGATTTTTTTGTTGTTCAAGATTTTTTTGTCTTTTTTTCTCATCAACCAATTTAGAAATTGTTTCTACTGCATCATTAACTGTACCTACATCGCATCCGAAAATAATAACTATTGAAAAAATAAAAACGCTTGCGAAAACAAGCTTGTTAATAGAAAGCATAGTATTCGATATATGAATTTTGTTGCACGCCATGAAAGAAATATACATACGACCCCCGGTAGATGAGTAACAATTCAATGTTTAGATAGCGACTTAATATGCTATCCATCCTTCAATACAAATTCTTCATAATTATCAGTTAGCTATAATGTAAATTAGTACCGCCTATCGGGCGATAATACGAATACAGGAGTGTTACCTATACGAATAACTGTCTCGGTTTAGAGATATAACAGGAGTGACGCTCAAATTACCGAGCTAGACAGTTGTTTGACCTTAGTAAATCAAGAAACCAATTAGATTGATTATTAAGACTCACTTCTTTTCCAGAAAATTTTAGGTTGTAGTTACTATGCCTTTTCACTTTATAAATATCTTGGGTAATTATTATTTTCTCTGGGGCGGTTTCATATATGGTTGCTAGATAAGTGCGGGTTCCATAATCGGTATCAATAATTACAAATCTCTCAACCGCTATGGTTTCTTCATCATCGATGCCTCCTGGCTTGACTTGTTTGAACACTTCCATGAATGCTTCAACATTCTCTCGTTTGTTAATTACCAAACAATCTTCAGGCTTCCAGTTTTTTAATTTCGCAATTTTAATTACATTAATATCAAACAATTCGAGTGAAGTAATTTTTTCGACAAGCTCTAAATTCCTCCTTTTTTCTAAATATTGAATTAAGAAAACCCCAGATAAAAGTATGACTACTAGGAACATAGTAATTAGAAATAATATTTTTTTGTCCCTCATGATCTTGCTAATAATTTAATCCTTTATTATCCCCAATTAACTCGCCTATTACGCAAGTAAATTAAACATGTAATGATGGATTAATATGGTCCTGGTTTTATCGAATGAGTAAACCAGAGTCACGCTTATATGGGGTGTTTATCGTATTAAAGGTAATAAATTGAATGGTAACTTTGGGTCGATACGGGCATTTAAGCGTTTATTGTCTCTAGTGTCATGCTATCTGGTGTGCATCTTAGTACGCTGCCTTGTTCATACCAATCACCTAATACAATACGCTTATATTCTTGATTATTGATGGTGAAATTGTGAATAGCAGGTCGATGTGTATGTCCATGAATCAAATGCTGTACATTATGCGAAAGCATAATTTGTTCAACTGTATTCTGATTGACATCCATGATCTCAGGGTGCTTGCCTTGAGTGGCAGAGATGCTTTTATTTCTCAGTCTTTCGGCAATTTTAAGCCGTTGCTTTACGCTTAACAGTAATAAAGTTTTTTGAATCCACTTGTTACGGGCTTTGGCTCGATATTTTTGGTAAGCAATATCATCAGTACACAATGTATCTCCATGCATAATCAGAGTAGGGGTTCCATATAAGTCGATAATCGCTTCTTCTGGAAGGATTTTGCAGTTGGTATTGTTTGCAAATTTCTTGCCTAATAAAAAGTCTCGATTACCATGGATAAAATGGATGGGAACACCAGAGCCGCTTAAATTTTTTAAGGCTTCAATAACAGATTCGAGGCCGAGTGCTGGATCGTCATCTCCAATCCAGAATTCAAATAGATCACCTAGTATATAGAGTGCATCGGCATCAGTAATCTCATTCAGAAAACGACAAAAGGCCGCAACGATATGCGGCCTTTTGTTATCTAAGTGTAAATCTGAAACAAAAAGAGTTTGTGGCATTACACCATGTGCTTATTCGACAACCATGACTTTTTCAATCCTTACCGTCTCAGCAGGCACATCTTGGTAAGGGCCTTTAGTTGTTGTGGCAACATCTTTAATCGCATTGACAACGTCCATGCCTTCAGTGACTTTGCCAAACACAGCATAGCCCCAACCTTGAGAAGTTTCACTACTGAAATTTAGAAAATCATTGTCTTTTACGTTAATAAAAAATTGCGCAGTCGCAGAATGAGGGTCACCAGTGCGCGCCATGGCAATGGTTCCGGTATCATTGCCTAGGCCATTATTGGCTTCGTTTTTAATGGGATCATGGGTGGTTTTTTGAGACATATCTTCGGTGAACCCACCGCCTTGAATCATAAAATTTGATATGACACGGTGAAAGATCGTGCCGTCATAAAATCCTTCTTTAACATAGGTTAAGAAATTAGCAACCGTATTCGGTGCTTTGTCACCATCGAGTTCAATCGTGATTGCACCCTTGTTCGTTTCCATGATTACAGTCGTCATTTCTGCTTGTACATTTGATGTCGTCATAAGAATAACCATGAATACAGTCAGAAGAGAACGCTTAAGTAAAGTATTCATATTTGCTCCGTTTTTGAATGTGGCTGAATGATATCTATTTTTCAGTTATTTGTCCGTAAATAAGGATGAAAGTTTCAATCAATAACTCAAGCTAATGTATGCAAAAAATCGGGATCAATTCTAGGTTGCGGGATACAAACACGATTAATGACTGTTAAGCGGCATTGACCTAAAGAACATCTAGAACGTATGATTCGCACTCGAAATATCGTATACACTACTCAATATCGGGGCATAGCGCAGTCTGGTAGCGCATCTGCTTTGGGAGCAGAGGGTCGGGGGTTCAAATCCCTCTGCCCCGACCACTTTACAACACCTTTCGTCGTTTATTATTAAGAATTTAAGAGTGTTTCCTACGTTTATCTTGTAGTTTAAATCATTGATTTCTAGTAAGTGCTCCCACGCTGCTACCAGTGTGTCCAAAATGGGGAGATTCAATCTAACTAAATTTAGACTGGGATAATGGTACGTAGTCTTTCCTCTGATTGATGTACCACATTAAATTTCCATAGAATCAAAGTTTGATTTAACTCCAGCTTTATGGCTGTGGAGTTCTTCAATTTCTTTACTATCTTCAAGATCTTCACAAATTGATTTTAATTCATCAAGTGTGATTTCCATATCATAAATATTTTTGTAGCCTGAACTTACCAGTTCGCGTAACAACTCTTTTGGTGTGACTACGCTATCCTTACAAGCTCTTTCAAGCATTTTCTGAAATACTTTTTTAGTATTAGACCCATAGCTCATAACAACTCATCCTTTCAAATAAAACAAGTTAAAAATAGGCCTCTAATTACTAAAGGCGCGCGGATAATCCTCCTAACTTTTGGCCTCGTATATATCTACTTAGAGGAGCAGTTTTGGTTCAGAAACGGAGCTAAATTTGACGTTTTTTTAATTAATAATTTAAAAAATTAAGTAGCTAGTTGACCCAGTTTTTTTACTCAAAATTGTGAACCTGTTCTTTTTAAAATTTCTCGCGTTTGAGTTATTTCAAGAGTATTCTCCACTCAAATTAGGGCCCTCACTCCGATATTCTTCCTGAGGTTTTCAGCCAGAAATCTGTAGTCGCTTCTAATTCATAGGTTCCTTAGAAAATGCTTCTTTGGAAGTTACGGATTGTGCATACTAAAAAAATGCGCACACAAAAGCTCTATTATTGAGCTAGGAGACGGATGCAATGAAACTATTAATTGAAAACATTCCTTATGTTTTTACGGATTTTGACTTGAAAGAACTGTTTTGCTCTGTAGGCGAAGTGATCAATGCAACAGTGATTACTGATTGGGATACTGGGAAATCTCGTGGCATGGGTACAGTTGAAATGTCAGATGAGTCCGGAGAACTTGCAATGGTAAGACTCAACGGTCATGAAATTGATTTTAGAACTCTACGTATTTATAAAACTCACTAGCTCTAAGTATAGTAAGGCATGGGAAGTAAAAAAAACAAAATAGTGCTTTGTCCTAGTAAAGACGAAGACGAAGACGAATTTGATGATATTTTATATGAGTTAGAATCATACGAACTCGATTTATTAGATGAACAATTTGAACAAGATTTTGCAATATAAGATATAAATAGTCACCTTTTTACATAAATTAATATATCTTGTAGCAGTCTATGAAGAAAAATAATCCTGATAATTTAATTGGTTGGCGCGAATGGATTTCTTTACCTAAACTTGGTATTGATAAAATTAAATGTAAAGTTGATACGGGTGCAAGGACTTCTGCTTTACATGCATTCTACATTGAGCCATACCATAATAATAAAGGGCAGTTATTTGTAAAGTTTGGACTCCATCCACTACAACGAAATAAAACCAAAATTGTAGAATGTAAAAGCAAGGTCTTAGACACAAGAACGGTCACAGACTCCGGTGGCCATCGTGAAAAAAGATATGTAATTGAAACCCCCATTAAATTGGGCCATTTTGAGTGGAATGCTGAAATTACACTCACAGATAGAGAAAACATGTTGTTTAGAATGTTACTGGGTCGTGAAGCTATTAAGAACCGGTTTATTGTTAATCCTGCACGTTCCTATTTAATTGGTAAAAAATGGCTAAATTAAAAATATGAATATTGCATTACTAACTAAAGGTGGAGACAGGTTATATTCAAATAAGCGACTCATTGAAGCAGCAAAAGAACGCCAACATAACATTGAGATTGTAAATACAGTCGATTGTTATATGGACATCGCTACTGATAAACCATGCGTTCATTTAAAAGGTAAAGAGTTACCTCGGTTTGATGCAGTTATTCCACGGATTGGTGCCTCAATCACTTTTTATGGCTGTGCGGTCGTACGCCAATTTGAAATGATGGGAACGTATCCGCTAAATGAATCGATCGCAATTACACGTTCTAGAGACAAATTACGCTCATTACAAATTCTCGCACGTGCAGGTGTTGGGTTGCCACTAACAGGTTTTGCTAATTCTACGAAAAATACAAAAGATCTGATTAGTTTAGTGAATGGTGCCCCGTTGGTTGTAAAGCTAATTGAGGGTACACAGGGAAAAGGTATTGTTCTAGCCGAAACTCAGAAAGCCGCAGAAACGATTATCGATGCATTTCGACAACTTGGCGCTAATTTTTTGGTACAAGAGTTTATTAAAGAAGCGGGTGGTGCAGATATACGTGCCTTTGTTATAGGTGAAAAGGTCGTTGCTGCAATGATGCGCCAAGCATCTGAAGGTGAGTTTCGTTCAAATCTACATCGAGGTGGTACAGCAACACTTGTGAAATTAACTCCACAAGAAAGAGCTACTGCTATAAAAGCAGCAAAAAAAATGGGATTAAATGTCGCGGGAGTCGATTTACTTCGTTCTGATCGTGGACCTGTAATAATGGAAGTGAATTCTTCACCCGGACTCGAGGGAATAGAGAAAGCTACTCAAAAAGACGTTGCAGGGATGATTATCGAATTTATTGAGAAAAATGCTAGACCAAATAGAACACGAACACGTGGAAAAGGCTAATAGAGTCAAATGTCTCAAATTTTTTCCTACTAGGTATTGAAATAAATTGAGTGAAGAATTAACACTGTCGAATATAGTTATTAAACCGGCTACAAGTACAATATTGCAACTTGAGCTCCCACCTTTATATACAAACGCACCACTGACTATGCCTGTACATGTCATTCGTGGCGGGGAAGATGGGCCTAAATTATTTGTAAGTGCTGCGATTCATGGAGATGAACTAAATGGCGTAGAAATTGTAAGGCGACTTATTAAACGAATTTCTGTGAAAAAACTTATGGGCACCTTGATTGCTGTTCCAGTAGTAAATGTTTACGGGATGTTGCAGCACTCGCGTTATTTACCTGATCGTCGTGATTTAAATCGTAGTTTTCCTGGATCTTCACAAGGATCTTTGGCAGCTCGTCTTGCAAATTTATTTATGAATGAAATCGTTGCTAATTGTACTCATGGTATCGATTTACATACCGCTGCATTAAATCGCGATAACTTACCTCAAATTCGCGCGGATTTAAGTGACAGTGAAACGAAAGATTTAGCAATATCATTTGGTGTGCCCGTGATCGTTAATTCTAAGTTGCGTGATGGCTCATTACGTGAAGCTGCACGTGCGAGTAATGTGCATGTACTAGTATATGAAGCAGGTGAAGCGATGCGTTTCAATGAAGCAAACATTAAAGCAGGGATAAGTGGAATACTAAGGGTCATGAAGCATCTTGGTATGATAGATTTGCCACAAAAAAATAAGTCAAATATAGCTGAACCTCAGATTGCAAAGACGAGTAGCTGGATGCGTGCCCCAATAAGCGGGATCTTTAGATCAAAAACTCGATTAGGAAAACAAATCCTAAAAAATCAAATTATAGGAAGTGTAGAAGATGTTAGTGGATCATTTAGCCCAGTAAATGTATTAGCTCCTGACGATGGGATTGTAATTGGTAAGTCAAACATTCCACTTGTATATGAAGGTGATCCACTGTATCACATTGCATACTTTAGAAATGTTGAGAAAGTTGTAGAAAGTCTTGATAACTATGAATTTGTGCAAACAACATAAGCTGATGTGCATAACTTTGCATTTAAAAATTGGGCTGCAGATGCAGCCTTTTTTATTTATATGAATTTATGTGTGAAGTAAATTTAATAATTTTTTCAAGAATGTAATACATCTTTAAATAGATAAATATTTTAGGTACAAGAAAATGTCTGATATGCATGAAAATTTTAGTAGTGAAAAATCAATCGAACCGTGGGAAAAACTACATGAACTTATCATGGCAAGTAATGTTCATGAAACAAGTGCATTCTTAAATAGTCTTGAATCAGATGAAACACTGCGGGTGTTTAGTCGATTAAGTAATGAAGATCAGCAAAAACTATTATCCAGTTTAGCTCCTATAGATGCTGCGGAGATTATCCTTGATGTCCCGGATGAACAAGCAGCTGATTTAGTGGAGCAGCTTCCTTCAAAAGATGCGGCCTCCATCTTAGAAGAAATGGAAAGTCATGAACAAGCTGATATTGTTGGTGATCTTGATGTGGACGAAGCCGAGGCAATTTTAGCAGAAATGGATCCTGCAGAAGCGGCTGAAGTTCGAGAGCTTGCAACATTTCCGGATGATGAGGCAGGCGGCTTGATGGTTACAGAATATGTTTCCTTCAAAGAGTTTTCACAAGTCAATGATGTTATAAATTTTCTCCAACAAACAACGAAAGATCGATCAGAGTTTGAGGCGAACTTTTACGTAACTTCGGAAAAAAATAAATTACTGGGCGTTGTAAGTTCGCGAAAACTGTTATTGGTATCAAGAGAAACAGCTTTAAAAGAGATATTAATAACCCCAGTTTATGTTCAATTATCCTCTTCATTAGATGAACTTAAAGAATTATTTGATGCGCATGATTTTTATGGTGTTCCAGTTGTCGATGATGCAAGTCGATTAGTAGGCGTCGTTAGGCGACAAGATGTTTTACGTGCAATTGCAGAGCGTGCTGATATAGCACAGCTAAAATCTAAAGGTATTGTTGTAGGTGAAGAAACGAGGAGTATGCCTACTGCAACTCGTTCCCGACGCCGCCTTTCTTGGTTAAGTATAAATATTATCCTTAACGTAATCTCTGCAAGCGTTATTGCGATGTTTACGGATACTCTGAGTGCTGTTATTGCGTTAGCAGTGTTTTTACCTATCGTTTCGGATATGAGTGGATGCTCCGGCAATCAGGCAGTAGCAGTAAGTATGCGAGAACTTTCATTAGGGCTCGTCAAACCTCTAGATGTATTACACGTATGGTTCAAAGAAGCGAAAGTGGGCTTAATTAACGGCGTTGCTTTAGGAATTTTGCTTGGTATCGTTGCCTATTTATGGCAAAGCAATTTAGTTTTAAGTTTTGTCGTGGGTGTTGCACTTGCACTCAATACGCTTGTAGCAGTGTCAATCGGTGGTACAGTACCGCTTTTATTACGATGGATTAATGTGGATCCAGCGGTGGCATCAGGCCCTGTACTAACAACAATCACCGATTTATGTGGATTCTTTTTAGTTCTGAGCATTGCGACCCTTATGCTTCCGTTGTTTTAAAAAAGTATTGAAAACTAGTGATGTATGATGAATGAATTAGCAAACAGCACGGTTGTATACAAATCATCACTGCTTAAAAAGCCTGAAATTAGCCTATTTAGCGCGGGTGAAGTTGCTGCATTTAGTTTTCCTTCCTCGAACATTGCAGAGGACAATCAAGATAGCGCTATTCTGATACCTTTAAATCACCACGAGCTAGTACTTGGATTATCCGATGGAGCAGGTGGACAGTTAGGTGGGCAACAAGCCTCACAAATCGTTATTAATGAATTAAAGAAAGAACTGCTACATGACTCTAACGAAGATCAAATAATTCGCGCATCGATCTTAAATGCAATTGAATTTGCGAATAAATCTGTGATGGAGTTGAAAACCGGTGCAGGCGCAACAGCGTGTATTGTTTCCATCGAAGAAAATCGATGCAGACCCTTTCATGTGGGTGATTCTGTGATTGCGATTACTGGACAACGAGGAAAACTTATTTATCGTAATACGGAACACTCGCCATTAGGGTATGCACTTCGATCTGAGCTCGTTACAGAAGAGCATTTGGATTCAGAAATTTCACATGAAGTGTTTCACTTAGTAGGTAATACGGACATGCATATTGAAATAGGTCCAGAAATTGAACTTAAAAAGTCAGACACTTTGTTTATGTGTAGTGACGGTATAACGGATTTGATACCACTTGATGAGTGTCTAAAACTTATAAAATCTGGACCCTTAAAAAAAGCAGCTAATTTATTGTCTAATAAATTTTTTAAAATTGCTGAAAATCTAGATCATAAAGATGATGCTACATTTATTGTTTTTAGAAGTGCAGGGTAAAAGCATAAAATTGGTGATAAATACCAACTTCATTGATTGAGATATATTCTTATTCTGATTTATGGAATAAATCTGATCCTCTATAGTTCATATCAAATTTTAGAGTTCTGTTTATCATAACTGTAAACCCTATAAATAATAGGGATATATAGTTATATTAAAAATTTCAAAAATATTAAAAATTTTTAGACTCTGGGACCCACTATTTGTGTATCTATGGAGGCAAATTTGCCCCCAGGGGGGTCCTTTCAGATTAAAAAAGAATGCTTTTAATTCAGGCACTTAGTGCTCTGGGTGCAGTAATCACGTTAATGCAGACCACCTTTGCGTGTAGGTACTACACGCAAGTTAAGTATGGCGAAGCCATTCATTATCAATATAATAATTATTCACTCAAAGTGAGGTCTCTTTTATTTTAAAGACGCAGAGTCGAGGGGAGTGGAACCACAATAGGGTTCACAAATTTGTTTGGCGAGTGTAGGGATACGCGAGTGAGATTTCGCATCAGGGAGGATGCGCTCATTTAATATGATATTTTCCATGAATGGCTCGAGTAAATCCCTCTGCCCGCACGTGCGCATGGATATTATGCGCAAATTAAATATGGCGAAGCCATTCCTTATATTAATTGGGAAAAACAGAAAAGTATAAAGGGGTACAAATTAAAAAATGTGCACATTAAACAATAAATAAATGTTGATTAATTATTCCATGGTAATGACTCATAAAACTCTCGAACTGTAGAGTAAGAATTATCAAATTCTGGTAATTCTTCATTAATTTCAAACTCAAGACTCGAATATTCATGTTTTGCTCTTTTTATTGTCTCTTCATCTCTAAGGGAATGTCGATTAGGCGATATCCCTTTATTTTCTGATTTTGAAATTAGACTTGTAAGAATTAATTTCTTTTCTTCTACATTGAATGTTTTAATACTGTTTAAGATTAAAAATAAATCGTATACATCTTGTCTTCTATTACGATTTCTTACTTTTTGTTGTAAAACTGATCTATACTTTTCAGATACAACATCTGTAATAGAATACGCTTGTATTTGACAGTTATTGTCCAAAGTGATGTGTTCAATTTTATTGATTACTTCATTAAAACTGAAATCTATTGAAACTATATCTGGAGATTGACCTGCAATTAATCTTTGATGTTTATCAGAACCTTTGTATGCATAGCCTATAGTTATTTTTAGTTCCGGGAATGTGGGATTCTGTATGTTTGTAGGTTGTATTCTGCAACTTTGAACTTGACAATCTAATCCATAATCGAGTGATTCAACAACTTTCTTCAGGCTTGTATTTAGGGATTCGTATATCTTATTTCTATAAGCTTCATCTAGGTTATCATTTGTTGAAAAATCGATATCTGTCGTAAATCTTGGACTGTGGTATCTGACTGCAAGGAGAATCCCTCCTTTTATTATCATGCTAGCTTTTAATTCATCATTTTTAGCAATAGCAATTAAAATTGTATGTACAGCTTGTCTAAATTCTTTTTGGTTTTCATCATCTATATCAGAAACCCAGGATGTAATATCGTATTCTTCTATATTTTGAGACACAATTTTAATATGTATTTATGGAAATGCACCATTTGGCAGAATGCTCAGGCATATATTCTTGAGTCGAATCTAGTTTTCTTGAACCACCTCTTTGAACAAAAGAAAGCCATTTGTCTATACGATCACTGGATAAGTTTAAAACTTCATCAATTATGTACCCTGCTCTAACCTTGTCAATTGGCCGACCATGTTGGTCTATTTCATCAATAATCAAATCTAGGTAATCGGCAGCATGATTTTCAAAAATTTCAAGAACATGGTTTATACCACCACATAACTCTGGATTACGTAACATATCTAAAAAAGTTCTTCCAATTGTAGAAACGCGCAAAGCTCTATCTTTAACATTTCGGTACGCACCTAAATGTGAGCTGTTCATAATATGTATATCTTTTTTATTAATCTTAGAGATTTTAATTTTTGTCAATTTAGGAAAGCCACTATTAATGTATTTATGTAAGTGTTTTTTTAGATCTTTACTCATTTTTTCAAATGCGAATATTTTCCACTGATCATTTGTTGGTGTTGAGATAAATACTTTAGCGGGAATTCTGTTTGTCATACCATGGTAACTTAAGGCACTTAAATGTGATAAATAACAGAAAGGATCTACTAAACAAACAACTTCATCTGGTGAGTTGGGTTTTCTACCTAGTACACTGTACGCAGCTTTTATAGGTAATCCCTTGCAACGGGATAAAATTCCTTCTTCATAGAGGTTTCTGACAATTCTTGTGAAATCTTGGTAGTCTGCAGCTTGTTTTTTTATTTGCTTAATTTGTTCATTCTTATAACTTTTTGAGAAATACAAGTTGTATATGATTAATCCAAGCTGGTATGAGGTGACTACCGGCTGGTCTAGATCGCCTAAACTAAGGGATACTGCTTTAGTGAGCTTCATATAGCATAAAGAGGTATACGTCCTTAGGACGTATACCCTATATTACGACGAATGTCAAATATTTAGAGTCTATGTAGTGCCTGATTATAAGGCTAAAAGGGTGTTGACAATTGGTTAATTAAATGCTAAGAATACGTCCTAAGGACGTATTCTTAGCATTAATCCTACTAAATTATAATCATAAATTTTCATTATTCAATTAAGGATAAAACTCGCCTGTTATATTCTAACTACCTGAACCAGTTAATAAAAAATTCAATACTACATGCAGTTTCAAACCTTAACCGATGCCTTAGAGCAAAATCGTGGTGAACAACGATTTGTTGGCTTTATCGAGGGACAAGATGAAGAAAAACAAATCACGTTTGAGTCTTTATATCAACGTTCTTTGGGGTTGCTCAAAGTCCTTCAGCAAAGAAACATAGGTAAAGGCGATTACCTAATTTTATTCTTGAATAATAATGAACAAATGATCGATGTCTTTTGGGCATGTCAATTTGGCGGAATAATCCCGGTGCCACTAGCAGTAGGAATCAGTGATCAACATCGTCAAAAAGTATTTAATGTTGCACAAAAACTTGGTAACCCATATCTATATACCAATCGTAAAAATTTATTTAAATTATCCGCAAGTGCACAAGAATCTGATCTAACTTCAATCTATACACAGTTGGAAAAAAACACTGTTCTTACAGATGAGATTGTAGATATTTCTTCGCCAGGTGAAATTGAAAAGGTTGATCCACAAGATGTCTCTTTTATTCAGTTTTCCTCTGGTTCTACAGGTAGTCCAAAAGGCGTTGTTTTAAAACATCGAAATTTAATCGCTAATATAGAAGGTATTCAACAAGATGCTGCCTTCTCTACGCATGATATTAGTTTGAGCTGGATGCCGTTAACTCATGATATGGGCTTAATTGGTTTTCATCTAAATCCAATTGTTTGTAATTATAGTCATTACATTATGCGCACTGAATTGTTCGTGCGTCGGCCTTTGTATTGGATGACTGCCACCAGTGAAAAAAAAGCCACTGTGCTGTGTTCACCAAATTTTGGCTACAAACATTTTTTAAATGCATTTAAACGTAAAGGCTTAAGTGATATTGATTTATCGCATGTTCGTTTGATTTTTAATGGCGCTGAGCCTATTTCGGTAAATCTTTGTGAGCAGTTTATGTCTGCAATGAAAAAGTATGGATTGCCCGAACATAGCATGTTTCCGGTTTATGGCTTGGCCGAGGCAAGTTTAGCGGTTAGTTTTCCTGAAATTGGTGCGGGTTTAGAAGTCGCGAAGGTGTTGCGTGCGTCGCTTTCGATAGGAGGGTCCATCGAAATCGATCAGGATTCTGAGTCGAGTGTTGCACTGGTAGGGGTGGGTACACCTATCAAAAACTGCAAAGTAAGAATTAGTGACCACGATGGTAATGAGTTGGCTGGCAATACCGTAGGGCACATCCATATTGGCGGAACTAACGTAACCGAAAAAATTATTGGCGATGAGGGTGGGATATTTTATGAAGGTGGTTGGGTCGATACGGGTGATCTGGGTTTTGTAGGTGAAAAAAGTTTGTTCATCACAGGTCGCTATAAAGAAATACTCTTTGTAAATGGGCAGAATTATTATCCCTATGATATTGAAGAAATGTTGCAAGGACTTCCCGATATTGAGTTGGGCAAGGTTGTGGTTGCGGGAGCGCCATCTAAACGGACTGATCTGGAAGAAGTGCTTGTGTTTATATTGCACAAGGGAAAACCAGAAGAATTTTTACCGTTATCGGCAAAAGTTAAGGCGTTGGTAAATGAGCAATTTGGCATAGAAGTTCATCAAGTCATCCCTATCAAGAAGGTTCCGAAAACAACCAGTGGCAAAGTGCAGCGATCGGCTTTAGCAGATAATTATCAAGCTGGTTTGTATGATGAAGTGATTGAGCAATTAACCGATCTGGAAGAGAAAAATAAAGCAGATGATTCAGAAGACCAAAGTGATGCAATTTTGAATTCAATTAGACAAATTTGTATAGAGGCCTTGCCTGATAAATCCTTTAGTATTCATGATAGCCTGTTAGAGATTGGGGCAAGCTCATTGGCCTTAGTTGAAATACATACTGGATTAGATGAGCTCTATCCAGGGAAGGTAGAAATAACGGATCTAGTCGAACATCCAAGTATTTATGATCTAGCAAATTTTTTACGCGAGCGCGCAAAAAGTGAATTAATCATATAAAGACTTTTTCTTTTTCCATCTTTTATGAGTCCACAGCCAATCTTCTGGCCGACGTAATATTTGTTCTTCTACGGCTCTTGCATAGTGTGCAGTTATTAGATGTGACTCTTTCTCATACGGTGGACTAGAGATTTGCTTGAAATTAGCTTGATATTTTCCTGGGCTAAGACGCTCAAGCTCCATAAAAAAAACTGGGTACTTAAATAATAAGGCAATCTTTTCAAGTCCTAAGTAGAAAGGCGTATCTTGATGCATAAATTTAGTCCAATATGCTTCGTCTCTGCGCCGCGGTGCTTGATCTGCTGCAATTGCAATAATGCGTGTCAGATTAGCGCGTTTAATTAAATCTGTTACACAGGTTTTCGCCGGAATTAACGTGATGTTAAAACGAGAGCGGGATTCATTGGCTAGTTGATCAAGCCATTTTACATGTAGTGGTTTGTACACCGCGTCGATCGGAGTATCAAAATGCTGGCTGGCTGCAAGCATGGCCCATTCTTGGTTACAGTGATGTGCAACCGCTAATAAAATTGGTTTTTCTTGTTTTAGTGTTTGTTCAATGAGATCTGTATTGGTGAATTTGACATGATCACTGAGCTGATCTGGTTTCATTCTAAAGCTTTTAATTATCTCCAATATAACATCGCATAAATTTCGGTAATGGTTTTTAAGAAGCTGCTGTTGTTCGCTCTTATCCATATCTGGGAATGAGTTAGTTATATTTTTTTCTGCAATATCACGTTTCAAGCGTAAAATATGAAAAAGTAAAAAATAAAGCGGTTTAGAAATGCCATAAAGTACTGACATCGGCATCGCAGCAATAAGATTAACTATTTGTTTTAGCATTCTTAAGTCAGTAAATAGATTCAGAAACTAATATGTTTTAATAAAGTAAAGTGGATTCACTGGTATGTTTAAAAATACTGCTCGAAGTAGACTGAGGAAAATATATGAAAATTAGTTTATATGAAATTGGGTTATTTGACTTAGCCGTTGCATTGATTCCTATCGTAGTCGTGGTTGTAATTTTGGCGGTCTGGTCGTTGAACAGTAAAACAGCGGTTTATGCTTCAGTTCGCATGTTAATTCAATTAATCGCTATTGGATATATTTTGACTTCCATATTTTCTTTAAATAATTCGAGTATTGTGTTGTTTGTATTATCCATAATGTTATTGGCAGCGAGTTGGATTGCACTGAGACCACTTAAGCAACGTTCTTTGCGTAAATTTCTAGAGGCATTATTTGCCATATTCATAGGTGGAGTCTCTACACTTATGCTGACTACTGTTGCTGTCCTTAGAATTGATTATTGGTATGAACCACAATACGTAATTCCGTTAGCAGGTATGATTTTTTCTAATGCAATGAATACGGTTAGTTTGGCAGCAGAACGTTTTGAGGCAGATAGTCCGGTTTTAAATAATTATATACATGCACGTAATAATGCTTTTACGGCATCATTGATTCCATCGATCAATACATTTTTCGCAGTTGGATTGGTGGCTTTACCAGGGATGATGACTGGGCAAATCTTATCGGGTGTTTCGCCTTTAGTAGCTGCGAAATACCAAATTGTAATTATGAGTGTGTTATTTGGTTCTTCGGGAATTTCTGCAGCAATCTTTTTATATTTGCAAAGACTTTCTTATCAGGATAGCTAGTCATAAACCGGCTTGACAATTTTCCAGCGGCGATATGCCCATAGCCAGTCTTTAGGACTCGCGGTTACTAATGCCTCTAATTCAGTAATATACTTTTGCATAAGCTCATTAGATTTTAAAGTGTAAGGCGGTTCAGCTAACAACTTTAGTGTAGCTTCATAATAACCTTTGCGTTGTCTTTTCATTGACATAAATATAAGGGGATATTTAAAAGCTTTGGCAATTTTTTCTGTTCCTGTATGAAATGCTGTATCGCGATTTAAAAATGTATGCCAATACGGAGTATCATTTACTTTAGGGGATTGATCTGCCGCCAAGGTGATCACTCTTGTAATTTTTGAGCGCTTAACTGAATCAGCAATACAGGTTTGCATTGGTAATGGGGTGATTCCGAATTTGGTGCGGAGCTCATAAAATAGTTTATCAAGCCAAGCGACACGTTGAGTTCGATAAATCATATCTACAGGAAAATTTACATGCTGAGCAATTGCTAGTAATGCCCATTCTGGATTGCAGTGATGTGCGGTAACAACAATTGCTGATTGATTATTCGCTAAATATTTTTCTAAAATTTCTAAATTGATAAATTTTACACGTTGTTTAATTTGCTCTTTGTTTAAGCTAAATGACTTAATCGTTTCTGCAAATACCATGCATATACTTTTGTAATGATTCTTGGCAATTTGCTGTTGTTCGGTTTCAGAATAATTAGTAAGTGATTTTCTTATGTTTTGCAGAGTAAGTTGCTTGCGCACGCCGAATATGTGGAAAAGTAGGACGTAAGCGATCCAGCTGAAGGCATGTAATACAGATAAGGGTAATTTTGCTAACAGCTTGATGACTAAAGGAAAATACATAGATATTTATTGAAGATTTTTGAGTGCTGAGCTAATATTTGGGCTGATTAAATTTATTAATAACCTCTATAAGGATAAAGCTGTAACTCGGTGAAAATGTGAGCTAATTGCTTATAAATGATGGACTTAGACAGGTGATTTTTGAAGCCCATCAAAACTTTTTTTAAAAGATCTAGTCACAATAACCATAAGAACAGGGAAGATATCGAATATGCATTGGATTATCTACGCTCTCATAAATCTCTTGAAATTCATCACGCTGAGCGTGTTGCTGCTTTTGTCTGTGATTGCAGTACCCCTGGTAGCCTGTGTTGTGTTGCTCGGTTTTGTACTTAATTACTTGAGAGAAGTAGAGCCACAAGTATTGCGCAATAAGTCATTTACTTGGCATCTTCCCCATATCAATGCAAACATTTTTTATCTATGCTCTTCTGGGTTGGTTCGAGTCCAGCATGCTTGGATTGAGCGTCATCATAAATCTGATATCTAATTTGTCATTTCGCAATCATTGCTAACTAGTCGCTAGACTACTTGTGCAATAGCTCATTTGTTTAACAGCTCATTGATCTCAAGTGGAAGCATCCATTCACATGGTGAAAATTCCAATGCTACACTAACAAGAACCTGTACTGCGCCCGTAGCTCAACCGGATAGAGCATCGGCCTTCTAAGCCGAGGGTTAGAGGTTCGAGTCCTCTCGGGCGCGCCAGACTTGCGTGACACATGCGCATGGGTACTATGCGCAAATAAATGATCGCGTAGCGATTCATCTCTGAGTACAAGTAAATAAAGCTGTCGAATAGCTATTCTATTCATCCCATATGAGTTCTTTGATAAAGCTAATCATTACAAATTGATAACTAGTTGACTTTTGAAATTAAAACATTAAAAAGGCTAATGCGATCATGATTGATTCGGTTATTAAGTAAAAATTTTAATGAGTATCATGGTCATGTCTGACGCAAATGCGTTAATATTTAAGTTCTTATGGTGAGCGTAGCTCAGTTGGTAGAGCGCAGGATTGTGATTCCTGTGGTCGTGGGTTCGATCCCCATCGCTCACCCCAAACATGACCTGGCGAAGGTTACAAAAATAGTTTTTAGTTTTCATTTTTATCAACTGCGCTACTTAGCTAGATCATGATAGGATGTTAAATATTGCAAATAGTAAATAGTAATGTTTACAATTGACTTTAACTTCGTCAAAGTTGTGGGCTAACACAATGACGTCACTAAATTTTAATAACTACCGAGTCTAAAATTATGAATAACTTGAAAACGATAGTCCTAATCGTACTTATGATCTTATTGGCATCTGGTTGTGCTACTCGCGCTTGGGATAGCCGTATGGCTTGTGCGGCAGCAGGTGCAGTTGGTGGAACTGCAGTTGGAGGTGCTGCCGATGATGGTGATGGCGCACTAGTCGGTGCTGCAGTTGGTGGAATATTAGGTTTTATTATTTGCCCAAGCTCTGCTGAGGAGCCTGAGCCTGAACCCGAGCCAGAACCTGAACCAAGTGATTCAGATGGAGATGGCGTCATTGATAATAATGATCGATGCCCAGGGACCCCACCAGGCGTGAAAGTCGACAGTAATGGCTGTGAACTGGATAGTGATGGTGATGGTGTAGTGGACAGTAAAGATGCATGTCCTGGAACCCCACGCGGCACAAAGGTCGATGCACAAGGTTGCGAGGTTAAAGCCAAGGCTATTTCACTTAGTGGAATCTATTTCGTTACAGATTCGGCTGAGCTGAAGAGCGAGTCCATTGCGGTACTCAATGCTACTGCTGAGACATTGAATGCTAACCCCGGTGTGGCAGTAGAAATTGCAGGTCATACAGATAGTGTCGGTGATGCTGGTTATAACCAAGGATTGTCAGAGCGCCGTGCCAATGCGGTAAGAGACTATCTGGTTTCTCAGGGTGTCAGTAGTTCGCGTTTATCAGCTTCAGGTTATGGAGAATCACAGCCAGTTGCAGATAACAGTACTAGTGAAGGCCGTGCTCAAAATAGAAGAGTAGAATTGCGCGTACATAATTAGTCTGCGCATATAAATAAAAAGCCCACGTTTTATAAAACGTGGGCTTTTTTTATGTCTTGGAGAATAGTCTTAAAGTGAAATTTTATTTTTGATACACCATTCGATAACTTCAGTTGTATCAAAAATATAATCTTTAGAACTGTTTATACTTTTGGAGTCTCTTCTAGGTTTAACAGAATATGGCAAGCCTTGTTCGGTCCAGGTATCAATTTTCGCTTGGCTAACACCAAATATAGCCGCTAGATCGGAACAATTCACTTTAAGGCCCACAAGTACTCCTAAATATATTTAGCAATGTGTAAAGTAATAATTTTATACCAGAATTTCCATTAAATTCTTCCCCCAATCGCACACTTTTAGTTGTAAACGTCTAGCACTTTTCGGGCTAGATTGCATATTGATAAACGATAATGGTTGTATTCTAATCAGTCCGATTCAAGTATAGAAACTCTAATAATCATATTTTACAGAATGAAATTGCTGCAGTTATATCTTTCATTAGTACTTCTACTGCCTAGTAAAATAGTGTTGTCAGAGAATGTCGAATCTATACCTCAGCAGTGTAGTATAGACTGCGAAACGCAGTATGGATTAGAACTTGGGAAATCACCAGCGGGTATTCCAGCCTATTCAAATTGTAGTTCAGATTGTGTGATATTCGAACCTAACCACCACAAAGGCATCTATACCGGTATTAAATGGCAGTGTGTGGAATATGCCAGGCGTTGGTTATTGCAAGAATTAGGTGTCGTTTATGGGGACGTTGATATAGCTGCAGATATTTGGGATCTTGAAAACGTCATCAATCCCCTCACAGATGAAGCACATCTATTTAACTCCATCGTGAATGGCGCTAAGGCTAAGCCACAGAGAGGCGATTTGCTCATCTACGGTAGAGAATATCTTGGCACCGGCCATGTGGCGGTAGTGGTTGCAATTAATGAGCAACAATCCACAGTACAAGTAGTAGAACAAAATTATCTAAATTTAAAATGGAGTAATAATTTTGCCCGTACTATTCCTTATGTGAATCATTCTGAGCGATATTGGTTATTAGATGCTTATCTAATAGGCTGGAAACGAGTTTTAATAAACAGGCATTAATTAAGTTGTGGTCGATTTTTAATTTTTATAAAGATCACAATTGCAATAGCAATACAAAATGCGGCCAGGTAGCCAATAACTTTGTCGTAGCTGCCAGCTAAAAAAGAATAATCGGTGTTGATGTTTGAGTTTGTCAGACGTCTAAATACCTTGATAATAAACACCCAACCAGTATGTAATCCGATGCAAATAGCGAGCTTGTTTGTGTGGTTCTTAACTAATGCAAGTAATACACCCGCAAGAAATAATGCGATAAAAGAGTCAATATGTTCTGTGGGCTGAAATAAAGGTGTAAATGCGTTTTTTAATACAGTTAATCCGCTCGTCCAATTTAGAGGATTTTGGGTTAAATGAGTTTCAGGTTGTAGAAAATGTACAAATGCGTAAACCAAGCTTGTGGATACTACGGCGAATAGATTGGAAGCTTGCCGTCGAATGGCAGTCAACATGGCGCCACGAAACAAGGTTTCCTCGATAAATGCAATGATCAATCCACTTAACAGTGCGGTGATGATTAATGTGACTATACTCGTAAAAGACCAATCCCAAGCAGGATCAATGAGTCTTGTCTTAGCAATTAATAGCCCTGCAACAACAGGTAACATAATTAATAGTCCAAGGCCAAACCCTTTTGGAAATTCAGACCAAAATTCTTTTTTGTTGTGGCTATAGCCAATATCTCTCCAGGAATTAAAACCTAGTTTTCTAAACATTAATAAAAATAATACGAGGACCATAATGACAACGCTGCGACTAATTACACGTTCAAAATCTAGTTCAAACCAGTTAGATAAAAGAATGTGCACAGGGTAAGCAAGCATTGCTCCTGCAATCAGTGCAAATATAAATAAAGCAATAAATACAATCAGGGCAGGCATAAATAATTATTGGGTGGTTTGTTGAGTATTGCTAATACTAGATTAACGTTAGTATATTTAATTTTCAGTTATAATTAAGGCCCGGCTATTATAAATTGGCCAGATGTACATACGTTATGCGAAAGTGGCGGAATTGGTAGACGCGCTGGTTTTAGGTGCCAGTGGGGCAACCCGTGAGAGTTCGAGTCTCTCCTTTCGCACCAAGAGCCTTGCACTACAATGAGTAGGGCAAGAGCGCTAAGTTATGCAAGGATAATACTGACCAAGCATGATTTGTTTTTATAGAGGGCACGAATAGCAGTGTTTAGGTAAACCTAGACTTCTATTCTGCTCAGTTAATTAAGAATTGCTTCCATGCAGGATAAGAGGTGCTCGCACGATCGATTATAGCTAGCAAGAATACTACTGATGACGTTAGGCAAGAAATTTATAGCGAGCAAGGATAATACTGAATAAGCATAATTTATGTACCTTTGTAGGCTAGCACAAATAATTGCTGAACTCTTAGCCGACTTAATATCCACCAATACTAGGTCTTTATAATCCGTGAATTCATATATACTCGGTTACCTTTATTAAAAATACAAAACCAAATATGCAAGTATCTCTAGAAACCACTGGCACCTTAGAACGCAAGATGACGGTTGAAGTGCCTGCCGAAAAAGTAACTTCGGCGATTGAGCAGCGCTTACAAAAAATGCGGCAGCAAGTAAAAATCTCTGGTTTTCGTCCAGGGAAAGTGCCTTTAAACATTGTAAAGCAACGTTTTGGCAAGCAAGTATTTCAAGAAGTTGTTGCAGATACAATGCAATCTAGTTATCAAGAGGCGATTCTTCAGGAAAAATTACGGCCTGCAGGAAGTCCGAAAATTGAGCCGCTGAATGTAGAGAACGAACAAGACTTAAAATATATTGCAACTTTTGAAGTCTATCCCGAAATTGATTTAGCCGATGTGAGCACATTTGAGATTGAAGTCGCGGATGTCGAGATTACAGATCAGGATACCGATAATGTGCTTGAAAAATTACGCAAACAAAAAGTGCAGTGGAGTGAAGTTGATCGTGCTGCTAAAAATGATGATCAGGTTACAATAGATTTTAAGGGCGCAATTGATGGGGAGTTGTTTCCAGGGGGAACTAGCGAAAATTTTTCTGTCGTATTGGGCAATAGCAATTTGCTACCTGAATTTGAAAACCAGCTTGAAGGTGTGAAAAAAGACGAACAAAAGACCTTTGATGTGACTTTCCCCAAAGACTATATGCAAAAGGACTTGGCTGAAAAAACGGCAGCTTTTGAGGTGAAGGTGCATAAAGTAGAGACCGGTGAATTGCCTGAAGTTGACGAAGATTTTATCAAGGGGCTTGGTATAGAAGATGGCAGCATAGATACTTTGAAGGAACAGCTTAAAGAAAGTATGCAGGCGGAGCTTACCCAGCGTAAAATGGCTTTTGATAAAGCTCAAGTGATGCAATGTCTGCTAGATAAAAATGAGTTTGTCGTTCCCAACTCATTAGTCCACCGTGAAATTCACGCACTGCGTGAACAAAGCATGCAGGAAATGAATCTTAAAGATGAATCGAAATTGCCCGATACATTATTTGAAGAAGAGGCAAAACGTAGAATATCATTAGGGCTGATGATTGGAGAAATTGTGCAGCAAAATGAAATAAAATTGGATAACGGAAAGGTAAATGATCATATCAATATGATTGCGGCAAGTTACGGTAGGCCTGAGGAAGTAGTTAGTTACTATCGAAATAATCCACAAGCGATGGCAAGTATTGAGTCAGTTGTAATGGAGGAGCAAGCAGTAGAATGGATCCTTAGCCAGGCCAAACAAATTTCTAAATCTTTTACATTTGATGAGTTTGTTAATAAACAGGGTTAAAACATATAGGGCAAGTATTATGGGAAAAGTTCAATCGAATAGTGGTGGTCTAAATACGCAAGCATTAAATTTAGTGCCGATGGTGGTGGAGCAATCTGCCCGTGGCGAACGCGCGTATGATATTTATTCGCGATTATTAAAAGAGCGCGTCGTTTTTATTGTCGGGCCAATTGAAGATCAAATGGCTAATTTAGTAGTTGCGCAATTGTTATTTCTTGAATCAGAAAATCCTGACAAAGACATTTCGGTGTACATCAATTCACCGGGTGGATCTGTAAGTGCTGGAATGGCGATTTATGACACCATGCAATTTACCAGTCCAGACGTGAGTACTTTATGCGTAGGACAAGCAGCTAGCATGGGTGCGTTGTTACTTGCTGGTGGTGCTAAAAATAAGCGTTATGCATTACCGCATTCTAGAGTCATGATTCATCAACCGTTAGGGGGTTTTCAGGGACAAGCTACGGATATCGATATTCATGCTAAGGAAATATTAAAGATTCGCGAAGAGCTCAATCAGATATTTGCCTATCACACAGGTCAACCAGTTGAGCGCATTGCTCAAGATACCGAACGCGATAACTTTATGAATAGTAAGGAGGCAAAGGAGTATGGGTTAATCGATGAGCTGCTAGAGAAACGTAGAGAAAAGCCATCAAGCTAAGTGTTATTTTTGTGTCTGTGGTCAAATATTGATCACGAATAGACCTGCACAACAACAACATTTAAGCGTATAGTAATGCTAACTAGAGGCATATTTCCTTACGGAATATCAGATATATTCAGTTAAACCATAGCCAAGTGACGGCGTCTTAATTATTTCATTGCCCAGCAAGTTGCCATGAGTGACGAAAATACAACCAAGGATCAGGACAGCGGCAAACTTCTATACTGCTCTTTTTGTGGCAAAAGTCAGCATGAGGTCCGCAAACTTATCGCTGGTCCGTCGGTATTCATATGTGATGAATGTGTCGAATTGTGTAACGACATCATTCGTGAGGAGATGCAGGATCAGTCTCCAACTGGTGGCTCAAAGCTGCCCAAACCTGTAGAAATTAATTCAATCCTTGATGAATATGTAATTGGTCAGGATCGCGCTAAAAAAGTTTTATCGGTAGCGGTCTATAACCACTATAAGAGATTGGATGCACGAAGTACTAGTAAGAATGTAGTTGAATTAGCGAAAAGTAACATTCTCTTAGTGGGTCCAACTGGTTCAGGTAAAACATTATTAGCAGAAACCTTAGCGCGTTTGTTAAACGTTCCATTTACTATAGCGGATGCGACTACATTAACCGAAGCGGGTTATGTGGGAGAAGATGTAGAAAATATCATTCAGAAGCTATTGCAAAAATGCGATTACGATGTTGATAAAGCGCAGACGGGAATTGTTTACATAGATGAGATCGATAAAATTTCTCGCAAATCAGATAATCCATCTATTACTCGCGATGTATCTGGCGAAGGCGTTCAACAGGCGTTATTAAAATTAATTGAGGGCACAATAGCATCTGTTCCTCCGCAAGGTGGACGTAAGCACCCGCAACAAGAATTCTTACAAGTAGATACCAGTAACATTCTTTTCATTTGTGGTGGCGCATTTGCCGGTCTTGATAAAGTTATTCTCGATCGCACAGAAAAAGGTGGTATTGGTTTTTCAGCCGAAGTACGTACTAAAGAAAATGCAATTAAGTTGGGTGAGATTTTGCATAATGTTGAACCTGAGGATTTAATTAAGTACGGACTTATTCCAGAATTCGTAGGCCGTTTGCCAGTAGTGGCTACCTTAGAAGAGTTAGATGAGGAAGCACTGGTACGAATATTGACGGAGCCCAAAAATGCCATCACCAAACAATATCACCGCTTATTCGAGATGGAAGGCGTTGAAATCGAGTTTCGTGAAAATGCACTCTATGCAGTAGCACGAAAAGCGATGGATCGTAAAACCGGTGCCAGAGGTTTGCGCACAATCTTGGAGAATGTGTTGTTGGATACCATGTATGACATACCCTCGCAAAACAGTATCAGTAAGGTTGTGATTGATGAATCTGTCATCATGGGTGATTCCAAGCCTTATCTGATTTACGAAGGCTCTGAATACGAAAAGGCGGCATCAGACGACGGTTAATGTCAAAACTGAGCCCTCGAGCTCACAACAACATCCAGTTATACCTAAAAAGCCTTGAATTTTAGTGTAAAAGCCCCCATCTTTAGGCTAAATGTCTTTTCCCTAAAGCCGTTAAATAGTTGATAAACCCAACTATATGTAATTCTAATGCAAATCTAAAAGAAGATTTTTTATGAGTGATGAGCAAGTTCCAACTGAAGTGATCGATCGACCCAATATCCAAGTAGTTCCCGTGTTGCCGTTGCGTGACGTTGTGGTCTATCCACATATGGTGATTCCATTGTTTGTTGGCCGAGATAAATCCATCAAGGCCTTAGATGCCGCTATGGCAGATAACAAGCAGATCTTATTAGTTGCGCAAAAAAGTGCTGAGCTGGATGAACCAGGTACAGAAGAAATTCACCAGATTGGCACGCTATCAACCATCTTGCAGCTGTTGAAATTACCCGATGGCACCATAAAGGTATTAGTCGAAGGTGTCGAACGTGCACAAGTTGATGAATATATTGATGACGAAGAATTTTTTAGTGCACAAATATCATTGCTAAGTTCTGATGATGAAACAGATGATGAAAAAGAGCTAGAAGTATTAGCCCGTTCTGTAACTAATTTGTTTGAACAATATGTCAAGCTCAATAAAAAAGTACCTCCAGAAGTTTTAACTTCGTTAGCGGGTATTGATGAGCCCACCCGACTTGCCGATACTATAGCCGCACATATGTCATTAAAGCTAGATGAAAAGCAACATGTACTCGAGATTAGTAGTGTGCGTAAACGACTTGAGCATTTAGTTAGCTTAATAGAAGGCGAACTCGATGTATTGCAAATTGAAAAACGCATACGTGGTCGTGTCAAACAGCAAATGGAGAAATCGCAGCGCGAGTATTACTTAAACGAGCAAATGAAAGCTATTCAAAAGGAATTGGGTGAGCTCGAAGAAGCGCCTAATGAAGTAGATGAGCTCGCGGAAAAAATCGAAAAAGTGGGCATGTCTAAAGAGGCTAAAAAGAAAGCCACTGCGGAACTCAACAAACTCAAAATGATGTCGCCAATGTCTGCTGAGGCGACTGTGGTTCGCAATTACATTGATTGGTTAGTGAGCGCGCCTTGGAGAAAGAAATCCAAAGTACGCAAAGATTTAACTACCGCAGAGCAGATATTAGAAGAAGACCATTATGGTCTTGAAAAAGTAAAAGAACGGATTATTGAATATCTTGCTGTGCAACAGCGCGTGAAAAAGTCTAAAGGGCCTATTTTATGTTTAGTGGGTCCTCCCGGTGTAGGTAAGACATCCATTGGAAAATCAATTGCACGGGCGACCAGTAGAAAGTTTACGCGTATGTCGTTAGGTGGTGTACGAGATGAAGCAGAAATACGTGGGCACCGTCGTACCTATATCGGTTCGTTACCAGGCAAGATTATTCAAAATTTATCTAAAGTCGGCGTGCGCAATCCATTATTTTTGTTAGATGAGATCGACAAAATGGCGATGGACTTTCGTGGTGATCCAGCTTCTGCAATGTTGGAGGTGCTTGATCCTGAGCAAAACCATACCTTTGCTGATCACTACTTAGAAGTAGATTTTGATTTATCTGATGTCATGTTTGTAGCGACTGCAAATAGCTTGAATATTCCAGGACCGCTATTAGATCGTATGGAAGTTATTCGCTTGCCTGGCTATACCGAAGATGAAAAGAAAAATATTGCTATACGTTATCTAGTGCCCAAGCAGCTTAAAGCAAATGGTTTAAAAGAAAATGAAATAAAAATTAGCGACACAGCAATACGCGACATGATTCGTTATTACACACGAGAAGCAGGTGTGCGAAATCTGGAAAGAGAAATTTCAAAAATTTGTCGTAAAGTAGTGAAGTCAATTGTGTTAGGTGATAGTAAAAAAGTTGTGTCTATCACACCGCGTTCTCTAGAAAAATATCTTGGCGTGAAACGTTTTCGTTATGGTTTAGCAGATGAAAATGATCAAGTCGGTCAAGTTACAGGTCTGGCTTGGACAGAAGTCGGTGGAGAATTGCTCACGATTGAAGCGGTAGTAGTTCCAGGTAAAGGCAAAACCAGCCGCACCGGACAGTTAGAAGATGTGATGCAAGAGTCTATACAAGTAGCTCACACCGTGGTGCGCAGTCGTGCCGCTATTTTGGGTATTGCAGCCGACTTTTATGAGAGTTCCGATATCCATATCCACGTTCCAGAGGGTGCCGTTAAGAAAGACGGGCCTAGTGCCGGTGTTGGCATGACCACTGCCATTGTCTCTGCATTGACAAAAATTCCAGTTCGGGCAGATGTGGCCATGACTGGAGAAATTACTTTAAGAGGCGAAGTTTTGCCTATTGGAGGCCTAAAAGAGAAGCTTTTGGCCGCTCATCGAGGTGAAATTAAGACGGTTTTGATTCCCAAAGAGAATGAAAAAGATTTAAGCGAGATTCCTAAGAATATCAAACAAAAGCTTGAAATCATTCCAGTACAGTGGATTGATGAAGTACTTCAAGTTGCATTGGTAAACATGCCTGAACCATTAGCGGAAGCTGATGAGGTGGGTACCGTAGCCGGGAAACGCAAGAAATCTGCACAAAAACGTAAGCCAGTACAAGCACATTAATTGTTCTTTGTTTATTGACTTGCTTCGGAAGCGCTTGGTATAACACTAGCGTTTAATTGTCTAGTAGCCAAGCGATCATCAAAAATCAGTTATCAACAAACACGCTTCTGCATATCTCGTATGATGATATCGAGATATATGAACTGTTATCGTCTCTTACATTTAACATGTATTTTTTTAATTGCATATCAACTAGGGGGAGTTTGTTCAATGAATAAAAGTGAACTTGCAGATGCAGTGGCGAATGCAACCAATGCGTCTAAAGCCGATGGTGCACGAGCGGTCGATGCCGTATTAGATTCCATTACTGCTGCACTGTGTCGAGGTGATTCGGTGTCTTTAGTAGGATTTGGCACCTTTCAAGTAAAGCAACGTAATGCTCGTACCGGCCGCAATCCGCGCACCGGTGAAACCATTCAAATTGCAGCCTCTAAAGTGCCTAGTTTCAAAGCTGGCAAAGGTTTAAAGGATGCCGTAAACTAGCGCGCCTTTTGGGGTGCTTAGCTCAGCTGGTAGAGCGTCGCCCTTACAAGGCGGATGTCGGGGGTTCGAATCCCTCAGCACCCACCACGCATGACGGAGTGGTAGTTCAGCTGGTTAGAATACCGGCCTGTCACGCCGGGGGTCGCGGGTTCGAATCCCGTCCACTCCGCCATTTTTCTGGGCAACATTTTATGTAAGACTGAAGTGCGAGCCAAAATACTCGCCATCTATTATAATGCGCGTCACTTAAAATCACCTATACAATCACAAGCTTAACTTTAGTGGTTGAACTTAATTCTTAAAAAATGCATAAGTTTTCATATTTATTGAAGCTTGTAATTTAAAGAGATTTGCAAGGAATAAAATAAAAAATGCTTATTGAAATTCGTGACAGAGCTAGTAGTTGGGTGGCCTATATCATTATTGGATTATTAGTATTGTCTTTTGCACTTTGGGGGATTCAAGAATATTTTGGTGGGGGAGCGACTGTACCTGTAGCTGAGATTAATGGAAACGAAATCTCACAAGTTCAGTTTAATAATCAGTTTCAGCAATATAAACAAAGATTGCGAGCTATCTTGGGAAACAACTACCAACAACAGTATCCTGATGAAGGTGCAATTAGGAAAGACGTCATTAATTCCATGGTACGGACAGAATTATTGCGTCAAGAAGTTACCGATGCTGGTTATCGAATTAGTGATGCCAGTTTAATTAAAAATATTCAGCAAATTCCCCAATTCCAACAAGATGGAAAGTTTGATCCTGCATTGTATGAACGGTCATTATCAGCAGGTCGCTATAACAAGGCGCAATTTGAACGTGAAATACGTGAGCAAGAACAATTAAGACAAATGGAAGCATCGTTAGCGGCGTCATCTTTTATACCCAAAGCAGATTTGCAGCGTTTTCAAAAACTTTCTGAACAAACACGAGATTTCGACTATGCCATTGTAAAAGTCAGTTCGGATACGATTTCAGTATCAGATGAAGAAAGTCGTAATTACTACAATGAAAATCAACAACTATTTCAAACTCCTGAACAAGTCAAGCTCGCCTATGTTGAGTTAAAAGAAGAAGATTTAGTAAAAGAAATCACGGTTAATGCAGAAGACGTGCGGGCAATCTACGATGGACAACCTGAACGCTATATGACAGATGAGTTACGAAAGACTCGTCATATCTTACTCAAAGTACCGAATGAAGCGGGGGCAGATGGTCTGGAATGGGATGAGGCCTTAGATAAAGCGAATGAATTAGTTAAGCAACTGGATGATGGTGGCGACTTTGCTGAATTGGCTACACAGCATTCACAGGATAGTTTGTCTGCAGACAAAGGTGGCGAAATTGGTTTAATTGCGGCTGGAGATTTCACGAATAAGGAATTAGAGGATACGTTGTTTTCATTAAAAGTTGGCGAGTATTCAAGACCAGTACGCACAGAACAAGGTATTCAGATTTTTAAGTTAGATGAAATACAAGCTTCGGAACAAAAACCTTTCGAATCTGTACGCGAAAAGATAATAAATGAACGTAAAGGTCAATTAGCGCAAGAGCAATTTATTGAAATCGCTGAAGAGCTATCAAATTTGGTGTTTGAACAACCCGATGAATTACCTGAAGTTTCTGGTGATTATGATTTGGAAATTAAACAAACTGATTGGCTTGCATCAAATAGTAATGCTGAAATTTTTGAATTTCCTAAGGTTAAAGCTCTAGCATTTTCTCAAAATATTCTAAAAGAAGAACTAAATAGTGAGTTAATACAAGTTGCCGATGGACATGTCATTGCGTTTCGCTTACTGGAATATAAAGAGTCATCTACAAAGCCATTGGAAGAAGTAACAGATGAAATAAAAGGCGCAATAGCTGTGCGCAAAGCAGCTGAGCAAGCCACTACAGAGGGAAAGAAGCTGTTAGCAGATCTTCAAGCAGGAGCCTCATTGGAAAAAATAGCTTCTGAGCATTCACTCGAGCTGAAAAATCCTGGTGCATTAAAGCGTGATGATAGCAGTGTAGCGTTTACGCTTATGCAGCATGTATTTAATCTCCCACGACCAGATACTGGGCAGGTCATTAAAGACGGTATGGAAATGCCGGATGGAACCTATGTCTTACTTGAACTAAGTGAAGTGAAAGAAGATGCTGCAGAATTAGATGACGAGAAAGCAGCGCAACTTTCACAACGAGTTAATTATGGCCGTCGCGAATTCAATGCAGTAATCGATGCTATCCGACAAACTGCTGATGTGCAGATTTTTGAAGATAGTTTAAGCGCGCAATAGCATACATAGTCTTTAAAAATTTAGTATAGTTAATTCTGTTATACTCTTTGGCCATGAAGCTTAAACTTCATTGGCAAATTCTCATTGCACTGCTATTGGCAGTATTTGTCGGTTGGTTAGTCAATCCTGAATCAACTTTGTTAGGGGTATCCTTAGTTTCCATTTTTGATTTTGTTGGCAAGCTGTTTTTAAACGCCTTGAAGATGATTATTGTTCCCTTGATCGCTTCTTCGATCATTATGGGCGTGAGCAATCTTGGTTCTAGTGATGCCTTTGGGCGTTTGGGTGGCAAAACCTTACTTTACTATGTGATCACAAGTACGTTCGCCATTCTGATTGGTATTACAGTCGTTAATATTGTGCAGCCTGGTATCGTCGATGGCACGCCTGCAAAAGAAATGTTGGGTCTCAGTGAAGACACCAGTGAAGTTATGGAAAAAGTAGAAGGTAAATCGGCTGGTGATGTAGTGGGAATTTTTCTGCGCATGATTCCAACCAATATTGTTAAAGCTGCTGCAGAAGGGCAAATGTTGGGACTGATCTTTTTCAGTCTGTTGTTTGGCTTTTTCATGACTAAGATAAAACTAGATACTCAAAAAGTGCTGCAAACATTTTGGCAAGGAGTGTTTGATGTCATGATGCTCATTACAGACTTAGTAATGAAATTTGCTCCTATCGGCGTGTTTGCATTGGTAGCCAAAGTCGTAGTGATTTCAGGATTTGATGCCTTTAAACCACTGCTTACATTTTTTATCACGGTAATTATCGCTTTACTCATTCATATTGTCGTGGTTATGCCGTTACTGTTGCGGTTTGTTGGTGGTGTGAATCCGATTAAACATTACCAAGCAATGGCTCCTGCATTGTTAACTGCATTTTCTACGGCGTCGTCCTCTGCAACATTGCCCGTCACTATCGATTGTGTACAAGATCGTGCAGGTGTCTCCAATCGCGTTACCAGTTTTGTGTTGCCACTCGGTGCGACAGTCAATATGGATGGCACGGCATTATATGAATGTGTAGCCGCAATCTTTATTGCCCAGGCATATGGTTTAGATCTAACGGTTGCCACGCAATTTTCCATTATTGTGTTGGCTTTGATGACTTCCATTGGAGTTGCAGGTATACCCTCGGCAAGTTTGGTTGCCATTGCCATCATATTAGCGGCGATTGGATTGCCTGCAGAAGGTATTGGCTTGATTCTGGCAGTAGATCGAGTGCTAGACATGTGTAGAACAGCAGTCAATGTGTTTAGTGATTCCTGTGGGGCGGTTATAATAGGGCGTACTGAAGGAGAGAAGGGAATTTTGCGAGCTTGAGGTACAAGCTTCAGCATAAGGTAGAAAGTTTTTAAACGAAGGGTTGAGGGGCTTAGGTTGTTTTAGTTTTCGGCAAGAAGTGAACGTTCAGTTCTTTAATTAAATTAAAAAAGTTTAGTTGTTCATTTTCTTTGCTTGTCCAAAGAAAACGAACCAAAAGAAAGGACACCCAAATTTGCTTGCCCAACGGGACACTCGCTTCACAGAACAACTATGCCGTCGGCACGAGACACCATCCAGGTGTCACGCGCCTCAAATGAACATCCGTGTCCATTTGTTGGCAGTCTTATCTGCTTGCTCGTCAAGCAAATAATGGGATTATTAAGATTAAAAGTTTACTATGACTAGGTTGGATGAATTATGGAAGAAAATCTTAGAGAAGCAATTATTAAATTTGAAGAAATATCTCAGCAAATAGCAGATTTGTTATCTCAGCATATTGAAAATGAAAAAGAATGTCTAAAAGTAAAATTTCCTCGAAGAATTATTCGGTCTCTAGATAGTCATTACCACAGATGGCCATATTTATCAGATGATAGAAAAAGAACTGTAGCTTGTACAATCCAACTCTGTGACGTTAATAGATGGCACTTAAATTTATGGGAAATAGGGTTGACTGCAGGAACTATGTGGGAGTGGCATTGCAGCCTTCCAGTAATTGCTGTTATTGAAACACTAATGTACGAGTACGTGTGTCAGTATCAATTATCAAATGGGAATATAACCTTTAAGAAGACCATAAATGCTTTGCATTGCAATGGAATTATTTCTGATAATCTTAAAGATCAAATGCATTCGTTAAGAAAATATCGGAATGATATACACTTATACTTACGTGAAAAAGTTGAAATGTATGAAGGTAAGCCACGAAAGTACAATGATGCCATTCGAGGGCTGCAAAACTTAGAGACTGAACTAACAACACACTTTCTCAATAATCCCATATCTTAATACAACGATCTAAAGTGGGTAAATGTATAACTCCTATATTAGTTTTGTTACCAGGGTTTGATGGAACTGGTAGATTGTTTTCTCCACTACGTAAACAATTATCCGGTAGCGTAAATACATTAATTCTTTCTTACCCTAACGATAAGGTGATGACTTATTATGAACTGTGTCACTATCTCAAAGATGAGTTGCCAAATACTCCGTATGTAATTCTTGGAGAATCTTTTGGTGGTCCTTTGGCATTGATGCTTTCACGACATGCTGATGAAAATCTAAAAGGGATAATTCTTTGCGTTAGCTTTGTTCGAAATCCTCAGGTTTTATTTTCCAAATTAATTCGACCTTTTTTAAAGCCTAAACATATTCAAAAAGTAACACCTGCTTGGCATATCAAAACGATGTTAATGAATGGTGTGACGGATGATAAGTTAATTCGCAATATACAAGCAGCAACTCGTGAATTGACACGCGAAGTTTATTTTTATCGGCTAAGAGAAATAGCAGATGTGGATGTTACCGGTATATTAGAAAAATGTAAGTTACCTGTTTTGTATTTGCGTGCAAGAAAAGACCGGTTGGTTCACGCAAGTTCAATGAAGCTAGTTCAAAAATATGGTAAAAAAGTAACCGTCGAAAAATTTGACGCTCCGCATATGCTTTTGCAAACGAAACCTAAGCAAACTTCTCAAGTAATTATGAGCTTCTTGAGGAAGATTATTAAATAACAAAAAGTTCGATTTTATAAAAAGAATAAATGAGTCTTATATTATGTGTATTATCACGTTTTACTTAGTGGAGTATTTTGTTTGACATAGCGTAGTATTTGGTCGAAATGAGATTTTCGCCTAAACTTCAATTTTGCAAGGAGTAAAAAATGCTTTTACTAAAACCAAACTGCGAATGTTGTAATAAAGATCTACCGCCTGAGTCTACAGAGGCAAGAATTTGTTCTTTCGAGTGTACGTTTTGCGTGTCATGTGTAGATTCTATACTTAATGGCAAATGTCCAAATTGTGGTGGCGAATTAGTGCCTAGGCCACGTCGTCCAGCATATAAACTTAAAGAGTTTCCTGCATCTACTGAACGAGTATATAAACCTGAAGGCTGCAAACAAGCTTCTTAACTTTGACAACTGGAGCTGAATTTTAATTAGTTTCATATTAAACAGTAGATTAAGTTTATGAAACCAAAATCTGGAACGTATGCATTAATTCTGCAAAGTAATTCGAAAGCAACCGTGCAAATTGGTCAATGGGGCAAGCTTGTAATTGAACCTAGTTACTATATTTATGTAGGTAGTGCATTTGGTCCAGGAGGTGTACGAGCTCGAGTGTTACGACATTTTCGTCAGGCAAAAGCAAAGCACTGGCATATCGATTATTTGCGTGAGTTCACCAATCCAGTTTACGCATGGTGCAACTATGGTTCGATACATTTAGAACATGAATGGGCACAGCTGTTTTCAAACATGGCTAATACCTTTTCAATAAAAGGATTTGGTTGTAGCGATTGCAAGTGTCACACACATCTTTTTACTACGATTAAGCAACCAGATTTTTTACAATTTACCGATAGAGTGAGTGCTAAAGTTGAGTCATGCGCTTATCAAGCAACCCAATAGCTAAATCAAAACATAGATAATGCTGTAGTTTTTCGAATTTTCACAATTGCCACATTTTTTGCGCATTGAACCTTATGTCGTATGGTATTGTCTCACATGGTGAGGTATTCATGATGACTCGTATATTAATCGCTTTGTTTTTATTATTGGGTATTACTGAATCTGCCTTTGCGCTTCGCTGTGGTCATAGGCTTGTTTCCGAAGGTGATTATATTGAAGAAGTTCGATACAAGTGTGGTGACCCATTGGCAATTGATACGTATACAATCTATCGAGAAAAACGTATTTCATTTCCAGGGCATGTTCGATTAATAAAATATAAGGATGATACGCACCTAATTGAAGATGGCTCAGTCAGAATCGAGCGTGGTAAACAAATAGAAATAGTTGTAGAAGAGTGGGTATATAATTTTGGTCCACGTCGACTAATGCGGCGCCTACGATTTGAAAATGGAGTTTTGCGTGATATCGAAGCACTAAGGTATGGTTATTTACCGTACTGATAAGGTAAATACTAGATTAGGCTTAATTAATTCTCTAAAAAGTGAATCAGCTTTAGCTGTTGGTTTAGTGTAAAACTGATTCCCTGCTGAAATGAATTGGATCTTTCTTGCTGTATGCTGAGCAATAACTAGTCTGTTGTTTTTATCAATGAGCGTTGATTTATATCAACGACAGCTTATGTGTAAAAGTTGTATTTTCATTTGACATAGTATTGTGCATTGTTTAAGGAGTATCCCCGTGTTTAAAGTAGTAAAAAATGGTGCTAACAGAATAGATATCGATTTTGGTGGAAAGCTTGATAGTAATGAGATGAAAGCTGCGCTTGATGAGCTATTTAGTAGTGGAACGGATATTAAGCATGGACGAATGCTATATCGCGTTAAGGATTTTGATCTTCCAACTCTTGGTGCAATTGGTGTAGAGCTTTCACGCCTTCCTGAGGCGTTTAGGTTTATCAGAAAATTCGATCGAGCAGCAGTATTAGTTAATGAGAAATGGCTTAAGAAAGCAAGTGAGATCGAAGGTGCCTTAATTCCGGGTCTGGAGATTAAAGCATTTGATCTCGATGAAGAAACAGAAGCCGAAAATTGGCTCGAACGTTGATTGCCTAGCATTACTAAATGCATGAAGCAGAGTATTGTTGGGTATCATAAAGATGATGAAGGTCATTGGGTTGCAGAACTTGTCTGCGGCCATTATCAACATGTTCGACATGACCCTCCTATGGTTAGTCGTCCATGGGTAACAACCGAGAAGGGGCGAGAAGAAATGCTTGGGTATCAACTGGAATGTAAAAAATGTGATGAAGGATCTCCTAAAGATTAGATATAAAAAATCTTAAAGTTTTGTGCACGTCATTCGACGTTGCCTATTACGGAAGAATTTGTAATGAGTGATGTAAATGATGCATTTGAACATTTTAGAAGCAAATAAAGCGCGTTATCAAATTATATTAAAATCAGACTTTAAGTAATTGGACTTGAATTAATCTAAGTTGTACAAAGTACACAAACATAACTTTAACTACATCCCGACGATATTGAATCCTGCATCGGCATAGGTAATTTCACCAGTTAATTAAGACATTAAAAGGCTAATTAATTCCTTACTTCTTTGATGGTAAGGTTTCTACGCAATGAAGCATTTTCCTGAAATTGCCAATATTGGCAGTTGTTAAGGACCGAATGAGGTAGGTAATATGCCCGATTCGCGAAACCCATCAATAAGTTTAGTTGCTATAGTAGTTATTCTTGCTTTGGTTTAATTTTTGGCGCAATACTTAATTTAATCTATGCGTATTTAAATTAAAAAAAGAATAGTTATCTGCGTGAAACAACTAGCAAGCTTAAATAAAAAAATCTGAACTAATAATATGTAATGCCATGATATCAATTGAGGTGATCGAATGTCTTTGTCAAAAGTTCAAAACATTAGAAGTTTCTTTGGTCGTTCCATAAGATCTCTTATACAGCCAATTGCAGTCCGATTTATCGATAAGCGGACGATCAAAAAACTTTTATCAGATAATACAAGATTTAGAAAATCTGTATTATCTTCTATGAATGAATTGACTCTAGATACACCATTAGATTTATATGTATACCACCCTGAATTAAACGTATTGGAATGGAAATCTGACATAACACGTCTTTTTCTCACATTAAAAGAAGAATTGTTTTTACCTGGTAATGTTGCTACTGACTCTGATAGTTGGATACGTGCGCTAGATAAACTAAAGTTTGAGCCAAATATTGTATTTGATGTGGGCGTGAATTCTGGGCTAACAACAGCTTGGTTCGCAGAGCGTGCAAAATTTGTCTACTCGTTTGAACCAAATGAAGATAATGTTGCTAAGATCAATCAAATAAAAAAAATACGCAACTTAGATAACGTAGAGATAGTGAATTGTGCTGTATCAAACAAGATAGGACGTGCGACATTATACTTAAAGCCATATATTGGTTTACATTCGCTTGCGAATATAAGACCAGATAAAACAGTTGGCACTGTTGAGGTGCCTACTGTCACAATTGACCAATTTTGTATGGAAAACAATATTGAGAATATTTCCATACTTAAAATTGATGTAGAGGGATTCGAACTAGAAGTGCTTCAAGGTGCTGAATCGCTCCTTAAGAACAATAGTATTGAGCTTATTTTGTTTGAATATAGTCCTGACTTTTACAAGCAGAGGGATATAAACTCGCGTGAAATATTGGAGTATCTTCAAAATATGGGTTATGAGCTTTATGAGGTTTCAGGTAATCCTGTAGATATCGATGCAATAGAAAGTAATATGCAGACTGACTTATTTGCTATTTCAACAGTAAATAGTGCATATAAATCTAGCATTGCAAATTTATAGGGGATATTCATGGTTGAAATGAGAATAAGTAATTAAGGTTAGCTATATCTAAACGACCAAAATCAATTGTAACCAGACATTCCCACAATATTGAATCCTGCGTCGACATAGGTTATTTCACCAGTGATACCACTGGCTAAATCGGAGCATAAAAATGCAGCGGTGTTACCTACCTCTTCGATGGTCACGTTTTTACGTAGTGGAGCGTTTTGTTCGACGTGATCAAGCATTTTTCTGAAATCCCCAATACCTGCGGCCGCTAGCGTGCGGATAGGGCCTGCGGAGACCCCATTTACACGAATTCCATCAGGGCCTAATGCATAGGCCATATAGCGAATATTGGCTTCCAGGCTGGCTTTGGCAAGGCCCATGACGTTGTAATTCGGCATCGCACGAACCGAGCCCATATAGGTAAGTGAAACAATAGCTGCATTGCGTCCCTTCATCATGGGTCTAGCTGCCTTGGCCAATGCGGTGAGGCTATAGCTACTGATATCATGAGCGATTTTAGAGCCTTCACGACTGGTCATGTCGACGAAATCACCGGCTAATTCTTCTTTGGGGGCAAAAGCGGCAGAGTGTACCAGGATATCGAGGTTGTCCCAGGATTTCCCAAGCTCAGCAAACAAATTGGTGATATCCGCATCAACACCTAAATCGCAGGGTAGGGTAATTTCAGCTCCACATTCAGACGCAAATTTTTCCACGCGTGTCTTGAGCTTATCATTTTGATAAGTGAAGGCGAGTTCAGCACCCTCGCGCTTCATGGCTTCGGCAATGCCCCAGGCAATGGAGCGGTTGCTTGCAATGCCTACAATTAAGGCACGTTTTCCAGCTAAAAATCCCATTGGCCTTTTCTCACTTCTTTGGTTTCATTTTAAGGTTAATTGTTATACATAATGTATACGGAATTATTTTCTTGGGTAAACAGTCTATAATTGTGCTTCAAGGAAGAAATTTCATCATTGTTAGACTATCATATCATCACGTGAACAGCCGTTCCGCAATTTACTTTTTCATCAGTACAATTTTCATGCTCAGTGCATGTGCTGATAGTGTCTGGAATAATCCTTATCCAAGTGAAGCTGATACCTCTGATGTTGTTTATTCTTCTTTTGCTGAACGGCCGAAACGTTTGGATCCAGTAAGCTCGTATAGTGCAAATGAATACCAGTTTATTGCACAGATTTATGAACCACCGCTGCAATATCATTATTTATTGCGTCCTTACACACTAATTCCACTTACTGCAGAAAAATTACCACAAGTACGTTATTTAAACGCAAGTGAGGACGAAGTTTCTGAAGAGCAAACTTCTGAGATTGCATTTTCTGAATATACCATTTCCATTCGACCAGACACTCGTTATCAACCACATCCAGCATTTGCGATCGGCGAACAAGGTGATCCATTGTATTTGAATTTAACAGAAGATGATCTTGAAAATGTGCATACCTTGAGTGACTTTGATGCAACAGGTTCACGTGAACTTACTGCTGCGGATTATGTATATCAAATAAAGCGCATTGCGAGCCCTTTTTTGCATTCTCCTATTGCGGGTGTCATGCGTGAATACATTGTTGGGTTTGATGAGTTTCGTAAACAGATAGGTAAAGTTTATCCGAATCCAAATGAAGGATGGCATGATCTACGCGATATTAATTTTGAAGGGGTGACGATTATTGATCGTTATACCTATCGAATTCGAATCAAAGGTAAATATCCACAGCTTGTTTTTTGGTTGGCGATGCCTTTTTTTTCACCGATGCCATGGGAAGCAGAAAAATTTTACAGTCAACCTGGTATGGAAGAACGCAATATCTCGTTGAATTGGTATCCAGTAGGTACGGGCCCATTTATGTTAACGGAAAACAATCCAAACTTACGCATGGTGATGGAGAAAAACCCAAACTTTCACGGTGAACGTTATCCAACTAAAGGTGAACCAGAAGACGAAGAAAATGGTTTATTGGTGGATGCTGGGAAACCACTGCCTTTAGTGCAAAAGGCCGTTTACAGTTTGGAGAAAGAAAATATTCCATACTGGAATAAATTTTTACAAGGCTATTATGATGCCTCTGGTGTGTCATCCGATAGTTTTGATCAGGCGATCCAGTTTAGTTCTGCAGGGGATGTGCAGTTAACGGAGCTGATGCAAAACAAAGGGATCCAGCTAGAAACTGCTGTAACTACATCAATTTTCTATATGGGTTTCAATATGTTAGATCCTGTTGTAGGTGGAGACTCTGAGCGTGCACGTTTATTACGTCGTGCGATTTCTATTGCTGTAGATTATGAGGAATACATTTCAATTTTTGCCAATGGCCGTGGAGTGGCATCACAAGGCCCGATTCCACCAGGAATTTTTGGCCATGTTGAGGGTGAGGCGGGTGTCAATTCCTATATATACGATTGGAAACATGGTGAACCCAAAAGAAAAGACATTGCAATTGCCAAAAGATTAATGACTGAGGCAGGCTATGAGGAGGGTATTGATCCCAAAACAAATCGACCTCTGGTATTAAATTTCGACACCCCTGCGGCAGGACCTGATGCCAAAGCGCAACTGAATTGGATGCGCAAACAATATCAAAAGCTGGGCATTCAATTGGTCATACGCGCGACGGATTACAACCGCTTTCAAGAAAAAATGCGCAACGGCACCAGTCAAATTTTCCAATGGGGCTGGAATGCAGACTATCCTGATCCTGAAAATTTCTTTTTTCTCTTGTATGGGCCTAATGCAAAAGTAGAGCACCATGGTGAAAATGCGGCGAATTATACGAATCCAGAATTCGATCGTTTGTTCGAGCAAATGAAAAATATTAAAAACGGGCCTGAGCGTTTAGAGATCATTAAACAAATGACAAAGATATTGCAACATGATGCGCCGTGGCTATGGGGCTTTCATCCAAAGGCTTTTTCACTATTTCATGATTGGTATAAAAACGTAAAACCGAACTTAATGGCGAATAATCTTTTAAAATATAAACGTGTAGATGGTGATCTTCGTAAACAGAAACGTGCACAATGGAATCAACCTAATTATTGGCCATTGATAATTTTGTTTTTATTTTTGCTTGTTTCGCTAATTCCAGCGATTGTAGCTTTCCGTAAACGCGAGCGGAGCACATTGAAATGATTGCCTACATTATCCGCCGTATTTTATATGCCATTCCTATAATTATCGGTGTAAACATACTTACATTTTTGCTCTTTTTTGTGGTGAACTCGCCTGATGACATGGCGCGTATGTTTTTAGGGCAAAAACATGTAACGGAAGAGCAGATCGAAGACTGGAAAACCGAGCGTGGTTATCACTATCCGCTTTTTTGTAATAGCGAAGCAAAAGGCGTAGAAAAGTTTACTAAGACAATTTTTTATACGAAATCGATACGTTTGTTTGTATTTGATTTTGGTCGTTCCGATAGTGGTCGAGATATCAGTTTTGATATTAGTCAACGAATGTGGCCCAGCTTAGCGATTGCAGTACCACAATTAATTGTGGGGTTACTGGTTACCATTTCGCTTGCTTTATTAATCGCCTTTTTCCGTGGCACCTATATCGATTATTGGGCGGTAGTGATTTGCGTGGCACTCATGTCTATTTCTAGCCTGTTTTATATTATTGGTGGGCAGTTCGTTATGGGGAAAATATTGCGGGTAGTGCCGATTTCTGGGTTTGAATCTGGAGTGTTTGGGGTCAAATTTTTAGTGCTACCAGTATTAATCGGCATTATTGGCGGTATTGGTTCAAGTACACGTTGGTATCGAACTATTTTTCTTGAAGAAATTAATAAAGACTATGTGCGTACTGCGCGTGCCAAAGGCATATCTGAACAAATGGTGTTGTTTAAACATGTTTTACGCAATGCGTTAATACCTATTCTTACCGGCGTAGTGGTGATTTTGCCGTTGTTATTTATGGGCAGTTTAATCACGGAGTCCTTTTTTGGTATACCTGGACTCGGAAGCTACACTATCGATGCCATCAACCGACAAGATTTTTCTATAGTGCGTTCGATGGTATTCCTAGGTGCCGTTTTATATATCATCGGTTTATTGTTGACCGATATTTCATACACCATTGTTGATCCCAGAGTGAGATTAAACTAGTTGTTAGATTGAATTAGTTGTGAGATTAAATTAGATCATGTTTGGTAAACCTGTCTTTTTAATCACGGACATACTCATTTTTGGAGTAGTGCTTTGTATCGTCAGCTTTTTTTTATATGCAATGCGCAAGCCACATTTGAGAAAACCCTGGAGACAAGTTGTACGTAGTAAAGCTGGCGTGATATCGATGATGATTCTTTTGTTGTACATCGGTATAGCGCTACTGGATTCTATTCATTTTCATCCCAGGTTAGATAATTCAAATAATTCTTCTGGGGAACTGCAATACAGTGGTGAAGTGCAAAGTGTATTTGACTTGCTTGTTTCAGAATTACGAAATAGCACTGAAAAAACTTATTCAGCACCTTTTGCAGCCTATTTATTTGCTAAAGAGACTGTGCAATTGCCGGATGGAAGTAAGCAACGTGTATACCCACGTTTAGCTTGGGGCGGTATTCATTTAGACAATCCACAAAAGGAAAAAACTGCGGATATCTTCAAATTAGCTTTAATCGGTCTGATTAAAGCTGTGATTGCATGGATTGTTTTAATGGGTTTGTTATGTGTGATTTTATCGGCAAAAACTAAAAATGCTGTTGCCACTGTGATCAAAAACATAATGAATGGCGAATCTGAAATTCCATGGCGGACTGCAGCAATTACCTTGGCGATTATATTGTTGGTGTTATTTGTCGGGGCTGAGTGGGCAACAAAATATCATGTGCTTGGTACGGATAAGGTTGGTGAAGATGTTTTATATCAAGCCTTAAAAAGTATTCGCACTGGCGTAGTAATTGGTACTTTAACCACTTTATTAATGCTACCGTTTGCAATCACTCTAGGGATTATGGCCGGTTATTTCCGTGGTTGGATTGATGATGTGATTCAATATTTATACACCACACTAAATTCTATTCCTGGTGTGTTGTTGATTGCTGCAGCCGTGCTTATGTTGAATGTGTATATGAGTAAACATGCAGAGGATTTTGCCAGTTTGACTCAACGTGCCGATCTGCGTTTATTATTTTTATGTTTGATTTTAGGTCTAACCAGTTGGACAGGTTTGTGCCGCTTATTGCGAGCAGAAACGCTCAAATTACGTGAAGTAGATTTCGTACAAGCGGCATCGGCCTTTGGGGTTAGTTCCACGCAAACAATTTTTCAACACATCCTGCCTAATTTGATGCATATCGTATTGATCACATTGGTTTTGGATTTCAGTGGTTTGGTGCTAGCTGAGGCGGTGTTGTCTTATATAAATATCGGTGTAGATCCGACGATGAATAGTTGGGGCAACATGATCAACAGTGCGCGTTTGGAGATGGCGCGTGAACCTGTGGTGTGGTGGTCACTTGCAGCATCTCTGTTTTTTATGTTTACCCTAGTTTTATTTGCCAATTTATTTGCCGATGTAGTGCGAGATGCGCTAGATCCCAGAATTGCTAAACAGTAATCGCTAAGTAATAAGAAATGTCAGAATCAAAGCAGTCTCCATTACTACGTGTGGAAAATTTAAGCACAGTATTTGAAACCGGTACACGCAAAGTTACTGCCGTAGATAAAGTCAGCTTTCAAATTAATGAAGGTGAGACTTTTGCTTTGGTAGGGGAATCTGGGAGTGGAAAATCGGTTACTGCACTTTCAGTGATTCGTTTATTGCCTGAATCTGCTCAGGTAACTACAGGTGCAGTGCATTTTGAAGGTAAAGATCTTTTAACCCTACCAGAACGTGAGATGCGTGATATACGCGGTAGTGGTATTTCGATGATCTTTCAAGAACCGATGACTTCATTAAACCCAGTGGTGAAAGTTGGTAAACAAATAGCTGAGGTATTGATTCGACATCAAGATATGAGTAAGGCCCAGGCTCGACAACGTGCTTTGGATTTACTCGATGCTGTTAATATTAAAAATCCTAAACACACTATTGATACTTTTGCGCATGAGTTATCTGGCGGTATGAAACAACGTGTGATGATTGCGATTGCTTTGGCGTGTGAGCCGAAATTATTAATTGCAGATGAGCCTACTACTGCATTGGATGTTACGGTACAGGCGCGCGTATTGGATTTAATTAATGAATTGCAGCAGAAATTTAAAATGGCAATTCTTTTCATTACGCATGATTTGGCAGTGGTTAAACAGGTCTCAGATCACATAGCGGTGATGAAACAGGGGAAAATTGTTGAACAATCCAGTAATCAAATATTTTTCTCCGCCCCGCAACATCAATATAGCTGGGACTTGTTCGCCGCATTACCGGCTATCGAAAAACGTGGTAAGCCTTTACTGGCAGCAAATGACATTTCTAATCAAAAGATAGAGGATTTAAAAGTTGATGAAAATGACACTTTACGAGTTACTGATTTAAAAGTGCATTTCCCCATTCAAAAGGGAATTTTTAAACGCACAGTTGGCTATGTCAAAGCAGTGGATGGTGTGTCACTGGAAATTCCACCGGGTCAAACAGTAGCCTTGGTAGGAGAGTCTGGTAGCGGTAAAACAACAGTTGGAAAAGGCATTTTACGACTGGTACAGCCGACTTCGGGCGAGGTTCATTATTTAGGATTGCCGATTCATGACATCGATAAACAACAACTACTAGAGCAGCGCACTAATTTGCAAATTGTATTTCAAGATCCTTATTCTTCGATGAATCCGCGCATGTTAATAGGTGAAATTATTGAAGAAGGAATGAAGGCACTAAATGTATTGCCGGATTCGGTAGCACGTAAACAACGCGTGTTAGAGCTTTTGGAACAAGTAGGTTTGTCTAAAGATGCACATCTGCGTTACCCACATGAATTTTCAGGCGGCCAACGACAGCGCATTTGTATTGCTAGGGCCTTAGCAGTGGATCCTAAAATTATTATATGCGATGAACCCACAAGTGCGTTAGATGTATCCGTACAAGCACAAATTCTAGATTTGTTAAATAACTTACAAGACAAATATGGAATTAGTTATTTGTTTATCACCCACAACATGTCTGTAGTTGCCTATTTTGCAGACCGTGTTGCGGTAATGTATCAAGGAAAGATTGTGGAAGAGGGAGAAGTGGTTGAGGTTCTAACCAACCCACAACATGACTATACAAAGAAATTATTAGCGGCAGTACCCAAGCTGGTACCGCCTGAGCGTGAGCCTAGGGATATGCGAATATGAGATATAACATGGATGTTGGAACTGATTAAAGTTAGGTGGGCTTAAATGAGGAACAAGTTGGGAAACTCAAATAAAATTTTAAAATGTCCGCTAACGGCTGTGGTCTCAATAGGTCGATGCAACACTTTGAAATAGAGTGAAAAAAGGCTGCAAAAGCTAAGAGAAATGCAATTACATCAACATCTTAAGAGTAGATCAATAAAAGATGGCTCGAAGCAAGTAATAATGCAGTATTTAATGTAACCGGTTCATCCAAAAACAACTCAACACTAAATGGTCATCCGTTTGAGTCAACCTCTTTATTACTAAAAGTTTAGCAAGGTGTTGCATTGACCGATTGAATCGGCAGCCCAAAGTAGACATTCGCTGCTATAGATGCTGTCTTTTTAATTTTTTAAATGAAAATTTTCTGACAATTTAATTTATCCCCCGTCTTTACTAATAGCTTAAGCGATTAAGCGTTTGCACTAGTAAGCCTAAATGCTGGTAACAATATTAGTTAACTTTCATAACTTTATAAAATTTCCATTAGAAAAGAAGGGAGGTTCAGATGAAAACCATACACTTTATTCAAATAGGCTTGGCATTACTTTTGGTGGTACCAAGTTTTTCTTTCGCTGACGACAATGACGGCAATATGCAAGTGGTCCAGTGTGAAAACGACATCGCATCTGATAGAGCGAAAATTCAAGCTGCAGTTGACAATACAAACAATCGTGTCGTTGAGCTCAAAGGAATTTGCCAATTTGATGATACGTTTGTTTCTATTCAACGCTCAAACCTAACCATAAAAGGTGCTAATAATGATTGGACTGTATTGCGTGGTACCGAATGTGGTCAAAATACTCCTGGTTGTCTTCCTGGTAGCCCTCTTTCTGATGATCCTTTTACGACAGAATTTAGAAATAGAGGGCTTTTGATCGGCCCTACGCCTCTGAACGGCACCATTGAAAACATTAAAATACATGATCTTAAGTTCGAGCTGTTTAACCGAGCTGTGTCAATTACTAATTATAATAGTCCGAGTTTAAACTGTGATGAAAATAATTATATACCGGGCTCGTTTAATAATATCGTCATTAAGGATAATTATTTCGATAATGTCACCTTTGGGGTGAATGCAGGCTCTGTTAACCGTCTTCAAGTTAAGAACAATAAAATGACAAATATAACAGGGATAAATTCTGCGGGTGTGAGGCTATTAGGTGGAGGTTCTATTTGCTTCAATTTTAATACCTTTTCTTTTGAAGTAGTTACCGAAAATGAAGAAGAGGATCAAGTTAAGAATACTGTGATCAAAAATAACTTGTTTAATGGATATGGCAATTATGCTGTTCAAATGCTTGGCACTGAAGACACCAAGGTAAAAGGCAATACCATGTTAAATGGTATAAAAGAGGTAATACCTGGTAGTTTATTTCGTAATCAAGGTTGCGCTATTGCCACGAGCGTAGCAGCTTCGGTTTTTGCTATAGGGGCTGATTCTGCTAAGAAAAATACTCGTGCACGAATTAAGGATAATTATATACATGCTTGCTTCAATGGACTTTGTGCTAATAACGAAGAAGTTGATACCGTGTGGAAAAATAATGAGGTACGCAACTGCGACTTTGGGGTCAACGTTGAACAAAGTTTTAGTGGCAATAACAGATTCCTCAAAACAAAATTACAAGACAATGATGTTGATGTGTTTTTTGATAACACGAATGGGCCCGAAAAAAATGGTAGCAATGGTGCGCCAATTACCGGACCAAGTTTCAACAACCTTGTAACTGCTGTGGCTCCAGGTCCAATAGAAGTTGTAAATGTGTATCCAGGCGCATCATGCAGCACACCGGGCTGTCTACTGGTAGTTGATCTAGGTATCAACAATGAAGTCAGGCTTGTTGGCAACGACGATTAAAACAAGATAGTCATCCGACTAAATTACGAAGCCTCACCTTTATAGTGGGGCTTTTTTATAACAGAGTTAGTGGCCGCTATTGGCTGAAGGCGGGCAAATTTAGGGACGAATTTGTTGGAATCAAGGGTTTACAAACTTGAAATGTCTGGTAACCACTCATAGCAGATGTTCAACAATGTTTTATAAAATTTTTATACAAGTTTGTTTACCACGCTCAAGTAGGAGACCGTTGTGTTGGCTATTAGTATAAGTGGCATTGAAAATGAGTTGTTCTTGAGAAGTAGTAATCTGGTCGATAGTAAATACTTTTATTGTGCATTGTCTATAATACAACGTCGATGCATGATGCACTGTATAACTTAAAGGTTTTTGTGTTACATTTAATTTTATCTTTCTGATTCCAAAGTTATAGCTCGAATACTACTATAAGATAGTGCTGCGAAAGTTTTATTTAAATCTCATAAGCAGACATAATATCTTTCCTTCGTAAAATTTATTGCTTAGCAATATCTTATATTTCTCAATAAAAAAACTATGAGCTTTAAAAAAAATTAAGAATTGCATTAAGTCAATAAACTAGTCAATAAAAAATAAATATTCATTGATCATCAATTATCCACTTTAATGTAAAATCTAATGTTAATAAGTTAAATCTTATTTGCGCATAAAGCTTTAATTAAAAGCTTTCAAATAAAAATCAATAACAATTTAAAGGAGCGTATGAAAAGCTCCTGTAAATTGCACGGGAGGGAAATTACATGAAAACTAATCTAATAAGAGCTGCTTTTGCATTCGTCCTTGTAGCGTTACCACTAGCACCATTTGCTGGAGGGATAAGTGGCGGTAATGCTAACTCAAACTGGACTATTTATGCATATCAGAACTACTCATATGAATGGGTAGAGTCTGAAAACTATTATGGCCCAGGGGATGACAGAGATATGTCTCGTATCAGTGCTAATGTTGCGCATTTAGGTTTTGATGCACAAATCGATACCGGTTTTACTGTTGGCGAAACCCCGATCATAGCAACCTTTCGTTGTGAACAATTCCTTTTTATTAACCGACTTACTGGTTCAGGCATTTTTGGCTTTAATGATTTCTGTAATCGTAACAGTAAGCTAGGCTTGGCTGGTGTTTGGGGCGAAGTGATGTTTGCTCATTGGTTGCTACCTCATAATGAAATGGTATTTCCATGGATTGACCCTTTCGGTGATGCAGGTGCGGATTCTACCAGCTCCATCATGGGCTCAGTCGGCTTCGGTACCCGTTTCTTTAACGGTGGCTTCGGTTTTGATAACGGTGGTGGTTTTGGTGGACCGACCAATTTTGGTCCCTTTGGTGCGAACTTTGGTCCTCAAAACAATGGTTTTAACCGACGTCAAAACGGTGTGGTACAGTGGTTCTCACCTAATTGGAATGGCTTTACAGCCCGTATTGCGACCTCCAATGCTCATAACGACCCTGGCTTGAACTACTTTTCTGGTAATGGCGATGTGCAGGTAACCACGGCTTCTGGTACTACGAAAAAAATAGACCCACGTATTTGGTCTATGGGGGTTGCCTACGAAAACGACGTCGGTAAAGGTAGATCCACCATTTGGGGTGCCCTCACTTATGAAAAACATGATGATTGGGCTGCAGCCGATTTTGGCTGTAGAGATTCTGATGATGATTCATGGCGTATCGCGGGTCGTTACATTCACGATTGGGGCAATGGCCACTCAACTTGGTTCTCCGGCATGTATGAAGAAATTAAGTATGTTCATAAAGATTGTGCTACAGGTGCTGGTATACTCGGTGGTAACGGTGTAGCTGGCAATAGAAACGAAGTGGAACGCGATGCTTGGATGATATCGGGTAAACACAACTTTCCAGGACCGTTTGATATCCGCTTCTCCTATATGGATGCTGATGATTTGGATTGTGATTCCGGTGCAGGTAGTAGTACCTGTAATAATGGTCTATCCGACAGCAGTTCAAGTGGTGATGCGTATAACATTGGTTTGTTCTACACCTTCCCAGCCGGCACCGAATTACGTGTAATCTACTCTGAAGTCTCTAATGACAGAAACGCCAATTATGATTTCGGTATCAATTCAGCGGGTAATGGTGTTGGAGGTGATCTTGAAATGGTCGCAGTGGGTTTGGTTCAGTTATTCTAACTGAATAAGACTCTAGTTTTACCCAAAATAGGCGCCTTCGGGCGCCTATTTTTTTCTTATAAAATCTTGGTTTTATATAAAAAATGTATTTACATGAATAAACGCTATTGGCCAAAAGCGTTTATTCAATATAGCTCCTAGTAAATTTTTATACAAGTTTGTTCGCCACCTATACTAAGACTGCTTGAAGGAAGGTTAAAAAAATCTGTAGTGTATGAGGACTTCATAGCTTGTTGTTCTCCTAATTTAGGAATTTTTTCGATTGTTATTCTAAGCATTGCATTACACATCGTGGTTTTCCAAGTCCAAGATGCACAGCAGGGGAGTAATGTATATTTCAAAGGTGATTCAGTAGTATCCAATTTAAATTTAGAAGCTTGAGGGCATGTCGAAAGACTCGAAGTACCATATAGAATATTTTTTTCAAATTTGTAAAATTTAACAATGCTTGTTCCCTTATTCGAATTATCATTATGCGCCCACGTGCATTGCCACTGCCCAAGCCAATCATCGTATCCATCAATTTTGCTAGGTGCAGCATTTTCGAGTTTTGTGTTTGCTATAGTTGTTTTTTTATCCGACTCCTCAATTATTTTTTCGACGCTAGCTAAATGTTTACATTTTTTACCAGACTTTTTGCAATTCTTAATATAGTCACGATATATATCTTCCTGAAATGAATCATATTTAGCGATTTGCACGGGGACATTTTTATGGTTACTTGACTCATCAAAATGAAAGTCTTCTAACCAAATACCTTCTTGCCAGGGCTGTTGATTAATTTTTAAATTACGCATTCGTATTGCAACTTGACTGATAATCGAGCGTGCCGGTACAGCATGATTATTAAGGACTTGCAGCAGACTCGAAGTAAAAGGACTATTGCGACCACTACCGTCTAAAGCCACATCCCCAGGACGCGTGGCATACCAAAACACCGTTCCGGACGACACACTGATCGCTACCGGGGCTAAGCCATCTTGTTCTTTTTTAGCCTCGGCTTGTAGACCTCGAGAAACACTCGTAAGTGAACTACTCTTGAATGGATTATTACGACAGGCATCGAGAATGACTAAATTGAGTTTGTTCTGCGCCTGGTCTAACGTGTTCACGACCGTATTTAGTGATAAGGCTGTACGTTTAAGTTCGGTTGCAGAAGTAGTTGAAACATCGACAGGGAGTAAAAAGTTTTCGGCTTGAAACTGCACGCCATGCCCAGCGAAATAAATGATGCCAATTCCTCTACTGGACTGCAGCTTACTTTGTAAGCTATCCAAGGATTGTTTTAGTTGGAATGCGGTCGCATTGGTTTTTAAATCTACATCGAATCCGTATTTCTCAAATTCTGAGGCAACATCTTGTGCATCATTACTAGGATTCCTTAGCTGACCAAACGGATAATCAGAATTGCCTATAACGAGCGCATAGCGATTTGTTGCATATGAAATATTTATTGATAATAAAAAAACTAAAATAATGGTGATTTTTGTATACATTTATTTCATTTTAATATTTGTGTATACAGATTTGCTGTATAAAACATCTTCATAGTTTTGCTTCGTTTTTTCTGATTCTAAAGTTATAGCACGAATACCACTGTAAGATAGTGTTGCAAAAGCTTTATTTAAAGCACCACCGATATCACGACCTTCATAACTCAGTTCATAAAGATTTATCGGTGCAGTTGATAAGAACCCAACTATCAATGTTGGTCCGGTGGGTTTAACCGCAGCGAGCTTAAACGGCATGTTTTTTGATGGAATAGTTAAGTTTGTACTATTTACATAATTATCCAAGTTAAATTTATTTGGGAAAAGAATGGTGCCCTGATCGTATGCATTTACTGAAACTATATTAAGATAACCTACTTTAGGAAGATCTACAGCGATATATACACTGTCTTGTAAGGCATATTCTTCTTGATTTAAAGATAACTCTAAATCTTGTACCTGGTTGGATATTTTTTCTAATGATTGCCATTTTGAGCCATGCCCTTGCATAAACTTGAATAGTTTATATTTTTTCTTTGCTAAATATTCATTACCATGAAGTTGTGGGTGATATCTTTTTTCTCTTGAGATTGTTTTAGCAATATAGCTATCTGCATGGCGATGTAATTGCTCGACAGTAATTGTGCCTGATCCGTTAGATGCTTTGTTTATTCCATCAAAAATACCAAGTGTGAAAAAACTTCCTTGTTCAGTTGAAAGGGCCATTTCATGATCTTTTGCAGCTGAAATAGCAATATAATTAACGTTTTGATCAAGACTTCGATTGACTAGTGACCTAGTAAATGTCGAGCCACTCTCATCTGGAATGCCGTCATAGTAAAAGAATTTAGCTGCTGCGGTCTCAACACCTAAGGATAAATTTGATAATTTAACACTCCTTGTAACCGAGCCACTATTACATGCATCAACTAAAACAAAAATATTTTCACTTGGAATATTAGCAAGCCAATTTGCTAAATCATCATCAATAACTACATTTTTAAGTGTGCGCCCATGTTTTGTTGTGAAAAACTTCGCATCATGGGCGAGTAAGACTTCATCTACTTGATCTTCTTCATCTCCGTCAACGTCGTATATTCTGCTCCCATGAGTACCAAAATATATAACAATTCGGTCATTTTTTTGTACGCCGTCGACAAGCCAATTTGTAATCGCTTTTTTTATATTTTGCAATGTTGCATCTTTGTTATGTAATATTTTTATTTCGCTTTCTGCGTAACCTAATCTTGCCAGTATCTCTTTCATCAACTGTATGTCAACATCAATACCTGGTAATTCTTTGTTTGGTATTTGATATTCACCAACACCTACCAACAATGCTTTTTGTGCAGCAATAACATTTTCACATGAAATAAACAGCCCATTTAAGACTGCAATACAAAAAATTATTTTGTTGTATAATTTCATAAGCGGTCCCAATTTATTATTTTTGAATATTAATTATTTGTTCTTGTAAGTATTCGTATTTCAACCCTTCTATTAATGCTATTTGTAGGATCATTTAATAACAGTGGTTTTTCTTCGCCATAACCATATGTAATCAACTTATTCTTTTTTACATTAAAATTTTTGATTAGATAGTGCTTAGTTGATAGAGCGCGTTGTTCAGAAAGCCATTGATTATATTCATGGTTTCCTACGCTGTCGGTATGACCCATCAGTTCGAATGTATAATGGTTAAGTTGTTTTGATGTGATAGCTTTACCTAATTCATTTAATTGAAGAATAGCCGATTCTGTTAATTTTGCTGAATCAAAATGAAATTGGATATTTAATGCAACTACACTTGGGCTTTTTTCGTCGCTTTTGCTTACTGACTTTGTTTTATCAGATGAAGGGGTACTGACTGCTTGAACGTTTATGCCGCGAGTCATCCCATCCTCTTTTAGTAAATCTTCTACAATGGTCCCACTATCCATGATTACATCAACATCCTGAGCAAATATAATTGTCCCTATTAAACAGGATGCAAATGTTACAAATAACTTTATAAATTCCATTATTTTTAAGTGAACTGACATGGAATCGATGGTCATAGATGGTTACTTGATGAAACTGTCAGATTCTAACTAATATCAGGATTCTGAGTTGTAACCAATTTGTAACTAATTGCATAATAGCCTCCAACCAATTCTTCGTGATTTGAAAAAAGATTAGATATTTCTTGTTGACAAGCAATATATTCTGACATTTTACTTCATAAAGGCAACTATAATTAAATATACGTAGATAATTTGATGTTTGATAACACTAATATGAGTATGGTCAATGGATGATATTTTGATAAAAAAATACTTATTGGGGGAAAAGAAACAAGTGATTCAAGCCATTTCGTATTTATATGATGAATTAGCGCAGAAGTATCTGGGTCATCTATATAAAAGGGGTGTATCCAATGCCGATGCGGAGGATATTATTCAAAACGTATTTTTAAAAATAGCTAATAAACCGAAGCTCATCGCAAAAGCAAATCAAATACGCCCTTATTTATGGAGAATGTTTTTTAACTCATTCAACGAATATTTACGAGAACAATCCACAATTAAAGAATACTCGTTGGAAAACGACCAACTAGAAGAAATTTTGAGCACGTATACTGTTAATGATTTATTATTGGAAAATTGTTTGGGTGAAGCCATCAGCGCACTTCGAAAGCGCTCTTATGATGAAGCTTTGATCATTGAATTATCAGTGCTGAATGGATGGAGCCTAAAAGATGTGGCAGTTTTTATGGATAAGACTTATGGTGCTACACGTGAATATGTTTCACAAGCAAGAAAGAAATTACAAGAATTAATAAAAAAATTTTGTGGTGAAGATGTTTTATTAAACATTAGTACGATTAGTTAAATTTGTAGAAGATTAATATGAGTGATTCTGCTGAAGAACAACTGAAAACGACTTTAGAACGTGAACAAAAGCATTTTGAAACGTTAGTGAGTGACACAGACATTGAGTCATTCAAATCCAAGTTGATGCAAAAAGTAAATAACCAGATAAATGCAGATGAACCCAGTGATCGTAATAAACATTTAAGCACTCCTACCTATTTTGCTATTGCAGCCACTATAGTTTTATCAGTATCTATTTTGCTGTATACACAATTAGTTCCTACACAGCTTCCGCTGATTAGCCAAAAAGATGTTAATGCGGAAAATCAGTACATAGCTTCTTTGACAAAGGAGCAACTTCTTTCCTTGGAAGCAGTAGAAATGTCAATTGATCCAGAATTTCCAATAATTACACTCGAAAAACCTAAAGATATAAAAAATATTACATCACCATTTGCGTTTAAGCTCTCGTTTGAAGCATCACCAAACTCAGAAATAGATGCAAAGAGTTTTCAATTGACATACGGCTTATTGAATGCAGACATAACTGAACGTATTTTGAGATCATCAAAGATTAAATCTAATCAACTCAATATTAAAAAAATGAGCCTTCCGAGCGGTCAACACTTGTTAACTGTAAGGATAGCAGATTTAAAAGGAAGAACATCGAAAGCCCGCTATAAATTAGTGGTTATGCAATAAGCATCTGTATTTTGCTAGCCCAAAATATTATTTCTGCCTTCTTGGTTATTTTAAATCATAAAATAATAAAAATTTTTCTGACAAATTCATCTATCCCCCATCTTTACCAGTAACTTGAGTAATTAAACATTTTCTCAAGCAAACGTAAAAATTGGTAACAGTATTTATCAATTTTCATAACTTTATAAAATTTTTATTAGAAAAGAAGGGGAGTTCAGATGAAAATAATAGTCCGTTTTTTATCGACAATTCTATTTCTGTGTATCACATTAAGTGCTGATGCGGATTCGAATCTGGTTGGCGTATTCCCTGGTAATGTTTCGATTTTAGATGACCTCCTGTTTCATCGTATCTTAACACTACATCAGGATGGCACCGCGACGTCGGTGGACACTTCAGATTTCAGTGATGGATTTGATTCAGTGGCATATGGAAACTGGGAAAAAATTAGTCGCAAGAATATCCTGGTTAAACTAATCAATATCCATTACGACAGTACCGGAGTGCAACAGCACATAACGTTGGCGACGTTACAGCTGAAGCTCGACAACGATATTCTGAAGGGTGACATAGGTATAAAACAGTATTTCGTGAACGCTGCCAATAGCGAAGATTTTCCAGATTTGAATGGTACGCCAGACGTAGAGTTTCCATTCGGATTCATTACCTATGAGGGCCGACGCCTGGACTTGTTAAACTCCGAAGATAATGACAGAAGCGACGATGACTAAGGTTGGGCATTTCTGAATGCAGGGTATAGAACTTCAGGAGTAGCGAAGTATCGGTTTGTTCAGTACGGTAGGCCGCATAAAGGCTAATCTGAATCAATGTGTCAATTACGGGCCACTCTGAAACCCACTGAGATAACTTGTGTACCACTGAATACCATTATTGGCACAAGCAACCGTACCAAACATCTGTCTTTTCACTAGCCTCAAAAATTTTTTCTGACAATTTTATCTATCTCCCATCTTTACTAGTAACTTAAGCAAATAAATTTTTGCTCAAGTAAACCTGAATGCTGGAAACAGCATTCACTAATTTTCATAACTTTATAAAATTTTTATTAGAAAAGAAGGGGAATAACTTATGAAAAAAATATTTTTAATTTCATTTATTACCGCAATATTTATTTGCTCTCCAGCTCATGCTTCCTCTGGCGATATGAAATTAGCGTATCAAGCAGCAGATGTGCTTACATTTGATGGTAGTCAAGGTGGTGTTAGTGAGAGTTCACTATATACAGGTGCCGCGACATTATTTCGTAAAAAAAATGAATTAAAAGCGAATATTATGTCATTAGTGCCAAATCCAGGTGTACCCGTTACCGCTTGGTTTATCATATTTAACAAACCAAACAAGTGCGATGATGAAACTGTAGTGAAAGGTCCAGATGGAGAAGTATTAACAAAGTGTGCTCTTAGTGATATTTCAAATCCAGACACACAAACAGCAGTTTATTATGCAGGCAGTGCAATTAGTACCGACGATGGAATGGGCAATGGCGTGGTCAATATTCATGCCAAGACAGTTGCAGGAAAAATACCAGAGGGAATACACATAAATAAAGGACTGGGCAAGAATAGTGATGTTGGATTAAAACGAGGTCATGGGTTCAAGGCAGATGTTCATATTGCGTTGGCTATACATGATCTTCCTATGGAGACAATGCTTGGTGATACATCATGGATAACAGATCTAACTACTGATCATGATGATCTTGATCCCATGGGTAATCCTTTACCGCCGATTCGTGCAGCAATCTTTGTGCCAGCTAAATAATATTTTGGTAAAAAATACTACGGACAACTAATGAACAAGGACGTTCTCTTAAAAGTTAAAGGGTAAGAAACTATGTATATCGACAAATTAAGAAATCAAAATGTAGTCATATGCCAACCTGACGACTCAATACAAAAAGCAGCTCAAACTATGCGTAACAATCACGTTGGGGATATTGTCGTAGTTGAATATAAGGATAATCAACACTTACCTATAGGCGCGTTAGCAGATAGGGATGTCGTGACTGATATGTTGATCAATGAGATAAATCTGAATGACGTTGCTGTGAAGTATGTTATTAGTAATGAAATATTAACTGCCGTAGAAGACGACTACATAATAGAGACAATTGCACATATGAGAGATGCTGGGGTTAGCTCTGTGCCAGTGGTAAATCAAAAAGGTGGGCTTGAAGGGGTCCTGCTTGAAGGGGCTTTAACTGTTGATGTTATGGTTAATTCAGTTAATGAGTTATTATCTAATTTGCTAAGGCTTTTAAAGCATAAATTTAAGTACAGTGTAAAAACACACAAGCTAGTATGCTTTGACTCAAAAGCAGTCACTTATAAGTTATAGTTGTTTCAAACAGCTTAATGAAAAATACTTCGAGATTATTCGACAAAAAACTCTAACTTAATCCCAGCGACATCGATGATGTCATGATCTTCTAGAGGCTGGGCTTTGCCTTTAATAATTTCACCATTCAATCTAGAGGCATTACCTTCACTGCCATCGATATGTACGATGAAATAACCACTGCGGCGTTTAGTGATGCCAACTACCGCGACCTCAGGCTTGCCTAAGGTTGTTAAAGTCTTATCGAGAGTTAATTCTTTACCACAATTACTGCCACTGAGAATTTGAATACGGCCTAGTTTGTTTTCATTATCATCTGATTTGGAAGGAGTTTCTTTTTTAGGTGATGATTTTTCTATAGTAGCTTCTACAGGGCCCATTTCTTCAGAACTTAATTTTTCATCAGCTAAATTTTCAGCAGATGATTCTTTTTTGAGCTCTGGTTCTTCTGAAGCTGGTGAATCTTCTATAGATGGTATTTTTAGAGAGGTATCTTCATGTCCATCATAGATTGCATCGATCAGTGCAACGGCTTGTTCATTATTATTGCTATCTTGAGAGTCATTGTCGGCATCTTCTTTTGTATCGATAAGCGCTTCAATTTCACTTTCTAAGTTTTCAATCGAAGCATCAATTTTTTTCTCATTGTAGTTGGGGCTTATTACCACTGTTTTTTCAAATTCGCTATTGGCTGAACTAGTGGCAAGATGATTGATATATTTAATACGATGGTTTCCGATATCGATAATATCGCCATCTTTCAATGCATGCTTTTTGACAATTTTAGAGTTTACAAATGTCCCATTTGTGCTGTTCAAATCTTCCAAAAAAGAATCATTGAGCACAGTAGTAATTTGAGAATGATAACCACTGATCGCAAGATTATCCAAACAGATATCATTGTCTGTTCGTCGACCGATGGTGACAGTGTCTTTATCTATATTGAATTCGTCAATGATCTTATCATCGACGCTTAAAATTAATTTAGGCATGTCACAATTCTACTTGTGGAGAAATTTACTAAACTTTTTCTTCCAAGTTTTCTTACCAGGAAACTCTTTATTTGGTTTTGCTAATAATACCGAAACGTTGTCTCGGCCCCCATTCTCATTAGCAATTGCAATCAACTTATCCGCCAATTCATCAAGATTATCCTTAAATGCCGTTACCGTTGCATGAATTTCCTGATCATCGACCATATCTGTCAGACCATCGGAGCATAGCAAGTAAATGTCATCAGGCATTGCCAAATCTTCTTTGATATCTACTGCGATACTACCTTCAATGCCTAGTGCACGCGTGACTAAATTTTTATTGAGCGATGAGTTTGCTTCTTCTTGCGTATAAAAACCACGATCAACGAGTTCCTGTAACAGAGTATGATCTACTGTTACTTGTTGAAAATTTCCATCTCGATAACGATACATCCTTGAGTCACCGACATGTGCAATAGTGATTTGGTTATCGTAAAAGATTCCCATTACAAGTGTTGTGCCCATGCCACGATATTGTGGTTCACTTGTACTTACTGTAAAAATTGATTCGTTGGCTTTAACAATAGATTTACGCGCAGCTAAACTTTCCTTTGTATACCCAGTTTGTTCGTCTATTTCTCCTGGTATGAGATTAGGAATTTCTGTACGTAATTCTTCTAAAATAGTATTAACTGCAATACGGCTTGCAACTTCTCCACCCTTATAGCCACCCATACCATCTGCTAGTACGACTAAACCAATTTCTTGATCTTCGCCTATTTTGTCTTCATTGTTTGCACGCACTAGTCCTGTGTTTGAGCGTCCAGCAATATCAAGTGTACCTTTTAAGTTCATAGGGATTGTTTAGCCATCAAGCATCATCTCGCATTCGCGTAGTTTGTTGGCCATGCTTGCAGCAGATTGAAAGCGTTTGTCTGGATCTTTCTCTAATGCCTTGTTGACAGTCCAAGCTATGCAAGCAGGTGTGCCTGGGTTAATTTCGGCGATATCTTTATGCCTTTCATGTGTGATAGAACGCAGTAATTCTGCCATAGTTTTTGGACGAAAGGGTGGTGAACCGGTTAATAGATGATATAAGGTTACGCCTAGAGAATATAAATCGGAGCGAGCATCTAAGGTTTCTCCTGCAAGTTGCTCAGGAGACATATATAAAGGTGTACCTAGTATTGAACCTGCACGAGTTCGTGTTGAGTCAGGTATTTTTGCAATTCCGAAATCAGTCAGCTTAACAAAATCGTCGCTTTGGTTATACAGAATATTAGCAGGCTTGATATCGCGATGAATCAGGCTTTGTTTATGGGCGTAGGTAAGTGCGTCAGCTGACTGAGCAATCAATTTTAATACTTTCTTAGGGTGTAGAAGTTTATCTGCACGCGCATAGTAGCGTAAATTTATACCATCTACGTATTCCATGACAATATAGGCAAAACCTTCGGTTTCCCCATTATCATAAATCTTGACTATATTTGGGTGCTCGAGATTACCCGCAGTATCTGCCTCACGATGAAAACGAAATTTATATTCGTCTAACTGATCTGGGTCTAGTTCACTAGTAAGGTTTAATACTTTGATAGCAAGTAGCCTATCTGCAGCTAAATCTTTACCTTTAAAGACTGCTCCAGTAGTCCCTTTGCCAAGGAGCTTAATAACTTTGTAGCGACTGCCATAAAGACGTGGATAATCGCTAAGCTCTTCATCGATGTCGGAAGTTTCATGCTCTTCTGTATCTGGTTGTGATTCTAGTTTATCTGCAGTTTTTAAAAATTTTTCCTGGATAGTATCTATAAAAGAGCGTTTCTCTACATAAGGCTCAATTGCAGTAGGTTCTTCCTCTTCTAGATCCTCAGCAATACTATCATCTACTATTGTAATTGGTTCGGGTTCGAAGAAACTTAAACGTTCTTTTACATCTTTAAAGTTGGGCTCAAATGTAGCGATATATTGTAGTACCCGTTTAGCGTTTTCGGGTTCACTTTTGATTTGAAAATCAATCGCTAAATTGTATAAAAGATTGGCTGAATCGTGATTGTGAGAGCATTGTTTAAATTTTTCAAATGCTAGGCTTAGTTTACCAAGACCTTGAAGTTTTAGTCCTACACTTCGTGCATTATTTCGTGAGAGGAAACGATCCGCAGCAGCATTTTCATCAGTGTCAGCGATTTCATGAGTTGCGGTACGTAGAAAAAAGTATGCACTTATAATGAGAATAAGTACTGCAAAAATTGTAACCCAAGGAGAAAGTTGCAAACTCCATTGTGCTGATGTAATCACTATCAGACCAAATAGACCAAATCCGATCCATTTATTACTTATTTTAGTTGCTTTTGACATACTCACTATTTTGCACAATTGAGCAACTGTCTAGCTCATTGACCAGATATCCATTTAAATACTGCTTGGTTTAAAAGCTTATAGCCGGTAGATTTGAATTCATGTAACTGATTTCTGATCAGTGACTTAAAAGCCACTTAAACAGCGCATATTTCCTCTATCATTAAGGTAGTTACGAGCTTTTGGAGGATACTACAGTCATCTATCCCTTCACCATAATTGGCGCCTCAGGGCGCGACGAAGAATCTAATTTTAGGGATATGTAGGTATAAAATTCAGTTGTTTAGACAAGCAAATCGGCATCTGAGCCGCTAATCGATCAGGATAGATTCGCCTGGTTGGAGGGGCTGATTGGGGTTTCTGTCATTGATTATCGCTAGGCGGTTGACCGTAGTGTTGTTGCGAGAGGCTATTTTCCAAAAGCTATCACCCATGGCTACAACATAAAAATATGGGCCACTAGCTTCTTTGGGTTTAGTTGCTGCTTGTTTTTGCGATGTTTGGGTTCGAGCAATTGGTTTTTTATCATCGTTGTGTAAAGGTATTAAAAGTGTACGCCCTGCTACAATTTTATTTCCTGTCAAGTTGTTCGCATTTTGTATTGCAGTAATTGTTGTTCCATATAGCTTTGCAATGACACTTAAAGACTCACCATCTTTAATTAGATGTTTCTCTAAGTTTTGAAAATTCTCTTCGGGCAGTGAATTAACTGTCATCGAAATAAGTTGTGCTTGTTGCTTGGGCACTAACATGTGATACCCCTCAGGTAGAGGATAGTTTAAGAAGCGTAGTGCTGGATTTAGTTTATGTAGCTCATCGGCACTTATACCAGATGCTTGCACTAACTTTGCTGGTGAAATACGTTTTTTTATTGCTACTGGTTCAATAAATGATTTGTCCTCGATGGGGTGCAACAATGTTTCGCTTAAATTTAGATCATTTACTATCGAGCTCAATGCTAATATTTTAGGGATATAGTTGCATGTCTCACGAGGCAGTTTTAAATTCCAATAGGCATTTTCATTTTCTGGAATCGAACTTGTTTTTAATGCTCGGTTAATTCGATGTGGGCCTGCATTGTATGCGGCTAAAGTTAATAGCCAATTGCCATCAAATTTTTTATTAAGTTGTTCAAGATAGTCGAGTGCTGCAATAGTAGATGCGTAGACATCGTGACGCCCATCATAGCTGTAGGTTCTTTTTAAGCCATATTCCTTGGCAGTATAAGGCATAAATTGCCATAATCCGACAGCTCTTGCACGCGAACGCGCTTTAGGAAAATAGTTGCTTTCTACCATCGGTAATATTACTAATTCTGCTGGTAAATTACGTCGTTCAACTTCACTTAAGACAAAATGAATAAATGTCTCAGATCGTTGTGTTACATCAGCAAGGTAATTTGGTTTATTTAGATACTTTTGTTTTTGTTTGACTACACGAGGGTGATTAAAAAATTCAGAGAGTGCAAAGTTTTTAGCAATATGTTGCCAAATGGATGTGTTGTTGCTGACAGTATTTACTTTTGGGAGCTTTAATGCCTGAGAACTAATCGGTGGCACGATAAAATCTGGCAAAAGATTTTCGTCAGCAATGTCTAAGACCTCTTCTTGTTTTTCAAGCGGGACTTCGACAGAAGAATGGCTTGTATGTGTTGGAGAATGACTACAACTAAAGCAAAAGAAAAATGTTACAAAGACAAGTAGTAGGTAAGTTTTATTCGAGACATAATCCTCCATGTGCGTGAAGCATAGAGATACAAAATAAAGAGATCAACAATAATTATTTGATTGAATTAGCGTAAGTTATGGCTAACTTTAATTCTTTTTAGAAAGATTTTCTCACAACCAGTTGTTTTAAGGTAGAATTACATTTATGCAAGAATCACTTTTACAAAATTCCGAAAAATTCTCGTTGCAATTGCAGGAATGGTATACGAGTCCAGCTGGACAAATTTTGAGCAATGAACTCAAAGACAAAATGGAAATGCTATTGCCAAATCTGTTTGGTTACTTTGCATTGCAGATAGGTTCTCTCGGTAATGACATAGATCTTTTAGCAAGTAGCACGATAAGCAAAAAAATCCATATGGCCATTGCGCCTAGTCAAGGCAATATCTCTGCTACTCCTTTAGCATTACCTTTTCCGCAAGACACTATCGATTTAATTGTGATGCCACACACTCTAGAGTTTTCTCACGATCCCCATCAGGTATTACGTGAAGTATATCGAGTGTTAATTTCAGAAGGTCATTTAGTATTAATTGCATTTAATCCTTTGAGCATGATGGGTTTGACTAAGCTTTTATTAACGCGTAGTAAACGTGTGCCTTGGACAGGCCATTTTTATACAGCACGAAGATTAAAAGATTGGTTGGCGCTTTTAGATTTTACGATATTGAAAACACAACGCGTTGGATTTCGGCCTCCAATTCAAAATATGCGGGTACAACAACGTTTAGAGGTATTAAACAAAATGCAGCGTTTTGGTATGGGGCGTGTTGGTGACATCCAAATTTTTGTTGCGCAAAAGAGAGTATTAACCCTCACTCCAAGACCTCAACCATGGCGTCCACGTCGCTCAATTCTGCCCGTAAATGTGGCGGAACCTTCCGCTAGACAGACTCCGCATGCCCAAGCAAGTCGATATTTACACTGATGGTGCCTGTCGCGGTAACCCCGGGCCGGGGGGATGGGCCGCCATATTGCGTTATGGAAATAAAGAAACATTAATTAGTGGGGCGCAAGCGGAAACTACTAATAACCGCATGGAGCTACAAGCTGCAGTATCGGCACTACAAAAATTAAAGCGTCCATGTAAAGTTTGTATTACAACTGACTCACGTTATTTAATGGATGGAATACAGCGCTGGTTACCAAATTGGAAACAAAATGGTTGGAAGACTTCCTCAAAAAAGCCAGTAAAAAATGATGACTTATGGCGTGAATTGGATAAATTAGTTGAACAACATATAGTGAAATGGAAATGGGTCAAAGGTCATAGTGGGCACGTCGAAAACGAGCGAGTAGACCAGCTAGCGAATGAAGCCATTGATGATTTGTTATCCTAACCGTGTGAGCATAAAAGTTGTATTATTAAACTTCTTAGTCTTAGCTCTAATTATGAAATGCGACAAATAGTATTAGATACAGAAACTACTGGTTTAGAAGTTTCCCAAGGTCATCGTATCATCGAGATTGGATGTGTCGAAATCATGCATCGACGAATTACCAATCGAACGTTTCATTACTTTTTAAATCCTGAACGTGAAATCGATGATGGTGCGTTAGAAGTGCATGGTATTAAGCAGGAATTTCTACAAGATAAACCAAGATTTTCAAATATTGCTGATGACCTGCTTCAATTTATCGATGGTGCTGAGGTAATTATCCACAATGCCTCATTTGATATCGGATTTATTAATGCGGAGCTAATGCAAGCCAAACACCATATTACTGATATAAATGACTGCTGTGAGGTAGTAGATACCCTTGAGCTGGCAAGAACGTTGCATCCGGGCCAAAAAAATAGTTTGGATGCGTTGTGTGCACGATATGAAATCGACAATTCCCAACGTGAATTACATGGGGCTTTGCTTGATGCGAAGATTTTAGCAGATGTATATTTGGCTATGACTGGCGGCCAGGCGACGTTGAGTTTAGCTGCAAATACAGAAAAATCGGCACATCAAAGTAAAACTGACCTAGAAGCAATGCGTGATCGACCTACGCTAAATATAATTTATGCAAATGAAGAAGAATTGCAGGAGCATGAGCTTATTTTAAATAAAATTCAGCAGGAGAGTGATTCCGGCTGTATCTGGACCAAAGGCCATTCTAACTAATTATATCAGCATAAGATGTATTGCGGTTGCTGTACTACACGATTTTCGTTACATTTCGTGTTAATAAACACTCGCCATTTTTTGGAGAACTCGTTATGAGACAAAAACTTTTTGCAGCTGTAGGTATTGTTTTGCCTTTAATGTTAACAGCGTGTGGGGATGATGGTGGTGCAGCCGGTGGTAAATGGGTGGGTGAAGTGTATGCAAATGCAAATACTAAATCTTCTTCAGAGGTTGGAGAATTTGATTCATATGAGGAGTGCATAGCAGAAACACAAAAGCAGGCAAAATCAGGAATATTTAACTGTGGCATAAGAGTCGAATAGACTCGCTTTCTCAGTTTTTCAAAAGCTGTTATACAAAAACAAAGTATTTGAGCGAACGCAAAATATAACAAAGTCAAAGTTGTTATTACTTCCCGTGTTTTAACAGCCTTTGTTTATCACGTTGCCAATCTCGTTCTTTTATACTTGCGCGTTTATCTTGTTTCTGTTTGCCCCGAGCTATACCAATTTCAATTTTGGCGATTCCCTTCTTCCAATACATTGACAATGGCACGATGGTAAAGCCTTTTCTTTCAACAGCTCCAATTAATTTAGCCAATTCACTTCTGTGTAAAAGTAGTTTTCTTGTGCGAATGGGGTCGATTGTTTTATGGGTAGAGGCAGTAGGTAGTGGACTAATATGTGCGCCTAATAACCATGCTTCCATATTTTTGACCAGAACATAACTTTCCTTCAATTGTATGTTTTTTGCACGTAAACTTTTTACTTCCCAGCCTTCAAGTACAATGCCAGCTTCAATTTTTTCAATAATAAAATAGTCATGTCGAGCCTTTTTATTGATCGCTATATTATTATCGAATTTAGTTTTGGCTTTAGCCATTGGTCTAATATGGTTTAGAGGGGCTCTGATTTATTCTGATATGTCCCTAAGAAATGTGGTTAAAGTAAAATGTTTCGAAACGCTCATGTATTCACCAATACACTATGCTTTGACTCGTACCTTCCAGGTGCTCGGCCGGCGGCTAGCAGAGTTTTCCGAATCTGCTCCCGGCAGATTTGTCTCGACATTTTTTGCCTCAATCTCAGTCATTTCATTAATAAATCAGAGTCTTCCCAATTGAATTTTATATACGTAAGATTGTTTCTGTTAACTCCGTAGTATATGTTAAATAATATTTATGCGTGCTGAATTGATTACTCAATAATGTAAAATCAATGACTGCCTCAAGAACATCTATCCACGGTTACTGGTCTTCAAGATTTGCGTTTGTTTTGGCGGCAGCTGGGTCTGCGGTTGGGCTGGGCAATATTTGGAAATTTCCTTACATGGCAGGTGACAGTGGCGGCGGTGCCTTTGTATTACTTTATCTAATCTGTATTGTGTTGTTTGGTATTCCTGTAATGATGTCTGAAGTATTACTCGGACGCAGAGGTAGAAGTAGTCCAGTAAATACCATGAGTACATTAGCAGCAGAAGAAAAGCGTAGTAACTCATGGAGTCTATTAGGACTAATGGGTGTATTAGCGGGTTTTCTAATTCTTTCCTATTACAGCGTGATTGCCGGTTGGGCATTAGCCTATGTGGTTGAAATTGGTTCGGGCACCTTCGTTCAAATTTCCAGTGAAGGTGCTGGAGATATCTTTAATTCCTTAATATCAAATCCCACCCGTCTGATTTTTTGGCACACCATATTTATGGTGCTTACTATAGCGGTAGTGGTTCGAGGGGTTAATAAAGGTTTAGAAACTGCGGTTCGTTTTTTAATGCCGGCTTTATTTGTGTTGATCCTTGTGATGATCGTTTATGCAATCTTTAAAGGAGAGTTTCTCACCGGTTTGAGGTTTTTATTTGCACCGGATTTTTCGAAATTAAGTCCTGAAGTCGTACTGAAGGCAATGGGCCAGGCTTTTTTTAGTTTAAGCTTAGGTATGGGTGCAATTATGATGTATGGATCTTATCTTCCCGATGATGCATCGATTGCCACTACGAGTTTTCAAGTTGCGATTGCAGATACTCTTGTTGCATTGTTAGCTGGTTTAGCAATTTTCCCTATAGTATTTGCAAATGGTTTAGAAGCTGGACAAGGGCCTGGATTAATTTTCAATACACTGCCACTTGCTTTTGGACAGATGCCAGGTGGGATCATATTTGGAACTTTGTTTTTCATATTATTGGTTTTTGCGGCATGGACATCTGCAATATCGCTAATTGAGCCAGCAGTAGCATGGATGATTGAAAAGTTTTCTATTTCACGCCTGACTTCGTCGCTAATTTGTGGAGCTGTGACCTGGGCAATTGGCTTGGGTACAGTTTTTTCATTTAATAACTGGAACAAAATCGAGTTATTCAATGGTACTTTTCTTGAAGGAAAATCATTTTTTGATTTATTAGATTATGCAACTTCAAATATCATGCTGCCATTGGGCGGCATTTTAATTTGCATTTTTGCTGCATGGTTAATGCATGAATCTTCACAACGCGATGAACTGAAAATCAAACACGAAGGTGCTTATCAACTTTGGCGCTTCCTAGCAAGATATATAACCCCCATAGGAGTGATACTTATCTTTTTACATGTGATTGGTGTTCTAGAAAAATTAAGTATTGCATAGGAGGCTCTGATTTATTAATGAAATAACTGAGATGGTCAAAAAAGCGGAAGGTATATGACAATACATGAGCATTTTGAGATCATTTTTAACGACCTAAGAAAATTAATTAGGACAGAATAAATCAGAGGTTACTTAAAGTACTCCTATGACACATGTTCAACGCAGTGCATTGTTACCATACTCAGCAACACAAATGTATTTGTTAGTTAATGATGTTGATGTTTATCCTGAATTTATCCCATGGTGTGTAAAATGTGAGGTGCACAATGAAACTGAATATGAAAAACAAGCCACCATGCACTTTGCAAATCGAGGTATTACGGCATCAGTGACGACTAAGAATGAGTTGGTAAAAAATGAAAAGATTACTATGCACTTAGTTGAAGGCCCATTTAATCATTTAATCGGTACGTGGCAGTTTCACGAGATAGATACTAAGGCATGTCGTGTTGAGCTCGATATGGAATTTTCATTTGCAAATCGTTTGTATGAGGCTACACTTGGGCCAATTTTCAACCAAGTAACGAACAAACTGGTTTCGGCTTTTGCGCAAAGAGCTGAAGATCTATATGGGAAATAAAGCTTCAATTTCTGTGAAGGTTTGTTATGCATTGCCTCATTACCAAGAGATAATCTCTCTATCCATGCCCAAGCATGCGAGTGTGTTACAGGCCATTCAGCATTCTAAAATTTTGGATAAATATCCTGAGATTAATTTGAATAATAATAACGTTGGTATCCATGGGAACATAGTAAGCCTGGAACATGTCTTATCTGATAATGACAGAGTCGAGATATATCGACCTTTACACAAAAACCCTATGGAAGCACGGCGAATGCGAGCTGAATTAAGTAGCTAAGGTCGCTATAATAATACTTAACTAACTAAAGGAATTTCATGCGTTTCATCCAAAAGCAATTGTTACATGTATTCAGCATATATTTAGTGATCAGTTTTGTCAGCATTGTCTATGCTGGAGGCATGCAGATTAAATCTGGTTTATGGGAAATTCAAAGTTATATCACGATGCCTGGTGGCGGAACACAAGAAAGAACTGCAAAAGACTGTATAGAGACATCTAGCATTACACCAGAAAAGTTGATGACAGATGATGCGACGGATTGTGAGATTCAGGATTCTAAAGTAGACGAAAAATCTATGACATGGACAATTCGCTGTCAAAATCAACAAGTAGAAATGATAGGCGAAGGGCATGCCAAATCGGAGGGCACTAACATCTCAGGCGGAATGGATATTTCTGCAAGCTATGATGGGCAACAAATCACAATGTCTACTAAGTGGGAAGGCAAGTATATCGGTGCTTGTAATTAATTAGCTGAAGTATGCTAAATTGTATTAGCATGAATTTAAACTAACAGACAGAGACAGAATAAATCGAAACTAGTCATTGCCAATCAAGTAAAGCCATTCCGTGCTCGTAAGAGATAGCGATATACGGTTTTCGCTCTCTCACCACTACAGTTCTCTTCCTCAACAGGTTCACTCGAGAGCAAGGTACTTTTGTTACGGCAATAGCGAGTACAAGGAAGTACGAGAGAGAGTTCGCATCATGGAAGTTGCGACCCAATAAAATAGCCGATTCTTGCCAAAACCATTGCGCAGAACATCACTTACTCTTGCGTTGATGATCCCAGCGGCATCGCAAACTCGCTACGCTTAAACACCGCTCGCCTTACTCTGAAAATATCTTGCGCTTCTCAGCGTGATGTAATGCGCATAGAAGAGGTGCTATTGAAGAACAATACCTTTGAATCTTGGCCTGTTTAGGCTCATGTCTTAGAGTGCCTGGTTGATAAACTTAAACTTTTACACCTAAATGTATTTTGAACCGGATATTAATTGATTGGGTCTTTATTAGTTTCCAATATATCTTTTAATTCTTCCGCTTGATGTTCTAATTCTTCCTGCTCTTCTTTTTCTTTCTCTGTAATCTCTGTATCTGATTCTTGTTCATCTTTTTCATCTTGTATTTCTTGTTCAATAATCGTTGTATCGTCTGTATCAATATCTTGCTTAATAATATCGATGACTTCATTTCGATCAAAAATCACAGTTAATTGTCGTCTTTCTTCTTTCCCGTATCCCGGTTTAAAAAGATACACATAATCCCAACGGTCTGGATGAAAACTATCGACAATTAGTGGGCTGCCCAAAAGAAAGCGAACTTGTTCTTTGTTCATGCCAAGACTAACTTTATTAACCGTTTTTGTTTCTAATGCATTACCTTGTTGCACATCAATTTTATAAACAGTTAACAATTTGCTTTGGCAACTACTCAAGCTTAATGAACAGTAGATTGTAAATATGATAGCGAATAGATATCTCATTTAATTATTTTTTGTTTGACTTAACATTTCTTTGGCGTATTCATGAGTGTTTTGTGTCATTTCTATACCACCTAACATGCGCGCCAATTCGTCGATACGCGCGTTTTCAGTGAGGTGGCTAATTTCAGTGCTAACTGAGTCATCTTGTTCAAATTTATTTACCTTATAATGATGGTGTGCTTGTGCAGCAACTTGGGCTAAGTGTGTTACGCACAGCACCTGAGCATCATTACCGAGTTTACGTAAATGTCTACCTACAACTTCTGCAGTCGCACCACCTACTCCGGCATCTACTTCATCAAAAATAAGAGTTGGTATACCAAGATTATTTGCTGTTGCCATTTGTATGGCTAAACTCAAACGAGAAAGTTCACCACCCGATGCAACTTTTTGTATAGGGAGTAATGATTGCCCTGGATTCATACTCACCATAAATTGAATATCGTCTAACCCATTGAGAGATAGCTCCTGAGTTTTCTTGGGTTGAATGTTGATTTGAAATTGTCCTCCTTGCATGCCAAGGGATTGCATCAAATCCGTTATTTTTTTGTTTAATTTTTTAGCAGCTAGCTTTCTTGAGGAACTTATTTGTTTTGCCAGCATTTGATAATGAAGTTCTGCTTCTTGCATAGCATTTTTTATCTTATTCGGATTTTCGTGCTCGTTTTCAAGACTATTTAGTTCAGCTTGAATAGATGAGTGTAGAGACACAAGTTCTGTGGGTTTTACTTTATGTTTGCGCGCTATTTCTTCAACTGCACTGATGCGTTCTTCGAGTTGCTGTAATTCTTGAGGATTTGTGGATATACGCTCAGAATAATCACGTAGAGTATTTGCGATGTCTTTTATACGAATATGAATAGATTGTAATTCCTCCAAAGGTTCTTCAAGCATAGAATCAGATCGGCTTAATTTTTCTAATTCACTTACAGTGCTACTTAAGTGGTCATAGGTTGTATTTTCGTTATCCCCTGCAAGTTGTTGTGACATTCGGTTACAGCCTTCTATTAATTCTTTGGCACTATTTAAGCGTAGATACTGCTCATTTATTTTCTCATACTCATTATTGCCTAAACCGAGCTGCTCAAGTTCGGCGTTTTGATAGCGCAACAACTCTAATTGTGAAAGAGTATTTTCGTGGTTGTTTAAAATTTTTTGTAGTTGGTTGTTTAAACTTTGCCAAAGACGATAAACGGTTGCTAGTTTTTCGGTTTTTGTATCATTACTAGCATAATTATCTAATAATATACGTTGTTTATCTTTGCGCATAAGTGACTGATGTTCATGTTGGCCGTAGACATCAACTAGTAAGTCGCCAAGATTGCGCAACACCGTTAATGAACATGGAGTATTGTTGATATATGCCTTAGATTTACTATCTGGTGATACCACACGTCTTAATACACAGTCATCCCCAGCTTGTAGATCGCGTTCTTGCAACCAAGCTGTCACTTCATTTAAGTTACTTATTTCAATCGTGGCAACTATCTCAACTTTCTTTCCAGCATTACGAGCAGCAGAACGATCCGCACGATCACCCAGCGCTAAGTTAAGCGCATCGATAATTATTGATTTGCCAGCACCTGTTTCACCTGTTAACACGCTCATACCAGTGAAGAAATCTAGTTCTAGCTGTTCAATGATTGCAAAATTACTAATGTAGATTGATTTAAGCATTAATCTGCATAGTAAATAATGAGAGGCCTAAGAATTTTTGCTATTAGGGGGCGTGCTCCAGCGTAATTTTTCGCGCAACACATCAAAATAATCATAATGCATGGGTTGAATCAAGCGCAATGTGTGTTTGCCTTTTTGAATGGTTAATCTATCTCCAGGCTTAAAATCCATATTGATTTGTCCGTCAATAGAAGCTAATGCGGTATAACGGTTTTTTGTGGCTAGCATGATTTCAACTTGGCTATTTGCATCTACGACAATAGGGCGATTACTTAATGTATGTGGACATATTGGAACCAATACGATTGCACCTAAGTTTGGATGTAAAATCGGACCTCCTCCCGATAAGGCATACGCAGTAGAGCCTGTTGGAGTAGCAACAATATACCCATCGGCACGTAGTGTATTAAGATACTGGCTGTTCACGCGTGTTTCCATTTCAATCATACGAACCATTTGCATGGCGTGCACAACTACATCGTTTACGGCATATGACGTGCTAATCGTTTTTTCGTCTCGTATTAAACTCGTTTGCAATACAAAGCGTTGTTCCTCGATAAAATTCCCTATAAATATTTCGTCTAACTGCTTTTCGATTTCCAGCGGCGTAATTTCAGCAAGAAATCCGAGGTGCCCCATATTAATGCCTACTATAGGTAAGTCTTTTTCTATAATGGTATGGGCAGCATGTAGAATGGTGCCATCGCCGCCCACCACAATAACCAAATCACAGATTTCGGCAATTTCTTCAATATTGCTTGGCTTTACCGATTTTTGATTGAGTAGCGTCACGGAAACGGCATCCATATAAATGTCGGCTGCTCTGGCCAATAAATAGCGATGCAGCGAAGCTACGGTACCGGCAATATGCGGATCGTTAGGCTTGGAAACGATTCCGATTTTGGAAAATTGGCTCACGACAAGGTTTTTCTAGTTTTCTAGAAAGCTATCACGGATCTAATGTTTGCACTAGTCAGAACACTCCTTGACAGGTCTACGCAGTATTTGCAATTATGTTTTTGGCACTCTTCTCAGGGGAGTGCTAAAACATAGCTAGGATGCCACGTATTCATGGTTTCGATTGAAGATTCAACAAATTCTCTAAATGAGCGTACTCAACGCCTGCTTAAGGTGTTGGTTGAGAGCTACATTTCAGATGGTCATCCACTGGGTTCACGTACTTTGGCTAAGCTTTCAGAGCTTGATATCAGCCCTGCTACCGTACGCAATGTAATGGCAGACTTAGAAGAGTTAGGCTATGTTGAGTCTCCGCATACCTCTGCAGGTCGTGTACCGACTACTAAAGGTTACCGGTTATTTGTAGACACTATGCTTAAAGTGCAACCAGTAAATTCTAAAGTTATTTCGCAACTAGTTGAAAACTTAAATCCGAACCAGACGGTGAATAGCTTAGTGGAAAGCGCTTCAGGTTTATTGTCAGGATTAACCAGTATGGCCGGTGTGGTTACATTGCCAAAACACGAGCGTGCAGAATTTCGTCAAATTGAATTTTTACCACTATCAGATCAACGGGTTTTGGCAATTTTGGTGACTAATCAAAAAGAAGTGCAAAATCGAATACTACATACTGAACGCGAATATACAGAGTCGGAATTGCAACAAGCTGCTAATTACCTAAATGAGTTATGTGAAGGTCAGGACTTAGTTGCAGCCAGACAGAAAATTTTGGATGAGTTGAATAAAGTACGTGAACACATGAATGACTTAATGCGCTCAGCTGTGGAGATGGGAGAAAAAGTATTCTCGGACTCGGATAGTGAGAAAGCAGATTTTGTTGTAGTGGGTCAAACCAATTTGATGGAATATGACGAACTTTCTGATATAGAAAAATTAAGAAACCTATTTGAAGCGTTTGGACAGAAACGAGAATTTTTAAATTTGTTGGATCGATGTATTTGTGCAGATGGCATACAAATTTTTATTGGTCAAGAAGCAGGATATAAAGTTTTGGATGATTGTAGTGTAGTAACCTCTCCCTATGCAGTGGAAGATGAGATTATGGGGGTGCTTGCAGTAGTGGGTCCTACTCGCATGTCATATGATCGGGTAATCCCTATAGTGGATTTAACCGCTAAATTACTAGGCGAAGCCTTGAATAATCAAAATTAATCCATATATTTTTATGAACAAATATTATGCTATTTAGTGAGCATGTAATGATATGACTGAACCTACCCACAACATGGATCAAGACATGGGCCAAAATAAAGATCAAGACCAAGACCAAGACCAAGACGTTAACGAGAATAACAACGAGAACAACAACATTAATTCAGTAAATGAAGCTGTTGAGCCACCAGTTGATCATGCAGGAAGGCAAAATTTAGATGAGGGATCCGAGCTGGGGCAAGCACAGCAGCAAGTAACGGAATACCATGACAAGATGCTACGCATGCAGGCCGAAATGGAAAATCTGCGTAAGCGCTCCGAGCGTGATTTATCCAATGCGCACAAATACGCCATAGAAAAATTTGCTAGTGAATTATTGCAGGTGAAAGATAGTTTAGAGCTTGGGCTTAATGCGGGAGATGTGGATGCCGCTAAATTACAAGAAGGCACCGAGTTAACGTTGAAGATGCTGACAAGTGTATTGCAAAAATTTGCCATAGACGAAATTGATCCAATTGGAGAGGTATTTGATCCCAATCTTCATCAGGCAATGACGACACAAGAAAGCACGGAGCATCAACCCAATACAGTAATTAATGTGATGCAAAAGGGCTATACCATACATGATAGGCTATTACGTCCAGCCATGGTGATTGTGGCTAAGGCCTCAGAAAAAGTGGCTGATGAATGAGGGTTAAATGGGTAATGAAAAGTACTTTTTTATTCTAAAAACCTTGAATTGCGGCGAAAAGGCCCAATATTTAGCACAATAAACATACAAATTTAACAGCTTAAGGGAGCTCTGATTTGTTAGCGATAGCGACTGAGGCGAGGCAAGAAATGTCGAAAAAGCGGAGTGTACACAATCGTACATGAGTATTTAGAGACATTTCTTAACAAAGTATCAGAATAAATCAGAGCTTTCCTTATTTGAGAGTTTTTTTGGAGATAAGCAATGAGTAAAATAATTGGCATAGATTTAGGGACCACAAATTCATGTGTGGCGGTTATGGAAGGCACTACGCCTAAAGTGATCGAAAATAGTGAGGGCGATCGTACTACTCCTTCCATTGTTGCATTTACTGATGATGGTGAAGTATTGGTTGGCCAAGCAGCAAAACGCCAATCTGTTACCAATCCCAATAACACTTTATATGCGATCAAGCGATTAATTGGTCGTCGCTTTGATGAAGAAGCGGTGCAAAAAGATATCAAACTTGTTCCTTATAAGATCATCAAGGCTGAAAATGGTGATGCATGGGTGGAAGCCAGTGGCAAAAAAATGGCACCACCAGAAGTTTCTGCTCGTGTATTAATGAAAATGAAGAAGACCGCAGAGGAATACCTTGGCGAAGAAGTTACCGAGGCGGTAATTACTGTACCTGCTTATTTTAATGACTCACAGCGACAAGCCACTAAGGACGCCGGAAAAATTGCCGGATTAGAAGTCAAGCGTATCATCAACGAACCGACTGCGGCTGCCTTAGCTTATGGTATGGATAAAAAACGCGGTGATAGCAAAATCGCCGTATATGACTTAGGTGGTGGTACTTTTGATATCTCCATCATCGAAATTGCAGAAGTAGATGGCGAACATCAGTTTGAGGTGCTATCTACGAATGGCGATACCTTTTTGGGTGGTGAAGATTTCGATATGCGCCTAATTGATTATTTGGCGGATGAATTTAAAAAGGATCAAGGCTTTGATTTGCACAATGATCCACTCGCATTACAGCGACTCAAAGAAGCTGCAGAAAAAGCCAAGATAGAACTATCTTCAGGTCAACAGACCGAAGTGAATCTTCCGTATATTACTGCCGATCAATCAGGACCAAAGCATTTAAACATTAAGCTTACGCGCGCCAAATTAGAATCGTTAGTGGATGAGTTGATACAACGTACCATTCCACCATGTAAGCAAGCTTTACAAGATGCAGGTTTGTCGGCTTCCGATATTAATGATGTCATTCTTGTGGGTGGGCAAACGCGTATGCCTAAAGTGCAAGAGGTTGTACAAGACTTTTTCGGTAAAGAGCCACGCAAAGATGTTAATCCAGACGAAGCCGTTGCAGTCGGAGCGGCAATTCAAGCTGGTGTCTTGGGTGGTGACGTTAAAGATGTGTTGTTGTTGGATGTAACTCCATTATCACTTGGAATCGAAACTTTGGGTGGAGTGATGACCAAACTCATAGAAAAGAACACCACGATTCCGACCAACGCACAGCAAGTGTTTTCAACTGCAGAGAACAATCAAACCGCAGTTACTGTACATGTACTACAAGGTGAACGTGACCAAGCCTCTGCGAATAAGTCCTTAGGTCGATTTGATTTGTCAGATATTCCACCAGCTCCACGCGGTGTGCCACAAATTGAAGTTACCTTCGATATCGATGCAAATGGAATACTCAATGTGTCTGCAAAAGACAAGGCAACCGGTAAAGAGCAGTCGATTGTAATCAAAGCTTCAAGTGGTTTATCTGATGATGAAATCGAGAATATGGTTAAGGATGCAGAAGCGCATGCAGAAGAAGATAAGAAATTTGCTGAGCTCGTTACTGTACGCAATCAAGCCGATCAAATGATTCATGCAACTGAGAAGTCACTAGAGGAAATGGGCGAAAAAGTTGAGCAAGAAGAGCGTATGCAAATCGAAAATGCAATTAAAGATTTGAAAGAAGTGTTAGATAAAGATGACAAGGATATTATCGAAACGAAAACGCAAGCACTTGCACAAGCATCCGGTAAATTAGCTGAGCGCATGTATGCACAAACTGGATCTGCTGAAGCAGCAGAAGGAACAACAGCAGGTGATGCGGGGAGTGCAGCTGCAGATGATGATGTTGTGGATGCGGAATTTGAAGAGGTAGATGACAACAAATCTTAAGCACTTCTTAGAATTACCTTAATTAAACGTTAGATAACAAGGTTAATTAATTAAGTCCGAGCTTGTGAAAACAATCTCGGGCTTTTGTTTATTTAGGCGATATGGGAAAAAAAGACTATTACGAAGTTTTAGGTGTGGATCGTACGGTAAGTAACAGCGATCTAAAAAAAGTCTATCGCCGTTTAGCTATGAAGTATCATCCTGATCGAAACCAAGGCGATACAGAAGCCGAACAAAAATTTAAAGAAGCAAAAGAAGCCTATGAAATATTAGGTGATGCTCAAAAACGTCAGGCCTACGATCAGTTTGGCCATGCAGGGGTCCAGGGTGGTGCCGCGGGAAGCACGGCAGATTTTAGTGACATTTTCGGCGATATCTTTGGCGATATTTTTGGAGGAAGTCGTCGTTCATCACAGCGAGCTTATCGTGGTTCTGATCTTCAGTACGATTTAGAAATTGATCTCGAAGAAGCGGTTTTTGGGGCTGAATCTACCATTGAGTTTCCAAAGCAAACGGTCTGTAAAAAATGTGATGGATCAGGTGCAGCACCTGGCTCCAGTATAGAAACCTGCAATACATGCGGCGGGATGGGTCAAGTGCGCATGCAACAAGGGTTTTTTTCTATTCAACAAACTTGTCCAAGTTGTCGTGGTAAAGGCAAAACCATTCGGGTTCCTTGTGATTATTGTAATGGCACTGGACTCGGTCGTGAAAATAAAAAAATATCGGTAAAGGTACCTGCTGGTGTAGATACGGGTGATCGAATTCGATTGGCTGGTGAAGGTGAAGTGGGGGCCAATAATGGCCCGCCAGGGGATCTGTACGTGCAAATCAGTGTACGACCACACGATTTATTTAGCCGAGAAGGTAACAACTTACTTTGTGAAGTACCGGTTAGTTTTGATATGGCAGCCTTAGGTGGAGAATTGGAAGTTCCGACGCTAAATGGCAAAGTAAAATTAAAAATACCTGCCGAAACTCAAACTGGTCGCTTGTTTAGATTGCGTGGGAAAGGAGTCAAGCCAGTACGAGGTGGGACTGTAGGTGATATGTTGTGTACCACAACTGTAGAAACTCCAATAAATCTAACTAAAAAACAAAAGGATTTAATTAAACAGTTTGCTGAAGAAATTGAAAAGGGTGGCAACCGTCACAGTCCGCGTTCACATTCTTGGACAGATAATGTTAAGAGCTTTTTCGATGACCTTAAATTTTGGTCAGATTGACTTGTCTATTTTTTTGGGCATCTTTCACCTCAATACTTTGTTGCAAAATTTTTCCGTTACTCATTTACCCTGTGTCTATATTAAGGGTAAACTCCGCTCTTCAAAACATTGCATCTCGTCTTGAGGTAAAATCCATTATTTCAAAGTGCAAAATATTTTATAAGAAGTTTAAATGACTAAAGTAGGAATCAATGGGGCCGGTGGTCGAATGGGAACGACACTTATACAGGCCTGTTCTGAAAGTGATATGGTCGAGTTGGGTGCTGCCTTTGATATACCAACGTGTAAGGTTATTGGTGAAGATGCGGGCCAACACACAAGCTTAGGTAAGACAGGCGTTACAATTAGTAGTGACTTAGCTAAACATGTTTCCGATTTTGATGTACTTATCGATTTCACTGTGCCGGAATGTACCATGCAATCCCTTGCCTTATGTCAAGAACACGCAAAAGCAATGGTGATCGGTACTACGGGCTTAGATGCGCAACAAAAGCAGCAGCTAATTGATACTAGCAAAGAAATACCTATTGTATTTGCGCCAAATATGAGTGTAGGGGTGAATCTTTGTTTAAAGCTTCTGCAAACTACTGCTGAAGTACTTGGAGATGATTTTGATGTGGAAGTAATCGAAGCGCATCATCGACATAAAATTGATGCGCCATCTGGTACTGCATTGCGAATGGGAGAAGTTGTTGCGAATAGTTTGGGAAGAAATCTACAAGATTGTGCAGTGTATGGTAGACAGGGACACACTGGTCCACGCGATAAAAAAACCATTGGCTTTGAAACAATTCGTGCAGGTGATATTGTTGGGGAGCATACTGTAATGTTTTCCGGTGAAGGTGAACGGGTAGAAATTACCCATAAGGCTTCAAGCCGGATGACCTTTGCAAAAGGTGCAGTACGGGCTGCAGCATGGTTGGCGGCAAAAGACAGTGGTTTATATGATATGCAATCTGTGTTAGGAATTTAATTCTAGTCCGTTTTTCTACCCATCTGAGTACTTATTCGATAGTGTACTGACCAACTTAGGTCTAATTTTAGCGCTATGGCGCTATCACTTCGTAAATCGCTTCAAGAAATATTCGTTTTCACGAATGGTTATTCGGTTACACGAGCAATTGACTGTGATACTAAGAGTGGATCGAAATGGTCTTTAGACATCATTAGATCTCTTAAGCAGGAACAATTTATAGAACTATGTGCTGGTTATTTTGAAGAAAAGGGCTATCGTACTACCATAAACACCCAACACGATAAAAATTTTATAAGTATTTGGCTCTTTAAAGGAAGTTATTCAGCCATTAAACCATTCGGGGTGGTTAAATGTTGGGAAACTAAGGCAATTAAAGTCGATTCGGAAGAAGTGAATCAATTTGCAAAAATTGTCATAAAAAATCAAATACCATTGGGAGTATTTGTAACTGCAGGAGAGTTTGCAGAAAATGTTACTGTTAGGGTAGAAAAAAGAGTAAAAATGATACATGGTAAAGATCTTTTAGAGTTAATTCAGTCACTATCTGATATTAGAAATCAAAGATTGTCAGACAAATTTTTTAGTCAAACGTAAAAAACTACTTCATTTCTTTAGAATACATAAAAAATTTCTGCTATGGTCGCTCAATAAACTCTTATTGAAATGTGGCTACTTTAAGTTTTATTTATATATTTGTATCTTTGTAATCTCTATGTAGAGTTTTGCAGATATAACATGTTTGATAATAGAACATCTGATGCATTCAGAGATTCTTTATAAATTAATCTAAGAGGTAATAAAAAAATGATCCTCAACTATGCAATATATATTGTTTCCGGTTTTTTTATTGGCATAGCGGCCTCGTTTACAGGACTTGGTGGCGGGTTTTTGATGGTACCTTTACTTGTTGCCATGGGCTACACAGCACAACGCGCGGTAGGCACATCTTTTTTAGCCATACTCATTATTTCAGTGTCAGCAATAACCGCACATGCAAAATTAAGTAATATTGACTATAAAATTGCAATTGCACTCGGCATAGGGGGCTTGATTGGCGCGCAGATCGGGCCTCATTTGCTTGAGCATGTATCTACTGCCAATTTCAAAAAGATCTTTGCATTACTTCTTGTTGGCTTGGCGGCTTATTTGTTTTTTCAAAAATGAATGATAGAAGAGTAATAGTTAGTTAACTTATAGAATAGATAAAATTTACACAACTAATTTTTAAAAGTAAAAAGATAAGCGTGTGTAATATTTGCGCCGTTATAGATTCGATGTGGGGATGTTATGGGATTGCTTTCTTTTGGCACCATAGTTTTGGCTGTATGTTTTGTTTTTTATTTCCTAGTGTTGTGATAGCTGATCAAGCAGTAGATTTTCTGATGATGTAGTTGTTAAGGAATATTTTCTTAATAAAACCTGGGCATGCATACTGAGTGATGAATATGAAACGGCTCCTACTACATTGAATTTTGAGAAAGTTAATGGCAAGAAAGTACGTGGTAAAGTTTTCAGTAAAACCTCCTATCCGTGTCCAAATACTTCGGGCTATCTTAAATATTATTATGAGAAAATTTCTTTGCGATAGGGTTTAGTTAATAAAGAAGAAAACGTCACAAGGGCCAAAGGGATGTTTAAATTAACAGGTCATAATAGTGTCAATACAGGAACCCTCACGCGTAACTAGGATAACATTGCCATGACGATTGGAATTCCCGCTGTATTGATCACAAGATGTGCAAAATATCTCTAATTCTTGGTTTCGTAATTCGCTTGAGTTGAGTACAATCCTTTTGGTCAACCTATAACACAGACTTTTTAACGGGACGGCCTATCTGGACGTCCCGTTTTTACGTGTACACGGAGGAAATTGATTGAGCGATAAACCCGCCTTACTGGCTTTAGAGGACGGGAGTCTTTTTTGGGGGAAGTCTATTGGGATATCGGGATTGTCGGTAGGGGAAGTCGTTTTTAATACTTCCATGACAGGGTATCAGGAAATCCTCACCGACCCTTCTTATGCACAACAAATCATTACCCTGACTTACCCACACATTGGCAATGTGGGCACTAACGCAGAAGATGAGGAATCTGATCAGATCTTTGCGACGGGTTTAGTGATTCGTGACTTACCAGTTCAATTGAGCAATTGGCGACATCAATTTGAATTATCAGAGTATTTACAACAACACAAAGTTGTAGCCATTGCCGATATCGATACTCGAAAATTGACTTGCATATTGCGAGAAAAGGGTGCACAAAACGGTGCGCTCATGTGTGGCGACATCGATGAGCAAAAGGCCCTGGCAGCAGCTAAGGCATTTCCTGGTCTCAAGGGCATGGATCTCGCCAAAGAAGTCACTACGGATCAGGCCTATAATTGGAATGAAGGCTGTTGGTCCTTAAGCGATGGGTATCAAACCAATACTCAGCAAAAACGTTTCTCGGTTCTGGCCTATGACTTTGGCGTAAAGCGCAATATTTTACGCATCTTGCACGACTATGGTTGTAATCTTGAAGTAATTCCGGCTACAACTCCTGCTAAACAAGTTCTAGCAAAAAAGCCTCATGGTGTTTTTCTCTCCAATGGGCCAGGCGATCCCGAACCATGCGACTATGCGATTAATGCCATACAAGAAATTATTGAAGCGGGTGTACCTACCTTTGGTATATGCCTTGGTCATCAATTGCTTGGACTTGCCTGTGGTGCACAAACTATCAAAATGAAATTTGGTCATCATGGTGCAAATCATCCTGTTCAAGACTTAGCTACCGGGACGGTAATGATCAGCAGTCAAAATCATGGTTTCGCCGTGTATGAAAAAACTTTACCAGCTAGCTTGCAGGCAACGCATCGATCTTTGTTTGATGGTTCCTTGCAGGGAATACGTCATACGCAAAAACCCGCCTATAGTTTTCAAGGCCATCCCGAAGCAAGCCCTGGACCACAAGATGTACGACCACTGTTTCAAGAATTTATTCAAATGATGGAAGAATATAAGCCTTAGCAACACGCAAATGCCAAAACGAACCGACATAGAAAGTATTTTAATCATTGGAGCAGGACCCATCATTATCGGTCAGGCGTGTGAATTTGATTATTCCGGAGTGCAAGCATGCAAAGCGCTAAAGGAAGAAGGTTATCGCGTAATTTTAGTGAATTCTAATCCTGCTACGATCATGACGGATCCTGAAGTTGCCGATGCAATTTATGTGGAACCGATTATTTGGCAAACCGTTGCAGAAATAATTGAAAAAGAAAAACCCGATGTCTTATTACCAACTATGGGTGGGCAAACGGCCTTGAATTGTGCGCTGGATTTAGATCGTGAAGGCATATTAGAAAAATATTCAGTTGAGATGATAGGGGCTAACAAGAAAGCCATCGATATGGCAGAAGATCGTGAGCAATTTCGCCACGCCATGGATGAAATCGGTCTGCAATCGGCACGTTCTGCACTTGCACATAGTTTAGAAGAAGCCATACAGCAACAACCTAGACTTGGTTTTCCAACCATCATTCGTCCGTCGTTTACCTTAGGAGGCAGTGGCGGAGGCATTGCTTATAACATGGAAGAATTTAAAACCATTGTTGAACATGGTTTAGATTTATCTCCGACAACAGAAGTGTTATTAGAGGAATCGTTATTAGGTTGGAAAGAATTTGAAATGGAAGTAGTACGTGATCGAAATGACAATTGTATTATTATTTGTTCAATCGAAAACCTTGATCCAATGGGTGTGCACACTGGGGATTCGATTACTGTCGCACCTGCGCAAACGCTAACAGATAAGGAGTATCAAATTATGCGTAATGCTTCGATTGAAGTGTTACGTAAAATCGGCGTGGATACTGGTGGATCCAATGTCCAATTTGCGGTAAATCCAAAAGATGGCAGATTGGTTATCATTGAAATGAATCCCAGGGTTTCAAGATCTTCAGCGCTTGCTTCTAAGGCCACTGGTTTTCCCATTGCGAAAGTCGCTGCCAAGCTTGCTGTGGGGTATACCTTGGACGAATTGAAAAATGAAATAACTGGTGGCGCAACGCCAGCATCTTTTGAACCAAGCATCGACTATGTGGTAACTAAAATTCCACGTTTTACCTTTGAAAAATTTCCTCAAGCTAAAGCCAAACTCAGCACACAAATGAAATCGGTTGGCGAAGTGATGGCAATTGGGCGAACTTTTCAAGAATCCTTACAAAAGGCTTTGCGAGGTCTTGAGATTGGAGTGGATGGTTTAGATCCTATAGTTGCAAATTACGATGATGAACATCGCGCATTGTTAGAATCAGAATTGCAGGACCCTGGTCCGCATCGAATTTGGTTTGTGGCGGATGCGTTTCGAATGGGTTACGAATTAGATGAATTATTTAACTTGTCAGCAATTGATCCGTGGTTTCTTGCGCAGATCGAGATGCTTATTAGTGTAGAAAAAGAACTTTCTGGCAAACAATTAAATGATTTGGATGCATCTTCTTTACGTGATTTGAAACGTAGAGGCTTTTCTGATCGCAGATTAGCAAAGTTGTTGCAATGTAATGAACAAGAAGTACGTCAGGCCAGGCATACACTAAATGTGCATCCAATCTTTAAACGTGTAGATACATGTGCAGCAGAGTTTGCCACTAGCACTGCATACATGTATTCGAGTTACGATGAAGAATGTGAAGCGCGGCCCACTGAGAATAAAAAAATAATTGTGCTTGGTGGAGGGCCCAATCGTATTGGTCAGGGTATCGAATTTGACTATTGTTGCGTGCACGCTGCGTTTGCATTACGAGATGATGGTTACGAAACGATCATGGTGAATTGTAATCCTGAAACCGTATCAACAGACTATGACACTTCAGACCGATTGTATTTTGAACCTTTAACGTTAGAAGACGTATTAGAGATTGTACGTATTGAAAAACCACATGGTGTCATTGTGCAATTCGGTGGGCAGACACCATTAAAGCTTGCCCGTGATCTAGAGGCAGCTGGTGTTCCGATCATAGGTACTTCACCTGATTCGATCGACCTTGCCGAAGATCGCGAACGTTTCTTGAAACTCGTGAACGAATTAGATTTATTGCAACCCCCCAATGCGACAGCAAGTAGTACTCAAGAAGCGATTACTGCAGCAAACGAAATTGGTTATCCGGTCGTAGTACGACCGTCCTATGTGTTAGGTGGGCGTGCCATGGAAATTGTTTATAACCAAGCTGACCTAGAACGTTATATGCGTGAAGCAGTTAAAGTCTCTAACGATGCACCGGTATTGATCGATCACTTTTTGGCAGATGCCGTAGAAGTGGACTTGGATGCAATTTGTGATGGTAAAGATGTGCTGATAGGCGGGATTATGCAACATATTGAACAAGCGGGGATTCATTCCGGTGATAGTGCATGTTCATTACCACCCTATAATATGAGTGAAAAAGTGCAGAAGGAAATGCGGGATCAAGCTTGTAAACTCGCTTTAGCGTTGAAAGTTGTAGGTTTAATGAATATTCAATTTGCAATTAAAAATGAAAAAGTATATTTAATTGAAGTGAATCCACGTGCTTCACGTACAGTTCCATTCGTTTCAAAGGCAATAGGTTTTCCACTAGCTAAAATTGCTGCACGTTGCATGGTAGGAACTTCTTTGCGTGAGCAAAACGCTTTAGTTGTAAATATTCCAAAATATTTTTCTGTTAAAGAGGCAGTATTTCCATTTATTAAATTTAGTGGTGTTGACCCAATATTAGGTCCCGAGATGAAATCAACTGGAGAAGTGATGGGAATAGGCGAGACCTTTGGCGAGGCCTTTGGTAAAGCACAATTTGCCGCAGGCACACTTTTGCCAGAATCAGGCAGAGCATTGTTGAGTGTGCGTGATGCAGATAAAAAGCAAACATTTGAAATAGCTCGTGAGTTACAACAATTAGGTTTCGATTTAGTGGCTACCAAAGGCACAGCTAAAGCCTTAAATGATAAGGGACTGAACTGTCGAGCAGTGAATAAGGTCAGAGAAGGCAGGCCACATATCGTCGATATGATTATCGATGGTAAAATTGACTTAATTGTAAATACAACAGAAGGCAAACAAGCGATTGCAGATTCGTTTACAATTAGACGTGAGGCGTTGCAGCACAAGGTGTGTTATACCACAACGATAGCGGGGGCATGGGCATTAAAAGAGGCTATGCAGATTCGTGACCAGTATAAGGTCTATCGTCTACAAGATTTACATGCTGAAAATCTACACTAGTCTTGGCCTCAAAATAACAGTGAAATTAAAAAATTATGAATAGAGTTCCACTTACCGTGCGCGGTGCAGACAAATTGCGCGAAGAGTTAGAAGAACTTAAAAGCGTAAGGCGTCCTCAAATAATTGAGGCCATTGCAACGGCTCGTGCGCATGGTGATCTAAAAGAGAATGCGGAATATCACGCTGCAAGAGAACAACAATCATTTACTGAAGGGCGTATAAAAGAAATTGAAAGCAAACTTTCTAATGCAGAAATAATAGATGTCACTAAGCTTAATCCCAATGGTCGCGTTGTTTTTGGGACCACTGTCGTGTTAGCAGACGAACAAAGTGGTGAAGAATCTACTTATACTATAGTTGGTGAAGATGAAGCCGATATTAAAGAAGGTATGATCTCAGTAAGTTCCCCTATTGCACGTGCCATGATTGGTAAAGAAGAAGGCGATATTGTAACGGTCGATGCGCCGGCTGGACAGAAAGATTACGAAGTTGTTGAAGTTCGTTACGGAACCGAATAGATTGGCTTTCTGATTTGCTCTGATACTTTGTTAAAAAATAATCTCAATTTCGCTCATGTATAGTTAAATACACTTCACTCATTTCGATATTTTTTGCCTCGTCTCAGCGCAAATCAAAAACCCTTAAGCTTTTTGCCGGTTAAAATTTTTAAAGCATGTTTCATGCGCAGTAAAACTTGGAATAAAGAGCACGCTAAGGATCCTTATGTGCAACGTGCGCATCAAGAAGGATGGCGATCGCGCGCGGTTTTTAAACTACAAGAGTTAGATGAAAAATATAATCTCATCCAAAAGGGAATGACGATTGTCGACCTTGGTGCAGCCCCAGGGAGTTGGAGTCAATATGCTGCGAAACGTATTGGTAATCAAGGCAAAGTAATCGCGATGGACGTACTGGACATGCAAGCCATTCCCAATGTCTCATTTATACAGGGCGATTTTACCCAAGATGAAACCTATGCATCGTTACGAAAATTAATTGGTCAAAAATCAGTAGACCTTGTTTTATGCGATATGGCCCCCAATATAAGTGGTATAGATAGTGTTGATCAGCCAAAAGCCATATATCTTGCAGAATTAGCCGCTGATTTTAGTATTGAGGTGTTGAATTCAAACGGTAGTCTGCTGGTAAAACTGTTTCATGGGGTTGGTTTTGAGGGTTATGTAAAAATGTTGCGAAATAAGTTTTGTAAGGTATTGATTCGTAAGCCAGGCGCTTCAAGATCACGTAGTCGAGAGGTATATGCCCTAGCGACTAAAATAAAGATATAGTATGGTCAACTTATATAAGTATTTGAAAGTAAGAGGTACGTCCATTTGAACGATATGGTTAAAAACTTAATGCTTTGGGCTGTGATCGCAGTAGTTTTGATGACAGTTTTTAATAATTTTGCACCGCGTCCAGAGCGACCTGACATGCCCACCTATTCTAAATTTATTGAAGAAGTGCAATCAGGTAACGTCAAGTCAGTTTTAATCAGCCCTGATAATCGTCAGATTGAAGGCACGTATCACAGTGGAGAAACTTTTAAAACATTTAGTCCAGGAGACTCGGGTTTAGTTAAAGATTTACTCGATAACAATGTTGTTATTGAAGCCGGGGAAGCCAAACCACGTTCATTGCTATTTGAAATATTGATCAGTTGGTTCCCCATGTTGCTTTTGATAGGCGTATGGATTTTCTTCATGCGACAAATGCAAGGGGGTGGCTCGGGGCGTGGCGCCATGTCATTTGGCAAAAGTAAAGCTCGCTTAATGGGCGAAGATCAAATTAAGGTAACCTTTAATGATGTTGCTGGTGTAGAGGAAGCTAAAGAAGAAGTTTCTGAACTGGTAGAATTTTTACGCGATCCCGGTAAGTTTCAAAAGCTGGGCGGCAAGATTCCACGCGGTGTATTGATGGTTGGCCCGCCAGGTACCGGTAAAACACTTTTAGCAAAAGCTATTGCCGGTGAGGCTAAGGTTCCATTTTTTACAATCTCTGGTTCTGATTTTGTTGAAATGTTTGTTGGTGTTGGTGCATCACGTGTGCGTGATATGTTTAGTCAGGCCAAAAAACATTCACCATGTATTATCTTCATCGATGAGATTGATGCCGTCGGACGTCATCGTGGCGCAGGACTAGGTGGCGGTCATGACGAACGCGAACAGACCTTAAATCAATTACTCGTTGAAATGGATGGTTTCGATGGTAATGAAGGTGTCATCGTGATTGCCGCAACAAACCGACCTGATGTACTAGACCCAGCTTTATTGCGTCCTGGTCGTTTTGATCGACAAGTAACTGTACCGTTACCAGATATCCGTGGTCGTGAGCAGATTTTAAAAGTACATATGCGTAAAGTACCTATTGGAAAAGATGTGCGCGCGGATTTTATTGCTCGCGGTACTCCAGGTTTTTCAGGAGCGGATTTAGCTAACTTGGTAAATGAAGCCGCATTATTTGCTGCACGTGCAAATAAACGTACTGTGGATATGGAAGAGTTTGAGCGCGCTAAAGATAAGATTCTTATGGGCGCAGAACGTAAATCCATGGTCATGAGCGATGAAGAAAAAAAGCTCACTGCTTATCATGAATCCGGTCATGCGATTGTCGGTCGACTCGTTCCAGAACACGATCCTGTATATAAGGTGACAATCATTCCACGTGGTCGAGCTTTAGGCGTCACCATGTTTCTGCCTGAAGAGGACCGTTACAGTCATAGTAAACAACGTTTAGAGAGCCAAATTTCAAGCTTGTTTGGCGGGCGCGTTGCCGAAGAACTAATCTTTGGTGGTGAGGCGGTTACTACCGGTGCATCGAATGATATTGAACGCGCAACTGAAATAGCGCGTGCCATGGTTACCAAGTGGGGCCTATCTGAGACAATGGGGCCACTCTCGTATGGAGATGAAGACGGTGAGGTGTTCCTCGGTCATTCTGTGACACAACATAAGAGTGTGTCCGATGATACAGCTAACTCGATTGACCAGGAAATTAGAAGGATTATTGACTTTAATTACGACCGTGCAGTAGAACTCATTAAAGAAAATATGGACAAGCTGCATATCATGGCAAAGGCCTTGATGAAATATGAGACCATCGATAAAGAACAGATTGATGACATCATGGAAGGTAAAGAGCCACGACCGCCAGAAGATTGGATAGATGATGAACCAAGTTCTGGTTCTGAAGCTAAGCAACCTAAAGCAGACGATCGCAAAGATACGGATACAATTGGTGGGCCAGCGAGTGAGCACTAGGCCGCTGTTATTATTACTTTAAATAGAAACAAGTTCGTATAGATGTGACTAACGCAGCATCTAATTCCAGTCAGTCTTATTATTATATAGTTTCGTCGAAATGCCGCGCCTAAACTAACTGGCTTGCTTAGATTTATTAATACACTTCGTTCAAGTAATCGCTAAATATTAAAATTCTAATGGGACGCAAATATTTTGGTACAGATGGAATACGCGGTCGTGTCGGTGATGGCGTAATGAATCCAGAGTTTGTGTTGAAGTTGGGCTGGGCAGTAGGTCGAGTACTGTGTAGTGAAGATAGAAACTTAGTTTTAATTGGGAAAGATACTCGAATCTCTGGCTATATGTTTGAATCTGTACTAGAAGCAGGCTTATCTGCTGCTGGAGTCAATACTCGTTTACTAGGCCCGATGCCTACTCCTGCCGTAGCTTATTTAACACGTACACTACGTGCTGCTGCTGGGATTGTAATTAGTGCATCGCACAATCCTTATTTTGATAATGGCGTAAAATTCTTTGCTGCAAATGGCAGAAAACTACCAGATGATGTTGAGTTAGAGATTGAGAAACAATTAGATCAACCCCTCAGTGTTGTTAATTCAGACAAAATAGGAAAAGTAGAAAGAGTAGGTGACGCAGCGGGCCGCTATATTGAATTTTGTAAAAGCACTATACCAACGCGCATTAAATTAAATGGTTTAAAGATAGTAGTAGATTGTGCACATGGTGCCACGTATCACATTGCACCTAATGTTTTTTCAGAATTAGGTGCTGAAGTTATAAGTATTGCATCTAAACCTAATGGATTAAATATCAATGATGCATGTGGTGCTACCAATCCATCACAATTATGCAAAGCTGTGCTTGAACATAAAGCTGATTTAGGAATTGCGATTGATGGCGATGGCGATCGTATTATTATGGTGGATAATAAAGGTGATATCGTTGATGGTGATGAGCTTCTATACATAATTGCTCAGGCTAGAAAATCTAAAAACATGCTTGAAGGTGGTGTAGTGGGCACCTTGATGAGTAATCTAGGCTTAGAGCATGCCTTGCGTGATAGTGGTATTGATTTTAAACGTGCTGCTGTTGGTGATCGATATGTCTTGGAGATGATGCAAGATCAGTCATGGTTACTAGGTGGTGAATCCTCTGGGCACATTATTTGTCTTGATCAAACTACTACAGGAGATGCCATTATCGCTGCACTTCAAGTATTACAAATTCTTGTCAGTAGACAAAAGAGTTTGCATGAAGCTAAATCGGGCATGGCAAAGTATCCACAGACTCTTATTAATGTCCCTGTTCAAACAGAAATTAATATTGATGATGCACCTCAAATTCAGCAGGCTGTCAAAGATGCAGAAGCAGATCTAGCCGAAAATGGTAGAGTTTTGTTACGACCTTCTGGTACCGAGCCATTGATCAGAGTGATGGTGGAAGGTGTTGATGCCCCTAAGGTTGAGCAGTTAGCTCAACAGATTGCAAGGCAGATTGAGGATAGTGTTTCTGCTTCCTGCTAAACAATCTTTAGGAGCCACTGATTTATTCTGAGATGTCCCTAAGAAATTTGATAAAGGAAAATGTCTCAAAATGCTCATGTATTAGCCTATACACTCCGCTTTGACTCGCACCTTCCTGGTGCTCGGCCTGTGGCTAGCAGAGCTTCCCAAATCTGCTCTCGGCAGATTTGTCTCGACATTTTTTGCCTAATCTCAGCCATTTCATTAATAAATCAGAGACTCCTTAAATTATTATTAGAACTATTATTATGCAGGTGTTTTCTTGATTTAATAGTATTTGCTTAACGAGCGCGTCATCGGTAAGCTGCGCGCCTTTATATTCTTAATTGGTATTGTTTTACTTATGCGACAACCACTTGTAGCAGGAAATTGGAAGTTAAACGGATCTCTGCAGTCCATTTCTGAGTTGATTTCTGAAATAAAAAGCAAATCGTCCAGCGTGAATGTAGCTGAACTAGCAGTTTGTCCCCCTTATACTTATTTGAGTCAAGTGCAAAATTTATTAGACGGTACGAACATAAGCTTAGGTGCTCAAGATTGTTCGGATCAAGCAACTGGTGCATATACTGGTGAAGTTGCAGCTGGAATGATAAAAGAGTTCAGTTGTAAATATATTATTGTTGGTCATTCTGAGCGTAGGCACCTGTATGGTGAAAGTAATGAAATGGTTGCAATAAAATTTGAACAGGTGATAAAAAATGATCTGACCCCAATACTATGCGTTGGGGAAACATTGCAAGATCGTGAGGACGGTCATACTGAAGTCGTCATTGCAAAACAAGTAGATGCGGTTCTTGATCGCTTAAGTATTGAAGGTTTTGCAAATGCCGTTATTGCCTATGAACCGGTTTGGGCAATTGGTACGGGTCAAACTGCAACTCCGGAGCAAGCGCAAGAAGTCCATGATTTTATTCGTTGTAAACTAGATGCATTGAACAAAAATATTGCGGCAAATATACGAATTCTTTATGGTGGTAGCATGAAGCCAGATAATGCCAAGCAGCTATTGAGTCAAAATGACATTGATGGTGGCTTGATTGGTGGTGCTGCACTTAAAGCGGATGATTTTATTGCTATTGCGATGGCAGCAAATTAATTTTACAGGTTAAGGAAACTCTGATTTATTCTGATATGTTGTTAAAATGATTTCTCAAAATACTCATGTATATATAAATACACTCCGTTTTTTCGAAATTATTTTGCCTAATCTCAGTCATTTCATTAATAAATCAGAGTTTCTTCAATATTAATAATAGATGAACATATAAAAAATGTTATACAGCATATTAGTAGCAATCGATGTTTTGTTAGCGCTAGGCATCATCTTTTTAGTATTGATTCAACAAGGCAAAGGTGCAGATGTTGGCGCTGCATTTGGAAGTGGCGCATCTGGAACCGTATTTGGTGCACGCGGGTCTGCTTCATTTTTAACACGCGCAACAGCGATATTAGTTACTCTTTTTTTTATTAATAGTTTAGGGCTTGCCTATTTAGCCAGTCATCGCCCGGAGGCAGAAAGTGTAATCGATGCTGCACAAGAGGCCATCGAAGAAGCGCCTCAGGTAGAGAGTACTGTAGATGAGATTAATGAGACAACTTCTGAAATAGAAACAACGGATCTGCCTGATGTGTCAAATGTTGAAGAAAAAGCAGGTACGGATGCCACCATAAAAGAAGAAGATGGCATCGAATCTATACAAGAAAACTCTGCGACTATTCCAGATGATGTGCCAGAATAATGCTGTATAAAAAATAATCTATTTAGATTATTGAGGGTTCAGTTTTTCAACTGTTTAAAAAAAGAATGCCATCACTAACGCAACGAGGACGATCACTACGCCTACGATTAAGGCAATCGTGTCATAGGACCTATAGTCATTTTCTTCAGGCATTTGTTTTTTCTCCTAGTAAATAATAATAGCTAAGCTTGTGATAATTATTGTTTTTTTAGCATGATCCCATGAACTTAAAAGGTTGTCTATATACGCACACTTCAAATCGCCCAATTTCTTAACCTCCTGTTATCTAAAGTAATATATAGAATTATCCCGTCTTATATCACTATCAGTGAAAAATGATCCAAGCCCGATAGCCTTCAGTTAGAATAGTCCTGGATGCAAAGCCGATGTGGCGGAATTGGTAGACGCGCTAGCTTGAGGGGCTAGTGAGGGCAACCTCGTGCCGGTTCGAGTCCGGCCATCGGCACCAAGAGCTTGTACTTAGTATTGTGCGGAGTAATAAAGCATTGTTCTAGCACTGATAAACTAAGGATGATAGGTCACATGTTGCAGTAGAGCTGTTGTGGGAACTATGGATGTGACCTGGGTATTACACGCAAATTAAAGCATCGCGAAGCGATTCTTTAGAAAATGTGTGGAGTGACTTAGAGTAGTTATTAGTGTCTATAAGCTAGGGATATTAGATCCTGTGTAACTTTGAAGTCGTTGTAGCTGCTGTGGACAGGACCTGGATGTGACCTGGGTATTATGTGCAAATAGTGATATCGCGCAGCGATTCTTTAGAAAATGTGCGGAGTAACTTAGAGTAGTTTTAGCACTTATACACTATGGATGATAGGTCTCGTGAGAGAGAGGGGTTATTGTAAGTACATGGATGAGACCTGGCACTCCATGCAAATGAAGACTGGCGAAGCCAGACATTGAATAACTTAAGCGAATTATTCTTTAAGCTATATTTAATAAAACTTTGTTTATTACAGTAATAAATAGGTTCAAGCTTTAAAGTATTATAATCATGATTGAAAATTATCTTCCAATACTCATCTTTATCATAATTTCTGCAATTATGGGGCTTATCCCCATGTTGCTTGGTCTTGGTCTTGGTCCACGGAATAAAGATGATGCAAAAGATTCGCCTTATGAATGCGGATTTGAGGCATTTGAAGATGCACGAATGCAATTTGATGTGCGTTATTATTTAGTTGCCATATTATTCATTATTTTTGATTTAGAGATTGCATTTTTATTTCCTTGGGCAGTAGCTATCAGAGAAGTTGGGCTGATAGGATTTCTGGCTATGGCGTTATTTCTTATTGTTCTAACTGTGGGCTTTATATACGAATGGAAAAAAGGCGCACTGGACTGGGATTAAAATTTTTAACTGAGGAATCTAATGGGCATTGAAGGTAAGTTATCCGAAGGTTTTGTAACCACGAATTTAGATGTGCTCATTAATTGGGCGCGCACCGGTTCAATGTGGCCCATGACTTTTGGTCTGGCTTGTTGTGCAGTTGAAATGATGCATGCCGGAGCATCACGTTATGATTTAGATCGTTTTGGTGTGATGTTCAGACCGAGCCCACGTCAATCAGATGTGATGATTGTAGCAGGCACATTGGTTAATAAAATGGCACCTGCATTGCGCAAAGTATATGACCAAATGGCAGATCCAAAGTGGGTGATTTCGATGGGGTCCTGTGCAAATGGTGGCGGGTATTACCATTATTCCTATTCAGTAGTAAGAGGTTGTGACCGTGTCATTCCGGTTGATGTCTACGTCCCAGGTTGTCCTCCAACTGCTGAAGCATTGCTTTACGGAATTATACAATTACAAAATAAAATTCGTCGTACAAATACTATTGCACGTTAAGCAAATATCTCATGGAAGAACAATTAACTACCCTAAGTTCCAAATTGCATGATGTTTTTGCATCTGATTTACAGTCGGTAAAAATCCAGCATGATGAGGTAACTATCATTGTGAATAGTGAACATCTCATCCATGTATTGTCACAATTATGCATCTCGCCTGAATTTAAATTTGAACAGCTGATGGATCTTTCCGCGGTTGATTATTTAGAATTTGGTGTGGATGAATGGAATACTGAGACCGCTACGTCATCTGGTTTCAGTAGAGGCGTGGAAAAAACTTCTTTTGGGCGTTTTACTTTTGATGATGGTCCTCAAAAGCGCGAATTGGACGGACCTCGGTATGCGGTTGTTTATCATTTACTTTCGGTTTCACATAATCAAAGATTGCGTGTAAAAGTCTTTTGTGAGGATGATGATTTTCCCATACTACCTTCTGTTGTCGATATCTGGTCTTCGGCAAATTGGTACGAGCGTGAGGCATTTGACTTGTACGGGATTATTTTTGAAGGGCATCCGGACTTGCGCCGCATTCTTACCGATTATGGGTTTACTGGTCATCCATTTCGCAAAGATTTCCCACTGATAGGACATGTAGAAGTTCGTTATGACCCCGAACAAAAACGCGTAATTTATCAACCGGTCTCTATCGAACCACGCATCGGTGTACCTAAGGTTATTCGTGACGATCATCGTTTTGAAGCTAGCGATGTTGATGCAGGTGAAGCCGATGTCTGAGCTTAGAAACTACACCATGAATTTTGGTCCACAGCATCCGGCTGCCCATGGCGTGCTTCGTTTAGTACTGGAAATGGAAGGCGAAGTTGTGCAACGCGCAGACCCTCATATTGGTCTTCTACATCGTGCAACGGAAAAACTTGCAGAGAGTAAGCCCTACAACCAAAGCATAGGGTACATGGACCGCTTGGATTATGTCTCGATGATGTGTAATGAACACGCATATGTTATGGCGATAGAAAAGTTAGTTGGCATAACTCCTCCAGAGCGAGCGCAATACATACGGGTGATGTTTGATGAAATCACACGAATTCTTAATCACTTGTTATGGCTAGGTGCACATGCATTAGATATCGGTGCAATGACCGTCTTTCTTTATGCTTTTCGCGAACGCGAAGATTTGATGGATTGTTACGAAGCGGTCTCGGGTGCGCGTATGCACGCAACCTATTATCGTCCAGGGGGAGTGTATCGTGATTTACCAGATGAAATGCCGAAATATGTTGAATCGAGATGGAGCGATGAAAAGACTGTTAATAAATTAAACAAGGCACGCAGTGGTTCCTTGTTAGACTTTATTGAAGATTTTACTAATAGATTTCCAGCTTGTGTTGATGAGTATGAAACACTGTTAACGGAAAATAGAATTTGGAAACAGCGTACTGTCGACATTGGAATCGTGAGTCCAGAGCGTGCATTGCAATTAGGCTTCACTGGACCCATGTTGCGTGGTTCAGGTATAGAGTGGGATTTGCGTCGCAAGCAGCCGTATGAAGTTTATGATCAGCTTGAGTTTCAAATTCCCGTTGGTGTGAATGGTGACTGTTACGATCGTTATTTAGTGCGCATAGAGGAAATGCGTCAATCTAATTTGATTATTAAACAATGTGTTGATTGGTTAAGAAACAATCCAGGCCCAGTGATGGTTGATAATCATAAAGTTTCTCCACCCAAACGTGGAGATATGAAAATGGGGATGGAAGAACTCATTCATCACTTTAAGTTATTTACGGAAGGATATTGTTTGCCCCCTGGTGAAGTGTATGCCGCAATTGAACATCCTAAAGGTGAATTTGGCATCTACTTAGTGTCGGATGGAGCGAATAAACCCTACCGTTTAAAAATTCGTGCACCAGGTTTTGCACACTTAGCCTCTTTAGATGAGATGTCACGTGGACATATGTTAGCCGATGTGGTTGCAATTATAGGTACACAAGACATTGTGTTTGGAGAAATTGATCGATGACAGAAACATCTACATCTGAAAAATTATCGGAACACCTGCGTGGTGAAATCGAAGCATGGTTAGCACGTTATCCCGTTGATCAAAAGCAATCTGCTGTACTAGGCGCTTTACGCGCGTTGCAACATGAAGAAGGTTATTTACCCGTAGAGAAAATGGATGCCATTGCAGAGTATTTAGATATGCCAGCAATTGCTGTTTATGAAGTTGCGTCGTTTTATTCCATGTTTGAGCTTAAGCCTGTGGGGAAACATACAATCTCGGTATGTACAAACCTGTCTTGCATGTTGTGTGGTGCTGATGAAATTGTAGAACATTTGAAGAAAAAATTGGGTATCGAATTAGGTGAAACCACCAAAGATGGAAAGTTTTATTTAAAACAAGAAGAAGAATGTTTAGCTGCCTGTTGTGGCGCACCCATGATGCAGGTGGATCATGTTTATAAAGAGAATTTGACTATTGAAAAAGTCGATAAAATTTTAGAAGAGTTACGGAAACTCTGATTTATTCTGATATGGCGTTAAAAAATTAGATTAGGTCTATTATGGAATTAAATAATGTTTGCTATCAAACCTTAAAATTTGACCAGCCATGGACGCTGGAAAATTATTTAAGTGTTGGTGGTTATTCTGCCTGGGAAAAAATTCTGCAAGAAAATATTTCACCCGATGATGTGATCGAACAGGTGAAGGCATCGGGTTTGCGCGGTCGTGGAGGTGCAGGATTTCCCACCGGATTGAAATGGAGTTTTATGCCAAGAGATCTAGCTATTCAAAGTTATGTAGTATGTAATTCTGATGAGTCCGAACCAGGCACGTGCAAAGACCGTGACATATTAAGATTTAATCCTCATGCTGTGATTGAGGGCATGGCAATTGCTGCTTACGCCATGCGAGCATCGGTAGGCTACAATTATTTGCGCGGTGAATTTTTAGATGAACCTTATCTAAGATTTAAAGATGCCTTAGATGAGGCCTACGCTGCAGGATATTTAGGCGACAATATTCTTGGAACTGACTTTACTTTTTATTTATATGACACACTTGGCGCTGGTGCCTATATATGTGGCGAAGAAACTGCATTGCTCGAGTCGTTAGAAGGTAAAAAAGGTCAGCCACGTTTTAAACCACCATTTCCTGCCAATGTAGGTTTATACGGCATGCCGACCACGATAAACAATACGGAAACTTTTGCATCCGTGCCAAGCATTATGCGAGAAGGGGCAGAATGGTTTGCCTCTTTAGGTGTAGAAAAAAGTGGCGGCACAAAATGTTTCTCAGTTTCAGGGCATATCAATAACCCGGGAAATTTTGAAGTACCACTAGGGACGCCATTTGCAAAGTTATTAGAGCTTGCTGGAGGTGTCCGTAACGGTGCTGCACTTAAAGCAGTTATTCCCGGAGGTTCTTCAGTACCTGTGGTACCTGGCGACATAATGCTAAATGCCAATATGGATTATGAATCCATTTCACAAGCAGGTTCTTTATTAGGCTCTGGTGCGGTAGTGGTAATGGATGATTCAACGGATATGGTAAAAGTCTTACAACGTATATCCCGTTTTTATTTTTCTGAGTCGTGTGGGCAATGCACACCCTGTAGAGAGGGAACCGGTTGGTTATATCGAATGATTACTCGCATTATTGAAGGAAATGGCAAGCAGCAAGACATCGAAAAGCTAGATGACGTAGCAAGTAAAATTGAAGGCAGAACCATTTGTGCATTGGGTGATGCTGCTGCGATGCCAGTACATAGTTTTATTAAACATTATCGCCATGAATTTATTCACTATATTAAACATGGCTGTAGTATTTTAGATAAGCCAAACAATGAAAGTGTTGCAGCGTAACCAATAAATATTATGTCTGAAGATACTGTTCAATTATTTATTAACGATAAAGAAGTCACGGCACCAAAAGGTGCAATGGTCATAGAGGTTGCCGATCAGTATGACATCGATATTCCACGTTTTTGTTACCATAAAAAGTTATCCGTTGCTGCGAATTGTCGCATGTGTATGGTGGAAGTAGAAAAAGCACCAAAACCATTACCTGCCTGTGCGACACCTGTTGCAGAAGGGATGAAGGTCTATACCAAGTCGTCTTTAGCCCTGGATGCACAACGCGGCACGATGGAGTTTTTGTTGATTAACCACCCACTTGATTGTCCGGTCTGTGATCAAGGTGGTGAATGTGAACTGCAAGATGTCGCGATGGGATATGGAGAAGATGTTTCGCGATATACGGAAAGAAAACGTGTGGTACCTGATAAAGAGTTGGGCCCGTTAGTTTCAACGGACATGACACGTTGTATACACTGTACACGTTGCGTACGCTTCGGAAGAGAGATTGCGGGGATAGCAGAGCTCGGCGCAACGGGACGTGGCGAGTTTATGGAAATCGGTACTTATATAGAGCGTTCCCTTAGTTCAGAGTTGTCTGGCAATATAATTGATGTTTGTCCAGTTGGTGCATTAAACGCCAAACCATCACGTATGCATGCACGAGCTTGGGAGATGTTGCAATCTTCCAGTGTTGCACCACATGATAGTGTTGGTTCAAATATTTATTTACATACTTTGCGCAACAAGGTCATGCGGGTTGTGCCTAGAGAAAATAGTACAGTAAATGAAACATGGATATCCGATCGTGATCGTTTTAGTTACGAAGGTTTACATTCAAATGAACGGGCAGATCAACCCATGCTTAAAGGTGATCATGGCTGGCAAACGCCGGACTGGAATACATGTTTAGACCAAGTAGCAGAAAAATTACAAAGCATCTCTACTGAACAAATTGGAGTATTGGCATCACCACATTCATCAGTGGAAGAGTTATATTTATTGCAAAAAATATTTCGTCGCCTGAATGTCCAAAATCTCGACCACCGCACACGACAAGTCGATTTCGTTGATCAGGAGTCTATGCCACTGTTTCCTTATTTGGGCCAATCAATTGAATCGATTGAAGAAAATGACACCATCTTTTTAATTGGTTGTGATGTTCGAACCGAACAGCCGATGCTTGCGCATCGAATACGTAAAGCGAATGGTTGTCAGGTTGTAAGTTTAAATGCACAAAATTTTGATTTTCTTTTTGCCCATCAAAATACTTGGAATTGTGCGCCGCAACAATGGGTAGGTGCACTTGCTGAGATTGCAAAATGTGCAGAAACAAATGCTGTGCAACAATTACCAGATACGCTGAAGCAGTTAATCAATGAAGTATCAGTTTCAGATTATGCTCAGGATATTTTCAATTCTTTGAGTAATACAAATTGCACAAGTATATTGCTAGGTTCAATGGTTGATTCCCATCCGCAAGCATCCTGCTTGCGCGCACTGGCAAATTTTATTGCGAACGCAACGAATTCAAATTTTGGAATCATTGCATCGGCTGGAAATACTGCAGGCGCATGGTTGGCTGGAATGATTCCACATAGATTGCCTGCAGGAAAAAGCAATGCAAATGTTGGTTTAAATACCAATGAAATGCTTGAAAATACTAGAAAAGCTTATGTGTTATTTAATTTGGAACCAGAGTTTGATTTTGCCAATGCGCCATTGGCAATCGACGCCATGCAACAAGCAGACTTCGTAGTGCTTTTCACTCCTTATATAACTGAATCAATGCAGGAATATGTAGATGTTATTTTACCCATCGCTACTTTTTCAGAAACGGATGGTACGTATATTAATGCAGAAGGAAGATGGCAAAGTATAAACCAATCTGTACCAAGCTTAGGTGAATCTCGTCCTGCATGGCGCATATTAAGAGTGCTAGCAAATAAATTAGGCCTTGAAGATGCGCAATATCAAACTTGCCAAGATGTACGCGAAGAACTTAAAGCACAATTTGAAGTAGACGTTGAATTCAACAGTAGTCTCAAAGATTTAAGTGTGGTGAATTTAAATGGCAGACAAGAGAAGTTGTATAGAGTATCCAGCACACCGATTTATGCTACCGACAATATTGTTCGCCGCGCCAACTCTTTGCAAGAAACTGTATATGAAAGACCACCTTGTGTGAGTATGTGTGAACAACAGGCGCAACAACTTGATGTTTTGCAAGAAACAAAAGTACGTGTTGTACAGGGCAACAAGGAAATGACACTAGATTTGAAAATAGATCAAACCATTCCAATGGAATGTGTTTGGATAGAAAGAAGTTCAAAACACATCGATCAGCTTGGAACTGCCATTGCGCCAGTTGAAATCCAGAGGGTGGCAAATGCTTGATTGGATAATGAACATTATCGCGGCAATTCCTCCAGTAGTGCTGACTACTATTTATATGTTTATGTTTATTCTGGTGTTGTTTGGTTGTGTTGCCTATGTCACCTTAGCAGAGCGTAAGGTCATTGGCTTCATGCAAGTGCGCTTGGGCCCAAATCGAGTTGGTCCAAAGGGATTTGGTCAACCGATTGCCGATGCATTAAAACTGATGTTTAAAGAAATGATCTTGCCAACCGATGCAGATCGTTTTTTATTTCGAATTGCGCCATTGTTGTCCATGATCCCCGCATTAGCGGCATGGGCTGTGATTCCATTTGCAGATGGTTGGAATTTTGCCGATATTAATGCAGGTTTGTTATATATCTTGGCAATGACATCACTAGGGGTATATGGCGTCATTGTTGCGGGTTGGGCCTCGAATTCAAAGTATGCACTATTAGGCGCGTTACGTTCGGCTGCACAAATTGTGGCCTATGAAATTGCCATGGGATTTGCCTTAGTCGGTGTACTGATGGCGAGTGGTAGCCTTAATCTTGGAGATATTGTCAGGGCACAGCAGGGGAGTGTTTTGCATTGGTATTGGTTGCCGTTGTTACCGTTATTTCTGACTTATTTAATTGCCGGAGTAGCTGAAACCAATCGTGCACCATTTGATGTAGTTGAAGGAGAGTCCGAAATCGTCGCTGGATTTCATGTTGAATATTCCGGCATGGGCTTTGCGATATTTTTCTTGGCAGAATACGCCAATATAATTTTAATTTCTGCACTGACGGCGTTACTGTTTTTAGGCGGTTGGTTAAGTCCTTTAGAAGGAATACCTTTCTTCCCAGCACATTGGTTTCATTTGCCATTTATAGGCTCGGTATTATCTTCTGGTCCACATTGGTTTATTGCCAAGACCTGCTTTTTTATATTTTGCTTTTTATGGTTTCGTGCAACCTTTCCACGTTATCGTTATGATCAAATCATGCGCTTGGGTTGGAAAGTGTTATTGCCACTGACATTAATTTGGATATTTGTCGAAGGTGTGCTGCTGTATTTTAAAATTTCCCCATGGTTTGATTAGTATTAAGTATGAATACCTTTAAACATTATTTTCGTAGCTTTACCTTATCTGAATTACTTAAGGGTATGAGTTTGACGGGGAAACGTTTTGGAACAAAGAAGTCTACGATTCGTTATCCAGAAGAAAAAACTCCGCAATCGCCAAGATTTCGAGGTTTGCACGCCCTGCGTCGTTATTCAAGTGGAGAAGAACGTTGTATTGGTTGCAAGTTATGTGAAGCAGTATGTCCCGCACTTGCGATCACCATTGATACTGAAGAACGCGAAGACGGAAGTCGACGTACCACACGCTATGATATTGATCTATTTAAGTGCGTCTACTGCGGGTTTTGTGAAGAGGCATGTCCAGTCGACGCCATTGTGGAAACACGCATTTTTGAGTACTCATTCTTTGAACGTGGCACGCAGATTATGACGAAAGATATGTTGCTTGATGTAGGAAGACAGCATGAAGAGCAAATAGCGGCGGATCGTGAAACCGATTCTGCCTATAGATAAGTAAAAATAAAAACAAATGATAATTCAAAGCGCAGTTTTTTATTTCTTTGCCGCAGTGTTAGTTCTTTCGGCACTGGCAATGATTACAGTGCGCAATCCTGTACATGCAGCATTATTTTTAGTTTTGGCATTTTTTACTAGTGCCGCACTATGGTTGTTACTTGAAGCAGAATTTTTAGGCATTGCTTTAGTGTTAGTGTATGTCGGCGCGGTAATGGTCTTGTTTTTGTTTGTGGTGATGATGCTTGATATCAATATTGCAAAGGTGCGTGCAGGTTTTGCTAAATATTTACCACTGGGCATATTGGTTGGCGCAGTTATGGTGGTAGAGATGTTTGTTGTACTTAATAGTCCAGCCTTTGATTTGCAAAAACCACCTCCCAAACCAGCAAATTACGATAATACCCAAGAGTTAGGTGAGCTTTTGTATACCCAGTACGTATATCCATTTGAAATTGCGGGCGTAATTTTATTAGTAGCGATTATTGCAGCGATTACGTTAACCATGCGCAAGCGAGCGTATAAAAAACATCAGATCCCATCAAAACAAATTAACGTTAATAGAGAGGATCGTATACGTTTGGTCTCAATAGAAAAAGAATAATAATTTTGTAACAAAGCTTGTAATTAAATAGGGAAACTTTTTTAAAACTATAACAATGATTAGTTTAACTCACTTTCTTGTGCTGGGCGCAATTCTGTTTTCTATTAGTATTGCGGGCATATTTTTAAATAGAAAGAATGTGATTCTACTGTTAATGGCCATAGAGTTAATGTTACTAGCAGTAAACATGAACTTTATTGCCTTTTCCCATTATTTAAATGATTTATCTGGACAGGTGTTTGTATTTTTTATTCTTACGGTTGCGGCTGCAGAGGCAGCCATTGGTTTAGCGATCTTAGTTGTGTTGTACAGAAATAGAATAACCATAAATGTTCAAGATCTTGAGAATTTAAAAGGCTAAATAAACTCCGATGAAACTTCTGTGCTTAATAATTGTACTTGCGCCATTACTCGGCTCGCTAATTGCGGGGTTGTTTGGTCGCAAGATCGGTCGCGTTGGTGCACACAGCGTTACAATTTTAGGTGTATTTATTTCTTTTGTTTTAAGTCTAGTAGTTTTCAAGCAAGTAATTTTTGAGAATAAACCACAAACCATAATCGATGTTTATAACTGGTTCAGTCTAAACGGTCTTGATTTCGAGATCGGATTTTTAATTGATCCCCTAACGGTAACGATGATGCTGGTCGTGACCTTTGTGTCATTAATGGTACATATCTACACCATCGGTTATATGCATGATGATCCGGGCTACCAACGTTTCTTCAGTTACATTTCTTTATTTACGTTTTCCATGTTGATGTTAGTCATGGCAAACAACTTCCTGCAGTTATTTTTTGGTTGGGAGGCCGTTGGTCTAGTTTCTTATTTATTGATTGGATTTTGGTATACAAGAGAATCTGCCATATTTGCAAATTTAAAGGCATTTTTAGTTAACCGGGTTGGGGATTTTGGGTTTCTTTTAGGGATCGCGGCGATTTTAGCGGTATTTAATAGCTTGGATTATCAAACTGTATTCGCGCAAGCACCTACGGTTACCGATCAGACCTTCTCCATTTCAGAAAATATTCATTGGCCCGTGATCACGGTAATTTGTTTATGTCTGTTTGTAGGCGCAATGGGCAAGTCTGCACAAGTCCCATTACATGTCTGGTTACCGGATTCGATGGAAGGTCCAACACCAATCTCTGCACTCATTCATGCGGCAACCATGGTGACGGCAGGTATCTTTATGGTGGCAAGAATGTCGCCTTTGTTTGAATTCAGTGAAACGGCGCTTTCTGTAATTTTAGTGATTGGTGCATTGACTGCGTTCTTTATGGGCCTAGTGGGCATTGTGCAGAACGATATAAAAAGAGTAGTGGCATATTCTACCTTGTCACAACTGGGTTATATGACGGTTGCCTTAGGTGCTTCGGCATATTCCATTGCAATCTTTCATCTATTTACACATGCCTTCTTTAAGGCACTGTTATTTCTCGCCGCAGGTTCGGTAATTGTCGCGCTACATCATGAACAAGACATGCGCAACATGGGTGGATTACGAAAATACATGCCGATCACCTATTGGACTGCATTTATTGGCACACTTGCATTAATCGGATTTCCAGGGTTCTCAGGATTTTTCTCTAAAGATGCCATCATAGAAGCAGTACATCATTCCCATCTGCCAGGTGCCCAGTTTGCCTATGTACTCGTACTTATTGGAGTTTTCGTTACGGCATTTTATTCATTTCGATTATTGTTTTTGACCTTTCACGGTGAAACCAGAATGGATGCTCATACATTAGAGCATGTAAAAGAATCACCTAAGGTCATTACCGTACCACTTATTTTATTAGCTATCCCTTCAATCGTTGCCGGGTTATTTATTGGCCAATTTGTTTTTGGCGACTATTTTGCCAATAGTATTTTTGTAGCCGATGATCATCGTGCGATTGCAGAAATGAAAGAGCATTACCATGGCGTCTGGTCGTTTATTACGCATGGTTTTCAAGGCTATGCAGTGTGGCTTGCTTTTGCCGGAATTATTTGTGCGTGGTGGATTTATATCAAACAACCACAACTTGCCGAGCAATTAAAACAAAAATTCAATTTCATTTATAAAATTTTATTGAATAAATATGGAATTGATGAGCTCTATCAATTTTTATTTGCAGGTGGCGTGAAAAAGATGGGCTCGTTTTGTGATTCGTTTGGAGATCGTTTGTTGATTGATGGTTTGGTCGTAAACGGTTCGGCCAAAATTATCAATTGGTTTTCAGGACAGGTACGCAAAATACAAACCGGCTACTTATACCATTATGCGTTTGCAATGATTATAGGATTGCTGTTCTTGCTTACTAAATTATTTTTATAAAAACAATAATGTTTGCTTCATTACCGATACTTAGTGTTTTGATATGGCTGCCCATTTTGGGCGGCGTGTTAGTGCTGCTTGCTAAAAAAGTCTCGGTAAATACAGTGCGTTGGCTGTCATTAATAATTGCTGTAGTTACCTTCTTGGTAAGCATTGCCTTAGCCAATGGTTTTGATAGTAGTAGCTATGCAATGCAGTTTAAGGAACATTTCCCTTGGATTCAGGCTTTTGATATTTTTTATTCACTCGGTGTAGATGGCATATCGGTACCGTTAATTCTATTAACAACCATCATCACAGTCCTGGTAATTATTGCTGGATGGGAAGTATCGCAAGAGCGTATTGCAGAATATTTTGCCTCGTTTTTAATTCTAGAAGGCTTGATGATAGGCGTGTTTTGTGCGCTGGATGCCATTCTTTTTTATGTGTTCTTTGAAGGCATGTTAATCCCCATGTTCTTAATTATTGGGATTTGGGGTGGACCTAGAAAAGTCTATGCAACCATCAAGTTCTTTTTATACACTTTTTTTGGCTCGGTTTTTTTATTGATTGCATTGATTTATCTATATTTGAATGCCGGGACTTTTGAGATTGCGCAACTACAAAAATTCACCTTAGAAGCTAATGAACAAATACTTATCTTTTTGGCTTTTCTGATTGCATTTGCAGTAAAAATTCCAATGTGGCCGGTACACACCTGGTTGCCCGACGCCCATGTAGAAGCACCCACGGGTGGATCGGTTGTGTTAGCAGCGATCATGTTGAAAGTAGGCGGCTATGGTTTTTTGCGCTTTAGCATTCCGATCACTCCTTACGCCAGTGATCAGCTTGCTTATTTAATTATTGCCATGTCGCTGATCGCAGTGGTTTATATCGGGTTTGTGGCCTTGGCACAACGTGATATGAAAAAACTGATTGCCTATTCTTCCATTGCCCACATGGGTTTTGTCACACTTGGCTTCTTTGTAATTTTTTCTTTGTTCTCTAAAAGTCATGCCCATGCTGCATTAGCGATGCAAGGCGGAATGGTACAAATGATTTCACATGGATTTATTTCGGGCGCAATGTTTTTATGCGTTGGCGTGCTCTATGACCGTATGCACAGTCGACAAATTGCAGACTATGGTGGTGTCGTGAATAGCATGCCTAAATTTGCAACGTTTTTTGTAATTTTTGCCATGGCCAATGCAGGTTTACCGGGTACTTCCGGTTTTGTCGGAGAATTTATGGTGATCTTAGCGAGCTTTAATGCAAATATTTGGTATGCATTTCTTGCAGGCTTAACACTAATTCTTGGTGCGGCATACACGCTTTGGATGATAAAACGTGTTGTATTTGGAGAAGTACGTAACGAACAGGTCGCAGAATTAAATGATCTCAATCATAGAGAATTCATTTGCTTATTTGTGTTAACTGTTCTTGTGTTATGGCTTGGGCTTTGGCCGGCTCCTTTGATTGAAATGATGGATGCATCAGTTACACATCTGTTGCAACAGGCGCAGCTGACCAATATTAGATAACGAATATGGAAAATCTAAATACAGATCTAATCATAGCAATGCCAGAGGTTGTGTTGTTAGCGGCTACGACGTTGGTACTGCTCTTTAGTCTCTTTGCAGGGCGGGCAAGCGAGGTTATGGCATATTGGTTAAGTTTAGTTGCCTTGCTGATTACATTTATCACCATCTATTTAGCGCCACAACACTCTGAATCGTTTGCCTTTGAGGGTTTGTATATTAATGATGAACTTGCAAGGGCAATTAAACTATTTGTTTGTGTAGCGGTTGCTGTGGTTTTTATCTACGCGCGCCCATATTTAATTCAACGTGGTCACGCCAAAGCTGAATTTTATATTCTAGGTCTTTTTGCCACGCTTGGAATGTTAGTTATGGCGTCTGCGCATAACTTTATCCTGATCTATTTAGGTTTAGAACTCTTATCATTATGTTTATACGCCTTGGTTGCTTATGTACGCGATTCTAATGACACATCGGAAGCGGCCATCAAATATTTTGTACTGGGAGCGATTGCTTCAGGAATGCTTTTATATGGAATATCCATATTGTATGGAGTATCTGGAACACTAGATTTAGCTGGGTTGAATTTATATCTGGGAGGTCAAAAAGAGTTTAGTATCGCTTTAGTATTTGCGCTGACATTTGTGGTAGTTGGCATCGCCTTTAAGTTTGGCGCAATTCCTTTTCATATGTGGGTTCCAGATGTATATCAAGGGGCACCCACCGCGATTACACTGTTTATTGCATCCGCGCCTAAGCTGGCAGCGTTTGTGATGGCATTTCGTTTATTAAATGATGGTTTACTAGAGTTGCTTGATGATTGGCAAGGCATGCTTATGATATTAGCGGCTTTGTCTTTAATATTTGGAAATATCATTGCCATTGCACAAAGCAATATTAAACGCATGTTGGCCTATTCAACCATTTCGCACATTGGCTTCGTGCTGCTTGGGTTTTTATCCGGTGATGAAGTTGGTTATGCAGCAGCACTTTTTTATACAGTCATTTACGTTTTAATGGCAGCTGGTGCATTCGGTGTGTTAACAATACTTAGTAATCAAGACAATGAAGTAGAGAATCTTGTAGACCTCAAGGGGCTAAGCAAAACTCATCCTTGGATTGCGTTAATTATGTTGCTTCTTATGTTTTCGATGGCAGGTGTTCCGCTTACCGTTGGGTTTTATGCAAAACTGTATGTGTTACAAAGCTTAATCGGCAATGACATGCTTTGGTTGGCAATTCTTGCAATCGTCATGTCTATCATAGGTGCGTATTATTATTTACGCGTAGTTAAATATATGTATTTCGATGAAACTGGCCTGCTACTTAACCAACAAAAACCTATACTTGCGCAAACAGTGCTATCCATTAATGGTTTACTAATCGTTGCCTTATTTATTTTCCCTAATGCATTGTTAAATTACTGCATTCAAGTAGTAACTTGATCAAGTGAATTAAAAAAAGAAGAGTTAACAAATAGCAATTAAACAACTCTCTGGTATTCTGTCGGATTACTGAGGGCTACTAGGGGGAAACGACATGAACTTGAGGCAAGCTGGAACACAAGCCGCCGCAATTGTGATTGCTCTAGTGGTGGTGGGTGTAACGTACGCGGTATCTGCTGGCTCTCAAAATGGTCACCTCCGCGAGCATGTCGCACTGCCGGGATTTCCAAAGAGGCCTTATGATGTTTTCATTCCAGACGACCTAAAAACTCCAGCGCCGGTACTACTTGTGCTGCATGGCGGCGGCGCGGATGCATCCAATGCCATTCGCACGACCTGTCCGAACGGTGACCTCAAGCATCAGGACTGCATTACGAACCATGCGGTGCGCAATGGCTATGTTGCTGTTTTCCCTCGCGGCACATCGCGTCCGCTAATGAAAAAAATGCGCTCATGGAACGCTGGTGGCGGTGATGTAGGTAAGCAGTGGATTTGCACGTCAGGGCCAGCGTGTAAAAACAACGTCGATGACATTCGATATTTTAACGTCTTGCTAGATGCATTGGAACTTAGTAAGCAACTGGACATGCGGCGGGTTTATGCAACGGGTATATCGAACGGTGCCGCCATGGTTCACCGCTTAGCCTGTGAATTGCCACAACGAATCGCGGCGATTGCGGCAGTGGAAGGCGGCAATCAAGTAAGCACGGTTCAAGGCTGTCGACCAAAGCGACCAGTACCAGTTTTGCAGATACATGGAACGGCCGACTGTGCCTGGCCCTACAGTGGCGGCGCACCGACTTGTGCGGGTGCAAAGCGACTATTCGAAGGTAGATATGTTGGTATAAAACGTAGCATGCACGTGTGGCGAGATATCAATGGTTGCGCCAATGAACCAACAGCGGTAAACCTAAAGAATCAGTTCGACGACGCTACCCATGTGACTCGGTATACGTGGAACGGCTGCAAGGCGCCACTCGTTGGCTATCTTATTAATGGCGGCGGACATACCTGGCCCAATGGCTACCAATATCAGCCGGCGCGGAGAATTGGTGCCGTCACACGCGAACTGACAAACGACGATATCTGGGAGTTTCTCTCTTCCCACAAATTGCCATGAGTGTTGCAGAAGGTGAGTTCAAATTTAAAGTGCACCACAAATAGTAGTGGTTGATAACAAGAGATGTAAAGTAGAACATCGAAGTGAGCTAGTCCGGGTACACCGGACACTTCCTCGGCTCAGATTGATGCGGGGACACTTGCGAGTGGGTATTACTCGCAAATTAATGATCGCGAAGCGATTCCTGTATATAAAAATAATTTTTTAAATTGTCCTAATAGTTGAGTGTATTGAACTCAGCAGATTCTATTTTAATAAATCTTTGGCTGTTGATTTTTGGATATAAACTGAGAGATCTAAAGGGGATGCTTGTCATTCAAGATGCTTTCACATTCTTGAAATATTAGGGTTATCTGCGTACACTTCCTCGGCTCAGATTGATGCGGGGACACATGCGAGTGGGTATTACTCGCAAATCAAGTATCGCGAAGCGATTCCTTAAATTGTCTTAACGGTTGAGTATAACGAGCTTGACAAGATTCTATTTTTAATAAACTTTTGTCGACTGATAGTTGAATGAATATAAGGATGTATGAAGAGCGCGAGTCAGTATTAATTTAAGATACATTCACATTCTTGAAATATTAAGGCTATCTGCGTACACTTCCTCGGCTCAGATTGATGCGGGGTGGAGCAGTCTGGCAGCTCGTCGGGCTCATAACCCGAAGGTCGCAGGTTCAAATCCTGCCCCCGCTACCAAATAAAATTTCATAAAATCATCTAGTTAGTGTTCTAAATAGAGTCACTAGTGATTTTATTTGCCACTCAGTGTGACAGTTAGAAGTGTGATTTTTGTCACTTCATTGCAATTAAGTCCTTAATTACACAAGTGTATCTAACAAAGAATCGGGGTAATAGCCCGAAGGCCGTAATTTAAAACCTTGCTTTTGACCACTAATAAAAATAGTAGCATTACTAAATGCCTACAACTTGATTGAAGTTGCCTGTGTGTCCACGGCACTTATTTAAATTAGTACCTACTTCGGTATTCCGCTAAGAACACTCCCAATATATTTAAATATTAAATTCAATATCCAAAGTGCGAATGCTGTGGCAATACCGCCTATTAGAGCTTGCATCAACCAGTTAATACGGTCTTTATTAGGACGATAAAAGTGAATATTTGGAAACACTGAATCTACATACAATAAAACCCATTTGTATATATATGCCCAGAAGTTAGAGAATATAAGTAAGGCAAAGAAAAAAGTGATAATAAATGCATTCTCTATTTTCAGACTTGGTGCAATTATTGATGCAGCCCATAAACTAAGACCAAAACCACCTATCACACCTAAAAGTTGAATTGCTAAGGTAGTCCATCCAGTTCTTACCCAACCATATTTTGTTTTACATTTATTTAAAAATTCTTGTACAGCCGAGTACGAAGAATCAACCCAATCTGAATCATCTGATGAAACTTGTAGGTAGCAATTATTTAAATCTTTTGTATCAAATCTAACTTCTAAATATTCACCAGCTGCTCTGTTACTTTTTATGCTTTCTGTGGACTCGATTGTGAATATCATTCTTTCTACTTTCTTTGCTCTATTAAAATGCCTAAGTAATTCTTCTGTGCTAAAAAGACGGTAACCTTTACCATCAAATCTAATTACTAAGGAGAGTCCAGGTTTGTAATCATTAACTCCTGCATTTTTCTTATATTCAATTAGAGCTTTCCCTCTATTAGCAAATACTTCTATTAGTTGAATAATGTCATCTTCTTTAATTTTTGTATTTGTTATAAATAGATCTCTCAAGAACTGCGCCATAGTTTTCACCCATTTGATTGAATCAAAATTAAAGTCCTATTTTCTCCCTAATGGGTGAAAAGGGGTATAAGTTTATTTTTCAGCCAATTTCGAGAAAAGGTCAACTAGTGGAAGTAATACACAAGTGATTTGATAACTATAGTCACAAGTGTGGCCATAAATGTGTCTATGTGACTAATTTAGGTGTGTAAGTAATTGACTCTTGGTGCGCTATATAAAGTAAACAGGCTTATAACCCGAAGGTCGCAGGTTCAAATCCTGCCCCCGCTACCACACTTGCGAGTGGGACACGTGCGCATGGGTATTATGCGCAAATTAAGCGTGACGAAGTCACACATATCTATTACGCAAAGCGATTCCTATTCTGATCACCACTACCACACCTAAGTGTGGTTAAATTTCTTTCTAATACGTAGCTCTATTTGAAACTTGATATGTCCTACATCTTTCTTATCAGTATTTTCTTGCTATTGCTGGCAGTTTATGCGGCAGTTCATGCACTAATATATAAGAAAGACCCGAGAGCTGCGTTTGGTTGGATTGCCGTATGTCTATTCCTGCCTTTTTTTGGCCCACTATTATATTTTTTGTTTGGCATAAACCGCGTACACACGCGTGCACAAAAGCTTCAACCTACTTTATCTCAAGCTCAGTTTAATAAACATGCAGAAACATTCGATGCAAAAATACCTGAATCGCTGAAAGATTTGCATAATGTTTCATCGCAAATTACTAAATTGCCTTTGATCGGTGGCAACACGATAGAAATTCTATATGCAGGTGAAAAAACCTATCCGTCTATGTTGAACGCCATTAATGGCGCAAGAAAAAATATATATTTATGTGTCTATATTTTTAAAAATGACGAAATCGGTAGTCAGTTTGTAAATTCTTTAATTGATGCACATAAACGCGGTGTAAGCGTATATGTATTAATTGATGGAATTGGTGAATTTTATTCATGGAAAAAAGTACGTAGTGCATTAGAAAAACATGGTATTCAGGCTCTACTGTTTTTACCGCCCAAATTTTTTCCTTTTAACTTATATATAAATTTACGCAATCATCGGAAGTTATTAATCATTGATGATGAAACAAGCTATCTTGGAGGAATGAATATAAGCGATGAGTACTACCATAATGATAGCGCTACCAAGTCGCTTGTTGATATTCATTTTAAAATTCAAGGGGATATAACTTCACAATTAAAAAGCGTATTTGAATCGGATTGGCGTTTTGCCGGAGGGAAGGGCCTTGCGAATAGCAGTGCTATAGAAAATTTATCCGACGACCCCGCTATTTGTCGAGCGATAACTGATGGTCCTGGCCAAAGCCTTGATCATTTATCCGTCATCTTGCTCACGGCTATCAATTCTGCGGTGAGTCAGATCACTTTAATGACACCGTATTTTTTACCAAGTCGTGAATTAATCAGTGCATTGCAACTTGCTGCATTACGTGGTGTCAAAGTAAACATCATTCTTCCTGAGAAGAATAACTTGGCTTATGTGCATTGGGCATCACGCCACATGCTATGGGAATTACTTGAAAGGGGACTATGCATTTACTATCAGCCAGGTCCATTTGCGCATTCAAAATTATTTGTTGTTGATAATCACTATAGCTTGATTGGCTCGGCAAATATTGACCCTCGAAGTCTGCGGCTTAATTATGAAATCGGGTTGGAAATTTATGATGCCAATATTGCTGAACAATTAATTCGATATGTTGATGGTGCCTTACCAACATGCAGACAAGTCACTTTAGAAGAAGTAGATGGGCGCTCATTGCTTACAAAAATACGTGATGGTATAGCGTGGTTATTTTCACCTTACTTATAAATGCAGTTCGAATGTATACGGTTTTTTTATCTCCATTATAATGAGGTCAACTTGGTCTACAGGAATGATTAGGGCTTTTCTTAAATTAAGAAGGAGATTTTTAAAACAAAGTGAGTAAAAAAAAGCTCAATATATCATTAGTACTTGGTAGTGGAGCCGCGAGAGGTTTAGCACACATCGGCGTTATCCACTGTTTAGAAGAACGCGGTTATAAAATTCAATATATCTCTGGTGCATCAATTGGTGCCTTGATAGGCGGGATCTATGCAGCTGGTGAGCTTGATGTCTACACAGAATGGATCACTGCTTTAAAAAGGCGAAACATTTTGCGTTTGTTGGACGTATCCTTCAGTAAAAAATCGATTTTCAAAGGTGAGCGAATCATTGAAGTGATCAATGAGATGATCGGGGACCACAATATTGAAGATTTACCTATTGGTTTTACTGCTGTCGCAACGGATCTAGTCGAACAAAGAGAAATCTGGTTCACACAAGGGCCTTTGTTTGAAGCAATTCGAGCCTCGATGGCCATACCAATGATATTTTCGCCGGTTAAATTGTCAGGTCGAGTGCTAGTGGATGGAGGTATTATCAATCCAATACCGATTGCACCTACACTAAATGATGATACTCAAATGACGATTGCGGTGGCACTAAATGGTCCCGATGAAGTATTCAAACCAAAGCAAAAGAAAAAACAAAAAGAAAAAACAGCTGTGGCAAAGAATAAATATCAACAAGCGATTGAGAAATTTATCGATAATCTATTGCCTAAAACGACTGACGATAGTTCTGAAGAGTTAAGCGTTTTTAATCTTGTTACACAGTCTATGGATACTATGCAGACATCAGTGGCTCGGTTCAAATTGGCATCCTATCGTCCAGATGTGGTAATTGAGATCCCACGTAATATTTGCACGTGGTATGAATTTGATCGGGCAGAGGAACTCATTGAGTTTGGTTATCAGCGCACCGCAGACACCTTAACAAGGTTCAACCAAAGTCAAGGATCAGGCAAATTGTTGCTGTGATTAAGATTCTTTAGCAAATACGAAGTCCTATTATTAGCTATCTGAATAGGCTGCATTTTATCTCTTAGACTGTTCTGCAATCGATATTTACCCACATAATTCAGTAACTTGGCTAGTGTTACGGACCCAAAAGCTGCAATTAAAAGCCAATTTTCAAAGTGCCGTTGCAACTAGGATTAGGTATAGATATTTGCTAGAAACTGGTGTCTAGATATAGGTACAATAAGGCCTCAAAACTTGTAAAAGAAGACGTAATAATTTCAATAATTTAAGAGAGGAGTTTTGCAAATGAGTGAAGCCAGTTTATATGACCGTTTGGGCGGAGGCGATAAAATAAGACAGATCGTAGCGGATGTTTGGGCCAATCATACGAGTAACCCCAAAGTACAAAATCGCTATATCAATAGTGACGGTGAAAAGGTCAAGCAAGTGGTATGGGAATTTTTCTGCTCAGGTATTGGTGGACCCCAAGAGTATACTGGGCAAGACATGCTCACCGCACATCGAGGCATGAATATTAATGATACTGAATTTAATGCTGTATGTGATGACGTACTCGCTGCATTGGATAAAAACAATGTAGGTCAAAAAGAACGTGACGAAGTACTTTGCATTTTATATTCAATGAAAGGTGATATTGTCGACGTCTAAAAACGCTTAATCAGTCAAGAAAGCCTGAATATGCTAAGTATTCAGGCTTTTTTGTGTCCATTGCTAATTAATATCAATTCTTAATTCGATGAATTCATGGTTTATCTTCAAATTGCTCCCATTGGTAAGCTTATGATGTCTATTTTTGTCACTGGCTTGATGAAGTGATTTTTTTTACTTATAATATTGCGCAGTTGATAAGTGATAAGTCATTGTTTAATCAATGAATAGGAGGGCCCCAAGTGGGCCTTTTTTATTGCAGCTTGTTTTTCTCATTCTGTAAAGATTGAGAAGGTAGTTGCAAATGTCGCTGCATAAGGAAATGAATTTAATAAGAATGGGCTCATAAGCCCATTTTTTTATTGTGTAAATGAATTTGTATAGAGACCCATATGGCATTTTGCCAGTTGTTGAGCCAGTGATTGTCGGCATGGGCTACGACTTTTGGGGCCTGGAATGTCAATCTGGTGTAAAGACCGCGCATGTGCGCATTTACATCGATCGACAAGAAGGAATAACACTGGATGATTGTTCAAGAGTAAGTCAGCAATTAAGTGCTGTATTAGATGTAGAAGATCCAATTCAAGTGCCTTATACATTGGAGATTTCATCACCGGGAATTAATCGTCCGTTATTTAGTGCCGAGCAAATGAAAGGTGTTATTGGCAGTAAAGTCAAAATTAAAACACTTTGGGCCATTGGAGAGCGTAGGAATTTTAGCGGTATCTTAGAAAAAGTTGGAGATGAAGATATTGAAGTTAAAGTTGATGGGAAGGATTTCTATACGGTTCCTATCAACGCAATTAAAAATGCAAAATTGGATGTAGATATTAAATTTAATGGTTGAACATTGAGTTAAAGAGTATGAATAAAGAAATTTTGTTAGTTGTTGATGCAGTATCAAATGAAAAAGGCGTGGATAAAGAGATTATCTTTGAAGCGATTGAGGCGGCATTAGCTACAGCAACACGAAAAAAGCATGGTCTGGAAATGGATGTGCGCGTTGCAATAGATCGAGAATCTGGTGACTACGAATCGTTTCGGCGTTGGTTAGTGATGGACGATGAAGACCCCGAATTTGAATCACCGGAACGGCAAATACTACATAGCTATGCAATAAAAGATCACCCTGAAATGCAAGTGGGTGAATACATTGAGGAGCAGATTGAATCAGTGGAATTTGGTCGTATCTCTGCTCATACCGCCAAGCAAGTTATTGTGCAAAAAGTGCGTGAAGCAGAGCGGTCACAGGTTGTCGATGCTTTTCGAGATCGTGTTGGTGAACTGGTGATGGGTGTGGTGAAACGTAGTGACCATGCAGGTACCTATATTGATTTGGGTGGCAATGCTGAAGGATTCATTCCACGTGAGCATATGATCGCACGCGAAGCCATGCGTCCAGGTGATCGCGTGCGTGCATTTTTACAAGAAGTGCGCGAAGAAACACGCGGTCCGCAATTGTTTTTAACTCGTACTGCGCCAGAGTTTTTAATTGAATTATTTAAACTTGAAGTACCTGAAGTTGGGCAAGGGCTGATTGAAGTGATATCAGCTGCGCGTGACCCAGGATTGCGAGCAAAAATTGCAGTGAAATCCAATGATCCTAGATTAGATCCTGTTGGTGCATGTGTAGGTATGCGAGGTTCACGTGTGCAATCTGTGTCAAATGAACTGGCTGGTGAACGTATCGATATTATTCTATGGGATGAAAATCCAGCTCAGTTTGTGATTAATGCCATGTCACCAGCAGCAGTGACATCTATCGTCGTTGATGAAGACAAGAAAAGCATGGATATCGCTGTAGATGAAGAAAAACTATCTCAAGCTATTGGTCGTGGTGGACAAAATGTAAAATTGGCTTGTCAACTTACCGGTTGGGAGCTCAATGTAATGACAGAAGGTCAAGCAGAAGAAAAGAGTGAAGTGGAAACACGTCAAATTGTTGATATGTTCATGTCACAACTTGATGTTGACGAAGAAGTTGCGGTGATCTTGGCGCAGGAAGGTTTTTCAAGTGTTGAAGAAATTGCATATGTGCCACCAAAAGAATTAATCGAAGTTGAAGAATTCGATGAAGAGATTGTTGAAGAACTGCGCACGCGTGCACGTGATGTATTGTTAACTTCTGCAATTGCTGTTGAAGAAAAGTTTGCCGAGGCAGAGCCATCTGCGGAATTGTTAAATATGGATGGCATGGATAAAGATTTAGCCTTTGAGCTTGCCTGTAGAGGAATTTCCACTATGGAAGATTTGGCCGAACAGGCTGTGGATGATTTATTGGATATAGATGGCTTAGATGCCGAGCGTGCTGGCTCACTAATCATGCTTGCGCGTGCGCCTTGGTTTGAAAATGAAGGTGCAACAAGTTAACAGGTTTTTTAAAAAATATTAGTTTAATAATTATTAATGATGTCTGAAGTTACTGTTAAACAATTAGCTGAAGTAGTCAAAACACCAGTCGAGAAATTGCTAGAGCAATTTTCGGAGGCTGGTATGGAATTTGATGCAGCGGATCAAGTTGTTAGTGATGAGCAAAAAATGCAATTGCTTGACCATTTACGCAACAATCGTAGCAAGGTTATATCTGCACCTGCAGACGATGGTAGAAAAATTACCTTGCGGAGAAAAACTACTTCACAATTGAAGGTTAGTGGAGCGCAAGGCCGAGGCGGTGCTAGTGGTACAACCGTTAATGTTGAAGTGCGGCGCAAACGCACTTACGTGAAAAGAAGTGTTGTATTAGAAGAAGAGGCCAAAGCTGAGCAAAAAAGATTAGAGCAAGAAGCTGAAAGAGAAAAGCAAGTTGCTGAGCAATTAGAACAGTCAGCAAGAGAAGCAGAAGCGAGAGAAAAAGAAAAATTAGCGGAACAAGAGCAGCAAAAAGCCGCTGAAAAAGTTGACCAGCTAGTAGAGGAAAAAACAGAACAAGCAGTGCCTGAAGTTCAAGAGCTTGCTCAAGAACCGTTACAGTCACAAGAGGAAGAAGTACAAGAATCTGAAGTAAAAGTTGAAGAACCGCAGCAAGAAGAACCAGCTGAACCCGAAAAGGAATTAACGGATACAGTAATCAAACGTCGTGAATTGCATGTTGCCAGTGACAAGCGCGGCAAACGGAAAGCCAAGCCCAAACAACGTAGACCAGGGAAAGTAGCACCAAGCGATAAGCATAAATTTGAAAAACCCACTGAACCGATTAAGCGAGAAATACTTGTACCAGAGAGTATTTCTGTGTCGGATCTGGCGCAAAAGATGGCCATTAAAGCCGCGGAAGTTATTGCTGTGATGATGAAAATGGGTGTGATGGCGACCATTAATCAAGTCATCGATCAAGATACAGCAATCTTGGTAGTGGAAGAGCTTGGCCACGAAGCGAAACCGATGCAAGCTGCTGATATTGAGGCAGATGTATTACAAGTTGAATATGATGATACACAAGCGCATACGCGTAATCCCGTAGTAACGGTCATGGGTCATGTAGACCACGGGAAAACATCTTTACTTGATTATATTCGTCGCACTAAAGTCGCTTCCGGCGAAGCCGGTGGAATTACCCAACACATAGGCGCCTATAGTGTTAATACCGATAAGGGCACCATTACGTTTTTGGATACACCGGGTCACGCTGCGTTCACAGCGATGCGTGCCAGAGGTGCTGAAGTTACGGATATTGTTGTGTTAGTAACCGCTGCAGATGATGGTGTGATGCCACAAACAGCGGAAGCAGTTGAACACTCTCGTGCAGCAAATGTTCCAATGATTGTTGCTGTGAATAAAATCGATAAAGAAGACTCTGACCCTGATCGTGTTCGTAACGAGCTGGCTGCACTTGAAGTCATTCCAGAAGAATGGGGCGGCGACAATATCTTTATCAATGTTTCGGCCCTGACCGGTGAAGGTATCGATGATTTGCTGGAAGCAATTTCACTACAAGCGGAAATTTTAGAATTAAAGGCCGTTGACCACGGGCCAGCAACAGGTGTTGTCATTGAATCTTCATTGGACAAAGGCCGTGGCCCGGTTGCTACCGTGTTGGTGCAACAGGGATTGTTATCAAAAGGCGATATGCTACTTACAGGCGAAGAATTTGGGCGTGTACGTGCCATGTTCAATGAACATGGTCAAGAAATTGAAACGGCAGGTCCCTCTACTCCAGTGGTCGTATTGGGGCTCTCTGGCACCTCTAATGCTGGAGATGAAGCCATAGTTGTTACAGATGAACGCAAAGTTCGTGAAATTGTTGATTTGCGTAAAAGCAAATCCAGAGATACTCGATTTGCTGCACAGCAAGCATCTAAACTAGAAAATATATTTAATGAAATTGGGGATGGAGCAGCGGCTTCAATAAATGTATTGATTAAAGCAGATGTGCAGGGTAGTGCAGAAGCTTTACGCGATTCTTTAGAGAAACTTTCTACAGATGAAGTAAAAGTAAAAATTGTAATGTCGAGTGTCGGCGGTATCAATGAATCAGACATAAATTTAGCAGAGGCTTCTAATGCTATTGTTATTGGTTTTAATGTACGAGCGGATAATGCTGCGAAACGCTTAGCAGCAGATTCAGGTATCGATATTCGTTATTACAGCATCATTTACGAAACCATCGATGATGTAAAAAAAGCAATGAGTGGTTTGCTTTCGCCAGAATTGCGTGAAGAGATTATCGGTTTGGCAGAGGTGAAAGACGTATTTAGGTCTTCAAAAATGGGAGCGGTTGCAGGAACACAAGTAGTTGAAGGCGTGATTCGCCGTGGTAATCCCATTCGCGTACTTCGAGACAATGTGGTTATCTATGAAGGTGAACTTGAGTCTTTGCGGCGTCATAAAGATGATGTCAATGAAGTACGGGCAGGCACCGAGTGCGGTATCGCCGTTAAGAATTACAACGATGTAAAAGTCGGCGACCAAATTGAAGTCTATGAACGCACCGAAGTCGCTCGAACTATTTAGAATTATTAATAATAAACATATCTAGCATGCCACAGGAGTCAGCAAGGTCTCTGCGTGTGGGAGAATTACTTCGTCGTGAACTTACTATGCTATTGCGTAACGAAGTAAAAGATCCCCGTGTGTCAGAAATTATTATCTATGATGTAGTGGTGACCAATGACTTGGGCTTGGCAAGAGTTTACTTCGGACCCATAGATATTCAGCAAGATGCTGCAGAGACGCTCAAGGGTTTACAAAGTGCAAGTGGGTTCTTAAAAACTCAGCTTAGTCGCAATTTAAAACTACGTAAAATGCCGGATTTACGATTTATTATTGATGATACTGAAGCCAAAAGTGAGAGGATTGAGCAACTGATTCAAGAGAGCTTAAGGAAGCCCTGATTTATTCTGATATGTCGTTAAAATGATTTCTCAAAATACTCATGTATGCCTATATACACTCCGTTTTTTCGAAATCATTTTGCCTAATCTCAGTCATTTCATTAATAAATCAGGGCTTCTTTAAATAAGTAGTAAATGTACACCCCTCATATTGCACTAGATCATAAATAATATTTGAAATAACTGATGAGTTGGAGAAGCTACAAGATCTTACTAAATACAATTTGTATCTTTATCTAGTAAAGTATGCGAGCTAACCAACGCAAAGGGCGCGTATTAAATGGTTTATTGTTGCTTGATAAACCTGCTGGCATCACTTCAAATTTAGCATTACGCAAAGTAAAAAAACTATTTAATGCTGCGAAAGCTGGTCATACCGGAAGTTTAGATCCACTTGCGACCGGCATGTTAATCATATGTTTTGGCAAGGCAACCAAAATTTCTAATTATCTACTCAATGCAGATAAACAATACGAGGTCACACTGCAGCTTGGTGTCACTACCGATACAGGAGATGCGGATGGCAATGTATTAAAGACTAAGGATGCATCTTTAGTCACTGATGAAGCCATCATTCAAAGCAAAGAACAGTTGACAGGTGTAATCGATCAAATTCCACCAATGTTTTCTGCCATCAAACATCATGGGACAAGATTGCATAAATTGGCCAGGCAAGGAATAGAAGTAGAACGACGTTCTAGAACCGTACATATATATAAGTTCGATTTAATAACTCGACAAGGAGATTGTTTAGCTATGCATGTACACTGTTCAAAAGGCACTTATGTGCGTAGCTTAGTGGAAGATTTAGGAAAAAAACTGGGCTGTGGTGCACATGTAATCAATCTTAGACGAACGAGTATTGGACCTTTTGTTGACTCAAAATTGCCGACTCTTTCAGAATTACAACATTATGCTGAGCAACAGCCTTCATTATTAGATAATTTATTAATATCAACTGATAGTGCCTTGCAAGACTACCCTGCTGTGTCTGTAGCTGAAAAAACCATGCAGAAAGTACAAAATGGTCTTCCCATATGGGTAGAAGGAGCGCCATCAAATGGGCTCGTTAGAATTTATGATGAGCAAGATAATTTTTATGGTGTGGGTAATGTATTGGAAGATGGTCGTATTGCACCTAAATGCTTAAGTTAGTTTTATAAATCGAGGCAAATTCGGAAATCTTGCTGGTTTTTAGATGCAATCAGGAATTTTTGTTGTTCACTATGGGTTACGTGGTAGAATCGCCCTCTTAAATTTTCAGGCAAAAATGTAGGTAATGTAAGTAAGAAAAGGCAAGATTGAAAAATGGCAATTACAGCAGTAGAGAAGGCAGAGATAATTCAGAAATATCGACGAGACGATACCGATACCGGTTCTCCCGAAGTGCAGGTGGCATTGTTGTCCGCACGTATTAATCACCTCAGCGGGCACTTCGAAACACATAAAAAAGATCACCACTCGCGTCATGGGCTTCTTAGGATGGTCAATCACCGACGCAAACTTCTTGATTACTTACGATCAAAAGATCAAAAAAGATACCAAGATCTTATTGGTTCACTTGGATTGAGACGCTAATTTAAAAAATCTCTCATTGAGAGATGTTAATTAGTGTTGGTAAGTAATAGCAAGAAATTCAAAGTTATCTTCATACATATTTGTGCGGCTAAACAAGCTTGTTATGAATATGAATTTAATTAACAAATAGATTAATCAATAAATGGAAACTAGCAGTGAGTAAAGTAACAAAATCGTTCTCATATGGAGAGCACCAAGTCACTTTGGAAACCGGTGAAATTGCACGCCAAGCAGATGGTGCGGTGATGGTTGATATGGCAGGAACCACAGTTTTGGTAACTGTTGTAGGAAGTAAAGAATCCGAGCCGGGTCGTGATTTTTTTCCGCTAACTGTCAACTACCAAGAAAAAACCTATGCCGCGGGCAAAATTCCTGGCGGATTTTTTAAACGTGAAGGTCGACCAAGCGAAAAAGAAACACTGACATGCCGCCTGATTGATCGACCTTTAAGGCCAATGTTTCCGAAAGACTTTACCAATGAAGTACAAGTAATTGCTACCGTTGTTTCAATGAATACTGATATTGATCCGGATATTCCTGCCATGCTTGGTGCTTCGGCAGCCTTGGCGGTGTCTGGTATTCCATTTAATGGGCCAATGGGTGCTGCACGTGTTGGCTATATTAATAATCAATATGTTCTCAATCCAAGTAATTCACAGTTGAAAAATTCTGCACTTGATCTAGTGGTTGCCGGAACGCAAAGTGCTGTATTGATGGTTGAGTCTGAGGCAGACGTACTGCCTGAAGAAGTCATGCTGGGTGCAGTGATGTTTGGCCATGAGCAGCTTCAATCGGCTATCAACACAATCAAAGAATTTGCTGCTGAAGTGAATTGTGAAGCATGGGATTGGCAAGCCCCTGAGGCCGATGAGACATTGGCTGATAATGTTAATGCACAATGTAGTCAACAATTGGGCGAAGCCTATCAAATTGCAGAAAAGTTAGAACGCCAAGACAAAGTTGGTGAGATTCGAACTAGTTTACTTGAGGCCATAGTAAATGATGAAGAAGGACCAAGTGAGGCGGAAGTACAAGGTGCTTTCAAAAAACTTGAGAAGAAAATTGTACGGGGTCGAATATTATCCGGTGAAAAGCGTATAGATGGTCGAGACAAGACCATGGTGCGGCCAATAACAATTCGCACGGGTGTATTGCCGCGAACCCATGGCAGTGCCTTATTTACCCGTGGTGAAACCCAAGCCTTGGTGATCACAACGCTGGGGACTGGAAGAGATGCGCAGATTATTGATGCAATTGAAGGAGAATTTAAAGATCATTTTATGTTGCATTACAACTTTCCTCCATTCTGTGTAGGCGAAACAGGTTTTGTAGGTTCTCCAAAACGACGTGAAATTGGACATGGAAAACTTGCCAAGCGTGGTATTCAGGCAGTGGTCCCCAGTGAGGAAGAATTTCCCTATGTGATCCGTGTAGTTTCTGAAATTACAGAATCGAATGGTTCAAGTTCGATGGCCAGTGTTTGTGGTACGAGTTTATCCTTAATGGATGCGGGTGTACCCACGAAAGCACCGGTGGCAGGCATTGCCATGGGGCTAATAAAAGAAGGGGAAGATTTTGCCGTGCTTACCGACATTCTTGGCGACGAAGATCATTTGGGCGATATGGATTTCAAAGTGGCGGGGACACGAAATGGGGTTACTGCATTACAAATGGATATCAAGATCGAAGGCATTACCGAAGAAATTATGGATATTGCTTTACAGCAAGCTCGCGAAGGGCGTCTGCATATACTAGATAAGATGCAAGAGGCCATTGCCAGCCCACGTGAAGAGATGTCTGAGTACGCGCCTAGATTTACGGTGTTAAAAATTAATCCAGACAAAATACGTGATGTCATAGGGAAAGGAGGCGCCACCATACGCTCATTGACAGAAGAAACCGGTACTACCATCGATATTGATGATGAAGGCGTAGTACGTATTGCGTCGGTGGATAAGGCGGCGGGTGATGATGCGAAAAGACGTATTGAGGCAATCACTGCGGATGTAGAAGTTGGTAAAACCTATGAAGGTAAGGTCGTGAAAATCATGGATTTTGGTGCCTTTGTAAGTGTACTGCCTGGGAAAGATGGTCTGGTTCATATCTCACAAATTTCACATGAGCGCGTTGAAAATGTTACTGATGAGCTCTCAGAGGGTGACGTTATCAAAGTCAAAGTATTAGAAATCGATAAGCAGGGTCGAATACGACTTAGTATGAAAGCAGTTGAAAGTGCATAGCTTTCTAATATTTGACTTTAGGCTATTTAACTAACTAATTGACAAAAATAAAAAAATCTGACGAAGAGTGGCGTAAACAATTAACGCCGGAGCAATTTCATGTTTGCAGGCAAAAGGGTACTGAGCCTGCGTTCAGTGGTAAATACTACAACCATAAAGAGCATGGGCTCTATCGCTGTGTTTGTTGTCAGGCTACCTTGTTTGATTCTCGGCATAAATTTGATTCCGGTACGGGGTGGCCAAGCTTTTGGCAACCAGCAAATCAAGAGTGTGTTTCGACGAAGTCCGACCAAAGTTTAGGCATGCACCGTACAGAAGTATTATGTAGCCAATGTGGAGCCCATTTAGGGCATGTATTTGAAGATGGTCCCGCTCCAACAAATTTAAGATATTGTATTAATTCCATATGTTTAGATTTTGATTCTAAAGAAACATCTTAGCTTCTAACCTTGCTGAGGCAAGACGAAGCTTCTAACTACAATAACGCAGTTCAATGGGGGATCAGTGGGTTAGTTTGTTCTGTAAACGAACCCTATATTACGAAATACATACTACAATTTATGTACTTCCGAGTGATATAATTTCCTTATTAATCAAGATGCAAGCGTATGTCTGCCCTCTTGATCGAGACTTCTCATAATCGCCTTATGTAACCAAATAAGGCACACAATCTTTCTCTTCATTTACTGATGGAGGCCAAGATGAAGAAATTCATAATCAACATCCGCTATTTTTTAGCGCCGTTATTAATCTTATGCGCGATGTTTGGGGTATTAGCGGGCGGGCCGTGGGTATGGACCGGCGTGGTATTGCTCGGGGTCGGGATCATCGTCGATACGTTAACGACCGCACAGACGCCGGGCGCGGGGGTCGATGACGAAGGCGACACCTACGGCGTAGTGCCGTTATTAAACGGGACCATGTACGGGATGCTAGGCGTATTCATCTGCTTACAAGTGGCGTTGGCGTGGCGGATCTGGCAATACGTAAATGGCGTGCCGATCGGCACCACGGAGATTTTAGGGTTAACGGTGCAAGACGGGATCACCGGCACACAACTGGCCGGCGCGGTGTACTCGACCGGGATCTTTGCCGGTATCGGCATCATCTATGGGCACGAGCTGGCGCACACCAAAGGCTTTAGCTTCGTGATTTCACGCTGGATGATGGCCTTAAGTGGCAAGGCACACTTTTGCTATGCACATGTGTACAACCACCATCTAGAGTTGGGGCATCAAGACGACCCGGCGACGGCCCCGCGCGGGCGCAGCATGTATGCGCACTACCCGATCTGTGGGTTAGGGCAAAGCAAATTTCTATTCATGATGGAAAAGCAACGCCTGGAGCGCTTAGGCGCACCATTTTTAAGCTGGCAAAACCGCTGGATACGGGGGTACTTCATGGCGCTACCGACGCTATTTTTGTTTTGGTTTGTTGGGGGATGGATCGGCATGCTGTGTTTAGCGGGGGTGTGGATCATCTCCAACTTCGAGCTGGAAGTGCTGAACTATTTAGAGCACTATGGGTTGATCCGCGAGAAAGGGCAACCGATCGACTATCGGCATAGCTGGGACAACAGCACAGCGTTTACCAGCTGGTTTTTCATCGAGATCGGCCGGCAAGCCGACCATCATGATCGCGGCGAGACGCATTTTTGGGAGCTGGATGAAGTGGGGGCGCCGAATTGTGGGCGCGGGTACTTCACCTTATTTGCCTTAGGCCTATTACCACCGGTATTTCACAGCTACATGAAGCAACAGCTGGCAAAGTGGGATGACGAGATGGCGAGTGAAGGCGAGTTAAAGATCGCAGCGAAGATGAATCAACAAGCAGGCTACGCATAGCCCCCTAGCGAAGCCAACCCCCTACCGCCCTTATTCTCTGCAGATGCCGAGAATAGGGGCTTTTTTTGTCAAAAACATCTATAAAAAATTGTAAAAAAGCGGCAATATAGTAATCTAAATCAGTGAACTGAGCATTAAAAAATAAGATAATGACAACACAAAAAGAGGAGTCAGAAGAATGAAAGTAACATACGATGCCGATGTTTGTAGCCACGCTGGCGAGTGTGTAAAAGGTTCGCCCAGTGTATTTAAGGTAGAAGATGGTCAATTTGTAATTGACACGGATGCTGCACCTGAAGCTGAAATTCGTGAAACAGTTTCTAAATGCCCCTCTGGAGCTTTGAAAATCCAAGACTAACTAAATTTAATTACGTATCAAAATAACTAAATTGCTTTTTGATATTAAGTGCTGAGAAAATCTAGTTTGAGATTGTCTTTGGTAATAATTTTTAAATTTTACAACTAGCCTAATGAGACTTGTCAGTTAGGGGGAGATATGATTGGAGATCAACTAAGAACAAAAATGATATTAAGTGGACACCCAGCTTGTCCAAACACAGGTAAATGTTTGCAAACAGCAGGTGAAAAAGGCATAGATATGGAGACTAAGATCATCAGCGGTGAGGATGATAGCGAGTTTTTATCAAAGTCTCCTTATGGTATTGCGCCAGTACTTCAAGATACAGATTTTGTGGTGTATGGAACAGGTGCAGTAATGTCTTATCTTGATGACAAGGGATTTGGACCTTCACTTGTTCCACGAAATGGTGTAATTCGTGCAGTAATGTATCAGTGGGCAGGTATTGCGACTGAAAAAGTTCAGCTATTGCTTGGAGAAAATATCGATAAATCAGCTTTAGCCACACTTCTTGATGGATTTGAACAGCAAGTTCAAAATCCACCTAAGAAAGGTGATTTCATTTGCGGTGAATTTTCTCTGGCAGATATTCATTGGTCTGCTTGTTGCAATTGTATCGAAATACTTGGAGCAGGAGATTTAATCAGTTCGCGCCAGGGAGTGAATAGTTGGTACAATAAGGTGAAGGCACATCCATCAACAAGTAAAGAAAAGCTCAATCCATTTGAGTGTCTACCAACAGCTGAGGATGTTAAGTCAGGGACTTTACGAGGCATTGCAATAAACGCCTAGTAGAGCTGTAGCTCTTAAAACTTATAGCTAAACGTTCTTTCACTGGAGTGGATGCCAGTGGGTACTAATTTTTATGTTTGGATTATTTGGTAGTAGTAAAAAAGACTGGCAGGCCAGTATTAATACTGGCGAACATAAAGTCACCGTAAAGGCTGGTGATAATCTCTTAAATGCTGCTTTAGAACTTGGCATACCTTGGCCACATGATTGCCGAGTAGGTAGCTGTGCAACTTGTAAATGTAAGCTTAAGGATGGCAAGATCAAGGCGTTAACCGATTTTTCCTATGTACTAGATCCAGACCAGCTTAAGGATGGAATGATCTTAGCATGCCAGACCGCCCTAAAAAGCGATGTAGAAGTTGAAGTTGAGTTAGAAGATTCTGAGCATGCACATCAAGTTGTTTCTTTTGAAGGCACATTTACACGGATTAACGACTTAACTCACGACATTAAAGAGATCGTCATAAAGTCAGAATATTCTTTGCCAGAACGTAGTGGCGTCGCTGGTCAATATGCTGAGATAAGTATCGATGGTCTAAGTGCTCCACGTTCTTATTCCTTTGCTAAAGCACCTGAAAATGAAGCCAAAGATGAGATGACATTTTTTGTACGTTTGGTGCCTGGCGGCGAATTTACAGAATGGTTATTTGCAGAAGATCGCACTGGCGAAAAGGTAACTGTCTCAGGGCCATTTGGACATTTTTGGTTACGTCCTGATGCATCGCATATAGTATGTATTGCAGGGGGTAGTGGAGTGAGCTCAATTAAGGCGATTTTAGAATCGGCTGTAAATGACCAAGTTACGCGAGATTGTTTGTTTTTGTTTGGTGCGCGTACCCAAGACGATTTGTATTGTTTAGAGGAAATGGCTGAAATTGGCTCAAAATGGAATCAGAATCACTCCTTTGAGTTTGTGCCTGTACTGAACATGGAACCGGAAGGCAGTGATTGGAAAGGGGCTACCGGCCTGGTAACCGATTATTTGAAGTCAGCTTACGTAGATACTGGTAAACTAGCCCTAGGCGAGGCACAGGGTTATCTATGTGGTCCTCCGCCCATGATTGATGCAGCTATAGAAGTTATGGTAGATCAAGGCATGAACAAGGATGATATCTTCTTTGATAAATTCTTAGACGCGAGTTCGATGCCCGGTGGGCGAAAGTAAAGAATAGATATTAGAAAGTATAGGAGGCGTATATGCGCACACTTCAAGCTTTAGCCGTAATGGTACTTTGGACCATTGCGATTTTTGCCATTATCAATTTTGTGAATTTTGATGAGCATTTTCGTGAGCCACTTTGGGCGCTGGGTGCAGCGGTGTTATTTGTCATTATGCTGATTGGCAACTTTTGGATCTTTTTTACGATTGCCAAAGAAGAGCCATGGGAGTGGGATAAGAGTAAGGCTGGGGATGGCGAATAAACATTAGCTTACTTCTAATAACTAGTACAGAAAACGGCCGTCTCAGTACGGCCGTTTTATTGAGTGCACTTAATTAAATATCATTAAGTGTTAGAGTTTTTGAGCGAGGGATCTTGGTAATATCCCAATGTTGTATTGCCCAGTTCCATATTTGTTCTAAATTCTCATCATCAAGAATTTTAGGAGTCTTCTGGCCTAAGTCATTCAATGCTTTTAGTAACATACTAGTACAGTTGTTTTTAGATAAAGCATCTGCGTTTGATTGTTTGCTTAGTTTGCATCCGTTTTCATCAATTACGATTGGAATGTGAAGAAATTTTGGTATGGGTAATTGCAATATTTTGCACAGGTAGATTTGTAGTGGGGTAAATGCAAGTAAATCATGGCCGCGCACAACTTCGGTTATACCTTGATAGGCATCATCAACGCTGGCAGCAAGTGCATACGTGGGTAAGTCATTCTTTCGATAAATTACAAAATCACCAATATCTTTAAAAATTGTTGCGGTCTGTTGTCCATATACTGCATCAATAAAATGAATAGTTTGGTTCGAAGTGCGCAATCTTAAATTATAATTTAATGGGTCTACATCTAACGTTTTATTGCTACAAGTACCGGGATAGCGTTTACCTAAAACAGAATCTTTTGCGAATTCTCCAATTTGTTTACGCGAGCAAGAACAAGCATATAGCAAGCTTTTCTCTTTTAATTTATTAAGTTTTTCATGATAAGCGTCTGGGCGTGTAGATTGATATAGTGGCCGTTGGTCCCATTCAAATTGATAGAGCTCTAAAGTCCGTAAGATATTATCTGTTGCACCGAGCACTTCACGTGGAGGGTCTATATCTTCGATGCGGATTAACCATTGACCACTGTTCTTTTTGGCTTGAAGATAGCTAGCTACGGCTGCTAGGAGCGAGCCATAGTGCAAAGGGCCAGTGGGTGAGGGCGCGAAACGACCGATATAAGCTGGGTAATTAGAACTATTATTAGTATGTGCACTCATAGTTCAAAATGGCATGAGTGTTATGGTGCAAAGAGCTATGAAAAAATTTGTTTTTCTTTAATTTCCTGTAAGGTCTTACAATCAATGCACAATGTTGCAGTGGGTCGGGCTTCTAATCTTTTAATTCCTATTTCTATGCCACATGACTCACAATAGCCATATTCATCTGAGTCAATACTCGCTAGAGTTTGATTTATTTTACGAACTAGTTTGCTTTCACGGTCACGAGTGCGTAACTCCAAACTAAATTCTTCTTCTTGAGTAGCACGATCTGCAGGGTCAGCAAAATTACTGGCATCTTTTTTCATGTGATCAACCGTACGGCTAACTTCATCAAGCAAGTCTTGTTTCCAACGTAATAAAATGTTTCGAAAATGCTCAAGTTGCTTGGGGCTCATATAACTTTCGCCACGATGCATTGTGTATGGAGTAATGCCATCTACAGGTAAATCTACAACAGAACGTTTGTTGAGTAATTCGATACGTTTTTTCTTTTTTTCTTCTTTTTCTAATCTGGCTTTTTCAGCTGCCAATTCAGCTTTAGTTGGTTTTTTTTCTACTACCTTTGCTTTTTTAGGAGTAGCCTTCTTTTTAACTGCCGTTTTTTTCTTAGGAGCCGCTTTCTTTTTTGTGGCTACACGTTTTTTAGGCGCGGCTTTTTTCTTCTTAGATACTTTTTTCTTAACCGCTGCTTTTTTCTTAGCCGTTGTTTTTTTCTTAGGAGCAGCCTTCTTTTTCGTGGCTATACGTTTTTTAGGCGCGGCCTTTTTCTTTTTGGCAACCTTTTTCTTAACTGCTGCTTTTTTCTTAGGTACAGCTTTCTTTTTTGTTACTACTCTTTTTTTAGTAGCAACTTTCTTCTTGGCCGCAACTCTCTTTTTAGTTGCAGTTTTTCTCTTGGTCGTGGATTTTTTTACCGGCATTGAGCTATCACTTAAAAATGAGGCCCGCTTTGATACCAGATAACGCCGCATCTGGCAAGCAACATATGGCCTTGGGCGATGGAGGGGTTATGTCTCTTTCTTATCAACTCTTGCGCTGAGGCGCCCGGTGGCCAGCTGGATCAGGATCTTCTCATTTTCAGTCACTTGACGTGCATCATGGATAATCTGGCCATTTTTTGTACTAGAAACAATCGCATAGCCACGATTCAGGGTACCTAGGGGGCTTACCGCCTCCAACGTGCGTGTTAATGTCATGAGCTGTTGCCTGCGTTGATCTATGGCTTGTTCTGTCATATATCGCAGGTCTTTATGCAAACTCGTGAGCTTGATTCTTGACTCAGCTAGACGAGATTTGGGTGATTGGTTTTCGAGTCGTATCGATAATTTGTTGAGTAGGTTGTGATAGCTGTAGAAATGCAGTGTGATGGCACTGAGTACGCGTCTTCTTAACTCGATGAGGCGTTCCGTACTTCTTTCTAGCATCTGTTTGGGGTGTAAAAATTCTAGCCGTTGCGCTAGCCAGTCAATGGATTGTTGCCTGGTAATCAGCTGATCTTGAACTATATATAGTAATGATCTTTGCAATTGATCTAAGGTCTCCAGCAGTTCGTCCTGGTGTGGAACAATTAGCTCAGCAGCGGCTGAAGGGGTTGCGGCGCGTAAGTCGGCAACAAAATCGGCAATGGTAAAATCTACCTCATGCCCAATACCTGTAACGATTGGCAGTCGCGATGCATAAATCGCTTTTGCGACACTTTCTTCATTAAAAGACCAAAGGTCTTCGATTGACCCTCCGCCACGCGCTAAAATAATCACATCGCTATTTTTGTGCTGATTAATGGATTTAATGGCATGCACAATTGCACTGGCAGATTCTTCGCCCTGTACAGGTACGGCGTAAATCTGTATGGCTAAAATGGGGTAACGGCGTTGCAGCACGCTGAGAATATCTCGAATTGCTGCCCCAGATGCTGAAGTTACAACGCTTAATTTGCTTGGGAAAGGAGGCAAAGTTTGTTTATGTGCTTCGCTAAATAGCCCTTCTTGGCTAAGTTTTTGTTTCAATGCTTCAAATTTACGCTGCAAAATTCCAACACCCGCTTCTTCCATATGCTCTACGGTAAGCTGGTATTCTCCGCGTGGCTCATAGAGCCCAACGCGCGCGCGGATTAAAACTTGAGCACCATCTTCAGGCTGGAAAGCAAGTTTTCGATTCGCATTACGAAACATAGCGCAGCGTACCTGGGCTTGTTCATCTTTTAATGAAAAATACATATGCCCAGAGGCGGGCTTGGCAAAGTTAGAAATTTCTCCTTCAATCCAAATCAAAGTGAAGTTATTTTGTAGTAATTGTTTAACTTGAGAGTTTAATTGGCTGACGGAATAGATCTGTCGCTCTTCGAGTTCAAGGCCTAATTGTGGAGCATCTATCTTCGGCATAATGAAATATTCAATCTTGTGCTAGCTCAAAATATTAATGTGTAAACTCAGTTTACCGCGAAATTTACAATGACTATAATGGGCCGCCACCATGGCAAGGACAACTTCGGGCACTACTAAAAATGCATCTTTTTCGCGATAGCGTCGGCAGCACCATGCTCGAATCCTCATGTATTTATTTATACACTGCGGCTCTGTGCGCGGTGCTTTCTTGCTCTCATCAAAAAATCCACTATTTTTAGCAGTACCCTTATGCGAATCAAACAAGACGCGCTGACTTTTGACGATGTTTCTCTAGTACCCGCCCACTCTAGTATCTTACCGCGCGATGTAGAGCTTAAAACCAAGCTGACTAGCGAAATTAGCTTAAACATGCCGTTGCTTTCCTCGGCCATGGATACGGTGACCGAAGGTCGTCTGGCCATCTCACTGGCACAGGAAGGTGGCTTTGGCGTGATTCATAAGAATCTTTCCGTTGCTAGGCAAGCCAACGAAGTGAGTATGGTTAAAAAGTTTGAAAGTGGTGTGATCAAGGATCCTATTTGTGTAGAGCCCACAACCAGTATTGGCGAGGTTCTAGAGCTCACTCGTGCAAAAGATATTTCTGGAGTACCCGTTGTTTCTGGAGAATCATTATTAGGAATTGTGACCAGCCGCGATTTGCGCTTTGAAACCAGAAAAGACGAGCCGGTTTCAAAAATCATGACGCCTCAAGAAAGATTGGTAACTGTAAAAGAAGGCGCGAGTAAAAAAGAAATTAAGCAATTGCTGCACGAACACCGTATTGAAAAAGTCCTAGTTATTAATGATGATTTTGAATTGCGCGGACTTATTACGGTTAAAGATATACAAAAATCAAAAGATTTCCCCTATGCATGTAAAGACGAAGAAGGCCGCCTGTTAGTCGGTGCGGCAGTAGGCGTTGGGCCAGAAACAGATGAGCGTGTTCCTGAATTAGTGGCAGCGGGAGTAGACGTTATTGTGGTGGATACTGCGCACGGACATTCGCAATCAGTCTTGGATCGGGTCAAGTGGATTAAGAAAAACTTTTCTAATGTACAAGTAGTCGGTGGCAATATTGCAACGGGTGATGCGGCCAAAGATTTAATTAAAGCTGGTGCCGATGCAGTTAAAGTTGGCATTGGTCCTGGCTCAATTTGTACTACAAGGATTGTGGCTGGAGTAGGGGTACCACAAATCAGTGCAGTCGATAATGTGCATCGAGCGATCAAATCTGCGGTTCCTATCATTGCCGATGGGGGAATTCGTTATTCTGGTGATGTGGCGAAGGCAATTGCCGCTGGTGCGGATAGCGTTATGATTGGTGGACTCTTTGCTGGTACCAAAGAAGCTCCAGGTGAAGTGGAGCTGTATCAAGGTCGATCGTATAAAACATATCGGGGCATGGGTTCATTATCGGCTATGCAAATGGGCTCTAGTGACCGCTATTTTCAAGACGATGAATCGGAAACAGAAAAGTATGTGCCAGAAGGAATTGAAGGACGTGTACCTTACAAAGGCACAGTTGTTACGATTATTCAGCAATTACTTGGTGGACTGCGCTCCAGTATGGGCTATGTTGGATGCGCCAACGTTAGTGATATGCGCACAAAACCGGAATTTGTGAGAATCTCTTCAGCAGGTATGCGTGAAAGCCATGTGCATGATGTGACAATTACCAAAGAAGCGCCGAACTACCATATTGAATAAAAAGTATCGTTGCTAGTTTTCGTTATGTGTCCTTTATATATGTCATCGCAGTAATAAAGGGCGTGGTGATACAGATCATTTACTAGATTGCTTCGTTTTACTCGCAATGATTCATTTTAACAAAATGAAATTTATTTTTATATTTACATTATGACTAATTCTCCCAAGTCATTGCGAGGAGCAATAGCGACGCGGCAATCCAGATAAAGTATGTATACATGACAGATATTCACGCAGATAAGGTATTGATCCTTGATTATGGATCTCAATACACACAACTCATTGCACGTCGTATTCGTGAAATAGGGACTTATTGTGAAATTTTTCCTTGGGATGCATCTGCAGAGAATATTACTGCATTCCATGCAAAGGGTATTGTGCTGTCAGGTGGTCCGGAGTCGGTTACTTTAGGCAATACTCCTGAGGTATCGGCTTCCATTTTGAATTTAGGTATTCCAGTTCTGGGTATTTGTTATGGCATGCAAGCGTTAGCAAAACAAATGGGTGGAGATGTAGAGGTTTCTGCAAAACGGGAATTTGGTTACGCACAAGTGACCTTGGAAGGGCATTCAGCGCTTTTCACAGGATTAACGGATTCTGATAAAAAGAATGGTGTAGATATATTAGATGTTTGGATGTCACACGGTGATCGTGTGGTGAAATTACCGGCGGGTTTTAAAACAATTGCCAGTACGGAAAGTGCACCAATTGCTGCAATTGCAAATGAAGAGCGAAAACTATTTGGTTTGCAATTTCACCCTGAAGTAACTCACACCAAACAAGGCAAACAAATTTTACAACAGTTTGTAAATAAAATATGTGGCTGTGAAACTGATTGGACGCCAGCAAACATCATTCAAGAATCGATTGAGGCAATACGACAACAAGTAGACGAAGACGAAGTCTTGCTTGCACTTTCTGGGGGTGTAGACTCATCCGTTGTTGCGGCTTTATTACACAAAGCAATCGGTGATCAACTTACTTGTATTTTTGTAGATACAGGGCTTCTTCGTCTACACGAAGGGGATCAAGTGATGCAAACCTTTGCAAAACATATGGGTGTAAAAGTAGATCGCGTAAATGCTGAACAACGCTATTTAAATGCACTTAAAGATGTATCCGATCCAGAAGAAAAACGTAAAATAATAGGCAATCTGTTTATTAAAATATTCGAAGAAGAAGCTAAACAATTCAGTAATGTAAAATGGTTAGCACAAGGCACCATTTACCCCGATGTGATCGAATCGGCCGGGGCAGCAACTGGAAAAGCACAATTAATTAAATCTCATCATAATGTGGCCGGTTTGCCAGAAGATATGGAATTAAAATTAATTGAACCTTTGCGAGAATTATTTAAAGACGAAGTGCGTGCGATTGGTTTAGAGCTGGGTTTGCCTAGAGACATTATTTATCGGCATCCATTTCCGGGGCCAGGCTTGGGCGTTCGCATATTGGGTACAGTAAATAAACAGTATGCCAACTTACTACGATTGGCGGATGATATTTTTATTACTGAACTCAAAAATAACAATTTATATGATCAAATTTCGCAAGCCTTTGCGGTATTTTTACCGGTTAAGTCAGTAGGCGTGATGGGTGATGGTAGAAAGTACGAATATGTAATTGCACTGCGTGCCGTAGAAACGATTGACTTCATGACAGCTCGTTGGGCAAAACTACCTTATGAGTTCTTAGATCACGTGTCACGTCGCATCATCAATGAAGTAGAAGGTATTTCGAGAGTGACTTACGATATTTCCGGTAAACCACCGGCAACTATTGAATGGGAATAAATCATTTCTATATCCAGTTTTTTAAACGTTGAATAAAGACGAACAATGGATGTGTAAGGCCCTTGAGTTGGCACAACAGGCAGAAACTCAAGAGGAAGTGCCAGTAGGTGCAGTACTCGTTTATAGAGATGAAATAATTGGATCGGGTTGGAACCAGCCCATCAGTAGTAACGACCCAAGTGCGCATGCTGAAATAGTTGCTTTACGCAATGCAGCTAAAACACTAAATAATTATCGATTAATTGATACCACAATGTTTGTAACCTTAGAGCCCTGCGTAATGTGTGCAGGGGCTATGTTACATGCCAGAATCAAAAGATTGGTATTTGGCGCGACTGATCCCAAGACCGGTGCCGCAGGTTCAATGTTTAATTTATTGTCTGATACTAGACACAACCATACGGTTGAAGTTACCGGTGGAGTAATGCAGGAAGAATGTGCAGAGATTCTGCAGCAGTTTTTTTGTAAACGCAGATAGAGCTAAAGATTTGCGTTAAGATCTTTGTGCGAGCATTTCGTGTAGCTCACCTTTGTTTTCTAACCACACCAATAGGTCAAAATAATTACGAATATTTTGCACGTACTCAACGGGTTCATTACCTCGAGCATAGCCATAACGGGTTTTTTTATACCACTTTTTCTTGCTCAACAAAGGTAAGTATTTTCTAACATCAGACCAAAGATCAGGATCATCTCCAGCTTGTTGGGTAAGAATACGTGCATCCTCAAGGTGGCCAAAACCCACATTATATGCTGCTAATGCCAGCCAGGTACGATCTGGGTCTTCGATGCGACTTGGGATTTTATCGCGTATTGTCAGGTAATACTCAGTACCGCCGAATACACTTTTTGAAGGATCAATTCTGTTTTTAATTTGTAATTGCTTAGCAGTGTTTCTGGTAAGCATCATCAGTCCCCTAACACCAGTAGGAGAAACTGCTTTTGAATTCCATAGTGATTCTTGATAACTAATGGCAGCAAGAAAACGCCAATCGATGCCATACTCTAATGCGGCTTCTTTAAAAATATTTTCATATTTCGGCAGCCGTTCTTTTACATGTTTAATAAAGGTGTGACTATCCGAAGGAGTAATATCATTTATATGACCAAAATACTTTTCTTTTAATTGTGTGAGAGTGCCATCATTAGTGATTTGCGCAAAAAACTTATTTGCAGAATCTTGTAATGAAGTATCATCTGTTTTTAGAAATGCCCAGGCCAAGGATTGCTCACGGCCAATATCAAATCCGACTCTTAAGTTAGGAAAATAACGACGGTTAAGAGCCAATTCATTGGAATCAGCTATCGTGTAATCGATGAGCCCTTCGGAAACCAATTGCATTAGCTCTTCAGAATCCAAATCTGAGTACTCATCCCATTTCAAATACGGAAAGAATTCTTTGTGATCTTGTAATATTTGTGCATGCGTACTGCCCTTGATAACCGCTACACGCTTTTCATTCAGATCTTCAATAGATCTTGGCTTCTTCTTGCCTCCTTGATAGGTCACTTGAGTATTTATTTGTAGGTAATCAGGGCCGAAGTCGACGTAGGCTTCACGTTGTCTGGTATGTGTGATTCCAGCCGCACCGATATGGGCTTTGCCATCGACAATTGCTGGTAGAATTTGATGGAATTCACTTTGAACAATTAAGGCAAGCTTTACATCTAAATAATCTGCAAACAACTGTGCAAGTTCATATTCAAAACCTGTAGGCCCACCGTTACCAACATAATAAGTGCTAGGACTGTTGCGAGTTATTACAACTAATTCGTCATTATTTTTGATTTGTTGTAACAACGAAGGAGAGTAGTAGTGATAAGTCACTCCAAAAATTGCGATAACTACTAACGCAAGAACAAAAATTTCAATTTTGTGTAACGTTGATTTTATCATTACCGCTTAGAACTAAAGTTTTAAATAGTTAGAAGTTATGTGGGTTACTAATTAGATTAGATTGATTGTAGTTTGCTATGACAAAATAGTATGTGATTGCAATAGCAGCACTAAGGAAATTATTAAAATATGTGACTTGTATTATTATATTTGTAGATAAAGATTCCAATTAATAAATTGTTAATTAATACACTCTAAACACATACAATTAGTATGCGTTTTTAGTGTATAAATTGAAGCAACAGTTTTAACTGATTCTTTTCTAGAACATTTTTATAATCTAGAAAAATCTTATGTGGAGAAATTTAATAAACTTAATTTTGTCTGTGTTTCTTTTTTAAGTCTAATTAAATTGCTAGTGCATTATATTTTTTTAAGATAGTTATTTTTAGTGATCAATTATTTAGAGTATCAAATGATACGTTCTTGAAAAGTGCGTCATAAATATTTTGTGATTAATGGGCTTGAGTGAAATAAATGATTTTTTCAAATTTCACTAGATACACATATTTTTAGCGAATTTCTTTAGCTAACAAAATAAAATTACCTGTTTCGAGAACTGGTTTAAAAAAATTCTACCTTTTAAATCATTAAGTTATTTACCTTCCTCAATATATGGTTAATTAACCCCACTAAAGTATGTTAAATTCTGTATAACACTTAAGAAGTTATCGATATTAACGTTGTAAACAGTTGTTAACACAAATAATAATAAGTGTATAACAATTAAAAAAATGTGTGTTTCCCTTGCCTAGTATTTAACCAGGAGAAAAAACCATGTCAGCTCGCGGTGACGAGATTCGTACAACGAAAAATATTTCGTTGGAAATAGCGAATAAATTCAATCGGGCAACCACAAACAATGTGGTTAGTATTCGTTCAGAAAAACATACACCAGAAAAACTAGTTGAATTATCTGAAGCATTACCAACATATGAAGTAGGTGATTTGCTTGTTTCATATTTAGAGCAAATCGGTGTTGAGTATGTGTTTGGAATTCCTGGGGGCGCAATCGAGCCACTTTACAATGCGCTGGCAAGAAGCGAACGCAGAGGTGGATTAAAACCAATCGTTGCAAGACATGAAACCGGTGCAGCATTTATGGCGGATGGTTATGCACGTAATAGCGGTAATCTTGGTGTGTGTTGTGCAACCACAGGACCAGGAACTACAAATTTAATTACGGGAGTTTCATCTGCTTTTGAAAATAATATTCCACTCCTTGTGATTACAGCACAGACTGCTTTATCGACATTTGGTAAAGGTGCGTTTCAGGAATCTTCATGTACAGGAATAAATACTTTAGGAATGTTTCAATATTGTACACGTTATAATTCTTTAGTTTCTCACGTGGAGCAATTTGAAAGAAAATTAGTTTCTGCAATTATGACTGCACATCAGTCACCTTCAGGTCCAGTTCATTTAAGTCTCCCCATGGATGTTTTTGCTTCAAATTCACCCACAAAACAACCTAATTATGATTTGGCTAATTTGTTATGGCGACCTAGTTTGATTGATGAAGATGCGGTTGGTTTGCTTTGTCGCGATCTAGTTAAAAGCGATAGAACAGTAATGATTATTGGAGAGGAGGCTGGACCAGCAATAGGTACAATTCTTGAAGTTGCTTGTACTTTAAATGCAACCTTGCTTACAACACCACTAGGGAAAGGCCTTGTAAGTCCTTATCACCCATTATTCCGTGGAGTTGTTGGTTTTGCTGGACATGAAAGTGCTAATGATGCCTTAAATGATAAAAGCTTAGACAATATCATTGTGATTGGGTCGTCTTTAAGTGAATGGGAAAGCAATGCATGGGATCATTCATTGCTTAATAGCCGCTTAGTGCATATTGATGAGGTGGAGACTAATCTTACACGTTCACCGATGGCTAATTTACATATCAGGGGTTCTATTCAGCATATATTTTTGAAGATAAATGAATATCTGAATAAAACTAGTAGCAATAAAAAGCAATTTGAACATTCATCCAATAAAAAAGGCAATCAAATTTTCTCTGAGGCTTCTAAAATTCAGTTAACTCTTGATGAGCCTGATAAATATCATTCAAATGCCACGCCAATTAAACCACAGCGGTTGATGAAAGAATTGCCAAATTTATTTCCTCCTAACACACGTTATTTGGCCGATACAGGCAATTCATTTGCATGGGGAATACATTATCTTCATCCTTATGATAGAAGAATTACTGGTAGACGTAATATCAAAGGTGGGTTGTTTCGAGCCTGTATAGAATTTGCTTCTATGGGTTGGGCTATTGGTGCTTCAATTGGAACAGCATTAGTGGCAAAAAATGCACCAGTTGTATGTTTAACAGGAGATGGAAGTTATTTAATGTCTTCCCAGGAAATTTCTGTTGCTGTACATGAAGAACTGACAGTTATATTCATTATTTTAAATGATTCAGAACTAGGCATGGTTAAATCAGGACAGATTCTAGGACAAGTAGAACTTACAAGTTATCAGCTTCCTTCTGCGAGTTTTGCTAAAATGGCAGAGGCTTTAAATGTACCTTCACATGTTGTTAAAAGCCCAGAGGACTTATTAAAGTTGGATTTTGGTGAGATATGTTCACGAAAAGGTCCTACTTTAATTGATGTCCATGTTGATTCAAATGAGATCCCACCTATGCAAACAAGAATACAAGTTTTGCATCCAACTCCACATCTTCATCTTTAAAATTGAGCTTGTGTCGTACAAGTGAGTAAAAAAAAAGAAGTTATCCATACAAAAATATGGAACGAAGAACCAGAGCCGAATAATCCTTTCGCGGCAAAAAAATGTTATTGCGCTGGTTATGATGTGTATGGAGATCTTCTAGGTAAAGCGAGCTGGGTAGAATACTTATATTTATTATTTAAACTTGAAAAACCCACCAAAGAACAGGCCAAATTACTTGAAACCATTGCGGTTGCAATAGCGAATCCTGGAATACGAGACCACAGTGTTCGCGCAGCAATGAATGCTGGCGTTGGAGGTTCTACCTCAGCATCGGCATTGATGGCCGCACTTGCAGTTGGTGCAGGTCAATATGGTGGTGCGAGGGAAGTATATCTCGCCATGCAGAATTGGGAGGAATGCGGGCAAAACATAAAGAATTGGCAAAATGCAATAAAAAATCCCCGAAATGAAGAACGAATAGACGTATGGACGCCTATCGAACATCCTCCGGGATTTGATCCAAATGGGGTTAGCTGTTCAACACCAACGCAACAAATTTTAGTTTCTTTATGTGAAATAGCAGGTCCGAAATCTAATCTTGATTGGCTAAAAAAAAATCGACAAACCTTAGAGGAACATTCAAACATGCCTCTAGCATTTACAGGAGTAATTGCTGCTGCATTTGTTGATTTGAAATTAACAACGGAACAAGGAGAAATGCTTTTTCTCTTTTTTCGGTTGCCAGGTGCAGCCGTTCATGCTCTAGAACAAAAACATTATGGCTGGCGTAAATATCCTTTTTTTGAGGATTCCCTGAAACTACAAAATGATCCCGGGCCAATAAATAATTAACAAGTAATATTTCTAATGAGCAAAAAATCTCCACTAATTAATTATGAGGAAAACTGGGTAACGGCTATGGGCGCCTGGTTTCCAGGTGAAAGAGTAGTATTACGTGGGAGGGATATATTTTCTGAGTTTAAGGCATTTACTTGGATGCAATTTTTACTTTTTGCAATTACTGGCAGAGAGTTTAATAGAAAACAGGGAAAACTATTTGAGGGAATCTGGAGAATATCGGCTAGCTTTCCTGAACCGAGAATTTGGAATAATAGAGTAGCAAGCCTTGCAGGAACAACTAGATCTACAGGAAACTTAGCAATTGCTGCATCTATTGCAGTCTCAGAAGCTAGAAACTATGGTCAAGTGCCGTTAACAAAAGTTTGTGATTTTTTAATAAATTGTAGAGTTAAAGTTGATAATGGTGAAGATTTAGAAGGAATTATCAAACGCGAACTTAAGAACCAAAGATGGCTTGCTGGATTTGGCCGACCAATAATTAATAAAGATGAAAGAGTAGATCCTTTATTGGAGCTAGCAAAGGATTTGGGATTCCATTCTGGGAAACATCTAAGCTTGCTTCTAAAAATTGAAGAGATTTTAAAAAAGTCTAGATACCGTTTTAAAATGAATATTGCAGCAGTTGATGCAGCGCTAGCTTCAGATCAAGGACTTAATGCTCGTGAATTTTATCATTTTATGACCTTATGTTTTACTGCAGGGTTTTTCCCTTGCTATATCGATTCAAGCATGGAACCGGAAGGAGCATTATTTCCGTTACGTTGTGACAGGATATTCTATAAAGGCATAGAAGCTCGTAAATGGTAAATAATCTTAATAGTCGTTTTTAATTTGGTTTGTCTATTTTTTATTTAAGTTTCCGTGTTTGTCGAATATAAAATTCAGAATTTTTTAATCCTAAAGAAAAAATTCCGTTCATCCCATATTTAATACCATTTGTGCTTAAACCTATAAGATCCGCGGTATCAAACTTCCGATACATTTTCGACTAGTTTCTCACGTAACTCCTTAAAATAAGGTGCATTAATTACGTATTGTTTCGCTTGGGATATGAGGCGGATACTCGTCTATTTTTTTATGAGTTTTGTCTGACGCAAATAACAAGTGAAAAGAAATATACATGTAAGACATAAGGAGTGTCGCATGAACATGTTTAATCAAGTCTTTATTGTGAACAATTTCAAAAATATTATTTCAAGTATCTTTATAAACTTGTTTATAATTTCCTTTGCACAAGCAGACTATGATGAAGAAGCACTAATAGAGCTCTATGGCGATGAGGAAGTTATAAGTATAGCAACAGGAACGGCACAACCGATTTCACGTGCACCAGCAGTTGCGACTGTAATTACTGCAAAAGACATTAAAGAAATGGGTGCTACAGATTTGGATGAAGCACTTGAGACTGTACCTGGTTTACATGTTTCGCGATCAAGCATTCTTTATAATCCTATTTACACATTCCGTGGGATACATACTGGTTTTAATCCTCAAGTTCTTGTTTTGGTGAACGGTATATCTGTAAATAATCTATTTATTGGTGATAGAAGTCAGGTATGGGGAGGTATGCCAGTAGAATCAATTTCACGAATTGAGGTTATACGAGGTCCTGGTTCCGCGGTATATGGTGCTGATGCATTTGCAGGAGTTATAAATATTGTTACAAAACAAGCTAATGAAATTGATGGGACTAAATTTGGTTCACGTGTAGGTAGTTTTGATACTTACGATGCATGGTCTCTTTATGGAGGGAAATGGGGTGAATTTGACGTTGCATTTATGGCTGAATATCGTGATACAGATGGCCAAGATGAAGATATAGGTGCAGATGCAGCCACCCCGCTTGGTACTTCATTCGCACCGGATTCTGTTAACACAGGTTCAGAGCGTTTTGATATTCGTGCAGATATTTCACGAGGAAATTGGAAATTCCGAACTGGTCTTCAACATCGCCGTAACGTTGAAACTGGGGCAGGTGTTGCAGATGCTTTAGACCCTAATGGTACATATGAAAGTGATCGGTGGAATGCAGATCTGACTTATCATAATACTGAATTTACTGATACATGGGATGTGCAAGCGCAAATTAGTTATCTAAATACAAGTCAAGTGGTAGATGACGATACTATTTTATTCCCACCAGGTACTAATTTTGGGTTTGGAGCGTTTCCGAATGGAGTAATAGGTAATCCTGAAGTTTGGGAGAGGCATTGGAGATTTAATGTAACTGGTTTATTTTCTGGCTTTAGCGATCATCTAATAAGAGTGGGTGCGGGATACACTAATAGTGATATTTATAAGGTTGAAGATCATAGAAACTTTATTGCATTTGCTCCAATCCCATTTACTGATGTCTCAGATACGCCTTTTGCATTCCTACCAGAGAAGCATCGGAATAATACTTTTGCATTTATTCAAGATATCTGGCAATTCAGTAATGACTGGGAACTGACTGCTGGACTGAGATATGACGATTACAATGATTTTGGTGACACATGGAATCCACGCTTAGCGTTAGTTTGGGCCGCACGTCATGATTTGACTGCTAAACTGTTATACGGTGAAGCATTTCGTGCACCATCATTTGCCGAATTTAGGAATCAAAATAATCCTGTCGCAGTTGGTAACAGTGAACTAGATCCAGAGGAAATAAAGACGCTTGAACTAGCATTTGACTACCGGCCAAAAGATAATCTTCAGCTTGGTTTAAATCTATTTCAGTACAAGTGGGATGACATTATTGAATTTACACCGATTGCAGCAAATGTGGGAGAACAAGAGGGCTACGGTTTAGAGTTTGAATTCGATTGGAAAATAAATAGAAAATTTCATTTACTAGGAAACTATGCTTATCAAGAATCAGAAGATGAGGATGTTAATGAGGACTCTGGAAATGCTCCTCAAAATCAGTTCTATGTTAAGGCTAATTGGGAGTTTATACCTGGATGGTATTTAGCTCCACAATGGAATTTTGTTATGGATCGAGACAGAGTTCATAATGATACAAGAACCGATGATCTTGATGATTATGATATTTTTGATTTAACAGTACGTAGTAAATCTTTTCAGAACCGATGGGAATTTGCGTTTTCTGTGAGAAATTTATTCAATTCAAGGCCATATGAGCCAAGTATGTTCAATTCGTCAGGGTTATTCATACCAAATGATCTACCACTTGCGAGACGAAGTTATTTTGGAGAAATGCGAGTAAATTTCTAAGAGTCTCGTAGTAATACTTCCTCTATCTTGATTAAGCATCCTGAGCTTACTGAAATTCAAAGTGCAATTAGCGCTTGTGACTTTTTAATATTTGCATAAGTAATAACAGTAATTTATAAAAATAAAACTAATCAAATAAGATAAGGAGTTAACTATGAATTCAATGCAAGTCGAGGATGAGAAAAATTTAGATGATAAACCTGTTTTCGATGTCCTTGCAGGCTTATTTAAGTATCAGACATTAATGCTTGCAAATGAATTAAATTTGTTTTCATCATTAAATGATGGCCCGAAATCGTTAGAAGAAATTTCCAAAAAACTTAATATTGCTTCTAGATCAACTGAAGCGTTGTTATTAATGTTGGTAAATATGAATTTTATTTCTTTATCTGATCAAAAGTATTCATTGACGGATCATGCAAAGAAATACTTGTTGAAAGATAGTCCAACTTATTTTGGAGGCTTACTAGACATCTTTGCCTTAAATACTCTTGAAAGTCTCAGACAATCTGTTTTATCCAATGAACCTAAGGTTTATGGGGATGAAGCAATATTTGATAGTCATGAGAAACAGTTCGATATAGCGAGAAATTTTACACAAGCAATGCATAGTTCAAGTATTGCACCTGCTTCTGCATGGCCAGAGTTTTTTGATTTCTCAAATCATAAAGTATTCCTAGATATTGGAGGAGGTTCTGGCGCACATATTATTGGTGTATTAAATCGTTGGACTCATCTAAAGGGAATAAATTTTGATATTCCCCCTGTGTGCGAAGTTTCTCAAGAATACTTTAATCAATATGATTTATCTGATCGTGCAAAAGTAGTGCAAGGAGATTTTTGGAATGATGACTTCCCTAAAGCCGATGTTCATTTCTACTCACAAATTTTTCATGACTGGCCCAAAGACAAATGCCAGTTTTTTTCCGAAAAAAGTTTTAAATCCTTGCCTGTAAAAGGGAAAGTTCTAATACATGAGATGCTTTTTGATGATGATAAAAGCGGTCCTGCCATAGCTGCCGCAGCTAACGTGGCGATGCTTAATTGGACTGAAGGTAAGCAATATTCCGGTAAAGAACTAAGTAAATTTCTCAAAGATGCAGGTTTTGTAAATGTGAAGTCCACTAAAACATTTGGATATTGGGGAGTGGTTTCTGGAGAAAAACCATAACAATTTAGGTGCAACTTAATATAAATAATGGCGAATAAGATATATCAAATAGCGAAAAAAAAATGCATAGCAATTGCATTCTTTCTCTCTATATCTATTGTCACAGTATTGGCAGCACAAGCTTCGACAATTTCTGTTGCAGTGATATATCCCGAATTGCGCGCACCGTTTAATAAAATTTTCACCGATATGGCAGATGGTGTTGAAAAAGAAGTGAATGGGCGCACGATGCGTTACGTTTTGAAAAAAGATTATTCATCAAAAGAACTCAATCAATGGCTAAGCAAGAATGATATTAAAGTATGTATTGCGCTTGGTGTGCGCAGTGAAAATGCTACATCTACTTTAGAGGGCAATATACCTGTAGTTTTGGGTGGTGTAATTACTCCGAAACCGAACACAAGTGCGCGCACGGGAATATCGTTAGCGCCGTCACCAGATAAATTATTTGAAAAGTTAAAAAAACTAAGCTCTCAAACCAAGGAGGTAGTTGCTGTATATAATCCAAATAAAACTGAGTGGCTGATTAAAAGAGCACAATCAGCTGCGACAAAATATGATATACAGCTAACTACATATCCAACCAAGAGCCTTTCAGAGTCTGCCAAGCTTTATCGCAAAATATTTAAGCGTCCTAATATGAAAAATGCAGCCATTTGGCTGCTACCCGATCCATCTGCAGTAGATAACCGTGCACTATTGTCTCTGATTCTAGATCAAGCGTGGAAACGGGATATCGTAGTTTTCTCAAGTAGCCTTGCCCATGTGAATAAAGGTGTTTTGTTCGCCATGTATCCAGACAATATTAAGTTAGGACAAAGTTTAGGTAGGGCGGCAATTGAAGAATTGAATGGAAATTCTGTGAGAGAAAAAGAAATTTTACCGGTTACGGATTTGCAAACTGCATTTAATAGAAGAACTGCAGAGCACTTGGGGATAAATATCTCTAACGCAGAACTTAGAAGTTTTGATGCAGTATTTCCATCTGAATAAGTTGTTATGAAAATTTATAATTACATTAAGAAAAAGTTTACAAGTGGTTTTAAAGAACAGCTAATCGCCACCTTTGTGATAGGTATTATTGCGAGTGCTGCAATATCTACATATCTAATCTCAACTTTTTCAGCAAGGGAAGTAGAGCAAAATTTGGTTTCAGAAGGATTCCAAATAACCAGAGATTTTGCAGATCGGAATACACTTGCCTTGTTATATCTTAGTAAAGAAAGTGCTAGAGAAAATGCCCAGGCAATTAAGAATTTCCCTGATGTACATGGCGTAGGAGTTTATGATCTTGAAAAGAAACCTTTGGTAGAAGATGGTGTGAATACCATACCTGACGATGCAAATGTTTGGCCACTTGAAGCTGAACTTATAAAAGAAACAGATAATGCTTGGTATTTTGTATCGCCCGTCTATGCAAGAGGTGACGATCCCATAATTGCTGAGTCACCATTTATTGAAGAAGTTATTGACAGAGAATTACTCGGTTATGTACGAATACATGTCAGTAAGGATACCTTGCATGCGCTTGAGAAAAGCATATTTCAAGTTAATTTATTTGTATCCCTATTGTTGTCTGGAATTCTTGTATTTCTGTTATTAGCCATAACTGATCGAGTAACAAAGCCTTTAAATAATCTTGCGCGCTTAATGCGTGTTGCAGAAGAAGGTGATTTAAATGTGCGCTCAAAAATTTGGGGTACAAAAGATATTACAGCGATGCAAAGCGCATTTAACACTATGATGTTCGCCATAGCGGACCGTGAAGATAAATTAGAATCTGCACGAAGTGCTGCTTTGGAATATGCGCATGCAAAAGGTGAATTTGCGGCAAATGTCAGTCATGAATTACGTACACCGTTAAATGGCATCTTAGGAATGCTCGAAATTCTTAGAGAAACTGAGCTTAGTCCTAAGCAAAAAGAATATGTTTCTGTGGCACATGATTCGGGCGATGCACTATTAAGATTAATTGATGACATTCTAAATTTTTCAAAAATCGATTCCGGTAAAGCTCATGTTGAGCTGGAGCCATTGAACATTCGTGAGACCTTAGATGACATTGTCGGAATTTTAACGGGTCAAGCACAGTCAAAAGACTTAGATCTTGCCTATGTTGTAGATAAAGATGTGCCTGCAAATGTAAATAGTGATTCGAGTCGAATTCGTCAGTTACTTATTAATCTAGCTGGTAATGCCATTAAGTTTACGGATAAAGGCGAGATAGGGTTTCGCGTAAAAAATGTTACCAATGGTGGCAAAATCCTAAGATTGAGGTTTGAAGTCTCGGATACAGGTGTAGGCATATCTGAAGAGGCTCAGGCAAAAGTTTTTGAAGCTTTTCAACAAGCCGATGCTTCTACCACTAAAAAGTTTGGTGGAACTGGCTTAGGTCTTGCGATTTGTCGACAGCTTGTTGAAGTTATGAACGGTAGAATTGGTGTAGAAAGTCATCTAGGTGAGGGCAGTATATTCTGGTTTGAAATACCGTTTAAAGATAGCTTATCCGATGTACGTCAAATTGATACCAAGCAATCTACTGCGGAAGGTTTGCGAATATTTGTTGCAGATGATAGTGAAATTATTAAAGCGAATTTACAACAAACCTTTGAAAATTGGGGCGCTTTTGTTACTTGTATACCTGACGCTTCTGATACGGTTGAAGTTTTACGCAAAGCCACGAGGACTAATCAGTCATTTGATGTGGCATTCATCGATGAATTAATGCCACAAGTAAATGGTATCGAATTAATTCGAAAAATCACTAAAGACGAACACATTGCACCAATGAAACTGGTGCTGATGACTAATCAAACTAATCCAGAGGCATTTGTTGAGCGTTTTAGAGAAATTGACACATATATTAAAAAGCCAGTACGTCAATCACGTGTATTCGATTGCATTGCAGAACTGCTTCATTCTCCTGTTATTGAAAGTGTTGGGAAAGGAACAAGTATAGCTACACTGGCTAAGAAAAAACCAAATTTCAATGCAACTATTTTAGTAGTAGAAGATAACCGCGCAAATCAGCAAGTCGCGCAAGCAATGCTTGAACGTATCGGATGTAAATCTTCTATCGCTGCAAATGGATTTGAAGCGTTGGATCTTCTTGAAACCACTCATTATGATGCAGTTTTAATGGACTGCAATATGCCTGGCATGGATGGATATGAAGCCGCGCAAAAAATACGCAAGTTCGATTCTGAAGTTGCACAAATCCCTATTATTGCAATGACAGCAAATGTCTTAGAGGGAGAGCGTGAAAAGTGTATTCAAGCTGGAATGAGCGATTACGCCTCAAAACCATTAAAGATGGAAACCTTGGTTGCAAAATTAGAGCGATGGTTAGGAGCTCCATCTGATGAAGCCATTGAGGAAGAAATAGAAAAGACATTGGTAGATAGGCTTGAAGAAGGTAACAAAGATAACAGTGCGATCGATCATGCAGTAATTGCTGAGCTGAGAGAAGATTTGGGTGATGCATTTAATGACATGGTGGAAGTGTATGTAGAGGATATGGCTATATTACTACGTTCACTTGAAAAGAGCGTCATGGAAAAAGATGCAAATACACTTACGCACTATGCACATACTATCAAGGGTAGTAGCTCTAATTTTGGTGCAAATCGTTTGGCATATATTGCTAAACAACTTGAAGATATAGGTCGCAATAATTCAATAGATAATAATGCGCGTGAGCTCGTTCAATACTTATTTACAGAGGCAGACCTTGTAAATAGTGAACTCAAGAAAGAGCTTAATTTATTTAAAGACGATACCTTGCTCCAACATCGTGATGCCGAACGAATTTTAATTGCAGATGATGACAGAAGTATGAGAGTAGCTTTGCAAAACGTACTTGTAAAAGATGGCTATGAAATAGAAGCGGTCTCAGATGGGATAGATGCGGTGTCGCGTTGCGAGAAAAATATGCCTGACCTCATCATTCTTGACGCACTTATGCCAAATCTAAACGGTTTTGAGGCGTGTAAAAAAATTCGCATGTTAAGAGGCAGCAGCCACGTGCCAATACTGATTGTTACTGCATTGGATGATGAAAAATCTATTGAACAAGCCTTTAATTCAGGTGCTACAGATTACATTCCTAAGCCAATTCACTTTGCCGTAATGCGTCAACGCATCTCGCGTTTGTTGAAAGCTAGTCGTGCCGAAGTTCACGTTCGTGAACTTGCTTATAACGATTCGTTAACAGGATTGCCTAATCGCACAATGTTTATCAATCAAATGCAAAAACTATTGAAGAAAGTGCGACGCAGCTCAGAAATTTTAGCTGTGATGTTTCTAGATTTGGATCGGTTTAAGTATGTCAATGATACATTGGGCCATAATGTAGGTGATATGTTATTAAAATCAGTTGCAGAACGAATATTAAGTTGTGTGCGTAGTGCAGATACTGTTGCGCGTTTGGGCGGTGATGAATTTACTTTGGTATTAGATGGTATTGAGGATCGAAATGTTGTTGCAAGTATTGCCGATAAAATATGTCAAAAGTTAGGTGAGCCTTACTCATTTGCAGGCAAAGATATATATGTAACAGCAAGTATTGGGATCTCATTACATCCACAGGATGGAGACGATATTGGCGTGTTAATGAAGCGCGCTGATACTGCAATGTTTAAAGCAAAAGAACGTGGTGGCAGTTACCAGTTTTATGAGAAAGAGATGGAAGTTGTAGTCACCAACAAAGTAGAAATTGAACAAGATCTGCGTCATTCGATTGAACGGGATGAATTAGACGTTTATTACCAACCAAAATACGATTTACAAACCATGAAAATAAACGGTATGGAGGCATTGGTGCGGTGGAATCACCCTCAAAAAGGTTTAATAAGCCCAGCAGATTTTATACCACTAGCAGAAGAAACCGGTCTTATTTCAGAGCTTGGTTTATGGGTTTTGATCAGTGCTTGTGTACAGGTGCAAACATGGATTGAAAAAGGCTATCAGCCAATTCCTGTTTCGGTAAATCTTTCTGGTAGGCAACTAGAAAATAGTGACATTGCATCACAAATTGCCCATGTGCTTGCACATTCTGGGCTCAATCCTGAGTGCCTAGAGCTAGAAATAACGGAAAGCATCATTATGAAACGCCCAGAGGAAGTGATTTCTATTTTGCATCAACTGAAGGCAATGGGCGTAAAACTTTCAATTGATGATTTTGGAACAGGATATTCTTCATTAAATTACTTGCGTAAATTTCCGATAGATTTACTAAAAATTGATGCAGCGTTTATACGCGATATTGCTGAAAATAAAGAAGACCGGCTAATTGTAAAAGGCATTATTGCATTGGCAAAAAGCCTAAATTTAAAAGTACTTGCAGAAGGTGTGGAATCAAAAAAACAACAGGATTTACTGATTGCGGAAGGCTGTGACTATATTCAAGGTTTTTATATAGGCCAGCCAATGAAGAGCGTGGATTTTGAACAACAATTTATTTTAGCGGACCGATCCAATATCAAAGTCCTATCGCATTTCCGGCAAAAACAGAGGTAATTGTATAAATTTTGATCGTTTAGATTCATTCTAATTCTTTTAATTATGCGCATTAAAAACAAAGTTTTTACTTATAATAACTAAGCTTAGCGCACAGTCCTGATAAATTAGTACACTATCCTGTGTCATATCAAAGCGAAGGGCAATTTATCCTGGTATCTTGGTAGTGAGGAGCCAAATTTTTCATATAATTTTCATATAAATCGGTATTATGTATGTATAACAAATCGCATACACAAATGCTTGCAAAGTATTGGTTTGCTGGTGTAGTTTAGCCTTCTTGCCTGGAGTCACTGGATGGTAATTGGCTATTCAGCAATGTTGCGATAAAGAATATAACAAGTTACGCATAAAACTTACTTTGTATAATGTAAATACACGTAAAAATGTCTATTATCTAGTGCAAGGCCCTCGAAGAGACTAGCGACACAATAATAATAGCTGGCCATTAAAAAAATAATTAACGTACTTACTATTTTAGTAAGTTAAACAGATGGAGCGAATAGGGGTTTGAAGTTTTAACATGGATACTTTTCCTAGCCTTTTCTCACAGCAAGCTAACTCTCGCAAATCAGATATAGCAATCCGCAAAAAACGACATGGACTATGGCAAAGCTGGACTTGGGAAGAGGCTGGCGAGATTGTTCGTGATACAGCTTGTGGTTTGGCTGCTAAGGGTGTCAAACCAAATGAAAAAGTTGCAATCATCGGTAACAATATCCCAAATCTTTATTTTGGAATGGTCGCTATCCAATGTTTAGGTGCTGTAGCGGTTCCAATTCATCCCGATTCTAAACCTGAAGAACTTGTCGCGCACATGAATGATTGCGAAGCAAAATTTGCACTTGTTCAAGATCAGCAACAAGTGGATGCCTGTTACGAAATAAAAGAACAGTGCGAAAATTTTGAACAAATGGTCTATAGCAATGGCCGTGGAATGCAAGAGTATACTTCTTCTCGTTTACATAGTTTTGAACAGATAAGAGAAGCTGGTAAAAAATTCGCTTCTGATCACCCCAATTTTTATAAAGACGTAACCGCAAATGTTACTCCAGATTCAGACGCGTTTATCTTGTACACCTCTGGAACCTCTGGAAAATCTCGTGGTGCGGTACATACACATAAAAGTCTAATCGAAACTGGTAAGGTATTTGCTGAGCAAGAACACATTAAACAAGATGAACAAGTGCTTGCATTTTTACCGTTGTCCTATGCAGCCAATATATTATTTACCTACACGCTTTGGTTAATAAAAGGTTTCACAATTTGTTGCCCTGAAAGCAATGAAACTATCATGACTGATTTACGTGAGATCGGACCTTCAATTCTTTATGCTCCACCGCATTTCTATAAGAGACTACATTCAGAGATCATTGCACGGGCGCAACGTTCAAAATCAAAATTATTTGATAAGTGGAATAACTTTGCAAAACAGGCACGAGAGAAGTTTATTAATGGTGGTGCTTTCTCGGGTGGTGATAGCTTTAAATATAAAATGGGAAACATGTTGATGTTTGGCCCGCTAAAAAATGTATATGGCCTTTCTAATTTACGCAAAGCCTATACGGGTGGCGATATTATGAGTGGTGAAGTGTTTAACTTTTTTCGTGGCATAGGCCTGAATCTCAAAAAGACCTATGGCACAACGGAAAGTGCAGGTTTTATCTGCGTACAAGGCCCTGATCAACTCAATAGCCCGACGGGCGAATATAGTATGGGTAAGCCATCGCCCGGAATCGAGATTAAAAAACTTGCAGATGATCAAATAGCTTTTAAAGGCATCAATGCGTTTAAAGGATATTACCGAGATCCAGAAGCTACGGCAGCTGTAGTAGATGCAGATGGCTGGATTAAAACCGGAGATATGGGTGAAATTGATGAAAAAGGCGCACTCAAGATTACTGATCGTGTAGATTCAGTTGGTAAGTTCAGTACCGGGGATTTATTTGCTCCGCACCTTGTAGAGAGTGCCTTAAAATCATCACCCTATATACAAGAAGCAGTTGCAGTGGGGGATGGTAAAGATACGATTGCTGCATTTGTAGTGATTGACAGTGATACAGTAGGAAGTTGGGCTGAGGCAAATCGAGTTCGCTTTACAGGATATAGAGATTTGGCAACTAAAGATGAAGTTTATGAGCTTGTGCAAAAAACGGTAGCCGATGTAAATGCACATATGGAGCAAATTGAGGGTAAAGGTAGTCCACCTATTAAGCGTTTTTTAATTATGCATCGTGAATTTAACGTTGATGCAGGCGAAATGACACGTTCACGTAAAATTAGACGCGATGTTGTCATGGGTCGCCATAAAGCGATGGTAGATGCCTTGTACTCTTCTCAATCAATTTTTGAAGTGAAAGATACTTCTAGTGGTGAAACACTAGCCGAACTAAAATTACAATCAGCATAGTTGGTGACTAGCAAGTGAATGATGTAGCAAATGGGAAAGAACCTCATATGGTGATCGAGAATATCGATCTAGCATTTGGAGGTACCAAAGCAATTACCGATATCAGTTTTACAGTTTACAAAGGTGAAATTTGTGCTGTGATTGGTCCGAATGGAGCTGGTAAGAGCTCGATGTTGAATGTAATTAATGGTGTATACATTCCTCAACAAGGTTCAATTACATTTGAAGGGAAGAAGTTTACAAGAATGAAACCGCACTCTGCAGCGGTATTGGGAATTGGCCGTACTTTCCAAAACATTGCATTATTTTCAGGAATGACCGTTGTTGAAAATCTCATGACGGGTCGCAATTTGATGATGAAGTCCACTTTTATTGAAAATGCATTGGGTATTGGTCGTAGTAAAAAAGAAGAATTAGAACATCGCGTGGCTGTTGAAGAAATTATTGAATTTCTGGGACTTCAATCAATACGTAAAACCCCAGTATCGGCTTTATCCTATGGTATGCAAAAACGGGTAGAACTTGGTCGTGCATTAGCTGCGAACCCAAAAATGTTACTACTCGATGAACCGATTGCGGGTATGAATTTGGATGAAAAGCTCGATATGGCATGCTTTATACAAGAGATCAACTACAATCGTGGAACCACAATTGTTTTGATTGAGCATGATATGGGTGTAGTAATGGATATTTCAGATCATGTAGTCGTAATGGATTATGGTGCGAAAATTGGTGATGGCTCGCCGGAAGAGGTTAAAAATAATCAAAAAGTGATTGATGCATATTTAGGTGTCAGTCATTAAAAATTACATTTAAGACGAGGACCTTTATAAGTGGAATTTTTTACAAAACTAGCTAACGCATTTACTGAAATGTTCTCTTTCTTTGGGCTAGAAGTGCTTATCGGCGGCATGTTGTCTGGCGTGATGTATTCTCTTGTCGCAATTGGTTTTGTACTCATTTACAAATCCTCCGGCGTATTTAATTTTGCACAGGGCACCATGTTGTTGTTTGCTGCGCTAACTTTTGTGAGCATGACTGAACGACAAGTGAATTTCTGGGTGGCTTTTGCAATTACGACGGTGGTTATGATCATTATGGGAATCATTATTGAACGCACCGTAATGCGGCCATTGGCAAACCAAGATTTACTGTCGTTGTTTATGGCGACAGTGGGTTTGAATTACTTTTTAGAAGGTCTGGCGCAAGGGACCTGGGACTCTGCCGTGCATGGACTTGATTTAGGAATTCCTTCTGATCCAATTTTAGTTGCGGAATACATTCCTTGGTTAGATATCTTAGTAAGTAAATTTGACGGGTTTGCTGCGGCAGTAGCATTGTTCTTAGTTATTGGTCTGTATTTATTCTTCCAATATACGCGTACGGGCCTATCTTTACGTGCGGTGTCGGATGACCATATGGCATCTCAGGCCGTGGGAATTCCACTATCCAAAATTTGGGCCATCGTATGGGCGGTAACCGGTGTAATTACTTTTCTCGTAGGCCTGATTTGGGCGGATCGCCTAAGTGTGTCATTTACACTGACATGGGCAGTGTTAAAAGGCTTGCCGGTGATACTGATTGGTGGTTTGACCTCAATTCCTGGATGCATTATCGGTGGATTAATTATTGGTGCGAGTGAAAAGTTGGGTGAAATATTTTTTGCTGATGTATTTGGTGGTCAAGGTATTGAGCACTGGTGGGCTTACTTAACGGCACTAGTATTTATATTAATTCGTCCCACGGGAATTTTTGGTGAACGTGAAATTGAAAGAATTTAATTAAAAAATAATTAATTAGAGAAGATAACTAATGTACTACCGTGAAACTGGACAAGCAGTAGAGTCATATTCACAAGATCGTCGCATGGTACCAGTGCGCGAAGATCGTTGGATTATGTGGGCGTTCTTGGCCTTTATGTTTTTTGTAGTTCCATTTTGGGCGAGTGATTATTGGTTTAGTGCAATTTTGATTCCGATGATGGTGTTGGGCATTGCTAGTCTCGGCTTAAATATTGCCACGGGCTATACTGGGCAACTTTCGCTTGGTACGGCTGGTTTTATGTGCTTTGGCGCATTTACTGCATTCAATTTGATGTTCCGAGTTGAATGGATGAATATCTGGCTGGCTTTCATATGTGCCGGCATTGTGGCTGGACTAGTAGGAATTATATTTGGTTTACCAAGTTTGCGTATCAAAGGTTTCTATTTACTGGTATCGACCTTGTGCGCACAATTTTTTGCAGAGTGGTTTTTTAATGCCTATCCCTGGTTTTTAAATTACACAAGTTCAGGCGTGGTCGCGCTACCTCCTTTCCACTATCGTTTTTTACCTTTCCAAGATCAAATATTCGACTTTTTCGGGCTTGAAAAAGACTACAATGCCTATGTTTGGCGTTATTTGATTACCTTAATCGTAACGGTACTGTTGGCTGTTGCTGCAAAAAATATGGTGCGCAGCTCTACTGGAAGAAATTGGATGGCTGTACGGGATATGGATATCGCAGCAAATGTGATTGGGATACCAGTTGGTAAAACCAAATTAAATGCATTCTTTGTAAGCTGTTTCTATTGTGGTGTTGCTGGCGCGATGTATTCATACTGCTACATCGGTAATCTCGATTTCATGATCTATAACTTGCGTAGATCATTCTTGGTCATGTTTATGGTTATTTTGGGCGGCTTAGGTTCCATATTAGGTTCATTCTTAGGTGCAATCTTTGTATATGGTTGGCCTATTTTGATAACTAGATTTGGTGATGCAGTATTTGGTGGTGGCACACTAGATACGGCCTTTGTTGAAAATAACTCCAAGATTATTGTTGGTACTATTATAGTTTTACTACTTATATACCAGCCACAAGGATTTGCTGGGTTATGGAATTCTATTAAGCATAGATTGCGAATTTGGCCGTTTACGACATAAAAATTTTGCGTCTCATTAATTAATGTTTTGTAGGTATAAAAAAAAATAAGTAGCTAACGCAAGCTATTTTAAAAGATATTTCTAATTTATGAAGGGATATCTGTGTTATAAGGAGGTGACACCAAATCATAATTGTTAATACGTTTATGATTTATTAAGAGAAAGAAAATACAATTTTCTTTTTTCACCACTGAAAAAGCCAAGGCGGCTTTATTCAGAGCTTTAAAATAAAAACTCTCTTTGGAGGAGCACACATGAAGAAGAAACTAATGATGGTCCTGATGACCGCGATCGCGATGCTCGGCACCAGCACGAGCGTGATGGCGGAAGACACCATGTACGTCCCGATTCCGAGTTATCGCGTAGGGCCCTATGCGGCTGGCGGCACGGGTTATTTTGGTGGCATCTTGGACTACTACAATCTACTCAACAGTCGCGATGGTGGCGTCAACGGCATCAAGCTGATCTGGTCAGAGTGTGAGACCGAGTATTCGGTAGAGCGCGGCGTAGAATGCTACAAGCGCTTGAAAGATCGCGAAGGCGGCGCGGTATTTTTCGATCCGCTCTCCGTGGGAATCTCCACAGCCCTGATCGAGACGGGCCGCAAAGACAAAATGCCGATTATTGCAGTCAACCACGGCAAGACGGCCGGCCAACGCGGCGACATCTTTCCATACTACTTTATGCCAGGCATCAACACCTATGACGAGCACTCCATCATGGTGCACTTCATAGGCGATGTGTTAGAAGGCGGACGCGCAAACTTAAAGGGTAAGAAGATCGCCATGCTGTATCACGGCTCACCGTATGGCCGCGAAGCGATCGACTTCATGGACAGCATGTGCGAGAAGCACGGCTGTACCCATCATCCTTTAGAAGTGCCGCATCCCGGCAACGAGCAACAATCGCAGTGGTTAAACATCCGCAAGCTCAAGCCAGACTATGTACTGCTTCGAGGCTGGGGGGTGATGAATCCCGTAGCGATGCAGACAGCGGTACGTACAGGCTATCCAGTAAGCCGCTTGATCGGCAACATCTGGAGTAACTCCGATGAAGACGTGATCCCCGCCGGAAAAGCTGCGGATGGCTATCAAGCGATCACCACGCATCCCGCGGGCACCGACTTCGCCGTAGTACAAGAAATCATCAAGACGGTATACGGCTCAGGCAATGGCGACTTACAAGACAAGTCGCGCTTAGGCTCCGTGTATTGGAACCTTGGCGTACTGGCTGGCGTGGTGCATACCGAAGCGTTGCGCATAGCGCAAGCGCGCTTTGGCAATCGACCCTTGACCAGTGCCGAAGCTCGGTGGGGCTTTGAGAACCTACGCTTAGATGCCAAGCGCATCGAAGAGCTGGGGGCCACAGGCTTAGTTCCAGAACTCAACCTAACCTGTTTGGACCATGTAGGCGGGCACTTGGCGAAATTCCAGCAATGGGATGCCGGCGCACGTCAGTGGAACATCGTATCGGATTGGATTGAGGGCGATGTCCCCTTGTCACAAGCCATCATTGATGCGGGTGCAGAGCAATATGCTACCGATAACAAGATCGAAGCACGTCCTTGCACCGCCGATAATAATGATGATGATTTTGATCTTTAATGATCTTTAAAAGGTAAGTCTTTTCTTCTTCGCAGCTGGGCTATTGCACTAAATAGTTCAGCTGCTGAAGAAGTACTACAAGGGAATTTGTCATGAGCGATACACCACTACTTGCAATCAATAATATTGAGGCTGTATATGGCGGTGTAATTCTTGCATTACGTGGGGTGTCTTTAAGCGTAAATAAAGGCGATGTTGTTTCTTTGCTTGGCGCAAATGGCGCAGGTAAAACTACTACGCTTAAAGCTTGTTCACGTTTACTTGAAGCTGAACGTGGAGAAGTTACCAAGGGGATAATTGAGCTAAATGGAGAAGATATTGCTGCATACAATGCTTATGACATGGTGAGGCAGGGTGTGGTGCAAGTATTAGAAGGGCGCCATATATTTGCTCACCTTAGTGTAGAAGAAAACTTATTAACAGGTTCGTTTATCCGCAATATGGACAAAGCTGAGGTTAAAAGAAATCTTGATCATGTCTATGAATTGTTTCCACGTATTAAAGACCGTCGCAAAAACCCAGGCGGCCTTTGTTCTGGTGGTGAACAACAAATGATAGCTGTGGGTCGTGCCTTAATGGCAAAGCCAAGCTTAATTTTGTTGGATGAGCCTTCCATGGGATTAGCACCACAATTTATTGAGCAAATTTTTGAGATTGTTAAACGGCTCAATGAAGAAGAAGGTGTTAGCTTTTTAGTTTCAGAACAAAATGCGATGGTTGCACTACGCTATGCCAAAGTTGGTTACGTAATTGAAAACGGACGCGTAGTGAAAAAAGGCTCTGCAAAAGAATTGCTTGAATCAACCGACGTTGCAGAGATGTATTTGGGTGGTGGCAAAGACGTTTCGTTTGATGGTGTGAAGTACTACCATCGTCGTCAACCCAGCTTCGTATAGCTCAAAATGCATCTAATGCACTGACTCTTCGTTGCAGTTATTTCTTCGGTACTCATTTACTGTATAAGTAAACTCCGTTCCTCAAAAATAACTGCGCCTCAATTCAGCGCATTATCTACTATTTTGAGAAAATATTAATTGTTCACTAGCCTCAAGCCCGAATCCTTCAATTAAATGTTTTATGGGCGCGCGGTGCTTCCTCGCTCTAGCAAAAAATCCCTGTTTTTATCGGAGAAGTTAACAGAGATTAGGCGACTTTAATTTTTGCCTGTCCTTGCAAGATGTAACTTACTGCTTGGTCAGCTGATAGAACTGGGCACACGATGTTATTTATCCTTTCCATTGTAGTGACATCATTCTTTTGGTCCTGACATGAACAGGCATCACCAATGACAATCGGTATATAACCTTCATCTCTTGCAGCACGTGCATTACCTTCGATACACCAATCAAGATGTATTCCACAAAGTACAATAGTTTTAATTCCTGCTCTTTCAAGCATTAGCTTCAGTGGAGTACCAACAAATGAACTTTGATGTGCGTATTCAAAAAATTCTTCATCTTCTGGTAATGCGATTTCTTTTAGTTCATCAACTAGGTCAACATCCCATTTTTTTTGCTCATCTGTCATAGCACTTGAGTTAAATGATTTACTCCAATACCCATATTGTGCTTGGTCTAATTCTGTCATTGGATAGTGTTCACGAAATACATCATAGCCTATCCAAAAGAATTTCATATTGGCTTCTCGACATGCTTTAGCAACTTTTATCGTGTTTTCTAGTGTGCCTCGTTCCCATTGCTTTTCGCCACCTTGTACACCCTCAGATTTATATAGGCTGTTACATTGACTAATCGATATAAAGGCAGCTGGTTGAGCTAAAATTTTGACAAGATCAAGGTTCTTCCATTGTTCAGGTAATTCAGGAACGTTTGAGGCCATGGCTGTTCTCCAGTCAATTTGAATTCAATTTACTGATGTTATAGCAAGACTATTTCTTAGAGTAATAAATTTAATAATTCTTTGAAATTAATAGGTTCTATCCTACTTGTGTACGTTTCTTTATTACTAATATCTGCTTTAGTTGCCGATTCAATCGGTCAATGCAACACCTTGCTAAACTTTTAGTAATAAAGAGGTTGACTCAAACGGATGACCATTTAGTGTTGAGTTGTTTTTGGATGAACCGGTTACATTAAATACTGCATTATTACTTGCTTCGAGCCATCTTTTATTGATCTACTCTTAAGATGTTGATGTAATTGCATTTCTCTTAGCTTTTGCAGCCTTTTTTCACTCTATTTCAAAGTGTTGCATCGACCTATTGAGACCACAGTCGTTAGCAGATATTTTAAAGACTCCACTTGAATTTCCCAACCTGTTCATCATTTTAAATCACTTAACTCTAATCGGTTGCATCGTCCATGATGGATGTCATATTCGCACATCCATGTGCTTACTAAGCAGCTTTTTCGAGACGGGTGAGCCAAACTTTAAGGCCGGCCGCGTTTAGGTTTAGATCGGGTTCAAGGAATTTTGTAAATTCATCTACTTCTTCACTGGAATAGTTTGCTTTGAGTCTTTCTTGTAAATAAGTTTCTAGGTCACTACGTATTTTGTTTTTAGAGCCTTCTGTATGAAGATACTGTTTTGTGATTTCTGCGTATTTTTCGATATCTTGTCTTAGTTCTTGTGCGAGTTTTTCTACTTCGGTAACTTGACCAAAATGTGTTAAGAAAATGTTTTTAGGTTGGAGAGCAAGCATTTTATCCAATGAGTTATGCCAAGGGTCCGGTTCAAATTGAACTGGAGTAGTAGTGGGTAAGATAAAGTCCTTGTTATCCTTCTTAAGCTCGCGGTAAGACAATCCAAATGTGTCACCTGTAAAAAAACTTTCGCTCAATTCGTCGTAAACACAAAAATGATGACGAGCATGGCCTGGGGTATCTAGAAATGTAAGTCTGCGACCAGATAATTCTATGTTGTCATTATCTTCAGCCACGATCACACGGTTTTCATCTATGGCCAGTATTTCACCGAAACTTTGTTTAAATTTTTCTTCTCCATATACCGCAGTGGCTCCAGCAATTAATTTTTCAGGATTGATCATATGTGGGGCGCCACGTGGATGAATCACGAGTTTTGCATTCGGCAATTTGTTCATTAACAAGCCTGCACCACCGGCATGGTCAAGGTGTACATGGGTTGGAATGACATAGTCTACTGCTTCAATTGGAATATTTTTTATTTCTAGTATTTTTAATAGATAGGGTACGCTGTGACCTGTGCCGGTATCTATAAATGCAGCACGATCATTGTGGACCATTAGATAGCATGCTGCATGGCCTACCTGAACATACATCGTATCAATGCATGTAATTGCAAAATCGTAATCGTAGTATATAGGTTGTGTCATTTAAAATTTTTCTAAGCAAGTAAACGTTATTTCAGTAAGTCTTGGGTGCTTACGATTACCCCGTCTTCATCCGCATAAAGATAATGACCTGGAACAAAATCCACATCTGCAAAATGTACTGCGACATCTTTTTCTCCAATCCCTTTTTTGTCTGTTTTAAGCGGCAGGGAGCCTATTGCTTTACAACCAATATCAATAGTGGCAATAACCTCAGAATCTCGAATGCAGCCATAGACTAAAATCCCAGCCCAATTGTTATCTGCCCCTGCCTGTGCAAGTAAATCTCCAACCAAGGCGCGCCGCGTTGAACCACCACCATCCACCACTAGAACTTGACCATTTCCAGGGCTTTTCAAGGCTTCTCGAACTAAAGAGTTATCTTCAAAACATTTAACCGTACTGATTTTTCCACAGAAGGTTTTAACCCCTCCGTAATCACGAAATAACGGTTGTGCCACAGATATGCTATTTTCATGCTCATCACAGAGGTCGGCTGTTTTAAATTCCATGGTTTTAAAAACTCCTTTTTTTGATTATTTTGTTATGGTCAATTCAATATAACCACTTTTCCAGTGTATATTAAGTTGAGATCGTGGGTCCCAGATTTGGACTAATACCAAAATATACCCCATGATAGATAGCGTTTAGATGTAGGTTGTGAGACTAAATATAAATCTTTTTCACTTTAATTGGTGACTTACGTCAGCAATCTAACAATTTTTCTAGTCAGGCTAAATTAGTATCTGTTAATATACACGGCCCGTTTAGGGATTACTTCGTTTTTAGGACTACAAATTTAAATATTTATATTGGGGTTAATTGAAGGAGGCAATAGTGAGCAAGAGTCGAGCTGAGCAAATAAAAGAATTAGAAAAGGAATGGGCCAGTAACCCTCGTTGGAAAAATGTTAGACGTGGCTATACTGCTGAAGATGTCGTGCGTTTACGCGGTAGTGTACAGCCTGAGCATACTCTTGCACGAAGAGGTGCTGAAAAACTTTGGGAAAAAGTTAACGGTGCTGCTAAAAAAGGTTATGTGAATGCTTTTGGTGCAATTACTGCTGGTCAAGCAATGCAACAAGCCAAAGCGGGTTTAGAAGCTGTTTATCTTTCAGGTTGGCAGGTTGCTGCTGACGGTAATACTTCTGAAACCATGTATCCGGATCAATCTCTGTATGCTTACGATTCTGTTCCAACCATGGTTCGTCGTATTAACAATACGTTTAAACGTGCTGATGAAATTCAATGGAAAAACATCGCGGATGGCAAAATGTCCGAAGATGATGCCATTGATTACTTTTTGCCTATCGTTGCAGATGCTGAAGCCGGTTTCGGTGGTGTATTGAATGCATACGAACTGATGAAGAATATGATTGCTAATGGAGCTGCAGGTGCCCACTTTGAAGACCAACTTGCTGCTGTAAAAAAATGCGGCCACATGGGAGGCAAGGTATTGGTCCCAACCCAGGAAGCAGTTCAAAAATTGCTTGCTGCACGTTTAGCCGCAGACGTTATGGGTGTACCTACCATTGTCTTGGCTCGTACAGATGCTGAAGCTGCGAACCTGTTGACCAGTGATTTTGATGAAAATGATAAACCATTTCTTACAGGTGAGCGTACCCAAGAAGGATTCTATCGTGTGAAGAATGGTTTGGAGCAAGCTATTAGTCGTGGTATCGCTTACGCGCCTTACGCTGATTTAGTTTGGTGTGAAACGGGTACGCCTGATATAGGCTTTGCGCGTGAATTTGCACAAGCTGTACAAGCAGCGGTTCCTGGTCAGTTGATGTCTTACAACTGTTCGCCTTCTTTCAACTGGAAGAAGAACTTGAGTGATTCCCAAATTGCAAGCTTCCAGGAAGAGTTGTCTGATTTGGGTTATAAATTCCAGTTCATTACATTAGCGGGTATTCACTTAAACTGGTACCGCACATTCGACCTCGCATATCACTACGCACAAGGCGAGGGCATGAAGCACTACACAGAAATGGTTCAGGAACCTGAATTTAAAGGTCGCGAACGTGGATATACTTTTGTATCTCACCAGCAAGAAGTGGGCGCAGGCTACTTTGATGATGTAACTACCGTTATCCAAGGTGGTCAATCTTCTGTCACTGCTTTAACAGGCTCAACGGAGGAAGCTCAGTTTGAGAAGTCTGCTACTGGTTAATATATAGCTTAAATTTTGTATAAACCCGACATGTAATTATACGTGTCGGGTTTTTTTATTTTTGTAAGTAAAAGCTTATGTATTTAAACTATAATTTATTTAATTTCTCATTATTTATTCAATTAGAGGTTTAACTTATGGCGCACAAGCCCTACGAACACGTTCAGGTCCCAGCAGAAGGTGAGGCAATTAAGCTTAATCCGGATAAAAGTCTAGATGTTCCGGATGTTCCAATCATTCCTTACATCGAGGGCGATGGCATCGGTATAGATGTAACTCCGGTAATGCGCCGTATTGTCTCGGCTGCAGTCAAAAAAGCCTATGGTGGTAAACGACGAATAAGTTGGATGGAAATTTATGCGGGCGAAAAAGCAGCTCGTTTATATGGTGAGCATGATTTTTTGCCTGATGAAACTCTTGAAGTGATGAAAAAATATATTGTGTCGATCAAGGGGCCCCTTGCAACACCCGTGGGAGAGGGCATGCGTTCATTGAATGTAGCGATTCGTCAAAAGTTGGATTTATTTGCTTGCGTTCGCCCTATTCGTTATTTCTCGGGCACACCCACACCACTTAAAGACTCAGGTACTACGGATATGGTAATTTTCCGTGAAAATACAGAAGACATTTATGCAGGTATTGAGTGGGAAGCACAAAGTGAAGAGGCGAAAAAGATCATCAAATTTTTACGAGAAGAGATGGGCGTAACTAAAATACGATTCCCAGACACTTCAGGTATAGGAATTAAGCCTGTTTCAAAAGAAGGTTCAGTGCGTCTAATACGAAAAGCCATACAGTACGCTATTGATAACGACCGTCATTCAGTTTCCTTGGTACACAAAGGGAATATTATGAAATTTACTGAAGGTGCGTTTCGAAATTGGGGTTATGAACTCGCAATGCAGGAATTTAATGCAGAAGTGATTGGTGAAGGTCCTTGGTGCAAAATAACCAATCCAAATAATGGAAATGAGATCGTCATTAAAGACGTAATTGCAGATAATTTTTTACAGCAAATTTTATTGAAGCCGGAAGATTATGATGTCATTGCAACACTTAATTTAAATGGTGATTACATTTCTGATGCCTTGGCAGCACAAGTGGGAGGCATTGGGATCGCTCCAGGTGCAAATATTTCAGATGATGTCGCATGCTTTGAAGCAACCCATGGTACAGCTCCAGGACATGCGGGTAAGAATCGGGTTAATCCAGGTTCAATTATTTTATCTGCTGAAATGATGTTACGGTTTATGGGCTGGCCTGAAGCCGCTGATCTAGTAATTGCAGGTCTCTCTGGGGCAATTGCTGCAAGAACTGTAACTTATGATTTAGCGCGAGCACGAGCAGGGTTTCAAGCTAAAGGTAGACGACCGGGGACATCCAAGGAAGTCCAAGAAGATTTAGAGAGATTGATGCCTGGCGCGACCTTAGTCAGTACCTCTGGCTTTGGTGAAGAAATTATTAAAAATATGTCCATGTAAAAATCGTGTCTTGTATTAAATACTAGAAAATTTCATAACTATGCATAGTTAAATACTGATTTTTCTAGTATTTTCCTTAGAACTTCTTAAAGAACATCAAGTAACTAATTGTTTTATACTTAAATATTGTTAATCGTTAAGATTATAGTTTTCAATTGGCTGTCTTAATTTAGCAATTCGATAAAAAGGGTCTAGGATGAGAATTGCCTATCTAGAAGACGATATCGATCAAGCCAAACTGGTGGAAGTATGGCTCACGGATGCTGGGCACAATTGCTATGTGTTTCAGTCTGGCGGTCATATTGTGCAATCACTAAATAAAGAAAGCTTTGATGTGATCATTCTCGATTGGGAAATTCCAGATATGAGCGGTTTGGAGGTATTAAGGTGGGTGCGGGAGAATCTTGATTGGCAGCCGCCCGTTTTGTTTATAACCCAGCGTGATCAAGAGCAAGATGTGGTTATGGCCTTAGAGGCTGGTGCAGATGATTACATGGCAAAACCTATCAAACGGGCTGAAATGTTGGCTCGTGTCGGTGCAATTTCTAGAAGAAGTTATCCTCAAAATGATAATGAAACGGTTTTAGATTTTCCCCCGTACTCATTGGATTTAAAAAAACGAACTGTTATTTGTAATGGTACAAATATTGAGCTGACGCAAAAAGAATATGAGCTAACGTTATTTATATTTAGAAATATTGGGAGAGTTTTATCAAGAGGTTACATTCTTGAAATGGTCTGGGGGAAAAATCCCGATATCAATACGCGCACTGTAGATACCCATATAAGTCGGTTAAGGCGCAAACTTAATATTACTGATGAAAATGGATGGAAACTCACATCGGTTTATCAACACGGCTACCGTTTAGAGCCAGCTCTTGACTGAGTTAAATTCTAAGGACACTCTGAATAATCCATCCATGAATTTCCAGTGTGCGCAAAGTAAAAAATGTGATTTTCACTTTGCATTCAAAATCAATAGCCTGTGGCCATCAATTTTAGTGGTACCTCCTTGTGTTACTGGAACCTCTGAGTTAATCAGGGATCCCCTAAATTATTTGTTGTCATATGTACTCAAATCCTAGCAATATGCATTCTTTTTGATAACTCCATAATAAATAATTTTGTATTTAGATGAATGTCATCAATAAGAAAATTTGTATGATTGGCGATTTTTCAGTTGGAAAAACCAGTCTTGTTTCTCGCTTTGTGAATAACATATTCTCGGAAAAATATCTCAGCACCGTTGGTGTAAAAGTAGATTCCAAGGAGATCAAAGTAAATGAAGAGACTTTGTTGAAGTTTTTAATTTGGGATATTGCTGGCAAAGACACGTTCACTACATTAGACGAAAACTATATTAAAGGGTCAGCGGGCTATATGTTAGTAGCAGATGGTACACGTAAAGACACTTTAGAGGCTGCATTTAAACTTCAAGAACAAATGAGCAAGAAATGCGGTGACGTGCCGTTTTGTATGCTAATAAATAAAAATGACTTAAAAGGGCAGTGGGATTGTCCGGAATCAGCTGTAAAAAAGATTAAAGATCATAGTTGGTTATTTTTTGAAACCAGTGCGAAGTCAGGTGAAAATGTAGAAAAAGCTTTTCAGGAACTCGCTGAAAAAGTACTTTCATGAGTCAACATATAAACAAAATTGCTGAAAATCTTTATGTATTATCTGCAGAAAGATTGAAGCCACTTGTTGTTGTTGTCGATAACGATAACAACTATGTTTCACATTACGGCAATCTAACTAATTATCAACTTCCCGATTTTACTGCTGGCGATAGCTGTGTTGACGATCTTCCTTTTTTAGTAGGGTTAGAAGATGAGTCCTATATTACTTTACCACTGGTCAGTTTAAATAGTGATATGGTAGCTAGTATCGACATTATAAAGATTAACCAAAGTCGGTTTGTAATCATGTTAGATGCAACATCCGAGCATCATCGTCAACAAGACACAACCCAAGCCTCTAACGATACTAAATTACTAAACGTGAAGTTGAGGCAATTGACAGAGCAATTGAAAGAAGCGCAGTCAGAGCTTAAAAACTATAACGAGCAATTACAGCTAGTAAACCGTGCTAAGTCTCGCTTTATTTCAGGTATGTCACATGAATTTCGAACACCTATTTCATCGATTTTGGGATATTCAAATATATTAGCGAAACAATATTCTGAAAAAGATAATGAATATCGCTATGCAAGAGCAATAGAAAGAAATACAAAATATTTGTTATCTTTGATTGATAATGTGCTGGAGCATGCGCAGTTGGAAACAGATAACTTAGTTCTCAATATTGCTCCGTTTCATTTAGAGGAATTGCTTGATGACCTTAAGGTGATGTTTGCAGCACAGGCAAAAGAAGCAGAATTAAATTTTGTTTTTGAAGTAGTTGACGAATTGCCTAAAGTTATAGAATCTGACCGCATTAGACTGCAACAAGTATTAATAAATATTTTCAGCAATGCGATTAAATATACAAGAGAAGGTTCAGTCAGTGTAAAAGTCGATTGGGTCGATAATAAGCTTATTGTAAGTATTGTAGACACCGGTCCAGGCATTTCAGATGAATATAAACAATCAGTATTTGAAGCATTCAGTCGAATTCAATCTAGTGGACAAAAGGGGGCAGGATTAGGACTTTCCATTAGTAAACAACTGGTTGAAAAATTAGGTGGCGAGCTTGAATTGCAGTCTGAGGTTGGAGTAGGTTCGGTTTTTACAATTTCGATACCGGCTAAACAAGTATCTACGGTAGTATCTGAACAGGTTAGTAAGCTTTCAGCAAATAATGAAATTAAAATTTTAGTTGTTGAAGACGATGAAGATTTAGTTGAGCTGTTAAAAATTTATTTGCATGAATTTGGGTATTCTAGTTTTGCAGTTTTTGATGGGGATGATGCATTGGAGCAATGTAAAACTGGAAACTTTAATCTAATGCTATTAGATCTGCAGTTGCCAAAGTTAAATGGTATTGATGTCGCGAAGCAGTTGAGTAAGTCAGAGACTAAGATCCCGATAATCGGCATGACTGCATCAACCAATGGCGAAGACAAAGTAAATGCTCTCGCAGCAGGTTGTGATGACTTCATTGTAAAACCTATACAAGCGACATCATTGTTTAATGCTATCAATAAATTGCTAGTTGAAAATGCCTAACTTATCACCAGATGCGCAACAAAAAATTTCCCAGCTCAAGCGAGAATATGTTGCTTCGTTACCGAAAAAGTTGGCTATTTTAGATGAAAATTGGCAAAAGATTATTGATGGATCATTTGAAATGACTCATTTAGAGTTGTTACGTACTCACAGTCATAAACTAGCCGGTTCGGCAGGTTCTTATGGTTTAGATAAAATATCCAATACTGCGCGAAGTTTGGAAGAGTTATGTCTGGAAATATTACGGTCGACAAAGACTCAGCAGGAGATAATTAAAAGTATCGGTCCCTGCTATCAGAAACTAGTGGTATTGGTCAGGCAGACCAGTAAATGATTATAATCATAAATAGTTTGGTTGTTTAATTACTTTCCTTTTCCGGCTAACCTCATACTCTAGCAACGCGTTTGAATGATATTATGTCTTATATTTATTTTCTGCTAATTCTGCATAAATTGTCTAACATCATGTATTCACAGTAAATAATTTTGTGGCAATGATTAATTTTGTTATTAAATAAGTTTTAACTTTAGTTTACAATAGCTGGATCTTAAAAATATTTCTTGAATGATATATTTCTAAAACAATAGAAAATTCAATAATTAATCCCTAGGGAGACTACTAACTATGAAACGAATTAGCATGCTAATTGCAGCATTATTAGCTGCTTTGTTCCTAGCATCTTGTCAGACTACCACTGAAACAGCTGAATCAATGGAAGCGGAAGGCGATGCAGAAATGACAGCTTCTGAAGCTGAAATGATGGAACGTGAACGTGAGCTCAATATGCGAGAGCATGAGCTTGCAAAAAAAGAAAGAATGATGGCAGAGCAAAGCGCTGGATCACAAGAAACTGCACCTGCTGCTGCATCTGGGGATTTATATCCACCGAATGCGCGCCCGGGTGAATGTTATGCACGTATGCTAGTTCCTGCTGAACATCGTACTGTGACAGAAAAAGTTGTTAAAAAAGAAGCATCAGAAAAAATACAGATTATTCCTGCTACCTATAGGACCGTTACTAAACGAGTTATGGTGAAACCGGAAACAACAAAACTGGTACAGGTGCCAGCTAAATATGGAACCAAAACTGAACGTGTACAAGTTTCGCCTGCGCGTACTGTCTGGAAGAAAGGTGCTGGCATTGATGCTGCAGGTGCAGGAGTAGGCGCAGCAGGTGGTGATAGTGCTGCTGCGATACAAAGTCGATTTGGAAACCAAAAAGTTGTCGGTACCAGGGTGACTGATACCGGTGAATTAATGTGTCTTGTTGAAATTCCTGCTGAGTACAAGACTGTTACAAAGACTGTTTTGGTTAGTCCTGCTACTACTAAAAAGGTAACTACACCTGCGGAATATAAAACAGTAGAGGTAACTGAGTTAGTTACAGCTGCACAAGAAAAGCGCATTAAAGTTCCAGAAGAATATGGAACCGTTACACGTACTGAAATGGTTCGGCAAGAACAGTTAACCTGGGCGCCAGTACTGTGTCAGGTTAACATGACTACCCAAAATGTAACTCAATTACAAAGAGCTTTGAAGAAACATGGTTGTTACCAGTGTGAAGTCGATGGAATTATGGGACCATGTACTTTTAGAGGCGCACAATGTTTTGCTAAACGTAAGGGCCTTGCATATGGCACTAACTTTGTGACTTTGGAGACTATTAACGCCTTGGGTCTGAAGTTCTAAGCGATTATTAAATATTTTCTAGAAAAAACGCCACGCTTTTGCGTGGCGTTTTTTCTTTGCAGATAAGGATAATTAAGCACTTAGTCTGGCTTATCCCTCAGTTAGTGTTTTTTTTCTCCTCAAGCCCACGATATCTGTTTTAATATATGCTCTCAGGCATCAATAAGACATTGATTATCAACTAATTTGTTTTATCCAAACAATAGCTACTTAAATCACTAGTATTAATGAAAATACAGGTTATTTCTGATGTTCATCTGGAATTTGGTAAGTTTGAATTACCAATCAATGGGTGTGATGTGGTAATTGCAGCAGGTGACATAGGTGTCGGTACAGAAGGCTTAGAATGGTTGCAAACCTTGAATGTGCCGATTATTTATGTGGCGGGAAATCATGAATATTGGGGATTTGAAATTAAAGACTTAAATAATGTCCTAATTAATAGTAGCAAAGGCAGTAATGTACATTATCTAGAAAAAGATAGTGTGGAAATTGATGGTGTTAGGTTTATTGGCTGTACACTTTGGGCAGATTTTAATGAATGTGGTGATAAAGAACAGTTAGAAGAACTTCAAAGTGTAATGAATGACTTTCGCTATATTTTTTTGGATGAAGACCTCGTTACGCCACAACAGCTAATGAAATTAAATCAAAGCTCAAAAAAATGGTTAGAAAGAGAGCTGAGTAAACCACATCAAGGATCCACAGTAGTCGTTACACACCATGCCCCTTCATTGAAAAGTTGGGAATCAGAAGAAGATGATTATATAAAATATGCTTATTGCAATGAATTAGAACCAATGTTAAAGGATAAACAAATAGATTTATGGGTGCATGGACATATACACCGCTCCTGTGACTATACAAAACATGGGGTCCGTGTAGTATGTAATCCACGCGGTTATAAAGGCTATCAATTAGTTAAGAGATTTGATCCTAAGAAGACAATTGCGGTTTAATAGTCTTTTAGAAAAAATGAGTGCTTAATATTTCTTATGCCAAAAAAGACGATCTATAAAATAAGTTTTTATAATCAAAACAAAGTTTTTGAGATTTACGCACAGCAAGTGTATCAATCAGATTTGTATGGTTTCATTACCATAGAAGGTCTGACATTTGACGAACGGACTAGTGTTGTAGTTGATCCTAGTGAAGAAAAGCTCAAGTCTGAATTTGATCAGGTTAAACGTTTTTTTGTTCCGATGCATGCCATTATTCGAATTGATGAAGTCGACAAGCAAGGTGTCGCAAAAATATCTGACGCCGGTGAAAATGTCGCTCATTTCCCATCTTCTATATATAATCCAAGCAACGACAAAGGCAAAAGTTCCTGACTCAATTACAAGTGAATGGATTCACGAGAAAGATCGCATCATGGATGATGTGCACGACTGTTGAGTAATTTTCGTGGGAATGTTTTGCAATCCTCCAATAACTATTATTAAAGTGGAGTAGCTGCGATATACTTAATTTGCATAAGATAGAGTATTGAATCGCTACGCGATAATTAATTTGCGAGCAATACCCGCTCACAAGTGTGGAGAGATGCCGGTAGCGAACACATGGATGTGTGAGTAAGAGTTGCATCAGGGACGATGCAAACAGATTAAAGTTAGGTAAACTTAAAAGGTGCTGAGTACTACAATTTTAAGCACTTAATCTATTATAAGTGCTCGTAGTAAATGTTTTTATTTGGAGAGATGCCGGAGTGGTCGAACGGGCTCGCCTGGAAAGTGAGTGTGTCCTCAACGGGGCACCGAGGGTTCGAATCCCTCTCTCTCCGCCAATAATTATTTGGGGGAGCTACGCTCCCCCAAATAATTATTGATGATTGTGTTCGAACCCTCGGAATAAATAATAAGGTTCGACAAAATCGTCAGGAACGATTTTGAACATCGCCGTAGGCGATGGCCCGAAGGGCAAAATACAGGAAGTATTTTGTAATCCCTCTCTCTCCGCCACAATTATCAAAGACGGTATTTATCCCGTCTTTGATAATTGAAGGTGAAAAGTGGAGTCGAACCCGAGGAGAGGGTCGACAAATTTGTCTGGAACAAATTTGAACGGGGGAGCGTAGCGACACCGGCCCGAAGGGCAAAATACAAGGAAGTATTTTGTAATCCCTCTTTCCACCATAGGCCTATGATTCTATTGCTATTGGGGAACAGAAAATCTGGCTAATATGACTAGCAAAGTTTAATAATAATAAACATATGATGTTCGATCCGAATAAAAGTTTATTTGAACTTGCAGTTTTCAAATATGTTGTATGGATAATACTATTATTTGCACTGATATCTGCGATTGCAATATTACTTTTGAATGAATTTAGATTTTGTCCCGAAGTTGAATGTTTCAATAATCTATTTTCATATTACAAATTACCTCTTGGTATTTTAGCATTATTAATTCCAACAATTGCACTACTAGCATCAAATCATCGGTCAGAGCAAACAAAAGCACAGATTCATGAATCAAAAAGTCAAAATATATTTTCTAATTATTATAGGCATGTTGAAGAATTTGAAGACTATGTTAGTTCTATGATAAATATTGAAAATAGTCATTTGCATTTTGATAATGTACGTGAACTTCATTCTAAACTTTTTCCAGATTCAAAAAATGGGTCATATGATATTTCTAAAAAATTAGTTGATGAAATAGAAAATTTTTTTATTACTGCAAAAGTTAATTTTGAGAAGTTTGAAGATCCATATTTAAGTAGTAATGAGTGGAAAAATATTGTTAAAAATATATCTGATAACTGTCAAGAATTTCATCAACTATTGCATCTGCGGCTAATTAAACATAAAGGTGGAACTTTAAGAATAGATATAGATAATCAACCTGTTTTGACGCGTAATATGGTTGCTTTAGTAGCACACCACACACAATTAGCAGTTTCGATTAACAAGTTGTTATCATTTGACCAAAGCATTAATAAAATAACAAAACATGAATTATTTACTGATTTAAATTTGAGTGTAGTTCCTAACTTAGATTTTGATAAAGTTGATCTAACTTGGGTACGGTTTAAATTATTTGAGTAATTGAACGTGAAAAGTGGAGCCGAACCCTAAGGAATCGCTTCGCGGTAATTAATTTGCGGGCAATTTAACTTATGAAGTGAGAAAGCATATGGTTACTGATGAGCAAAAAGCTATGGTTTTGAATGCAATTAACACAGCAAGCGAATTATGGAAAAAGTCCTTTAATTCAGGTGATGCGGTGGGTTGTGTATCCCAATATGAAGAAGATGCAGTAATGAACGCTAGGCCATTTGGTACGTTTACAGGAACAGTGGAGATTCAAGGATTTTGGCAAAATCTCATAGACCAGGGATTTTCAGATGTTGAATATGTGGGTCCAAAAATTGAAGTAGTTGATGACAAAAGTGCGATATTAACTTCAAATTGGAAAATGAATAAGGCCAGTGGTGTTATTTATAAAGAGCTCTGGATATTGCAAGAAGATGGGACAGCAAAACTTAGAGAAGATGATTTTGAAGCTAAAGGTTAGCCATTTAACAATGACTTCGGAAACACGATACATTTATTCGCATATAATTTCTTTAAATCTTTTATGTTTATGTAAATTTCTTTCTCCCAAATTAATTTTTGTTCTAATTCCTTCATAAGTTCTATATCTTTTTTTTCTTTAGTTTTCTCTAAAATTCTTCGGTTTGCTTCGGACTCAATATAATCTGCAGATACTTTTGAACTATTGTGAAACATATATAGCTCATTTTCCTTGATAAAATAACGAAACATCTCTGCGACAAGCTCATTATCAGATGGTAAATTATGTTCTTCGATGTTTGCTCGTAGTAATGATTTAGCAAATGTACGATAATAGTTATTATCTTTTAGTTTATTAATTAGCGTGGATAAAAGAATAAAATCAGAGTTGTTATTTGAAGACATTTTCAACCATCCTGCGAGCTAATGATTTAGTGATAAAATAAAAAACTACATATTTACTAATAGTTGGTAGAAATGAACATACGCATCTTTTTAATAACCTTATTAACATTTGCTGGTATTACTAGCTGTGATGATGGCCAGATTATATATGCATATGTTGTTGTAAAACCTGTGCCTGAACAAAACGATGTAAGCGAATGGCGTCCAGTGATGCGAGTAACTTTCAGAGTAGGTAAGAACAAAGTTATCAGTGAAGTAGCTAGTTTGGTAGATGAGTATGAGGATTGTACAATACTCAACAAAAAAAACTGGGAATGCCAATATATTGATGGAACGGGTGATAATAAATTTGGTTTTATAGATGGGAAATATTGGAAAGAACCTGGTTGGGGTGATGATATAAAGTATGTATCGCGCTGGAAATATAATCATATTCGTTGTAAGTGGCATCAGTTTGAAAATGGCAAATTCAAGGGGGTAGCTAAGTGTTTGCAGACATTTATATAATTTACTGATCTTTTCATACGGTTCTTTTTCTCATTGTTAAGTTTTATTTTGCTATCTAGTCAAATAGTTATTTGGCGAGTTCCAATTCAAAGTGCACCATTCACGGCATTCATAAAAACTTCCTCAGGTGTTAAGTAGTTGAGTATTTTACGAGGTCGTTGATTAATGCGTTTAACGGCTTTTTTAAGTTGTTGTTTAGATACTTTACGAAAATCAGTTCCTTTAGGAAAGGTTCTTCTCAATAAACCATTGGTTTGTTCATTGGTACCGCGTTGCCAAGGTGAATACGGATCGGTGAAATAGATCTTCATCTTTTTTGATTGGCTGATTTGTTGATGCAGGACATTTTCTTTCCCATTGTCCAAGGTCAATGTTTTGCATAGTGTACTTGGAATGTTTTTAAGTGCTTGTTGTGAAACTTGACTAAAGGTGAGGGCTTGTTTGTCTTTAAGCAAACCTGCAAGAAGAAACCGGCTTTTACGTTCGACTAAGGTCACCACACCGCCACAGCCTTTGGCCCCTTCCACCGTATCGCCTTCCCAATGGCCTAGTCGTTGTCTTTTTTCAATATGATCAGGACGATGTTCAATCCCTACTCGATGTGAAATGCCGATCGTTTTGAGCCTATTCAAAGGCTGTCGTTTGCGCTTCTTATGCTGCGAGGCTAAATAGTGATATAACGTGCCGCCTGTTTGGGCATCACAATAGATCCACTGATAAATCGTTTCTGTGCAGACCTGTACGCGAGAACGCTTCTTGTAATGTCTGCGCAACCAGCCACTGATGGCATCCGGGGACCAGCCTTGGCGTAAGTACGCGATGACCTTGTTATAGAGTGTTTGATGATCTCGTCTTCTCCGATGACGAGGCTGACGTTTACGCTGTTGCGCTTGGCACTGCGCGTATTCATCCCAATAACTCCAACCAGACCTGCGACCATTACGTTTGACTTCTCTTGAGATGGTGCTGTGATGACGGCCTAATCGACGTCCAATCTCTCGATAACTGAAACGAAGATGCAACAAATACATTAATGTATGACGTTCTTTTGCGCTAACATGTACGTAGGACATGAATCCCTCCTGCTAAAATAAGATCTCGAAAACCTCATTTTACTTGGATAAGAATTCATGTCCTGCCACTTAAGTTAGTGGTGCACTTGGATCTAGAATCTGCCTTTTAATAGGCGGCGGATACCAACTATTGCACCAGTAAAACTGAATAATGTGCCCAGCCCGAGTAAACTCAATATTACGCAGTACCACAACGCAGGCCGCGAAATTAAACTAGGGAAATCAAGACTGTGCAGTCCATTGAATAACCATCTATAAGTTCTACGTCCAGAATCCATTATTGAGATTATTTCGCCCGAAATACTGTCAACATGGACCCAGGTTTTTTCAGGATCACTTAATACGACTCGTAGAACATTTGATGACATTTGACTTTCGCGTAGATGAGCATAGACATCATCATTTTCGATTTTAAAGAATCCAGCTATTTCTAAATCAGGCCATGTAGACATAACAGCTTTGCGTAATAATTGATATGGCAATCCTTGGTCTTGCTGCTGCCAATGACCTTCTGAATTTAACAACCAGGTTTGGTTACCTTCAGTGTAAGACTTGCTCAATAAATAAGGTTCTCCTGCAATGACTCGCAATTCAATTTCATTAATATTGGAAGAATAAGCTGGTTCAAATTCCGGCAAACTATTTACCACTCCACTCAGCGGTACACCGTGGAATGCCTGTATTTGTTCAGTTGTTGGATTCGGTTTTGAAAATATGCGTCCATGATCCATGGATAACCAACCACTAAATATCCAGCTTAAAACTAACAATCCAACAATAAGCCCGCCTAAATGGTGCCAATATAGCCAACCGCTATAATCTGACCATCCACTTTGTGCACGAATAGATTTAATCAATCCCAACGTTAACCCTGTAATTGCACTGACAATACCTGCTAAAGCTAACCACCATACAAGTTGATCCCACAGGATCCAGTTTTTACGTATGACAGTAGGATAAATCCAATGAACAACGGCTCCAAAATAATTCCATATGCGCTGCGATCGATTAGTTTCTTGCAAAATTTGACCATTGCGGCTTGAGATATAAATGTTTGTACGCGCTACATCATCAAACTCAACTCGATAAAAAGGCCGGTAAGGATCAAAACGGTTGCTAACAATCCATTGATCATATTCAATTCCAACATTAATTGTTTCAACGGTTTTGTCTGGATAAAAGTTATTTGCTATCTTATGTATTTGATCTGGTTTAAAATTGGGCGTATCACCTGTGATCGCATTAACCACAGTAATTCGCGAATTTGCTTCGCTTTTCCACCAAAAATAAGGCTCATCGAGCTTACTGATCAGCGTAACCTTAGATGGGCTTTCTTGTTGAAAAGACTTTAGTTCAGATATCGATAATAAGTCTTTCGAATACTGGGTTACTTCACTGCGTTTAAGTCTTTCGGCTTCACTTAGCGAGGGGTATGGTTGAAATATCATAACCATACCACTCAAAAACCAAGCAGAAAAAAATAAACATAATCCTACCCCGATCCAGCGATGAATGAGTATAAAATACTGCATTTTGCATACTAATACCGTAACACAAGATTTAACTCATAACTTCTTGGTTCGCCCAACAAGACTTGATTGGCAAATGGAAAACCAGGATCAGTCTGTTGAAAATAAAATACATCAGCCCAAGCAACATAATCTTCATCCATGGCATTTCGCACACGAGCTGTGATATCTAAATTATCTCGAAACCTGTAGGTTGCAGACAGATCTAGTAATGAATAATCTTTCAAAATTGCAGTATTATCATTTGTACCATAGCGATCATCCACATAGCGATACCATGCACCAAATTCTATTGGAAACGTTTGAAAGGGCCGGACATTGACCCAGGCATTTGCTGTCCAATCCGGTACGTTGGGTGGTGTATTACCAGCAAATGTTACAAAGTTCACAGAGTCTTCGAATTCCGCATCAACATAGGCGATATTCGCAGCCACATCTAGATAGGAAGTTGGTGCATAATTAATTGCTGCTTCAAATCCTTTGGATTTTCTGCCACCCACATTCACTGCACTATCAACACCAATGAGTTCAGAGACATCATCTCGCTCAATGTCAAAGTATGCGATTGTAAAATTTAATGAATTATCAATATTCCTCGCTTTTAATCCGACTTCCCACTGCTCAGCATCAGTGAGATCAAAATCTTCACCATCATTCACAAGAAAAATATTAGAATTCACTGGGTCTTGTGCATTACTGTATTGTGCATAAACATTTATATTAGGTGTTAAAGAAAACACACCACCAACACGCCAACCCACAGAATCAAAGTTGCGTGTAAATCCACTTCCCTCATCATTTCCGACATTCCCCGGGCGTAAATCAAAATTTTGCCGTCGTAAATGTAGTTGCTCATAACGTAGCCCGGTGACTAAACTGAATCTATCAGTTACTTGCAATGCATCTTCAAAAAACACTCCCCAGGTATTTATATCTGTAGGACTAACCCCTCTTGGTTCCACCGGTCCATAGACACCTTGAACCGGATCAAATAGATCGACAGAGTCACCTGGTACTGCAGAGAAACGAAACCCACGTGTGCGTTCAAAATCAAGATCCTGATAATCAACACCAAATACAAATTGATTATCTTTGCCAAATAATTGGTGATCAGTGGTGATATCTAGCTTGCCACCCCACATTTCTTGTTCATGTTGAACAAAGAAAAATCCATTCGTTCGGTCAATCAAGTCAGTCAAATCATTATAAATAAATCCTTCTGCGTTAAACCAATCGCGATCCGCATCAAAGTAGTACAGCGTGTTTCTTACACGAACATTGCTTAGTGGCATCCATTCCAAATCTGTGCGCATCAATATTTGATCGGACTCAGCTTCATAATCAGACACATTGTAATTTTCATCACGAGTGCGCTCATCTAATACTTCACCCGCAGCCGTTTCGATGACACCACTTATTCGATCTGTGCCGACACTTGCAGGCACTAGAGGTGTACCCCAGTAGTTTGCTAATTCATCATCTAAGTAGTCCGCACTAAATCTGACAGAAAGATTATTTTTAGGTTTCCACAATAAACTGCCATTAATATTTGTCGATTCAGGATCCATATCATCAACAAAGCCATCAGCCCCATTTTGACTAATATCAAATTGATACCAAAGAGAATCCGCAACTGGTCCTGCACTACCACCACACACTTGGTAAGTGTCCCACCGACCATAGAACAATTGCGCACCATGATTATAATTATCTGTTTCACGTGCCTTTTTCGTTACCGAATTTATAGCACCTGCAACTGATCCTTGTCCGTGTAAACCAGATGCTGGACCTCGGATTAATTCAAGACGATCCAAATTACATGCGTTCTGTGGCCTACTTACCATATTTGCGGGCCCTAACCATATTCCATCTCGTAATAAAGTAATTTGGCTTCTAGTAAATCCACGCATAGAAAAGCTTGAAGGTGCTGCGGGAGATTCACCCACCGTCACTCCTGGAAGCGTAATTAATGCATCCCCGATACTCTGCGCACCTATTCGTTCTATGTTTGTTTGATCAATTATTTCAACAGAAGCTGGTGTTTCTAATGGAGTTAAGCCTAACCTTGTCCCTGTTTCACTTGGAGTTACAAGATGCAACTCACCTGGCTGGTCGAACTCTAGGATTTTAGTGTCTTCAACTATCATATCTTCTAGTTGGACACTTTCTTCTGCAATTGCGACTGTGCTTAAACTTACAAATGAAAAAATTATGACTACAGAAAAAAAAGATACGTTTTTAATGTAAGTATTATGAACTACTAATATTTTTTTTCGTTTAAAAAATATAGCGATGACGAATTTTAAAAAATTAAATTTTAATTTATTGTTATTTTCCAAAGGCATGTATAGTTCCTCATACCATTTAAGTGGTCGTGATACTCACCGCAGAAACATTTGTTAAGTTTTTGCGCGTATTTTTTATTAGTTTTTACCTATTATTCAATATGTTCCCATAGTTATTATCTATAGTTATTCTCGCTAATGAAGAAGTCTAGTTGTTACCACACTAAACTCCTTTGTTTAATTAGCGTGCGTATGCGTACTTAGACCAAGTACGCTCTGAGTATTGGGAAAATAATTTTTCTTCAAATATTTTAAAAAGCTAGATTTAGTTCTCTAATGAATATTCTTATTCTTGAATAGATAAAAGACCTAGCTACTCAAATCTGTTCTTATTACTCTTTTTCAGTTAACTCAATGCAGCGTTCACTGCTGTATTTTCTATAGGTTTATCAAATCTATTGTAAAAATAGGCGCTAAGCATTCCTAACACAATCCAGAAAATTGCGTTTGTAGCAAGAGAGGTATACATAAAAGTATTTCTAAGCTCTTCCGGAGCTAAGCCTCCATGCACTTCAGGTTGTGGTGCACCAAATATATGCGGCAATATGATTAATGCTACACCGAATAATTTAAGATAATGTTTTGGTTGAAAAGCAATGATCCAAAGCCCCATTGCTGTAACAATTACGGTTAATAACCACCAAATTTGTCTTTGTTCCAAACCAGCGGCAGCATCTCCAGGAAGTTCTGGAGGTAAACCAAAAGAAGGCGCGAGGTGAAATGTGGCAAAACCAGCAAGCCCCCATAACAGGCCCTTGCCCCAAGTAACACTGCCTCGAAATGCATAGCATGCTGCTAATAGTAGACCAAACCCGATACCAACAATCATACTATTCGTAGCCGTATAAAAAGTTCTTTCAGCACCATCTTCAGGTGCCCAGGCTTCTTCCTCTTGATTCATTGCAGTTGTATTTTCATTTGTATCGGTTGTCTCATAGGTTTCGGCTTCTAGAATCATTGGGATGACGGTAAAGTGTTGGATTCCTGCGAGTACTAGACCGGCTAGTACACCAGAAAATAGCGCCGACAAAAAAATCCTATTAAAGGTTTTCATTGTTATTGAGGTTGTAAAAGTTTAGTGACAAGGAAAAGCTAATCCATGACGAATGTCATGAGCAGCATTATGCAAAACTTCTGGTCCAGCAAAACCTACGGCTGCAATAATGAATACACCAGTGAGAATGGCTGCACTAACGGCATATATAGTTGACCAAGGTATCTCACCAGTTTGGATTTGAGTTAGCAAGCTGGTTGCCTCTTTGACTGTACTCATCGCTAATTCTCCTTCCTTCTGATTCTTAAAATTATCTAAAACAAATCTTGGCGCGAATCTAAATGCAGATCTGTTTACTTTTTGAGATCAAGAGCTGTCTGTTAAATTTAAGAATTCGCTTATATACTTATTTAATCGATTGTTCAATTGAGCTAATGGTTAAGTCTAAAGGAGAAGTTTTATTAATCCGAATACTTTGTATTTATTAAACCTATAGGTATTGGCTATAGATCGAAATTACGTTATTACTTGTGATCATAAATATGCTAGGTCTTGTCAATGACTGCTATGACAAGAAGTTTTTAATGGTGGGCAGTAGAAGACGGGTTAGGATTCTGGTTTAAATCATGCGGTTATCTTATTCAATATAATGAAGATTTGTTTCAATATGATGTGTTGGGTTTAGCTTTATAAATCGATATGTAGGCGGTGGTGTGAAAATACACTGCATGCACTCAGAATTCGCTTTGTATTGATGACAGGTAGATGGTGTAGAAAGGAAACGCAGTGAGTCTTGCTGCTGGTCGATTTCTTGATGAATATGTCCAAATATCAGTAATGAATTTGGCGCATATTTATGAATGACTTGTAAAAAATCCGCTTTATTCTGTAAGCCAATTTCATCAAGCCACTTACTGTTAATTATTATGGGCGGGTGATGAATCGCTATAATATTAAATTGTCCACTATTTTTTTGCAGGAAACTTTTTAATTCCAACAGACAATGTTGAGAGATCATTCCGTGGTGTTGGTTTTCTACCCAGCTGTTTAATAAAATTAGTGAAAACTTACCGAATTGAATCGTTCTAATTGTCTCCTTTGGACAACTTGGAATAATATGCTGTAAAAATTTTGGGATGTCGTGATTGCCTGGAATACAGTAAATGGGGATTTTATATTGGCGTATTATTGAGTTGAAGATTGTATAACTTGCCTCATCGCCTGTTTGAGAAATATCACCCGTAAACAGCAAAAAATCTATGTTTGGATAGCGTATTTGACAATGGTTTAAAACCGCCTCTAAATTTTTTTTTGTATTTAAACCATGAAAAGTTTCATTTGCTTGATTCAGCAGATGAGTATCTGTGATATGAACAAACTGTAGAACATCAGTTTTAGTATTCTGTAATTTGTTGGACATATGTAAAAATAGTGCCGCTTGTTAGATTACTAAATGTGGTTTATAAGCGATTACTGTACCATGTAAATATAAATATAATATTTCGGGAGACGTTTTTTGAGTTAAAGCGAAACACGTGATGAAACGAAAAATGCGGGATATAGTCGTCGATGTGATAACAACAGGCACTAGGCCGTTCCGCATTTTCTTTTTTGGAGGTATTTTTATTGCTTTGCTGACTATGAATATTTTAGCCAATATTTTTGATGTGAATACGAAACTTGGCGGGGATATCAATTTAGCAAATATTGTCTTGATTATAATATCTTTGTTTATTGGTTTTGGTATTTCTTACGGAATTGTGCATCTTGCAGATGCTAGCAAACGACGTCGTACTGAGGATTAATGATAGTCAACTGTTCTGAGAAAAATATTAATTTGAGCTTAATTCACTTATTCTTAAGATTAAATAAAAACTTATTTCATACTTTTCCAGACTAGTGCATAGCTTGATTTATCGACATTGGTTTGATTGTCTGTAATCGTAATTTCAGCTCCATATGATTTAATGGTTTGATTAATAGGACTGTTAAAAATTAATTTTCGAAATTGTTGGTAATCAATGTCGTTTAAGTCATCATTTTGTAATCGCAGAAAGGCATATAAATCAGGCAAAGTAAAACACCAGCGCTCCTTTTCTACACTGAAATACTTATTTTGTTTTAATTTGTTTAATTGACTTGTATCTTTTTGAGCTACTTGCTCAAAAAAAGAAATCAGCGTTTGTTCAATTACCACGAAGTATATTTTAAGAATTTACCATTCATGGTGATTACCACTCGATCGCCTTTAGGGTTTTCTTCTTTGTCAATATCCATAGAAAAATCGATAGCACTCATAATTCCATCCCCAAACTTCTCAGCTATAATTTCTTTAATAGTATCGCCATAGACACCAACGATTTCATAAAATCGATAGACTACTGGATCTTGCGGTATCGTTTTGTCCCATGCCTTGTGTGGATATTCTTGTAATGTTGTACAAACATCTTCATCGAGCCCAAGAATTTCGCATAAGCTTTTTGCGACTTCCTCAGTGGTGCTGTTCATTCCTAAACAAGCAGAGGTTACCCAGGTTGTGCCTTTACCAACTTTGTGAGCAATGGTTTCCCAGGTGAGACCTTTAGCTTTTTTTGCTGCAATAATGCAGTCGGTCATTTCTTCTTTATTCATATCGACTCCTCGCTGAAAAGTAATCTTCAATAGCCAGGTATCACATAGCAACTCAATCCCAATATTTATTTTTGAGGAAATTTAAATAAATTTGAGTAATCTAATTTGCCAGGTAATTCTAGTTTTAGGGATACGGCTGTATAAATCAAAGACTTTGTTCTTATTAGCTCTATAGAGATTAACAATAGGGTGTAAAGTTAGTTGTTTCCTCCAATGTTTCTATTTCCTAAGCGATAGCTAATAGGTTTGAATCTGTTCTTAAAGTTTTAAATAATGTTGAAAAAATAGATTGTAAATTTTGTCAAATGAGTTTTTTAAAGTGGCGCTATAAAATACAATTCATAGTTAAGTTAAGTTTTTCTGATAAGTAAATGGAATAGGTCAATGCAAACCAATTTTACTTCCGAACAACTGGCTAATCCTATTATGGCCCAGTCTAACGTGGAGCTAAGTGCCTGCTTGCAATGTGGTTACTGTATTAATAACTGTCCGACTTATCAGTTATTGGGAGACGAATTTGATAGCCCACGTGGGCGCATTTATCTTATTAAGGAAATGTTAGAGAATGGGGGTGAGCCAAGTAAAAAGACCGTCAACCATATTGATCGTTGCTTGTCTTGTTTAGTGTGTATGTCTACCTGTCCGTCGAGTGTGAACTATATGCATTTAGTGGATCATGCCCGAGAATATATCGAGGACAACTATGACCGCCCACTATTTGACCGCATCCAACGTTGGGTCCTGGCACAAATTTTGCCCTACTCGAAACGCTTGCGAATAATGATGCGTTTGGGGCAATTAGCTAAGTCATTGCCGAGCAGTCCGTTGCCCAAGAGAATGCGCGCAATGCTGGAGTTGGTGCCCAATACGTTATCGCCATCAAACCCAAATGATGAACCACAAGTTGTTCCAGCAAAAGGTGAATGTAAGCGTCGCGTAGTCTTGATGACTGGTTGTGCGCAAAAGGCACTGAATACGAATATCAATAATGCAACCATTCGCATTTTACGTCGTCATGGATGCGAAGTGGTCGTTGCTGATGGCGCTAGTTGTTGTGGTGCGTTGACTTACCATATGGGCAAGTCTCAACCAAGTCTTGCGATGGCGGCGAAAAACATTCGCGCCTGGATGAAAGAAGTAAATGATGCAGGATTGGATGCAGTGGTGATCAACGCTAGCGGCTGTGGAGTCATGGTGAAAAACTATGTCGAGATATTTCGAAATAGTGATTTATCACAAGATGCTGCGACGATTTCTGCGTTAGCTCAAGACATTACCGAAGTTTTGTCGAAAATCGACTTGGACTATAAGGCAATGCCCAATTTACGCGTGGCTTATCATGCCACATGCTCACTACAATTTGGGCAGCGAATTAGGTTTACACCAAAAAAGCTATTAAAAGCAGCGGGTTTTACTGTACTCGAACCAAAAGATCCACACACATGTTGTGGTTCTGCTGGTACCTATAACCTTTTGCAGCCCGAAATTTCAAAGCAGTTAAGAGCGCGTAAAGTTGAGTCACTGCAGCTTGGTGCGCCACATGTCATTGCTGCAGGTAATATAGGGTGTATGTTACAGATTGGCTCTGCTACGAAAATACCGGTGGTGCATACTGTTGAATTATTAGATTGGGCAACGGGCGGGCCATTACCGCCTGTCTTAGAGGGTGAAGTTCACGTAGCGGTTACAAATAAATAATCATGTGTAATGTTTAGCGTATCTAACAATTATCTCAATCTATTTTCATAATGTTTTGCACCTTCTTTGCCAACGGCTCTTCTTTAGGATTTTGTTGATTTTTGTTTTGATAATATTTTTCAGGTAGTGGATAAGGTAGTCGTCTTCGAATCGGAATTTCCTGAAGTCTGCGCGCAGACCAATCTGCAGCCAATTCTGAAAAAGCTAGACAGGCTGGACTTCTGTAAGCACCTTTACGGTAAATTAAGGTGATTGCTTTAGGTGGTATTTCGGGTGAAACATTAATTGCATAAAGACCATACTGTGAATGAATGATACTGATAGGTAGTATAGTCGCAAGTGCACCGAGCTGAATCAGTTCTATAATTACGCTAAGAGAATTTGTTTCGATTGCAATGCGCGGTGAAATGTCTTGATTGCGGCAATACAGATCAAGGTGGCGCCGCATCGCGAAGTGAGTATTGAGTAAAACCAAAGATTCTTCGCCAAGTTCTTCTACACTCATGGTTTCCTGCTTTCCAGCAAGAGGATGTGCATTACCTACGGCAACGCATAGTGGTTCTTTAAACAACATGTCAGTAACAATTTCGGTTGGTCTTGCTTCAGGCGAAAATGGTTTACTGAAAACAATACCGACATCGATATGGGCTTCAGATACGGCCACTTCAATATCATCTTGAGGCATTTCCAAAGTGCTTAATGTGATGCCGGGATAGCGACTGTTAAAGTTTTCCAATAAGGAACAAGTCATGTAGTCGGTGATTGGAGTCCATCCCAAACGCAAAAAGCCACGGGTTAAATCTTGCACATCGTTAATTGCGCGAGTTCCTGCATCGAGTTCGCCCCAAGCACGACGCACATGATGTAGATAAATTTTTCCGGCATCAGTTAAGCGTACTGTTCTACCGGAACGGTCTAATAGCGGCGATCCCAATGATCCTTCTAATTGCTTAATTTGTTGCGATAAAGTTGGCTGAGAGACGTGTAATACCTCGGCGGCACGGGTATAGCTGCCATGTTCAGCAATTGCGATCAAATATTGAAGAGATCGCGGGAAGATATGTCGTCTATCCATAGGTAACTCCTATAGGATTTATAAATACAAAGTCTTGGGATTAATAACACATCTCCATTAGACTTGTCATCAGGTCAAGTGAATACCTTATAAAATAAGTATATAACCAAATTCTAAAACAGTGCGTATCGCTTGAGCTGCAAGACAACTTGCCAAAAATTATTTAAAAAAATAATCGGAAGAAGGAGTACAAGGCCATGTCATCTTCTACTAGAGATCGAGTTCTAAGCCATCTTAATCTTGTCGGTCTGTTACAGCCAGCGTTGCATCAAGAAACACATGCCCCATCTCCCGATGAGGTTACTAACGAACAATATCGTGCCTATACACGAGCAGCACATGACGTAGGCGGTGAACGAGATGTGCCCATTCCTTGGGAAGAAAAGGAAGAGGAAGTGTGGGAACACAATACCTTTGTAACTTGTGAAGTTTTAGCTTGGCGCGGTGTTTGGAATGCAGAGGAAAGACGGCGTCGCCAAAACGTAGATGTAGGTCAGACGCAATATTTGGGTCTTCCTTATTATGGTCGGTGGTTGCTTACCGCTGCATTGATATTAGTTGATAAGCAATACGTCACACTTACTGAACTTCAGGACAAGATTGACGAGGTTAAAAAACGTTATGAGTAAGCCACATTACGATAGAGAGCATCATGTCAAAAAAGCTACTGGAATAGGTGATCCACAATGCTTTAAAGGTGAAGCTAGCAAACCTAAATTTAAAGTAGGCGATAAAGTACGTATCAGAGATCTGCCAGATATTTTTTATACCCGCACTCAAGCTTATACACGTGGCGCTCCTGCAGTTGTTGTTGCATTGGTCTATGAAAGCCCTCCTGCAGAAGATGAGGCTTGGGATAACACGGAAAATCCTGAATGGTTTTATAGTTTGGTATTCAAGCAAAAGGATCTTTGGCCGGATTATCCAGATACATTTGCAAACGATACTTTAGAGACTGAGTTACCCGAGCGATGGCTAGAGCCTCTTTAAAAAACAACAGCGATACAGCAGAACAATCAGAACTTAATTATTAGAAGAGGAAGAACAAATGGCAGAGAAGCATAAACCCGCACCAATGGTGGATGAAGTCAGTGAGTTTGAGATACTTGAAATTGCGGTTCGCGAACTTGCTATTGAGAAAGGTCTGTTCACTGCGGAAGATCATCAGGCGTGGACAGAATATATGCACACACTGGGGCCAACACCTGCTGCGCGTCTAGTTGCCAAAGCATGGTTGGATCCTGAATTCAAAAAGTTGGCTGTGGAAGACGGTGTTAAAGCCAGTCTGGAAGTAGGTATCGACTGGGTTAATCAAATGCCTACTAAGTTTGGTACACCTAGTGATTATTGCAATTTACGTGTTCTTGAGGATACACCGAAGCTACATCACGTGGTGGTGTGTACACTGTGTTCCTGTTACCCACGACCGATTCTTGGTCAATCTCCAGAGTGGTATCGAACACCGAACTATCGACGACGCTTAGTACGCTGGCCGCGCCAAGTACTTGCAGAGTTTGGTTTGCAGCTTCCAGCAGACGTTGAAGTGAGAGTTGAAGACTCGAATCAGAAGTCTCGGTTTATTGTGATGCCAGTACGTCCTGAGGGAACAGAGGGTTGGACTGAAGATCAATTAACCGAAATTGTTACACGGGATTGTTTAATTGGCGTAGCGTTACCGAAACCAGGTAAGACTACAAACGACCCACGACCGATTCGAAAAGCCATTAAGCCTTACAAACACTAGGAATGATGATGGTCGAAATCAATCCTGAGAAAATCAAACTAGATGAAGAAATGACAAATCGGAATTTGGATAAATCTCCAATTTCGTTACTTGAAGAAATTAAAAAGGAAGGAAGAGTCTGGGGCGATTTATGTGAACAATATGGCGTGGATAATCCTGACCCACCTTGGAAGATTACGCTAGAAGCGACCTGTGATGTTTTATCTGAAGTTGCTTGTGCATTACCGGCACTAGAACGTCGTTGGGAAGAAGATGAATTATCTGAAGATCACTATGCAGATGTCCCATTTCCAGAACGGCAACTATTAGCACTGGTCCATTCCATGATTCGTAGAGGCCTTATTGATGAAGATGAACTCAAGCGTCGTATAAAGGAGGTTGATAAACGTCTCAATATGGTGTGATACAAAACCTGCTTCGAATTTGTATCGACAGACCAGAAAAAAGTTTTGGTTAATAAAAAAATAATAACTAAGTAGTGAAAATTAGGAAGGAGTCATGGCAAAGATTTTTATGAAGTCATCATGGGGGAGTGATGATCCAACACGAGCAGCGATGGTGTTTGGACATGCTAACGCATTGGCTGGTAAGGGCCATGAGATTCGAATATTTCTGCTAGGCGAAGCAGTATGTCTTGCACGGCCAGTGGTTCGTGAGAATATGGTTCCACTTGGGTGGCCCTCGGTGGCTGAGCAGTGGAATGAAGCTATTGAGAATGGTGTACGAATTGAATGTTGCGGTGCATGTTCAAGAGCACGAGGTGTTACAGAAGATGATATGGCAAAAGCAGGTGCACAACCAGGTAATCCTGATACTTTTGTTGAAGACGTTGAATGGTCTGACAAGATTATTGCTGAATAATTTCATGAAAAAGAGCGGTCTTATTAACAAGTATATCCACACAGGTCGAATGGAGCAGCTTACTTGATGTATCAACACAGTTTGAAGGGAGCGCTCAATTCCCGGTTAAGCGTTGAACCAGGTAGTTGGCAGTCCGAAACTACGATATTACAGAAGGGATTACACATGGCAGAACGCAATGGTGTACATATTAATGTAAAGGATCTTACCCACCGATATAACTCAAAGTGTCCACTTACTTTTGACAAAGTGGATATGGAGGCACAACCCGGTGAGTCACTTGTCATTATCGGTCGCTCCGGGTGCGGTAAGTCCACTTTACTTCACATCGTCGCTGGTTTGTTGGGAAATTACAGTGGTACCGTGCAGTTAAATAATAAAGATGTTAAAGACCCTTCATCAAAATGGGTGATGATGTTTCAGGCTCCACATCTATTTCCCTGGATGACGGTTGAACAAAATGTCGGTACCGGATTACGTTTTGCTGGTTGGTCAAAAAATAAAATTCGTGATCGTGTTAACGAAGCAATTAGTTTGGTTAACATGGAAGAGTATACGAAAAAAAATACTCAAGATCTCTCAGGTGGGCAACAACAACGAGTAGCTTTAGCACGTTCTTTAGTAATGGAGCCTGAAATGCTTCTTTTGGATGAACCGTTTTCTGCATTAGATGCGTTTACTCGTGCATCTTTGCAAAAAGATGTTCGCGCAATTTCTAAACAGCTAGGTTTTAACTTAGTCATGGTGACACATGATATAGACGAAGCAGTAATCATGGCAGATCGTGCGCTAGTGATGGCCGGTTCGCCCGGCAAGATGGTTCATGATCTCAGAGTGGATCTTCCAGATCCACGTGATCGACAAGATCCTGCAGTTCAGAAAATGCGTACTCACCTTATGCAAATTTTTCACGATGCAGCGGGGGCGCCAAAAGAAAATGCCCAGATGGATAATGGGGATACTTCTGCATCAAATGCCGAGTTTGCTGGCAATTGATTAAAAAAATGATAGTTAAGTGTACATTTGATTTTTTAACGTTGATAGAAACTAGATAAGAGAAACTACTATTTAGAGTAACGATGAGAGGAATTCCGCTATGAAGAAAATTTACCAGAAACATGGTGATGGGATCCAAAATGATGATCCTAAACTTGCTATAGAATTTGATCCACTTTTTAAAGGTGTTTTAGGTACCGGTATTAACCGGCGTGAACTGTTACAAGTAGGAGGTCTCGCGGCACTGGCGGGAGGTGCGAGCTCATTGCCTATGCCTATTTTTGCAGCAAAGAAAAAATGGGATCCGGTGATTAAAATCGGTTACATACCCATTACCGATGCGGCAGCTTTGTTGATCGCGCATGACCAAGGTTATTTTAAAGATGAAGGTCTTGAGTCGGTTAAGCCTACACTTATTCGTGGTTGGTCACCTTTGGTAGAGGCCTTTGCCGCGCATCGTTTCAACCTTACGCACATGTTAATCCCTATTCCAGTTTGGATGCGTTATAACAACAAATATCCAATTAAGATTACGGCGTGGGATCATACTAATGGTTCTGCGGTCCTTGTCGGTAAGAATAGCGGCATTAATGAGCCAAAAGATTTTGGTGGTAAACAGTTTGCAGTACCGTATTGGTATTCGATTCATAACATCGTATCCCAAAGAATTATGAAAGCGGCTGGGATTAAACCGGTGATTAAACCGCAAAGTGCCAAGCTCGAACCCGACGAGTGTAATTTCTTAGTATTGGCGCCACCGTCTATGCCACCCGCGCTTGCAGCAGGAACCATTGATGGTTATTGCGTGGCAGAACCATTCAATGCTTTAGGTGAGCTTAAAGCCGGTGGTAAAGTTTTACGTTTCACTGGTGATGCATGGAAAGGACATCCATGTTGTGTCGTTGTTATGCATGAGGAAGATGCAATGGATCCTGATCGTGCTGCATGGGCACAAGGTGTGCATAATGCTGTAGTAAAAGCTCAGATTCATCTTGCTGAAAATAGAGAGGCAATGGCTGAACGACTTTCTAAAGATGGTAAAGGGTATTTGCCAGTTCCGAAAGAAGTAGTGAAAAGGGCTATGATGTTTTACGATCCTGCTTACTATCAAAATCCTCTTGCGATTAAACATCCTGAATGGGATCAAAACCGCATCGATTTTCAAGCATGGCCATATAGATCTGCTACCGAGTTAGTGGTTAGTGACTTAAAAGAGACTGTGGTTACAGGTGACGCTAAGTTTCTTGATACGCTTACTCCAGAACATGTTTCGGATGACTTGGTTAATTATGATTTTATCAAGACCGCTCTTGAAGCGAATCCAAAATGGAGAAACGACGCTAGCGTACCCAAAGAAGGTGATCCATACATTCGTACCGAGGTATTTGAGCTTTGAGTAATGGAACTGATAAAACAGCTGAAATAGGTGCTATTGAATCTATAAATGCTGTTCAAAGCTCGGCTATTGCCAAGTCGATGGGTAGGAGCTTGTTTAATTGGGCTGCGGGCCTTGCGATTTTATTTGTGCTTTGGTGGATTGGTGGTTATTTAATTGAGATAAATCCCAATACTACAAACTTTAAAGATTTCGGGCCTATTCCAACGTTCCAAGCATTTCCGGAATTATTGGCAGAAGGTAAGATCCAAGCAGCAGTTAAAACTAGTGGTTATCGACTAGGTATTGGATTACTTATTGCTATCATCGTTGGAGTACCGATCGGTATTCTCCTAGGGCGTAGCAAAATATTCCGAGAACTAAGCAACTCCCCATTTCAATTGATTCGTATGATCAGCCCGCTTTCCTGGGAGCCGATTGCGGTAATTGTGTTTACTACCTGGAATGGCGCAATCGTATTTCTTATTGCAATTGCAGCAGTATGGCCAATCGTGTTTGCAACTGCTGCAGGGCTCGCCAAGGTAGATCCTGCGTGGTTCAAAGTTGCGCGTAATTTAGGGGCTAAGCCTTGGCATATGGTCACGCAAATTATTTTGCCTGCAATTATGTTCGATATTCTGACAGGTGTACGTCTTGCGCTTGGTGTTGCTTGGATTGTACTTGTCCCAGCAGAATTTTTGGGTGTGACTTCAGGCCTAGGCTACTCTATCGCAGATGCGCGTGAAACTTTATCCTATGACCACCTCACCGCAATGGTGCTAACCATTGGAATAATGGGTTACATTTTAGATAGTTCGTGTTCAATGCTCATTAAACGTTTTAGTTGGCACCATACGTGATGTCCAACAAGTGTATCGAATTTTTTAATTTTTTTAAGTAAGGAGTAAATATGCAGAATCAGACTACAACTGAAACTATTTTGCATACAAGGTCGATTTCGAAACCGTTGCAGATTGCATGTGCGTTTTTACTTGGCTGTGTCATTTTGTATGGTGCGGGTTTTGTAAACACAGCAGCTATGCATAATGCGGCACATGATATTCGCCATTCGCAAGGTTTTCCTTGTCACTAAAGCTTTTATAGTTACAGTTTCTTAACGGGATGCTGTAAAGGTTGTAATAAGAGCAAGTTTTACGAAAAACTTTTCTGGAGGTTTAGTACAAGCTATCTATCGAGTTTGTTATACGCTGTTTTTGTCGACGTTTAAATTGGCAAAGAGTTTTTGTTGATTGCTACCATAATAATATATATAAACGTCATCAATGCTAGACACCATGCAATAACACGTGTTCTCATCGTCTTGCCGCGCTTAAGAGCAATTGTTCCTAATATTATATAGACTACTAAAGCTATAATTTTTGTATTTAGCCACGTTGTTGGCCCTGGATATTGAGCTGTAATAAAAACTAAGGCAATTGCAGATAATAGTAAAATTGTATCGTTAATATGTGGTGCAATTTTTGTCCAACGATGTAGTAGTTTGGAAGAAGATTGCATCATCCAAATTCCGCGTAAAAAAAATCCTGCAATTGAAATCAATACAGTCGCGATATGAATATTTTTTAAGACGGTATAGCTGTCCATATACCTGATTTTAGTTTAGATCCCTATGGATAGATATTCAGTCACGCATGCTTACTATCAGCTAATTAGATTTATGGCATTAAGCTTTCTTATACAAAAGTAAAATTAAATTGTTGTTTAACTAAAAGTTATATTACTCTAATTTAGTCCAAGTCGGATACTTCTTGGTAAAACCCTCCAATATTTCTAGATGAGCCTCTACAATTTGTGCTTGCTGATACACATCAGAAGGAACTTTGTCAGGATGAGATTCCAATCTGTAAATCCGATTTATGCCAAGTTGTGTTGCAAAATAACTTAGTTCAGAAAGGATAAGAGAACTCAAATCAAAAACATCTGTAGTTGTAATCGGTGTTTGTATTTCTGGTCCTAAACTCAGCATATCGATTCCAGAATCCTTTGATATTTGTTCGATAATCCTGAAGTTCTTTAGCATTTGTTTGTAGATATCGATGGGCCTTTTACCTGCTTGATACTCTGGAAGTGTGGGTGCGGTTAAACTCCACACCGGTGCTAATTTGTCAAGTATATCAACTATATACGCATTCGCATGTTGAACGACGGCATATACATCTCCTGGTTCAATAGGTTGTTCTAATATTAAATTTAACTGCCGATTCGCTTGAACAATTGACTTAAACACATCTGTGAGTGTCTTAGCCGTGCCTTGTTTTGCCGATTGCTGGATTTCTTCACTTATGTTTAGGCCAGCCTTAGCACAACGAATTTGGCTCCACGCGTCATTGACAATATCGTATACGTCTTCAGGAGTGATTGTTTTTGGAATCGAAAACTGTACAGCAGCGGGAGGCGCTAATAAAAATTGAGTGGTTTCATGACAAAGGCGCCCTGCCTTTTGTCGTAAGGTAAGGGCTTGGAAATACACTTCTCTGGGGAAAACATGTTCTACAGGAAAACTAGCACGTGTATCAACAGGCGTTTGTTTGTGTTTTCGTATTAGCTCAATTTCATCGTGTACTAACTCGACCATTTGGTATGCGATAGTTGGCGCAAAATTCTTATCTCCAGTTTGCCCAGTTGAAGGGAGGACAAGAAAAATTAATCCTAATGCAAGAAAAAAGGTGGACCCGTTCGTTTTATTTTTAAACATTCTTACACCTCCTATCATCTCCCAACCTAAAATGAGCACAAGTTATTACAAGATATTATCTTGCTCGTTACTCTTGATTTTATCAAAGTACCTAAAAAAATAGGTTGTACTCTAAGTTACTAATTGCTATCTGAACTAGGTTAAATTTTACCAGTCAAGAGTCATACATGCACTTATTCTTTAATAAATATATTTTAATTAGCGTATGTAAAACTCCAATTAATATGAAATTTAGCATAAGGTAAAGTTGTGTATAAGTACTATAGGTTCTTATCGTGTTTGACATTGCTTGGTATTCAAAACGGTGTTAAAGAAGTTGACCTTGCACTGTTGGAATGACATGACCGCCAACCTGTATATCACTACTTCCATTTTGTATTCGTGCACGTAACCTCACCAACGATGGCCGGTGAATTTCATAACCTTGTTCAATTCGTAGTGATAAATCGGATTTAGAGAAATAACGATGTTTCAACAGATATGCTCCAAGAAAGGCTGCGCCATTTCCGGTTGCTGGATCTTCACGTACTCCATGCGCCTCAAAGAAAAATCTTGCACATAAATCATTCTCGGGGTGATGTGTTTGTTGGCAAAAAAGATATATTAAAGGTGGAAAACCTTCAGCAGCTAAAACGGCAAATTTTTCTAAATTTAGTTGGCTATGCTGTAGTGCTTGCATAGTATTTAGTGGAACAATCATCGCCGAAGTACCTGCAGAAACTACTTGTATTGGTGTTCTGATATCAATGTCATCAGGTGCTAAATCAAGTGCAGTTGCGACAGGCTCGCGAGCAGATTCCTTGCCAAGTTTCATTGGTGGTGCAAGAAACCAGGCAACTTCACTCTCATTGCTGAAATGTTCAAAGTTAACTGGTATCAGACTCTTAGAGAGATTTAATAATATTTGTGAACTTGATTCATTAGTAAGATATTGGCGAATGACTTGTGCTGTACCGAGAATTGGGTGTCCAGCAAAATCAATTTCTCGTGCAGGTGTAAATATTCGCACACGATATCCACCATTATCTTCTGGTGTTGTTGCCACGAAAGTGGTTTCAGAAAAATTCATCTCCGCTGCAATTTTTTGCATGGTTTCGTCTGATAGTGATTTTGCCATAACAACAACCGCAAGCGGGTTTCCGGTGTAAGGTTGTTCAGTAAACACATCAACTATATAAAAACGGTGCGTCATATTGGCGTGTTTCCGTAGATTAAATTTTTAAGTTAGTTGCAAAATTGAGTTATTGATTCAGAAGTATCGACTTCATTTGATTGTAAATTTTATATTTAGGCACATAAATTATGAGTATGATGCCCTAATGATGAAAAAGCTGTAATTACATTTAAATCCTGGCTGCCGTCATCAAATCTGCAGTGCATTCCTTAGAACTATAGTCAACTCCTATGGGTTCAATAACAACAAAGTCTTGGACGAATAACGCGCTATTCTTTTATATTGATCATTAAGTAAATGTTATGACCCATAAAGTCAGTATATAAAAAATATAAAAAAATCAGATTCAATCGACTGTACGTGGCCGGGTAAATACGTGAAAGATCCGGCTTAAATCTTCAAGGGAGGAGAAGCATTCATGGCCAAATTTACACCCCTTTCTTATCTGGTGGCAACCACCATCTTTTTAATCGCTCAGGGAGTTTCAGCAGTGGGCCTGACTGATATTCCTAATACACATCGAGGAAAATTTTTACCGGCCGCTGATTCTTTAGGTAGGGCACTCGTTCATGGCGAACCGCATATGAGGTTAAGGCTTCGACACGAAGAGGTGGATGATGACATATCGGCAGGATCACCCATTGCCAGTGCGGATACAGCGGAACAGTTAACTGCTCGTGTTGTGGGGGGGTGGACTACGGCCCGTTACCACGGCTTTTATCTTCGTGGTGAGTTTGAAGCAGGTAGACCTTTAGGTGATGACAATGCTCTCAATCTCGATGACGATTTCAGGATTCCACCAGGTCCAGTCGGATCTCGTATAGCAGCAGGCCATTCCATTATTCCTGACAATGAATATGAAGAAATAAACGAATTCTACCTTGGCTGGCGCAGCCATACAGGAGGTTGTCCAAATTCGCCAGACCCTTGTAGTGGTAACACCTCATTCAAACTAGGACGCCAAGAAATCATATATGATAATCATCGCTGGGTGGGTAACATTCTTTGGCGCAATAATTTTGTGTCCATTGATGCTTTGCGTATAGACAACACATCAATCAAAAACCTTAGTCTATCCTATTCCTATCTCAATAAGGTTAAGCGTACTTTTGGTGAGAAATCCGTTTTTAATGAATGGAAAATGGATGACGCACATCTTATAAATGCTTCCTATACTTTCCCGGATATCGGTAAGCTTGTAGCATATGGTTATTTACTCGATTTCGAAGATAATGATAGAACACCATTTCAAGAGGGTGGAGGAGTGCCATTTGCACTAGGCCCTGTGCCACCCGTTGTATTTGATTCCGATACTATTGGTGCCAGATGGACGGGCAAACATGCTTTGGGTGACTCACTTGATTTATTAACTGAGTTCGAATGGGCCAACCAAGATCCAAAGGGTGATGCAGGTGAGAACGGTGCAGGTGTAGAAGTCGTCGATTTTGACGACAATGATTATTACAACATTGAGCTAGGTGTGAGATTTGGTGGCACCCGGGTCGATGGTTTAGGTCTCATGCCTATTGGTGAGCCTACATTCCAAATTACAGTAGGAAAGGAAGTCCTGGAAGGTCAGGGTGATGGAGGGAATGCCTTGCAAACTCCTCTTGCCACATTTCATGCATTCCAGGGTTGGGCAGACAAATTCATTGGACCCACTGGCGGTTCAGCAACCCCTGTAGGAGGTATCGAAGATACTAGTGTCAATCTTACAATTTTGGGCCTTTTCGGTAATGTAATTGGTAAAAACAAGATTGTTGTCTCTTATCATGACTTTGAAACAGATAAAACTTTCACGGGCCCTAATGGCAGAATTTCGGACTATGGTAAAGAATGGAATCTGCTATGGGGTAAACCGGATCTCTTTGGCAAGAAGGGTTTACTTGGAGTAATAAAATACGCGGATTACAGTGAAGACTGTGGTACTGGCGCTGGTAGCGATCCTCTATTTTGCGTCGATACCGAAAAATTCTGGTTAATGCTCCAATACACATATAAATAAATGGGATTAATGGAGGTACAGTCCGAAAAGTTTTATTCATCAGTACGATCTTAGTCGGAAAAAGCAAGGGGGTAACGTGCTCTGATCTTCCCCCGGTTTAATGGAGTTCTTGAAAGGGGTTAAACTACCCTGATAAGGAGAACTCAATGCCACGACAATATCGTCAATACACAAAAGAATTTAAGTTAGAAGCGATTCGATTAGCGGAAGAAAGTGACCAATCAGTCACTCAAGTGGCGCGTGAACTTGGTATTCGCGTCAATCAAATATACAAATGGAAAGAGCAATTGGCCATTAAAGGCGAAGATTCCTTTCCTGGTAAAGGTCAACAAAGTGGTGAAGCTGCGCAATTAACGAAACTGCGTAAAGAGAACGAACGTTTGCGTGCAGAGAATGAGATTTTAAAAAAAGCGACCCACCACTTCACCAAGCTATCGGAATGAAGTTTGAGTGGGTTCATCAGCATCGCCATGATTATCCAATTGCTTGGATATGTCGTGCACTGCAAGTCTCTGAGAGTGGTTACTATGCATGGCGAGATCGGCCGATGAGTGCGCGTACTAAAGCCAATCGACAATTGCTGAAGCTGATTATCGATATTCATCAATCTTCAAGACAGACATACGGTTATCCTAGAATTCATGCTGAGCTGAACGCCTCAGGTGTTCCATGTGGCAAACATCGTGTGGCACGCTTGATGAAGCAAGCCGGGTTAAAGACGCGCATGAAATGTTTATGGGAGCGAAGCAAGCGAGGTAAGACGTTTGAACATATAGAAACCAATCAATTGCAACGTGACTTCTCTGCGCAACACACGAATCAACGCTGGGTATCCGATTACACCTATGTGCCCACTCGGGCCGGTTGGTTATATGTCGCAGTGATTATGGATTTATTTTCTAGAAAAATCATTGGTTGGTCGATGTCAGACAAACGTAATAAACACTTAACGTTGGATGCGCTTAGGATGGCTTTAAGTCAACGCTCACGCAAACGAGACTTACTGATTCACTCGGATCAAGGCATGGAATATCGCACCTCTGAATATCATCAACTACTGAAAGACCATCGCATGACTTGTAGTATGAGCCGTAAAGGCAATTGTTTAGATAATGCAGCGATGGAGAGTTTCTTTCATACACTAAAGACAGAGCTGACTCATCATTGTCAGTATAAAACACGCGAACAAGCTAAACGCAGTATCTTTGAATATATAGAGATTTTTTACAATCGACAGCGTAGACACAGTTACTTGAATTACTTAACACCTGTACAATTTGAACGACAACATGCAAGCAGTTAAACTAAACCATCCTCTTTCTTGGACTCCACCAAACCAGGGTATGATCACTCCGCCCCCTTCCATCCACTCTTTCCTTGATAATCAATACAGTCGGTACAGAGTTTTTGTCTAATACACAATAGTAAAGTAGATCAATAGTCTCCTTATTATGTGTATAATTGATTAAAGACGTTTGTAATTACTACTCAAACTCAATCTCACTTTCAATCAATTCTTCTCTAAGCTCTTTTAAGTTTTGTTCTAAAGGGGGTAGGGTTGTTTTTTTAGTTTTTCAACTTGTTTCTCTAAATCATTAGCAGATATTCCCATTTTAAAATCTCTTCTCCCACTGACTTTATTTAGCACAATTTGTGAGTTCCCATAGAACTCACTTACGCCTGCTAAAATCTTAGGAGGTGTAGTAAGTGCAGATGGAGAAGATTTTAATGACTCCCATACAAAATATCGGGGATGAATAGTATATTGATCTTGTATACGGTATCTACGCCCCTCTCTTAAATTTTCAATGATTTTTTCTAAGGCACTAATATTATGATTGAGTTCGTTATATAAAGATGATCTCATATAGTAATTATCTCGATCAGTGCGGACCGCATCATATTTGATAGCAGTTTCTAATGCTGCGTGAGCAGCTAGATACACACCTAAGACAGTTGAAAAGACAACAAAAAAGTTTCCAATCCAAAATTCCCAATTTGCACCACGGATTTGTGATTTTGTTTTTGAGAACAGTTTTGAAGGCGAGAGTAAAGAAAAAAAGGACATAAACACTCCTTATAAAAGTGTGGCTTTCAAGATCAAATTTCCCTAATTAGTTTGATCATGCTTTAATCAAATTTTTGCTGTATTTTAAAAACTTAAGCTCTAGGCTATAGTCTTATGGCGGTCTGTGTCAGTACCCTTGCGACGAAATGCTGTGAACCCCGCCAGGCCCGGAAGGGAGCAACGGTAACAGTATACTTCGGGTGCAAAGGGATCGCTGGCACAGGTCGTTTAAGTTTAGAAATATTATAATCTCGTATAATCCAGGAATGAGTTATCAAGCGTTAGCCAGAAAATGGCGACCTAAAAATTTTACTGAGGTAGTTGGACAAAGCCATGTCGTTAAGGCATTGGCGAATGCACTTGATCAAGAACGTTTGCATCATGCGTATTTATTCACAGGTACTCGGGGGGTAGGTAAGACCACCCTAGCAAGGATTTTTGCCAAATGCCTAAATTGTGAACAAGGTGTTAATTCAACTCCTTGTGGTAAATGCGGGGCTTGTCTTGAGATCGACGAAGGTCGTTTTATCGATCTAATTGAAGTAGATGCAGCCTCGCGAACTAAAGTGGAAGATACACGTGAGCTACTCGATAATGTTCAATATAGTCCCAGCCGTGGCAACTATAAGGTCTACTTAATCGACGAAGTACATATGCTTTCGGGCCATAGTTTTAATGCCTTGCTCAAGACCCTAGAAGAGCCGCCACCTCATGTTAAGTTTCTTTTAGCAACTACGGATTCTCAAAAGTTACCGATTACGGTGCTCTCCAGATGTTTGCAGTTTAATTTAAAAAAATTATCAGATGACATGATAAGTCAGCAATTAGAAAAACTTATACAAGCTGAAGAAATATCATTTGAAACATCGGCGCTACACTCATTGGCACGTAGTGCCGATGGCAGCATGCGTGATGCGTTAAGCTTGTTAGATCAAGCCATTGCATATAGTGACGGTAATGTTACGGATTCTGCTATTCACGAAATGTTAGGCACAGTGCCAAGGGAGTATTTGCAAAAGTTATTACAAGCCTTAGCTGACGAAGATGCAGCAGAGATTATGCAATGCACACATGAGTTAGCAAAATTATCTGCAGATTTTGAGAGTTTCTTTGAAGATATTATTACTACTTTACATCAAGTCGCATTGGTGCAGGCTGTGCCAAATATTTTAAACACAATAGATTACGATAAAAGTTTAGTTGATGATTTAAGTAAACGTATCAGCCCTGAAGATGTTCAGCTTTTTTATCAAATTGCATTAATAGGCAAGCGTGACTTGTATCTGTCTACTTCTTCGCAGTGCGCATTAGAAATGACATTATTGCGCATGCTTTCCTTTAAGCCAGCAAATAAAAGTAACTATGTCCCGAGTAGCATAGAGAAAAATATCGAAACGAAAAAAAAAGTCGCAAATAATCCTGATGAAAAAAAAGCGGATCAAAATTTACAGGACTTAAATGAAAATAAACAATCCTGGCCAAAAATAATTGAAAATCTTAACTTACAAGGTGTGGCATATTCACTTGCTTCAAATTGTAGTCTAAAAGAAACAACTGACGATAGGATAGTGCTTAATCTTGCACCGCAGCATGAAGGAATAGCAACGACAAATGTTAAACAAAAGTTAGAAAAAGCACTGCAGTTATATTTTGATAAAGACTTATCATTGGTAATAGAAATTTCTGCAAAAGAAATAGAGACGCCCGCAAAGGAAAAAGATCGTGCAGATGCTAAGAAACGTTCTCGTGCCGAGAAATATGTTGAAGAAGATGAAGTAGTTAAAGCATTCAAATCTAGTTTTGGAGCGGAAGTTATCGAAGGGTCGATAAAACCGATCAATGATTAAAGTTTTTCGATTACATAGGATAATAGAAAATGAGTAAGACCTAGGAGAATAATATGAAAGGTGGATTAGGAAATTTAATGAAACAAGCGCAAAAAATGCAAGAAGATATGCAAAAGGCGCAAGAAGAATTAAAAAATTTAGAGGTAAAAGGGCAGGCAGGGGGCAGTTTGGTGAAAGTTACCATGACCGGAAAACATGAAGTTCGCAAAGTACATATCGATGAGAGTTTATTAAATGATGATAAAGATATGTTAGAAGATCTAATTGCCGCAGCTATTAATGATGCTTCCAATAAAGTTGAGCAGCTTACTAAAGATCATATGTCTAATTTGACTAGTGGGTTGAATCTGCCTGCGGGTATGAAATTGCCTTTTTAGGGAAATTCCTGATTTATTCTGATACTTCGTTAAAAAATGTCTTAAAATGCTCATTTACTTACGTGTAAACTCCGCTTTCTCGACATTTTTTGCCTAGTCTCAGTCGTTACACTAATAAATCAGGAGCTTCCCCAGAATTTTGGTGTGTCATTGATGAATAAAGGTAATGGGGCAAAGTCTATTTCACTATTGGATTCTCTAATTGATTCCTTGAAGTGTCTGCCAGGTGTTGGACCAAAGTCGGCACAACGTATGGCATTTCATTTATTACAGCGTGACCGTAGCGGTGCAAGGCAACTTGCTGAAACATTACTCAAGGCAGTTAAAGAAATAGGACACTGTAATAATTGTCGAATTTTTACTGAACAAGAATTGTGTTCTATATGTACAGATAAATCTCGACAAACTTTTCAAATTTGTGTGGTAGAGAATCCGACAGACGTATTTACTATAGAAAAAAGTACAGATTATCGAGGTCTTTATTTTGTCTTAATGGGTCGTCTTTCACCCTTGGATGGGATAGGCCCCACAGAATTGGGGCTTGAATTGCTAGAAAATCGCTTGGTTAGAGACTCGGTTAAGGAATTAATTTTGGCGACAAACTCAACGGTTGAAGGTGAAGTTACCGCTCATGTATTAAGTGAAATGGCAAAAAAATACGGCATTACTACCACCAGGCTTGCACAAGGGGTGCCTGTAGGTGGAGAACTTGACTATGTAGACCAAAATACGATCGCTGAAGCATTTTCCAGTCGAAAAAGCTACTAAAAAAACAAAGGGAGCTGTGATTTATTAGCCTATATTTATTTAAGAATTTAAAATAGGCGGCTGAGATGAGGCAAAAAATTTTGAAGAAGCGGAGTTTACAAGTGAGTTTGTGGCTCCACCACCCCGCATTTTGAGAAATTTTTTAACGACCAAAAAAATTTAACCATGGCAGAATAAATCACAGCTCCTTTTAACTAAGTTGTTCTATCATCTTTTTATAAGATAAATAACGTAATTTGTGCAACTCGCCATTTTCTAAAGCACGTTTAACCGCACAATCGGGTTCGGTGAGGTGGGAACAATCATGAAACTTACACTTTTTGCTAAGTTTATAAATTTCACAAAATCCTTTTTCTATTTTGTCTTTGTCTAGTTTCGGTAATAAAAAATCTCTCACACCAGGTGAATCAATTAATTCACTACCTTGGGGAAGGTCATATAAAGTAGTGACACTGGTAGTATGCCTACCCTGTTGTATACCTGCAGATATTGATTGTGTATCTATATTGACTGACGGAATAATTTTGCTAATTAATGTAGATTTACCGACACCAGATTGTCCAACAAACACAACAGTACTGTTTTTAAATTGTTCTATTAGCTTATTCAAGCTTTGTGAGTCTTTTGCAGTTGTTTCAATAATAGGATAAGAAAGATTTTGATATTTATCGGTCAAGACTTGAGTAATGGTAAGTGAATTAGGCAGGTCTGTTTTGTTTGCCACAATAATTACTGATGCAGGCATATTTTCTGCTGCAACGATGTAATGATCAATCAATTCTAATGATGGCTCTGGCTCTATTGCACAAACGATTGCAATAGTGTCGATATTAGCTGCAACTACTTTAATTGCAAACTCAGTTTGTCTTAACAACTCATTTTTTCGTGGCAATAGCCTGGTCAATTGGTCGCGGTCTTGGTCAATTATTTTACATCGTACAAGGTCACCACAGACTACGTGACTAAACTTTTTTGCAGAGATGCAGCCATGCAGCATACCCTTCTCATCTTTTACGGTTAGATGGGCTCCATGACGGCTAACGACTTTTGCTTGATACTCTTCGATAACGGTAAGCTGCTGAAAATTAGAATTTATAAAACGAATGGTTTAAATATTGTTGAACTTTTTGTTGCTGATTTGTGGACCAATTAAGTCCAAGGCTAGATTGACAGCGGTTGACTTGTTTCCCTAGAGACTCCATTGAAGTTACACGACGATTTTTTCTTGTATATAAGACAGATCCATCACCACCAGTCATTGCAGCATGACAGGCTATGCAATTATCTTGATGCAGTTGACTACCTGCTTCGGCATTTGCAGTATTAATTATGCAGGTTAGTAAGAATAAAAATATAGTATTGATTGAAATTTTCATATAGTAATTACAAGACTTATATAATAATTTGTTCATCATCTGTGTATCATATACAAAACAGATAAGGAAATGCTAATGTCAAGTGGTCCAGATAATCTAATATGGATAGACTTAGAAATGACGGGCTTGAATCCTTTTGAAGATCGTATTATTGAAATTGCTACGATTGTTACTGATAAGGATCTTCAAGAAGTGGCTGTAGGACCTGTATTAGCGATTCGCCAAGAAATCTCGATTTTAGACTCAATGGATGAATGGAATACTGAGCAGCATGCGAAATCGGGATTAACTGAACGTGTAAAGGCAAGTTCTGTCACGGAACAAGAAGCTGAAAAAGTAACATTGGAATTTTTGCAAGACTATGTGCCCCAGAATCGTTCACCAATGTGTGGTAATAGTATTTGCCAGGATCGAAGGTTTCTTGCGCGTCACATGCCAGAGTTAGAAAATTACTTTCACTATAGAAACTTGGATGTCAGTACATTAAAAGAATTGGCATTGCGCTGGCAGCCTGAAGTGGCGAATGGTTTTACTAAAGAGTCCAAACACCTTGCATTAGATGATATTCGTGATTCGATAGAAGAATTAAAGTACTATCGAGACAAATTTTTAATAAAACCTAATAGAAAGCTCTGATTTATTCTTATCGATGAGCGCTACGACGTGGCAATCCAGTTAGAAACCTCTAGGAAACTTATTCGCTCTCCCAATACTTCTATTATTTTTTAAATCTTCTGCCAAGAGAGCGAGAGACTTCTTTGTGGCAACAAAGAAGTCACCAAGAAAATGCAGCCTAATATCCTTGCCCCTTACGGGGCACACTCGCTACACAGAAAGACATGGCTGCCGGCAGGATTCACATCCTGCTCAGCCTGCCTCAAATGAACCTCCCTGTTCATTTGCCAGCCGTCTATTCTGTTTGCTCGTCAAGTAAATAATGGTGAGCACCGGGATGTGTGAATGAGAGTTGCATCAGGGATGATGCTTTCCTTAATCTTAGCCTGCTTGTAATTGTGTCTTACAGTGCCTGGTTGATTAAAGCTAAACTTTTACATTTAAGAGGCTGCGTACACAGGTTTCGTCGAAGCAAGCTCTTTTTTTGGGTCGAGGATGGTATCTACACTTTCTAATGAGAGGTCTGGTGTTGGGTAATTTAACGTATAATGTAAACCGCGGCTTTCTTTTCTTGATAGAGCACTTCGAATAATTAAGTCAGCCACTAAAGTTAAGTTTCTTAGCTCAATCAGGTCGCCACTTACACGGAAGTTACTATAGTATTCATCTATTTCCGAAGAGAGCAGATCAACACGGTGTTTAGCGCGTTGTAAGCGTTTGTCTGTGCGCACGATACCTACATAGTCCCACATAAATCTTCTCAACTCATCCCAGTTATGTGCTACCACGATTTCCTCATCAGGTTCGGTCACACGACTTTCATCCCAAGGTGGGATGTCTTTATTAATCAATTCTTGGTCTTGACGTGAATTGATATCTTTACTGGCAGAATCAGCAAACACCAAACATTCTAATAATGAATTACTCGCCATTCGATTTGCGCCGTGTAGACCCGTATGAGTTGTTTCTCCAACTGCATATAAATTTTTTACATCGGTTCTGCCACGTAAGTCAGTCATCACACCGCCGCATGTATAATGTGCAGCAGGTACGACAGGCACGGGTTCTTTTGACATGTCATAGCCGAGTTTCAAGCAACGCGCGTATACATTTGGAAAATGAGATTCAATAAATTTTTTCGGTTTATGACTGATGTCTAGGTATACGCAATCGATACCGAGTTGCTTCATTTTATAGTCGATTGCACGTGCTACGATATCTCGAGGCGCTAATACACCTCGAGGATCGAATTCATGCGCAAACTCTGAACCATCAGGTAATAATAATTTGCCGCCTTCACCACGCACTGCCTCGGTAATTAAATATGATTTAGCACTAGGATGATAAAGACATGTTGGATGGAATTGCATAAATTCCATATTGGCTATGCGACAACCAGCCCGCCATGCCATGGCAATGCCATCACCAGAGGCGCCATCTGGGTTACTAGTATATAAGTATACTTTGCTAGCGCCGCCGGTTGCCAATATTACGTACTTGGTACGAAAAGTATCTACATGTTGTTTACTTGTATCTAGAACATAAGCGCCAACACATTTATTTTTCTTATGTTGCTTTCGCTCATTATAGAGTTTACCGGTAGTAATTAAATCAATAGCAATATAATGTTCAAAGATATTGATATTATTTCGCTCAAATACATTTTTAATAAGCGCATTTTCCACTGCCCAGCCGGTTGCATCTGCTGCGTGTACAACCCTTCTATGCGTATGCCCGCCCTCCCGTGTTAAATGTAGATAGGATTTGCCATCAAGACCGGTTTCACGTGTGAATTTAACACCGAGCTCTGTCAGCCAAGTGATCATTTCTTTGCCATGAGAAACAGTATGTTGTACTGCCTCTTCATCGCATAGGCCGGCACCGGCATCGATAGTATCTGCCATATGCTGGTCGATAGAATCGCCTTCATCGATGACTGCAGAAATACCACCTTGAGCCCAGGCCGTGCTGCCATCATCAAGAGGTCCTTTAGAAATCACCGCGATTTGAAAGCTCGGATCAAGCCGTAAAGCGAGGCTTAAACCAGCCGCACCACTGCCGATTATTAGTATGTCGAAGTCATGCATAGATAGATGAAATTGCCGTAATTTAGACGCATTGTGTCATAGTTGGGGTGATCAAGTTAACAAAATGGCACCACTTAGCGGTAGAATCCGCTCGGAGACCGTAAACAAGAACTCTTACACGATAAAATTGTCATACAGCTACGGGTGTCTATGGGTATCCGTGATACAAGGAGTCAGGCCCATATGGGCGAGAATAATAACGATAAGGAGCTAGTAAAAAAAGCTCAAAAAGGGGATAAGGTCGCTTTTGATGCGCTAGTTAATAAGTATCAGTATAAAGTGATCAATTTGGTGACTCGGTTTGTAAAGGATGCTGATGAAGCTCAGGACGTAGCGCAGGAAGCATTTATAAAAGCCTATCGAGGCCTAGCAAAGTTTCGTGGAGATAGTGCTTTTTATACATGGCTGTATAGAATTGCGATCAATTCGGCTAAGAATTATTTGGTATCGCAAAGTAGGAAAACTCCAGCCTATGCAGTAGATGTAGAAGATGCCGAACATATAGAATCGGCTACTGCGTTAAAAGAGTTTGATACCCCTGAAGGACGTATGCTTACGTGTGAAATTGAGACAACGGTATACAATGCAATAAAGGAGTTGCCGGAAGACTTAAAGACAGCGATAACGCTACGAGAGCTTGAAGGTATGACATATGATGAAATTGCAACGGTAATGGAATGTCCAATTGGAACAGTTAGATCTAGAATATTTCGTGCACGTGAAGCAATTGATAAACATCTAAAGCCGTTATTAGATTAATTACATGGAATGAACACATTATGAAGGATAAAGATCTGGAACTCTTATCAAGAATACTAGATGAAGATGTTTCTGAGTTTGAAACACAAAAAATTTTAAAAGAGTATAAATCAAACTCGGAACTTCAAGCAGTGTTTAAACGCTATAATATAATTGGTCATGCGCTGCGTAATGAATTACCTACTAAACTAAATGCAAATTTTACGGCAGAGGTAATGGATAAATTATCAAATGAAGATGTATTTGATCCTGATATAACAGATATTGCTCCTGCACCAGCCATTGCTGTCGAAAGTTCAAAAAAATATACAACTCCTATAGGTCTAGCCATTGCGGCTTCAGTAGCTATTTTATCCTTTATTGCAGTGCAAAATTTTATGCAACCGAGCACAGTTACAGAAAATACACCAGTTGTTGCGGAACGAGTAATTGAAGAGAGTGATATACAGCGTGTAAGTGCGGAGGAATTGCAAAGCATTTATTCTAATCCTAAGGCTGCTGCAGAGTTTAATAGCTATATTGTAAATCATGCAGAGTATGCGTCACCGAGAGTTTCAATGCCACATGTAAGAATTGTCGGTTATGATCAAGAATTCCATGAGAGCGTCAAATAATCCTTACATATCCTTTATTCGTTTTCTTTGCATAGCTTTTTTGGCTGGCAGCTTTTCTTTTGCATTTGCAGAAGATGATGTTAAAAAGCTGTTAAACGATATGAATAACACCTTGGAAATGGGTAATTACCGAGGTACTTTCGTTTTTATGCATAATGGTAGTGTTGAAACCATGCGCATCATTCATGCTCACACACCTTCTGGCATCAAAGAAAAACTAGTCTCTTTAACTGGAGATGCGCGTGAAGTAATTCGCGATCACGATGTACTAACCTGTATTTGGCCACGAGATAAATTGGTCGTTATTGAAACTGCCAGGGCACCCCATGGCCTGCCTTCATCTTTGCCTGAAAATCTCAATGAACTAGCGTTTCATTACAAAATGACCGCCGTCGGTTCAGATCGAATCGCAGGCTTTAGTTGTAAAATTATTCGTTTTGAACCGTTAGATGAATTTCGTTACGGGCATGAACTATGTGTTAACCCTAAGATTGGCATGTTACTCAAATCCAAGACGTTTGGAGTAAATGGCAAAGTCATTGAAAATATGATGTTTACCAGTTTTCGTATGTTGAAATCTGTTCCAGACGAATTGTTTGAACCGAGTGTTAGGTTAAACGACTACACATGGAGAACTGCAAGCGTAGAGTTAAACGGCGAGCTTCAGCCGGATCGTGCTTGGCAGGTTCAAAATTTACCTCCTGGATTTTCCCTGAGTAGCGTTACTAGGCGGTTGATGAGTGCTAGTAAAAAACCAGTTCAGCATATGGTGATAACCGATGGATTGGCTTCAGTCTCTGTATTTATAAGTAAGATTGATGATGCTCAACATGTGTATAAAGGTGCACATAATAAAGGTGTCATCAATGCGTATGCTCGCGATCTTAATCAACATCAGATCACAGTAGTTGGTGAAGTTCCAGAAGGAACGGTGAAGTCGATTGGTGAATCGATTTATTATTCAAACCCGTAATAACTATATATGTAGAACTTTTTGTTTTCTATGTGGGTCATAGAAAGTTATAAGTCCATGTACAGTGGACATCTAAAAATAGACTGTATGATTTACTAGAATTGTTTGTGCTGAAGAGGAGAATTTAGAGATGATGAAAAGCAGGAGTGTTTTCCCTATTAAAATTTTAGCGTTAATGTCGCTATTATTTTTAACAGTTTCACAATCATATGCTCGTTATAATCTTCCTAATTTTACTGAATTAGTTGAAGAAAACGCCCCCGCCGTTGTAAATATCAGCACAAGCAAACAAACCGAGATCAAAAGAGGGCTACCACCGGGTATGGAGATGCCCGATATCCCGGAAGACAACCCATTTGGTGATTTACTACGAAGATTCTTTGGTGAACATGGCGGAGACGGGGAAGAATTTTTTAATTCACGTTCACTTGGCTCCGGTTTTATCATTTCTAAGGACGGTTACGTAATTACTAATCATCATGTTGTAAAAGGCGCGGATGAAATTATCGTCAAACTAAATGATCGTAGAGAACTTGTTGCAGAAATTGTAGGTAGTGATCCACGTAGTGATATTGCGCTTTTAAAACTAGATGCTACTAACTTACCTACCGTAAGAATAGGGTCATCAAATGATGTAAAAGTCGGCCAATGGGTGTTAGCTATAGGTTCGCCATTTGGATTTGACGCCTCAGTTACAGCAGGAATAGTTAGTGCCAAGGGCCGTAGCTTACCAAGTGAAAACTATGTGCCCTTTATTCAAACTGATGTTGCTATCAATCCGGGTAACTCTGGTGGTCCATTGTTTGATTTGGATGGCAATGTTGTAGGAATCAATTCACAAATCTATACGCGTTCGGGCGGCTTTATGGGCTTATCCTTTGCGATACCAATGGAAGATGCTATGGATGTAGTAGAGCAGCTTAAAAAGCATGGTTATGTATCTAGAGGATGGTTGGGTGTGTATATACAAGAAGTCACTCGTGAGCTGGCGGAGTCATTTGGGATGAACAAGCCGGTGGGTGCTTTAGTGGCAAAAATTTTACCAAATAGTCCTGCTGAGGGATCTGATATAGAAGTCGGTGACGTCATACTTACTTATGATGGAAAGGAAATTAAAAACTCAGCAGCTTTGCCGCCCATGGTAGGAAGAACAAGAGTAGGTGAGGTTGTTAAGTTGAAAGTCATGCGGGATGGTGCAACCAAAACTGTTAAGTTAAAAATTGGTCAACTACCAGATAAAGATCAGGTTATTGCAGGTAATATTAAAGCTCCAGAAGAGCAACCAAAAGATACAGTATTAGGACTCGCCTTGCGCGCGCTGACAGAAGATGAAATGAAAACAATGGAATTAGATAATGGCGGACTTTTAGTATTAGATGTAGGTACAGGTTCGGCAAAATCAGCAGGTGTTCGAAAGGGGGATGTGATTCAGATGATCAATGGTGAACCTGTTGATGAAGTGAATGACTTTAAAGACCAAGTCGAAAGTTTGCCTGCAGGAAAATTTGTCTCGTTATTGGTGCAGCGCCCTCATGGTCCAGAATTTATAGCGATGCGCATACCTGAAGAAGAATAACGGAAAGTTAGCAAAAGTAAGTCAAACTAGGCCATAATCAGGGCTGTTACAAATTGGCTTTAGAGTTAACTCCTAAATACCTATTATGGAGCGCATTCGCAACTTCTCTATTATTGCGCATATTGATCATGGGAAATCCACTTTAGCGGATCGCTTTATTCAATACTGTGGTGGCTTATCTGAGCGTGAGATGAGTGCTCAGGTGTTAGATTCTATGGATCTTGAAAAAGAGCGTGGAATCACGATTAAGGCGCAAAGTGTTTCACTAGAGTATAAGGCTGAAGATGGGGAAACCTACCAGTTAAACCTCATCGATACCCCCGGCCATGTTGATTTTTCCTATGAAGTATCACGATCTTTAGCGGCCTGTGAAGGGGCTTTGTTGATTGTGGATGCATCTCAAGGTGTTGAGGCACAAAGTGTTGCAAACTGCTATACCGCTATTGATCTTGGTTTAGAAATTATTCCAGTATTAAATAAAATAGATCTCCCCTCAGCAGATCCAGATAGAGTCATCACGGAGATTGAAGAAGTTATTGGTATTGATGCATCTGAACCTTTATTGGCAAGCGCTAAAACCGGAGAAGGGGTAGAAGATGTTCTCGAAGCGATTGTGAATCGATTTCCAGCGCCTACTGGCAATAGTGCGGGAACCCTCAAGGCACTTATCGTAGATTCTTGGTTTGATAATTATGTAGGCGTGATATCGTTAGTACGAGTCATCGATGGAACCATTAAGCCGAAGCAAAAGATTACTGCGATGTCATCGGGTCGCAATTACCAAGTTGAAAAGTTAGGAGTGTTCACACCAAAGCGTACAGAAAAAGAAGCACTACAAACGGGACAAGTTGGCTACGTCATTTGTGGAATAAAAGATATTTCTGCCGCAAAAGTAGGTGACACTTATACATTAACTTCACATCCCGCTGAACAACCACTGGAAGGATTTAAAGAGGTTCAGCCAAACGTTTTTGCAGGAGTTTTTCCTGTTAGCTCAGATGACTATGAGTCATTTCGCGATGCTCTGGAAAAGCTTAGTTTAAATGATTCTGCATTTACATATGAACCTGAAACCTCCGATGCATTGGGGTTTGGGTTTCGCTGCGGATTTTTGGGCATGCTACATATGGAAATTGTACAAGAAAGATTGGAACGTGAGTACGCATTAGATTTAATTACAACTGCGCCTACCGTAGTACACGAAGTACATACAACAGATGGCGAAATAACTTATATTCACAATCCTTCTAATTTACCTCCAACGAATAAAGTTAAGGAGATACGTGAACCAATCATTCGTGCTACGATTTTAGTTCCGCATGATTATGTTGGAAATGTAATCACGTTATGTATTGAAAAACGTGGAATTCAAAAAAGTTTACATTATCACGGCAAGCAAGTTTCTGTTGTATTCGAGTTACCACTAAGTGAAGTAGTATTGGACTTTTTTGATAAATTGAAATCAGTAAGTCGCGGTTATGCATCATTTGATTACTATCAATCTCATTTTTCAGAAGCGCCGTTAGTAAAGCTAGATATATTAATCAATTCTGAGCGCGTCGATGCACTATCCGTAATCGTACATAGGGATCAAGCACAATCGTATGGGAGAGATCTGGCGGTGAAGATGAAAGAGATAATACCAAGGCAAATGTACGATGTAGCGATTCAAGCAGCTATTGGTTCAAAAATAATTGCGCGCACCACTACTAAGGCATTGCGGAAGAATGTTACTGCAAAATGTTATGGTGGTGATGTAACCCGAAAGAAGAAACTGCTTGAAAAGCAAAAAGCAGGTAAAAAACGAATGAAGCAAATTGGTAAAGTGGAAATCCCTCAAGAAGCGTTTTTAGCCGTATTGCGAGTAGATAAAGGTAATTAGCTATATTTAAGATATATGCAGAAGTTATTTAATAAGTTTTTTATATTGGCTATATTATTATTGGTCCCCTCCTTACTTTTTGCTGATTTCGTGCAAGTAACATTATTGGGTACTGGCAGTCCTAGACCTGATGTTCGGCGAGCAGGTCCTGCCGTATTAATTGAAGCAGGTGGTAAGCATCTATTATTTGATGCAGGGCGTACCGTGGTACAGAGATTAGAGCAGTTAGACATTCCAATAACTAAGATTCACCAGGTCTTTCTTACACATTTGCACTCGGATCATATTTCTGCGCTTGATGACTTATGGTTAACGGGGTGGATTTATCAACGGCCTCAAGCTCTTACGGTTTTTGGTCCCAGTGGAACAGCATCCTTTGTGCAACATTTGCAGCAAGCATATGCCTACGATGCTTCATTACGGCACCAACATGCTGGACTAGATCCCAATGCAGCAAAGCTGATGGCAGTTGAGATTAAACCTGGTGTGATTTATACAGATAGCAATGTTAAGGTAACCGCATTTTTAGTAAATCACAAACCAGTGGATCCTGCTTATGGATATAGAATTGATTTTGGTGAGCGATCTATTGTTGTATCAGGTGATACAACATATTCAAAAAATTTAATTGATCACTCAAAAGACATAGATGTGTTGATTCATGAAATTTTTGCTGCTAAAGAGAGCTTGCTTGAAAAAAATCCACGTTTACAAAAGATAGAGCAATATCACACTAACCCTGGTCAGTTAACACAAATATTAAATGAAGTGAAACCACGTGTAGCAGTTCTGACTCATGCCATTATTTTAGGGATTGATGAGGACTCGCTCATGAAAGATATTGAAGATAACTATTCTGGTGAAATTCATCTAGGTGAAGATTTAATGGTGGTAAGAGTTGGAAGCAAGATAAAAGTAGAACCATTTAAACAAGTGATAACACATTGATAAATACATTGTAAACTTATACATATATGCAGCTTGATTATTCTAAGCCACTCCTGATGGGAGTATTAAACGTAACGCCAGATAGCTTTTCTGATGGTGGGATGTATCCATCTTCTAAGGATGCAATAACACGTGGTATTGAAATGGTAGAGCAGGGTGCTGACATCATTGATGTTGGCGGAGAATCTACACGCCCAGGAGCACAACGTATAGATGCAAAAGAGCAAAAGAGAAGAGTACTTGATGTTATCGCAGGTTTACGCAAAGAATTACCAGCACAAACACATATAAGTATTGATACGACTTTGTCTGAGGTCGCTGAAGCTTCATTAGATGCTGGGGCGACGATGCTTAACGACATTAGTGCAGGACGTGAAGATAAGTCTGTTTTAAAACTTGCAGCAGATAATGATGTGCCAATTTGCCTCATGCATATGCAGGGAGATCCTGGAAACATGCAAGATAGTCCTAATTATGAGAATGTTACTAAAGAGGTATCAGAGTTTCTGATTAACCAAGCGACAAATGCTCAAGACCTAGGTATTAAAAAAGAAAATATTATTCTTGATCCTGGTATTGGCTTCGGAAAGCGTACTCAACATAATTTAGAATTATTACGGGATCTCACTGATATAACATCTTTAGGTTACCCAGTTTTAATTGGGACCAGTCGTAAGCGTTTTATGGGAGAAATAGCAAACCAACAAGACCCACGTGAGAGAATGCCAGCAACCTGTGCAACTTCAGCACTCGGTGTGTTAGCTGGGGTAAAAATTTTTCGTGTCCATGATATTTGGCAAAATCGCCAAGCCTTAGATGTTGCATGGGCGATTCATCGTTGTTGATGTGTAGAAGTTAAATGATTCTTTATTACTTGTTCTTATCCATTAAGAATGTGTAATAAAGTTCCGCAATAGCTTGTCCAATTCGATCACACGCGAGTTCGTGTCCATACTGTAAACTGTCAAGCTCTTGCAGTTTTGAGATGATTTCGGTAGGGGGTAATTTTAATTTAAGCCAAGTTTGGAATTGATCAAGTGCAGTAAAAAGTTCCTGATTGACGAAATCATGATTGGATCCGAAGCTTAGTCCATCTACTTTTCCTTCTTTGTATAGAAGCTTCATAGAGATGAAAACATTATCATCTACATTTTCTAAGTATTTGTCATTAACTTTGACATTTACGCTGTAGCCTTTTTCTTCTTCCATTATTTTCTCGACAGCTCTATGAGTGTTACGACCTGTATAGCATAGCAATTTCCACACAGATCTAAACTATTAAATATAGTCATGCAGAAGGAAAATTAAAAAATTACAGAAATTCAATTCTTTATCATTATGTAAATATTTGGGTTATTGTGGATCCATAGCGCTATGTATAGTTTTTCTCTTACTAATTAATAGATCAAACTAATAATAATGCAGATTAAGAACAAAGGCTTTGGTTAATTTTGAAACTGTTCTCAAATGAATCTATTTTTAATTAAATTAAGAGCAATCTATATGCTGGTTAAAGTAGGTAAATTACTGGTTTTATACTTGAAATTTAGCCAAATGGCCCCATATAGCTAATAACCAACGGTCAAAGGATATATATATGGATATTAATCAGCTATTATATTTTGAAAAGCATGAGGCTACGAATTTATACTGTACGGTAATCAATGAATTTGGCCAGGTGTTTTATTGTGAGGCAGATGAACAAAAACAGCCTGATGGCAAATGGAAACTAGTAAACCTCGACATGCAGGCAATGAGTGTATTGCATTAATCTATGAAGAAAATAGTAACCATCGGTACCATGATCGCTATCTTTGCGATTGCTATATACCTGTTTGAGACAGGCGAAATTGATCCAAATGTTACTTCGAACGAACCACCACAAGGTGTAATTGGTAGGTGATAACACCTTTAGTCCTTCATGCAGCTTTCAGAGTTTTTGCATCTACTCATTCAAGATCCTGAAAAGATTAATTTCAAACAAACCATTGCATTAATTGATGCAAATTATACATATTTCCCAACTTCGTTTAGAAATGGCGACTTATACAATAATGCAGGTGAAAATGAAGGGTCCTGTAAGATATTTGCATTTGCAAAATTACATAATTTAAGTAAGGCAGAAACACTGGCTTGTTTTGGCGAGTTCTATCGAAAAGATGTCCTAGATAATCCAAATGGCACAGGTCATCAGAATATACGTAGTTTTATGAAAACAGGGTGGGGTGGAATAAAATACGAACATACTGCACTAAAAAACCGATCTAATTAAATTTTTAATCATGCAAAGATATTCTGAAGCATGTGAACAAAACAAAGACCCAATTCTTAAGGTTTTAATAGAGGTATTTCAGGATTGTCACCATGTGCTTGAGATTGGTAGTGGTACAGGCCAACACGCAGTGTATTTTGCAGAACATCTTCCGCATCTAATATGGCAGCCAAGCGATTTACATGAGAATCTTTCTGGTATTCAGGCTTGGGTGAATGAAGCACGATTGCTAAATGTTGATCCGCCAATCGAACTAGATGTGTGTGATCATCCTTGGAATATTGTCAAAACAGATGCAATTTTTACAGCAAACACTTTGCACATTATGTCTTGGGAAATGATCGAACAATTTTTTTTAGGTATAGGTAACGTTCTAGATGAGCACGGAGTTTTATTTATTTATGGACCATTTTCTTATAACGGTGCACACACTAGTCTAAGCAATGCGAGATTTGACCAATACCTCAAACAACGCGATCCACAAAGTGGTGTTAGAGATTTTGTCGATGTAAATCATTTAGCACAGCAGCAGGGTCTTGAGCTGGCCCAAGATTATGCCATGCCAATTAATAACAGAAGCTTGGTTTGGTATAAACGTTAGCAATGTAAAAAATTACCATTCGTCCTTAGATATCTACCAGTGATCATTTATACGAAAATGTGAACCAGTTCACATTAGACAATGCGTTTTCTCTTAGAGAAGATCTGATAACTTATATATAGGGAGTTGGACATGGAAACATTATTTATCATAGGACTGCAATTAGCAGTAGTTGGTGTCACCCTTTTAGGGATGTGGCGATTATTAAAAGATCGAGATTACTTCCACGATACTGAAATTAGACGCCATCACTAAGACATAGTAGTGATCCTGATGCAAGGCAAGCCCGGTTAAAGCCGGGCTTTTTTATTTAAACTTTTGAGATTTTCCTGCATATCCAAAAAATTATTCTTTAATTAATTAAATATCGAGCACCCTTAGTCATTATATTTTCTGTATCAATCATGAAGTTCATTTAATAGCTTAGATGATAGAGTTAAAGCAATGTATAAAGATATTGATAATTAAATAGCATGTAGTCAATATCGATTTTGATGAAGTGCGTAGGTAAAAAACATTCCACAATATTGGGGCATTTTATTTTACCTACTATAATAGAAAACAATTTTTTAAATACTAAGGGGGTGTTGTAGTGTCAGAAGAAGTTGTCGTGTTAGCGGTTCATGGGATGGGGAACACTCCACCGAATTTTGCTGAAAAATTACAAGGCAAACTAGCAAAAAAACTCGGTAGCGCGTGGTCAAATGTGTATTTTGACACAATCTACTATGCAAACGTTTTCCAAAATAATCAAACTAGAATTTTTGATCGTATTAAAGCCAAGGATGATATTGATTGGATAGCGCTTAGGAGATTTTTATTATTTGGGTTCTCTGATGCCGCAGGATTTTTGCGCAAAGCAAATGAGCCAGGCAGTCCTTACGAAGAGGTTCAAGAAATTGTTCTCAATACACTCGATCGTGCTTATGACGCGGTAGGCGGTGAAGCAAATATTGTGCTAATTACCCAATCTTTAGGTTGCGATGTAATCTCAAATTTTATTTGGGATGCCCAAGCGAAAGAGCCACAACAAGGTGCTTGGCGATATGGTGGCTTTGATGATTCACTACCCGGTTCAGTTTTGGATAAATTCCGTCGGTTAAAGACACTAAAGTATTTATATTTTACTGGTTGCAGTATTCCGGTTTTTGTAGCCGGTATTCCACAAAATAAAATCAAGGCAATTGCCTCTACCAGCAAAGGATATTCGTTTAAATGGAAGAACTTTTACGATCCCGATGATCCATTAGGCTGGCCACTGAAAAATTTGAGCGTGAAAAACGAAAAGCAAAGCTATAAATTTGAGGTAAACGAAGACAATGCCATTAATACAGGTAACTTCATTAAGAGCTGGAATCCACTAAGTCATACTACCTATTGGTCCGATAATGATGTATTAAACCCTTTGGCAAGAGATATCGAACGACTGCTTAGCTAATATTCTCTTATAATAAAAAAGCGAGCTGCAAGAATGAAACGTTACAGCTCGCTTATTTGTTACTATTAGCGATCAATGCAAAATCTTTTTAAATCTCTTGGTTAATAACGGTAACAATAAAATGAGCAACATCCATGGGCCAGTAGCTCCACCTCCACTGCCTCCTAAGCTAGGACGAGAGTTGTTATACATTGGTTGTGAGGTGTCTTGACGATTATTTCGCACTGAACCTGTTGTACGTTGTGCACGCGCTTGCTCTTCCTTAGCTACTCTCACTGCATTGTTGCGTGCAATGTTTTCGCTTTGAAAAACTTCATCACGAACGACTACCAGAGAGGTGTAATCGGTAACTAAACTGTGTTCTAAAGCTACATCTATAATCGCCTTTTTACTGTCTGCATCTTCACCAAGATAGTCTATTTGTTTTTGTATATTTTCTATCGTCGCGTAAGCCCATAGGCGTTCAAGCTCAGGGTGCAAAACGGCTTTATCAGGAAACTCAAGCTGAGAAGAGTACGTTTTTTCTTGACCTGAAATTTTGCCATTTATAGCAACATTTGCTGTTCCACCATCCCAATAATGTCCAAAAACGATAAGTTGTTGGCCGCGGTACAAGCTGCCGACATGCTCAGGAGTTAAATCTTTAACTTTAACCCCGCTTATTTTGATGTCGATATCTCGTAAAGCCTCATAATTGAGCTTGGATTGAGTGAGTAGCAATATTCCAACAATATCACCGCTGTTAGAGATATTTTCAGAAAAACCATTAGATACCTTTGTCATACCTTCAAGCAACGGGCGATTTGCACTGTTACCCATCACGAACGTAAATAAGCGAACATCATGCTTTTCAACCAGTTTTAAGAAATCTTTCTTTTGAGTAAGACCAACGTTCGCTACACCGTCTGTGACTAATATTACTGCACTGGGTCGATCACTATCTAAGCGGTTAAAACCCATTTCTAAGCCTGCGTATAAATTTGTGCTTCCGTTAGGCGCAGTGTTAGTCAACACATTTGAATAATGTGAAATGTTTTCCGGTGTTACATTAACAAAGCCCTGTGTAACTTCACGTGCAGAATTATTAAATAAAATGATTCGAAAGCGATCGTTGGTATTCAATTTATTTAATCCTTTCGTTACACCTTCAACTAGACTTTGAAATTTACCTTGCATGGAGCCCGAGAGATCAAGCACAAATATCCAATCACGTCCTTGTGTGATGGGTGGAAGATCTTCTCCAGGAGTAATCGTCATCATGAAAGTACCGCGACTATTCGGATCTTCTTTGTATGTCACCATATCAACACTTCCTAGCAAGCCTTCTTGATGGCGCCAATACACAACAATATCCTGGTCTAAGCGATGAACCACAGGATTACTACTTTGTGCTTGCGCTGTTGTGGTGTTACTTATTTCAGCATCATCAACATTAATGTTAGCTGTTGCTTGATTCGTTAAAGATGCGGACCATTCTTTATTCGAAGTAGATTGAATAATGGCTTGCGGGTGTTTTGGCAAACGAACATTATCAATTGGATAAGAAGAGCGTATTTGCATATCGAAACTGAACGATTCAGTTACCTCATCGTTATATGTCCAAAAAGCCAATTTTTCTTCGTCTACGCCACCTTCTTCTAACGGATAAGTATATTGCCCAATGCCTGTGTCAGTGTGAGCAGGTTGTATGTATACCAAGCGAATTTTCACATCTTGTTGAGCACGCACTGGGTAAACAGAGGTGTCAAAAGTTTTATAGCTGTCTTGCTCTGTTAAAGCCGTTTCACGACCCGCTTGTTTCTCTTGTTCGTACAGGTCTCTGGCAGTTTGTTTTTCTAATACCTCTCCCGTCACGGGGTTGCCATCGATCCAATAGGTAAATTCACCCACAGCCGCTTTGGATGGAATGGGAAAGGAATAAATGGCTTCCAAATCTTTGTCGTGAGGATTGTGAAAGGTCTGGTCGATGTGCGTAATCGCATATCCGTCTTCTACCACCACCTTTACGTGGTGTTGTTTGATTTTAAGTTCCGGCAATTGTCCCGTAGCAGGGGTCATTAGGCCTGCTGAAAAGGCATTAGAACTACACACCAAAAGCAAAAATCCCAAGCTAATATTTCGTAACTTATTGAAAGTGTTTAAAAATTTCATTTTGAGCTCCTTTTAATTGAACATTGTTTAATTAAATGTCTTTAAAAATGAACGGCCTCTTAATTGAACACCATTCAATAAATACTATATTGAACAATGTTCAATTAAATGTCAATATGGCTTTAAGATTTTTTTTGATGAAGTTCTCAATGGCACGAAGAAATGACCACAGCAGGGAAGAACTATTGGCCATGGCCTTAGATAAAACCGAGCAGTTATTGGCTAAAAAGCCCATGGCAAACATCAGTGCCAGGCAAATTGCCAAAGAAATGGGCTATACCGTGGGTACTTTATACACCTTATATATCAACGTGAATGATTTGTTTATGCATATATATGCACGAACCTTAGATCAGCTGTATAAAGCTTGCGTAGTGGCAATAAAAAATATCGATAGCCCTCTGGAAAAGATTCGTGTTTGTGGGCACACTTATTTAAAGCTTGCTTATAAGCAACCACATGTATGGGAAATGATGTTTTCTTCTCAATTAGATATAACGAAAGATTATGATTGGGTAGAAGAAAAAGTTCAGAGGTTATTTGATTTGTTAAACGCATTGTTAGCGGAACTTGATTCGAATAAGTCCGCGAGTGAAATAGAAAGAGCCGGTCAAGTTTTATGGAGTGGTGTACATGGCATAACAGTTTTAGGTGCCCAGCAGCGTCTTAGTGATAGCCAAAAAAATCATAAAATACTTATCGATGATCTAATTGATTCGTATCTTGCACAATGGGTAGCTTAAAAATAAATCACTCAAGCAGTTCAACCGCAACTTGTTCTCTAAAGTGAAATGGTACTTTTTGATTAATCATCAATGCAAAACTATGCCATTCATTTTGATGATTTAAATAGCCTGCATAGGTACTTACATCTTTGAGCGTTCCTGATTTCGCAAAAATCTTTTCAGATTGAGTAGGTAATAAATTACGATAAGTTTTAAAGCGTTCTAATATATCAATCAATTGTTTGGAGCTTAATTGATTTAACCTTGATAGTCCTGCTCCTTCAACAAGCATATACTTGCTCCAAGAAAAATTTTGCTTAATATAATCTGCGAAAACGAGTTGTGATTTTTCAATAGTAGCTGGGGCATCGTGGACTTCAGCCCCAAGCATTAAATAAAGTTGATTAGCAATAAAATTATTCGAAAATTTCAGCATTGATGCAATGACTTGTTCTAATGTATGAGTATTTTGATGCTTGAATAATAGTTGCAAGTCATTTGAAATTTGACCACTTATAAAAACATCATTAGTGGGAATTCCAGCACGGTTCAGTTTCGACTTGAGTAATTCAGCGAAATACTTAGGGCCATATTCTACATCGCCAAGATTTATTCGATGTGTACCAACAGATAACCCTTGTGCAAGTTCTTCGGCAAGTGGTGTTAATGGTGTTTGCGGTTCACTACTGCTGATTGAATCGGTATAGACACTTACGTTTATAGTATTAAAGTTTGCTGCTACCGCACTCAGTGATGCGTCATAGGGGTTGAGTGATTTTCCTTGTCCATCTATTTTAATTGTTTTGCTAAAGTAGGTGCTATCAACGCCAATCCCTTCTAATTCACTAATGTCTGCCTGTTTTAGTTTTTCGACAATTACGTCTAACTCTTCGGAAATTAAATATGGATCTCCATAACCACGAACCCATAAATGATTAGCTTTTGTATCGGTGAAAAAATCAGTTGTAAATCGATGCTCCTTGCCCCAGTGTTCTAATGCAACTAATGCGGTTAGGATCTTTACAGTCGAAGCCGGTATATACAGTTTATGAATATCTTTAGCGTGGATAGTTTGTTTTTTCTCATCGATAACTAAAAGCGATGAAGAGGGTAATGATTTTAAGTTTTCAAGCGAGCTAGCGCCTAAGCTTATTTGGCATACAATAAAAAGTATGCATAAATAAACTAATTTCTTTAAAAACATCGTGCAGATTTAAATTAAAGAACTACCTCAAAGCCTTCAAATTCTGGTTTACCCAAATAAACAGGCTTAGCATCTCCAGCATTAGCATGGGCTTTGCGAAATGCTTCAGATTTAGTCCAGTTTTCAAAAGCTTGTTTGGATTCCCAAATGGAGTGTGAAGCAAATAGACTATATTCGTCTGTTGTAGGCCCACTTAAAAGATGGAATTCCTTAAACCCCTGTACTTCATCAAGAAAGGTTTCTCGATTTTTCCAAATTTCTAAAAAATCATCTTCGCATCCAGGTATGATTTTAAATCGATTCATTGCGATGAACATAAAGTATCCTCCGTCAAGAAATTAGTTTTTATTTAGACAGAAATTTCTGCATCCCATTCAAAATTATTGTCGGTAAATGCTTTAAAACAATAGTATAAACTAGAAAGTATTCCCCAAATGAGTCCAATTACAACGCCGGCATCGAGAAGTCCTTTCCATGGTTGAGGAATTAAGCGAAAGGTGAGAATGAAAATAATAATCATAATGGTCAAAGCAAATGTTGCGATGACACGCTTTTTTGGTGCATGGAAGAAGCCCATGCAAAAAAGTGGAGCCAATAACAGTTGTAATAGGTTGGTGTTGTGCAACAAATATTTGCAGCGGGCGGCAAAGCGAGGCGAAAACTTTTTTTGAAATCCTTTATAACCTTCACTATGCGCCATGAAAATGCTAAAGCCTAAGAATACAATCCAATGTATCCAATTTAAAGGCATTGAAAAAGATTCAATCGTATACGCAGACAAGCGCCAACTGGCAAAACCGAGTAATAAAATTAATCCAGCTATACCCCACAAAAAAGCAAGTACACCCATCATTGTTACAGGCTGATTATTCATTGTAGTTACAATACTTAAATACTAATTTGATGTCTTTACTAATATGACAATATCTGATGACTGGTATACTTAGGATGTTTATACCTAAGGTAGTTTATTAATTCCAAAAAAATAAATATGATTTTATTAAAATCACCTAATCTGACACTTCACGCGATAGTACTCAACACCCGTTAGCTCAGCCATTAGGCATCAATTTCTCTAGGGGGACTAATGATGAAAATTAATAGTATAACTATCGGCTTACCTGTCACCGATCTAAATCGAGCTGTTGAGTGGTATCGTAAACTACTGGGCGAGCTTGAGGAAGTAAGCCCAATGGAGGGTATTATAGAAATGAAAGTAATGCCTTCATTCTGGTTACAGCTTTTTGAGGTGGAAACTAAGGAATCCAGTTCTAAAAGTTTAAATCTTGAAACCGAAAATATCGAGCTTAGTCATGAGTTAGTTTTGAGTCTTGGAAGAGATGCTGGGCAAATAGAAACGGTGCCAGAAACAATCCATTATTTTGAGTTTAGTGACCCGTTTGGCAATCTACTTTCGTTTTATCAACTTCTTGGTAGTAATGCCTAACAAATCATTCTAGCCGACCGTTAACGCAGCCGGCTGAATTCAACCGTTATACGTAAAATGTAACACAATGAAAAAGTTAATTGAACGATTGGGGTTATTGATTGGTAGCATAGCTTTTTTTGGCTGCGTAATTAAGCCTGCACCAACCAGCTATCTCGACTACCAAACAAAAACAGATTTAATTTTTCCGTTAACGGGTGAATCTCTCATAGGCACCGGGGGGAGAACAATAGAACAAAACCCGAATCATATTTACGTTGTTGACCAAAGGTTCGCAATCGATATTGTAGCGCCGGCTCCCGGCGCTTCTCCGCCTGAGCTTGAAGGAATAGTTGAAAAAGCACTTTCCGGAAAATTAGAAATTTACCGAGGTAATGATTATAAAAAGAACGAAAATCACTATTGCTTTGGCAGACAGATCATTGCTCCAGGAGATGGAGTCGTAGTCGATACAAAGGATGGAGTTTTCGATAATATACCTGGGAAAAAGAATACAAAAGATATTCCAGGTAATTATGTCGTCATTGATCATCTCAATGGGGAGTTCTCTATGCTTGCACATTTCAAGAAAGATTCAGTTTTAGTAAAGCAAGGTGACAAAGTGAGGGCTGGAGATCCCATTGGACAATGCGGCAATAGTGGGCATTCCAACTTACCCCACCTACATTATCATTTACAAACTACCCCTAATTGGCTCGATGGCGAAGGACTTCCTGCGCAGTTTCAGAATTACTATGCTAATGGAAAATTTGTCGAACGTGGTGAGCCAATTCAGGGAGAAATTATTAAGAACAACCAAAGAAGCCAATGATTAAAAGAAAAATTAAATTAAGTGTGCGGGTAATAGTGAAAATGGCTTATAACAAGCCACCGCAGTGGGTCGCTAATGCACCCCGCTGAATTCAACCGTTAGGTGTATTTGAATTATGGAAGAAAGCATCTGTTTTTAAACTGCTTGCATTGTGAAGAACATGGAGAATATTAAGACCATGATTCACTATTGTGCTAACAACTTACTTTGTTAGACGTTTTGCCTTAGTGTGAAAAGTGCCTGCTAGTTTAAATGAGAAATTGCGTATATGTGAAGATAAAGATTTAACTAACGATATAAATATTTTTAAATGAAAATAGGTGTCATCCTCTTCCATGAATTTGAGCTATTAGATGTGTTCGGACCGCTGGAGATGTACGGAGTGGTTCCCGAGAGTTTTGAAATTTGCATGATCGCAGAAAAATTAGGCGAAGTAGCAAGCCGTCAAGGGCCTAAGTCGGTCGCCGATTATAAATTGGATGACGAACATGAGTTTGACATCTTGCTTGTACCCGGGGGGAAAGGTACACGCGCAGAAGTTGATAATGAAATATTGCTCGATTGGCTTCGGATCCAGTCAGCGAAATCAGAATATGTCACATCGGTGTGTACAGGTAGTGCACTTCTAGCAAAAGCCGGGATATTGGATGGGATTCATGCGACAACGAACAAACGGGCATATGAGTGGGCTACTTCGCAAAGCGACAAAGTTAAATGGAAGAAGGAAGCACGTTGGGTAGAGGACGGTAAGTTTTTTACATCTTCTGGCGTGTCTGCAGGCATAGATATGTCATTAGCGGTGATTGCAAAAATTTTGGGGCGCGAAGCTGCAGAAGAAATTGCAATTTGGACCGAATATGAGTGGCATAGTGAAGCTAATTGGGATCCTTTTGCGAAGATAAACGGATTGGTCAAGTAGTAAGACATAAAAAAGGGTGCTTGTACTCGGACTGCCATAGATGTAATACATGCAGATGGCAATATTACTGCTAGTGAAATTGAATCTTTGAAGTGTGCTCAGTTTAACGAGCGCATTAATTTCATTAAATTAATCCATTTTTGCTTGACGATACGCGCGTGGTGATAGTCCATAGGCCTGTTTAAAAACACGACTGAAATGTGCCATGTTATTAAATCCACAGCGCATAGCGATAGTCGTTATCGATTCTTTTTCATAAATACGCTTTGCTAAATATCGTCGACTTAATTCCAGTCGTTGTTGCGTTACATATTGCATTAATGAGGTACTTTCTTTACTAAACAAGTTGTTAAGATATCTGACAGATAAGCCAACACCACCAGCAATTCTAGAAGAATCAAGCTCAGAATCACCCAGATGATGATGGATGTACGCTTTCACACGCATTAATACCAAACTACTGTGTAGTCTAATTGACCCACACTGATCATTAAGTGAAGTGGTTGACAAGGCAAATAATTCCACAACATGATCCGCTAATTCCATGTATTGACCTTGATCAAGCATATGCAACTGATTGACTACTGAGTAAATAAAGGATGCGACAACAGCACCAATACCTTGATTCGTAGAAATACGAGTTGCCTTCAGATCATTTATATTTGTAACTCTATGTCGCAATATAGATCGTGGTATCGAAATCAATATTTTAGAAAATTGGTCTGGTATGGTAATGCGATGAGGTTGAGTGACATCGTATAGTGTTAATTCACCTGGCTTCAGAAAAACTTCGCGTCCACTTTGCTCCAGTTTGTATTGGCCTGATGTTAGTAAGATCACGTTATAACAATCATGTGTTGACTTAATAGGTTCACGCATACGAGAAAGACAAACTGGGTTAGAACGGATGGGTGACAGGCGCATCCCATTTCGCCAAGGATAAATCAAAATGTCGTTAAATATATTGTTATCTTTGGGCGGTATAATCTCAACATCGGCCCATTCTTTTCCAATTACTTCTGTTAACCATTCCAAGCGATGTTCTGCTGGATGATCCTGTGTTGTATAGCGCAGCCCGCCCAGTCGTCTCAAGTTATCCGTTGGATCGATCTTAAAGCCGGTTGCATTGGCCAATGTCGATTGTTTCATTATTAATCACCTATCTTGTCAAAAAATACCACCTACCAAGCAAAGTTTGGTTTGCCTTATTGCAGGATAATATGTCACACCACAGCAATAGTATGGGGAAATTATGCTACAGAGCGATAATAATAACGGCAATGTCGTTATGCTTCGAGGTGCCTGTTTGTGGATATTGATGGCTTTGATTTTGGCCTGGAGTCTGGTTGGTATTTATAATGATATCGGATTTCTAAAAGAGATTTTTTCAGGCAGTCCTCGTCGTGTATTACAGGCACATATCGATTTTTTACTGATGAGTGCATTAATCCTTGGTTTCTTTGCGACACGCGTTCCCTTACCATGGCATGTGCGTTGGGCCATGGTCGTTGGTGCCTTCACCAATTCCAGTTTGTTTTTTATATTCGCAGTTTTTCCCTCCACTGATCCTTTATCAGAGTCTTTTGCACCTGATTCAATCGGCAATTCAGTATTCGATGTGTATTTGTATACTAGTCTTATAGTAACTACTTATGGGTTTGGGAGGGGATCTATATTGATTTTAAGATCGACTATCAAACACAGTAATTAAATGAGTAGGGATCTTGCAAGAAAGTATCAGTAGTTTATTGCAGAGAATTTGAGTAATTAAAAGAAACAGGCTGAGTGAAATTTTAGCTCTAATCTCTGAGTGCTTTCATATTGTATGCCAATCAAGTTCAGAAATACCCGAACCCAGTACGGGCTTGGTGGCCGCATTTTACACTGGACAAGTGTTATATTGTTGGTGATATTGATAGTTACTGCCAATGACTTTGAAGGTCTTCAGGAAGGCTCAAACAAAACTACCCTTATAGAGCAGCACGCCTCCTGGGGTTTACTATTCCTGTTAGTGATGTCTTTCAGGGTCTGCTGGCGTGCTACGAATCTGAATCCCGTTCCATCCTACAGTCTTCCTGATTGGCAAAAATTTGCAGCGATATTCTTGCACAGAATGATTTACTTTGTGGTTGTAACACAGAGTCTCTGTGGGTTGTGTAATTTATTCTTTGCGGGGCATGATATCCCATTTTTCAGTTTCTTTAAGATTCCGGCGTTTATGGATAATAATGAATTCTTATATGAAGCATCTAATGGAATTCACTACGCCCTATCAATCATCATCTATCCATTATTTGCAATACATATTAGCGTGGCCATATATCATCAACTTTTTGGTGTGCTGGATGAAGAAGAATAAGAGCGATTACTTATTTTAGTTTCTAGGATGGCAACTACGTCCACTTTGCTTCCATAAACGGAATGTTCCCACCAAGTGTTATTGCCGCTTTTATCATAAAGATCAGTGGAGAATTCATAAGGCTGGTGTGAAATATGACTCTGTTTGCTATGACCGAGAATAATGAATTCACCAGTCAGGGCACAGGTTTCGGTATTTACGGGTTTGTTGGTTTCAAAATTTCTGTCCGAAACCATATGCCAGTTGGTTACAAAAAATATTTGCTTCTTACTAAATGCACCAAAAGGCGGCTGCACTGCTCTATTTGCATTTAGTTTTCTAAGCTAAAACATAAACTTGTGCAATCTTTAGAGAATGCTCATGAACTCTTGGTATCGATGCTGAAAGCTTAGTCTTTATTATGATTTCGCTTCTGCGCGCTCTTTTGCTTCTTTGATTACTTCATCAGCTACATTTTTAGGGCAGGGTAGATAATGTGAAAATTCCATAGAAAACTGTCCGCGTCCTGAAGTCATCGTGCGCAGGTCACCAATATAACCAAACATTTCGGCTAAAGGCACATCCGCTTTTACTCGCGTGCCAGTTGTACCGGCATCCTGGGATTTGATCATGCCACGGCGTCGATTGAGGTCACCGATCACATCACCGACATGATCTTCCGGAGTAAATACATCCACTTTCATAATAGGTTCTAGAATTTGTGGGGCTGCTTTGGGCATGGATTGCCGATAAGCCGCTTTGGAAGCAAGTTCAAATGCAATCGCTGAGGAGTCCACTGCATGAAACGCTCCATCCATTAAAGTAACTTTAACATCAAGACAGGGGTAGCCCGCCAGGACACCGACTTCCATCATATTGCCAAAGCCTTTTTCGATAGCTGGCCAATATTCGCGCGGTACATTACCGCCTGTAACTTTAGATTCAAATTGATAACCACTGCCCACTTCTCCAGGCTCAAGCACATAGTCAATTTTTCCGAATTGTCCTGCACCACCAGATTGTTTCTTATGTGTGTAACTGTCTTCGATACGTTGCGTGATGGTTTCACGGTATGCGACTTGAGGTGCCCCTGCAATTACTTCTACATTATGTGTGCGTTTTAGAATATCGATTTTGATATCTAAGTGCAGTTCGCCCATGCCTTTAAGAATAGTTTCACCGCTGTCTTCATCGGTCGCAACATGAAAAGAAGGATCTTCTGCAACCATTTTGCTTAAGGCTATCCCCATCTTTTCTGAAGCACCTTTGTCTTTAGGTGATACCGCCATGGAGATTACTGGATCGGGGAATACCATGGGTTCTAATGTTGCGGGTGAGTTCTGATCACATAAGGTATGGCCAGTTTGCACATTTTTCATACCAAGCACAGCAACAATATCACCTGCCTGTGCGGAATTGAGTTCCTCACGTGAATCTGCATGCATTTCTACAATTCGACCAATGCGTTCGGTTTTTCCCGTGAAGGTATTTAGTACAGTCATGCCTTTTTCAATTTTGCCCGAATAAATACGTATAAAAGTAAGAGCGCCATAACGGTCGTCCATTATTTTAAAAGCCAAGGCGCGCATCGGTTTGTTTGGGTCCACTTCAGCAAAGTTGCCTGTTTCATTGCCTTCTAAATCCACTTCAGGCTGTGGATCCACTTCAGTTGGATCTGGTAAGAATTCCACGACGGCATCTAATACCAATTGAATGCCTTTATTCTTAAATGCCGAACCACAATAGGTTGGGAAAAAGTCTAGGGCTATAGTGCCTTTGCGTATACAGGCTTTAAGCGTATCAATATCAGGTTCTTCGCCATCCAAATATTTTTCCATGGCATCATCATCATGCTCGAGTGCCATTTCAACCAGCTCTTCCCGGTACTGTTCGACTTTGTCGACCATGTTTGCCGGCACATCTTCGATCTTGTACTTCATGGGATCATCTGAGCCGTCCCATATCCATGCCTTGCGAGTCAGTAGATCCACAACACCTGTGAAGTTATCTTCTGTTCCAATTGGAAGAGTCATGACTAAGGGCTTGGCCCCTAATACATCTTTGATTTGGCCTACAACACGATAAAAATCAGCACCGAGTCGATCTAATTTATTAACAAAAATAATGCGAGCGACTTTGGAATCATTGGCATAGCGCCAATTGGTTTCTGACTGAGGCTCTACTCCACCTGAACCACAAAATACTCCAACCCCGCCATCCAGAACTTTTAAGGAGCGGTATACCTCGATAGTAAAGTCTACGTGCCCAGGGGTATCGATGATGTTGAGACGGTGATCATTCCAAACTGCACTAGTCGCTGCAGACTGAATTGTAATCCCGCGTTCACGTTCTTGATCCATAAAGTCGGTTGTGGCTTCGCCATCGTGTACTTCACCAATTTTGTGAATTTTGCCAGTGAGGCTGAGGATGCGTTCAGTGGTAGTTGTTTTGCCTGCATCCACGTGCGCAAAAATGCCAATATTTCTGTAGGTATCTAAATTACTCATATCAGTTATCTTTATATAATATATTCAGTTAGTTCTGGAGCTTATATAAGGTATATTATAAGGCTGGCAAGTCTACTTCATTGTGCGCAACAAGACAGCTCAATTTCTATCCATTCGTCACCAAAATTGCTTCTGAAACTGCAAAAGGCGCGAATTCTGTCTTATCTATTAGAATGCTGCAATAGAGCGGACGGGGTAATGCACAAACTTAAAGTGATGGGTAATAGCCAAATTGGAGCACATAAAGAAGAATAGGGATATGGTAGAGCGTAAAACATTACTTTCTAATGCCATAGATATTCCCGTCTGGTTGGAGCAAGACCGCAGCAACGCTTGGCAAACGCGTGTACAGCGGGATCAGCAAATAGCCAGTCAATCCGGAATTTTATTCCAGCAACCCTACCAACGCGTGTTGCATTGGTGGAGGCAGATTCAGCCAAAAACGGACGCTCAAAGTTCTGGTCAAGAGCTGGCATCTTTCTTTAAGCGTGTGAGTTGGATCGTAATCTTAATCGGATTTTTTACGGGTCTAGCATTAGCAAGCGCGCTTTTATATTACGACGGTAGCCAACCTATTAATGTTTTAGTGTTACTAATCTTTCTAGTGCTGCTGCCATTATTACTGTTTTTTGTTTCTTTAATTTTGCCATTGCTAAATAGTAACAGCGTTGTGAGTGGCCTTAATGCCGGCAGTATGGTGTTTTCTTTTTTAAAGAAAAAAAGTCCTGTCTTAGAAGCGTTTTTCTCATCTAGTCGTAGTGATGCAGCTAAAGATAAATTACTACGCTGGAGGCTATTATTGTATTCGCAACAATTTGGCATGGCACTGGCTATTGCTGCATTGTTGACCTTGCTGGCAAGAGTGAGTTTTAGCGATTTGGCATTTGGTTGGAGTACTACTTTAGATATTGAAGCCTCAACTTTATCTCCTTGGGTGCAAGCATTGGCGTGGCCATGGGTAACATGGTTTCCTGAAGCTGTGCCTTCAACTTCTTTAATAGAGCAGTCACGCTATTTTAGATTGGCTAATGGAACAAGTGAGTTATCTGCGCAAACTTTGACAGGTTGGTGGAAGTTCATCGCCATGTGTTTATTAGTTTATGGCATCGGTTTTAGAGTTCTCGCCACATGGGTTGCCAATTTTAATTATAAAAAGGCGATACAAGAAATGTTGATGCAACACTCAGAGGTAACAGCTTTATTGGATCGATTTGATGCGCCTATCGGGTCAGGTCAGGAGCAAGCACCCATTGTTAGTGCGGAAAGGCAAACTACTACAAGTGCTTCTACCTTCGATTTTCAATCTGCTGATGCCATTATTTTATGGAATAGTGCAAGGTCAAGTAATAAAGACTTACAGCATAAAAATATTATCGAAGTGAGTGGCGATGGTGATTTACAAATTGATAGTGAGGTAATAAGACAAATTGATGTTAATGAAACCGGGAAAATCCATATTATTACCAAGGCATGGGAGCCGCCTTTATTGGAATTTCATGACTTTATTCAAATATTGCGGACAAAATTCGGTAGCGAAGTTTCAATCTCTATTCAGCCTATCTCTGCAAATAATGAGTTACCTGATGCAACCGATGTAGAAATTTGGCGACATAGTATAGAAAAGTTGCAGGATCCAAAGGTATATGTGATATGACTCCGAAGTTTGCCGTTGTCGGTCATCCAAACAAAGGGAAAAGCAGCATCGTTTCTACTTTAGTAGAAACAAGTGATATTCAAATCTCAAATATTCCCGGCACGACGGTTGAAACTCAAATGTATCCCATGCGCATTAAAAATAAAGTGCTGTATGAGTTATTTGATACTCCAGGCTTTCAGCGCCCACGCAAAGTGCTTGCATGGTTGGAAAAAAATAGTACCAGTGCAGATGATCGACCACAAACCGTAGCAAGATTTGTGGAGACTCACCGCAACGATAAAAACTTTCATGATGAGTGCGAATTGCTGCAACCTTTGTTAGATGGTGCAGGGATTTTATATGTCGTGGATGGTTCAAAACCTTATGGGACTGAATACGAAGCAGAAATGGAAATTTTGCGTTGGACAGGTCGACCACGCATGGCATTAATAAACTTAATCAGTGAAGGCGATTACGTTGAAGAATGGCGTACTGCATTGGATCAATTTTTTGCCCTTGTACGCGTGTTTGATGCAGTGCGTGCCGATGCCAGCAAACGCATGGCTTTACTGAGAAGTTTTGCTGAACTGAGTGAAGATTGGCGACCTCATTTATTACGAGCTGTCGATGCGCTCACAGCAGATTTAGTTCAAAGAAGAAAAAGATCAGCTAAGGTGATATCCAATTTATTAGTTAAGGCTTTAACCTCTAAGGAAAGTAAAACTATTGCCGAAGATGCCAATGCAGAACCGGTGATCGAAAAACTGAGTGAAAAACTTAAAAATACTCTGCGTGAACAAGAGCAAAAGGCACGTAAAGAAGTTGAATATATCTATCGTCATCAAAATATAGAGCGTGATGAAGCGATGATGGAGTTTTTAAATTTAGATTTGTTTTCATCGGAGACCGCGGAATTATTTGGTTTGTCAAAGTCTCAAATTGTAACCAGCGGAGCTGCATCAGGAGCAGTAGCCGGACTAGGAATCGATGTAATGGTCGGTGGGTCATCATTACTGTTAGGTGCAGGTTTGGGTGCACTGATTGGCGGTGCATCAGCATTATTTGGTTCAGAAAAACTAGGTAAGCTTAAAGTATTGGGTAAGTCGTTGACCGATCGCAATATAAATGTTGGCCCGGTTAGAGACGTTAATCTACCTTTTGTATTACTCAGCCGGGCTATTTTGCATCATCAATTAGTTTCTGAACGAAATCATGCTTTGCGAGAGTCATTAGTCATTGAAGCGGAAGCCAGTCAACATATTGCTGAAAATATTCCTGACCAAATCAGAAGTCGGTTAAATAAAATATTCGCTACGATTCGACAACGTGGCCATGATGCAAGCGGCAATAAACTGCGTGAAATTATTGAGTTTCTATTATCAGATGATTCTACTGAGAATCTTATATCGCATAACAAGTAATAACTGGAAAACACAGACGAGTCTACAGAAGTTCTTATAAAGACCCAGATTGTCATCGAATCATTACAAATATAAATAAATTTCTTTATTTCATTTTTTAATATAATTAAATGTGAAACATCTTGTGTTATATGCTCAAATAGCTATACCACTTAATAGTAAAACAAACTTACTAATTTCAGGAGACATAAAATGAAACACAAATCGGAATTAAAACCTTTAGTTGCTGCAGTTGGGGCAGTACTTGCAACCAGTTCTTTTAGTATCAGTGCAGAAAATGCAGGCGACAATCCTTTTCAAATGACCGAATTATCTTCTGGCTATATGGTGGCGGGTAAAGAAGGAAAGTGTGGAGAAGGCAAATGCGGAGAAGGAAAGTGTGGGGAAGGCAAATGCGGAGAAGGTAAGTGTGGTGGAAATTTGGCTGTTAAAATGATGGATAAAAATGGCGACGGCAGTATTAGTTGGACAGAATGGGATCATGGCTTTGCTAGTATGGATGCGAATAATGATGGTGAGCTTACTGCTGCAGAAATAAATGGTAAAAGCGGTGAAGGTAAGTGTGGGGAAGGCAAGTGTGGCGAAGGTAAATGCGGTGGAAGTAAAGGCAAAGAAGGCAAGTGTGGTGAAGGTAAATGTGGTAACTAGTCAAATATTTTTGTCTTAACTAATGAAAACAGCGAGTAAATACTCGCTGTTTTTTTATCTCTTAGTGTTTAGTGCAAACATATATGGACATTGCTCGTAATAGATGAGAAGAAAATCGTTAGTATCTTTTTATATTAAGTATTAAAGCTCCTGCATCAAGCGCATTCGACTTTCAAGGCACAGAACTTAAATTCTGGAATCTTTCCAAACGGATCTAAAGCATCGGTAGTTAATAAGTTGGCTGCTGCTTCGTGATAACAAAATGGCATGAAAACTTGGCCATCATTTAGCCCTCTATCTTCACGTGCGAAACACTCGACACTGCCACGACGTGAGCTTAGCTTAATTTTGTCGCCTGCTTGAGCGCCAATTTTTTGTAAATCACTGCTATTTATGTTGGCTACTGGGACTGGTTCAATGGCATCAAGCATCGTTGCACGTCTAGTCATGGCGCCTGTGTGCCAATGTTCTAGTTGTCGCCCTGTAATTAATACAAATGGGTACTCTGTATCAGGTAATTCATTCGCATTGGTAAATTTTGCAGGGACAAATTTTCCTAATCCATTTTCAGTAGGAAAATTATCTACAAAAATGACACTTTCACCTGGATCACCCTCATTTTCGCAAGGGTAGGTAACAGAATCTTCTTGTTCTAGTCTTTCCCACGATAATCCTCTTATACTGTCCATGCCTTGTTGCATTTCTTTATAGACATCTGAAGCATAATGGTACTTCCAATCTTCCAAACCTATACGCTTTGCAATTTCTTGAACTATCCATAAATCTTGTTTGGCATCACCTGGGGGAAGTAAAGCTTGTCTTCCTAACTGCACGCGGCGATCTGTATTAGTAAAAGTACCCGTTTTTTCAGGAAATGCCGAAGCCGGTAACAGTACATCTGCAAACCAAGCAGTTTCTGTCATAAAGATTTCTTGCACGACTAAATGTTTAAGTGAGGCGAGAGCTTTACGGGCATGGTTTAGATTTGGGTCCGACATGGCCGGATTCTCACCCATAATATACATTCCTAGTAGATCTCCCTTGGTAATTGCGTCCATGATTTCAACTACGGTTAAGCCAGGCTTGTTATCTAAAGAGGTGTCCCAAAGTGTTTCAAAACGTTCATGTGCCGTTGGATCATCAACGCGTTGATAATCTGGAAATACCATTGGAATTAGTCCGACATCCGAAGCACCCTGAACATTATTTTGTCCGCGTAGTGGATGTAAACCGGTACCACGACGACCAATTTGTCCGGTCATCATCGATAGAGCAATTAAGCAACGTGCATTATCGGTTCCATGTATGTGCTGAGAAACGCCCATGCCCCAAAATATGATTGAAGCTTTAGAGCTAGCGTAGACTTTGGCAACTTCATTTAACGTGTCGGCTGGGATGCCACAGATTTTCTCCATTTGTTCAGGTGAATAGTCACGCAAATGTTTGGCCAATTCGATAAAGCCTTCGGTTCGATTTTTTATAAAGTCTTTGTCAACTAAATCTTGCTTAATAATAGAATGCATGATGGCATTCAACATCGCCACGTCTGTATCCGGTTTAAATTGTAGAAAATAGTCTGCATGGCGGGCGAGTTCCGTACGCCTTGGATCCATGACAATAAGTGTTTTACCGTTGCGTGTTGCATTCTTCATAAAGGTAGCTGCAACCGGATGATTTTCAGTTGCATTTGATCCAATAACCAAAATCACTTCGGCTTCTGCAACATCTTCGACTGGATTTGAAACTGCTCCCGAACCGATGCCTTCTAATAAAGCCGCAACCGAAGATGCATGACATAAACGCGTACAATGGTCTACGTTGTTAGTGCGAAAGCCAGTGCGTACTAGCTTTTGAAATAAGTAAGCCTCTTCATTCGATCCTTTAGCAGAGCCAAAACCGGCTAAGGCATTAGGACCGGATTCATCTCGTATTTGTACTAAACCTTTTGCGGCGAAATTCAGTGCTTCATCCCAGCTAGCCTCACGAAAATAATCCAGAATATTGTCTCGATTGAGTTTTTCGATTTCAGTTGTTTTCGGTACGCCTTCTTTACGAATTAGCGGTTTAGTGAGTCGACCTTTATGATGGATGTAGTCAAATCCGTAACGACCTTTTACACATAGACGACTTTGATTAGCTGGGCCATCTCGACCTTCAACATAGATAATCTTTTCATCTTTTATATTGTAAGTAAGTAAACAACCCACTCCACAATAAGGGCATGTTGAGTTAACTGCGCGATCTGGTTTTTCTAAACCTACATTATTACTTGGCATCAATGCACCTGTTGGACACGCCTGTACACATTCGCCACAAGCTACACAGGTGCTGTCTCCCATTGGGTCTTCAATATCAAAAACGATTTGTGAGTGTGAGCCACGCCAGGCATACCCGATGACATCATTATTTTGTTCTTCACGACAAGCGCGTAGGCAACGTGTACATTGAATACATGCGTCTAAATTGACTGCTATCGCAGGGTGTGAAAGATCTTCTTGAGGTTGGGTGCGAGGTTTAAATCTCGGTAGACCAATATCTAGCTTTTGCGACCATTGATCAAGCTCATTGTTTAGCGTGTATTTACGCTCAGCCATGTCAGATTGCAATAATTCTAATACCAATTTTTGCGAAAGTGTCGCACGCTCATTATCTGTGTGTACCACCATGCCTTGCGTTGGGGTACGTATACAAGAAGGTTGTAACACTCGTTCACCTTCTATTTCGACCATGCAAGCTCGACAGTTGCCGTCGGCACGCAAACCCGATTTGTAACAAAGATGAGGGATATCAATGTTGTTGCGTTTAGCTGCCTCAAGAATGGATTCATAGGGAGAAGCCGTTATTGTTTTTCCGTTTAATTCAAATTCGACGGTTTGTCCTTGTCTCAGTTGTTCTGGGTTAGCAGCCATTTGATAAATTTACTTTATTATTTATTAAGTTCATCTGGAAAGAATTTAATTACGCTTTCCATTGGATTAGGTGCAGCTTGTCCCAATCCACAAATTGAAGCATCACGCATAACCGTAGCAAGATCTTGCAATAGTGTTATATCCCATGTTTCGTTTTGCATTAAATCTACAGCTTTTGCGGTCCCAACACGACAGGGTGTGCATTGCCCACAGGATTCGTGTTCAAAGAATCGCATAGCATTAGTAGCAGTAACCCGCGCACTATCTTTGTCCGATAAAATAATAATTGCTGCAGAGCCAATAAAGCATCCGTGTTCTTCTAAAGTGCCAAAATCTAAAGGTAGATCTCCCATGGATGCAGGTAAAATTCCACCAGAGGCACCGCCTGGGAAATACCCATAAAAGTTATGACCATCCAACATTCCACCGCAATGTTCTTCGATAAGTTCATTAATCGTAATTCCGGCATCCGTTACATACACACCGGGTTTTTTTACACGTCCACTTACAGAATAAGAACGCATTCCTTTGCGGCCATTACGACCCTGTAAATTAAACCAATCCGCACCTTTTTCTAGGATATCTCGAATCCAAAACAACGTTTCTAAGTTGTGTTCTAGTGTTGGTCGTCCAAATAGTCCTACTTGGGCTACGTAAGGTGGACGTAACCTAGGCATGCCGCGTTTACCTTCAATAGATTCGATCATGGCAGATTCTTCACCACATATGTAAGCGCCTGCACCACGACGCAGTTCTATATGTGGTAATTGGCAAGGAGGATCTTTTTTCAGTTGGTCTAACTCATGTTGCAGGATTGTATAGCAGCCTGCATATTCATCACGTAGATAAATATAGATCTCCTCAATTTTTACAGCATGAGCAGCAATTAATGCGCCTTCTATAAATCGATGTGGATCTTTTTCTAAAAAGTAACGGTCTTTAAATGTTCCTGGTTCGCCTTCATCAATATTAACTGCAAGCAAGTGAGGCTCTGGTTGTTGGCTCACCAGTTCCCATTTTGTGCCTGCGGGGAAACCGGCACCACCTAAACCGCGTAAACCAGAGTCTTTTAGTATTTCTATTATTTTTTCAGCACTATTCGAGCTATCAAAATAACGCTTTACTAATTGATAACCACCACTGTTCACATAGTTACTATAGGAAATGTAATCTGAAACTTTAGGTTCAATATTGTCAGTTTCTACAATCTCACAAACTGTTTCTAATCTTGCTTGTTCAATAGGATTTTTTCCTACCACAGCAATCGGTGCTTTTGCGCAACGCCCAACACAGGGTACACGCTGGATACGCACTTTCTCGCCATAAAATTTTTGCAGTTCGTTATACAGAGTATTGGCACCAAACATTTCACAAGTAATTGAATCACACACGCGAATAGTTAGATCAGGAATGGATGATTGATTGTCTTTTGCTACATCAAAATGGTGGTAAAAAGATGCCACTTCAAAGACTTCGGCAGGCGCTAATTTAAGCTCATGGGCAAGCGCAACAATATGTTTTGTAGATATTTGATGATACTTGTCTTGAATTAAATGCAAATATTCAATTAGAAGGTCTTTTCGTAGAGGAAAAGAATTTAATAGGTTTTGTACTTCCTTCAATGCAGATGCATCAACCGCTCTACCACGCTTTTGGCCACGCAATTTATTCCTTTGCGTTTTAACTTCTGTATCCATAGTAAGTCTGCGCCTAATTGTTCTTGTTTTATTTAGGCTATTAATCAATAGCTAGCCCAAGATAAAGATTGGTATAATTTAACAACCATATCTTGGAGAGTGCGATCATGTCAAAATGGCGCGAAATCAAATCAGAACAGACCTATAGTGAAGAGCAAATACAAGAGCGTTTAAACGAAGAATTACCTAATTGGTACTATGAAAATGGCTGGATACGCAGAAAGTATAAAACCCATAGTTGGAAGGGCACTTTAATGGTGGTGAACACAATTGGTCATTTAGCCGAAGCAGCGTTTCACCACCCGGACTTAACGGTATCTTATGCCTTTGTGATATGTAAACTGATGAATCATGCAGCCAAAGGGGTTACTAATAAAGATTTTGAATTAGCTAAAAAAATTGAGGAAATAGTCATGTGGCAGCCAGGAAGTGAAGAAGGAGATTTGGAAGGCACCCCAGCAGATCCTCGTTTTGCCTACATTCAATATAAGTAGTCTTTATTGCCAAGTACTTCGTAATCGGGTTCGTGAAAATACTTACATAGCCGCTTGTAGAAAGTGCTTATCATTCACCACCTTTTGGGCCTGGCTACTTCTTGGATAAAAGTCGCTATTTGTTGTAATTATTTGACTTATTTAACTAGAAGAATTTGGCAATAATTTTCGCACTGCATCGGTAATTGCTTGAGGGGGTAAGCCATACTGCATGATATTGGCGACTTCACCGTCTGTATTAATAATGTAAAGATTGGAAGTATGGTCGACGGTATAAGCACCTGCTGAAACATTTCCTTCATATGAGTAAAAAGCACGGAATTGCTTGATAACTTTATCTATATTCTCAATTTTTCCAGTTAACCCAATGATATTATTACTAAAATATTTCAAATATTCATTTAATATTTTAGGATTGTCACGTTCAGGATCGACTGTGATAAACAAAGGTTGGACTAATTTAGCTTGATCACCAAGCTGATTCAGTACGGTTTGTATGGTACTTAGTGTATTGGGGCATACGTCAGGACAGTGCGTGAAGCCAAAAAACAAGAGCACTACTTTGCCTTTTGAATTAGCTAAGGAATAAGGTTCGTTTAGATGAGTGGTCAATTCAAAATTGCCACCTACTTTGTCATCTTTTGCAATCGAATAGCTGGCCAATAAACCAATACAAATCAAAAGCTTTAGGGAAAGTTTAAGCATCTAACTAACCGTGCCTGTCAATAACCGTGATTCTACATAAACTCAACATTTAGAGGAGAGACAGTAAAATCAGTTCCTAATATGTGAGAATTTGAGCCTTATTGCTTTGCTAATTCAATAGTTTATATAGGGTAAGTATTGTGTCTGTAAATATAGATCAATTTTGTCTAATACTTGTCTATATAAATATGTAATTAGCCTATTGATTTTTCTAGTGATTGGCTAATTATGATAGATCTTTGATTGGTCTTGGAGATGCGGCATAATGTTGCAATCAATTTCTCGCTGACTTGGATCATTACTTCAGATATACCATTTGGCTAGTATGTGTGATGCGAGTTTGAAAAAGAAAGAAGAATAGGCCTTAGGTCTAATCAATCTAAAAACGATATGGAGTCACAAGATTATGAATAAAATGGCAAATTCACGAGCCAAATGGATGCATAGTGCAATCACGTTTGTGTGTGTTGCATTTGCATCAGTAATTGGTTTTCATTCAACCGCAATGGCAGATGAGACGTGTATGTCCCCCTATATGGCAAAGATTGTTGGACAGGAAGATTATGTCTATGTCTGGACATTAGGGGTTGAAGGTTTGGGGGATGAGCAAGATAAGCTTGTTACCATTTCCGTAAACCCTGAATCTAAAAATTATGGAAAAGTGGTCAACGTCCTTTCAGTAGGCGGCCGTAACGAAGCGCATCATTCAGGTTTAACGGATGACCGGCGTTATTTATTTGCTGGTGGTTTGGACAGCAACAAAATTTTCATTTTTGATGTGCATACCAACCCAGGAAAACCAACATTACATAAAGTTATCACCGATTTTGTAGAAAAGACTGGCGGTATGGTTGGTCCACATACGATGTATGCATTGCCAGGCCGTATTATGGTCAGCGCTTTATCCAATAATGTAGATCATGGTGGTCGTACTGGTATTGCAGAGTTTACTAATGAAGGTGATTTTGTTGCCGCACACTGGAACCCAACAGATGAAGATCTGAGAGGTGCAGAGAAAGGTGGGGATTTCGCTGATGGCTATGGTTATGATGTGCGAGCATTACCTCGTAGAAATATCATGGTTACTTCATCTTTTACTGGCTGGTCTAACTACATGATGGATTTCGGCAAAATGCTCCAAGATGAAGAGGCGATGAAGCGTTTTGGTAATACTGTAGTAGTTTGGGACTTACATACACGTAAACCTAAGAAAGTCTTGGATGTGCCAGGTGCTCCATTAGAAATTCGCTGTGCTTGGGGTGCGAATAACAACTATTGTTTGACTACTACTGCCTTAACCTCACAAATCTGGTTAATTTATGAAGATGATGAAGGTGAATGGCAGGCCAAAGCGGTTGCCGATATTGGTGATCCTTCAAAAGTTCCGTTGCCGGTTGATATCTCTATTACTGCAGATGATCAAGGTCTTTGGGTGCAAACCTTCATGGATGGCAAAACTCGCTATTTTGATATTTCAGATCCATTTGCTCCCAAGCAAACCTATGAGCATGTAGTTGGTTCGCAAGTAAATATGGTCTCACAAAGTTGGGATGGCAAACGTAACTATTACACAACGTCTTTATTGGGTAACTGGGATAAAACCGGTGACCAAGATGAGCAGTTTATGAAGCTGTATACGTGGAATGGTAAAAAACTTGAGCTGGAGTTTGAAGTTGACTTTTATGAGTTAAAGTTAGGACGCGCACATCAAATGCGATTTGGAGCTTATTCACTCTACTCTCAAAAGCCGAACTCTACAGACACGATGCTGTCTCAAGTAAAGTAAGGTGCAGGCTCTGTTACAGTGATGTAAGTAGTAGTCTAAAGCTAGGACTTTAAATTGTTGAAACAGGGCCGCCCTCGAGGCGGCCTTGTTGTTTCTGCAAAGTTTTCATAGATGAAAATTCTAAATTTTATATTGATTTGTCTGCTATCGGTGCTTGTATTGGCATGCGGAGGTAATGTCGACGAGGATACCCCTTTGCCAGGTTCTCGTGCTGCGCAGGCTGAAGTCATGATTGCCGCAGATGGCTGGGTAGCAACCTTGCCTTATGAGGTGCCTAAGCCAGGTTCGTATGAACTACCAAAGATAAATACCGCAGGTGGAGGCACAGTACTCGGTGTTAATGGGGAAGAACTCGAATTAAGTGATTTACTTAATGACAAAATCGTATTACTAACTTTTATATACAGTAGTTGTACCGATCTAAATGGATGTCCACTTGCTACAGCTGTGTTCTATAAGGTTAAAGAACGGTTTAAGCATGACCCAGAACTTGCTAATACAATACGCTTAATAAGTATCAGCTTTGATCCTGAGCATGATACTCCCGAAGTGATGAGACTATATGCTGCAGGTTTTGACGAAGGTGATCCACAGTGGTTATTTTTAACTACCGCTTCTGAAAAAGCCTTAGAACCCATCATCAAGCGATATGGGCAGTTAGTGATAAAGGAATACGATGATCAAGGTAACTATACGGGATCTATGGCGCACGTCTTGCGAGCATTTTTAATTGATCGATCAAAAGCGATTCGACAAGAATATAGTGTGTCTTTTTTGCATGATGAATTGGTTACAACGGACATTAAAACCTTACTTATGGAAGAAGGTTTATTAAAAGCGGATATTGAAGGGTGAGACAAATTATTAAACAACTCATACCAGTTTTTTCCAACACTGTATTAGTTACTTCAGTGTTAATGGTATTGATATTATCAAGTGATTTGCAAAGTAGAACCGAAGATTCTCAGTCGGAAAATAAGGCTTTGTATGGTCCAGGTGATGTTAAAGAAGGATATGATTCGCCAGATTACCAGACTAGAACGCTAGATATACAAAAGCGTACAGGCAAAGAAGCCAACCTTCTAGAGTTTATTACTAATCCGCCATTAGGGTTGCCTGCTGTGCCTTTACCAGTAGATAACCCAATTACCAAAGAAAAAGTTGCATTAGGTAGAAAGCTATTTTTTGATCGACGTTTGTCAATTAATGATACGTTCTCATGTGCTATTTGCCATATTCCAGAGCAAGGTTTTACTAATAACGAAATACAAACCGCAGTGGGTGTAGAGGGTCGTTCTGTTAGACGTAATTCTCCAACCATTTATAACACTGCATATTTAACAAAGCTTTTCCATGATGGACGTGAATCAACACTAGAACAACAAGTATGGGCGCCACTTTTAGCACGAAATGAAATGGCTAATCCTTCTATTGGTTACGTAATTAATAAAGTTAACGCAATAAATGAGTATGATGGGCTTTTTGAAACCGCTTTTGATGGACGCAGTGCATCAATGGAGACAATTGGCATGGCGTTAGCAAGTTACCAGCGGGTACTTAACGCTGCTAACTCACCGTTTGATCGATGGTATTTTGGTAAAGAAGAAAACGCTGTAAGTGAGCAAGTGAAAAGAGGTTTCAAAATATTTACCGGTAAGGGTGCTTGTAGTTCTTGTCATTTAATCCAAGATGACTATGCATTATTTACCGATAACAAATTGCATAATACAGGTTTGGGCTATCAAACTTCGATGGGGATTGTACCGAAGAAGAAAAGGGTGCAGTTAGCCCCAGGCATATATGCGGATATGGATATGAGCAAGATTCAAGCAGTTTCAAAGCCAAAAGAAAATGATCTAGGCTTGTATGAGATTACAGAAAATCCTAATGACCGTTGGAAGTATCGTACCCCTATACTTAGGAATGTCGCTTTAACCGCACCTTATATGCATGATGGCTCTTTGCAGACTTTGCGTGAAGTAATTGAGTTTTATATGCAGGGCGGTATTGAAAATGAATTATTAAGCCCTTTAATTAAGCCAATAGACCTTAGTGAAGAAGAAGTGGATGATTTACTTGCTTTTCTAGATTCTTTGACAGCAGGTAATATTGCCACTTTGGTAGCGGATGCCTTTGCTGCACCAATCGGAGATTTGAGTGCGGATGATCCAAATTGGGCGCATGACAATAAGCTTGAGTACTAGAGTTAGCTGTAGCAGAAACTTTCGGACACGCGGGAACAGATTAAAGTACTAGATGTTAAATAAAATCAATACAAATACACTTGTACATTTTTTTGTTCAGCTAATACTCTATTCTTTTGCATTTGGCCTCAATGCGGATGAAGGACGTTTAATGGATCCGTATCCCCCTAATGTACAAGCACAGAACTTTAAGTTATTTGATATAGCCGGCGAACAACATGAGCTGAATGACTTTCGTGGTAAGTTTGTATTGGTGAATTTTTGGGCGATGTCATGCAATGTATGTAAAAGTGAAATGACTACATTGCAGAGTGCCTATGAATTACTTGATAGCAATAAATTCATGATTCTTTCTATCCACGCCGGTGATAATATCGATGGGGTACATTCTGTTGTCGAGCTTAATGAAATTACCTATCCAGTATTAGTGGATATGGAGTTGCAGCTGGGTGAATGGGGCATACCAGTATTACCTACATCATTTATTGTTGGGCCTGATGGGAATATACGTTATCGTGCTGTGGGTACACGTGTATGGAACTCGCCTTTTATGATCGATTTTTTACGGGCACTTTTAGATAGTAAAGACCTCAAAGTATCTCGGTATAATCACTAAATCAGTGACGAACTAATTGCTAAAATTTTGATCCAAGCCATATAGATTAATAGTGTAAATTGCCAGCTAGAGGGAAATGCAACAATGCTTAATTTAAAGAGTTTCTTTTTGTTTGCTGTATGTATGCTAATGGTTATGGATATTGCAGCTGCGGTTGAGCCTATGGATCCTGTTGCAGGTACGCCTCGCGCAAATGGATTTAATCTCGATTCAGTTAAAGGTGGAAAAATTAGTTTGGAAGATTTCAAAGGGAGATTCGTATTACTCAACTTTTGGGCAACCTGGTGTGCGCCGTGTAGAGAAGAGATGCCCGCAATGGATAATCTCTACAAACAACTTAATAACCGTGGGCTAGAAGTAGTTGGTGTCCACGTGGGTCCTAGTTTGGCTGGTGTCAAAAAGTTCTTAAAGTCTGTACCTGTCTCGTTTACGATTCTTTTAGATAAGGATATGAGCCTAGCGAGTTGGGAAGTGCGAGGTTTGCCAACTACCTATTTAATCGATCCTGATGGAAAGATAGTTTATAAGGCCGTTGGTGAGCGTGAATGGGATTCACCAGAGATGATAAATTTCATAGATGGATTGCTAGTTGGTTATGAGCGAATGGCTAGCAATGAGGGGACGCAAACAGACCAAATAAAATCAGAAGAGAAGAAGTCTTTTTTTGCCTATCTTAAAGAATCAATAGGATGGAACTGTGAGATTCCAAAGGTATTCGAGCGAATGCTTCCAAACTAAAAATGTTTTGAATGTCTTATGCTATTGATATAGTCAGTTCTATCCAAGCCTATCTTGCAGCAAATTTTGTTAATGCGATCATTGAGCAGTGGGAACATGAAATGCAGGAAAGCATAAATTTTAACGTAACGGAAAACACTAAAACTTATGTTTTACGTGTTATGCATGAGTCTATCGAAGGCCTTCAAGCTGAAGAAGTAAAAACAATGTTAGAAAATTATAATACTGCGCAAGTTATGCGAGATCTTGGTGATTTTCCTATAGTCATAACGAAGTCAGGCTGTATCTTCGGTAGTCCTTAAATTGCAAAAGTTTAGATTCAAACAACCAGGCACTGTAAGACACGTGCCTAAGCAGGCCAAGATTCAAAGGTATTTTTCCCCATCTGCACATCTTCTATGCGCTTTACATCACGCTGAGAAGCGCAAGATATTTTCAGAGTAAGGCGAGTAATTAATTGTGCGCATCATCCTTGATGCGAACTTTCTCTCACACATCCATGTGCTCGCTATTGCCGTAACAAAAGTACCTTGCTCTCAAGAGAACATGTTTAGGAAGAGAACTGTAGTGGTGAGAGAGCGAAAACCGTATATCGCTATCTCTTACGAGCACTGAGTGGCTTTACTTTATTTGTGGAAAATCCTAAGCCAAGAACTATCTTTTTAACGCCATTAATATTTAATTAAGGCAGAATAAATCATAGCTTCCTTAGTTGTTATTCTGCTGTAGTAGGGTCAATCATCCCCTTTATTTCTGCAATCTTGTTTGCAGGGAATCCACCTTCATCGGCATGTTTACGAATCTCTTCTTCATTAGGAGCAATATAGGTGCAGTAAACTTTGTCATCGGTTACTACGCTTTCTACCCACTGAATTTGCGGACCCATATTTTGTAAAATACTGCACGATTTTTGTGAGATTCCTTGCAACTCAGCGGTAGTCAAATTTCCAGCACCAGGAATTTCGCGTTCAATGATGTACTTAGGCATGATGGGGTCCTCCAGAGATAATAGTTATGGAAACTCTGATTTATTCTGCCCTAATTAATCTTTTAGGGCGTTAAAAAATGTCTCAAAATGTTCATGTATTCCTAATATACACTCCACTTTCTCAACATTTTTTGCCTTGTCCCAGACATTTCATTAATAAATCAGAGCTTCCTTAATTTTCAAATGTAATATTAGATGGGAGTGTAACGAATTTCATCCTGGTGAGGCTAGCCAAATGCTGTTTAATTCTTGTTCACTTTAGTAACCAAGTCCGGTTGAGGTATCTAATTTGGAAGGGTAGATAAGAGAATATTCCGTATAATATGGTAGTATTCACAGTCTGCAGAGTTAGCACACACTACCGACTAAGTTAGCTGGATTCGGTAGATACTGGCAGTTCTATCACTGATGGATTCTGACCGCTTCTCCATTTTCTCTCGCTCGCAAACGAATTTATTAAGTTGAGCCTATTACTATATGTAATGTAAAGGAATTCTAGATGGCGGAGACCATGATATTGATACCGGGGCGTTCGCAATCGCAGGGTACGTCATTAAATGAAGGTAAACTAAAGGATGAATACAAAAAAGTTACCTCCACCGCGGAATTGAACGAAAAAGATATGAGGCGTCTTAAACTTAAGGATGGCGATAAAATACGTTTGAAATCAGAAGTTGGGCAGACAGTAGTCAGTTGTATTTCAAAAAAGGATGCGGATTTGCCGCAAGGTGTGATATTTATTCCATACGGCCCACCGTCGAGTCAATTAATGGCTTCTGATACGGCAGGTACTGGTATGCCATTGTCGAAGCACATGGAAGTCGTAGTCTCTAAGGCTAGGTAATTAAGTAATTATTGATAGTTGGAATATTTTTTATGACTGAAACAACTACATCAACTGAAAAAAAACCTGGGCCTAAAAAGCCAGATCAGAAAAAGAACATCAAAATTGTTAAAGATGCTACGTGTACATTTTGTGGTTGTGTTTGTGATGATATGGAACTCACGGTCGATCTAGATGAGCATCGCATAACCAAAGCAAAAAGAGCCTGTGTGTTAGGGCGTGCATGGTTTTATGAGCATACGCTAGATACCCGTCCGGAAGTACTCATTGATGGTAAGAAAGCCAGCTTGGAAGAAGGCATTGAGGCCGCTGCAAAAATTTTGGTAAATGCAAAGTTTCCCATCACATATGGTTTAAGTGATTCACCATGTGAAGCACAACGAGTTGCGGTCGACATTATGGATACGATAAATGGAAATATCGACACCACAACTTCTGTTTGTCATGGTCCTTCTGGAATGGCATTCCAAGGCGTAGGAGAAAGCACGGCGACCTTAGGTGAGATTAAAAATCGTGCTGATCTGGTTATTTATTGGGGAGGCAATCCAGCAGAATCTCATCCAAGACATTTCACTCGTTATGCAGTTACCCCTAAAGGTATGTTTATACCAAATGGTAAAAAAGACCGCACGGTAGTGCTTGTCGATGTACGCAAAACACCAAGCACTCCGGTTGCTGATATTTTTGTGCAAATAAAACCAGGTAAAGATTTCGAGGTGTTATGGGCTTTGCGCGCATTAGTGAAAGGCAAGAAGATTGCAAGCAATATTGAAGAAGAGACTGGTGTATCGCGTGAAATGTTAAATGACTTAGTTCATCGCATGAAAAATTGTCAATACGGCGTGTTGTTTTTTGGTATGGGCTTGACCATGACGCGGGGTCGCCATTTTAATTCAGGTGCTTTATTGTCTTTGGCAGCAGATTTAAACGAGTTTACTCACTTTGTAGCCAAGCCCGTGCGTGGTCATGGCAATGTAACAGGTGCCGACAATGTGGTCTCTTGGCAAACAGGATATCCTTTTGGGGTTAATTTCAATCGAGGTTATCCGAGATTTAATCCAGGTGAGTTCACCACAACCGATGTGTTATCTCGTGGTGAAACGGATGCAGCCATGATTATCGCATCCGATCCGGCTTCCAATTTTCCTAAAGCCGCGATCGAGCATATGAAAAAGATTCCTATCATCTCATTGGATACAAAAGATACGGTTACTAGCAGTATTGCTAAAGTTCGATTTGCTGTAGCAACGTACGGAATTAACACTGGTGGGACAGTATATAGAATGGATGATGTGCCAATTACACTACGTCCAGCATTTGAATCACATTATCCAACTGACCAACAAGTTTTAGAAGGTATTCGTGATCGAGTTAAGCAGTTATTGAAAGGTAAGAAAGCCAGAATCGCAGCCTAATTATCCTGTTGTGTTTATTGTGAAGTAGGAAGGAGTTCATTCACATTACACCAAATGCTGCTGAGATAATAAAATTATAAAAACGTAGATAAAGTAAGTATCTTAAATAATCAAAAAAATACCCCTTCGTTAGAATAAAATAAATAAAACATGTCATCTGAACTAAAAATTGTGAATGGTCGTGTTTACGACCCTGCAAATAACATTGACGGGGAAATAAAAGACATCTTTGTTCGAGATGGCAAGATCGTCGATTCCGTTTCAAGCTCAGCTAAGAAAATTGATGCACATGGCATGGTAGTTATGCCGGGTGCAGTGGATATTCATTGTCATATAGCTGGTGCAAAAGTAAACCTAGCGCGTAAATTGCAACCGGAAGACCACCGTTTAGATGTGCACCCCAAAACTGCAGTTACCCGCTCTGGAACGGGCGGTGTGGTACCTTCTACATTTGCAACGGGCTATCGTTATGCCACGATGGGTTACACAACTGCGATGGAAGCAGCGGTTCCTCCCATTACCGCCAGGCACAGCTTAGAGGAACTTGATGATACCCCTGTGATTGATAAAGGTTTTTACGTATTGCTGGGTAACAATGCTTTCCTATACAAGCTTTTAAAAGAAGGGCGTAAAAAAGAGTTTAAGGAAGCCATCGCATGGTGGATTGATTCAGTGCATGCCTACACGCTTAAGCTTGTCAATGTAGGTAGTGATGAGCTATGGAAAGGTCGCAAGAATGCCAATATAACCGATGTAAACGATAATATTGATTATTACGACATTACGCCAAACCATGTTATAGAAAGTTTTATTGAAGCTGCACATGAATTAGGTTTACCGCATCCACCACATATTCACTGCAATAATTTAGGCCACAGCGGCAACATCAGTACAACGCTAGACACCATGAAAGCTGCACAAGGTCGACGCGTGCACATGGCGCACATTCAGTTTCATAGTTTTGGCGGCGAACTAAACAAAAATGCCATATCTGGTGTGCGTTCAATAATCGATTATATAAACGATAACGAAAACATCACTGCTGACGTAGGACAAGTCATGTTTGGAAAAGCGACTGCCATGACGGCAGATGCGCCATTAGCATGGATGTTGCGTAATGTGAAATTTAATAAGTGGATAAATGCAGATACAGAATGTGAAAGTGGCTGTGGAATTATTCCATTTACCTATCAAGATCATATATATACCCATGCTTTGCAATGGGCAATGGGTTTGGAGTTATTTCTACATTCTAAAGATCCGTGGAGAGTATTGTTGTCCACCGACCATCCCAATGGTGGATCTTTCATGAGTTATCCAAAACTAATAAAACTTTTAATGGATAGTGCCTATCGTAAAGAAGCGTTAAGCAAGGTAAATCAAAAAGCGATCGATAAAACCAGTTTGCGAGAATTAGATCGCGAGTACACGTTAAATGAAATCGCTATTATCACTCGTGCAGGTCCAGCACGGGCATTGGGTCTGAGTAACAAAGGTCAGCTTGGTGTAGGGGCTGATGCCGATATTACAGTGTATACCGAAGAAGAAGATAAAGAAGCGATGTTTAATGCACCACGCTATGTTATTAAAGATGGTGTAACGGTGATTAAAGATCATGAATTTGCTACCGATCATAAAGGCAAGCTTCTGCATAGCAAGCCTGGCTACAATGATGATATTGCTGAAGAAATTGAACCGTTCTTTGAAGACTATTATTCGGTTAAATTTAATAACTACGCAATCAGCGATGACTACTTACATAAACATGAAATAATTCCTGTCGCCCCTAAGGCATAAGGTATTTTTGCTAGTAATATGAAAATTAAAAAAGCAGAAATTGTCGATACTTATGCTGAAGCTTTTGAAATGTGGGGCGCACGTGTGATTATTACTGCAGATACCAAGCAATGGGCACGTGCAGCAGCAGCATCTATGACAGGGTTTGCAACATCGGTTATCCGTTGCAAATTAGAAGCAGCAGTGGAAAGTGAAATTCCCGAAGAAGATACACCTGATGGACGTCCTGGTATCAGTGTCTTGCTATTCACCATGAGTGCAAAAACCATTGCTGGCCAATTAATCGATCGCATAGGGCAATGTGTTATGACTTGTCCAACCACAGCCTGTTTTAATGGGTTGGAATCAGAAGACTCGGTTTCTGTTGGTGGCAAGCTACGTTTCTTTGGGGACGGATATCAAATTAGTAAAGTGATTGATGGTATTCGTTCATGGCGAATTCCTGTGATGGAAGGTGAGTTTTTAGTTGATGACCAATTTGGGATTCAACCTGCGGTAGGTGGTGGTAATTTAATAATATTTGGACCGCGCAAGAGCTCTACATTACGTGCAGCGATGGCCGCAGCAAATGCCATGCGCGATGTAGCAGGTGTTTTTCTCCCTTTCCCTCAAGGGCTAGTACGGTCCGGAAGTAAAGTGGGTTCTAAATATAAAGGCATGATTGCCTCAACGAATGATGCCTACTGCCCTACGCTACGCGCAGTGTCCAAGAATTCGATCGTGCCAGAAAATGTAGAGGCCGTATACGAAATAGTGGTCGATGGCTTAAACATAGAGGCTATTAAAGAATCAATGCGTCGTGGCATGCAAGCTGCAGCAGATAAAGGGGCGTTAATGATCACTGCGGGCAATTATGGCGGTAATTTAGGTAAGTACAAATTCCATCTACATGAAATCGCCAATGGCAAAAGCAGAGATATATAAATAATAGTAAAAATATAAAGATATAAAAAATAATTAAAAATAAATTTAAATATGTCTGTTACCCATCTTGAACTGTATTCATCACCTGAAGTCCCGTTAGAGGCGGAAGTGATCAGCCCTGCGACATTCACCAGTTTGTCGCAGTCTGGGGTTGAACATCTGAATGTCATGCATGGGAATGTAAAGGCTAAGTTGGGTGATTTTTTCAAGGTTACAGGGCAAGGTGCTCCACAAATTCACATCGAAGGCGATGTTAGCAACGTTAAGCTAATTGGTGCCGGTATGAGTGAGGGCAAGGTCACCATCGATGGTGATGTAGGCATGCATCTTGGTATAGGTATGTCTGGTGGCGAAATTTTGGTTAATGGTAATGCAGGAGATTGGGTTGGGCCGGAAATGTCGGGAGGACGAATCATCATTAAAGGGGACGCTGGACATATGGTGGGTAGCGCGTTCCGTGGCCAATCAGCTGGTATTCAAGGCGGCGAAATATTCATCCATGGCAATGCAAAAAATGAGGTGGGACATGCTATGCGACGTGGTTTTATTGCAATAGGCGGCAATGCTGGTGATTTTACCGGGGTTAACATGTTGGCAGGTACAATCATTGTTGTGGGTGAATTAGGTATTCGCACTGGTGCAGGCATGAAGCGAGGTACTATTGTAACGCTTCAAAAAAATGCGCCTATATTGCCTAGTTTTGAGTATTCGTGTACATATCATCCATTATTTTTGCGTTTGTATTTTTCCAAATTGCATGATTATGGATTTGAGGAGATCCATGATGTGCATATAAATGGGAAGTTTAAACGCTTTTGCGGAGACGGGATTGAACTCAATCGTGGCGAAGTACTGCTATTTGAGCGCTAGTACATACTCCACGTGGATACCTATCACGGCTTTATATTTGTAGTCTAATTACATTAGAAATATAGGAGACAACACATGACTACAGTAGTAACTGAAAATTGTAAGGGCTGTCGCTTCACTGATTGTGTATCTGTATGCCCGGTTGCATGCTTTCATTATGACGATGAAATGCTATACATCGACCCTGAGGTATGTATCGATTGCAGTGCATGCATACCTGAGTGTCCAGTCGAGGCTATCTATGAAGAAGATGATATACCTGAAGGCCAAGAGAAGTGGGTTGAGATCAATGCAGAAAAATGCCCTGATCTGCCATTAATCGAAGAACCTATGGATCCGTTGCCAGGAGCAGAGGATCGCAAAACAGAACTAGGCTTTTAGGTGCTAGGAATTCCTGATTTGCACTGGATGCTTTGTTAAAAAAATGTTCCAAAATGCTCATGTACTAGTGTGTACACTCCGCTTTTGTAACATTTTTTTGCCTCGCTCCAGCATCAAATCAGAAATTCATTAAGAAATGTACACTGCACAGTTAAAGCTGTGTATTTTCCTTGATAAAGATAATAAAAAGTTTGGAAAATTGTTATGAGTTTAGGAACTGAGTCAAATCCTTTAAGAGTTGCTATCGTTGGAAGTGGTCCGAGTGGATTTTATGCAGCTGAAGCATTAATAAAATCAGATTTAGTCGTCGAGATTGATTTAATCGAACGACTTCCATCTCCTTTTGGTCTGGTGCGCAGTGGTGTTGCACCAGATCATCCAAAATTAAAACAAGCCATCGAGGTTTATAAAAAAATTGCCGAAAATCCTGAGTTTAATTTCGTGGGCAATGTTACTGTAGGTAAAGATATTAAGGCTGAAGAATTACAGCATACTCACCATGCAGTGATATATACATGTGGAGCAGAGACAGACCGCAAGCTGGGCATACCTGGTGAAGATTTGCCCGGAAGTTATACGGCAACTGAGTTTGTCGGCTGGTACAACGGTCATCCAGATTATCGAGATCGCGCGTTTGATTTGTCGCATGAAACTGCAGTAGTAATTGGGCAAGGCAACGTTGCAGCAGACGTGTCAAGAATCTTGGCAAAATCGGTTGATGAACTAAAGCATACGGATATAGCACAACATGCACTAGATGCATTAGCTGAGAGTAAGATTAAAAAAATATACGTAATAGGACGCCGTGGACCCGCTCAAGCAAAGTTTGCATCAAAGGAACTCAAAGAATTTTTAGAGATAGAAAACTGTCGGCCATATATTGATCCTAAGGAATTAGAGTTAAATGAAACCAGCCAGCAAGAGCTTGCCGCAAAAGAAGGACGTGGCAATAAAAAGAATGTTGAAATCTTTCAGAAGTTTGCAGAGTCTGAAGATACAGGTAAGCCACGAATATGTATTTCAACCTTTTTGAAAAGCCCGGTACGTCTCGAAGGAGATGGGTGTTTAGAAAAAGTAGTGCTGGAGATTAATGAATTATCTGGCGAATCGTTCAAGCAATCTGCCAAAGGTACTGGCGAAACCATAGAGATTGAATGTGGAATCTTGTTTCGTAGCATTGGTTATAATGGGGTAGCTATTTCTGGGGTCCCTTTTTATAAGCGTTGGGGTACGATTCCTAATGAAGCGGGACGTATTACAACAGAACATGGGGGCGATGTAATACCAGGTCTGTATACGGCAGGTTGGATTAAGCGTGGCCCATCTGGAATTATCGGCACTAACCGTGCCTGTGCAGTGGAATCTGTTGATGCTTTGCTTGAAGACGTAAATAAGTTTGAGTCTAAAAAGCCTGGTCGAGAAGGTTTGTATAAAATTCTTGATGAAAATGGTGTGCAATACATTAACTATTCACAGTGGCAAAAAATTGATGCAGCTGAAGTTGCTGCAGGTGAACCTAAAGGCAAGCCGCGTGAAAAATTTACTCGTCGTGAAGAGATGTTATCTGTAGCTAATGAGTAATTAATAACTTTTTTATAATAGTTGCAGTTTTCAAAATTGGTTTTCTCTCGATTATCGTCTTTGTATATCAATTACATTTAAATGGAAGACGCTGCACCAATTCAATCTGAAAGGCGTCATACGGTTAGTTTATTTGAGGCATTTAACTATTGGCTCAAGCTCGGGTTTATCAGTTTTGGTGGACCTGCAGGTCAAATCAGTATGATGCATCAAGAATTGGTAGAAAGAAAACGTTGGATATCTGAACATCGTTTTTTGCATGCGTTAAATTACACCATGGTGTTACCGGGACCTGAGGCACAACAGTTGGCTACCTACATTGGTTGGTTAATGCATGGCATAAAAGGCGGTCTAATAGCGGGTGCTTTATTTGTATTACCTTCATTATTTATCCTCATTGCGTTAACTTGGATTTATTTGGAGTATGGCAATACTCAAGTTGTTTCTGGAATCTTGTATGGCGTTAAGCCAGCAGTCACTGCTATCGTTTTATTTGCAGCCTATCGAATAGGTTCACGTGCTTTAAAAAATAATGTATTGCGCGCTATGGCTTTATTAGCATTTATAGCAATTTTCTTTTTCAATATCCCATTTCCAGCAATAGTGATTGCAGCTGGAGTGTTGGGTTTTATCGGCTCTAAAATTGTGCCGCAATATTTTAGTGGAAGCTTACATGCGAGCGAAGCACATGATTCTTATGGAACTGCGATCATTGGTGATGATACGCCGGTTCCAAGTTTTGCAAAATTTAGTTGGGCTAGACTTGTTTCGTTTATTGTTGTTGGGACTGGTATCTGGCTTGGTATTATGGCCTTTTTATATTTCAAATTTGGTTGGGAAAATACGCTTACCCAAATGGGTTTGTTTTTTAGTAAGGCTGCCTTAGTTACATTTGGTGGCGCCTATGCCGTATTACCCTATGTGTATCAAGGTGGAGTAGATCAGTTCCAATGGCTTACAGGGACACAAATGATCGATGGTTTGGCGTTAGGCGAAACTACACCTGGTCCACTCATTATGGTGGTAACTTTTGTTGGTTTTGTAGGTGGTTGGACAAAGGAAATTTTCGGCCCTGAACTTTTACCGCTGGCAGGTATTATTGCAGCATGTGTAGCCACATTTTTTACTTTTTTACCTTCGTTTTTATTTATTTTTATTGGAGGGCCTGCAATCGAAGCTACAAGGGAAGATTTACACTTCACTGCGCCATTATTGGCAATCACAGCCGCAGTAGTAGGCGTCATAGTAAATTTAGCCGTGTTTTTCGCTTATCATGTGCTATGGCCAGAAGGATTTACAGGTCAATTTGATTGGGTTTCTTTGTTAATCGGTTTAATTACTTTTATTGCATTATTTAAATACAAAATTAGCATTGTAAAAGTAATATTAGCCTGTGCCGTTTTTGGTTGGTTATATTCGTTTGTTATATAGAAAAGGCTAACAGCCAAAAATGGTACTGGATCTCATTTTTTATTTAACTAAAGGCGAACTTTAGTCAATCCTATTGATCTTATTGAGTAAGTAGCATATTTTGGCTATTCAAGTCGTTTATTATGCCATTGAATCTAAAAGCGCTTAAACTGATATGACAATACCAAAAAGTAGACATATAATTTAGTCATGAAACATTTGACATTATACATATTTATGGTTGTTTTTGTTGCAAATACAACAGTTGCATCTGCATGGGTTCTGCCATGTTTGCAAGATAATACTTCGGGTTCGATTGAATTTGTTGATATTTCTAATGTTGATGGAAAGCCATGCCATGACGATCAAAAACAGGATCAAAACATGCAGTGTGAAGATGAAGGTGCATGCTTATGTCTACATATGTTGATGGTTCAAGTTCCTATTATTAATACTGCTGGTTTAAGTTTACCCCATAAGCTTGCTTATCGTTTCAATATTAATAACGACGCAAGTACTTCAGTAACTCTATCACCGCTTTATCGTCCCCCTATTTTTCTTTCCTAAATTCGCTTAGTCGCGAATAGCCTTGGTCTTTGGCGTTTTGTGCGTCTTGTGATCTTGGCAATACTTTTTGAGTTTTCTGTAGTTACGTTCTATGCGTAGCGACGCCATGGATAAATATTTAGGAAAGTGTTATGAAATTTATTACATATTCAATTGTGATCACGTTTGTATTTCTTGTCGGATGTACTTCAGTTCCAAAAGACTTGGGTCGAAGCGACGTGGATGCATTGCTTCATGAGCGAGGTTTACCAATTGATGCTCAGGAATCGAAGAATAGGAAAGAATTTGTCGATTCGTTAACGGCAAAACCACTGACTGCGGAAAGTGCAATTCGAATTGCATTAGTTAATAACCCTAAATTAATGACTACCTATGCAGGTTTGGGGATTGCTGCAGCGGATGTGTATGAAGCTGGGCGTATTCACAATCCAGTTTTTTCGTTTGCGACATTAGACTCAAATGTGTCTGGTGAACGCAATTTGACAACATTTGGTTTGATAACTTCATTTACGGATTTGCTTACTTTATCTTCACGCAAACGATTGGCAAATGCTGAATTTACTGCAATGAAGCAATCCGTTGGTGCGGAAGTGTTAAATATTGCTGCTGAGACTGAGGCTGCCTTTTACCAATTTGTTGCGGCAAAACAAACTGCAGCTTTACATGCACAAATTGCCAAAGCAGGCTCACTCTCGTTCGAATTAGCAAAGCGCTATTACGATGCTGGAAATTTAAGCCCCCGGGAACTTGCACAAAAACGGGCGGCAGCGTCCGAATCACAGCTAGCATCGCTAGAAGCTAACGCAGAAACTCACGAGAAGCGCTCGAAACTTGCGGCCTTATTGGGGCTTTCCGTAGCAAACACTTGGGATTCGCCTGCGCAACTTCCGATTCCCTTAGAGTATGAAGATGATCTCGATGAACTCATCGAATTGGCAAAACAATCACGACTTGATTTAGTGGCTGCAACAGCACGTACCGATGTTTTAGCCAATCGTGTTGGTGTTACTAATTGGACACGTTGGTTAGGTGAATTAGACGTGGGCATTGAGCATGAAATAGAAACAGATCATGCAGAGCTTACCGGTCCAGTTCTAGAGTGGGAGATCCCAATTTTTACACAAAATCGTGATAAACAGTTACGTGCGAATGCCGAGTTACAAATTGCAATTGCAGAAGTTCATCAATTAAATACTGCAATTGAAAATGAGGTTTGTTTAGCACATGCAGCAACTCTTAACACTAAAGAGCGTGTAAATATATATCGCGAAAAACTAATTCCAGCACGTATTGAAGTTGTAGAGCGCGCACAAGAAGAAGAAAATTTTATGTTGATTGGAATATTTGAACTGTTAGAAACCAAGCAGCAAGAATACGATGCATATCAAAGTTACCTTGAAGTCGTACGTGATTATTGGTTGGCACGTACAGAACTTACGCGTGCAGTAGGCAATACATTACCAAGCAGTGCAAATGTTGGTAAACAACAATTAAATGTTGAAGAATACATCACTCCAAAAACGAATGATGTAGATCATTCCATGCACCACATGCAAAACAATTCTAGCAAATCCACAGCACCACAAAATGAGCATGATGTTCACAGTCATCACTAATGGTAGCAAAGAATAGGAGATTCAAAATGACATCACGAAGAGAATTTTTAACTTATACCGGTGCAGGTGCATTGGCGGCAACTGTAGCATCCAAAGCAACAGCAGAATCCATTGCGACTACCACTGCTGTATCAAAACAAACAAAAGTTAGTAAATCATATGTTCCAGTACGAACACTTAATGGCTGGACGCTGCCCTACAAAATGAAAAATGGAGTAAAAGAATTCCATTTAGTAGCTGAAGAGGTTGAACATGAGTTTGCACCTGGCAGTGTTGCAAAGTGTTGGGGTTATAACGGCACTACGCCTGGTCCAACTATTGAAGCAGTTGAAGGTGATCGTGTGCGCATTCTAGTGACTAATTGTTTGAAGGAACATACCACGATTCATTGGCATGGTATTTTATTACCAAGTGGAATGGATGGAGTAGGTGGTTTAACCCAACCACAAATTGGTCCTGGTGAAACTTATGTATATGAGTTCACGTTAAGGCAACACGGTACGCATATGTATCACCCGCATGCAGATGAGATGACACAGCTGGGAGTGGGTATGATGGGTATGTTTATCATTCACCCACGCAATGGCGAAGAGACCCCTATCGATCGTGATTATTGTTTTCTGACACATAACTGGGCTATGCACCCTGGTACCTATCGTCCTGATCCATCTGTGTTGCAAGATTTTGACTTGTGGACTTTTAATAGCAAGGTGTTTCCAGCTATTGACCCAGTGGTTGCACGTACCGGTGAACGCGTGCGTGTGCGCATGGGCAATCTATCGATGTGGAATCATCCCCTGCATATGCACGGTGTGCAATTTTGGGTAACTGGCTCTGATGGAGGACGTTGGCCTAAATCACGTTGGCGTCCCGAAACCACTGAGATTATTGGTGTAGGGCAAACTCGTGATGTTGAATTTATTGCCGAACCGGGTGACTGGGCCTTTCACTGTCATATGTCACATCACACCATGAACGCGATGGGGCATGAAATTCCTAACACATTGGGTGTTGATCAAACTGGTATTGATCAAGAAATTAGAAAAATGTTACCTGGTTTTATGGCAATGGGTCGCTATGGTATGGCGGAACATCAAGATCATGTGGATATGGGTCATCACCAAGGTCCTCGCAATACTTTGGCTATGATGACTGGAAAAGGACCATACGGAAACATTGAAATGGGAGGCATGTTTACTACAGTTAAAGTTCGCGACGATTTAAAACCAGGAGATTATAGCGATCCAGGTTGGTACAACGCCCCGAAAGGAACTGTAGCTTCAAGAATCAGTAGCGATCCTAATTTTGGTAATCCGATAAGACGAAAAATTACATGAGGTGATTCATGAGTTATGAGATAGTTAGCGAGCAAACTCTCGCAGCGTGTTATAAAACAAACCATGAATCCAGTCGTTTCGGTTTCCAATTTATCCAAGGTGTATGCAAGCGGGCATCGAGCGCTTAACAATGTAAATTTAGAGATTCGGTCTGGTGAAATCCTTGCGCTACTTGGGCCTAATGGTGCAGGGAAAACGACAATGATTTCGATTATCTGCGGGATTGTGAATGCCAGCGAAGGTTCGGTTACAGTCGAAGGCCATGACATTATTTCAGACTATCGTATTACGCGTAGTCTGATTGGGTTAGTGCCGCAAGAATTAACACTGGGTATGTTTGATACCGTATGGAATACGATTTGTTTTAGCCGAGGTTTATTTGGTAAGAAACCAGATGCTATATACCTGGAAAAACTACTCAAAGATTTATCGCTGTGGGATAAGAAAGATTCTGAAATCATGACCTTATCTGGTGGCATGAAGCGACGTGTACTAATTGCCAAAGCATTATCTCATGAACCATCTATTCTGTTTTTAGATGAGCCTACAGCTGGTGTTGATGTAGAACTGCGCAAAAATATGTGGGGCATAGTAGAGCGACTGAGGCAATCTGGTGTAACCATTATTTTGACGACGCACTATATAGAAGAGGCTGAAGCTATCGCAGATCGTGTTGGGGTGATTAACAAGGGTGAATTGATCGTTGTCGATAATAAAGACACCTTAAAGCACAAACTCGGCAAACGTCAGATGACGATTGAACTGGAACAGGCAATAAAGAAAATTCCTGAGACCTTATCTACATGGGCATTGGAATTATCATCCGAAGGAAAGCAACTTACTTATACATATGACTGCTATAGCACACATACCGGGGTAGCAGAGTTACTACGTGCAGTGGATAGTGCGGGGTTATTGCTTAAAGACATTAACACGTCGCAAAGTTCACTTGAAGATATCTTTATCAATTTAGTCAAAACTAGTTAAATTCAGCAATAATGAATACTCACGCAATTCGAGTAATTTATAAATATGAGATGTTGCGTGCATGGGATACGGTCATGCAAAGCTTTGCTGCACCTGTTATCACAACTGTATTATATTTTGTTGTATTTGGTTCAGCGATTGGTGAGCGTATTGAAACCGTAGAAGGGGTTTCTTATGGAGCGTTTATTGTACCTGGTTTAATGATGCTTGCGTTATTAACGCAAAGTGTTTCCAATGCTTCTTTTGGTATTTATTTTCCACGCTTTACCGGAACCATTTATGAGGTACTATCCGCGCCAGTTTCGTTTATCGAGATTTTAATGGGTTATGTTGGTGCTGCTGCCAGCAAATCTTTAATTATCGGTGCAATTATTCTGGTAACGGCTGGGTTTTTTGTCGAACTCAAGATTGCTCATCCATTGTGGATGATTAGCTTTTTAGTGCTTACTTGCATTTCCTTTAGTCTGCTTGGATTTATTATAGGACTTTGGGCAGATAACTTTGAAAAGTTACAGCTAATTCCAATGCTTGTAATAACTCCATTAGTGTTTCTTGGCGGGAGCTTCTATACCATCGATATGTTGCCGCCTGCTTGGCAAACCGTGAGCTTATTTAACCCGGTTGTTTATTTAGTCAGTGGTTTTCGTTGGAGCTTTAATGAAGTTTCGGATGTCAGTATCGAACTTAGCTTATTTATGGTGTTGTTATTTACAATGTTCTGTCTCACAACGATATGGTGGATGTTCAAAACTGGCTATCGTCTGAAGCAGTAGAATCGCAACAATTAGGTATTCATAGGTTGACTTGGACAAATTTAAGAGTACTATTCGCGCACTTTTTCAAAAAGCATGACTAAACAATGATTTTATTTACATCATTCAATCACAATAGGCCCCACTCGAGGGTTAAGGTCGTGCTGCTTGTGATTACTGGCATCAAATTTATAACTCTCGCTTAACCAGCACTCATTATTGCTATAAAGAGATTTCTGGCTAAGTCAGGAACGGTTAACTATTTTTTTCCTGGTTTTTATTTAAATAATTTTTAAAATTGCTTGTTAACAGTGAATACAAACAAAGAACAATTCAAGAAGGATAGTTGGTGGTCATTGATCAGCAATGCATTTAGCAATAAAGAACGTGATTATACGCAAGGCTCTTTAAAGCATGCGGTCATCTTACTAGCGATACCGATGATGTTAGAAATGTCTGTGGAAGCCTTGTTTGCGATTACGGATATTTTCTTTGTAGCGAAATTAGGTATTGAGGCAATTGCGACAGTTGGCTTAACCGAGTCAATGATTGTATTGCTTTATGCGGTTGGCCTAGGTTTGGGCATGTCTCTAACCGCACTTGTCGCAAGACGTATTGGTGAAAAGAATAAAGATCGAGCTAAAGTTATTGCTGGGCAGGCAGTACTTATCGGTTTTGTATTGTCAATAGTCATAGGCTTGCTAGGCGCTATGTATTCCAAACATATTCTTGCTTTTCTAGGTGCAAGTGATTCTTTGATTCAAGGATATTCAGGTTACACCACTATCATGTTAGGTGGCACGGCAACTATCCTTTTTCTATTTATCTTCAATGCAATTTTCCGCGGTGCTGGTGATCCGGTAATGGCGATGCGCGCCATTTGGATCGCTAGTGTAATAAATATTGTATTAGACCCTTGTTTAATTTTTGGTTTAGGTCCTTTTCCAGAACTAGGCATAGAAGGTGCTGCCATTGCTACAAACATTGGCAGAGGATTTGGAGTAGTTTATGGGATTTATATTTTAACAACAGGCAAGACGAGAATACGAATTGCTTGGCTAGATTTAATGCCTGTTTTCTCAGAAATGAAGCTGCTAGTTAAAGTATCGATTGGTGGTATTTTGCAATTTTTTATTGCAACGTCCAGTTGGATTTTATTAATGAAAATTATGGCAACGTTTGGAAGTGCTGCCTTAGCAGGTTATACCTTGGCCATACGTATTGTAGATTTCATCATTTTGCCTGCTTGGGGTATGTCTAATTCTGTGTCAACGTTAGTAGGTCAAAATCTAGGCGCCAAAAACATCGAGCGAGCTAAGCAAGCAGTATTTTTAGTGGCTAAGTATAATTTTGTTTTTATGGTAACGGTTGCTGTATTTTTCATCAGCTTTGCTGAATTAATAGTCAATATATTCATTACAGAAAATGAAGTAGTTACTTATGCAACACAGTGTTTGCGAATCTTTAGTTATGGTTTTGGTTTATACGCTATTGGGCTTGTATTAATTCAAGCTTTTAATGGTGCAGGGGATACCTATACACCAACTTGGATCAATGGCATCTGTTTTTGGGTGTTGCAGATACCAATTGCCTATTGGATGGCAATTCACTTACACATAGGCCCTAAGGGGGTATTTTATTCAGTGGTAATAGCAGAAAGCTTAATGGCCGTAATTGGTATTATTGTATTTTTACGAGGAGGCTGGGAGAAAACGCATGTGTAACATAAAATAATTAATTATATCTATTTGCTTCATTAACTAATCAGATTAAATACTAGCTTAGCTTAACAGCGCTTTTTTAGGCACCAGTACAAGCGTATAATTTTTGTTATTACGCGAATAAATCAGGAGGCGTATCATGCAAAATGACAGCGTGAAGAGCATTTGTTCTGGCCTAATGTATAAAGCAAAAACAGAACATTTCTTAGACCATCCGGTCAATGATATTGAAGAGGCTGCAAATAAGTTTGTAGAAGATTATGCCCAAGAGCATGGACTCACGGCGCATACACTGTCGGCCTTTAGATGGTATTTTCAATCAGAGGATCATTTGTTAGAAGATGGCTTTATAGAGTTACGTTGTAAAACGAATTTTCTAAAGCATGAAGGCTCATGTACATTCAATGTTGTAGATGTTGAAGAAATCGATAAGGAAAGGCATTTGTCTTAAGGAGGCCATAATGCCGATAACTAGACTGACGAATCTTTTACATGATGAGCATATTGACTATATAACTATTCCACATTCACTCGCTTATACGGCACAGGAAACAGCCGCATCAGCTCATATTCCTGGTATTGAGTTTGCAAAAACTGTAATAGTTAAAATTGACGGTAAACTCGCAATGGCAGTATTGCCAGCTCAATATAAAATACACCTTGGTTTGCTTAAACAGGAAACTCGGGCAGATCAAGTAGAGCTTGCCTCTGAAGATGATTTCAAAGGCTTATTTCCAGGATGTGAAACTGGAGCGATGCCTCCATTTGGAAATCTCTATGGAATGGATGTGTATGTAGAGGATAGTATGTTAAATGATGAAGAAATTGTTTTTAATGCGGGCTCACATACTGAGTTACTAAAAATTTCATATCGAGATTTTATGAACTTGGTACAACCAAAGATTGCAAGGTTTACGATACTGCATTAACTGCGTATACATCATTTAGCGTTCATCAGAGCACAATCTGCATTTTGGCAGAGGATGGTATTTATTTTCTAGTGAATGTGAATTCAGTCGTATTTTTTACTTCGCCTTCTTCATAGTAGTCCCATTCTTGTCGAATGGTGGTTTCATCAACAATAGTTAATTTCATGCCACCCATATGTCCGGACTTGTCACGGTCAATGCCAACTCCATCAAGGTATATAAACTTAAACATCTTTTCGTGAGAATTTTCTAACTGTAATCGAGGCTGATTACCAAGCATGCAGTAATGTGTCATTAAAATTCCACCATCATCAGAGCCATGGTAGACCGTAATCATTTCTTTAGGTGTATCTGCGAAAATTCTTTCCTCAACTGCGGTACCACCTGAAACGGTTCTATAGACAAGATTAATTTGTTCTTCTTTGCCTTCATGATTGATATGTTTGCCAATCCATTCACCTTCTAGGTCAATGAAGTGTTTGAGTACTTCGGGAGCAGGCTTAGGTTGATAGTTGGGGCTTTCTGCAATAGTGCTGGTCGAAACAAGTAGCCCATATGAGACAAGTACAACCATTGTAAAATATCTATATTTACTTCTTACTATTAATTTTTTCATTTTTGTCGACCGTATTTTTTTATTAGAACTTATATTAAGATATTAGGATAGGTGCCTATTTTGTATGAAATTTACTGCTAAAGTAATTTAGCGTTTTTAATGTCTTATATAAACAAAATATTAGTAACAAAAATATTCTAAATAGCTCGAATTTAGACCCAGGGGTATAATTCAAAAAAGCTGAGTACGAAAATCTATGTGATTTTGTTGCTGAAAATCACTGTAATAAGAGTACAATTAATAGGGTTATTAGAATTGAGTCCAGGAAAATACGATGAAAAATTGGTTTTATTTCTTAGTGGTTGTTTCCCTTCTGTTTTCAGCTTCTCTATTTGCTGAGTCCAATCTTACTGATATTCCAGAAGCAGAGCTCCTGGATGCCTATCTTGAAGAGCAACCAACTAGTCGGTCTCGCGAGGCCATAGCTCCAGCTGAGCCGCCCACAACACAGGTGAGTAATGGGCAGGCTGTTGAGTTTCGCAAGGTCCAAGATTCTGATGGAGTAGAGATTTATGAAGTAGTTCCTGCTCAGTCCGCTCACACAGAGGAAACCATGGCAACAGAGCCTGAAGCTGTGATTACTAGTGAAGTGGAGGGCCAACGAAGTCAAGATATTGAAGAATTAGAAGTCATCGAAATAGATAGCTACAACGAGGAGATTACAGAAATTGAAGCATCAGATGTAGAAGATGTTCAAGTCACAACTCATGTCAATAAGCATGACCATATCTACTGTCAGCAAAATCCATTTGCAAAAGAATGCCTATATGCTCCTTACTTAAGTAGATGTAAACAAGATCCTGAGTCTTTGAAATGTCATACTCAATTGGAGAAATTTGAGCATTTTTGTGAAACATTTCCTCGCGCCTATAAATGTAAAAAAGCTCAATTTGCTGCAACGTGTAAACAACAACCTGATTTAAATGAGTGCAAAACCTTTACAGAGCGGTATTGCCAGAAATATCCAAAAGCTATTTTTTGTGATTGGAATTAAGTGACCTAAATAAGGGCGGCATAATTTGCCTGTGTATTAAGCTAATTAAGTTCCGAGGCTGTTTTTACATACTTAACAGGACTGATTTGCCTGCTTTTAATCTGTTAGTCAGAATGTTTTCTCACCTTGGCACATTTAAATCACAAGTATAAAGTCTTAAAGAATCATTCGTCGACGAATCAGGGCCTTTTGCCCATATGGCGAAATTTACCGCCAAATCATTAAATACACTATATTTTTGAAATAGTTATTTTGAGGGCTATTCCATAAGCTAATACGGGCAAATGCCCAAATATCAGTGACAAGGAAGTCTATTCAGAAAATAAAAAGGGATATGTAATGAAGCAAACATTGTATAAGCTAGTAGTAGTATTTGTAGTGGCCTCAATCATTTTTGGTTGTGCGGGCAGAGAAGCGCATCCAGTTCAAGTTTATCAACACGGCGACACAGATAAATCTTGTGTAGCATTAGAAAAAGAAATTGAATATACCAAAACAGAAATTCGACGCTTAGTTCCAGAGACCGAGAAAACAGGTAAAAATGTTGCGTTGGGTGTTGCAGGTGCATTCTTATTAGTGCCTTGGTTCTTTATGGATTTAAGTAAAGCGGAACAAGTTGAAATTAATGCTCTGATTCAACGACATAACCAATTAGCTGTAATTGCTACTGATAAAGAGTGTGGATTTGAAGTTGAAGAAATTCCTGATTTAGATGAAATGAAGAAAAAGCAAAATTCAGAAAATGTAGCAGATGCTGGACAAGGACAACGATCTCCTACTAACTGATAAAACTTATAACAACTTTATAAATCCATTAGAGTAAAAAGCTGTAACTTTCATTACGGCTTTTTTATATCTGTTTTTTGCTATTTTATTTAATAGCCGTTTATTCAAAATATTTATGTAGCTTTAATATGTAGTGAATGGTTTTGTTGATCGGTAATTTAGCCCTTTAGGTCTAGCAAATGATCAACTGCGTTAGTAAATGCTAGTAAGCTTTGGTTTCTTCATGATTGCCAAAAAAAGGAGTTGGAGTGGCAACGAAAAATTCATCCAAACACGTCAGTGAAGCTACTCAGTTAATGCGCTGTTTTTTAAAGAAAATTGTGAATAATGATAAACGCGCAAAACAGCTGTTTAAGCTTTATTTTGATCGTAATGAGATTTCTGAAGAGCAATTTTACGAAGCCATTTCAGATAAATAAATCAAATAGTACCTCTTAAGTACAATAGAATAATCATTAATACATAGGGCAGTATTTAGTTATGGTATGGTGCTTAATCCATATAGTCTTCTCATTGTCAATTACTTCATTATTTTAAATTAGTTTCAGATTCTTCTTGAGTAATTTATCTAGCAGCTAGATTAGGTCATACTCCTTTCCTGCAGATTAATGTAAATAGTTTACTTAACCTTTTTTAAAGAAATTAATAGCTATGGATTTTCAGTTTGTTCCAGGGCAGCGTTGGGTCAGTAATACAGAATCTGAACTCGGCCTTGGGATTATTATGGATACTGCGAATCGTCGAGTGACTATTAGTTTTCCTGCAGTAGGAGAGCGACGCACCTATGCAATCGATAACGCGCCACTGAGTCGTGTGCATTATGAAATAGGAGAAGAAGTTAGTAATGCCGAAGGTGTAAGTATTACAGTATCTCAAATTCATGAACAGGGAGGCTGTTTGATTTATGAAGGTGTTGATGCCGATGGTAAACTGATTTCTATTGAAGAAATTGATCTTGAAAGTTTTGTTCAATTTAGTCGCCCGCAAGATCGATTGTTTGCTGGACAAATAGATAAAAACAGCAGTTTTGAGTTACGAGTCGAAACCTTATTTCATTTGTATCATTTGCGACAGTCTCCTACTTATGGATTATTGGGTCCTCGTGTGCAATTACTTCCTCACCAACTTTATATCGCCTATCGAGTTGCACGTAGACATGCTCCGAGAGTATTGCTGGCAGACGAAGTGGGACTTGGTAAAACCATTGAGGCCGGCTTAATTTTGCATCAACAGCTTTTGACAGGTCGAGCAAGTCGAGTTCTTATAATTGTTCCGGACAGTTTAGTGCATCAGTGGTTAGTAGAGATGTCACGACGCTTTAATTTGCAATTTACTATTTTAGATGCAGAGCGGTGCGAGGCTTTAGAAGCTGCAGAACAGGACAATCCATTTGACAGTGCGCAATGTATTTTATGTTCATTATCTTTGTTAGTGAAAGACAGTGAGCGCCATTCACAAGCATTAGCCGTAGATTGGGATTTATTGGTTGTCGATGAGGCGCATCATTTAACTTGGACTGAAAATGAAGCTAGTCCAGCTTATATTTGTATCGAAGCGTTAGCACAACAGATTCCAGGGCTATTATTGTTAACTGCAACACCCGAGCAATTAGGGTTGGATGGGCATTTTGCACGTCTGCGTTTGCTGGACCCTGATCGCTATTACGATTTACAAAAATTCAGACAAGAGGAGGAAAGCTATCAACCTATAAATGAATTAGTTCAGAAATTACTTGCAGAAGATGTTGAAGAGAAATTAAGTAATGACACAAGTTTTGTGGATGATGTCACTGCATACTTGGGTGAGGATGCCATAAAAAAACTAGAAAAAGCACTTGAGGAAAATAATCCTGGACAAGTTGCGGATGAATTTATCCAAAATCTACTGGATCGGCACGGCACCGGCAGAGTCTTGTTCCGTAATACACGCGATACGGTTGAAGGATTTCCGCAGCGTGAATTACATCATTATGCCTTGACTACACCTGCGGAATATCTCCAGGCGTATGCTGAAAAAGCTATACAAGAAATGGATAAATCTAATTTACTGTCATTTTTGCATCCGGAACTTTTATTTGGAGATGATTGGCTAAATCTTGACCCAAGGGTAGAGTGGTTAGCGAATTGGTTGTTACGTCACCGTGATGTAAAAGTACTAGTTATTTGTGCCTTGGCAAATACTGCAAAGATGTTGGAAGCATATCTACGTATGCAACACGCTATTCGATCAGCAGTATTTCATGAAGGACTAGATTTAATCGCAAGAGATCGAGCAGCAGCATACTTTGCAGATGAAGATGAGGGTGCACAAGTCTTGATCTGTTCTGAAATTGGTAGTGAAGGGAGGAATTTTCAATTTTCGCATCATCTGGTTTTGTTCGATATTCCACTTAATCCTGATTTGTTAGAACAACGTATTGGTCGTTTAGACCGCATCGGACAAACACATACTGTGAAAATCCATGTGCCTCACTATTCAATGGGTGCACAGAATAAGTTAATGCGCTGGTATCATGAGGGCTTAGATGCATTTCAAAAAGTATGTTCAATTGGAGAAAGCATCTACCAAAGATATTCTCAACGACTATTTGAATGCTTGATAGATCAAGCGAATGAAGCTGAATTCGCGTCTCTATTGGAAGATACTCGTGCTAGTTCTAAAGAAATGTTACAAGTTCTACAACAAGGTCGTTATCGTTTACTTGAGTTGAATTCATGTAATCCGCAGCAAGCAACAAAAGTCGTAAATGGGATTTTAGATGCGACTAAGCAATTAGAGTTATCTGATTATATGGAACGTGTATTTGATAATTTCGGGGTAGATCAACAATACCATAGCACGCATAGTGTGGTCGTACAGCCAAGTGATCACATGCATGGGGAGAGCTTTCCAGGCTTGCCTGAAGATGGCCTAACGGCTACTTATGATCGTACTAAGGCCTTAGTACGGGAGGATATGCAGTTTCATACATGGGAACACCCAATGGTGATTGGAGCAATGGATATGATTTTGTCGGGTGAGTATGGCAATGCGACCTTATGTACTTTGAAACTAAAATCTATAAAACCGGGTACATTGTTGTTTGAAGGTATTTTTACTATCCATTGTGCTGCACCCAAACAACTACAAATACAACGTTATTTTCCACAATCATTAGTTCGAGTCGTCACTGATCTGAATGAAAATGATTTAAGCGAAATATTGACAGTTGACCAGATGAATCGTCTAGCAGAACGAATTAAATCAGTTACAGGACAAAATGTTATACGTTATGCACGTAAACAAATTGCTGAGTTAGTAAAGCATGGTGAAGCCATGGTAGAGACACAAAGGAAAACAATTATTGAAACAGGTATCCAAAGAATGCAAACCATGCAAAACGCTGAGCTAGACCGACTCGAATCTTTATCGAAGGTAAATCCAAATATTAGAAAAGAAGAGTTAGAGTATTTAAAAGCAAGTTCTATTCAGATGAAAGAATTTATGCAGCAGGCACAACTAAAGCTGGATGCTGTCAGAATTGCGATCATTCAATAGAAAGAACTAGTTGATTACTCATGAACCAAGTGTGTAAGCAACAAAGTCAAAGTATGAAGATATCATTAGATAAATAATGAAATACGTTTTGTGAAATAGTAAACAGCGTGAACAAAAATATTTTCCTTAACACAAGATGCTAAAAATATGTTCCCAACAACTTATCGATAAACATTCACGAGACTAACTGATAACAGATAGTCTCGTGAGTAAATACAACAGCACTAGCTCTCTTGGCCGTACGTCTTAGGTGATATAGCTTTTAAGAACCAGTTTCCTCGTACAGAATCGGTGCTTCCAAAAAGTCTCTGTCTTTGTTCTACAAAAGCTTTATCTTTTTGAATGGTTGGCAGATGAATGTTGCGCACGTCATCCAAAAATGATGACCCATCGAGCTCACCAGTCGTTACTGTGCAGACTGTCTGCTTTACATTAGTAGAGGCCTGAAAACGATTATCGAGTACGTCATCCAAAAATGATGATTCACCATGTACAGCAGTCGTAACTGCACAAATTGTATGACCATCACTAGTAGAAACCTGCTCACGCCATAGCTCATTGTCGCTCGCTAAAGCTAAAGCTGAAAAGGTTAAAACCACTAAAGTAGCTATAACATTTATTGAATTTATGTGTATTGAGTTCATGTCTATTCTCCTGATATTTCTGAGGTTAAAGTTAATCTCGATCAGGGCCCTTAAAATTAGTAAATATAATCGAGAAATCTACCTTACGATAGGTAGAATAGTGATGTCAAGCATTAATTTCAGTAATTTTATTGAAAAAATAATATTTCTACCTTATGATTGGTAGTTATGAATACACGAGACAAAATACTTGAATCGGCCAGCAGGCTTCTACAAACCCGTGCCTATCATGGATTCAGTTTTCAAGATATCGCGGATGAAGTAGGTATTCGAAAGCCAAGTCTCTACCACCATTTCTCCTCTAAAGACGATATTGCAAAGGCAATTTTGCATAAGTCTAAACATGCAATTCAAAATGAGCTTGAGAAAGTACAAGGAAAGTCTCCCGTCGAGCAATTGCTTACCTATTTTGCGCTGTTTCGAATGGTTCAGGCGGGGGGGCAGCGTATGTGTCCAGGTGGCTCTTTTGCATCAACCTGGGATGCAGTATCTCCTGAACTCCAGAGTGAAGTGCGTAAATTCATTCTTTTCCATCTAGATTGGCTTGAAGAGAATCTTGAAGCAGGTAAGAGTGCAGGTGAATATCTATTTACTTGCCCTGCTAAAGTGCAAGCGCAAGTTATAACAGCATGCATACAGGGTGCAATTGCGAGTGCAAGAATAACTGGGAATTCTCGAATTTATGACAATGTCATGGATAATTTGAAAGCGAGTTTTATATCTAAGGACCGCTGAATTTTGAATTTACACATTAAGTCCTCAAGTTGAAACAAAAGTAATGGATCGATGTCTATTTATAAATAACATGAGACGAAGCAAACATGAGATTTTCTGCCAAATTATTAATACCGGTAGTATTTTTTCTTTTTTCACACATAGCAATAGACGGAAAATATAATTCAGTACTGGATATTGGGGACACACTACCAGAATTTAAGCATTTACCAACTACTGCAGGAACGGTGTTATCTTCTAGCGATCTTAAAGAGGACATAGTGGTTTTGGTTTCGCTTGCTAATCATTGTCCATGGGTAAGAGGTATGGATAAAGATTTGATTGAGCTTGTTGATGCATTTGAGAATCGAAGTGTACGTGTAATTGGTCTGAGCGTGAATCATCGTAAGGAGGATCGACTTTCTGCGATGAAAAAGCATGCAAAAAAATATGGCTACAACTTCACCTACATATATGATGAAAGTCAGGAACTGGGCCGTAAACTTGGTGCAACACGTACTCCAGAATATTTTGTCTTTGATAAAAACAGAAAATTGACCTATATGGGTGCATTGTATGATTCACCGGCAAAGATGAATAGCGATGGTTCAATAAAACATATCAACGGTGAGCCCAGTCAGTTTTTTGTTCGAGATGCTATTCAAGCAATGCTTGAAAACAGCGAGGTAGCAATTAAAGAAACACGTGCCTATGGTTGCAGTGTTAAATATGTCCAGTAATACAATAAGATGTTTAATTTGTATCATCTCTTTAATACTCTTTAGTTGTAATACTGAGGAGGAGTTAGCTGTTTCTATACTCCCACTGACTTTTCAAGAGTGGACACAAAAGCTTGATGAGTATAATTCTAAAATCATCGTTGTAGATATGTGGGCAATGTGGTGTATTTCCTGCTTAGAAAGGTTTCCAGAAATGGTGAAAATACACGAAAAATATCGAGATCGTAATGTGCAATTTGTTTCAATGAATATGGATGATCGAGAAGATATCAAATCGATTGAAAGTGCTGAGAATTTTTTAGGCAAAATGAATGCTTCTTTTGATCATTTTAGAATAAATGAAAATATGCTTGAGGCATTTGAAGAATTTAAGTTAATTAGTATTCCTGCAGTAATTATTTATGATCAAAGCGGAACTGAAAGATATCGATTAACAGGCGATAATCCTAATAACCAGTTTACTGAAAAAGACATTGAGGCTGCAATTCTGAAGCTGTTACAGTAGAAAATTTCACGAATACATTTAAATATGTTTTTGTGTAATGTTAAACATAGATCTAAATCGATATGCAGTCTTCTCATCCATTTGAAACGTTAACTCCAGATTTCATTTTAAATGCAGTAGAAAATTACAACTATCGTTGTGATGGACGCATATTGGCATTAAATAGCTATGAGAACCGCGTTTATCAAGTTGGCATAGAAGAAAGTGAGCCACTAATTGCTAAATTTTACCGCCCACGACGGTGGTCTAATGAGCAAATACTAGAAGAACATCAGTTCAGTATCGAATTAGTTGAGCATGATTTGCCAGTAGTCTCACCATTAACAATTAATGGTGAAACATTGTTGCACTGTGACAGTTTTCGACTTGCCTTATATCCGAGAAAAGGAGGATATGCCCCAGAACTAGATAACTTAGATAATCTTTTCAGCTTGGGTAGATTTCTGGGCCGCATGCATAAAGTAGGTGCAGCAAATTCGTTTCAACACCGCCCAGCAATAACATGTAAAAATTTTGGTCATGAAAGTGTTGCCTTGATTAAAACTGAATTTATTCCTGAACACATAAGGGAAGCATATGAGGTGTTAGCGGATGAGATTTTAGCAATCATTGATAGGATATACGATGAAGCGCAGGATGTAGAGAATATTCGTGTACATGGTGATTGTCATGTTGGAAATATTTTGTGGCGTGATGATGCTCCACATTTTATTGATTTTGATGATGCACGAATGGCACCGGCGATCCAAGATATATGGATGTTGCTTTCGGGTAATAGAGCACGTCAATTTGCCCAGCTTAGCGAAATTATGCAAGGCTATAATGAATTTGCTGAATTTCCATTAGATCAGTTAAAGTTTATTGAAGCTTTACGGACTTTGCGCATTATTTATTTTAGTGCATGGTTAGCAAGAAGGTGGGACGATCCCGCTTTTCCTCGGGCGTTTCCATGGTTTAACACGACTCAGTATTGGGAACAGCACATATTGGATTTGCGTGAACAGCTGGGTGAACTAAATGAGCCGGCAATAAGTTTATATGAGTAGTGACTATGCACGAAAATAATAAATTGAAGGAAATTATGCAATATATTTCAGATGGTCATTGTATTAATGAAATACCACTACATCCTTACTTAAGGAAGCTCTGATTTATTAGCTTGATTTTATTTTACAAAGCGTCTGAGACAAGGCAAAAAATGTTGAAAAAGCGGAGTTTACACACTAGTAAATGAGCATTTTGAAACATTTTTTAACAACGTATCAGAATAAATCAGAGCTTCTTCAGCGCTGAAAATATTGTTCAGGCAGCCATCCCCCCGTGGCTTGCAAGGGTGTTAAATCGACACCTTGACTGATCCAAACTGCAATTGCATATTTATCTGCACGTGGTGTAACTTGTTTTGGTAGTGTTATTTCCCAGCGGTTATTCGCACTTGCATGTTTAGTATGTGAAAGTAGAACAAAGTTTTCATTTAATACTCGATTTGAATTTTCACCTGCATTAATCGGCGTCTGGTAGCCAAAACCTAAGATTGCAACATTGAGAGTAGCTTGATTAATTTTTTTATGAGAGTCGTAACTAACTTTTAATATATATTGGTTTAGAGACGCACTGATTTTGCCTACCAAATTTTCGCCTAGCGAGGGAGGCTTACGTCCAAGGCGGCTTCGCCATTCTTTGCCATTTAGAAAAAAACCAGGCGTATAGACCACACCAGCATGACCCTGATGCTTATGCAGTCTATGGCGATCTGAGAATTTCTTTTTTGAAAAACGATCTTTCCAACCAAGGTAATCCCAGTAGTCTACATGAAAAGCTACTGGGACAAACTCTGACCATAGACCAGGCACATCTTGTAGTTCACTCACCCATTCGTCTGCTGGTGGACAACTGCTACAACCTTGTGAGGTATATAGCTCAATTAATGCAACTTGTTTTTCACTACTACTAAATTGAATTTCTTGGGCCTGAATCGCTTGTGATCCTAGCAAAATCACATTCAGTGCTAGTGCGTAAATTCTTACAGTCATGAAGTGTTCCTTTAAGTTTAAAGGATAACTATAGAAATTTTAGAATGAAATAGTTACCACTATAAATTAAATGAGTTTCGAGTATAGTTCGTTACCTATTAAGCATAGCAAAAGCTAATTACCAGCATTTTCTACATTGTCAGGACTCCATGTTTCCTGATGATTAACCATTTATTAATAATATTAGGGGAAAGTGATGAGTGATCAAAATCCATATCAAGCACCTGATGCAAATTTGGTAGAAGGGAGGCAGGCACAAGGCGGCGAATTAGCAGTAACCGGCATTAAATCTTTGCCTGCCATGGCAGGTTGGGGTTGGATCAAACAGGCCTTTGGGCTTTTTAAAAAGAGTCCGTTGATATGGATACTCATGATCATTATTTGGTTTGTGCTAAATATCATCGGACAACTGATTCCCATCATCGGGCCTATTGCGATGTCGTTGTTGTATGCAGTGTTTATAGCCGGCTTTATGTATGGCTGTGTTGCTTTAGAAAGAGGTGAAGCCTTAGAAATTGGGCATTTATTCTCAGGTTTTAAAAAAAATACTGGCCCACTAATTGGGCTTGGTGGTTTGTATTTACTGGTAATGCTTGCCATAGGTGTAGTTGTGTTTCTGGCAATCCTGGGTGGTATGGGTGGCTCAGAGGTATTGACTGACCCTGAAAGCCTACAAGGCATGAATCCTGAAGATATGTTTTCTACTAGCACCTTGCTGACAATGCTAGTTGCTTTCGCTTTGCTGATTCCCATTATCATGGCATTTTGGTTCGCCCCTCCATTAATTGCTTTGGGGGGTCTTCCTGTGATGAGTTCTCTTAAGATGAGTTTTATGGGGTGTTTGAAAAATATATTGCCATTTATTATTTATGGCCTAGCGATGATTATTTTAGCAGTGATTGCATCGATTCCATTTTTTCTTGGCTGGTTAATTTTACTTCCAGTTAGTATTGCTGTGTTTTATACGGCCTATCGACAGATCTACACGAGCTAGAGAAACTCTGATTTATTCTGAGATGTCCCTAAAAAAATCAAAAATGAAAAATGTTTCGAAATGCTCATGTATTCGTATATACACTCCGCTTTGACTCGCACCTTCCTGGTGCTCGGCCTGCGGCTAGCAGAGCTTCCCAAATCTGCTCCCGGCAGATTTGTCTCAACATTTTTTGCCTAATCTCAATCATTTCATTAACAAATCAGAGCTTCCTAAGTTAGTTATTAGTTAAAGTTTGCTGGCACGTTTAATATTTAAATACTCGTTTACTAAATAAATGGGTAATTGTTGAGCGACTACATCCAGGCAAATTACACCTAAATGACGTAGCTCGCGATGATTTTCTTTTCTTTGTTGCAGAAATTGCTCAGTTGCGTGAAATTGAAGTGCACTATCGAGATCTGAAATAGACTGGTTTTGTAATTCATTAAGTGCTTGCTCTCTAAGATCAGCTAACACAACCAGGTGACGTACACTCAATAATTTTATTGCAGCCACAAGGTTGTCATAATCATCATCGCGAGTGTTAGTGACTAAAATAATTAACGATCGTTTACGTTGTAGTCTAAGGACATCTTGAGCAACCTGTAAGTAGTCTGCTGACTCAAGTGTTGAAGGTAAATCATAAGTTTTGTGTAGTAAATTCGTTACCGTTTTCGTGCCTTTTTTTGGTGGCACCCATCGCTGATCTCCGGCAAATGATCTGAAACCAACTGCATCACCTTGCTGTATAGCAACATAGGACAATAGCAACATAGAGTTAATGGCTTGATCAAGATGAGTAAATTTTTCATCGCTATGGCGCATACGTCGCCCACAATCTAATAAAAATATGATTTGTTGATCTCTTTCATCTTGATATTCTTTTGAGATTAATTTATTTAGTCGAGAGCTAGCTTTCCAGTCTATCTGTTTGAGGCTGTCACCTAAGTGATATTCGCGTAATTGGTGAAAGTCACTACCTTCACCACGCCGTTGCCGTTTTTTAATACCAAACTGGCTTAGACGATTATCGGTTGCAAGCAATATATATTTGCTAATGTCTGCGAAGTTTGGGAAAACCCGCACCGGTTTTTGATTTATATAGAAAAACTTACGTAGCCATAAATGCAATGGTGAACGACGTAAAATATCTGTACCTGTAAAATCATAGTTTCCACGAAAAAGTGGTTTTACTCGATAATTTAACTCTATGGTTTGGTTTGGTGCCAATACAAATTCACCAGGAGTAGATTCAATCTGAAAATCTACAGGGTAGTGATCATGAGCTAGTAAATTTAAACTGATACTTGTTTGGTTCTTTATAATTTGCTTGACTTTACTCCAACTGTATATGGGCAAGTTATGATTAATCTGTCGAGATATTGAAATATTTGGTTTAGCCATTACTGCGATTGCATCCAGCATCAATATCAATACTAAAAGAATTCCATAGGTCTTCCAGAAAATAATTCCTTGAGGGAAAAATGCACTTATTATTCCAATGAGTGCCCATATACCAACCAGCCAAAATGTTATATTTGTTGGTTTCATATACGTGGAGCATCGACTTCTTTGAGAATGTCTTCGACAACTTTATCGACTGGGTAGCCTTCTATTTCAAGATCTGCATTCAATGTTAAACGATGGCGTAACACATTTGGTGCCACGGATTTGACATCGTCTGGAGTGACGAACTCATTGCCATTTATCAATGCACTGGCACGTGCAGCTCGTAATAAAGCTAAACTTCCACGTGGCCCTGATCCTATATCGATGCCATTACGATTACGTGTAGCGGATGCGATGCGTACTGTATATTGGATAATTTGCTCATCAATATGTAATTGAGCTGCTGTATGTTGCAATTTAATTACTTGTTCTGGTGTTAATACTTGAGAGACAGATGACACATCAAGCTTATCTCCAATACTTAAAGAAGTAACTTGCTTTACGATGTTCACTTCATCGTCATGTATTGGGTAGTCAATTTTTATTTTAAGCAAAAAACGATCTAGCTGTGCCTCAGGAAGTGGATAAGTGCCTTCTTGCTCTATAGGATTTTGTGTTGCCAACACTAAGAATGGCTCTTGTAAAGTAAACGATTGACCCTCAATGGTCACTTGCTGTTCTTGCATGACTTCTAATAGTGCTGATTGTGTTTTTGCCGGGGCTCGATTGATTTCATCCGCTAATAAAAAATTACAGAAAACCGGACCACGTCTTACTTTAAATTCCGTTGTTTTCATGTCATACATTACATGACCGGTGATATCGCTTGGCATTAAATCAGGAGTAAATTGCACACGGCTGAATTTTCCACCCACTGCGGCGGCTAATGCACGCACTAGCAATGTTTTACCAACGCCAGGTACGCCTTCTATCAATGCATGCCCTGAGGCGATGAGGGTAATTAATACATGTCTAACTACGTCACGTTGACCAACAATGGCGGAGTGAATAGCATTTTCAAGTTTTGCAATTTGTTCGCTAGTTTCTTGCAGGTCAATGTTGGTTACTTGAGTATTTATTTTCTGTGAAGGTTCATTCATTGCAGTATCCATATTTTCTGTAAGTGATGAGACGAGGTGATAAATTCATTAGTGGAAGAAGGCTCGCTGTAAAGTGCTTTTTCTATGGTTCTAGTTGGAATATTAAGTACATCTGCAAGATGTTCTACACGTTCTTGAGTAGACATATTTTTTAAAACAGGGTAACGAGACAGTAGAGTTTGTTCACATATCATACGGCTATGTTGCAACAACCGCACCCCTTTATCTTGACGCCAACTAAAACGTGCAATTGCACGCAAATGTTCTAAAACATTGCGACTGTTAAGATCAGAGATTGGTATTATTGGCCCAATGCGGTTTTGCATAGTCCATAACCCCATTGCGATAAACAATATAAAGGCGATACATGCATGTTTAGCATGTTTCCATAAAAGTGCAAAAATTGAATCTGATATACTATTGTATAGCAGCAAGATTTTATTATTTGGAGATTTATTAGCGGTGCTCAGTAGCCATAATAAATAAGCGTGATCATTTTCTCCAATGCTGTAATTCTCTAAGAAATAATCGTCACTTAATACTGTAAGGTATCCATTTCCGATTTCAATTTGCAGTAAATGTATTCCATATTCATCTTCTAATGTAAAGGAAGCAAGATCTTGTGTGTCGACTAAATGATAGTCCGGGTAAAAACTGATTGATATATCTGTTCCATCTTTTAGTCTATACAAGGGCACTTTTTCAGTATCTGGATAAGGATTATCATCATCAAAGTCCGTATAGAATGCACGAATACCATATTCATTTAATAGTTGATTATAATCACTAAAGTCTTCATCTTCGTCTTCATCTGTAGTTGATGTGTAATAGTAGTCGGTAGCAGTCATTATTAAATGGCCGCCATCTTCTAGCCAACTTTTTAATTCATTGAATCGAGTTGGAGAAAGTTTAGGTCCATAGTCATTTAAAAAAATTGTTTCGTTTTTTGTATGTGGCTCAAGAAATTTGGCTCTAGATCCGTCACTTTCCACATTTAAATTTAATTTTTGCAAGAAGTACTCTGCCGCTAGGAAAGGATTTCTTCTTGCCTCAAGTGAGTAACCAGAGGTCATTTCTACTTCTTTATATTCATAGTTCTCATAAAACCATGTGCTACCTTTCGCTATGAGGATTAAAAATAACCCAACAAAAATAATTATGAGAATACGACGGTCTGAGTTCATTCTGGATTTCCATAAAATGTTGGCCAACTGTCACGTAGTTGCGATAGTGTGCTTTCAGATGGCATGCGGTTACCATAGGCAAGTAAAATCCATGCATGAGTTAATAATTTAAAGTAATTTGCTTCATTCGGATTGCGTGTTTTTGAGACGATTTGGCTGCATTCTCTTTCAGTGGCACTGCTAGGAATTTCAATATCACCTCTCTGTATGATTCTAGATAAGCTAGCACGGTAAAGTAGACTTAAAGCCTGACGATATCGTTTTTGATTTAACAGTGTGTTAAATGTGGTAAGAATATCTTCTGGGAGTGATTCCTGACTTATATCCATACCAGCTATTTTGCTTGGAACAGACTTGTTGCCAGTAATTTTTGTCTTAGTTTCAGTATTGATCCATTGCATCCAATTTGTATATTTACGTAGCAACCAAACTACTAACGCAGCAATACCAAGCCAAATTAGAAATTCGAGTATTTGTAAACTTGTCGATTTTTCATTTTGTGCAAAATCACCAAATAACCATTTAAAAAACTTCTCTAGCCATTTAGGAGGTTCATCGGGCTTTTCTTCATCAGTGTTGATATATACCCATTGTTTTTCTTTGCTAACTTTGCCAAAGTCATCACGTTCGAGTACTTGCTGTATGGTTTCCTTACTGGTTTCTTGTGTGACTACAATATTCTCTTCAGAAATAGTCGTAGAAGAAATGTTTTGTTCTGCATATACAGGTGTATTAATAACAAACTGAGAGGATAGGAATAAAACAAAAGTAATAACTGTAATGAGAATGTTGCGGGACTTTTCTGTTTTGAGTGAACCATTAGATACTCGATTTTTTAAACGCTTGAATGCGAGCTCGATATCCCAACCCTCCAATTTTGTACGTCGAGTTATGTATAGTGAAAAACCTGCTGCCACATAAAAGGGCGCAATTAGTGACATTACAACAAAATAGGAAAAATAGGTAACCAGGCTGGAAACTAATGAATCAGAGGTTACTATGTCGAAAAAATCTCCCTCTAATAATTCTTCCGGTATTAGCATAAATGCAAAACTCAATAACGACAGATACAGCAACATTTCTAAATGAATGCAGACTATGGTTAATAGCTGGCTAGAATTACTTTGTTGGGCATGTAAGATATTCAATCTTTCACTACGTTCTTTTCCAGTTAGGCCTTCGAGCATGGCAACAGGGTTGTTAAATGAGCGACTTAGGCTAAGTCTCCTCCAAAAAAGTAAAGCTGTTATTTGAGGTTTGATAATTTGGAAATAGTTTCTAAATATATAGTTTAGAGAAACAGGCTCAGAAAATAGCTGTCTGCTTAAAATATATAGTAGTGGTTGTTCATATAGTGGTTTTAGCCACCAAAATATAAAAAATACGATGGAGGCAGTATATTTATTGTCGATTATCAAAATAAATAGAACTGTTACTAGAAATATAGGTAATGCACCGATTAACCATGCCAGCCATAATTCTCGAAACCAGTATCGTGCTAAGGCGAAACCTAAATCAATTGCTTCCATGTTAGAACGCTTACGTAAGGCGACTGCCAAAGATTCAACTTGCATGTGAACCTCTGCCTGCCAAGGTTAAGTATAGGATTACAAATAACCACAAAAACGCAGCTACAGTAAATTTAACCGGTATTGTTACAAATGAAGAAGGTGACCAAAAGGCTTCAATAAAGGCAGCGACAATTAGCATGAGTGCTGCTCCCATGACAAGTTGAATACTATCTTTTGCAGCTATTTTTAAGGCATCCACCCGTCGCAGATTTCCTGGCGCATAGATGGGTTTTGCCAAAATTAGCCCGGCCATACCACAAATCACAATTGCTGTGAGCTCAAATGAGCCGTGGCCGCTAACGAATGGCCAGAATGTCTCAGTGAAACCTAATTGAGTAAGATATCCGGCGACACCCCCAATCATGAGTCCGTTATATAAGAGAAAAAACAGGGAGCCAATACCTAATAATATTCCACTTGCAAATGTTCTAAAGCCAACCGATATATTATTAAAAATGTAAAAACCAAACATAAATACATCAGTGTCGCTTTGTCGTGTTTCATCTCTGCCTATTTTTTCATTATCTGGATCATACATATACTCCATATCGGCAACACTCCAAGGATCCATCACACTGTAAATAATTTCACTATCTTTAAAGCAAGCAAGACCCATGGCGAATGCCGGTATTAAAAATAATGCTGCTGCAAGCCAGAATGCTTTATGGTGCTTGCGTACAAGTATTGGAAATTTACTTGTTATGAATTCTACGACTCGCCAGAACCAAATTGTTTTATGACGATAAAGATGTTCATGCCCTTTTAATACTAGAGTGTGAAGGCGTTGAATTAAAATCGGACTATAATGCCTTTGTTTAGCAATCGCGTAATGGTTGCAAATTCTCCTGTAATTTTTTGGAAAGTTATATCGTTCATTTATGCTTGTATTTTGATTGTTCTTACTATTTTCAAGATTAGCAAGAACCGCTTCAAATTCTTTCCAAAAATTTTGGTATTTTTGTTGAAATTGAACCTGTTTCATAATGGCTACTGACCTCTTAATAGCCAATTTGCATATTGATAAAGCTCTTTTACTGATGAATCATCTTTTTTCTTAGTAAGTGAGGAGAGAATATTCGCCAGCTCTTGTCTACGTGGGATAGATAAAAACTCATGGCGTTCAGCAAAATCCAATATTGCTCGTTGCTCGGTTAATGTTAATGGGATAGGTAATGGGGTAGGGCTAGTATTTGGCACAGAGGTATTGCTGGTTTTCTTATCTCTGTATACCACCACCGTTCCAGCTGCTATGTCACCCAAGCGTTTAAAATCGCGGTTGATTAACATCGTTAATAATCCAACGCCATATAAAAACGGGAAGAAATCGGCGACTCGCAGTAAATTTCTTAACATTGAGCTATGCCAATTTACTGGGGTACCGTCGTCATGGCAGACATATAGATTAAGCGTTTTCTTACCTGGTGTGGCGCCTTGGTAGAGTTCGAAAAAGACTGGGTACAACCATTCAATGAAAAAATAAACGATTAACATAATGCCCATACCTATTTTGCCTAACCACAGCAAAACAAAATATGCGGCAATTTGAATGGCAGTACGGATTAAAAAATCGATTAGCCAGGCAAGTATTCGTATGACAGGACCTGCTAAACGCAATTCTAGGTCTACACCTTCAGGTACCTCAAATCTACGAATTGTGTCAAACATGTTACTTGCTAATTACTAATTTAAATCAAGTTAAGGAAGAAAGTCATTGAAATATATGCATATATTTTTGTTAGTTAATTTAGTTTACTAATTTTGACACATACATCTATTGGCAATAGCCATGAAGTTGCTGAATAATGTGGCAGACGGTAATAAGGTAATAATAAACCGGAGGTTGAATGATGGCTAACAAGCGATTTACAGAAGATGAACAGTTTTTGTTAATGAGTGTACCCTCCATGATTGGTTCTGCCGTGTCCATGTCTGAGGGTAGTGGTGTGGTAGGTACAGTCAAGGAAGCGATGACCAATGCGAAGTCAATTATGGCTGCTGTAAAGTCTTATCCTAACAACGAAGTCATACAAACTGTATTGCCTGTGATGGAAGAAAGACAAGAAGCGATAGAGCATGCCAAGAAGTTTAGAAGCAAAGCCATAACTCGTATGAAGGAAAAAGGAATTAAGTCTAAGCAAATGCTTAAAGATCAACTGATTGAAGATTGTAGAACAGTTGCGAGGTTATTGGATGAAAAAGCAAGTAATGAGGAAAAATACGAGTATAAAGAATGGGCGATGAAAGTTGCGGAACAGGTTGCTATGGCCGCGAAAGAAGGAGGTTTTTTAGGTTTTGGTGGTCAGCAGGTAAGTAAAGGAGAAGTTGAAGTCATCCAAGAAATTGCGGAGGCGTTAGAAACCGAAAGCCCATTTGCTGTGGCTTAATTGTATTGGTTTGATTTAGAAAAAAGCCCCTACATGTAATAGGTAGGGGCTTAAAGTGTCAATTATCCAAGAGGAATTCTAATTTTTTGGCCAGGATAGATTAAATCCGGGTCTTGTATCACTTCTCGATTTGCTTCAAATATTCTTGGATATTCCATCGCATCGCCATAGTATGTTTTGGCAATTTTAGACAGCGTATCGCCTTTTTCGATTACATAATATTCCACTTTAACTTCAGGTTCAGGAGCGCTTAGATTTTCAGCAGAAACTTCTATAACGCCTTTAACGTTGCCTGCCATCAATATTGCTTTTTCATAAGCTTCTTGGCTTGAGGCTTGGCCTGATAGTGTGACTTTGCCATCCTCATAAGCTACATCAAACGGATCTACGCCCGGATTAGACTCTTCAATGTGTTGTTTTATTTTATCTGCTGGATCATCGTCTATTCCAAAGAGTTTTTTGCCAAAATCTTTAGCGAAATCAAATAGTCCCATATTATTCTCACTTTTTTATACATTTGAGGGATGGAAAAGCATACTAAGTGTATATATATATGTCTATATATTTAAAGCATCTGTTTTATGATGATTATCTAGTAATTAATATTTGTAATTAATTTTCAGGAGTCTATAAATGTTTAATGCACTGAACATCCCTTTTGGATGCGTGATGTTATATAACGTAGTTAAGTTAAAGGAAGGCGTGTCCGAGGAAGATGTGCAGCTGGCCTTGGGTGAGATGTGTAATGTAGTGAAGAATACCTATGGTGATGATCAAGGAGGTTTCATTGGCGGGCAAGTGTATAAGTTTTCTGGTTTTGTATCTGATGAGGGTTCAATTGCCTCTAAAAAACAAACGGAAGACCATATTGCGATTGTTACTTACTGGCAATCTTTTGAACAACATGAAGAGTCTCATGCAGATGAAGTTTTTAAAGAGAAGTTTGAAGCATTAGGTGCATATGCCAGTGAAACGTACGAAATTGGATATGAGATGTTGTGGCAAGGAGAGCCTGAATAAATACTAGTAAACCCTGATTTATTCTGATACGTCACTAAAAAGATTTCTCGAAATACTCATGTGTATTAGCTAGAATTCAATCCAACAAACAGCGACCGATTCAATCGAGACGAGTACAATTCATGGCAAATAAAGAGAAGCCAATTCGTGCTCGTAAGAGATAGCGGTATACGGTTTTCGCTCTCTCACCACTACAGTTCTCTTCCTCAACAAGTTCTCTTGAGAGCAAGGTACTTTTGTTACGGCAATAGCGAGTACAAGGAAGTACGAGAGAGAGTTCGCATCATGGAAGTTGCGTTCCAATAAAATAGCCGATTCTTGCCAAAACCATTGCGCAGAACATCACTTACTCTTGCGTTGATGATCCCAGCGGCTTCGCAAACTCGCTACGCTCAAACACCGCTCGCCTTGCTCTGAAAATATCTTGCGCTTCTCAGCGTGATGTAATGCGCATAGAAGAGGTGCTATTGAGGAAATATGACTTTGTACCTTGGCCTGCTTGGGTTCGTGTCTTACTGTGCCTGGTTGATTAAATCTGAGCTTATACAACTCATGTATTTTTATATATACTCCGTATTGACTCGCACCTTCCTGGTGCTCGGCCTGTGGCTAGCGAAACTTTCCAAATCTGTTCCCGGCAGATTTGTCTCAAAATCTTTTTGCCTCGTCTCAGACATTTTATTAATAAATCAGGGCTTACGTAAATAAGAGGCTATTTGGATTTTCTTGTTGTAGATTTTCGTTTAGGGCGCTTGGGACTGAGTGTAAACCAATATTCCTTGGTTAAGGGGTGATAATAATCTGCTTCTTCAACTAGAAGTTTAGAAGTAGTAGATTGCACCGCTGCAATTTCGACACGTACTCCCTCAGATTTCAAGTGTCTCACTAATTCGATAAAATCCGCATCACCAGACATGATAATTATCGTGTCAACCTTGCTGGCAACTTGTGTTGCTTTAATGGTAAGTGGGATATCAGCACTTTTATGACATGGTCTTACTGAGCCATGATAAGAGTCATGGAGACGTTCTTGCAATTTTTGTGAAATCTGTTTTCCTTCACGGAAGTAAATCAGTCGACTAAGACCTCTATTGTCTAGTAACTTCGGAATCAAAGTGTCAAAATTGAGCATGGTATTTGTGTCATCTGTCTCTGTGTGGATGCTGCGCTCAATGTTGTTACCATCGATTAATATGGCAACAGACTGACTAATTTGGACGCTTTCTGTTTGATTGTTAGCCATTACTGTATTCTAGCTCTTATGCCTGCATAGTTACAATTTATGTATTTGTAGAGAGTTAGAATTTTGATGCGCTCTATTTTTTTATTAGTAGCTAAATGATACAAGAAATATTCAATTAAATGGAGATATAAAGTAAGGAAGCTATGGATGTATTAAGTTTAACAGATGAACAATTTTTTAGAAGATTATGTTCACATATATCGAAAATATACAGTCATGATTCAGCAGAAGGAATTGCAAAGAAACTCCAAATTGTTTTTGAAACTCAAAATATAAATCCTTCAGAAAAGCCGACAAATCGCCCAAAGCACTATTGGAGCGAGCAGGATGTTTATTTGATTACTTATGCTAATTCAATTTATTCAGATTCTAAAATACCTCTACGAGTCTTATATCAATTTCTCATGAAGTATATGAAAGGTATAGTCAATACTGTTCATATATTGCCTTTTTTCCCCTATAGCTCAGATGATGGATTTGCTGTTATCGATTATAAAAAAGTGGATGAAAACCTTGGTTGTTGGGATGACATAAAAAATATTGCTAGCCAATTCAATTTAATGGCGGATTTAGTTATTAATCATATTTCATCAAAGAGCAAATGGTTTAAACAATTTTTAAATAACGAAGAACCAGGTCGTAATTATTTTATAGAAGTCGATGTAAACGAAGATATAACCAAAGTTGTAAGACCTAGAAATAGCCCTCTGTTACAAGAAATCACTACTAAACAAGACAAGAAACTTGTTTGGTGCACGTTTAGTGAGGACCAAGTAGATCTGGATTTTTCCAATCCAGATGTGTTGCTTGAGTTTGCAAAAATACTTCATTTTTATTTATTAAAAGGTGTGCGTGTAATCCGATTGGATGCGATTGCTTTTTTATGGAAACAACTCGGTACAACGTGCATCAATTTACCGCAAACTCATGAAATCGTAAAAGCACTTCGTTTATTAACTGAGCGCTATTTTCCAGGGGTGTTATTTATCACTGAAACGAACATCCCAAATTTAGAAAATATTAAATATTTTGGTAATGCAAACGAAGCTCACATCATCTATAACTTTAGTCTTCCTCCCTTAGTACTGCATGCCTTATGGAGAGGCAATTCTGAATACTTGACCAGCTGGTCCATGAGTTTGCCACCAGCTCCCGTTGGATGTACATATTTAAACTTTACGGCTTCACATGATGGTATTGGACTGCGTCCCGTAGAAGGCATCTTGTCGGACCAAGAAATCGATAAGCTGGTTTCTGGAATGCGTGATTTTGGAGGACAGGTGACATCACGCGCCATAACAGATGCGGGAGAACGACCTTATGAAATTAATATCACTTGGTTTGAGGCAATGAAAGGCAATTCTATTGGCATAGATGACTTTCAGGTCGAGAGATTCTTATGCTCGCAAATTATAATGTTAGGTTTGGAGGGTATACCTGCATTTTATATAAATAGTTTACTTGCAGCGGAGAATGATTATGAAAAATATTCAAACACTCAGCACAAAAGAAGTTTAAACCGCAAGCAGTGGAACATAGACGAACTGGAAACGCAGTTATTTGAGGTCGCACTTGACTCTTCAAAAGTATTTTATGAGCTAAAGAGGATTATTGCATTAAGAATTAATCAGAGTGCGTTTCACCCTAACTCAACACAATATATTTTGCATCTGGGAAATAATATATTTGGATTTTGGCGACAAAGTATGAGTCGTGAACAAAGTATTTTTGCAATTCATAACTTGACGAATACAAAACAAGAACTATCACTTAGTAATATTAATCTTACCTGTACAGATAACTGGGTAGATCTGATTGCATGGGACACGATTGATTTTTCAAAAGATAGTCTTGATTTACGGCCTTATCAATGTACATGGTTAACAAATAAAACCTAGAACCCATCTCAAAATGCATTTAACCTGCTAATACTGCGTTGCAGAATGTTCTCAAATGCTCATTTACTCTCTTGTAAACTGCGCTTTTCGAACATTCTACGCCTTGTCTAAGCAGCCTATCTACTATTTTGAGGGTAGGTTCTAGTAAAATACTTTAAGAATTGTCTTGCGTTACTGCAAGATGTAGTTGTGTGAGAATATCTGGAATTGCGCTGGCAACACGTGACCAAGTTGGCATGAATGGTGTTTCCATAGGATTAGACAAGAATCTATCTCCGGCTTCCATGATATTTTGTGCAAACAGTTCTACGATGCCTTCTTCTTTATGACGGTCTGTTTCGAGCTCGTTCATGGCGGCATCATTTGAGTAGTTATCGATTAGATCAAGCGCGCATCGATAATAAGCTGCTTTAACGGTGCGAAACAATTCCGGAGTTAAAGTGATTCCATGCGTAGCCAATTTGCGGTAAATAATCTTTGAAATATCGATACTCATCTTAGACAGTCCGCTATCAGGATTATTTTCTGAAAGTGCTTGATGCTTATGATCATAGCAATCGGCAATGTCTACTTGGCATATCCGTTGATTTGAATACCTTCGATACATTTCGGAAAGAATACCTATTTCAAGTCCCCAGTCACTTGGAATACGTAGAGAGTTGACCACTCCAGTACGCATGGAGAACTCCCCAGCCAGTACATAGCGAAAACTACCTAAAAAGTTCAAGTAATCATGAGGTTCTATGGCCTGTTTTAGGGCTGTGAGTAAAGGCAAGACTAATAGTCTTGAAACACGACCAGAGAACTGCTGATTGTGTGCACGATAGTAATAACCTTTGCAGAATACATAGTCAAAGGTGGGGTGGATGACGGGATATAAGAGCTTTGCAGGGATGCTACGGTCATAGGTCAAAATATCGCAGTCATGTAGAGCAACGGCTTTGGACTTTCCGGAAGCGAGAAAATAGCCCAAACAATACCAAACATTTCTTCCCTTGCCTGCCTCAGTCGGTGCCAGACTATGTTCGTGAATAGCTTTATCAATTTCTAACAATTTTGGACCATCATTCCATAAAATTACGTGATGCTGTGGCAACCGACTAAAAAATTCTTTTGCATGGTAAAATTGTTCTTCATCAGCAGCATCGAGACCGATAATAATCTCGGAAATATAAGAGGCTTTAGATAATTTCTTAATAATGTTTTCTAGTGCAGGGCCTTGTAATTCTGAATACAAACAAGGGAGTATTAACGACATTGGCCTGTTCTTACTCCACTCATTTAATTCTTTTTCAATCGATGAGGTTTCTCGATTCGTGAGATTATGTAAGGTGGCAATCACTCCGTTTTGAAAAAAGTCTGTCATGCAAGCAATTCCTCAAGCAAGTTTAATAAAGAATCATTCCAACCATGTGGTCCAACATGGTTAGCATAAATGAGATTTTCGTGTTTATCGAGGCACTGTTTTGGTGCAGCAGGGTTTGGAATTAGAATCCCGTAGTCAGCAGTTTGTAACATTTTATAATCATTTGGGCTATCACCAAGTGCAATAGAGGTAACTTTACCATTAATGTTTTTTTCAAAGTATTCAAGCAATATTAACATTGTAGTAGCTTTGTCATGTTTTCCCATTACATGATGGAATCGACCGCCACTAACTAAGTGTAAATTTGACTCTTGTATCGCTTTAGAAAATTGTTTGAGGTGTTCTTCACTATCTTGCCAGAGAACGGGCTCAGTACACTCTCTTTGATTGGCCATGATTGCTAGATCTTTGCTAAGTCCTGTGCATGCCATGATTTCATCAATAGTCATTTCACGAAAAGACGTGAATTCATAGCTCTTGTGTAATGTTTCTAAAATAGTATTGATGTCGTTTCTTGATGTCCCAATCAGCACATGTTCATATTCAGTTGTAGGAGAATTAGAAGAAGAGAAATAATTTTTTGGAATAGATAGCAAACCGCCATTTTCTGAGATGTAAGGATGATAAGAGTCTGTTTCAGTACATAAATTATGTATTTCTACTGCGGTTTTGCTGCTGGTGAATATTAAAGGGATATTTTGCTTCTTAATAAAATCTAAACATGACTCTGCTGCGGCAAAACTGTAGTCATTGTGATCCAAAAATGTACCGTCCAAGTCGGTAAAGACGACTATGCAGTGACTCATTTTATTAATCATAGTGTTAGGTCTCGAATGTGCCGGCTTTTTCTAAGAATTTTTTAGTGAGGTCTAATAGTTCCAAGCTATTATTTACAATACAATCTGGTTGATAAGGGTGTTTTGTAGTCCCAGGAAAGATTTTATCAATCCAGTCATGTTCCCAACCTGCACCATTATAAAAAACTGCAGTTACCCCGGCTTTTTTTGCTGCAATGATGTCGGTTGTACTGTCACCTACATACCAGACATGATTTCCTGCTTCGATATTTAAATTACTTAGTGTCTTTAAAATTAAGTCTGGTGCTGGTTTTCGGTGTTCTACATCTGTCCCGCATACAACGGTGTCGAATATCGGTGACCAATTTGAACCGCCTACATTAGTAAGTTCATGCTGCATAAATTCTCGGCTTCTGTTTGTAAGTACACCTAGCAGTAAATTCATTGTCTTTAGCTCATATAGAACTGTTTCAAATCTATCTTCTAAAGGGGTAGCCAATCCACAATAATTTTTATATGCCACGTCGAAAGCGCGATGTGCTGTTTTTTTCGCTTGATCATTGTCCCCAAATAGCACTTCAAAAATGTCTGTACGGGAAATTTTGCGTGCTGCTTTTATTTTGGGATGTAGGATTTTGTGTTCTTTAACATATTTAACAAGTTTAGCATCGTCTACTGATTTACTATCTTCTATATCAATCATTTGATCAATCAAGCCAAGCTCTTCCAGTTTATGCAGTACCTCATCAACTGCTAAATACATTGCATCATGGGTGTCGACTAAAGTTGCATGCCAGTCAAAAATGATTGCAACGGGTGCGGTATGAGGTAAGTCTAAAATACTCATTGTTTAAAATCTGTGTGCGTATTTTTACGCAAAGAAAAAGCAACATAAATGCAATACAGCATCACAATCAATAATCCTAAGAATTCACGTGTTTGCTCAATATAGGATTTTTTACTTGTAATAGGCGCATAGATTTCTTGGTAATCTGATGTTTGTAAAAAAGTAATCACTCCTGGAAATACTTGTACCATCAATATTAATGATAGTATGCAAAGCATAATTGCCCAAGCTCTAACACACGGGTTACAGGCTTCAATTAAGGCAAAAAAAACCATTAACGCAGAGGCAAGGTAAATACTTATCCACACTAAACGATCAGAATCATTTAGCTGTAGGATCGCAAATGCCAACATCGTTAAAATAAAAAGTATATGAATAAGCTTCATATTTATAAAATGAAGATAACGCTTGTTTCAGCGTCTATTTTTAACCTTAGAAATGTAGCAAGCTAGAGTAAACTTGCCTAAGAATAAATTATCAGTCTGTTGTTTACCAGGTGCGGGCTCGACCTACATCGATATGCAAAAAGTTACTTTTTGCATAATAGCCGACTCCACCTGCTTGAAGTGCCACAGCGGTTTTGCGTAGCTGTGTTAATTCAATATCGGGAAGGCGGATATCGATAGCTTTACCTTGCATATGTAAGCTTCGCTTTGCCACACCTCTGCCACTGTTGCGTAATCTTTCATTTGTTTTTGGAGATCTATATGCAGAGATCACATGAAAAGGGGCACGTGACCCAGTTGCCTGTTTAAGCACATGCAATAGATCCAATAGTGATGGTTCAATAGAATAGATTTCTTCGGCGCGATGGTCGCGTAGCAGATAATTAATTTCAGCGAGCTTTTTGAGGTTATATTGCCCGTTTTTCCAGTAGCAACAGCTCAGTTTTTCATTGGTATGAAGATTGATAAAATCTAAAGAACGTTCTGAATAATTTTTTATACTAGCCTGAATTAATTGAGGAAAAGCAGCTACTGCAGCTACAGCTGCGGAACATTTTAAAAGCTTGCGACGATTGACGTTTGTCGAGTCGGGCGACTCGGCGAGTTCATCCACAATTAGTCCTTGTTTGAGTGCGTAATTCTTATTTGCTAAGCAGTATACTACAAGAACTTACAAGGCATTTACAATTTGACGATCTCGTCGATAGATATCTGGTCTAAAATTCACGATGCCTTGGTCATCTACCCAGGCAGTCATATAGGTGATATGAATAGGGATGGGTTGTTCGAGTTTTACGGTTTTAGTTCTATTACTATTTGCAAGGGAATAGAGATCGTCTTTAGACCAGCTTTCGCTATCGGCGAGCAGTACTTCGGCTAAGCCAAAAGGATCTTCGACACGTATACACCCATGACTGTAAGCGCGCCGGGTTTGTGAAAATAAACTGCGTGCAGGAGTGTCATGTAGATATACTTTATAGTTGTTGGGGAAAATAAATTTTACGCGTCCAAGTGAGTTTTTCGCTCCTGGCTCTTGTCGTATGCGCAATTCAGTATCTTCGAAATTTATACTAGACCAATCAACTGTCTCAGGATTAATGATGCGAGTTTGGTTATTAAGCGTACCAAGTAATTTCATATTATGTTTAGCAAGATAATGAGGATCTTCCTCAATCATTGGAATGATTTCTTTGCTAGCGATAGATTTTGGTACATGCCAATATGGGTTTAATACAAGCTTGGTAATTTCTGAGGAGAGTTCTGGTGTCTTGTTCCTCTTTTTTCCAACAACTACTCGTGATTCATAAATGGTTTGACCGTTATCTATTAGTCGTAACTTATAGTCCGGAATGTTAACGATTAAGTGTCGACCCTGATAGATGTGTGTAAGATCTCTAGCTCTTTCTAAATTAAGCTCAAGCTGCTGAACACGTTCTAGAATAGGTTTATTGAGTTCAATTACAGTCTTTTTACCCAAAATCCCATCAGCTTCAAGTCCATGGCGGTATTGAAAATTACTGATGGCTAAAGCAAGCGATTCATCTAAAACATCGCTCTGCAGATCGATCGTATCGTTGTGAAAGTTGTCGGTAGAGTAATCGCCAAAAGCATATAGTCGTTTTCTGACTTTAATAACTTCAGGTGATTGATCACCTATAGTAAAGGATTTTTGATTTAATACTATCGGTTCAATGTCATCCTTTAGTGACCGATACTTTTTTAAAGTTTCTGCTAACTTTGAATAATTGGGGTTATTTGGTTGTAGGTTTTCAAGCGCAATGGTTACAGCATGGCTGTCGATTGCCTCATTGAGAATATCGATTAAAGAATACTTTTCATCACGTATTGAGCTGGGCGCAATGTATTTACCTTTTTCAAGATGGCTGGCAAGTTTCACATAAGCATGTGTAAAGGTTATGTCTGATTTTCTCAGTAGGTTAGGGTCAGTTATTGTCGATTCTAAAAAGTATTGAATAATTTCCGCATCATAATCGAGAGGGTTGAGACCAAATTTATCTGCTTGTCGAATGATTTCAAAAAGTTCTAAAGCATTGTTATTGTATTTTTCACCGTTGCTCCAGATTAGATCATAATTACGTAACTGGTAAAGCTTTGTTACTTCGCTCTTTAAAGGTAAAGATGAATTATTTAATGCATAAATAAAACTAGACTGATGTTGCGCGTTTGGTCGAAAGGCATCGGTCAACACACTTTGGTTATTTGCATAGACATACGCAGCACAAAATGTGCTTATTAAGCCTACTATCAAACCTGGGGGAAAGATTATATTGACCCGACGTAGAGTCAGTCTGAAGACTTTTGTAAACTCCATGTATGCACTCGCCTTCCTTTTGCTAGTAGTCACATTTTCACTATTTTTCTCTTACTAAGAGTAAGGGAAAAGACAAACCTTGTCTTTGTTATAGGTCACAATCAAAAGTAAAAATTGATTTTGACCTAGCAAGAACTATTGCATATATTTTTCAAGAACACTTAGTTATTTTGTATAAAAATACCGAATCTCAGTAGCTTATACTCGTATACGTTTAATGCTTGCGCGAAACATGTTAAATAAAGCGTGTTTTTCATAATTAGGTCGTATAAGTGTGATGCTAATTCCATATATATACTGGTAGAATTAGGTCTATAAAAAGACCATTGTTTAAGAATTAATGAATTTATATATATATAACACGTTAACTCGCAGCAAAGAGGAATTTATCCCAGCTGATCCGAAACGTGTAACTATGTATGTATGCGGTCCAACAGTTTACAGTCATCCGCACATAGGCAATGCGCGGCCTGCAGTTGTGTTCGATGTATTTTATCGCTTACTCAAACATGAATTTGAAAATGTTATTTACACACGCAATATCACCGATGTAGACGACAAAATAAATGCGGCTGCGTTAAAAGAAAATGTATCGATCGATAAAATTAGTACGCGTTATATTCAAGTTTATCACCAAGATATGGCAGAGTTGGGTGTATTAGCACCAACCATCGAGCCTCGAGTAACAGACCATATGCCGCAAATCATTGACATGATTAAGCGTTTGGTCGCTGCTGGACATGCCTACGAAGTTGAAGGACATGTGTTGTTTCATGTGCCTTCTTATTCTGATTATGGGAAATTGTCCGGCCGCAATATGAAAGAAATGATTGCCGGTGCGCGTGTAGAAGTGGCACCTTTCAAAAAAGATCCCGCAGACTTTGTTTTATGGAAGCCATCGGATAAAGATCAGCCATCATGGAATAGTCCGTGGGGTGAAGGTCGGCCTGGTTGGCACATCGAGTGTTCAACCATGATTGAACAACATCTTGGGGAAACTATAGATATACATGGTGGTGGGCAAGATTTGGTTTTTCCGCATCATGAAAATGAAAGAGCTCAAAGCACATGTGCTCACAGTGGTAATTTATTTAGTCGTTACTGGATGCATAATGGTTTTGTCAATGTAGAACATGAAAAAATGTCTAAATCTATTGGCAATGTTTTATTGGTACATGATCTACTTCGACAGGCGCCTGGAGAAGCAATTCGTTTTACTTTGTTAAGTACACATTATCGTAGTCCGTTAGATTGGACTGATGATGCATTACAGCAGTCTTCTAGAAATCTCGATCGACTTTATGGTGCCTTACAGGATTTACAAGAGTTAGAAGTTACGGTTTCTGATGATGATGTACCAACTGCATTTATACAAGCACTTAAGGATGATTTAAATACTCCCGCTGCCTTTGCTGAGCTACATAAATTAGCAAAACAAGCCAACATTGAGAAAGATATAAAATCCAGAAAACATATTAAAAAACAATTACTCGCTTGCGGGAATATGTTAGGCATATTACAGCAAGACCCAGCAGATTGGTTCCGTGGCATAGGTGAACTTGATGATAAAGAAATTCAAGAGTTACTGAATTCAAGAATACTGGCAAAAAAACAGAAAGATTTCGAATTAGCTGATGAAATACGCGATAAACTCACTGCCATGGGAGTGCAAATACAAGATCACCCGGATGGAACTTCTGAGTGGAGAAAGCTCTAATAGATATGGAGAGAAATATGAACGATGTAGGCATTAACGAAATCGAGCACGAACCAGTTAAACCTAAAGGATTTAGCGGTAAACAAGTTTTTACCATTGTATTTTTAACATTACTTGTTGCAATCGTAGGCACTTATTTTGTATTACAAAGATATGTATTTGCGAAGGAATTCACACCTGTTTCTTTAACACAATCTGAAACAGTAGAGTTAAATGGTAAATTGCAGGCTCTGGGTTTTCAGCCTGATACCACGGTTGCAAGTAATGAACCAAAAAGGTCTAAAGATTTATGGAGTAAAAAATCAAAAAATAAAGAGAAGGGAGCGGTAGAAGACGAATATGATCTCACACCTGAGCCATATAAAGAAGATGCGAGTAAGCGTGTAATTAACTTTACTGAAAAAGAACTTAATGCCATGTTGGCAAACAACACTGATTTAGCAAAGCGTGTCGCAATCGATTTATCTGATGATCTTGCCAGTGCAAAAATGATTATTCCAATGGATCCTGATTTCCCAATATTTGGCGGAAAAACTTTACGTGTGAATACTGGGTTAGGATTATCGTTTGCCAATGACAGACCGGTAGTAATTCTAAAAGGTGTCAGCATTATGGGTGTGCCTATTCCCAATGCCTGGTTAGGTAACTTGAAAAATGTAGATCTAATACAAGAGTTTGGACTTGAAAGTGGCTTTTGGAAGACATTTGCTGCAGGAGTTGAGTATATGAATGTGCAAGATGGAAAGTTACAAATCAAACTTAAGGAATAAATATCATGCTCGTAAGTAAATGAGCATCGAAAAAAAATTACAACAATGCATTAAATCAAAAGGCACGTTTTAAATGAAAGGAATGGTGCCACCGGATCCGGAAGGAGGCGTTTCAAAAGTTCAATATGCGGTAGTGTATGTGCCTAAACGTAATCGCAATCGATTTTCGGCTAATTGTGTAGAAATCAAAGCAAGCGCGGAAGAGGCGTTAAGCAAACCAAACAAAGATTCAAAGCACTTTCCCGCAAAGCTATTGGGGCCATCTAAATCTTCAGAAGGTCAATATATTTATTACTTGATAGAATGGTTGTAGTTCAACGAGCCCGGTGAGCTATAATTTTCAAGCCAACATCATGATTGCTTACGAACAATAACAAAGATCAGGTGATTAAAGTCATACGTATTAAAGTATGAACTCAATATTTCAATGGGAATCAATGTTAGATAAAAATAAATATTTTATAATGTCTACTTTTAATACTGATGTCTACTGACTGTTAGTAAAGTTCTGTATATTTAATCAATTAACAGTTAATGAAAAAAGACTTTAAATACATTTTTGTGGATCTTGATGGAACACTAATACGTACTGACTTGTTTGTTGAGTCGATACTAATACTTATAAAACAGAATCCCTTCGCTATTATTCAAGTCATATTCTGGATATTACAAGGAAGATCTGTTGCCAAAGATAAGGTTGCGAGAAGAGTGGAACTTAATGTTGACCATTTACCCTATGAATCTGAACTTATTGATTATTTAAAGAAGCAAAAAGAACAAAAAAAAATACTTATCTTAACTACTGCTTCAAATCACCGTTATGCAGATAAAGTTGCGAAATTTTTAGGACTTTTTGATAAAGTTATTGCGTCAGATAAAAATAATAATTACAAAGGCAAAAGAAAGCTGGAAGCAATTCATGAAATTACTAGCAATGAGAACTTTGTCTACGCGGGCGACAGTTCTGCAGATCGCCCCATTTGGAATGCGGCTCATTCATGCATTTTTGTAAATGCACCTAATAAAGATGTAGAGCTTGCAAACTCCATGGGCAAAACTGAGAAAATAATTACTCGAAATCAATCACTCGGGCTCAGTGTACTCAAGGGAATGCGACTTCACCAATGGGCAAAAAATGTATTAATCTTTGTTCCTTTATTTACTTCCCATACTTATCTTAATAGTAATTCACTAATCGCTGCTTCATTAGCATTTATATGTTTTAGTTTATGTGCTTCTGGTGTGTATTTTCTGAATGATATGCTAGATCTAGAGGCAGATCGTAGACATGTATTAAAGCGCTTTAGGCCATTGGCTTCAGGTGAGCTGCCACTACCAATTGGTATTGCTGGCGCAATTATCTTGCCAGCAATTGCGTTTACACTGGCCTGGGTTTGGTTGCCCATTCCATTTTTTATAACTCTTTTTGTTTACTATCTTTTTTCAAATGCATACACATTTTTTTTAAAGAAAGTGCATACTGCTGATGTGATGACTTTAGCTGTGCTCTATGCTATTCGTGTAGTAGCTGGCGCTGCGGCGATTAGTGTTGAATTGTCTTCATGGTTGCTTGCATTTTCTGTCTTTATCTTTGTCAGCCTTGCCTATTTGAAGCGTTATGTTGAACTTTTTAATTTTGCAGAAGACACTGATCAAGCACTTGGTCGCGGTTACACTGCCTCTGATAGAGAAGCTATGTTTACTCTTGGTATAGCTAGTATGACAGTATCCGTTTTGGTGCTTGCGCTTTATATTAGTAGTGAGGAAGTTACTAGTGTGTATAACTCTCCTAACTTGCTTTGGTTTATGTGTCTGTTAATGCTTTATTGGGGTAATCGCATTTGGGTACAAGCACGTCGGGGAAAAGTATCGACTGACCCAGTGCTATTTGCAATCAAAGACAAAGTAAGCCAAATGATCGGGGTGGGCTTTTTGGCAATCATTGTGTGTGCAAAGTATATTCAAATTTGAAAAGGTTAAGAATGACATATTATGTTCTGGGAATTATTCTGTTTACGGTAACGTTATCTGCTTGCGCACAGCTTGTTCTCAAGTTGGGAGTAATGAAACCTCAAATGGCATATGCTCTTCAAAATGGTGTAATTGAATCGTTGATAGCTGCTGCCTTGTCTCCTCTGATTTGGATTGGGCTAGTTATTTATGGATTGAGTGTTGCATTTTGGATATGGGTACTTTCAAAAGTTGATCTTTCCGTTGCTTATCCGTTTGTAGGAGTAAGTTTTCTTGTGACAATGGCTTTTGGAGCATTTTTACTCGATGAAACTGTAACCCCAACTCGAATTTTAGGGACCATCCTTATCGCTTTTGGATGTGTGCTGGTTGGAAAAACGGCGTGAAAAAACAATCTGGGGTTGGGCAAAAATACCAGATGCTGGGTTTTTGCTTGTTACTTTTATCAGTAGTGGTATTTCTATTTTTAACAGGAGCGCCTACTAGTGGTGCATTTTCATGGTCAGATTCACCACGGCATGCACTAAATGGCGCTTTTGTAATGGATTTAATTAGAGCAGCTCCTTTCGACGATCCTACTAGATATGCCTATAACTATTATTCTCAGTATCCTGCGCTTACTATTCTACTTTATCCTCCCTTACTCTCTTTTTTATTAGCACCCTTTTATGCTGTATTTGGTGTGTCGCATGAAACGGCAATATTTGTTCTTTTTATTTGTTATTCACTTTTAGCTTTTGGGACATTTCTATTATCGCGCCAATGGTTTAGTGCACCATTGGCATTTGCAGTTTCGCTGCTTCTCATCGTATCTCCTGAAATTGCTTTTTGGGGGAGAATGGTTATGTTAGAGGTCCCATCTTATGCATTCTTAGTATGGAGCGCCTATTTCTTCGTTAGACATATTCGAGAAGAACGCATTTATTTGCTTTATGTCTGTATTGGTTTATTTGTTCTTGGAGCTTATACCAAACTTTCAATTGTCTTTATCAGTATACCATATTTAGTTGTTTTAATTTATTCGCGTGGTTTTTCATTATTTCGAGACAAGCATAGCTATATTATTTTGGCATTAACTATTATCAGTGTGTTGCCATTAGTCTACCTGACATTTAATTTTGGCCAGGCCAACATTCAATCTATAGCTGGTATAAGCGATTCAAAAGTTTCAAGGTTTTCAATTGATGGATGGATTTGGTATGCAAAGCAATTTCCATCACAAATTGGGTGGCCTGTTTTAGTGGCGTCAGTGGCTTTCGTTATTTTTTTGATAGCGCCACTATATAAGCAACGCCTAAAAATTAAGAATGGTCTTTTTTTGTTTTTATGGTTTGCTTTTGGATATTTATTTTTTTCTAGTATTGATTTGAAAGAAGCTCGTCACAGTGTATTTTTACTGCTACCAGTTGTTCTTTCTGTAGGTTTTGCTTTAAAACATATTTTCAGAAAAGATGAACGTTTTGCAACGGTGGGTGTTGTAATCATTGGAGTGTTCACTTTGGGGATTACAATAGTCACGCGACCAGTCTACTATGTAGATGGTTACAAAGATGTAGTTGAATATGTTTCAAATATTGCTCCAAAAAATAGCAATGTGCTATTTTCTGGTTATCGTGATGGTGCTTTCACATTTAATATGCGTGCATACTCAGAAAGACCTGATTTAAGTGTACTTCGAGCAACAAAACTATTGCTGAAAATATCAGTCAGACGTTCTCTTGGTGTTGAACAACAGAATTATAGTGAACCAGAGATAAATGATTTGATTAATAAAATGGGTGTGCACTACATCGTAGCACAACCAGATTTTTGGACAGACCTGGATCAGATGGAAAAACTACAAAACGTTCTCAATGCAGGTAAATTTAAAGTTGTCAGACGTTTTAAAATGAATGCTAATTATGACTCAGTAGACAAAGAACTCATCGTCTACCAAAATTTGGGAGAGGTGGCTAAAGGGCCAGTGAAGATTGTAAATGAACTACCAATAATAAATCGTAAAATAACTGGTTATTCGAAATATGATAAAGATGAATAAGTGCTTAATGTGAAAAATAAATCAAACCATAAAAATACGACTCTGAGCTTATGGATTGTATATTTAGTTGATAGTTGTTATTTTTTTTATAAGCAAATAATATTTTAATGCTTTTTGTTTTGTGGAAGTCATATTGAATATACTTTTGACCTTCCCCAGCTCATTAATAGAATCAATATTCAAGTTGTTTCTGACTAGTTTTTTTGATTAAGGGATATTTTGGGGAGCTTTGCCCCTAAACATGCGGTTCCACTAAAGCTTCAAGAGAGGCAATTTATTTATTACTTAGTGGAATGGCTAAAAGTTGAAACTGTATGAAAATTTCTCTTTCAGCTGAAAGTGGTTAGCCTATAAACTAGCTTATTTTGACTAATTTGTAGAGTTTATTGGCAGTTGATTCCTAAATTTTTTCACATTTTTATACAGCAATTATCAGCTAAAACCATTCATAATAGAGTCCAACAAAAACTGGAGAGTGGTAATGAGTAACCTTAAAACTGTTGTAGCAACTATAGTAGGCTTTTTTGTATTCACCTTGTTATCACAAGCTCATGCAGGTGACAGGATACATGGAAGGATTGGCTACTCAGGGCATCCTGTGGAAATTATCATTGGCTATTCAGACTATGGTAAGCACCATTTCAAACATGGTCATTTTAGAAGCCACTATTATCATGAACCCAGATATTACAAGCATCGGCGCAAGCACTTTAGGCCACGCCATTATGATTATTATGATCGCCGTGGTTATAGGCATTACAAGCGTGATTATCACAGACCTTATTACGATAGACACCATTATCGCCGGTATAACAGTGGATTTCGAAACCATAATTATCGTTATGGCTATGATCGAGGCAATCGCTACTGCCCACGTTATTGAAATATAGTTGCTGAAGATAGTTTAGAGTAGGTCTAAGTGGTATAGACGTATCTATTTTTTGCTGTCATAAAAGTTAGGATATTGCTGTAAATAGCAATTACACCCCTCCATAAATAATAGTCGTATCTTAACTCATAATTTAATTGTGAAATTCATATGAGGACAGTTCTCCACTATCCAGGTGGCGACTAGAAATCTGTTTGCGATCATTAAAAAATTCTTAAGTTCATACTTGTTAAGAATTAAATTGCTATAATTTCTAGTGCTTAATGAGCTTTATTAAACTAACATGTAGCTATGGATACATTACCCATATATATCGAGGCACCCGCGCGCCTGCATTTGGGCTTTTTAGACTTAGAAGGCGGACTGGGTAGAAGGTTTGGAAGTTTAGGCCTCACCATTGATGATATCGCTACTAAAATTATTGTACGTCGGGCAGAACGCATTCATGTTGTTGGTGATGATACTGGTAGAGTGCAAGAATATGCGCAGAAATTTTGTACACGTAAAGGACTTGCCGATGGTTGCCAGATTGAAGTAGTTGAGCAGATATTTGGACACTCAGGCTTAGGCTCAGGCACTCAGCTTGCTTTAGCTATTGGTACTGCAATCACTAAACTTTATGAATTAAATTGTTCGACTACAGAAATAGCCGTGATTCTGAATCGTGGTGCGCGATCGGGAATTGGAATAGGTGCATTTCAACAGGGTGGTTTTCTAGTTGATGGAGGGCGAAATACTCACAGTCCTATTCCACCAATTATTTCACGTATGCAATTCCCATCTAACTGGCGAATAATTTTGATTTTTGATATGGCCCATAGAGGACTGCATGGTGAGGAGGAACATATATCCTTCACTAATTTACCAACATTTTCTCCTCAAACTGCCGCCAATATATGCCGATTGATCTTGATGCAGGTTTTACCTGCGATTGCGGAGCAAGACATACAGGTATTTAGTAAGGGAATTTTTGAGATTCAACGTTGTATAGGAGAATTTTTCGCGTCTGCTCAAGGAGGACGTTATACTAGCAGCATTGTTGGAGATGCGATTACCTATTTAGAATCATTAGGAGTACAGGGGGTGGGCCAGAGCTCTTGGGGCCCAACGGGTTTTGCATTTGTTGATAGTGAAACGCAAGCTCATATGCTAGTACGTGAGCTACAAAAAAAGTTTGCCAATAATAAAAATTTACAATTTAAAATAGTATCAGGAAGAAATACTGGGGCCAGAATAGAGGAACTAGACATACAAGAACAAGATAAAATTTCTTTGTCTAAAGCAATTAAATCTTAAAAGAGTAATTTACTGTGAACCACACAAGAACACTTGTGGTGGGTTGTATTTGTTAATCAATTAATAATTAGAGAGAAAAAAATGGAAAAGCCATATATTCTTCATATGATCACGCCTGCAAAAAATTTAAGCCCTTTTGACGTAAACATGGCGTTAGATGCTGGTTGGGACAATGCAACGGGCTATATAAATGTTGAAAAAGATGAAGTACAAGCCCTGGTACAAGATGCAATTTTTTCACGTGGCCCGACAGGGGTAAAAAGAACAGGGCTATTTATAGGGGGGCGTGATATGCACATGGCGATGGATATGATGGAGATTTGTCAAGAATCGATGGTGCCGCCGTTTGAAGTTTCTTGTTTTGCAGATCCTAGTGGTGCATTTACCACTGCTGCGGGTATGGTGGCTTGCGTTGAACAGGCTCTAAAAGATAAGTTCGATACTGATTTAAAAGATAAGTGTGTCATCGTCATGGGTGGGACGGGGCCCGTTGGTTCAACTGCTGCGGTATTGGCTGCAAAAGCAGGTGCAGATGTGAAAATAATGGGGCGTAAAAAAGATAAATCACAACGCGTTGCTGCGCTTTGTAATAGTGAATACGGTTCAGAGCTGACAGGGATCAAAGGTGAAGCGAATGACATGATTGACGGGGTTGTACAAATTGCCGATGTGGTTCTTGCGGCAGCTGCTGCAGGTATACAGGTTATTAGTGAGAAACATATTGATACAGCAAGTACTCTTAAGGTTGCGGCAGATGTAAATGCAGTGCCACCTTCAGGAATTGCGGGCTTGGATTTAATGGGTGACTGTGAACCCATTAAAGGTTCAAAGAGTGGTGCGGTAGGAATCGGCGCGTTAGCGATTGGTAATGTTAAATATCAAACTCAGCATCGTTTGTTACAAGAAATGCGTGATTCTGATAAATCAATTTATCTCCACTTTGAGCGCGCATTCGAGATTGCACGGGAGATCGTACAAGGATAAGCCAATTTATCTGGTAGTAGCCACATCAGGCCGCGCCATTGTGCAGGCGCTTAAGGCGGTTGGAAAAACTACAGCCTTGATAAATGGTTTTGTGGACATGGATGCTGTTGCAGCGACCGAAGTTTGTAAATCCACCGCACGTACAAAATATGGTCTTGACGAATGTGAAGTTTTGCAGATTGTTGATGAATTACAAAGCCGATATTCATTTGATGGGTTATTTTATGGTGCTGTATTAGAATCTAATCCAGATTTATTGGATTCAATATATGCTAGGTTTATGACAAGTAATTCGGTGTTATTTGGGAATTCAAGTGATTCACTACGACAGTGCAAAAATCCGGAAAAATTTTTCTCAACATTAGACCAAAACTCGATTCCCTATCCTGAAACAAGTTTTAAACTTATAGCCAATAGTTCTGGCCCATGGCTGCTTAAACATGCAACAAGTACAGGAGGGCTAGGAGTAAGTGGTAATCAGGTTTATTCTGATGTAAATAAAGATAGTTACTATCAAAGAAAAATTGACGGCTTGAATTTTTCCTTACTATTTCTTGCCAATGGTAAGGAAATTAAAGCGTTGGGTTTTAATAGCCTGTGGAGTGAACGACTCGGAGAAAAATTTCCTTATGCATACAGTGGCGCAATCAATTCAGTAGAGCTTACAGAAGAGCAACAATCAATAGCTATTCGTTATGCGACAATTATTACCAAGGCGTTTAATTTGATTGGTTTAAACAGTATTGATTATATATTATCTAATAACAACATTTATGTACTTGAAGTAAACCCACGCATACCTGCGACCTATGAATTATACGAAACCAAACATGGTGACTTGCTAAAAGAACATATCGATGTATGTATAACGCATGAACTTGCTCCTAGCCAGCCAAGTCATCTTTTGCGTGCCCATGCAATTGTATATGCGCAAGAAAATGTACAAATACCTAAAGATTTTGTTTGGCCACTCTGGACTGCAGATAGACCTTATCCAGAACAATGGGTTCAACAATATGACCCTGTTTGTAGTGTATTTTCTGGAGGTAAAAATGTGGTTCAAGTACGCCAGATGATTCATACTCGTAAAAAAATAATCTTAGAAAGCCTAAACTCACAAATAAATGATAAAAGATCAAAGGTAAAACATGTCTAACATTAGTATCAATCAGCTTGCAAAACCACTAGTTGAGGAGTTGATATCCAAGCGCGATGCATTACGGATAAAAGTAGAAAAATTTTCTAATGGAGCCACTTATATTGATGCTGGAATAGACTGTGTGGGTGGTCTAGAGGCTGGCAGGGTCATTGGTGAAATTTGCATGGGTGGCTTAGGTACAGTAACACTTTATCATTCAATGGCTGCCATGAGTGATTGGCCGCTTACATTGCATGTGCATACCTCACATCCTGTAATCGCGTGTTTGGCGAGCCAATATGCCGGTTGGAGTTTATCACATGAAAAGTTTCATGCTTTGGGTTCCGGGCCAGGACGGGCCATTGCCTTAAAAGAACCACTGTTTGATGTACTTGGATATAAAGATGGATGTGATAGCGCTACATTTGTGCTTGAGGTGGATCACTTACCGCCGATTGAATTAGTCGATAAAATAGCGGAAGCTTGTAAGTTGGACCCCACTGCATTGACATTTATATTCACACCAACAAGTTCAATTGCAGGTAGTGTGCAAGTTGTGTCTAGAGTGCTAGAAGTGGCCATGCACAAAACCCATGAGCTGGGTTATCCATTAGAGAATGTATTAGATGGTTCTGCGAGCGCACCATTGTCGCCACCCATACCAGACTTTGTAAAAGCTATGGGACGCACTAATGATGCGATTTTATTTGCCGGCCGTGTACATCTTTTTGTGAAAGGAAATGATGCTGAAGCTGAAAAGTTAGCCACGGAATTACCATCTAGCGCATCACGAGATTATGGCAAACCATTTGCACAAGTATTTAAGGACTATGAATATGACTTTTTTAAAATTGATCCGATGCTTTTTAGTCCAGCGTCTGTGATGGTTACTGCAGTTGAAAGTGGCAAGACATTTCGTGGTGGAGAGTTAGATCCTAGATTACTACACAAATCTTTCTCCTAGTGCCACCTAAGAGATTAGGTTATAGCTTCGTTAGTTATGAAACATATTGCAATTTTTACCGACGACCCCGGTTGGCATGCCGCACAATTACACGAGGCGTTTAATGGTAAAGGATTTAAGTGTACTAATGTTTCATTGACGCAATGTCGTTTTGAAATAGGTGTTGGTAATAATTTATGGATACCTGGTTTTGAGAAACGTTTGCCAGATGGGGTTTTTGTGCGAGGGGTGCCTGGAGGGTCTTTAGAAGAAGTAGTGTTTTATTTAGACATTCTGCATGCGTTAAAAGAATTAAATATTCTTGTTTATAACGATGCACGTGCAATTGAGCGCAGTGTAGATAAAGGCATGACTAGTTTTCTGCTTGATCAAGCAGGAATTTCAACTCCACCTACCTGGGTGGGTAATGATGTGCATCAGGCCTATGCATTTATACGTAAGCAATTTGAACTTGGGTACAAAGTGGTGGCAAAACCGTTATTCGGTTCTCAAGGTAAAAACCTACAATTGATCACCACGCCCGAAGATACCACTGATTTTTCGGTTTATAATCAAATCTATTACTTGCAACAGTTTATCGGGACTGGATCTAGTGTTGCACATGATTGGAGGTTATTTGTAGTTGGCAATCAAGTAATTGCAGCCATGCGCAGAGAAGGTAACGATTGGATCAGTAATGTTGCGAATGGTGGGAAATGCTATCCGGCAGTGGTAAGTGACCGATTCACCAAAATGGCTAAAGATGCGGTGCAGGCAGTCGATATGCACTATGGTGGTGTAGATATTATGTGTGATGCAAATGACAAATTATGGGTCACCGAAGTAAACAGCATCCCAGCATGGAAAGGTTTACAAAGCGTAAATAAGATTATAGTCGCAGATTTAATTGTTGAAGACTTTATAAGGTGTATGCAAACACAAACAAATGTTAACGTAGCAAGCTAAGACACTAAAATAGTAAATATTAACTTACAGTTATTAGTAATAAACTTATGAGTTTATTTGAAATATCCTCGCTACTGCTTTGTTTAGCTGCCATATTTGCGTACATAAATTATCGATTTATTAAACTACCGACAACGATCGGTATAATGTTGTTGAGCTTAGTTTTTTCCCTAGTGCTGATTTTATTTGGTGAGTTTGGTTTCTCTCTAGATGATCATGCAACCAAGCTAGTCAGCAGTATTGATTTCAACGAAGCCTTGTTGCATGGTATGTTGAGTTTTTTGTTATTTGCAGGCGCTTTACATGTCAATATAAATGATCTACGCGAACAAAAGTGGGTAATTGCAACACTTGCAACGGTTGGCATAATTAGTTCTACATTTATCATCGGGACTGCAATCTACTATGTGCTCCAATGGTTAGGTATTCCTGTTGCATACATCTATTGTTTGGTTTTTGGCGCACTAATTTCACCAACAGATCCAATTGCGGTAATGGGGATTCTCAAGTTGGTTGGTGCGCCAAAGTCTTTAGAAACAAAAATTGCAGGTGAATCATTATTCAATGATGGGGTAGGAGTAGTTGTATTTTTAGTTTTGCTTGGCATTGCAACAGGTGGTGATGAAGTGACTACTTCACATGTGGTTAAATTGTTTGCGTTAGAGTCAATAGGTGGTGTGTTATTTGGCTTAGGTTTAGGGTTCTTAGGCTTTTTCATGCTGCGTGGAGTAGACAACTACCAAGTCGAAGCGCTAATTACCCTTGCACTAGTTTCAGGAGGCTATGCTTTAGCCGAGTCGTTGCATGTATCGGCCCCGATAGCGATTGTGGTAGCTGGATTGTTTATTGGCAATCAAGGCAGAACACTAGCCATGTCGGATAAGACTAGAGAACGATTGGACGATTTTTGGGAGTTAATCGATGAGATTCTTAATGCCATCTTGTTCTTATTAATTGGTGTTGAGCTTTTGATTCTAACCTTTACAAAACAGTTCCTAATTGCAGGCTTAATTGCCATACCAATCGTACTCCTTGCAAGATTAATTTGTGTAGGCACACCCATCCAGATTATGAAAAAGTTCAGAACATTTACGCCCTACGCAACAACAATTTTAACTTGGGGTGGTTTGCGCGGTGGAATTTCCGTGGCTTTGGCGCTTTCTATTCCTCCTGGCCCTGCGCGTGAACCCTTACTAGTGATTACCTATTGTGTTGTAGTGTTTTCAATTTTGGTTCAAGGTCTTACAATCAAAAAGGTCTTAGCTTACGCGCAAAATAATTAACGCTTTTACAGCGTTATGCGTTGTGTCCGTCATATGCCTGAATTCAACTCACTTCAGCAAAACCTTGCCGATTTATATAAGCACGCTTGTTGGTTAGATCAGCAGGCCTTAAAACCTGGCAATGTTGGTATTCATTCTGCGACGGATGAACTAAGTGTCGATGATTTCTTGCGTAGCGCTGAAATCAGTGCTGGGCCTTTGGTAAGCAAGAATTATAGCCTTGGTGAGCGAATATTATGGGCGATTCGAGCAACTCGACAAGAAGTCGGGACTAACACCAATTTGGGCATTATTTTGCTAGTGGCGCCTCTGGTACAGGCTTACTTAGAGGGACAAGGCGACGATTCCTTGGCGCAGATTTTGCAAAATACAACGGTCGAAGATGCAGTTCAGGTATATCAAGCTATTCGTATTGCTGAACCCGGAGGAATGGGTAAAAAGGAAAATCAAGATGTTTCTGAGGAACCTACTGTAACTCTTTTGAATACAATGAAAATTGCAGCTGAATGGGACCGAATAGCTGATCAATATTCAAACAATTTTTATGATGTTTATCATTTTGGTATTCCTCGCTATGAATCGCTTCTACAGCAATGGCAGGATGAATGTTGGGCGACAACTGGCTTATTTTTAGGATATCTAACCCGATTTCCAGATAGTTTGGTTGCACGTAAGCACGGCATATTAAAAGCTCACGAAATTAGTGATATGATCAACCCGCTTGAGAGGGAGTTCTGCCGTTCGGACACTCCGGGTAGGTACGAAGCGCAATTATTGAAAATTGATGGCCATCTCAAGCGTGACCGAATCAACCCGGGAACCACAGCGGATCTTACGGTAGCTAGCATTTTTGCAGCTGGCCTCAAGCTGTTGTGATGCATGATATGGAACTCATCCATACCTGCGGTAGTTCAGGGACGGATATATGCAGACAGATTGTCTGCAGTTTGTCGACAAACAAAAAAAGTAAACAGGAGAATAATAATGGCATTAATTAATAAAGTAATGGTCGGGGAGTCACTCGTTAATGATAACGACCCTTCCGGCACGATGGCAGAAATTGCGCACATCGACTTACTGGTTGGTCCGCGCGGCTCTGCAGTCGAAACTGCTTTTTGTAATGGCTTGGTGAATAACAAAGATGGTTTTTCTACTCTATTAGCTGTAATTGCACCAAATCTGCCTTGTAAGCCTAACACCATGATGTTTAACAAAGTTACCATTAAAGGTGCAGAGCAAGCAGTTCAAATGTTTGGTCCTGCGCAAATGGCAGTGGCTAAAGCAGTTGCGGATAGTGTTGAAGACGGCACCATTCCAGCTGATGAGGCAGATGATGTATTCGTTTGTGTTGGCGTATTCATTCACTGGGAGGCCAAGAGCAACGAAGCGATCTATGAAAATAACTATAAAGCAACTAAAGAAGCATTAGAACGTGCAGTTAAAGACGAGCCTAAAGCGTCTACTGTTGTTGCACAAAAAGATAGTGCAGAGCACCCATTCAAGGGCTTCTAAAAGCTTTTTAAAGTAAAGTATGAAATGCCCCGGCTAGTCCGGGGCATTTTTTTGCCTGATAGAAAATATATAATCACTGCCACTATCTGATGAATTTCTAGCCTACGGATAATTTATGCATTGTCTAGAGTGTGACGAACAGCTTAGTGGATCGTTGACGAATGAGCATTTACTTGCATGCAGTGGTTTGACTTTGCAAGAGTATGCACTTCGGCATCACCTGCCTTTGGATTTGCTGCTTGATGCTGATCAGGTCAATCAGGCAGATGATATTTCTCGTTATGAGAAAAATATCAATGCCACTAATCGACGAGCTCAAGATATCATTGCTGCCTTACATATGGCCCAGGCAATGCAACAAGAGGGTGAATTTACCGTCATTACATTGGGAATACGTAGATTGGAGCAGTTGCTTTGGTATTTGAAGGCTATACGACCGATAGGGTTTCAGTTTCGGCAAGAATATTTTTATGTAGACGCAAGTCACCGCGTGGTGGCTAAAAATAGATTAAAAATCCCAAGTGCTTTTTTACCACCACGAATTGTTCATTCATCAGTAGAATCATTTTTGCAACAACTTGCGGTACTTATTGCCCATGTTGGCGAGATGCATGCAGGCTATTTATTTATTGATTTTGCTGATCGTGAAGATGCCGTGAGAATCCAAGACGAACTTGCTCAAAGTTACCAGATTCGTCTTAAAAGTTTGCCTACATCTATGCACCATGCAGGGCAATTAACAAGATGTGAGACATTGGAAGATACAACACGTTTGTTAAACCTGATTGGCGAATATCTAAAGGAAATCCCTAATGCGCGCGAGAGATTTTTTAGCCGGCATGAGCAAGCTACAGTAGCAAAAGAACTGGTTTTTGATTCTGCGCACTTCATTACAGATCATCCGGATAAATGTGTCAATTTGCATGGTGGTCGCTATGCCATGAATGTAAAAGTTCGTGATTATATCGACTCGCTTACTGGTTTTGTGGTCGATTATGGATACCTTAAACGCATTGTTAAACAGGTCATAGTAAATGACTTAGATCATCATAATCTTAATTATGTAGCTCCAGAATTGAGTTGGCGATCAAGTACTGAGTTGTTGAGTATTTTTATTTGGGAAAAACTAATTGAGTATCTTCCCGGATTGATAGAGCTGCAAATTTATGAAACCGAACAATCGCACTGTTGTTATACAGGCCCTAGTTTACAAGAATTACAAAAAAAAGGTCCTAGTGAATTATTGAGATATTTCGTTACAAGTGAATTAGGCAATTCGGAACTGCGTGCATTAATTAATAAGAATATACAACGACATCTAAAAGTCATTGGCTGATAGCCCTCAAATCGTCGCTTGTAATATCGCCACTATGTATCGCAGATGAAATTAATGCTCCAGTAAAACCTGCAGCTTTCAGTTTGTTTAAATCTTCAATGTTTCGAATACCACCACCATAAAACAGATTATGATTGTTTTCTAGAAGTTGTTGATTAAATTGAGTAGGCATATCTATGCCTTGATAAGAACCTACACTATCTAAATTAAGCACAAGAATATCTGTTGGTAATGATGAGCTTGTTTGATTGAGTATATCTAGACCTAAAATGTTGTCTAATAAGTAATCTAGAGAAAGAATAAAATTATGAGTGGAGTAATTATTAATAATTGAAGTAAATGAGGTAATTGAATCGATGGATTCGGTCGATAATATCGGACGTATAGGACTGTACTGTAAATCCTCTAAGTAATGACTAATTAGATCAAAACCGGTATCTAACCATACTTCTAGTCCTGGATATTGTCGGCATATAGATTCGATAACTCCTATGTTATTGCCTTGATTTTGTAAAGCATCTAAGTCAGCGATGTATATAGATTTAAAATTATATAGATCTAAAAAACAGTTTATGATCTCAACTGGGTCAAATGAGGAGCATAGCGGGGAATGTATTGGTTTATAATTAACTCGATCTCCCTTTTTTGCGTGTACGACTAAACCTTTAGATAAATCGAGTACAGGTATAATTTGCATATTAATAATATGAAGATATTAATTTTTGAGTATATCACTGGTGGAGGATTGGTAGACCAAGATTTGCCTGCATCTCTAGCATGGGAAGGCGAAATGATGCTCGCTTCAGTAGTGAGCAATTTCGAAGATCTAAGCGATATGCATGTACTATCGCTAAGAGATTACCGTTTAACTTCTAAATCGCGATCTAAAAACGAAATCATTATAGGTTCGAATGATTCTTGTATTACAGAAATAGATAAAATAGCTGATCAGTTAGATGCTTTACTGATTATTGCACCTGAAACTAACGGAGTTTTAGCTTCTCTTTGCAAACAATTTTCAAATCGCTCGTTTATACTATTAAACAGCTCGATCAATTCAATTGAGTTGACTACTAACAAACTAGCAACATATAAGTATCTGCATGAACATAACATCTCTCTAGTACCAACTTACACGTTCAATAATTTCAAAGGCCTTGACGCACAAAAATTTGTAGTCAAGCCAATAGATGGTGTTGGGTGTGATGGTTTATACCTGTTTGATAATCAAACCGATATTCATCAAGCTATTGAAGAGAGCGATTTCGAAAACTGTATTGTGCAACCGTATATAGAAGGTAAGCATGCAAGTTTAAGCTTGATGTGTTGGGATGGTGACTGCATTTTATTAAGTTGTAATAGGCAGAACATACTCAATGAAAATGGAAAATTACGCTTACTAAGTTGTGATGTAAATACATTAGATATAGATGAATTTAAAATGATTAGTAAACAAGTTGCTAATGCATTGCCTGGATTACGTGGCTATACTGGTGTGGATATATTAATTACGAAAAATGAAATTATTTTGGTCGAAATTAATCCTAGACTCACGACGTCATATGTTGGCATAAGACAAGCTTTAGGAATAAATCCAGCAGAGGTGATGTTGCAATGCTTTATGCATAAAAAGCTACCAAGAGTAAATATAACAAATAATAATAAAGTAACTATCAATATAGAGACCAGTTGTGCCGCCTGAGAGTGTTGTAGGTTGGGATATAGGTGGGGCGCATATCAAAGCCGCTGTAGCATCTAGTGCAGAGTCAATTTCTAAATTACAGCAGTTGTTTTGCCCTTTGTGGCTTGGTACCGAGTCATTGCGGGATTCTTTACAAGCTATATGTAAAAATTTTAACTTTTCTCCATCTGTACACACTGTAACGATGACAGGGGAATTGGTAGATCATTTCGGTAATCGCAAAGAAGGGGTTGCGCAGCTAGTTAATGAAATCTCAGCTAATTTGCAAATTAGTTCGATAAGCTTTTATGCTGGCAATAGAGGGTTCATCGATGCAAACAGCGCTACTAGTTATTATAAAGATGTTGCCTCGGCAAATTGGTTGGCTAGTGCAAGTTATGTAGCAAAAAAAGTTAATAATGCACTGTTTATCGATGTGGGCAGTACCACTAGCGACATAGTAAGAATCACTGATCACAGAGCTGTTTATGAAGGCTATAACGATGCGCAACGCCTATATGCACAAGAATTAGTTTATTGCGGGGTAGTGCGTACTCCAGTTTTTGCACTGTGTAGATCTGCACCTATCGATGACAAGTTTATACCGATAATGAACGAGTGTTTTTCTAATACGGCAGATGTATATCGACTTACCAGAGAATTACCAGGTTATGCGGATTTAGGCGATACACTTGATGGGCGTGACAAGGATGTTAATTCTAGTGCTACTCGCTTAGCAAGGATGTTTGGTTACGATGCATATATAGAGGAAATGGCTACTTGGAAGCATGTAGCAGAATATGTGCGTGAACAACAATTGCAAATGATCATTAACGCATGTCGTAAACAACTTACAAAGTTCTCACAACCACAGAATATTCCAATTGTTGGTGCCGGTGTTGGGCGATTTTTAATTCGTGAGATTGCACAACGCTTTAATCGAAAATATATTGATTTTGAAAACTTGTGTAAGTATGAAAATTCACACAGTGAGTTTAATGTAGGTGATTGTGCGCCTGCAGCAGCTGTGGCTTGTTTGGGTTATCAAAGATACTGTTCATAATGTCAAAAATTATAGTAGAAGACTTACCCTATCATCCCAATAGTACACTGCTATTTGACAAAGTAGCTGACGAGCCTTGGTCAATTTTCTTAGATAGTAATAAACCTAATTGTCTTCAAGGCCGGTATGATATTATTGTTGCGAGACCCAAAGTAAGAATTCTAAGTAAGGATAAACAAACGCAAATTCAAACATGGTCTGAAACATTTTTTGTGCCCGATGATCCATTTACTGTTCTTAATGAACATCTCAATATTAATAAAGATATTCAACATGGTTTGCCATTTGTGGGGGGTGCTATGGGCTATTTTAGTTATGATTTGGGGCGTCGACTAGAAAAATTACCTTCGATTGCGAACAATGATTTAGCTTTGCCAGATATGGCGATCGGCCTATATTCCTGGGCAATTATCGTTGATCATAAAAAGAAACAAACGTTTCTATTAGGAGATAAATCAGATATTCAAACAAGAAGAACTTGGAATGATTTAAAAAACCTGTTTACGAGTAAAGCAACGCCTAGAACAAGGGAGCAGTTTACTGTCAAGAGTAAAGTTATTTCCAATATGACTAAGCAATATTATTCTGATGCATTTAACAAAATAAAAAAATATATAAGTGAAGGTGATTGTTACCAAGTAAATCTTGCGCAAAGATTCAATGCTGAGGTGGAAGGTGATCCGTGGTTGGCATATCAGAGATTAAGGACGATAAATCCTTCTCCATTCAGCGCCTATATGAATTACTCCGATTTCCAAATCTTAAGTAATTCTCCGGAGCGGTTTTTATCTGTTAAGGACGCTACTGTTCAAACCAAACCCATAAAGGGTACGCGCCCCCGTTCTAAAGATGAGAATAAGGACAAGCTATTAATGCATGAGCTCAGCCAAAGTAAAAAAGATCAGGCAGAGAACGTGATGATTGTTGACTTGTTGCGTAATGATATTAGTAAAAATTGTGCTCTTAGCTCAGTGCAGGTGCCAAAACTATTTGATATTGAAAGTTTTCCAAACGTGCATCACATGGTGAGTACCATAATAGGCAGGTTACGCGAAAATCGTTCTGCAATTGATCTACTGCGTGGCTGTTTTCCTGGTGGATCGATTACAGGCGCACCAAAATTACGTGCTATGGAGATCATTGAAGAGTTAGAGCCGCATCGTCGAGGCATCTATTGTGGTTCAATTGGTTACCTAGGTGTTGATGGCAATATGGATACTAACATTGCGATACGGACGATTTTACATAAGGATCAGAGTATGTATTTTTATGCTGGTGGTGGAATCGTATATGATTCTAAAGTCGAAGCTGAGTATCAGGAAACATTTGATAAAGCCACAGCAATGATGAAGTTATTGAACCCACATGTTGAACGCGATCGTCAAGCTAATTGACAGATAATCAATACAGTTTCTATGCGATGGGTAATTAAGCTTGGTGGTAGTCTTTACAATAGCAAATATTTAATTCAGTGGTTAAAAGTAATTAGTGATTACATCAACAATGAATCTAACAAACACAACATCATTATTGTTCCAGGAGGAGGACCGTTTGCAGATATAATCCGCGATGCGGATAAGAAATTTAAACTGGATCCAATACATGCACACAATATGGCAGTACTTGGTATGCAGCAGTATGGATATCTAATGGCATCTTTGTGTTCAAACTTTAGTTTAGCCGGCAATGAAAAAGACATTCTACATAACTGGCAAACTGGGAAAGCAGTTATTTGGGAGCCATATCAAATGGTTAGTAGTAGTTGCGAGCTTGAAAAATCATGGCAAGTAACATCCGATAGTCTCGCAACATGGTTGGCGAAATACTTATCTGCAGATCAGCTAGTATTTATTAAGTCTTCTGAGTTGGCCTTATCAACGGTTTCAATTGAACAACTGGTTAAGCATAAATGTATTGATATTGGCATACAAAAACTCCTGGATGAGTACCGAGGTATTGCACAAATAATGCATAAAACACAAGTAAATCAATTCATTGAGCAGTTAAGAAAATCTTAATTATAGAAATCAATAAATTAATATGTATACTCGTGCTACAATATAAAACACCTGAAAAATTCCCATTCGTTTTACGATAATAATGTTTACGGCGCTCGTAAATTCAATCTCTAATCTGGTCACTCGTTTCCCATATTTAGTAATTATTTGCATGTTAGCGCTTGTAGTAGCTGCTAGCACACAAATAAAAAATTTAAATATAGATGCATCTCCAGATTCGCTCTTGTTAGAGAATGATCCCGATCTTAAATATTATCGAGAAGTACATCGCCATTACGGAACAGATGAATACATCATAGTGGGCTATAAGCCAAATGCATCGTTATTAGATCAGGAAACCATCACATTACTTGAAGATATTTCGAGTAAATTCAAGGAGGTAGATGGTGTGTCGGGAGTATCGGCGCTTAGCAATGTACCTTTATTGCTGCAATTAGAAGAAGATGAAAAAACGGGTAATACAAAGTTTGCAAATTTGCTATCTCCACAAGTTGACTTAGACAAAGCACGATTAGAATTCACATCGAGCCCTATCTATGTAGATAACTTAGTCAGTAAAGATCTAAGTACAACCGCAATTAAAATTGATATTCAAAAAAACCAGGAATTAATTAATCTATTACAGAAAAAATATGTATTACTTGAAAAAGAGAAAACACAGACTTTAAATCAAGAAGATCTTTCTGAGCTGGAAGCCGTTAGAGAAGACATTTCTGCCCAACGGCAAGTAATAAACGAACGCTATAAAAGTGTATTGGCTTCTGTGCGCAAGATTATTGCTGGTTATGAGAATCAAGGAGAATTCTACTTAGCAGGGGCACCGCTTATTGGTAACGATATGAAGGTGTTTGTTGTTCAAGACATAAAGATATTTGGCATCGCGATTGTTGTCATAATGATCTTAGTGCTATTTTTATTCTTTAGAAAGCCGGCATGGATTTTTTTAGCGCTCGTATGTGCTTTATTAAACGTGGTATTAGTGTCTGGAATCACGGCATTGTTAGGATTTCAATTAACAATAATATCATCTAACTTTATTGCACTATTAATTATCTTTTCCATAGCACTTTCTATACACGTCATTATTCGTTATCAAGAAATACAGTCTTTGCATCCTGAAAAAAGTATAGATGAGAAAGTAACAATTGCAGTTTCGCAGATTATCACACCTTGCTTTTATATGGTGCTGACGTCAGCTATTGCATTCTTTTCATTGATCGTTAGTGACATCAATCCAGTTATCGTATTTGGATATATGATGATTTTAGGATTATTTTGTGCCTTTCTGCTTACTTTTACAGTGTTACCTGCGTTAATTAAAATCATTAAGCCTAAGTCAAAAGATTTTAGTGAAGATAAGTCAGCGAAGTTTCTTGAAAATATCCTCAATGCTATTGTGAACAATAAAACCTTAACAATGGTTATTTTGATAGGGATGTTTATTTTAAATATTATTGGCATTAGCCAATTAACGGTGGAAAATCGATTTATCGATTACTTCAAAAAGACTACTGATATCTATCAAGGTCTTGAATTAGTAGATCAGGACTTAGGGGGTACCGTCCCATTAGAAATAATGTTGGAAGCTTCGCAGCAAGTAGAAGAAGAAACAGATGAAGTAGAAGAAGAGGACGAAGAGTTTGGTGATTATTTAGCTGATCTGGAAGAAACTCAAGATGATTTTACGGCGAAAAGCTACTGGTATAACCGCAGTGGAATAAAAAAGATAAGTAAGATACATAACTATATAGAGAGCTTGCCTCAGGTCGGTAAAGTTTTGTCGCTTTCAAGTACTGAAGAAGTGTTTCGAACGGTAAACAAAGGCGAGCCTTTAGAAGATTTTCACCTATCACTCGTTTACTCTAAAGTTCCTGAAAACATTAAACAAATTTTAATTTCACCTTATGTGTCCAGTGATGGAAACCAAGCACGTATTGTGGCTCGCATTAAAGATTCTGATCACACATTAATTAGAAATGAATTGTTGAACAAAATCAAAGCGGACTTAAGTAATGGCTATGTCAAAGATGGTGAAGAGATACGTCTGACGGGAATAAGTGTCTTGTATAACAATGTACTACAAAGTTTATTTCGATCGCAAATCCTCACATTAGGAACAGTATTTGTCTGTATTTTGATCATGTTGACAATATTATTTCGTAGTTTCAAATTAGCTATCATTGGAACATTACCAAATATTTTCACTGCGCTATTCATTTTAGGCTTAATGGGGGTGTTTGGAATCCCATTAGATATTATGACGATTACAATTGCTGCAATTACCATTGGTATTGGCGTAGATTACGCAATTCATTATATCCATCGATATAAGAAAGAATATTCAACCAGCGGCAATAATTTAGAAGCGATTCGCAAATCGCAAACAACGGTTGGTAAAGCACTTTATTTTACTTCTATAACCATCACACTAGGTTTTATTATTTTAGTACTGTCTAACTTTGTGCCTTCCATTTATTTTGGCATGCTTACCAGTATTGCTATGATAGTTTCATTATTTGCAACCTTTAGTATTATTCCGTTGTTACTCGCCTCTATGAAACCGCTGAAGATCAAAGAAATTATTTAAGGCTGATTTACTACTATAACAGCATGTTTAATCTGGCCGTATTTATGAAAAATTGAAGTTTTGCACCGTTTTTATGGGGAGAACTTAACATTTTTTATCAAACTGTTCGTAATATTTTAAGTATATTTATATGTTTCCAGATAAAGCTTAATTATATTGAGAACTAGACTAATAGTTTTAATCAAGCACATACTTTTTTGTGCTTTGTTTTTTGTTTGTAGTGTTGTTCATGCAAACGATTTTAATAAGTGGAAATGGTATGACATTGCAAGCATGAAATGCAGAAATGGTACCTCAACGGGGGTTGGTATTAGGCTAAATAAAACATCAGATAAATTGATGATTTATTTACAGTGAGGAGGGTTTTGTCACGATAAAGACTCCTGTGAACAAAATAGAAAAGCAGGTATTGCTGGAGAGGAGTTTCAGGGAAATAAATTTCATGGATGGAAAAAGGCATTAGGTAATAAAGGGCTGTTTAATATAAAAAATAAAAAAAATCCTGTGGCTGATTGGCATCATGTTTATATCCCTTATTGCACGGGCGATCTACATGCTGGTAATAATCCAAGTGCACGGGTGAAAGGTGTTGTTAAAGAACAAAACTTCGTTGGTTACAAGAATATAAATATTGCTTTGCAACATTTATTATCACATGCAAAAGGTATAAATGAAATTTTACTTGCTGGTGCGAGCGCAGGTGGTTTTGGCGTTCTTTATAATTATTCCCAAGTTGCGAATGCATTTCCTGGGAAAAAATTACTGCATTAGTTGATTCTGCTCCAATTGTTGAAAGTGAGACAATAAACATTGGTTGTCTACAAAAACAACTTAGTCAGCTGTTCAAAGTATCGATCCCTCCAGACTGTGAGGAATGTAAGGATTTCAGTAAAGGAGGAGTTCTTGCGCTGTATAATTATTTAAGCAAAAACTATCCACAAGGTAACTTTAGTTTTATCAGTGCAAATTCAGATCTCGCTGGCGTGATCTTGTTAAATAAAGAATCAAAAAAATGCGGTGGTAAAGGCGTCAGTTTTAGTATATATCGTAAAGCAATTTACAAACTAAGAGATGAGCGCATAGGAAAAACATGGTCTACATACTTACCAAGTGGTATTTATCACACCATTACTCAGTCAGATCAATCTCTCACTAAAGTTAATCATGGCATGACAGGAGCAGAATGGTTAACAATGGTCCTCGATAATAAAATTGTGCATAGACCTGAATTAAACATTAGGCCATAAAGCAAAGCTTTCATTTAAAATTAATAATCAAACGCTATCGTGCTGTGCTTGGTCACATAAGTGGGATTGCTCACTTGATTCAATTTGTATAGTAGAGTGAATAATTCCAAACTTATCTTGTAGTTGCTTGCTAAGATTATGTACAAATTGATCATCTAGCTTTAATGTATCACGCACAAGGTGGGTTGTTAATGCAACTTGTGTGGTGCTCATGGCCCAAATATGTAGATCGTGAATTTCACATATACCATCTTGTTGTAAGATAAAATTTCTTACTTCATCAATTTCTATTCCTTTAGGTACACCATCCATTGCCAAATTGAAAGAGTCTCTAAATACTCCCCAAGTACTAATAACGATTACAATTACAATAAGTAAACTAATAACAGGATCTAGCCAGAATATGCCTGTGATTAAAATTATGATGCCACCGGCAACCACTCCAAGAGAAACACCTGCATCAGCAGCCATGTGAATAAATGCAGCTCTTATATTCAAGTCTTCACGTTGACTGGTGAGAAACATCAACGCGGTGAGAGTGTTTATCAATACACCTATGGCTGCAACAATAATAATGGTCATCGAGTCGACTTCAGATGGACTAGTAAAACGTCCTATGGCTTCCCAAGCAACAATACTCATTGCCATAAGTAAGGCCAAACTACTGATAAAGGCAGCAAGGATTGTTCCTCTGCGTAATCCATAAGTCTTAGTGCGTGTAGGTTTGCGTTGTGCTAGATAGGTTGCTCCCCAAGACAATAACAGTGCTAGTACATCACCAAGATTATGTCCAGCATCAGCTATTAAGGCTAAAGAATTAGATAAAAAACCAAAAATGGCCTCAACAATAACAAAAACAACATTTAATGCAGTCCCTATACCAAATGCTAGAGTATAGTTGCGTGGGGTGGGGTGCTGATGTGAGTGTTCCATAACGGTCTATAGTCTGTTTGGAGTCTTATTATTATATTCTAGCTGAATTCATAGAATATGAACTAAGTTCTGCAGTTTTTCATGAGAATGTAAAAGTAAAATGTACTTACAGCTGCTAATAAATGTTTAATGGTATGACCGCTTAAAATATCAGAAGTATAGTTGAATATTTCAATATCAAAATGTTCTGTTAATTTAGATAATGCGTAAAATACAAACGCATAAATTAAAAACTTTGTTTGAAAATTATTTGGCTGATACATAAACATTATGATTAACATGAGCCCTAACGAAACAAACTGGACCCACGCATATAACCGAAGGTCATCTGTCATATTCCAATAAATTACTGAAAATACACCCAACAAACACATTGGGATTAACAACCAATACTGTAACCTAGTGTCTATGTAATCACCGATTACGACAACAAACAAAGCCATAAAAACGATTGCCATCGGTAGACGGTCCCATACTAATGTCTGATTATTTGGATTAAAGTGATAATAAGCTGAGCCGACAGATACTAATGCTATTGCACTGAAAAGAATAAACCAGGCCCATGAACTTTTTGGTATCCAATTTGATAGTGTGTAACTAAGCCCAATAATTCCAACAAAGAAGAAAGGTAGATTAGATAACACATCAAAAAAATTATTAATACCAAGTAATTTTCTAGTGTCAGCAAATAAGTGGTAAGTAAGGTCTTGTGGGATTGGTTTAATAAAAAAGAAACTAAGTATAGATATTATGATTAATATTGCGAGAATATAGTTCTTGTAAATATTATTTTTCACAATACTAATTAGCCTTTAAATGCTTGAGGAGAAGCTAAGTATTCAAGCTCATCTTTAGTGCTGATTCTATTTAAAATTTTATTTCTGTGTGGAAAACGGCCGTATTTTAAAATGATACTGCGATGATGTTTAGCGAATCTTAGATTATTATCAAGACCTGCATTTTCTAATAGGGCTACACATAGGTTTTGATCATCAATATTTTCACTGTGCATGAGTGGCATGTATAAGAATGGCAACTGAGTTTGTGTCAATTTAGAGTCGAATTTATTTGCAATAGCATGATGAGAAATTTCAATTGCGTTTTTTTCGGTGGAGAAGCTTTTTGCTTGGCTTCTAAACATATTTAAAGGAAACTGATCTAATATAATAATTAAAGCAAGTGCGCTTTTGGGTGATTGTTTCCAATGATCTAATTGATTGGCCGCAGCTTGATGCCAAACAGATTCAAATTTAATGCGAATCTCTTTGTCTAGCTCTTTTGTCGATCTAAACCAATGTTTTTTAACTGGTTCTGAAAACCAAAAATCTAATACTTTCTCAACGCTTAATAAGTCTGATGCCACTAAGCCTTTTCTCAAGTGGGTAATCCACTTATGTAGTGCTCTAGCTGCTCTATCATAAATTTTTGCTCAGAGATAATAGCCTTGACTAGATCTCCAATAGAAATAATACCAATAACCTTATCACTTCCTATTACAGGCAGATGTCGGACATGTTTTTCGGTCATCAATGCCATACATTCTTCAATCGTTTTTTCTGGTTGAACACATAGTATATTGGAAATCATAATATCTTTAACAGGTGTTTCTTTTGACGATTTACCTTTTAGTATTACATTTCTAGAATAATCTCGTTCAGTAATAATGCCTACGAGTTTGTCTTTTTCCATTACTAGTAGAGAGCCTACATGATGATCGGCCATCAATTTGATTGCATCATATACGGTGTTATTAGGGTCGATTGTTAAAATATCGTTGCCTTTAGTTTCTAACAGTTGTTTAACGGTTTGCATAGTGATCAAACTCCTTAGTATCAGGTAGTTGATGACAATATATTATTGATGTTTGTATTTTTCATGGTTGCTTAATGAAAATTGCTTGCTAAGAAACTATTTACTGCCTCCCAATAATCGGCACTGTCTTCAAACTGGTCCCAAAGCGCCCTTGATCCATGGTTGCCTTTGGACGACGGAATGAAAGAGATCTTATGCCTCGATTTTATTGCTTCAAAAATATTAGACCAATTATTATTTTCATTACGCGCAGAAGTGATAAACACAGGTACTTCAATGTTGGCTGCACTTTCTTCAATCCAAGAGTTGGTTTTTCCCTGATTAGCAAAATACTCACCTGGTGCGAAAGATAAGGCTCCATCAATTAGTTTAGGGTATTCTCCAGCGATATGTAGCACAAGTGCAGCAGAATAAGAACTACCCCAAGCAATCACTTTGTCTGGACTATATTTTGTTCTTACAAAATGCAGGGCTGCAATCATATCTTCTAATGCATCGATATAACGGGTTTTTTTATTAGCTTCTTTTGCATTAATTGCAGTCTCATTTTCAACGCCATTAATAAGTTCACCGGCACGTAAATCAACCGCTATGCAATTAAAGCCTAAATCGTTTAATTTTGGTGCGATTTCGAGATATTCCCCTCGACTCCAGCCAGCTTGATGAAACAAGACAATCAACGGTGTGCTTTTACCTTCATATTTAATATATTCATCAGCAGTAATTTCTATACCATCCTTTGCAGGGAAAGTGATGGTTTCTTTTCCTTCTGCAAATGCAAGATTTGAAAATATAGCTATAAAAACCCCAAGAACAAAGTATCTGTTGTTCATATTAATTTTTTTCATTAAACATATACATGATAACTTATTATAAGCAAATAAACCTATAAAGAGGGACCATTCAAAAAGGCTTTATAATGTAGTTTATCTTGATTTGTAAAATACAGCCGTTGTTGTAATTAAAATATGAAATCATTGAATACGGCTCTATGTATGACTGGACAAATACTATGCAAATAACAGCACATGATGTGGTGAACCAACCTCCACCTTTAATCAACATCAACCTTTATGACTCCGATATTGTTCTAAAAGAAGCATTGTCACGAGAAGGCGCCGATTGGGCTAATAATCGAACACATAAATTTGGAGGAGTTATTGGCAGTGAGTATTTTATAAATCTTGCTTTTGAAGCAAATCGGCACCTGCCTGAACTTCGAGCCTTTGATCGTTACGGTCATCGTATAGATGAAGTTTATTACCATCCTTCATATCACGAGTTGATGAAACTAGCGATAGAAAATGAAATTCACAGCGTAGCCTGGACTTCCGACAAAGGCGGACATGTTGCACATAGCGCATTAGAATTTTTGTTTGGGCAAATTGAACAAGGCGCATGTTGTCCCATAACAATGACCTATGCCGCCATTCCTGTATTACGACGACAACCCGAAATTGTCAAGAAGTGGGAGCCTAAAATTCTAACGAATCAATATGACTCACGCTTTATCCCAGCTGATGCAAAGCATGGGCTTACTATTGGTATGGCAATGACAGAAAAGCAAGGCGGAAGTGATGTACGTGCAAACACTTCGAAAGCTACTCCTTTAAAAAGCGAAGGCTCAGCAGAAGCATTTGAGCTAGTGGGTCATAAATGGTTTTGTTCAGCGCCTATGAGCGATGCTTTTTTGACACTTGCTTATACTAAAAATGGTCTAAGTTGTTTTTTGGTTCCACGCTGGCGACCAGATGGCACAAGGAATTCTATATATATACAGCGTTTAAAAGACAAATTAGGTAATCGTTCAAATGCTTCATCGGAAATTGAATATCATCAAGCCTATGCAGAGTTGATTGGTGAAGAAGGTAGTGGCATCAACAGTATTATAGAAATGGTCCATCATACTCGCTTAGATGCATCTATGGCTCCAGCTGCCTTAATGCGCCATGCGCTAATCCAATCCTTGCATCATGCGTCAAATAGAAAGGTATTTGGAAAGCTACTTATACAGCAGCCGCTTATGAGAATGGTTTTAGCAGATCTAGCGATTGAATCTGAAGCTGCAACGATTCTTTTAATGCGAGTTGCTCGAGCATTCGATGACTCGAGTGATGACCCAGCCGCAAAAATATTAGCTAGACTTATAGTTGCTATATCTAAATATTGGCTTAATAAACGTGCCCCAAATTTCATCTATGAAGCTTTAGAAGTGCATGGGGGAAATGGATATGTTGAAGAATCTATTATGCCTAGGTTATATCGTGAAGCACCCCTGAACAGCATTTGGGAAGGTAGCGGGAATGTAATTTGTTTGGATGTTTTACGCACAATTGCCAAACATCCTGAAGTAATAGATATTTTTATTGAAGAGATTAATAAAGCCCAAGGAGAAAATAAATACTTAGACGTAGCTGTTCAAGATATTAAAAAAATAGTTGTGGATAAAGCTAGCTTAGAGATTTCGGCACGGCGCCTAACTGAATTGATGGCAATTACATTACAAGCGGCTCTGTTGCTTCAATTTTCACCAGATGTAGTTTCAGATAGTTTTTGTACAACTCGTTTAAATAATGATTGGGGTTACACCTTTGGTACATTACCGAAAAATATAAATCTTGAAAATATACTAATTAGAGCTTGGAAACCACAACACTAACTAACAAAAAATTTATTCTATTTTAGGTAGTCTTTTTACTATTCGTATCATTTTTGCAAGTTCAACTTCGATCTCACTTCGTTTTGTTTCTAAATATTCTCTGAGTTGTTTCTTTCGCATAAACAAAAAGAATATTTTTATATTATCGATAATAATATGGTATTCCTTACGCATCTTAAGTGCAAAAGGTGCGCTTATAATTATGCTTGCTAGATAGATTGAAGACCAAGTCAGACCGAAATAACGATAAATAATATATGTTTGTGCAGACCAAAATATTAAAAAGAAAAGCATACCAAACGATACACTTGCCGTATCGTATTGATCTGGTCCTTTTGCAATGCGACGGGATGCATCGCGTGTTAATTGATAAGGGATAAAGTTGTTAATTATTCCCCATATTGCAATCGGCAAGCCAATAAATAATAGGGTAACTATCCGTGCAATATATATAGCAATTAGTAAAGGTTTATAATTTATCGTTAAATGATAGTCTCTTATCCCGCAACATTTACATAAACGTTCGAAACCTCGCAATTGCACAATCAAAGAGCGTACTTTATCGGGCTCATAGATTCTCAATATGCGTTGAGCTTCAATGAGGCGTTGTAGGGCGTGAAAGCGTTGTTTTAATTGTCCTTTTCTATATTTTCCATGTCTAAGGGCAAAGAATTTTTCTAGCCGAGTAATTAAATATAAATCTTCCCATGAATCTGCATTAAGAGTGACTTTGGCAAGTTCTTGTTTAATTCGATCTGTAATAAGTTCTACTTTTTCAAATAAATTTAATGTGTTTGGAGTATCAAGATCTATAACTGTGCCATACTGGACTAATACATCACTGCGAAACTTACCTTTACGTGAAAAGGTTAGTCCTACTGGTAAAACTACAGGCGAAGTACCATTTTGTTGCAAAGCACCAAGAGCAATACGTGCAGCACCAGTCTTCAATTTATTTATATGAGGATCTGAGTGACTTTGACCTTCAGGGAAAATAATAATGGTTTCGTTTTGATTTAGTAATTCATAGCATCGAGAAAATGAGTCTTCATTTTGCCGGGTGTCACTCCCAGGGTCATTGCGGCGGTAAATAGGTACAGCGCCAATCATATTCAGGATTGGTCTGAGAAGGGGATTTAAGAAAAGGCCGCTACGTGCAAGCGGACGAATATCTTTATCAGTAGATGCTTGTAATACGACTACGTCAACTAGTGCATTTACGTGATTGGCGCATAAAAGTAGTCCGGCACGATCGGGGATTAACTCTGTTCCAGTTATTTCAAATTCACGGTAAAAAATGCGAACGACTAATCGGCAAAAACGATGCCAAAACCTTAGAAACCAAGTTCTTGTTTGTGAAGTTGAATTAATTGAAACTTCGGCTCCAGTTTTTGCCATGACTGTGCTTATGTGCTGAATTTTCTCCTATTGTAACAAAGGGTGATCCTTGGGAAGCTGACGAGATACCCAAATAGCCAGTTTATGTTTCATGTTGGGAAGGCTTAGCTGATCTTTAGCTAGAGGCTGAATCAATTTGTCATGTACTAATAGTCGATAAAGATATTCAATTTTGTCGTTTGCAGAATCATTTGCTTCAAATTTAACCACGCCGCGTTTTTCGGCGTAAATCATGCCAACACGAATCGCTTTTTTGACTAACTCGGCTTCATTTTTGAGTTTCTTCATATAATTAATATTATAGAAGAAATTTTATGAGTTACTAGAAGTCTTGTGGCTCGCCGTACTGATTCCAACTTGGGTCTCCCGCCAGGAAACCATTTTCAATCAAAGCCCAAATGAATCCAACGATTGGAATTAACCCAATTAGAACCCACCATCCAGATTTATCCCGGTCGTGCCATCTTTTTACTTGTACGGCAATGTTAGGCCATAGGACAAGCAATGTAATTAATGAATCTATCCAATAATAGTCAGGGAAATATGGCACTAATATCGCCGAGATAAAACCCAACATAAACATTGGCAGAATTAGAAGCAGCCAATAAGTTTTTCGGTTTACACGTCCTTGAAGAGAAAAATAAATTTGTAAGAGAGATAATTTATTTCCTGATTGTGTTAACGTAGATACATCAGATCGTGGTGGGTTATATAAATTTTCTGCCATGCTGCCCCCATTTTGTGTATGTAGCAAAAATGAAAAAAACCGATGAAGCTGATGCTTGTTCGGTTACGCAAGTTTCATTATTACTTCTTCTTGGTAGGGGATGCTATTTCTCACTTGTTTAATTGCTTCGATATCCAGATGGTTGGTTCTTTTTTTGCTTGCACAGAGCGCTGTTCGAAATCCAATGTAATCTGGCATGGCTTTCATTAAAGTGGATATATCTTCTATTGTTAATGATCCGGCCAACCCAGTCAGTAGGCCGTTCTGTTTTGCTCGATTTACAAAATATTCAAGCTGCAAAATGTTTTTATGTTGTAGCAAATTGCCAGATTTTTTGTGAGCAGTGTCAAGCATCACTCCCTTGAGATGCGCTTGTTTAGCTAAGTGAATAGCATGGTCAATGTCAAAGTCCATATCAGCAAAAAACACGGCAATAATTGCAATCCCCCGATTTGCGCAATGCACTAAATTTGGCAAGCAATTTTCAATGTGGCGCTCACTGAACATGCCAACTTTTACGTAATCGACTCCTGTTTCTGCGGTTTGCATAACTTTTTCTTCAATTGCTACAGCGTCTGCAGGTAAATCACCTACTGTGGCACTAATCACACATTTTTCCCAAAGCTCATCAACGACGTAATGGAGTACATTTAATGGCACTGCTCCAAGTGCGCCATGCATAGGTTCTTTAAGATCAATAATATCTGCGCCACCTTGATAAACAATATTGGCTTCTTGAAGGTTGCGTACACTTGCAAGCATTCCTGTCATGTTTGTTTTTCCTGTTGTGTTTGCATAAATGTATCAATTTTCTCCATTAGCCAGTTCCAGGCTTCTTGTTCGCGGGGTCCAGAGGTTTTTTCATAGCCAATGCTTAAATATTCAATCTCATGCTGGATTTTTTCCTGCGGTAACATATGTAAGCGACTGGATAAAATTGCAAGTTCAAGAACCGCAAATTGAGCACGATTATAACCATGAAATGGCTGATGAGTGACTTCATGTACTGTTTTACAAATATATTTAGGGCGTACTTCATCTTCCACTTTATCTATAACTTCTAACTCTATGTGAGCTAAACAGTTTTTTAAACGGGCACCTTGAATAACTTCAGTGGGGCAGGTAGGCCAGTCACGCCGGCCAGTAATGCAGCCTGCATACACTCGGATATCATCCGTATAGTTGAGTGTCGCGGTGCCATCTCTTTCCAAGTTGTCTAAGGTCGCAGAGGGCTTGAAAGGCAAAATAATGAGTTGTTTGCCATCCTCATGGATGCCCATGGGTGCGATATGGATGCTTTTGTCATCACGGATGGTAGTTACGATACATTCCCGTATAAACGGCATTATTTGCACCTCCCAAAATGCGGGTTTTCTTCCAATAGGGCGTTGCGGACCTTTTTCCGTTGCTCATTTATATATAAATAAGCACCGCTGCTTAAAAGCATCGCACCTACTCTTGTAGGAAAACACGCTATTTTTTTAGGTACAAGCTTCATTTTTTTCTCATTTTCTTTTTTCGGTCTTCTCGAGTATGTAGAGTGGTGCCTGCTTCTTTTTGCTTACTCAAATCCTCTTCAGCTTTTTTGACCGCCACCCCCCAATCTAATTCTTCATCTTGTTCATAACGTTTACCCAGCTGCCAGGCAATTTGAGCACGAGCATGTTCGATACCTAAATAAAAAGCATGTCCACCATCATCTTCTACGTTTAATTTGGGATAAATATCATAAGGGTCGGTAGTAGTATGCAATCCATCACGATTATATGTGTGAATACCATCCTCGCTGACTTGAATACGAAAATTTGGATCTTTGATTTCTGCTGCAAATTCTTTTACTTCTTCTTGTGTATAGGGAAATGGTTTGCGTTCATGTAGTGCCATTAAGCCATTGTCATAGCCTTTGGGGGGGATATTATCAATCCTTGCAGCATACATAATACGGCGTGCCAAGTCCGCCTCTTTCACGGCGCAGCGACAATGTTCACTCACTTCGGTAGTCAATATATGCTGAATTTCTAATTCTGAAACTATTCCTAGAAGTATGGCATTGGTTCCGGCCGAGTCTGCATGAGTCAACTCGGTAAGATTACCAATCCCCATAATCATTTCGATTTCAGGGTAGCGTCTGCGTAAATTGCGATAACGCGCAATTGATTCCGTGAAACCAAAATGAATAGGATCTAAGATTGAATCGGCGATGAATCTTCGATTTTGTTTTAATAATTGTTCAATTGCACGATAGAGCGAGCTTGCATTAGAAGGTGGATGCCCGATCAGAATAGGAGTGGCTTCAACTTCATCCAATATCCAAAGGGTTTTTTCACTAATACTGAATAAAAAATCTGCCCCCGCTTTGCCGCCCGCAACCAAATCCTTTGGCGTGAGGGAATCTACACTTACCTTATAACCTTCAGCTTTGAGTGCCTGAACGGATTCAGTTAAATGGGGAAAGGCAGTGCTGGGAAGACAGCCTAAGTCAATAACATTTGCGCCATCTTCTTTGTATTTTTCTGCTTGTTTGATGATTTCATTAACAGACATATTCGGCGCATCAACAATCTCGGCAAATATCTGTACTGCATATTTACTTAAGTCGGTTTTACGATCAATTTGTCCAAAATAGGCTGGCAGATCTTTTAATTCTTCAGGGCCACGTTCAACGGGTAAATTCAGTGATTTGGATAAGGCATCAATATCACCCCGACAACGCCCTGGGATGATAATTTTTTGCGCTTTGCCAGTATCAGTAAGCCGCTTTTCGATCAACGATGTCGTCATCAATGCCGCGACACTGACACCAAGCTGACGAACTTCATAGGTAAAATCAGTTGGCTGCATGGATTCCAAAACGCGATGCAAACTTTTTTCCGCCAGTTTGCCGGTTAAGAAAAGGATATGCTGAGCCATGGTTTTGAGTTTAGAGATTTCTATATATCAATAATAATGAAAATAATTAACCAAGTAACAACTTAAGAAAGCATCTATAAGGCCATAATATCCTTAATTATTTTAGATACACTTAAATTAGTTTCTAAGGTTTGCTTGAAGACTCAACATCTTGTTTAGAATGCCAGAGAAAGTATATTTAATGAAAGAATATTTTGTTTGCGATTATATTTTAATTTGTCATTCCAAATAACCACAATTAAACGCCGCCCTGATACTGCCATTAGTGAGCAGTTCAATGAACTGCCACCTATATTGCAGCGTATTTATGCACAGCGTGGAATTAATAGTGAAGAAGAAATCAATCATTCGCTTTCAAAAGCCTTACCACCAGGCAAGTTGCTCAATGTAGATGCTGGGGTGAAGCTGATATACCAATGTATGCAGAATGAACAACTAATTCTCATTGTAGGAGATTTTGATGCCGATGGAGCTACCAGCACGGCCTTGTTCTTACGTGCATTGAATAGCTTTGGCTATTCCAATATTGCTTATCTTGTGCCCAACCGATTTGAATATGGTTATGGCCTCACACCAGAAATTGTGGAAGTGGCAGCACAGTCTAATCCAGCGCTGATCATTACGGTAGACAATGGTATTTCCAGCATAGAGGGTGTTGCCGCTGCCAAAGCTAAGGGTATAGATGTATTAATTACCGATCATCACATCCCAGGCGAGGAATTACCTGAGGCCGATGTCATTATCAATCCTAATCAGCGTAATGACGAATTTCCAAGCAAGCATCTGGCTGGAGTAGGGGTAGTGTTTTATGTGCTTTCGGCCCTGCGGGCTTTACTTCGTACAAAGGGTTGGTTTGAAAAGAAGCAATTAGCGGAACCGAATCTTGCGCAATTTTTAGACATTGTGGCGGTAGGCACTGTGGCAGACGTAGCTAAGCTTGATTACAACAATCGAATTTTGGTGGAACAAGGCTTGCGACGCATACGTGCAAACAAATGTTGTGCTGGAGTTCGTGCTTTACTCAGTGTCGCAGGAAAAAACCTTTTACGAGTTAGTGCAAGTGACCTTGGCTTTGTTGTAGGACCACGTTTAAATGCCGCAGGTCGCTTGGAAGACATGTCTTTGGGAATTGAATGCCTACTCACCGATGATGAATCTAAAGCAACAGCGATTGCTAGACAATTAAATGATCTAAATGAAGAGCGTAAACAAATCGAAAGAGATATGCAGAAACAAGCAATGCACGTACTCAAAACAAAAAATCTTGAAGGTATAGCTAACTATCAATTTGGAATCGCATTATACGATCCTGACTGGCACCAAGGTGTGAGTGGTATTGTGGCAGCACGGATTAAAGAAAAATTTCATCGTCCCACAGTTGTATTTGCGCAAACTAATGAGACTAAGCTCAAAGGTTCCGCTCGTTCAATTCCAGGGCTACATATTCGTGATGCCTTAGATTTAATCGCAACACGCAATCCAGGCTTGATTAAAACATTTGGTGGGCATGCCATGGCAGCCGGGCTTTGTATTGCTAAAAATCAGTTTGAAAATTTTGCAACGGTATTTAATCAAACTATTGAAGAATTAGTTACGCCAGAACAGCTAGAAGCAATTTTGTTGTCAGATGGAGAGCTAAACGAACATGAGATGTCATTAGATATTGCTGAAATGTTATTTCAAGCCGGTCCATGGGGGCAAGGTTTTCCCGAGCCTATATTTGATGGCATTTTTAATGTAATTGAGCATCGCATCGTAGGCCAACACCATTTAAAGCTAAGTTTGATGCCAAGTGAAGGGAAACGACAAATTGATGCGATTGCCTTTAACATCGAGAAATATCATTGGAATGAAGATGTCAGCCAAATTCGAATCGCATATCAACTTGTGATTAATGAATTTAGAGGAGTGCGTTCTCCGCAGCTTATTGTGCAGCATTTAGAACCAGCCGACTTATAGATGTTGAATTTGAGTCAGATGCGCAAATCCAACCTTTAAAAATGATTTTGCATCTATGGCTAAGGTTCAAAATACTTTACTATACGCGCACATTCTACAAGCTAGGCATAAGTATATATAGGTAAAAGAAATGGAAATTAACCCCTTACAAAATTTAATTGAAGATTTGCAATCCCGTTCTGCCAGCTTAAGGGGGTACCTTTGACTACGAAAACAAGCGTGAACGTTTGGATGAAGTTAGTCGCGAGCTGGAGGATCCTGATATCTGGAATCAGCCAGAACTTGCACAAAAACTAGGAAAAGAACGCGCCAATCTGGAAGCAGTTGTAAAAACCATCGAGGATGTTGAGAGTGGTGTAACGGATTCCAAAGATCTACTTTCATTAGCCGTGGAAGAGGGAGATCAGGCGACATTAAAAGACATTGAAAAAGATTTATCGGAGCTGGAAGAAAGAGTGGCTGCTCTGGAGTTTCGACGAATGTTTTCCGGCGAAATGGATCCTAATAATGCATTTTTAGACGTGCAGTCTGGATCGGGCGGTACTGAGGCGCAGGATTGGGCCGAGATGTTGTTGCGCATGTATCTACGCTGGGGCGAGCGTAAAGGGTTTAAAACCGAATTAATAGAAGTATCGCCCGGTGAAGTAGCCGGTATTAAAAGTGCTACGATTAAATTTGATGGAGAATATGCATTCGGCTGGTTAAGGACTGAAACCGGAGTACATCGTTTGGTACGCAAGTCTCCATTCGATTCAGGGAATCGCAGACATACCTCATTCGCTGCGGTGTTTGTTTCACCTGAAATTGACGATGATATCGATATTGAAATCAATCCTGCCGATTTGCGTATCGATGTGTATCGTGCCAGTGGCGCAGGCGGGCAGCACGTTAATAAAACAGAATCGGCAGTACGCATCACTCACTTGCCTACAGGTGTTGTGACTCAATGTCAAAATGATCGCTCGCAACATAAGAATAAAGATGTTGCAATGAAGCAATTGAAAGCAAAGTTGTATGAACTGGAGATCCAAAAAAGGCAGGGAGAACAACAGGAAATAGAAGATAATAAAGCAGATATTGGCTGGGGCAGCCAGATTCGTTCCTATGTCTTGGATCAATCACGTATAAAAGATTTGCGCACTTCGGTGGAAACGGGAAATACGCAAGCCGTACTGGACGGTGATCTGGATAAATTTATAGAAGCTAGTCTCAAGTCAGGTTTATAGAAAAGCTCTGATTTAATCTGCTATGTTGTTAAAAAATATATCGAAATGCTCATGTATCTTCATATACACTCCGCTTTCTCTATATTTTTTTCCTAATAGCAGCCACTTCGTTAATAAATCAGAGCTTTTTTATTCAGTTTAAAAATGTCAGAAAAAAATCAAACTAAAGATCAAACTGCTGATGAAAATAAACTCATTGCACAACGTCGTGCAAAACTGAATGATTTGCGTGCAAAAGGAAATGCATTTCCAAATGTTTTTCGACGTGATAGTTATGCGCAAGATTTACAAGATCAATATGCTGAAAAATCCAAAGAAGAGTTAGTCGAACTTGATAAAAAAGCTGCTATTGCAGGTCGAATTATGGCTAAGCGTGGGCCATTTTTAGTTTTGCAAGATATGTCGGGTCGTATACAAGCCTATATTGATCGCAAAGGTCTAGATAAAGATCTCGTCAAAGAAATTGATACTTGGGATATTGGCGACATCATTGGAATACAGGGTCCAATTCATAAATCCGGTAAAGGTGATTTATATATAAAGATGCAAGTAGCAATTCTTCTCACTAAATCACTACGGCCTTTGCCAGAAAAGTTTCATGGTTTGACCGATACGGAAAAACGTTATCGTCAACGTTATGTAGATTTAATAATGAGCGAAGAATCACGCAAGGTTTTTGTAATGCGTACAAAAATCATTCAGTACTTGCGTGATTTTTTAACTGAACGCAGATTTGTAGAAGTAGAAACTCCTATGATGCAAGTGATTCCGGGCGGTGCTGTGGCACGACCGTTTATTACCCATCACAATGCATTAGATATGCCTTTATATATGCGTATTGCGCCAGAGTTGTATTTAAAGCGATTGGTTGTGGGTGGAGTAGAACGCGTATTTGAAATCAATCGAAGTTTTCGTAACGAAGGCTTATCTACTCGACATAATCCAGAATTTACCATGTTGGAATTTTATCAAGCCTATGCTGACTATCACGATTTAATGGATCTCACTGAGGAAATGATGCGTGGTATATGCAATGAAGTATTAGGTACGACGGCTATTGTTTATGGTGAGGAAAGTTATGATTTCAGTAAACCATTCGCACGTATGACGGTAAAAGAATCGATTTTACATTTTAATTCAAATTTATCAGAAGAAGATTTGAATAATCTTGACAAAGCTAAAATAGTGGCCGAGCAACTTGGTATACCGATAAAAGGTAATTATGGATTAGGGAAAATTCAAATAGAGATCTTTGAAAAAACGGTAGAAGAAAAACTTAAAGATCCTACATTTATTACAGCCTATCCGACTGAAGTGTCGCCTTTAGCACGTAAAAATGATGATGACCCATTTGTAACCGATCGTTTTGAATTTTTTGTAGGTGGACGTGAAATCGCCAATGGTTTTTCTGAATTAAATGACCCTGAAGACCAAGCCGAGCGTTTTAGAGCACAAGTTGCAGAGAAAGAGGCTGGCGATGATGAGGCTATGCACTATGACGAAGATTACATTCGCGCATTAGAGTATGGATTGCCTCCTACTGCTGGTGAAGGTATAGGAATTGATCGTTTAGTCATGTTGTTCACCGATTCACACTCGATCCGCGATGTCATTTTATTTCCCCACATGCGTCCAACATATATGTATGCTGAAGCTGGAAGTTATACTATATCTGGTTCAGATATTGATCTTGTAAAGAGTGATAAGGAAAAATAATAGTGAAGCAATGTCACCTAAAATAAGAAATATTTCATGGGGCCATACGTTAATCGAGAGTGTCGGTGATGGTAAGGATTTTAAATTATGGCTAGGCCGTGGATAGCAATGAGATTGGAGTGAAACTAATACCCACAATGTCCTGTGATTATTTCCAAGCACTGAATTTAGCTAAAAATGGCCACTTAGAAGCAGCCCATAAACTGGTTCAACCTTATACAGATGGGTTGTCTTGTTTAATACACGCTTATATTCATCGAGCCGAAGGCGATTTAAACAATGCCGATTATTGGTACCAACGTGCAGGTTCACAAAGACCCAATTGTTCCCTAGAAGATGAGCTAAATTCTCTATACAATAAAATTGAACATATAAAATAAATTGTTATAAACATTACCATTTAGTAATTTCCAGAAATTACAGCTCAAGATCAGTTTTTCAATTCAAAAAAGCTGTATCATCATTCTATCTGTTTTATTTATTAATGAATAAATTTGTTATTGGTATTCATTGTCTATATGAATATTGCACGAATAGTTGCGAATAAGTTTGGATACGAACTAGAAAGACCTAAAATTTGCGAACTCACGCTTTGTTCTCATCTCAGTAAAGTAATTCAACATTACGCGATTGATTTGGTAATTGATGTCGGTGCAAATAAAGGCCAGTTTGCGCAGTTGTTAAGGAAAAATGGTTATCAAGGAATAATTTATTCAATTGAACCAGGGAGTCAGGCTTTTGCTAAATTATCTGGTGTCTGTGAAAAAGATCCTAATTGGCATTGTTATAAGTGTGCGTTAGGCTCTAAGTCTAAATCCATAACACTTTCTATTTCTAACCTCGATTACATGTCCTCATTATATGAATTCAATGAATATGGTAAACAATTCGGTGGTGAGTATTCAGATATTGTTAGAACAGAGAGGGTTGAAATGAAGACGTTAGATGAGTTTATTTATAATAAGTCTATTCCTGTTGATATACACACCTGTTTATTAAAAATTGATACACAAGGCCATGACCTACAAATATTAAAAGGTGCTCAAGATGTATTGTCTGAATTCAAGATGATACAAACAGAAATCGCCTTGAAACCTATTTATGATGAGGTCCCATCTTATGAAGAGGTATTAAAGTTTTGTAAGTATGCTGGCTTTTCAATTACAGGAATGTATCCAGTGAATCGTGATAAAAGTTCATTAGAGCTCATTGAGATGGATTGTGTAATGGTTAAACCTTAGTTATGTTGTCTTTCAGTGACTATGGGCAATTTTATGAAATTCATTAATATACTTTTTATCATTCTAGGAAAATGCTTAGTGTTGAGGATAGAGTTTGGGTTTAGCTGAAATGCATGTATATAGTTTTGCGTAGCAATTTTATAGTCATGGGAAATGCAGGCTTTTCGTGCAATTTTCAGATATCGCCTCATATATACACGTTGTTTAATAATTTTAGCCGTATCGTTATTTGGTAATTTATCGAAAAGCTCGTCAATGCCATGTGTTCCAGATTCTAAGATACGCTTATAGTTCTCACGTAGACTTCCCAAATGTCTCGGCATTTCCACTAAAATTTCTGGTATTGAGATGCACTTGAAATTAGCAAATACATGTGCAAAAAATAAAGCATCTTCTTCTACATGCACTTGTTCTGGAAAATTTAATTTATCCAATACACACCGTTTTAATATGGTTGAGCTTGGCCTAATACCTGCCATCCTTCCATTAAGAACGTCGTCTATATTTTCGAACTTGTTTATACTTAACTTTGATGGGTATCGCTTGTATATTTTTCCACTATAATTTATTCCACGATAGCCACCAAAAATCATATCTGCTTCTTTATTAGTATTAATTCCCAAATAGATTTTCACAAATGCATCTGGAAGCAACTTATCATCTGCATCCAAGAACATTAAATATTTACTATTTGATTTTTTGTAACCATAATTACGTGCTGCAGATACACCCTTATTATTTTGGAAAAAATATTTAATATTGTTTTTGGAATACTTATCTTGTAATTGTTTTATAATTTCTTTGGTATTATCTGTAGAGCCATCATCGACTACAATTATTTCTTTTGCATTATAGGCTTGATCAATGACTGAATTAATTGCGGTTTCAATAAACTCTGCATAGTTAAAGCTGGGTATTATTACTGAAAGATCCAATTGATGGCTTCCAGTCATTTTGATATTACTTAGCTTAAGGGTTGGTAGTGGAGTAACAGCTCCACTACCATGCTCAAGTAGTAAATATTATTGTGAGTTAGTAAACTCTATGAGTTCAACTTTACGTTCACCGGTATTGAGATCTATTTCTACAATTAACCCAACACCAGGAACATAAAACTTACTTTCGTTAGCAGTAGAATCTAGAGGTGTGAAATCACGTGTAACCAAGCAACTACTATCACAAGATGCAACAGGCGAAGACTCTGTTCCATCTAAAGAAAGGATTTCTATGACATCTTCAGCATCACCCCATGCTACTTCTTGACGGATAACTTCACCAACTTGTGGTAAAAAAGGCAAAAGAATGCCGGCTTTGGCACCATCTCGGCCGGCCTTCCAGGAGCCATCAATATCTGTAAGTTCGGGTAATGCAGGTTCGTCACCGTCAAATGTTTCAAAGTTTTCTGCGATTTCACCACAGTACCAAACATTTCCATCGATATCTTGTGCATACCAATCGTCAGTATTTTCGACAACTTCACCATCAACAACTGCAACGTCATTAACAACAACACAAGTTATTCCATCGATGAGTTTAGTTTTGTCCGTAACTGTTACCGTAATGGTTTCTGTTTCCTCTTCACCCTCATCGTTGATACTGGTTCCTTCGTATACCCATTGGTTTCCTGTTACAAGAGGAAAGTATGGGTTTGCAGAAATAGTCTTGCCAATTTCAAGCGGATTTACAAAGTTATCAGCAAAATCCTCACCAAATGGTGGATCATATGGGTCCTGCCCGATATCCCTACACAAACTTTTACGCGCGCGTAAAACTTGGCGACATTCTTTGCGTGCTTCACGTTGCGCTATTCTTGACTCTTTGAAGCAATCACCGCGCTGTTCTTCGTCAGTTATATTCAAGCAAATAGCAAGACCTGATAAATAGGAATTGTTTACTTCAAGATCGCATGCAGATTTCAAAAATTTTGCAGTTTTAGTACATATGCGTGGACTGTTTTCACCATGGCCCGCATATACATTTGTAGTAAATAAAAATAAAAATAATAGAAGAGCTATTTTGTTTAGCTTTTTGTAAGAATATTTCATGGCTATGCTCCAACATAAATTTCATGTGTTTTTACACAAATGAAACTTACACAACCAAGCTTACTTAAGACTTATAGTTTTATTATCAATTGGTAATGTTTTATATTTTTACCAAATTGTAATATAAGCGTATTTATAGTTTTAAACCTAGTTTGGTGGGTAATTTTTAGTAATGCTATATAAAGCAGTTAGTGGAATTGGTAAAATGTTTAGAATTCACAAGATCTCCACATAAAGAATCGTACTTTGTGATAATCCTAAATTTTAGTTCATTTATAGGCCAGTCGCCTATAAATACATAGCCTTCAAGTGTGCTGAGTTTTCCATCTTCAAACCAAAGAAAAAAGCCTGCGCCGGCCAGAGCATCTGGGTGGTCTGCATAGACTTCTAATGCTTTGTTTGCATTCAAGCTATTTAAGGTAGGAATATGCGCTGGGATAGAAAAATTTGTTATAAATCCTACTTTGGAAATTGATCTAGATTCGATTTTGGCATGATTGATTTGAGCTTTAATTAAATCTGAATGTCTCCTGTTGCGAATGATAAATTGCTCTAGTACAAGCTCTTCTATATATGTGAATTTATTCTTTGCGAGCTTTAATTTCATAACTTAGTTTATTTACTCTTGAGATTTTCTTATAAAAGTAAAGTTATTTACTTAGACATGAAGATACAGCGCTAAGTTAACGAGACACTAATACATACATTACCAATTGGTAATTTTAAGGTTTAGTACAATTTACAAGCTTGATGTTTTGGGAATAATAACTGTAAATATACTACCTTTATTAGGAGTACTGGATAGTTCGATGTTGCCATTGTGAGCCTTTGCGATTGCTTGTGCCAAACTTAAACCAAGTCCGCAACCACTATTTGTTCGACTGTTATCGCAGCGAAAGAATCTTTCAAAGACTCTACTCTGATCAGATTCTGGTATACCAATTCCAGAATCGTTAATAATTATTTGAACTTCTTTATCGTTATTGGACAAATTGACATTAACAGTTCCATTTGGTGGCGTGTATTTTATAGCATTATCCAATAGATTAGACAGCATTCTTTGAATATTTTGTTTATTACCTAAAATTTGGCGACTAGGCATAATTTCCCATGAAAATTTTATATTTTTTTCTTCTGCAACAGGTTCAAAAAGTTCACAAGCATCTTCAACGACTTTTGAAAGGTCAATACATTCTTTTTTATTGTTTGCAACACCTGCATCGGCTTCGGCTACATCGAGAGTCGTGTTTATCATTTGGATAAGACGATCACATTCTTCTAATGTGTTTGCGGCGGCAGATTTGTATTCCTCAGCGGAGTTTGAACCGGACAAAGCGCTTTCAGAGAATGCTCGTATACGTCCTAGCGGGCTACGAAGATCATGGGCGATATTATCAATCATCTCTCTCATTTCAGTAATTAGGTTACGAATGCGCTCAGCCATACTATTGAACGTATCGACTAAAGTCTGGATTTCATCTGTTTGCGAACGAATCGATACACGATAATCGAAATCTCCTTTTTGTAATTCAGCTGCAGCAAAACTAACTTTTTCTATGCCCTTAGTTGAATACCTGGCAATTTTCCAACCTGCAAAGGTAGCTATTGGTATTACGATTAGAAATAATGGTATAAAAACTAGAGATAAAAGCTCCATAATTTCATTTATTTCTTCAAGAGATTCGCCAAGCTGTAGCATAATGTCTGGTGTAACGAGACCATAAACAATTCGCGTTTTGGCTTCTTGGTTAGGAAATTGTACTGTTTCCAAGATCGGTTCAGGGTCAGATGCAATGGCACGCTCAAGAGTGGATTCAATTGTGTGCATCCCACTCCAATGTGATAAATCTGATGAAAATAACTCATTTCCTTTTAAGTCTAATAATCGAATGAACTCTTCGCTCATGTCATCAGTTAAAGCTTCATTTTCTATCTCGTGTTGGAGTTCTGAGTAACCTCCTTTTTGATAAAGAGTTCTAAATTCTTCAACATCTTCGATAAGGTCATCATCCATACGATGGTTAAGCGTAGTATTAATCATAAAATACAAAATTCCTAACGCTACTAGGAGTATGAATATAAAGGTTGATGCGTACCAGAGTGTTAGGCGAAATGAGAGTGTGTTAGGCAGCTTAAACATCTCTTTCTTTGAGAACATATCCCAAGCCTCTGACCGTATGAATTAAAGGAAACTTAAATCCTTTATCTATTTTTTCTCTAAGTTTACTTATGCGAGCTTCAACAACATTTGTGCCTGGATCAAAATCATAATTCCACACACGCTCCATTATCATGGTTTTTGAAACGACATGGCCTGAATTGCGAATTAGATATTCGAGCAAAGCAAACTCTTTAGGCTGAAGGTCAATTTTTTTATTATCTCTAACTACTGTACGTGCTAACAAATCTAGTGAAAGATCACTAATACTTAAACTTGTTGGTTCAACAGTATTTTTGGATCTTCGTAATAATGCTTCTACCCGCGCTAATAATTCGCTAAAAGAAAACGGCTTAGTAATATAATCATCACTGCCATGTTGTAGGCCATCAATTCGATCATCAACCGTTCGTTTTGCACTTAATATAATGATGGGAAGATTTATTTTCTTTTCACGAAGTCGATCAATAATGGATAGGCCATCTAGTTTAGGTAACATTAAATCAATAATCGCTAGATCATATGCATGGTTTAATGCAGCACTTAAACCAGTTTGACCATCTGGCATATGTTCAATTGCAAAGCCTGCCTCTTTCATTCCTTTTTGAATGAAATTAGCGATTACTTGGTCATCCTCAACTAGTAAGATTTTCATAAAACATTAAAACCTTCAGCTTATATTGCAGCATGTCATAGTAAAAAAGCATTACTTTAAGCCATACACATACATAGCCTTACCAAGAGAAGAGTCTCACAAAGCTATCTTTGAAATACTGATAACCTTAGTGCAATTCCTAAGATGGAAGATTACCATATGATAATCTGGAGAAAAGATGATGGCCTTCGATTCTTTAAATCGAATTAAAGCAGTAAATTATATGAGAAATATATTACTCATTTTGTTCATAATTCCAGCTATTTCAGTCGCTGAAACTGATAATTCCAATGGCCAAAAACACAGTGGTAGTTATCAAGAAGAAGTAAGAATTTATCGTAATCCCGAAGAGAGGCGTGAAGCAGGTGTCGGCAGGCAGCTAACGGATTGGTTGAAAGTTTCAGGGTTATTGGAGCTAGAAAAAGAATTTATAGAGAATAATTTCAGCAGTAACGAAAAGGATAAGGATTACAGACGTTTAGTTTCGACCATACAGTTAGGCTTAGATGCCAGTATTTTTGATTGGCTTACAGCTGAAGTCGTTTTTGAAACAGAAAATGGGGATCATCATCATTCTAAAATTGATGAAGCATTCTTGAATATGGAATTTGACAATTTTGAAATTGAAGTGGGCAAACTTACAGTGCCTTTTGGTGAATATTATAGTCACTTTATAACTGGGCCGCTTATTGAATTTGGAGAGGCTAGAAAAGATGCGGCTGTTGTAGATTATTCGTTTTCAGAATCGCTTGAAATAACCGGATTCGTTTTAAAGAGTGAAGCAAAAAAATTAAATAGGAATAATGACTATGATTGGGGTGCAGGCATTAATTTTAGTTCTGAAAGTGAAGCGTTAAGACTAGGAATTGGATATCTATCAGATCTTGCAGAAAGTGATGAACGTTTTCTTGGGGATGAAAATGATGTTTATGAAAAACGAGTTTCGGCATGGAATGCATACATACTTGCCGGGTTTAATAAATTTGAACTTACAGCAGAGCTGGTCCAGGCGAACCGAGGATTTACAGAGCTAGATAGAAATTCTGATAAACCGTTTGCCTATAATTTTGAACTCGCATATTTTCCTACATATTTCACACAACTAGCAGTTCGCATGGAACAAAGCGATGAGTTTGCAGATCAACCAAGAAGGCAATATGGAATTTCTGGAACTTGGCGTTTTTCAAAAAACGTAACAGTGTCAGCAGAATATCTACATGCAGAATATAAAGATGACTATATTTTAAAAGCTAATTCAGAAGATTTGGATGACCGCGATTTAATTGCTGCACAGTTATCCATAGAATTTTAGCTTATATAAGTTATTTCAGCTTATCTTACCTAGTTATCGTCCTTTTATTGCAATACATATTCAGAGCTTCATCAAATATTATTACCTAACCTTAAAATGACCATTTGGTAATTATTCATGATGGAACTCATTTTATTATATACATTCAATATTCAAAATTATTAAAACTTTGTAAATATATCTAGTAACCGATGAAGGTTTTACTTGTCGAAAGTTCTTCTTTTGTTAACCCTTTGCAAAAAAATTTGAGTTATTTTGGGTTTAGTATAGATATAGTAGATCAAAAAGATGAAGTAATTTCATATGATGCAATTAATAATTACGACATACTTGTTACGGATGTAAACATACTTAAAAATTGTAACTTTGGTATTCTTCATAAAATTCGACATCGAAATCAAAACATAAAGATATTAATTCTATCAACAGATGCCCAACTCGAAGATCGTGTGAGATGCTTGGAGGCAGGGGTTGATGATTATATTGTTGTTCCATTTACGTTTAATGAATTTATAGCTCGATTAAAAACTTTAGCTAAACGTAAAATTTTAGATGAAAAAAAGGAAATCAGTCTAGGGAATGTAACAATATGTACTTCTACTAAGAAAGTAGAATGCATGGGATGCGATGTTCAATTAACACCTAGTGAATACAAAGTGATGGAATATATCATTTTATCTAGAGGGCGTGTTATCTCAAAAAACCAATTAGAGGAAATACTCTATGATGAAGAGTCATATGTTTGTAGCAATGTCGTTGAAGTAATTGTCAGTAATCTTAGAAAAAAAATAAAACAGCTTGGCGTAGACCCTCCTATTAAAACAAGACGTGGTTTTGGTTACTATGTTGAAGCAAAATTCTGAACCTTCAAATCAACTCGTTTGGTTAGTTTATGGTGGTTCTATTGAATATAGATCAGAAGCAACATTTAGCATCTTAAGTGCCATATACAGAACAGAACGAAATAATTTCGTTATGACTGTTATAACAGATACTCCAAATCACTTTTCTAAATTACCAATCAATATAGTCGTAATCGATGAAAAAATTATAAAAGAATGGGTTGGACCAGATAATTATAATCATCGTTGCAAGCCGTGTGCATTGTTGTCTGTTTTGAATGGTTATGAAAAAAATATATTAATCGATACAGACACTTTTTTTAAGAAATGTCCAAGCCTATTATTTGATCTTGTAAATGATAAAGTGATTCTAGTAGATAAAATTTTAAGTTGGAGAGTTGTTTGCAAAACAGAAGCATATGAGTCGTGTAATTTGTACCTTTCTCACAAATATCATATAAATGATAAGCATGAGTATTTAAATTCTGGAATAATAGGGTTAAGTAAAAATTATAAAGGAGTGCTTAAAGATACAATTGAAATTATCGATGAGGTATATAAGTCTTCAGGGGAAGTGTTTGCAATTGAAGAATTTTCATTATCTATAGCAATTAAATGGAAAAATATTTCTCTTATAGATCAAAATGATATAGTGCACCATTATTGGCGTCGTAAATTTGTTTATAGGAGTATAATTATTAAATGGCTTGAAAAATTTAAGGGACGTTATTTAAATGAGGAGGCTATAAACGAATATTACAGACTTAATATATCAAGACCAAAACCTGAGCCTGTTTTTAGGTTAAAGTGTAAAATTGAAGCATTATTTTTAGATAAAACGCTGCGTAGATTATATAAAGAGCTAAAATATGCGAGTTATAATTATAAAGATCCATATTGGAGCGCTATTAAAGAAGAAATGATAGGAAAATCTCTGCTTAGTTTCAGACAAAACCACCCGTATGAATTTGAAAATCTATTAAATAAGGTTAATTTAAAAAAGTTTCCAAATAATCTACAGCAAACAATAGATGATGCAATGACCAGTTTATATAATTCATATTATGGCCAAATTGACTAATAATAGTGTATAAGAAATAATCCCATTAAATAATACTGATATTTTGGGTGTGTTTTGTAAATGATAAAAAACAGTTTATATGCATTCAAGATTTGAATTAGTAAATCGATTAGATTTATTATCTAAATCTAATGTTTTTTGAATTTCTAAAAATTTCCGAATACCACTAACAATTTCCGTATTCTCTTGTATAAACTTATAAAGTTTTGATCTTTCTTTTTGTAAATGTGAATCAATAATATCGCTTGTAAGCAATATTCCCGGACCTTCATTTTGTAATTTAAATATTTGGTCTTGAATTATATTGCCATAAGACTTGCTATAATGGGATGAATCAGTAAACCACTTTAATTTAGTATTTTTATAGTCTGTTTCTATAGGGACTGGTTCAGTATTATATTGATTGATAATTGAGTAGTCCCATAGAGGAATGGGGGCTCTATTATATAGTTTTGCAATTTTTTCGTTGCTGTATACCATGGCTTTTTTCCATTGCCCATACTCGTCCCATAGCCCAATTCCTTGTAACCCGATATACATGCGTACATGTAGCGGTGATATGAAAAAATGTGTATTTATTTTATTTTTATGAATGTAATGTATAAAATCTTCAAAAATATCTATACCTGTTTTATTAGTTAATGGATGATTTTTAGCATAGCAGTGCTCATGCAAGGGAAACCATAAGCTATCATTTCCAAAAAAGCCAATTTCACTATCTACAAATACATCGATAGCATTGTTTGATTGGTTATTTAAATTTGTATGATCTAATTTAATATTTTTATTCTTATTTAAAATAAATACTAATTTATTAATACTCTTATCGAGTATATCGCCAGAAAGGCAATATTTAACAATAAAAGTAAACTTAGATAGTAATTTATTTCTCTTTTCCCCATGTGAGTTAGTCAATAAAGCTGATTCAGTTAATGAGTCGCGTATATTTTGAATAGGTGAAAAAGCAAAAAAATCTAATCCGACTAAGACTTGTTTAAGTCTATTATTTGTATTTGCGTGCATTATAAATCGATGTTCTTCAAAAAGTGACATCAGTGGCATTCCCATATTTAAAGTATTTAAACCATTCCAGGCAGAATGTCTAATATCGATGCCTAATTCTGACCTTGAGCTGCCTAACACTAGGCCATCGAAGTTATTATTTGCAACATAATAAACACGATCAAAGCGAACTTGTTTACGTGGGTTCCATTTGCCACCATCTACAGAATTTTGGTGAGAAAAAATTGCATAAGGATCTATAGCGTAATTTATTACAAAAACAGTAATCAGCGATGTTAAAAATAAGGAAAAGAAAAGCATGATGAACAATTTTTCATTTGAATTTATATTCATTTATGTTTTATAAGTTAGAATTGGAAATAGATGAATTCATTAATTTTTTCCATGTCTAATATTGAGTAGATAGCTAATATACTAATGAAAACTAACCAAAAAAGATTAGTAGAAAATGCGAGTTTAGAGGGCGTGATTTTTAGATCAGTTGTAGTAATTTGATAATTTCGTAATAAGGAATAAGTATTCGGTAAAATCCAGACAATAAGCAATCCACTAAAGATTAACTGCAATTGTTTCGTGCCTTTAAATAAGCTCCCATGTTCAAATTGAATACCCAGCTGAGTAAATAAATTTGCAAGATCACCCATTCGAGTATGATATTTGGCTGGTATAACTACGCCATTAGTTCCTAACATTCCATCAAAAAAAACACCTGCGGTTGGCAATGAATCAGCTCTGAATATAACCCAACCTAATACAATGGCCATAAATGTGATGAAACCATATATAGGTTTCATAACGTACTGAGGAATTTTTGAAATGGGTAAGCAGGGCGCAATCTTTTGCCAAGTATGATTGATACATAAATATATACCATGTAGAGCGCCCCAAACTAAGAATGTCCAACCTGCGCCATGCCAAATCCCTCCTAGTAGCATAGTAATCAGTAGATTTACATAACGTCTAAATTTACCTTTCCGATTACCACCTAAAGGTATATAAAGATAATCGCGTAGAAATCGTGACAATGTCATATGCCAGCGACGCCAGAACTCAATAATACTTAACGCCTTATATGGTGAGTTAAAATTGAGTGGTAGTTTTATGCCAAACATTAATGCAATTCCAATAGCCATATCGGCATAACCGCTGAAATCAAAATACAGTTGCAGTGTATACGAAAGAGCACCAATCCATGCGGCAAAAAAGTCAAGCGGTAATCCATCTTGGGCTGCGAGAAAAACAGGATTAGCAAATTCTGCAAATCGGTCAGCAAATATTACCTTTTTACTTAGACCTATCGTAAAAATGACAATTCCGATTGTTATGTTTGTAATATTTATATTAGATATGAGATTACGAGTAAATTGTTGCAACATTTCTTTATGGTGGACAATAGGTCCAGCAATGAGTTGTGGGAAAAATGTTACAAATAGTACGTATCTTATAAAGCTTTTATCGTTTACTTGATTTTTATACGAATCTACTAAATAGGTGATTTGTTGAAAAGTAAAAAATGATATCGCAATAGGCAATACTATGTTTGTTGTGATATGCGATGTTTCAAAAACATAATTAATATTTTCGACAATGAAATTTGTATATTTGTAATAAATTAGTACAGCTAAGTTGAGAGTAATGCCTACTGCCAATATTATTTTGGATTTTTTTTCACTGTCTAAAATAGTACCAAAACAGTAGTTTATTATTGTAGATAATAAAATCAGAACTATATATTTAGGATTCCACCATCCATAATAAATAAGTGAACAAATTATTAACCATGTTATTGCAAAATAGTATTTGTTTAGATGGGCAAGTAGATAGTAGCCAATTAAACAAATCGGCAAAAATAAAAATATAAAAATGAACGAGGGGAATAGCAAAATGTAAGTGCTTTGGAAAATCTTCTATATAGAAGATGCGATAAAAAACGCGCTTATGGTGTTCTTTTTATTCAAAATCGAGTAAAGATTTTACTAAAGTTAGCTTAAAAATAGCTTAAGAATAAAAAAGTTTAATTATTTGGTTTTAGTTTTAAAATGGTAGGGATTAGGAATGTTTAAAATCTAGTTTTGAATAAGCTTGTAAAAAAGATACTAAGACCATTTGCTAGAAATTCTGTAACATGGTTTTTGCTTGACCACTTTGTTTTGCCTTTGGCAAGATACCTTGATAAAGATAGAGAGCGTTATATTCGAAGAAAAAATATAAATAATTCGCTTCAAGCGTATTTTCCGTCCCTGAACGTAAAACATGGTCCTTTTAAGGGGATGAAATATCCTGATGTTAAATCTAAAGGCAGTGCACTTTTTCCAAAATTGCTAGGATGTTATGAACGTGAGTTGCATCAAGTTATAAAACACATATGTAAGACTAAATACACAGAAGTTATAGATATTGGCTGTGCTGAAGGTTATTACGCGGTTGGTTTAAGCCTGCTAATTCCTGATGTAAAAGTATACGCATTTGATATAGATGAAAATGCGATAAAACTATGTAATCAAATGGCTAAATTGAATGGTATTGATAATATAACTACAATTGCAGGTGCCTGTACCAAGAGTAGCCTTTTAAACTTACCTATCATAAAAAAAGCATTAATAATTTGTGATTGTGAAGGTTGTGAAAAGAAAATTTTTGACTCTGAAGTTGTGAATTGTTTTCGTCATCATGATTTCTTGATAGAGAGTCATGACTGTTTTGACATCGAAATTTCTACTTATTTATGCAATATCTTTTCAGCCACGCATGATTGTCAAGTTGTAGAATCGATAGATGATATTAAAAAAGCAAAAACATATAGATATCCTGAGATTGATGACTATGACCTTGCAACTAAAAAATCTTTAATTGGAGAATTTAGAGAATCAATTATGGAATGGTTGTTTTTCACAAGTAGAGCTTAAAGTTGTAATATTTAAGCTTTATCCAATCCATACTAGTAATTCACCTTGTCCACCGACTGATTTATCCCCCATATATCGTTGTACACGTCTTCGCATTGGGTGCAGCATTTGGAATTTACTTTTATGGCGACGTAACTCGTGTAACAGTAGGGTCAAATAACCAAGACTGTGGCGACCGCAATCATGAAAGCCTGCAGCCATATCATCGGGTTTGTGAGGAAACAACAAGGTTCCACGTTTCATGCCTACGCCAACTCGTTTACCAATTGTACCTAAGTTGGTGATAGTGCCGGCAATCATGCGGCTGGCACAATGATCACCAATATCACCAACGACCATAATCGTGCCGCGACGTAATAAATCTCCAGTAAAGTCGCCAGTACTACCATGTACAAGAATAATACCGCCAGACATACCTTTATTTTCACCTTTTGAAGCACTACCCACGTAATCACCACAATTACCAGTAACTTCTACTAATCCATTCAGCATCCCGCTACCAACAAAATTTTGGGCATTACCCTCTATTTTTAAATTACCGCCTTCCAATTGCGCACCTGCATAATGTCCACAATCTCCTTTAACGGATAATTTAGTATTTGCTTTAAGTGCATGCCCCACATAGTCCATATTTGGAGCAGTATTCTCTAACACATATTCATTGTTTGAAGTGTTACCACTTATATCAAAAATTTCGCCAACGTTAGTTCGTTCATTACCGGCTGTAATGTCTAGATTACGAGCTTGATCATTTGTTAATGATTGTGTAATTAAATCACTCAACCAGCGCATATCTAGACGCTGTGAAACAGATCCTTTATAAGTAACGGTTGTATGACTCATTCATTATTTCTCGTAAATGAAAGTGATGTTGTCCCAGTTTGCCGCCATAATTACCGCCGGTAATTTTTTCAATGCCTTGTGCTTTACCTAAATCACAAATGGCTTCGATACCACGGTGCATGGCTAAAGTTACGTCTTCTTTAGTCAAGCCATCGATTACAATCTCCATTGCGGCTTCAATGCTTTTATCAAGTACATTATCAGGTTCACCTTTTAAAGTTGGGCAAAACGGATGATTAGTTGAGGCATTTAATTCTTTGTATTTCGAACCAACCTTAGAGCCTGATCTCACCCCACCACCTGGAAACGGTAAGACAATGTTTGGTAAAACACTTATGGCATCGATTGCAGCTTCACACGCAAGTAACGCCTGTGAAATATGACGTGCCAGTACTAATAAATTTCCACCACCAATGGCTTTTTGATAACCAGTTGATTCTTGACATAAAAATTCACCATCCATCACAGGTATACGCCAAAAGCGCTTGCTGCCAATCATTTTAGAGGATTGATAACCATCACCAAAATAACGCAAATTTTTGCCCAGAGATATTTGATCTTCTCCATCCATACCGGCAAATACAGCTGTAGTGGGGCAGGTGAGTACACATTGTCCTACACGTACTTGTAATTGCTTTTCTAGTGTTTTGCGATCCGTGGCAAAGACCAAAACAGAAATGCCTGGTCTTCCATCTGGAGTTTCGTGATTACCAATTACTTTTTCAATTCCTGCTTCAACTCCACAACCAATAACAGAAGTCGCAAAACCTGTCATGGTCTCAGCGGCATGGCGTGCCCATTTATAGTTTATCGCGGTAATAATGATACGTGTTGCACGCATCGAAAATGCTTCAGCAAATGTATCATCAATTAAAACGCCATTAATAATCATGTGTATTTAGAGTTAGTTTAATTTGCAAGGGTGAATCTGAAGTTCACTACCAATACATTCTGACATTTCATCATTAGAAATTTTAAAATTATCGAATGCGATTGTTTGAAAATCATCAAAATATTTTTTTAATGGTTTTTCAATTGAGTGGTCAAATTCTGGTTTTACCACATGTGTAATTCCTTGTACGGTTTCTATTATTGCCCCATCTCTTACGATCTGTATTCCATTTTTAAATACCATGATAGGGTTGGCAAACATTTGTTCGATATCGTTTTGTTTTCGATAGATAGCAATATTTGCTTTGGCATTGTCACCTAAATGTCCATGATCATTCAAACCCAAAATTTTTGCAGGCGCAGCACGGGTCATAATGGCGATTTCATATAATGTATATTCGCGTTGCATCGTTGCCAAGTTAGACATCTTTTGCGCTTCAGGGTGAATAATACTGAAAACATCATTTCTAAAAGAGCGATCCATCAACAACTTTATTAAATGTGGATAACTTGTAAATGGTGCGCCATTTGGATGGTCCGTAGTTAAAAAGATACGCCACGGGTCATTTACCTGTAAAAAGATTTCAAGGCCAATTGCCCATTGCAACGCATTGACAAAACTTTTATCACTATACTTAAAAGGTATAACACCACAACCTGCCTCGCACTCAATATCCATAACTGTCCACTTTCTTGGATGAGCATGATCATGTCCAAAATATTGCATCATAGTATCACCCGAGGCCGTGATAGTTTGGCCAAACATAATTTGACCTACATCAGCGGATACATTGGTTTGTTTGTTGATAGCTTCGGCAATTTCGCAAGCAGCAGAAGAGAACTTTCGGTCGCCTTCCATACCATAACTATGAAATTGAATATGGGTTAGATGAATGGGCAGACCGTCAGCTGCAGACATGGTTGCAAGCGTAGATTCAAAATTTCCGGGCACACCAAGATTACTTGAATGTACATGAAGAGGGTGAGGTACCCCCAGTTCATGTACGGCTTGGCTGAGCACAGTTAAAATTTGTCTAGGGCTAACACCACTTGGACTGGTTTCATCTACATCAAGGCGACGTTGATTATATTTAAAAGCATGTATACCACCAGCATTGACAACTTTTATGCCAAGACATTGTGATGCATCCAATATCCAAGCTACGTAATCATTGATGGCAGTTTGACTGGCACTTTCATTCAGCATTCTAAGTAAAAAGTCATCATTGCCTAATAAAACATATCCACCTTTATCAATCATGGGCGTGTCAGCCATTTCCATATGCGCTTGCCTGGCATTAACCGGTAATACAGCTGGCTCAAAGCATGCTGTGTATCCCATTTCTGCATAGCGATAACCGGTTGTGAAAGTAGAAGGTGTTATGTGTCCGCTGCCTGCACGATAAATATCAGACTTACAACTTGGATTATTTTCGTGGTCATCCAACATCATGGTACGCGCGATGTTTACCTTGCCACCGCCAATATGTGTATGCATGTCGATCGCTCCAGCCATGATAATGCAATCACTGATATCAATTTCTTGATCAATTTTTTTATTATTTGGTGCTGATTGACTAATCTTGTCATCAACGATGTAGATATCTTTTACTTGCCCATCAATATTATGAGCTGGGTCGTATAAGGTGCCTCCTGTTAACTTAGTAATCATTTTTAATTAAATGAGTTGGGTAAGTTGTCTAATGACTTCACTCGCGGCAGCTAGATTACTAGTGCGGATTGATTTTAGCGGTAAAGTGGCGACACTATCGGTGCGACAAGCGAGCCCGCAGTGATCAATTCCGGGAACTCCGATTGGAATAAACACGTTTACATTTGATGCGCATTGCATCTTAGGATGTCCAATCACGATCGTGGGTATATCTGTTTTAGGTGGTGTGTAGGTGGAGTTATAGCTTGCAATCCAAACCAGTGAATCTGCCTCATGATTTTGTAACATCTTCATGCCGTCATACAAGTTTGGATCATGGGTAGGAGAACCGTTCATAAATGCGATTGGTAGTGGCACGCCTGTTTGCCAGGTAGTTACTTGGTTAGCAGTAATTTCCGCATTTGATCCACTTAAAGACAATCCAACAACACGCTTAGTTAACATAAGTTTTTTAATCAATTGAGTGATTGCTTGTATAGTTTGTTCAACTGTTTTGATTTGAAACTCTGCTGTGCTCCAAATCAAGCTAGTGTATTGACTTTTGCAAATAAATTGATAAAGCTTTTGAAGTTCTTGAGCAACTTGATTGGTTTCGTTAACAACTTTAGTTTTTGAGTTCACTACTCCTGCCAATAAGTACACACACTCTTCTAAAGATAGAACATCAAGGTTAAGGTAACTGATTTCTTTATATTTATTTTGCTTGGGTTCATAGTTTTTTAGTGTATCTAGCACAAAGATTTTTTTATTTGTTGTCGTATCTGTCCCTAAGGATTTCTCAGGAGATAGTATGCGCTCGTAAAGGCGTGGAAAGTTTTCTAACACGTTAGACCCAATGATGACAACACAATCTGCACGATTTCGCACTTCGGCCAATGTTGTCTTCACTTCTCCAAAACGCTGCATGATCGCACTGCTTGCACGCATTTTAGAGCCATTTGCATGATCGATAACTCCACCTAATTTTTCAGTTAAGGCAATTGCTTCTCTACAAGTTTGTACATCACCTATCAAGCCACTGACAAGGGCTTGTTTTGATTTCTGTAGTATCTCTACTGCCGCAAGTAATGCATTTTCAGAAGTAGTGTTGGTTCCATTTATTGTAGGTGAAGGAATAGCAGTGTTCTCAAATGAAGCATCTTGGAAGGCTTGTGCACATAACGGTGGAACATTATCAAGTAGACGAATAGAAAGCTCATCGACATCTACACTTAGATCATCACAAAGCAAACCGCAATGAGGACAGGTTACAGAATTAAAATGCATAAAATTATCGTTATTTTATTAAGCAGTTGTTGATTTTAGTTGTCAGAATATTAAGTCATGTAAAGTTCTTAAATAATGCTCAATTGCTATTCCACCGTATCTGACCATTTAATTAGATTTTGTATCAAGTGAATAGGGTAGGCTCTGTATTGAAATACTTGGCCCAGTTGTTGAGGCCACATGTAAGTCATTGTCATGTGCGTTTTCAGTACGCATTACTACCAATGCGGAAGACATTCCTTCAGATAGTTTTTGTGCGGTAACTATTTTTCCTACAGGTTGGGTTTCATTTTTTGGTGAATAGATGTTAACACCAGGTTCAGGAGCATTTTCATCAGACACATTAATTCTAAACATACGTCGATTGGGTTTACCAAGATAATGAGTTCGAGCAACTATTTCTTGTCCAGGATAACAGCCTTTATTAAAACTTACGCCATCGATAAGTTCTAAATTAGTCATTTGTGGGATAAATGTTTCAATTGTATTTGTGGTGATTTGCGGAATGCCACTTTCAATATCGTGTAAATCCCAGAGTTTATTATTTGCGATTGGGCACTTACTAGAAAGCTGGTTCCAAATAGAAATAGCTTGATCAACATTTGTTATAAACAATATTCTCGAGCTTTTACTCGGTATTCGAATAATTGTAGTAGCCTCTGCTTGAATACAATGATTAAGTTCAGTAGGAACTGAAATTTGTGTGTCAGCTAACAGCGAATCAGCGCTAGGACCAGCAATGCCAATCACTACAAGATCATTTGAAATATCTTCTAAGTCTACTTTTGCCATAAGTTTAAACATGACAAGTTTTTTTAGAGTGGCCTCTAATACATCACGATGTAAAAGCATGTGATAGTTATCCCCACGCATAAAAATACGAAATATGGATAACATTCTGCCTTTAGGATTGCAGTAGCTGCTAAGTTGACTGATTGAAGGAGAGACCAGACTCAAGTCATTGGTAAATTGACCATGTAAAAAGCTTTGAGCATCTTCTCCACTTGCACGTATCACCCCCAGTGCGGAAAGATCACAAAGACAAGTGCTCTCCAAGTCACAAGATGTAAGTTCGGCATGACCCATGGAGACTACTCGATCATCTTTGGTGATGACACCTTGATCTGCCAAAAATTTGTTCCAATCTCTATTCATAGTCGTTTGATTAAAATTTGTTCAAACCTCTATTAATTGCACTAAAAATTCAAGGTTAAGCGTCAATTTAACACAAAACTGCACATTAAATTTCCTTAAGCGCTTGTAATTTCTCACATTTCTTTAGAGATATGTTCAATATATCTGGTCAATCGGTTAGTATTCGTTGCACAATAAAACATTTAACGCCTCGAAATAATGGAAATACTCAAAGAGGCGGACTACGTACATCTTCATGAGGAGTTACATGGCGAATTTGTCTCGGCCATTATCACCACATTTGCAAGTTTATAAATGGCCATTAGCTATGGCGATTTCAATTCTTCACCGCATAACGGGTGTTGCGCTTGCGGTTGGTGCCGTTTTGATGGTTGTTATTCTTGTTGCTCTGGCATTAGGACAAGAATCTTATGAAACCGTTCGCACGTTGCTTGCCAGTACAATTGGTAAGGCATTTTTATTTTTATGGGCCATTGCACTTTTTTTGCATCTTTTTAATGGCATTCGGCATTTGGTTTGGGATGCAGGTTATGGATTTGAAAAGAGTACTACAAAAAATTCTGGAATTTTAGTGTTGTTAGCAACTGTGGTCATAACTATTGTAGTTTGGGCTGTTGCGTTTCTAACTTCTAACGTATAAGGGATAAGAATGTCTTTACGAACACCGCTATCGGAAGCAAAAGGATTGGGTTCAGCCAAGGAAGGTGCGAGTCATTGGTGGTTACAGAGGCTAACTGCAGTTGCCTTGGTACCGCTGTCCATATGGTTAGTGTTTTCAGTTGCAATGTTAGGTTCAGCAAATTATACAATCGTAATAGAGTGGTTGCAGTCTCCTGTTACTGTAGTTTTATTAATATTATTCATTGCAGCTACGTTTTATCACACGCAACTGGGTCTACAAGTCATTGTAGAAGACTATGTAGGTGGTTGGCTGAAAGTAGCAACACTAGTGTTAATAAATTTTCTCTGCATTCTTTTAGCTGTAACCGGAATCGTTGCACTGCTGAAAATCTTTTTATAAAACACTAATACAATTATGAGTAAAGCATATACACCGATTGAGCATGCCTATGATGTGGTTGTTGTAGGAGCCGGAGGTGCTGGTTTACGTGCGACCTTAGGCATGGCTGTAAGTGGGCTTTCCACTGCATGTATTACAAAAGTTTTTCCAACACGTAGTCATACTGTTGCCGCGCAGGGCGGCATGAGCGCTGCGTTAGGAAATATGGGTGAAGATGATTGGCGTTGGCATATGTACGACACGGTTAAAGGATCAGACTGGCTTGGTGATCAGGATGCGATTGAGTATATGTGCCGTGAAGCAATTCCTGCAGTGGTCGAGTTAGAACATTATGGTGTTCCTTTTTCGCGTACTGAAGAAGGTCGCATCTATCAGCGACCATTTGGTGGTATGACTACACATTATGGCGAAGGTATCGCCCAGCGCACCTGTGCTGCAGCCGATCGTACCGGGCATGCAATTCTACATACGCTTTACCAACAGTCTTTAAAACATAATGCAGAATTTTTCATCGAATATTTTGCAACGGATTTGCTAATGGATGATGACGGCACCTGTAAGGGTGTTATGGCTTGGGATTTAGCCACAGGGGAACTACATATTTATCGTGCGCATATGGTTTTGCTTGCAACTGGAGGTTACGGCCGTACATATTTTTCATGCACATCGGCACATACCTGTACAGGCGACGGTAATGCAATGGTGTTACGCGCAGGATTGCCATTACAAGATATGGAATTCGTGCAGTTTCATCCCACTGGAATATATGGTGCTGGTTGTTTGATTACTGAAGGAGTGCGTGGAGAAGGTGGTTACTTAACAAACTCGGAAGGTGAACGCTTTATGGAGCGTTACGCACCAAATGCCAAAGACCTTGCTTCACGTGATGTGGTGAGCCGCTCGATGACGGTTGAGATCAATGAAGGCCGTGGTATTGGTGAAGAAAAAGACCATATTCATTTACACCTAGAACATTTAGGTGCAGATCTGATCAATGAAAAACTTCCTGGGATTGCAGAGTCGGCAAAAATATTTGCCGGCGTAGACGTTACTAAAGAACCCATCCCTGTCATTCCAACTGTGCATTACAACATGGGTGGTATTCCTACTAATTATCATGGAGAGGTGGTGACCTTAAAAGATGGTGATCCCGATACCGTTATTCCAGGTTTAATGGCGATTGGGGAAGCGGCTTGTGTCTCAGTACATGGTGCAAACCGTCTTGGGTCCAATTCGTTACTAGATTTAATTGTATTCGGCAGGGCCGCTGCACTGCGTGCTGCAGAAATCGTTAAGCCCAAGCAATCACATAGTGAATTAAAAAATGATGCTGTAGATCAGGCGTTGGAGCGATTTGATAAATTACGTCATGCCAATGGCAGTATTTCAACTGCAGAGTTACGTTTGGAAATGCAAAAAACCATGCAGAATCATGCAGCAGTATTTCGAACAGGTGAGTCCATTGAAAAAGGTTTAGAAAAGCTTCGAGCTTTAAATGATCAAATGGCTGATTTAAAAGTGACAGATCGCTCCATGATTTGGAATACTGATTTGGTTGAAACTATAGAATTGACTAATTTAATGCCACAAGCTTTAGCTACTGCACAGTCTGCATTGAACCGCAAGGAAAGTCGTGGAGCGCAAGCTAGAGATGATTATCCGGATCGTGATGACGAAAATTGGATGAAACATTCTTTAGTTTCTGTAAGTGAAAATGGCGAGGTAACGATCGATTACCGGCCTGTACATATGTACACACAATCGGATGATGTAGAGGTTATTCCACCTAAAGCCCGAGTTTATTAAATTAAAGGAACATTGATTGTACACGATATGTCGTTAAAAGATTTTTCAAAATACTCATGTATGTTCATATACACTCCGTTTTTTCAAAATCTTTTGCCTAATCTCGCATGTAATCAATGCTCCTTTGTCTTCAATGTAAATAGTTAAATAAAGAGTCAAAGGTATGGCGCAATTTACACTTCCAGCTAATTCAGTTGTTAAACCTGGTAAATCTTATAAAGATTCCACTAGTAGTAGCAATATGAAGAAAATTATTGTGTATCGCTATGATCCGGATAGCGACGAGAATCCTCGTATTGACACTTACGAAGTGGATTTAAATAATTGTGGTCCAATGGTGCTGGATGTATTGATTAAAATTAAAAATGAAATCGATCCGACCTTAACTTTCCGTCGTTCATGTAGAGAAGGGATTTGTGGTTCATGCTCCATGAACATTAATGGTTCCAATACATTAGCTTGTACAAAAGCAATTAGTGATTTCAAGGGTGATTTAAAAATTTATCCATTACCACACATGTCCGTTGTAAAAGACTTAGTGCCTGATCTTACTAATTTTTATGCGCAGTACGCATCAGTTAAACCATGGATGCAATCTGAGAGCCCTCCACCACCAGATCGAGAGCGTTTACAGTCAAAAGAAGATCGCGAAAAGCTAGAAGGTTTAGAGGAATGCATTCTTTGTGCCTGCTGTTCCACAAGTTGCCCAAGTTATTGGTGGAATAGTGATCGGTATTTAGGTCCAGCAGCATTATTACAAGCCTATCGTTGGATTGCCGATAGTCGTGACGAAGCGACTGGGGAACGTTTAGATGAATTAGAAGACCCATTTAAACTATACCGATGTCATACCATCATGAATTGTACTAACACCTGCCCCAAGAGTTTAAATCCTGCGAAAGCAATAGCAGAAATTAAAAAGCTAATAGCTAAACGCAGAAATTAATTAAGAGGATTATAGGTTTGTGGAGAACCTGAATAAACTCGCTTGGCGCTGCCGTCGTGGCACAAAAGAGCTTGATGTTTTGATGCAGAAGTTTTTAGATGAATATTATTTAGACTCAACTCCCGCATTACAGCATGCATTTGAAAGCATGTTAGATATGCAAGACCCAGAGCTTTACGATCTTCTCGTTGGTAGACAAAAATCTACTGATGAAAATATTAATCAAGTGGTTGAACGAATTTACTCCTAATATCAACCTTGTTTTAAAGCCGTCTCGGGCTTTGCTTGTTTGTTTTATATTTTTGCACGTGTTAGCAATTGTAAGTATTTTGCTTATTGCGATCACATTTCCAATAAAAATAATCATGGTTATTTTAGTATTGGTTAGCGCAATAATCATGATAAGACAGTATGTTTTTTTTCATAATAAAAAATCTATTATAAAAATTACAGCAACAATGAATGCGTTAAAGACATGCGAAATTGAAGTTAAAGATGGAACAACACATAAAGCCCGCATAGACAATGCAGGCTGGTTTTTGAATTATTTTGCAACAATTTTATTTTGTGCAAATTCTTGTAAATATAAAACTATTATAGCAAAAGATACGCTTAGTCAAGAACAATTCTATACACTGCGATTATACCTTCGGTCTATTAATACTTTGCGATAAGTAAAACCAATTTCACAGATGTAAAAGTTTGTGAGAGACTTCAAAACAATAAATTTATATCGGTAGTATCACTAGTTAAATAATAGAAGTATTTACGAATTGAAAAGTGTTTATGAATATATAGACAATGAAAGATACACTTCATCATAAAAGATGCGTATTGGCGCCACCATTGCCTAATAGTTTTGCGGGCTTGATGGAAATGTATGAGGCAAATTATATTCGTTTACGCAAATTATGTGGCACAAAAAATGCAATGCCACGTGTGGCGGTATCACGAATTTCTACAGGCATGGATCTGTATCTTCAAGTGCTGGAAGAAACAAAATATACCACCACCATAGCAATGACCTATTATTTTTCCAATGCAGAGGTTGGATTTTTAGCGTATCCAGACTTAAAGCTAAGGATCTATTACGACGCGCTTCAAGCAGAAGTAATGAGCCAGTCTTATCGACGTCAAAACCCTAATTTTGCTGCATTTAACTATAAAATAGATCCGACCTTGTTAAAGCGCTGGCGCATGAATCGATTCCTGTATAAGTGGTTGTCGTACTGTGACCGACAAGGCCATTCCTTCCATGTTAAGAACAAATCTAGGCGAAATCATCTACTTACCGAAAATGTGGAAATACCATTGCAGGGTACTGCCAGTTCCAGTACTATTGCTTAGTGATCAAGTTATCTATATATTGTAACTTGTTGATAAATAAGAATAATAAATATTCCTATAATTTGGCTCAGTCGACATTTTCAATTATCTAGTTGATGTTAAAATAACCATCATATTACATGGTTTATGGTTGGCCATACGGAATTTTGCCATTCAAGGTAGAAGGTGAAAAATTATGAAACTATCGACAAAAGCTCGTCATGCAATTACCGCAATGATGGATCTTGCAATTAATGACAAATACAAACCTGTAACATTGGCAGATATTTCCCAGTGTCAGGGGATTTCACTGTCATATTTAGAACAATTATTTGCCAAGCTGCGTAAAGGTGGATTGGTAGTAGGAGTTCGTGGACCAGGTGGAGGTTATCGTTTATCCCGCTCACCGCATGAGATTTCTATCGCTCAGGTGATCAGTGCAATTGATGAAACTGTTCAACCACAGCCCGAACATTCTGAACTCGCTATGCAATATGATGACCGCTGTGTTACCCATATCATTTGGGATGAGCTTAGCGATAAGATATATAAATACCTGAGTAGCGTGAGTCTCGGTGAGTTTACTGAAAAACCTGAGTATCAAGCGTTAAGGCAGCGTGCTAATGGCACCAATCGTGATCACATGTTCCCTAAACGGACCGCTGCATAAAGTTTTTTCCGCAAACATTAGAAAGCAGATGAGTGAAAGCTCATCTGCTTTTTTTTATTCTACAAAATCTAATTAAAGGCTTAAAAGCTAACAAATTATTGATTCCAGAAGTTGGAATCTTATTTTTATATCTATTCTTTTTGATCAATATTTGTGCTTAATTGACAGTAAACTTATAACGATTTATTCTGAACAATCATTCAGAAATAACTATAATAATGCCGCGCAGACCTCAAATCGATTATGAAGAAATTATTGACCGAGCAATGCATTTGTTTTGGCAGCGAGGCTATAAAAAGACTTCTGTCGAAGATCTTATTAATGAGGCAGGTATTAACAGATTTAATTTGTATGAGACTTTTGGAGGTAAACAAGGCTTATATCTAAAAGCATTGGATAAATATCGTGACGAAGTTTTTTTACAGCGTATGAAGAAAATTGATGATCACAAAAATGGACTTCAAGGAATTCGAGATTATTTCGAATCGCTAGAAAAATTTTTGATCGATTCAAAAGGTGATTTCACATGTCTTATGATGAATTCACAAATTGAGCTTGTTCCTAAAAATAAAAAAGTTTCAGAAAAGGTTTCTTTTTATTTTAAGAAAATGGAGCAAACTTTTTATAATGCATTATCACGTGCTAAAAAGGAGTCAAAACTATCAAACAATTCTGATTTGCGCGATCTTGCTAAGTTTTTAACTGGTAGTGCACAAGGTATGTGTGTTATGAGCAAGTCAGCAGATTCGGTTGAATTTTTAAGAGCTTATACTAAAACAATCATTAAAACATTAGAGCAACATGCTCAATAGTATTTATTAAAATAAAAAAAGGAGGAGTTATGAAACAAGAAGTAACAGTAGATGGATTGAAAATCAATATAAATATAGAAGAAAGTGGTAGCGGAGATACCACGTTGCTGATGGTGCATGGAATTCCTACGAATGCGAGATTATGGAGACATGTACAGGCTATGCTTCCACAATATCGAACCCTTGCCATGGATATGGTGGGTTATGGGCAGTCCGACATGCCATTAGATCAATTTAAGCACTCGTTTATGAATCAAGCAGAGGCAGTGAAAGGCGTTATTGAAGGCCTTGGCTTAAAAGGCAAAGTCATACTAGTTGCTCACGATCATGGTGGCGGTGTCGCGCAAGTATTTGCAACTAAATATTGCGACTATATTTCTCGACTAGTGTTAATTAATCCAGTTTGCTTTGATCAATGGCCGGTGTGTGAAGTAGAGGCCTTGGCAGGTTTAGATGGTGCGCCAGATGAAGTGTTAGAGATGGCACTAGGACAGGCCGTTGCAGGATTTCCAGCCTTAATGCGCATGGGTAGTTATGACGGGTCACCGTTTACCGATAAAAACTGCAAACAAAATTATTTGCAGTTTTGGGGTCGGGGCCCGGGTATGACTGGATTTAAGTCCTTAATTCGTATCGCAGCGGACCCACAAAATTCAGATACCGATGTGGATCATAGTAAAATTACTTGCCCTACCATGGTGATGTGGGGTGTGGCAGATAACTTTATGTCATGCACGGCAGCTGAAAAGCTAAAGGAAAGAATTTCTGGTCCAACCCGCGTGCAATACTTAGAACGTGCCGGACACTGGGTACAGGAAGATCGTCCGGATGAGGTTGCAAGATGCATCAACGACTTTGTAACAGAATGGGCGGGAGTCAACTTATAGCAGATCTATTTCGTGCTAACTTTGTTTTCGACTTTTCGAAATGCTCATGTACTAGTTTGTACACTGCGCCTTCAAAAAGTCTCAGGCTTCGTTATCACGAAAAATCTTTATTTGTAAATATATAGTTTTTGTGTCAACTTTGTTTTCGAGTTTTCGAAATGCTCACGTACTAGTTTGTACACTGCGCTTTCGAAAACTCTCAGGCCTCGTTAGCACAAAATATCTCTAGCTATAAAATTCTGTTGTTAATAAGGGCCTTAATAGGCCCTTTTTTGTTATATAGCTGCTAATAACTATTAGGAGCTGGGTAGCATCGTGTTCTATTTTCTGGGTATTTTTAATGTGTATGGCTTGGTCTTAGGAATTGCCTTCTTAATCAGCTCATCTCTTATTTTCCATCTAAATAAGCGAGAGAATCAGTATTATGTTAGTGCATAACATCTCACTCAACTGGGCGCTTCGCGCAGTAGTGCTCAGCGCCTTTTAGCTCAACCGTTAGAAAACAGAATGATCTGCTCACTAATACAAAGAATTCCATCTCATTGGGAACCAGTAGTACTAGTGATAATTTCCTTAGGATACTTTATTTATACATCGTACTCTTTAGTCCTGGATATCCCAGCAACCGCAACATACACTTTTACAAATTCTGATGCTTTGTTTTTAATTATTTATGAGATATGTGCTCTTTGTTTTGTTGGATGGTTTTTAAAAGTTAGAGGATATCAACTTTATGATTTTGGCTGGGAAATCACTTGGATACTGACTGGTGCAGGTTTTCTGCTCTTCTTTGTTGATTACACCGTTTACATGATTGTTGCTCCTGTTCTTGAAGAAATCTTAAAAATTAGCAAATTTTATGTGCATTCAGATTATTATCATGAAGCCACATTGACATTCACGCTTGCAATGATAGTGATTAATTCTACATTCGAAGAATTTATTGTTTCAGCGTATTTAATAACTGTGTTAACGAAACATCATGGAATGATGTTCGCTATTGGGGCTAGCGTATTAGTAAGGTTGCTATATCACACGTACCAAGGCCCAGAAATTACTGTACATATTCTACCGATGGGGATCTTGTTTGCTTTTGTGTACTGGAAATGGAAAAAATTGTGGCCACTAATAATGGCTCATTCAATTTGGAACATTATGGTAATGACCTAAATGATAAGTAAGTTGGTAAACTGCCTAAAAAATCACTCAACTGAACGCTCCACACAACAACACTCAGCGTCCCTTATCACTACCCGTTAGAGCAAATCTTTTACAGCATCGCGCTCTTCGAGTAATTCTTTTTCGGTTGTTTTCATCATCATCTCTATGTTGAAATCGTCTTGTTCTAATCCTTGCACGACTTCATAGTTGCCGTTTTTGCAGATCACAGGGAATGAATACATTAACCCTTCAGTGATCCCGTAATCACCTTTAGAAATCATTCTCATGCTGACAATTTGCGCTGCTAAAAATACAAATTTAGCTAATTTCACTATTTATTATAATTAAAATCAATGGGTTATGTTGCATACATTGACATATTCCCAAAATGGGAATATTATTACATCAGCACATGTGGGTGATATCTAGAAAGCGTTTAAGTGACTTTTGGGAAATTTACCCAGATGCTGAGAAGCCTCTAAGGGTTTGGTACACATTTGCAGACACTTCAAGCTGGAATAATCCAAATGAAGTGAAGGCAATATACCCATCCATGAGCATACTTGGAAATGATAGATATTGTTTTGATATAGGTGGAAATAAATACAGGCTAATTGTGAAAATTGATTTTGAGAAATATAGAGTCTATATAAGATTTATCGGTACCCATAAACAATATGATCGATTAAGTGATGCAAGTAAGGTATAAGTTATGGATCTAAATGTTTTAAGGCCAATTAAGAACGAAGCTGATTATGAATATGCAACTTCATTGTTGGATAAAGTTATTGATGCAGAAGAGGGAACCGTAGAGGCTACTTTGCTTGATGTATTGGCATTACAAATTGCTGAATACGAAGATAAACATCACAAAATTGAAGCTGTAGATGCAATAGATTTGATTGAACATCTCATAGATAACGGCATTCTTACGTTAAAGAAGCTCGAAGATATATTGGGTTGTGAGTATAACAGAGTGTGGGAATATCGGAATCGTAAACGTAGAATACCATTAGAGGGTCTGCAAAAGTTAAATAAGTTTGGTTTACCTGCAGATGTTTTGCTACAACCATACGACTTAGCAGTGTGAGTTAAGTAATGAAAAAAACAGGTCTAACAGGTCTAATTAATGAACGACAAACTTTTTAATGAACTTGAATCAAATTTAGGTAAAGCCGTACGCTATGCAAAAGGTGAGGCGTCAGCTACTGAATATCTTGTGTTGTCACCCGCAGATATAAAAGCAATTCGTTTAAAATTGAAAATGTCACAAGCAAAGTTTGCTCGTGAATTTTAGTTAAAGCTTGATACTGTTAAAGGATGGGAGCAAGGGAAACGAAGCCCAGATGCTGCTGCGACTAATTACCTGCGCGTAATAGATAAAGATCATAAAAATGTTTTGAAAGCACTTGCAGCATAATTTAGCTTATATCTTGTAATTAAAGTAAGTCTTTTACTGCATCGCGTTCTTCGAGTAATTCCTTCTCTGTTGCCTTCATCATCTCTATACTGAAATCGTCTTGTTCTAATCCTTGCACGACTTCAAAGTTGCCGTTTTTGCATAGCACAGGAAAGGAATACATTAGCCCTTCAGTAATTCCGTAATCACCTTTGGAAATCATTCCCATGCTGACCCAGTCATTTGTGCCTTGTACCCAATCACGCATGTGATCAATTGCAGCAGAGGCTGCAGAAGCCGCAGACGATGCACCGCGTGCATTAATAATCTCAGCACCACGTTTTTGCACTTTTGGCATGAACTCATTTTTATACCAATCGTCATCTACTAAAGATTTGGCATCTTTACCGTCTACCGTGCAGTGACTGATATCAGGATATTGAGTGAGTGAATGATTTCCCCAGACTACCATTTGTTTAATTTGAGTTACCGGTGCACCAGTCTTGGAAGCAAGTTGACTGATAGCGCGGTTGTGATCGAGACGCATCATGGAGGTAAATTGTGATGGATCTAAATCAGCTGCATTATTACATGCGATTAATGCATTAGTGTTAGCAGGATTGCCCACGACTAAAACTTTTACATCTTTAGATGCGTTATCGCTAATTGCTTTACCTTGAGGTCCAAAAATCTTTCCGTTTTCGCTTAATAAATCAGCACGTTCCATACCCTTTGTTCTGGGTTTAGAGCCAATGGATAAAACATAATCCACATCACCAAATCCTTCATTTGCATCAGCCGTACAAATGATGTCTTCTAATAAAGGAAATGCGCAATCTCGTAATTCCATTTCTACCCCTTTTAAAGCATCTAGCACAGGTGGAATCTCGATGAGTTGTAAAATTACGGGTTGATCTGTACCCAGCATATTACCTGCAGCAACTCTAAATGCAGCTGCATAGCCTATATTTCCTGCGGCTCCGGTAATGGCCACCCGTTTTGCTGATTTCATTTTTTACTCCTTTTAAGATTAGAATTTTTTTATATTTTAATTTGGCCGATGTTGTTTTTCTAAATATTCATGCGATTGCATTTCTGTCAATCGGCTCGTAGTTCGAGCAAATTCATCTTTTAAGCGTGAGCCAGTATATAGTTTATCTGGAGAAGCTTCGGCTGACAAAATGAGTTTTACATTTCGGTCATAGAGCTCATCCACCATATTAATAAATCTTCTAGCCTGGTCGTCTTTTCCATCAAATATAGGCACATGTGAAATTAAAACGGTATTGAATTGTTTGGCTATGGCAATATAGTCAGCCACAGAGCGTGGACCATCACAAATTTCCTTAAAGTCGAACCAGGCTACGGTATCTGTGTGCTGCAAAGTTTGTATTTCTCGATCATTAATTTTTATTTTCTCCCAAGAGGATTCAACTCGTTCATTTGCAAGATTCAAATAATTATGTACGAGCCAGTTGTGTGAAGAGTCGTCAATGGGTGAGTTATACACATCATTGGTTTGTAAAAACTCAAAACGGTGATCAATTTCACCATCTAGATGAATAACATTCGTGTGCTCTTGTAATAATTTAATCGTTGGTAAAAATCGTTCACGTTGTAAGCCATCTTTATAAAGTAATTCAGGCTCAACATTAGAAGTCGCGATTAACGCTACATTGTTTTCAAATAAACCATCAAGCAGGCCTGCCAAAATCATGGCGTCACCAATGTCGTTTACAAAAAATTCGTCAAAACATAACACTTTTGCTTTGTCAGAAAACTCTTTAGCTACAAGTTTTAGTGGATCTGGCTCATCATGATAATTTTTTAGCATTTGATGTGCTTGATCCATAAAACGATGAAAATGCAGGCGAAGTTTGTCCTGGAAATGTAAGTTAGAGAAAAACATATCCATCAAAAATGTTTTTCCTCGTCCCACGCCTCCCCAGATATAAAGTCCTTTAACACTTCGGGTATTAGATTTTCGCGATAGGAATGTCGTAAAGCGATCAATTATGGTGGAGTCATCGGGATTATCAGTGCTTAGTTCATCATGCAGTGTTTGTAATGCTTGAATGACTTTTCGTTGATTAGGGTCTTCTACCAGGTTCTTGCTGTCTATAAGTGATTGGTATACAGATTCGATCATTATTAGTTTATTTTTATAGTTTCTAATTTTTCGAACATGATGACTCTCGTCTCTGGTAGGTCATGTACGCAAGGTAGAAGCTTGAGGTCAATGAACCAGTATAAATAGAAATGGTGCCAGTTTGCGGTGCAGACAAAGAAAATGCCTTATATCGATCAATTTTTGATCAATTCTTTTCTAGGTATTAAAACTGAAATTAGGAAAAACTCTAGTGAATTAAGCTATTTGGATAACTTAACTACAACAAATTGTCACAAATGTGCCAAAAATTGTCGAAATTTATCTAAATTGTCTATGCACAGTAGCTGATAAAATCAATTAAGTTGTTGAATTCCTTTAATTTTGTTTATTTGGCATTAAATGTGCTTTAAATAGAGTGAGCCTCTCAACATGATACAAATATCCTCTATTTGACATGTTGTTATTCTCGACTCCTCCTGGATTCGGCCGCCTGTGTTGGCGGCCTTTTTTTTGGCTTTTAATAGCGCCAATTTAACTACCTTCTAAATTTCAAAATATTCGAGGTTAGTTTTTAACCAGTTTAAGTTTCGCTAAAACAATGCTTATAGCGATTATTTAAAGCATGGGAAGCGATGCGTGAGAAAAGAGAGCTTGGTCAAAAGCTTTACGTGAACGAAGGTGTATTGTGCCAGCAAGTGCTTTCTTTGAGTGGGATGAAAACCGACCAAAGGGTAAGCGAGATAGGTACAGAATTGGTCCTGCTTTTGATGACGGCTTTGCTTTTGGGGGACTCTACGAAATAAACGCAGATGGGGAAATGCTTATGAGCATCTTAACTACAGCACCAAATAAAAAGATGTCAAAAATACATCATCGAATGCCGGTAATTTTAGATAAAGAAGAATTCAATAATTGGTTTGAGTCAGATGATCGAGATGAGATTGATTATATGATGCAACCAGCAAATGATGATTGGATTGAGTTGGTTAAAGAAATGTAAACACTTACATGTTTGAGACGAAGGAGGCAAGTATGAGTTACAAATTTTTAACAATACTTACTGTAATGTGTATAGCAGGATGTGGGACTATGCTTGATTATCAAGATCAATGTGCAGAATTACACAATTCATTTGAAGCTGAGGTTAAATGCTGGAGAGAGAAATCAAGTGCTGATCCACGTAGCAAAGGAAATCAAAGAGACTTGGTTGAACTTTATTTAAATACGGCAGACTATTTGGCCACTCAAGTCAGCGCTGGTACGCGTACTGAACAAGAAGCACGTTTACTCATGTCACAATTGTATGTTGAGCTTAAAAATATGCAGAGCTCAAGGGAAGTAGCACAATTACAAAAAACTGCACTCTGGAATTCTATTTATGCACCGCCACAATCTGTTACGTGTACCACTATTGGTAATACAACCACATGTAAATAAATATAATATAAGTTAAGTATTTGAGTTCAATAAATAAAACGTAATTAATATGACATACGACCCCAAAAGAACTGAGTGCGAACAAAAGTTGGAACAATGCGAGCGTATGAAACAACGCTACCTTGAGGCATACCATAATTACTATCTATATGAGATGCCAAAGATTAGAGGTCAGCTTAATGAAGCTAACATTAGAATTAAAAGATTGAAAGCAGCGCAACGATCAGCGCAATTACCATTTAAAGGTTTAATAGAATGAACACTAATGTTCAACCATTACCGTCAATTGATTATCGTGGTTCATATCGTAATGATAAATTACATCCATGCAAATTGAATATTGAAGAATTAAGAAAACTATATGTTGATTTAAATAGAAATACATCTGAGGCATTAGAAGCATACTTGGACACAGTTCAACCTCGGCAAGGAGAAGATCCAGTTCACATAGAAAACCTTAAAGAAGAAGCAAGAAGAATTGGTGGTTTAACTATAGTTATTATTGGTAGTAATGGCGAACAAATAGTAAGTAGTAGTATAGATGTATTATCCAAAGATAGTCTTCCTGAAAAAATTACATCTATTTCATTCAATAGTGCAGCTGGGCTCAAAGGTGTTAACGTTGCGCTTCCAAATAGGTTTTTGCTTAACTTAGATTTTGCCGAGCCACCTGGATTTAACGAATATAACCCTTGGGAGAAACCCACACCAAATAATAGTTATTTAGAAGTATCTGGTCCAAACACAACTTGGGTTTCTGGTGTATCCGAGACTGTTGAAAGATTTTTCAAAAGCAAGAAAACAATTAGGGCTTGGCTGCATAACGTATTTACCTTCAATATTTATAATTGGTTTTTTGCAATGCCATTATCTCTTTGGGCTGCATATCGCATAAGTTTTTTCTTGCAAGATAAATTTGAAAATATTCATGTTGCTCTATTAGGGGCGATTTTAATTTATTTTGTTTTACTATCTTTGCTTTTTTTTCGTATATTTTTTGCTATTACTAGATGGTTATTCCCAGTAGTTGAGTTTGAAGGAGCAAGAAGTTTTAAAATTAGGGCAGCTGTATGCGCATTTCTTGGTTCTCCATTTTTTGTATTGCTATATGATCTAATTTATAAACTATTTTGAAAGCAATATTAAATAAAGCTAGCTTCAAATCATTCACTGCTGCGTTGAGTGATGCGGATATTAAGTGCACGATGCATATGACAAGGGCGCATGAGCCTGAAGATTCTGGGATTATCGTTGAAGTGATTGAAGGAATATCTAATGCGATGCCATGGACTCAGTTAGCGAACGTAATAAAAACATGGATTAATGCAAAAACATCTAGAGAGATTATTATTTGTATGAATGATAATAATTATATTCATGCTAAAGGCTACTCTACGGAAGAAATAAGGAAGTTGTTAGTAGAGGCGAAATCTATAAAAATTGTTGAAGGCAATTCAGAATAAAATATAAAAGTTAATTCATAAAGTAATCTTTTACATAACTCCAAAAAGCATTGGGGGCTCATACTTAGCAAAGTGGAAATTTTAAATAATGTTATAGGTTTCCTTTACACTTGGCAGACGCTAATTGGTGCAATGCTTGGCGGCTTAATTGGTCTTTTCGCTGCATTACTGGTTGCTTATGATGCTCGACGTCGTGAAGAAAGGTCAGCGGCTATGTTGTTAATAGCAGATTTGACTTCAGTGATTGCAATGAAAGATGCAATTTTAGAACATATAGAACGTGAAAATTTAGGTGAAGAACAGCACCCATCACATGTCACTGATCGATTGAAGAGAGCAAGACATAAACTCTCGCCATTATTTGAAGCATCAATGTCAAAAATTATGCCTGTAGATGATCAACTTAGCGCACATTTAACTCTTTTCAAAACTACTTATGGAGGTATTTTTGAAATGGTTGAAGAAATGGTAAATCATGATGAAGTCTTTATGAAAACAGGTAATAGATTGATCCCAAAACAAACTATCAACATGCAAAAACCTTTAATACATAATGGTCTGTTAAAGTCTTGTGAACATGCGAGTTGTGCAGAGCAATTGTTAGATATGTATGTTGTTGGTAAAAATGTGTTTTTTAATAGACTTGGTAAACGACTAGGGATAAAAAAACATAATAAGGATTGTCGAGAATTACTAAAAAGTGGCTAGTTTGCATACAATTTAATGTAAATTTGTTTACCGCTCAATTCAAAATTGCCGCAGTCGTGCCGCAAACAGTCGCAATAATAGGGGTAAATAGAGGTAAACCTAGGTAACTAAATTGTTGATTTCATTACAATCAGGTGTACATAAATTAACCTAAAAACGTGGTGCGAATAATCCTCTATTTGACATGTTGTTATTCTCGACTCCTCCTGGATTCGGCCGCCTCATTTTGGCGGCCTTTTTTTTGCTTGATGTCTATTAGCCCGCCAATAGACATGAATCAGGCAAAAATCACCTTGAGCTTCACTTCTAACTAGCAATCGCAAACAATCAACTTATTTGATTTGCATACGGTTGATCTTGGTGCAAACGATATTGTAGCTGGACTAATCAATAGTGTTTGATCTTCCCCCGGTTTAATGGAGTTCTTGAAAGGGGTTAAACTACCCTGATAAGGAGAACTCAATGCCACGACAATATCGTCAATACACAAAAGAATTTAAGTTAGAAGCGATTCGATTAGCGGAAGAAAGTGACCAATCAGTCACTCAAGTGGCGCGTGAACTTGGTATTCGCGTCAATCAAATATACAAATGGAAAGAGCAATTGGCCATTAAAGGCGAAGATTCCTTTCCTGGTAAAGGTCAACAAAGTGGTGAAGCTGCGCAATTAACGAAACTGCGTAAAGAGAACGAACGTTTGCGTGCAGAGAATGAGATTTTAAAAAAAGCGACCCACCACTTCACCAAGCTATCGGAATGAAGTTTGAGTGGGTTCATCAGCATCGCCATGATTATCCAATTGCTTGGATATGTCGTGCACTGCAAGTCTCTGAGAGTGGTTACTATGCATGGCGAGATCGGCCGATGAGTGCGCGTACTAAAGCCAATCGACAATTGCTGAAGCTGATTATCGATATTCATCAATCTTCAAGACAGACATACGGTTATCCTAGAATTCATGCTGAGCTGAACGCCTCAGGTGTTCCATGTGGCAAACATCGTGTGGCACGCTTGATGAAGCAAGCCGGGTTAAAGACGCGCATGAAATGTTTATGGGAGCGAAGCAAGCGAGGTAAGACGTTTGAACATATAGAAACCAATCAATTGCAACGTGACTTCTCTGCGCAACACACGAATCAACGCTGGGTATCCGATTACACCTATGTGCCCACTCGGGCCGGTTGGTTATATGTCGCAGTGATTATGGATTTATTTTCTAGAAAAATCATTGGTTGGTCGATGTCAGACAAACGTAATAAACACTTAACGTTGGATGCGCTTAGGATGGCTTTAAGTCAACGCTCACGCAAACGAGACTTACTGATTCACTCGGATCAAGGCATGGAATATCGCACCTCTGAATATCATCAACTACTGAAAGACCATCGCATGACTTGTAGTATGAGCCGTAAAGGCAATTGTTTAGATAATGCAGCGATGGAGAGTTTCTTTCATACACTAAAGACAGAGCTGACTCATCATTGTCAGTATAAAACACGCGAACAAGCTAAACGCAGTATCTTTGAATATATAGAGATTTTTTACAATCGACAGCGTAGACACAGTTACTTGAATTACTTAACACCTGTACAATTTGAACGACAACATGCAAGCAGTTAAACTAAACCATCCTCTTTCTTGGACTCCACCAAACCAGGGTATGATCAGTTTGACCCCATCGATTTTCGCCATCGATTGGTGAATTCATAATATTTCTCATTGCAAAGAAGAAAGCCTGCATAAAAATGGGGAGGAAGGGCGCAGGCTTTCAGGCTGGGGAACAAGTTCTATTTTGCGTTTAAAATTGGTGTATAAAATTTGATAAATACCATGCCATCAGCATTTGCTATATGGCAAGCTGCGCAGGCGTCTTTAGGCAATGCAGCTGATGTTTTTGCATATGGTGGAGCATGATGACCAAAGTTAAAAAAGCCCCAACCATTGGTATCTTTAAAACGCACACTATCTTTAACTGAAATATCTATGCCATTTAACTGTGCTGGGAAAAAGCCACGTCCGGATGCTTCCATGCGAGAACCATCGTCATAAGTGCCAGGCATAGTGAGTTGTAGTTCTTTTAAAAGAATTGTGCCCTCTGGAAAGTCACCGGTTTTTCGATAGATTTCGAAGGCTTCAGGTTGAATATAAACATTATGGTATTCAGGAAATCCAGCTTTGCCGTCGTTTAATGCATGTGGTGTTAAGGGAGAGCCTAGAAATACCCAAGTGTGATAATTACTCGGTAATACTAGTTCACCTTTAGCATTCCATTTGGGTCCCCATGAAGGGGTTGTGTTAGAAAAAGCGGTATTAGAATAGACAATAACGCTACCGATGAATAAAAATGACAACAACATAAGAAATATGCTCATAGATTTGATATGTGATCTCATGGGTACTCTCCTCAATATGTATATATATTTGTTAGTTAGTCCTAAATCGCTGAGATAAAGCATTTAAGTAGTGTCGCAAATAAACGCTACAGATCTGTATCTTATATCGCACACTGTAGACAGATCTGTATCGTTTGTCAAGATTTGATTAATATCTATATTTACTTATTAAACAATATGTTATAGATTAATAGATGAAAAATTTTAAAAATATTTTGTTGTCTTCCTACATCTAAATAATACTAACCGGTATGTTTACTTAATAAGCTGATAATGAAACGTGCAGAGAAACGAGAACAATTAATCAAGGTAGCGACTAAGTTATTTAATCGCTATGGTTATCATGCAGCTGGTGTGGATAAAGTTATTGCAGAAGCAGGTATTGCAAAAACCACTTTGTATCGTCATTTTGAAACCAAAGAAGAACTCATCATCACAGTATTAAAGCGCATTGATAAAGAATATCGAGAACGAATGCAGCACTATGTTGAAAAAAAAGCAAAAGAACCTACACGAAAACTATTGGCTACATTTGATTACTTAGAAACTTGGTTCATAAATAAGTCTTTTTATGGTTGCCCATTCGTGAGCGCAGCTGGTGAATACAGTGATAAAAAAAATCCAGTTTTTCAAGAAGCTAAATTACATAAGAGATTAATGTTGGCTTACTTCGAAGAGTTGGCCAGGGCAGCAAATTTAAAAGATTCTTTGCGTGTGGCCGAAGAGATAAATTTATTACAAGAAGGTGCAATTGCTGTCGCACATGTAACCGGTGATTACAAAGCTGCAATAAAAGCTAAAAAAATTGCGATAAAAATAGTAGACAATGCAAAAAAAGAAATTTAATTTAATTCTTTTGTCTTATTTCAAATGACCGGTTGAATCGGCAAGGAAAGTAGTCCAACTTCGGTGTCATTTAGCAAGTAATTTACTCGAGGTTATTGGTCCTTTCGGAGTAGGGTCTTAGCGCAGACTGTATTGTAGATACACTAATTGAATCATTTCTGACTCGAGTAGGTCATTTGACTGCCATCTCGACTGACATGTCTGTGGCTCAAATAAGTGGCTCCATATATCCCAAAAGCATTACGTTTTGTCATGTATTTATCCTCATATCCAAATATTTTATTAATATTGCCAAAAACATGATTAATCAATTAATTACATAACTCGTTGTTAATAATACTATTTATTTTGATTAAGGGATTTTAAAAAGGGGAATTTGTTATGGAAAACATCATAGATTACATAAAAAATGGACGTGAAAAGGTAGGTAAAGTATTAGATTTTCTTTCAGATCAATTGGAATTACTTCATAACGGTGAGGATGTTGATTATCTTGCATTACTGGATGCGGTAAATTTTATCGAAGCATATCCAGACTCTTTCTTGATTCCGAAAGAAAATGCAATATTTCGTGAATCAACTGAAAAATACAATTTTTATGGCTTTAATAGCCTAATAAATCAATACCGTGCAGAAAACACCGAGCTCAAAGCATTGGCAAAATCTCTACGTGAATATGTCAAAGCCGCAATGGGTGATACTGTTTTCGAGAAAAAAATATTTGAAGAACAATTAGATACATGTATTCAACGACAAAGGGAACATATGGATACAGAAGTAAATACGATTTTGCCGCTTTTGAAATTGATGCTTACGACTAACCAAATTAAAAAATTGAGTAAGAATTTTAAATCAAATTTAAATTCATCCGACGAGGCTAATCACTTTGTTATCACTGATAAGATCTGTCATCTAACAACGGAAGAGAAGGCAAATACTCATAGGTTGAATTGATAATATTTTGGTTTAGTAAGCTACATAATGAGGCTTGATTGATCTCATAAGCAGCCTGTTTTAGATTCGGCCGCCTAGATTGGCGGCCTTTTTTTGTCTAGGTAATCTGTTGGAATGACCCACTTTCTTAATCAAGTGGAGAAACCTAACTTCAATTTCAGCGCGGTTTAGCGAATAATTCACTCAATGTCACTTGGTCCACTCATGGTAGATCTTTGTGCAGATAGCATTTCTGCACGAGAACGCAAGCTTTTGGAATCACCTCAGGTAGGAGGCGTCATCCTATTTAGTCGTAATTTTACTTCAGTTGAAAATCTAATAGATCTTATTGATGAGATTCACGCAATCCGTCATCCGAGACTGCTGGTGGCCATCGACCAAGAAGGCGGGCGAGTACAACGTTTGCGTGATGGCTTTACACAATTGCCAGCGCTTAGTTTGTTGGGCAAGGAATATGAGGCGGATGCCTCACGGGCATGTGAATTAGCGGAAGTAACTGGCTGGTTGATGGCAGCTGAATTGCGGTCAATTGGTGTTGATTTCAGTTTTGCACCAATACTCGATCTCGATCATGGAGTGAGTAAGGTCATTGGAGATCGTGCCTTTCATAAAGATCCCGATGTCGTATCTACACTGGCATTACGTTATATACATGGAATGCGAAAAGCAGGTATGCAGGCAGTAGGTAAACATTTTCCTGGCCATGGTGCAGTGATTGCAGATTCACACATCGATTTACCTACCGATAGTCGTGATTTCCAAGATATTTTGATGGACGATTTGGTGCCGTTTCAACGCATGATTGATCATGGCCTGGCAGGAATTATGAGTGCCCATGTCGTTTACGAAAAAGTAGATAGTGAAGTAGCGACTTATTCAAAAAAATGGTTGGATATTGTTTTGCGCCAACAGTTAGATTTTAAAGGTGTCATTTTCAGTGATGATCTTAGTATGAAAGCAGCTGAATGTGATTCTGAATATTTACAACGTGCTGAAAAAGCTTTACGTGCAGGTTGCGATATGGTGTTAATTTGTAATGCTAGTGATCAGTCTTGTGAAGTTGCAGAGAGACTAGAAAACTATAACAATCCAGCATCACAAATTCGTTTAACTCGAATGCATGGAGGCAAAGATCCACCTTCTTATCAGATTTTGCGTGATACAAATGAATGGAAGTATGCTGTAGCACAAGTTGAATCATATCAAGATTCACCATATGGTGAACTCACAATTTAGAACTCATCGTAGAAAACTAAAGTTTAATAATGGAAAAAATAGACTTATCGAACTTCTTTAATAATTTAACTATGTCAGATTATCTTGGCCCATGGGTTGTGCAAGTGTTTGTCATCGTTTTAGCTGTTTTATGTTTTAATTTTGTTGTTAGAATTTTTTTGCGAAAGCTCAGCAAGAAGGTAGCACAATCAGAAAACCCTTGGGATGATGCCTTTGTAAATACGGTTGAAAAACCGTTAAGAATTTTAATTTGGATTATTGGTATTTTATTTGCAGCTGATATCGTTGCAAGCAGGACTGATGCAGAAATCTTTCAGGCAGTAGAACCGATTAGGGAAGTTGCCATCATTGCAATCTTAGCCTGGTTTTTAATTCGGTTTGTTAAAGAATTTGAAAAAGCTTTTATTAAAAGATGCTATCAGAAAGGTGAGTCTGTTGATTTAACCACAACACATGCCTTGACAAAACTCGTACGCGCATCTGTTTTTATCACTGCGGGTTTGGTGATGTTGCAAACACTTGGATTTAGTATTTCCGGTGTGTTGGCTTTTGGTGGAATAGGCGGTATTGCAGTAGGTTTTGCCGCAAAAGACTTGTTGTCAAATTTTTTTGGTGGCTTAATGATTTACCTCGATCGCCCTTTTCGAGTAGGGGATTGGATACGCTCTCCTGATAAGGAATTAGAAGGCACAGTTGAAGAAATCGGTTGGCGTCAGACAAGAATACGAACTTTTAGTAAGCGTCCAATCTATGTGCCAAATTCTATTTTTATGAATATCATTGTTGAGAATCCTTCACGTATGTCTCACAGACGTATTTATGAAACTATCGGCATACGCTATGACGATATTAAGGTGATGAACACAATTGTTGAAGACGTGAAACAAATGTTAATGGAGCATGAAGAAATAGATAAAAATCAAACTATGATTGTTAATTTTAATCAGTTCAGTGAGTCTTCAGTAGATTTCTTTGTCTATACCTTCACTAAGACCACAAACTGGATTAAATATCATGAAGTGAAGCATGATGTGCTATTAAAAATTTCTGAAATAATTGAAAAACATAATGCCGAAATTGCCTTTCCCACACAGGTACTACATGCTGACAAAGCTGCTGCAGATGTAATTTCTGCGCAAAGCGCATAATTTAATTCCATGGATGATTCAATATCAAAAGATGCATTGGAAACGAAGGAAAATGCCGATGTTCTAATTTCAAAAAAAGAAATGGAGGTAGCAATTGACCAAGTTGCTGCAAAATTAAAAAATTTATTTGAAAATGAAGTGCCGGTATTTTTATGTGTGATGAAGGGTGGTCTTTTATTTACATCTGAGCTTATGAAGCGTATTCAATCACCTATTGAATTAGATTATGTACATGTAGATCGATATCGAGATCAAACTCAAGGTGGTAGTATCCACTGGCATAAAGAACCAGATATTAGTCTGAAAGATCGCTTGGTTTTTTTGATAGACGATATTTTTGACGAAGGTTATACCATGCAAGAACTGATTGCCTATTGCGATGCTAAAGGTGCTAGAAAAGTGTCGTCAGTAGTATTATTAAAAAAAATTCTGGCAAAAAAACACACTGATAACGACCCAGACATTGTTGGGCTTGAGGTAATAGATCGGTATGTATTTGGTTGGGGGATGGACTATAAAGGGTATTGGCGGAATCTGACTGATGTCTATGCCGTAAACGAAAACTAGGGAAACCCTGATTTATTCTGATATGGCGTTAAAAAATATCTCGAAATGCTCATGTATTAGCATATACACTCCGCTTTCTCGTTATTTTTTGCCTAATCTCAGTCATTTCATTAATAAATCAGAGTCTCCCTAAGAAAAGAGTATGAAGCGGATTGCAATTATCGGAGGAACAGGGCTCACCTCAATCGACGATTTACAAATAACGTCTAAAAAAAACATCGATACACCGTACGGACCAGCAAGTGGAGAGTTTATCTTTGGCGAGTTAGCTGGTCATGAAATTATTTTTTTACCAAGACATGGGGCCACACATGCGATACCTCCTCATAAGATAAATTATCGTGCCAATATATGGGGCTTACACAGTATTGGAATTACACATGTAATTGCAGTTGCTGCAGTAGGTGGAATCCACTTAGATATTCCCCCCAAGAAAATTATCATCCCTGATCAAATTATTGACTACACTCACTCACGTAAGCACACATTTTTTGAAGATGACTTACAATCTGTAAGTCATATCGATTTTACTAACCCTTATTGTAATGAGTTAAGGGAAATGTTGTTGCAAGCCGCTAATGATATTGACTTAGATGTATTTGCAGGTGCTACTTATGGAGCGATGCAAGGACCACGTTTAGAAACGGCCGCAGAAATTATACGCATGGAAAAAGATGGCTGTGACATTGTGGGAATGACGGGAATGCCTGAGGCCGCTTTAGCTAAAGAACTTGGGCTTTGTTATGCATGCTGTGCATTGTGTGTAAATTGGGCTGCAGGAAAGAGTAAAGAAGAAATTTCAATAGGTGAAATTCAACAATGTGTACAAAAAGGTATGGGCTCGGTACACAAATTATTGTTAGCTTGTATTAGCTTGGCAACTAATTGATCCACTGCAGTTGAATAGTGCGACTAGGCCTAATATTCTGCCGGCATAAATGTTCCAATTATCGCTAAGATAAAAAACGATCCGCCTAGCACTAGCGCGACCCAATTCCATGCCGAGAACTTATTGTTATTAAATTCTGGAGTCAGTTGAGCATTTAGCTTAATGGCTAGATCATTTGCGGGCAGTAAGCAGGTGAAAGTAAAGCATGAGACTAGCCAATATGGGTCAGGCAGCTGCCATAATACAGATAGTATGAAATAGGCTACAGCTAATAAACCGATGGAAATTGAAGCCTCGAGATTGTGATTAATGGCAGAAGTTTTGATGTGTTTAAAGCAACTATAGGCCCAGATGGGTGCAAAGAATGCTCTTACAAATGCAAGAAGATTTTTCCCTGTTCTTTCTCTGATAATTACCCAATTTTTATAAAACCAGAATAGTTCATAAAGACCAAATGTACAAAATGACATTAAAGTTAATTTGATAGGTGATACGGCAAAAAAATAGGCTTCTGATGAAGTGGATGCTTCGGTTTGTACAGCGCTTTTTGGGGGTAAATAAGGATTAGCTAGCTCGTTTTCCATTTGCTGGTGCCCATATAAATTTACAGTTGGGCGTAATGTATCGCAGCAAAACTCGATGGAAAGCGAAGTCAAATATATAAGGTTATGAATATCTTACCAAAGGTTCTTTTGTAACTACTACAAGTGACTGCAAAGCTACTTTTCAAGGACAAAGGTGTTGATGATTAGGAGTCGGCGGGTCGGATTTCTACCAATATTCCCAGCAATGGGTGATCAAGGTAATGGAGTTGTTTGCTGCGCATTTTGCGATGCGTTTTAACTGCAAAGTCAGCCAATACTCGGTCACGGCCAAGTGCATTACCCTCAGCAAAAGAATTTATCGAAAATGGCCTGCGATAGGCTAAATCCGTATACACATGTAAGTAGCGGCCTAGCACCACTTTTACCGTGCCGTCGAGCTCATTAACCGGATGATTTTTAGGAAGTTTTCGGTCACTAAAATCTGCCTGAGCAAATGACCGCTCACGGAATTCGTTACGATAGTTTTTACCGGCATGTATGCGAACCGGGATAGCTTCTTCACGCGCAAGGCCAGGTTGTAACCAAGCAATATGTTTTAATATTCTATAGCGGCCTGTTTTTTTGAGGGCCGCAGCTTGATTCGTTAAGGTTAACGCTTCGTTTGGGTAGGGGATAAAACCATGAGAGACAGCATTGTCATTTAAAATTAATGAGCCTTGTAAATTTGGAACAACAGGTTGTGTTGAAATATGTAAAGAGCTTGCTGCTGAATTACTGGTGTCAGCAAAAAAAATCATTTCTACAATATAGTCCTTGGCAAGAGCCACTGGACAGGCATTTAGTATAAGTACCAGAACGTATAATTTTATTTTGAAATTCATATACTGAAATTAAGCAGCTTGTTTTAATTGTAGATTGTTTAATAGACCTACTATAGTATCAAAACGTTCCTGAATATTGTTTGTTTCGGTATAAATAGTCAATTTCTCAGATCCATCCAGTTTATACATTTCCGGATCATTTTGAATGAGAAATAATAATTTGTTTACATCTATATTAGGTGTTTTAGCAAAGCGTAGACGTATTATTTCATGACCTACTTCAATGCGAATAACTCCAAAATTTGTTGCGATAAGCTTGAGTCGAGTGACGTGAAATAAGTTTTTGGCGTATTCAGGCAATAAGCCAAAACGATCAATCAGTTCAACTTCAAGGTCATCTAGATCATCCTGTGCCTTGGCACTAGCAATGCGCTTGTATAACACCAATCGAGTATGCACATCAGGCACATAGTCTTCAGGGAGCAGGGCTGGCATACCTAAATCCACCTCAATGCCTTGCTCAAAAGGTTGATCAAGTTCAGGTATATCCCCAGCCTTCAGTGCAGCGACTGCACGTGCCAAAAGTTCATTATAAAGAGTAAATCCTATCTCCTGAATTTGACCACTTTGTTCGGCACCGAGTAGTTCTCCCGCGCCACGTATTTCTAAATCATGTGTGGCCAGTGTGAATCCCACTCCTAGATCTTCCAATGACTCAATTGCCTCTAGGCGTTTTGCAGCATCGGCAGTAATTACTGCACGCGGTGGTGCAATTAAATATGCATAAGCTCGGTGGTGCGACCGTCCAACTCGTCCGCGTATTTGATGTAGTTGAGACAGACCAAGCTTGTCTGCACGATTGATAATGATGGTATTGGCAGAAGGTATGTCTATACCGTTTTCAATAATAGTCGTACAAACTAAAATGCTAAAACGCTGGTGATAAAAATCTAACATTACTTGTTCTAAATCTCGTTCAGGCATTTGCCCGTGTGCAATTTTTATTGTGGTATCTGGAAGTAATTGTTGTATTTCTTTGGCAGTCTTTTCAATAGTTTTAACTTCATTGTGTAAGAAAAAAACTTGCCCGCCCCGCTTTAGTTCACGCAAGCATGCTTCTTGAATCATGTGGTCATTCCATGTGCTTACAAAAGTTTTTATGGCATGACGGTGATTAGGTGGAGTTGCGATTATGGACAGATCTCTTAATCCACTTAGTGACATATTTAAAGTTCTCGGGATTGGTGTGGCTGTTAATGTTAGTACATCAACTTCAGTGCGCATTTTTTTTAACACTTCTTTTTGGCGCACCCCAAATCGTTGTTCTTCATCAACAACGATTAAACCAAGATTTTTGAATTTTATATCAGAACTTAGAAGTTTGTGTGTACCGATAATTATATCGACTGTTCCTTGCTCTAAGCCAGACAGAATAATTTTTTGGTTTTTTGCAGAAATAAAACGTGAAATATGTTCAATGCGCAGGGGCCAATCCGCAAACCGATCACTAAAACTTTGAAAATGTTGTGAGGCAAGTAATGTAGTTGGAACTAGCACGGCAACTTGTTTTCCAGATGAGGCCGCAATAAATGCAGCTCGCATGGCCACCTCTGTTTTACCAAAACCAACATCACCACATACTACCCGATCCATTGGTCGTGTTGATTGCATGTCTACCGTAACATCATCAATGGCTTTTTGTTGATCTGGAGTTTCTTCATATGGGAATGTGGTGCAAAATGAATTTAATTCAATATGATCAACTTCATATTGATAGCCTTGTTTCGCCTCACGGCGTGAATAAATATCTAAGAGTTCTGCGGCAACATCGCGTGCTCGTTCGGCTGCGCGACGTTTAATATTTTTCCAAGCCTCTCCTCCTAATCGATGTAAGGGGGCGTTTTCCTCAGAAGCGCCTGTGTAGCGGCTGATTAAATGTAAGGAGGAAACTGGCACATAGAGTATATCGCCATCAGTATATTCTAAAGTAAGGAATTCTGTTTCAGTCCCACTCAAAGTAAGGGTCTTCAATCCTTTATAGCGACCCACTCCATGATCTTCATGTACAACTGGGGAGCCTTCACTTAGATCCGATAAGTTTTTAATGAGCGCTTCAGCGTCACGGATTTGTCGCCTGCGTTGTCGTTTTTGTTTTGCGCGTGCACCAAATAAATTGTTTTCGGTAATAATGGCAATGTTGTCTTGTTCTAACACAAGACCTTCCTCAAGTGGGCCAATTGTAATTGCAATTTTGGTTTCTAATTTCAGAAATTCATGCCAGTTGTCTACGGTAGTAGGGTGCAATGCAAAGCCTTTTAATACATCCAATAAGTACTCTCTTCTTCCAGGGGATTCAGAGATGAAAAGGATTTTGTAATTTTTAGTTTCAATGAAACGCTTTAATTCGCTGGCTGGCTCCTTAATGTGGGTATTGATTGCGACATTCGGTAATGCATGTGTATCAAAATTATATTGGTCACGATGTAGTTGTTCTAATTCGTATTGCTGTAAGCGAATCGTGTTGTATTTATATATATTTTTTTCAAAATATTCTGTAGAGATCCATAGCTGTTTAGGGTGTAGCGGTGGACGTTCAAGGTCATATTTCCTTTGTTCATAACGAGAAAAAATATCATTCTCAAATTCTTCGGCAATCTCGATTGTGTTTTCAATCAAAACAAGTTGACAATTTTCAGGTATATAGTCAAAGAATGTACTGGTTTCTTCACAAAACAACGGCAAATAATATTCAATGCCAGAAGGTAAATTATTATTACTTACGTCTCGATAGATAACACTTTTGTTAGGATCACCTTCAAACTGAACTCTATAATTTTGTCTGAAACGTTTAATGGAAGCATCGTCTGTTGGAAATTCTCTAGCAGGGAGAATTTGCAATTTATCGACTTTATCAGAAGAAACTTGGGTCTCTGGATTAAATATACGAATTGTTTCAATTTCATCATCGAGTAAATCAATTCGGTAGGGTGATTTACAACCCATAGGGTATAAATCAATGATGGATCCTCTGACTGCAAACTCGCCGTGTGAGATTACTTGTGATACGTATTGGTAACCTGCTTTTATAAGTGTCTGTTTAAAAGTTTCCAAGTCAATCTGCTCATTGACAGCTAAATTTAGTGTCTGTCCGAGTACAAACGATTTGGGCGCTAGTCGTGTAAGAATAGTACTTGCAGAAATGATGAGCGCGCCTTGTTTTATCTTAGGCAAGGAGCACAAAGTAAGTACACGATCTGAGATAATGTCTTCATGTGGTGAGAACACGTCATAAGGAAGCGTTTCCGAATCAGGAAATACATAGATTTTTGTGTCCGGGTCACAAAAAAAATCCAACTCGCTTTGAAGTAACTGTGCCGATTGAATATCTGGGGTGACGATGAGGGTTAACCCGTTGGATTGCTCAATGGCCTGAGCCAATACTAGGCCTTTGCTACAGCCATAGGTTCTGCCCCAGGTTATATGCTTGTGACCTTGATTAGGAAGAGGCGGATTGAAAATGTTCATACAGAAATTGTCATCTACATCGAAGTAAAGTCAAAGGCACGCCATTCTACGTATTGTGCAATATAAATACAGATATAGAGCCGCAAGGCTATATAGCGCATAATCCCAGCAGATCCCTGCGGCAGGTTTTGTGCCCAGCAAACACTGAGAATCGTTCTCATTAAGTCAGCAATTCCGTCATCGGGGTGGACGATTCATTCATCGATTCAACACCACCGCGTGTTAAGATTCTAGTGTAATTAATGAGTTACACGACATAACTTAATTGTTTCTGAATTTGATCAAATACCATGCACACACAGGAGGTAGGCATACTTGAGGCACATGGCCTTAGCTGCAAGAGAGGCAGTGCTGAACTATTCTCTAATCTCAATTTCACAATTGAGTCAGGCGAGGCGCTGATCGTTGAAGGCAGTAATGGCAGTGGCAAAACTAGTTTGTTGAGGATTCTATGCGGCTTCAATCAACCTGTGGAAGGACAAATAAGCTGGTGTGATGAAGCTATCGACAAACATGAGGATTATCAACAGCAGATTTCTTATATTGGCCATGCCTCAGGTGTAAAACTCGATTTAACGGTATTAGAAAATCTTTTGTTTGCACAACGTATGGTTGGCACGAAAAGAAGCGAGTCAGACATTAAAGAAATTATTCGTTCAGTAGGTTTGTTTAAGCAACGCAATGTGTTAACTCGTAAACTTTCTGCCGGTCAAAAACGCCGAGTTGCATTGGCTAGATTACAGTTAGAAGACAGAATGATTTGGATTTTAGATGAACCACTTACAGCATTAGATAAAGAATTTGTCACAGAATTTGAGACAGTTTTAAAAAAACATTTAGACAACAAGGGTATGTTGATTGTAACTACACATCGAGAATTAAAAATACCAGAACATACTATTAAGCGGTTAAATCTTTCCTAGATATGTTAAGTGCACTATTGACAGTTATACAGCGTGATTTACTTGTCGCTTTTCGGCGACGTGCAGAATTGATGAATCCAATATTATTTTATGTAATTGTAGTGACATTATTTCCACTAGGTGTAAGCCCAGATGTAGATTTTCTAAGTAAGCTAGCGCCAGGGGTAGTATGGGTTGCAGCTTTGCTAGCTGCATTGATATCGATGGAAAGTATTTTTCGCCAAGATTTTGATGATGGCAGCATTGAACAGTTATTTCTAAGTCAACACCCACCAACCTTGTTAATCTTAGGAAAAGTGATTGCACACTGGCTTATCACTGGTTTGCCAATGCTGATTATTGTCCCCTTGATGGCTCTACTCTTATATATACCTAAGCAAGCCATACCCACATTATTTATCACAGTATTACTGGGCACACCGATTCTCAGCTTAATCGGTGCGATTGGCGTAGCGCTAACCACTGGTTTGCGTGGCGGTGGTGTACTATTGGGTTTGCTTGTATTGCCTCTCTATATTCCGGTTCTAATTTTTGCATCGAGCGCAGTGGGCTCAGCTATTGATGGATTGGCTGTTTCAGGACAATTAGCCATGTTAGGGGCAGGATTAATACTGGCACTTATTCTTGCACCCTTAGCGATAAGTGCCTCATTGAAAATTAGTATGAGTTAAGCATGTGGAAATTTCTGCATAAATTGTCTTCGCCTAAGTATTACTACGAATGGTCTGGAAAGTGGCTACCGTGGCTTGCGGGTCTTACCATTATTTTAATGGCCATCGGTTTGTACTGGGGCTTGGTAGTAGCACCTACAGATTATCAGCAGGGTGAATCTTATCGCATTATATTTATCCATGTACCTGCGGCCTGGATGTCGATGTTTGTTTATGTAGTAATGGCTGTTGCGGGTTTTATTGCATTGGTATGGAAGACAAAAATTTCTGAAATTGTAGTGTCGGAGTGTGCCGTGATTGGAGCGGTTTTTACTGCGTTAGCCCTTATCACCGGTATGTTGTGGGGTAAACCTACTTGGGGTACATATTGGAAATGGGATGCACGTTTGACTTCAGAGTTAATATTATTATTTTTATACTTAGGGGTTATTGCAATCCAGTCTGCCATTGAAGATCATCGGGTGGCGGCCAAAGCAGCTAGTGTTTTGGCTATTGTAGGAGTTATTAATATTCCAATCATTCACTATTCTGTCACGTGGTGGAATTCTTTGCACCAGCCCAATATGGAATTAATTTCTAAAACACCTTCCATGCATCCAAGTATGTTGTATCCATTATTGATTATGGCCATTGCCTTTAAAGTTTATTTTGTTTGGCTTTTATTTATAAGAGTGCGCAATGAAATTTTGTCGCGTGAACGATCAACTAACTGGGTGAAAAAACTTATAACGGCTAGCTAATAATGCAAGAATTTTTTTACATGGGTGGTAAGGCGTTTTTCGTATGGGGTTCGTATGGCATTACTGCGTTAGCGCTAATCGCCAGTATAGTGTTTGCTAACACACGTAAAAAAAAGATTTTTAGAGAAATTGAAGAAAGTTTAGAAGAGTAATATGCGTGCTAAAAGAAAACAGCGATTAATATTTGTAGTGATATTGCTACTTGGTTTCAGTAGTGCTGCGGCACTGGGTTTGTATGCCATGCGTCAAAATATGATGTTATTTCATACACCATCAGAAATAACTAAAGGTGAAGTGCCTAAAGACAAACTATTTAGAATTGGTGGCTTGGTTGTTGAGGGTAGTGTGGTTAAAGGAAATGATGGTCTTACTACAAAATTTGATCTTACCGATACAACCGATACGGTAACAGTTACCTATACTGGGCTTTTGCCAGATTTATTTCGCGAAGGTCAAGGAATTGTCGCACAAGGTAAACTCAATGAAAACGGTTTGTTTGTTGCGCAAGAAGTATTAGCTAAACACGATGAAAATTATATGCCACCTGAAGTGGCTGCAGCGCTGAAAAAATCTGGAGCTTCTCATCCGGAAAATATTCCTAAAGGCAAATACTAATCCTCATGATTCCTGAAGTTGGTCATTTTGCTTTGATCGTTGCCCTGTGCATAGCGCTGGTACAAACCATTGTGCCATTACTGGGTGCGCAAACCTACACGAGTCAGTGGATGGCCGTGGCAAAACCTGCTGCACGTGGACAATTTCTGTTTTTAATTATTGCGTACGTATGCTTGACCTATGCATTTATCAATAACGATTTTTCAGTTTTATATGTAGCCAATAATTCCAATACTGCGTTACCTCTGCACTATAAGATTTCTGCGGTTTGGGGGGCGCATGAGGGATCATTATTACTATGGGTGTTAATGTTAGGCGCGTGGACTTTTGCAGTGACTGTATTTAGCAAAAGCTTACCGAATGACATGGTTGCACGAGTATTAGGTGTAATGGGGTTTGTAAGCGTTGGCTTTTTACTATTCATGTTGCTTACCTCAAATCCATTTGAACGCGTATTTCCTATGCCTGTAGAGGGACGCGATCTCAATCCCTTACTGCAAGATCCGGGTTTGGTGATTCATCCGCCCATGTTATATATGGGATATGTTGGTTTTTCTGTTGCTTTTGCTTTCGCCATCGCTGCATTACTGGGGGGTAAATTAGATTCAGCTTGGGCGCGATGGTCACGACCTTGGGCCACTTTTGCTTGGGTGTTTCTAACTATCGGAATTACTTTGGGTAGTTGGTGGGCTTATCACGAATTAGGTTGGGGGGGTTGGTGGTTTTGGGATCCTGTCGAAAATGCATCGTTTATGCCCTGGCTAGTGGGCACTGCACTTATCCATTCATTAGCGGTAACGGAAAAAAGATCTAGCTTTAAAAGTTGGACAGTACTCCTGTCTATCTTTGCCTTTTCCTTAAGCTTGCTCGGTACTTTTCTAGTGCGTTCTGGAGTTTTGGTATCTGTACACGCATTTGCAACGGATCCTGCGCGTGGCGTTTATATTTTACTGTTTTTAGTCATAGTAATTGGTGGTTCTTTACTGCTTTATGCACTACGTGCGCCACATATAAAATCAATTGGTCAATTTGAATTGTTTTCGCGCGAAACCGCTTTGTTAATCAATAACGTGTTATTGCTAGTTGCAATGTTAACAATTCTAGTTGGTACTTTGTATCCATTGTTCTTAGATGCACTTAATGCCGGGAAAATTTCAGTAGGGCCTCCTTATTTTAACGCAGTATTTGTGCCATTAATGTTGCCGCTTGTGTTAGTGGTTGGAGTTGGCCCATTTATGCGTTGGAAAAAAGCAACTATGAAAGAAGTATTTAGAAAGCTAATTAAGATTGCAATAATTGGTCTAATCGTGGGTGCTGTACTGCCTTTTGTTATTGCCGGAAAAACTTCTATATTAGTTGTATTGGGAATTAGCTTAGGAGGTTGGTCCATTGCAGCATCGGTCTATTATCTTTTTAAAAATGTTTTTCGTTCGGAAGCAAGTGCAAATGTACTGCAACATCTCAAAAAAATTCCGCGAGCCACTTATGGTATGTGTATCGCCCATTTCGGAATCGGTGTATTTGTATTTGGAGTAACTTTTGTAAGTGCCTTTCAACAGGAAAAAGAATTACCGATGCAAACAGGGCAAAAGGTGGAGATGTCTGATTATATTTTTGAATTTGATGGTGTAAAAGATGTTAAAGGACCGAACTATTCCTCTAAGCAAGCAACAGTGAAAGTGTATAAAAACGACAAACTAGTGGCAATCTTATTGCCTGAAAAACGTACCTACCTAGTTCAACAAAATCCCATGACAGAAGCGGGTATCGATAGCGGATTTTTACGAGATGTATATGTGGCTTTGGGTGAACAGATAGACGCGAATGGATGGGGCATGCGACTTTACTATAAACCATTTATCCAATGGATATGGTTAGGAGCTACGTTAATGGCGCTTGGTGGTTTGTTGGCAGCTTTGGATAGACGTTACAGATTGAAAATAAAACGCGAGAAAAAAGCTGTAGATCTTGCCCAACAACAAACAGCTGCTGCATAAGATTGATGCTTAAATATTTATTTCCAATAATACTTTTTTTTGTATTAGTAGGTTTTTTATATATTGGATTGTATAAAGACCCTTCGGAAGTTCCATCTCCTCTCATCGGCAAATCAGTGCCAGAGTTTTCTTTGCCTACATTGAAAGGCACTAATACGTTCACAGACAAAGAATTTCTTGGCAAGGTTTCGCTGCTAAATGTTTGGGCAACGTGGTGTTATGCGTGTCGTCAAGAACATCCAGTATTGAATGATCTTGCCGGTAGAAAAATAGTACCAATTTATGGCTTAAACTATAAAGATACTTTGGTCGAAGCAAATCAATATTTGAAAGATCATGGCAATCCATTCGTTGCCAATGCCTTTGATGAATCTGGCCGAGTTGGTATCGAGTGGGGTGTATATGGTGCACCAGAAACTTTTTTAATCGATAAGAAAGGCATTATCCGTCATAAGCACATTGGTCCGTTGACTTACGATGATGTGGAAAAAACCATATTGCCAATGGTTCGGCAGTTGCAAGATGAAACTTCATAATTACTACAATATTTTATTAGCCTGTCTACTTTGTTTTTTTGCTGTTTGTATAGCTGCAGAACCTGCGACTATTTCGCCAAAGCATGAGGAGCGTTACCACGCCTTATTAAATGAGTTGCGTTGTTTAGTTTGCCAGAATCAAACGATTGCAGAATCTGATGCAGATTTAGCTAAAGACTTACGTGCAGAAGTAAAAAAAATGCTGGAAGCAGGTGCAACGGATAGAGATATTATTGATTTTATGGCGAATCGTTATGGTGATTTTGTATTGTATAAGCCTTTGGTTAAGCCAAAAACGTATTTACTATGGTTTGGCCCATTCATAATTCTAGTGTGTGTACTAGGTTTCCTCATTTTGATGATAAAAAAACAAAAAGTGCAACCACATACTCAGTTAACTTCTGAGGAACAAGCAAAGTTTGAATCTGCACTTAATCAGGATAGCAATTCTGATGATTAGTTTTTGGTTGATTTGTGCATTATTGTTAATAGTGGCATTAGTCATTATTTTGCCATCCTTGTTTGCTAGGGAACCACAGGCAGATATTGATAGAAAAAAAATCAATAGAGCAGTTTTTGAAAAGAAACTGACAGAGCTGGAGCGGGATCTAGAACAAGATCTAATTGATCAAGAACAATTTCAAGTCGCGAAGACAGATCTGCAACGTACTTTGATTGATGATCTTGAAGACCAAAAACAACCTATAGTCAGCAAGGGCAATAGAATCCTACCGATTGCAATTATATTCATTCTGCCAATTGTTGCTGTGCTTGTTTATTTGAAAATTAATAGTGGTCTGCAATCACTGTCTCCAGAATTTGAACAGCAATTAAAAGCCCAACAACAGAATAAAATGTCTTCTGTAGAAGATGCGATTGCAAGTCTTGAAAAAAAGTTACAAAGAGATCCAGATAATCTTGATGGTTGGTTAATGTTGGCAAGGTCTTATCTTATATTGGAAAATTTCGATGCTGCAGTAAAGGCTTATGCAAAAGCAAATGAATTAACCAATGGTTCAAATCCAAACGTACTGGTTTCATATGGTGAAGCGCAAGGTTTTGCTGCCGGACAAAAGTTTAATGAGTCGTCATCAGAGCTATTTAAGAAGGCGCTACAAATAGACCCGAAACATGAACGAGCCCTGTGGTATGCGGGCTTTGCGGCATTTCAATTACAGGATTATAAAAATTCCGTTAACTACTGGGAGAGGCTGTTACAGCTGGTTCCAGCCGATCAGGAAGATGTTAAATCTGCATTATTGGTCTATTTGAATGATGCCAAACAAAAAGCCGGTATAGAAATCAGCTCTGCCCCTCAAGCTGGTCAACCGATTGAATCTCAGCAGGAGGTTGATTCTACAGCCAGCATTACGGTCAATGTTTCGCTCGCTGAAGAGCTTAAGGGTAAGGTGTTGAAATCCGACACACTTTTTGTTTATGCGCGGGCGATAAACGGTCCAAAAATGCCTTTAGCACTAGTGAAAATGACCGCTGGAGACGTGCCCACTACAGTTACCCTAGACGATTCTGTTTCAATGATGCCAGCGATGACCCTATCCAGCATGGATCAGGTAGAAGTAATAGCAAGAATTTCTAAGTCAGGCCAGGCAATTATGCAAAGTGGTGACATATTTGGGAGTATACATCCGGTTACAACTCACCAGTCTGAAACGGTAGATGTCCTAATTAGCGAGATCGCCCCGTAGCTGACTAGTTTTGGTTCCCTGACTAAGGACAAGTATTGGAGCAATTCATGTTTTTATTAGCAAATATTTTAATTTTATGTGGCATCAGTTGCTTTGCTGCTTCGTTGTTTACAATACAGCACTTAATTAAAAAACTTCCACTAGGAAAAGTTAGGAATAACTGGCAGATACTTTCGTTTTTTATAGTTGGATTTATTGTAGGGCTATCAGTCTATCAAGTCATGATGTGGACTGGAAAAGTAGAATTGGCCAGTATCACATTTCCTGCTGTTAGTCTTGCAGTTGCAGCATTTGTATTGCTGCTATGTTTCCTTACCTACCAAACGACTCGTGATATCCGTGAAGCAATCGCGATGGATCAAGCTAGCATTATAGATCCAATTTTGGATATCTATAATCGTCGTTATTTTGATCGCAGAATTGACGAGGAAACACAACGATCGCGTCGTTACAAGCTACCTTTGTCATTAATATTATTTGATATAGATGATTATAGTAGTGTTAAAGATAATCATGGTAAGTTGGTTGCAGAGGTTGTGTTAAGAAAAGTGAGCGACTATGTCGTTAATACAGTTCGTTCTTCAGATATTGTTGCAAGATTTGATGAGCATAAAATAGTTGTGGGGACAACTCAGACAGATGAGGAAATGGCTAAAGTGCTTGCAGATCGTTTACGTTCTGAAATTGCTAAATTAGATGTCTTGCCACAACATGACCAAGAAAATACTACTGCTCTACAGATTACGGTTAGTGCTGGAGTATCTTCAGTATTAGACAGCGTAAAGACTGGATTTGATCTAGTGGATATTACCGAAAAGGCTTTACAACAAGCTAATAAGCTTGGTCCAAATAATGTATCTACATACGATCCGACTGAAACTAACGAGCCTGTTTCAGATGTTATAGAGCCAGCTGCTGCTTAGGTCAATTCTTATACTAGCGCCACAAAACCAACTGCTATCATCCATTTTTTGATGTGCAACCAGCTAGGTAGCTAAGTATTAATCAAATACTTAGCTATCACTAGATTTAAATCCATTCCACTTAGGTATATCCTAAAAAAAGAATATTAATGAGTATTACTATTGTATATGTGAGGTGGTAATGAACCTTGAATTAATACAAAACGTTCTTGCATGGTGCAGCTTAATTTACATAGGGCTTTTAGTAGTTTGGTTGCTGTTTTTTATAGTTGGACACGATTGGATGTATAAATTGCATGGCAAGTGGTTTGAGATGTCAGTGGAAAAATTTGATTCTACTCACTACATGCTGATAGGGTTGTTCAAGTTATTAGTAATTATATTCTTCTTGGTACCTTACCTAGTATTAAGAAATATTAACTAAATAAAATGCTTATAAAGGGCTTTATTTTTCTACTTATATGTCTTTTATTTGTATCGCGCTTGATCCCAAAATATGGTGAGTTTCGAGATACCAATCAAGTACAGCTCTTTAGCATAACTTGGGAAGGCGAGCTGGGACTAATCGTGTTATTGGGAATTGCCGTGATGGCAATTATATTGTTAGGCATGAGCTTGCAGAATTTCTATTTATTTTTCAGTAGAGCTAACAAGAACGAAAATACTGATTAACTATCGAGTTATTTATCTATAAATCGTTTATCAATATTTTGGTAAGCATCTACACGCCTGTCTCGCAAATATGGCCATGTTTGTCGTATCGATTCTGTTTCTGATAAATCAATAGTCGTTATTTTGGTTTCAGCATTGTCTGCAGAACATTGTGAGTTTATTTTGCCGAAGGCATCAGTTGAAAATGACTGGCCCCAAAAATTTATACCTGAAGTCTTACCTGAAATGTCAAGCTCATGTCCAACACGATTTACACAAATGACAGGCAAGTTGTTGGCAATAGCATGGCTTTGTTGGATGGTCTTCCAGGCATCTAGCTGCCGTTGTTGCTCGCTGTTATCGTCTTGTGTGTCCCACCCAATTGCAGAAGGATAAACAAGCAATTGTGCCCCCGCTAAGGCCATCAGTCGTGCAGCTTCAGGAAACCATTGGTCCCAACATATCAGCACACCGAGTTTGCCAATAGAAGTTGCTATCGGTGTGAAACCAAGATCACCAAAGGCAAAATAATACTTTTCGTAATAGCCTGGATCATCTGGAATATGCATCTTACGGTACATACCAGCTAGCTTACCGTCTTTATCAAAAACAACAGCGGTGTTGTGATAGAGGCCTGCAGTACGTTTTTCAAAAACTGAACCGACAATCACAATTTTACTATCCCTGGCAGCTTGACTGAGCGTTTGTGTGAGCGGTCCAGGTATTGGCTGGGCAAGGTCAAAATATTGTGTAGACTCTTGTTGACAAAAATATAAGCTGGTATGTAATTCACAAAGTACCGCTAAGTCAGCCCCCTCGCTTGCGGCATAGTTTATTTGCTCAAGACTGTATTCAAGATTTGCATGATAATCCGCTTGCATTTGTTGCTGGATAAGAGCGGCACTTATTTTTTTCACTGTAAAATGCCTTTAGGAATTTGTATGGTGGCACAGTGTATCCCGCCAAACTGTTGAATCAAAACATTACTATTTACACCAATTATCTTGCGTGTAGGGAATAATTCTTCCATAAGCTTAAGTACAGTAGCGTCTTGTTGATCTTTAAATATAGGCACAAGTACCGACTCATTTGTGATTAAAAAGTTCGTATAGCTAGCTGGCAATTGTTGATTAGCGGAAAAAATAGGTTCAGGCAAAGGTAGCGGTACTAATTCAATGCTATTATGATTTTGTTTTTGAAGAGATTGCAGCTGTATAGCAAGCTGATGTAGAGCTTCGTTATTAGGATCTTGATAGTTATTTGTAGAAGTATAAATAATGATGTCGTCTGCACAAAAACGCGCTAGAGTATCAATATGACCATCCGTATCATCTCCAACTAATTTCACATCGTGTATCCAGTGAATGCTATTGCAACCAAAGCAATCATAAAATCGTTTTTCTAAATACGCTAAATCAATTGCAGTGCCATAACTTTTGCGTTGGAAACAGGTGCTAGAGCAAAGCAGAGCACCTCGGTTGTTTACTTCAAGATTGCCGGCTTCGATAACGAGCTCAATAGCTTGACGTGGGATATCTAATTTAAGCTGTTCTAGAAGTTTAGTCGTAAAGGCATTATCCAAATCGTATGCATATTTTTCGCCCCAGGCATCAAATTCAAAATCAAGAATCGTTTTGCCTTGTCCAGCAGCAACACAAATAGGACCATAATCACGCACCCAGGTATCGTTGGTTGGAATCGTTATAAATGCAATGTTTTCACCTACAATTGAAGAGCTTTCTAGCCGTTGTTCTATGTGGTGCTGATGTTCTTTGTTATAGGCGACAATTATTATAGTTTGGTGCTGGCAAATATGTTTACAAATGTCTGTATAGGTAGTTTCAACAGGTTCTAAATTGGATGCCCAATCTGAAAAAGAATGTGGCCAGACAATAATAATGGCATCTTGTCGCTCCCATTCGGGAGCAAGCCGATTGAGACTCACAAATCGTTACTTGAGTGTTTATTTAGACAAGCTTTATTTTGAAAGCTACTAAAGCTCGAATCAATGTATTACAGAGTGTATTACGTGATTATTTTCGAAGAAAACCGAATAACCATCATAGTTCCAACGGTAGATGGCTGGAATACCGGTAGGTCCTTGGCGTGAGTGTGGTTGGCCAAATCGAGATTCTACTTGTACTTTAGTCAAACCCCTTGTTGGTACATTTGAGTTAACCACTACGTGAGCGTTACTAGTAGGAGTCTTCACTACTTGAGCATTTACCTGTAATGTGGCTGTCATAAAAAAAGCAAGACAAAGGGCAGGGATGATTAATTTGTACATAGATCTATCACTGGCTAATTTTTGTGAATAGATCATAGCATTGCCTCAAACTAGCTGGAACCAGGACGAATTACGGGTAGGATAATAGTCGACATTTAACGGACCAAGTGTAAGCATACTGAGTGGTTTGAACTCTATGCGCAACCTGAGGACTAATATCGAAATCATCTATTTATGCACAGAATAGATTGGATGACCCACTAGATATTCATTATTATCAATAGTTTGTAACATATTTTTCAACTAATTTAACCTCGTAAAATATCGCCTATTCTATGTTTCGTCCGCTAGAATTATTCGTAGGTTCACGCTATTTACGTGCCAAACGGCGCAATCACTTTATCTCATTTATTTCGATTATTGCTGTATTCAGTTTGGCCCTGGGCATCACAGTAATTATTACGGTGTTATCCGTGATGAATGGTTTTCAGCATGAGATTAAAGATCGAATATTAAGTATGACCGCTCATGCAACCGTACTTGAATTAAATGGAAAGTTGCGAAATTGGCAAACGGTTGAACAAGAGCTGAAAGATAGTCCCCTGATTAAAGGTAGTGCACCCTATGTGCAGGGTCAAAGCATGATCATACACGGTAAACAAGTAACAGGTGCGATGTTAAGCGGAATCGATCCACGGTTTGAAAGTAAGGTCTCACGGATAGGAGAACATCTTCTTGATGCCAACTTAGATGTTCTCAAGCCTAGTGAGTTCGGTATTTTGCTAGGGATTGATTTGGCAAACTACTTAAATGTAGAGATCGGCGAAAAAATTACTTTAATTACTCCTGAAGCTACAGTTACTCCAGCTGGAATCTTACCCAAGTTTAGAAGATTTACCGTAGTAGGTTATTACCAAGTAGGAATGCCTCAATATGATCGCAATACGGCGGCTGTTCATATTGAAGATGCAAAGCGCTTGTTTCGTTTAGGTGAGTCAGTAACAGGCTTACGCCTGAAAATAGAAGATTTATTTGATGCCCCTGCCATTACAAAAAGTTTACGCGAACAATTAGGGAAGGATTATTGGGTGACTAATTGGACAGATCATAATCGAAACTTTTTTCGTGCTTTAAAAATGGAAAAGACCATGATGTTTATCATTATGATACTTATCGTTTTAGTCGCAGCTTTTAATATTGTGTCTATGTTAGTCATGGTGGTTACAGAAAAGCAAAGTGATATTGCCATATTGCGTACTTTAGGAGTTACACCAAAAAGTGTTATGGGTATTTTTATGGTACAAGGCACTGTGATTGGCTTAGTAGGTACATTGTTAGGTGCAATCGGTGGTGTTTTATTGGCATCTAACCTTGAGAGTATTGTCAGAAGTGTTGAAAATTTATTAGGGACAAAAATTTTAGCGCCAGATGTATATCCGATAAGTGATTTTCCTTCTGAGATTATTCCTAGCGAAGTTATGCAAATTTGTTTAGTTGCCTTTGTAATTACAGTGCTTGCTACGATTTATCCTGCACGCAAAGCGGCTCGTACTCAGCCTGCAGAAGCCCTACGCTATGAATAACAATACCATAAGCGAAGTGCTCAGTTGCCAAGATCTTGTTAAGACATTTGAGAGTGGTCCATTGCGTGTGGAAGCACTGAAAGGTGTTAACTTTAGTGTCGACAGCAGTAGCAAGGTCGCTATTGTGGGAGCCTCTGGAAGTGGCAAAAGTACATTAATGCACTTATTAGGAGGCCTTGATGTTCCAAATTCAGGTAGCGTATTTGTATGTGGTGAGGACATGTCAAAATTATCTGATGCAGAGCGCGGACACTTGCGCAATCAATCATTGGGATTTATCTATCAATTTCATCATCTGTTACCTGAATTCACTGCACTGGAAAATGTGGCGATGCCTTTATTTTTGCGTGGCAGGTCGATTTCACAAACGACTGATCAAGCCAAAGAGTTTTTAGCCAGGGTGGGATTGTCCAAGCGAGTTGCACATAAGCCTACTGAACTCTCGGGAGGTGAAAGACAACGTGTGGCGATTGCAAGGGCATTGGTGACTAAGCCTAAAGTTATTCTTGCTGACGAACCCACCGGTAATCTTGACCGTAAAAATGCCACCCAGGTCCAGCAACTCATGTTGGAATTAAATGAAGAGCTTGGCACTGCGGTAGTCATCGTTACGCATGACCATAATATTGCCGAAGCGATGAATAAAACCTATGAGCTTGAAGATGGTAAATTGTCTGAGTTGTAATTTACTTTGACCTAGTTTCTAATTGGCGTAATTTTCGTAGTCGTCTATTTCTCCAAAATGAGACAACATAAGCTCGCCAAGCTAGTCTCGCGGCAATAAACCCAATTAAACCCGATAACGTACCTACAAATAAGCAACCCACTAAAAACGGTCGCCATCTTTCTCGCAGCTCTGTAAATAACCAATTAAGACTGAGTTCGAACTCAAAGGGCCCAAGGTGTACATTCGTGAGCCAAGCACCAACCTTGTAAGCGAGGAAAAATAATGCAGGCATGGTGATAGGGTTAGTAATCCATACCAGTGCCACTGAAATAGGTAAGTTGCAACGTACAATAATTGCTATTCCTGCTGCCAGTAACATTTGAAATGGAATCGGAATAAAAGCGCAAAATAAACCAACTGCACAAGCCACCGATACCGATCTGCGATTCATGTGCCATAGATTCCTATCGTGAAGATATTCCCCGAAAACTCCAAGTGACTTATCTTTTTGAACTAGTTGACTAGGAAAAAACTTTTTCAGAAATTTGCGTGGCATAGTCAGATGTTTATCATAGGTGGCTGGTTGTTAGATTGAACTTGGTTTCTATTTGTCACTATTCAAATAATTTTTTAAGTGATTAAGTTTTCAATAGCTTTTTTGTTAGGTGTCGTCATTCTAACAATGTTTGAGACCTTACCCCACTGGCAATGGATATTTGGATTGCTTCCAGCGATAGGGTTAGCATTTAAATTTCCACGTGTTGTTGTGTTGGCAGGGATTGCAATAGGCTTCTTGTGGGGAATAGGTCATGCCTATTTGAAACTATATCCAGAACTTGATCGGTCCCTAGAAGGTGTTGATATCGAGGTAACTGGCAGAATTGTTTCTATACCTTCCAGTCAAGAACGTAGTGTGCGTTTTGAATTTTCCGTGGCAAATGCAAAGCTTGCCAACAGTGGTGAAAAAGTCGTAGTGCCAGAAAAAATCCGTTTGAACTGGTATGGAAAATTCCCATCGCTACAGCTAGGAGAAAACTGGAAGCTTCGTGTTCGCCTTAAACGACCTTGGGGTTTTGCAAATATAGGAAGCTTCGATTATGAGAAATGGCTATTTGAACATGACATTAGGGCAACAGGTTATGTCAGAGAGTCTAAATCGAATCAAAGATTAAACGCTACTGAAATAAAACATGTCGCATATTTCATAAGAGCTTGGCTGCATAAGCAACTACAAAAAGTAGAGTCTGGAACAAACACCGCAGTCATTAATGCGCTTGCATTAGGTGAAAGAGGCGAAATGAGCACAAAAAAATGGCAAATGCTCACGGCAACAGGGACAAATCACTTATTAGCCATTTCTGGATTACATATTAGTTTAATTTCAGGATTTGTTTTTTTCATTGTTTTACGACTATGGAGGTTTAGCGAAACACTGTGTTTATATATGGCAGCTCAGCGAGTTGCTGCATTAGCAGGAATCGTGGCAAGTGTCTTATATGCAATGTTGGCAGGTTTTGCCATTCCTACACAGCGCGCCATGATCATGGCAGGAGTTGTGTTTATGGCAATATACTTTTCTAAAACTCTGCAGCCATGGAATATCTTAGCAATCGCTCTATGTGCCGTGCTAGTTTGGGATCCATTTGCAGTGCTGGCTCCAGGATTCTGGCTGTCTTTTCTAGCCGTTGCACTTATCTTTTTTGCGATTACAGGAAAACGACAAAATCAATCTTGGCTATTTCATATGGCACGAGTGCAATTTATTTTGGCACTGGGTTTGTTGCCAGTAACTTTAGTTTTTTTCCAACAAGCGTCTTTGATTTCACCAATAGCAAACTTTTTTGCTGTTCCTTGGGTTAGCTTTATTGTGGTTCCATTGGTGTTGATTGGGTCAGGATTGTTAGCCATCAGCGAAGGTTTAGCTAGTGGAGTGTTACAGCTTGCTAACTACTCCATTGATGTATTTTGGATGGTACTTACCTATCTGCATGAAATTCCACTAGCCAAGTGGTCTCATGCAACGCCAGACTGGGCACTTATTCCAGCAGCATTTGGAATTCTATTATTGCTGTCTCCCGGGGGCTGGCCGTTGAAAGCTTTAAGCTTAGTGCTACTTTCTCCCTTGGTATTAGCACCTGCCTCCGACCAAGTTCAAGATGGTGAACTTAGAGTAACTATTTTGGATGTCGGGCAAGGCCTTGCCACGATCTTAGAAAGTGCGGAATACGTAATAGTCTACGATGTTGGCCCTAAGTTTGGTACCAGCTTCAATGCAGGCAAGTCCGTTGTCGTGCCCTATCTACGTGAACGCGGAATAGATGAGATTGACATGTTAATCGTTAGCCATGCAGATAAAGATCATGCTGGTGGTGTACAAAGCGTGTTAGAGGAAATGGATGTAAAACGTGTAATTACTAGCAAGCCATTTGAAATAGATTACGGTCAAATAAGTCCATGCTTGAGCGGAGTGAGATGGGAATGGGATGGAGTGCATTTTGAATTTTTACATCCACCGGAAAAAACGCATCAACTTTCCAGGAATAATCGTTCTTGTGTGTTATCGGCGAGGCATTTGGCTGGCAGTGTACTGATAACTGGTGATATTGAGCGCTCGATTGAGCGATTTTTGGTAGAAAATCAAGCGGAATTGCTTGATACTGATGTCCTAGTCGTTCCTCACCATGGAAGCAATTCGTCTTCAACAACAGCATTTATTCGAGCAACTTCTCCTCAATATGCGATATTTTCTACAGGCTATCGAAACTCTTATGGGTTTCCTGACGAGAAGGTAGTGGCACGTTATGAAGATTTTGGTAGTGCATTAATGGATACGGCTTCACAAGGTATGATTACCTTTGTATTTTCTAGTGAAGAAGGCTTGCAATTGGATGCGGGCTACCGTAAAGAACGTCAAAAATTTTGGCATTCTAGGTTTTAAAATTAATAAGAATATGATTTAAGGAGTTCTGCTAAGTGTATGAAATTGTAAAAGCAGGTGGCTGGTTGATGCTACCTATTATTGCCTGTTCTATTGTAGCGCTTGCGATTGTGATCGAAAGATTTTGGACTTTGCAGAAAGAGCGAGTCACCCCCAAATATCTCGCGGCAAAGATTTGGCAATGGAGTAAAGATGGCAAATTAGATGAGAATCGTATTATGCAAATACGCAAAAGCTCTCCGCTAGGCAGAATATTGGCTTCAGGACTGCTCAATCAAAAGTATGATCGCGAAATTATGAAGGAGTCGATCGAAGAAACGGGCAGGCATGTGGCCTATGAGCTACAACGGTTTCTTAATACCTTGGGGACCATTGCAGCCATTTCACCTTTATTAGGTCTGTTGGGGACGGTGATCGGTATGATTCAAGTCTTCAGTGTCATTACCAGTGTAGGGGTAGGTGACCCAGGGGAATTGGCAGGTGGAATTTCAAAAGCACTCATAACGACTGCTGCCGGGTTATGTGTGGCGATTCCAAGTTTAATCTTTGTACGTTACTTTCGAAGAAAAGTAGATGGTTTGGTGGTTGGTATGGAAGAAGAGGCCATCAAATTGGTAGAAGTCATGCATGGTCAGCGTAGGGCCTCTTCTTAATGAATTTTAGTCGGGCAGAAGAAGACCGTCTTGAGGTGAACCTCACACCTCTTATCGATGTGGTGTTTTTGTTACTTATATTTTTTATGGTGACCACAACCTTTAACCAGCAGGCTGAACTTAGGGTGGATTTGCCAGAGGCTTCATCAGAGGAACAAGCGCTTGAAGTCGTGCCAATAGAAATCACGATTGATAAATCTGGGTATTACTTTGTGAACGGCAATAGTTTACTTGACAATAAAGCAACTACTTTATATCAATCACTGCAAAAAATAGTTAGCGATAATAAAGAAAGAGGAGTAATCATTCGTGCAGATGCAACAACACCTCATCAAGCGGTGGTTACTGCTATGGATACAATTGCACGTGTAGGAATTTCAAAAGTTTCTATTGCGACCTCAAAACCAAAATAGCCGTAATCTCAAAGGTCCAATGACCGAAAAACTCTCACAACAATCTAGCTGGCAGACCTATCGACGTCTTTTAAGCTATACCTTCTCTAAGTGGCAGTATCTGTTGTTAGGCTCTATTGCTCTGCTCATTTTTTCCGGGCTTGATGCCGCTATTGCGTATTTACTTGGTCCTTTCATTGATAGTACCTATGTTGATAAAAATTATGCTGAAATCAAATGGATACCTATTGCATTACTAGTAATTATAATTTTGCGTGGTATTGCGAATTTTGTGGGCACATACTTAATTGGTTATATCGGTGCTTACGTTATTAAAGTGCTTCGTCAAGAAATGTTTGATCGTATCCAATTCTTTCCTACACAATACTTTGACCAGCAAGCTACAGGAGAGCTACTTTCCAAGTTTTCCTATGACGTAGAACGTGTTATTGGAGCCGCAGTGAAGAGTTTGCGCAGCCTTGTCGAAGATACGTCTAAAATTATTTTCCTGTTAGCGGTAATGTTTATAAATAATTGGAAGCTGACGTTGTTGTTTTTAATCGTCGCACCATTAATTGCTGCAGTGGTTGGATATACAAGTAAACTATTTAGAAAGTTTAGTAACCGTATGCAGGAATCAGTTGGGAAGATTACGCATATCGTGGAAGAAAGTATCGCAGGGCATCGAATCGTAAAAATTTTTGGGGGCCAAGAGTACGAAATTCAAAAGTTTGAACATGCAAATGAAAGATACCGTCGTAATAATCTTCGTAAAGTAATTACCAAGGCCGCAAGCACACCAATTATTCAAATGTTGGTAGGCTTTGTTCTAGTAGCGGTGTTAGCTATCGCGGCACGACCTGAAATTGCATCAGAAGAATCTGCCGGGGGTTTTGTTAGTTTTATTGTAGCGATGATATGGATTTTAACGCCAGCAAGAAAATTAACCTTAGTGAATGAGATACTGCAAACTGGTATTGCTGCGGGTCAAAGTGTATTTGCATTGATCGATACAGAAAAAGAACCTGAGACATCATCTCGTAAGATTAAGGACTGTAAAGGAAAAGTTGAATATCAAAATGTATCTTTCAAATATGCAACGCGGGATGAGCAGGCTTTAGAAAATATCAATCTAGTAATTGAGCCTGGAGAGACGATTGCCTTGGTTGGTAAATCGGGAAGTGGTAAAAGCACCATTGTTAATTTGTTGCCAAGATTTTACGATATCGATCAAGGTAAAATACTAATTGATGGAAATGATATTCACGATATTAGTTTACGAGCATTGCGTGAACAGATGTCACTTGTCAGTCAGGAAGTTGTTTTATTTAACGATACCATAGCCAATAATATTGCATATGCTCAGAATTTAGACACAAATAATCCTAAAATAATTCAAGTAGCGAAGGCAGCGCGCGTTTTAGAATTTACTGACAAGATGCCGGAGAAATTAAATACCCTAGTGGGTGAAAACGGTGTATTACTTTCCGGTGGTCAACGACAGCGCATCGCCATCGCCAGGGCATTGCTAAAAGATGCACCTATTTTGATTTTAGATGAAGCTACATCATCATTAGACACCGAGTCAGAAAAATACATTCAAGCAGCTCTCGAACTATTACAAGCCAACCGAACTACTTTAGTGATCGCACATCGTTTATCCACAATTGAAAAGGCAGATAGAATAGCGGTAATGGAGAAAGGCCGTTTAATAGAAGTTGGAAAACATCAAGATTTATTACAAAAAAATAAAGCCTATGCGGGTTTATACAAAATGCAAATAAATCAGCAAAGCAAAGTGGTTAATGCTTGATGGCTAGCAATAAATAGTTAACTAGTTTGAACATTGACCACGAAAACATTTGGTACTCAAAAAATGTACTGTCTACTATGTTGTTGCCAGCGTCATGGATTTTTAGGGCAGCAGCTGCTTTAAGAAAGGCTTATTATCGCTCCAAAAATTCTACTGCAAACCCTATAGCTGCATTTGTTATTGTTGTTGGAAATATCACTGTGGGCGGGACTGGTAAAACACCGTTTGTAATTTGGTTAGCGAAATACTGTAAGGAGCAAGGCCTGCAAGTCGGTATCGTGACCCGAGGTTATAAGCGAGAAAGCAATGAGCAGCTTATTGAAGTGCAGTCTGACAGCATTGCCACTGAAGTTGGGGATGAGGCCTTGTTATTGGCGCTTAAGACAGTGTGCCCAGTGATTGTTTCAGGAGATCGTAGGCAAGCAGTCGATGCTTTATTGGAAAAACATCAGGTCGATGTAGTGATATCGGATGATGGTTTGCAACATTACAATTTACCCCGTGATGTAGAAATTGTGATAGTCGATGCAGAAAGGAAATTTGGTAATGGTAGATGCCTACCAGCTGGGCCGTTACGTGAGCCGAAAAAACGCTTAAATTCATGTGATTTAGTCATTAGCAATGGTTCGATGGCCTCTATTGGACTTGCATTCGATATGGTTGTGAGTGAGGTCGTCTCACTTGCTTCGGATACCGTGCGTAAATCAATCGAAGATTTTAAGGACTTCACCGTGCATGCTGTAGCAGGGATCGGCAATCCAACAAGATTTTTTAAAATGCTGCGCAGTGAAGGTATCCATATCATTGAACATAAATTTCCGGATCACCATGTATTTCAAGAGAGCGATTTGCAATTTAATAGAAGTGATCCCATTCTCATGACTGAGAAAGATGCCGTAAAATGTAAAAAGTTTGCTAGCAAGGATATTTGGTATGTCCCGGCATCCTTATTGCCAAGTGAGGCACTTGAGCAACGTATTTCAATATTAGTTGAAGGAATTCCACATGGATAAACAATTACTCGATATTTTGGTTTGCCCCGTTACTAAAGGCCCATTGAAATATGATAAAGAACAGCAAGAATTAATTTCTACTTCAGCGCGCCTTGCCTATCCCATACGCGATGGGATACCAGTAATGCTTGAAGACGAAGCCAGACCAATTAGCGAAGAAGAATATGATAAATACAAAGCAATGTGAATTCTATACGGTGTTTGTTTATTGTATTTTAAGAACTAGGTTCAATAGAACCTATTTCAAAGTAGTAGATAGAACGCTCAGACAAGGCGCAAAGTTTTCTGAGGAGCGGAGTTTACCCTTGTGAAATCTAAGAGGGTAAATGAGCACCGAAGACAGCTTTGCAACGCCGTATCAGCGTGCTAGATGCATTTTGAGATAGGTTCTTGTGAAATTTAAGGTAGTCATCCCCACCCGCTATGCCTCCGTGCGCTTGCCTGGTAAAGCATTGTTACAAGTCAATGGCAAACCCATTATTCAATATGTTTATGAAAACTCCGTAAACAGTGGCGCTGTTCAAGTCATAATTGCCACTGATGACCAACGAATTTTGGAATGTGCACAAGGGTTTAATGCAGAGGTTTGTTTAACTTCAGATAAACATCAATCTGGCACAGATCGAATTGCCGAAGTCGCACAAAAGCATTCATGGCCTAATGATGTTGTAATTGTAAATGTGCAGGGTGATGAACCCATGATGCCTGCTGAAAATATAAAACAAGTTGCAGAAAACTTAATTGCACATAAAAATGTATCGATGTCTACGCTATGTGCACCGGTTCATGAAGATGAATATGAAAATACTAATGTCGTTAAAGTAATCCGTGATAGCAATAATCATGCGATTAGTTTCAGCAGAGATGTAAAATCATTCGGCGAAGAGTTTTATAAGCGCAATGAAATTTATCGTCATTTAGGTGTTTATGGCTATAGCGTCGAGTTTTTAAATCTGTTTACTCAGCTGCCGCAATCTAAGCTAGAAAAAAAAGAATCATTAGAACAAATGCGTGCCCTAGAAAACGGAAATGCTATTTATGTAGATGTATGCAAATCACCAACTGGAATAGGTGTGGATACCCAAGAAGATTATGAAGCCTTACTAAATACTTTATAAACTGTGACACAAAAATGGATTGGAAAATAAAACAACGGACACGTAAATATGATGGGCACTTTAAAGTCGATCAATTAATCGTGCAGCATGAGCTGTTTGCTGGAGGCTACAGTGAAGATCTAGTACGTGAACGGGTATCTCGACAAAACGCAGTTGCCGTTTTGCCATATGACCCAAGGCGCGACGAAGTCGTATTAATCGAACAATTTCGAGTAGGGCCGCTGGATCAAACTGGTAGTCCATGGCTGGTTGAAGTGGTGGCAGGTTTAGTCGAAGAAGGCGAAAGCCTAGAAGAAGTTGCTTATCGAGAATCCATTGAAGAAGCTAATTGTGAAATAGAAGAACTACACTATGTATCCTCATTTTTTCCATCCCCTGGCGGTTTTGCGGAATTGGCACATGTCTATATTGGCAAGACGGATACAACCGATTTAGGTGGTGTGCACGGTGAAGATCATGAAGGTGAAGATATTCGGGTCAAAGTAGTTTCATCTCAACTAGCCATAGAAATGCTTCAAGATGGAATCATTCGCTCAGCAATTCCAATGATCGCACTTTATGGATTTAAAGACCTAAAAGATGAATTAGTGAAGAAATGGGCTAATAAGTAAATTGGCTGACAGTAAACTACGTGTGGAAACAAGAACTTAGTATTAATTCTAAGCCTTGGGTGAAGTATATTGATCAATTCTTGATCAAATAACTAATTAAAATTATTTAAGTTTTTTTAAATGTGAACCCGTTAGCAGAAATTATGCCTGCTATGTCAATAATTACTACCTAAAACCAATCACTACATAACTAGGATAATAATAATGACAATTCAACAGTTACGAATTTTGGGTATTCAATTAAGTATCACAGGACTTGTGCTCATATTGATAGCTTTTTCCTTATAAGTATTAAAAGATAGAACAAACTACATTAAGTAAGATGCTAGGAAATACTTCTTATAAGTAGGCTTTCTAACTTATTTTTATTGAGAGTTGCTGACGACCGTTCTATCAACTGTATCATTAAATCATCATAAATTTAGTACGTTACAGCCACATTTTATGAATAACTTAAAAGATTGTTGAAACCTACTATTGTTTATGCTATGAAATTTAGTCTATATGTAGTATATTCCGTTTTTTTTAGAGTAGGATTAGTAAGGGAGTTGGGTTAATAAATTTGGAGGACAATTATGAAAAAGAGCGAATCGAGGCGTAAGTTTTTAAAGACTACAGGGAAGTTTGCTGTGTACACACCGCCTGCACTGTTAATTTTAAAGGGTGCTGATGTTCAAGCAATGGGAAGGTCATGTAATAATGGTTTTGGTAACGGTGATCAATGCGCACCTGGAAATTCATTACCAAATAATAATGCAGAAAATAGCTTGACAGGTAATCCTAATCATCCGGGTAATCCTAATTAACAAATTTGTAAAACACCTGGTCTAAGGTAATTTTTAAAAGCCCGATGTAATATCGGGCTTTTTTTATTCTCTAGGTTAAATATTCGACTTATAAACGAAAGCGATTAGCAAGGTCTAAATATAATTATTTTTCTACATCAACTTTGACATAGATGGCACTAGTTCTGTCTGATTCAGAACGCGAGGTGCTTAAAATGCCTTTGTCTTTTGATTTGGCTTCAGTGTCTACACCACCAATTTGAACCCATTGACCTAATTTAGCCGTGACCATCGTATCGGCTTCTTGTACATCTATAGTGCCACGATGTTCATCACTAACGCTGCGATAATGTGGTTGTATATGTAAAGAGACCTCGCCGCTGCCAGTTAAACGTGGTGTGACATAGAAACCGCTAGTGATGTCTTGATAATCCACGTTATCGTAGACAGAAACACCATGACGATGACGGATGATAGTCCGGTGTTCGTAGGGTCGAATTTCGCCGGCGGTGATAAATGCCTTACCACCTTCAATCACACGCACCATATGCTCAGCATCATTTTCTTGCTCACGTTCATTTTTGTTTATTCGTACACGTGTTCCTTCTTCCCGTGGTGGCCTGTTACCCACGATAACGCGAGTATCGCCACCAATTTCATAGTTACCAGAAACATTAAAATCAGTTAATTCAGAGCCTATATCAACATTGTTTCGCACCGAAATAATTAAATTTCGTGGTGCTTTGTCCATTACATTTAGAAGTCGAGTGATTTCTGCTAAAGTTTTTGCATCGGTACGCAAAAACAGTTGAAAACCAGACCCCGTGATGGCGTCATTTGGTTTCAGCATAGGCTTAATGATTGGGATCATTTCTTCGGCAGGCCGATTTTTTAACTGAATGATTTCAAGCGGATCATTTTGATCTGCACTTACAGTGATAGGTATCACTAAGCAAATCAAAAAAACAATAATGTAACGTGTATGTTTTAGATGCATAATCTTCGTATGGCTGTGTCTTGGGTACTGGATTCCCATATTTCTTTAAAGTTTTCCATCAGTTCCTTTGACCTGTCTTTATCATTAAAGTTTACTTCTGCTTCATAAAGATCGGACTTAAGGTTATGTATATAGCCAATAGTATCGGCCACTAAGAAACTTTGATTAAATTGTGAGTAGTCATCACAGATAGTGCGGACTTCTATTTTTGATGAAACGCGTTGACTCAAGTCGAGCAAACGATGGCCATTTTTAACCATGGGGGCCGTATCATGCACAAGTATTCTTATACTGTTATGTTTAGAATGTTTTACATGCTGCAAGGCAGCACTTGAAATTTCTTCGTTATTGTAAATGGTAGGGTCTAAGTAACGACTGACAATAACGACATCATCACGTGCAGAGTGTAATAATTTAGTAACCGCATCACGATTATGCGAGCGACTGTCTACTTTGATACATTCATTGGTGACACCAAGAATAAAATTTTTAAAAAAATTGTCGGTTGAAATCCCCACTAATGCAGTCCTAAGGGTTGGGTAGTCATGTCGGTTTGGATTATAGACTACTGGATTTAGGTTCTCATTTATTAAAAATCGCGACCAGGAACTAAATTGCTTGAATACAGCCCAATAAGCAGCTGCTGAAGGACTCAAGTTCGGTTTTTAGCAGATAATCGCGTATAGTGTGGCCGCTTTAGGTGCTTGAAAATTACTAAAAGTTTAGTACCATTTCGCCGCCGACAACGAGGTGGAATACCTCCTCTACACTGAAAGCAGTGTAAGACATGATAAAAATTGATCACTTAAGTAAAAAATTCGGGCACTTAGTCGCTGTCGAAGATATATCCTTCTCCGTCAACCCTGGAGAAGTGCTTGGGTTTTTAGGTCCAAACGGTGCCGGCAAGTCCACAACCATGAAGATGATCACTGGATTTCTCACGCCTAGCTCCGGGGACATCGAAGTGTGTGGCTTCAATGTAAATGACAAGCCCATTGACGTTAAAAAGCGCATTGGTTACCTACCAGAAGGCGCACCAAGCTATGGTGAAATGACGCCGTTGCAGTACCTGGAATTTATTGCCGAGGTGCGTGGACTTACAGGACAGAAAAAAACAGATCGCAAAAAAGAAGTAATCGAACGTTTACATTTGGATAAAGTCCTCAACCAATCTATCGAGACCCTATCAAAAGGTTTCAAAAGAAGGGTAGGCTTGGCACAAGCGATTTTACATGACCCAGAAGTATTGATATTAGACGAGCCCACTGATGGTTTGGACCCAAACCAAAAACATGAAGTAAGAGAATTAATTAAGAGCATTGCTCCGGAAAAAGTTATTGTTATCTCAACGCATATACTTTCAGAGGTTGATGCAATATGTACTCGCGCCATTATCATCGCTGATGGAAAAATACTCGCTGACGATACACCCAATGGTTTAAGAGAAAACTCGTCTAGTAATAAATTAGAAGAAATTTTTCGAGAAATTACTCAAGAAAAGTTGTCATGAAAAACGTTATTACAATTTTTAAGCGTGAATTAAGCAGTTATTTCGCAACACCTGTTGCTTATGTATTTATTGTGATTTTTTTAATTATGAGTGGCGCATTAACTTTCTATCTTGGCAATCTTTATGAAAGAGGGCAGGCCGATTTAATTCCGTTCTTTGATTTTCATCCATGGTTATATCTATTTTTGGTGCCTGCCATTGCAATGCGTTTATGGGCTGAAGAACGCAAGTCGGGCAGCATAGAGTTATTGATGACTTTACCTGTATCTGTGACCCAGTCAGTAATTGGTAAATATTTAGCGGCCTGGGTATTTATTGGTATCGCGTTATTGTTGACTTTTCCAATTTGGATAACCGTGAATTATTTAGGCAAACCCGATAATGGAGTTATTTTCGCTGCCTATCTCGGTAGTTTTTTAATGGCAGGTGGTTTCTTAGCGATTGGGGCTTGCATCTCGGCCATGACTAAAAACCAAGTGATCGCATTTATTATTACGGTAGTGATTTGTTTTATTTTCTTGTTAGCCGGTTCGCCCTTGGTGTTGAATTTTTTCAAGGTCTGGATTCCACAAAATATTGTTGATGCGATATCTTCTCTAAGTTTCTTAACGCATTACACTTCAATCGCAAAAGGTGTAATCGACCTGCGCGACATTATTTATTTTGTAACACTCATTGGTTTTTGGTTATACGCAAATGCCTTAGTGGTGGAAATGAAGAAGGCGGATTAACAGTTATGCAAAAATCTACCTCAATTACTCTAGTTGGTTTAGTTGTGCTTGCCGTGCTGTTTCTAGTCATCAATATGGCGAGTAGCAAATTATTCACCTCAATGCGTGTAGATTTAACCGATAATGGGCTTTATACCCTTACTGAAGGCACTCGTAATATCGTTAAAAGCATTGAGGAACCTATTACGTTGTATTTATTTTATTCTGATAAGGCTAGTGAAGATATACCGAAGTTGCGTACTTATGCAGAACGAGTCAAGGAACTTTTACAGGAGTATGCGCAATTATCGAATGGTAATATTGTGCTAAATGTTGTTGATCCGTTGCCATACTCAGAAGAAGAGGATCAAGCTTCAGCATACGGTTTACAAGGTGTGCCTCTTGGTGCTACCGGTGAGAATATATATTTTGGTTTGGCCGCAAGTAATGCTGTCGGAGATACAGAAAAAATTGTTTTCTTCCAACCACAGCGAGAACAGTTTTTGGAATATGATGTCTCAAAACTAATATATAACCTTACTAATACTAAAAAAACAGTAGTGGGGATTATCACTCAACTGCCCATGTTTGGTGGTTTTGATATTCAGACCACACAAATGACCAAGGCATGGGCCATTATTGCGCAAATGCGTCAGTTGTTTGAGCTAAAACAACTAGATGTGACCACTAAGGAAATTGAAGAAGACGTAGATATTTTAATGGTGGTGCATCCTAAAGAACTTTCTCAGCCCACTATTTATGCGATAGACCAATTCGTAATGCGTGGCGGCAAGGCATTGTTCTTTGTCGATCCACATTCTGAAATTGATACTCCGGTTCGCCAGCAAAACTCACCATTGGAAGTTGAAGGTGGTCGTAGTTCAGATTTAAAAGAATTATTTAATGCTTGGAGAATTGAGTACGACCCTACCTCGGTTGTATTAGACCGCAAATATGCCCTTACAGTCGGCGGAGCGCATCAGGGCCAAAACCGACATTATGGTTTGTTAGCAATAACTAAAGAGAATCTGGATAACGAAGACGTTATTTCGTCTGAATTAGAAGTGATTAGTGTAGGTGTCGGTGGCCACATAAAAGTCAAAGAAAATGCAAACGTAAAATTAACACCTATTGTAAGTTCAAGCGATGATGCTGCATTGGTGGAAGCAGTGCGCTTTCGGTTTTTACCTGATTTAAGCCAATTGACGACTAATTTTAATCCAAGCGGTGAAAAATATACTTTCATCGGGCGTGTACAAGGAAAGCTTAATACTGCATTTCCGAATGGTAGACCAGCAACCACGGATGAAGAAGATCAACCAACTTCAGAGCATTTAGCGTCTAGCCAAGAAGATGCCAATTTATTTATCGTGGCTGACACCGATATTTTAAGTGATCGCATGTGGGTGCAAGTACAGGAATTTTTGGGCCAGCAATTAATTAATGCTTGGGCGAACAATGGTGATCTTGTCATTAACACAGTCGATAATTTCACAGGCAACTCTGACTTAATCAGCATACGCGGACGCGAGACTTCTACGCGTCCATTTGAACGAGTCAATGAATTGCGTTTAGACGCAGACCAAAAGTTTCGTGCAACAGAAGAATCCTTACAGGCAAAACTTAGCGAAACCGAACAAAAATTAGTAGAGCTACAAAAGCAACGCGAAGATAGTAATGCCTTAATGTTATCTCCAGAACAAGAGGCAGAAATACAAAAGTTTCAGCAAGAGAAACTTAATGTTCGTAAACAACTAAGGCAAGTTAGGCATAATCTGAATCTCGATATAGAAAAACTTGGAACTAAGCTTAAATTTATTAATATCGGTTTAGTACCAATCATAATTTCAATATTGGCCTTGGTTCTATCAATCGTTCGTAGTCGGAGAAGAAAGCGCGCATTAGGATTATGAAACTAACATCATTATTCATTTTAATTGCAGCAATTATTCTTGGTGGTGTCTTATATTATATTGGTTCTAAACCAGATGGCGGTTTAGCAGACGCGAATTCGTATTTAATTCCAAACTTATCTGAAAAACTGAATGACGTAACTAAATTGACAATACATAAGGCTGGAAATGAAGAATTAACTACAGTCAGTAAAGCTGAAAACACCTGGGTTGTTGAAAATAAGGACGGATATACGGCAGATATAGGTTTTGTGCGTTCAGTATTTAACAAGCTTGCAGAGGCAAAACTAGTCGAAGCGAAAACATCGAATCCTGAAAATTATAGTAAGTTGGGTGTGCAAGATATCGAAAAGACCGATGCACAAGGAGTAATGCTGGCAATTGAAGGTTTAAGTGAAACCATCAACATCATTGCTGGTAACAAGGGAAGTGTAGGCAACAATACACAATACATGCGGCGTGTCGGTGAAGAGCAAAGCTGGCTGATTAACCAAAATCTAGATTTAAAGCAAGATGCTACACGCTGGCTGAAAAAGGACATCTTAGATATTACACCAGAACGAATAAAATCAATTCAAATCGATCATGGCGATGGGAATATTATAAATATTAAAAATGAAGGCACAGAAGAATTTGAATTTGTACTACAAAACTCTATACCCGAAGGTAGGAAAATATCCGAATCAGAGGTCTATCAAGTAGCAAATGCTTTATCTTCACTGCAACTCATCGATGTTGCGTTGCTCGATAATTTAAACATCGAAGCGGTGCAGCCCATCAAAACAACGTTTTTAACCTATGACGGTTTAACCATTACAGCGGATACTTATTCAATTGAAGAACAAATGTATTCAAAGCTTAACATCGAGTTTAATGCCGAAAATGTCGATGAAAGTAAATTGAGTAATAAAAATAATGCAGAAGAGCTCGCTAAAAAAGCCACTTCAAAAATAGCAGGTTGGGCCTATGTATTTCCTAGCATCACAGCGGATGCGCTGGTCAAAAAGCTCGATAACTTCCTTTTAGCCGAAGATGATGAGGCTTAGTGTTCGCTAAATTTTCTTAGCTAACTTGGCAGCTAAACCGATGTAATTAGAGCTCGTAAGTGCAAGCAGATTGTCTTTTTCTTCTTCAGGCAGGTCTAGTGAACGAATAAAACTCTCTAATGCTTCAGCATTCAAGTTTTGTCCACGTGTTAATTCCTTAAGTTTTTCATAAGCGCCAGCTATTTTATGCTTGCGCATCACAGTCTGAATAGGTTCGGCAAGAACTTGCAAGCTGGCTTCAAGATCTTGGTTTAATTTATCTTGGTTAATTTCAAGTTTAGATAAGCCTTTAAGTAAAGATTGGTGTCCAATTTCACAGTAGGCTGCAGCAACGCCTAAATTGCGTAACACGGTGGAATCACTTAAATCTCGTTGCCACCGAGAGATTGGTAGCTTTGCAGAAAAATATTCGAACAGAGCATTCGCCAAACCAAAGTTACCTTCGGCATTTTCAAAATCAATGGGATTCACTTTATGCGGCATAGTCGATGAGCCAACTTCGTCTTTTACTACTCTTTGTTTAAAGTATTCAATTGCAATATAAGCCCATACATCTCTGCAAAAATCGATAAGAATGGTATTTATTCTACGCAGTGCATCACAGTATTCAGCAATATAGTCATGCGGTTCTATTTGCGTGGTATAAGGATTGTGAACCAGACCTAGAGATTCAATAAAATGTGCAGACAAACTTTCCCAGTCTACATTGGGGTAGGCAACAACATGGGCGTTGTAATTTCCCACTGCCCCGTTCATTTTGCCAAGAATTTTTACAGATTCCAATGTATCAAGTTGGTTTTGCACACGAGCATAAACATTTGCAAATTCTTTACCCATTGTGCTTGGAGAGGCCGGTTGACCGTGAGTACGAGAAAGCATTGGGATATCGGCAAATGAATTGGCTTTTTGTTTTAAATCATCAGTGAGTTCATGAATAGTTGGTAATAAAACCTTGGAGCGCATATCTCGCAGCATCAGGCCATAAGCAAGATTGTTAATGTCTTCAGATGTGCAAGCAAAGTGAATAAATTCTGCAATGGCTAGTAGTTCTTTTTGATCTGCAATATTTTCTTTTAAATAATATTCAACCGCTTTTACATCATGATTAGTAGTCGACTCAATCTGTTTAACCTTTTGTGCTTCATTAACAGTAAAGTTTTTAATGATATTGTCTAAGTGGGAATTTGCCTGTGATGAAAGCGATGGGATTTCTGCAATATCAGGAGATTCCGCAAGCTGTTTCAACCAATGAATCTCAACAATAATGCGATATTTTATTAAGCCATATTCGCTGGCAATATTTTGAAGGTTCTCAGTTTTGTTGGCATAGCGGCCATCCGTGGGCGAGATCGCGGAAAGTGTCGATAAACTCATGTGTGAAGCTCGTAAATCCATTAGCATTAGAAACGAGGAATAATAGTTATTATACTACAGCGCCCTATCAACGGGTTGCCTAAATTCGGCTGACAACAATAATTAACCTGCCTATACGGCTATAAAAGAGAACAAAAATGAGCGATTCAAATTATCGGATTGAAAAAGACAGCATGGGTGAGCTTAAAGTGCCTGCCGATGCATTGTATGGAGCACAAACGCAACGTGCTGTCGAGAATTTTCCAATTAGTAATCTTACCATGCCACGGCAGTTTATACGCGCTTTAGGTCTAATCAAGGCAGCATGTGCCGGTGCAAATGTAGAGCTGGGTTTAATGACGAAAGATGTTGAAGCCGTAATTAAAAAAGCTGCACTTACAGTAGCTAACGGTGATTACGATCAACATTTTCCAATCGATGTTTTCCAAACTGGTTCCGGTACTAGCACCAATATGAATGCCAATGAAGTGATCGCACACTTGGCAAGTTCTGCAAGTGAAGTGGATGTGCATCCAAATGACCATGTCAACATGAGCCAAAGCTCAAATGATGTCATCCCGACTGCAATACATGTTAGTGGCTGTTTGCAAATAGAAGAAAAGCTAAAACCTACTCTAAAACATCTTATTGAAGTATTGAATAAAAAATCAAATGAATGTGAACAATATGTAAAAACAGGCCGCACGCATCTAATGGATGCCATGCCAGTTACTATGGGACAAGAATTAAGTGCATGGTCACAGCAAATTCAATATTCCTTAGAACGCATTGACGATTCATTAGGTCGTTTACGCCAATTAGCACAAGGTGGTACCGCTGTTGGTAGTGGCATTAATGCAGATGCTAAATTTGGTGAATTGGTTGCAAAACAACTCTCATCACTTAGTAACTTTTCTTTCTCAAGTAAAGCAAATAAGTTTGAAGGCTTGAGTTGTCAAGACGCAGCCGTCGAAATGAGTGGACAACTTAAAACACTTGCGGTGAGTTTGACCAAGATTGCCAATGATTTACGTTGGATGAACTCCGGGCCACTTGCAGGTTTAGGTGAAATCGCACTGCCGTCATTACAACCTGGTAGTAGTATCATGCCGGGCAAAGTCAATCCTGTAATACCCGAAGCCGTAGCTATGGTATGTGCGCAAGTTATTGGTAATGATACAACCGTAACTGTTGCAGGGCAGGCGGGTAATTTTCAGTTAAACGTCATGCTACCAGTGATTGCCTATAACTTATTACAAAGTGTCGAGCTATTAACAAACTCTGCCAATGTGCTGGCAGACAAAGCCATTGAAGGTTTTACTGTAAATCAAGAAAATTTAGAAAACGCATTGGGTCGGAACCCAATTCTGGTTACCGCCATGAATCGCGCTATTGGTTATGAAAAAGGTGCTGCCATTGCCAAGGCGGCCTATGCATCGGGTAGACCTATTTTAGATGTAGCAAAAGAAATGACCGATTTGAGTGAAGATCAAATTAAAAAGCTATTGGACCCTGCTGCATTAACTAAAGGCGGCATTCAAGAAGCCTAAAGAAACCCAGATTTATCCTGATACTTTGTTAAAAAATGATCTTAAAGTGCTCATGTATTATTCATACACTCCGCGCTTTTCGTCATTTTTTGCCTCGTTTCAGAATAAATCAGTGCCTCTTTAAAATAATTTCCTGAGTAGAACATGGTAGTAGAAGGCAACTGGCAAAATATATTTTTGTCAGCGCTTATGCTAGTCGTAATAGGGTTATTGATTTATTCTATTCGAAAATTGTTCCGTTTAAAAAAGTTACAGCCAGCTAATACAAATATTCTCTGGTTAATAATATTTGCCTGCGCACTGATCATTATTTCTATTTACTTTCTATATTTTACACTTACTCAGCCATTTGAATTTTCGCAACTAGTAGTAGTAAGTGCATGTTTATTTTCTGCATTATTTGTTCGGTTTGCAGCACGTACAGGTAATAGTATTGCAACTGAATTAACTAAATCAGCAGCGCTTGAACACTATCACGCAACACATGACGACTTGACCGGCCTTCCAAATTTATCGTTTTTCAATGAACAATTGGAATTGGTTCTAGAGAATACTGAAAACGATGGCAATGAATTAGCCTTGATGTTAATTGACTTAAAACGTTTCAAACTTATCAATGAAACTTTGGGTTATTTTGTCGGTGACGTCATATTACAAGAAATTGCACAACGCATTCGCAGCTCATTAAGAAAAACTGATCTTATTGCTCGTTTAGGTGGTGATGAATTTGCTGTTTTAATAAATCCAGTAGTGGCACAAGGTCATATTCATACGATTGCAAAAAATATAGCTGAATCGATTCAAGAACCTCTCGCAGTAGATGGCAATCCTACAGATGTAGGGGTGTCTATTGGTGTGGCAATGTTTCCTAAGCATGCTAACAATGGCTTCGAGTTAATGGAGAAGGCTAGATTCTCGATGCTGGAGGCGCAAAGAAAAGGTGATGCAGTACTAATTTATGATGAACAAGTATCTGCAAATAATATTGAAGACATACAAATCATCGGCATGTTGCAACGGGCCATACAAGAAGAACAACTCACGATACTTTATCAACCTCAAGTGAGATTAAGTGATGAAAAAATCATTTCTGCAGAAGCTCTAATCCGTTGGCAACACCCTAAATATGGCTTGCTCGATCCTGGTAGATTTATTCCGTATGCAGAAAAAGCGGGGCTGATTTATGAAATTAATCTTTGGCTGCTTAAAAAAGTAGTAACACTTCTTGAAGAATGGCATGACAAGAACATACATTTACCTATCGCATTCAATATCACCGCTAATGGATTTTTGAATAAAGACTTCCAGCAAGAATTAAATACGCTATTAAAAAATCAAACCTGGATAGCTAAGATGCTGAAAATAGAGCTTACTGAAACCTCTAGTATCGGTAATGCGAGTGAAATTAATTCGCTAATGATGAGCTATAAACAACAAGGACTAATTTTTAGTCTTGATGATTATGGAACCAAACATGCTTCATTAGAATATTTAAAGGAACTACCTTTTGATGAGCTGAAAATAGATCAGTCCTTCATGGTGAATGCCCCCACAGATGAAGATAGTAGAGCGATTATTCAGCATGCAAAAGAAATTGCACAGCAGTTGAAGTTAACTACTACGGCTGAAGGTGTTGAAAATAAAGAAGTTCTTAAGGTAGCAAAAGAATATGGAATAAATAACGGGCAGGGGTATTATTTTAGTGCCGCAGTCAAAGCAGATAAGTTAGAATCTCAGTTCAAATAACTTCGGTTGGGTGCTCGAATGTATATACATGTGGTTTATGTGTGGCTGGTTGCACGAAACTGACTGGTTAATCCAAGCTGCTGCTACCGATATCAGAAATCAGGAAGTTAAAAGAATTCTTTCTCTAATTAATAATATTTTACATCTTTTTCAAGGTTAAATTTTATGAAAATTAAACAAATAAATTTAATAGTTATGTTTATTACAATTCTTTCTCTGGTTGGGTTCACTCAGAATTTATACGCTGATGAGGGTAAAGCACTATCTGTTGTAGAAAAAGTAAGAAAAGCAACAAATTCTCAAAATTTTGATGCCTTAGGGAAGTTATTTTCTGATGATTTCGAAATTGAAATTACTCGCTGTAATCAGACGCCAATTACGCAAGACAAACAAGCTCTATTTGAAGAAATGAGTGGAGCATTTGAAATGTTAAATGACTACATTAAAGAAAGTAAAATTATATCTACAGAAAAAAAAGTTTCTGGATACATTGTTGTGTCAGATACTGTCGAATATATGTCTGTAAAAGAGCAAAATAAATTACTTAAATTTGAATCAATTGAAACATATCATATTATCGATTCGGCTGAGGAGCCTTTAGTGAGTAAAATATTTGCGGTTCAAAAATGCCAATAGTATTATAGTATTTGCTTGACCCCTTTTTTCATCAAACACTGAATTATCAAACACCAAACCAAACCAAACCAAACCAAACTGAATTGTTGTATGATAACGCTTGATTAACTTGTCCACTTTGCTCAGTACACTTCAGACCCCTTTTTTCGAGGGCTCTCCAATGGAAGCCTTTAGAATAAAGAATAAATAACACCAGAACTATTAAAAGATGGTTGTACGAACCTTGCTTCTATAGCCAGTTCTAGGAAATAGTCTCAGATAAAGGTGACTTGGGTGTTTCTTTAATTTGTTTTTCGTTAAAGATGAGTATTCCTGCAAAGATAATTAACATGGCTCCGGAAATTGTGAGCAGCGTTATTTTTTCATCCCAAAATATCCATCCAATGATACTTGCGAATACAATAGAAGAATAAGTAAAGGGTCCAACTCTGCTTGCTGGAGCGAGAGAATATGCTTTAGTTAAAAACAACTGTCCACCGGTGCCAACAATACCTAATAAAATGAGCAGCAGCCATTCGTGCGTAGTTGGGTTTTGCCAGTATTTTAATAATGGGATGGTTGAAATTATTAAACTGGTGGTTGCAAAGTAAAAGACTATTCGACTGGTTGGTTCGGTCCCAGACATTCTTCGTATGGTGACTTTTGCCAGCGCTGCTAGTGCACCTCCTAGTAAACCAGCTATAGAAGCTAATTGAATCGTTCCAGTTGGTTTTAAAATAATTACTACACCAGCAAAACCGACAAGTATTGCTAATATTGTTCGAGTTGATACATGCTCACTAATCCATAAGAACGCGATGATAGGAATAAACAAAGGCACGGTGATTTTTAATAACATCGCATCGGCAAGTGGAAGCTTGGCTAATGCATAGAAAAAACAATACATAGCACCGATACCACTTAGTGAACGCAGCAAATGCCAATGAAACACATTGGTTTTAATCGAACTACCGCCTAAGCGAATTAGAATAGGGGATAGTGCGAGTAATCCAAATAGATTTCGAAAGAATACGACATTCTGACTAGGCATGGTTTCCGCTAATAGTTTTACTAGCGAGCCCATACTGACAAAGCAAAGCTCTCCCAGTAAAATGCAGATACTTCCTAAAACGATATTATTTGAGCACATGATAATTAATAGTCATTGCGAACGTAGTGAAGCAATCTAGTAAAGAAATTACTTATACAGGATGCCAAATTTTCTGGATTGCCACGTCGCTTACGCTCCTCGCAATAACGCTGTATAAGTAGAATAACTTAATATATTTACTTAAATCAGTAGATTTTGATTCAAGATGAGGCGCGATACTTTTGAGAAGCGCAGTTTACACAGTTGTAAATGAGCATCAGCAAAAAGTATCGCAACGAAATATTGGATCAAAAGATGCGATTTAAGCGGCTAGTTGGCGAAGTACATAATGAAGTATGCCCCCATTCTGGTAATACTCCACTTCTTGTGGTGTATCGATACGCACTTTCACTTCAAATGTTTTTTCAGAGCCGTCTTCACTAGTTGCAGTAACCGTAACCATCTTGGCAGCACCATTTTGTAAACCTGTGATGCTAAATGTTTCTTTACCACTTAAGCCAAGGCTTTCGGCATTGTCACCGTCTTTATACTGTAAGGGTAATATGCCCATGCCTACTAAATTCGAACGATGGATACGTTCGTAACTTTTTGCAATTACAGCACTGACGCCTTGTAAACGTGGCCCTTTTGCAGCCCAATCACGTGATGAGCCACAACCATACTCTTTGCCGGCAAGAATAATGGTGGGAACACTTTCTTGCTTATATTTCATTGCTGCATCATAGATAGACATTTGTTCACCACTGGGTTGGTGAATGGTGACGCCACCTTCGGTTCCTGGTGCCAATTTGTTACGTAGACGAATGTTGGCAAAAGTGCCACGCATCATTACTTCATGGTTACCACGACGCGAACCGTAAGAGTTAAAGTCTGCAGGGCTTACGCCTTTTTCTTGTAAATATTTTGCTGCAGGGCTATCTGATGCGATTGCACCTGCGGGTGAGATGTGATCGGTAGTAACAGAATCACCGAGATACGCCAGTACGCGTGCACCATGAATATCGGTTACATCTTCAACCGTTTTGGTCATGCCTTCGAAATAAGGTGGATTATTGATATACGTGGAGTCATCCCAGGCATATAAATCGCTATCTGCAGCAGCTAAATTATTCCAATTGCTTTCTCCGCTAAAGACATCATCATACGAACGCACATATTGGTCTGTAGTTAAAAAGTTTGTCACGACATCAGTAACTTCTTGTTGGGTCGGCCAGATATCTCTTAAGAATACTGGATTCCCATCTTTGTCTTCGGCAATGGCTTCATGGTAGACGTCGATATCCATGCGCCCGGCAATGGCATAGGCCACGACTAGTGGTGGTGAAGCTAGATAGTTCATGCGAATCAGGGCATGTACACGGCCTTCGAAGTTACGATTGCCGGATAGTACTGAAGTAGTGACTAGATCATTTTCGGTAATGGCATTAGCCACGGGTTCCGGTAATGGGCCTGAGTTTCCAATACAAGTTGTACATCCATAACCTACTACATGAAAACCAAGTTCTTTTAAATCATCCATGACACCGGCACTTTCTAAGTATTCAGTTACTACACGTGAACCGGGTGCCAGTGAAGTTTTCACCCAAGGTTTTACTTTCACTCCAAGCTTTGCCGCTTTGCGCGCGACTAAGCCGGCACCGAGCATGACACTTGGGTTGGAAGTGTTAGTGCAAGAAGTAATTGCCGCGAGTACTACTGCGCCATCCGCTAAGGTTACCTCTTGGTTATCAATAGAAATGTTTACACTACCTTTGCTTTGAATATCACGTTCTTCTTTAAGAGCAGCGATGTCTTTGGCAAACACCGTTTTGGATTCGGTAAGTGAAATACGATCTTGTGGGCGTTTCGGTCCTGCCAAGCTTGGTACGACATCACCCAGATTTAATTCAATGTGCTCACTGAAATCGACATCTTCTCCCTCGTTCATAGATTGGCCTTCACGCCACATACTGGTTTCTTTTGCATAGGCTTCGGCTAACGCAACTTGTTGTGCATCGCGTCCGGTTTGACTTAGATAGCGAATAGTTTCGGCATCTATCGGAAAGATTCCACAGGTTGCGCCGTATTCTGGCGCCATGTTGGCAATGGTAGCGCGGTCTGCAAGTGGTAATACATCTAAGCCATCCCCATAAAATTCTACAAACTTACCTACCACACCGTGTTTACGCAGCATTTCTACTACCATTAATACTAAATCCGTTGCAGTAGCACCTTCTGGAAGTTTACCGGTGAGTTTAAATCCAACCACTTTGGGAATGAGCATGGAAATCGGTTGGCCCAGCATGGAAGCTTCGGCCTCGATTCCACCTACACCCCAGCCGAGCACACCAACACCGTTAATCATAGTGGTGTGTGAATCGGTTCCGACTACAGAATCTGGATAGGCTTGTGTAGTGCTGCCTTGTTCCTTAGAAAAAATTACTCGCGCTAAATATTCCAGATTTACTTGGTGCACGATACCGGTACCGGGAGGCACAACTTTAAAGTTTGAAAAGGCGTTTTGTCCCCATTTCAAAAAGCTATAACGTTCTTTGTTGCGATTAAACTCGAGCTTTTCATTTAAATCCATGGCGGCATCGGAGCCAAAATTATCTACTTGCACAGAATGGTCGATTACCATTTCTGCAGGCTGTAGCGGATTTATTTTTTCAGGGTTACCGCCCAAGGCCTTCATGGCGTCACGCATGGCCGCCAAATCTACAACTGCAGGTACCCCTGTGAAGTCTTGCATTAAAACGCGGGCCGGCCGAAAAGCAATTTCCTTACTGGGTTCAGCTTTAGAGTCCCAATTTAAAATGGCTTCAATGTCTTGTTTGGTAACGGTACTGCCATCTTCATAGCGCAGAAGATTTTCAAGCAGAATTTTTATGGAATAGGGTAAACGCTCTGCTTGCGGTAATTTCCCCACATTAAATATTTCATAGGAATTGCCATTCACATCCAGTGTGGATTTGGTATTAAAACTATTACTCATGCAGACTCCTCACCTTTGAAAATTGTTGTCTATCGCTTGCAAAAGGGCAAGGATTATCGAGTATTTCTACTCAAAGGGGTAGTGCCTTTAGGTGGTAAATCTTAATTAACTAGGTACTTGCTCAAATACCTTGCTCTAAAGCCGCGATGTTTCTAAGGATAGATTGGCGTCCAAATAGTAAAGCCCAGCGTTTACCATGGGCATGTCGCCATAGAGTGATGGCGCGTAATCCAGCCAAAAGTAAGGTGCGGATTACACCAACGTTCTGCTCGTTTTTTAAATAATTTGGATTGCCTTCCACGATGATTTTGGGTCCTAGTGGGCTGATAGATTCACGGTACAATATTCCAAGCTCTTGCGTAATATCGAAGATGGATTCTTCAGCATCGGGGTATTGGCTAGTAATGCGTTCGATTTGTGTACCTAATGCAGACATCGTTTGTGGATCGGTTTGTAGTTTATTATCTAAGTACATTAAGTTGATGGCATAACGGGTGCGTTCTACTACACGTGGGTCGTGACGTTTTTCTAAAGTTTGTTTTAGTGTAGTTAAACCCAGCTTAAGGTTGTGGATCGATTCATAAGGTTCAATAAAATCATCAATATCGATTTTTAAGATACTTTTAATGGTGGGCACCATTGCAGAGTGTGTCGTATCACCTTCCCAAGCAACTTGCTGTACTAAAGCCAAGGATTGATACAGCCCAGCAAGAGCGATAGTTTGGTTTGTAGTGATTTTAAACATTGAATATTTAAACTATACGCGTTTCAATAATCGCGCCTCCTAGACAGATGTCTTTATTATAAAACACCACGCTTTGCCCAGGTGTTATTGCCCACTGCGGCATATCAAATACAATTTCATAGTGATTATCTGTAACACAGTGTATGGAACAGGGCTGATCGTGCTGTCGATAGCGTATTTTAGCAGTGATATTCACCGTTTTTATTGGAGAGTTATCTGTAATCCAATGGATTTGCTGAGTGGTAATTTTAGAATGGAATAGGGCTGTATTGTCATGCCCCTGCACCACAACCAGCTCATTCGTAGCAAGCTTTTTATCCGCAACATACCAAGGCTCTTCTGAAAAATGTTGCTGTCCACCGATACCTAATCCTTGGCGCTGTCCGATGGTGTAATACATGATGCCTTCATGGTTACCGATTATTTCACCTTCCAGCGTAACGATATTACCGGGTTTCACAGGGATATAATTTCTTAAAAAATCTTTAAATTTACGCTCACCGATAAAACAGATGCCTGTACTGTCTTTTTTATCATGTACGTTAAAGTTGTTTTCTTTAGCAATTTTACGTACTTGAGCTTTGGTTATATTGCCCAGTGGAAACATCGATTTGCTGAGCTGATCTTGGTCTAGTGTATGCAAAAAGTAGCTTTGATCTTTATCCTGGTCCTTGCCCTTGGTTAGTAGAACCAAAGAGTTATCTTTAATACAGTTGGCATAATGCCCAGTGGCGATAGAAGTGGCATCTAGGTTAAGGGCATAGTCTAAGAAAGCACGGAATTTGATTTCTTTATTACAGATAATATCCGGGTTGGGGGTTCGTCCTGCCTGATACTCTTTAATAAAGTACTCAAATACACGATCCCAATATTCGCTAGAAAAATTTACCGTATGTAAAGGAATATTGAGTTGTTCGCAAACTTGCTGTGCATCCGCTAGATCAACTGCTGCGGCGCAATACTCTTCGTCATCATCTTCTTCCCAGTTTTTCATGAATAAGCCTTCTACATGGAAGCCTTGTTTACATAGCAGATAGGCCGCAACAGATGAATCGACGCCACCTGACATTCCGACAATGATCTTTGCCGTCATAGTGATAATTTTTACTTAGAACTTATGTTTCACCATTGTTGGTGGATATCTTTAATAAGATTAAGGTCATAGCGTTTGCCATCTATATAATCTTTTAAACTATGTATTACCATGGTGCTACGAATTTTTGCTTCCGGTAAGGCGAGTATTTCATCCGCGCTATACCAGTTTGCACTGATGATACCGTCATCCAAGTTATTATTAATCTGTTTTGCTCCGGTGTTGCCACAAAATGTAAAACGCAAAAAAGTTTCATCCTTTTTGGGATGTTGCCAACGGTAAATGCCAACTAATGCAGATGGAAAAAACTCCCAACCCGTTTCTTCCAAAGTTTCGCGTGCGGCTGCCTCGAGAAGCGTTTCACCACGTTCCCAATGCCCTGCAGGCTGATTAAATACTATCTGACCTTCGGCGCGTTCCTCAACCAGGAGGTATTTTTGCTCACGCTCGATAACTGCGGCGACAGTGATGTGTGGCTGCCAATTCATGACAAGCTCAAAGACTGATGAAATGAGATATGGCGGTGAATATGTAAAAAACCGCTTTCACAGGTGAAATTACTGCTTATTAAATAGGTGTAATAATTCATATTTTCAATAGGTTATATTATTAATTTAAACTATAATATAGGTAAGGCTTGAAACTTACTTATTGTGCACAAATCTTATAAATAATCATTGGCTTAACGTTTGGGTAGGCCAAATGGTGCATTTTAGATATTGTTGCTAGGCGGCAAATTAGTGCTGAATATAATATTCATTTCAAGCTTTAAATATCGAGTATGTCTGATCAAGAACAAATTCGCCATGATGATGAATTGGCCATACAAGAGGCTAAGCCAAAAACCAAAAAGCCTCCGATGTACAAAGTTGTATTGTTAAATGATGATTACACACCAATGGAGTTTGTTGTACATATATTAGAGAACTTTTTTAAGATGAACAGAGAAAAAGCTACACGAATCATGCTGCATGTCCATACACGAGGAAAAGGAGTGTGTGGGGTTTTTACTCGTGATGTTGCTGAGACGAAAGTGGCTCAAGTAAACGACTACTCACGAATGAATAACCATCCGTTGCTGTGTGCTATGGAAGAAGCCTAACAACTTAGGTGTAAGATGTTAAACAAAGAGCTTGAATTTACTTTGAACTTAGCGTTTAAAGAAGCGCGTGAAAAACGTCATGAATTTATGACGGTAGAGCATTTGTTGCTTGCACTTACCCAAAATCCTGCTGCGGCCAATGTCTTGCGTGCTTGTGGTATAGATCTATCAAAATTAACCAATGAATTAACTGAGTTCATTAAAGACAATACTCCTATTCTTCCGGATGATGATGACCGAGATACACAGCCAACTTTAGGATTTCAGCGTGTACTGCAACGTGCAGTATTTCATGTACAGTCTTCGGGTAAAAAAGAAGTAGAAGTTACGGGCGCTAATGTGTTGGTAGCTATATTTGGTGAACAGGAGTCCCATGCAGTGTACTTACTGGGTCAACACGATGTCGCGCGACTTGATGTAGTGAATTTCATTGCGCATGGCATTTCAAAAGTGCCCCTTGATTCAGAAAGCGAATTAACCGCTGATTCAGAAGTAGATGTGAATGGCGATGCGCCTGCGCCAAAGCCGTTGGATCGCTTTGCTTCCAATTTAAATCAGTTAGCCCTTGAAGGAAAAATTGATCCTCTTATTGGACGTGAAAAGGAAATTGAGCGCACCATTCAAATATTGTGCCGACGTAGAAAAAACAACCCATTGCTTGTAGGTGAAGCAGGTGTGGGTAAAACTGCCATCGCTGAAGGTTTGGCGAAAAAGATTGTCGATAATGAAGTACCTGATATTTTAAAAGATTGCACTATTTATGCCTTAGACTTAGGTGGTTTGGTAGCTGGAACTAAGTATCGTGGGGATTTTGAAAAACGCCTTAAAGGTGTATTGCATCAACTGAAAGAAGAAGAAGGTGCGATTTTATTTATCGATGAAATCCATACTGTCATTGGAGCTGGGTCGGCTTCTGGTGGTGTAATGGATGCTTCGAATCTAATCAAGCCTATGCTGAGTTCCGGTGAACTCAAGTGTATTGGTTCAACGACCTATCAAGAATTTCGTGGCGTATTTGAAAAAGATCGTGCCTTGGCACGTCGTTTTCAAAATATAGATATCGAAGAGCCAAGTATTGATGAAACCTTTGAGATTTTAAAAGGGTTGCGTAGCCGATTTGAAAAGCATCATGATGTACGCTATTCCGATAAGTCCTTAAAAGCTGCCGTGGATTTGGCCGCCAAGCACATTAACGATAGGCATTTACCGGATAAGGCTATTGACGTGATTGACGAGGCCGGAGCAAACATGAACTTGAAGCCTAAGTCTGCACGTAAAAAGACCATATCGGTTAAACACATCGAAGAAATTGTTTCTAAAATGGCACGTATTCCTCCAAAACATGTTTCATCGAATGATACTGAGGTACTCAAGAACTTAGAACGTGATTTAAAACTGGTTGTGTTTGGGCAAGATAAGGCCATCGGCACTTTAGCCACTGCAATTAAAATGTCGCGTTCAGGAATTGGTAATGAAGATAAACCAATCGGTTCCTTTTTGTTTGCTGGGCCTACAGGTGTAGGTAAAACTGAAGTCACTCGACAACTTTCGATGATTTTAGGAATCGAGCTATTGCGTTTTGATATGTCTGAATATATGGAGCGCCATACGGTTTCACGCTTAATTGGTGCGCCGCCAGGCTATGTTGGTTTTGATCAGGGCGGTTTGCTTACCGATGCCGTACTCAAGTCACCGCACTGTGTGTTATTGCTCGATGAGGTAGAAAAAGCTCATCCAGATGTATTTAACTTATTGCTACAAGTCATGGATCATGGCACCTTGACGGATACCAATGGTCGAAAAGTAGACTTTCGCAATGTGATTTTAGTAATGACGACCAATGCAGGCGCACAAGAAATGAGTCGTGCTAGTGTCGGCTTTACGCAACAAGATCATCAAGCTGATGGCATGGAAATCATCAAACGTTCATTTACTCCTGAATTTAGAAATCGTCTTGATGGAATTATTCAATTTGAACCATTAGAAAAAGAAACAGTTCTTTATGTGGTGGACAAGTTTGTTGCTCAGCTTGAAGCACAACTTGAGCTTAAGAAGGTAGAAATTCAAGTTGAACAGTCTGCAAAAGAATGGATAGCCGAGCGTGGTTATGATGTGAAAATGGGTGCACGCCCGATGGAACGAGTAATACAAGAACATATTAAAAAACCACTTGCAGAAGAGATTCTCTTTGGTCGTTTAGAAAACGGCGGCAAAGTATGTGTGCGGGCGAATGGAGAGGAGTTAGAGATCGATTATCTAGAAGAGGTTATAAATTAGCAGTTCTTTATATTTGACTTGGGTCATTTGCCTCGGTAGGTAATTCTTCCTTTGGACAAGTCATATGGGGTCATTTCAACCGTGACCTTATCCCCGGTTAAAATCTTGATGTAATGCTTGCGCATGCGTCCAGAAATGTGCGCGAGTACTACGTGACCGTTTTCCAGCTCAACACGAAATTGTGTATTGGGTAAGGTTTCTATAACTGTACCTTCCATTTCAATATGATCTTCTTTAGGCATAATGCTCCTTATATATATTTAAGACGGCGCTCATTATCATTGAACAAAAAAATAAAACAAGGGATTTGAATTATTAGTACAATGTAGAGCACCTGTTCATCTCTTAGACAATTTTTTCATGGCATTTGCATATATATTTCCCGGACAAGGTTCACAATCCTTAGGCATGATGGTGGATTTAGCGGCCACATACCCGGAAGTTAAGCAAACTTTTGAACAAGGCTCTGAAGTTCTGGGTCAAAATTTGTGGGATTTAGTTACTGATGGACCTGAGCAGGAATTAAATCGAACTGAAAACACACAGCCGATTATGCTTTGTGCCAGTATCGCTACTTGGAGAATTTGGCAACAGCAATTTGAGGCTACGCCTACCTGTATGGCAGGGCATAGCTTTGGGGAATATACGGCATTGGTTTGTGCAGGTGCGCTGGATTTTACCACTGCATTACCGCTGGCTAAGTATCGTGGCCAAGTCATGCAACAAGCAGTTCCTGAAGGACAAGGCGCAATGGCTGCAGTACTGGGTCTCGATAATCAGCAATTAGCAGAAGTTTGCGCACAAGCTTCACAAGAGCAAGTTGTACAGGCAGTTAATTATAATGCGCCGGGACAGACCGTAATTGCAGGAAATTCAGAGGCCGTAGACCGAGCAGTAGAATTAGCAAAAGCCGCAGGCGCTAAGCGTGCTTTGATTTTGCCACTTAGTGTTCCTTCACATAGCAGCTTAATGCAGCCTGCTGCAGAAAAACTGCAAGCCTATTTAAACGATATGTCTATGCATTCGCCACAGATAGACGTAATTCAGAATGTTGATGTACAGGCCTATACAAATGTGTCAGATATTAAAGATGCACTGTATAGGCAATTATTTAATCCGGTACGATGGGTTGAAACCATTCAACATATGGTTGCAGATGGTGTAAATGCATTTATCGAACTGGGACCAGGAAAGGTGTTAACCGGTCTTAGCAAACGAATTGATCGTAAAGTTCCATGTTATGCTGTGCATGACCCAAAAAGTTTAGAGCAAACATTAGAACAAATACAAAAACTTTTACATGATGTAGTTGAGTAGCAATGGACAATCGAGTTGCATTAGTCACGGGTGCTAGCCGTGGAATTGGTAAAGCTATTTTACATGAGTTAGCAGAACAGGGTTCAACTGTAATAGGAACCGCAACTTCTCAACAAGGGGCGGATATTATTCAAACTGAATTAGATTTATCCAAAATGGTGGGTAGAGGTTTAGTTCTAGATGTCACGGACAACGAATCTATTAAGACATTGTTCGAAGAAATAAAAAAGTATTATCCAGCACCAACTATATTAGTAAACAATGCAGGCATCACTAAAGATAATTTACTTATGCGGATGAAAGAAGAAGAGTGGCTAGATGTCATCAATACCAACTTATCTTCTATTTATCGACTTTCTAAAGCATGTCTTCGTGACATGATGAAAGCTCGTTCAGGTCGAATTATTAATATTACTTCTGTGGTTGCCGCTTCGGGTAATCCAGGGCAAACAAATTATACTGCTGCCAAAGCCGGCATTATTGGTTTTACAAAATCACTGGCTCAAGAGGTCGCGTCACGCGGCATTACCGTCAATGCAATAGCACCAGGGTTTATAGAAACGGATATGACGGCAGATTTAAATGCAGAACAACAAGATGCACTGCTTAATCAGATTCCTATTGGTCGGATGGGCAGTGCCCAGGACATCGCACATACCGTACGCTTTCTGGCTTCTGAAGAAGCCAGCTATATAACAGGCGAAACCATTCATGTGAATGGCGGCCTATATATGGCCTAGAATATGTTAAATAGATTCTAGAGCCATTTGAGATAGTTTATGTAACCGCATGTAATTTAAGTAAAATCGTAAAATATTTTGTAGAAAAATTAGCTTTTAGTTAGGCATTATGTCAATCGTTAATGATGGCATGGTGGTTACCTTTTCAATACAATATCGGCCCTGCCCAGTTTGGGTCGGTAAAAAAATTTTGCAAAGAGGAAGCAACTTATATGAGCAGCATCGAAGAGAGAGTAAAAAAGATCATTGTTGAGCAGTTAGGAGTAAGTGAAGATGAAGTCTCGGAAGAGGCATCATTTGTCGATGACCTAGGTGCAGACTCTTTAGATACAGTAGAACTAGTGATGGCGTTGGAAGAGGAATTTGAATGTGAAATTCCTGATGAAGAAGCCGAGAAAATTACTACTGTAAAACAAGCTATGGATTACGTAAACAAACATCAGTAATTGTTAGTGTTCTTAACATGAGTAGCCAACGCTTCTGCAACTACCGTGCTATTCAGTTCACAGGATAACTTTATACTAAAATTAGAGCGGATATTGTGTCACGGCGACGTGTTGTAGTTACCGGTATGGGGATAGTCTCCCCCGTAGGATCAAGCCTTGATAAAGCATGGGCGAATATCACTGCGGGGAATAGTGGTATCTCTAAAATCGATTGTTTTGATGCGAGTGAATTTTCTGTACAGATTGCAGGGCAAACACGAGATTTCAATGCCGATGATTATTTGTCTAAAAAGGATCAACGCAAGATGGATCCTTTTATTCATTTTGGCATTGGTGCAGGTGTACAAGCCATCAATGATTCCGGTTTTGAAGTAACGGAAGAAAATGCCGATCGTATCGGGGTGGCGATTGGCAGTGGCATCGGCGGTTTACCAGGGATTGAAAAAAGTAACGAAGCTTATTTAAAAGGTGGGCCCAAAAAGATTTCACCATTTTTTGTTCCTAGCAATATCATCAACATGGTGTCAGGTAATTTATCCATTATGTATGGATATCGGGGCCCGAATATTTCTATCGTATCGGCCTGCACAACAGGCACACATAACATTGGCGATGCCGCCAGAATGATTATGTATGGTGATGCAGATATCATGCTGGCAGGTGGAGCAGAAATGGCAACTTGTCCACTTGGAATTGGTGGGTTTTCTGCTGCCAGAGCCTTGAGCGCATCACATAATGATGATCCGGAAGCGGCTAGCAGGCCCTTTGATTTAAATCGCGATGGATTTGTACTGGGAGATGGCGCCGGTGTATTAGTGTTAGAAGAATACGAGATGGCTAAGGCACGCTCGGCAAAGATGTATTGTGAACTCGTGGGATATGGTATGAGCAGTGATGCCTATCATATGACTTCGCCTGCCGAAGGAGGTCGTGGTGGTGCAAAGTGCATGCTTAATGCCTTAGCCGATGCCGGATTAAATACTAACGAAGTGAACTACATTAATGCTCATGGCACTTCAACCCCTGCGGGAGATGTTGCCGAAACAGAAGGCATAAAATTTACCTTTGGTGATTATGCTAAAGATGTAGCCGTTAGTTCTACTAAGTCCATGACAGGACATTTGCTTGGTGCGGCAGGTGGTGTAGAGGCTTTGTTTACTGTATTGGCCCTTTACAATAATGTCTTACCTCCGACGATCAATTACGATACGCCAGATCCCAACTGTGATCTCGATTATGTGCCCAACGAGGCACGTGACGCACAGGTGAATGTTGCCTTGTCTAATTCGTTTGGGTTTGGGGGAACGAATGGCACGGTTGTCTTCAAAAAAATCTAAGCTCAAAATGCATCTAATCATCTAATACTGCGTTACAAAGTTTTCTCAAATGCTCATTTACTCGCATGTAAACTCCGCTTTTCGAAAACTTTGTGCCTTGTCTTAGCTGATTATCTACTATTTTGAGTCAGATTCGAGTTTTAGCAAGCTTGGTATCATTTCAAAGCTATCCGCATTGATATGCAAAACCCTGAAGTCATCATTAATGGCGAGTCTGGCAATTATATTTCTAGTCTCGATCGTGGGTTGTTATATGGTGATGGTGTTTTTGAAACTATTGCCATTAAACAAGGCCAGCCACAATTTTGGCATGAACACCTTAAACGTCTTAAGTTTGGTTGTGAGAAATTAAAACTTTCGGGTTTAAATACTTCGCTACTAAAGTCTGAGCTTGACGAGTTAATCGATAATGATGAACAGTGCATAATAAAAATTATCATTACACGTGGTGTAGGTGAAAGAGGCTATAGACCAACACAAACTTCATTAACTCGCGTCATTCAAAAATTTCCCTGGCCTGAATTTCCACAAAAGTATTTAGATATTGGTATAGAGGTAACCATGTGCAACTTTCGCTTAGCGCATCAGCCTGAGCTTGCACAGATAAAGCATCTAAATCGATTGGAACAAGTCCTAGCGCGTAGTGAATGGAAAGATGAATACCAAGAAGGATTAGTATGCGATATATATGATCAAGTTATTGAGGCCACATCGAGTAATGTGTTTTTTCAAATTGGAGATGAGCTCATTACCCCCAGTCTTGAAAAATGTGGGGTTGCAGGGGTTATGCGAGGTAAAGTAATTGAATACTGCAATACAAATGATCTACAGCTGAAAATTAAAGATTTTGCAGTGGATGAATTACAAACAATTCAAGGAATGTTTGTTTGTAACAGTATTATCGGCATCTGGCCTGTATATAGATTGCACGACCTGTCATTGTCAAAAACGGCTATAATTCAAGGACTAATGTCTGTCTTTAACACTTAATAAATCAGAGCTTCCTTAATTGGATTTGGTGCATATCTGTCATGCGTAAGTTAAGCGCACTCATTATTGCGATATCAATAGCAATCACGCTGCTATCTATCTATTTTAAAGACTATGTAAATAAACCACTTTCTAATCTGGAGGAAGAGGTGCAGATAACCATTACTTCAGGCATGAGCTTTAAAGAGGTAAGCCAACAATTAAGTGAAAAAGGATTGATTAAAGAATTATTACCTTGGGAGATATATGGACGATTGAGTGGAACGACTAGTGATATTAAAACAGGTGAGTATGCCTTATCTACAAATTTAACTCCTTTGCAACTCCTACGCAAATTAACCAAGGGAGAGACAATTCAATTCGCGCTTACTGTAATCGAGGGATGGACTTTTAAACAACTATGGGATGCAGTAAAACAACATGAAAAAATAACTCACACAGTTAATACACCCGAAGAATTATTAGATAAGCTTGATTTTGATAACCGGCATCCTGAAGGTTGGTTTTATCCAGATACTTATCACTTCCCGGCTGGTACTACGGACGTGGAATTTTTCAAGCGTGCTTTTCAGCATATGCAAAAAATTTTAGATGAGGAATGGCCTAAAAGACAAGAAGATATTCCACTTAATTCACCAGAAGAGGCACTAACGCTTGCCTCTATTATTGAAAAAGAAACTAGTGTTGAAGACGAACGGACCATGGTGGCTGCAGTTTTTACATCAAGATTAAAGCGAGGTATGCGTTTGCAAACTGATCCAACTGTTATTTATGGTATTGGAGAATCTTACGATGGCAATATACGGCGACAAGACTTAAAAGCAGATACTCCTTACAATACTTATGTCCATAAAGGTTTGCCGCCAACCCCTATTGCTTTACCGAGTCGAGCGTCGATCGTCGCTGCTTTAAGTCCAGCAGATACCGAAGTGCTATATTTTGTCTCCAAAGGTGATGGCACACACCACTTCTCTACAACCTATGAAGAGCACCGTGAAGCAGTGATCAAGTATCAACTTGATGGAAACAGAAGTAAGTACAAAGCTGATGAATAATAATTAAAAAGTATTTCGAGATGAGCACAGATACTAAGGAAATGTATCAAAGTAAGTTTATTACTTTTGAAGGTACAGAAGGTGTCGGCAAGACTACTCAAATAAAGTTATTAGAAAAATTTCTGCATACAAAGAAAATTAACACTCTAGTGACACGTGAGCCAGGTGGAACTAAAGTAGGTGAAGGTATTCGAAAACTTCTACTTGATAAAAAAACTACTCAGATTGATAGCAATACAGAACTATTGTTGATGTTTGCGGCTCGTGCTCAGCACTTAGAAGAAGTAATTTATCCAGCTTTGCAGAGCAACACTTGGGTATTGTGTGATCGATTTGCGGATGCAAGTTATGCTTATCAAGGTGGGGGGAGAGGCTTGGCGCTTTCGGAAATACGCGCAGTTGAAACTGTAGTGCAAGGTAATTTTAAACCCGATTTAACAATTTTACTTGTCTGCGATTTAAAATTAGCTATGGAGCGAGTTAATAAGCGTGGCAGTAAAGATCGTTTTGAAAAAGAAAAACTTGCATTTTTTGAGCGTGTTCAACAATTTTATTTGCGTTTGGCAAATGATAATCCTGAACGGATTGTAGTGATTGATGCGAGTCAAAATGTTGAAGAAGTAGCAGCAGAAATAGAAAAAATCGTAGCGAGCAAGTTCCCGCAATTATTGGTATAGCTATTAACTATGATGTAGAAAGATACTTCATGATTTATCCTTGGCAAGAGCAGCAGTGGCAGCGGTCATTAAATTACCTAGATAGTTTGCGTCTAGCGCATGCCGTTTTAATTACTGGGCCATCATCAATAGGCAAGCTTGAATTTTGCCTATCCCTAATACAGAGAATGAACTGTACTCAGCCGAGTGTTAAAAATTATGCATGTGGTAAATGTAATAACTGTCATTTATTTCAAGCAAGAACGCATCCAGACGTTCGTATGATTAATGTCGATGAATTAACAGACCAAATTAAGGTCGATGATATACGTGAAATCAATAACTTCATGGTGTTAAGTCGCCAGTGTGGAACGTATAAAATTGCTTGTATAAATTGTGCGGATCATATGAATGTAAATGCTGCAAATGCCTTGCTAAAAACTTTAGAAGAACCTCCAGAAGATTCAATATTATTTTTAATTAGTCACCATGCAAACAGATTATTAGCCACAATAAGGAGCCGTTGCCAGATATGGAAATTTAAAATCCCAGATGAGGATCAATCTATAACATGGTTACAATCGCACAATAAAAAAATGGATTGGGATACGTTGCTATCTGCTTCAGGAGGCAGACCTTTGTTAGCTTTAGAACTACATGAGACAGGTTTAGGAGAAGCCCGCGCAACATTTTATCATCAGCTTGAGCAGCTTATGTTGCATAAAGAAAAGGTGACCAAACTATCAGCTAAGCTGCAGAACGAGGAGCTCGAGCAGCTGGTCTTGTGGCAGCAAGCATGGTGTGCGGACTTGATTCGTTGTCACTACCAAAAAGGGCCGGTGACTCTCGAAAACCCCGACATTCGTCGGGCCTTGCATAGTTTAGTGGGTCGAGTAGACTTACAGTCCTTATTTCAGTATTTAGACAAACTCATTGAATTACATCGACTTTCTAAGGCCCCATTGAATAAGCGCCTATTTATCGAAGAGATGCTTATCGGCTGTCAGGAAGTCCTCGTTTAACTGACATAATAATTTGAAGTCATGGCAGAAGGCAGCAGAGGGATATTATCACTTGCCATTAAGGACAAAGGCTCGCTTTATGCGGCCTATATTCCCTTCGTGAAAAATGGTGGCTTATTCATTCCTACAACTAAATCCTATCAGCTTGGTGACGAAGTCTTTATGTTGCTATCACTCATGGATGAAACCGAGCGTATTCCAGTAGCAGGTAATGTTGTATGGATTACCCCACCTAATGCTCAAGGTAATCGAACTGCAGGGATTGGGGTGCAATTTAGTAAACAGGATAATGGCCAAACACGTAATAAGATTGAAACATTGCTAGCAGGTGCATTACAAGCGGATAGACCAACACACACCATGTAACACGCGCAAGATTGCTTAAAGCTTGGAATTATTGTTTTATATAAAGTGTCTATAAATATATCAATTTCTAGCTTTTTAAATGCAAATGGATAAAGATGTGCTTTCAGTTTTAACGGGTGAAAAACTCAATAGTAGTAGCGTTGCTTATATAGAAGCTCTTTTTGAGGCTTATCGAGCCGATCCTAATTCTGTCTCAGCGTATTGGCAAGAGACGTTCAGTAAACTCAAACCCGACGAATTTTCTCCTGCAAATGGCCTTAGCCATGCTGGAGTACGGCAAGAAATTCATAAAACCGTGCACAGTAGTGCAACAGGTTCAATACAAGCCTCAAATGCTAAAGTAACCAACCGTAAACAAGTTGGCGTCATACGTTTAATCAGTGCCTATCGATACCTTGGTCATCGACAAGCGGATATTGACCCTTTAAGTGCAACTGCACGCCCTGATATCCCAGAGCTTAATCCTGAATTTCATGGTTTAACTCATGATGATATGGATACTGTGTTTGAAACGGGTTCTATCGGTGGAATCAAAAAAGCACCGTTACGCGAAATTCTCAATATGCTTTCTGTGAGCTATTGCGGCACGATCGGTACTGAGTACAAACACATAAACTCTTTAGAGCAAAAGGAGTGGATACAAGGCAGACTTGAGGAGTTTTATCTATCCCCTGGTTTGTCTGACAAGCGTAAGCGCACGATTTTGGAGACTTTAATCGCGGCAAAATCGTTAGAAGTATATTTACATAAAAAATATGTTGGGCAAAAACGTTTTTCTCTAGAAGGTGGCTTAACTTTAATTCCAATCATCGATGAAATTATTTTGCGTTGTGGTAAACATCATGTCAGTGAAGTCATTATGGGTATGGCGCATCGTGGCCGTTTAAATGTATTAGTAAATATATTAGGCAAAAGCCCGGAAGAGCTATTCCAAGAGTTTGAAGATACTGTCGATCCTGTTAACGGTTCTGGTGATGTGAAATATCACAAAGGTTTTTCATCAGACCTAAAAACTCCACATGGACCAGTACATACTGTATTGGCATTTAATCCATCCCACTTAGAGGCCATTAACCCTGTGGTTGAGGGTTCTGTACGTGCACGACAAGAACGTCGTAATGACGCTGAACGTGATGGCGTAATTCCTTTATTAATTCATGGTGACGCGGCATTTGCCGGGCAAGGTGTCGTGATGGAAACCTTAAACCTTTCAAAGACGCGTGGATACACCACAGGTGGCAGCATACATATTGTCGTCAACAACCAAATTGGTTTTACCACTAGCGATCCACTCGACTCAAGGTCTACTTTGTACTGCACGGATGTTGCCAAAATGGTGCAGGCACCTATTTTTCATGTGAATGGTGATGACCCTGAAGCTGCCGTTTTTGTAGCAAAATTGGCAGTTGATTTTCGTATGAAATTCAATCGCGATGTAGTGATCGATATGATTTGCTACCGGCAGCATGGCCATAATGAAGCTGATGAGCCTTCAGTAACACAACCTATAATGTATCAGAGCATTCATCACAAAGAAGGTGTGCGAAAAGTTTATGCAAATCGACTTATTCGAAATAAAACGATTACCCCACCAAGAGTAAAAGCACTAGAGACCAAGTACTTAAATAAGTTGAAACGCGGAGAACAGGTTTGTGGGCCAATTGCAAAAAATGTTGAAAGAGAACATATCGTTGATTACAAGCCATTTATAGGTACACATTGGCGAGAGGAAGCAAAAACAAGTATCAGTGCGGAAAGAATTAAACATCTTACTGAAAAAATAACTACAGTACCAACAGAGTTTAATTTACACCGTACCGTTGAAAAAATTATTGAAGCACGTAAAAAGATGGGCCTTGGTGAAATTGGTGCCGATTGGGGTTTTGGCGAAACGCTTGCCTATGCGTCGTTATTGGAAGAGGGCTATGATGTGCGTCTATCTGGACAAGATAGTGTGCGTGGTACTTTCTTCCATCGACATGCAGCATTTTATGACCAAGAAAGTGGTAACGCCTATATTCCTTTACAACATATCTCCGAAAAACAACCTATGTTTTTGCCAATTAACTCTTTGCTTTCTGAAGAAGCAGTATTGGGATATGAAGTAGGATACAGCACTGCCGAGCCAAATACTCTGGTAATTTGGGAGGCGCAGTTTGGCGATTTTGCAAATAATGCACAAATGTATGTCGATCAATTTCTAAGCTCGTCTGAAGTAAAGTGGCAACGTTACTGTGGCTTGGTCATGTTATTACCGCATGGCTTTGATGGCCAAGGCCCAGAACACTCATCAGCAAGACTTGAGCGCTATTTGCAATTATGTGCTGAAGAAAATATGCAAGTGTGTATGCCGAGTACTCCTGCACAAATATTCCATCTATTGCGTAGGCAAATACTGCGTCCCTATCGTAAACCCCTGATTGTGATGACACCAAAAAATATTCTTCGCGACCCTTATGCCGCATCTGAACTATCTGAGTTTACTGATGGTGGATTCAATTGCGTAATTGATGAAGTCGATCCGATTAAACCCGCAGAAGTCAATAAGATAATTTTCTGTGCTGGTAAGATTTATTATGAATTATTACGGGCGCGCCGTGAGCACAAAATTACCAGAACGGCAATTGTTAGAATTGAGCAGCTCTATCCGTTTCCATTAGATGAAGTTAGGCAAATTTTAAATAAATATGCTAATGCACGTGAGCTTATCTGGACGCAAGAAGAACCTCGTAATCAAGGTATCTGGAATTATATTCTATCAAGGCGTAATCTTAAGGCCTGTATGCGTGATGATCATCAGCTGCATTATGCGGGTCGTAATTACTCTGCATCACCAGCTGCTGGATCTTTACACATTCACCGTGAACAGCAGCAGTCTTTAATAGAAGATGCATTGGGGTTACGTGAAATAGCTTCACGACCGCCACTACGTGCTGTTTAATAATTAATACACAGGCATCTTTGAGGTAGTTTCATGAAAGTAGAGGTAACCGTTCCGGAATTAGCAGAATCTATCACAGAAGCTGTGGTAGGTGAGTGGTTGAAAGCACCCGGTGAGTTTGTTGAAGAAGGTGAGCAAATTGTAGATATTGAAACCGATAAAGTAATTTTAGAGGTGACTGCGCCGAAAACTGGAGAACTCGCATCCATCGCAAAACAAAAAAATGAGCAAGTACAGAGTAATGAAACACTCGCGGTAATCGATACGGCAAAACAGTCTAGCAAATCTGCTAAATCAGAATCTGTTTCTGGTCGAGATGATAGTCCAGAGCCGCTGCTGGCTAAGGTAGCGCAAATGGAAACTGCGAAAGTTGCGCCGAGCTCTGTAACCTCAAAAACCAGTCCTGCGGTAAGAAAACTGGCCGCTGAAAACAATGTAGATATCAATCAGGTGCAAGGCTCCGGTAAAGGGGGTCGTGTTGTTAAACAAGACATCGAAGCTTATATAAGTGAATCAGAGCCTAGTTCAATCAGTGAAATCGATGCTTCAACAGAAATAATGGGCATGCCGGAATTTGCTACGGAAAGCACTCGAGAAGAAAAACGTGTACCAATGACGAGCTTACGCAAAAGTATTGCTAGACGTCTAGTAAGCTCCCAACAAGAAAGTGCAATGTTGACGACATTTAATGAAGTCAATATGCAAAATGTCGTTGATTTAAGACAACGATATAAAGAGGGCTTTGCAGAAGCCCATGGCGTCAAGTTAGGGTTTATGTCTTTCTTTATTAAAGCCGCGGTTGAAGCGCTAAAAGAATTTCCAGTTATTAATGCATATGTAGAAGGCGAAGATATTGTCTATCACGATTATTTTGATATAGGGATAGCAGTAAGTACGGAGCGTGGCTTAATCGTGCCGGTAATTCGAAATGCAGAAAGACTATCCTTTGCTGGAATCGAACAAACAATTGGAGACTTTGTATCGCGCGCACGTGAAAACAAAGTAACAATAGAAGAACTCACTGGGGGAACTTTCACGATCACCAATGGTGGTGTCTTTGGTTCCATGATGTCTACTCCAATAATCAATCCTCCACAAAGTGCAATATTAGGTATGCACTCTATTCAAGCGCGACCGATAGCGCAAAATGGTGATGTAGTCATTGCACCGATGATGTACCTTGCGTTGAGCTATGATCACCGCACAATTGATGGCAAAGAAGCAGTGCAATTCTTGGGGCATATAAAAAATACCATAGAAGATCCAAATCGCTTATTGCTACAAGTCTAAACATTAAGTATTGGGGCACTGATTTATCAATGGACATGTCTGAGACGAGGCAAAAAATGTCGAAGAAGCGGAGTGTATATAACAATACATGAGCATTCCGAGATCATTTTTAACGACCCAAAAAATAAAACGAGTCGGATAAATCAGAGTTTCCAATCATGAAGAAATACGAAGTTATTGTCATAGGCGCAGGCCCGGCAGGCTATGTATGCGCAATTCGCTGTGCACAATTGGGCATGAAGGTAGCCTGTATCGATGCATGGGTAAATACAAAAGGGAAGTCCACTCTCGGGGGTACATGTTTAAATGTAGGCTGTATTCCATCTAAAGCATTACTCGATTCCAGCCATCACGTGCATTTTTTACATGCACAAGCGAAAGAACATGGCATCAAAGTCGGCAAACTAGAAGTCGATGTGCCGACTATGCAAAAACGTAAAGATAAAGTAGTGCAGATACTAACCGGTGGTGTGGCAAGTCTCTTAAAAAAGAATAAAGTCGAAGTTTTTGTTGGCACTGCGAGTTTTATTTCTGCACAACAAATCCAAGTTACTAACAAAGCCAACAACACAGCTGAAGAACTTCAGGGCAAACATATCATTATTGCAAGCGGTTCAGTACCGATTGATATACCCATTGCCAAAGTCAACAATAAGACTATTCTCGATTCAACAGGAGCACTTGCAATGCAAGAAGTGCCCCAGAAGTTAGGAATTATCGGTGCCGGAGTAATTGGTTTAGAAATGGGCAGTGTTTGGAATCGTCTTGGTTCTGAAGTGATCATTCTTGAGGCATTACCAGACTTTTTAGCGATGGCAGATACCGCGATAAGCAAGGAAGCACTTAAAATTCTAACTAAACAAGGCTTAGACATTCGTTTAAATAGTTTAGTAAAAGAAGTTGCTTCTAATAACGATAAAGTCCTGGTGAAATATTCAACGGATAATGAAGAAAAGACCTTGGAAGTGAGTAAGCTCATTGTTGCGGTCGGACGCAAGGCAAATACACAAGGACTAAATTTAGACGCAGTAAAAATCAAAACCGATCAAAAAGGATTTATCGAAGTAAACGAAAACTGGCAGACTTCACTTGCAAATGTGTATGCCATTGGCGATGTAATCGGTGGAGCAATGTTGGCGCATAAAGGCTCGGAAGAGGGCATTGCACTTGCGGAACAAATTGCAGGTCAGTATGCGCATATGAACTATGAAGCTATTCCATGGGTGATCTACATATGGCCGGAAATTGCATGGGCAGGAAAAACCGAACAGCAATGTAAACAAGAAAAAATTGAATACCGCGTTGGCACATTCCCATTTATGGCACTTGGGCGTGCTCGCGCAATGGGAGATACACAAGGTTTGTTCAAAATAATCGGAGACAAAAAAACCGATCAAATACTTGGTGTGCACATATTAGGACCCAATGCATCTGAACTCATCAGTGAAGCGGTAGTAGCAATGGAGTCTGAACTCTCAACCGAAGATCTTGCTCGTACTATTCATGCGCATCCAAGTCTTGCAGAGGGTATGCACGAAGCTGCCTTAGCAGTAGACGATCGCGCTATTCATATTTGAGTAATGCTAATAGTTGCTAAGCCCTAGTCATTGGGGCTTGGGATATATATCCTTGATATTAAATATTTCATATGTACAATGTACATATGAAATATTTAAAGTTCGAGTGGGACAATCGTAAAAATAAAGCTAATATCAAAAAACACGGTATATCTTTTGAAGAAGCTCGGACCGCTTTCTATGATGAAAATGCAATACAATTTTTTGACCCAGACCACTCAGAAGACGAAGATCGTTTTATATTGTTGGGTACAAGTTACAGGTTAAATACTTTAGTTATCTGCCACTGTTTTAGGAAAGAAGAAACTGTAATTCGAATTATATCTGCAAGAAAGGCGGATAAAGATGAAGTTAAACAATATTGGAGTTATCGAAAATGAGAAAGCATTATGACTTTTCTAATATGAAGGGCAAAAAAAACCCATATATTAAATATTTAAAGCAGCCTGTTACTATGCGTTTGGATCGAGATTCTGTTGATTATTTTAAGTCACTTGCAGAAGAATCAGGTATTCCATATCAAACACTGATAAATTTATATCTCAGGGATTGTGCTATAAATGGACGAAAGCTCAATTTAAAATGGAAATAATAAACCCTTCTTAGTGGTTAGATCACAATAAACTTTTCAGTAGACTTAACTTTTTTTAACAGTTCAACTCGACATATATTCACAACTAAGCCTTGCATAAGGTAGGCAGAGAGCTGTTTTAGTTGTAGACCGGTCTGTCGTTTTTAATTAAACCTCGACGGTTTCGATTTCAGGCAGGTCAATCGGACTGCGTACTCCATGCGCGCCTTTTTTCATGACATGAGTGTAGATCATAGTCGTTTTTAGGTCCTTGTGACCAAGTAACTCTTGTATGGTGCGAATATCGTAGCCGTCTTCGAGTAAGTGTGTAGCAAAACAATGTCGCAAGGTATGTGTGCTGACAGGCTTCACTATGCCTAAGTTTCGTGTTGCTTGCTTAATCGCACGTTGTAGGTTTTTTTCAGAAACATGATGTCGACGAATAACACCGCTTTGTGGGTCTACCGAACGTTTAGAAGAGGGGAATACATACTGCCAACCCCATTCCTTATTGGCATTAGGATATTTACGTTCGATTGCAAAGGGCAAATACACACTACCAAAACCTTCCTCAAGATCACGTTGATGCAGATTTTTAATTTTTGCTAAATGTTTTTGCAAATGTTTAGCAATGGAGTTGGGCAAAACAGTAGTACGATCTTTAAAACCTTTTCCGGAACGCACAATGATTTGCTCATAGTCAAAATCTACATCTTTGACCCTCAAGCGAATAGCTTCCATCAGTCGTAGACCAGAACCATATAACAAATTAGCAATGAGCCAATTTGTGTCGTTAAGTTCACCTAACAGCCGTTTGGTATCTTGACGCGTTAATACCACAGGCAAACGACTGGGCCGTTTTGCACGGACTACATCACCCAACCAAGGGAGGTCGATAGAAAGCACTTCTTTATAAAGAAAGAGTAGGGCAGAGAGTGCTTGATTTTGAGTGGAGGCTGCTACGTTTCGATCCGATGCAAGATGAGATAAAAACTGAGTGATTTCATCTTTACCTAAATTCTTTGGATGTTGTTTATCGTGAAACAGAATGTACCGTTTAATCCATGAGATATAGGATTCCTCTGTGCGAATACTATAATGCCGTACACGCATCGCTTTACGGACTTGATCTAAAAGGCGAGGTTGGGGCATTGAAATCTAGTGAATATTTTCGTTAAATAATCCCCATATTTTATGATAAGAGCATGAATTTAAAAAGTATTAATTTTAATAAGCCCCGAAAAATTCCATTCATAATGGACTTTTCGGACGTCTACTTATAGTTAGAGGGCTACACGTAGCTTATGCAAGAATTCAAACTCGATAAAAAATACATTACCCTGATGAAAGGATGCTTAATAGTTTTCATCGCATTTTTAGCTTTAGGGTTTGCTCTTCCGTTCCTGCCTGATGAAGACAAAGGTAATCCAAATGGCACTCTCATGGTCACAGTAATGTGTACAGTAGTCTTTGGGTTCTTTTCAATTTTTACATGGCTTACTTTGAAAAAACTGCCATTCGCAGACGTTGCAGCTGATGACGACGGAATTTGGTATATACACATCGGAAAAGATAAAGGGCTAATCTCTTGGGAGAAAATACATAGAGTAAAAGAAAGGCCGTATATGCAACGTTTAGATCTACTAGACCGCAATAAAAAAGAGTTACTTAGAGTTGAGTATCAATTGCTTGGGTTTGAGCTGCTTCGGGATACATTAAATGAAAAGGCAGGCACTCTAAATCCAGAGCCCAATCAATCCAAATTCTCTAAAGGCTCGTTATATCATTTATTCTATTTTTCGTGTGTGGTCGGCTTTTCTGCATTAGGTATCTATGTAGGGAAAGATGGCAACCCTCTTTTAGGTTATGGTGCAATGAGTGTTCTAGTTGTTTTCATCACTTATGAATACCTAGTTACCGCAATGGGCATTCAAATCACCAGCAATGGTTTTTTAGTTGCTTACCCATTCATCAAAAGAAACATTCCATTCGTCGATATTAAGGATGTAGTTATTTCTGACGATTTCCACAAAGGCAATCGAATACCAGAAGTATGGGTCATAACCAAGAATGCAAAAAAACCTTTTAAGTTGAAGCAGCTTGGGGCTGACTCAAATGTCATTTATAAGGCACTTAGAAAGGCAGCGAAATTATGAGCCAAAAGCCCTCTAACAAGGCGCTGCTGTCGGACAAATTTTCCGCTGCGCTCCAAATTTGCCGCAGAGCGCGGCGTTAGCTGCCATTATATGAATTATCAGATTTCACAAGTCACCGCATTTATTCTGGCGGCTCTCTGTCTAAGCAGTGCTGTGGGTAGAGAAGTCGTGTATAAGCCAGCTACGATTGAAGCAAACGATGCTGCACTAACCGCAGTCGAAAGTCTTTTTAGATCAAATGGTGAAGTAAAGACAGAATATCTCGCTAGTAAAATTATTTGTGGCCCTGCATTATGGCAAATGATTAAGCTCGCCCCAAACATAGCAGTGCTCGACCTAACGCCCGCAACGGCAGTTGTTCCCTTGGATAACGGCCAGTTCCAAGAGTTCAATGGTGCACTCTTTCAGTCGAATGAAGAGAAACTTGAGTTGATCGAGACAATTCGATCCATCTTGAGTAAAGCGCAATTCGAAGTCCGATATCTTAATGAACGCGAAAAACAAATCTACTGGGGGCTCATTCCTTATGACATTGAGGAACCGATATTCATACTCGATAATGGAGAAAGGAATATCCTAGTTGATTTTATCTGGTCTGATGGTGTAGCGAAACTATTTTGGATCGGTGACATGTCACAGTTTAGCTTTAGTAGTGATAACGACTAACAAATCGTTGTGCTGTCGTAACGCAAAACTGATCGCAAGTGCGAGAACAAAACAAGGGGCACCCTAATGAGAATAAAGTTATATCAACCGGCAACGCCACCACGCCGCCTAACAAGACGCTCGAACCAACTGATTCATTCAAGCGGGGAATCCTCCCCACTTGAATGAATAGTCGTCGTTCAGCTCCACGTTAGGTGCTCTTATGCGAATTTCTGAAAACGAAAAGAACGAGATCATTCGTACAACGCAGAGGACGTTTAAGAGCCAACCAGAGGCAGACGCCGAATTTGAAGCTTTCTCATTAGATCAGCTACGTCAAGTCGACGAAATGTTAGGAAATCGAGATATCGATGGGGGTTATCGAATCAGGATCAGAAACAGAATTAAAGAACTTGAAGAGCAATCTCGAAACGCAGAGAGAAGATCAGAGAATTTAGAGGGCAGACAAGAGCAACGTACTTATGAGAAGGGCGTAAGGATTTGGTCATTGGTTACAGCATTTGTAGTAGGTGTAGCCGTTACAATTGTCAGTCAGTGGCTTTGGGGGATAATTGGCGGCGGCACCTAACAAGCGCATGCAGACGGACGCGGCCAAGGCCGCGCCGCTGATGCGGGGCGTTATGTAGCTTTCATGGATATATATGAAGAAGATATTTTCTAGTGTAGCTGTATCTGCAATTATTTGTCTGCCTTTAGGAGGGATTATCGGATGGTATTATGGTTCAGGAGAACTTGATTTCATGTGCAGCAAACCCTATCCAGCAAAGCTAAAGAAAGATCTTGTTTCTGAGCAAGTATACTTGAAAGCTGGAAGTGTAGTTAATCTAAAAAGTTGCGAGTATGCTAATAGATTTAAAATGGGATTTTATATTGATAATGCTAGTAGTGTAGATTTATTTGAACCTTATAATACTATTGAGAAGCGAGATCGATATGACCCATCACAATATGGTGTTTTTTTAATAGATAGTAATATTTTAGTTGAATTTGTGAATAGAACATCACTACATAACCAGCCACTCAATGCGACGCCAAAAAGCGGCGCGCCTTAGTGAAACGTTAGGTCTCTCGTGACGAATACGAAGAATGTTCTAGCTTCATTATGTATTTGGAGTTCTTGCTGCCCTGCTTATGCCTGCTTCAGTGGCTATTTTGCCCCGGGGTTTTTGGATATTACGGATCCAATAATAAGGGTTGGGATCTTGATTTTAATGGGCGCGATAGTAATTAGTTACTTAAGAAAACCAAGCTTTTTTATTTGCGTGATTCCAGGCATATATCTTTTGGTGTCGTACTTCGGGCACTGGAATTACAGCGGCGATTGTGGCGCCGAAATTGTTCGAATGAACAAAATAGCAACTTCTATAGCCGTACTTTGGTTTCTTTATGAGGCGGCAATGCATTATGTTTTTCGTGATAGAAAAGGGACCTAACAAGACGCTCGAACTAACTGATTCATTCAAGCGGGGAATCCTCCCCACTTGAATGAATAGTCGTTCAGCTCCACGTTATGTCAAAAGGGTGATGAATGCAACCTTTGTTTACTATTCATGCAGGTGAATATTTAGTGGGATCGCACATTGAACAAAACTTGGTTGATCCGAATGGGGGAAAAGTAAATATATGGGTACCATCAAAAGATACTGGAGTTGATATTCTAGTTACTGATCAATTAAATAAAAAAACCTCATCTATTCAAGTAAAATTTTCTAAAGATTTCTTGGTGACACATATTAGATCTGAATATCATTCTAATTTAATTTCATGTGGTTGGTGGACTTTAAATAAAGAAAAAATATCTAATTCTAATGCCGAGTATTGGATCTTTGTGATGCATACATTTAACCAAAAAAATATGCAGTATGTAATTTTAACGCCTCAAGAACTTATTAAGCGGTTAAATACAGTTCACAAAGAAAATAAATCGCCAAATATATATCTTTGGGTTTCAAAAAATGGCAAATGTTGGGAAACGAGAGGGCTAAGGAAAAAAGCAACGGATGAATTAGTTATCGACAATAAAGTGGCGCCTAAAAACAGAGATTATTCTCAGTATTTAAATAATTGGAACATGATATTTAGTAAATGGACATAACAAGTCGCTCAAGTACGTGCTTCGCACGGGACCGCGTTTACACGCGGCCCCTTAGCTCAACCGTTATGCATAAAGAATCAAAGGACCAAGCAAAGTGGTCAGCTTCCTTTATCTACAAATAGGATAGGGACATGCTGTTTCGAACATCACCTGAGAAATTCTGGAATCTGATCGCTTCAAAATATGCTGCATCGCCGATTTCTGACGTTGCGGCTTACCAGAAGAAGATCGAAAAATTAAAATCCTACTTGTCATCGGAGGATTATGTGCTCGATATTGGTTGTGGTACCGGCACTCAATGCGGCGATCTTGCAAATAATGTAAAACACGTAACAGGTATTGATATCTCCAACAAATTACTGGCCATTGCGGAGAGGAGAAAGGTTGAGCGTGAAATTAAAAACGTTGAATTTGTACAAACCACTGTTTTTGATGAGCGTTTTGATTCTGGTAGCTTTGACGTGGTAATGGCTTTTTATGTGCTTCATTTTTTTGAAGATATCGATGAGGCTTTTAGACGTATATATGACATCCTGAAACCAGGTGGTTTGTTTATTTTAGAGACCGCATGCCTAGGCGAGAAAAATATAGTCATTGGCAAACTTATCCGATCAGCCGGGAGACTTGGATTCTTGCCATTGATTAATCTGCTATCAAACCAGCAGATAGAACTGGCGCTTGAACAGACTGGCTTCAGTGTTGTTGAAAAGACGAAATTCAGTGAGTCAAATGATGAGTATACGTTGATTACCAAAAAAGCCGTGGAGTTAAAGAGTGAAAATAAATGAGATCTTTGGTGCATAACAATGCGGCCAAGTCAGATGGCTTCGCCTCCGCTTGGCTTTGTCGTTATAAGGTTATGAAAATCATATTTGTTTTTTCATTGCTGTTCTTGTCATACATCTGCGAAGCAGACATAGAGAACAGCTACGAGACTAGTCTTAGTCATGTGTATTCTGGAGGTTATTGGAAGCTTGGTAAAAAAGATGGATATTTACGTTTTATTACCAAAAGATATGGGTCTGAACATGTAACAAGCAAATTATTTGTGCAGTGGATTACATACCATTATGACGGCGTCTCTGATAGTAAAATACTATCCGAAGTGCCCATTAAAGAATTAAATAATGATTATTATTCATTCTCTTCTCCTTTATGCCAAGATCAACCTCCATGTCAGAGTTATTTGTTGGTCGCAACACATTCGTTCAGTAACAAAACACATGAATTTACGCTTACGTTTCCAAATATAGGGGTTTATACAATCATTGAAAAAGCCTTATAACAAATCACTCAACTGGACGCTTCGCACGGATGCACTCAGCGCCTGTTAGCTCAATCATTTGCAATCAGTGAAAAGTTTACGCACATCAATTTTAATTTCTCTCTTAGTGCTATTTTCACCCTTAGTTAGCGCACAGGGACCACTATTGATTGAAGCAAACTTTGAATGGTTACTAAATAATTATCATGAAATCGCTAATGCGCTCCAATCCGGAACAACAGAGGAGGTGGTCCCGCTAATTAACACCTTGGGCAATATTTGGCGTTTCAAAGACGGAGCAATTGGCATAGAAGTTTCTGATCTAATTGCTCTTTCATTAATTCATCACACCAAGTTGACGCTATCGTGGTTCCAAAAGCACCCTAAAGCTTATTCATCATGGTTAAATGAAATGCCCCATGTATTATTTACTGACTACGTAGGAGGCAAAGTGGATGAGCTATATAAAATAAAAGAAAATCTATTAATTTCTTTATCAAGTTACGAGTTTTCTCACACTGAAGTCAAATTAGAAGTATTAGCAGATGAGATGGTTAATGTAATAAAACCAATTGAAGTAAGAGAAATTAAATGATTGCCAACGAGTCGCTCAAGTATGTGTTTCGCACGGGACTGCGCTTACGCGCGGCCCTTAGCTCAACCATTAGGCAATAGCAACCCTTGGCCGTACCATTTAGATATGCCAATTGACTTAATACTACCCGTTTGCATCCTACTCGCTCTTATCGCGTATGGGCTAATAGCAGCGTGGTTCATTTGGCCTGCTTTAATGCGACTCAATATTGCCCAAGCATTGATCCCTTTAATTTTTCTACATTGCTTCCGTTTTATCGGGCTCGCATTCTTAATACCTGGTGTCACATCTGAACCCCTCGATCCCCGTTTCGCTAATCCAGCTGCGTATGGAGATTTGCTGGCTGCACTACTCGCGTTTGTCGCGATTTTTTCGTTGCGGGGCAATTGGCGCACCTCTATCCCAATAGTGTGGATATTCAACATCGAGGGTACCTTGGACCTCATAAATGCCGTAACACAAGGTTTACGGTTCACGGAAGACGGCCACCTTGGAGCCACGTTCTTCATCCCGGCAATTGTCGTACCAGCTCTGTTGGTTACACATGCAATGATATTTATCATCTTACTAAAGGGAACAGTTGCGGATCCACGAGGCAAGTGATGCTATTGCCTAACAAGTCAATCAGCCGGACACTTGACCGCGCGACGCTCGCGCCGTCAAATGCCGGTTATCTCCAACATTAGCCGTGAATACAAATTTCAGAGAATGATTTAGTAATGGAGCCATTTGATCTGTACACCGAGTTAGCTTACATCGTAGCGAAGCCAGAACCTTTCTCGATTTATACCGCAAAAGCGTTGTGGACTGATCCACATACATCAAAACAAATGTTGGCGTTTCACCTTAATCCAGAGATTGATGTTTCATCGCGGCGAGAAACTTTCATAAATGAGTCAGTTGATTGGATGGTTGGTCATTTCGGACTTTCGAAGGAGAGTAGGGTCATAGATTACGGCTGCGGTCCAGGATTATATGCTTCTCGAATCGCTTCCTGCGGAGCAAAGGTAACGGGCGTTGATTTTTCTCCAATTTCGGTCACATATGCAAATAGCCAGGCAGAATCATTAGGGCAACAAATCTCATTTCACCAGGCGAACTATCTAGAGTTTGAACCAGAAGGCACGTATGACCTTATCATCATGATAATGTGTGATATTTGTGCGCTGAGTGCCCCGCAGCGGTCAGTGATGTTCCGCAAGTTTTCTAATTCACTTTCGAGCAAAGGGCGTTTGGTCTTTGATGTTTACTCTCAGTTGGCTTTTGAGCAGAAGAAGGAGGTGATATTGTTCGAAAAGAATTTGCTTAATGGATTTTGGTCATCTTCATCATATTACGGTTTTCTTACCAGCTTCAAATACGAGACGGAAGTAGTTAGTCTGGATAAGTACACCATCGTAGAAGAGAGAGGAAAACGTGAGGTGTATAACTGGCTTAAGTACTACTCACCTGAAAGCTTAGAGAAAGAGCTTATGGAACACGGGTTGGCAGTTGAGTCAGTATTGGGAGATGTAGCGGGGCATCCGTTTGATTCTCAAGGTACGGAGTTTGCTGTTGTGGCACAGCGGGTATGAAATATTACTCGGCTAACAATGCCGTCAACTCGGACGCAATTTTCGTTCGCTGCGCTCACTACAACTGCGCCGGTTACGGCGGGCACTAGATTGATATGCCCAAGAAATTCAAAAAGCTTAAAAAGCACGACTTTAATAGAACTTTAACAGAGTTAGAAAATGATGATTGGGGAAAGGCGGAAAATACGACCTCACTTGTTGAAACTTGTCATAAATTGCGACACAAGCCATTAAATAAATTTGATGCAGAGGATCTAAGAATAATGATAGGGCAAAATATATCTTTGCCGTATTTAATTCCTTTGGCAATCAAGCTTCTCGAGGCGAATCCTTTAGTAAGTGGTGATTGCTATGAAGGAGATTTGCTTTTAAGTGTAATGAAAGCAGAAAAACAATTTTATGACTTATATCCTGAACTTAAAGAAGAAGTGAAGTTAATTTCTGAAGGCTGTAGAAACGAATTATTAAATAACAGCGTATTAAGAAAGGACTACATTAAAATTGAAGAAGTATTTAATTCAATCTAACAAGGTGTCCCAGCCCGACGCATGAAAGCGCGCATCTGGATTTAGCCGTTAGCAGTAATTGAAATGTTTACAGAAGATGAAATGCCAGAAGGTTGGTCTCTACTAAATGCAAATGAATCAGATCCCATGAATAAAGAATTACGTAGGGAAGTTTGTAAAGGCCATGTTCTATTCAACAAAGAAGTTTGTGCTATTGCACGTCGGCATGATCGAGATGATGTTTTATTTTCAACTAAAGATACAGAGTTTCCATTATATTGTGTTCACTTAACATGGTCTCAAGAATCAACGCCAGACTGGCCATATGTTACTGCGTTTAAGAGTAAAAGTGACTTTCTGCATAACTGGAATAAGATTTTTGATTAGAATTACTGCTAGCAAGTCACTCAATCCGGAGCCTCGTTACACTCGAGTCCGTTAGTTCAACCGTTAGCCACAACAAATGCATACCTTAGTTTCTGCCGCAATTATTTCCTTAGCATTCTTAACGGGATGTGCATCGACCAAAGTTGAAACGACCGGCACACTGCTGAAGGAGCCACTGTGCCATGCAGGTAAGCCGGCGGTATCCACATTGGTTTATTGGGGCCCACAATGGCGTCCAGACCAAAAAGAACCCCAGCTTCGTGAAGCCGCTGCCTTACGAGGAATACAAGATTTTCTGAATCGTGCCGATTGCATTGCGGTCACAGGAATACATCGTTTGTCTTGGGCGAAACAGCCGCCATCGAACGAGGAGCTCTTACGTCTGGTGTCCAAATCGGCACCCGAGCCGGAACGAGCACTTCTTATTGTGGTTCACGAGTTAGGTCCACGGTTCGTTATTGGGTTACCTGCCATTCTTGAGGGAGGTACGGAGGTGCTAATTGATGTAAGGGTCCTGAATCCCCAGACTTCAGAGGTCCTAGCGAGTACGCAAACGTTGTGGCGAAATGGCGGGAAGTTCGTGATTAAGGGCATCAAAACACTTGATCAGGATATCAGTTCGGCCTTAAGTTCTGTTCTTATGTCTAGAGTTTCCGACGAATGAAAGTGGCTAACCAAACCATTAACTGCCAAAGGAATTCATGAGTATCGAATATAAAGTAAACACTCCTATCACAGCTGATCAATTCATTGGTTTGTTGCGTGAATCTACTCTGGGAGAGCGTAGGCCAATTGAAGATCGAGAGTGTATGGAAGGCATGGTTAATAATAGCAATCTAATGGTCACAGCTTGGGACGGTGAAAAACTCATAGGCATCGCGCGCTCCATGACGGACTTTCACTATGCTTGTTATCTTTCTGACCTTGCAGTTGATAAAAAATATCAAAAATGTGGTATTGGGAAAATGCTACAGGCTATTACTCAAAAGCAACTAGGCGCAAAGTGCAAATTGATTTTAATTGCTGCACCAACAGCCAATCAATACTATGAAAATATTGGGTTTACGAACAACCAAAGATGTTGGGTGCTTGAACGTGAGCAAAGTATCAACAGCTAACAATGTGCTTGAACGTGACAGCCAAAAGCCTGACTTTTGCTGCTCCTTAGCTTATCGTTAGATGGCGTGATCAACGTGAAACAAACGTTTGAGCAAGACGGCTTCGTTGTAGTGGATCAGGTTCTTGATCCCCGTGATATCAATGTTTTGATGGACTCCGTGGCTAATGAAAAGTCCGCGGGCTCACGAAACTTGCTAGATGATGAGACAATTAAGCGTACGGCCGTCCAACTACGCAGTTGCTCACAGCTTAAGGGTCTACTCAACGATTACGTAGCTGTTCAATGCACCTCCTTCATCAAATCGCAGTCTAGAAATTGGGCCGTTCGACTCCACCGAGATCGGGTTATTCCAGCTAAAGGTGGTAATGGGTGGGATGCATCGGGTACTAAAGACGGAATGGAATTCGTTCGCCCTCCTCATGAAATATTGAAAGACTTTATTGCGGTACGCCTCAGCCTAGACGAAGCAAACGAAGGTGATTTGCAGGTTGTTCCTGGTTCTCACCAAAATGCTAAGAAAAGTAAGCGAGCTGAAGCAGTTTCTATTCCTGTGAAGAAAGGCGGCGCATTAGTTATGCGACCTCTATTGGAACATGCATCAACAAAACTTATGCACAGCAGTACCCGTCGAGTCCTACATTTTCTATTTGGACCGCCTACCTTGCCACACGGTTACAGTTGGTATCATGTCGTCTAACCAGCTTAAGCAACAGACATATAACTCGGTTGCTCCTTTGCTGCAGCAAAGTCGAGTCCGCATCAAATGCCGCTATTGCGGGTGTTAGGTTTGCATATTTATAATATTGATAATTTATGTCTGGGGAATTTTGAGTCTTGTCATAATTGGATATGTTGTTTTCCGCTTATTAACAGATAAAAAATCTGAAGCTAAACAACATTGGTTTTATCCATTAGTTAGCAATCCAACTGATGGTATGTTCCCAGCTAAAGGTAAATATCTTGGTTGGGCTTTTTATCTTATTTTGTTTTTAGGAATGAGTATTTTTCTAATTAATCTATTTTATGAATTTACTAAATAAACCTAACAAATTACTCAGCTCGGATGTGCTTAGACGATGAAGCTAAGCGAGGGTGGAAAGATCAAGTTAAGCGTGTAGGTTGAGAGCGTGCCAAAGTTGCCGGAAGCATGAACGAAAAAATGGTAAAAAATGAGAAAGTAGGAACCTAGATTGAACATAGCCAATAACGGGATATGGAATGCGCCTTCTAACCAAACGTTCGAGCTTGAAAAGATGAATTTAGATGGGGAATTCTCACCACTAAAATCAATAGCCGCTTAGCTTAGCCGTTGACCCTATCTTCTGAAAATAAGTTGTATAAATGACTGTACCGCGAATACCCGATGCGCCGAAATCGATCCAAAAAGGAAAGCCTCTTAAGTACCTGCTTGGGCAAGAGGCAGTTGATTGTTTGGCACGCAATATTTCACTTGTGTATACAGAGTTTGATGGAAAGTCGTTTTCTGAGGATGCACTGGATGGCTTAGAACCACTTGGTCTCATAGAGCGTGGTCGGAAACTTGCCAGAACACTTCACCAATTCTTGCCGAAAAACTATGAAACTGCCATAGATATCCTTTTGGCATCTTTGACACCACCATTATCGAATACGGAAGACAATGGTTTGGAGGTGTTCTTCTATCTGCCACATGTTTCTTTTGTTGCAGAGTATGGGCTTAACCTAGAGGAAAATAATGGACAAGATCCGTTTGAAATTTCTATGAGAGCACAGTATGAACTTACCAAACGATTCAGTGCGGAATTTTCTATACGCCCATTCTTAATTCAAACACAAGAACGCACTTTAACGCGATTGTTTAAATGGACATCTGATCCAGACCCTCATGTTCGCAGACTTTGCTCGGAAGGTACTCGTCCAAGATTACCATGGGCGATGCGAATTCCATCATTTATTGCGAATCCTAGCCCGGTGCTACCAATATTGGAAACCTTAAAGGACGATCGAAACCTTTATGTGCGTCGTAGTGTTGCAAATCACCTTGGAGATATAGCAAAAGATCATCCTGATTTGGTGTTTGAAATTTGCGAGCGGTGGTTGGTAGACTCATCTAATGGCATGAAGTGGCTCATCCGCCACGCACTTCGACATCCTGCCAAGAAGGGAAATAAAATTGCACTTCAACTTAGAACAGCCGCAAAAGCGCAGAAATAAGCTCGCATGGTTTCGTGCTATGCAAGGTCTAGAGTTTTATATGTAATGAGTTTAATAACACCTAACAAGCACATGCAGTCGGACAAGATGTCTGTTACGCACGCACTCTGTTGCTGATGTAGAATGTTAGAGCCCTGTTTGTTCCCATAAGTTTTTTGCTTTTTATATGACTAGAAGTCTTTTTGTAGCAATTTGTTCCATAATTACTGCATTATTCAGTGGGGTTCTCTCATTTTTTCCGAGCTTCATTACCTCTACGAGTATTCTGGCAGAAGCCGAACAGCCAGTTGCCATGTTCGTGTCGATCTTAGCAATCGTTCTTGGTGTCATAGCCTTTCGCACTGGGAGTAAACTCTTAGGTTCAATTGGGGTGGTCCTAGCAATTCCAGGATTCGCCCTTTCAACGTTTCTAGTTCTTTTCTTTTATGTCATGGGTGGTTCTCGTTAGAGGCTGTCGAGGATATAACACATATTTCTGCCTAATACGGAAAGAGGTGGCGGAATTTTTTGCCTAAAGGCTCCTTATTCCTAGCTATTGCTCCTTCGAGTGGGTCAAACTGACCGCTATATTTATTGCTAGAGCTACACTAAGAATAAGGAGAAAGAAATGCTCCAATATGTTCTGCTAAACGCAGTTTTCGCTACGGTTTTTTGCCTTAGACATCACGGAGATCACGGTACATAAATATGGAGTGACTGTTATGTGTCGCATGCGATTCAAGATAGACTATGAAATGGAATCTGACAAGTTTCGCAAAGAGGAATTGGAAGTTTATGTAATCGATATATCTGACGCTAGCTCAAGAGTTGTTTGGCGCAAGCAGACTGTGCTGTAGTCAAATGACGCCTAACAAGATGCTAAAGCGGACGATTAACCTATTACGCAATTTAACTGCGGCTGAGCTTGAGTGTAATGCTTACTAAATGAGCCATGTTTATAGTGAAATTAATTCCATCTAGAGTTTTGTCCCTACAGGCTAGAAAGCCATCAGGAATTATTGGTCGCTATGTAATGACCAAGATATTTAATAGTGGCAATGCCGACCTTAACGCCTTCGTTAAGAAATGTCTTGATTTGCAAGCTGAAGACAATGTTTTGGAAATTGGTTTCGGTTCAGGAAATTTGATACATGAAATGGCAAACATAACTACTAAGGGACTCGTGAGAGCAATTGATTTTTCACAGGTTATGTTGAAGCAAGCCGAGAAAGTAAATAAAAAGCACATTTCTTCAGGTAGAGTGATCCTGTATGAAGGAGAATGTGGTTCACTCCCATTTGAGAACAATGCGTTTGATAAATTATGCTCAACAAATACTCTGTATTTTTGGAATAGTCCTGAAAATTATTTCAACGAAATGTTTCGTGTAATTAAACCTGGCGGAAGAATTGTTATTGGCTTTAGAGACGATAATCAAATGAGTACGCTCAATCTAAGTGAAGATATTTTTAATTCTTATTCATGTGATGATGTTGTTAATTTACTTGCAGAGGCAGGATTTTCTGGTGCACATATTAGGGAAAAAGAAGGTACACCGTTTATTTCGTATTGTGCAGTTGCAAATAAAATGTAACAAGGGATTGCAGCCGAACAAAGTGCCCGCATAGCGGGTACTTTTATGTTGAGCGCGGATGTTAAGCTAATGGAAAAGTCAATTCCTTAGAAACATTCAACTGAACCATACGACGAAGTTTATGTTAGCTTTAATGGGCACAAAAGTACTGCACTGCAGGATGGTTTTGCTGCAGACTACGATGGAGTAATGAAAGTCGAGCACATTCTTTCACTTAAAGCAGTAGTTCCAAAATCGTGCGGATAGCAACACACAACAAAACCTCTTAATTGCGCTCTTTAGACGCTGGGCGGTCTGCTAGTAGGTGATTCATACATAAAGAATTCATGAAGCTGCATTTGTAGTGGATAAACGAGCTGTCCATGCTCAAATTTATGCAATATATTGTGTTTCGAACTTGAATAGCTAATAGCAATACTTACTCAAAGCTTTAGCAATAACTACATTTAGAGATTTATACAATGCAGAAAAAAAGTGCCAAGGTAAAAGAACCCCCGCTATTATTTCCAGATACCCAGCAAATCATTGAAAGGCTAAGTGAATTTACGAATAGGGATATTATTTGTTATTGGAATTCTAACCGAGGAAGTGTTTGTGATAATGATGTAATTGCCTTGTATGTCATTTTAGAAAAAATTGGTGTTTCAAATCAGGCTGGTATATTTATTAAATCAAATGGGGGTAATGTTGAAGCTGCCTTGCGTATTGTCAATTTGCTTCGTGAGAAATGTAAAGACTTGGTTGCTTATATTCCTCTTGAATGTGCCTCTGCTGCAACAATGATTTGCTTGGGCGCTAATGAAATTCATATGGGGCCACTTGCCCATCTAACTGCTATTGATTCATCCTTGACACATGATCTTTCTCCAATTGATGAGAGGGATAATCGTCGTGTTAGTGTAAGTCAAGATGAGCTATCTAGACTTATACAATTATGGAATGTTAATGCTAAAGAGCATCATTCCAATCCCTATACAGAAATCTTTAAATATGTTCATCCTCTTGTGATTGGTGCCATAGATCGTTCTAGCTCATTATCAATCAAGATATGTAAGGAGATACTTTCTTACCACATTGATGATGAAGAAGAATGTTTGAGAATTAGTACCCACTTGAATTCTGAATATCCTTCACATGGCTACCCAATTACCGCTAGAGAAGCTGGTCAAATAGGGCTTAACATAAAGACTCTCGACAGAAACATTAATGATGATTTGTTGGACATTAGTGAGCTCTATTCAGAAATGGCGCAAAAGGCATTAACTGACTTTGATGAATATAATTATCATGATAATGAAATACTAAACATCATTGAAGCAAAAGGGGTACAGGTATTTTATCAGAATGATAAAGATTGGAATTACATAAAGGAGGAGCGACGTTGGCAATCACTTAATGATGAAAGCTCATGGAGAAAAGTGGAGCAAACCAATGGTAAACAAGTCAAGAGTATTTTACATATCCGTTAGTTCCAATAATTGATAATTAATTCATCACGTTTGATCTTATCATCCTACATTTAGCTGAATTGTGTGACTCATATTTAAAAGTAAAAAATGTTTCCAAAAATACTTATTGTTATAAGCTTTTTTCTGCTGCTTATAAGTTTTTGGAACAGAAATGATTTATCTGAAAATCTAAATATTGTTGATCAATTGAACCAAGAGCCTACTCAGGCTAAGATTGAAAAACCGGCATTTGTAAAGAAAGTCAATGATATTGAATATGAAATTCAGCCCTTGTATGACTATGAGCTATTTGGATTGGTAGTGTCATATGAACATCACGATGGCAACTATAATTTACACAAACTCTGGCGCGACCACATTAATGTAGCCGACTTTTGCGTGGTATGGGGCGAAAATGCAACCAATAATCAATTAAATGATATAGATTTTTGGAACGGTCAGTTTACTTGTAACTACAGTACAAGGAATCAACAAGCTTGGGAAAGCTTTAATATTAACCAATTGTCGAATAATCATTTGTTGACTGATTACAAACATGCACAAAAAAAACTTAGAGGCATTAATATCGGTGACCAAATAAGAATTAAAGGGTGGTTGGCGAACTATAAAAACTTAGGTAATGGAGGAACACGCGGAACGAGTATTACACGTGATGACCAAGGAAATGGGGCTTGTGAAACTATCTATGTAAATGAAGTTGATATCTTAAAAAAATATACTAGTGTTTGGCGAAAAGCCATGTATCTATTTTTGTTATTACTTATAATTTCTCTTGTATGGTATATGAAAACGCCTCACCAGGCTCGTGGGGTATAAAAAATACAAGCTGGAAAGATGCTTATTGATATTGTAGATGGTAAACATCTTTATGAGTTTGAGTACGAATACAACCAATAAAACTATTTAGCTTAAAAAAAACGTAAATTATGAGCTACGAACTATTTGGGGAAGATGTTCTCTTTTTTCAACGCTTATTGAAAACTGAAGAACTGTATAAAAAGAGACTTGATGGCCAATGGGGAAAATTTACTGAAGCCGCTGCGAATAAATTTATTAAACAATCTGAAAAAATTGCGCAAAGAATTGGAACATTTGATCAAAGAACGGAAAGAAACATTCAAACTCTGGCATTAAAAGCGCAGTCTGAAGCTAGATATTTTATGTTGAGGTTGTTAGATAATGGCATCGATGTAAAAATAATCTCAGGTACGCGTACTTATGAAGAACAAAATAAACTATTTAGAAAAGGGCGTTACGGAAATCCTGGGAGAATTGTAACCAAAGCAAGAGGTGGGAGAAGTACTCATAATTTTGGAATTGCTTGGGATATTGGCATTTTTACAGCCAGTGGGAGATATTCAAGGAGCAAGAAAAATTATATAACTGCTGCTGAATATGGTTTAACGGATAAGCTGGAGTGGGGTGGACACTGGAAATCCTTTCCGGATGCCCCTCATTATCAGTTGAAAACTAAATATCCATCAATCGTATTGGTACGTAATAAATTTGAAAAAGGAGAAGCTTACATCGCATAAGTATTTAAGTTTGTGAGCTTTAATCGTCTATAACAACTATTTGAGTTAAGGGAAATTATGAACTGGAATGTATATTTATCTGGAGAGATTCATACGGATTGGCGTCAACAAATCAAACAAGGTGCTGAAGCGAGTCAATTGCCTATTTTATTCACATCTGCTGTAACCGATCATGCTGCCAGTGATGCTGCTGGAGATGTACTAGGTGAAGAATCTAATGGCTTCTGGCGTGATCATAAATCTTCAAAAGTAAATGGTATACGCACCAAAACATTAATTGAACGATGTGATTTGGCTGTAGTGCGTTTTGGAGATAAATACAAGCAATGGAATGCGGCCTTTGATGCCGGTTGCTGTGCTGCGCTTGGTAAACCTTATATCACATTACATGATGAAAATATTATTCATCCGTTAAAAGAGGTGGATGCTGCAGCGATGGCTTGGGCGCAAACACCCAATCAGGTTGTAGAGATACTTAATTACGTAATAAATAGACAATAAATTAGATTGTATTACTACAAGCAGCAGACTGTGAAAAAGTGCGAAAGGTGAGTAGTGAAAATTGATGAATAAATCAGCATTGGAATCACTGTTGGCTACTCGAATCACTCACGTTGTAGCCATAAGCATATGCTTTTCGGTATCTCTACAAACTTCTGCAGATGTTTACGAGATTGAAACTCAGACCAGCATGCCACATTTACGTGAAAGCTTGCGCTACACGGATAGTCGTATTCACCGATGTATCACCAGTCAAGCGACTGCCGATTATTTTCCTATTCTCGATCATCCCTCCTTTGACGGTTGTAATCTCACCAGTGGCGAAGCAGTTAGCAATTCGACTCTGTATTTACTAATTTGTCCAAGCAGTAGTGGCACTACCGGTGCCGCACTCATACAAAATGAGGATAATCGTATTAATGGCGTATTGTCGGTCAAGTTAGGAGGTAAAAATATGACGTTTACACAGCGTATTCAAGCTCACCGCATCGGTGATTGCAATATCGAACCATGATCGGAGTCTGACAACTCATGGGACGGACGCGTAAGCAGTTATTAAAGCAGGATTATTGAGTAGCTCAGTAGTGGCTGGGGATGTTATCGGTAAGAATTAAAGTATGCAAGATAGCGAAAGATAAGCTCGATAGTTTTATATGGTGAACTTTTTCTTGTATAAAAATAAAACATCAATTGCGTAATTCGTTTAATAAAAGGCATTTAACATGAAATATGTTGAGGTTGTAGCGGATGCTGGTCATATCGATACCGTTTCCGCAATCGCAGAGCAATTAGAGGCACGCGATTTTCGTCTTGGTATGGTAGGCGAAGATGGAATGCAACGAATGCGTCTATTGGTTGCTGATGACAAAATTCAAAAAACGCTTGATAAACTACAGAAAATCTTAAATATTCAGGATTCTGCAAGAATCGTTGTGCTTCCTGTTGAGATCTCCTTACCAAAATTATCTGATGGTGAACGTAAAGAAGAAGATTTGGCGACAGCAACGCGAGAAACTCTTTATGAAACGGTTGAAAAGAATTCACACTTAGATTGGAGCTATGTTTTTTTAGTTATTCTATCGACTGTAGTCGCGGCCATTGGGCTTATCAAAAATAATGTTGCAGTTATTATCGGTGCGATGGTAATTGCACCACTACTTGGACCTAATTTAGCCTTAGGGTTGGGTACCGCTCTTGGGGATATTTCACTGATGATTAAGTCGGTGATTACCACTACAGTAGGGCTTGTGATTGCTATCGCAATGTCGGTTGCGATTGGGATGTTTTGGCCCTTGAATGAGTTTAGTGCGGAGCTGATGGCGCGTACCGAAGTTGGGCCTGATGCCATTGCATTAGCATTAGCCTCCGGGGCAGCGGCAGCGCTTTCTTTAACTACGGGGCTGTCTAGTGTGTTAGTTGGCGTGATGGTTGCTGTGGCGTTACTTCCACCAGCCGCGGCACTGGGGATTATGTGGGGTTATGGGAACAATGATCTTGCTGTCGGTGCTGCCTTATTATTGGCAATCAATATTGCCTGCGTAAATTTAGCCAGTAATATTGTATTTTTTTTCAAAGGCATCAGCCCTCGAACTTGGTGGAAAAAAAAGGAGGCCAAACGCAGAAGGACAATTTATGTGTTGATTTGGATTCTTACTTTAGTTTTTTTAATGCTGATTATGTATAAGAGGGGGGCTATGGCAATTTTTTAAGAAGGAAGCTCTGATTTATTCTGATACGTCCCTGTAATAATGATTAAGAAAAAATGTCTCAAAATACTCATTTGGTTTACTCGGGGTCGATGACTTCACCATCCATTTCAATATCTTCGATATATTCGGTTTCGTCATGGGATTTCGCCATGGCTTCTTGTGTAGATTCGATACCAATGTGATAGGCAGCAAAACCGGGCACAACAACCTGGTTCACTGCCATACCAATAATATTGCCGGCTACCGGAGAAGTTAATTCTGTTTTTTTATTTGTAATCGGATCAGTTACTACGCCTAACAGATCGCCTTGGGTTACGTTGTCACCAATATCTGCTTCACTAAAAAGAATGCCGCCACTTTCAACGCGTAGCCAAACAGATTCGTAATAAGCTGGCTTTGAGTCTCCCCAAATAAACATCCTGGGGTACATTTCAAATCTATCTAATATGCTATTAACTGCATAGGTGCCAGCTACGATTTGGTTTTCTTGTATGCGTAGTGATTCACCCAATTCCATTGTAATCGCTACAATATTGGCTTCATTGGCTGCGGTACGTAACATGCCAGGGTTGCCTCGGTGATGCACTACGGCAATTTTGTCAAAGCTCTCTACAAATTTAGCTACTTTTTCATTAGACATGTCTGCACGAATTTGAGGAAGGTTTGTTCTTCTTAATGAACCGGTATGGATATCAATTAAATATTCACAGTGACTAATGACTTCGGTAAATAAAGAATAGGCAATTCTCGAGGCAAGACTGCCATCAGGAGCCCCTGGAAAATAACGATTCAAGTCGCGGCGATCGGATAAATATCTAGAACCGCGTTGAAAGCCTTGTAAATTGACGATTGGTACTCCAATAAGCGTACCGTTAAATTTTTCAGGATTGATGTCATACATCACGCGGCGCACAACTTCAATGCCATTTAATTCATCACCATGTATTGCACTGGTTAGGCAGATACTTGGCCCTGGCTTTTTTCCATTAATGACTAAAACAGGTGTTGGAATAGAAAGGCCTGATATAGAAATCTGTGGGGACCATGCAAGCCGCGTAGAGGTACCGGCTGGGACTTCCGAGCCTAGAATTATTAACTTTTCGCGTGTAGATGAGTCTATTTCTGTAGTTTTTGCTACGTCAGGTTTGCTAGTTTTTTGTTCTTCGACAGCAGGTGATTGTTTTTCAGTAGCAGCTTTTTCAGGTTCTTTCTCTATGGCTTCGGGTGAAGTAACAACAGGCTCAGGAGGTGGTGCAACTTCTTTTAAGTCAACGTTCGGCGCAACAGCTGGTTTCTCAGTTTGTTCACCCTCCACGGTATTGGCAGCGGTAACAACTGGGGAAATAGCTTGTTCACTTTCAGTGACTGATTCAGTTTTGCTAGAGTCTTCTGTTACGATTTCAGTTTGCGGCGTAACTGAGTCTGATTCTTTTGCATAGCTTATTTGCTGTAAAGTAAATAAGCTCATAGCATAAAATAAAAAAAATAGGTTTTTAATTAAACCCAAATACTCCGTCATATCACTAATCCCTATGTTAGTTTTCGTCTCAAGAATGCATGGAACGCATAAATTCCACGCGTGCATTAACATCGTCAGGAATATTTTTTATTTTTTCTATTTTTTTTAATATTTTTTGAAGTCCAGTTTTGTTTGCAAGTTGTACATTTAACCCTGGTCTAGCATTTAGTTCAAGCATTAGAGGTCCAAGAATGCGATCGATGACAATATCTACACCAAGATAACCTAAACCAACGGTATCTGCACACTTGACTGCGATTTGTAATATTTTATTCCATTTTGGAATTTGTATATCGCTCACACAATTGCCGGTATCGGGGTGCAATGCAGTTAACGTATTACCTACCACTGCATGATTAGTTTTACCCGTTGTGAGGTCGATGCCAACGCCGATCGCACCCTGATGTAAATTTGCTTTGCCATTTGATTTACTCGTCGGTAAACGAATCATTGCTGCTACCGGGATTCCTCTAAAAACGATAATTCGTATATCAGGAACGCCCTTAAAGCTGATATCACTAAAAATTGGATCGAACCGTACTCGATATTCTAGAAAGGCATAATCGGATAATCCACCAAGACTATACATCCCCGATAAAATATTCGTGATGTAATGTCTTACTGCATTTAAGCTTATCAAATCACCATTTGATTGTTTGAATAGCCTTCCTACTTTACCATTTAGCACCATGATGCCGTTTCCACCACTGCCATGTGCAGGCTTGATTACCGCGTGACTATTTTCATCGAGCAGGTCTCCAAGTGATTTGAGTTGGTGATTAATTTTGATAATTGCATATAATTTTGGTACTGCAATACCGGCTTTCTGAGCAAGGTGCTTTGTTTGTAGTTTGTCGTCAACTAACGGATACAAACGTCGTGGGTTATACCGCATGATGTAATCAGCATTGCGTTGGTTAATACCTAGGACACCGTTGTCCCTAAGTACATTGGGGCTTGCAACAGTTATCATGATTTATCTGTATGAGATGCCATTTCTCGAAATCTAATTAATTCATTCAGTCGATACCCCGTGTAACGCCCCATCCAAAGACAAATGCCTAATATGACTAAAAGTAACTCGGGGAATACAAACATTAAGTAGGTTAATCCTTTATCGGTCATAAACATGTAACCTAAGCAGGCGACTACTAAACTACCTAAACCTTGCAGTAATGCAGTTTGAGCACCATTTTCTTCCCATGTAATAGACATGCGCTCAATCGTCATAGCAAGGATTACCATTGGAAATAATGATACAGAAAGCAAACGATCAAGACCTAATCTGCTGGTTATGAAGCTAATTAGTAGCATTAAAATTACCACAACAACTAAGATCACAGCCAATCGGGGAATTAATAACAGTCTCAGTCTTTCTAAATAGAATCGGATTAACAAACCAATAAATACAATACCTATAAACAAGGCTATTCCCCAGACCAGTTGTGTTTCACGAAAGGCCAGCGCGATCAAGATCGGCATAAATGTTCCAAATGTTTGCACGCCAATAAAAGTGCGCATGAAAACAACGAGTAATGCTCCGACTGGGACCATTAATATCAAGCTATAGGTATTTTGAATTTGTACTGGTAGTGAAAATAGAGTGAAGTTGGCAAAGATTGAACCTTTTTGTTTAGCTTTACGTTTAGCAACATCAAGCAGTTCAATATACGATTTCGTAACGGCAAAAGTTAATTCAGTATTTTTACCATTTTCAACATCAAATAAAGTTTCACCACCAACTTTCCAGATTATATGATTAGCAGGGATACCAGTCTTGCCAGTTTTTGGATCAAATGTAATCCACTTATCTCCATTATATGCTTGGAATAACACAAGTGGTTCGACATAATTTGCCGCATCAGTTAGACCAACCGCCCAGAGTTTACGCGTTGGTATGTGGCCAACAGAAAGCAACTTCATGATTAAGTCCGCGAATTCATCATCTGAGCGAGCTAGATTCCTTACCAAAGAAATATTTTCATTTGTATCCGAAGATTTAAGTTGCTCAATTAGTTCGTGTGTAAAAGAAGCGGTGTCCGCAGATTGACTGCGCACATCTTCAATAATCTTGGCAATTGCAGTTGTATAGGGTTCGTCAAATTCAGGTGCTTCAGGATAGCTTGGGATTTCTAGCCAATCAGAGCTTGTATCAGTCTTGGTGACAGTTGTACGATAATAAAGTGTTTGTTCTCCATCCGCTTTACGGATTGCCCAATTGGCAGTTTTTCTATCTCCATGTACTTTTACATTGAGCCCAAACTTACCTGAGATGAAATGTTCATCTAATTTAATGTAACCAGGAGTTACATTCGGCACATATAGTTTTGCCTTTACGTTTCTTTTGTCACTTTCAAAACTCAGGCGGGCTTGAACGGTCCAAATTTCAGCTTGTTGGTTTGCTTTTAAAGGAATATCAAGATTAATAGTCTTATGAATGAAAATAGCTAACCCAACCAAGGTGAATAACAAAGACCAAAATATGATAACTATTTTATGCATAATCTAGAATGCTATGCAGAGATTATGTTTTTAACAAACAGCGTTCGTCGAAGTCGTAGATTATAGATAAATGTGCTTACTCACAAATGGCAAGTGTAAGGAAAGTTCTATTTGGATCCACAATTGCTATTTTTTTGAGAAACTGTCGCCCAAGTAATACATCGTATATGTATTCGGTACGATCGGCTAGTGTGAATTCAGTGGTGTAGATATCTCCGTTGAAACATATTTGTAAGTCAACTGCGATTCTTTTATCGTGTTCACCATCATGGTTTTTTATGTTAATTCTCCTAGAGCGAGGCTTTTCCAACTTCAAAGTGTGCTTTTTGTCTCTACTATCAGTTAGCTCCAGGGTGAATTTTACCCATTTATCACCATCTCTCTTAAAGGTCTTGATATCAATGGCGTGAATGGAGGAAGTTTTTGCCCCGGTATCCAGTTTAGCTTTGATCTCAAAATCTTGATTTTCAATGCGTATTTTTTCTACCCAACCAGAGATTATGGTTGCTGGATCCTTGCTGTAAAGAATATTGGAATAGCCGCAGCCAAGGATTAGGCCGGCAGCGAGAAGATACGGAAATATAGCCGTTTGTAATTTCATGGTTAGGTAGATTAATACTTACAAGATTAAGTCAGTGATATGACTTCGAAACGCATTATAAGTTTTCCGTTATATCATGCATATACCACTTCAATAATAGTGCAGCTTACTAGTAAAATATCCCTAGTATAAATAGAGGATTTTTTCACCAATTGAACCTTATGTGGATCTTATAAATAAGTATCCGCATCGTTGCAGCAATGAAAATCACAGAATGAATAGCTAAGTATGCCTTACGTCAATATTAAAATTACTAAAGAAGATGCTACTAAGAAACAAAAAAAGCGCTTATTCGAGGCGTAACGGATTTGCTACAAAGCATTTTAGGGGAAAATCCGTCTACGACTTTTGTGAGTATTGAAGAAATAGATACGGATGATTGGGGTATTGCCGGTGTGCAAGTCACTGAGCTTCGTAACAAAGAATGATAACAGATACTCAGGACTAAATTGGTTGTTACGTAATGGGAGGTAACTATGAGTGCATTATATAAAAACGACGATATTGGTAAATTGATATTACGCCTTATGGTAGGGGGCTTTATGCTTTTCCATGGCGTAGCAAAGCTGATCGATTTAGGTTCGCTGGCATTTATAAAAGGGCAACTTGCGAGTTTTGGATGGCCAGAGCTTATCGCTTACGGGGTGTATATTGGAGAGATTGTGGCCCCGCTTATGATAATTTTTGGCTTATATGCACGTTTTGGTGGCTTTTTGATCGTAGTCAATATGATTATTGCCATTATCCTCGTGCATGCGCATGAATTGTTTAGCTTAACCAATCATGGAGGATGGGCCTTGGAGTTACAAGGGTTTTACTTGTTCGGTGCCCTGGCAATACTATTACTTGGCAGTGGTAAATACGCATTTAGGCCTGATTAAAACCTTTAACGCTAGTTTTGAAGTACTAGTTAAGCTTGTGCTGAAGTATGCTGTAACTATTGTACTGTTTATAAGCCTTATAAGCCTTATAAGCCTTATAAGCTGTACTCACATACGTTCATCTGCTGACGTTGTGGATAACGCACGTCAATTAGAAGCTGCTATCACATCATTATCGAGTTCTATACATGCTGAAGATGCAAAGCTGATCTCTCAAGTATTGGTTACATCTACTGCAGAATTGGCTCAGGGGTATCGAATGACGAATCCACCTCAATATCACAATTTTCTCGTCAAATTAGGCATAAGAGAGCGTGGACTTTGTTGCCACTGGGCTAAGGACTTATATTCAAGAATTCAGCGAGTAAACCAAGGTAGCGTACAATTTGATTGGCTGGTTGCCAAACATGGCAGTTTATTAAGTGAGCATAATACCTTAGTGATTTATGCCGAGAATTCGAGTTGGCAGCAGGGTATGGTCTATGATCCGTGGCGTAAGGCTGGGTGGCCTTACTGGGTCTCAGTCAAGCAGGATAAATACCCTTGGCGGTTACATCCTCTTAGTGGGCAATGGGATCTTTTACATTGCAAATAATACTTCGGGAAGCCCTAGTTTATTCTGATACGTCCCTAATAATAGTTGAGAAAAATGTCTCAAAATACTCATCCAGCTACTAAATGATGGGTTATATCTGCAAAACAAATGAACAATTTTAATTTAGTGGCTGGATTCCGTTTTGAGTCGCACCTTCCTGGTACTCGCCCTACGGCCAGTAGGGCTTCCCAAATCTGCTCCCGGCAGATCTATCTCGACATTTTTTGCCTCGTCCCAGTCACTAGCCGCTTTGGCTGATAAATCAGGATGCCCCTTATGTAATTCTAGGTCTAGTGGAATAGATTATTTGTAGAAATATATAGACACTATTAAGGTTTTGGTGCATTATTTCTATGTTGATTAATATTTGCTCGATTAAAATTAATAAAAAAATAATATATAGAGATATCCTGAAATGGTATCCAGTTTTTGCAAGGTCATAAAGTGGTTTTAATAGAACATTAAAACCCATTCCGTCTTTATTCATATATCTACCTCAAAAGTCCCACTAAGTTATAAATTGATTCTTTAGAGTCTTTGTTATTTAGATTAGCTGCACGATTTTTGTTGAGTAGACCAGATTGAGTCTGATAATGACCCGCCACTATCGTTTAATTTGTGTGTTGATTATTCGGTAAGTGTCTTTAAGCAACACATATTGTTAGGAGAAATAATGAACATTTATATTGGTAATTTACCTTACAACATATCTGAAGACGATCTACGTGATTTATTTGCAACGCATGGCGAAGTGTCTAGTGCAAACATCATCAAAGATAGGGACTCAGGTCGTTCTAAAGGCTTTGGTTTTGTCGAGATGCCCGATAAGTCTCAAGCGGAGAGCGCCATCAATGCGCTTAATGAATCCGATGTGCAAGGGCGTAATGTAAGGGTTAACGAAGCACGCCCACGCCCAGAGAGAAGTCGACGATAATAGGAGTTGTGATTTGTAAGAGCTAACAAGTGGTTAGCGAATCCTCGCTATGACTAAATGTTACTTAGTCATGCACTGAGTACTGTAAAATGTACTTTTGGAAAGGTCAGGAGAAAAAATTCTTGCCTCTTATGCTTGTGTAAGTACAAATAAAAAGTAAGGCGCTTACAAAATGTGTAAACGCCTCACCTAATAAGTTTATCGAGACATTGCGTTTTTAATGAGTCCGACGATTAGCATTAGGATACCGCCACCAGCACCAGCTGCAGCAATATCGCCACCTAAGCCACCGCCTAATAAACCTCCCAATAATTGTCCACCTAGACCGCCACCGACTAGTCCAGCTATTGTGTTACCAAGAACGCCTAGGCTGATTTTTTTGACAAGGGCTCCGATTATATTTCCACCTATGGCACCAGTAATGATCTGATAGATCAATGGCATGAGTGCTTCCATATGCATCCTCCTGATAGTTTTTAGGATTATTCGGTAGTTGAATCTACCAAATTGTGTGTGGCCACTTTATAAGACAGTACCTAGGAAGGAAAGCACTATTTTGGACTTTGCCATTGTATTGACAATATTTTATCCATATATATCAATATATTAGAGGCTATATTTAAATTACTTATCACTATTGAAAATGTGCACAGGCGCACGATTTACATAACGGTCGAAGGCGTGAAAATAGCGTTAATTACAGTTTATTAAGAAAGGTTTTGCCACTCACTATCTGGCTTAAAACGTTCTCCAAATTGCTCGTGTAAGGCATTTAAAGTTTTTAATAGCGCTGCAGCTCCAGTCGTTTCAATATAGTTTATTGGGCCACCTCGGAAAGGGGCAAAACCCGTACCAAAAATCACGCCAGCATCGAGAAGGTCTTTGTCTGCTACTACTTTTTCTCGTAAACAGGCAACGGCTTCATTTAAAAATCGCAATATAAGTCTATTTTGTATTGATTCATCCTGGTTATTAGACTTAGAAGACTTCGGTTTAACTTTTTTACCTTTTTTCCAAGTATAAAAGCCTTTACCGGTTTTTTTGCCAAGGTTTCCAGATTCCACCATATTTTTAAATGAACTAGGGATATTATAGTCATAGACACTGCTCAATAATTCAGCAACATGCAGCCCCACATCTAGCCCTACCGTATCTGCCAGTTCGACAGGACCCATCGGCATGCCGAAGCGTGTAGCAGCACGATCAATGTCAGTAATTGAAGTACCAGCTTCTTTAAGTAAACCGGCTTCTACCATATATGGAGTTAGTATCCTGTTGACCAAAAATCCAGGTGAGCTTTTAGTCGGTAAAGGTAATTTACCAATCTGTTTGGCAAAATTTATCGCACGTTGTGAAATTTGAGGATCAGTTTGTGCGCCAGTAACAATTTCGATCAAAGGCATTTTTACTACTGGATTAAAAAAATGTAGCCCAACTAAACGCGTCGGATCTGAAACGGCATCACATAGCTGTTCGATTTCAATGCTGGAAGTATTCGTTGCTAAGAGTGCGTCTTGCTTAATTACTGGTTCGATAGAAGCATATAATTCTCGTTTGACTTTTTTATTCTCAAAAATAGCTTCGATGATTACGTCTGCTTGCTTCAAGCCATTGCCATGTACATCTAGAATAAATCGGTCCATTGCCGATTTGATCAAGATTCGGTCTTTTAATCTTTTCTTAAAATACTTATAAGCGCGTGATTTAGCATTGGCTAAACTTTCTTCCTTGAGGTCTTGCAAAGTAACAGTCAATCCCTGGGTTACGCACCAAGTGGCGATGTCACCACCCATTACGCCAGCTCCAATGATGTGCACATGTTCTACTTTGGATGAATTGCTATCTGCTAGCGCTTTTAATTCATTTTGTAACAAAAACACGCGTACTAAGTTTTTTGTTGTATTCGTCATACTAAGTTCAGCAACTGAACGTGCTTCTTCTTGCAGCATTTTCTTTTCAGAGCCGTAATTTTTAACCCAATGATCGATTAATGCATAAGGGGCAGGGTAGTGTTCAGGTGAGGCCTTTTTAGCTACTTGTTTGCGCATTTGCATAGCAATTAGAGGGCGCGCTGCCGCGCTGTTCAGCAATTTATGTATTGCTGGTGTTTTACTTTTTACCGGTTTGTCGAGGAGTAACTTTTTTGCGGCATTGATGAGATGTCGTTTGGCCACGGTGTGATCGATTAAGCCGATTTTTACTGCACGTCGGGGGTCTACACTACGACCTGTTAACATTAAATCCATAGCCACCAGTGGATTTACATAACGCAAAATACGTACCGTGCCTCCATAGCCGGGATGAATGCCTAAACGAATTTCAGGTAAAGAAATGCGAGTGCTGGGATCATCTAATGCAATTCGGTAGTCGCAGGCTAAGGACAGCTCTAGCCCCCCTCCCATGCAAAATCCGTTTATGACAGCAATCGTAGGACATTGCAGTTGGTCAAGTTGATCGAATACACTTTGACCAAACTGCACCTTTTCTAACGCTTGTTGTTGCGTTGTAATTTGGGTGAATTCTTTTACATCAGCTCCGGCAATAAAGCCTTTTGGTTTAGCCGATATAATTGCTACTCCAGCAGGTAGGTTTTGTGCTAACTGCGTTAATATCTGCTGAAACTCAGCAAAGACGTCAGTGGATAACACATTGGTGTTACTGCCTTGCACATCAATTTTGAGCCAAACAATATTGTCTGAGTCTTGTTCTACATTCCAGTTTTGGTAAGTATCTGCAGACATTTATATTTTTTAAGATCGTGCTATTGAAGGTTTTCAACCAATACTGCACCGCCTTGTCCACCACCGATACAAATTGTGGCTACGCCAAGCTTGGCCTTATTGCGTTGTAATACTTTTAATAGATGATGGACAATTCGAGTACCACTGGCCCCCACGGGGTGTCCAAGCGCGATGGCTCCACCATCCACATTGAGTTGTTCATGAGAGACCTCACCAAAGGCCTTATCGAGACCTAATTCTGACTGGCAGTAATTGTCATCTTTCCAAGCGGCGAGACAGGCGAGAACTTGAGCTGCAAATGCTTCATTGAGTTCCCAATAATCTATGTCATCCATGTTTAATTTTTGTTGTTGCAACATGGGAACCGTTGCGTGTACTGGGCCTAAACCCATCTGTCTAGGGTCTAGTGCAGCCCAGTTTGAAGCAATGAGTCGTCCCATGACTTCAAGTTTGTGTTTTTTAACTGCAGCTTCACTCGCCAAGATTACCCAGGCGGCACCATCAGTTACTTGTGCACTGTTACCTGCAGTAACATTGCCAAACGTTTTATCAAACACAGGACGCAATTTTGCAAGTTTTTCGATACTAGAATCAGGACGAACACCATCGTCAAAGTTGTAGAGTTTGCCTTGGTTGTCGTACACAGTTTCGATTTCATCTAAATAGCCTTGCTCTTGGGCGTGCACTAGACGTAAATGGCTATCCACTGCATAACTGTCCATTTCAGTCCGGGAAATCTTAAATTTATGGGCTAAGTTTTCTGCAGTTTGTCCCATGGATAACCCGACTACTGGGTCTGTTAAGCCTTTTAATAAGCCGATTACTGGAACAAAAAACTTAGGTCGAAGCTTGGCAACCGTTTGTATCTTTTGTAGTGGTGCTTTAGCGCGATTTAAATCGGCAAGCCAATTCACCATATGGTGATTGTATAAAACAGGGGAGTGGCTCATGGCTTCGGTGCCGCCTGCCAACACCATATTGGATTTACCGAGCAAAATATTTGTAAAGGCCGAGTCGATGGCTTGCATTCCAGAAGCACAGTTTCGCTGTACAGTCCATGCAGGTACTTTGTCACCACAGCGCAAACGTAAGCTAATAACACGTGCGATATTCACTTCATCAGCGCTCGGTCCCACACAGCCAACAATGACTTCATCCAATTCTTGCGGAGCAAAAGATTGTCGCATCAGCAGTGGCTGAGCAGAGCTCACTGCTAAATCAGAGGCTTGAAAGGGGCCAGGTCGACCGCGAGCCTTGAGAAAAGGTGAGCGGCTACCGTCAACGATATATACAGCGTTAGTAGCCATGGTCAGTATTTATGAAATAGATGATAAATGTACGTAATCTTCAATCTAGAATCTTTATTTGCATTGGGTTTAGTTAATTCAAAGCGTGATGCTAAGTTCATTGCTTAAATGTATGGACCCGGTTAATGGTCTCATCGATTGCATCGGTCTCTGTATAAAAATGCGGCGAAAAGCGTATGCCTTGGTTTCGGTATGCACATAATACGTTTGTATGAATGAGATGCTTAAATAATTGATGATTGTCGATATCTTTGAAGTGTAGAGTAATAATGCCCGATCTGCGCCCCAGCTCCAAATTGGAGAGAATATCTACATTTAGTTCTTTATATTTTTCAATTAGATATGAAATATTTCTAGAAATTTTATCATATATATGTTCGACACCGATTCCTAAAATTAAGCTCAAGCTGGCGTGCATGGCATGGATACCAAGGTTGTTTTGGCTTCCACATTCAAAGCGGCGTGCATCATGAGTAGGGCACCAGTCCTGGGTTTCATAATTATTTAGCGGGTCCATCATGTGCCAGCCAAATTGATTTAAACGCAATTGTTCTCTAATTTGAGGGTTGCAATAAAATAGGCCAATTCCTTCCGGAGCTAAAAGCCATTTATGCCCATCGGCAATCACAAAATCAGCTGGTGTTGCGGCTAAATCAAAGGGAATTGCGCCAAGTTGTTGAATGGCATCTAGGCACAGCAGGATATTTTTTTCACTACAGAATCCACTTAGTCTTGCTAGATCCATACGCAGGCCATTGGCAAATTGCACAGAACTAACTGAGATTAGTCGTGTATGTTTATCTACTTGACTAAATAAAGCATCCTCGGGTGTTGCATATTGGTTGATATCCACCCCACGAGCTTCGACGTCGAAACGATCGGGCAGTGACTCCCATACAATTCGATTGGAAGGAAATTCTTGTTGCGCATATACGATATTGTCACCCGCTTGCCAAGCTATACCATAGGCAACTATTGATAGACCTTCAGAAGTATTTTTAATAAAGGCGATATCTTCAGGATGCTGAGCATTAATAAGTTTTTGACAATGACATCGTAATTCGAATTCAATCTGCTCCCATTTAGAAATATTTCGTGTACCGTTTTGAGCATTTTCTTGTGCAAATTCTGTTACGGCCTTGGCGGTACATTTTGGCCACGGACTTACTCCGGCATGATTAAGATGGATCAACCCATTTTGTAAAGGAAATTCATGTGCCCAATTTGAATGCATAAGTTAGAGTAGCACGAAAGAAACCCAACAATTAAACCAACCTATGAATACTACTGATTTAATACAAAGAGACCTTACTGCGATTTGGCATCCATGTACCCAAATGAAAGATCATGAGTTTTTACCCATGATACCTATTAAGAAAGCTAAAGGAGTATGGCTTGAAGACTTTAGTGGCAACCGATACATCGATGCGATTAGTTCTTGGTGGGTCAATTTATTTGGGCATGGAAATGAAGTGATTAGTTCTGCAATCAAGCAACAACTTGACTGTGTTGAGCATGTGTTACTTGCTGGATTCTCACATCAAGCCGCCATTACTTTATCTGAACAGTTGATTGACATCACACCTCAGCCATTAACGAAATGTTTTTATGCAGATAATGGATCTTCTGCTGTAGAAGTGGCATTGAAGATGAGTTTTCACTATTGGAAGAATATTGGTCGACCCAATAAAACTAAATTTATTAACCTCAGTAATTCATATCATGGTGAAACGATTGGGGCACTTTCTCTAGGTGATGTTGCACTTTATAAAGAAGTCTATGAACCCTTAATGCTGGATGTTATTACGGTACCGAGCCCAGATAGCTTTAATCGTGAGCAAGGTGAGAATGAGTCCGATTATGCAGCTCGTATGTTTGAACATATGGAACAAGCGTTGCAGGAACATAAAGATGAGGTCTGTGCCGTTATTGTCGAGCCATTGGTGCAATGTGCCGGCAATATGCGTATGTATGCGGCGAACTATTTAACTTTATTGCGTGAGACTTGTTCTAAATACGGCGTTCACCTAATTGCGGATGAAATCGCCGTCGGCTTTGGTCGCACCGGCAGCATGTTTGCGTGTGAGCAAGCTGCTATTAGCCCGGATTTCATGTGTTTATCAAAAGGGCTTACTGGGGGCTATCTGCCGTTATCGGCTGTACTTACCACAGATACGATCTACGAGGCCTTTTACGATGACTATGAGAATTTAACCGCATTTTTGCATTCACATAGTTATACCGGAAATCCGCTTGGCTGTGCGGCAGCACTTGCCACCTTAAATATTTTTAAAACAGAAAATACCATTGAAGCTAATAAGCTATTGAGCAAGGAATTTGCGCAACAGTGTGAACGTTTTATGGATCATCCTCATGTCGGTGATGTTCGACAGACAGGCATGATCACGGCCATCGAATTAGTAAAAGATAAGGCGACTAAAGAAGCTTATCCTTGGCAAGAGCGCAGAGGACTTGAGGTGTATAAATATGGCCTAAAAAATAAGGCCTTATTACGACCATTAGGGAATGTAATATATTTTATGCCACCTTATGTAATTAACAACGAGGAAATCAAGTTGTTAGTTGATGTGGCCGAGCGTGGAATAGAACTGGCAACAAAAAGTTAAATTGTATCAGCATGAATTTAATCTAACAGACAGCGACCGATTCAATCGAGACGAGTACAATTCATGGCAAATAAAGAGAAGCCAATTCGTGCTCGTAAGAGATAGCGGTATACGGTTTTCGCTCTCTCACCACTACAGTTCTCTTCCTCAACAAGTTCTCTTGAGAGCAAGGTACTTTTGTTACGGCAATAGCGAGTACAAGGAAGTACGAGAGAGAGTTCGCATCATGGAAGTTGCGTTCCAATAAAATAGCCGATTCTTGCCAAAACCATTGCGCAGAACATCACTTACTCTTGCGTTGATGATCCCAGCGGCATCGCAAACTCGCTACGCTTAAACACCGCTCGCCTTACTCTGAAAATATCTTGCGCTTCTCAGCGTGATGTAAAGCGCATATAAGATGTGCTATTGAAGAACAATACCTTTGAATCTTGGCCTGTTTAGGCTCATGTCTTAGAGTGCCTGGTTGATAAACTTAAACTTTTACAGTTAAATTTCTTCTCGAACTAAAGTTTTTATCACTATTTCTACACGACGATTTAGTTTTCTCCCTGCATTCGTAGTGTTAGTCGCAACCGGTACTTCTTCGCCAAATCCACGTGCTTCGATACGATTTTCTGCAATGCCATGCGTCATTAGATATTCTTTAACAATCTCTGCACGTTGCAGGGATAAACGCTTGTTGACATTGGCAGGACCGACGCTATCGGTATGACCCTCGATGATGATTTCGCGTTTGGGGTTACTAAGTAAATACTGTAAAAGTGGTTGTAGTCTATTTGCAGATTCTGCCTCGAGTTTTGTGCCACCTGAAGCGAATAATAAATCATTAATAATTAGCAAAGTCCCACGGCTGGTTTCTTCGGCTTGGTATTCTCCCAGCACTTGTTCGAGCTTTTGTGCACGTTGCTGTGCTGCGGTAGCCGCATTTTGAGCCCGTTTAGTTTCTAGATTGCGCGCATGGCTTATCATTTCTTGGTGTTGTTGTTTTAAATTATTCAATTCTTGCTCATGCCGATGTTTTAATAATAGTTCACGCGCGATTTCTTGTTTACGGCTTGAGAGGTAGATGTGATGATCAGTAATCGCAAGATCATTAGCTTGCAGTGCCTGATCAGCATGTTTTAAATGTTCATCTGCCTGAAACAAGGTAACTGAGGCGATCTCTTTTATCTGCGCTTCATTTTGTAATGCAAGCAACGAAGATCTTGCCTTTTCTAAAGCAGGGTAGGTCTTAGGTGTACTCGCACAACTAAGTATGAAAAAAAATAAGCAACCCTGAATAATAATTTTTAACATAAGTAGATATTTGGTTATTGATTTAGTGGCGAGAGTTGCACCGGTTCGCGCCACTGAATCTCTTGGTGTAGATTGGCGATTTCATCCTCAAGATCTTTTACATCCTGCTCTAGGCTTAGGCGCTGGGTTTTAATTTTGATCAGTTCAACATCGACAAGAATTTGCTGTGCTAGTTGCTCAGCTTGGCTATGCTCCTTAATTTCAGCAGCATGCTGGGCCTGCTGTAATTTAGTTTTGGCCGCCGCTATATCTTCATTCGTATATTTTTGAAAATTAGCGTGGTCGATACTAGTGACAGCGACCTCAGCGTGTGGCAACGTCTGAGACGGCGGAGTCGAGGCACACGAAAATACTGTCAGGAGTAATAAATAGCCTAAAAATTTATTGATTTTGGTGAACATTAATCGTTACTTTCTGTCTGTTAGTTGATGCGTTGGCGAAGAAATGTGGCCCATGACATGTATTTTGCTTTAATCTAAGCCACATTTCATGCTTAGCGACTGCATTAATTTTGCATTTAAAATAGTGCTTTAATTTAACGCGACAATCCAAATAATTCTATGCAACGCCTAGTAAGCTTGATTGGTATAGCATTTATCGCACTCATTCCCGAAGTCTATGCCGAACGTTATCGTTTGCCAGTAAATGGAGCCCCCATTATTGGGCAAACTACCATTATTACTGCTCAAGACGATGATACCTTTATTAGGCTCGCGAGACGCTTTCAAGTCGGTTATCAAGAATTGGTTATCGCTAACCCAGATGTTGATCCCTGGTTACCAGGTGAAGGTACTCAAGTGATTATCCCCACTCGCTACATTTTGCCTGATGCGAAGCGTGAGGGCTTAGTACTTAATTTAGCGGAAATGCGTTTGTATTATTATCCAGGTGGAAAATCTCCATACGTATATACGTATCCTATTAGCATTGGACGGGAAGGCTGGGATACTCCGCATAATGTCACCAAGATTATTGCTAAATCAGAAAAACCTACCTGGTTTCCACCAGAGTCCATTCGCAAAGAACATGAAGGGAAAAACGACCCACTACCTGCTTCAGTGCCACCAGGACCTGATAATCCTTTAGGCGACTATGCCTTGCGTTTAGCCTTACCCGGTTATCTTATTCATGGCACGAATGAGCCGCGTGGAATCGGTATGAAAGTAACCCATGGCTGTATTCGCCTACATCCAAATGATATTGAAGACCTATTTAATCGAGTTTCCATTAACACACGGGTTGCCATTGTTAATCAGCCTTATAAGTTGGCTTGGCATCATGGCAATTTGTTTGCAGAGATGCACCCTAGCGAGGGTGATGAGTCAAGCTCAAATACACGGAATCTGACCCAGTTTGTCCAAGCCATTATTGCCGCAACTGAATCGAGCAAAGACTATAAAGTTAATTGGGAACTTGCCAACCGACTGGCCAGAAATAAATCTGGGCTACCAATCATAGTAGGTTCAAAATAGCCTAGCTGTTAGCTAGTGAAATTTCATTGCAACTGCTGAATAAAAAAAGGGCCCGAATGGGCCCTTTAATTTGCTAAATAAAAGCAAAGATATAATTTATTTAGAACTCATCGAACCACTAAACATACGGCTCATACGGCGCGAATTTGCATCACAACAAGCCTGAGCAGCATTTGCAGCTTCTTGTGCAGCCAACGCCATATCTTTAGCTGTTGCAGCATCATGGGCTGCAGTATTAGCGGTACGAAGTGCTTCTTCAGCAACTGAACGTACTTCTGCCAAAGGATCGGCTTCTTCCATCGCTTCAGCTTCCGTAGCCGTTGTCTGACACCCTGTTGATAAGGTAGCCGCAAATGCGAATACTGCAGGGAAAAGAAGTTTCTTGGTTAACATATTTTTAACTCCGAAGTTGTTTAAATTGATAATCGTACGATTCGTTAATTAACGTAAACCACAACTAATCACCATCTCCCCAGGCGATAATTCCAAATGCATAATGATCTGGTGTTATGGCGATACGGCGATTATTGTAAGAAAAAACGCTACATTTACCAAGTGAATTATGAGTAAAGGGTATTTTCTAGTGTAGCCATTGGCGAAGCTCAACTAACTCAGTGAATAATAATGTTATTACGTAAAATATTTTAAATTTAGAGAATAGGTAGATACCACTTGAAACAAAGTTGGCACCAGCTCAGTAACCCTACGGTATTTATAGTGTAAACATGTCTTTGCTTACGCTAAAATATCACCGTAATATATTGTATACATTGCATTTATTGAGAACTAAATAGTTTCCATTGTGGTCACATAGCATATTTATGCTGACTAGCGAATTATTAAGATTAAAGTTAACTTAGAGATATACACAAATGAGTCGTAGTGCAATTGACCAGCAAGAGCGACGTATTACTCGCCGGTTACATTCACCCGCAAATTTACGTCTGTATTGTCCTCAATTGGGCATTACACGATGTCGACCGATTAACTTGAGTACGCGAGGAGCATTTCTCGATCAAATACCCGAGCATGCATATGTAGGCCGTAGGGTACAGTTAGTGTTTTCGGTTGCCGAAGAGAAAACCATTAAGTTAATTCGTGTTTGGGCCGTGGTGGTGCATTTATCTAGTGATGGGATTGGTTTCGGTTTTACTCATAAATATGCTTCTACTCGCTCAAAAAATAGATTAGAAAAATAATTTAACTCATTGAAATAAATAACTAAAATATTTATTTTAAGTTTTTCTACTCACTTACAATTTGATCAGGTTCACTTTTTAGTGGCACCATCCTGACTATACTTAGTGGATTGACAGAAACCTCTTTTTTCGACCCATGCCTGCAAAAAATACGGCTAAAGACCAATCCAAGGTATATGTACACCGTGATTATGATCGGCGTAGTAATGCTGAAACAGTAACGTTTCCATTATTGGATAGCGATTTTAATATCGTTCGCCAAGACCGCCGTAATACACTTGATCGACGCAAAACCAACCTAAAGCTCATATGGCAAGAAAGTCAGCCAATACGCAATACTACGGAATTAACTCTTGAGATCGCTGATCAGCGCTATTTTTTTGATACTAGCTTAGATAAGTTCGTATTGGGGCGTTCTTTGCACGCAAACGCGAGAATCGATAATAAGTTTGTCTCGAAAAAACATGCATATATTACCTATCGAGAAGGCGAGTTTGTGCTCCAAGATACTAGCTTGAATGGAGTTTTTATAGAAACAGAAGAGCTAGGTAAAATTCGTATGCAAGGTCAAAAGGTCTATTTATATGGCGAGGGCATAATAAGCTTGGGGTCACCGATAGATCCAAGCAGCAAAGATCTAATTCATTTCTATTGCCAATAACAAATATATTTAAATTTTCATCCAGCTGCTGTTCCGCCGCTTGGATTGCCACGTTTTCACTACAGCACGATCAATGAGTGCGGATGCTTATCTCGTGATAAGCATCAACATGCCTAGTAAAAGTACCAAAAAAGCAAAGAATAAGTTAATAGAAAGCAGCATTGCCAATTATAATACCGGTATGAGTTGTTTTTCTTATTGAGCCTATAATTGTATGTGATTTTAGTTTCAAAACAATTAATAATTAACTGATTATCCTCACAAAATTAAGTGAAATAAGCTGTGAATAAATTCTATTCCAAAGCACGTAAGCTGTTAGCCGAAGCCGATGTGGAAATTGACGGTCAGCGCGACTGGGATATCAAAGTCCATGATGAGCGTTTTTATAAGCGTGTATTTGCGGAAGGTTCTCTAGGCTTGGGTGAGTCTTATATGGATAAATGGTGGGATGTCGAGGTTCTTGATCAATTTTTTTGTAAAATTTTAGCGGCCAAGCTAGAACACAAAATCAATCCCTATAACATGGTTTGGCTAATACTACAGTCCAAGTTGTTCAATCTGCAGAGTCTGCGTAGGGCATTTCAAGTAGCTCAATCTCACTATGATATTGGTAATGATTTATTTAGTTATATGTTAGATAAACGTAAAACATACACTTGTGGCTATTGGAAAAATGCCAAAGACCTAGACCAAGCGCAAGAAAACAAGCTGGAGTTAGTGTGTCGTAAAATTGGCCTTAAACCGAATCAAAGAATATTAGATATCGGCTGTGGATGGGGTAGCTTTGTTAAATATGCAGCGGAAAAGTATAAGGCAAGAGCGATCGGCGTTACGGTTTCAAAAGAACAAGCGGAGTACGCACAAAATAATTGTGCAGATCTACCTGTCGAAATTAGATTGCAGGATTATCGTCAACTGAATGAACAGTTTGATCACATTGTATCACTTGGGATGTTCGAGCATGTGGGTCCAAAAAATTATAAAAATTACATGCAAGTTGTTGCGCGTTGTCTCAAGGACGAAGGAATATTTCTTCTACATACTATTGGGGCCAACTGGACTCGAACGACACCGGATCCTTGGATAAATAAATATATTTTCCCAAATGGTGTTTTACCTTCTATGCAAGATATTAGTGAAGCAATAGAGGGTGTCTTTGTTTTAGAGGATTTCCACAGTTTTGGCCAAGACTATGACAAAACGCTTATGGCGTGGTTCCATAATTTTGATGCCAATTGGAAGCAGCTGTGTGAGAAATATGGTGATCGTTTTTATCGAATGTGGAAATATTATTTACTTGGCTGTGCAGGTGCATTCCGGGCTCGTAATATTCAACTTTGGCAGCTAGTACTAACCAAGAATGGAATTGCTGGTGGCTATACTCCTGTTACTTAAATTCACATTAGTGGTTCAATAAATTCAGTGCCACGTTTCGTCTCCATAATCAAAGCTGCATCGCTTGCCAATGTATCTGTAAAAGAGATCCGATTTAAAATCAATAATAAAGAACTCGCTGCCACTCGCGGACAAATTCATATTGATGATCTGATTGAATGTTATCCAATGGTATGTATTGATGAAGTAGATATGCTTTCTTTAGTCACTAAAATTAAAGAGCAGTCTTTTGCAACGGGTGCGGCTAAACAACATGGCGAAATGACTTTAGAAGAAATGTCGCTTGAAATACGTAAATTAAAAGCAAGCGTAGACTATTATCGTGAGCGGTCACATAAATTCGAGGAAATCATCTTGTACTTGAAAAATAACTTAGAAGATCTACAAGAAAAAGTAGGTAAAAACCAGCGCATAGAATGTTTGATACATTGGATGGATCAACGACTAAAAGAAATTCGTAGAAATGATTGAGTTTAGATAGTTATATTGCCTAAGCTGGTTGGCATACCTGTTTTATAAATTATTTTTTTGGTATTTCATGGTTGGCTTCTGTTTGGTTTTCTTTTGAATCCTTTTTAAAGATATTAAATAAGTCAATCCCAAAATAACTCAAACAGCTTAGTAGTAGTGCTGTTGCAGTGGCTTCGTCCAAGTTGCCGATAACGGGAAAATTATCAGGGATTAGTTCCACAAAACCATAACCAACATTAAGTAGATACATAGCGGAGATAATGCCTATTATTGCTACAATAAAATTCTTCATAAGTAATTGTTTAAAATTAAATGGAGGACTTCCATGTCCTGTCTATGATTTAGTCGTCAATGACAAACGTAATCTTAAGCATTACGCGATGGTCAGTGATTTTTCCATTGTCCACAGATACTTGATGATCTTTTACCCAGGCGCTTTTAATACCTGTAAGGGTTTTATTTGCACGCGCAATACCAGTGCTGATTGCATCTTCATAGCTTTTTGAAGATGAAGCACTGATTTCTGTGATCTTGGCGACACTCATTCCGGTCCTCCTTAGTATTATTAATATTCAAATTTGATCAAATCTAGCTTACCCTAGTTATCATAAAATTGTAATTAGATAATATTGTTGGACTCGTTTATTTAAAACTGGTTTCATATTTTATTTATTCAGGCTATTTTCTATGGACTCTAAAATTCAACGTCCGCATTTGGAGCGATTGTTAAAAGCTGTTACAAATGAGTCACCGCTAAAAATTGCCGTAGTACATCCGGTGGGTAAAAGCTCGCTTTTGGGCGTTATTGAAGCCGCGGAAGAAAATTTAATCGAACCTATATTGGTTGGACCCAAACGGCGTATTAGACAAGCAGCCGATGATGCGCAGCTTGATATTAGCCGCTATCAAATTATTCAAGCCGAACATAGTCATGCTGCAGCTAAACTTGCAGTAGAAATGGCACGAGATGGACAAGCAGCTGCAATCATGAAAGGTAAAATTCATACCGATGAGTTAATGAGTGCCGTAGTGAGCCGTGAAGGGGGACTAAGGACTGAGCGCCGCATGAGTCATGTGTTTGCCTTCGATGTACCTACATACCCTCGACCGCTATTTATTACTGATGCGGCCATTAATATTGAGCCTGATCTAGAAATGAAAGCCGACATCATACGCAATGCAATTGATTTGGCACATATTTTGGCCATTAAAGAACCCAAGGTTGCAGTGTTATCGGCAGTCGAAACGGTGACCTCGAAAATTGAATCCACCTTACATGCGGCTGCACTGTGTAAAATGGCAGATCGTGGGCAGATTAAAGGCGCACTCATTGATGGCCCGCTTGCATTCGATAATGCGATTTCACCACAAGCCGTAAAAACCAAAGGCATTGTATCGGATGTTGCGGGTAAAGCCGAAGTGCTTATAGTTCCGGATATCGAGGCGGGTAATATGCTTGCCAAACAACTAGAGTATCTTGCACAAGCTGAGGGTGCAGGAATTGTGCTTGGCGCTAAAGTGCCAATAGTGCTCCCAAGTCGTGCCGATGATGCGACCAGTCGTTTGGCGGCTTGTGCCTTGGCCGTGATGATTCACAATCACCAAGCTTAATTGATGTTTATACAACTACGTCTAAATAAATAACAATATTCATCTTCAAGCTTTGAATAATATTCTCGTCATCAATGCTGGTTCTTCCAGTGTCAAGTTTTCAGTTTTTGCTTCGTATAACAGTTCTTTACAAGCTGTATTTTCTGCACGCGCTGTTCGACTTTTTCATCAAGATGCACAACTTGAAATTTATGATCAGAGCAAACGAAACATTCTCAAAAAATCGCTTGCAGAAGTCTCAATTCAATCACCAAACCATACTGTTGCAATAGAGTTTTTCTTAGGATGGTTGAGTCAACAATCTTCTATAAATTTAGCGGCAGTAGGACATCGGATTGTTCATGGTGGGTCAAAATATTCAGGTCCAGTTTTAATCGATGAGCAAGTATATGCAGATTTAGAAAGCTATCAGCCACTGGCACCTTTACACCAGCAGCACAACTTAGCTCCAATTCATGTAATACAAAACATATACCAACATCTGCCCCAGATTGCTTGTTTCGACACGGCCTTTCATCAAACACAACCTGATCATGCCGTACGCTTTGGCTTATCAGATGATTACTTTGAAAAAGGTGTAAGGCGCTATGGATTTCATGGCTTGTCTTATGAATACATTGTGCAATATTTGCAACAAGAAGATGAAATAGATAATAAAAAAATTGTAGTTGCACACTTGGGGAATGGTGCAAGTATGTGTGCCATTCAAAATGCAAAGTCCATTGCTACAACCATGAGTTTTACGCCTTTAGATGGGCTGCTTATGGGTACTCGATGTGGAGATTTAGATCCTGGTATTGTGTTGTATTTACTTGATGAGCTTTCATTAAGCGTCGAAGAAGTTTCAAATTTACTTTATAAGCAGTCAGGGTTATTAGGCATATCCGGCGAAAGCAATAATATGAAAAAATTATTAAATTCAAACACAAAAAACAGCAAACGAGCTGTGGAAATGTTTTGCTATCAAGTAAATCGTCATTTAGGTATGTTGGTTGCAGAGTTGGGAGGTATAGATTTATTCGTATTTACTGCAGGAATTGGTGAAAATTCACCCATTATTCGTAAAAAAATATGTAAATTAGCGTATTGGGCTGGAATTCATATCGATGCTGAAGCAAATGATAACAACCATCTACGTATTAATACCCAGAAAAGCGATGTGGAAATATTGGTAATTCCTACCAATGAGGCATTAATGATTGCAAAACATGCTGAAACTTTTTATTCAAAACATTCGTGAGTTTATGTAATACTAAATATTCCAATAACAAACTTTACATAATTGTAATTGTTAAATTACAACTATTAATAATGATATGAACATACTAGATATTTTACTTCAGTCACCAAAAGGTGGTCCTTTAGACGCGCTTTCATCCATGTCAGGATTACAATCTAATCAATTACAAGAATTATTAGGCCAAGTATTACCAGTAATTGCTGGAGGTCTACGTAATGGGGCAAGTACAAATAATGGTTTAGAAAGTCTTTTGCGCGCTTTAAATAGTGGCAATCATGATCGCTATTATGACGAACCCAATATCTTAGATTCTCAAGATACTCGTATGGATGGTAATGGAATTCTTGGTCATATACTGGGTAACAAAGATGCAAGCCGCAGTCTTGCCAAGCATGCTTCTGCAAAAACGGGCATCGATCCTGCCTTAATCAAAAAGATGTTGCCAATTATTGCAGCCGTTGTAATGGGTGCCTTAAATAAGCGCGCTTCTACTGAAGGCATGTTAGGGGCACGTGCAAACCAAACGTCTAATAATGCTTTCTTAGACATGCTTAGTGGAGTTTTAGATGTAGGTGGTGATGGATCAATCATTGACGACGTACTAAGAATAGGTGCTAAGGCCTTAATAAAATAACTTTTCTGTACTTGATAAATCAATATGAGAAGAAGAGCGTATCGATATGGGCGTAAAGGTCAGCGTCGTGGTGGCGCGTTAAGGTTATTACCTATAGTTCTATTTGGTCTTTACTTAGCGTACTACTATTTTAGTAATCAAGAAGAGGTCCCCTTAACCGGTCGCTCACAACTTGTCGATATTACCCGTGAGCAAGAAGCGGCGCTTGGCTTACAAACTTATCAACAAGTATTGTCCGAGTCTAAAGTTTTGCGTTCTGGGCAGGCAGTAGATCTGGTACGAGAAATTGGCTATCGCTTAGCAAAAGTGATTGAAGATGATCCTGGGTTTGATTGGGAATTTAATGTAATTGAATCCGACCAAGCCAATGCCTTTGCATTGCCTGGTGGAAAGGTTGCCGTCTATACGGGAATTTTACCCATTGTACAAAATGTAGATGGTCTCAGTGCGGTAATGGGGCATGAGATTGCCCATGCTGTTGCTCGACACGGTGCAGAAAGAATGGCGCATCAAAAGCTGGTGCAGTATGGCAGCATGGCTGCGAGTATGGCCTTGGGTTCCATGGATGTAGGAACACAAAGGATGATAATGGGTGCACTAGGCATGGGTGCACAATATGGCGTACTACTGCCATTTTCTCGTAAGCATGAATCTGAAGCAGATTATATGGGACTGGTCTATTTAGCACGTGCATGCTATGACCCTCGAGAAGCACCTAGGATATGGGAACGAATGGCTGAAAATAGTAAAGGTCAACCACAGGAATTCATGTCGACTCACCCAAGTCATGCAACACGTATTCAGCAACTCAACGAATGGATGCCTGATGCATTGGCGATTAGAGAGAAACACTGTCGGTGATAGTAGTAACTAATCGTAATAACGTTCTGTATACCTTTTATGAGATAAGCTTTTTGTTCAAAAGTGGTTCGCGTATAATTGTTTTTGAATAAAAATAGTTACTCAATCTTAATTCGTAATACGAATCTTAAATTCGTAATCATAATTGAATTACATTACGAGTATTGTCGTGATATTTATAATTAACTTTAGTGGAGAACTAGATGAAAACTAAGAGAATTTTAAATGCAGCAGTGGCTTTTTCACTGTTGTTTGGTGTCTCAGCCGTATTCTCCGATTCGCATGAAAAGAAAGCTACTGAGCAGGCCGAGGAGATGGTCAAAGAGGCTGGGGAGATGATGAAGGACGCAGGTGAGGCGACTGCTTCAGCGGCTAAATCCGTTGCAACCACAGTTGGTAATACGATAGGTGATGCGGCATCTGCTTTGCCCAATGCGAAAGCTGGAGAATGCTATGCAAAAGTGATTATTCCAGCTGAATACAAGACAGAATCTCAAACAGTAACTGTGAAAGAAGCTTCTTCAAAGATTGAAATTATTCCTGCTAAATACGAATGGGCAGAAGAGAAAGTATTAGTAAAAGAGGCATCGAAAAAATTAGTGCCTGTACCTGCCACGTATACAACGGTTACTGAAAAAGTTTTAGTTACACCAGCAGAAAAAATGTGGACTAAAGGCACGTCTAAAAATGCAGGACGAGCGAACCCATCCATTTTGGCTGGTGCGGTTGCAAACGGCTTAAACTTAGCAGATGCAAAAGTTGGTAACTGCTACGCTGAATATCATATACCAGCTCAATACAAGACTGAGACACAGCAAGTTCTTACAGCTGAAGCTTCACAAAAGATAGAAGTGGTACCTGCCAAATATGAGTGGAAAGAGGAGAGAGTACTTGTTAAGGAAGCCTCATCGAAACTAATTGAGATCCCAGCAGTTTATGAGACGGTTACTGAAAAAGTATTAGTTAAACCTGCAACAACTGAATGGAAAAAAGGGCGTGGTCCCGTTGAGCGCTTGGATAATAGTACTGGCGAGATCATGTGTTTAGTCGAAGTGCCTGCTGTCTATAAAACGGTTAGTAAGAGAGTTTTAAAATCTCCATCAACTACGAAAAAAGTAGAAATTCCTGCAGAATACAAAGTTGAAAAAGTTCGTAAACTTGTCACTCCTGCTCAGGAAAAGAAAACTGAGATTCCTGCTTCCTATGAGACCGTTACCAAACGCCTGAAAACTGCAGATGAAAAAGTTATGTGGGCAGTGCGCGGAAGTAAAATCGATGGAAAACCGACTGGTGCAACACTTTGTTTAAAGGAAATTCCAGCTGTACATAAGACCGTCAAGCAAAAGAAAGTAAAAACACCGGCAAACACAAAAATAGTTGAAATTCCAGCAGAGTATAAAATTGTCAAAAAACGTAAATTAGTTACACCTGCAACTGAGAAAAAAATCGAAATTCCAGCAAAAACTCAAGTAGTTTCCAAGAAAGTTAAAGTTAAAGAAGAGAACATGCAGTGGCGTCCTGTTTTGTGCGAAACCAATATGAGTGGTACAACGATCACTGATATTCAACGTGCATTAAAGAAAGCTGGACATGATCCTGGTCCCATAGATGGCGTGATTGGTAACCAAACGTTGGTGGCCGTTGATGCCTTCCAAAGGGCGAATGGTTTACCACGTGGTGGTCTTACTATTCAGACTTTGAAAAAACTGGGCGTTAAAATCTAATCTAGCGTTATAGTACCCTTGTACCAAAAGCCCCTTAGTTTATTAAGGGGCTTTTTTGTTTTAATAATAAAACTAGATGTTTGAAGCTATTTACTCACCTTATTTAGTGCCATTTGACGGAAGCTTTTCAGTCAGTTCATCTGTTACTTCACCAACTGAGAATAAAAACGATTCAAAAAATTATAAAAAAGAAATAAAAAATATCATTGGTGATATGCGTGATTTACAGCGCATGCTATATGCCTATGATCGACATGCAATTCTATTGATTTTTCAAGCAATGGACGCTGCGGGGAAGGATTCTACTATTCGTTCGGTAATGACTGGTATCAATCCTGCGGGATGCCAAGTCTATTCATTTAAAAAACCATCTGATGCCGAGCTCGACCACGATTTTCTATGGCGCACTACTAAGTGTTTACCCGAAAGAGGTCGCATAGGAATTTTCAATCGCAGCTACTATGAAGAAGTACTTGTCGTTCGTGTACACCCAGAAATTCTTAACTTTCAAAACTTGCCTGACTCAATAGACTTTAACACCATATGGAAAGAGCGCTTTGAGTCTATTTGCGATGCGGAAAAGCATCTCGCGAGAAATGGTACAGTTATTTTGAAATTTTGGTTAAACGTCTCTAAAGAGGAACAAAAAAAGCGTTTTTTGAGTAGGATTGAAGAGCAGGAAAAGCATTGGAAATGGTCTTCGGCCGATCTTAAGGAACGTGAGTGTTGGGATAGCTATATGCATGCCTATGAAGAGGCATTGAATGCCACTTCTAAGGCTTGGGCACCTTGGTATGCTATTCCAGCAGACGATAAACTCTATATGCGCTACTGTGTAGCGCATATCATTAAAGAATCTTTAGATAGTCTCAATTTAAAATTTCCGACTATTGATGCCAAAGAACGTGAAAACTTACAGCAAGCCCGCGAACAACTGTTAGCTGACTGAACTATGTAGTCAAAATAGCAGGGGCTGTATTTTTTTGGATTTAGCCTGGCGGCCAGTTGAAAGGTCTGCCTGCCAACAAATGTACATGTAAATGAAAAACAGTTTGGCCTGCTTGTTCGCCGTTATTGATAGCAATACGGAATGCGTCTTGGCAATCTAGCTTTTTTGCAATATCCCTTGCAGTTAAAAGCAAGTGTCCAAGCAGTGCTTGGTCATCGTTATCTGCATCAACGAGTTTAGGTATGGGTTTTTTAGGGATGATAAGAATATGTGTAGGGGCTTGAGGATTTACATCTTTGAAGGCAAGGCAAAGATCATCTTCAAAAATAATATCGGCTGGAATTTCCTTATTTACGATTTTTGCAAATATGGTAGTTTCACTCATAAGAAACAATCTATTTAGAGAAGCTCTGATTTATTCTGATATGTCCCAAAAAGGTAAATTAGTAATGATTTCTCAAAATACTCATGTATGAGTATATACACTGCGTTTTTTCGAAATCATTTAGCCTAATCTCAGTCATTTCATTAATAAATCAGGGCTTCTTGGGTAATAACAACGAAAAACACTAATTTTTTATATTTACTGACTGATTTTAGCCAGTAACTTATTTTGCAACCATTCTAAACGTGTTATCTGACGTTTGCTATTCTGGTCTTTGTTTTCGAGGATAACTTTCCCATTTTTTGCTTGAATTATTTCAGACGTATCCGTTACTAAACATTCCCAGTTTTTTCGATCAATTACTGTGCAATTGCTAAATTGGGCGCCGTTCGATGTCGTTACTTGATTAGAAGCTTTATCAACGTTGTAAGTAGCAACCGGATTATCCACCCATTCTCCTTTGCAATAGGTGTTATCTAAAATCATTTCTGTGCATGTTTGATTGTAGATCTGTAATTGCTTAGTAAAGGGATTGATATCCATGACCCATAGGACAAAGCAAATTCCGGCTAGAACAAGAATACTAAGTATGAAATCGCTGAAGCTCACATCTATATGTTTTCGCTATAGACGTAAAAAGTATAACGGGAGCTTGGGCTTAAGAAAAGATATTGTTTGTATTTATTAAATGTAATTACTCTACTAATGGTCTGAATAGGGGCTAAAGCATTTCTAATGTTTTAATAAATCCTTGCCCCCGTTTATGCTTTACCTCAGTTAGAACATGCCGCCCAGATCGAAGCGTAATGCAAAACCAATAGCGTCCTCATCGACGTCACCTACAGCTGGCACATAATAGGCTTTAAATGTAGTTCGATCTTTCTTAATAAACATAGAAGGCACGACAGCCAGGCGAGGTGAGAACCCGCCATCATAACCTGTAACTACACCACCTAATATACCCAACCCAAACCAGTCTACAAAGATGGATCGTTCATGACCTACGCCCCAATAAGTACTGAATTTATCAATACTGTTCTCAAAGAAACCACCAGCCACATAGAAATGTTTAAGATGATATTCGAGTCCTAGGCCTGGGTTAAACTCATTAAAATCATCATCACTGTCTTCACCGGGATGATAAGAAGCTAAATTTACCTGTAAGAAAAGTCTACCATCTTCAAGTATGGATTCGCTTTCAGAATGAATACGTTTTTTGTCCCCTGATTTATCGTAATCATCAGGTACTTGATAGACGTCATCGGACTTTGCAATTTCATATTCATCGGCAAGTGCATTGTTAATGCATAAACCAAAAATACTGGCGATTAAAATGTGTTTTAGAACTGTTGTTGCTGAATGCTGCATTTCCATATGCTCCCACTTGAGTACTATACGCATTGCGTGTTTAAAACAATAATTTGTAAAGAGTTTTTATTGCCGTATTGGGACACAAAACCTGGCTGGAATGGTGGAATTACCGATAAAGACAGCTAAAAATACCGATAAAATGCGGTATACAATCACATAAATACCAGCTTAGAACAGAGCTTTAATATATGTTGGGTAAGTTGGTTAGGGTGACCTAAGAGGTGTAGTATTTTTAACTGGTTAAGTGATTTCAACAGCGCCTTCGAAATAGATACATAGTATTCCTGCAACAATTGCAATTATCGCATAAGTAGTTTGCTGAAATATGAGGTAAAACAATCCGATGACCACTAGCGATGCGCCCACAAAATAAAGTGGTAGGCCTGGGACAAGATCAGTCGTTCGTTTATTAATTGCAGAAATAATCAACTTGATTCCTGTAAGCAAGAGACTTAAGAAAAAAACTAGCCAAACTGCGTGAAATATAATTGCGTTCTTCATAAAAGAGTAACCGTCTTCGGATAAAGATGCGTATAGACCTGGAAGAATTTTACTGATCCAAAAAATGCCAATTGCGGCAGCACTGATACAAATAATTCCAATAAGTAAAGTTATACCGCTGAATAAAGGCGAGGCAGTTGGCGCTGTAGTTTGATCTGTCATAACTAGTTATTGTCTTTGTTGTTTATTCCTGAGCAGTATTGTATGCATAAAATCAGGAAAAATTAATGATTGTTAGCCTCTATGATAAAAAGAAGGGTTCTTTATTAGCCTTAGCGCGAATCCAGTTTAATGATTTCAACACCTTAGGCAAGGAAACCAATTTTCGTTCAAGTCTATATTTACCTGGGAAATTCATCAGAAACAAACCGATCAAAATAGTTAAAATACCTTGGCCCGGCAGCACTAGCATTAATAAACCTAATAAAATCAAGATAAACCCAAGTAGATTTCTTATCCCATTAAAAAATTGTGCCAATTTGGGGTGGTTACTTTTTGAACTTAGCTTAATACGTCGTTGTTGACTGAAATAATCTGCAGGTATTTTTATAACTAAGACGGGGACGATAGCAATACTGATTATCAGTAGAGCTGCCGAAAGCCATGCTAAAACAATGAATAAGTCCTTATATTCGTTCAATATTTCTAGCATTACGGGCGTGCAAATAAAAACATTCTACCTGCACTCGCACCTTACGCGATAGTGCTAATTACCAAACACGTAGCTTGCGAACATAGATGTTAATGATTGCTAGTAACTCATGAGCAGACATTGATTTGAAAGTCAATGAATCTGAGCTTTTCAATATTGAAATTAATTTATCGGAGGTAAGACTGACTAGATACTGTTTAAGTTCGATTAAGGTAGGGGAACTTCCAATTTCGCATTTGTAGTGAGAAACAAATATAGGCTCAACGTTTGTGATAATGCTATCTTCATCAAGTGTTGTTTGAGCATGTGACACTAAGAGATACCACCTAGACCTACTAATCGGTGAAGAGAGTATTGTATCTTGAATATTAGCCGAGCTATTACACCGCTTACACTTAAAAAATTTACCAATTAGCTGATTTATGCATCAATTAATATTGAGCGTGAGCACTCATGTTGACGAGTTATATTATTTTTACTTGTTTTTAGCTTGAACTGGGTATGTAGGAAAGACGGAAATTTGACTACATAATTTCCACCCACTTCTTAGTTACACATTTACACGGGCAGAGGGTTCTATAGAATAGGAAATAATAAGGAGCAATATAAGCTGCTCGCTTAATGATTAATTTGATGCAGTATGTAGGGCTAGAGAAGGTCTATTTGTATTAGCAATGCGTTCGATTAATTCATCTAAAGATGTTTCTGCTATTTCATAAGTAAAAGCGGTACGGAAGGTTCTTAGTATGCTCATTCCTTCAACACGTACATCAACTATCTTCGATACGTCATCTGACGTCCTAAAAACATAGGAGATTTGTAATGGTTTCGAACCATTTTTTAGATTGAGTTCTGTGTTTACAGTTTCATACAATTTTTTTTCCGTATTTTTCTCAGGTAAAACGGTGAAAGTCGCATTTGAATATTCAACTAGGTGTTTTCCGTAAGTACGAATTAGCATCTGCATAAATTCATTGGTAAATTTCGTACGTTGATCAATACTTGCTGTTTTCCAGTGTTTTGCAAGAATGTATTTACTCATTCTTTCTAGGTCACAAACTGGCAAAATTATTTGATTTATCAAATCATTTATTTTGTTTGGATTGGCTCGTATAGCTTTTTCATCTTGCTTTAGTACGGTAAGCACTTGTTCACCAGTCTCTTGAATGATTTGATGAGGGCTCTTTTGATCAGCAAGGCCTAACAAAGGCATAAGAAACACAAGCAAAATGATTGGGAGTCTTTTATACAAGACTGTTCTCCTTAACAAATAAGTCCCTATAACAAGTAGCTACTTATTGTTACCGACATCGGGTTGAGTTGGGTCTAATAGCGGATAAAAGGTGTATTTGAGGGGGTGAAAAGCATTATTGAGTAAAGCCCTAAAGACAATGGGGTAAGTAAGCCATTGAAAAGTCAGGCCAGTAGGTGCATATGCTGTATGTATTTAATTTGAGTTATCAGTAAAGATATATTTTTCCATGTCTTTGAGATCGATATCGGTTTTATCCATTACTAAAAACAATTGTACAAGTAGCTGTGCTCCAAAATTACCACGGTTGATTTTTACTCTTAAGTTCTCTGGCGATTGGGAAGTACCAACCTCTTGGAGTTTTTTGCTTAAGTCGGCATAAGTGGTGCCGGTGGATGCCATTTGGGCTTTGACCAGACGAGAAACTGCGGTGGCCCACTTAGGATCGTGGAGATAAGAAGCTTGGGATTTTATTACTGTTTCCATACATAACTTATAATTTATTAAAGTAAATATATATTAACAAGTGTAACGTATGATTACGAATTTTCTTGAAATAATTGTAAAAATATGTAAACATATCGTTACGTTCAAAACCATATATTTACGTAAAAAGGAGGATTTATGCCAGTTGAGCTAGTCATTGCCATTTTAGTATTTGCAGCGGTAGTAGTGACGATGACCGCTAAGCGTGTGCCACAGGGCTTTGAGTGGACGGTGGAGCGGTTTGGCAGATATCGCAAAACCTTACAGCCTGGGCTGCGATTTATCATTCCGGTGTTTGATAGAATTAGTAATAAAGTCAATATGAAAGAACGTGTTCTCGATGTACCTTCTCAGGAAGTGATCACCAAGGATAATGCGGTAGTACGCGTGGACGGAGTAGTGTTTTACCAAGTATTAGATCCGGTGAAATCCTCGTACAACGTCAATAATTTAGAACGTGCAACCCTGAATCTGACCATGACCAATATACGTACAGTATTGGGTTCTATGGACTTGGATGAATCATTATCGAAGCGCGATAAAATTAATGCAGAGTTGTTGCACGTAGTGGATGAAGCGACCTCACCTTGGGGAGTGAAAGTCACACGTATCGAAATTAAAGATATTGCACCTCCACAAGACTTGGTGGACTCGATGGCGAGACAAATGAAGGCCGAGCGTGATAAGCGTGCTGAGATTCTAACTTCTGAAGGCGTAAAGCAATCCGAGATTTTGCGTGCAGAGGGCGAGAAGCAGGCAGCTATTTTAGATGCAGATGGCCGACTAGAGGCGGCTAAACGTGATGCCGCAGCACGCGAGACTTTGGCGAAAGCTGAAGCAAATGCAACAGAAATGGTTTCAGAGGCGATTGCCAAAGGTGATATTCAAGCCGTGAATTACTTTGTTGCAACGAAATATGTAGATGCATTGGCTACTATAGGTTCGGCGCAAAATCAAAAGGTGGTCATGCTACCACTTGAGGCTACCAGTTTAATTGGATCTGTCGGTGGTATTGCCGAAATTGCCAAAACGGTCTTAACAGATAAAAGTGAGTAAAATACGGATATATTATAAGGATAGTTTCAAATGAATGAGTTTTTAATAAATCTTCAGTATTGGCATTGGTGGATATTGGGGATTATTTTTATAGTCATTGAGATTTTTGCACCAGGCGCCATTTTCATTTGGTTTGGTGTCTCGGCTGCAGTACTGGGTATCTTATTACTTGTATTACCTGATTTGAGTTGGCAGATACAGATCACTTTGTTTTCTGTACTTTCTTTGTTATCTATTCTTGCTTGGCGACAGTATCGGAAAAAAGTTCCTGAAAAAAATGCTTACCCAACTTTAAACAAGCGTGGTGAAGAATTAGTTGGGCGAGTATTTACTTTAAATGAAGCCATCGTCAACAATTATGGCAAAATCCATGTGGATGATACGATGTGGAAGATTAATGGTCCGGATACAGAAGCCGGGCAAAAGATTAAAGTGGTTTCATTAGATGGTACTGTTTTAAAGGTTGAGCCTATCTAATTAATTGTTATTAATTGTTACTGTGTGCAGTAAATCGCCCGCATTAGAAATAAGAGTTTTTAAAAACGTGGCTTTGATCACATTATAGTAATTTTTCTTAGATTCATAACGTTATTTTCTTAAAATTGATTTAATCTAAAAACTTTTAATTAAGTATTTTTTCTTATGCAATGTTAACGTATTGATATCTAGAAGATTTAATTTTCATTTTTTGTCAATTACCATTCATAGGTTAAAACTATCCATCCATCGTGCCTTAAGCATTGTTTTAAATTTTTAAGTTCACTATTTGTACCTGGAGTTTGGAACAATGAAACGGCAATCTTGTCGTGCAGTAAAAATACATGAAGTAATTACTGCTAGCTATTAGGGGGTTGTATTTATCTTAACAGTAGTGAATCGAAATATATTTGAATTCACTGTAGAGATAATAATTCGTCACTTTTCGTTTCGTTCTTTCTTAAATTCCAACACAACAGTCCGGGATATGGCTGTCGATAAGCTTACGCAGCAGTTGTTGCGTTAAGAAGTTAATCGATATGAAAGTTTAAATACGAGAGGTGCAACAATGCATTTAAGTAGACAAAAATTAATTAGCGCATTTAGCGCGTTTATCTTTTTAATAGGTATTGCGAGCATGTCGGTTTCTATCGCAGGTCCGCGTGAGCAAGCCAAAAGAATGCATGACCGGCTTACTGGTGTGCCTCCTACAGAAGCTGTACTGAGTTCGATGACTGCTAAAATTCAAGGCGGAGATGCAATCGGTGCAGCAATGGAAGCGATGGATAATCCCGCTTTCATTAATACAACTATTAAAGATTGGGCCACACCATGGACCAATCGTGATCAGTCTGTTTATCGTGATCTGAACGATTCCACCGCAACTGTGATGGGATTTGTTCGAGATGATATTCCTTTTGATCAAATTTTATCTACAGACACGGTGTATGTTGGTTCGGCAGCTGCAACGGATGTTGCATATGCCACTAATAATAATGATCACTACGTAGATTTGCAGAACAGACGCAGGGATTTAAGTGATCCAGCGATGCTGGTTCCCATGAATCAGTCTGCCTTAAATGACCAACTAGGCTCTGGTGAAACTGCAGGAGTTATGACTACGCGTGGTTTTGCCGAAGCATTTTTAGTTGCTGGAACTAACCGTGCGGCACTTAACTTCGCAACATTAAACTTTATGTGTATGGGTATAGATGGGTTCCGCGATAAATCCGCCTATCCAAATCGCGTACGACAAGATGTCACTCGTTCTCCTGGTGGAGATAGCAAGATATTTATGAATGATTGTCTCACTTGCCATGCAGGTATGGATGGTCTCGCTGGTGCATTTGCTTATTACGATTTTGACGAAGACACACAACAACTTGTCTATACAGCAGGGGTAGTACAGCCTAAGTATTTGCAAGCAGCAGGCACCTTTCCTACGGGTTATGTAACTCAAGGTGACTCTTGGGTTAATTATTGGCGAGCTGGCCCTAGTTCATGGGTAGGCTGGAATGGGCCTAATGATGGAGTTGGTACTGGAGCTAAAAGTTTGGGTGTAGAGATCGCGCAAACGCGTCAATTCTCAGAGTGCCAAGTTAAAAAAGCTTTCGAAAAAGTTTGTCATCGCAGTCCCAATGGACCTGCAGACGTGGCAGCTGTTCGAAACATTGCCAATATTTTTGAGGCGAATAACCGCAGCATGAAGCGAGTCTTTGCTGAGACGGCTGCTTATTGCATGGGTAACTAACAGTGTTGTCCAACAAATTAGGTATGCCATTTAGGAGAAATGTTATGAGTCAGAATAATTACTTATTTCAACGTAGCAGCAATGAAGCGCCAAAATCGCGTAGTTATACACTACAATGGGTTTGCATGATCTTGCTGGCGTTTGCTTTAACTGCTTGCGGTGGTGATAGCGGTTCTGATGACCCAGCACCACAAACTGCTGGAAATTCAGGCGGTAACGGAACTGGTGGTGGTGATCCAATGCCAAATCCAGTGGATCCTCCCGTCACACCTCCACCCGCGAATGATCAAGCAATTTTTGCTGCAACACTTCATCCAGAAATCAGGAAGCCAGAGAATTTTTGTACAACGTGTCACGATAATCCTCTAATTTCACTTGCGGTCGATTTTGCATTGGCTGATCCCGCGGCTTCTTATGCAGTCATAACGGGTCAAGGGCTGGTAAATTTGGCAGTTCCAAACCAATCAAGCGTGTATCAAAGACCACTTACTAATCATAACTGTGGAGCAGAATGCAGTAGAATTGCTGCAGAATATCTTATTGCAATTCAGAGTTGGGCTGCACAAGCAAATGCCGGTGGTGGTAATGGCGGTGGAAATAATGTGGTTGCGAGTGCAACGACAAACTTCTCACAAGCTGTAGAAGGGTCTGTTGCACGTGCAGATGCAAACATGATTACTGTGTTTAATTTTGCAGAAGGAACCGGTAACACCACCGTGGGTACCAGCAATGTTGGCGCCGATATGACCTTAAACCTTGAAGGCACCGAATGGGACCCGCAAGGTGGCTTACGTAACGTTTCCGGTAAAGCTCAGGCATCCTTAACCGATAGCCAAAAACTCTTTAACTTACTGGCTGGTGGAAACCAGTTCAGTGTAGAGGCGTGGGTAATTCCAGAAGCAGATAATCAAACTGGTCCTGCACGTATCGTTTCTTATTCAATCGATACCGGCCGACGTAATTTCACTTTGGGGCAAACCAACACACAGTACATCTCACGTGTACAAACTTTGAATAACACGCCTAATGGAAGTAATCCAGAGTTACGCACTGAGGATGGCGTATTGAATACAGAACTAACCCATGTAGTCATGACCTATGACAACATGCAGGGCGGACGCAAAATTTATGTAAATGGTCAATTGGTCGCAGAAGAGGCTGTCCAAGGCGATATGCTGAATTGGCAGGATGATAATTTCTTCATCTTAGGTAATGAAGCCACCAACAATCGCTTATGGAGAGGTGTTTTCAAGATGGTTGCCATCCATAACAAAGCACTCAATGGGGCAGAAATTTCTCAAAACTTTGAAGCTGGAGCAGGTGCAATCACTGCACTTCGATTCGATGTTGCCAACATCTTAGGCGCTCCAGGTTATATTGAGATGCAAGCCTATCAAATAGATCCATTTGCATACGTATTTGCAAGACCAAAACTTGTATCGGATGCAACGGGTATCGCAGTGAAAAATATGCGCATCGGAATCAACAACAATGTACCCGTGGCAATGCAAGTATTTAGACGTGTTGACATGACAGTGATGCAGTCTGGACAAGAAATTTCACCTCTAGGTGCGTTAATTGCATCAGATCTAGGCATGGAATTAGACCAATTCCACCTTGAGTTTGAAGTACTCGGAGGACAGATAGGTACCACAGAAGCGATAGGTCCTGGAGTGCCTCCTGCAGATCCGGTTGATGTCGAAGAGCCAGATGCGGGTGTACGTATCTTCTCACAAGTGCACGATACTATGGCTGCACTTACTGGAATCAGTCAGAACGATAGCGACGTTCGCAATCGGTACAACGAATTGAGAGATTCATTGCCACCAACTTCTAATGTATTAGGCTTTGCTGGTGCAAACCAGATTGCGATTCAACGTCTTGCGACTACATACTGTGGCGAAGTCGTTGGTAATAATAACAATGCTCGCTGCAGAAACTTCTTTAATGACGGTAACTGTGCAATTGAAGTAGGCGAGAAGGATGCAATTGCTGGGACCGTGTATGACAAGATCATAGGTAACAACTTGGTAAATCAGCCAGATCGTACAGCAACTATTGCAGAGTTCGTTGCAATGATGAATGACTTGAACTGTGCAAACGGTTGTAACGATGCTGCAGGACGCCAAGTTTTACAAGCTGTGTGTACTGCTGCTTTAGCAAGTAGTGCAATAACGATTAATTAATTGGCTAGTGAGGTAACAACAATGGCGAAATACAGAGAGCAACAACGACGGGCGCAAGAGGCACATCGTCGCTTTGAGCAGCGCATCAAAGATTCATGCCGACGTACCGGTCATGGTAGACCTGTTACCCGCAGGGAGTTCTTAGGACGAGGACTTATTGCCGGCACTAGTACAATTCTTCTACCAAGCCTAGCAACGATAGTTTCTAGAGAAGCCAAAGCCGCTTGTGAGATCAGTGAAAATAACGGTCTCATCGGTGCAGGTAAGATTCCATTTATTGGAATTGACCAAGGAGGCGGTGCCAATATTGCAGGTTCAAATGTAATGGTTGGTGGTGCGGGAGGCCAAGAAGATTTTATACCTACAGACGGTTATGAAACACTTGGTTTACCGCAAGCTATTGCACCGCAAAATGTTGGCGTAGATCGTTCTTTTGGGTTAGCCATGCATCCGAACAGTGCCTTATTACGTGGCATGCTGGATAAAACCAGCGCTGCAACACGTGCTAATGTGAATGGCTCAATAATTCCTGCTCGTTCGGATAACGATACAGGTGATAATCCGCATAATCCTATTTATGGTATCGCCAAAGCCGGTGCCAATGGGGAGTTTGTGGCAACCATTGGAACACGTAATTCGGATACCGGTGGGCGTTCTACTGCACCCGAGTATATGATTGATGCTTCACTGAGCCCAGTTCGAGTCAGCAATCGCAGTCAAGCCATTAGTCTTAGTGGTGGTGAAACTGAAGGGTTTCCAAGTGGTCGTGTTGCAGCAGCAACTGCAATCCTGAATCAGCTGAAACTAGGTGTGATTAATGAAGCGACAGCTACAGAAGAACTTATTCAATGTGGGTATGATCAGACAGTCGCTACATTAAATTCACCGATCTTGCCGTCGGATTTAGATCCAGAGGCAGATGCAATTCTTACTAATATCTTTCCTAACGGTGAAATTAGCAATGATGGTGATTTCCGCAAAGCCGCAGCAACCATGAAGGTTGTGGTAAACGGCTATGGTGGATGTGGCACCATGGAATTCGGTGGTCGTGATTATCACCAAGATCCACGTCCAGAAACCGATGGTAAAGACTTTAAAATTGGTCAAGTCATCGGTGCGTCACTGGAATATGCCGCAGCACTTGGTAAACCTTTAATGATTTACGTTTTCAGTGACGGGGCAGTTTCGGCGGATCGGAATAATCCTGAAGATGATGGCAATGGCACCACAAAATTCCGCTGGCGTTCAGATAATTCTTCACGAGCAGCTAGTATTATGTTTGTGTACAGTCCAGCCATCGCATCTGCAGGCCTTATGAGAAATGGTAATGCCTCTCAACAGCTCGGTTACTTTAAAGCAGATGGTGCTGTTGATACCGGTTCCAGCCCTTACGCGAATAGTGTAACCACGCTTAGCGAATTGTGTATATTAAACTATATGGCACTGCATGGTGAGCAAGGTAACTTTGCAAATGTGTTAGGTAATCCAACTTTAGGTGCTACACCAGGTGTTGAACATATTGCATTTAACCAAATAGTATAATATTCAATAATATACATTGTACTTCTAGAAACGGGGTGATTTAAAATCACCCCGTTTTTTATATAGCCGGTGGATTTTACGCGACAAAAATCTATGACAAGAATTGCTTGAGCCGCGACAATGTTTTTATCGCATACTGTCATCCTCAAACGATCTTGAGCGCTACACCTGCTTCGCAAATCGACTATACGCAACAGCACAACGCCGCCTGGTTGAAGCTATTGCCTGATATGGCATGTCCAACATGTCGTAGTAATGCCTCATCCTTACTTATTCAAGATAGCTTGCTTGAGTGTTCTGCTTGTGGGGTTACTTTTCCTTTATATATCAGTGGGGAAGCCTGTATCCCTTGGTTATTTGAGAGCCCGAATCTGTCTTTACTGGAATGGAAAGCACGCTTAAATGGCTTTTTACATATAAACGAGGTAGAGCAACAACGCTTAAAAGCAGCCCTAAAAGATAAACGCCTGAGCAAAGCTGCTCAAAAACGTATTACTAAAATTTTTAAAGCCAAACAAACACATACAGCTCAGGTATTGGATTTGATCGCACCTCTAGAGCTGGAACAGGAAAATTTTGATAATCAAATTGATCCTACACAAGCGCTTTATGCAAAAGTGCCTAAGGTGCAAGGCTTATTAAGCTATTACGATAATATTTTTCGTGATTGGACTTGGGATAATGGAGAAAATGAGCAATTACTCGCAGCAGTAGAAAGCGTTCTAAATGAACCACGAGATCTCGGAAAAGTACTTACTCTAGGTGCAGGCACAGGCCGGCTTTCCTATGACATACATAAAAAGTTTTCTCCAAAACTTTCAGTATTATTAGATATCAACCCGGTACTCTTGTTCGCTGGTAATCGGGCGATTCAAGGTGATAATATTTCCTTGTACGAGTTTCCCATAGCACCCTTAGATGAAAACTCCTTTGCAACATTGCAAAAGTGTCAAGCACCGGAAGCTATTAAGGAAAATATATTGTACCTATTTGCGGATGGGATGAACCCACCATTTCAAGCACATAGCTTGGATACGGTGTTGACACCTTGGTTGATAGATATTGTTCCACAAAACCTTAGAGATTTTATACCGCGTATTAATCAAATCTTGAAGAAAGGGGGAAGGTGGGTCAATACTGGATCTTTAGCATTTCTACATAGCGACCAAACCTGGTGCTATAGTGAAAAAGAGGTTCTGGATTTGTTAGAAAAAAACGGCTTTGAAATAGTAGCTTCAAATCGCAAAGAAATTCAGTATCTAAACTCACCTATAAGTGCCAATGGTCGGACAGAGAAAGTATTTAACTTCTGTGTTAAAAAGATAAAAGATGCCATGGTACCACCCAAATATAATTATTTGCCTAACTGGGTACTTGATACGAATAAATCCATTCCAAAGCATAATCAGTATGAAATCGAAGCATCTAGATATTTACTTCAAGCACAGGTAATTGGGGCGATAGACGGAAGCAGGAGTATTGAACAAATAGGTACCTTAGTTGCCAAACAATATGGATTACAGATAAACGAAGCCACACATGCCGTTAGACGAATTGTAATCGACTTATATGAAGGCAATATTTGCTAGTTCATTATTAACATAGGATTTACATGAAAAGAATATTATTTTTTGTTTTATTAGTACTCAGCCATTCTGTTGTAGCAGATTCTTACAGTGATAATCTTAAAGAACTATTTGAATTAACGGGTGTTCGCGGTAATTATGTAAGCTTAAACACTCTTATCATTAACCAGATGCAAGCAAGCTTTTTTCAAGCAGCAGATCAAAATATTGATGCAAATTCTTTATCAGAAGAGCAGAGACAGAAAGTTGGTGAAGTATTAAAAGGTAGATTTACTGAAATGGTGAAGAATTACGAAAATCACGTTAAAGAAGCCATGCCATACCAAAAAATGGAAGAAGAAGTGTTCATCCCACTGTATAAGGAAACTTATACTGAAAGTGAAGTAAAGGAATTAATTGCATTTTACAAAACCCCAGTGGGGAAAAAATCGGTTGTGGCATCACAAAAACTGTCACAACAAGTGACAAAAAAAACAGCAGAAAAGTACGATGCTGTGATTAGTGAGTTTGTCAAAAAACAAATCGAAGAAAATATAGAAATTGTAAAGAAAGAAATAAAAGAAAAAGGTATCGAATAAGATATTAATTCTTAAAGGTTTTCATAAAGCGTACAAAACATGTCAGAATCTGAAAAAAAAATACAAACCCTTGATGAAAATGAGACGGCAACTTTAAATAGAAGAGGCTGGCATCTAGTAGATTTGTATAGATCTCGTGAAGGTGGTGAAGGTTCCACGGCATACAATAAGGCTATGGAAAAGGCGCTCAAAGTTAAGCGCGAAGTTGGGATACGTACAGTAGTTAAAGACGGAGTGACGTATTTTGAAGTTTGGGAGCATTGGTGAGAGCTAGTAAAACTAACTCAGCGCAGATTGCTCCAGAGTATATAAACAAACGCTATTCCAAAAATTAAATATATAAGATTGTACAAAGCCATTGTTAGTCTTGTTTTTGTGATTTAAGGACTAATTCTATACCTAATTCAAGAATAAGTTGAGCTAAAACTGTTCTTTTTGGTTTGTAAGCCTGGATAAAATTTGTTCTAAACTATCAACGGATATAGAACCTATTCGGTGGGGTTGAATAATAATGTGAGATATCGCCATCAAAGCAACTGATAGTGTATGCAGGAAATCCAGTTTCAGAAAATTTGCCGGATTTATCAAGTAAGTAAGTTTCATATGAACAGTCACAACAATAACCTTTGTGATCTGATTGATTTTCCCACTTTTCAAATTCTTGTTTATTGGGGAGGCGATTACTTCGGTTTCGAAAATTTTCGACGTAAACAATCGCTGAAATAAGTCTTGGGTCAGCAGGGTGTCTTTGTTTAAGATGTTTTAAGTAATGCATCAAGTAGCCAGCACCGAAAATAGTTGAGAGCATAACTATTGCGCCAGTCCAGAATAACGGCTTTTTAAAACTAAATTTTTTGTAAATAGTGGTTAACGGTCCGAGAAAAACAATGAAAACTAAAAGGATAACAACAACTAACAATAGTAAGGCTACTACATCCATAAATTTTTAAAGTCCTAAAGGATTAAAGCATTTTTATCAGTAAAGAGGTGTGCTTATTTAGAGTTTATTTATGATCGAAATAACTCTAAAAAATACTTGTCCGATGTAAATTTATTCCATTTGCTGGATTAGCTGTAGGTCCAAAAGTAGATTTAGTCTCTTCTGATTCGCTGAAGACCACAGTCAATATCCCTAAGGAAAAGAACACTGCCAACACAATAAATTTTTTAATGATTTCTAGCATGAGAGTACGTAGGTTGATATTTTTGGAACCTTCATACCAAATAAATATTTTCTTTTTATTAACTATTAAAAAGCGGGTTACATGCGGATTAGACCAAGACTTTTGATTTTCGTTTTAGATAATGGTTATTAAATTATTTTCTCTTTTTTAACAAGGAGTTACGATGTTTTTTCAAGTATATTCAACTTTGCATCGCTAACTTAGAAATCTTTATAATTTTGCTAAAATTTAAACTCTGATTTTTTGATACGCACTCAAAGCTCGTTGACGCGATGACTTCAAATCAACAATTGGTAAAGGATAATCCTTTCCTAGAGTAATCCCCGCTTCTTGTAAAATCTTGACGGGCGCTTCCCATGGATTAAACAAAAACTTATGAGGTAATTTTTTTAATTCTGGTACGAATTGACGGGTATATTCACCTTTAGCGTCAAACTTTTGTCCCTGAGTAGTAGGGTTGAAAACGCGAAAATAGGGTGTAGCATCAACACCACATCCGGCGATCCACTGCCAACCCGCGCTGTTATTAGCAAGATCCGCATCCACCAGGCAGTCCCAAAACCATCGCTCACCGTGGTGCCAGTGTAATAATAAGTTCTTCACCAAAAATGAACCTACCACCATACGTGCTCGATTGTGCATATAGCCTGTTTGCCACAATTCACGCATGCCAGCATCGACCAATGGATAACCGGTTTGACCCATTTGCCAGCTTTGGAGGTTCGTATCATTTTCTAACCAAGGAAATTGATCGAATTTGGTTTGCCAATTTTTGCGGGGTAATTCTGGAAAGTGATACAAAAGGTTACAAGAAAACTCTCGCCAACCAAGCTCACGTAGAAAATGTGCTCGATCATCACTATCTTCAGTGTTCATGGCAGCATTCCAAATTTGGTTGGGAGATATCTCTCCAAAGTGTAGATGTGGAGATAATCGAGAGACATTGTTTTTGGCTGGGAAATTTCGCCCTTCTTTATAATTAGCCAGTTGCTTTTTTATAAATTTGCTTAGTTTTCTCTTAGCGTTTTCTTCTCCTATTTTCCAATGTGGCTCCAATTGTTTAGTCCACTTAATCTTGGGTGACAATCCTAAATCATGTATCGATAACTCGTTAAGCTCATCTTTTTTTAGCTTAAAGCTTTTAGGCTTAGATATTGGTTGTCTTGGCGGTGGCGCGTTTAAACATCCTGATTTATAAAAAGGCGTAAATACTTTATAAGGAGTTCCATCATTTTTTAGAATTTCCCATGGTTCCCAAAGTAGAGCACCATTAAAGCTATGGGTTTCGATATTGTGTGTATCTAAAGTTTTTTTAATTTGTTCATCCCGTGTAATTCGCCAAGGCTCATAACAGCGATTCCAGTAGATGGCTTTGATGTTTTGTCTTTGTGCTAAATCGACAAGGACTTTCTTAGGATCACCTTTATATACCGAGAGAGTCCCATTTAATGATTTATCTAATGCTAACAGGGAGTGATGTAGCCACCAGCGACTTGCTGCACCTAAATAATAGTCACCTGCATTTTTAGTATCTAGGATATAAATGGGTAAAACGGTTCCATGCCGAGACGCCGCGAACAGAGCTGGATTGTCAGAAATGCGAAGATCCTGCCTAAACCAGTGAATAACAATGTTTTCACTCAAGCTACACTCGATAATAGTGCTTTACTTCTTACCATTTCATGAATGCAATTATTATGTTGTTAAGAAAAGTTGTTATTGATAACTACATCGTTAAGACTTAGCTGCCCAGCTCGCGGCCATGCCTCTTTTATTCCCTTACCAATTGCAACAAACATAGCAATTGCATGGTCAGCGGGTAGATTAATAAGACCAGCTACTTTATCGAAATCAAAACCATCCATTGGACATGAATCGTACCCCATTGATTTTGCGGTAAGCATCAGTGTTTGTGCAGCTATACCACAGGATCGCATTGCCTCGTCTCTTTGAACCTGGTCCTTGCCTCGATAGTAATTATCGATAGCAGGTAGTATAAACTCTTGAACTTCTTTTGGTGCATCAGTCCAGTATCGTTCAGGTTGTTTCTCCCAAGACTTCATATCGGCGCACAAAACAATGAATAGTGATGCGTCCGTAACTTGTGATTGATCCCAGGCTGCTTCTCTGATTTGTTTCCTCAATTCTGTATCAGTAACTACAACAAAACGCCAATTTTGAATATTGAATGCCGTAGGAGAAAGAATCGCTAATGACAATAGCTCATTTACTTCTTCAGGCGTCATTCTATGGTTTGCGTCATAGTGCTTTACAGCTCGTCGTTTTTCTATTGCTTGTTTTGTATCCATATAATTCACTACTATTTTTTCTTTTTACCTAAGTATTTATTAGTTTGCTCAAATGAATTTCTAACCAATTATTCGTACTCAATCTGCTATGTTAGCTATGAGCGGATCAATCGTGTTTGGCTCTATTGATTTTTTTTAATACATGCTATGTAGGCGGCATCTACATCTGGAATGTTATTTATAAATTTATATTTACTCATGATCCACAACTTGATATGCAGATTGTAAGATATATGATTATGAATGGTTTCGCCACGTATTAACTTGCGTGTGATGTCTTTGTAATCGAGACACCTGGTTGGGTTGGTATAGTGAACCGCAGAACTAAAATGCTATTAAATAAAAGCGTGAAGTTAATGTTATCTAAATGGAGGGCTTTGAATTCAGTTAGTAACGATAATGCGCTCGATCGACTGCGTCTGTAATGTCTTCATTAACCCCATAGTGTAACTTATCGTTTCATTTTCAACGACGCTGAGTGGCACATGTTGTCGGCCAACGGAGTCACTAATGCGAGTGGCATCAAGTCCATTCCAGCCACGTTCACTATAGTATTCCGTCCATGCATGACCATAAGCAAGCACAGGTTCATCTAGAGCAATATATAACCCAACAACAACGCGTGCTGGATAACCGTACATTCGTAGTAAGGCTGTTAATAATACAGCGTGTTCCGTACAGTCACCCTCACGTGATTGAGCTACCTGTGAGGCAATATCAAAACCATTTGCTGCATTTTTATCAACAATGTAGTCATATACGAACTGCTCTAGTTCAACAGCACTGGGCACTTTGCCATATGCAGTTTCTATCGCAGAAGCCAGCTGTTGTACCGCAGGTTCAGCATAATCTATCAAGAAAGTTGTGGCTCGGTGTTCGTCACCTGCAAGTGGCTCCATAGTCAGCGGATAGTCAGAGACGCTGATGACTGCCCCGGAAGGTTGTGTGATCTGTTGCGGGAACCAGGCAGTTAGATGCCGTTGCAATACTGCAGGGAACGTATGCACGAATTCATACTGCAATATCGGTTTATTAGTTGTAATGTCGGTTCGTGCATCTTCCACACGCACCTGACCAATAAATAGCTTACTGTCCGTTGCGAATGACATGCTGGTGGTGAACCACAACAGTATCACCAAACTGAGACGTGCGCTCACTAATGACACATTCAGGTTTGATTGTTAAAAGTGATTGATGTATGCACGGGACAACTCGATTTCGACTTGCCCCATTTCCAACGTCATAGACTTGTGTCCTTGATTGTCCACAAGTGTTGTCGCCTTCATTCCCGCGAACAGGATCTCATATTGTGGCAGGCCATCAATCTGTTCGCCGGTGGGTTCAATGTCCATTTCCACCGCCTCCAATGGATTGGCAGATGGCATATAGGCATTGATATGTACGGACTGCAACTGACTATTGTTCGGATCCGCCGCGCGAATCATCTCGCGGTGCTGGTAATAAGGGCCGTCTACACTCTTGGCTGACTTCAGTGGCGCATTAATTTCTTTGCCTTGAAAAGTACCGGAGACTTGATAACCGCCTTGTTCGTTTGGATCGAGACTGACATTGACCTTGAGTTTGCCATTCTCAGCCTCCGAATAACGGCCATTGATCAACGCTCCATCTGGTTGCTCATAAGTTAGATTATATTCGTCGTGAACTAAGGTTTCTTGTTCGGAACGCGGGATCACCAGGGCTGTTTCGACGACGCTTTTGATATCGCCGTTTTCATCTGGTACAGCACGACTCAAAGTGTAACCGATTTTCATATCATGCAGTTTCCAAACGAGAATTTCTTCATGCTGCCAGTTTTCGCTATCTACATTATGTAATACCAGCGACTTTGCTAAACTGGATGCCATTTTCCGGAAGGTCTCACGGTAGCCAGCCGTATCATGCATGCAGGCTAGTAGAGAGGAATCAAAAGGTGACACGAAAATCTTTAACATGCCGACTTTGTTTTGCTTCGTTAAATACAGTTTTTCTTGATATAAGTACGGCACCTTGTCAAAGACTCCAGCATCGATCTCGTGTATTTCTGTCTCTTCTGTAAATGCTAGTGACTCATCAAACAGGAGATTGAGCGTGGCTGCCGTGTCCAGTGGTTCATGATAAATAAAGCATTCCGCCATAACCTCCGTACCTATCGGTACGGATACCTGGTATACACCCTCATGCGCTTGTACCGAGGGTTGAGCACTACCGGTGATAGAGGCTGAGAAGAAACCGTCTTGAGCTGAGATTGGATAATTGCCGGATAAGCTAGCCTCGCGAGCCAGTGCTTGTTCCAGTACGTCCTGACCTTTGTTTGTCCCGGAAGACGTGATCGGCTGAGTTGTGCCGCAAGCACTGATCAACGATACCAAAAAAACAATAATAGCAGTATTACAGTAAAATAGTTTCATGAGAGTCCTTTCAGATAAATGGGCGTTCAATTTGCACCTATTCGCAAACAACTAACCTATTAAAGTGAAACAATTACATTGTAGACATCTTGTCACTCGTAGAGGCTATAAAAGAAATGACTGTAGATAGTTTGGTATTTGATAACTGGTTACAAAAAATCGCTGAAAAGACATTCTGTTATGTAAGAATAAAATTTTCAGGGGTTAGAGCGGTCGCATCCAAATTAAACCAGCATTAACAACGCGAATAAAATGTTGAAACTATTATTAACCTGGCCGATAGCGAAGTATTCTTGCTTCTGGCTAGACCGCTTTGGTGTAGATGATTCACCAATTTGAAAGAGTGAAAAGTTAGGCCGCTTTTCCCCCAAACATCGTGTGGTGTGATTCGAAAAATGCAGTTTCTAGAAACCATGACCGCCAACATTATTTCAAGTCATCAAAAGGTGCCACCATATGGGCTTGCCGAAAGACACTAAAAGTGTGATTGGAGCATTAATCAAACAATCGAAGAAGTTATCGAACGAATTATATCAATCCTTAACCTGGGATCGAGGCAAAGAGATGGCGGATCATCAGAAATTTACGTTAGCGACGGACATCAACGTGTACTTTTGTGATCCGCAAAGTCCATGGTAACGGGGTTCGAATGAGAACACCAATGGATTACTCAGACAGTATTTCCCCAAAGGCACAGACTTATCGGTACACTCTCAACAGAAACTGAATGCTGTCGCACGCGAGCTTAATGAGCGACCTAGAAAAACTTTACACTTTGAAATACCGACAGAATGTTTTAACCAATGTGTTGCGTCATCGGTTGAGCTAGCATCTGTAGTTAGGCATACATGTGTTTTGCTCTACGAGCGTTTTTGGCGGACCAAAATGTCCCTGACATTTTATTGAACCCGTTAGACAGTTCTTCGAACCCCACACACATACGTTAATCAAGAGTAAAAGGGACCTGATCTCTTTTTCGACATGTTGTTAACTTTCTAAACAAAGATAAGTGGTTTGAAAATAGCGATTAATGGACTTTTTTATAACTATTTGTGATTTTGTAAAATTTTTCAAAATTTTATTATCTCCATGTTTTTTAAAAAATTATTTCTGAGACTCATTTCAAATAAAAAATGTGAAATAACACACGTTTGTCTGAATTCTTTTTTACCTTATCCGTATTTTTTCAGCAATTTCAAGCATTTAGGTTAATTTAAACCAACTTTTTTATTGAACTAAGAAGTTTGTAATCCAAGCAACTTTAAAATTCTAAGATATTTTGATTATGTTGATTAAATTAAAAAGAGATGATGGATTCACAGTTATTGAATTAATGATTAGCTTAGTTGTATTAGCCATCATTGCTACATTTGGTGTCCCATCTATGGCTGATTTTCTTAAAAATAATAAATTAAAAGCTCAAGCATATTCTTTTTCAGCAACATTAAATTACGCACGTAGTGAAGCGATTAAAAGAAAAGAGCGAGTTGTGTTATGCAGAAGTGCAAATCCTACCGCTTCATCTCCTACTTGTGGCGGCACTGCTAATACATGGACAACAGGTTGGTTAATTTTTACAGATCCCGATGATAATGATGTGTATAACTCTGGGACTGACACATTGTTAAAAGTTGGTAGTAATATTCCACCTAACATCAACATTCGCACGAATTCTACTGCGAATAACAATATTGAATTAAACGCCGATGGAACCACGAACGAAGGAGGTGCGACTGCGCGAATGGCCATATGTGATGATCGTGGAGGCAATTACGGAAGACAAATAAATATTAGTCCACTAGGTCGCCCAATTTTAAAAAAAGGCACTCCTAGTGTAGCAATCAACTGTACAAATCCTACCTGATATGAAGATGCCAATCGCAAATAAGAATTATTATAGTGTAAAAAAAATAATTGGCTTTTCTATGCTAGAAGTCATGATTACTATCTTTGTGTTATCGGTTGGAACACTAGGGGTAGCAGGGCTACAGCTTAAATCTAAGCGTGCAATATTTGAAGCATCTCAACGTGAAATAGCCACACTTCATTTACAAGAACTTGTGGAACGTATGCGTGCTAATCCTAATCAGCTGACAGTTTATACAAACAATAGTGTTGGACGAGTATTAGGCGCAGGTACTGAAGTATCACCAACCCCAAATGGTTCGATCACTTCAATTACTTGCTCAGCTGGATGCGCACCAAATCAAATCGCTCAGTTCGATTTATTTGAATGGGAACAATCTCTTCTTGGTGTTTCAGAACAAGTGGCGACCAGTAATGTGGGTGGATTAACTGCTCCAATTGCTTGTATCACTGGTCCTGCGGGTGGCTCTGGTACTTATACCGTAACCATCGCATGGAAAGGGCTGACTAAATTAAGCGATCCAACAATAAGCACATGCGGACAAGGTTCAGGTTTTTATGATTCAGATACTGAAGATGATGTTTATCGTCAGGTGCTAGTACTTCAAACATTTATTTCTGAACCCATCTAAAGTTCATTGTGAATAGGTAAAAATGAAAGCAAGCAATAAAGTTAAAGGTTTTACATTAGTTGAAATGATGATTGCGCTGTTGCTCAGTTTAATTGCAACGGGTGCTGTGTTAGCAATGTATATCACAACCTCTAAAAATATTGCACAAGATGAAAAACATTCCTATTTACAAGAAAACGCACGTTACGCGTTAAAACAAATTACTAAAGATTTAGTTATGACTGATTTTTGGGGACAAATGTTGAGCCCTGATACTATTTCAACTTCGTTAGCCGTTTCAGTAAATAGCTGTGCTGATGAAGTCAACCTATTAGATGCGAGTGAAGCAATACTATATAATAATTACCATGTAAGTCCTTCGACAGAAACCTTCACTCTTTGCCCAGGTATAGCGACTGATCGAGTGGCAAATACAGATGTTCTGGTAATAAAACGCGTGGAAGGTTCTCCTACTGCGTCTACTTTTATTGATACAAACGATATTGATGGAGATTCAGATACTACTGAAATTATTACTACTGGCGGCAGTAATTTAGTTAATGGTGAAATTTATCTACGGACAAATGGAACCGCCGGCAGTTTTATAAACACTGCTAGTTCAACTAATCTTCCCGCAACAGGGGAGGGAGACTGGCACTATAACGTTAGCGCATATTTTATCCGCAATCATTTTGAAACCTCTGGTGATGGAATTCCTGCATTATGCCGTATGTCTTTATTAGCAGGTGGCAGTTTAGGAAATACCGAAACGGGTAACACTGACGAGCCGCAGTGTATTGCACAGGGTGTGGAAGATCTTCATTTAGAATTTGGAATTGACTCAGATAATGATGGTTATGCAAATCGATATTTGTCTACACCTACTGCTACAGAATTAACGCAGGTAGTGAGCGCCAAGGTTCACTTGCTGATACGAAGTGCAACTCAAGACCCTAGCTATACTAATTCAAAAACATATCAGTTAGGCGATGTAACTTATGCGGCCTTTAACGATAATTTTTATCGCAAAGTACTTTCAACCACTATTGGATTAAGAAATCCAACCAACCTGGCACTCTTAAATTAATGAATGCGATTAAAAAAGATATTGTGAAAAAGGACAAGCAACGTGGCACTGTCTTGATTATCGCTTTGATAATTTTAATTAGTATTACGGTAATTAGCTTGTCAGCAATTAACAGTGGTGTAATGTCATTACGTATTGCAGGTAACGAAGAATCTATTGTTAATGCATTTCAAACTGCACAGGCCACACTTGATTTTACAGTTTCGGATACTAGTAATTTACCAATGCTGGGGCCTTTAAACCAAGCGAGTCCTATTACACCTACAGGCAATGCATTTACAGTAACTTCCCCAGACTACATTAATACCTCTGCAACACGGATCGCAGACTGTCAAAACCCGCCGCGTGCACGTAATGCAAGTAGTTTAATAGCGTTTTCGGCATTTCATTTCGATATCAACACAGAAGTGGAAAAAACGAATAGTGGTATGGGGCGATCAGCAATGTCCCTAGGATACATATTACTAGGCCCTAAATGTTAAATCTAAAACAAATGAAAGGATTCAAAATGTTTAGCAATTTAACACCAAACTTTACAAATTTTATATCACTTAATTATAAGCGATATAAGTTTAAAACTATTTTTATAGCTTTTATTTATCTTCTAGTTTGCAATTTAGGATTTGCAGATGATACCGACGTATATCTAAATCCATCGGTGCCTAGTGGAGCAGAACCTTTAGTGATGTTTAGTTTAGATTATCGATCTAATCTAGGTGCAACAGCATGCAACGGCACAGAATGTGATACGTTAATTGCAGAAGGGTATCTTCCTCCAACTGGGCCTTATACATTTTATGATGTGTTGCAGGGTGTATTTAAGAAAGTATTTGAACCACTCACTGGTGTAAGAGTTGGATTCATGATTAATCATGACCATATTAATAACTGTGAAGGACCTTCTCAAACAGGTTGTAGTAACGGGGGTTATATATTAAGTGGATTTACTCCTTTTGATTCTAGCGATTCCAATGGTGCTAAATCTGCACTGCATACAAAACTTGCGGCAATTCCTACTCCCTCTGGAAATGTTGCGCATAGCTATCAAGGTAAAGAGTTATTTTTTGAGTTCTTTAGATACTTAACTGGACAAGACGTTTATAACGCGCATAACGGTTGGACAGACTATGGCACAAACAACATTGATAATTTACCAACTGATAATCCTTCAATTAGTTGGGATACGAGTATTGAAAATGGAACTACTTATATAAGCCCATTAGCCAATGTTTTGGCATGCAGCAAAATATTTACCATTAATTTAATGTTTCAAGTATCCAATCAAGAGGATGACTCTGATAGTGCTATTACAGAAAGTACAGCAAATGGTGGGTTAGGAGGAATAAATTTAAGTGGAACAAACAATAGGTTTGAAACAGTAATACGGTATTTAAGAGATGCTGATTTGGGTGATGGCAGTTTTGGCACAGTGCCAGATATTGCGGGTCTTCAGAATGTTATTTCATATTTTATAGTTGATCCAACTAAAATTAACCAAACTACTAATGGCTACGCTAATGCAGGTGGTACAGGTAATGCGCTTGCTTTAAGTAGCGATCCAGACGAATTAATCGCAACACTTAATAATATTTTTAAAAGTATTTTGAGTGTTAGCACAACATTCGTAGCTCCTGCTGTACCTGTAAATGTATTTAATCGTGCAGAAACGGCCAATGAAGTATTTTTAGCACTCTTTTTACCTGAAGAAAATGGATTTCCTCAGTGGAAAGGCAATATTAAAAAGCTAACGATTGGTGAAAATTCATTAACAGGTAAACGAGAGTTGCAAGATGTAACAGGTATGAACGCGATCGATGTGGATGGACGTATTCGACATGATGCTCTCACGTACTGGACTAATGCTGTAACGTTGCCTCCACCCGTTGATAATGAAGTTGCAGGAAAAGACGGTCGTTCAGTAGGCAGAGGCGGTGCAGGGCAAAAAATTCCTGGAATTGATTCGGGTAATCCTGGGCAGACAAACAGTAGCACGGGTGCAAGACAACTCTTTGTAGAAGATGTCACTGACCTCACAGATGGTCTAATGGAATTAAATGCAGATGCAACAACGGCGGCTAACCTGTGGACAGAATTGACTGCAAATTGGAATCCTGCAGCATCTTCCACAACTTATTCTGGAGCAACTACAGCCGAACAACAAAAAGCACTCAACATATTACGTTTTGTTCGTGGCCTGGAAGATGATGGCACTACAGTGCGTTCTTGGTTGTTAGGAGACCCATTACATTCTCGACCTGAACCCATCAACTATGGCGCAAGATCAGGGTTCAGTGCAACCAATCCAGATATTCGAATTCTTGCGGGTACCAATGATGGTTTTCTACATATGTTTAAAAACACTACATCAGGTGGTGCACAAGATGGATCAGAGACGTGGGCAATTATGCCTCGAGAAGTTCTCGATGTTATGGATCGTTTGCATTCGAATACAGCAGGCACACCAGTTCACCCCATCACAGTGGATGGCAACATTACTACTTATCGCTTAGATGTGAACCAAGATGGGACGTTAGATCACACCGATGGTGACAAAGTATATGCTTATTTTGGATTACGGCGCGGTGGAAAATCTTATTATGCATTAGATATAAGTGATCCTGATGCACCAGAGTTTCTCTGGTCAATCATGAAAGGTGCATCAGGTACTGACTTTGCAGAACTGGCACAGTCATGGTCGACACCTCAGTTAGGTAGGGTAACAGTAGGTACGAATGTGCTTCCAGTATTAATTTTTGGTGGCGGTTACAATGGAGATGATGATGGTGATAATCAAGGTGATTTAGGCAAGGATGAATCTAATCGAGTTACACCACAACCAGTAGGTACTAATGATGATGAAGGCAATGCGATCTTTATTGTTAATGCGCTTACGGGAGATCTAATCTGGAAAACTGTTAAAGGCGGCTCTCAAGGTTACAATTCTAGTACTAAAAGTTATTCACATCCTGATTTGAATGACAGTATCGCTGCTGATATTGCAGCAATTGATACAAATGGAAATGGAATAACAGACAGGATTTATGCTGGTGATACAGGAGGTGCAGTCTGGCGAGTAGATCTTGTAGGTAGTAATTTTGATGCTACGGACCCATCTTTGTGGCAAGTTAATAAAGTTTTATCTGTAGGAAGACATCTTACTGGCAACAACGATACTACCAACGACCGACGTTTTATAAACCTACCAGATATTATTCAAAGCCGTGATAGTATAGGCCCATTTGACGGCATCATTATTGGAAGTGGTGACCGTGAAAATCCGAATGCTTCAGCTACTGAAAACTGGTTCTATATGTTTAAAGACCGTGCTATTAATAGTGGAGCGCCTTCAACTACATTATATGAACCCTCAGACTTAGCGGACTTAACCAGTAATTGTTTACAAAATGATTCATGTAGTACTCAACCTGATTTAACAAATGGCTGGAGAATTCAATTAACCATTTCTGGCGAAAAAAATGTATCACCTGCAGTAACCGCGGGAGGTACAATATTCTTTACAACATTTGTCCCTTCAGTTGGATTAGCATGTGCATTAAACGACGGTGAAGGCTATCTTTATGCAGTCGATGTCCAAAATGCGACCGCGAAAATTAACTTTAACACAACAAATGATTTACCTGGCATTGAAACGCTCGAACGATCTGGAAAACTTGTTGCGGGCGGTTTGCCAACACAACCAGTGATAATTGGTAATGGTTATATATTAGTGCAAGGCCGAGGGCCCACTGACAATATAATGAAGACTGAAGGAAAAAATAGCTTTAAAACCTATTGGCATGAATATACCAATTAAAGAAGCGCATATAATTTGAAACATACTGTTAAACAGGAAAATGAAAACATGCTAGCTCGCGATTTCTCGATTTCAACGAAACACAAAGGACTTACACTAATCGAACTGATGATTGTAGTAGTAGTTGTTGCCATACTCGCATCGGTTGCATATCCCATGTACACCGATCAGACTAGAAAAACGAGACGTAGTACAGCACATACCGCTCTAGCGGATGCAGCATCTCAACAAGAACAGTTTTTTCTTAATAACAAAACCTATACAACATCTTTTGGTAGTACTGGACTTAATTTTCCAACCAATACCGAAGGTGATTACTATACTTTGTCAGTCGATGCCCCCACCGCTGGCTGTCCAATTGCTCGCTGTTATGTTTTGCGGGGCACACCACCCGCTGGGAGCCCTCAAGCTTCTGACCCTTGTGGTGCACTTACCTATAACTCAGATGGTGTCAAGACACCTGCCAATTGTTGGTAGATTTTAAAAAGCTAATATTTTTTAACTAAAACTATATCGTTGTAAATTGTATGGCTTCTTCACAAATTAATTTGCATGGAATATCCTCACTCGAAAGTAATTTTTATATTTTGTAAAATTGATGATAAGTCTCGTGGTACTCCTGCTCATTAAATAACTATACAAGACGAGACTTGGTGGAGGCGGTAGATACTTAACTTAAAATGTAACTAATTGTTTTCCTTATATAACATGAAATATAGCTAAATCACGTGCCCCTAATAGTACCTTTAAATATCTTGGCTGTAGTTAGATCACTATAAACCTCTTCGGATGAGAGTATCCATATAGCTTTTACTATCACGAATTAAAAAAGCCCAAGACATACGTCCTCGGCTTTAGTTAATGTAATAGTGACTTTCCTTAAACTTCTTCAATATTTTTGACTGACTTACCTACCGTATACATCTATTCCTGGAAGAGGGCGATGATACTGAACAACCTCTGCATACTTTTTAGATGCAGCTGCTATTCCTTTATCCGCATCAATCGGTAAACCAGCTTCCTCAGCTGATTTCAAAAAGGCGATGGAAGCCATCAACGCATGTTGCGGTTGGATTCCGCCGGTGGCACATAGTCGCCAACCCATATCAGGATAGCCCGGAATCGCGGCCGCTTCCACGGCGTGTTTGTAGAACATGATCATTAGTACTTGAGTAATGGCTTTCTCGCCATGACCTTCCGGTGCTTTAATGGCTGTCACTGCATTCGATGCCGTATTCAGATCTTTTGCGACCAGTTCAAAGCCGGCAGCCTGAGCGGCGGTGCGGTACACATCAGAACACTCTTTATGGCGCTCGCAAACGCGATCGATGCCTTCAATCGCAATGGAATCTAAGGCCACAGCAAATTGTGAGTAATTACTTGGCGTTTCGATATGTAGACCGAGGGTATCCATGGCCTCAATCATTTTGCCAAGATTAAGATAGTGATTGCCTTTCTTAAGTCCTGCATCTTTTATCTGTTGTTCAGATTCTTGAATATTCTGCACCGCTTTAGGACTTAAAGTAATCATGCCGATACTGGGTGTACCCATTAAACCTTTTTGGCTACATCCAATTAGCATGTCGATGCCCATTTCTTTCATCGAACATGGCATGCAACCAATGGAAGAAATGCCGTCGATCACAAGTAGCGCAGGGTGGTTGAGTTCATCTAGTAGGTCACGTAACTTCTTAGGGTCGGTCGTTACGCCGGCACCGGTTTCGTTATGCGGCGCCATCACCATTTTGATGTTTTGTTCTGTGTCTTGCTCTAAGACTTCTTTAAGCTTTGCATAGGGTAGGTCTTCTCCAAGTTCACCTTCTAGACGGATTACACCTCTGCCTAGGTTTTCAACGCAATTTCCCATGGCGTTACTAAAGCAGCCAATCTCTAACGTTACGATGACTTTTTTGTCGGAACCGACTTCGTCCGGTGTGCGACATGAGCCTGCAGCTGCCTCAGTAGCCGATGTGCCTGAGCCGGTGTAGAACAAAGCTCTACCGCCTTCTTGCATATCCACCATTTTTGCGTAATCGTTGCGAACCGTTGCAAAATACTTCGCCACACCAGGACCACGCATGCCTCTTGTTTGGTTAGATGTAAATTGAGTCACCAATTCAGACCCAAAGGCAGGACCTGGTGTTACGTTGATGATTTTGTTATGTGGTGACCAGACATAAGACTTATCGTTAATAAAGTCGACATCGGATGCTTCCATCTGATTCGTTTCGATAAGGCGTCGAAGTCCAGAAAGTGGAGAGATTAATTCATTCGTCATTTTCAAATATCCCTATGTAATTACACATTTACGGTTCTGATAATTAATAAAAAGCTCAAGATAAACAAACCAGAGAGCAAGCCTAATTGTATCGATTTCCCCCAACGGGCGATGTTATCACACTACTTTTCAGGGAAAAGGTAGAGGCAGAGGCAGAGGCAGACTCTAAATGAAAGGGATAACTGTGAAACTAGGAGTTGATCAAAATATAATCAAACAGATCAATGTTAATCATGGATGAGTAGGTTTTATTTTTATTGTTTTTGGTGTAGCTAGTTTATGGAGTGATGTTAAGAATCTCAATAAGTTAACGTATTTTAGTGTGCATTCGATCTTTCATCCCTCTGCCAAATTCATGTTTAATTTAAATAGAGTAGGGATGTAGCAGTAATTACTATGTGGTGGAGGCAGTTATCTATAAAAGGGCTCTGAAGTGTACTGAAAAAGCTGGACATCATAAACTAGGGTCAAGTACCCGAGGAGGACATGATGGCCAAACGAAGTACGTATACAAAAGAATTTAAAATAGAAGCGGTACGTTTATTAGAAGAAGGTGAACGTAATCCAAATGACTTAGCCCTAGAGCTCGGTGTACGTCGCAATCAACTCTATAAATGGCAAAGCCAGCTCAAAGAGAAAGGCGATGCGGCCTTTTGTGGATCAGGAAGAAAGCCCATTGATCCAAGTGATGAAATGGCAAAGCTTCGTAAAGAATTGGCCGAAGTGAAGTTGGAGCGTGATATCTTAAAAAAGGCCGCCGCGTACTTTGCCAAAGAAGTGAAGTAAAGTACGCTTATATCCATCAACACCGAAAGCAATTTCCAATTATTGCAATGTGTCGTCACTTGCAAATAAGTCGGTCCGGTTATTATGCCTGGTGTACCCGCAAGCCGTGTCTGCGCAATGAAGAAGACAAACGCTTATTGGTCCATATCCGCCGTATCCATGGTCAATCTAAAGAATGCTACGGCATCTTGAAATGCTGGAAACAACTGCAACAAGAAGGTATCAATTGTGGTCGTGATCGAGTTGCACGACTTCGACGTGAACATGATATTTATGCCAAGCGTCGTAAGCGATTCGTTATTACTACGCGCTCCAAGCATCGTCACTGGATTGCCCCCAATCAGTTACAACGCAACTTTGTCACCGATCAACCCAATCAAGTTTGGGTAGGTGATGTGACTTTTATCGCGACAAGGCAAGGTTGGCTCTATCTTGCGGTGTTGATTGATCTATATTCACGCAAAGTCGTGGGGTGGTCGATGTCCAATCGTAACGATGGGAAACTCGTGGAAAATTGTTTGAACATGGCGATTACGCATCGACAGCCTAAGCCAGGGTTGATTCACCATACCGACCAAGGTTCAACCTATGCGATGCAATCTTATCGCGTCTTACTTGAAGCGCATGGCATCCTTTCGAGTATGAGTCGCAAGAAAGATTGTTAGGATAATGCGGTAGCCGAGAGCTTTTTTGCTAACTTAAAGAACGAATTGATTCATCATCGAACTTTTAAAAACCAAGATGAAGCAAGGAGTGCGATCTTTGAATATATGGAACTCTTTTATAATCGTAAACGCTTACATCAAACACTGAATTATCAAACACCAAACCAAACTGAATTGTTGTATGATAACGCTTGATTAACTTGTCCACTTTGCTCAGTACACTTCATACATAGGATGATAGGTCATGTGTTCCTCCTGCTGTCTTTTCAACCACAGTGGACATGACCTGGTGGAGGCGGCGGGAATCGAACCCGCGTCCGCGAACCCTCTGCCGTTGGTACTACATGCTTAGTCGCTCTTTAACTTAACCGCTACACTCCCGAACGACAGGGCATATAACGGGGAGCCTGGAAAAGTTTTAATGGATCCGCATCAGGCATACTTCACCACGAGCTTACTGAGGTTACGCCCGAGTCAGAACCGTAAGCTGAACTGGTCGGACGGCATTAGACTGGTTTTTAAGCAGCTAAAGCGTAGTTGTCATCGTTTGCAACTATATGTTTGCAGCTTTATTTACGAGGCTAGCTACATCCTCGGCATGCACCTCTAGTTTCGTAATCCACGTCGAAACCAAGTCGCCCCCATAACCGCATAATTATACTATATTTTTATACATGTATTTGCTGATATTCAGCACAATTCACTAGGTGATTAGACCATATGTTTTCGCTATGATTCCCGCCTTCACTCAACCTATATCTCTATATTTATTAAGGTGTACTGAAATACATGCTAATCATTGAAGGAGGCAATGCACTATCTGATTTTCGTACCCAAAGTCTACTGCGTGAACTTCAAGGTGTTTCTGCAAAAATACATACGTTTTCTGCCACATTTTTTCACTTTATTAAAAGCGAACAAGAACTCAACGAAAGTGAATCTGAGCATTTAAAGGCGCTGCTTGCTTACGCTCCAAGTCCTTTGATTATTCAAAATGATTTTAATATTTTAGTCATTCCTCGCTTAGGCACGATTTCTCCATGGTCCTCTAAAGCTACCGATATTGCACATAACTGCGGCTTACAAAACATAGAGCGTATTGAACGTGGGACTTTATACCAATTTTCGTTAGCCTCAGATTTGGACGAAGATGAAAAACATAAAATAGCGAATTTATTGCATGACCGTATGACGGAGTCGGTGTGTTTTTCTTTGCAAGATGCGAAGGCCTTGTTTGTTGAAGAGGAAAGACGTCAACTCGAATACATAGACATAACAAATAATGCTAAACAGGCATTATTGACTGCAAACCGAGAAATGGGACTGGCCTTAGCGGACGATGAAGTTGATTACTTAATTGAAAATTATCAAAAGCTTGGCAGAAATCCTACCGATACTGAGCTCATGATGTTTGCGCAAGCCAATTCAGAACATTGTCGGCATAAAATATTTAATGCTGACTGGATAATTGATCAACAACCACAAGAATTTAGCTTGTTTGGCATGATAAGAAATACCTACAAGCATTCCCCAGAAAATATTTTGTCTGCATACAGTGACAATGCTGCAGTAATGCGTGGGCATGCTGCAACTCGTTTTCAAGTAAACCCAAGTGCTAAACATTATGAGTACGAAAACGAAGATGTAAATATATTAATGAAAGTTGAGACCCATAATCATCCCACGGCAATTTCGCCTTTTCCCGGGGCGGCAACCGGCTCCGGTGGAGAAATTCGCGATGAAGGTGCAGTGGGTTGTGGCGGGCGACCAAAAGCTGGGCTATGTGGATTTTCAGTTTCGAATCTGCGACTGCCCAATGCGATTCAACCCTGGGAAATTGAGTATGGCAAACCCGATCGCATTGTTACGCCCTTAGAAATTATGTTGCAGGGTCCGATTGGAGCGGCTTCATTCAATAATGAATTTGGACGGCCTAATATTTGTGGATATTTTAGAACCTTGGAAATGGATATTTCGCCTGCGACTGGTGGTTCAAATGTTCGTGGTTATCACAAGCCCATTATGATTGCCGGCGGGTTAGGCAATGTCCGCTCACAGCACATTGAAAAGAATAAATTTCCTGAAGGCACTCCCATTATCGTGTTAGGAGGACCGGCAATGTTAATCGGCTTGGGTGGTGGGGCTGCATCTTCAATGTCTAGTGGAACAAGTTCTGCTGATCTTGATTACGCCTCAGTACAAAGAAGTAATGCGGAAATGCAACGACGCTGTCAAGAAGTGATCGAACAATGTACTGCTTATGGTGAAGAAAGCCCAATTCTTTCAATTCATGATGTAGGTGCAGGCGGTTTATCGAATGCCATTCCTGAATTAATCAATGACGCAGAACAAGGCGGTACATTTGATCTGCGTAAAATTCCCAATGCGGAACCTGGTATGTCACCAAAAGAGATTTGGTGTAATGAAGCGCAAGAGCGTTATGTGTTAGCGATTGAGAACGATAAGCTACATGTATTTGAGGAAATATGCGCACGCGAACGTTGCCCATATGCTGTTTTAGGCCATAGCACTGCAAAGCAACAATTAAAGCTTATCGATAATTTCTTTGAGAATACGCCAATCGATTTGCCTATGAATGTGTTATTGGGCAAAACACCTAAAATGTTGCGTGATGTCAGTCGTGTAAATAGTCCCACAAAAGAATTTCAAACTAACCAAATTTCTATTCAAGATGCTGTGCAAAGAATTTTGCAATTGCCAACGGTAGCAGCGAAAAACTTTTTAATCACTATTGGCGATCGAACTGTAACGGGCTTAGTTGCAAGAGATCCTTTTGTTGGACCTTGGCAAGTTCCGGTTGCCGATGTCGCAGTGACATGTAGCGATTATCGAGGTTATAGCGGTGAAGCCATGTCGATGGGCGAACGTCCACCAATTGCGCTGCTTTCGGGTCCGGCATCCGCTCGCATGGCAATTGGGGAAGCGATAACCAATATTGTAGCTGCAGATGTTAAGCAACTTGCAGATATTAGGCTTTCTGCAAATTGGATGGCACCAGCCGGACATCCGGGCGAGGATGCAAATTTATATGCGACGGTATATGCGACTGCTCAAGAATTATGCCCTGAATTAAAAATTGCCATACCCGTTGGCAAAGATTCGCTTTCCATGAAAAGTGTTTGGCAAGAAGATGGGCATGAAAAATCCGTAACGGCACCACTATCACTTATTATTTCTGCCTTTGCTCCAGTTAGTGATGTAAGAAATACTTTAACACCGGTTCTCGATAAGGAAATTGAGAATAGTGAAATTTTACTTATCGATTTAGGTGGTAAAAAAAATCGTTTAGGTGGTTCTGCACTTGCTCAAGTGTATTCAACAATCGGAGCAGAACCTGCCGATCTCACCAATTCAAAGAAACTTATAAGCTTTTTCAATGCAATAACAGCACTGAAAGAAGCAAAATTAATTCATGCTTATCATGACCGCTCTGATGGTGGATTGTTTGCAACACTAAGCGAGATGTGTTTTGCCAGTCACATTGGCATGAATATTTCACTGGATGAATTAGGCTCGGATCCCATCGCAAGCTTATTTACTGAAGAGTTGGGGGCTGTAATACAAATTGCTGGTCAGGATAAAGAACAAGCAGCGGAAATATTGGCAGCACATGATTTGGCAAACGACACTTATAAGATAGGTGAGCTTAGCTCCACAGATGAAATCGTATTTCATTTTCATGGTGAAGATTATTATAGGAATACGCGTATTCAGTTACAGCAGTTATGGATGCAAACAAGTTATCGTATTCAGTCGTTACGTGACAATCCCAAATGTGCAGAGCAAGAACTGGAGTCTATTTTAGATGCAAACAATCCTGGTTTATCCGCTACGGTTTCTTTTAATTTTGCCGAGCAAGCACCATTCGTTAATTCAGGTATACGACCTAAAATCGCCGTGCTACGAGAACAAGGCGTAAATGGACATATGGAAATGGCAGTCGCATTTGATCGCGCCGGATTTGACTCGGTTGATGTGCATATGACGGACTTGATTTCAAAAAGGCATGATCTGGATAATTTTCAAGGCTTAGTGGCCTGTGGCGGCTTTTCATATGGGGATGTGTTGGGTGCAGGGGGTGGTTGGGCAAAGTCCATCTTATTTAATGAACAACTAAAACACAGTTTTGCGGAATTTTTTTCGCGACCAGACGTCTTTGTATTAGGTGTGTGTAATGGTTGCCAGATGCTTTCTCAACTTAAGGGGCTGATTCCGGGCGCAGAGCACTGGCCCATATTTGTACGCAATACCTCAGAACAATTTGAGGCCAGATTGGTGATGGTTAAAGTATCTGAGTCTCCTTCAATATTTTTTGAAGGAATGCACGGGTCTAATTTACCGATTGTTGTGGCCCACGGTGAAGGCAAAGCTGAATGCTCAAGCGAGTCTTTGGATTATCTGACTAGACATAAATTAATATCAATGCAATACATTAATAATAACTTGCAAATAACTGATAGATATCCATTTAATCCAAATGGCTCGTCACAAGGTGCGACCGCATTTTGCACTTCGGATGGGCGTTTTACTATTATGATGCCGCACCCAGAACGATTGTTTCGTAGTCTGCAATATTCATGGCATCCCAAATATTGGTCCGAAAATGGACCTTGGATGCAGTTGTTCAATAATGCTCGCAAGGCAATAAATTAGCTAATATAGCCTATAAAGCTTAGTAATTATGTCGAATAAACGGTATTAATTTTCATATGGACGGCATAATTTTGACGAGTAAAATTGCTTAAATTTGCTAATTTGTAATGTTTAATAGGTATTCTATAGTCGAAAATTAGAATATAATTGATGAACTCAAGGATAGGCGTTAGGTATGCGAATAATAATCAAAACTGGATTGATTTCATTTAGTTTGTTGCTTACACAAACCGCAACAGCAGAGTGGTATATCGGTGCAGAGGCAATTGAGAATAATGCCATTCCTTATCTAGATAGTTTAAGAGAAAACTCTTCTTCTACATTTAGACCTGAAGAAGAAGATGGTATTTCTTTAATCGGTGGTTACCGTACCAATAAGTTTTTTTCTTTGCAGCTTGAATACCAAGATGATCTGGCATTTGGGATCGATAACATGTTTGCTGGTTCATCTTTATGGTTTCCAGAAACTGAATCAACAAGCTTTGAATCAAATGCGCTTTTCTTATCTGGCATTAGTAGTTATTCCATCAATGATAGCGCCTCACTTTATATGAAGGGTGGTGTATTTAACTGGGAAATAGACTCTAGGTTTTTAGAAGAGAATAGCAATGACTTACTTGAAAAAACGCGCGGTACGGATGTTTTCTATGGCTTTGGGGCGAATTACGATTTAAATCCAAGATTCGGTATCAGTGCCGAATGGGAACGTTATCAGATGCAGGAGTCTGATGTAGATTACTTATCTACTGAACTCAAGTTCAAATTTTAATTAATTTATTAAACACTTATAAAATAAACTATGTGATGTAGTTTATTAAGTCTTTTTTCTTTCACAAAATGTTCAACTCCAGTAGCACGTCGTGATACGCGTGTTAGCATGAACTTCTATTGATCTAAAATTGGTATTTCCACTGAAATGGCAAAGACATGTGTATTTGTAGGTGATGCGCTTGCTAAATATGGGTTTCCAGACGGTCATCCATTCAACCTGCAACGACATGCTGCCTATTATTCAGCTCTAAGTGCATCGAAGCTTATTAATAAATGTTGTATCCGTACGCCACAGATAGCCGATATTGATCTCATCCAGCTATTTCACACTAAAGACTACCTGTCTAAAGTACAGTATTTATCAGAACTAGGGAGTGGCTATCTAGACCATGGCGATACGCCAGTATTTCCCGGCATGTATGAAGCTGCCGCAACAGTGGTGGGGACAACGCTTGCTGCAATCGATGCGGTTATACAAAAAAAGTGTCGACATGCATTTAATCCAATTGGTGGGTTACACCATGCGCGGCGCGATGGTGCAAGTGGCTTTTGTGTTTTCAATGACTGCGGTGTGGCAATTGAATATTTACAAACTCATTACAAGCTAAAACAAATTTTATATGTCGATATCGATGCGCATCATGGAGATGGTGTTTTTTATTCCTATGCGAATAATGAACAGGTTATTTTTTTAGATTTTCATCAAGATAGTAAGACCCTGTATCCTGGAACAGGCAGATCTACTGAGACTGGTAATGGGCAAGCCATCGGGACTAAATTAAATATTGAAATGCCCCCTGGAAGTAATGACGAAAAACTCCTAAATGAGTGGCAAAAGGCCAAACAATTTTTAGCTCAATACACACCGGAATTCGTTCTATTACAGTGTGGCGTTGATAGCATGGCTGGTGATCCGATCACCGATATGCAGTACAGTCAAGCAACACATGGTTTTGTGACACAAGAGTTAATTAACTATGCGAACAAGCACTGTGATGGCCGTTTAGTGGCACTTGGCGGCGGTGGATATAACCTGGGTAATATCTCCAAGGGTTGGCTTGCTGTCACAGAAACCATGATAAATGCTTGAAATATACCCATATTTTCCTCATCCAGTTATGATAAATAAGCTATAATTCAGCCATTATTCGGTTCTACGTTTTTTAAGAATATTCCAGGTAGGAGACACAAATGTTTACAGCAGACATGGCCATTGCCAATTTTGACAAGGAACTCACTGACGCCATTAAATCAGAAATTCGCCGTCAAGAAGAACATGTGGAGCTTATTGCTTCGGAAAACTATACCAGCCCACGAGTCATGGAGGCTCAAGGTAGTGTTCTCACCAATAAATATGCCGAGGGTTATCCGGCAAAACGTTACTATGGCGGATGCGAGTATGTAGACATTGCTGAACAATTAGCGATCGATCGTATCAAGCAACTTTTTGATGCCGATTATGCAAATGTACAACCACATTCTGGTTCACAGGCGAATGCTGCTGTTTATCTGGCTTTATTAGAACCGCATGACACGATTATGGGTCTTGCCTTATCACATGGCGGTCATTTGACTCATGGTTGTCCGGTTAATTTTTCTGGCAAAATTTTTAATGCAGTTCAGTATGGTTTAAATCCCGATACCGGCGAAGTGGATTACGATGAAGTAGAACGACTTGCCAAAGAACACAAACCGAAAATGATTGTTGCAGGGTTTTCTGCATATTCTCGTGTTTGGGATTGGCAAAGATTTAGAGACATTTGTGATGCAGTTGGTGCATTATTCTTCGTGGATATGGCGCATGTTTCGGGCTTGATTGCAGCTGGTTTATATCCTAATCCGGTCCCTGTTGCCGATGTTGTGACCTCTACTACTCATAAAACCTTACGCGGCCCACGTGGTGGAATTATTTTGGCTCGGGAAAATGAAGAAATTACTAAAAAGCTAAACTCTACGGTTTTTCCAGGTACACAAGGTGGCCCATTGATGCATGTCATTGCAGCGAAAGCAGTAGCATTTTTAGAAGCTCTGCAGCCTGAATTTAAAGAATATCAGCAGCAAGTTCTAAGCAATGCAAAAGCTATGGCTGAGCAATTTATGAATCGTGGTTATAAGATCGTATCTGGTGGTACCGATGATCATTTATTTTTAGTCGATTTGATTGATAAGGGTATTACGGGTAAAGACGCAGATGCCGCACTTGGTAAAGCTAACATCACAGTTAATAAGAATACTGTACCCAATGATCCACAATCTCCTTTTGTAACGAGTGGTTTGCGCATAGGTACGCCGGCCGCGACCACGCGTGGGTTTAAAGAACAAGAGTGTAAAGAATTAGTCAATTGGATGTGCGATATTCTGGATGATTTAGAAAATACTGAAACAATAGAGCGTGTTAAAAATCAAGTATTAGATTTATGTAAACGTTTTCCTGTATATGGTGCTAGCTCTGCTCAACAAGCCGTCGCTTAATTGAAAATTCAAAACGTAGTTTACTTGTAGTGTAATGCGTTGCCCTTTTTGTCATTCTGAAGATACTAAAGTTGTAGATTCACGCCTTGCTAGCGAGGGAGACCAAGTTCGCCGTCGGCGTGAATGTATAAACTGTTCTGAGCGTTTTACAACTTATGAATGTGCCGAAAGAAATTTACCACGTGTAGTAAAGCGCGATGAAAGACGTGAACCATTTAGTGAAGAAAAGTTACGTAAAGGTATTACGTTGGCTTGTGAAAAGAGACCTGTGCCAACAGAGAAAATCGATGCAATTATTAGTCGAATTTCGCATAAGTCTTTAGGCCTGGGTGAGCGAGAAATTCCTGCAAGCTTGATCGGTGAGTGGACAATGATGGAATTACGGGCACTTGACCAAGTAGCTTATGTTCGGTTTGCATCTGTGTATCGAAGTTTTGAAGATGTGCAGGCGTTTAAAGAAATCATTGATAGAGTAGAGAACGATTTAACTCCCGAGATGCTAGAGAGCCAACTTTCATTAATCTCTGACGATTTCGATAAAAGCACGCATTAGATTACTAGAACAAAAGTTCACTGGCACCAAGTCAGTATGCAACAAGTATTAAATGATCATGCCTTTATGGCCGAAGCGCTGCGTCAAGCAAGTAAGGGCTTATTTACCACCCGCACTAATCCACGAGTAGGCTGTGTTATTGTTAAACAAAACAAAGTCATAGGTACTGGCTGCCACGACTATCCCGGTCAAGCTCACGCAGAAATCGTGGCTCTAAACAATGTCGTTGAAGACGTAACTGGTGCCACGGTATACGTGACGTTAGAGCCTTGTTCCCATCACGGCAATACTCCCCCTTGTGTTGAAGCACTTGTAGAAGCCAAAGTAGATTGCGTAATTGCAGCAATGCAAGACCCGAACCCACAAGTCAATGGCAATGGGTTTGCGTATTTAGAGAAACATGGAGTGACAACACGTAATGGAATATTAGAGGCCGAAGCTCGCGAGCTGAATAAAGGTTTTATTAAAAGAGTCACACAAAAGCGACCCTATGTAACAGTAAAAACGGCAATCAGCTTGGATGGGAAAACCTCATTGGCATCGGGAGAAAGTAAATGGATTACATCGCCACAGGCAAGGTTAGATGTGCAAAAATTACGTGCTCGCAGCTGTGCTATTTTAACTGGTATTGATACGGTAATCGCCGATAATCCTTCGTTAACTGTGCGTTTATCTAAGCAAGACTTAAATATTAAAGGTCATTTTGAACAGCCAATAAGAACAATTGTAGATACACAATTACGTATAAATTCCAATGCTAAGCTTTTAAATCTTCCTGGCAAGGTGATTATTTATACTGCATCGAATGATGAAGAAAAATTGGCTTCTTTAAATAACCAGAATGTTGAATGTGTTAGAACTAATTTAACTAATAAGCAGATAAATCTGGAAGAAGTAATGTCTGATTTGGCGCAAAGGGGAATAAATGAAGTATTGGTAGAAGCTGGCCCCACACTAGTCGGTAGTTTATTGGAACAGCAGTTAACGGATGAATTGATTTTTTATATCGCACCGCATTTACTTGGTGATGCTAGTAAAGGTATAGCTTACTTGCCATCAGTTGTAGCCATGCAAAACCGTGTAAACTTGAAAATATTAGAAACCACCGTCGTTGGTGAAGAATTAAAAATTAAAGCAAAACCGATATTAAAATAGTATGTCAACAATAGTCGCAGTTAAGAAAAATAGTAAGGTGTGTATAGCAGCTGATACTTTGACCACTTTTGGTGAGATTAAGCAGTCAAGTGAATATGATCTTACCCATGAAAAAATTCATTTATATAAAAACAATTACTTTGGAATTGTTGGTAGTGCTGCACATCATATGGTAATAAAAAGTATTTTAGAAAACCATGGCGAGGAACTTAGTTTTAAAAGTCACTTTGAAGTTTTTGAGTCTTTTCGTAAGCTTCATCCAATCCTAAAAGAAGATTACTATCTAAATCCGAAGGATGAAGAGGATGACCCCTATGAATCTTCGCGTATCGATACTTTAATTGTAAATCCACATGGTATTTTTGCAGTTTATTCGCTCAGAGAAGTGTTTGAATACTCGAAGTTTTGGGCACTCGGTTCTGGAGGAGACATTGCGTTAGGCGCAATGTATGCAATATATGATCAAGAAGATGATGTTGAAAATATTGCAAAAATTGGCATCGAGGCGGGTGCAACCTTCAACAACTCTTCTGCAATGCCCATGACGATGTATACCCTAAACATTCAATAACCGATATCAATGTTTACAGGCATAATTGAAGAGGTAGGAGTTATCAGCAAAATTGCTGAACAACAAGATATCAATCAATACCAAATAAAAACTTCAGAATCTTTTGCTAAAGATGTAAAGAATGGAGATAGTATATGCACCAATGGTGTTTGTTTGACTGCATATAATGTTGAAAAGGACAGTTTTATTGTAGATGTTTCTCAAGAAACACAACAATGTACGACCTTTGGTGGTGAGATTAGGAATAATGAAGTAAATTTAGAAAAGTCATTAACGCCAACAACGCGTTTGGGCGGCCATATTGTAAGTGGTCATGTAGATGGAATTGGTAAAGTTGCTGAAAGAACAGATAATGAAAACGAGTCTATTTTTTGGTTTGCAGCTCCCACTGAGCTGATTAAATATATTGCTGTGAAAGGTTCGGTGTGTATTGATGGAATAAGTTTGACGGTAAATAAAATAAAAGATGACCAACATTGTGTAACCATTATTTCGCATACCTTAGCGCATACGACTTTAAATTCTTTAAGTAATGGTGATTTGGTAAATATCGAAGTAGATCTTTTAGCTCGTTATCTTGAACAACTAACTCAACATACTTAATTATATTTTTATGGAACAAAGCTTTACTTCGGGAGCGGATTATTCTGGCAAACAGGCTAGAATTGCTATTGTTTCTGCCCGTTTCAATGGTGAGATCGTTGAATCAATGTATCAAGCAGCATATAGCACATTGCTTGATAACGGTGTTGAAGAAAGTTCTATCACACATATACCTGTTCCAGGTGCTTTTGAATTACCGATTACTTGTAAGCAACTCGCGCTTACTGAAAAATATAATGGCATAATTGCTTTAGCATGTATTATCCGAGGCGGTACACCTCATTTTGAATATGTAAGTCAGGGCTGTACGATGGGAATTCAGCAAGCTAGCCTAGAAACAAATATACCCATTGCATTTGGTGTTTTAACTACAGATACTGTGGAACAGGCATTGTCACGGTCATCTATGGATAAAGTAGAAGACAATAAAGGACGCGATGCTGCCTTGTGTGTACTTGAGATGATAAATGCTCTGAGAAAGATCAGTTCTTGAATAATAAAGTGGACCCCCAAAAACGTCATTGGGCTAGACGTTTTGCATTACAGGCGCTATATCAATGGCAATTAACTGATCAAAGTATAGATGAGTTGCTTGCGCAGTATTCTGTTGATGAAAACTGGGATAAAGTTGATAAGGATTATTTTGTAGAATTGTTGGGTGCATCCATTACCAATGCGAATGAACTTTCAACTGTATTTGAGAGCTATGTCGATTCATCAAGTGAAGTAATCGACCCAGTTGAAAAAGCTATTTTGCTATTTTCAACCCATGAAATTCTTAACATAACTGAAACTCCAACTGATGTCGTCATTTCTGAAGCCGTTAAGCTTTGTAAAAAATTTGGATCAATAGACGGTTATAAATTTATCAACGGTGTATTAGATAAAATTGCAAAAGTGCGTGACGAAAACTAGCTTATCTAAATACTTACAACAGAATATTTAGTTTTGTCAGAGCAAGAAATTATTTCAAAATATTTTTCTCGTCATCAACCTGATGATCTCGTAGATATCGGTATCGGTGATGACGCAGCAGTGGTCGCTTCCCCTGATAATACTAGGTTAGTGATTACAACTGACACATTAAATGAGGGGGTGCACTTTTTTTCTGATTGCTTGCCTGAATATATCGGACATAAAGCGTTAGCTGTAAATCTAAGTGATCTTGCCGCAATGGGGGCAACACCACTATGGGCCACGATAAATTTGTCTTTGCCTGAAATTAGACATACTTGGCTTAGTTCGTTTAGTGACGGGCTTTTCGCGTTGGCAAATGAGAATAATATTAAAATCATTGGAGGTGATTTGGTAAGAGGGTCTTTGTCTATTTCAATACAAGCTATAGGTTATGTTCCATTAGAAAAAGTACTGACAAGGTCAAATGCAGTAGTTGATAATCATGTTTTTGTTTCAGGAATTATTGGTAACGCTTCGCTGGGATTAAAATTACACGAAGAAAATTTAAATTTAGAATTAACTAGTGAAGAAAAAAATGAACTATACAACAGTCTCTACAAACCCATTTCTAGAATTAATCTAGGTCTGAATATCTTAAACTTTGCATCTGCTGCGATTGATATTTCGGATGGTCTATTGCAAGACTTGCAACGGCTAACAACACTGAGTCAAGTTGCGGCAGAAATAGATATTGAAAAAATACCAATCTCACGTGCTATGCAGACATATATCGAAACCTCGCAAGATTGGTCACTGCCGCTAATAGGTGGAGAGGACTATGAGCTGTTATTTACTGCCGATGAAAAATATCGTGCACAGATAAAGCAAATTAGTGAACGTATTAGATGTCCTATCACGGATATAGGACAAATTGTACAAGGTAAAGGAATAAGTATTTACAAAAGTCAGACTAAAATGGCACTACCTAAAAATTTGGGCTTTGATCATTTTCAATGAAAAAAAGTAAGTCATCTGGTATTAACCAGATAGTGTTGCGCAATCCAGTACACATCATTTCATTTGGATTTGGTGCAGGATTTGCTCCTATAGCGCCAGGGACATTCGGTACTTTAATTGCGATTCCGGTATATCTGTTGCTTGCATCATTTTCACCAATAATCTATTTGTTAGCTGTTTTTACATTATTTTTTGCTGGCTGTTGGGCGGCCCAGCTCACAGCAGAGGCCTTAGGGGTGCATGACCATCCAGGTATTGTGATTGACGAAATCGTAGGTTATTTGCTTACCATGGCATTGGTTCCCACTAGCTGGTATTGGATCGTAGCCGGATTTTTATTATTTAGGCTATTCGATATCTGGAAACCATGGCCAATTTCCCAGATCGACAAACGGGTCAAAGGCGGGTTTGGCATTATGTTGGATGACCTCATAGCGGGCCTCTATGGCCTGTTATCCCTACATATCGTGATTTGGTCGGCCCAATTTATGTAACTCATGACCTTGAGCTCAGGCCAGGGTAAACTGCTCGGATAATAAAATATACTATTATATATCAGTTAGATATGGACATTTTCACATTACAATACTGGGGCTTATTGTTGAGCTAAGGACAGCTAAACTTTCGCAATATTTACCGCAACAATGTAAGGGTAGTGACTACTTAGCAATATGGGAGTTTTCGGAGCAATTCGAGTTGATGGTTTGATCGATCAGGTCTTAACAAAAAGATCTGAGCCTGACTATGACAAGAATGTAAAAAAGCTTTATAAGGCCGGGAAATCTGCAATTCCTAAACTTGCCGAAAGATTTGAAACCAGCAATAAAGAAGAAGCTAAGCAGATTATTAATATCCTGTCTGATCTCGCAACCACCGAAAATTCAGAATATTTTAGACCTTTATTTTCTCACCAAAGTAATTTAGTGCGTGATGGTGTAGCTGAGGCAATGTCACGATCACAGAATATAGATCCAAATAGATTTGTTGACTTGTTCGAAAAACAAGATGCATCTAAACCTATGTTAATAACTTTCTTAAGCACACAAAAACAAAAAGTTAACTCATCAAAACTTTTACGTTATGCCTATAAGCTTGAACATAATGACCAAGCCTCTTTATTTCGTTTGTTAGATGCCATTGCTAGTGAAACGATGGTTCCAGAGTTAATTAACAGAGCAGACACAAAAGACCCAATAGTACGGACTTATATAACTAAGCTAATGTCCAAGTTTGATAAGCCAGGTGTCAATGAGTCACTCGAAAAATTATTATCTGATGAAAATAAGGCTGTACGGTTGGCTGCATTAGAAGGCCTGTCAAATTCTAGCAACAAAATCGATATAGAAAAACTTTGCGCATTAATCAATGATCCTGACTATAAAGTTCAGACTAAAGCAATCGAAGCCGTAGTAAAAATTAAACATCCTAAAACGGTCTTCCACTTAATCCCTCACTTAAAAGACGAGTCTGAATACACACGCAGGGCTGCAGTCGAAGTGCTAAATGAAATAGCAAGTAAAGATTCTGTTAAAGATTTACTCAATACAATAAAAGATGAAGATTGGTGGGTGAGGAGTCGGGCAGCAGATGCGCTTGGTAAAATTGGTGGTAAACGTGTAGTGAATGCCGTAATTCAGTTAATAAAAGATGACGATGAATTTATTCGGCGGTCTGCAATTGAAATTATCAATGCTACTAAAGATCAAAGTACCTTTGATGCACTAGTGAAAGCGCTCGATGATTCTGATTGGTGGGTGCGAGAGCGTGCTATAGATGGGCTCGCAGAATTAGGTAATAAAAAGTGTGTGCCTATTTTAATGAAAATGTTATCTGAAAATTCAGATAATACTGCCATGGTAGTGGTACTGTTAAAGGCTTTTGCAACACTCAAAGCTGAAGAAGCGGTAAGGATTACAATCAAACAATTAAAAACAGATTCTGAAAACGTCATCAAGGAGGCGATTAAAACACTTAAGGTTATCACTACAGAAAAAGATGTAGAAATAGCAATCAAAGCAATCGATGACGTTATCGCAGATCAAAACCAAGAAATCCAAGAGCTGGGACAAAAGGCAATAAACAGTATTGTTGAACAAGAACCTCCAGGTTCTTCCATTCAGGTATTCAAGGACGAGACAGAGGAAGCCGGTGAGGAAGGTCCTATTACGATGCCAGATAAAGTGGTACGTGGTAACCGTACCATGGAAACCTTAACCATTAATCCTGATGAATTGCAGCCTGATGATATGTTAGCCGATCGCTACCGATATATTAAAAAAATCGGTAAAGGCGCATTTGGCTCTGTATTCTTAGTTGAAGATATGATGATTAACGAGGAAATCATTCTTAAATTTTTGAATACACAATTTGTAACAGATGAAAGCATTATTAAACGCTTTATTTATGAATTACGGTTTGCACGTAAAATTACACATCCCAATGTGATACGAATTTATGACATGGTTTCTTTTGGTAAGGCTCATGCTATTTCTATGGAGTACTTTAGAAGTCATACTTTAAGCGCAGAAGTAAAAGATAAAAAACCAATGGATATTGAAAGAGCAAAGAAACTTACTTTTGATGTGTGCAGTGGAATGGAGAGTGCACATGCTGCTAATGTAGTGCATCGTGACTTAAAGCCCAATAATATACTTATAAACGAGGATAGCTTGCTAAAAATTGTAGATTTTGGGGTAGCTGCAGCAACACAATCTACAGATACAAAATTAACAAAAACCGGCCTACTTGTTGGCACACCTACCTATATGGCGCCAGAACAAGTATTAGGTAAAGAAGTAGATGAAAGAACAGATATCTACAGCTTAGGTGTAATCATGTACGAAATGCTGACTGGAAGACCGCCTTATTCTGGCAAAGACAGTATGTCGATAATGTATCAACACGTGCAGGGGAAAGCAGAAAAAATAAGCGAAAAAAATGAAGCGGTACCTGCTGATTTAAATGATTTGGTTGCAAAATGTATGAGTGTAAAAGCTGACCACCGTTTTCAGTCTATGACAGAGCTAAAAGACAGTATTCAAAATTCGATGAATTAAGAAATTAGTTATGGCAAGAATAGATGCATTTTTAAAACTTGGCCGTGAACAAAGTTGTTCTGATATTCACTTAGCAGTTGGTGTGCCTCCTATGTTTCGCATGCATGGGGACTTAGTTCCCATTAAATTTAGGGACTTAGGTGATAGCGAGCTGGAAGGCTATATGAGCGAAATTCTTACAAAATCACAAAAAGAAAAGTTCCGCAATGGAAATGATCTAGATTTTTCATATATGTCGGAAGGCGTGGGGAGATTTCGTATTAATTTATTTAGAAAATCTTCGGGAGTAGGAGCTACGTTTCGTCATATACCAACAGAGATCCCTTCATTTGAAACTTTAAATTTACCCCCAGTAATTAAGACATTTGCAGACTTTAAACAAGGAATGGTGTTAGTCACGGGTTCTACTGGAACAGGTAAATCTACTACCCTTGCATCCTTAATTGATCACATCAATAAGTCCCGCAAGGAAAATATTATTACTCTAGAGGATCCAGTCGAATTTATTCATCCAAGTAAAAAATCACAAGTCATACAACGCGAAGTTGGTACGCATGTGAAAAGCTTCTCTGATGGTTTGCGCGCCTCTCTTAGAGAGGATCCGGATATTATACTTGTAGGTGAGATGCGAGATTCAGAGACCATATCTATGGCCATGCTTGCCGCTGAGACAGGACATTTAGTGTTTGGCACCTTGCATACCACATCGGCAACTAAATCACTAGACCGTATCATTGATGCATTACCAGCAGAGCAACAAGGACAAGGCAAAATTTTCTTATCGCAAAACTTGCATGCCGTGGTAACACAAGAGCTGGTTAAAACAATTGATGGTAGGGGAAGAAGGGCAATTGTTGAAATTATGATGATGAACAATGCCATCTCTAATTTGATCATGTCTGATAAAACTTTCCAGATACCTAATCAAATTCAAACTGGAAGCGCTATTGGTATGCAATTAAAAGATCAAGCGTTGCTTGAGGCAGTGCAAGCGAAGCAAATTGATCCAGATGATGCTTATTTACATGCAAGTGATAAAAAATTGCTGCAACGTTTTGTCACTGATCCGGCGTTGTTACCCAAAGCTAGTTAGATCATGAGAAAGTCACAATGGTAGATATTGATGTTCTTTTAGAAATGCTTGTAGCACGTGGCGGCTCAGATTTGCATTTAGTATCTAGCGATCCACCTCGAATGAGGGTATTTGGTGATCTAGAAGCTATCTCAGAAGACTCAATTCCAGCTAAAGAAATGCTAGAACCGATTATGAATATGATGCCGAACCGTGCTCGAACTATTTTTGAAAAGGATGATAATGCTGATTTCGCCTACACTATAGAGGGGACTGGTCGTTTTCGAGTCAATGCATTTAGACATTTAAATGGTATTGGAGCAATTTTTAGATCGATACCTGCGGAAACTGCAACCTTAGAAGATCTAAATCTACCAGCAGCTTTAAGCAATATCTGTAATCAGAAAGCAGGTATGATTTTAGTAACGGGTAAAACTGGATCAGGAAAGTCCACTACTTTATCGGCTATGGTAGATGCAATTAATTCTACCCATAAAGGACATATTTTAACTATCGAAGACCCAATCGAATTTATTCACGAACAAAAGAAATGCTTAATAAGTCAACGAGAAGTTGGCGAGCATACTAAAACTTTTGCAAGTGCACTACATTCGGCATTAAGAGAAGATCCAGATGTAATCCTTGTTGGTGAAATGCGTGATTTAGAAACCATGAGTCTTGCAGTTACAGCTGCAGAAACAGGAATTTTAGTACTTGGAACCTTGCATACGAATAGTGCGGCGTCAACCGTTGATCGAATCATTAATGCTTTCCCAGTAAATAAGCAGGATCATATTCGTACGATGCTGTCGACTTCACTACGTTCAGTAATATCTCAGCAATTACTAAAACGTAAAGATGGAAAGGGTAGAGTAGCTGCTCTAGAAATCATGGTTAATACGCCTGCGATGGGCAATATTATTCGCGAAGGTAAAACCGATCAGATCGATAATTCCATTCAAGGTGGTGGTTCTTTTGGTATGCAAAGTATGGATACAGCGATTAAGAAATTATTAACGGATGAAGCCATATCACCGGAAATAGCATTTGAGGCTGCTAACGACAAAGGGCAGTTTACTCAATACTTAAAGAAAGTTTCAGCCTAGCTGGAAATGACTACATTATACACATATAAGACAAGGCATTATGTATATGTAACTTTCTTTGCATTATTAGTGTGTATAAGTGAAGTTTTTGCAGATACCAGTATCGAAGTTATGGCCTTATTTAAAAATAAAGCTATGGTTATGATAAATAATGAACAGCACTTATTAAAAGTTGGTGAGCCAGAAAAAGCTGGGGTTAAATTAATCAAAGCCACGAGTAAATATGCTGTTCTTGAAGTGCATGGGAAACAGTCAAAATTTGGCCTGGGTAATCGTGTACAAGCTAGTTACGCAACACAAGATAAGAAGAAGCTCCTGGTTTACCCAGATAGCAATGGTATGTTCAAGACAACAGGGTCCATCAACGGCTATACTGTTGATTTTCTGGTTGATACAGGAGCAAGTAGCATCGCATTGAATTCAAATACAGCCAAGAGATTGGGTTTGCAATATAAACTTAACGGTGATCATACTTATGTCACTACGGCTTCCGGGACTGAAATGGCCTATTCGGTCAATCTAGATGAAGTAAAAGTTGGTGAAATAATGTTGAGAAATGTTGCCGCTGTAGTTATCGATGGCAATGAACCTTCTACTCCGTTGCTTGGAATGTCTTATCTTGGACGATTGAACATAGTCAATGAAGGCCGGGTCATGAAGCTCGAGCAAAAGTTTTAAATCTGATAATGGGTAAAGAAACTAAAGATTGTACGATTATGTTCGTGGATATCGCGGGCAGTACAAGACTATATCAAGAATATGGTGACACCCTTGCACAAGATAGTATTGCTCGATGCCTAATCAGACTTTCAGAAGTTATCAAGCGTCACAGTGGAACGGTGGTTAAATTTATTGGCGATGAAATTTTATGCTATTTGACGGATCCTGAAATGGCTTTTCAAGCGGTTTTTAAATTGCAGGAAATTGCTAAAGAAACCGTTGACCCCAATGGTGTCCAGTTAGCACTGCGTATAGGGATGCATTATGGATCTGCAATTATTGAAGACACTGATCTATATGGAGATGCCGTGAATGTTGCAGCTGCAATGCGTGATATTGCTAAAGGCGGCCAAATCATTGCAACTGACGAGATGGTTCAACATATTCCACCTGAGATTAGTCATTTTACTCGTCGCTATGACACCTCCCGTATTAAGGGTCGTCAAGAACAAACCATAATTTATGAGATCCTCTGGGAGGGTGAAGCATCTACACAAATTTTGTCTGGTACGACTTCGTTGGAAAAAATGAGATCATCAAAATTGCAGCTCTCTTTTCAAGAAACTGAGCTAGCATTGTTAGCAAATATGCCGGCATTAACGCTAGGGCGAGATGCAAGTTGCAGCATTATCATTGAAGGCACATTAGTTTCTCGACAACATGCTACGATTGAATATCGTAGGGGCAAGTTCTTGCTAATGGATAAAAGCACTAATGGAACTTATATACTGACTGATGATGGAAGAAGTATATATCTACGCCGTGAAGAATTCCCTCTTTGGGGAGAAGGCCAGATTAGCCTAGGAAAAACAATCGTCGATGATAGTGAACCTGACTTGATCCATTTCAGTTCATTATAATAATAACCATATATTTCCATGTACAATAGAGGGTGATCAAATCCCTTGACTAATACAATATGTCTTACTTTAAGGAAGTTTTGATTTATTAATGAAATGACTGAAGTTAGGCAAAATGATTTCGAAAAAACGGAGTGTATATAAGCATACATGAGTATTTTCAGAAATCATTGCTAATTTACCTTTTTGGGACATATCAGAATAAATCAGAGCTTCCTTTATGACAACACGAACTCGTTTTGCTCCTAGCCCCACAGGCTTTCTACATATCGGTGGTGCTCGAACGGCTTTATTTAATTGGCTGTACGCAAAGAAACAAAATGGTGAGTACATTTTACGTATCGAAGATACTGATCGAGCTCGTTCTAGCCAAGAATTTACTCAAGATATTCTGAAAAGTTTAGCATGGTTGGGAATAAATTCGGATGTAGAACCTATCTACCAATCGAGAAGAACAAAGAGGTATGAGCAGGCTATACAACAACTATTAGAACAAGGTGATGCCTATTATTGTTATTGTTCAAAAGAACGTTTAGAGAAACTGCGTGAGCAACAAATAAAAAGTAAACAAAAACCCAGATATGATGGTTTTTGTAGAGATTTAAAAAATAAGCCAAATACAAGCAATAAACCTGTAATTCGATTTAAAAACCCATTGGATGGGTTGGTAATCATTGAAGATCAAGTACGTGGACATGTAGAAATACAAAATAGTGAGCTAGATGACTTGATTCTTGCACGCTCAGATGGATCACCTACTTATCACCTATGCGTAGTGGCCGATGACCTGGATTTGAAAATAACCCATGTGATCCGAGGAGATGATCATTTAAATAATACACCTAGACAAATAAATATCTTCAATGCATTAAACAAACAACCACCAGTATATGCTCATATTCCATTGATTCATGGCAAAGACGGCAAACGACTATCCAAACGTCATGGTGCAGTTTCGGTAACCCAATATAGGAAAGAGGGGATATTGCCTCAAGCTTTATTAAATTATTTACTTCGACTCGGTTGGTCATATGGAGACCAAGAGTTATTCACCGTAAAACAAATGATTGAATTATTCGATGTAGGGTCGATACAAAAATCTGCAGCAACGTTTGATTATGAAAAATTATTGTGGGTCAATCATCAGCATATGAAAAATATTAGTGGTTCAGAGTTAAGGCCAGTTCTTGACAAATACATTACTTCTGTTCAATCTGATTTTACCTTTAAATATGATATAAATGTCCTTGTCAATCGTGATTTAACTGTTATTTATGACATATTAAAAGATCGAAGCAAAACGTTAAAAGAGTTTATTGATGAAAGCGCTTTTTTACATAGTGATATAAATAGTTATGAAGAGAAAGCGGTAAAAAAGTATTTTACTTCTGATGGCATAAATATTTTAAGGTTAATAAAAAGCAAGCTAAATACATTGGATAAATGGGATGCAGAAAATATACAGCAATGCATTAAATCGGTTGTGCAAGAATTAAACCTTAAATTTGGAGAAGTTGCCCCTGTGTTACGCTTAGCCGTAACCGGCAAATCAAAATCACCCTCCATCGATGTTACCTTGGAATTATTGGGGTCTGTTAAAACCTTAGAGCGTATTGATAAAGCAATTGAATATATCGATGCTTCAGTATAGATTATTTACCTGGATAAATATGGGGCTATAGCTCAGCTGGGAGAGCGCTACAATGGCATTGTAGAGGTCGGCGGTTCGATCCCGCCTAGCTCCACCAAATATAGTATAATTGTATATGAACTACACAGATTTGGCTCATGGTACAAGTTCATAATTACTATAACGATAACCGACGCAAACGATCTGATCGTCGCAGTAGTGACATCGTTGCTCAATTTCCAATTATCACTACTCAGGGTGTTTGTGTAAGACGTGACCGTCGCCATACACCAGAGAGGAGAGTTTCTAGTATTGAAGTAAAAGAGTGGAAAGTTAAAGACTCTATCTTTGATTTGTTATTTCAGAACACTCTACCAGAAAGTAATAATTGAAAATCTACTACTTGAATTAAATACGAAGTTGACCTGACTGTGTCATTTTAACAGTGTCTTCACCAATTTTTGTTCCCAATAGTTGAATAGTTTGTAAAATTTGATCAGACGTATTTGAATTTTTAGAAAAAGTCATATCTGCAAAATAGTTCCCATGTTCATCAACGGTAATAGCACCATTTAAATCTAGTTCACCGCTGCTATTATCAACCTTAATCAGCATGTCTTGTCCTTGTTGTTCGAATACACCTGTAATATCGCCTAAGTTAAGTGGGAATATCCCAAGTATATTGGTGTTATAAGTATGTAAGACTCCATCGGCATATTTAGGCAAGCCGTTAGCAACTTCTAGTGAATTAAAGTCTGCATTGAATTGGCCACTTATGGTTAGCCCATATTTTTCAAAATATGGCATCAGCAGAGATAAGTCGCCCTTGAGCAGGACATCATTAGCACTTACTTTCGTACCAGAATAGCTAGTTTCAAAGTTACCCTTAAGATTATTGGAGTTGATTGAAACGTCTGCCTTAAGCTTTCCTGTTAACAGGCTAAGTGGGTTTGATGACCATTTTGTATTTTGAATACCAATCTGATCAAAGACAATAGTTTGTAAATTTCCATTCCATACTGTTCCGCTTACGCCAGAAACAGTAATATCGTTTGGTAGGAACTTTTGAATAAGACTTGCAGGGGCAAAGTAAACAAATGCACATGCGAATATTACAAGCCCTGCAATTATTTTAAGTGCCAATTTCATTTTACATACTTATGCATGATGCAGAATTATTTTGACAGAAGTATTTTCCCCGTAACTTTGCCAATTTGATCAGATTTCGTTAATGATGTGCTTGCTACCAGTATATGGTTCCTGCGATTTAATTCCCCTAATAAAACAATTAAACGGTCAAATATCATGTCCTCAAGTGCTATTTGTACTTTATCTTCACCGTTTGGAGTAATGCTAGTAATTGAAGAGCGGATTCCCATTTGCTTAGCACCAGTATCAACAATAGCAAGTAATGATCGTTTATCGGTAGCCTGATTGAATAAATTTGGATTCATCCTTTTTAAATGTGTAACTTCTTGTTGCTTTTGGCTCATCCAAACTAGTGTCTCACGCTTATTTTCAACTCGCATTTTTTTATTATTACGGCTTTCTACAATTGGTGACCACACTATTAGATATAAAATTGCAATGGCAACAGCTACAGCTCCTATTGTAACTAACAAGCGCTCTTTGGCTTGTAATGAGTCCCACCATTCTTTCATTTGCCTTCTCCTTTACTAATTTCAAGCTTAGCTGCAACGATTGAGCCTTTAGTGTTTGCTGATCTTATATCAGCAAAATAGTTTTTAGTTTTTAATGATTGTTTAACTGTATCTAGGATTTGAATATCTGGAGATTCTACCTCGACGTTTAATTTTCCTTCACGGTAGCTCATGGTATTGATACCGACTTTGCCAGCTTGTTTCATGGATTCACCGCTTACTGCGAGTAATTCCATAAAGCTAGCTTGGGAGCCAGGTGCTGTATCTGCAATGAAATTCTTTAAGCGTTGCTCCATTTGCAGTCGAGGATTGGATACATTTTGTATATTTGGAAAAGTTTCTCGCAGTACTTGCTCAATTTGCGTATCCAAACGTTTTTCTTCCTTTTCTAAACGGGCATGGTCAATAAATACAGATACAAGAGATAATCCTATCCAAATTGCAAACAATATTGCAGCGTATTTCCATGGTGCAAACTGTCGATGTCTTTTATCTTTCTTTTGATAACTTGCTTGTAATAAATTTATACATTCATCTTCATCCAAGCCATCCGCGAATAAGCCAGGAGGGCAATCATCTAACTCATTGCTATTTATTGGGAAGTTAAATTTTTTAATATTGCTTTCACTACTTTCGCAGCGATAAACATTTAATTCTGTTGGAGATTCATCAGCCTGTCGTAATGAAGAGGTTAAAATTTGTTGGAGATTATGCAAGTCAATAGTGAAACCATTAAATCTTGATGTGCGTACCAAAGCACGGTCATCTTCAATTAAAATAGTCCAACTACCTTCTCGAATTGGTAAGCCAAAAACATCAGCAGTCAAGATATCGGGATAAATACCAACACTTGCTAGTGTTTCTAATATAGTATCTAACGTAGTTTTTTCAATTACTGCAACCGGGTAATCATTTTCTCCATAACGCTGGCCAAGCGCAAAATGCAGGTCTTCTATATCATCAGCCAGCTCGTCTTCTAAGGCGAACGGCACTGCTTTTTGTAAATGCTTCACTTTACGTGCGCGTGTATTTACTTTTGTAAGTAGCATCTGCTGCAGGGGCAGTAACACAATCACGTGCGCATTTTGTGTAACAGAGGATACTTGTTCTAAACGAGCTTCTGCTCCACGTGTAATAGGAATGCCTTCTTCGTCTAACTTCATCCACTTGACAAAATGTGAGTCTTCAATATCAAGCGTTTCGAGCAGATCTGTTTGCACATATATAATTACAGTTTCTTGCATTGGATGCCTCTTTATAGATTTTGGCTTCGCTTAATTACTTGCAAATTATTTGCTCCACCACGATGAATCGTGCTGGTAATTTTAACTTGGCTTTTGCCTATTACTGATGTAGTAATTAAATTAAAATGACTACTTCTTACATTAAGCCCATCAGGGTTAATTGAAACCCCTTGCCTTTGTAACTCTGGATGCCTTAAGAAATCGGCTGCACTCTCATAAGGCTTATCTTCTCTTTCTGCTACAAGCTGCTCTGCAAGATTTAAGCCTATTTTTGTATCTAAGCTTGCTAATACTAATGCAGGGGCAGTATTTAAGTTTAATGATGAGTCCTGAGCGGGCAAAACAGTCAAATATTTGGTGAGTTCATCATACATCTCTTGACTAAAGCCATAGATCAATCTCAATTCTGATATATCTTTCATAGGCTGATCAGCTGGCAAATATGCATTTTCTAAACCTCGATAAATATCTTGCTCAGCCCCATTCGGTCCAGCAGGATTGGGATCCCCGTCGATCCAGTCAATAATGGCATCAACTAGGCTTGGATTCATATCTAATAAAAATAATAAGCGTGATACACGCTCTTTCATCAATTGATTGGGCTTATTTGCTTCAACCAGTTTATTCAAGTTCAGCTTGCCTTCTGCATCTTCAATTTTACCTTGAATGTAGCCTCCAGGTAGAGGAAAGGTAAGGGGTTGACCATCATTCCACCATGGTTCATCAAAACCATCATAGTTACCACTATCTTTTAAATCTCTTGCTAAAATTGCCATCGTCCATTGTTCTGCACCTTTTGCATACGCCCATGCCTGACTACTCATAATGGAATTTTCAGTGCGATGCATATCTAACTGATAATTTGCCGCAATCGTAGCTGCTGCTGTCGCAGCGATGGCAAGTACTAATACCGCGGTGATCACTGCAATACCCGACTGTTTTGTATAGGTAATTGTTTTATCCATCTAGGTTGGTCCAGCAAAAATTCGTTTAATTTCTTCCCAAGGTTTTGCTTTAACCGTGATCTCTAAGGCTTTGGGTATACCAATCGTTTGAGGATTGGAGTTCAAAGGTGGCCAAGTGTCTTGCCATTGGTTATTTTGGTCAAGATAGCGAAGTGTTATAGATTCAACTTCTTCTAGTAAATTTGTGGAGAAGAACTCTTCTGTGATTGCACCATCGAGATGGGTCCAGCTATAGCGTTTTAAAGTATTGTCAGAAAGTTCATAGGTGACACGTTGTAATCTGCTACGTACTAAATTTGCCGGATTACGCCATCCTGAATGCGTGAAGCTGAAAACTTTATCTTGATCGCCTGCAAACGCAAATTGGATATCACCATATTGGTCGCGCACAGAACGCTCGATTACTTGACTAATGTCCTTTTCTAAATAACGAAAGGTAAGTTGTAGATCTTTTAATCGTTCAGCAGAATCTTGTATATGTTCCTGATTATTCAGTACATGATTCAAACCGCCATAGGCAAGTGCACCAACTATAGCAAATATTGCAGTAGCTACCACCATCTCGATAAGCGTGAAGCCATGAATATTAATATTACGAGGATTAATCATTGCATTGACTAGTTAGGGTCATAGAATAAACTGGCGAGTGTCGCGTAATTTTGGGCATTTTTATCTTTATCTCTGCGCACTGTAATTTCAATTCGGTTTGTATCAGGATCTTCTGTTTTATCTACCTTGCTTGTCCAATACCATTTGATGCCGCCTAGTGTTTCATCCCCATCTCTAAATCCAAATTTTGGCTTCACCGGACTCAGTTCAATTTCCGCTAATTGATTTTGCGCAACCCAATTAGCAAAGGTTTTATCGCGTAGGTAAGATGAATTGACAGTAGTGGATGCAACCGTTTTAATAACAGCCGCCATACCAAGCGCAATAATCGCAAGCGCTACAAGTACTTCCAAAAGAGTAAATCCTGTAGTTTTATTGAATGATGAATACATTTGCTACTTAATTGATTGCATAAAACTCAAATTCACCATTTTCAGCAACTTTTAAAGTATGGCTATGATCAATTTTATCTGTGATTTTTATTTGAAAAGGGGTAATCGAACCATCTGAGAGAATAAATACTTGTGGTGAGACTTTTTCTTTTTTAGTGTAGGCAACTTTAATTCCTTCTAAAAATAACTCATATTCAAGACCTTCAGGCAGACTTCTTTTATTCAATAATTTATTATCCTGAATAGGTACCCAGGTTGATACTTCTTTTCCGTCTTTATTTTGTTGTGTAGTTAATCGATAAAAAGAGTAGGCATCTTTACTAAAGAGTACACCAAGTTCTTCAGAATTAAATATGGCTTGTTCTTTCGCAAGATTAACAATTGCAGCCAATTGTTGTGATTTTTGTTCCATCCTTTTAGCTTGATTATCACCAAGTGTGATGGTTGCTGCAGATATCACGACTGCGATAATAAAAATTACTACGAGTAGCTCAATAAGGGTAAACCCGTAGTTTTCTTTTTTCATGTCTAGTAATCAATTAAGGTCTGCAATGGATAAATCTTTATTCATATCTTCACCACCGGTTTTTCCATCTGCACCTAAGGAATAAAGATCGAATGATGAACTATCACTTGTGTATTGGTAATCATTTCCCCAAGGGTCTTTCGGTACGTTACGCAGATAGCCGCCTTGCTTCCAATTTTTTGCTTCAGGTGTACCGGTAGGTTGAGTGACTAGTGCCTGTAAGCCTTGTTCTGTAGAGGGATAATTAAAGTTATCTAATTTATAAAGATTTAAAGAAGCCTCAATAGCGCGGATATCATTCGCTACACGTACTATTTTTGCATCATCAGTTCGTTTCATCACTCGGGGTGCAACCATTGCCGCCAGCAATCCAATAATGACAACAACTACAACGATTTCTATTAGGGTAAAGCCTCGCATCCGGCGAGAAAAGTTTTTTGTAGACATTTTATTCTCTCTTTCGAAGGTTAATAACTCGCTGATTATTAAAGATAAATATTGTTAAATTGTAACAAGAATTACACTGCAGTCTGACCACCGATCGTCTTTATTGGTCATTTTAGGTAGATGATTGGCGAGTACTGAATCGTTGCAATTAGAAGGGGCTAAGAAAAATAATATTCTTCTATATCAAATAGATATATTGAATAATTAAAGTAGTTTCACCCTGAAATACAAAACCTTTATTGGCCTACCATCTGATTTAGATTAAATATCGGCATCAAAATGGCCATCACAATCGCTAATACAAAAACACCCATGAGTACAATGATTAGTGGCTCCAATAATTTAAGAGTCGTGTTAATAATGGTATTTAGTTCGCGTTCTTGTTGAGATGCAGCGCGATCTAGCATTTCTTCAAGATTACCGCTTTGTTCACCGCTACCGATTAAATGCAACGTCATAGGCGGAAAATGTCCCGAGCGTTCCAGCGAAGTATGAATATTTGCACCTTCGCTCACGCTTACCGCTGCTTCTTGGACAGCATGACGCATCGGCCGGTTAACCACTACTTCTGCTGCGATTCTTAAAGAATCAAGTACCGGTACCCCTGATGCCACCATAATACTGAGAGTACGTGCAAATCGCGCGGTATTTAATCCTCGCGTTAATCGACCGACTACTGGCAAACCAAGATAAAACTTTTGTACTCTGGCGCGAAATACTTCACTGCGCATAGCACGTCGAAATAGAAAAATCCCAACAATAATGGCAATCAATATGTATATTCCATACGCAATTAAAAAATCGCTGGTAGCAATTAAAATTTTTGTGGGTAGGGGCAACTCTTGCCCAATATCAGTAAAGACGTTTACCACTTTGGGAACGACAAGCGTGACTAAAAGAACTACCACAGAAATGGCAATAATCAATAACACAAGAGGGTAAAATAAAGCGCCAATCACACTTTGTTGTGTTTCTTGACGTGTTTCTGTGTAATCGGCTAAGCGTTCCAATACTGCATCGAGATGTCCCGATTTTTCACCGGCAGCAATGGTTGCACGAAATAGTTCAGGAAATGCCGAAGGAAATTCACTTAAAGCTTTTTCCAGTGAGTAACCTTCTGTAACTCGTGATCGTACCCCCATGATGATGCGCTTAGAACGAGGTTTTTCGGTGTGTTTACCAATGGTACGTAAAGCTTCTTCTAAAGGGGTTCCAGAGCGAACCAGGGTTGCAAGTTGCCGTGTAAACAGCGCCAGATCGGTGGAGCTCATTCCACGTGAAAAAAATCTACCAACCGACTTTTTATCTTGACGTTCTTTTACTTGGTTGATTGCAAGTGGGTCAAAACCCTTTGAGCGAAGTTGTTGGCGAGCAGAGCGAGGACTATCGCCTTCAATAACGCCACGTTTCTCGCGGCCATGGTTATCTAGAGCAGTGTATTCGAATGCAGGCATAAGTGATTGAGGGATCTAATCATTGTTCAATTACGATGTCATCTTTCGTCACACGCATCACTTCTTCAAGTGTAGTCACTCCCTCAAGGACTAAACGCAACCCATCTTGACGTATGCTCGCAGTATGCTGGTGCGCATATTTTTCTAATTCTTGTTCCGATCCAATATCATGAATCATGCTACGCAGGGTTTCATCGATTACAACTAACTCGTAAATCCCTGTACGGCCAGAGTAACCCGTGCCATTGCATGCTGAGCATGAGCCAGGGCGATAAATAATAGGAGTATCGCTCATTGCTTTACCAGCACTGGCAAAGCTCAGTTGTTCATATTCGATAGAGCTTGCCGTGTGGGATACTTTGCACTCATCACACAGCACACGTACTAAACGTTGTGCTAAGACCGCTATTAGACTAGATGCAAGCAAAAAAGGCTCTACGCCCATATCCCGTAACCGAGTAATGGCGCCTACGGCAGTATTAGTATGCAAGGTAGAAAACACCATATGGCCAGTTAAACTTGCTTGCACTGCAATTTGTGCAGTTTCTAAATCTCGAATCTCGCCCACCATTACTACGTCAGGGTCTTGACGCAAAATCGCACGTAATCCGCGTGCAAACGTCATATCGACTTTTTGATTAACCTGAGTTTGGCCAATGCCATCAATAAAATATTCTATGGGATCTTCAACAGTAAGAATGTTGCGTTTCTTATTGTTAATCTCGCTTAATGCAGCATATAAAGTAGTAGTTTTACCAGAGCCAGTAGGGCCAGTAACCAAGACAATGCCATGAGGTTTTTCAATTGCTTGTTTAATTTTACGGTGGATGTCGGGTTGTAGACCTAAATGCGCAAGGTCTAAGCGTCCTGCTTGCTTATCTAACAAACGCAACACCACGCGCTCGCCATGCCCAGAAGGTAGGGTAGACACACGCACATCAACCGGCCGACCAGCAATACGCAACGAAATGCGGCCGTCTTGTGGCAGACGTTTTTCAGCAATGTCAAGTTGCGCCATGACTTTAATACGTGAAACTACCAAAGCACCTAAGTTACGTGGAGGTTGTAGTACTTCACGTAAAACACCGTCTACGCGTAAGCGCACCGATAAGCGCGATTCAAAAGTTTCAATGTGAATATCCGATGCATTTTCTTTTACTGCCTGAGTAAGTAACGCATTAATCAATCGGATGATTGGAGCATCATCATCGGCATCCATTAAGTCCTGTGGTTCAGGTAAGGCTTCCGCTAAGCTGGCTAAATCAAGATCATCCTCAAATCCTTCCATCATCGCCAATGCACCGGTGGCGCTTTCGTCATAAAGCTGTGTTAGCAACTCATCAAACTCTTCATCCGATAAAGTGCGAATATTAAGGGGCTTGCCAACAAAGCGTCGCACCTCTGCAAGCGAAGGGGGCTTGACATCGGGGCGCTGGAAAATCATCACACGTCCATTAATTTCATTGCCGATTAAAATTCCATGACGTTTCGCAAAGCTAAACGGAGGGCGACGTACTTCACGCGGGGCTAGAGAAGGTTGTTGTGCTTTTTCAGCTTCCATAGATCCTTACTCCATCTTTATTCGACAATGATTACATCGTCAGAATCAGTAGGGATTGAGATATTTTCAGGTTCTATTTCTTCTAATTCAACGCCTTCTATCTCGTCTATCGGTGTAGTCTCTACACCTGGAGATTGTTGTAATAGCTGATCTACTGAGACAGGGGAAGTCGAGGTGCCACCGCCAGGGACTTGGGTCACTAATTCATCTAAGTCAGGTAATAATTCAGCACCTTTTCGAATTAAACCACGATCATCAATTTCGGCCTCAATTTGCCTAGCACGTAAAAAACTATATTTAGAATTGGTAACGGAATCGGTAGTTGCTGGATCACGGATGATGACTGGATGGATAAACACCATTAGGTTTTGCCTATCCTTCGTTGTTACTGTTGCCTTAAATAAATGTCCAAGTAATGGAATATCGCCAAGTAATGGAATTTTTTGCTCATTGTCTTGGAATTCGTCTTCGATTAATCCGCCCAGAACAATTGTTTGCTGATCTCTAGCTAATACACTCGTTTTAATAGAACGAGTATTCGTAATTAAGTCGCTGGCAACAGCAGAAGTGGAAAGCGAAGAAGCTTCTTGCTCAACATCTAATTTGACACTATCGCCCTCATTGATCTGTGGAGTAATTCGTAGCGTAATGCCCACATCTTGGCGTTCAATTGTCTGAAATGGGTTTACGGCTGAATCAGTGCCAGAACCCGTATTGGTAAATTGTCCAGTAATAAAGGGCACATTTTGGGCTACTATGATTTCTGCTTCTTCATTATCAAGGGTCAAAAGTTGAGGTGTAGATAGAATATTTGTTGCAGTATCGCCTTCCAGTGCACGTAGAAGTGCAGCAAAGCGGTCTTTTCCACTTAGTTTTGCAGCACCGACAAAAAATCCAGAGCTTACCGCTCCAATCTGATCAGCGACACTGTCAGAAAAAAGTCCAGACAAATTTGCATTGGCATTTGGAAACAGCGCCCCAAATGCCGGTGTTGTTCCAGATGAACGATCAGTAGGTACGTAAGCAAATTGCACACCCAATTCTTTGGATAGTTCTGTGGAGACTTCGGCAATAATGGCTTCTACCAACACCTGAGCTCGTCGAATATCTAGCTGGCTTATGATTCTACGTAAACTTTCAAACTTGGCAGGTGATGCCGTAATAATAAGGGCATTGTTGGTTTCGTCGGCTTGAATATCTACCTCTTGAGAGCCGCCAGCCGTAGTAGTAGTTGCTGCGGCATTTCCACCTTGTTGACTTTCTTTGGCTTCAAATTGACTAATACCAAGTAAAATTGGTGCAAGTTCTGCGGCTTTTGCATATTTCAGAAATACAACCTGAGAATTGCCGCCACCTTCGAGCGGTGTATCAAGATGCGCAATAATCCCACGAATTCGCAAACGGGCAGCACTGTCACCAGACAATAAAATACTATTCGAGCGTTCATCAGCTGCCAAAGTCGCTTGCCCAGGGACTTGTCCACCTTGAGCATCTTTACGGTTGAGTCCATTAATGATGCGCACGACTTCGGTAGCGGAAGCATGCTGCAAAGGTACAACTTCAATCTCTTGGCTGTCAGGACGATCGATACGGTTTACGATGTTGATCAATCGTTGAATGTTGGCAGCGCGATCCGAAATGACCAGTACATTGCTGTTCGGATAGGCAGCTAAATGTCCTTGTTGCGGAACAAGAGGGCGCAGGATTGGAACCATTTGTGCAGCCGGGACATTTTTAATGGGTATTACACGAGTAACAAGCTCGTCCCCCTTACCTTGAAGTTTTTCTGAGGTTGCAACCGGGCCTTGCTTGGCATTTACATCAGGAAGAATCTTGATAATCTGACCAACTTTTACGGCTGCATAGCCATGAACTTGTAAAACAGATAGGAATACTTGATATACTTCTTCGCGGTTCATTGGCCGCGCAGATACGACAGTGACTTTTGCCTTAACTCTTGGATCGACGACAAAGTTACGTCCAGTTGCCTCAGCGACTGTTTCAATAAACGAGCGGATATCTGCATCTTTGAGATTCAGCGTAACGCCAGTTTCGGCAATTGAAACAGAATAAACTAATAAACACGTTGCAAAAACGCATAACTTTTTAAGAAATTTAGAAATTATATTTTTATTTTTCATATAGTTATCACGCTTATACAGAGTAAATTATCATGATGGTTCAAGTTGGTAAAGATGCAATGCTCAGTTTGGCAGACTTTTATATTTATACACGAAAATTCCTTATCCCACATAAAGTTACATCTCTGTGTCAAATATTCTTTGACTAACGGTTTAAAGATACTATTGGCTTAAATCCTGAAACAACGTTAACTCGGTTCCTTCCCGCTGAACAATCAAAGTAATCTCCGAAGCATCCGCTAGTGCATTAAGTGCCTCTGGGCCCTTATTTGGTTGATCAAGTTGTATACCATTGATATTGGTTACAAGGTCTCCTGGCTGCAAACCCAATTGATAAAACATTTCAGAATTAGTACTGGGAGTGAGTTTATAGCCTTTGAATTCTCCCGTTTCGCTATCTTGTTCTGGAATAGCATTGATAAACTGAGTGAGCTTGACAGGATTTTTCAGCATTTCTTGGCGGAATTGGCCTAGTGTTTCAAACGACTGTGTGGTTATATCGGCAGCTTGGGGGCTTTGCTTGGGCTTTTTAGACTTAGTTTTGCTAAATTTTGTTGCTTGAGATTTGGGTAAGCGCAAAGTTTCCATACGGATATCGCGTTCTAAAATCACACGGTCAGGGTATACTGCATGTAATGTTGCTCCACCAGGCACATCGTCGCCCAATGCATAATGCTTTACTTTATTGGTACCACTAGAAATAATCGCATAGCCATACTCTTTACCTCCTGCAAGTACGCCCAATAGTTTAAGGTTTAAGGTTGTATCTGGGGCGTCTTCAATCTTTTTGGCCGTACTCACGACTGGTTTACCCATTATATGCATTTGAGCAATTCGACGGTCATATTGAGGTCGAGGCTGAGGTTTAATGGCTTTTGTGGTGTTGACAGTTGGAGTAATCACGGCAGAACTAGTTCCGGTGTCAAAAAAGTTCCATAGTAATTTGGCCAAGGTAATCAATATAAGAAACAGCAGCAAGATATTAACTAAACGCGGCAACTTCCTTTCTATTTTTGGCCAAAAATTGGTAATCGTTGCAGCTGTATCCATGCGATTAGCTAGTTATAATCTTCAATTGAGTTATGCAAAAAATTTGTGCTTAAAGCAATAAAGTTTCATATTTACTTGACAGCAAAACCATGCTTAGCGTAAGTTTCGCCGGCCTTGTTGACGAAGAAACCGTTACGGATAAGGTTAGAATTCACAAAGCATCGTCCCCATCGTCTAGAGGCCTAGGACATCGCCCTTTCACGGCGGCAACGGGGGTTCGAATCCCCCTGGGGACGCCAAAGCTCCTCCAATCGAGTCCTTGACCTTGTAACTTTGCCCAAATTCTTGACCCTAACTCACTCATTAAACATAGAGTTTTATTGAATGCTGGGATACTAATCCTCTGATGAAGGGTAGTAAATAGCTTATGTTTGGTAAGAGAATTTTTAATAAACGTAATCAAGTAAAATTGAAGTAACTTGCAGCTGTGTAGCACTAGGATGTGCCATCTATAATGGATACAGCAAAGCTGTGATAAATAACTTTATACTAATAGCATAACTATTTATTTTATATAAATTCATTTAAATAAAATATAAAAATTTATCTGATGATAATAAGTTAGACAGTATTGCCCAATATTTTCAATATTGAGGAAAATATCCATGGGTTAATTTTGTTACAGTATGGTATATTAGCAAATGATTATATTCAGGTGTTCCTGGAGGAAGCCATGCAAGACACTATTGAAGCCCAAATCCCAGATCAGCTTGATATGGAAAGTCTGAATCGTTGGTTTGACGAGAGACTAGAACAAAAATTACGCGAGCGCGAAGAACAAAAAATACCGCAGTTATCTTTGATCGCTACCAAGGGAACTATGGATATGGCGTATCCACCGTTTATTCTTGCCTCGACTGCAGCAGCATTGGGCTGGGAAGTATCATGCTTTTTTACTTTTTATGGGTTGAATTTACTTAAAAAAGATCTCGATCTAGAAATTTCTCCACTTGGAAATCCCGCTATGCCGATGAAAATGCCATTTGGGCCAGACTGGTTTCAAAATATGGAATGGAATATTCCTAATGCACTGAGCAGCAATATCCCGGGGTTTGAAAAGTTTGCAACATCGATGATGAAGCAAACTCTTAAAAATAAGGGTGTCGCGAGCATTCAAGAATTACGCGAGTTAGCGATTGAAGCTGATGTAAAACTAGTCGCTTGTCAAATGACTGTAGATTTATTTGGCTATAATAAAGAGGACTTTATTGATGGTGTATCGGATTGGGTAGGTGCAGCATCATTTTTACCAGCCGCACAAAAGTCAGATATTTGTTTATTTATTTGAATAAAGTAACTTTAGTACTCTTTTTCCCTGTGTTATGTGCTGTAGCATGTTCACAAGATGTGGATCAGCAGCTAAATGCTAGCGAAAATGCAGTACACGAATTTGCAAATTCACTTAAAAGCAAACTAAAAAATAGTCTTCAATCTGGTGGGCCAGTTGAAGCTATAGGCGTCTGTAACATAGAAGCCCCGAAAATCGCCTCCGAGATTTCACAAAAACATGTGGTGCAAATAGGGCGTACCTCTCTAAAAACTCGTAATCCATTAAATGCACCAGATAATTGGGAACAAGAGATACTTCAAGAATTTGAACAGCAAAAACAATCTGACGCAAGCATTAAGGATATGCAAACGTACCAGATAATAAAAGATGAAACCGGGAAATGGTTTCGTTATATGAAAGCTATTCCAACAGCAGAAGTTTGTTTAATCTGTCACGGTGAAAGCATTGCGCCACCGATTGAAACCAAACTTAAAGAATTATATCCAAATGATTTAGCTACAGGATACAGGGTAGGAGAGATACGGGGGGCCTTTACCGTAAAAATAAAATTATAAATTATGGCTATCTTTCTATTTGCTTAAGCAATTCTTGCTTTTTATTTTTACTTAATTTACCCCAATGTTTACCAATAAGCGCACCTTCAAACGAGTATAAGTAATAACATACGGGAAGGGTCTCATTTGGGTATTTTGTCTTAATTTTTTTATGTGCTTTTACTGCGCCTACTTTACGCAAATCAGATTCCGAAAAAATTCCAATTTCATTTAAGCGTCGAGCGAGCTTTTCGCCAATGTTTTTTAGTTCAGTTAAATTTCGATTCTTTGCCATAATAAATTAGAAATAAAAAAAGCTACCGAAGCAGCCTTTTCTATTGTTACTGTAGATATTCTTAAAGAATCGCTGATTTACTCAAGATATGAGGCAAAAAATTTCGAGGAAACGGAATGTATATGCAAATACATGAGTATTCCGAGAATATTTTTTAACAAAGTAGCTTGATAAATCAGTGGTTCGATTATCCGAACATTTCGGCGGTCATATTATTAAACCACGAATATGCATACTGCACTTCGCGCTTGCGCATTTCTGCAGAAGCATCGGCAGGCGTCAAGCCACCGCCAATTTTCTCAATAGCCGAACCATCTGCAGCAAGTTTGTAGACCGCTACCACAGAAATTCCATAGTCGGGCGCAATTAAGCTATAGCAGGCATTGGCATAAGAAGCAATGCCGGGTTCTTTGCCATTCAGCAAGCTGACTACAGCTGCGGCACACACTTTGGCTTCCGTACTGGCTGCATAACCTGATTTAGGCATGCCTGTTGCAATACTCGCATCACCGATGACATGAATGTCTTTGTGCTTCTTGGATTCAAAAGTACCCAAGTTCACAGGACACCAACCGGAATCATCGGTTAAGCCCGCATCATGCGCAATTTGTGCAGCTTTTTGCGGTGGAATGATATTAGCCACAGCAACCTTATGATCATCAAAATCAGTACTTACCGTCATAGCCTTGGTATCTACATTTTTCACGCCACCACCCGTATCCGCACCAGCAACCCATTCAATCATTTCGCCATACACATCTTTATAGCCTTGCATGAATAAACCTTGTTTAGAGAATTTATCCTTTGCATCAAGGATTAAAATTTTCGATTTTGGTTTGTTGTGTTTTAAATAATGCGCGATTTGTGCGGCACGTTCATATGGTCCTGGAGGACAACGAAATGGATTACCTGGTGGTGCTAATACGACTAAGCCACCATCGTCCATCGATTCTAGTTGTTTACGAAGCAGGGCGGTTTGAGTTCCTGCAATCCAAGAATGTGGCATGATTTCTGATGCGGCTTCATCATAGCCTTCAATGGCATCCCACTTAAGAGCAATTCCTGGGGACATGACTAAGCGATCGTATTCTAAAGTTGTACCATCCGCAGTAGTTACCTTATGTGCTTCGGCATCTATAGCAGTGGCCTTATCTTGAACAAGCTTGATGCCATGGTCGGCAAGTTTGTCGTAACCAAACTTAATCGTCGAGATATCACGATCACCGCCGATTACTTCATTACTCATAAAGCAGGTGTGGTGATGGGCTTTGGGCTCTACTACTGTCACTTCAGTAGAAGAATCACCCTTGGCAATGTATTTGGCAGCAACCAAGCCACCAACTCCACCACCAATTACTACAACGCGGTGTTTTGCTGCACTGGCAATATGAGGAAAACCTAATCCTGTAGCAGCAAAAGCACTACCTGAAACTTTTAAAAATTGTCTTCTTGTTAATTTAGACATTGTTATAACTCCTGATATCCGATGCATTTATTCTTTATAGCCAGCGTAAAACTGAATTAAATCAGCTATTGCCGCATCGCCATGTGCTTCATGCATTTTTTCCATTTGTTTTTTCATTTTTTTAGGCATTTCCCTATCTCCACTGGAGAAATCGGCCATGGTGTATTCAAGATAGGGGATCCACTGTCCTGCCAGTACACCGGCATCGTCTTCAGCAGAACTGCCACCATCTTCATGGCATTTTTCACAATGTTTTTCGTGGAGTTTTGCACCAGTTTTGGCTTTGCCAGTATCTATACTTTGTTCTTTTCGTTCATAAGATAAATTCGCAAAATGCTCTGCGAGTATTTTAATTTCTTCTTCAGAATAACCCTTAGCGATACGATTCATTACCGTAGAGGTTCTTGCAAAAAACTCTACATCTTCGAAGTCTGCATCGGCATCAATAATCTCATCAATTTTGTCTTCATCGTTATCGTATTTATAAGCCAACATGGCACCGATGATGTAAATTTCAGACATTCCAGAAATTGTAGGAGTGGCAGGTCCTTCGCTGACTCCGCCAGGCCCGTGACAGCCTAGACAGGTATCAGAGAGCATAGAAGGACTCGCAGTATCTCCAGCCCATGCAGTGTTTAAACTAAAAAGTCCAAATACACTACATAGAAAGATTAGACGGATGAGTTGATAAAACATGGTATTCCTCCGTGATGATTGGAATTATTATTATCAGAGCGAAGTAATTTTATTATAGTTCTGTGCTACTGATATTAAATACTTATAATTAAATATTATCATGTCGCTTACTGGTCTTGTAACGCAATTTCTTCTTCATCAGGCTCTTCAGGAACCTCATGAGCTACTCCCTTATGACAGTCAATACAGGTCTTACCGCGGGTTTCTGCTTTTTTATGTTTTTTACGTGCAGATCGATCCTGTTCCTTCAAATCCATTGCCGCAATCGTGTGACAAGACTGGCATTCACGTGAATCTGTAGCCTCCATTCGATCCCACACCGCATTTGCCATTTGCCAACGATGATGTTCAAATTTTTCATCATTATCTATCGTGCCAAGTATTTCGTGCCAAACATCTTTAGCGGCACGTAGCTTGGCATACAGTTTTGGTCCGGTTTGATGTGGTACATGACAATCCGAACAATTTGCCCTCACGCCAGAAATATTAGAATAATGGGCACTCTCCATCCATTCTTCTTTTACCCATTGCATAGAATGGCAGGATGTACAAAATTCTGTTGAATTAGTTGCTTTTAAAGTTACTGAAGAACCAAAAGTAAAGGCTGCTCCAATTAGTAGAAGTAATATGATTGAAATCAATTTCATTAAATACTATTCAGAGCAAAATGAGTAAACCGTATAGTTTAGTCGAACTTATCAAACTAGCATTTGATTAATATCAGTTGGTTCACTATGAGTGTAAATAAAGTTTTTGAATAACATCCATTGTCGTCACTATGCTTTATCCTTAACCAAGTTAAACAAGAAGCCAATATCCTTTATTACAAGGCACAAACCTATTGAGACTTATTTACATAAGGATAGTCTCAGTCAGTATCTTTATATACCAATTTTATCACTCAGAGTAGATGGTATTCTGTAAAAATATATCTATCATTTATAATGATTAACATTAAAATAATAAAATAACCTATTGATGATAAACAAGTTAAATAAATTTAGTCCGTGAATAAATAAATTGAATTAGTACATAGTAATATAATAATATATTGTCAATATTATAATAAAGGCCTGTACTACACACAAATTGCCATCGCGTGTTGAGAATATGAAATTAAAAACCCTCCTTTTTTTTATTGTTGGGCTTGGATTTTGGTTACTACTAACTAACTATCAAGTTGTTTATTCAAAATTAGAGTCTTTTACTAGTTCCAGTGAAAGCACTCCAGATATGGTTGTCGATGAAAATGACGCGACGATCAATAAAAAAGATGATGGACTACTCGGTGAGGAAAGTTTTGACGAAAAACAAAATATAGTTACTGAACAAGATGCTCCCTTAGAGGATGACCTGATCGATTCCTCGGAAGAAGAGGTTAAAGAGGTGCTAGCAACTACTCAAAGCGAAGAAACCTCAGAAGAACTACTAGACACAGAAGTTAGTAATGAGCAAATACAAGAAACGGATGTCACGCAAGCGACAGAAACAGCTCAGTCCAATACTGATGAAGAAGAACCTGACTCATCAATTGCGCAAGATATCGAACAGCCTCAAGACCCAAGTGATACGGCTCAATCTGATTCATCAGCCACTTCTGAACCAGAAACTACAACCCAGCAAAATTTGGCAATCCCTAATATGATGTGGATGCCTACTGTACAAAATAATCCCCATGGTGCATGGATGAATCCCATGTATAACATGATGGTACCTATGATGGCGATGATGGGGACCATGATGAATCCATCTATGTATATGAATCCCATGACCATGATGAATTACCCCATCACGGGTTTAACCCAACCACAGAGTATGGATGCCATGATGAGATCCATGGATCCGAAACTTATGTTTGGCATGTTTGGCCAGCCAAATACCAGCTATAAAGAAGGCGAGGTTCCGGATCAATTGCCCGTTGCCACGATTCCAGGATTTCCAACTCAACTCTATCAAAACTGGCCTAAAAACAAAGTTTCTCAAGGTGTTTCGCGCGAGGCCAAAAAGAATGCATTCCAAACGGCAATGGCCATGAGCCCATTATCCATGCGTGACATGCTCAGCATCATGGCCGATAAGATTCCTGTGGCAGAGGATGTGACTTGGGACGATGCGGTAGAAGCCATGAAGTTGCGTGCCAATGAAGTCAATTTTAAGTTTGTCGGCTCTAGTCCTTTGTGGAAACAAATAGAAGCTGAAACAGAACAGCCCTCAGCAAAAGTGGAAATGTTTCGTTTTTGCGATGCAACCGTGGCACGTAAGATTCTAGATGAAGTTCCAGAGTTTATTGTTTTCCTGCCTTGCAAAATTGCCTTAATTGAAGATGCAGATGGCAAGCTCTGGGTCATGACTTTGGATTGGGATGTGAGTTGGTTGGATTATGCTCAAAACTCTAATAATCACTTGCCTAAGGAAATACGCGAAGATGCAGTAAGAATAAGAGAGAATCTTCGCTACATTATGGAAGGCGCAGCGACGGGTGACTTTTAAGTTTGTTAATAAATATTGAAATAAAGTAGCGGAGATAAATTATGTTAATTCTTTTTAAATCTTTACGTATGTCGATGATAATCATTTGCATATTTTTTGTAGGTGCAGTCAGCATTCAAGCTGAAGAAAAGAAAAGTGAAACTGCAGTTCCAAGTATGCAAAGCATGACACCTGCAATGCAAAAATCTATGGACCCACAGGTTTGGTCAAACATGATGGCAATGATGATGAATCCTGAAAAAATGATGTCCATGGAATCTTGTGCACAATGCCATGATGGTGAAGATGTGGCACGTTATCAAAAAGACTTTGGTCCTATGATGGAAGCCATGAAGCCCATGATGAGAATGATGAATCCACATATGATGACTTCAATGATGAATCCAAATGCCTACATGAATATGATGAATCCAGCCATGTACATGAACATGATGGGACCCATGATGGGCATGATGGGCCCTATGATGGGTATGAGCGCACCAATGATGGGTTCCATGATGAATCCGATGAGCATGATGAATCCAGCCATGTACATGAATATGATGTATCCCATGATGGGCATGATGGGCCCTATGATGGGACCCATGGCTGGCGGCATGCATGGAAGTAATCCAATGGCGCAAATGCCAGGTGGACAGATGATGGATCCCAAACAATATGAGCAGTGGTTTAGTCAATGGACTGAGATGATGAAAAATTTCACACCACAGACTCAGCCTAAACAATAGTCAACACATTTAATAAGTTATTCTGAGTGACCAGTATTACTTTAGTAAGCTGGTCTTCAGGATAATTTTCAAGGCAAATTAGTGTAAGAACACATTCATGATACTTACTAAATTAAATTTATCATTATGTCTAGACTTCTGAAACAAGCTCTATTTGTATTACCTATCATTGCAATAATTGCTGCTCCGGTTGTATTACATTGGAAAACGAAAAATACTAAACATGGAGCGGATACTGTAAGTGCGTCTTATCCTTCTACAAACAGCAGTGATAGTAAGTCTACTTTCTTAGGTTTTAATCCTTTTTCAACATCAAAAAAAGAAAAAACGGATTATTCCATGCCAGAACCATTTGCAAATAACGCAATGCATGGCATGACATACTCGATGCGAAAATCTATGGACCCCAACACCTGGATACAAATGATGACTAGTATGATGAACCCACATAGTGCATCACCCTTTGCTATGTGTGCCTCATGTCATGAAGAAGAAGATATTGCACGCTATCAAAAGCAGTTTGGACCGATGATGCAATCAATGTGGGGATCCTATGCAGCGATGATGGACCCTCACGCGATGGGGCAAATGATGAACCCAACGACGATGACGCAAATGATGCATCAAATGATGGCCATGCCAATGCAAATGATGATGCCTATGATGGGAATGAATCCACATGCATCATTGCCGGTATTGCCAAACAATTCTATCCCAAATGTCATGGATCCTAAGGAATATGAGAAGTGGTACCATGAACAGCAAAAGAAGACTAAGTGAAGCTTTTGCTGAAGCCGAATATTCAACTGAGTGTGCTCTTCTTCTCGTTTTACAATTATTAACAACTTAAAAACTTTCAAATATCGTATAAACAATGTGCAATTTGATCTATTGCAATGTACACGCACTAAAGCGTTGGTATAATCCGCGCCTTTATGCAATCTCAATCATAGATACACATGGAAGAACTATCTAACCTTCACCTTGTTGCACTTCTTGGATTTATCATTGCGATGGTATTTGGATTCGTTGGTAATAAAACTCATTACTGTTCTATGGGTGCAATCAGTGATGTAATAAATATGGGTTCAAAGGGACGTTTAGGGGCATGGTTCTTTGCAATTGGTATTGCCATCCTAGGGGCACAATTTTTGTTTCTACGTGGTCTAGTTGATTTAAATGCTTCTGTCTATCTATCTCCCAATCTATACATACTCAGTTATATCCTAGGCGGATTGTTATTTGGTATCGGTATGACCCTTGCTGCGGGATGTGGACAACGAAATTTAGTGAGATTAGGGGGGGGTAATTTAAAAGCACTCGTGGTAGTCCTGGTTTTAGGTATTACCGCATATATGACGATGCGGGGATTATTAGCCTTAGTGCGTTTAAATTGGGTCTATGCCATAAATGCAGATTTAACAAATTACGGTATAAATGACCAAAGCCTATTTAGTTACCTTGGCGCTTTATTTGATTTGGAAGATGCCAGTTGGCTAAGAAAAATTGGCGGCTTTATTATTGCATTTGGGTTTATTGCCTACGCATTCAAACATAAAGAATTTAGAACTAGCTTTGATAACGTTTTAGCAGGTGCAGTAATTGGAAGTTGCATTATCGCTGCATGGTATGTAACAGGATATATCGGTCAAGATGATTTTGATCCAGTAACTCCCCAAGGTATGGCATTTATTGGGCCTACTGGAAATACTATCAGTTACTTGATGACTTTTACTGGGGCTGAAATTAACTTTGGTATTGCTGTCGCATTAGGAATGATTGTAGGTTCATTTTTATATGCTGTGCTTTCTGGGAGTTTTAGAATTGAAACATTTAGCAATAAATCGGAAATGATCAGCCACTTGATTGGTGCAATACTGATGGGCTTCGGTGGTGTGCTTTCATTTGGGTGTACTGTAGGGCAGGGGATTACCGGAATGTCTACGCTTGCTATGGGTTCAATTTTGGCGTTGATTTCAATAATCTTTGGAAGTGCGTTAACAATGAAAATTCAGTACCACATGCTAGATGAAAAAAAGTTTATTGCAGCATTGTTTACTGCACTAGGAGAACTACTAATACCTTGGAAAAAACAAGTTGCTTAGTATTTTATTGACAAAAACATATTATTATTATTTTTAGTTAGTCTAGGATGCAACTTTACATGATATTAAAACAAAAATTGTGTATTTCCCGTATTTTTTTATTTCTACTACTTATACTAGTACCGCCTTATGCGATGTCTGATCAAGATGATCCAATTCATAATGGCTTAGAAACCTTTAAAATAAAATGTGCTACTTGCCACGGTGAAGATGCAAAAGGAAAAGATGCCGCTTCTATTGACTTAGAAATTAGCCCACCGGATTTAACAAAAATAACAAAAAGGAACAATGGGCAATTTCCAGTATCAAGAGTATATGCAATTATCGATGGCAGAGAAGCCGTCAAGGAACACGGTACACGAGCTATGCCAGCTTGGGGTGGTTTATTCTTATCAGAAACGATTTGGGAAGGCTGTAGTCAAGTAGATGAGACCATAGTTCGCGGCAGAATTATGGAACTGATCTTATATCTCGATTCCATTCAGGAATAAAATCTTTTCAATTCAATCATAATGAATTGAGCAAAGGGCGAATTCATTATATCCACGCTTTAGCTCAATCTTATAATATAAGAAGAATTGCTATTTAATTACGGCCTCACCAGAGCCGGTTTCACTTTTATTATCGGTCCAACTGATTTTTACCGTATCACCTGCCGATCCGCCTTCAAATTCAAAAGACCAATATGGATTTTTGGAGATTCCAGTTCCCCATTCTGCAGATATTATGACTTCGCCATTTAATTCGGCTTGAATTTCTTTTATAAAATGAGCGGGGATGAGTTCGCCAGTTTCTTTATCTTTACGGCTTCCTGATTCCATTTCATGATAAATAATTGCCTTAACAGTGGTTACGCCATCTTTAATTTTTGCTCTTACTTTCATTTCTTTTGCCATCGCTAATTCCTTTATCCTTATACACAACCACCGGCAGTTACTTTTACTGCACTTTTACTGGAATATAATTTGCCATCCGCTTTTACAATGGCAACTACGTTTGAAGTTTCACGTAACTTAATACGGGTAGAAACATAGGGTCTTGACTTACCATGAAAATAAAACCGTGATATCCATGGGCGAGGGTTTTTATCGCCCATTATGCTTATCCATTCCACATTATCTAGGTCGCTAGAAACTTTTACCGGTACAGTAGCACCATTCTCTGCAATTTCAGGTGCTTCAAGTACTACATGGCCCTCAAGCAATTCTTGATCACCAATAAGCCCTTTCAAGGCAGGTTCAAATTCTGTTTCGTCAAAAGCGGCAGACGGCCACTCGGCCAACGCAACCCGTGAAAACACTCCTTTTCCCAAGGCAGCCAAAAAACCGGTACTAAAACTGTATTGAATAAAACTTCTTCTTGAAATCTTCATGATTCCCTCATTTTGATATGCATTAGTTGGTAGCGCTAACTTACTAATTATTATCCTAACTTAATTCGTAAACTAGAAATAATAAGACGCTATTTTATCATGTAAGTTCCTTGATTTGCTTGCGAAATTTTGATGTCTGTCAATATATTAATTTGTTTTATATGAGCATTTAAGGGTTTTTGACACCGTGATGCTGGGGCGTTTGTTGATTTAAGCTTATATCAACAAGTTGCAAATTTTGACCTTGTTAAAGTGCGCTTTCTTTAATTTTAAAGAATTAAAGATCCTGGTAATGAGCAAATTTATTTTGGTTCAAAACGATTAAAGCATTGAATGTTTAAATTACTCAGTTCAATAAAAGGAAGATAATTTTTGATCTGAAAATAGCTTTCTTAACAAATGTCTCTTGAAATGAGGTTTTGGTAGTCCTTTTAGATAAAAGCTATCCAGTATGGGATCTTGATAAGAATCAAAGTCATGCGTACGATTTTACCAACAATCACTCAAGATATGCCATGGTTCGATCAGTTGCAAAAATAGCCAGTCTACTGCTTTTACTGATAGGCATTGCAGCAAGTCAAACAGCTGTTTTTGTAGGCCTAGAGTCCAATTCCATACTTGAAACTATCAGTCTTGCTGACGCAAATAGCGATACTGATGCTGATGATCCTGAATTTTTACTAATAGTTGGTCATATCGCTGATCATAATGGCTTGTATCTTTGCCAAGATGGCATTGAGCGTTACAGTGCCAATTTATTCCAAAATACGCCTTTAACAATAAGGGCTCCTCCGCGTACCTATCTCTAAGATAACTGGTCATTTCTGACCGTAAATAGTTTTATCCTTTGGGATTTTCCCAAGATAAATTTCAGTGACATCACTGAAAATCATGGAGAAGTATTATGGAAGCGAACAATACAACAAGACAGCCTAATAAGCCCGACAATTCACAGTTTTTGCGCGGCTTATCTGCATCACCATACTATGGGCTAGCATTGTTATTCAGTAACGAACGTGTCCCTGAGAAAGATCGATTAAAGCCTGAAAATATAAAAATGATTTTTTATGGGCTGCTCAGCGCAACACTTTATTTTCTCTTATTCAAATATCAAGCTGAAATTCTACATTTTGCGCAGTTAACACGCGAAGGTGTCAAGATAGACTTCATAATTCCTATCATAATTGCCCTGATATTCTCGTTTGTACATGGTGGTTTCGCAACCTACACTTGGCAGTCACTAGGATTAAAATCTAAAAATGACTTAGGCAAGGAGCAGGCATGGACGCCATACATTTCATAGATCTTACTGCTGCGAGTGGCTTTACACTTTTGCTCATTGGGTTTGTTGGTGGGTTGGTAAGTGGATTTATTGGCTCGGGTGGTGCCTTTGTATTAACCCCAGCCATGATGACCTTAGGTGCGCCAGGTATTGTTGCGGTAGCCAGCAATATGGCACATAAATTTCCAAAGGCGCTTGTTGCTTCGATTAAGCGAGCCAAACTTGGGCAAGTAGATATTAAACTTGGTCTGATAATGGGTGCCTTCGCAGAAATTGGCGTCTATGTAGGCAAGGAAATTATGACGCATATTCGTGCTCAATATGGGGATATTGGCACCGACTTTTATGTATCCATCATCTTTGTAATCACACTTGCAATCATCGGCGGGATGATTCTTCGAGACGCTAAGCGCAGTAGTGAAAATGCAAATACTGAAGAAAAAACAACAAATAAGCAAAAATTAGCTAAGTGGATTCAATCCATCCATATCCCTGGTACTATGGTTTACCTTCGGTCTATACAGGCAAAAGTTTCAGTTTTAATCATTGCGCCGTTAGGTTTTGCAACGGGACTGTTAGCAGCTTTTATTGCGGTTGGGGGCTTCATAGGCGTGCCTGCAATGATGTTTGTCCTTGGTGTTCCAGCCTTAATGGCCACTGCAACTGAGCTAGTCGTAGCTTTTATAATGGGGTTAGGCGGTAGTATGTTGTATGCATGGGAAGGCTATGTAGACATTCGGCTCTCTATGTTAATCCTCGCTGGTTCGTTATTTGGTGTTCAAGTGGGTGTGGTAGCTACCACTTATGTAAGCGAAAATTTTGTAAAAAAAGTGATGGCTAGCATCATGTTAATTGTTTTAGTAAGCAGGCTTTTGGTGATACCTGATTACCTAGCAAGCCTAAAGTTGATCAACCCTCTACCAGGTAATTGGTCTTCGATATTACATCAATTAAGTGACTTCACACTCGCGCTTGCACTTTTGGTGGGCGCCATTGCAATCATCTTTGCCTCAATTTTTGGTGCGATCGGAATTCTTCGCAAGCAAAAAACTGATAGTGAATTAACATATTGAGTGAGCAAGTAAGACGTACTAACTTCGAGCTGGATTAGATATACCCGAAAAGCTCTGATCTCAATGATCAGAGCTAAGAATAGCTGGCATATTTATCCTAAAGATAGAAGCTCGTTCAATGCTTTAATTTCATGGTCAGCTTTATAAGGGAGGTGTTCAGGCGTTCGCTCGTATCGATTAATCCAAACCGAATTAAAACCATAGGACACTGCACCTGCGATATCCCAGGAGTTAGAAGAGACAAAACAAATTTTACTGCGTGGCAAACCCAGTTGTTCTTCGACAAATTCATATACAGCAGGGGAGGGTTTATAGGTGCGCACTTGTTCCGTGGAATAAACTCCATCTAAATGATCGTTGATGCCGGCATGTCTCAAAGCGGAACTCAATTTTTGCGGAGAACCATTTGAAAGTACCGCCATCTTCATATTGTTTTCTTTGAGTGAAGTAAGTACTTCTTTAACATCTGGATAGCAGGCCAACTCAGAATGTGCTTCTAAGATCTTTTGCTTGATATTTTTGTCATTAATACCATATACCTCGCAAGCAAAATCAAGGGCATATTTTCGAATCGTTTCATAGTTAGTGTATTTATCCATCAAGCTCAATTGAGAAGAATACTGTAGCCGTTTGGACCGCCAGAGCTTGTAAATAACTAAGGCATTTTCTCCCAATTCTTCACGATATTCATCAAAAGGTAGATAGGTATCTAATAATGCCCCATAGGCATTAAACACATAGGCTTTAATTTTATTCATCATTTTTCTTAAAAATATTTTATTTGAAATTATTATACTGCATATAAAAAAAGCCTCGACAAATACTTATCGAGGCTTCTATGAGGGGAGTGCAGTTTCTACTCTAGTTCCTGAGAGTCAAAGACATCCCGATTGCATCCTGCAAAATTTTATTTTTATCAGTTTTATTCCGTAACTGGTGCTTCTGCAATTACAGGTGCTTTAAACATGTTGTCAAATATTTGTTGGAAATTACTTGAATCCATCATCCAAGCTGTAGCTTCTTGCTGCCATTTAGGGTCCATGGTTTTATACATCGGTGCATAGAACTGTGGGTTCATAGAGGCAGTCATCCATTGCATGTATAAGGCAGGATTCATAAAGCCATTCATAGATTGGTAAAACGCGGGATTCATGGAAGCATTCATCCAATTTACATACATCTGCGGATTCATGAACTGAACCATTGCGTTCATCATTTTGGCTGGGTTGGTCATATTAGCGATAATTTCGTTCCACTGATTAGTATCTAAACCACACTCCATCATATTAGAAGTAGTTTGTGGATTGCTCATTAAGGCCATAAGCTCCATAAACTTAGCTGGATCGAGCATCGCTGCAGCCATTACTTCTGGGTCGGTATAGGCTTTCATTTTACAATCGGTAGAAGCTTGAGTGTTTTCTTCTTGTGTATCTTTGTCATTTTTGCCAAAAACAACAGGAGAAAGACTGATCGCGAGGGTTACAAGAAACGCGATAGTCGTAAATTTAAAACTTTGAATTGCTGATTTCATAACTACACATCCCATAAAATATTAATAATATTAGAAGATTCTAATATATAATTTTACTAATAGAATTAGAATATATTAATCGTGGGATAAGGCCAGTTATTCTTAAAAATATAATTCTAATAAATTCATTAAGATACGATATTTTTCTAAAACAATATTCGACTTTGTGTAGCCATTAGGTAATAGAAAGCCTATCTAATAAGTAGTCACGTATCATGGTAACCAGAGTAATCTTAAAAGTAACTTTCTGGTATAGGGCATGTTGTAGTTCCTAGTAATACCGAACACTAAGAAACAGTCCTAAATTATTGTAATTATTGAAATCAGTCCAATTCGAGGACTAATTTAGACGTGAAGAAACAGGACTAAAAATCAGATTTTGGGGAAACTTCGTAGTAAAAGTCGATGCTTGAATTACAGGACACTATTTTCTAGTTACTTTTCTTTATCTGGCGATACTCGTAGCGAAATTTACCGCTTTTCGCGTATTCAAGATGCTGACCATCTACTAGATGCTTAATTTGTAAAAAATCACTGTCAGATGTGTTTGTTCTTACTCTATTAATAAGTTGCTCTTTCGGACTCAAGTTCACCAGACGCTTATGAACAAGATCCCAGTTATTAACACCAAAAAAATCTGCTAATGCTTCAACAATGAAATAACCAGGATTACAAGTTTTCTTGCTTTCGAGCGCATTAATTTGTGACTGGGAAGTTCCAACAATTTCAGCCAACTGGTCTTGCTTCAAACATAAACGTTTACGCAGTAACGTTATGTTTTCGCCGAGTACTTTTAAGTCTCTTCCCATATACAAAATATTAAACAAAATTTTGATCTAAAACGATCGAAATATTAGATTATTTATACAACCATTTTTTTACATATATTCTTAAAATATGCAAAATTTCCTAAAATTCATGAAAAAAGCGATAGTAAAACAATGCTACCCACTACATATAGTGTGTGTTCACAATGCTATACACGGCTAACATAATTAGTTAAGAAACATAACAGATCAAAATCTTGATATTACAAGACAATTTTATGTTGATTGAGATAGTAATTATTTATTAATTTAGAACAGTCATCTTTATTAGTTTACAAATTTATGACTGATGTAGTTGCAAATAATAAGAACAACTTATCCACTGAGAACTTCAATTCAGCACGTTTTATAGAAGCTAAAATGTTTAGAGGCCCGCATTTATTGCCTCTAAAAAAACAAATTAACTGCAGATATCATCGCATTTTTAGTATCAAGGCTGGTATGAGAGAAGTCTGTGTCGCCGGAGATCTAATTGCTGATGCAATCATAAAAGCAGAAGCGGAACCTTCAATAACAAAATTATGCGAGCGACCACTGCGGATAGAAGCGCCTCTAAGAAACAAACCTCACTACACATTTGATTTAAGTTTCACCTTTAAGTCAAAACAAGAAGTATTCTATGAAGTTCTCAATGAAGCCTCTCTTAGGAAGGACAATTCTGGAACAACTAGACCCAAAGATTGGAACTTAATTGAGAGGTGGGGAAGTGAAAATGGCTACAGATGTGAATTTATAACTAATAAAAATTTAGAGAAAGACAAAATTCTAATTTTTAATTGGCGTGAGCTGCTCTCACATGCAAGAAACGCCTATAAGAGCCCAGATCCTTTGCTTGAAAGAGAGGTTTTGGAACTTTGTAAGAACTACAAAGAAATAACCCTTGAGAAAATCATCAATCTCTGCGCGTCTGAATCTCAGCATATTATTGCTTGTTTAGCAAAACATTTACACAAAGGGGTACTTTCATCTGATTTAGACACATACCCATTAACAATAAAAACAATAATAAAATCCAGTTCTCATGATCAGGAAACTATGTCTTGAAAATAATCATCTATCAAAAGACTTAGAGCCAAACAACTGGCTTCCGGTTGATGTAAGTTCATTTTCTGCTGCTAAAAAAGCGAAATTTAATCGTAGAAAACGTGCTGTTGACCTATATTTATCATCCGATTTGTCAATAGAAAAAATACTTTATAAATGCGGATTATCTAAATCAGAGTTAATACGAATTCTTAAACGTGCCTTTGACGTATCGCCAGATGGAGATCCGTGGGGGTATACAGCTTGTATCCCAAATTTTCGATTTAAAAAGTATGAGCGTACAACCAACAAGTTAACTGGGCATGCTGGATTATTTAGTCAATTTCTACGTCAATATCCAAATCTTGAAGATAGCCTTAAAGGATGGGCATTAGGAAAGAAAAAAATAGATGAGTGCTATGTGCGCGGTAGAAATACTAAAATCATTTGGGAAGCTTTTAAAGATAATTGTACAGCAAAAGGCATTGATACCGAATTGGATTATCCCTTCAGTAATCGTGACGGTGGTAGAGAGGTAATTCGTAACTATTGCAGAAAAGTTCAAAAAGAGAATTTTATTGAAGGAGCGATTGCTGAGTTTGGCGATAACATCCAATCGATCACTACAAATCATATCTGCTTAAATAACGCTGTCCCAATACTAAAACCATATAATAAGGTGCAGTTTGATGCACATCGCCTTGATGCTGAACTAATCATCCGCATCAAAGACCAATTTGGTGAAGAACAAGAACTACCGCTTTCTAGAATTTGGTTGCTCGTACTAATTGATGTGTCGAGCAGGGCGATTCTTGGTTATAGCTTAAGCTTATCGGAAAATTACACTATGGAAGACTTGCTAGAATGCATAGCAAGTTCATTCACACCGTGGTTACCAAAAGAAAATACCAACGGCGTTATTCATTACAAGCGAAATGCGGGATTGCCATCTGGTGTTATTGATAAATGCGCTTGGAGATCATTTGATGTTGTCCAACTAGACAATGCATATGCAAATATTTCTAGTTGGCTACAAAACAGAATTATCTCAACGGGTGCAATAGAGATCATCAGCAATAAAGCTCGACGACCTCGATCTAATTCAATAATTGAAAGATTCATGAGGACGTTTGAAGAAGCATCTTTACATAGATGGCCAAATACAACTGGTTCAAATCCACAAGATCCGAGAAGAAGAAACGCAACACAGCAAGCAAAAAAACTCTTAATCGAGTATGAAAACCTTGAACTCGTTACAGATGTCGCTATCGCAAACTATAATGCGAGCCCTCACACCAGTCTGAATGGTCGCACGCCACTTGAATACATCCGTTATCGAATTGATCGAGCAGGGGATATACCACGATATCTAACAAATCAACAACCGGATAATATTCCCTTATTTGAAAGAAATTATTTTGTCACGATACGGTCAAGTCGTGAGCATCAGCACCGACCCTATATAAAATTCAAAGGAGTGAGATATTCCAGTGACTTCTTAAGAATTAATACTCAATATACAAATCAACGTGCAACATTTCGCGTAAACATTAAAGACATACGCACAGGGTTACTGTTTTTAGAAAATGGCAAATGTATAGGTCGTCTTGAAGCAGAAGAACGCTGGATGATCTATCCACATAGCTTAAAAATAAGATGTGCAATTTTAAAACTTATAAAGCAAAAGCGTTTATATTCTGACACGCTCACACCGTTATCAGACTACATGAACTTTCTCAATAAACGCGCCAATAAATATAGAAAAGATAGAAACCGACTTCTGCATTTGCAGCACTCCTCAACAGAATTCAACAAACTAAAACAAGAAAAACAGAATATACCTACGAAACACGAGAACTGGGTTTCATTAAATAAAGTACATACAACTCGATAGCATATAAACACAATGGAAAGAAAGCATAATAACGAGAGAGTAGAGTTTATTGACGATCACCCAATATTGCGTGATGCAGCAATTATTCCGACGCGTCCATTAGAAGAATTCGTAAATGCAATTCTAGTTTGGTTGGATAAACTTTTACCAGGCGGTTTAGTGTGGGGAAATCAAAGGGTAGGGAAGACTCAAGCAATTCGTTACATTGTTGATAATTGTGAAGAAGTTTTAGGAAGCCCAATTCCAACTACGATGTTGAGCATGTGGCAACCATCACAAAGTAGTACTACTGAATTACGCTTCTTTGATGAGATGCTGCAAGCACTAAATTATTCATTAATTGATTCTAAAGCCGCAAGAATAAAGCGCAGACGTTGTATTGATTTTATGGTTGAGCGTGCCTTTCAAACGCGTGAACATCGTTATCTTTTATTTATTGATGAAGCAGAATGGTTAGATTTAACACAATATGAATATCTTATGGATCTTCATAATTCATTGAAAATGAAAGACGTGCGTTTAGTGACAGTGCTAGTCGGTCAACCAGAATTAATAGATATAAAAAACAATTTCAGAAGTTCAGGAAAGCAACAATTGCTTGGGCGATTCATGACTGCGACACATCGATTTGAAGGCATTGCCGACAAAAGAGATTTTAGACGCATAATAAAAATGCTCGATTCACATTCAGAATATCCTCCTGGGTCGGGATGCTCCTATACAAGGTATTTTGCTCCACAAGCTTATGACGCAGGCTGGCGTTTATTAGATTCGGCAGAATTAATTTGGGATTCTCTTATGGAGATGTGCAGAGCTGAACATATTGCAAAATTTGATGAAATTCCTCTACAACCGATCTCAGCGTTATTACGTTGGATACTAAAAGCATTGCCAGAACAAGATGATATGTCACTTCAATTGGAAAAGAGATTCATCGAAGATGCTATCAGCCATGTAGCAATTGAACAGATTAAAGATCTAGTTGTACGTACAGCACATTAACATTATCAAATAATGAATAGCCGTAGCCTGATTGGTGCTCAAGAATGGAATCCAATAGGTGAGACTCTGTGGTCTATTACAGCGAAGCTAGCAATATTAAATCATTTTGATTGGTCAGACTTTAAAAGAAACTTTGGAACTCGAAAAAGTTATGCGTCGGATTACATTAGCGATATAAGCACCTATCCAGACGACGTTCGTAATTTTAACGTAAAACGAATTCTGCAGCTGACTGGTTGGAAGAGTGATTGGTTAGAGGCATCGTGTGGAGAATACTATTCCTCGAATATCAAAAACATCTGTGCCTATAAATCAACAATCTCTATTAACAATCCATTAAATTTATCAAAACATTTACGCATTTGTCCTCAATGTGTCCAGCGGGGCACACATCTTGTTTTCCATCAAATTCTCGCATGGAGTCACTGCCCAATTCATCACGCTCCATTAACTACTATCTGTATAAAATGTGGGAGCTATTTACATAAATATAAAGTTACGAATGCTTTCTTACAAATATATAGTTGCCCTAACATTAAGTGTGGAACAAATTTTTGGGATATAGATAGATATAGAGTCGGCACAGATATTTTAGAACGCAAGAAAATAATAGAAGAATATAGATATTGGATTAACAAAGCCGAGGAACTCAATAACCCTTCCAATTCTGTTCGGATTTGGCTGAAGGGTTGTGTCGACTATGCAAATTTAGCCTATTTACATCATTTTTCAGCTGGTCCGGATTGGGTGAAGACTTGTTTAGTTAACGTTGGAAATGTTAGAACTTCAAAAACCACGTACTTGAAATCAAAAATAAATATCCCTACTAGGGAATTTTATCCACTTTCATGTGATGTGGGTTGTTTCGATAAGTATGACGTAAAAAATTACAAGGAGATTCTACGTGATAGAACTCTTACTAAAGAATACCTAAACGGTAAAAATTTGATAGAAAGATTCCCCAAATTACGGACTTATAACCACCTCACTCAATTTATAACATCCTTCATAAAGTCGTTTGATCAGGAATTGAAAGTGCATATTGATTATTCAAGTCGTAAGTCAGGGACTATGTTTCACTGTAATAAGTTTTGTAGTGTCAAATTATCTAAAGCTACGTCATTATGGTGTACTGCATATTCGCTTTGGCAAAAATGTGTATTTCCGCAAGGGCAAATAATTAATGTAGAGGACTACGCATCACATTATTTGGATTCATCGGTATGGATGGATTGGTCAGAAAACGGTCCAGGAAAATTATTATGGTCTGAAGATAGTAAATGCATGCATTTTAATAATCGACCCTTTGTCTATCGGTTTACCAAAGAATGGTTGTGGCAATACCTTGCAGAACTTTATTTACAATTTGTATGGTTAGTTTCTTTGAGTGAACAAATATGGGTGCATTCAGATAACTTGGAGCGCGATCTAAATAAACTCAATTTTGCAAAAACGCTATCTTTTATTGACATCACTAATAATAAGATCGTATACGAACACTTAACATTCCTACCAATACTAGTTAATTTGAGCGATGTAAAACAAAAAGGCAGGGATGAAATAGTCGAAAGATCTATGCACGTGCATGGTTCATTCTAATATGAGGGTCGTACAAAGAAATTCAGGAATAATTATCTATTAACTTTTGCCTAATTGTTGGGTAATGATCTTAATACCCATATAATGTCCGCTAACGACTGCCGATTCAATCGGTCAATGCAACACCTTGCTAAACTTTTAGTAATAAAGAGGTTGACTCAAACGGATGACCATTTAGTGTTGAGTTGTTTTTGGATGAACCGGTTACATTAAATACTGCATTATTACTTGCTTCGAGCCATCTTTTATTGATCTACTCTTAAGATGTTGATGTAATTGCATTTCTCTTAGCTTTTGCAGCCTTTTTTCACTCTATTTCAAAGTGTTGCATCGACCTATTGAGACCACAGCCAAAAGCGGACATCAAGGTTAGCCAATGAAGAGAATAGGGCGCGTTAACTTTTTAATAAAAGTTGGGGGTGAAAATACGTGTGGTATGGTTAAAAACGATACTGCATATCTTGTCGATTTCATCATAGAGTTTGCACGCAGAAATTCGAAACTTTAATTCCGAGCCTGTGTGCGCACACGCTCTTGTAGCTCTAATTGGATTTGCGTATATAGATTTACTTCAACGTCTGATTGATCTTCAATAACGATTACAAGCGAATAAGGCTCCGAATCAATTGAGCTAACCCAATCTGGTACATTATTGGTTACAACTAAGAAGTATGGTTTTCTTCGGTATCGCTCATCCACTTGACCAAGTATGCGTGTAGCACACTGCAATGAACCACCTTCACGCAGCGTAGGGCCTGGTGTGAAATCACTTTCCGGAATTAGATCTTCTTTCTCATCTTTCCGCAGCCTCCGATAAGCTTGAGTCACGGATTCAAGGCTCTCGGCTTTAATTATTCGAAAAGACATCTCACTTTCCCGGTATTTTAAACGCGTTCGTCGAACTCGTGGCGTATGTGCGAGAGCAACAGTAATTCGTCGAGGTCGACGAGCAGGAGACTTAAAAAGATCATCCGGCATAGGAAGTTGGTAGAAGTGATGTTCATTAGGAGCAAGTGTCTCTTCGGCCAAAATTGTAACGCGATTGTTTTCGGAATACAGTGAATATTCTTTGTTGGGCTTACCGTATCCAACAAGACGTAGTACCTCTGATTTGTCTAGATCCAAATCCGCTGTGGAAGTAGGCACAGTTGAATGAGCAGCCAACAACGCCCTAAGAAGCGACGGTGACGCATCGGGATACTGACGTAATATATGTGCAGCACAGTGTGCAACACGAGGTGCAGCAAAACTTGTGCCCACTGAAACTCTATACAAGTTTCCAGTGGCAAATTTATTACTTAATCCGAGCTCACCTAATTCATTTCCTGCTAATGGTCGCGGTGCTTGGCGTGAATCAATATAACGATTACCACCGTAGTCGGCAAAATCTGGCTTTATTGCATCATTTGGACCTGGACCACACAACGTAAAGGGTGATGGTTGATCACGATGCGCAATAGGTTGATATGAAGGATCGTCAGGATTACGTGCAGCCATTCGGGCGACCTCATAATTAGCTAATGCGCCTACTGTTATTGCGTTCAATGCTGGAGCAGGATCTAACAAGCGAAATTCATCTTCCAACAAATAGCGTGGGTAACCTTCTCGCCAATTGGCTGGCCCTTGCACACTTGAATGGATATTACCCGTCGAGACAATGAACAGCACTTGATACTCACGAGATAACCAATCAATAGTAGCTGCAAGTCTATCAACGTGTCCGCCTAGGTAAGGGCGAGCATAAACACCGATAGATAGGTTGAACACTCTACAATTATAGTGTTCCTTAAAATATTGCACCGCCTCAATAATGCGATTTTCAATCAAAGTTACATCATCTCGGCCTTGACCAATTTTACCGCTGAGTATTCGAAGTTCAGCGGTATGCGTTGCGCTTTGAGCGACAGTTGCTACATCACCAAGTAAAGCATGACCTGCTACTGTAGTACCGTGGCCAACAAGGTCGATGGGATCTTCGTCAACAAATGATTGAGCGTCTCCAACAGCATGCTCTAAAAGTGGGTGAGCACTGGCTATTCCTGAATCTAATATTGCTATGGTGGGTGCGTTGTCGGGTGGTGGTTTAATTTCTGGTAATGAGTTCACCGTCGCATCAAGTAACTCCATCTCAAATTCATATTGAGGGGGTAAGTCAACACGCCTTACATCACGCATGTTAAGTAATTTGTTTAGACCATCAGAAGATGTTTCTACACGATACAAAACAAGCGATGGATGATTAACTTGATCACGAATGTCAATATTAGATTGATGACAAAACTCAACGAAATATTCGATCATCGCATCTCGTTCATTACGAAGATCAAGCGCCCAAAGTTCAACATCCAGTATGAAAAGCTCTTTGTTTGGCGTTCCATCCGTGCTTAACCGGGGGCCTCGGCGATCATCCGCAGTAATATAATCAAATCCCTTAACTGCAAATAATATTTGCTCACGTGTCGCACGATTACCTGCTTCAAGTTGTTCTAATCGACTACGAAATTCTTTCAATGCGCTTTCCGTAGCAAACAACACAGTTACGTTACTCCCTTCTTCAGTAACGACACTGAATTCTGGAATGTTTGAAAGCTCATCACCAGCAATGCCTTCGATTTCGAGTTTGAGTAAGTGGCGCGGATCGAAACCAGCTAATTCGTTTTCTGGTGAGTCTTTATGCTCATCAAGGTTTTCTTTTAACTCTTGGGCGTGACGACCAGGGTCTTTAGGCCGCCCAGGTCCAAATCCTGGTCGTCGGCGTCGTTCGTTAATCGGCTCTGCTCGAGCCATTCTTAGATGCGGTAGTCGATCTACCATTACTGTTAAATCGACTTATGTTCAGCGACAGATCGTCTTTCCCGTTCTCGTTCTAGGGCAAGTGCGATGTGGTCAGTGCTTAAAAATTCACGACCCGATAAGATCATATGTTTAATTGCGCGGATCAATACACGCTCAATGTCAGCGTGCGCCATCCCATTGAAGTTAGCGATAGTCGGTTCGTTTTCTGTTTCAAAGTTATAGCGAATACCTCGAAGTTTTACAGCAACCAAATCAATAATTTCTTCTGTTGTTGGGCGACGATAGAAAAGTACTTCATCAAATCGTCGCCAAAGGGCTTTATCAAGTAAACCTTCATGGTTTGATGCGGCAAGTAACAAACAATTGCCACGATAGCTATCCATCATTTGCAGATATGCATTTACAACCCTTCGTAATTCACCATGCTCAGATGCGTCCGCACGATCTTTTGCTATCGCATCAAACTCATCAAACAAAACAACATAACGTCCAGTTTCAAGGTACTGAAACACTTTTCGTAAATTTGCTGCAGTTTCACCAAGATAGGATGACACAACCGCATCAAAGCGCACTAAGAGTAGTGGTAAACCAAGCTCGGTCGCTAATACTTCTGCAGCTAAGGTCTTTCCACATCCAGGTGGCCCGCAGAATAGTAAACGATTGGCAGGTTTCAAACCATAAGAGCCAAGCACATCACGCCGTCCCTGTTCTTGCAAAACATGTTCGAGTATCTCACGGTTGTCTTTGGTAAGAACAATGTCTGCGAAAGAACGAACTGGTTCGCGAATTTCTAAAAGTGGTATATGTCGCTCTCGATCCTTTGGCACTTCAGGTAGCGATAGTGGTAAGAGGGTACGTGCTTCATCATTACTTTCGCCGTACAGAATCCGTTCTAGATCATTAGCTAGTAAATGATGTTTTTTTTCACGTTCTTCGCGAATAACCTTTTCGGCTACCTCACGAAATTCTTCTCCGGGCGCATTAACACCAGCACGAATGAGTTGTCTGAGCAATCTACCGTGTGCCATTTTTAACCCTCATTATGCGCACCACCATTAGGAGTAAACGTAACATTATTCTATATAAAGTATATGGATACATCATAGAATAATATATAGCTTTGAAAGGTTGTATAAATCCTAGCCACTACTATAGTTCCATTGCTGTATAAACATTCTCAATTTCTTTTTCTTGAATGCATAAATATTCCATAGTCTGTCTTTGAGTTGCATGACCTAATGCTTGCATCAATAAAGGAATAGGGGTGTCTTGCTTCTTGCGCTGCATAAATCCCCAGGTTTTTCGTAGAGTGTGACTACCAAAATTACCTTTCAGATTAACTTTTCTACACCAATCCTTAACCATATTGTTTAAAGTTGAAACCTTAAGAGCTGACGATCCGCGTTGGCCAGTAAATAGAAATGCATCGTCATCAGAGATATTCAAGTTTCTTTTTTTGAGAGCTTCTATATCTTTTTCTATAATTAATCGACGTATCGCATCATGAGCTGACTGATTGATTGTCACGGATCGATACTTTTTCGTTTTTGGTTGTTTAACTTCTAACCGATCTCCTGGATTTAAATATTTAACCTGTCCAATCTTTATTGAAAGTAATTCAGAAGCTCGAAATGCGGTATTAATCCCAAGAACGAATAAACAATAGTTACGCGGATTAGGTTCAAGCATGGTTTTAATTTTGTGAATCGCTTGAACAGTTCGAATTGGTTCGACTTTTATGGTCGACCCAGGAGCTGGGTGATTGAAGTTTTTCACTTCGGATGTTGATGTTTCTAACATACCAACTATTTATCTATTACTCAAAAAGTTGGTGAGAAATTTACTCTAGTTATGTTATTTTTTCAACAAAATAATTGAAAATATTATTATAAAACAGATAGTTAATATGTATGATTCGCTCCCCATCTTTTGTGCAATAGTTGGGGAGTGATACATACAACGAAGAGGGGACTTGATTAATTCTTTATAATACTGAGATGGGAATTAGTGCTGCAGAAAAGCGTGTTAAAGAACGTGGTCGAATAGCCAGACAAGAACTTTTGCTAGTCGACGGTGGCTGCGTTAATGCCGCAGATGCTGCAAAGCAACTGGGAATCACGGAGGTAGAGCTTGAGAGAATCCGTAGTTCTAATCAGTTATTGGCTGTTGATGTTGATAGCAAGTTTCAATATCCGATTTGGCAATTCGAGGGAGCAAATTTAGTTCCCGGATTACAAGAAATATTAGAAATACTTGGCGATGATGATCCGTGGTCGAATTTCATCTTTTTGTTGGGTCACGACTATGCAGTAGATGGATGTCGTCCAATCGACAAACTTCGTGTAGGTGATATTGATTCAGTCAAACGCGCTGCACATACGTACGGTCATCATGGTGCAGTTTAAATAAAGCAAATAATAGGTAATTTATAAACAATTCAATTCAACGCATACCTGGAATTGCTGGAAGCAAACCATTGCTCAAGTGTGTATGCGTCCCCACAAAAATAATTGCAGAGCGATTTAAAGCCGGCGAATCGATTACTGAGCTGGCTATGGATTACGGCTGTAAAGACTCTTATATCGAAGAAGCCATCAGATTCGAACTTTAAAGTCACAAATCTTTAGAAATAGATCATGAATTCAGGTATCTAGTTTTAGTCTTATTAATTACTCAAGTACTTAGTTTTACTCCTGAAGTACTGACTTTTAGTCCTGAAAAGTGCTTGGTTTTACTAAGAATCACACATGTTTAAGAGACGTCAAATTCTATTAGGCACCCACATATTTAACTTCGCATAATATATATTATGTTAAGAAAACGATTAACCAGATGGTTAATCACCTTATCGGTTCGAGACTATTGTAATTCCTAGTAATACCCAGCACTTTTCGGGAGTAAACATCAGTCCCCCAGGAGTAAAATTCGGTACTTGAGTGTAAGTTCGGGAGTAAAAGTAAGTACCTGGAATTCAGGTTTATTTCGGGAGATTTGTGACTAAAGTTCGAATCTAATCGCTTCTTCTATTTCTGTGTTCCTACAACCATAGTCCACTGCAAGCGCACTAATTGATTCGCCGGCTTTAAATCGCTCTGCAATTATTTTTGTGGGGACGCATACACACTTGAGCAATGGTTTGCTTCCAGCAATTCCAGGTATGCGTTGAATTGAATTGTTTATAAATTACCTATTATTTGCTTTATTTAAACTGCACCATGATGACCGTACGTATGTGCAGCGCGTTTGACTGAATCAATATCACCTACACGAAGTTTGTCGATTGGACGACATCCATCTACTGCATAGTCGTGACCCAACAAAAAGATGAAATTCGACCACGGATCATCATCGCCAAGTATTTCTAATATTTCTTGTAATCCGGGAACTAAATTTGCTCCCTCGAATTGCCAAATCGGATATTGAAACTTGCTATCAACATCAACAGCCAATAACTGATTAGAACTACGGATTCTCTCAAGCTCTACCTCCGTGATTCCCAGTTGCTTTGCAGCATCCGCGGCACTAATGCAGCCACCGTCGGCCAGTAAGAGCTCTTGCCTAGCAATTCGACCACGTTCTTTGGCACGTTTTTTTAGCAGCATTAATTCCCATTCATACATTATAAAATAAAGAACTATATAAATCCCCTCTCGGCCAATCTATGACTCCCCAACTATTATTAAAAAGTTAACGCGCCCTATTCTCTTCATTGGCTAACCTTGATGTCCGCTTTCGGCCAATAGCAATGGTATGGCCTCCCTCAACTTTAAACGGCATCGTAATGTGCCCATACTGGAAGCGATAGAACCAGTTACTTTGAATAAAGGAGACCATACATGAACAAGATTACACGCATGGGTGTGGATTTGGCAAAGCATGTTTTTCAACTACACGGGGTGGATCGCACGGGAAAGTGCGTATTCAAACGACGCTTATCTCGAAGCAAGTGGCTTAAGGTATTAGTGGAGCATGTTGAACCGGGTGGTGAGATTGGCATGGAGGCCTGTTCGGGTGCACACCACTGGGCTCGTGTATTACAACAACGAGGCTATGTGGTGAAATTGATTGCACCCCAGTTTGTAAAGCCTTATGTAAAGAGCAACAAGAATGATGCCAACGATGCCGAAGCCATTTGCGAAGCCATGAGTCGCCCCAACATGCGCTTTGTCACGATCAAAAGTATTGAACAGCAAGACATTCAGGCCCTGCATCGTGTGCGTAATACTTTGGTGCAACAACGCACCGCTAAAGCCAATCAGATTCGAGGCTTAGTGAGTGAATATGGCTTAGTCGCACCCCAACAGTTACATCGATTACGCGCTGCAATACCGACTTGGTTAGAAGACGGAGAGAATGGCTTAACGCCACACTTTCGTTCTTTACTACAGGGACTTCAACATGACGTACTAACATTAGATGCGCGTGTAAAAGAACTTGATCAAACGATTGAACAACAGGCCAAACAAAACGAAGTCACCAAGCGTCTACAACAGCTACGAGGGGTCGGGCCGATGGTGGCCACAGCATTGATTGCCACGGTAGGCGATGCCAAACAATACAAGAGCAGTCGCCAGATGGCGGCAGCCTTAGGCTTAACCCCCAGACAACACAGTTCAGGCAATAAAGAGCGTTTACTGGAAATCAGTAAACGCGGCGATGCCTATCTGCGCACCTTACTCATTCACGGAGCAAGGGCTGTCGTCTCGCAAGCGAAACATAAAGAGGATCGATTGAGTCAGTGGGTCACGCATCTTTCTAAAACCAAACATACGAATGTGGCCGCTGTCGCACTGGCGAATAAAACCGTGCGTATGGCATTTGCAATGTTGCGAGATGAAAGTGAATATGATCCGAACTTTGCGCTTATGTGAAATAAAACAATTAACGAAATTACATGTACTTACACTTAAGAGGATTATCTACCACGATTGCAAAGTAATTTATTAGATGGCAAACCGGTCGAACCGACCTAAGCGTAACCCGTGAATGTCCAGGTACTTCGAGTACGTAATAGCGATTGGGTGCTTAGGTGCGAATACACCATCCTGGCCCAGCATCAACGCTTGCTATCAATAGAGGCCGAATATACGTGTGCAGTCGACTCTACTTTGTCATTGAATATTTTGCTTGCAAACGGAGGGAGGCCATATACGGTCATAAAAATATCATCACTTAAGCCTTATTAGACAATTCCCAAATAGGCGCATACATTGCAAATATAATTCCTACAAATATTAGTATCCCAATAATAATAAATGCAATAAGCAACGAAACAAATGGACTTGATGAATTACGTGATTTAAATTTTTCCCTAAACGATTTAACAAAAATAAATAGAGGGAATATTGCCAGTAGAATCCAATATTTATACGTGACTAGATAAACAGTTGTTATTAGTGGAAGTGGAAAAGCTTTCAAATAATTCTTTAGTGCCCGATATTTGCTGAAATCCAGCGAATTAAAATTAGTATTTCAACTATAGCTAGTATAGCAAAATTCTTAATACAATTATTTTCGTTTTAGTATATGGACACCGCCAGTTTAGCAAACAGAAATTGAATCCAATATTTATATCGAAGCGAATCTCGCCTAACCTCTTCTACACTTTTATGTACTAGATAAACAGTTGTTATTAGTGGAAGTGGACCTTCAAAGCTTTCAAATAATTCTTTAGTGCCCGATATTTGCTGAAATCCAGCGAATACTAAAATTAGTATTTCAACTATAGCTAGTATAGCTAAAATTCTTAATACAATTATTTTCGTTTTAGTCATGTATTTATGATTGTTAGAAATGTCCGCTTTGGGTTGCGATCTCAACCGATCGCTGCAACACATTGGTTAAATTTTTCTGCTGGTGTTTCAAATTCTAGTGTTTTCCTAGGTCGTTCGTTTAATTGTCTTGCTACTGCATTCAATCGATTCTGATGAATGTTAGACAGGTCCATTCCTTTTGGAAAGTACTGTCTAAGTAGTAGATTTGTATTTTCATTTGAACCCCGTTGCCACGGACTTTGTGGATCGCAAAAGTAGACTTTGATTTCGGTCGCTAAGGTAAAGCGTTGATGATCGGCCATCTCTTTACCGCGATCCCAGGTTAACGATTTGTAGAGCTCATTCGGCAATTTCTTCGCTTGCTTGATAAGTGCATTGATGACACTCTTCGTGTCTTTATTCTTTACTTTGGCTAGCATGACATAGCGTGTATGTCGTTCGACCAAGGTGGCAATATAACTGTTGTTTGAGCCTGCAATGAGATCACCTTCCCAATGTCCCGGTACGGCACGATCTTCCACCGATGCCGGACGTTGTCGAATGGAGACCGCATGGTTAATTTGACCTAAGCCTTGGTTTTTCAAACTGGCTTTCTTTGACTGACGTAAAGTCCGTTGCGTGCGCAGATACGCAAGTAACTCTTTTTTCAGGGTTCCGCGGGCTTGAATGAACAAACTGCGATAAATCGTTTCATGCGACACGGTCTTACTCTCATCATTAGGATAGGTGCGTTTTAACCAACCCGCAATCTGCTCCGGCGACCAATGTAATTGCAACTTGGTTGCTACGGCATGACACAAGTCTTTGTTCCTAGCGAGTTTACACGTTTTAGGACGGCGCGCCCGATCCCACGCAGCTTGTTCCGCTTCATTCGCGCGATATGTCGCAATGCCGCCATTGCGCTGAATCTCGCGACTGATGGTGGAAGGTGAACGCTTTAGTTGTTTAGCAATCGATCGCAAAGATACATTCCGTGCGAGTCCACGAGAAATTTCTTCGCGTTCCGATAACGTCAGTGCGAAGCCTGATCGTGTTCGTTGAGGAGGGCGAATGCCACCTGTTTCTGCAAGTATCCGTCGTATCGATGAGTGCCCACGATTAAAAAGGCGCGCAATAGTGTGGAGAGAATCACCTTGCTGCCAGCGATCCCACATCACCTGTTTTTGTGCTTCGCTATAATAAATGCGTGTTCGATAGCCCATCCTTCACACTCCATCTTTTTTGTTACTTAAGATAAAGTGTTGCGGTGATCAATTGAATCGGCAGTCGTAAGCAGTCATTTTATGTTTGTAGTTTGTTGATTCCAACCTGATTTGTCCTCAATTATGTCTGCTTTCGTCCAATAGCAATGGTATGGCCTCCCTCAACTTTAAACGGCATCGTAATGTGCCCATACTGGAAGCGATAGAACCAGTTACTTTGAATAAAGGAGACCATACATGAACAAGATTACACGCATGGGTGTGGATTTGGCAAAGCATGTTTTTCAACTACACGGGGTGGATCGCACGGGAAAGTGCGTATTCAAACGACGCTTATCTCGAAGCAAGTGGCTTAAGGTATTAGTGGAGCATGTTGAACCGGGTGGTGAGATTGGCATGGAGGCCTGTTCGGGTGCACACCACTGGGCTCGTGTATTACAACAACGAGGCTATGTGGTGAAATTGATTGCACCCCAGTTTGTAAAGCCTTATGTAAAGAGCAACAAGAATGATGCCAACGATGCCGAAGCCATTTGCGAAGCCATGAGTCGCCCCAACATGCGCTTTGTCACGATCAAAAGTATTGAACAGCAAGACATTCAGGCCCTGCATCGTGTGCGTAATACTTTGGTGCAACAACGCACCGCTAAAGCCAATCAGATTCGAGGCTTAGTGAGTGAATATGGCTTAGTCGCACCCCAACAGTTACATCGATTACGCGCTGCAATACCGACTTGGTTAGAAGACGGAGAGAATGGCTTAACGCCACACTTTCGTTCTTTACTACAGGGACTTCAACATGACGTACTAACATTAGATGCGCGTGTAAAAGAACTTGATCAAACGATTGAACAACAGGCCAAACAAAACGAAGTCACCAAGCGTCTACAACAGCTACGAGGGGTCGGGCCGATGGTGGCCACAGCATTGATTGCCACGGTAGGCGATGCCAAACAATACAAGAGCAGTCGCCAGATGGCGGCAGCCTTAGGCTTAACCCCCAGACAACACAGTTCAGGCAATAAAGAGCGTTTACTGGAAATCAGTAAACGCGGCGATGCCTATCTGCGCACCTTACTCATTCACGGAGCAAGGGCTGTCGTCTCGCAAGCGAAACATAAAGAGGATCGATTGAGTCAGTGGGTCACGCATCTTTCTAAAACCAAACATACGAATGTGGCCGCTGTCGCACTGGCGAATAAAACCGTGCGTATGGCATTTGCAATGTTGCGAGATGAAAGTGAATATGATCCGAACTTTGCGCTTATGTGAAATAAAACAATTAACGAAATTACATGTACTTACACTTAAGAGGATTATCTACCACGATTGCAAAGTAATTTATTAGATGGCAAACCGGTCGAACCGACCTAAGCGTAACCCGTGAATGTCCAGGTACTTCGAGTACGTAATAGCGATTGGGTGCTTAGGTGCGAATACACCATCCTGGCCCAGCATCAACGCTTGCTATCAATAGCGCTTGCTATCAATAGAGGCCGAATATACGTGTGCAGTCGACTCTACTTTGTCATTGAATATTTTGCTTGCAAACGGAGGGAGGCCATATACGGACATTTAATCAATAATGTTTAATTGGCAAATCAAGCTCAGGGCAACCGCTAATAACAGTAATAGCGAATAGACCTTAGATGCACTATCTGTCATAGATATGCTTTCTTTTCTGACTAAATACATATATAAAACATAACTGTGCTTTAAAACCACGATCAGAAAAGCGGCCATAAGAAACCAAAGTATATAATCACAAAGCATAATTTATATTTGTCCGCTTTGTATATGGACACCGCCAGTTTAGCAAACAGAAATTGATAAAGAAAAAGACGCAGATGTATATTCGGCTTTTTCGTGAAGTTGCGATCTTCTAGCCCTGTATGTATGCGCACTTCGATGCCTCATTGGGTCGATGGATTCTATTTATCCTCAAAGCGGAGCAGGTTTCATCGAAGCGAATCTCTTTATTCTTTACCTAGGTCTACTTGCCTAACCTCTTCTACACTTTTATGTAACGTAGTGTCTTGGTTTTGTTTTTATGCAATGTGCATCGTGGTTGTATGTTGTTTATTGTACGTTGTCCCCCGGGTCAGCATGGCCCATGCGGTGCGCACATTTTTGTTGGCTAACGCTACCGCCGCCTTGCCATAGCCGGCACGTTCAATCAGTGCCAGCAGCCAGCGATCTTTTTGGCTTTTCGGTTCTTTGAGCTTGTGCACATAAGCACGTGCTCCTTGAATGAGTACGGAGCGCAAACGTTTATTCGCAACCTTTTTACTTATCCCAATAAGATTCGTTTTCCCGCCACTGCTGTATTGCTTGGGCGTTAACCCTAAGTACGCCGCATATTGTCTACCTTGGCTAAACGCATCGCCACTACCAAGGCTGGCATACAGTAATATCGCACTGATTGGGCCCACACCTTCTATCTTCATGAGCGTTTCGCAACCTGGATGTTGTTTGATGAGGGCGGCAATTTGTTGATCAAGTATCGTGATGGTTGTTTTGAGTTGCACTAAGCGTTCGTACAATATCTGTAACGTCGGGCGATATAGATCGGGTAGCTCGTTCTCCCCATCTTCTAGTACCTCGGGTATCTGTTGATGCAAGGCGGCAAAGCCTTTAGGAATGACGATGCCAAATTCCATCAATATGCCACGGATGTGGTTGGATAGACCGGTTCGCTCTTGTACCAAAAGCTCTCTTGAACGTTGTACGGCTTGCAAGCCTTGTTGTTCAACACTCTTTAATGGGGCTTCAAGTAGGTGGGGACGGCTCGCCGCTTCAGCGATCGCGCGGGCATCATTGATATCGGTTTTATGGCCTTGACGATACGGTGTGATCGCTTTTGCCGGAATGATTTTGATGGTATGCCCCAATGCTTTGGCTTTTCGTGCCCAATAATGACTACTGGCACATGCTTCAAAGGCGATGACACTGCGCTGTTGTTTAACGAGAAATACTGCAAATTTAGTACGACTATAGGAACGATTGATTACTTCTTGTCGCTGCGCGCGCATCACGCAAACTTGGATTACGTTTTTTGCTAAATCAACGCCAACTATGTTTAGATGTTTCATGTATGGACTCCTTCTTTTGTGTTTCTAACACCACACAAACTAATTGCTTAGCTTGGAGGTGTCCATACATTGGGTCGTTAGCGGACATTATATGGGTATTAAGATCATTACCCAACAATTAGGCAGAAGTTGGGATTAAAAAACTACTAAAACACCAGCTTAACGAATGTATATTTACTCAAAATATTCCAAGTATCACTAGATAGGAAATGGCACTGAAGTCAATGCGTATGTTCCGGTACCTGTTGCAATGATTCTGCCGTCTTTTTCTGAGACAACTTCCATTGTTGAGTTGGATATTCTTTTTCCAATCTTGACGACATGCCCGGTAGCAACAAGGGTCTCATCTTTGGCATAGGTTATTAAATTGGTATTGAAGTCAACGGTTGCTATCCAGTTTTCGTAATACTGCGATAGCGTAAACCAACCAGCACAATCTAAAAGCGTGGCGATAGCGCCTCCATGGATGGTAACGCCATTGGTTAGGCTTTTAGTAAAAGGTAATGTCCATACTGCTTCATTATCCTCATTATATGAAAGCTTCATCCCAAAGGTTTCAATAATTGGCGCATAGTTTGCCGCCTGTGACAGGACTTCTTGGCTCTTTAGAATTCTGTTTTCAGCCATTTTGATAACAATTAAATTTTAGTACTTACCTACTATATCTATAAACCAACCATCGCTATCATAATCGTTGTCCGTAAGGTCGTCATTAAAGTCAGTAAAGTTATACCCAGCACCGACTTTAAAGTGTTTGCCTAGGTGCCTGTATGCCGCGACTAAAGCGCCATGTTTTTCATCATCTTCGCTTTCACTTTCCAACCAACGGTATTCAAACAAGGCATCCCATTTCTTAATGAAGTGGTATCGAGATCGAATTACAGCTAAATGTGCGCCCGATTCAAACCATGGGCCGGATCCACGTGTTAAACGCAGATCGCCTTCGCGATGTGCATACTTAGCGCCAAGCTCCCATTTTTGATTAAGGTCATAAATGCCTTCTAGCGAGAAGATGTGCGCACGCTCTTCTGGTGTCACATCATCCTGGCCACTGCTACCTAAGTCATACAAGAAGGTATATTTGCCTAAAATATTCCAGCGATCATATGTTGCAGGTCGATAAGCAAAACCAAGATCGATCTCGGCATATTTTGCTTCATCGCCTTTATTGCTATCGCTATGAGTCGTAGACAAATCTAGTTTACCCAGCAACCTCAAGTTTTCACTTTTCTGCCATTCAATGGTGTTACTGGTAAGCCATTGAGTGTTATCCAAGTCGGTTGAGCGATCATCATCTTCACGATATTCAAGCACACTACCAAACTGAACCGTTTTATTTCTAAACTTAGCGCCTACGGTAGCTGCACGTCTATCAATATCACCTAAATCACGATCTAAATCATTACTTTGTATTGATGCACTAAGTCGCCATTGTTCAGTCAGATCATAATCCAAGCCGTAGGTACGGCCGATACTTTGTTCTTCGTCACCTTCGCCAAATTGACTCTCAGTAAATATTGTTAAACCGTTCTGGAATCTGCGTTTGGTACCAAACGTGAACATATTGGAACCACTATCGGTGCGATCAGGATCCACTGCATAACTGCCATAAAGCTCCATTCCATTTGCAGTGACATAATTCGTACCGATCTGACTTGCTGCACCTTCACCAAACCCAGCATTAATACTAATATTGGTATTCGGTGTTACTGCATATTCACCGCCAAGTACAATCGCTTCACCACGATCACCTGTCGTAACTTCGCCTTTTAATGCCAATCTTGTATTAAGTTGACGACTGGCACCAATGGTTACACCGGCATTATTTTCATAATCGTTATCGTCCGCAATCACAGCTTGTGCACTGCCATAGACTTCGGTGTCTGGTGTTAACTTATAGCGCAACGCGAGGCCACCCAATGTTGCTTCGGTATCTTCAAATAGACCCGTATCATCTTCTTCGTCTTCGTAACGAATTTCTGCGCCCAGGGTTAAACGATCGGTCAGGCTGTAATCACCTTGTATGCTTGCAGCAGTAAACTCACCTTCACCGCGTTTGTCTAAATTGGTAATTCTTGTACTTAACTTCAAGTTATCGGTGGCCTGCCACACCCCTTCTAAACCAGTATCTGTAGTTTCAATACCATCATCGAGACGCGCGGTAGATGAAAAGTTTGCATCACGATCTTTCCACCACGCCATGAGATAACCTTGCTGCTTATTGCCTGTCATCTCTGCAAAATTAACTCGTGCTTCTATCCCTAAGGCTTCACCATCACTGTTTTCGTCTAGTGTATTGGTCTTGTTGTTAAAGTTAATTCCACCATTATTTGAAATAAAGTTTTGGTTAGTTTGGTTGGCATCACTTTCTGCATATTCAAGTTTGATGTAAGTGCCCTTGCCTGCCTTCAGAGTTACATCAGCACCTTTTAACTCATAGTCTTCGCCATTGCGTTCTTCATTGATATAGGTACCACCAATACCAATGTATTGATTTAACCAGGCTTTGCCACGTAGTCCGGCAGTTACGTCGTCTGCATCAAATGATTCTGGGTTGTATTCGTAATCCACTAATAGGAATACATCATCACCTTCTAAAGGTTGGTCTTTAATAATGTTTGGACCATTACCGATATCTACCTGGGAAAGCGGTCGCGTTAAAATAATACGTCCTTGCAAATAATCGATGTCGTAATCTTGGCCGTGTTTTAACGCGATGTTTTCTGTAACTTGTTCGGTATCACGATTACGAACTTCCACCCAAACTTTTTCAGAACCCTGAACAATATCGGTATCGCGCAAGTAATAAAGGGAGCCACCTGTGGCAACAAATTCATTGTGCGCGGCAACGTTTTGTGCTTGAGATGCAAATGCATGCACTTCATGTTTGTGATCACCAAATTCAGTGGTGTCGACATTTCGGTGTTCAAGCTTGGCACCATATAAGCTGCGGTTGTATTGCGAAAACTCGGTACCGGTGATATCGGTATTGTAATTGCCCCACAATGCCATACTTTTATCCCAATCGACGCGCAGATAAAACATTCCCTGGCTATCGGTATCATCTATCGTAGTGGAGTCGTCACCATATACGGCATAGTACTTATCAGGATCCAGCTTGCGGAACAATCTACGTGGATCCTCATCATCTAAACGATCCCCCAAATTACGCAATTCATCTTCAGTAGTATCCAGTTGTGCAGTAATTAAATACTTGCCTTTCACTTTGCCTTTCAAATAGAACGCAACTCGGCCATCTATCCATACATCTTCATCAAAGTGATCGTCTTCGCCCAGAGGTTCAACACTTCCCGATAAACTATTTTCACCAACCGTTAAATTAGCCAAACCAACCATGAAGAAATGCTTACCTTTTACATCTACGTTCAAATTTCTGCTGGTTGTATCGTCAATGCCATCACTTACATTCACCTCAAAGCTATGCGTACCGATTGGTAAGTGTTGTTCTGTCGCAAATGTGCCTTTTTCTGAAATTGGAATGCTGAGATCGTTAATTCTCAATATATAACCAGCATCAATACCACTGCCATTTAAGCGCACACGAGACCCATGTATGGGGATTCTTTGATTACTCAGGCTGTTTTTACCAACAATGCTTCTACTTAACTCTCTTTGCTGCTCTTCTGATATTGGCTCCATTCCTGCAAGCTCCGCATCTACGACTGCAAGATGTTTGGGCACGGTTTCATCCATGCGTCCTTTGGAATCGTGTACGCGCAAAACGTACCACAGTGAATCGTCTAGTTTTGTGCTGGCATCTAGTTGCAGTTCATGAATTGCCAAGAAATTGCTGCGCTCACCTGAGACCTTTGCAATTGGATAAATTAAATCAACATCGGAGTCGTTATAAATCGTTACTTCCCAGCGATCAATGTAAGCCAAGTAATTGCTGTAGTTATTAAAGCTTACAGCAGAGACTTTCCCACCTTTATCAACTGCAACCGCACTATGGAAAATAACGTCCAGTCTTAGATCAATCTTGGTGGGATCTTCCACCACCCAAACTCGTCCACCTTTAGGTAGTAATACATCACTACGCCCCGCGGCGATTTTTTCATAGCTGGTCGCCACCATTTTTTTCGATATTCTTTCATCAAAAAGTAAACTCGTCTCTACTCTGCGGTTTTTAGCCATGCCTTCTGGGTTGTCATTACTGGCAACAGGTTCATCTGGGCCTCGGCCTGAAATTTCTACCGAAGTTACTTTAAGTCCCAGCTCAGAACGCAATTTGGCGGCCACTTCTTCTGCCCTTGCTATGGAGAGCCCGTAGTTATCTTTAAACTTCGCAGCAGTTGCCGGGGTTAACAATTGTGTATCGGTATGGCCAACTACGTGTATACGCACATTGTCCTTGTCGGAAAGACTACTAATGGCACGCTCTAATTTAGCTATATATGTATCCGTGATATCGGCTTTACCCGACGCAAAATGAATTGGGTCTACAATTCCATCGAGTTCACGCGTTTTGACGATTTCGTGTCTAGAGGCCTTATGTTGCTCCTGCATTTCCAGTTTATATACGGCATCCTGCTTGGGTAATTTCACGCCAAAGTTGATTTTACTCATCAATCCTTGTGTTATACGTAAGACACGGGGATTTTCTGTAGTAAATTCAGCGCCTTCAGGTAGAGTTAGAGGATCTACTTTAAGTATAAAATTGCGTCCGCGTTCCCAACGGCCACCATCGATATCGGCTAAGTGATAGCGACCATATTCATCCGTTTCAACTAATAAACCCTCAACGCTGGCAATACGAACACCAGGTATTCCGGCTTCATGTAGTCCATGGTTTGTAATAGTAAGGTGCATTTTGCCGTTATCAATTACGCTGGCCACTTGCAAATCTTGCCCAGTTAAGCCCTTGGCTTTCATGCCGGTGTGTTCTGCAGTGACTTTACCGGTTTGATCGATAACCAATCGTGTGCCTTCAGCCGAAGTCAGTACAACCGGATTGTTATGATCATTTGACATAGCGACTGTTACATTTTCCTGGTGTAATTCAATAGGATCCAACTGATCAGAACGTCCAGGTATCGATTCAATATTTATTCCTTCACTATCATCATTTAAATGTTTCACAACGATATTGCTTGCATTGGCATTGTCTTGCCAACCATCTTGATCGATGTCATCCCAAACTTTGCCGATAATGGTCGTTTTCTCCAGAATCGGGTCTTGTGATACTTCTACTGAAGCAACCGCTTGGTTACAAACCGCTAAGTTACCTTGATTAAAGCATTGAGCAGTATTTTCATATTGCCCTTCAACCACACCCGAAGTAACTTGCAAGAAATAACGAATAATTAGCTCTTCACCAGCTGCAAAATCAATGTCTTCAAAGGTAATTGGATCGGTTCCAGTAACTATGGCATTCGTTACTACATCGTCAATAGTATTTAACTCACCATCCGCACCGGCGCGAATAATAATTGCAGAGTCTGCAACATATACGAACCCGCCAGGAATGTTATCGACAATATCGATATCCGTAAGCGGTAATGGCAGTAACACACGTGCATTAATCTCATATTGAACAAGACTTCCAATTGTTACACTTTGCTCAGCTGCAGTTTTGCGTAACAAAATAGATGAGGTTGCACAATTCGTTACGGGTATATTGTTATTGATAATAATGGGATCACCCGGATCGATCGTAAATGTGTCATACCAAGGTGTATTTGCAGCTGCACTGAAATCAACTAAGAATCCAGTATTACCCTGTTCAGTACTACCCAGATTTACCGGAACTGCTCCTGCGGGCGCAATGGGAGTTGGGTTTACAGGTCTAGTCACACTTAAAATGGTTCCTGGTGGCGGTGTAATCGCCATGGTAAACATCGTACCCGCCGCAGGCGCGATAAAGTCAGAACGATATTCACCTGTAGTACCATCTAAGAAATCAGTTGTAGAACCACCGTTTGATGAGCTAAATGCAACCGAACCACCGGTTAAGATCTCTCCGGTATCTTCACAATAAAAACGACCGGTTGGATCGATTTGTGGAACCACCAGTGCACTGTCTTCATCATCTTCGCTTTGATCGCCATCATCATTGTTCGGTGTACTGTCCGGATCACTTTGATCACTAGCACTAACTTGGGCCGTGTTCTTGTATTCATCGGCCACACCGGTGGGTGCGAGCACTTCTGCGGTAAAGCTCAATGCGACACTCGCTCCACTAGCAATGCTGGCAACATTCCAACTAATATTGTTGCCATTGACACTGCCGCCATTGCTGACATTACTGATGTTGCTGTAGCCCACCGGTACAATGTCACTCACCCCTACATTGGTGGCAGCATCCGGTCCGGCATTGCTCACCACAATACTAAACGTCACCACCTCGCCTACATTCGGGGTGGCATTGTCGACACTCTTGGTTAACATCAGATCGGCAACGCCTGCACTACCGCCTGGGATTACACTGGCACTGTCTTCATCATCTTCACTTTGATCGCCATCATCATTGTTCGGCGTACTATCCGGATCACTTTGATCACTGGCGCTAACTTGGGCGGTGTTCTTGTATTCATCGGCTACACCCGTTGGGGCGAGTACTTCTGCACTAAAGCTCAACGCGACACTGGCTCCACTAGCAATGCTGGCAACACTCCAACTAATATTGTTGCCATTGACACTGCCGCCATTGCTGACATTACTGATGTTGCTGTAGCCCACCGGTACAATGTCACTCACCCCTACATTGGTGGCAGCATCCGGTCCGGCATTGCTCACCACAATACTAAACGTCACCACCTCGCCTACATTCGGGGTGGCATTGTCGACACTCTTGGTTAACATCAGATCGGCAACGCCTGCACTACCGCCTGGGATTACACTGGCACTGTCTTCATCATCTTCACTTTGATCGCCATCATCATTGTTCGGTGTACTGTCCGGATCACTTTGATCACTAGCACTGGCTTGGGCCGTGTTCTTGTATTCATCGGCCACACCGGTGGGTGCGAGCACTTCTGCGGTAAAGCTCAATGCGACACTCGCTCCACTAGCAATGCTGGCAACACTCCAACTAATATTGTTGCCATTGACACTGCCGCCATTGCTGACATTACTGATGTTGCTGTAGCCCACCGGTACAATGTCACTCACCCCTACATTGGTGGCGGCATCGGGTCCGGCATTGCTCACCACAATACTAAACGTCACCACCTCGCCTACATTCGGGGTGGCATTGTCGACACTCTTGGTTAACATCAGATCGGCAACGCCTGCACTACCGCCTGGGATTACACTGGCACTGTCTTCATCATCTTCACTTTGATCGCCATCATCATTGTTCGGCGTACTGTCCGGATCACTTTGATCACTAGCACTGACTTGGGCCGTGTTCTTGTATTCATCGGCCACACCGGTGGGTGCGAGCACTTCTGCACTAAAGCTCAATGCGACACTCGCTCCACTAGCAATGCTGGCAACATTCCAACTAATATTGTTGCCATTGACACTGCCGCCATTGCTGACATTACTGATGTTGCTGTAGCCCACCGGTACAATGTCACTCACCCCTACATTGGTGGCAGCATCCGGGCCGGCATTGCTCACCACAATACTAAACGTCACGGTGTCACCTACATTCGGGGTGGCATTGTTAACTGTTTTGTTTAGTGATAAGTCAGAAGTACCGATGTCACAGATATTAGTATTTGGAATAACAGCTGCACTGTCTTCATCATCTTCGCTTTGATCGCCATCGTCGTTGTTCGGCGTACTGTCGGGATCAGGTCGATTGCTTTTTATGATTTGTGCAACATTTTTATATTCACTGGCTACACATTTTGGTGAATTTACGGTTGTATGAAATTTAAATACCTGTATTTCACCTTTGTCTATCCATTGCCTTTTCCATGTAATCGTATTACCAGCAAGTGCACCATTCCTCGTAATACCAGTAATATTGCTGAAACCGCTGGGAACTACATCTTCAAGATGATAATCAGCACCAGACGGACCATCATTTTTGACTTTAATTTTAAAAGTAACTACATCACCAATATTTGGGGTTTTATTATCAACCGTCTTTTGTAACGATAAATCCGCATTATTCGTATCGCAGATATCGGTGTTTGGAATAACAACAACACTGTCTTCATCATCTTCACTTTGATCACCATCGTCGTTGTTCGGCGTACTGTCGGGATCGGGTCGGTTACTTTTTATGATTTGTGCAATATTTTTATATTCATCAGCTACACATTTGGGAGAATTTACGGTTGCACGAAATTTAAATACCTGTGTTTCACCTTTGCCTATCCACTGCCCTTTCCAGGTAATTTTATTGCCTTTTAGAATACCTCCCCTGTTGATGTACGAGATTTTACTAAACCCAGGAGGAAGCAAATCTTGTACATCATAATCTCCTCCTGCTGGGCCATAGTTTTTAACGCTAATCGTAAAAGTTACTACATCTCCTATATTCGGTGTTCTGTTATCAACATTTTTATGTAATGAAAAATCTGCCACATTGGATTGAGGTTCAACAATTGCGAAGTCCTCATCATCTTCACTTTGATCGCCATCATCATTATTTGGTTTGCTGTCGGGATCAGGCCGATTGCTTTTTATGATTTGCGCAACATTTTTATATTCGTCTTTTGCTCCAGTTTTCTCTTTAACCAATGCACGAAAACTAAAAGTTTGCTTTACACCTGCATCGATCCAATTATGTTTCCAAGTAATTACATTACCTTCCAGATGACCACCTTTACTGATATTAGTGATGTGGGTATAGCCTCTTGGAATTACATCAGCCACTGCGTAATCAGTGCCTGCCGGGCCATCGTTTTTTACAGTAATCGTAAAGGTAACAAACTCTCCAACATCCGGACGTGGATTGTTTACACTCTTGCGTAAAGACAGATCTGCTTGCTTACGTTTTTTTCTTTTCTTGTGATATTTGCTTTGACTACTTCGAGAATTGTTATTGCTATGAGTATCAGCGGTTGCCAGACGTGAATATATTTCAGGTGTCCACAACCTATCCTCAACATATGTCGATGAATTGACGCTATTGAATGTAGTTTGCCAATTTGCTACTTCAGCTGAGTCACTGGAATTTGCACTAGATACGGCTAATGCATAGATACTTATTAATAGTAGCAAATGAGATACGAAATCCTTCGTTCTCATATTCTCCCACCTGGTATTTTGTTATTTTTTGTAAGGAAAATTTATTCACTTACAATAATCTCATGATAATTTACTTTAATTGCAAATTTCAAACTATTTTATTGGCAGTTTTTTTAAAATTGGAATACACAAACTAAATTTCCACATCTAAAATAAACAGAACAAAAATTCGTAACGTACTAAAAAGCAACGATTAATTTTCGATGAGTGCAATTTAATTATAAAAAGCAATTATCATTAAAAATAATCAAGTAACGCTTTTATTACCGGCACCAACTGCTGAACTGTTTTACCGTCAACAAACTTGATCCTCTGCCAATGCCTACTCTATTTCTGCGAAACATGTCGCTAAATTTGTATTACATTGCAAAGACTTGTAAAACTTGCGAGGAATAACCAAATGAAAACTAAATGTATTTTAGTCAAACAAAATATCGCTCAAAGATTTTGAGCTTATTGATAGGTTTGTTGAACTAATCAACTCGCAAGCTTGTTAACTTGTGAGTTGATGCTATTGAGAAAATTAAAATTTATAAACGGCTTGTAAACTAAGAATGTTAACGCCTGAATCGTCGTATTCTCCCACGACACTATCAGTAACAACGATTGGTGATGCAGGTGGAGCTGCAATAACATCTCCTCTTATTTCAATATCGGCATCATCCACAATAATATGTGTGAAGCCTACGTCTAACTGCAATTGTTCATTTGGCTTATAGGTAGCACCTACGGCGAACCAATTGCGATCTTCATCAGGAATTCGAGGTGTTCTAAAATTATCATCAGTAGGTGACTCATCAAACATATACCCTGCACGAAATGTCCACTTATCTGAATAGTAGTAATCCACACCAATATTTGCAGAAATTACATTATCCCATTTCAATTCAAGGACACTGTCTGGAACAAATGGGCTATCGGTCTTTACAATAAGTTCTTGCAATCGATTCCACCTTGTCCACCGGAAACCAAGAGATAGACCCCATTTGGAAGCAAATTCTTTGTACAATCCTGCATGCACGACTTCAGGTAATGTCGCTCTGGCTTCCACCCCTGATGAAAAATTTCCGCCACCTAATGGAGTGCCAGTAATTTCATTATCATCGCCAGACAACTTATGGTGAATCTTAGATCTAAATCCTACTGCCGCACGAAAAGTTGGATCGGGGTGATACATAAATCCCGCATTCCACCCATAACCCCAATCATCTCCCTTTGCCTCTGCAAAGCCATCAGGGCCACCCGTAAAGACTGCTTGGCTTAAAGTTGCATCGGCATACTCCGCACTTACTCCAAAGCCAATGGAAAATGAATCACTAAGCTTATATGCAAGAGAAGGATTAATATTCACAGTAAGCAGCTCTGATTCTTTAGCTTGATAGCGACCCACCCAATCCCGATCGTATTCCGTTGCAAGGCCAAATGGTGCGGTAATAGCAAAGCCATATTTTAATCTATCCGTTAAATCCATGGTAAAATAAAGATTAGGTACTATGCTGAATGTAGCCCCATTATCATTGCTACCTAACGGAACAAGTGGTGGCACGCGGCCGGATTGACCTGTATCCGCATCAAATCTTGAACTGCCATCAATTGCAAACCCTGTTACTTGGATTTGTGTGCCTTCTTGCATAGTCAAGCCAGCAGGGTTGTAGAAAGCCATAGAAAGATCATCACCGATCACTCCGAAACCAGCAAACGCACGCCCTAATCCTGTGCCACTCTGTTCACTGATTTGAAATCCGGCACCATACACAGAAAAAGATGCCATGGAGAATACACTAACTAATATAAATTTATGAGATTTGAGAATATTCAGGATGTGATTTTTCATAAATTTCGTTCCTTCGCATGCTGAGTAAAGAGTAAATATGTGCTAGCTTATTTAATTGTTTTCATTAGCAATACTAATAGAATGTTGGCGGTAATTGTAACAAAAATATATTAATGAACTGAATTTAAAATTGGCTGATTAATCAATCATTTAACCACTACAGAAAATAAAATAGTTGTTTTAGAACAATTGCTTTCAAAATCATGGCAATAATATCTGTAATCATCCCAGTTTTAGATGAAGAGCAAAATTTAACAAAACAAAAAACATTGCTGCATGACTTAATCAAACAAGGACACGAAATAATTGTTGTTGACAGTGGAAGCTGTGATGCTTCTATAGAAGTTGCGAAACAAATTGGCTGTCAAACATTTAGTTCTAAACCATCTCGTGGTTTTCAATTACATCTAGGTGCCCAACAAAGCTCAAATGAAATTCTTTTATTTCTTCATGCCGATACGATATTACCTGCTGATGCTACAAACTTGATTTGCAAATCACTTAAGTCAAGTTCTAAGCAATGGGGAAGATTTACTATCAAATTTTCAAATTCAAGTTTCATGTTTAAAATAATTGCTTGGTTTATGAATTTCCGCAGTGCTGTTACAGGGATCGTAACCGGTGACCAAGCCATGTTTGTAAGAAGAGAGGCTTATTTTGCCTGCGGGGGATTTCCGGATTACATAATTATGGAAGACATTGCCGTTAGCGCACGTTTAAAACATCTATCCCATCCTTTATGTCTGCCCGAAAAGGTAATTTCTTCTAGTAGAAAATGGGAGCAACAAGGCACAATAAAAACTATTGTTACAATGTGGAAACTACGTTTGATGTTCTATTTTGGCGCCTCTACAGAAAAACTAGCCAAGTATTACTATTAAACTAGTGCAAACCAAAACTGTAATTTGTTTTTGCAAGCACCCTGAGCCAGGGTTTGTTAAAACTCGCCTGTCTGCCAATCTTGGTGAAGAATTCACTGCAGAGTTGTATAAAAAAATCTTAGAACATATTTTAACAAATATTTGCGTAGAAAATTTTGACATCGCATTATATTGCTATCCAGATTCTGATCATCCTTTTTTTAAATATTGCCAAAACAAATACACACTTACTTTGCATAAGCAAATGGGCAAAGACATAGGCATGCGCATGTATAATGCGATACGACAACACCTGAAATATGACACACCAGTGGTATTGATTGGCTCAGACTGTCCTCAACTAGACTTAACTTATATTAACCGTGCCTTTACTGAACTAGAAACTGGACATGATATTGTACTAGGCCCTGCAGTCGATGGTGGCTATGTACTAATCGGCACCAATAAAATTCATGTATCTATTTTCAGTGGCATTAATTGGAGCACAAATAAGGTGCTTAAAGATACGGAAGAAAAAATAAATTCTCTAGGTTGGTCGACAACATGTTTATCCAGTGTGCGCGACGTTGACGAGCTAACCGATTACAACTATTTTTCAGCACAAAAAGAGTACGCACACATTTTTAGTAAATAGTAGATAGCTTATTTCTGCCAACAAGCTCTAACGCTACATGATGGATTACACCAAGATTCGTTCCAATTTTGTGTCTATTTTCACTTAGATAGCGACGCCATTGTTTTGCGCCAGGTACACCGTTAAACACTCCGAATATATGTTTGGTGAGAATATGCAATGGCACCCCCTTGTCCAACTGTCCTTGTGCATAACTAAGATACTTGGCTAATATTTCATACCGCGAAAGAGTTGTATGTTGCTCGTTAAATATTTTTGCATCGACATTGACTAAAAAATAAGGATCTTCATAAGCCTTTCTTCCAACCATCACCCCGTCAAGTGCAGTTAAATGTTTTTGAATATCTTGAAAATTATCAAGACCTCCATTCAATATTATTTTAAGTTGCGGATGTTGTTGTTTAATTTTATAGACATAATCGTAACATAAAGGCGGAATCGTTCTATTTTCTTTTGGACTTAAACCTGAAAGGTATGCTTTTCTTGCATGCACGATTACCACCGTGCAACCTGCATCGGCAATGATAGCTATAAATCTTGCAAAATCCTCATAGCTGTCTTGCTCATCTACACCTATTCTCGTTTTTACTGTCACATCGAGATCAGTAACGCTATTCATCTCTTTTATGCATTTTGCAACGGTTTGTGGCTCAAGCATCAAGCTTGCTCCAAACTTGCCAGCTTGTACACGATCGCTTGGACAACCTACATTTATATTGATCTCATCGTAGTTAAATTCAGAAGCGTATTCAGAGCATTTAGCCATTTTTACTGGATCACTACCACCCAACTGCAAGGCAATTGGGTGTTCACAAGAGTTGATCTTTAAATGGTAACCATGATCACTATGCAATAAGGTATCTGTAGTTATCATTTCAGTATAGAGCATACTGCGTTTGGTCAGAAGACGCGCAAGATATCGATAATGACGATCTGTACATTCCATCATAGGAGCAATGCAAAAACGATGCGGGTTATTCATTATTTATAAGTCTTAATTTCTATGCAGAATATCGTTGTCGTAGAAATTCAATAATAGTACGTAAACCCATTGCCTCCCCACCTTTTGGGCGACCAGGTCGGTTACGTGTATTCCAGGCCATTACATCAAAATGCAGCCATCTTGTTGTAATCGGCACAAATTCACTTAAAAAGAGTGCTGCAGTAATTGCTCCACCGAAGGAACCAGTAGAGCAATTTGAAATATCTGCAATATTGCTGTTCAGTAGATATCGATATGGCTTATGCAATGGTAATTGCCATACAGGATCATGTACAGTTTCAGAAGCAAGCATTATTTCCTCAACAATAGTTTTATCATTAGTAAAAAATGCGGGCACTTCTGTTCCCAATGCCACTCTTGCTGCACCTGTTAAAGTTGCAAAATCAATTAGTATTTCTGGATCGTTTTCAATCGCTTTAGTTATCGCATCGCAAAGTATTAAACGCCCTTCAGCATCTGTGTTTTCAATTTCAATTGTTTTACCAGATCTTGACTTTATAACGTCACCTGGACGATAGGCATTTGCCGAGATAGCATTTTCCACTGCGGGAATAAACACCTGTAAACAAACAGGCAAGTTTAATTGCATAATCGCACTTGCGATTCCCAAAACATGCGCTGCACCCCCCATGTCTTTTTTCATTAAACGCATACCGGCAGCAGACTTTATATCCAGTCCACCACTATCAAAAGACACACCTTTGCCCACTAAGGCTACTTTAAGGTGCTTGGAGTCGCCCCATGACAATTGAATTAGCCTGGGTGGGTGTACACTAGCTCGCCCTACTGCATGTATAACTGGGAAGTTTTCTTTTAATAAATCATCGCCTTCGTATTCAACTAACTCTGCATTAAATTGTTTGGCAAGCGCTTGACTATGTTCCAATAAATGCTGTGGCATCATATCGGAAGCAGGAGTATTTACCAGATCTCGTGTTATTGCCGTGGCTCTCAAAAGTGCTTCTAAGCAATTTTTATCAGTTAGCTGTACGTTTGAGATCTTACATAGTTTATTCTTAGTATCTTTATATTGGATAAATTGATAGGCCCCCAAACCCCAGCCAAGTAAATACGAATCATCACTAGTATTTTCAGGTTTCTCAGCAATATGGTAATGGCCTGCAGGCAAAGATTGAGGACAATCTCCCAGGGTCCAAATAGTATTTTCTTGATCGGTTATAACCAGTACACTATTTAAACCTCCATCTGTATTTGGAATACATAGGTATTTATTTGCTTTGGGCTGAAAGCCTGATGATTGAATCCAGTTTTGAGTAAACTTACCTTGTTTGGCTTTCCATTCTTTATAATTCTCTTTAGTAACAATATTAATTGGTACACTGTCATCATGTTGTTCATCATAAAAATAATGCATCAAATCTGTGTTATCCATTTAGCTCCTCATACCGATAGACTAAATAAATTATTATAAAAACATACTCTCACAAAAAATGACTGAACATGCTTTATCCATTCGTGGGCTTTGTAAAACCTATGGCAATAATGTTGTTGCACTGGAAGATATTGACCTTGATGTAAATCTGGGTGATTTCTTTGCATTGCTTGGCCCAAATGGTGCTGGCAAATCTACACTGATAGGCATCATAACATCCCTAGTTAACAAAACAGCAGGCAAAGTACATATTCTTGGTTATGACATCGACACGCATTTTTCCCAAGCGAAGAACTTAATTGGGTTGGTTCCACAAGAATTTAATTTCAACAATTTTGAGCCACTGGCTGAAATCATTAAGAACCAAGCAGGCTACTTTGGAGTGCCAAAAAATGAAGCATTAGATGCAACTGAAGACTGTCTTGAAAAACTGGGGCTTTGGGAAAAACGCAAAGATATCCCAAGAGAACTCTCGGGCGGAATGAAACGCAGGTTAATGATCGCAAGAGCTTTAGTCCATAACCCTGAGTTACTTATTTTAGATGAGCCTACAGCTGGAGTAGATATAGAAATTCGCAGATCGATGTGGAAGATGCTTCGAAAAATAAATGAAGATGGGAAAACTATTATATTAACTACCCATTACTTGGAAGAAGCAGAAAACCTCTGTAAAAATATTGCGATCATTGATCAAGGTAAGATCAAAGTAGATACTTCTATGCGAAATCTCTTAGAAAAATTAAAAGAAGAAAGCTTTATTCTATATTTGCAGCATCCGATAACTAAAGCTTTAGACCTTTATGAGTACTCGTACGATGTTCTTGATGAAAAAACTTTAGAGGTTACTTTATCAAATAAAAAATCTCTCTATGAGCTGTTCAATACTTTAAACCAACAAGGAATTACTGTTCTAAGCATTAAGAATAAGACTAACCGTCTAGAAGAGCTATTTCTTACATTAACAAAAAATACTAGTGAATAAATCCAAATGAACTTGGTAAAGCAATTAATTGGATTACGCACAATTGTAACAAAGGAAATTCTTCGCTTTGCAAGAATCTGGGTTCAAACAATTTTACCTCCGGCAATTACAATGGCCTTATACTTTTTAATCATGGGAAAGTTCATTGGCTCCCAGCTTAGTGATATCGATGGTTTTTCTTATATAGAATTCATCGCTCCCGGCTTAATCATGATGGGCATTATTACTAATTCTTATGCCAATTCAGTCTCATCCTTTTATAGCTCAAAGTTTCAACGTCATATAGAAGAGATGCTGGTATCACCTATGCCCAACTATATTATTATTTTAGGGTTTATGCTGGGAGGTATTGCACGAGGCATAACAGTAGGTATTGCAGTAACATTTGTAGCGCTCATTTTTACGCGCCTACAAATCAGTAATATCACTATTATTCTAATAACTTCTATATTAACTGCTGCATTATTTTCACTGGCAGGTCTGATTAATGGAATATTCGCAAAAAGCTTTGACGATATTTCTATCATTCCAACTTTTGTCCTTACACCACTTACGTATCTTGGTGGAGTGTTTTTTAGCATACAAATGTTGCCAACTTTCTGGCAGCAAATTTCACTAGCCAATCCTATTCTCTATATGGTAAATGCTTTTCGTTATGGAATACTTGGTATATCAGATGTCAATCTGACCATTTCAATGACAGTAATTATTGGGTTTCTTGTAGTATTGTTTTTGATTTGCCTTTATTTGCTGAATAAAGGCATAGGGATACGCAGCTAAGAGCTTCCTTTATTTGTTGTTTGCTGCAACAGGATTACTAACCACAGTATCATCAAGCGAAACTATGTTACTGAATTCATCATCTTTATTGGAAGAAGTTGGATTCAATAACGAAGATGTATCTACCTGAAACAACATTTTGTATGGACCAAAAGCGATACGATCCCCATCTTTTAGTACGCATTTTTTAATCCGCTTTCCATTCACAAATGTGCCATTGGTACTAATAAGATCTTCGATGAAATAATTATCTTGGAAACGTATCAATTTAGCATGATGTCCACTTACCATTTCATCGTTAATGCGTATGTCGTTAACTGGTATTCGACCAATTGAGGTAATATTTTCTGTGATTACATGCTCGACTACTTCTTCTTCATTCATGATGTCCACTAACTTAGCACCAGAATCATAATCTACAGCCATAGTCGGTTTAGATTCTAGAGCTTTAATACCAGCTCTTTCGTGATATGGCTGCCATTGCAACTCAGTAACAGCCTCTTCTATGAAGCTAGCTGTTACCAATTTTTTACCATCGACATAAGCACAAATTAAAGCAGTGTCACAAAGCGTATTGATAAGACGAGGTATGCCTCCTGTATAACGGTATATTAGTGGGATACATTCATCTCGTATTATAGTTTTCTTCTTTGCACCAGCGATTTCGAGCCTATGTCTAATGTAATTAGCGATATCTTCTTGCTCTAAGGGCTTCAAATGAAATCGAAATCGAATGCGTTGCGAAAGTTGTTCCATACCCGGAGCATCTAATAAATTTTTTAATTCTGGCTGCCCGACTAATATAAGGTTTAAAATACGCTCTTCATCTGTTTCCATTCCGGTAAGCATGCGCAGTTCTTCAAGGACACGCTTACTCAAATTCTGTGCTTCATCAACCACAAGTATGACTTGAATTCCATGTGAGTATTGCTCGATCAAAAAGTTGTTAAGCATACTCATTAATTCAACTTTTCCAGCATTGAAAGGCTCTAAACCAAATTCAAGTAATATAGCCTGAAAGAACTCAACTTCATTCAGTTGAGTCTGATAAATTCGGGCAATGAGGACATCATCACTAACATTACGTAGCAACTGCTGGATCAGTGTCGTTTTCCCTGAGCCAATCTCTCCAGTGATTACAACAAAGCCATCTCGATTCCATACTGTGTATTCCATGTACGATTTGGCACGCGCATGCGGCTTACTCAAGTACATGAAATTTGCATCTGGAGTCAGTTGAAACGGTTGTTGTTCAAGGCCAAAGTGCTGTAAATACATCCTTAAATTATGCTCTCCATACCTGGTTTAAATTCTTGTATATGAATATTTCCCTATTATTTTCCCGTAAATTATAAGGTTTTTGTAGGCTCTACTTGGCGATACACTTCACAAAATATCTGCTTTAAACACTTATATACTAAATCGATAATGACTTATGAGCTAGATCACGGTCAATAAAAAGCGATAAAGTATAGTTAGTTTGGTGATTTTTTTGGATAAAGAGCATGGATAAGCGACAAAAAGAGCTTACAGAGGACAAATTGAATGCAGGTCGTGGGGTAGCTGGCCCACAACCAACAGACACTGATAACAACACTGTCCCTAAGGAAGATAAGGACGATCGTCCCGATGACCGCGCACGTAGAGCAGGTTATTAATATATCTCACTAAGCAGCAAGACGGTCTACACTCATTTTCATCCCATATTTTGGTCGCATAGTAGTCGCGGCTTGAGGCTCCACCTTGTGTCCAGGAATAAGTGTCAAATTATAGCGTTGAGTAATCAGCGCAATTACTAGCTTGCTTTGCAATATTGCCATATGAGAGCCAATGCAATTTCGATGACCTGCTGCAAAAGGTATATAGGCAAAACGTGACCTTCCAACTGATCTATCTTTATCAAACCTATTTGGGTCAAATGTATAGGGATCATCCCAATATTGTGGAAGGCGGTGCGTTACGTAAGAAGATATGATAACTGTCATATCCTTCGGTACGTTATACCCGCCGATCTGATGATCTTCTAAAGCAACACGTGAAAAGGAATGTACTGAGGAATATAAGCGCAATGACTCTTTGATAACTTTTTCAGTGTAATTTAACTTGTTAAGTAGTTCTGATGTAGGAGTTTGTTTGCCGAGAATAGTGTTTACTTCTTCATAAATGCGTTGCTTCACTTCTGGGTACTTATCTATGACATACATCGTCCAGCACAAAGATGTAGCTGTTGTTTCAAATGCTGTAACAAACAAAGTAAGCATCTGATCACGTAAGCTACGTCTGTTTTTTTTGATATAGGACTTTGCGTCCTCATCTTCGATGATATGTTTTAAATAACCAATATCTGTATCAATGATATCCGGATATTCATCTAAGATCCCATACACACATTTATTCAGCTGGTGCAATGCGCGTCTAAAGTTAATTTCTTTTTTCAAATTTTTCGGTTTCAATAAACTAGTTGTTAAATCGGTCATCTCAGGCCAGTTCGTACGAATCTGGTGATAAATATGGGCAACTGTAGTTGCACGTGATTTGAATCCTGCACCCATCATCCACATTCCTGCAAGTAATTGCGTGAGGATATTAAATTGGTATTCAAGCTCGACTGGTTTTTTGGTTTCAATATTTTCATGCCAGGTGTCAATAAATTCTGATGCCAATTGAGTAATCCAGTCTATTTGTGCTTCCAATGCCTTGGCAGTGAACTTTGGTTGTGCCGTGGTACGTTGCCTCTTCCAGACATTGCCTTCACTTAGCAGCATACCCTCTCCTATAACCATACGTACTTGTTTATAGCGAGTATTTTTTTTGTATTTATCATAGTTATCGACTAGCACTTCTTTTATTAATTTAGGCTCAGAAACAAGGTATGAGTAATAATCACCCATATTAATACGGGCGATACCACCATATTCTTGCGCAACCTTCTCTAAGAATTGCATGGGGTTGCTACGCATGCTGGGTAGACAACCTAATTTACCCTCGCCTTCAGGGCCTGGAGGAAATTTGTTTTTAGACATTAAAGTAAATTAAGCATAAAACTCGTTAAGGAATAGTCTATTTGATATTGAACTTTAGACTAATGCTTGCTTTGACATCCTATATTATCGCATATCCCATATATGATCAGAGAATGATCTGAGATTCGAAAGCCATTCTTCTTAGCAATTTCTTTTTGTTTGGCTTCAATAGACTCATCCATGAATTCAATAATCTTGCCACATTTAACGCAGATTAAATGATCGTGATGTTTACCGCTTTCTAGTTCAAATACAGCCTGCCCAGTTTCAAAATGATGCCGTATTACCAATCCCGCATCTTCAAATTGGGTTAACACTCTGTATATTGTGGCAAGCCCTATTTCTTCACCTGCGTCAAGTAATACCCTATAGATATCTTCAGCACTTAAATGTTTTTTATTGGAGCTTTCAAGAATCTCTAAAATCTTCATTCTAGGTAAAGTAACTTTTAATCCAGCACGTTTAAGATCTTGATTTTCCACAAAACACTCTTGTATTAATTACTTGTCGTAATAATTTTTCTTTTTAAAATATTCTAAACTTCTCACCAAACCCTTTGCAGCTTGTTCAAATGTATGATCTAAATTGGCAAAACAATAGCCGCGCAACCAGGTTTCTAAATCCTGAACAGACTTCTTGTTAACAATACTATATGTACCTTCAGAATGATAATTGTGAGAAGTAATATAGCCAGATAACCAAGTCAAATAATATGACTGCCCCACAGCATCGGCATCTACAAAACTTTGACATGAGTCTTTACCAATCCCTGAGATTAAATATCGGCCGCCTACATCTGCCGCAAATAGTGGTGTTGTATAGATGAACAGTAAGCTTAGTGTGACTACATACCAAAATTTCATGGATTTAATACAACTGTTCATGAAAAAAGAAGTTTTAAAAAGATTAGTGTACCCATGAAAAACAAAACCCGCCACGGGGGCGGGTTGATACTTACCTTTCTTTGCGTAACAACTTTAGCTTTTATATTTTTTAATTAATGACCCAACTAGAGGAGAAAGGGCTGCTAAATGTTTCTACGCTAGGCAGATGGTTTTACAGAAGTTATTTTATATAGTTATTGCTCCTTCCGGATTCTCTAGATATCGCCTCTCAACGGTACAGAGATTTATGGAACCACCGAGATGTAAAGTACCACAGCTTTATGCAAAGAGGTACATTAAAAATGAGGTTAAGTTGCTTGAAGTTATTATATTTTTCTTTTAGCGATATATAATATATATTAAAATCAATTAGTTATAAATTATTTGTAATTATTTAATGCTAAATTATTAGTTATCCGCTTGTTTTACAATGAAAAATATTAAGACACTTGTAGCACATTCAAAAAGGTACAAAAAACTATAGGGTATTACTACCTTTCAACCGAGACTCCCAAGGAATATCTGGTCCCGATGCGCCAGTTACTTTAGATCTGTCATGTGGAATATGTTTAGCAAATTCAATTATGGATTCCCCTAATTGATGTAAGCGCTCTATCGCTCGTTCATCTACTAGCACGTGGTCTTGGTAATGATGGCTACTTAAATACACGCCTCCTGGCAATGCATGAGCATGAAAAAATCCTAGCAATGGCTTAATTCCATGTTCGATAGATAAATAATGATGTTGAGTCGAAGCCGTAACCACGATGCCCACTGGTTTCCCTACAAGTGCATCATTAGGAATGATATCGAATACGTTTTTTAATATACCAGTATATGAACCTCTATAGACTGGTGTCCCTAAAACCAATGCATCCGCTTGTACTATCTTATTGATTAAGTTCTTGGTATCACCTTCATACAAGGCTGGATTACGACCGTCGCATAACTCAATATTTAAGTCACGCACATTGATGGTTTCATCATTTATTCTAGAATCATATGTCTTGGCAAATTCCACAACTTGCTTGACGGCACTCAACGTCCTTGAGTTTGAGTTTTTGGCAGGGCTGCCCGAAAGGCCAAGTAATTTCATTTTATTAAATATGTAAGCTTAATACGTTAAAGGAGTGCTGATTTATTAGCATAGCGTTTGATATGAGGCAAAAAATGTTAAGACAAATCTGCCGGGAGCAGATTTGGGAAGCTCTGCTAGCCACAGGCCGAGCACCAGGAAGGTGCGAGTCAAAGCGGAGTTTACACGCTAGTAAATGAGCATTTCGAAACATTTTTTAACGAAGTAGCAGAATAAATCAGAGCTTCTTGCGCTTATTTCCAGTGCGGTACGATATTTTTAAGATCAATAACGTGGCCCATTTTGTCGCGCTTAGTCTGAAGATATTTACGACGAAATTCGCTATCTGTTGGACAAATCATAGAAATCCGATCCACAAGATTAATATCGTACGCTTCCATCCAATTACACTTATCCGGGTTATTGGTAATCAGTTGTACATTTTCAACATTTAATGCACGCAGAATATGTGCTGCGATGGAGAAATCACGCTGATCGGCATCAAATCCTAATTCAAGATTGGCTTCTACGGTATCATAACCCTGTTCTTGTAATGCATAGGCCTTTAATTTATTCACCAAGCCTATGCCACGACCTTCATCACGCATATATATAATGACACCCTGCTGATTTTGTTGCACCATTTCCATGGCAATCCGGATTTGTTCGCCACAATCACATCGTGCAGATCCAAATACGTCGCCAGTCAAACATTCAGAATGTATTCTCACCAATACGTCGTCACCTGGATTCCAACTGCCATGTACAAGCGCCAGATGTTCTTTATCCGTATAAATATCGCGGAATGCCGTTAATTCAAAGTCTCCCCAGCAAGTGGGTAGTTGTACGGTAACTTCACGCTCTACTCTTGATTCATAACGTAAACGGTATCTTATAAGTTCTTGTATAGTAAGAATTTTCAAACCATGTAATTGGGCAAATTCAATTAAGTCTGGTAGTCTCGCCATACTGCCATCTTGCTTCATGATTTCGCATAGCAGGCCTGCAGGACGTAGTCCGGCAAGTTCCATTAAATCTACCGCAGCTTCGGTGTGTCCATCACGTCTGAATACCCCTCCTTTTGTGGCACGTAACGGAAAAATATGTCCCGGACGTGCAAAATCACTTGCGCTTGTAGAAGGATCTGCAAGCGCCTGGATGGTTTTATAACGGTCTGTAGCAGAAATACCGGTGGTAGTACCATGCTTATAGTCAACAGAAACAGTAAATGGGGTATTGTGTAAGGCATCGTTTTCATTCGCCTCTACCATTAAATCCAAATCTAATTTTCTTGAACGCTCTTCAGTAATGGCAGCACAGATTAGTCCTCTTCCATGTGTGGCCATAAAGTTCACCATTTCAGGCGTACACTTGTCTGCTGCACCAATGAGATCACCTTCATTTTCACGTGACTCATCATCCACAACAATCACAAGCTTACCCAGCTTAAGATCCTCTAAGACTTCGGGAACAGTATTAAAAGTGAATTCGCTCATGGCCTGATTTTGCTGTTATTCCTGTATATTAGTAAATAGTAAAATAGATATAGTCATATTGCACGTGTTGATTAACCCACTGATATATAAATAATTATCGTCTGTCGTATAAAATATCGATAAATGAATTACAAGCCCTAAAGCTAGTACAAATGTCTTGCACTAGAGCACTAAAGATATTTTAGCGTTTTAATTGTATCTGCTTGCCTAAAATAAGTACTCGATTAATTGGTTTTAACCAATATAAATAATCTAGTTTAAGTCTGATTATACCTTCTCACTATATCTAACCACCGTTTATAAAGAACGTCTGATAATTGTTGCATATCGCGAATCCGCATATCGAGATTACTGCTCACTTCTTCAATGCTCTGCACGCTTGCCGAAATTGGAGTTAAATCATAACCATATAAATCTAACCAATTTTTTAACATTGCAGAAGTGACTTCAATATGTGGAATCGTTGCAATCATATTATCGAAAATGAAAGCCTGCTGTGGGCAAAAAGCAGTTGAATAAAGAGGTGTTGCACCCTGTGGTAGTGTCATTGCATCTTCATGCCAAAGCATGACTTTAATTGTACGTGGTAGTTTATTAAACCACTCTCTTGTAATCTCATTATCTTTAAACTCAATTGCATGCCAACCTATCTCCTTAGCAGGCATTTTGCTTATGCTTCCACCCAATGCTTTACTGATTAACTGAGCTCCAAAACAGTGACCAAAAACTGGAAATTTTCGTTTTGCTGCATTACGAATAAGGTTTAACTCATCATCAACCCAAGTAAGCGGATCATTTACGCTCATGGTTCCACCCAAGAAAACCAAGCCACTTGCATCTTCAAGTCGATCTGTGACTATGTCACCAGTATCAATTGCAATTAATTCATATGCAATTTGAAGGCGATCTAGCGTTTCAACAAAATAACCTGCTCCAATCCAGTCATCGTGCCTAAAAATACGTATTGGTTTCAATTTTTAGCGATTTTACTTCGAGAGTTACTAGTTAAATATATAAGACCTAAACTACTGCGCCATATTTTATACGCTGGTATATTAGACATTACTATCAAAATAGATAGCCAAATGAATTATTAAACTAAATTTCTACTTAGCTGATCTCTTTTTCTTTGTTGGATCCAGGAAAGGGATTTCTGAAGTGGTTGCAGAACACGATACATTCTCACCTTTGACATCAAGATTGATGCCAGCCTGAGCAAGTTCAGGTTGAAGTTGCACCATAGCAAGAGATTGGTTAATGATGGGCGAGAAAACCGGTGCAGTTACTTTACCCACTGTTTTTCCATCTTGAATGACTTCTGCATCCGGGTCTACAGCTGTTTCACAATTAGCGACAATGCCAAATGTTTTAATCTTTTCTTTGCCAATAGAATTTAATACGGCATCTTTACCTCGATAGTCTGCTTTTTTCTTTTGACTGATTGCGAATCCCAATCCGACCTCCCAGGGCGTATTATTTTCATTCATATCATAAGGATAAAACAACAACGCTGCTTCAACACGAATAGCATCGATACAATTAAATGAGCAAGGAATGATTCCCATTGAATTACCATTTTCCAAAATTGCATCCCAGATTGAAACGATGTCAGCCGCTTTAGCAAAAATCTCATAGCCTCGTTCGCCTGAATAACCTGTACGTGATATTAGGCAGTGATGATCGAATAATGTAGTAGGTATATGATGGAAATACTTTAAGCTTTGCAGATCAAAAGGTGTATGTTGATCTAGCAAATCAACTGCCTTAGGACCTTGTAATGAAATATCATGTAAATCATCGTCAAATATAATATTGACATCTTTGTTTTGCGCTGATTTTTGCAGCTGCTCCATGCCAGTACCACCACCATGCACCATCATTACATGGTTAGGCGATATGTGAAACATGATGCAATCATCCGTGATGTATCCATCTTCGTTAAGAATAATGGCATAAGTTGATCTTCCTGGATAAAGAATAGACAAATCACGTGTACATACATGATTAGCCACAGAAATTGCATCTGGCCCTATAATATGGTTCTTTTTAAGACCTGAAACATCAAATAACCCTGCAGCATGTCGAACTGCTAGATGTTCATCATTTATATCTTGGGCATATTCCCACGGTACATCCATCTCATTCCATTCTCCAAGAGGTGAGCCAAGCGCTTGATGACGTGATTCCAATGCTGAATGTCGAGTAACGGCCATGAGTTTCTCCTTAAAATAATTTATTTTTTTAAAATTGTGTTGTTGAAGTAATTAGACTAAACAATGCAAAGGCGTTAACTGATACTAGCCAAACATCAAAAAATAAAAAGTATTTCTAGTCTGCGTCAATTACTAATAAGTTATACAACTTTATTGGTAGCCACATGTGTATAAATACACTTCTTATTAGGTTTATAAATTTATTTATAGAGTTTTATCCATCATCGATGGTGCTAGTGGCGTATAGTTTAGGTTGACATATGTATATGCTAGACATTCTTGCTAAGAATATTAGTAGCAACGCCAGGAACGAGGTTGGCCAACTATAAAAACTAATACTTTATGTAAACCACATGTAGAGTAAGGCAATGAATATAATTAATTGTATTACATGTTTTTACGAAACAGTAATTTCACATGGCAAATAAATTGTAGCCTTTATAAACAAGGTGTAATCTATTTGTACTAAAATTTACAGTGATATGTTGCTATTTCAGTTGTATATGCGTTACTGCTGATATGAGCTGTTAAAACAAATCATCTACTCATAACAAAAGGCGATTTGATGTTATCAGACAATTATAAAAATACGCTCCATACCTCAAAAGCATTTCTGAACCTTATATCAAAAACCTACCTGTTTAGAGAAAAAAAGGAGCTTACACAACCTAATAGCAAATCCAATAAGCTCGCATACAGCACATTAGAATTTCCTGATGAACATAAACACCTTCATTTTCTTAACTCTATTCTTAGAGCCATCATAGAAAACCCTGGTTCTACAACGCCATTCTCTACTGTACTAAAAGAAATTGAAAATTTAACAAATGCTGATGCAGGTGCAATTTTTGTAAAAAAAGAATCTGGTGAAAATGACATCATAGCAATTACAGACGAAAAAGAGCTGAATTTATTTAAAGATTATTTAAGCCATATCTCATCAGATGAAAATTATAACGCATTACACTTACATAATCGAAATCATAATGATTTATTTGATATTAAAATAATTCGTTTAAGCGAAAATAAGCATAGTACTGGTGGCACTTTAATTTTAAAAGTGCCTAAAGCTGCATCGAAAAAAATTTCAATTGCAGAGATTGAGTCATTAAAATTTGCATTGAATGGTATTTTGTCAAGTTCGCAGCAAGTGGATATGAGCAAACGTCTTGCACTTCATGAAGAAAGAGCTTTGATAGCAAGAGAATTACATGACTCACTAGCTCAATCTCTTTCTTATTTAAAAATACAAGTAAGCCGCCTTCAAGCATTACTGAAAATAAGCTCGAATAAAAATGACAGCAATATAACTGCAATCAGTGGCATTGTAGAAGAATTGCGCACAAATCTTAATATTTCTTATAAACAGTTACGTGAACTGATTACTACTTTCAGACTAGCAATGAATAGTCGTGATCTTGCTCATGCATTAGAAGATTCTGTAGAAGAATTTGAAAATCGCAGCAGTGTTGCTATTAGCTTAGATAATAGATTGTCTCGTGTAGATTTAGCAGTAGATGAGGAAATTCATGTGCTACAAATAATTCGTGAAGCAATTTCGAATGTTGTGAGACATTCTCAAGCGAGCCGTGCGGAGGTATCACTGAATTTACAACCTCAAGGATTAATATCCATTATTATTGATGATGATGGTATTGGAATGGATGGTATTCAAACACACACACACCGCCATGGCATGATCATTATGCAGCAAAGAGCACATGAATTAGGAGGAAAATTTCGCGTTCAGGCGAGTCAATTAGGTGGTACACAGATAAAAATATCCTTCAAAACAAAAAATAGTAAAAATATTTTGCCTGATTAAAGTGAGGTAAAAATGCAGTCAGAAAATTCTGTTTTAATTATTGATGATCACCCACTATTTCGAAAAGGTGTAGCTCAGCTTATCGATGATATGGGTAATGAATTTAAACTTGTAGGTGAAGCACAATCAGGGATGGAAGGAGTTAAACTAGCATTGCATCATAATCCCGATCTCATATTACTTGATTTAAACATGGAAGGCATGAACGGTATTGAAACATTAGTTGAGCTGAAAAAAAATAATATAGGTGCATATGTTATTGTGCTGACAGTTTCTAATGCCGAAGAGGACCTTGTAGCAGCTTTGCGCAATGGCGCTGACGGATATCTATTAAAAGATTTAGAACCGGAAGTTTTACAGTCAAAGTTACAAAACGTATTAAAAGGACAAATGGTGCTAGATCAGAACTTATCTGAAAAGCTAGCAAGCTCTATACGACGTGATCGAAATGCTACGCCGGAAAAAGAAGAAGATGTTTCTCTTACTCAAAGAGAAAGAGAAATTTTGGAATTAATTGCAAGTGGTAAAAATAATAAACTTATTGCACGCGATCTTGATATAAGTGATGGTACTGTAAAAGTACATGTGAAAAATTTATTAAGGAAATTGAAGGTTCACTCACGCCTAGAAGCCGCTGTCTGGGCTTTAGGTCACGGGTTTGGCAAATAACAACTCATCGACTGCAGCAACTTGAGCACATTAAGCAACATATTTGTACAATTTAATAAACGTCTTAGTCAGGACGACTTGTATTACAGCACCGAATCAACTCTCAATAAAAATAATGTCTTAAACAATCTACAGCAAATTGTATTTGAAGTAGATATGTCAGGTAAATGGGTTTACTTAAATCCATCATGGGCACATTTAACAGGCTATACACAAGATGAAACGCTGGGTACTCATCTGCTCGATCATATCCATCCTAAAGATCGATCCAGCGTTGAGGAATATTTACATAATTTATTCAAACAAAAAACCCGTACGAGAGGTTCGGTTACAACTCGGTTTCTTTCTAAACAAAATAATTCTATCTTCATGGTGCTTCGCGCCAACTCTATTTTCAAAAATAGTCACAGCAGTGAGTTAGTTGGGATAGTCGGGACGTTAACAGATGTTACAGACAAAATGCGCAAGCAAGATATAGTCGAAGCCAAGTATCGTAGCTTGCGTAATCTTATCGATAACTATTCAGGAATGCTCTATAGATGTCGCAATGATAATAATTTCACTATCGAATATTCGAGTTCGGGGTGTTTAGAATTGACTGGTTATAGCCGTGATCAATTAGTAGAAAAGAACGAGATAACCTTTTCGAGCATTATACATCCAGATGATCATCAAAGACTTTTTGAAACTATTCAATATAAGTTACAAGCTGGAAAACAGTATGAACTAACACACCGAATTATTACAGCAGAAGGTTTAGAGCGATGGGTCTTTAATAAGGGAAAGGGAAATTTTTCTTCAAGTGGAGAATTATTATCGTTTGAAGGCTCGCTGTTTGATTTTGATAAGCAGATAAAAATTCAAGAACGTAATCAACAACAGTCTTTATACGACTCTAATACTAAATTATTGAACAGGATTTTATTTATAGATCGCCTAGATCATGCAATTGAAAAATCTAAATACAGAAAAAATTATGCATTTACATTGCTATTACTAAGCATAGACCAGTATTCTCAGATACTTGAAAGTCTAGGTGTACAAAGTATTGAATACGTTATTGTTGAAATTGGACACCGTATTATTGAAGCTTTAAATGAGCCCATATCTTTATGTAGATTACACGACGACCATTTTGGGATTTTATTAGACTCATCTCACTATAGTATAAAAAACATCACTACAATTATTAATCAAATCAAAGAGCAAGTACAAGCACCTCTATCGGTAGGCGAAAATGAGGTCTATGTAACTGCTAGCATGGGTGTGGTAATAGGTAATTCTAGATATGACGATAAAGACAGCGTACTTACTGAGGCTCAAAATGCCTTAAGCCGAGCAACAAGTTTAGGTGGTGCTCGTTATGAAGTATCTGATTTAGTTACACATGGAAAAGCAGCATTACAAACCCATAGAGAAAAAGAACTTCAACAAGCAATTGATGAAGATAAATTTCTAGTGCATTGGCAACCAGTAGTCGCATTAAAAGATAATCAATTAACAGGGCTTGAAGCAAGATTAGTTTGGCCTCATCCGATACAAGGTTTGTTATATGCCGAACAATTCGTACCTAGTGCAGAAGAGACACAACTGATTACTCCATTATGGGAATGGATGCTAAACGATGTGTGTAAACAAGTAGAAAATTGGCATACCTCTATTCCTGAAATTCAGAAATTATCATTTAATATTCAAGTCACCGGGGCCTCATTATTAGACGCAAATTCAATTTTCCGATTACGTGAAAAATTGTTATCCGTCAAACCTGATCTATGCAATTTAGTTGTTGGAGTATCTGAAAATGTATTAAGCCATGCTCCAAGAATAACGAATAGCTTATTAAAGCCTATGGAAGGAAAAGATATTCAATTGCTATTAGACGGCTATGGATGCGGAAAAACATCTCTCTCTTTAGTACAAAATATGCCTATAGATTTAATTCGTATAGATCGTTCAGTAATAGAAGATTGTATAGATGATAATGGAAAGTTCATTCGAGCTATTGTTTCACTGATGCACAATTTAAATATCAGTGTTATTGCAAATGGTGTGCAATCAGAATCCCAACTAAACTTACTTAAAAATGCTAGTGTGGATTTTGCTCAAGGTGACTTTATTTCAAAACCAATCACGGGAGATGCCGCAGTTCAAAAGCTTTCCCAAACACTGACTCCACAACATTAACTATTCTACAAATATTTGATATCTAACGCCTAATACATGATTGACCCCCTGATCGTCTTACACCACTACCAACCTTTTAATAGTATTAGATAAGTTCTACCTACTTGGTGTTAATTCCAGAGTGGAATTGTTTGAAGCCGTTCCCCATAAGAATATCTCAGCTACAAATTATCCATTCTTATGGGGAGTAACTAATGAAAAGCCAAATTATTAAAAAAATGGCTGCTGCGGCTGTATTACTTTTATCTAGCTACGGTGGAATTGCCTCAGCAGAAGGTGCTTTTGCGAAAGAAAATTTTAGTAATACGATCACCTTGACAACAGACTACGTATTCCGAGGCTTATCATTTACTAGCCAGGACCCAGCTATTCAAGGCAGCTTTGATTGGGGTTATAACAACTGGTATGCAGGAATTTGGGGATCCAACATTGAATTAGCAAACAGCTCATTAGAGCTAGATTATTATGTTGGTTATGCAGGCTCTGGTGGCGGTTTAGATTATGATGCGACGCTCATTTATTACAACTTCCCCAGTGCGGAGGACTCGGGTTCGGGTGGATTAGAAACAGATCAATGGGAATTCTGGTTAACTCTAGGGCACGGCTTTGAAGGCGCACTTTCGCCTTATATTAGCTTGTTTGGCGCCTATTCGCCTGACTTTACTTTAGAGGACGGTGATGGATTTTATATCAAAGGTGCACTTGCATTGTCATTTGCGAATAACTGGGGACTTGATTTTGGTTACGGCTATCAAGATGTCGAGGGCGATGACGCAACAGGTTCAAGAGGTGCATTTTGTGACCCAGTTACAGATACATTATGTGACGGATACTCTTATAAGCACTGGGAAGTCGGCATTACTAAAACAATTTATGATTTCAATTTAGACTTGCGCTATCACGACACCGATGAAGACAGCGATCTCAAAGACTTTTTTGGCCCTAGTGGTAAAAAGAATATTGAAGATAGAGTCGTCTTCAGTATATCCCGTTCATTTTAAGTACTGATACAAGCAAAAAAACAACATCACGTGTCATATTGAAATATCCTCCATATCAAAGTCGAGGAAGGTACTCCTCTTCGTGGTGTTGTAAATGAGGCCTGCGCTTAACTTTTCAAACCCCTACTAAGGCGCAGGCCTCTTTCTTTAAAGCAGTTTCTCGACTATTTAGATCACGTAAAGTGATTTTGTAGCTCATCAGCGATATCAAAGATATCAGCAACGATGCCATATCTCGCAATACTAAATATAGAGGCTTCGGCATCGGTATTTACTGCGATGATATTAGGTACATGCTTCATTCCTGCCATATGTTGTACCGAACCAGAAATCCCCATGGCGATATAGACATTGCAACTTGTCACAGTTTTGCCAGATTGGCCTACTTGTCGAGATTTAGGTAACCAACCGTTATCAGCTATAGGTCTCGAGCATCCTAGTGTAAAGCCCATAAGGTCTGCCAGCTCTTGAAATTGTTCTACATTATCTTCTTCACTAATTCCTCGCCCAATAGACAACATATATTCGGCTTGAGTGATATCTACATCTCCACTAGATTCCGGTTCAATGAATTGCAAATGTTCAGTACGCATTTGCACATCAGCTAAATTAAATATGGATGCTTCTGGACTGGTAGTCCCTTCAGCTGGTTTGAATACATTGCCACGAATAGTAAGTACGATGGTTTCCTTACCAGGAAAATCAACTTCCATATGCATTTTTTCTGCATAGGCGGCACGAGTAGCGATAAGTTCATCGTTTTCATATTTGACGTCAAATACATCGGTGGCTAAGCCATAATCACCCTTAACCGCCACCGCTGGAACATACCCCCAAGCATCAACGCTATGCGGCATCATGATCACGCTCGGCTTATGTTCACTTGCGAGTCCTAAAACAGCCGTTTCATATATATCTGATTGAAAATTATCAACCGGCGTTTCAACAGTAATTACCTCATCCACTCCAGTAACACTTACTTGTTGTACAAACGCATCGGTATTTTTACTTAATATAGCAACAGTTAGTTGCTGCTGTTGTTGTGATTTGAGCAAAGTGGCAGCCCCTATCGTCTCAAGTGTGGCTGCACTTAACTCGCCTTGTCGGTGTTCAGCAATAACTAGTATTCCATTCATTAAGCTGCTCCTTGTAGTTCTTTAATGATTTCAGTAAGTCGCACTGCTTGTTCAGCTGCAGTTCCCTCAATCAGTTCTGCTTGCCCCTTTTCAGGGATATACATACGTCGTACACGAAAGGCTGACCCCGCTTCACCTACTTCGTCATCACTTAAACCCAAGTCGCTATGTGACAGTTCTTCAATAGGCTTTGCTTTAGCCTGTTTAATACCACGAAGTGAAGAATAGCGAGGTTCATTAATACCAAGCTGAATGGTTAAAACTGCAGGACATTGCACTTTGAGTTCTTCTTCGATACCGCCTTCTAACTCGCGTCGAACTTTGGCTGATGGATCACCCGGTTTGTATTCCAAACTTGAAACCACTGCGACATGTGGCCAGTCCAGCTCAGCAGCAATACCGACTCCAGTACTTGCAAAGGCATGATCTGATGACAAAGTACCTACAAATACCATGTCGGCATTTTCCTTTTCAGCAACTTTTGCAAGTACCTTGCTTATTACAAGTGGATTGGAATTTTCTAAAGCATCGTCCCATATACGAATGCCACGTTCGCCCCCCTTTGCCAAACACTTGCGCAAACCATCTTCTGCTTCTTCTGACCCAACTGTGACAGGAATAACTTCCACAGCATCATGTGCTTCCATTATCTGTAATGCGGCTTCATAAGAATAATCGTCCCACTCATTGAGCTCGTAATCGAGATAATCTGGGTCGGCATCTTTACCGTCCTCGCGAACTTCAAAGTCTTCATCGAGTGTTGCTACCTGTTTAATCGGTACAAGTATCTTCATTTGGCTGACTCCATAAATTTAATTTACATTAAGAATACTTAATATCTAATTGAAATTACTTTATTTTATTGCTTAGACGTTGTGCCAAAACCGAAGTAGCCCTGAACCTCACTTGGGCCTCTGGGTCCGCGGTTAATTGCCACAAGTCTGTGTCTGTCAAAACAGAATGTTCGATCAACATAAAGCGATTGAGTGGATAGGGATCGTTTAAGAGATTGTTAACAACACTATACGGAGCGCTGCTATTTAAAATAACTGCGCGACGTGCATCTTTGTCTGGATGCTCTGTAATGTCTAATAAAATATCCTCTGGTGTATTTGAATTCCTCCCCACCGCTGAAATCACATCGAGGTCAGTTTCGGTCGCAAATTTACGTATGACTTCTATAGATATGTCCTCGCGGGCTGCAATCCCTGCCCTGACCCATGCACTTGAGTCATTTGCAAGCCTTAGTACCAAGGATTGTGGGCAAGATGGATGACAGGCCACACTACGGCGTACTTCTCTTACTGCATCTTCAGCTAAGTCGAGTAGTATCTCTGGGGGTGTATCGACATTACGCGCAATCCATCGACGTACCCATGAATCATTATCACTTGCAAGGTGCTTTACCACGCCATATTCAAGTTTTGGTCGTCTCGCCTGGTTACGTCTGACTTGATTAGATGGATCATCCTTGATGACATCAAGTTGATCTTCAGGCAATAACAAATTACGTGTTGCTGCAGCACGCACCTGGGCAACTGCATCATTTAATAGCGATATTAAAGTATTAGTTGGAATATTTGGATTCGAAGCTAACATTCTACGTATCAATGATGATTTACTTTGCTGAGCTTCTAGCATTAATTCTACGGGACAATTTTGATGTGCAATAACTTCTGCGCGCAAATACTCATCTTTACTTGCCCATAATTTGTTTAAAATTTTCGCGTTTATATTTGAATTTTTAGCAATTTCTTTTTTTTGCAATAGCGAGCTGTTCTCTAATAGCGCGTTAAGCACAGTAGCCCCTGTGTTCATATTTTTATAGAGGGCTTGTCTAACCTCATTAATTTCTCGCCAAGGGAGCTGTTCTAAAACTTGTTGACTGGCATGTTGATTAGTAGCAATAGCGACTAAAATAGGTAATCGTTCATCTTCTTTTATCAGCCTCATCAACACTGCATCCGAAATTGATGGGTGTCGTGCAACACGAGTTCGAATTTTTATATCCCTATCGTGTGTTAATTTTTCTAGTACACTTAACGGCGTGTAGACTACTCCTGAAAATAAAAGTTTTAATTTTTTTGTAGCAAATATTATCTCTTCTAATTGCTCTTGCATCTTTGATGCAACATATGGATGTAATGCCGCTGCACAGTACGGATCTTCCCGACTTAGTGTGTGATTAATCAAATTATTTATAGACTTATCCATTGCTACAGGATCGTGTTGAAATGGATTTATTAATAACAGCATCATTCAAAAGCAAAATAATTTTTTTAGCATTTATAAATTTTAAATCTAATCATCCATACCAAAGTCCATGCATTCCTCAACCAATTCAATAAGTTCTTTAACTTCGAAATCGTCTTCATGGCCCGTAGATTTCACCGCATCCTCAAACATATTCATACATTTGGGACAATTCACCACAAAGGTATCTAAGTCGGTAATCTGTGCTGCTTCATGCATACGATGTTCAGCAGGTTTGTCTTTATCGAGAGGATCTGCCATCCAGATACGTCCACCACCAGCACCACAACAAAAAGAGTTGTCTCGAGAACGCTCCATTTCTACAAGCTCTGCACCTAATAATTTAATGGCATCACGTGGTGCATCGTAACCTTTATTAAGCCGACCTAAATGACACGGGTCGTGATACGTGACTCGATTGCTTAATTTTTTAGTTAATTTGATTTGATTCGAGGTAAGTAAGCGCTTGATTAGCGTACTAGCATGTTCTATTTCAAATTTTCCTTCGAATTCTGGATATTCATTTTTTATCGTATTAAAAGAATGCGGATCTGTTGTCACGATGCGATTGAATTCACAACCCGCTAAACTATCAACATTGGTTTCTACCAGATGCTCATAGAGCCCTTCTTCACCAACACGCCGTACATCATTACCCGCATTCATCTCTGCCTCATAGAGAATGCCAAAATCTACTTCAGCAGAATTAAGAATACGGGCGAATGATTGCGATACTTTTTGATAACGTGGATCAAATGAGGCAAAGTCACCTACAAACCAAAGTACATCTACTACTTCCTTACGTGCATCTTTGATTTGAAAATCAAGTTTCTTTGTCCATGCAGATCTTTTGCGTTTATTCTCACCAAAGGAATTGCCTTTTTTTTGAATCTGCTGTAATGCTGTTTGTAAAGTAGAGTCCATCTCGCCTTCTTCCACAAGCGATCTACGCATCTCTACAATGATTGGAACGTGTTCAATCCCTACTGGGCAAATCTCCACACATGCTGCACAAGTTCTACAAGACCAAAGTGTCTCTGTGCGTACTTGATTTACCTGATCGCCAATAACCGCTAAAGCCGTGTCATCTGGTAAGACAGCACGCTCTAATGTGTTTATTGCCAATTCACGTAAAGTTAATATCACATCACGAGGTGATAACGGAAATCCCGTTGCATTAGCTGGACAGGCTTCATGACAACGCCCACATTTGGTACAAGCATCCGCCTGTAGCAGATGTTTCCAATTTAGATCTGTAATTTTGTTATAACCAATGGTCTCACTTTCCAAGTCTGCCTTGGGCAGGCGTGCAGCAGGTTTAGCATCGCGTACTGCAAGCGAAGCCATCGCCGTAAAAATATGTTTAACTTTAGTAAAAGGGATTAAAGCAATGAACGCAAAGGCTAGCAGACCGTGAAACCACCATAAATAAAGTCGTAGAACGCCACCCCCTGTGGCTGACAAGCCAATACTTTGGAATAGATAAGCAATTAAGGTCCCTACTGGTGACCACCAACGATAATCCCATACACTCGCATCACTCTGTAACCAGGTCAAGCGTGTGGCTTCTAATAGAAAACCCGTGATTCCAATTAAGATAAGCGTCCATAAAAACGCCCAATCCTCTCGACGATACCCGCTGCGATCATAATCTGGTTCACCTTTCGCACGATCAGGTCGCGTATAATCTAGCTTTGGCAGCTTTAACCATTTGCGCCGATACATCATATAAATAAGCCCAATTATCAATGAGATACCAGCTATATCTAGAATTAACGAGAACCATAAATAAAACCAACCATACCAAAATTTAAAGCCGATTAATGGTTCAGTTATATCGTATTCAAGCGTGATAATTGCAGTGCCAATAAACAACAACGCAAAACCAAAAAAGATAAGTGCATGAAGGAGACCGGCAGAGGAATCACGACGCTTAATCGTACGGTGACTAAAGACGTCCTTTATCATGCCTACAATTCCTTGGCCTAGCTCATTGAAATGTAAAGGCTGGCCGTAACGATACTTTCGCACTTGTACAAAACAGCCATACAAAAAAATTGCAATAGTCGCAAAAGCTGCAATATAAAAAGATACCAACATCCATGTTGGGAATTCCTGAAATAGGATTCGAGTAATTTGTTCGGCGTTATGGTTTAACTCAGAGTCATTCATTAGCCGTTCTTCTTTTCAGCTTGTATTTGGATGATTACTCAGGACTCAACCGCATAGCTGTAAAATGCAGTGTTGAAAAGGAAATGGCGCCCTCAAGTGAATTTTTAACTCAAGGACGCTGTTTCAAGCAAAATACTTCAACTTGAGAACGCTGTATCAAGCATATTCTTCAACTCGAGAACGCTGCATTTGGGCTTCTTTTAGGCCTTCGTATTTAATTTCGAAAGTACCACCAGGCATATGCGGTGTGCCCCACACAGCCACTTCACGGCGATAAGGTTTGGGATATTGCGCCCGAGGCTCCTCAATTTCTCTTGCTAAACGATGACCTTCAAAGGTGGCATCAGCAATTAATTTAGGTGCCCAGGCATCACCAATGACATAAACATCTTTAATACCATTAGAGTCCCATTCATCTCGACGTGCCCTTAAACCGCGGTGTAGTTCGTCAATGGAATGGCGGCCTGTAACTAACACCAAGCTATCAAACTCATACCACTGATAGGTTTTGTTCTCAGTGCGTGGCAATTTTCCAGGTCCACGATATGTCCGCTCAGAACCATCACCCCATACGTTATACAGTTCTATACGATTGGCCTCAGCGCGACTGGCTGCAACATCACCTAATACCTCTATATGTAATTCATGTAAGCGACGATGCATATTAGGCGCCTCCAGAGTGAATTCCATGTAATGGCCTAATCCTGCAGCAGATGCAATGGTTACATCATGTCCGGCTTCAGCTAATTTTTGTGCCAGGCTCGGGGCCATATAATAAGGGTCGTAGTTTAGAATGATGACTTTCTTACCAATCTCCTTATTCCCAGCAAAAATCTGTTCAGGCGTTACATGGCTCGGCAAGCTCGCATCGATGCCTGGAATCGGATCATGAGTAAACGCATTGGTACCATCGGTATTCCAGGCGGCGCCTGTTGCAATAACGATTTTCTCCGCGCCATATTCCAAACAATCATCTACGCTTAAGGGCTTGGCTCCAAGCGCAATTTGGCAATCCTTATTTTTCTTAATTAGCTTCTCGAGTTGTGTCTCACGATAATCGCGGTGGTAACCCCATTCACCTAAACCAGGCAAAGTTGCAACATCATTTACATAGCCGCCTATTTTTTCTGCCTGATCCACGATATGTGTAACGTAGCCACGCTCCATGAGTACACGCGCGCATTCAGCGCCTGCTGCGCCAGCGCCCACTACTAATATGGAATCGTCAGAACCCGCTTTAGGGAACTTCTCAGGATGCCAGCCGCGGCGATATTCTTCTCCAGCTGTAGCATTTTGCGTACATATAAATGGAGGCCCTCCTATTTCCCACCGAGAAATACAAACATTACAGCCAATGCAAACACGAATATCGTCTATACGTCCTTCATCAATTTTTTGCGGTAAAAATGGATCGGAAATCGATGGCCTAGCAGCACCAATAATATCCAACTGACCGGAGCGAATCACTTCAGCCATTTTCTCTGCATCGGTAAATCGTCCTACCCCTAACACCGGCTTCTTGGATTCATGCTTGATAAACTGTTGCCAAGAAAGTTGGTGACCTTGTCGGTAAAAACGTGAAGGCCCTGCATCTTCACCCCATTCTGCAATATCGCCAACATTGACGTCCCAAACATCGACCAGTGGATCTGCTAGCTTTACAAACGCTAAACCATCTTTTTCGACTTCAATACCGTCTTCACCATATAAGGTATCAACTGCAAAGCGAGTTGCAATGGCACAATCGTCCCCTACTGCGCGTTTAACTTTTTCTAAAGTCTCAATCCAAAATCTTGCGCGATTTTCTAACGAACCTCCATATTTATCACTGCGTTTGTTGTAGTATTTTGAAAGAAATTGTAGAGGCAAATAGGAGTGCGCTCCATATACGTACACAATGTCAAAACCGGCATCACGTGCACGTTTACCAGATTCCACATAGAACTCTTGCACTTCGTCAATTTCTTCTTGGTCCATTTCATGACAGTAAGTCTGTAACTCAAATTCTGATGCAAATTGACTTGGACCCCTTGGTGTACAACGTGTTTCCATACAAGGTGCATGTGATGAGCCATACCACATCTCAACCCCTGCCAAAGCACCAAATTTATGAATATGTTCCGTCATTGCGCTGAGATTACGTACATCTCCTTCATCCCATAATCGCGCAGATACTCGGTGAACATCATCTGACTCGGGGTGTATCGAACAGTATTCGGTGTTAATACCGGCCCAACCTCCTTCAGCTTTCATAGAGCGATTTGCTGCCTGAAAACCAGGTTTATCAGACCCTGCTCCATTGCAATGTGGTACCTGATAAAAACGGTTCCTTAGTGTTTTGGGACCAATATCAATAGGCTCAAACAAGATGTCATATTTGGGATCTCTAGGCATAGCACCCTCCTGTATTTAGCGGTATAAGTTTTAGAATTTTTAGCCTCTAGCATTAAGCCAATAGCTTTTTTATTTATTGCGTGGGAAAGTTAGCTGTTTAAGCAGTTACTTACTTGTTATTACATACGCCGTTTAGCGTACTAGGACCCTCCACATATCGCTTGCGCCTAAGTATTACGACTTAAAAAGTTCTTTCTTATTGAGTAAATGGTCTCGCCCGCAGAAGCAGGGGTCAATTTCACTTCAGACGTACCTAAAAGGGAGTACTAAATCATCGATTTATGACTGCTATTACTGATCTAGGGCAGTTAGTCGCTAGTGTTTATTTAGGAATACTTGGTAACTGATATCCAATAATTACAAATCAGACAATTTTTCAATGTATGGAGATTTTGCCAAGACCTCTTCATGTTTAAAATTACTAATAACATGAATACACACAATGATTGCGTAATTTAAAGAATAATTAAAATGCCAAAATAAATAATACTTATATTTAATTCAAACTGGTTATTTATTCTCTCTACTGCGCGCATAATAATTAGTACAAATCAAGTCTGGAAATTTATGCCATGATTAAAGGTGTACTATTAGATTTAAGCGGAGTTATCTATGTAGGAAACAACCCCATTGCCGGTGCTTTGACTGCAATTGATCGATTACACACAAATCATTTTCCCATACGATTTATCACAAACACGACGCGAAGCACTCGTGCAGCAATCATAAAAAAACTTGCTAAGATGAACTTAGATATTTCCAAAGATCAACTGTTTACTGCTCCCTTAGCTGCACAAAGCTATATAAGAGAAAAAAATCTATGCCCTTTTTTGTTGATACACCCAGATCTTCACCCTGAGTTTTCAGAATTTAAACATCAAGAATTTGACTCAGTATTACTCGGCGATGCGGGTTCTAGCTTTACGTATGAAATGTTAAATGCTGCGTTTCAATTACTATTTGAAGGTGCACCACTGTTAGCAATGGGAGATAACCGTTATTTTAAAGAAGAAAGTGGTTTTAGTTTAGATACCGGGCCTTTTGTGCATGCACTTGAATATGCTAGTGGTGCTAAAGCAACCATACTCGGCAAACCTGCAAAAGAATTTTTTCACCAAGCAATTAAAGAATTCAGCTGCCCACCTGATCAAGTTATGATGGTAGGCGATGATGTTGAAGCGGACGTAAACGGAGCCTTAGATGCTGGCCTTCAGGCAATTCTTGTTAGAACCGGTAAATACCGACCCAATGATGAACAACAAATAACAGCTACGTCTCCACTTGTTGCAAATGACATCAGTGAGGCAGTTGATATGGTTCTCAGCAAACAGCTATAGCGAGTATCTATGTTTTTAACTCACTGAATTGGTCTGCAGCCTTAGCAACATTTTTCATTAGCATAGCAACTGTCATTGGGCCTACTCCACCTGGTACCGGCGTTATTGCTGAAGCGACATCTTTTACACTACCAAAATCAACATCTCCTACTAAGCGACGTTTTCCATCTATTTCAATACGATTAATCCCAACATCAATAACCACTGCGCCTGGCTTTACCATGTCAGCAGAAATAAAACGGGCCTTCCCTATCGCCGCAATCAAAATATCTGCTTGGCAAGTATGTGCCTTTATATTTTTTGTTCTAGAGTGACAAACTGTAACCGTGGCATTTGCATGTTTTGCTTTTTGAACAAGTAAATTCATTAGCGGCTTACCCACGATATTACTTCGACCTACAATTACAGCATGTTTGCCAGATGTATCTATTCCAGTTCTGGCAATCAGTTCTGATACGCCGTACGGAGTACAGGAAATTAATGTATCTAGTCCTGTTGATAAGCGCCCTACATTAAAAGGATGAAAGCCATCTACATCTTTATGAGGCTTAATTGTTTGAATAATTTTGTTTTCATCTATGTGGCTAGGCAATGGCAACTGTACCAAAATTCCATGTACGTTCGAATCTTGGTTTAATTCATTAATCAAATCGAGCAAGGTACTTTCGGCTATATCTACAGGGAGGTTATGCTGTATAGATTGAATTCCCACTTGCTCACAGGCTTTTTGCTTAGCACCAACATAAGTGTGAGAAGCGGGATCATCTCCGACTAAAATAACCGCCAGACAAGGTTGTATCCCCTGCTCTTTTAATACATGTACTTGGTCAGTTACTTCGGCTTTTATATTTACAGCTATCGCTTTGCCATTTATTAATACTGCTGTCATGTTTAACTCGTTTTTTTAATATTTAATCCAAGCTATAAATTTCAAATTTAGCTGAGAAACTGGTTCAAAAAGGACTGAAGTACACTGGAATATTTTTATGTGCAGGCTAATAAGTCGGCTACAGAATTTACAGATAAATAGTAATGAAGTTAGGAAGTTTTTCCGTACTCAATAGGTAGTAATTCTTTCGAGCAATTGACCAGATTTATCGTACAACGAATCATCTATCGGTTTTAGTACAAAATTTTATAGCGATTTAGAAAGTCAGATATTGCTTTCACTATTAGTGTATTTGACCTTTTAGACGATAAGACAACTTAAATATCTAACATGAATCGACGAATCTATGGCTGACATCGATATTGCAAAACAAGCAACCATGCAGGACATTGCAGAGGTTGCACATGAAAAACTCAATATAGAAAACCAACACCTTGAGCCCTATGGCCATTACAAAGCCAAACTCTCTCTAAACTTTATTAATTCTTTACAAGATCGTGAAGATGGCAAGCTTATTCTGGTTACCGCCATCAGCCCTACGCCACCGGGAGAAGGTAAAACCACAACTACCATTGGCTTAGGCGATGCACTAAATCGTATCGGTAAACGCGCCTTAATCTGCATACGCGAACCTTCTTTAGGCCCTTGTTTTGGTATGAAAGGTGGTGCCGCAGGTGGTGGCTACGCACAAGTGGTCCCCATGGAAGATATCAATTTACATTTTACTGGTGACTTTCATGCCATCAGCCTTGCGCATAACCTGCTTGCAGCACTGATTGACAATCATCTTCAACAAGGGAATCAACTAAATTTTGATGATCGCCGTATCTTATGGAAGAGAGTAGTTGACTTAAATGATCGTGCCCTTCGTAAAATTATGGTTGGCATGGGTGGTGTGGTAAATGGGCATCCTAGGGAAACTGGTTTTGATATTGTCACTGCTTCTGAAATTATGGCGATCTTGTGTTTAGCCACTTCGATACAAGATCTACGTACACGCCTTGGCAATATTATTTGCGGCTATAAAAATAACGGTGAAGTCATTCATGCCCGTGATCTCAATGCCCAAGGCGCCATGGCAGCTTTATTAAAAGATGCAATCAAGCCTAATTTAGTGCAGACCTTGGAAAATAATCCTGCATTTATACATGGTGGCCCTTTTGGCAATATCGCTCACGGTTGCAATTCAGTGATTGCTACTAAAGCAGCTTTAAAACTTGCGGATTATGTAGTTACGGAAGCAGGCTTTGGTGCGGATTTAGGCGCAGAAAAATTTCTCGATATAAAATGTAGAAAAGCCGATCTCAACCCATCTTTAGTCGTCGTGGTGGCAACGATTCGTGCACTGAAGTTTCACGGACATGCTGAGCTTAATAATATAGAAGAAGAAAATCTTGCCGCCCTTGAAAAGGGTATTCCAAATTTAGAACGCCATATCAACAATATCCGCAATCATTTTGGTTTACCTTGTGTGGTTGCGATTAATCGATTTACAACTGATACGGATGCGGAAATTTTACTCCTGCAGGAAAAAATGGCGCACCATGGAATAAAAATGATTGAATGTAATCATTGGGCACATGGTGGAGCCGGTGCAGAAGACTTGGCAAAAGAAGTGGTAGACGAAATTGCCCATATTCCACCTGATCTTCATTTTGCTTATGAAGAGACCGATTTCCTGTGGACGAAAATTACTAAAATAGCTGGAAAAATTTATGGTGCCAGTGACGTAATTGCTGAAACCAAGACTCGCAATAAAATTAAGCGCTACCAAGATGAAGGTTATGGACATTTTCCAATATGTATGGCCAAGACTCAGTATTCTTTTTCAACCGATCCAGATTTGCGCGGCGCTCCTTCTGGGCATGTTGTGCCTATTAAAGACGTATATTTGTCTGCAGGGGCTGAATTTTTAGTGGTCTTATGTGGCCATATCATGACCATGCCGGGACTTCCAAAAATACCCGCAGCAAATAATATTGACATCGATGAAAATAACGAAATTATTGGACTGTTTTAATGAACTATCACAGTTGTATTGGTTCGATTAACTAAAGCTGGAAACATTTATGCCTTGGGGTTTATTAAAATATGGTCTTGCATCTCAATATCCTGCGCGTCGCGATATTCCAGCTCCACGTGATTTAAAAAAATCATATGACGTTGTCATCATCGGTGGTGGCGGTCACGGTCTGTCTACTGCTTATCATCTAGCACGCTATCACAATATTACGAATGTAGTGGTACTCGAAAAAGGCTATATTGGAGGCGGTAATACTGCACGCAATACTGCGGTAGTTCGCTCGAACTATATTTCTCCTGAAGCGGTTGCATTCTATAAAGCATCTGTAGATTTATTTAAAAACCTGGCTAACGAGCTTGGTTACAATCAAATGTATTCACAACGGGGTCAGCTTACCCTGGCTCATACCGATGCAAGTGTACGCACCTTTACTTTGCGTGCAGAAGTAAACAAACATTTAAGTGTACGCTCGGAAATGATTGATCGCAAACAAATTCGTGAAATCGTACCTTGTTTGAACATGGATAAAAACGCGCGTTTTCCAATCCTCGCAGGGCTTTGGCATCGTGATGGTGGAACCGCAAGACATGATTCAGTTGCCTGGGGCTACGCTATGCGTGCCGCACAACTCGGTGTTGAAATTCACCAACGTACTGAAGTAACCGGCATACAGATTGATGCGGGTAGAGTGACTGCAGTTGAAACGAACCGCGGCACAATTCAATGCAGACATGCCATTCAAGCAGTTGCAGGTATGAGCTCAGTAGTAGCAAAGATGGCAGGTATTCTATTACCGATTCGCAGCTATCCATTGCAGGCGATGGTAACTCAGCCTATTAAGCCTTTCCTTGATCCCCTAGTAAGTTCTGCAGGATTACATACCTATGTCTCGCAAACTGCACGCGGAGAAATTGTAATTGGTGGCGGTTCCGATCCTTATGAGCTGTACTCGACTCGTTCCACACTAGGTCTAAAAGAAAGCCTGATTGCACATACATTGGAATTATTTCCCTTTTTTGCAGAACTGAAGCTGTTACGTCAATGGGCCGGTATCACGGATATGACTCCGGATTACAGCCCGATTATGGGTGAAAGCCCGGTGAAAAATTATTGGCTGGATGCCGGCTGGGGTACCTGGGGCTTCAAAGCGACGCCTATATCCGGCAAGTGCATGGCAGAAACGATTGCAAACGAAAAAACTGCTGAAATGATCCGGCCTTTCAGTCTTGATCGTTTTAAAACCTTTAAGTTATCCAATGAAGCTGGCGCTACGGCTGCAAGCCACTAGAGAGAACAAATATGAAAATAATGAACTGCCCCCTAAATGGTCCACGTAATATTTCTGAATTCATCTGTTTTGGCGAAGTGACCGATATGCCCAATCTACAAAATGTAAGCGATGAAGAATGGGCAAATTATATGTGGATGTCCAACAATACCGCCGGGGTCGTGTGCGAATGGTGGTGTCATGCCGCTACTTCTTATTGGTTTATTGCCGAACGCAATACCGTAACCGATGAAATTTTAAAAACCTACCCCGCCAGCGATATTTTCACTGAACGTGTAGATTTTTAGTTGTTTAAAAATTAGTAACTTATAATGGAAACTTCAACTAATCGCTTACAAGCTTCGGCAGGCCTATTAGTCGATCACCAGCAAACGGTCAGCTTTAGTTTTGAAGGTAAGACCTATACTGGTTTAGCAGGCGACACCATTGCCAGCGCGCTTGCGGCCAACGATATTTGGCTGCTTTCACGTTCATTTAAATATCACCGTCCGCGTGGTGTGATGTCCATGGCTGGACTTGAAGCGGACACTCTGGTGCAGTTAGAGAACGAGCCCAATGTCGCAGCGGATCGCCGCAAGATCACACCCGGTTTAAAAGTGACTGGACAAAATTACACAGGCAGTCTGGAAAACGATCAAGAGGCCAGAATCAACCTAGTACGAAAATTTCTGCCAGTAGGATTCTATTACAAGGCGTTTTTTCGACCCAAAGGAATTTGGCAAAATTTTTGGGAACCGATTGTACGCAAGCGTGCGGGTCTTGGGCATGTCAATCAAAATGTTGCACATGGCTATTACGATAAAAGCTATAAATTTTGTGATGTTGCTGTAGTCGGAGCAGGTCCTGCAGGACTCTGCGCTGCGCTAAGTGCTGCTGAATCAGGTGCAGAAGTTTTACTCATTGAGCAAGAACCGATTTTAGGCGGTTCTCTGAACTACGCTCGATTTGATACCGATGCAACTTTGACACCTGCTTTACGTAATGAACTAGTAGAAGCGATAGAGAGGCATCCGCAGATCGAAGTGATGACAGATACAGTATGCAATGCATGGTTTGCAGATAACTGGTTGCCGGTGATTCAAGGCAATCGTATGTATAAATTACGTGCCAAAGAAATGATCCTAGCAAGTGGGAAAATGGAACAACCGGCCATGTTTCATAACAATGATCTACCAGGGATTCTACTCGCTACTGCTGCACAACGCTTGATACGTTTATACGGTGTGCGTCCGGGTCACTGTGCAGTAGTCCTTACTGCAAATGACGATGGTTATGCCACCGCACTCGACTTATTCGAAAATGGTGTACAAGTCGTTGCCGTCGCAGATTTACGCGAATCACTTAGTGCATCTTCGTTGCATGAAAAGATTCGTGCTGCGGGAATACCTGTTCTTAATGGCCATACCGTGTATGCAGCCGAGTCTAGTTCTGATCAAAAACACATTAAAGGGGTAGAACTACGCAAAATAGTTGCGCAGGGTAAATGCGCAAGTGAGTCACAACACTATGATTGTGATCTACTTTGTATCTCTGTCGGCTTCACCCCCACCTATCAACTTGCGTTACAAGCAGGTGGTAAAATTTCTTATGACGATGAAACCGCCATATTTTCAATCACCCAGCTTCCGGATCATTTTCATTTAGCGGGCGCAGTAAATGGTGTGAATCAACTTAATACGCTCATCGAATCAGGTAAACAAGCAGGCCAAGCAGCATGTAAAAATTTAGGTTTGAGTGCAAAAGATCTTGCAGTTCCGCAGACAAAGATTTCTAACTCATATATAAGTAGTAATCATCCTTGGCCCATTTTTTCACATCCGAATGGCAAAGAATTTGTCGACTTCGACGAAGATTTGCAAGTTGCCGATATCGTCAACGCATGTAAAGATGGGTATGCCGAACTTGAGTTAGTCAAACGATATTCTACGGTGGGCATGGGTCCTTCCCAAGGACGTCACTCCGCGTTGGCAACCGCTCGATTGGTTGCCGATGAAACGCAACGCACGGTAGCAGAAGTTGGAGTGACTACTGCACGCCCGCCTTTCCGCGCAGAAAAACTAGGCGCTATCGCAGGTCGTAGCTTTGAACCAGAACGTTTTACTGCTATGCATCACCGCCATCTTGAAGCGGGTGCACAAATGATGACGGCTGGACTGTGGTGGCGACCGGCGTATTACGGACAAGCACAAAAGCGTGAGCAGTGTATTCGTGAAGAAAACCTAATCATACGTAACAACGTGGGTTTGATTGACGTATCCACACTAGGTGGACTTGAAATTCGAGGCCCAGATGCGGCTGAGTTTTTAAATCGAATGTATACCTTTGCCTATGTAAAACAAAAAATAGGCACAACTCGATATTTATTAATGACCAATCCTGCCGGGACTATCATCGATGATGGCGTTGCGTGTCGATTTAGTGATGAACACTTTTACGTTACGGCAACCACCGGAGGCGTCGAAAATGTATATCGAACCATGTTGTGGTGGAATGCGCAATGGCGTTTAAACGTCGATGTAACTAACGTCACCGCTGCCTATGCTGGTGTCAACATTGCTGGACCCAATTCCAGAGAAGTGTTGCAGAAAGTATGTAGCGATATCGATCTTTCACCAGAAGGATTTCCTTATTTAGCTTTGCGTAGCGGAACCGTTGCCAATATTTCAGCGCGTTTGTTGCGAGTTGGCTTTGTGGGCGAACTTGGTTATGAAATTCATGTGCCATCTTCGCAAGGTGAAGCCTTATGGGATGCACTGCTAGGTGCGGGCAAAGAGGAAGATATTCGACCCGTAGGGATTGAGGCGCAGCGATTATTACGCTTGGAAAAAGGCCATATCATCGTAAGTCAAGACACCGATGCCATGACGACTCCGCAAGAGGCGCATATGGCTTGGGCCATCGCGAGGAAAAAGCCTTTCTTCGTTGGCGGACGTTCCCTACAAGTCATTGAAAACCATCCTTCAAATCGCAAGCTCGTGGGTTTCGAAACTCCTCAGCCACTCGACGAAAACGAATGCCCAAAAGAATCAAATTTGATATTAGACGGAGATAGCATCGTAGGGCATATTACTTCAGTCGCCTTCTCCCCTACTTTGAATAAAATTGTAGGCATGGCTTATGCCAAAGCCAATACAGAATCTGGAATGAAAATCAATATTAAGCTCACTAACGGCAACATCATTGAGGCAGATGTTGTCAAGATGCCATTTTACGATCCAGAAAATAAACGCCAAGAGATGTAGCGATGCCAACAATACAGCCTACAGATAACCTTGTACGTAGCCCACATTATCGAACGCTTTTAGCAGCGGGCGCACAGTTTAAAAAGTATATGGATGCAACACTGGTTGATCATTATGGCAAGACTATTGAAGAAGAAATCTCCCAAGCAAAACAACTAGGTTTAATCGACTTAAGCGCATTGCCTAGAACAGGCTTCAAAGGTCGCGGAGCAATCGCTTGGGCCAGGACACAAAATTTAAATATTGGTGAACAGAATAATCAAGCCTATCAACAAAACAATGGCGCCTTGGCTGGACGACTTGCAGACACTGAAATATTAGTTTTGAACAATCCACTTAATGAACAAGACCAATGCAAAGCATTAGAGGAACAATACCGGCATGACCAACCAAGGGATTGTTATTCTGTGCCACGTTTCAATTCATCTGCCTGGTTACTTGTTACCGGTCAATATGCAGATGCAATGTTTGCCAAGCTTTGTGGTGTAGATCTACGCATAAATAAATTCCCTAACGGCACTATTGCGCAAACTTCAGTTGCTCGCATGAACGCCATCATTATTCGTAACGACTTTGCAAAGATCCCTGCATTTCACTTTCTATTTGACAGCGCTTCTACAGATTATATGTGGTCTTGTTTAAAAGATGCTTTTATAGAATTTAATGGTGCTCCAGTTGGACACACTGCATTATTGCAGTTGTAAATAGAAGATTCTGAAATGACAGCTAATACATCTTCGCAAGACAAACATAGTATCTTAACCACATGTCCACGTGACTGTTACGATGCCTGCGGTATTGTAGTTACAAAAAAAAATGATGCTATCGTACAGGTTAAGGGAGACCTCCAACACCCAGTTAGTCGAGGCAAGCTTTGCCGTAAATGTTCAATCGGCTATAACAGTATATGGCTGGATCCTAATGCAAGATTGACAGAGCCATTACGTCGTACCGGTGCCAAGGGCAAAGGCAAGTTTGAGCCCGTCTCCTGGAATGAGGCGATTACGGCAATAGCGGACCGACTCAAAGAAATTGTTAATGAAAGTGGCGCAGACAAAATTCTAAATACTCATTACACGGGTACATTTGCAGCCATTGGTTACCATTTTCCGATGCGGTTTTTCAATCGTCTTGGTGCTACGGAAGTCAATCCTGATTCTGTCTGTAATTTGGCAGGCCATATTGCACTTGATTATGTATACGGCACATCCATGACAGGCTTCGATCCTCGCACCTCAAAAGATTCTCAATGCATCATGGTATGGGGAGGTAATCCCTCAACTGCAGCTCCGCATATTGATGCACAGTGGTTGCAGGAGTCACCCGGCAAACGAATCGTCATCGATCCAATTCGCACTTCAACAGCTGCTCGTGCTGATCTACATTTACAGCTTTTCCCTGGTAGTGATGCGGCATTGGCATTTGCCATGATGCACGTGATGAGACGAGACGAGCTTACCGATAAAAAATTTATTCATGCCTATACCATCGGATGGGAACAACTTGAACAACAGCTGGAAAAAATCACGCCTGAGTGGGGAGAAAAGATAACTGGTGTCCCCGCTGCCGACATCGTACAAGCGGCACAACTCTATGCAGACGGGCCTTCATTATTATGGCTAGGCCAGGGGTTTCAGCGCCAACCAATGGGTGGCAACGCCATGCGTGCCTGTTCCCTATTACCAGCCATCACGGGGAATATTGGTAAGCCTGGTGCAGGGTTCTTGTATTTGAATGGCTTGGGACAACGCCATATCGATGATTCCTATCTGCTAGGCTCCCAGCTTTGTGAAAATGAAGTACCTGATATCAGTCACATGGAACTGGCTGAATATCTTGAAACTAAAGAACTTGCACAAGCTCTGTTTTGCTGGAACAACAATATTGCAGCATCGAATCCACAACAGTCGCGCTTGTGCAAAGCACTAGAAAGAGAAGATCTGTTTACGGTTGTCGCAGAGGTGTTTCCGACAGATACCACTGATTATGCCGATTATGTATTACCTGCTGCCAGTTTTCTTGAGTCAGATGACTTGTTTGCTTCCTATTTTGATTTGAGTCTATCGGCACAGGTCAAAGCCACCGAGCCTATGGGTGAATCTCTGTCAAACTCAGAAATTTTCCGGCGTCTAGCTAAGGCCATGGGCTATACAAATCATGAGTTGTACGAAAGTGACCAATCGATTATTGATACGTTATTACAACAATCAAGACTCAGGGAAACCTTTGCATCACTAAGCCAAAAAGGAACCGTGTATATCTCACCTAAACCAATAATCCAGTTTGAAACCCTTCAATTTCAAACTCCGAGTGGAAAAATTGAAATCGCATCTGAACAAGCCCAAAAAGACGGTTTGCCACTAGTGCCTGAGCCCCATGCGGATAAACGCCCGCATAGTAACCGTCTGCGTTTATTGTCACCAGCTTCCCCATGGTCAATAAACGATACCTTTGGCAATGGCCCAAAGATAGAAAAACAGCAAGGCCCAGCATGTGTGGTTTTGCATCCAGATGATGCTAGGTCCCGTGGACTACGTGAAGGCGACTTTGTTGAATTAAGTAATGAAATCGGACAGTTGCCCCTATATCTTAAAGTTACAGATGAGGTATTGAGAGGTGTTGCATTGAGCCATAAAGGTCGCTGGCCAAAGCGACAACAAACTCGCGCAAATGTCAATGTACTTAATCCTGGAGATAAATCGGATATGGGAGAAAGTACTAGTGTGCACGCCGTTGAAGTTTTGATTTCTCAGGCAATTTCAAACTCATAATTAATTTTGATGCATAAGCATCTCCATCTACTAACCTATAACAATTATTAAAAGCAAATAAATTTTATCCTTAAATATATAGATGGATGAGAAAACTTTAGCATTTACAATCTCGTCTGAAGTAATTGCATTGGGCATTAAATGTGCAGTATTTAGCATTAACAACTTAACCAATAAACGCACACATCCCGAGTTTGAAAAACACAAAAATAATTTATTTAAAGAATACAAAGAAAAGTATTCTGAAGAACTCTTATCCGAAGATCCTATTTTATCGGGGTTCGAAATACTTCACCAAAAAATAAACTGCTCAAACCCCAATCTTATTGCATCTCCACAAAGCTTAATCACAACTCTTCTTAAAAGAGACACACTACCCTCTATCAACTTGCTTGTAGATATTTATAACTGTGTTTCCATTCAAAGCAAATTATCCTTAGGAGCGCATGATATTGATAAAATAGATGATCAAATCATATTGCGTTTTGCGGATGGAACAGAAACATTTGTTCCACTTGGTAGAAATAAGTCTGAAAAAATCAATACAGGAGAATATTGTTATATAGAAGGTAAAGATAATGTTATATGCAGAATGGAATGTCGCCAAGCCGATGCAACAAAAATAACTTTAGGCACAAAAAATGTGCTTTTTATTATTCAAGGAAATCAAAACACAACTTGTGAATACATAGAAACCATCATGAAACAGTTGATTGACTTAATTAAGTTGTACTGCGATGGTGGTACACCGAAAACATTGTGGCTAGCATAGAATATTTAATAATAAACTAAAGAACCATTCGCCTATTCAAATAATTCTAATTCCTCAAAAAAAGAACTTATCATCAAGCATAAAGCTCATTATTCAGTAGCAACAAACGCCTGAAACAAAGCCATATATTACTGCACTGCACTACCACTAAAGTGTTACTTAGGATGAGTCATTGACCCAAATCGGTTGGCAGATAATCATCATTAATCAAATTTAGTCTTTAGCCTATTCTATTTGCGGATTTGCACTTGTTTCAGACGCAATTATTTAGGTTGTGATTTAAATAGTTATAAGAATATTAGGCTCGCTTTACAGAGACTAAACACACAGTGCTTACAGTGAGCCGGAGGAGTTAAACATGAATATTACACGTCGGGATTTTTTAAAAGCCACGACGGCTGGTACTGCAGCTGGCGCATTAGGCTTTACACCAAATCTCCTGTTTGCAGGTGAAAAAACTGTAAAAATTGGTATGAATATTCCCATGACAGGTGATTATGCACCGTGGGGATTGCCGGGTTTATACGGTTCTAAAATTGTTGCCAATAGTATCAATAGCAAAGGCGGCATTAACGTTGGTGGCGACAATTATAAAATTGAAGTCGTCGCTTATGATCACGGTTATGACACAGAAAAAGCGATACAGGGTTATAAGAAACTGGTATTAGAGGATGAAGTCAAGATGGTGATGATGCTGGGTGGTTCAACCGTCGCATCAGTCATGCCGTGGGGTACTAGGAAGAAAATGTTAACGACTACCCTCTTACCCAGTGACATCACTCCTGACACGCCTTATTTGACTGCTTTATGTGAGTCTCATCCATTATATAACGTGACCGGAGTTGAATGGTTAGCAAAAAACTTTCCAGATGCCAAAACAGCAGTGATCGTAACCACTGATGATATTGAATATGGCAAACAATCAGCAGCTACCTACAAAGCAGCGTTTGAAGTAGCTGGAATTGAAGTACTAGATACTAACTTTCATGGTTTTGACGTAGCTGACTTTGCCCCAATAGTAAATTCATTACTGGCAAAAAAACCAGACATCTTTTGCATGGCCACTGATGTCTATACTACTCCATTGGTAGAACAACTTTATCATCAAAACTTTAAAGGTAAGATCATCTCTTGCACCTTTGATCTTTATGAAGAAGTCATCGCTAAAACTAGTCAAGATTTTGTTGAAGGCCTAATCTTCCAATTTCCTGACTTTGATGACCCAGCTCTGGAATCAAATGATCAGGTTTATTTTCCAAATCCAAATCCGGGTGTGTTTGATGCAGCATTTAAAAAAGATCATTCAGGTGAATGGTCTGCAGTTGCATGGGAATACCCAAACATTTTACAGATCTGGGCTGATGCAGCTCAGGCAGCAGGCAGTGTCGAGCCTATGGATGTGCTTGAGGCATTAAAAGCAAATCCCACACCTTCGCATACCTTTGGCCCGGGTCATTGGTGGGGCAAAGATCTGTGGGGGCTAGATAATGCCGTTGTTGGTAATTGGCCAGTTGTGACGATGCAAGGAGGCCGGGCACGTATCGTTGAATTTAGAAGTGTTCATGGCTGGTTAGAAAAACATGGTGATGTGTTGAAAAAACACATGCAAGCCTTAGATTTAAGGACTGTATAGTCTTGCTCTTAGGGCATTAATTGGAAAAAGGGGAGTGAATAGCTCCCCTTTTTTGTTATAACTACGAATAAAAACTATAGTCAGTAGAAGAGAGAAAATTATATGGAGTTGTTTCTTCAATCCATAGTTAACAGCTTCATACAAGGCGGCTTCTTTGCCCTTTGGGCAGTGGGTCTAGTACTGATTTTTGGTGTTATGGGTGTTGTAAATTTCGCCCATGGAGAGCTCGTGATGGTAGGTGCATACACTATCTGGTTAGTGCATGCCCAAAATAATTTCCCTTACCTACCTACCGTAGTGCTTGCGGTTACTGTTGTCACGATTATCGGCCTTTTAATGGAGCGATTACTATTTCGCCCAAAACGTGAAGACCCTCTGGGTGGATTGATCTGTTCAATTGGTGTCTTATTTATCTTACAAGTACTTGCACATGTAGTGGGAGGAACCGGTCCGTCCAAGCAAGTCGCTCCTCCGTTTCCTGGAACTATAGAAATATTCGACATATTACGCATTCCTGCACAGCGGATTTTTAGCGTAGCCGTTGCCGTATCCGCACTGATAATTTTGTGGTTTTTTCTGACGCGAACAAAACTTGGATGGTCGTTGCGTGCAGTGGCATTAGATCGAGAGGCCGCTGCCTTGCAGGGTATCAACATAAATCGTACATCAATGATTGCCATTGGCGTCGGTACAGCACTTGCTGGACTGGCTGGGGCTTTAATGGCACCGCTGACAAATATTAATCCTCACATGGGACATAATGTAATTATTACTGCCTTCATCGTTACCATTGTGGGCGGTATCGGTAGTCTTTCTGGAGCTGTATTGGCAGCTGTTTTGTATGCAATCTTTCACACATTTATAACCGCCTACTTTAGTGGAACGATTGCAACAATTTGTGGCTTGTTAGTGATGGTGTTGGTCTTAATCGTCAAGCCTACGGGTATCATGGGCATGAAAGTGAGCGAATAAAAATGCTAAAAACTGCAATTAGTATAGTACTCATTTTATTAGGCCTCATTGTTCTGCCTCACTTTTTAAAATACCACCATCAAGACTTAGTCATTTTTTTGCTTATTAATGTATTAGTCGTAGTAAGTTATAGAATCGTAACACTTACTGGTGAATGGTCTTTAATCCACGTTGTAATGATGGGCGTTGGGGCATATACCAGCGCACTGTTGGCAAAAGAATTTGGCTTGTCTTTCTGGCTGACGATGCCACTTGCAGGAGTAATGGCTGGCTTAGTGGCCGGTCTACTTTGTTTTCCATTATTTCGTATGAGCCAGTTTTATTTCTTAATTGGGTCATTTGCCGCAGGAGAAGCAATTCGATTGGGTTGGATATTTTTTGTAAAACCATTTGGTGGCAGCAGTGGGTTAAGCAATATCCCACCACCAAAGCTTGGTGAGTTTGAATTTGTTGACCCTATTCCCTATTACTATCTAGTTCTAGCTGTTGTGACAATTTGCTTAATTATTTTACATCGCGTCGAAAATTCTAGAATTGGTTTGACACTACACGCAGTACACTGGAAAGCACCTTTAGCCGAGTCAGTTGGCGTGAATACGTGGCGCTATCGTTCGCTGGCATTTATTGTAGGATCAATATTTGTAGGAATTGCGGGCGCCTTAAAGGTACATTATCTAGGCACAGTCACTCCACATCAATTTGGAATTGGAGTAATGGTGTTTGTTCTGATTTGGGTGATTGTAGGTGGTTACAATACCTTTTATGGTCCAATTTTAGGCGCAATTGCGTTAACCATTCTTGATGAATCATTTCGAGCTTTGGAAGAAATTCGCCCCGCAATATACGGTGCCGTATTAATTGCAGCCATTATGTTTTTGCCACAGGGATTAGAAAGAGTGCCGTCTAAAATTCGCGAATTATTTGGGCTAAAGAAATCACCTTCTGATACCGATGCACCACTGTCAAATGGTCAAGGCAAAAAGCTACTCCAGGAAAAATCAACATTTTGGTGGTTATTCCGTAAACCATAAAACTTAACATTGAAACATCATATATAAATGTAAAGCAGAAAATCTCATGGCATTACTTGAAATTAGCAATGTAACTAAGCAATTTGGGGGATTAACTGCTTTAGATAATGTGAGCTTTCAAGTAGAAGAAGGTGAAATCCGTGGATTGATCGGACCCAATGGTGCTGGTAAGAGTACCATGTTTAAAAACATAGCTGGATTCTACACGCCAACAAACGGACAAATCCGTTATAGCAACCAAGATATTGCGGGCATGAATCCTAGCAAGGTGGCGCGTTTAGGTGTCGTTCGCACCTTTCAAGAAACAACTTTATTTCAAGAACTAAGTGTGTTTGAAAATGTTCTTGTAGGTTGTCATATCAAAGCTAGCACAAATATTTTTTCTGCAATTCTGAGTGCTGATAAAAACAAACAACGTCAAGCACGCGAAAAAACTACAGAAGTATTGGAATTCATGGGGCTAAGTGAACGCAAAGACCAACTTGCTTCTGAGTTGCCTTTAGGGTCACAACGTGCTTTGGCCATGTCCATTGCGTTAGCAGCTGAACCAAAGGTTCTACTGATGGATGAGCCATTTGCTGGGATGAATCCTGAAGAGACCAATCACATGATGGAGTTGACCAGAAAAATTCAACAATCCGGAATTACTATCGTCTTAGTTGAACACGATATGAAAGCTGTGATGGGGCTATGTGGCTATCTCACTGTACTTAATTTTGGGCAGTTACTTGCCGAAGGCACACCCGAAGAAATTAGAGCAAATGAAAAAGTGATCGAAGCATATCTTGGTGGAACAAATTGATATGTTAATGCAAGTTAAAGATATTCACGTTCACTACCATAAAGTTGCCGCTTTGAAAGGGGTTTCTTTGGATCTTAACGAATCTGATTTCGTTACATTAATCGGCTCTAATGGCGCGGGCAAAAGCACCACCCTACGCACAATCTCTGGTCTAGAACATCCTAGTAGTGGCGAAATCTATTTTGATGAAAAGCGTATAGATAAATTATCTGCAGACAAAATTCTCAAATTAGGCATAGCCCATGTTCCAGAAGGTCGACGTGTTTTCAAAGGGCTTACTGTACTAGAAAACCTACAGCTTGGTGCTTTTACCAGAAATGATAAAGATGGAATCAAAAATGATTTGGAAATAGTATTCAATCATTTTCCACGACTGAAAGAGCGCCAACATCAGTTAGCAAAAACCATGAGTGGTGGTGAACAACAAATGTTAGCTATTGGTCGAGCATTAATGTCTAACCCTCGTGTATTGTTACTCGATGAACCTTCTTTGGGCCTCGCACCTGTAATCGTGCAGGAAATCGCAAAGATTTTAATTGCAATTAATAAAAAAGGAGTAAGTATAATTTTAGTTGAACAAAATGCAGAACTTGCGCTTGAATTAGCACGCCACGGTTATGTGCTTGAAACCGGAGCTGTTGCGCTTGAAGGTGAAGCGAAAAGCCTCATGGACAACGATCATGTGCGTAAAGCCTATCTGGGAATGTAAATTCCACTAAACGCTTTAACATTGATGTAATAAAATTCAAAAGTACAAAGCTGTTTTTCAACCGGCTTGGTACGATATCACACTAGGCACCTTATATATAAAGTATATAGAACCCCTTTGATGTTGCCATAGAATAAGGTATTGAAATATATAAATATCTTAATTAAGCGGAAAAATTTCTATTGACAAATTCATATGAGTTAAACTAGTTTCTCAATAATAAATGTCATTCTTAATTTACGATATAGCATTTTCGTCACCCACAAAATGGCATAGGGATATCAACTTTGAAACATGAGGCCCATCTAGATATTAACCATAAGACGCTTCCTTTAGAGTCAGCTATTGGTAATCAAATCAAAGAGTTTCGTAAACAGCTTCAATTGACAGTTAAAGAAGTCGCCAAAGCCGCAGATCTGTCTCCGGGTATGCTCTCAAAAATTGAAAATGGCAACACCTCTCCTTCGCTGGCTACGCTACACGCACTTGCTAACGCACTCAACGTGCCAGTAACGTCTTTATTCCGCAAATATGAAGAAGAACGCGATTGTACCTATGTTCGTTCTGGTGAGGGATTGAGCATTAATCGTCAAGGCACAAGAGCTGGGCATATTTACCAACTACTTGGCCATACAATTGATAAACAAGTATCGGTGGAACCTTTTCTCGTCACCTTATCTGAAGAATCTGAAGTATTCCCATTATTTCAGCATTCTGGGGCTGAGTTTATTTATATGCTGGAAGGCGAAGCACTATATCGCCATACCAATAATACTTATAGGCTCAAGCCAGGGGATTCCCTGTTTTTTGATGCGGATGCACCGCATGGGCCTGAAGAACTAATAAAGCTACCGATCCGTTTATTGTCTGTCATCATCAAGCTGAATCGGGAAAACTGAATACACAGAAAATCACAATCAGCCTGATTAAAGTTTCCTATCAGGAATATTTTATTCATATCAGTTGACAAATATATGCCTTCACCATAGAATTTGCCTAAACTAGTATAAATAATCTAAATATTAAGAGGCTTTTTTACGGTGTGTGGAATCGTAGGGCTGTTTTTTAAAAACCCGGATTTAGAACCACTGTTAGGAGATCTACTTTCTCCTATGCTCGTCGAAATGTCGGAGCGTGGACCGGATAGTGCCGGAGTTGCATTTTATCGAAACCCTGTTGAGCCAGGCTTCTCGAAAATTACACTCCTCAATAAATCCCAAAATTATCCTTGGGATAAACTCGAAAAACAGCTGCAAGAAAAATTCGGTGAAAAATCTTCTATTGAAACACGCTTTAATCATGCAGTTCTCATTGTGCCAACAGATGTTGTTATCATCTTAACTTGGTTGGAACAAAATCATTCGGATCTTCATGTAACTAGTTCAGGCACGATAATCGAGATTTATAAGGATAAAGGATTGCCTAAGGATGTTGTTCGACGCTTTGAGTTAAGTGACTTACAAGGCACACATGCCTTAGGACATACTCGCATGGCAACCGAGAGCGCCGTTACTACCGAACACTCACATCCATTTTCTACAGGCCTAGATTTGTGTCTAGTTCACAACGGCTCTTTATCCAACCACAATCGATTACGCAGAAAACTACGCAGAGAAGGTGTTGAGTTTAAAACCGATAACGACAGCGAAGTTGCTGCCGGTTATCTGATGTGGCAGATACGTGAAGGTGCTTCACTTACTGAAGCATTGGAAAATGCTATTGATGATCTTGATGGGTTTTATACTTTTGCAATAGGCACACGTGATGGATTTGCAGTAATGCGCGATCCCATTGGCTGTAAACCAGCAGTGATGGCTGAAACAGATGAATGGGCTGCCATGGCGTCAGAATTTCGCGCCATAGCAAATTTACCTGGAGTTGAAAATGCAAAAATTTGGGAACCTGAGCCTGAAAAAATTTACAGCTGGATCAAGGAGTAGCATATGGAAGATATAGAGATTATTAAAAACTTGGTAGATAAATTGGATAATGTGATGGCGCTAGAAATCAATCCACATAGTGAAAGTGGAAAACAAATGCTCAACCAACTTTCTAATATGGAAACGTTATTTATTGTATCACCATTATCTGACAAATATTCAGATCGACTAGAAATAACTACAAACTCGCAATTAAAAGAGCCAGTCAATTCCGATAATCTCGACCCATTATTAAATCCAAGTGAACAAAAAATTAATGACGCTGGTTTAACGACTAGAGAAAAACAAGTCTTAACGCTTCTCGCATCAGGTCTAAGCAATAAAGTGATTGCGCTTAAATTAGGAATTAGCTACTGCACTGTTAAAGTACATGTTAAAAACATATTGTCTAAGTTAAAACTACATTCCCGCCTACAAGCAGCAGTTTGGGCTGTAGAACTTTCTAGACAAGATAAGCTTAACGAGATCGATAATTGTGAAGAAAAAAATGTATGACCTTGCAAGTACTGAAGTTCGTGAGCTCAATGAACAACTCCATTTACACAATGGCAAACTTAAATCAGCCGAGTTTTTAGTTAACAATCCAAGTGGCAAACATGCTATTGCAGTAGGCCTCGATTCACCTATCGATGTAAAGATTGACGGTCATGTAGGTTACTATTGTGGTGGCATGAATAAACAAGCCAATATAACCGTCACGGGCAATGCCGGTGCCGGTGTCGCAGAAAATATCATGTCAGGCCAAGTCACTATAAAAGGAAATGCCTCACAATATGCTGGTGCTACCGGGCATGGAGGCCTACTTGTCATTGAAGGAGATGCTGCCGCGCGTTGTGGTATTTCAATGAAAGGAGTCGATATCGTAGTGGGAGGATCCGTTGGACATATGTCGGCATTCATGGGGCAATTAGGAAGTTTAGTAATTTGTGGTGATGCCGGTGACTCTTTAGGTGATTCAATATATGAAGTACAAATTTTTGTACAGGGAAAAGTTAAAAGCCTCGGTATGGATTGTATCGAAAAGGGAATGAAGCACGAACATCTAAACAAGCTTACCGAACTTTTACATCAAGCAGGAGTTAATGCTAATCCAAAAAATTTCAAGCGCTATGGCTCCGCAAGAAACTTATATAACTTTAAGATTGATGATGCCCATCTACCTTCGGAATAAATGTAAATAAGGTATTAAAATGGAAAATTTAGATTTAAATCCAATGGTAAAAAGCGAACAACTTCCGCCAATGAAAGAATCTTACACTTGGGATAGAAATACAATTGCTGAAATACAGCGTGCTGCTACACAAGGCATTTATAGTATCCGTGGCGGCGGCGCAAAACGCCAGCTACCCCATTTCGATGACTTATTATTTCTCGGTGCAAGTATGTCACGTTATCCACTCGAGGGTTACCGGGAACGTTGTGATACCGATGTTGTAATTGGTACACGTTATGCAAAAAAACCACTGCATCTTGATATCCCAATTACTATTGCTGGTATGAGCTTTGGTGCGCTATCGGCTCAAGCAAAGGACGCTCTGGGTAAAGGTGCATCGATGATGGGCACCAGTACGACTACTGGAGATGGTGGCATGACTCCGGAAGAAAGAAAATCATCTAAGACACTTGTTTATCAGTTGCTGCCTTCGCGTTATGGCATGAACCCAGATGATTTGCGTAAAGCTGATGCAATTGAAGTCGTTTGCGGTCAAGGCGCTAAGCCTGGCGGAGGCGGTATGCTACTTGGCTATAAAATTAGTGATCGTGTAGCACAAATGCGTACTCTACCAAAAGGTGTTGATCAGCGTAGCGCCTGTCGACATCCAGATTGGACAGGCCCGGATGATTTGGAAATAAAAATCCAAGAGCTGCGTGAGATTACGGATTATGAAAAACCAATTTATATAAAAGTCGGCGCGACACGAACTAAATATGATGTACAGCTCGCCGTCAAAGCCGGTGCAGATGCAGTTGTACTTGATGGCATGCAAGGTGGAACAGCCGCAACTCAAGATGTATTTATTGAACATGTTGGTATCCCAACCTTGCCCGCAGTTCGAATCGCTACTCAAGCCTTACAAGAAATGGGCATGCATCGTAAAGTCCAACTCATTGTATCGGGCGGTATACGCAATGGAGCCGATGTTGCCAAATGCTTGGCATTAGGTGCAGATGCTGTATCAATAGGGATGGCAGCCCTTTTTGCGCTGGGCTGCAACAGTCCCAAATACACAAATGAATACCATAAATTAGGTACAGCCCCCGGTTATTATGATGCTTATCATGAAGGCAAATGCCCTGCTGGGATCTCAACACAAGACCCGGAATTGGGCAAAAACTTAGATCCGGAATTAGGAGGCCGTCGTATAAAAAATTTGTTGCAAACTATGGTGCTGGAAGCACAAACTTTGGCTAGAGCCTGTGGTAAATCGCATTTGCATAATCTGGAACCAGAAGATTTGGTTGCGCTAACGGTTGAAGCGGCTGCGATGGCAAAAGTGCCTCTTGCTGGAACTGATTGGATACCTGGCACCAACACATATTAATAACGTAACGATATGAAAGGTCTTAAACAAACGTTCATATAAAAACTAACAATAAGAAAGGTCTATGGGAGAAGAGTTATGGCTACAAATTTGGCAAAAGTCGCAAAAGATAATGGCATAAAATATTTTCTAGTTAGCTTTGTCGATCTGTTTGGAGTTTTACGCGCTAAGCTTGTCCCAGCACGAGCCATTGCAGACATGCAAAAAGATGGTGCCGGGTTTGCTGGCTTTGCAGCGTGGTTAGATATGACTCCTGCACATCCAGATATGTTTGGTGTGCCCGATCCAAGCAGTCTTATTCAATTACCGTGGAATCCAGAAATTGGTTGGCTTGCCAGTGATCTCTGGATGGACGGCAAAGAAGTAGAAGCCTCCCCCCGTGTTGCACTGAAGCGACAACTAGCACGTGCAACTAAAAAAGGTTATCGCGTAAAAACCGGTGTAGAGTGTGAGTACTTTCTTATCAATCAAGAAGGTAATGCTTTAGCCGATTCTGCAGACACACAAAGCAAGCCTTGTTATGACCAGCAAGCGCTTATGCGCCGTTTCCCGTTAATAAGTGAAATTTGTGATTGCATGATTGAACTTGGTTGGAATCCTTATCAAAACGATCATGAAGACGCAAACGGTCAATTTGAAATGAATTGGGACTATGACGATGCCTTGGTCACTGCGGACCGACATGTGTTCTTTAAATACATGACTAAGACTCTTGCCGAACAACATGGGTTACGTGCAACCTTTGCACCGAAACCATTCTCAAATTTAACCGGTAATGGATGTCATGCTCACGTCTCGCTATGGGACAAAACAGGCAAAAAGAATCTATTTTTAAGTAAAAGCGATGATTTGGGACTGTCTAAGCTTGCCTATAACTTTTTAGGTGGTATTTTGCAGCACGCTCAGTCTCTATGTGCTGTATTTAATCCAACCGTAAACAGTTATAAACGTATCAGTGCCCCACGCACTACCTCCGGTGCAACTTGGTCTCCTAGTTCGATTACTTATTCTGGAAATAACCGCACGCATATGATACGCGTACCTGATGCTGGCAGGTTTGAATTACGTTTAATGGATGGTTCTACCAATCCTTATCTTCTACAAGCCGGCGTAATTGCTGCCGGTTTAGAAGGCATCGAAAGCAAGCGTGACCCTGGAAAACCGCTACATATTAATATGTATGAAGAAGGCCACAAGGTTAAAGCCGCCAAACAGTTACCTACTACCTTACTTGATGCTCTACGTTTACTCGAAAAAAACAAAATTATTCAAAAAGGATTAGGCACTGAACTTGTTGATTCACTTATTAAGTTAAAAATGCAAGAGTGGAACGAATACACCACCCACCTGAGCGATTGGGAACGCACCAACGTTTTGGACTGTTAATCATTTTCTTTGTTAACAACAAACCAGGTATATGATTACATTCAAGGCTCTACGCCACTGTTAATCAGTATACCGCATACAGGTACCCAGCTGCCCGATGATATCGGGAAACGATTCACTCCATCTGCAATTGAATTACCGGATACAGATTGGTATTTGAATCGTTTATATGCATTTGCGACGAAACTGGGTGTAAGCTTGCAAATTGCCAATTATTCTCGTTATGTAATCGATTTGAATCGATCACCTAATAATAAAATATTATACCCAGGCAAAACCTATACCGAACTTTGCCCACTAAAAACATTTAATGAATTACCTGTCTACAAAAAAGGAAAAGAACCTACTGAAGAAGAAATTAAACAACGTTTACTAAACTATTGGCAGCCCTATCACCATCATTTAAATAAACAATTAAACTCACTACGCAAACAATTTGGTGTTGCAGTTTTATTTGATGCACATTCAATAAAATCTGTAGTTCCATCTCTATTTGATGACCAATTAGATAATCTCAACTTAGGTACCGCAAATGGTAAAAGTATGGACACAGCTTTAGCTATTCGGCTATTTGAGATATGTAATAACTTTAAAGAATATTCAAGCACACTCAATGGGCGCTTTATAGGCGGTTACATAACGCGGCATTACGGTCAGCCACAACAAAATATTCATACAGTACAACTAGAACTTACACAACAAAGTTACATGAATGAATCATGTCCTCCTGAATACCATTCGGACAAGGCAAAAAGAATTCAAAAACTTTTAAACCAATTATTAAAAGAAATCCTGCTGTGGAGCAAATCTTACGGAATTGAAAATTAAAGCAGTACTCTATTTTTTTGACAACTTATTCAAATATCAAGTCAAGGATTAATAACAGGCCTACATCTTTCTATTCAAAACGTGAAAACCAAGCCCAATTAATATCGCACCTAGACTACGTTCAAGCCAATTAGAAAGTGATATATTGGTACGTAAAAATCGTGTAATTTTTGCTGCAAAAAAAATCAATACAGCTTCAATTACCAATGCATTTAAAACTACGATTAGCCCCAGAAAGATAAATTGCCAAACACTGCTGTTTGCGGTGGTGTCAATAAACTGTGGGATAAAAGCCAGAAAAAACATCGCAGTCTTAGGATTAAGCACATCCACGAGTACACCTTGAAAATATATTTTCCCTAAATTATTTTCGACAGCTGCAACTTCTTGTTTCAAACTTTTAGTTTTTTGTCCATGCTTAAAAGTTCCCATAATCGCACGTAACCCAAGATACATTAGGTAGACTGCTCCGATCCATTTAATGATAGTAAAGGCATAAGCAGAGGTTGCCAGAACGGCTGATAGGCCTATGCCAGCTGTTATTGCATGAATCATTGCACCTGTACAAACACCAAAAGCGGACAATAAACCCGACAACTTTCCTTGAGTAATCGTTTTTGTAGTGATGTAAATAGTATCTGGACCAGGTGCAATATTTAGAATCGTGCACGCTGTTAAAAACAACCACCACTGTTCAGCTGACATTAACATAAAGCTAATTTACAGCGCTTCGAATTAGCATTGTGCTTAAATCGACCAAATCCATATATAGCAATGCTTTTTCAAGAAAACACAGTCCGTTTCCAATTTTCATAAAGTATTCGAGAATTTTTATTCATATCTGACATATGCCGATCCGCGTCCGTGTTTATTTGATCTAAGGCATCCGGCCCAAGTTGCTTTTCTAACGCCTGTTTGTAAGCGGGAATCTCACCCCATTCCGATACCGTGTGCGGTGTTATTTCAATATGGTATTGCACGCTCAATGCCTTGGCGCCCAATGACATCGCCTGAATCGGACATGAACTCGTTGAAACTAAAATGTCTGCACCTTCTGGTGTATGTATGACCTCGGCGCTGTGCCACTGCAGACACTTAGTCTTAGCAGGTAAATCTTGTAAGAAAGGGCTTGTTTTTCCTAGCTTTGTGATTTCTACATCCATCACACCGATTTCAGGAGTTTTTGCTAAACCGACTTCGCCCCCAAGCGCATCGGCTAATAGTTGATGACCGAGACAAAAACCTAAATATGGAAGTTTACGTTCAATCACTGCTTCATGAATTGCAGCTTTCTCGTCGACTAACCAGGGATATTTACTTTCTTCCCATACATCCATCGGACCACCCATAACCCACAACGCATCAAATTGATCTAAATTTGGAATTTGCTCTCCTTCGTCTAATTCGATAGGAACCCATTCGATTTGATCTTCTTGTAAGTAATTTCTAAAAATACCAGGATGCTCAGCGGCAATATGTTGAAATACAAGTATGCGAGGTAATTTAGTCATAAAGTACTTGCATGTATTAGTTTAAGCTGTTGATTTAAATCATCTTTAGATTCTATTTTAAACAAAGCCGTCTCAGATGTTAGTAGGTTATCCTCACCCATATCTTGCATATCGATCTGTTCATCACTAAATTCGATATACATGGCACGCTTATCATTAACGGTAAAAAAAATTACGTTGAGTAAATCACTTTCAATAAGGGTTTGGCGATATTCTTCTGTCCAATCCCATTCAAATGGGCAATCTCGTACTTTTCTATCGGGTTTGTAGTTCACCAATATATAGGCCTTATCCCACTTAAATGGCATAGCCTCAGATAGTGCTATAGTTTGGTTAATGTTGTTTTTTAAGAAGATATAAAATTGTTCGCGCAGTGAGGCTTGGTGGCTACAATTCTTATGTTGATTGTAGTAGTAAAGGGCCAGAACAGCTGCAATCACTAATGGCGCAAGTACGAGCACCGGTTTTGTCGGTACCCCTTCGAATAAATGTCTATACATGAATTTAAGTCGTCCAACAAACTGCTCGATTTATTTATTATTAGCACCCAAAAAAACCCCGGCATAAAGCCGGGGATTAATTCAGGAGGAATTAATTACTCTAAGTAGCAATATGATTACTTATTAATATAATTTTATTGCTTAAAGTGACGCGAAGAAGGATCTTCTTCTAATTCAAGGACTTTCCGTAGCCCTTGCTTATTGCCCCATTTTGCCATCTCTTCTCTATGCTCACGCTTTTCTTGTGCAATTTGCCATAAATGCCAAATAATCCAAATAGCAATGCCAATCAAAGCAAGTAGTACCTCAGTACCAGGCATGGGATAAACTGGACCAAGCTGATCTAGGTTTGCCCAAGTTTCGACATTAGTAGACATAATTGTCTCCTCTTGTTATTTATTTTTTATCAAAGTCAATCTAAACAAGCCCATCTTTTGTAGCTTGTTCTAAAAGCCCACGATCTAGTTCTGAAGACTCTTCATCCGCAAGCATTTCTGTAGAAATATCCAGACCGGCTAGCTCAATTTCTCTAGGTATACGTAGCAAACCCATCATGTCTAGGATCTTAGAAGCAATTAATGCAGGAAAGAATCCTAGTACAAAGAACATGATACAAGCGCCTAGGAATTGCCCCCATGGAGTTACTACAGCATAACCTTCACCAAAAGGTGATGACGGATAACCCCATAACACGAAGCCGGCAATAAATACTCCAAAGAATCCAGCATAACCGTGTACGGCGACAGCACCGACGGCATCATCAATCTTGAATCTACGCTCAACCCAGTAATGCATTTTATACATAATTACTACGCCAGCAATTGAAATAATAAATGCTTGCATGGGGTGATATAAATCATTTCCCGCAGATGCAGCAATTATTCCTGCAAGACCGCCAGAAAACGTCCAGAAAGGATCGCCTCTTGAAACGATATAGCCCGCCATGAGACCACCTGACAATGAAATCAAGAAATTAAAAGTGATAGCCGACAGTGTAGTGGGACCAAGATAGATATTCGTGGCGGTAAACATGGTCTTGCCTTCTACATCCAGCATGTCTCCACCAAAGAAATCTATGATCGGTACATTACAAGCCGCGTAAAAACCCCAGAATCCTGTATAGATAAGGAATAGTCCAACACAGACTAACCACGGATTATGTGGGTTGATATTCCGTGGCGTACCATCTTTTCGGAATTTACCAATGCGCGGCCCTAAGATACATAGCACGCCTAAGGCAAAGCCACCTGCAATGGCATGAATGACTCCGGAAGCATAGGCATCGTGATAACCCAGCTTATGCACCATCCAGCCATCCCAGTGCCAGCCCCAAGCCGCATCAATAATCCATGTGAAAGAACCAATTAGCACGGCCAAGATCCAGAAGGCACCTGATTGGATGCGCTCAATGACCGAGCCGGAAACAATCGAGGCTGCAGTCCAAGAAAAAAGTAAAAATGCCGCCCAAAAGACACCGTTTATACGCGCCCAAAAGGCTGTATCATCAGCGCTTAGGCTTTCTTGTAAAGGCGCTCCACCCATATGGGTGCCCATCAATTCGCTCCAGGGTGTGGCATGCGGAGCACTTTGGATGCCACCCATAATCCCTGGGCCATATGGAAATGCGAAATAAATCCACCAGCCAAAAAAGAAAAACGTAATGGTTACCAAAGGTATGATCATTACATTCTTCATTAAGGTGTGCAGATGATTCTTATGCCGTGAAGCTCCCACTTCATACATTATGAATCCGGCATGAATTAGAAACATGATCACTACTGTTACCCAATAGTAAAATTCGGTAAAGATGACCGTTAGTGAGCCTAATGCGTCAGTCATTATCTTCCCCTCTTCTTATTTATTTTGTATAGCTGAGACCACGCTTGCTATTTCCCCAAAACATCCCTGTGTATAGCTTCCTGCTGTGGCAACGCTAATCAAGTTATTTTCTAGTACGCTAAGAACCTTACCCTTCTACTTATGTTGAAAAAATACATAGAGGGTATTAGTACAAAAGTGGAGGATTAGCACAAAGGAGTAAAATTTTATACCTATATATAGGTAATACTATTGATTGTTGTTATTTATGAAATATTTTATAAGTTAATGTATTTTCCTCAAACATTCCATATCTTAATGAATTGTAAAATATTTCTAAGTCAACTTTAAATAAAAAAGACCTTACTTAAGTGCGAAATAATCACCTTTAGCTTTAACAAATTATTCAACAGCAGCTTAAATTATGATCAAGAACAGAGAACTCCTAGCAATTAGCGTCTTACTTCATTCAGACACTTAGAACAAGTCCTACGCGACCTAGCAGGAACCAGTATTTATGTAATACCCAGATAGGTTTGGCGAACCACATCATCATCACGCAAATCTATTGCTTTTCCCTCAAGAACAATATTTCCAGTCTCCAAAACGTAGCCATAATTTGCCAGTGCTAATGCCAAACGAGCATTTTGCTCCACTAAAATAATCGTACGACCTTGTGCGTGAATTTTTTTAATAATTCCAGCAATTTCCTGACACATAATTGGAGATAGTCCTAGAGACGGTTCATCCATCAAAATGAGTTTTGGATTCGACATTAGGCCTCGTCCCATCGCTAGCATTTGTTGTTCGCCACCACTCATGGTTCCTGCATCTTGATTTACTCTTTCTTTAAGACGAGGAAAATGTGAAAAAGTAAGCTCCATACTTTCCTCTACTTCTTTAGAATCTGTTCTTAAATACGCACCCATCTCAAGATTTTCTTTTACAGTCATTTGAGGAAATACATGTCGACCTTCAGGAATATGCGCAATACCAATTCGTGTAATCTCTTCGGGGGGAAGTTTTGCAATAGAGTTCCCTTGATATAGCACTTCACCCAATGATGGCCGAACTAAACCTGAAATCATACGTAAGGTAGTGCTTTTCCCTGCGCCATTAGAACCAATTAAAGTTACCACTTCCCCTTCAGGGACTTGAATAGAAATGTTTTGAGTTGCCACCACTTTTCCATAATGAACAGCTGTATTTTTGAGTTCAAGCAGCAATATCATCTGCTCCTAAATAGGCTTCAATCACTTTTTCATTATTGATAACTTCTTCAGGCAGGCCTTCAGTCAGCAACTGTCCAAAATCAAGCACAGTAATATAGTCACACAAATTCATCACTGTTCTCATATCATGCTCCACGAGCAATACGGTAACCCCCCAGTCATCTCGAATCTTTTTAATCAACTCAACCATGACTCGTTTTTCACCCGAGTTCATCCCTGCAACAGGTTCATCTAGCATTAAAAGTTCTGGCTCTGTAGCCAATGCCATGGCAACACCTAAAACACGTTGATGCCCATGCGATAAATTTAACGCTAAGTTATCTTGCTCACTTTTCAAGCCCAGAAATTCAATGATCTCCTTTGTGCGTGCAATGTTACCAATCTCCGCACTATTTTTATGCCTAAATATTGCATTTAATAACGAAGAATTGGCATTGAGGTGGCGTGCAACCATTACGTTTTCAAAAACGGTGAAATCTGGAAACAATGCAGGTCGTTGAAAGGTACGTACTACACCCAGTTTTGCAATCTTGCTGGAATGCAGTCCGGAAATTATTTGTCCTTTAAATTCAACCGTACCGGCTGTTGGTTTATAAAAACCACTAACGACATTAAAAAAAGTTGTTTTACCTGCGCCATTCGGGCCGATAACACCTCGGATCTCACCTTTTTTGACTTCCATATTAATTGAATCATTAGCAATTAACCCTCCAAAATGTTTAGATAAATTTTTTACAGAAAAATATGACAACTTAACTTACCTCTTTCTTAGCAAACAAATCTGCAAAAAAACCCTTAATTCGTGGTAGCAGTGTTTCAAGACCGCCTGGCATAAAAACTAAAAACAAAATTAGAATGAGCCCAAATAATAGTGGTCGCCATTCTTCTAGTGGACGCGTTAACTCAAATACCAACGACATCGATAAAACTCCAATGAGTGGACCCCAAAATGTTTTTACACCACCAACAACTACCCAAATAATCAGATATACCATCTCTACCATTTCGAAATTGTGTGGATCAATAGAACCAATTTGATATGCAAGCAAAGAACCCGCTATTCCAGCAAAAAAACCGGCAACACAAAAAATTAAAATTCGATACCTCGTAACATTAATACCTATGCTTTCACAAAGTTCACTATCCGCATAGATAGACCTCCATGCGTTACCAATACGCGAACGATCAATACGATAAAGGATCACAAGTGCTAAAACTGTAAAAATAAGTGTGAAGAAATAAAAATTTGTAGAGTCCCAAAAATCTACAAAATACCAGTCTCCCGGCTGCCCTAGCTCTAATTTTGGAATACCGTTCACGCCACGCGCCCCTCCAAAAGGACTGTGAAATTTAAGCCAAACATGTCGTACAAATTCGCCCAGTGCAAAAGATGCAATAAAAAACGCAAACCCAATTGTTCTAGAAAGTGGCACTGCAAATATAAAACTGATTGCTACTGTAATTAAAGCTGCAATCGGCATTGCAAAATAAAATGGCACATCATAATTTTTTGCCAGAATTCCGGTTGCATAAGCACCCACTCCCATCAATATGTAATGACATAGCGTCCAATCTCCAGTAGTTGTCATTAAACGATAGCTTTGCGCTAAGATTACATTGATCAGAAAAATAGTAAGCAGCTCAAGCCTATAAGCAGAAATTATTTGCGGCGCAAAGTAAAACAATGCAACGACTATAACAGCAGGTAACCAAACGACGATTGGTGAACTAGACTTTAACATTACCCAATAATCCCGTTGGTTTAACAATTAATACAATTGCCATGAACAAGACACCAACCATAGTAGCTGTTACAGAATCATACATAGTCGAAACCACGGTATGAATAAAGCCAAGTATAAATGCAGTAAGTACAGCACCTTCAATACTCGCCATACCTCCTACAATCACAACAATAAAAGCAGTCACAGCATAAACGTGTCCCATATACGGTGTTACCGGAATAATCGGTGCCATCATCGCACCGGCTACACCCGCAAAACCACCAGATAAAAACATGGCAAGTGCAGCCATTTTATTAATACTGATTCCTTGTAGGACGGCTGCTTCAGGGTCCTGAGCACATGCTCTTAGTGCTTTCCCAGCTTTTACTCTAGTTAGGAAAAACCACAGGCCTGCGACCAAAATAAATGTTGTTGGAATAATCACTAAGCGCTGCCAGCTTATTGCTGCGCCTAAAATTTCTATACTCCCTTTATATGGCACAACTACTGAACGCATTAAGCCAACCCCCCATTGTTGACCCACCAATACTTGCATAACAAACCCTGCACCTGCTGTTGCCATAAAGCCAGCTAAAACATTCCCTCGTGTCGGCCTAAATAATAAACGCTCAAATAGTACTCCAATCAACGCAACAATTGGAAAAGATGCAATAACAGCAATAAAAAATGGTAAGCCAACCAAAGAATACAAAACATATACTACATAGGCTCCCGCCATAAAAAACTCGCCATGGGAAAAGTTTGCCATTTGCATTACTCCAAATGCCAGCGCTAAACCAACAGCTACCATGGCATAGATAGAGCCTAAAACAATTGCATTCGCAAATGTTTGTACTAGAACATCTAATCCCATAACCTCAATCTACCCTCCCTGTTTTATAGTACTAATAATCTATTAGCTATTCACTTAAAACAATTTCAAACACAAAGGGGTATTGCAGAAGCACAACCTCAGTACCCATCATTTAATATAATAGATTTTTATTTATTTAGTTTTGATCATACATTAATCCTTTAGAACGAACATGCTCGATGATCTTTTCTTTACGTGGCTCAAACCATTCAAGAAAATCTAATACGGCTTGAACACGTTTAACACCATCTCGATGCTCATTAACCGGCACAGGTGTAGAAATCATATTATTGATTCCCCACATTTCTTCGCCGCCTGTGAATTTTCCTTCGCCTAAAAGAGTATCGATTGAATCAGCAGACCTTAATGCTTCAATGACTTTATCCGCATCAAAAGAACATGCTCTCTTCACACCGTCAGCCCAAACCCTCAACATAATTACGTGGTCCCAATCGATACCTGTAATGCCACGATGAACATCTTCAGGACCCCCAGGCCCATAACGCTTTATCCAGTCCTCGTAGAATTTATGCTGGACTGAACCGTCACCCCACCAAGGATCATCAAATAATGGGAAACTATCTACTGCACCTTCCAAATATGAAGCTGGCACTTTAGTTAAAATAGATTCGCTATCGAGATAATTAGCCGAGATTTCTCCTTTATATCCCTGAACATAAAGCTGTTCAATAATGCTTACTACAAAATCTGGGTAAGATAAATTTAAACTAACAACATCCGGTTTGGTTGCAAGCACTGCTGTTACAATTGGCGCAAAATCAACAGTATCAAGAGAATAATGTTCGTCATAAACGACATCCCAACCATCGACTAAAGCAGACCCTACTTCCCAAGCCTGGGAAGAAATCCCAATAGAATCATCCTGAGAAAGTACTGCCCAGCGTTTGAGTTTTGGATTTCGCTTTTTATGGTAACTTGGTCTCATCATATCGATGCGTGGAGTCACATCTCCACCCGCAATGAGATAAGAACGATCCGGCTTAATATCGGTTGAAATCAAACTGGCATAAATCACCTTTTTCTGAGTTAAGAAAGGGTGAGTTGCATCGGCAGGATTACCGCCGATTGCACTAATAAATTTCACATCATGTTCTAACACCAACTGTTTAGCGCCCTGAAGAGCTTTTGAACCAGTTGCCTCATCATCAAAGGTGACCATATTTAATTTGTAGCGCGTACCACAAACATCCAATCCACCTTCCGCATTCACTTCGTCAATAAACATTTGGTTCCCTGTGAGTCCTGGTAAACCCCATCCTGCATCCGGACCAGATAAAGCCCCAAGAAAACCTACATTTATTGTTTCAGTTTCAGCACAAACCTTTCCCATAGAAACGATAACTGCGAACACTATTACTGTTATTAATTGTCTGATTTTGATTTTACTCATCATGTTAACTCCACCTTACTTCAGTTAATTTTATACTTTTACTTTTTCATGCCTTGTTTTTAACTAAGTTTTTTATATTAATAAATTACTTTTGTTAAACCGCATAATCTTTATAGCCAAATCGCTAACTAGCACTACTTAATTTACAAAAAAGTTCCTATAAGACTAATTAATTACTCAGGAAATACTGAGTACAATTTATTGTGACAAGATTAAACAACCACAAGATAATAATAATTTTTCACACATTTTTTATTTTTTATGAATGTTTCGCCCTGAATATTTATTAAGTAGTTCAACGTTTTCGAGCTGCATTTCATTTGTAGACACTCCTTTTCACTTGACAACTCATTACAGAAAACTTTACTCCTCCGCATAAAGTGGAAAAATACTTAGCCGGTGTTAGGCCATAGTGGTAGAAATTTGTACCTAAATTTGGGTAAAGTAATTGAAGTAATATTGCAGCCTTCTCTATTAAGATAAAGCGTTCATCATCCTGCGATAATTTACAAAGATGATTCGCAAGCACGTAATTGTCACTTTTATCTTGAACAAATCTTTCCTAAGTCCAACTGTCGCGTTGTAACAAATTGACCATGTTGCTCTATCCTTCAAAAGGATGATAACTACGCCTATTGACGGTGTGTCCGTTTATCAATATAGGGATGTATAATAAAGCTGGAAATATACAAAGACTCAATACGAGTTTAGGCTAACTGTTTTGCCACTATTTAGTGAGGAGAGATAATAGAGATCTTTCTGTCGGCAATTAAACCGAAATTCACATTATTCTTTACTGTAAATAGAGCGTATGCTTTTGAGTAAGACACGACCGCGGATAATCGTTAGAAGCATGGGTCTTCTACAAACAGGTCAAGTTCGACGCAAACATAGCTATTACGTTTAAAGACATCGAAGATCGCGATTTTGCCGAAAACGCCTTGCCCTTGCCTACGTTTTAGATGCACCCGGTGTGTTCAACTAGTTATAGAATGCAATACTATACAAAGTGCACAATAATCTTTTATGCAAATCCTAATTGCAGATGACCATGGACTTTTCCGTGAAGGGCTACGGCTTGTGTTGAGCAGTATGTTCGAAAACGTGGAAATTCTGGAAGCGAGTAGTGTCGAGGCCACGTTGAAGCAAATTGAGAATAGCACGAAACCAGATCTTATTTTGATGGATCTGCAAATGCCAGGCATGGATCAAAGTGTAGGTGACGGCATTAAGTATAAACGCTTTGCAGGAATTCAGCGCGTCGTGGAGCAAGTGCCGGAAACACCGCTTGTGATCGTGTCTGCCTATACCAACCCAGAATTTATCGCTCGCACAATTGAGATGGGTGCATGCGGATATATCGTCAAGTCATCGAACCGAGACGTCCTCAAACACGCACTAGCATTGGTGACATCAGGCGAGGTTTATGTCCCACCGGATGTACTCCTGGCAGTCAGCCTCACGAGCAAATCCGTTGCCAAAAAATGTGGTAAGAGTGGAATCCCAGAAAACCTTTTGCAACAGCTGACGCCGCGCCAGAGAGCTACGCTTGACCTGGTGATATTAGGTAAATCGAATAAGGAAATCGCGCGTGACCTCAGTATTCTGGAAAGTACAGTGAAGGCACACATAAGGGTGATTTTAAAAAAACTTAACGCTTCAAACAGGACTGAAGCAGCCAGGATTGCCATGGATCTTGGTTGGAACAGATCAGATGAAATCCCACAATGAGTACAGCAAGTCTCATAGGAACCTCTAGCCCAAATTTTTACCAGATCTACATATTATCGCTTACTTCCTTTTACACAGAATGTGTCATCTCCAACAATGGTAAGAAATTCAACGTAAGCAAAAAGATGTGCTGAAAACTCAGAAAATCCGAGCATTTGCATTAGTATTTTTTAGTGATCTCCTTGAAAAAGAAAAAGGTTGGAATGACTCTTTACTTAAGCACAACTAAATCGCTCGCTTAGTATCCCAATAAACTTTGCCTCAGGGCCGCTATTTTCCACCTAATCGAAATTGGACCCTGTTACGAAATTCCCATTAAAAAATTGCCTAATTCCATTGGGCTAAATTACCTTATCCTATTGGTTAGAAATCTATTAAGTAATCGAGGATATATGTCCATTCGCTAATAAAACTATAGCCAATAGGACTACTACTCACCATCCAATAAGACTACCACCCACCACTGGTGGAATTTTAAATTTGTACATTCTGATAATAATAAAAATCTTCAAAAAAACAATTAATTGTCTAGGGAGGAGTTATGAGTGAGGGTCTTGAGAGACGAATTAACTCAATGCTTGTGGGTGACAGTGTGTGGGCCTGGGGTTTTGTAATCGTCTTATGGCTGACCTACGCGTACGTATTCTTTGCTATCAATAATCATAACTCGAATGGCTCCATTCGAGTTGCACTGATTATCGGTGGAGCATTGGTCGTGATATACAACACCGCCTCCATCTTCGCGATGGTCCGCCACTATAAGGAAGACAAGCACGCCATATATGGCATTGATATTCAGCATCTGGATGAAATGCGTGCCGCGAAAAGCAGCACTACAAACAGATAATAAGGAGAAACAATGACATATTATCAACCACCAAAACAAGGCAAGTTCGGGCAGTTTATCGACAGTATATTCCTGCTTGTTCTGGTCTACGTCTCACTCCTTATTCCTCTCTTCGTTGATTTCGGTAGCGAGAATAGTGATGAGGAAGTAACGGCTGAAAGTGTTGTACCTACCTGGGAATCACTTGGACAAAATGAAACGATGCAAGCGCAGTGGGAAACGCTTGGCGTGGAAGTGGAAGAGGCAGCTGAGATCATTAATAACAAGTTTGATTACACTGTCAATCCGGTTAGTTTGATTTTAACCGCTCTTGTCATCATCGGCTATTTCGTTCTCCTCTTTAAATTTTCTGATAAGGAGTATAAGGACGTGATTAGAGAAAAATTCAGGTAAAACTATTACTGCTTGAGTCAGCATTGGATTTTTGATCAAAAAAATAAAATCAAAATTGGAGTACTACTATGTTCTGGACACTGTTTACCTATGCAGCCTGGGGGATTTCAGCACTTATTGCTATTTGGATGTTGCTAGACGCTTTCCGTGTGGGACAGGAATACGATGAAGATGTGCTTGTCAGTTCCCGTGAAGGTGCAGATGAACTGCTTGATAAAGAATAACTATATAAATTAGGGGAGAAGTAACGATGACAGATAAAGTGATGGCTGCCGACGGTACTACTGCACCTGAACGTATTAATTTGTTAAAGGTTCTTGGCCCAGTACATGTATGGGCACTTGGTGTAGGAATTGTACTTGTTGGTGAATACATGGGCTGGAATTTCTCCGTCGGCAAGGGCGGAGCTTACGGTTCGATTATTGCGTGCTGGTTTATAGGACTACTGTACACCTGTGTAGCTATGATCGACTCGGAGGTAACATCAACGGTTGCAGCAGCAGGTGGTCAATATGCCCAGGCCAAGCATATTGTAGGTCCGATAATGGCATTCAATGTTGGTCTGTACCTGGTGATGGCGTATACCATGCTTGAGGCCGCAGATGCCTTGGTGGTGGGCGATCTTTTGGCAGTTGTGGCAGGGCAATTTGGCTTTGAAGGCCTTGATACCAAACCCTTCGTAGTGATGACGATCATGTTTTTAGCCTGGCTGAATTATCGAGGGGTATTTATGACCCTAACAGTCAATTTCATCATTACAGCCATTGCCTTCGTGGCGATTCTTGTTCTTTTTATCGGTGTTGAACCCTGGAACCCAGGCAAAATTGTTCATCATAAGGAGCTGTTGACCGATTTACCCTACGGGTGGATTGGCGTGGTTGCAGCGCTTCAGTTCGGGATGTGGTATTACTTGGGCATAGAAGGCACCTGCCAGGCGGCCGAAGAAGTAAGGTCCGCTGGGCGTTCCATCCCATTAGGGACGATGACTGGGATGATTACTTTGCTTATTGCCGCGACTCTAACATGGTGGATCGCCTCGGGGCTAATGCCCTGGGAATACCTGGGCCAGGCTGCTGTTCCTTTGTATGATGCTTCTCGCTTAACAGGTAGTCCGACTCTTCAGATTCTATTGTTTGTCGGCACCTTGTTCTCCGCAGTCGCGTCAGCGAATGGTTGTATTAACGATGCTTCGCGATCTTGGTTCTCCATGGGACGTGATCACTACCTGCCGGTCTGGTTTGCCGCCGTTCACCCTCGGTATCGAACACCTTACCGCGCAATTCTATTCCTTATTCCAGTTGCAGTATCATTCGGTTTTACCGGGCTGCTGGATCAGGTGATTACCTTTTCCATTCTCTCGGGATTGCTGGGCTATACGTTTATGTCACTGAATGTGATTAAATTCAGAAAACAGTGGCCATTGGGCTCGATCAAACGGGGTTATATTCATCCGTTCCATCCCCTACCAGCTCTTACACTGCTGATCCTGTGCGGCGCCACCTACTTCGCCACATTCCTGGGATATGGAAGCTCACTCCTATCTATTATGGCTTTCTATATCGTGGTTTCATTCTGGTTCCATATGCATCGCTATAAGTACGTCAGGCGCGGCGACCAATTTACCATGCCATGGCCCAAGCCACGCGGCTATTAATAAGAAAAGGTACTAGTATAATGATTAGTAGATTACTCTGCGCCACGGATGGTTCGATTGCATCGGCAAAATCAGTAGAATTCGCATGCGAATTTGCCAATCAGATCGATGCAGAAGTCATTTTTTTAGACGTAGATACGATAACCGACGCTCAATTGAGTTCCAGTCTTGCATATAGTCAGATAGTACTTGAAGCTGTGGATGAGCAAACAAACAAAGAGCTGTTTGCGGCTGAAAAAGCAGCGAAGGCTAACAGTGTTAAAAAGTTTTCATGCGTTTCAGCACAGGGTTTGAACATCGCTGCTACAATTATTGCATTTGCAGAGGAGAATGACTGCGACCATATTGTCATGGGTTCAACAGGCAAAACCGGTATTACTCGTATGTTGTTGGGCTCGGTTGCTTCAGATGTCGTTCACAAAGCACATTGTCCAGTAACAATCGTCCGTTAGCCCATTAAAATTAAGCACACCAGTGTGAAGCTAAACTATGTGCTGGGCTTTTTACTGGGGTGGAAATGCGTATCGATGCAGTTATATTAGGTGCTACTTTTGTTCTAATCCTTTGGGGAATGAACCGTCGAGCACGTCGCATGATACGCAGCAAGCGTGGAGCGATATTTGATGATTGCCTTTCCCTATTTTCTGAAGTTAACGTTACACAGGATGAAGTTAACTACCCAGTGTTGCGCGCACGTTATAAAGGAATGGACGTAAAAATCGAAGCACTGGTAGATCATCTTGCGGTACGAAAAATACCTGCGCTTTGGTTACTTGTTTCGCTGAAGTTTCCTATACCATATTCTGGCACATTAGATTACTTGGTGCGGCCACAAAATACCGAGTTTTATTCCCCTTCTGCCAGTCTTTGTAATACGTTGGACATTCCACACGATTGGCCTCAACACGCTACCTTGCGTACTAACAATTTCGATGATATTCCTCCGCTCGATGTAGTAGGTCGCTTTGTCAGACGTATGTTTAAAGATCCAAATTGCAAAGAGATGCTAATTACACCCAAAGGTGTACGCATCGTTTATCTAGTAGACCAAGCATTGCGTTCTCATTATATGGTGCTCAGGCAATTAGTGTTTGAGCATGACCGCCTTGATTTTAAGCTAGTTAAACAACTGATCGATGCTTTAATTAGACTCATTGACGATTTATCCTGTAAATTTAGTCGAGTGGTTGACGAGAAGGTGGAAAATGACGGACACAAATAAAGTTCACCCTGAACCTTCAGACAAACTATCTTACATTCATCATCCTCACATAATCCTCATCATTGCGGTTTTATTACCAGGCGTTGGACAAGTATTGAATAACACTCCTGGCAGGGGCATGCTGATGATCTGCTTTATGATAATGCTAGGTATGGTGACGTTTTATACAACTACACCCGAACATTCTTTTTTGGGTCGATTTGCAGGTGGTCTTTTTATCTATGCATTATCGATTATGGACGCTTATCGATGGGCGAGGTATCGCTGGGAATATTTTAAATCCCGTGATAAAAAAACAGTTTAGACAAGCGTTAACTTAATCTAATAATTCATTAAATTTTTATAAACTTTTCTCCTAATTTAGTACAAATTGTCTTTGCTAGTGCATTCAGTATGACAGGTATTACTGAATTTCTCGATCTTGAATATAGGCTATCACATCATAGCCAATGGATCATGCGCCCTATTCTTCAACAAGCTATGATTACGCCTACTGACGAGATATCTAACCTGAAGAAACTGGATAAATCGAACACGAAGATTATGTGCGACTGCGATATTCTAGAAAGTTCGGTAAAAACTTATTTGCGGGTGATCTTAAAGAAGCTTAACGTATTTAGCAGAACTAAGGCATCTAGATAGCAGTGGACTTTGGTTAAAACAAGTCAGATGAAATTCTGAAAGGAACCTGGCAGGTCCTATCAACATCGATAAAACACCTGCCGTGTAATGATCAATGCTTCACCAATACTTCCGATAAGGTAGCAACGAACTCATTGGGAACCAGTGGCTTGTGCAATATTGGGTAACCACTGTTGTTGGCTTCCGCAATTCTATCTGGCTCCGTGTCTCCTGTAATTAGTATCGCTGGGATAAATTGACCGAATTCCTTCCTCAGAGACTTGATGGCCTGAACGCCTGTCGTTCCACCACGTAAACGGTAGTCGGCAATGATTACACCGGGGATTAGTTTTTTCTGTCTTAGCTTGCTTGCCAACTCCTCCAATGTAGTACCGGTGATCACTTGACAGTCATAGATCGATAGAAACGCCTCGAGCGCTGCCAGCTGCAAAGGCTCGTCATCAATGGCAGCCACTTTCAGGCCGGCCAGCGCAGGGCTCGAAGGACAAGCATCTTTAGGTACCATAATCGATTCAGCAGAGGCAAGTGGCACTTCGACAGAAAACACCGATCCTTGCCCTAACCAGGATCGGACTCCCAGCCTCGCATTCAGTAATTGTGCGATACGGCGTACCACCGATAGACCGAGACCCAGGCCACGCGTGCGGTCACGCTCCGGATTTCCAACCTGATAAAACTCCTCAAATATGTTTTCCAACTGGTCTTTCGCAATGCCGATACCATTATCCCAAACTTCCAGCCTCAGCTTTTCTCCGCGACGGCGTGCGCCGACAACAATACGGCCTCCTTCATTATAGCGAACAGCATTGGAAACAAGATTCTCCATTACCCGCGTAAGCAGAACCGGATCGGTATACACAAAAGCACTGCTATCAACGATTTTGAGAGTAATATTCTTCGAGCTTGCCATTGCGCCGAACTCAGTCTCCATCCGGTCCAGCAGATCAATAATGGCAAATGCCTGCGATTCAACGCCTATGGTGCCCGCGTCCAATCGTGAAATATCGAGCAGGGTATCTAAGAGATCATTAGTGCTATGCAGGCATTTACGTAATGAGGCAACAATATCGCTTAGTTTCTTATCCTTGATATGCGCGTCGATCGTTTCAACAAACAATCCGGCAGCCTGAAGTGGTTGACGCAAGTCATGACTGGCGGCTGCAAGGAATTTCGACGTTGCCCGATTTGCGCGCTCTGCCTCTTCATAAGCAGCTTGGAGATCTCGTTCTACCTGCTTACGTTGGGTAATGTCGCGCACGCTGGTACGGAAACCAAGTTGATGACCAGCACCATCATAGATGGTTTGCCATGACACTGCGCCCCAGCGGAGTTGCCCATATTTATCACGAATTCGAAATTCGATATCGTTACCGCTACTACCGTCGGCTGCTGATTCCAGGTATTGCGCGATCTTCGCACGGTCTTCCTTATCTACAATGGGTAGCGGGTAATCGTGCATCTTGAGGCAATCTGAGGTCGTATAACCGGTCATACGCTCTATCGCGGGATTAACCCAAAGTAATTTCCCGTCTTGCCCGATCCAGGATTCCAGTCGTAGGTGTAATTCGCTATCGTCTCGAATAGTTTCTCGGCATTAGCCATTAGCTCATCCTCAGGGAGAATAGTAACAAGACCATGCCCGATATTACATCCAACCACCAGCTGGAGGCTTCGAATGAGCATTGATTACGCAATGTGAAAAACAGAAGTTTTACTGTTTACGGAATTAAATAAGGTGACCTGTTTTAGAGTGCACTTGGTAGCCGGATTAGTTGCTTATACTTTTCAGCCTAATAAGCCTTCCCTTAGGTGCTCACAATCTTGAGAGAAACCACCTCGTTCTTATACAGATCTAAAGCTATTAGGAAACTGAATAAACCAGATCAACATAATCACAGAAAAAGTTAGGAAATTTCCACACAATACGGAGACGAATCATTTATCTCTCGCAGTCCTTATTTGTACTCGTTGAGGGTTTCCTGAAGCTTTTCAAAGTCCTTATCATTGAGGAAAGTGTGCTGCCACTTTTTTTTTTGCTTTTTTTTCCACAGCATCCCAATCAACTTCCCAGATAAGATAATAAGCAATAAAGATAACACTAATGAGAGCTATGATTTGATCGGTATTCATAATTTAGTATCCAGGATGAATTTAACTGTGAAAATAATGTGTCGCAGGCGATCAGGTTAAACCGCTTCACGACCCAAAAGACATACAGCACACAAGTAACCTACAACCATATAGTAATTACTTGAGCATTCAGTTCTATTCACCAATAGGACCAGGCTTACGCTTATTGGCGGTATACCTGCTGAACACCGATGTATTCTTACAATCTACTCACCATAGTATTAATACAGTGTAGTAGCGCAAGGTGAAACAATGTTGAAATCAGGTAGTATTTTAGTATCACAAGTCCCTATGCTACGGATCCTCTGGAATAAGCTAAGCGCTTGCTTTTATCCGGTTGACTTTGCAGTCTTATAAACCCTGCCTAAGATGGATTAAGCGTTCATCAAGTTCATAGTAATCGGCTTTGTCATCGACAAAAATATCGGTTGTAGTATTTAGACCCGAAGGTTGATCCAGGCTACCTGCAGCAATACTCAAAGTAGAAGCACCTTCTAAATCCCAAAATAGGCTTGATCCACAAATCACACAAAACCCTCTACGGGCTTTATTGTCCATGCTTTGATACCAGGCCAGTAGATCATTATTTTTGGAACTGTTGATATGAACATCTTCTCTTTTTGCTGCGGTATAAGCACCAAAATGACCGTGAAATTTTCGGCACAGACTACAGTGGCAATTCACCACATCACGCAATTTTCCTTTGACTTGGTAGCGAATAGCACCGCATAAACAACTACCAGTATAGAAGTCTTTATGTTGAACAGTGGTTAAATTCACTGAAAATTAGATGCAAGCTTGAGTGCATTGGGCAAGGGGTTTGCCTTTGCAATCGACCAATCTGGCTCAAAAGCAAGAATATGGATATCAGTTGGGATATTAGGATTAAATAACGAGTTATGCCAATAAGTTGCTTGGTATTCGTGATCACTTGACTTTAGAGCATGCACAGTACATGGGATCTGATATTGTTGATTCTGCTGATAAAAATAAAGTGAGACCTCTCCAGCTTCTAACAAACATTTTGTCAGATCATGACTAGCAGACAATAAGGCTGTGAGTCTGTCTGAAAACTCTTCAGGATACTGAAAATAACCTGCCATCAATACCCGCAAGATTGAATCACGCCGTACAGCAGGGTCTTGGTTTTTTTTGTACATAAAACTGAATTCGGTAACTAACTTTGCCAAATCTTTTTTATTAATTAATACGATGATCTTGGCAATTGCTTCATCGTCGATGAACACAGTAGCCCGCATGCCTTCAGAAGGCCGCCCGCCTGCATTGCGAACTGCATACTGACGAATGCGACATTGCCAGCCAATAAAATGATCACGCATATGTTGCTCAACACTATTCTGGTCCGTATCCATAAGGCAGACGTGCTATTCACAAGTTTTTAAAAATGAGAGCTATTGAACAGCCGTATTAAATATTCCTAGAAGTTTCAAAAAGCTATGAGTTTCAACTATATAAACATGCTTCTTGTCGATTTACATTAATTAAATTTTTCATAGGCCTTGCGTAAATCGACCATCGGATGATTTGGCGACATTTGAAACTTGACTAATAGTTCTCTTGCGATCATATCGCGTTCCTGCTGATTATCTGGAAGCTCCATATCCTCTGGCACGGTAACCCAACCATTGATATTGCGATCGAACACCGCTGCACGGCCTTCTTCATAGCCCATATGAACGTCTTCCAACCAGTTAAGATCACTCCAACCCATAATTTCAATATATTTTTTTAGGAAAGGAGTTAGTTTAGTTAAGTCGGGTACGAGATTTACATCATATCGATAACCGATATGTTGACCGATCATTTTTTCACGCTCTTCACTGAGCTCATCGGTCTCTAAAAAGCGGTCAATATCTTTTTTACTCATGATGTTCTCCTAAAAACGTGTCATGTCAGGACGGCCAACCGTGTGTTGTGTTCCTGCAATCGGTACTTGTGCACAGGCCGAGGCTTCCATAGTTAAGGCTGCCAAATCTTCAGGTTCTAAAGAATGAATGTTGGTCTTGCCACAAGCACGTGCAAATAGCTGCGCTTCAATTGCCAGTGTATGTAAGAAATTATAGACACGAACTGCGGCATCATCTGGGTTCAAACGCGCACGCAATATTGGATCTTGTGTCGCGACCCCTACAGGGCAACGACCGGTATGGCAATGGTAACAAGCCCCCGCTTCCACACCCATTTCTTCTTCATAATCGGCTTCAGGAATATCCTTATTACAATTCAACGCCATCATGGCGGAGTGACCAATCGCAATGGCATCAGCACCTAAAGCAATGGCTTTGGCGACATCCGCACCATTGCGAATACCTCCGGCATACACTAGAGATATCTTGCCCTCCATACCTACGTCTTGAATCGCGCGACGCGCCTGGCGTATTGCTGCGATGCCCGGCACTCCAGTATCTTCCGTTGCCAGATGAGGCCCGGCCCCGGTGCCGCCTTCCATACCGTCGATATAAATTGAATCAGGATCCGTTTTCGCTGCCATGCGTACATCGTCATACACTCGTGCTGCACCTAATTTTAACTGTATTGGAATTTGCCAATCCGTTGCCTCACGAATTTCTTGAATCTTGATGGCTAAGTCATCTGGACCCAACCAGTCTGGGTGTCGCGCGGGTGAACGTTGATCAATTCCTGCAGGCAGTGAGCGCATCTCGGCGACTTGGTCAGTAACCTTCTGCCCCATTAAGTGTCCGCCCAAACCTACTTTGCAGCCTTGCCCAATAAAAAACTCTACGCCATCCGCAAGACGTAAGTGTTGTGGATTGAAACCGTAGCGAGATTGAATACATTGATAGAACCACTTTTCAGAATAGCGGCGCTCATCAGGAATCATGCCGCCTTCACCAGAGCAGGTTGCGGTTCCCGCCATGGTGGCACCACGAGCGAGTGCTGTCTTTGCTTCATAACTCAAAGCACCAAAGCTCATTCCAGTAATATAAATAGGGATGTCCAAAACCAGTGGACGTTTGGCGCGGGGTCCAATGATGGTTTCAGTGGTACATTTTTCACGGTAACCCTCAATTACAAATCGTGTCAAAGTACCTGGCATAAACGTTAGATCATCCCAAGTTGGAATTTTTTTAAATATTGAAAAGCCGCGCATACGATAGCGGCCCAACTCCGACTTTACATGAATGTCATTGATTACCTCGGGCGGAAATATGAAGCTTTTACCAAGGTGATATTTTTTAGCTTCGTCTTTTACTGAAGACATTTTTGTTTACCTCATATTATTAAACTTATTAAAGCACCAGTTTCTTCTCGGTGGGTTCGAGGTTGTCGTAGTTCCACAACTGCTTGCCTGATTCAATCTTGGTGATATTCTCTACACCATTTGGCGCTTCCATCTGGTAAAGTGCTAATTTGCCTTTTAAGTATTGAACATCCAATTCAGTTAACTCGGCTTCTACCGCATCCACGCCTAAACTTTTCGCTTTACCGGCAATATAAATCGTACCGTCATACATTGAATCACCAAGGTTTTCACTTGCATCCCCCAAAATAATCATGCGACCGCGCTGCATCATGAACCCAGAAAATGCCCCTGTATCTCCACCAACAATAATGGTTCCACCCTTTTGATCGATCCCAGTACGTGAACCTACGCTGCCTTTACAAATCAAATCCCCGCCACGAATCGCGGCACCAAAAGTTGAACCTGCATTTTTTTCAATCACCACTGTACCTGCAAGCATGTTTTCGGCACACGACCAACCCACACGACCATTAATGCGAACATTGGGCCCATCAATTAGTCCACAGGCAAAATAACCTAAGCTACCTTCAAAATTCAGATTGAGTCGATTGAGTATGCCTACACCTAAGGCATGTTTGCCCATAGGATTTTTGATCGTGATCGTCCCATAGCCTTGTTTCATGAGTTCACGAATCTTGATATTGATTTCTGTACTCGTCATTTCAGCACAATCAAATTCCGTGGCTTTGTCAAAGTCCACATCATAGGCATAGGCATGGACAAAATTTTCCTCAGCGGTAGGCGAAAAATACATCTGTTGAGTTCGGCCCGCCAATTGCTCGGCGTGCATTCCCATATCATGAGATTTATGTGTTTTGCTTACGCTTGCCATACCCGAACCTCCCCTTCATATGGATCAAAAGTATCAATTTCACGTGGGAAAATACTTCGAATTGCAATTTCTTCAGATGCCAATCCTACAAATTCATCACCCTCGTAAATCACCATGGGTTTTGCCGCCATGGTGTCTTTCGCCATGCCAAGTTGATCACTAGTGGCCACTAAATAGGAAAACACACCATCTAAATAACTAATGGAACGATCCATGGCTTCGTTTAAATCATCACCCTGATCGATGCGATCCGCGAGATACACAGCGATTAACTCAGAATCACAGTTTGACATAAAGCGGTGCCCACGGCGTTCAAGTGCACGACGGTTAGTCCAGTAATTGGTCAACTGCCCATTATGAACAACCGCAACATCGGAAAATGGATAGGCCCAGTATGGGTGCGCAGAGCGGATATCTACATCCGATTCAGTTGCCATGCGAGTATGTCCAATACCATGCGTGCCTTGAAATCCTTTCAAGTTATATTGATCCGATACAGTACTCGCATCACCAAGATCTTTTATTAACTCCAAAGCATTTCCAACTGAAAGGACTTCTACACCATCTACATCTTCTATGTAATCAATAAGACGGCGTAAATCACCATCGAAACTAAATCTATATCGATGTGAATACTCTGTTGCAGCATGTTGTTCATTAAGCGTAGCCCCCGACTCTTTAAGTCGTGCCTCTACTGCTTCCTCGCGTGCTTCAACTTCCGCATGAATATCGAAGCCCTTTTCCATATCTTCTTGTTCTGCAGTTACAAATCGCATCACATATTCATTCTGGTTTGCATTTCCATACAGCGCAAAACCAGTTGAGTCTGGGCCCCGATGTTTCAAAGCTTGAAGCATGGAAGTCATCTCCGAACCGATGTCCGAATTCTTACCTTTCCAGATAAGTCCAGCTATTCCACACATTTTAAATTTCTCCTGTTAAATTTATGGTAAATAATCTAGATAGGTCTCAACATCCCAATTAGTCACGGTATGATTAAATCGCTCCCACTCATCATTTTTATAATGAGTAAATACCTTATACATTTCATCGGGCATTGAAGATTTGATTACCTCATCCTTATCCAATGCCTCTAACGCCTCCCCTAGGGACATCGGTAGTCTTTTCACATCCTTACCTTCTTTTATTGCCTCGTAAATATTGCGTTCTTCTGGATCACCTGGGTCTAAATCATTTGTAATGCCATCATCAAATGCCTTGAGTAAGGCGGCACCCATCAAGTAAGGATTCACCATAGAATCGACAGAGCGATATTCAAATCTACCTGGTGCAGAAACACGCAAACCACAAGTACGATTTTGAAAACCCCAGTCAGCGAATACGGGAGCCCAAAAACCGGTATCCCATAAACGCCGATAAGAGTTAACCGTAGAAGAACCAATTGCCGTAAGTGCTTGCAAATGTTGCATGACACCACCGATACATTGCAGACCAATCGGCCCCGGCTTACGCTCATCAATTTTGGGATCGGGCATAAAGGTGTTGTCGCCACCTTGTAGATAACTGAATACATCTTCCATCCCACCCATTGGGTCTTGATGTAATGAGTTCACTACAGATTTACCACCTTTCCATAAAGATACATTGTGGTGACAACCTGAAGCCGAAACACCCATAAAGGGTTTCGTCATAAAACAAGCTACTAAATTTTGTTCACGAGCAACTTGTGCACAGATTTGTCGGTAGGTAGTTAAACGATCTGCATTACGCATCACATCATCAAACATCCAGTTTAATTCAAGTTGTCCTGGTGCATCCTCATGATCACCTTGAATCATGTCGTAGCCCATTTGTTCCGCATATTCGATGACTTTTATGGAAGCCGGTCGTAGTTCTTCAAACTGATCAATGTGATAACAATTTGGTTTAGTCACGCCGCCATCTAGTTGACCATTTTCGTCTTTCTTCAGCCACATCATCTCGGGCTCGGTACCCATACGCATGTGTAAACCATCATGTTTTGCCTTGAATTCATCGTGGATGATGCGAAGATTACCGCGGCAATCTGAAGTTAAATGAGCTCCGGGATTTTCTTGTTCTTCACGATTGCGAAAACATGTGCAAAAGACACGCCCAATACGTTTATCCCATGGAAGCTGACAGAACGTTTCTGGATCTGGAATGCCGACCAGTTCTGATGCCTCGGGCCCGTAGCCTATATAGCTGCCATGACGATCAAGATAGAGATTAGCGGTAGAACCATAGACTAACTGAAATCCTCGTTCTGCAATTCGCTCCCAATGATCTGCAGGAATTCCTTTGCCAACAATACGACCGGTAACGGATACGAATTGAAAATATATGTACTTAACACCTAATGAATTTATTTTGTCACGAACTTGTTTAACTAGATCGCTTCGTCCATCGGCATTTACATGTTTTTCTAAATCTGTTGCCATTTTCTAGAGCTCCTCTTTTTATACTTTTTTATATTGACCATCAGCAAATCAACACTACGTTTCTTAACTCCATGGATATGGACTGTTTGAAATAGGATGCAGTTTACCTTCGGCATAACGTGAAAAACGAAATGGCTCCAATAATCTACTTGTTTCACCGCAAATTTCTTCCGCGACAAGTTTGCCTACACCAATCATTTTATAGCCATGATTTGAATCTGCGATGATGTAGCAGTTATCTTTGAAAACATCGAAAACAGGAAAATTATCAGGGGTAAAACAACCCAAGCCTCCAGAAGGTTCTCGTTTGTATTGTGGCAAGGTACCTTCAAAACGCTTTTGACAATGTGCCAATGCCGAAACCCACATCTCAACAAAGTCTTCATCTACAACATAATGAGGAGATTCGGGGCCATATGGATCAATTTTCACTACATCAGGATCTTCCTCCACTTTAAATGGTGCCGCTCCACCTTGAATACCACCAAAATTAAAATCGGGTTTGTAATAGATGCCCCACATCTTATCGGTAATCAATTTGCCATCTCTTTCCGAATAAAGCGGTGCAGCAGAATCCACATGGATAACAGGAGGAAAATCACCATCATTTGTTTTTTGCATGTTTGGATCAACGCCTAAAGTACCTTCTTGTAGTGACCAATAAACCCACATAAGTACATCATTATTCATTGTGCCATCCGGTAATTTGACATCGACCGTTTTAGGTAATTCCAGCATCTCCCAAAGCGATTTGACCCAAGGACCAACACCGATGATGACATAGTCACATTCGATTGTACCTTTGTTAGTTACTACTGCTTTAACACTGTCACTGCCATTGGCTTGCTGAAAATCAGTTACTTTGACACCGCTCATAATTCGTACGCCTTCAGCCTCAGCCTTAGATGCCAGTCCATACATTGACTTGGTGTTGTTGGCATAACCGCCACGCTTTTCATGTAAGACAGAAGTTATCTCTTTGGCCTGCCAATCATCGAAAATACTTCTCATATATTTCATGCAGTCATTTTCACCTTCAATGAAAGCGGATTGATAACCAATATCTTGTTGTTGTTTTGCGATACTGGCAACATCTTCATGCATAATTTCAGGACTGATTTGCATGTATCCAACCGGATAGTAGCTATAAGTTTCAGGATCGGTTTCCCAAACTTCCACACTGTGTACCATTAACTCACGCATAGCTGGCTGAAAATAGTTGTTACGTATTACACCACATGCAATACCGGACGCTCCGGAAGCGATGCCATTTTTATCTATAACTAATATATTTTCGCCACTTCCCCGTCCTTTTGCTTTGAGTTGCAATGCCAAGTGATAGGCCGTACTGAGACCATGTATTCCGGCGCCAATAACTAAGTATTTTACCTGCGTTGGAAAGCTCATCTTATTTTTATATTTAAAGTGTAAATCCTTCAGAAAACAGCCTGCCCACTAGGCCTCATTATGATTTTTATCTAAACGAATATATAGATACTGGACTTCCACAGATTCTCGAGCAATTGCACTTAGGGCATACCACCTTATGAGTAAGCATTAGGTATAGAGACTATACAGTGGTTATACAATAGTGGATTTCCTGGTTGCTAGAAAATATTAGTTCGCTATAAGTGGTTTATATCTTCAGTCAATGTTAAGAAACAACTATAAGCTTAAAGAGTAGCCAACATTACTAACATCACATTTACCGATGCCTCATTCTCCACAGTCGGAAAATTCCGAACAAGCTTATACCAACCCAAAAAGCCTCAACGATAAATGCTGACATATTGAATTCATACATTAATGAAATGATGACAAAAAATGCACCTAAGGCATTGAGAATTGAATATTTATAACTCGCGCTGTCCATGCGGCCCATCTGCAGCAAAAAATAGGTAATGATTATTAAACCAACTCCTACATTCCCTACAATGTCATGCCACTGATAGTCCATAAATATATTGTTGTTGAACTCAATCGATTTAGTACGAAAACAATTGATAGTAATCAAATATTTTATAAGTACTATTTTTCGTAGTTAAACTCACCCTCATAAAGACGAGTACAGGCTTCAGTAAAACCAAGGTCACAGGCATGGTCAACCAACTCAAAGGCCTTTTTATCATCACGCACCGTGCCAACAGCATTGCGTGTCATCCAGCCCTGTTTTGCACACGCAATTGGTTGGCCTTTAGCACATTCATTTGCCATTAGATCATATAAATTATGACAAGCATTGCGTAAGTTTTTATCACATGCCTGTTCCCAAAAGCCGGAATTCCGCCCTGCATGCGAACTACCAAACTTATTTGCAGAAAATAAGCTCAAAAAGAAAATAATCCAAATTGCCATATGCAATTGATTTAGTTGGTGTGGCGTAAACTTAAATCGTAATTCCTCTGGCCAAAATTTAGAAAAGTCAATGCCTCTAGCCACACGGTCAAGCATTTGAATAGTCAGATTTAATATCGGCACCGCCAATAACTTGTCATAAAAGGTAGGGAACCCCGTTTGATTCAGCACAGCAAATAATATTATTACACTAATTCCATACAAGGCTCCAAATAGAACGCGACCAAAATCCGTACGCGGCGATGTGGAAGGATCTGTTATCAATAAATGTAAACCGAGAAATACGGCTATGGGAATATCGGAGGTGATAAAGAAATACACCCCTGTCAATTTAAAATAAATTAAACCAATTAGAACTAAGGTTACTGCTGCCGAAAGTGTTACTAAAGTTACTCGAAATAAATATTGGACGACTAGACTAAGAGCAAATATACATACGTAAATATATTCTGGATAAGCTAATGTGTTAGCAATCGCATGCCCCCAACTAATCTCGGAATTATTGGTTACTATTAACAGCATTGCAGCTACTGATAATGCAAAGGCAGACGGATTAAAAATATGAGTAATACGCCCTTCTTTATTCCATGTAATAAACTCCTTTCCTAGTACTCCAATGGCCACCATTATAAATTGTAAGAAAAAAGTATCGTCTTTAAACCAAAGAAATAAATTGATGCTAAATATGATGGGAAAGACGCCAAAACCTAAATACCACTGTCTACCTCGTACCCATGATATGAGTGCTTCTAATATATAAAGGAATACTAGCTGCGCAAGGATCAATGTAGCCTGTTCATAAACAGGTCGCCAATACCATCCCCAATAGATATAAACTCCAAGTTGAACCATAGCTTGCACATAGTGCGATGGTCGTAGTACTACGCGTATACTTGGTATTATTTTGTTTTTCAGAAGAAAAAATAATACGAATCCATACAAGAGTACGAGTATGATACTTACCCACCAAAAGGTATAAATAAGATTTTCGTTTTGTTGGATACGCGGTAAAAAAGATAAGCTGAAAAAAAATAGAATTAAGAACGAAGGAATAAAATAAATTATTTTACTTTGCTTTATACCCGAAATATTTTCTGTTATTGATGCCATATAAGTACCATAGTTAAAAAGCTAAGTTATAAGGCAGACTATGCGATTTTTAACGTGAAAGCGTTTGCAAAGCTTGAACAATCTCCGCAACAGAAAATTCCTCACGTGCAGGAAAATTAGTTTCATTTTTACCTTGATTATCCTTAACATATGCCTCTAATTGTTTACGAACTTCAGACGGATATTCTTTTAGACTGCCATTCAATTCCAACGATATATCGCCAACAATTAATGCATTGGGTGTACCAATTATCGGTAGCGTTTTGCCAGGACTTGCTTGTAAATTGCGACGCGTGATTGTGTAATTAATACCGTGGCAATATTCACGACGTCTGCCCCTTGCTTGTGCATCACCGGAAAACACACAAACTCTTTTGGTATATTTTATTTTCTCGGGATCGACATCGAAATTTAGTATGTCCCCCGCTATTTTTAACTTTTGAATTGCCTCTCGTTCGCTTTGAGATGAGTCGGCTTTGTGCACTAGAGCAACGTTTTGTCGAGTTTCATCAATTTCTTGCGAAGATTCACTTGTCGTACCTGTTACTGATTGTTGAGGGCATTTACTACAATCTAAACTAGCAGAATTAGATGCTTTACAAATGTCTGCTATTTCTAGCTGAGTTAAGGTTTTTTCTTTCGGACAAGGAGGGCAATTTTGGCCACTAGCAGTTGAACATAAGCGAGTTATCTGTTCCTGAGAAAAGCCCTTATCTAAAAAAAATTCGACTTCTTCTATTGTACATTTAGCAACTGCCTTCAAAGGAATGAAACTTATCAGGCAAATAAGTGTAAATAACTGAATCAAAAAGGAATTAGGCATTTGTTCTTATTCTAGAAGTAAATCGATAAATTTATTTGCTATCTGAGAGCAACAATCCACCGCTATATTAACTCTGTAGCGTACTGAGATCTTATCTGCAAAAATATCACGCTGCTTTAATTAAAATTAGGTATAAATTAATCCCAACTAGGTAGCCTGTGTATTGACACTGTGACAGAGTTCTCTGGTTAAGCCACTGGCACTTAATTTGGGGAAAATAGTTTAATATAAGTATTGACAAAACTTATACCTATAATTAAGCTACATATTAGGCGCCGATTTGAGCATCAGCTTGCGGGCGCACAATAAGTACCGCTAAAGCGAGGGATATAGGGCCCATTTAAGCAGTGCTTAGATGGGTTTTTTTATGGTCGCCGGTTTAATCAAACAACTTGCAGGGCGGCTTACAAAATACTGCTAAAGCGTTGCCGTTTAGTTAGCCCAATAAATGAGACAACGATATCAACTAACGGGCTAGGAGAACGGACACATGTCTAATATAGACCATCAAAACATTTACACTAAAACGTTTTTACATATAGCACTATTTGTCATATTTTTTATTTGTACGATTCCTCATGTATTTGCAGATTCTCTGCACTACGAAAATCCTACAGTAACTAAAACAATAGCTGCTTATGGCCTACCAGAGAATCTTTCCGACATCTCACATGAAAAATTAATAGTATTAAAGAACGAGCTCGAATCTGCGTTGCAGTCACTCAAACTAAATCAAAAGTCACTGGCAACAATTGAGCAAGAGTTACTCAATACTTTAATTGCATACGATGATATTCGCTTACAGGTTTCAGAAATTATAACTAAGCTTGTAAATGAGTATGACGTAACAGGTGACTACAAGAAAAAATTACTTGGCTATTGCGATACGTTTAATAATAAAATTAAACAGGCACGAAACACAGTGCAAACTCTGGATGAGTATAAGGCCTACAGCACTCATTTTGCAGTAGCATACGTCTCATTGGTATACACATTTAAACAAGACCCAACTTTTTACAAGCACTATACGAGTGATATCAATGACCCCGAATCAACAATTGGAAAATACCAAAAAGAATTAGCAACATCCTATAAAAAAGTTGAACAGGCAAATAAAAACTATGAAGCAATTATTATTGCACAAGAGTTAGAAAAATCACTTGTCAAAGTGAAAAATGAAATTAAACAACGCAAGACTAAATTACTCGTAATAAATTTGTCTAAACAATGAATAACAACAAGTTGCGCAATTTAACTTGTCGACAAGCCTGGCAAATGTTAAAGGATAACCCTCGCGTAACTTTGCTAGATATACGTTCTTCAATGGAATACTTGTTTGTCGGACATCCTGTTGGTGCAACACATTTGCCTTGGATAGATGAACCTGACTGGGAAGTAAATCCGCAATTTACTACTGAAGTTCGCAAATTAATGCTGGACGGTGCTACAAGTGATACTAATGATTGTCATAGCCCAATAATTTTAATTTGCCGAAGTGGCAAACGTTCCAAAGAAGCCGGGAAAGCATTATTAAAAGATGGTTTCAAAAACGTGTTCCACATCGATGAAGGCTTTGAAGGCGAGCGGGATGAACAAGGACATCGAGGTACATTAGGGGGTTGGCGCTTCCATGGTTTCCCATGGGAGCAATGCTGATTTTTATATCAAATGCTCATCTTCATCGTAGTAGAGCTACCAAAACCTAATAACCAGCGTAAATAAAAAAAATTTTCCGTCTTAATCGGTTTAAAGCCTTTCTTTTCGTACAATTTCCTAGCTCTTGGATTTGTGTCAATCACGTCTAAGCGTATTTTTTCATAGTAATTTTCACTTGCATATTTAGTAATTTCATCAAGCAGTCTGCCGCCGATTCCCTGCCCTCTAAAATCGCTATTTACAGCGATTCCGTCCATTAATAGTTCACCAGCTGCCGGTTTTCTTTCATATAAACTAAATACCAACGCAGCCCAAGTACCTTTTATTCTTCCTAGCTTTGATGCAAGTTCTTTATAAGTCATGCCCCCTGTTAATGAACCCTCGACAGTATGAAATCCGGCGATCCCTATGAGTTCATTATTGTGCATAGCCACTATTGCGTATTCAGGTACGAAACTACTTGTGAGAATCGCGAGACGTTCTTGCTTAGATTTTATCGCTACTGAGAATTTAGGGCCGAACGCTTCATCATATAGTTGTGCTGCAGTATATCGACTGTCCTCGGAAAAGCCCCTTTGAAAGCTTAGTCTACTCATATTCATTCCAGCTATTTTGGGCCAATTCTTTTGCTGGATTTAAAGCAATAAGACACATTAAGAAAATATCATATCTCATTAATTATTATGGTGCCCGGGGCCGGAGTCGAACCGGCACGCCTTATTCAGGCGAGGGATTTTAAGTCCCTTGCGTCTACCAATTCCGCCACCCGGGCAACGATACTCATAGAAAGCATTGGGTTATATTTTACCATTTATTAAAAAGTCAACTACTTACTGAACAGCTAGTCAGCCAACCCTACTTCCGTGCTTCAAACGGTCAATAAGTAACTTATGATGGAGCAATATTGCATGGCTTCAAAAGTATATTAGCCTATATAGCAGATGCCAAACATCGCTAAGTTTTGGTTTTATGCTGATACTCATTGCCACGCTACAAGCAAGAGTAGTGTCACGATCACTTTTTACTGAGTATTCATAGTCTTCATCAAACAGATGGACCGCAACACATTCATCGCTAGTTTACCAACTATTAGTTGGCAAGATAAAAATAAAACTACAAAAACTCCCATTATTATCTTGCATTGACACACCTAGAACTCTTTGGACCAGCTTGCTCCGATTTCAAATTGATTCATTTTAATCCGAATCTGTTGAGTTGGGTCAAAAGGATTCGCACCTTTAACAGAATGATGTAAAGCATGCATGGCCTCTAGATTAAATTTACCCATTTGAGTTTCAATCGTTGCACCGATAGTGACATGATCCTCTATTACACCAGGCGCAAGAATATTAAATAACACCTGATCACTATCGATAGGTTGGTCGGTATGGCTATAACCAAAACGCACCGTCACGTCAGGGTGAGTTTGCCACTGTAGTCCAACTTTTATGATATCGATATTATCCCAACCAAACCCTGCACCATTCTCACCACCCAAGCAACTTTCAAAATCAGAGCCTCCTAAAGTTGGGCAGTTAAATAGATTTTGTATATCGTTGCTAACTGCGTCACTATCGTCATACCAAATCTTTTGATAGTCAGCGATTAAGGTGACAGTTTGTGTGAGATCTACTGCAAATCCTGCCCATAAAGTAGATGGGATATCAAAGTCACCCTCTTCTGCAAACAGATCAGCATAATCATCAAATTCATCCATATACATTTTTGAACGATATGAAATTCCAAAATCGGCTGTACCCATTACATCTCGTGCTAAAGCTCCAACTTGCACACCGCCTCCATAGGAATACTCCTGGCCATTACGGGTTAAATTCATGGGCATCGCCATGCCACCACTTTGGGCAAAGGTTTTGGTAAAAGGTGCAAAGGCGTTCAACCCTGCGGAACGAAAACCCTGCAGTGCAAATATTGGACTAATGCCTACTGAAAAGTTATTTGTAAACTTGTGGGCATAAGAAAAATTGAAAAAGATTTGAAATAAATCCACACCTGCCGTCCCTGCACCAAAGGTGCCCGGGAACGTGATGCCTGCACCACCCATACCAAATGGATCGAACGAGGCACTGCCCCCATCATAAGTAGTGTTTAGACCGCCGTTACCATAAATGGACAAGCCGATAGCATTTCGATCATTCAGCATATAATTGATCCCAAAGCTTGGAATGATGAAATTTTCGTCGCCACTATTTTCCGATGCCGGCCCAATAGTAAAAGCACCGCCATTACCATTGGCAAGACTAGGCCCAGCGGAATAATCACGATCGGGTTTAAATAAAACCGCTCCAATATCAAAACGGTTGCCGATAAAAGCCATACCTGCAGGATTTGTGGCACCCGCCATGGCATCTTGTGGAAAAGCAACACCAGCACCTGCAAGAGAACGATTAATCAGCCCTGTACCATGGGCAAAGTAGCCATTGGTGGCAGTGACAATAGATGGAAGTACGATTATCAGTGCACACATTGAAAAAAAGATTATCTTTTTCATAAAAAACTCTCCTTGTTCTATTTCTAAATTAACTTTCTTTTGCATATCTTATTCAGAAAGTGCGCATAACTTGATGCATGCCCAAACATTAAGGTATATGCATTAGACAGGGTTAGAGCCTAACTTAGGGATGAGTGCTAATGGTTTTATAGCACTTAACCAGATATCAACTATGGCAATGAAAATCTGATTTTCTATTGATTCAGGACAAATTAATTATATTTAGTCCATAAATAATACAAATCCTAGTCCCTAAATGCCTACTTATCAAATATCCGCCATAAAAAGTATGTATTAAGGAATAAGGTTTACTTAATGCCTTTATATGCCCGCGAACATGTATTGCTGGTTAACGCACCTATTGGGGAGTTGAAATACAGCGTAATATCGAATTGACCAAAGCTATTATACAACTTTAATAAATTTATATAACTTACTGTTTAATATATAAATTAGAGGCTAGGACGTGTTTGCAAATTAACAACAAATTTTTATAAAAAATTTATTTTGCGCTATTAAATGTTCAGCACTCTATCTTTTTTAAAATGGCTGTATATAGCAAAAAGCTATCAGTAAACTTTTAACTAAGGCTTGCAATCGCTTCAATTACATCACTTGCCTTATAAAAGCGGTCTTTAGGATCCTTTGCCAACATTTTATTAATTAAAGGTTGTATGTGTTGGAATTCGGGTGGTAATTCAGGTATTGGTTTACGCAAATGTGCAAATAGAACCGTTATTGTATCTTTTCTTGTGTAGGGTCGCGTCCCACTTTCATATGGAGGGTTGCCAGTAAGCATTTCAAAAAATACTACCCCTAGGGAGTAAATGTCAGAGCTAGGACCAATTGGACTAGAACGAATCAGATCAGGACATATGTACTTAGGTGTGCCTTGATTCGATTTGCTTATAATTTCAGTACGATGCTCTAGTTCATCTGCAATACCAAAATCAGAGAGAACTGCCGAGTTTTCATCCCGAAATAAAATATTTTCAGGCTTAATATCTCGATGAATGAACCCATGTTCGTGTGAATAAGATAAAGCTAATGCAATTTGCTTTATAATTTCAAATATCCAATCAAGCTCAAGTTTAGTTTCGAGGTGTCGACGTAAATTACCCCAAGGCATATATTCCATCGAAATGTAGTGCATATCATTTACTGTTCCAATATTATGAATCGGCACGATATTGGCATGAGAAAGATTTCCATTTATGCGTCCTTCATGTAAAAACCGGCTGACACGTTCCTCATCAGACGCTAGACGAGGATGCATAACTTTTAGTGCGACTTGACGGCTTAATGATTTTTGGATAGCTACATAAACTTTAGCAGTGCTACCACTACCGCAAATACCAACTACTTCATAGCCCGGAATCTCTGTATCCAAGCTGAAAGAACTTTCATCTATGGTTCGAGCTGTTTCATCATTAATCTCGAATGTTAAATCTTGAACTTCAGTCATTTTAGTAAATCAATCCTGCTCATCGTTGCAAAATAAAAATATGTATACGAATATCTACAAAAGAAATCAATATACGGCAATTCCTCACATTTTATGCAATAACTTTAAATGAATTTATTAACTCAAGTAGTTCGTCTTCATCGTAAGGCTTAGTAATATATGCTGACACGCCCAAACGTTTCGCTTCTTCTCTGTGTTTTTCTGTTGATTTAGAAGTAATCATTATAATAGGTGTGAATTCAGTCTCTTTATTCGATCGAAGATGATCCGACAGTTCTAACCCATTCATACGTGGCATTTCCAGATCTGTTAATACAATTGAGGGAATTTGCTTTTGGATAAGGTTAATTGCCTCTACACCATCCTTAGCTGTATTTACGACAAATCCAATATCTCGCATAAATTGTGCAAGAGACTTCCGCGTGCTAATTGCATCTTCTACAATAAGTGCATGTTGATGTTCTATCGACTTTTGAACTTTTTTACTAGGCTCGCTAGTTTCAGAAGATCTACTTGAAGTTTGAATCAATTCAATCATATCAATAACTGTTATTATTCTACCATCACCTAATATGGTAGTTCCAAGCAATCCTAAAATTTTTGGAATGAATTTGCCTAATGGCTTAACTACAACATCTCGAGTATCATAAATTTTGTCTACTGTGACAGCATATTTTTTATTCGCATCATCACTTATAATCAGAATTACTCTATCATCGACTGGACTATTTTTTTCTGTTTTATCAAGCATGAATTGTAGATCAAAAACTGGGTATTGCTGCTGTAGATACTTAAAATAGCACTGGCCTGATTTTGAAATAATATTTCCTGCGCCAGCATATAAAATTTCATCGATACCTCGGTTTGATATTGCAACAGTACTGTCATCACAAAGAGCTATAAGGGCATGCACAGAATTGAAAGTTGTTGGAATTGCAATTTCAACTTTGACACCGACATCTTTATCAGTTTCTATTTCTATAGATCCTTTCATTTCATGGATTTTTGTAAAAACTGCAGCTAATCCAACACCACGTCCTGAAAGCTGTGACACTTTGTCTTTGGTCGAAAATCCATGTTGAAGTATAATTTGTATTGCAAGCTCCTTGGTAAATTCTTCATTTTTATTTAACAATCCTTTTTCGATAGCTTTTGATTTAATTAATCCTAGATCCAAACCATTACCATCGTCTCGACAAATAACCCGTATTAGATTGCCTTCTTTTTTAAAAATGAGCTGTATTTTTCCTTCTGCATTTTTACTATGTTTAACTCTTAGATCGGGTGTTTCAATTCCATGATCAATTGCATTACGCAGGATATGCATTATTGGATCCACGAGTTGGTGTATATACTCACTATCAACATGAATATGCTCACCAAAAATTTCTAATTTGGCTAATTTATTTGATGATTTACATGCTTGTCTGACAGCTCGTTTTAATCTGGGAACAATACTCTGTACAGGTATCATACGAATTCGCAAAACTGCTTCCTGATTCTCATGTAGATTGCGTACTTGATTGATGGAGAGCTTTTCAAGTTTCAACAATGATTCTTCAATTTCATGCAAAAACTCCACAGAATCATATGAAGTTTCCATAAATTGATTTGCAAATGTATGTAATTCATTAAACTGATCCATTTCAAGTGGATCAAAGTCTCTATTTGTTGTGAGTGAATCCTGGCGAGGTGAAAATCCACGAATGCCAATTAAATTATCAAGTTCTTGGGCAAGCGTTTTAATTTTTTTATTATTAGTGCTTAAATGTTGTATGGAGGATTTCAAATGTAAAACTAATTCACGAACCTGTTCGTTAGAAATGATGTTTTCACCGGCACGCTTAAGTAAGCCATCTACTAGACATGCGGAAATTCGAAGCGATAATTCCGTAGACATCTTTTTTGAGTTTTTAGAAGTTGCGTTGTATCTCTGATTAAGTTTTGATTCAGCAGTAAGGTTCTGTGGAACACTAGAGTCAACCTCACCTTTTTTTGATTCTTTTAGGTAGTTGATACCGTGTTCATCTATATTATTTGTCCAATCTAAAATTTCTTGCAACACTTGTACTGACTTATCTGGAAATGAACCTGCACCCTCTAAGTATTCTGACATTTCTTCTAAACTATCTGTAGCATTTTGGATTGTTTCATGAAGGCATTTCGATGGTTTCATTTTTAATTTTAGCAAAGCCGAAAATATATCCTCTAAATGATGAGTCAAGTTAGCTATACCCTGTATGCCGACAGTATTCGCTGCACTTTTTAGGGTATGTGTAATCCGCTCGGCAATTTCAAGATATTCAAGAAAGTTGTTATCACACAAATTTTGTACAGCGTTTGATAATTCTTCAGTTTGCACAGGCAAATCAAGCATAAAACTGTTAAAGATATCTGTATCTATATCCTCAGACACTTTTAGGCTAACTAATTTCGGAGTAGCTTTCCGGATCCGTTTATGGGCGTTACTTATATCCGGCTCAACTATAGATTTATTAAATAACGCCTGCAGTTTATTAAGTTCTTGTTTACTTAATTTAATTGGCCAGTTTTCCTGGCTAAGATATTCCAATAAGGCTTGGATTGAGTCTGAATTGTCAAAATCAAGCAAATATGCCTGAATTACTTCAGGCCACGCAAGCATTTGCGACAATAAAGAAATAAGTTGTTTAGGATTCTTATTTTCAATATGTGCAAAATTTTTTTGTATGTGGTTACAAAACTGATGCAGACCGGATAATCCAATCATTTTAGATGCAGAGCCAATACGCTTTATTTGTTCGATTTGTACTTCTGTTATTTCTAGAAGCTGTTTGTGATCATGCCCTAATTTATCAATATCTGATGCCAGTTCTTTTTGTGACTTAAGAAGAACAGATAGTTCAACATTAATTAGGTCAAGTAACTCTTGTTGCTCCGGTGAACAATCTTTTGAGTATTTTCCCTTTTTAATTTTATCTTGTATATTGGAGTCAGTCTTAGAGTCTGATGATAACAATGAATCAATCTCGCTCCTTTTATACCTACTCGGCCAATTCGAATTACATAAGAACTTTTTTAAATCTTCTTTATAATTGTCCTTTTTATAATTTTGTAAATAGTTTCTCATCTGAATTGGCCATTCACAAAGCAACTTTATTTGATTAGGAGATGGTGAATTCTCTTTAAGTATTTCAAGATTATCTTGCAATTTTAAACAATGCTGGAATAGTTCAAAATTTTTAAACTTTTTTGAACGCTCAGCTAATTGGTTTGAAAATAGTTCAATCTCAAGCAGCAATTCATTTATATGTTCTGCTTTATTTTCAGAATTAATGGACCATTTCCTTATGTAATTGTATAAATCTTCAAGGATACTAAGATCTTCTTGCATACAATTTTGAGTAAACTTAATTTTGAATAACTTAGATAATTAGTATTTACCTACGCGGTTACAAGTTCGGCTTTATCAGTTTGAGAAGTTTTATCTCTATTTTCTATTTTTGCAGTCGTAATACCACTACGTAATTTTGCATTAGCTGGAATTTCTGTGATCTTAGGTTTATTTTGCTGTTCCTTCTCCGTTACAGGTAACCTAAAGATTCCAACGGTAGCTAATAGCATATTTGAATATCGAACCAGGTTGTTGGCATTTTTCACTTGCAAATGCAAATGATGATCAGTCTTTCGTGTACTTTCTACAATTTGATTTGATTGTTTGACAAGTTGCAAACTTGCTTGTGCCTGTGACCTTGAGCTTTCAGTGATTTGATTTACAGCTTTCACAAGACTTTCAGTAGATTCTTGAGTCTGTTTCATCGCTTCACCCGCCTGTTCTGCAAGTGTAGTTCCTTCAGTAACTTGACTTATAGCTGTATTCATTGCTGTTACAGTGTCTTTTGTCTCCACGCGTATGTTATTAACTAATGAATCAATTTCAGTAGTTGCCTCTCGAGCACTTTCGGCTAATCGTTGAACTTCATCAGCAACTACTGCAAATCCCCGGCCAGCTTCTCCAGCTGATGCGGCATGCATACTGGCATTAAGTGCTAAAATATGTGTACGCTCTGCAATACTATTAATTAAATTTACGATGCCAGTAATTTCTTGGGATCGCTCACCTAGCCTTTTGATTCGTTTTTCAGTTTCTCGAATAGTATCTCGAATACTATTTATGCCATCGATAGAGCGATTTACGGCTCCTAAAGCTGATTGGGTATTATCTAATGCGTTATCTGCCCGTTTATTTGCCTCAGTTGCATCCCATGAAATTTTATTCATTGCTTCCGAAGATTTATTGAGTTCATACATCGTTCCTTCAACTTGGCGTCGCTCTTTTTCGGCAACTGCCATCACAAATTTAGACTGTCGCTGAATTCGATTAGACTCAACAACAACACGAACGGAAATTTCTTTTACATCACTAAGAGCGGATGCAGTTTCTTTCGTTAGCAAATTTAATGAATCGCCTAATGCTCCTGTAACATCCTCAAAAACTGGTGCTTTTACAGTAAAATCTTTTTTACTTAGCAGAGCTACGGAATTTAATAGAGATATGACAGAATCATTTAATTCATTATTATTTTTTTCTGAGATTGAAAGTTGTGTTACTTTTTCATCTAAGAGTTTATCAAAAGCCTTTGATAACTCACCTAATTCATCTTTACGATTTAACTTTGTGCGCACATGCAAATTTCCTTGATTAACCTCATGTATTGCATCCACAAACGCATTGATTGGTTTGGTTACGCTATAACCAAATAAATATAGTAAGAGTGAAATAAGTGTAGCAATTGCGATGAGTGCTAACGCTACAAATACTGTAATAGTATAGGTTGTTTTTTCTTGAGCAGCTTGATTTTGCAATATACTTAATTCTGAAGATTGACCCATTTCATCAAAAAGCGGTCCAAGCATGAAGTCATACAGTTCTGTATACTCATTTGCATTGCGTTTGTTAGCTACAATATCATTGATGATATTAAGGTAGTTATTCATAACGTTGAGTAAAACCGGTTTATCTTTATCGGAAATTAAACCTGAATCACTCAACGATGAATTAAATTTTTGATGCTGTAATTTTAGATCTTCGAAAGATTCAGTTAAGTCAATGGATTGCAGTATATGATTCTCATGTGCTCTTAACTTTGCTAATACTGTAAACAAGTTAGAGTTATTTGCATCTCCAATTTTATTTTCAATTTGACTAAGTAATAAGTTTGCCTCTTGTCGCAGTCCTTCTGTATCTGTAAAACCAACTACTTGATTAAATTTCACAATATCATCAAATGATGCTACGTAGTCATTTACTACTGTAGAGGCTTGTATTACCAACTGAGATAAATACTCAATCGGTAATTCAATATCTTCAATAACAATTTCATCAGGTGTCGTGGAATCTATGATATTACTTAAAGCCCGTAACTGTTCCATGTTTTTTTTCAGTAACTGAACATATCGCGCATGCTCTTCAAGTGGTGTATTGTTATATGTCTGACCTGTTGAGGCAGATATGCTTAACAAAAAGTCTTTTTCAAATCGTCTTACCTTGAAATAGTTTTTTTGAGCATCACTTACGAGTTGACCATATTTAATATACAAGTTAGATCTATCAGTAGCCTCACGCTCATTCTTAATTACAAACCAATAAGTCAGAGCTATTGCTATAAAACCTAAAGTGACCGCTATAAACAGTAGAGTAAGTTTTTTTGTGATTTTGATATCTAAAAACTTGTTTGAATCTATCATATTACTATTCCTCCAAATGCTAGCGCAGTTGGTTTTTGCTAATTTGAAAATGATGAAATAAAAGTGGAAAAATCAAGACATGTCCAAATATTTTGTTTTCTTTCATAAGCAATTGTTGTAAAAGGTTGTATTAACTCAGGCAATTTAGAATAGTTGCTTACACGTTCTTCTTTATTGAAATATATTGATACTGGTAACTTTGCGAGTAGAAGACCTATAGAATTTCCTTCTTGGCTTAAAATTAGTGTTTTATACTTCCTAGGCTCAGTAATGCCGATTTTACTGGTTACGATTTGCTCTAAATCGATTATGGGAACGATGTCACCACGTACATTACATACGCCTATTAGCCAATTAGGCGCAAGAAGTATTGGATTGATAGTACTATCTTCAAGAATTTCAGAAGACATTTCCTCTGATATCAGTAAATTCAAATTACCAACTCTGAACCCATAATAGCGAGTATCTAATGAATCATCTTTTTCATCATGAGATGATTGATACTCAGCTTCGAGTTTGGCGATCAATTCAGCATGCTTCTCTACCCACCCCGTACGCAAACCCATTTCGCTTAACTTATCTGATAAAGTCACACCAGATAATTTGATAGGTTCTTCCATCAGATATACTTAATAATTTGCGAAACAATTTGATCAGGCGTATAAGGTTTGCCAATTAATGCTTTACCTCCCTGCAACTCAGCCCATACCCGATCGGCTTTTTGACACTTGCCTGTAACAAAGACTATAGGAATATTTTTTGTGTTTTTATCTGCAGTAATTTCACGACATGCTTCAAAACCATCCTTGTTATCCATAATTACATCCATAAAAATCAAGTTTGGTTTATTACTCTTAGCTTTCTCAACTGCTTCCTCACCAGAAGTAGCTGTTATTACATGAAATCCAGCACTAGATATTATTGATTTTAGATTTTCTAAATCAGGCTTTGAATCATCTACAATAAGTACTTTGTTCATTATGATTCTACTAAAAACATACTACAATTTTGCACTAACACTTTCTGCATAGGTTATAAAAATATTAACTCATCTTAGTCAGTAGAATTGACTAAGAAATATGTATCGTTACGACTTTCAGTCATTACAAAAAATTAATTTGAGAACATTACGGTTTTTTTGAATCCCGCAAAGCTCAACACAAATGCTTGAGCCAATTCACACACGTGAACCCCTGCCTGGTAATAGCTATGTTACGGATTTTTGTTATGTATACGTTATGAGTATGCACAGATCTGTGCTTATAATCTTAACTCTGACTGTATTCGCAGATTTTGTCAATAAAAATTTAGCTTGATCAAGCTAGTTAAATATTGAGATCTTGCAGATAAAGAAACTCTATTAAATAAATTGAGTAACGCACGCAAAACTCTAGAAAAATAGTTATGTGCATCACAACGACTGCAATTAACATACATAGATGACCTACCTTCGCAAAAGCAAGTCATAAGTTTGACGCTGACAGAGAACAAAGCTAATTATTAATATATTACTAAACAATAACTTGTAATAATTTAATAATTTCCTTCACCTGTTTTTCTTTATATCTGTCTGAAAATTAATAACTATTTTAGTCAAATCTGCAATTTACATTCAATTACGCATCACTGATTGAGTAAGAAATAAATATTTTCAGAGATCAATTTATAAGACTATGGCCAGGGAAGGACAAAATTATCTAGAACAATTTTTAACAACTGTAGGCTGGCCGAGAATTTGCTGCAGTTGCAGATGAAGTTCAACGATTAACCGAAAGTGCACGCGAAGGAACTACACTTGCAGAACAGGCGGGTGAAGCGATGAAACAGACTCAAGAATCCACTGAAAGTTCGAGGTCACAGGCACAAGCAAGTTTGCAACTTGTCAAACAATCAAATCAAATTGTAGAAAGTACACGAATTAATTGTTGTCCTTATCACATATAAAGATAAGTGTCTGAGATATGTGATGTAGGCAGGCTTTTTTATTGTGTGTTAATGATGACTACTCTTGTTGTATTAATTTGGGAATACGGGGCTAAAAATCAAGCGGTTACAATATAACCGCAGCAATTATTGATAAATAGTTGTTTCCGCATGGGAGTGGTCAATATTTAATCGATCTTATGGAGGCTAGGACCGGAATCGAACCGGTGTCCACGGCTTTGCAGGCCGCTGCATAACCACTCTGCCACCTAGCCTAAAACGAATATCCAACACCGATAATATAAAAAAACCTCGATAACAGCACCGAGGTTGGCATCATTAGTTACTTATTTATTAAAGCCCGCATTATATCTTATCAACAAACGATTTGATTTCCATAAAATTCTATTGAAAGAGTTTTGACTTCGTGAAAATAAAGTATGATCAATAGCAGATTCCGTATAACGATAAAATCAATCGCTTCAGGAGAGATTTACTTTCCTGCTCCCAGTTTTACCACTTTTATTCAAACCGTTTTTAACTGTTTGGGCCCAATAATTAAAGTAATGCAAGGACCATATTGCTAGTAAGAATCTGCAAATGCTGCAGCAATAACCTTCCCTTCTAGTGTTTTCGTATAAACGCCTCCAATAACCTCAATATGTCTACCAAACAAAGCGCCTAAACCACCATAATCAAAGTTAAGGCTTAATCAATTTAACCTTTTTCAAACTACTTATTAAACTAGGGTATGACCAAACTGACCTTCGTGGATTTATTCTGGCCAACGACGCATTCCAGGTTTTTTACTTGGATAGTTCGGGTCGCTGCGATTCCAGTCAATAGCATCTTTGCAAAGATGCCGTGATGTTGGCCTTTTTATTTTGTTACACAATGGCATATCACCAATTTCAACAGCAATCTCCCAATAACACTTATCTCGCCATCTGGTTGTCAGATCGTCTACCGGAAAGCATGGAGAAACTTCATGCTTTACTTCCTTACAGAACTCAGCTCTCAAATGCCCTACTGCAAGCCTGTTAATACACCAATCATAATAATTTCCATATTCATGACTAACACAGTAATTTAGCGGGATTTTTTTACACCAAGAAATATCACTACTCTCCATGGCATTGCCAATGTAACACTTATATCTATTGCGCTTATCAATTGCTCTTTTGCAATCATTAATCCCACCCAGTTTTACACCAGTAGGCGCTTTCCCTTTAATGACGTAGACTACTCCAACTATCGAAATCGCTAGCACAGTTATTATTACTGCAGTTTTATATTTTCTATATAGTCTAAGCATCTGATACACCAACCTGATTCAATTTTAGAAGTCTATCTTAAATTCAGAGAATTCAAAATTGAGCAAAAAAGTTTATTAAACTACTTGGATAATTGGAGCTAACCGATTTTTAAGTAGGTTACTAGCTTAAAAACAAAACTAATTCTTCCTATCAAATAGCCTTGACTCAATATTTCTATATCTAAGAATAAACTTCCTTAATGCTCAATCTAATTTTTTGCGTACTTTTCCTATATTTTTTACGGATATGTATATCGAGCCCATTAATGCTAATGCTAGTAATGTAATAACCCACAGTCACCATAGGTTAGGGTAAAAGTAATAATGTATCCCAACAAATAAAGTAGTGAATCTGGATCTGCGGCAAATACCGCCACGGCTACTAAACTAACCAAACTATTTATAGAAATTTATTCAAGCTATATTTTTAGCTTTGATTGATTTGCATCTCGAGTTCCTGAATTCGACGTGTATTAGAAGGATGTGAGGTTAAAAAATCTGAGCCAGAACCATACTTTTCTTCAAGCACTTTAATTGCACCAATCATATTTCTAGGATTATTATTTCTTTCTTTAAGAAACTTTACAGAGAATGCATCTGATTCAAGTTCATCACTTTGCGAATAACTTGAGTGCAAATATGCATTAGCAAGTTTTCCAAGCTGAGATTTCGATAAAGTAGCTGCAGTACCGCCAGCCATCGCTAAAGCACGAAACCCTATTTCAGTTTTCAGTGATTGTTTCATTTGATTGTAAGCATGTTTTAACTTCACATGACCTATTTCATGACCGATTACTGCTAAAATCTGATCATCTGACATTAAATCCATTAAGCCAGCAAATACACGAATAGAGCCATCGGGTGTAGCAAACGCATTAACATCTTTGACTAAATATACTTTGAAATTTAGCTTGAGATCTTCATAAGTAGAAAGACCTGCAACAATCTTATTTAAGCGGAGGTAATATTCGTTATCATCAGGCGCTACTGGGTTCCGCTCATCCATTTCTGCCACTGCTGCTATGGATTGTGTCTTTACATATTCCTCATTCATCTGGAACGCAGCCACACCAATATCAATGTTGTCCATCACTTTGCCAAAAATATCTCCAGAGTGAGATACAGAACTAAGGCTTATAATGATTAAAGGAATAACAAGAATTCCAACCTTCATAAAAAATTTCATAACTACCCCCCGTTAATTGAGTCTAAGTTCTATAAAAATACAATTTATTTAAGATAATCAAGCTTTATTCATTTTCTAACCAAAGCCAGAATAGATTTCTTTAAATAAGGAAAAACTTTACTGATTTTAAGATGTTCATATTTTTTGAAATTACCCTATTTCTCTTATTATTGATTTTCTGGGCTCCATTAATTTGGTGAATGAACTAATTTGATAAAGACAAGCTTATCGAGATTTTCAGATATTGAAAAGCTTAAGTATTACACGGATATTTTAGTTTAAAAAAACAAAATAACTAACTGATGTTAAAGTGTTTTAATTGGAGAAAATTCTTTTTCCCATCAATCTAATTTTTCCAGTACTTTTGCAATGTCCCTCTTCGCCAACAAATACATCACGCCCATTATTACTAGTGATAATAATGGAATAAACCACAACCACCATAAGTTTGGATAAAAGTAATTCAGAATTCCAACAAATATAGCAGTAAATATAGTTCGCCATCGCCAAATAAACATTCGGCGTGCAAAGAATTTATCTAAGTCTTGCTCGATTTCATTGATCTCTTGAGTAAGGTTGGCATGTACTCGCTTGTTTTTGATCTTGGGCACAGTGTAATGATTATGGTTAAATTTAGGACAAGGTGATCACTTCACTATATTCAAAGCCTTCTGGAATAGGTAGAGGTTCTTGATCCGGATCGATGCTACTGACTCGACGGGCAAATCGAAAGCGCCAATCAGGGAGCCCATTTTGGTGTTCTTGTTCAGCCAATTGGATATGGGCTTTCCAGCCTTCCCATTGCAAGATGCAATCAAGTGACTCATCTTCGTATTTGTCTTTGGCCTTGCAGAAGGCTTTATAGGCTGTTTTGGCCCTGGAGAAATGATTTAACATTACGTTGTAAAACGAATATTCGAGCATTTGGCGCAACATTTCTCCATGCTCTCCTTTCTTTTTCCAGAATTGTATGTCTTCTTTAGAGCCATCTAGCAAGCTTACAAGGTAATCTTTACCAGCAGTCAATGAATAGTCTTCATATTTATTTAATAATGCATAGCTAAATATTTCAAAGGTGTCGGCCACTACACTTGCAAGTTCAGGCAGATAGAGATTATGATTTGCAAAATCAAACTTGGGACGATAATCCAGGATGTCATCATACGCTGCAATCAACTCATACGGCCAGAAAAAAACTTTACCTCTGTGTGGCTCATGAAGCTTGATAAATACTCGGCCACTTTCACTATACCCAATTTCAAGATCTTTAATCGGCAAAAAGAAATATTCTGGATCCTTTAAATTATCCTTAAACGATTCCTGAAGTTCTTCAATACTATATAAGCTATTTGTATTACCCTCTTGCTTAGGCCAGGGAAGGTCATTATTTTTACCCCAAAAAACCACGAAATCCCTTCTAGTAGGTAACCAACCTCCTTTATATTCTTTCAAAAACTGAATGAAATCATCAGGCAGTTTTGCATCAATAAATTTTTCCAAATTCCTGATCTTCTTATCAGTCGCTTCTATTTGACTTTGATTCTGAAAGTGAAATTCTTTCATTATTGACTTATCGATAGATTGACATTCATTAACTATATTAATTACAGGCACCTTGCTTGATGACTTCAGCACCACCAGTATGACCTAGCGCTTTATGAAGAGTTTTATCAATCAACACCATAGTTAAACAATCCGGATCATGATGCCAATCAGTATTAGGCGGCTGTTCCCAACCTGGATTCTCTTTCTTCATCTTTCTAATTGCTGCTGCTTTATCAGCATCAGTACCTTTTAACCCCTTTATTTTAACATTTCCTTTTGAGAAAGGTTTTAAGTCTGGCATCCCATCTTTATAGGTAATACTTTTATTTCCGTCAGGAAGCGCCTTATAAAGATCTGTATCTTTATTGGGAGTAAATTTACCTTGACCAATTCCACCAGTCCATTTACCTGAGCCTTTTGCTGGCAATCGCGAAAAACCGATCGTCTTTCGTGTAAACCGCTTTAACAAACTTGCTATATTTTGACATTTATCAATAAATCGATATGCACCTACTGCATCACCGGCTATTGGAACAAGTTCAATTAAATCCCAAACATCTAAACCATCACTTAAGGCACTAATTGCCTCCAGGATTTCATCGTAGTCTTTTTGTAGTTGTTTTTTAGCCGCATCGCCAAGATTATCTTTTTCAAGCAGTCTATCTAATCTTGGCTTTAGTTGTTTCACAAGTTCTTTCTTGAACTTCTTAACTGCAACTTTTTTACCTGCCTGTTTAGCTAACCATGAAAGTGGAGAAGTACCACGCAGATCCATGAGTGCTAATGGATTATTATTTACATACGCATAAAGATTGATGCCGCCTTCTAAGCCAATGGGATCGGAAGTGAGATAACGTCCGGTTTCGGGGTCGTAATCTCGTAGATAATTGTAGTGGGTATCAGATTCTTGATCGTAATACTGGCCGGGAAAGCGCAGATTGAGAGTGATGTGTGCTGTGGTTATTTTAGCCTTTCCAAAGGGGCTATATTCTGCCGCCCATATGATTTCGCCCTGTTTGTCAGTGACTTTATGCGATGTACCTAATCGATCAGTATGAATCGCATAGATTTTTTTATGCTCGAGTTTGGCGATCGGTTGATGGTTGAGATATACATATTGTGAGGTAATGGTGCCGGTTTCATCGGCTTCTGCAGTTAATTTTCCTTCGCCATTGTAAAAGTAGTATGTGACTTGTTTCTGATTGCCTTGGTAGCTTACTTTCTTAATGCGTTCACCAAAACCATTGTAGGTATATTCTGCTTTGAGCTGGTTGTTTATATATAGTTTTGTCGGTCGCTGGTCGGTATCATATTCATAGGTTTTTGTGCCGATTTTGGTTGGACTTCCTGCTGCATTGTATTCGTATTGCTGGTTTTCATTTTTAGACAGGAGTCGATTACCTTCTGCGTAATTTGCATAGCGATAATTTGTGGTTACCTCATTTTCTGTAGTTTGTGTTCGGTTGCCGAGTTCATCGTATTGATAAGCATAGGTAACTGTAGGATTGATTGCATTCGTTAAACGCCCGATAGAATCATAATTGTATTGGTTTGCAATGCCATCAAGTTGGATGCCGATGATGTTTCCTCTTTGATCGTATTGATACTCAAGATTATGCACTTGTTGGCTATAGATGCTTGTAAGTTGACCCTCTGCATTGTATTGGTAGTCGGTGACGATGCCGTTGCCATGTACATAATGGCGATTGGCTTCGCTTGTATTGATTTCACCGATGATAGTACTTTGGCCAAGTAGGTTTTTTCGCGTGATGGCATGTAATTTTCCATTTTCGTGATAATGGAAGCGCAAGGTTTGCCCATCGAGGAGGTCTTTGTATTTTAATCGACCGGTTTCTTCATCGTAATGATAGGCTGTTGTAAACGTAAAACCATCTATATGCCTGGTATGTTCAGCTACATTCCCTAGACCATCATATTTGAATTTTTCTGTTGAGTACTTATCTATTATCTCACTTATTTGTCCTTGACTATATTGAATACGAACAAGTCCTTTATCATCTTTCCAACTTATTAGTTGATTTGCAGCATCATATTCATAGGTAGTTTTTTGTCCAAGTGCATTGATCTCTTTAATAATGTTATTGGCGTTATCATACACATAGTGAGCTAATCCTGTATCGGGGCTTTCTATAGTGACTATACGACCAAAATCATCTTGTACGTAATCTGTAGTATTGCCACGCGCATCGGTTACACTCTCGATGTTTTCTTGCTCTTTTAATGCATTCGATTGTACCTTTGTATTTGATGCCAAAGCGGCTTCAAACATTGAATCGAGATTGGGTTGATACAACGGATTTACATTCCCCTCAGCATCCTGGATTTGAACCAAGTTGCCTAAATTATCATATTCATAATTCGCAACAACATTGCCATCCCCTCCTTGGAATTGATTCAAACGCCCGGTTGCATCATAGAGGTATGTCAGCGTTTTTACGATCCCGTTATCAACAACTGTACTCGCTAGAATATTACTTTCTGTATCCAGCTCTACTTTTATTCGATTTCGAATTCCGTTGCGTAATTCCCTTAACCTGCCTGCATCATCATAGGTTACCGATATTTTTTTGCCATTAGATGTAGAGACATGATTTATTTTTCCGGCATGATCATAGGCATAGTCTATTGTATTTGCACCTTGTTTAATTTGTTTCAGTAAGCCGCGTTCAGTGTATTTTATTTCCAGTGCTTTCTGATTAGTGGGCTGTAGTTTTACAGGTCTTGCATATTGATCATAAGCCAGTACGCTTATAGCAACTTGATCAGGTGTAATAATTTTAGCTAGTTGATCTTCATGGTCATAGTTAAGTTGTATAACATCACTTACATCTCCTCTCGGTCCATTTATTTCAACAAGGTTTCTATTTTTATACCTCAAACGTGTAATTCGATGTATTGGATCAAAATTATATTCTGAGTCTGGAGAATATCCTTGCTCATCAATTTGTATTAGTTGTTGGTTTTGATCATATGTATAGGTAATTATGTATTCTGAATTTGGTTTAACACTGGGCCGGTGGATAGCCGTTTTTAAATTGGTTTCGCCTAAATATTCAAAACGTTCGATCATTTGTTCAGGCGTGTCTTCAGCCTGTTGAGTAAGGCTGCTTAATCTTCCTAAATTGTCGTAGCGATAACGAATAGAGAGATAATCTTGAAAGGTAGCTTCGCTGAGCTGATAGTTTTCGTTATATTGATACTGCACCCCAGTCTTGGGACAGCTGCTACAAGCAATCCCTTCACCTCGTAGGAGTAAGGCTTGCGCCTGTAGCGCATCGCGCCGCCAAGTATAAGTCGCTTGTTGCCCCAAACTGTTGGTAACCAGGGTGCGCCCAAGTTCGTTTGCATGCAGGGGCAATTGGTAGTCTAGGGTCACTCGCCCTACTTGTGCGGCTTGTTCAGATAAGTTGGCGCGCCCCTCTTGATCATACCCCCAGGTCACTGTTCTTGTGTTTTTTTCATTGGTGATGCCCGTGAGGGCATGCGGATGATTTACATCTTCGTAGTGATAGCTGCGAGTGGTTTGATTGGGATAGGTGACTTGTCGTAGGTTGCCGGCTTGATCGTAGTGGTAGTGGATGGTTTCGCCAGTGGGAATCGTGATGCGACGAAGTTTGCCGTGTAGCCTGTCGGTTACGTTTATACCGTTGGTTTGCTGCGCATCTTTTTTGTCATAGTACTGCAGCTGGATGCGGCGTTCGGCATCATCGCGGACTTGTGTGAGCCAGCCTCGGGTATTGCGATACATCGTTAAGGTGATATTGCGGGTTTGGTGATGGATGCGGGTCAGTTGGCCGTCTAAATTAAAATAGAGTGCACGACCATCACGTAGATACCAGCGATAGTGGTGGTCGTTTTGATAGATTGTCCCATCGGTGGGATTTACGGCTTGGTATTTACTTTCATTGGTTTCGGGGTTGGATTTGCGTGTAAATACGATGCGTCGCCCGTCGCTTTGTACGATCTGGAGTTGTTGTTCACTGAGTTGACCGATGCGGGTGTCGTAGCTCATGCTCCAACCCGGGCCTAAGCCGAAGTCGTTGTCGGTATTGGCACTGTTGTAATGGCGCATGAATACTAGCTTGGTCGCAGTATTGCCTAAATAGGGTTGATGATCGTCTTCGCGTTGGTATTTGTTGCCGGTGATGAGATTGATGGGATTGCTGCTGCCGACGTTGGGCGTCCCTGTTTTTGGTGTACTCCCTGGATCGGCTGTGCTTGCACATCGGGGGTCCCCACCGTCTGCCCCACAGCCGCCGACCTCAGCGCTATTGACAGGTGTATTTAATATGCACGCCAGGATTGTGGTCAATATGATTACTTTTATTTGATCGCTGTATATTTTAACGATTACTAAGCTTTTTTTTTGACCAACCATTGTGTTTTTGTGAGTTCTTGTTCGATACACACTTGTCCCCTGCTTATCTAATCGATTAATGTTTAGCTTGTTTTGGCATAATCAGCATTAAAATTTAAGGTTTTTCACCACAACAATATAGTTTGCATTGCTCGCCGTCGTTGTTGGGATCGATTAAGCTTGATGGCTTATCTAGCGGCGAAAAGTTTGTGTCTTTATTTGACCCCAATCCAAATATGCTGCGGGTTGGCATCCACATATTATCGCCACTGTCTCGTTGCTCCACGGCTACTCGTAGTTCTTGTTCCACCGTATACGTCCGATCTTTGCGAGGAAATACCCATTGATTAAAATCAATCGGCATTTCCAATTCGTCTCGTACAGTGACTCGATCACCACGTACTTCTGAGGTTTTACCGCGTACCATGGTAACGGCACGATTGACGTTAGCACCCACTGCGTTGGCGCGTGCCCCTACATAAGCCGCATAGGTTTCGCGTTCATGGCCCACTAACCCACTTGAGATGAGCAAATAAGTAGTTAGAAAGAGAAATAACAGGATTAAGGTTATGGCAAACTCTACCGTGATCGATCCACGTGTTTTTTTATCAGCTCGATTTCGGGTATATGATTTTTGCTGTTTTTGCATTTTTTGTTTTTTAAATACTCATAAATCATTTCATTATTTAATAACCATACGGTGCTAGCTCTTCTTCTAGTTGTTGCAACCATTCGTGATTTGATTGAACTCGTAACCCACGTCGCACTAATGTGATTGCTCGTTCGATATCTCCATTGGCAAAACGTCGTTCAGCAGCAAGTGCATAGTGATCGGCAATTCGCTCAAATCCCTTCTCAATGGATGGGTGGTTTGGATCGATCTGTCTTATATGTTGATATACTTCCAATGCATTCTCACCAATCGGAAAAGTAAGATAATCTTTTTCAATATATGCATCTGCAAGTGCAATTAATTCCTTTATTTTGTTTTTCGATATCTCGTTTTTATTTTTTGAAGGTTTTTGTTCAGTTAGTGCAACATTAATTGATGTAGGTTCACTTTCTTTTTCAGCACTCAGCTTAGATTCTTTGTCATTAATTAGCAATGATTTGTCATCAGTTTTAACCTCCACAACTTCTTGTACAGTTTTATCCTTGTCTTGTTTTTTATTTGGTTCGTTCTCGCTTTCAATAATAATTTTTTTAGCAGAGCTTGAATCGCTGTTAGTTTTTTCGAGCTCTATGCCAGTGTTTTGATTTTGATTAAAATTGGCTAATTGAATTACAGTATCTTTTTCTCCGCTTAAATTCTGCGGATTCGCAGCAAACACACCTCCAAAGCCAGCTAGCTTTGCCTGTTCAGTATAGCGATTGACAATACTTTGCAACCCAACTAATGCTTGTTCGTTTCCTGGTTCAAGACTCAATATTTGTTGATATTTGCTAAGCGCATTTTCTCTGGCAGGTGAAATATATTGACCTTTTTCAATCAATGATTCCGCTTCACTTAACCATGTTTGTATTTTTTCTGTCTTAGATATCGGGCTGTCAATTACTTGCGTTTCATCTTTAACAACTATGTCTGCATTTTTAATACTGGAATCATTGACTTCAATTGGTTTTGTAATAACAGGCTCATTCTTTGTAGTTTTCATCGTGTCTTCTATATTACTGACATGCATTTGTTGTTGTGTTTCTTCGTTTGTTTCATTGATGTTATATGCAACAAATAAACTAAATGCCGCAATAATGCCTGCTACGCCAAGCAAGATTGGATGTAATACAATTTTTACAACTCGCTCAATACCAGAATCTTGATATAGTAAGTATTTTGCACTTTTTGAATTAGTTTTTAGATTAAGTTTAGGTTTTGGTAAGATCGTTGGAACTTTATTAACCTTGTTATTTAGAGCTTTGGTTGAACTTGATACACTATCTACTACCCGTTTAATAAAACTGTTTGAATTATTTTTATACTCTTCAATACGAGCCTGAGTAGAAATAGCTTCTGCAAGCTCATCACTGGTTACAGGTATGGTGTGATTTTTTTTGTTTGCTAGTGATTTTGTAATTTGCGATTCTTGCCCAACACTTTTATTTCCACTAACTACTTCATCAATCGTCTTCTGATCGACTAAAATAGTTGGTTGGTTGATAGGGATTGAGCCTGATGTTGAATGAATCAACTCTTTAGGGAGTCTGCCTTCTTTTATTAAATATCTAAGGACAGTTAATACTTCACCCGCATCTGTTAACCGATATTTAGTTTCTTTCGCCAACATTTTGTTAATTAAAGGTTGTAAATGTCGGCTATCCAATGGTAACGCTGGGATTGATTCATGAACATGGGAATACAATATTGAAACACTATCATCGCTATCGTAAGGCGGTTGACCCGTTAACATTTCATACAGAACTACTCCTAGCGAATAAACATCTGAACTCGGACCAATTGGATTTGAACGAATTTGATCTGGACTCATATAACGCGGTGTACCCAAACTACCTCGGTTGGTTATCTGAGTACGCGTATCTACAACTTTTGCAATACCAAAATCAGAAAGTACTGCCACATCATCTTTTCGAAATAAGATGTTTTCTGGCTTGATATCTCGATGCACAAATCCATTTTCATGCGCATATGCAAGTGCAGAAGCAATTTGCTCTACTATTTTTAATATTTCACTTAACTCAAGCTTATTGGAAAACTTTTCTCTCAAACTTCCAGATGGCAAATACTCCATTGCAATATAATGATTATTATCCGATACGCCTACATCATAAATAGTGACGATATTTGGGTGAGTAAGCTTAGCGATAACGCGCCCTTCTTTTAAAAATCTTGTACTATGGTCTTCATCGACAGCTAATGCAGACAGCATTATTTTAAGTGCAACCTGTCGGTCTAGAGATTTTTGTGTTGCAATAAAGACTTTCGCGGTTCCACCATCACCGCATTGTTTGATAATTTCATAACCGGGAATTTCAATATCAAACGTGGGCGTTGAAAGTAACGAATTCTGCTTAGATTCGACTGTACTTCCCATAGTATGTGCTTTTGACATTGGATCCCCGTTTGATCTTTACTGAATTAATGTCCCCACCAGTGCTGAACAAAACCCAACACCGTTTAGATTTACACCACAAAATATTTTGTTAACGAGCCCTACCTTCATCTTCCCCACCCCTGGTTGATGTGTACATGTAGTACAGGATTTTTGATTCTTTATTCAAAAACTATATTGTATGTTAATTATAGGTTCACAAAATGTTCAAGTCAGTAATACAATTATTAAAGTTAATTAAACTACTTTGAATTAGTTTATTAGTTAATTGTAGTAACGAATTGTTTTTATATAATTTACCTTCAAAGGCTTACTTGCTTATTAATAACCTTGCAAAAAATATGTGAGTCTAGTTAATTTTTTATTATCTAGTTTCAATATTCGCTTACTTTTCTCCAAATTCTTCTAACTTGTTTAATGCCTTTTGATGATACAGTTCCTCCTCAATCGGAAGAATAGTCAACACTGTTTCCCACTTCGCAATGGCTTTTGGAATATTGTTTAAGCCTTCATATACTAAACCTTCACGATATATAGTTTGTGCTTTCTTTACCTGTTCTGGCATTATTGATTTTAATCCTTTACTTGCCTGCTCATGGTTAGGGTTTAAAACCAAAGTTTGATGCCAATTGCGCATCGCGCATGTAAGATTATTTTGGGAACGACATGCGGCTCCATTTTTATAATAATCATCCGCACTGCTGCTTAACTTCGCCTGCAAATCATTTATCTTTTCAACTGCAGCTGCCCGCTCTGGGGTATCTAAGTCAGCACTGGCGACAAAATTACAAGCCTGTATCGCTTTAACTAAACTTCCTTCCTGTTCAGCTTTTAAGCAATTTGCGTATTCTTCCTGCATGGTTTGCTTTAACTGCTCTTGTTTTACCAAAGCAATCTGTTGTTGCTCCTTTTGCTGCACAATGGCTACTTTTAGTTTTTCAAACCAGTTTTTAGTGACTTGTTTGGCTTCAGGAAATTTATTCAAATCATCAGATGCCAACATCTCTGTAGCAATTTCTTGTGCTTCTGCATATTTATTTTCTTCATAGTTTCTAGCAATCTGTTGTAATTGTTTACCAAATTTTATATCGAGTTCTTCGTACCGACGTGCCTCACGCTGCTCTTCGAGATATCTTTGTTGCAATAGCGTTAAGAAATTACTCACTTGAGGATCATCAGTTTGTGGCAATGCTTGCAAACTACTAATCGCAGCTTGATATTGTTTTTGTTCTGCTAGTTGATTAGCGTAAGCAATGCGTGTCTCAACATTTAATTTAGTAAGTTGTGGATCATTGGGAAGCTCTTGCAGTCCTGCCTCCACTCTATAAACCGCAAGCTCATATTCACCTTTACTAATTAGATCGTGTATCCAAGTTAAATAACGATTACGAATTCGCTTTGTTGACAGGTTATCCTCGACCACTTCTGTATTGGAATCAGCATCTATTCCAATGGCTACATCTTTTTCCTCAAGCTTAGTTTCGGTTTTATCATCTCCTCCAAACATAAATGTGGAAAGTAAGATACACACTAATAATCCTGTTAAAACAATAATACGCGCTCGTTTTCCTTCTGGTCCGCTAAATATCTGCATAAAATTATTTATGCTCGATGTCGAATGTTTATATGAAGTTTGGCTGGCTGTAGCTGTTGATGATGCAGCCGTAGCAAAACGTAAACGTGTATTTCCAACATTTATGACATCACCAAGCTGTATAGGAGCCTGATCACGAATTGGAATTTTATTCAGCCATGTTACATAACTACGATTGAGGTTTTTAACTATCCAGCCTTGAGGTATTTTTTCAATGCTAAGATGTTCTTCTGATACCGTTAAATCACCATCAAGTGAAAAATCACAATTGCTTCCTCGACCTATTTTAATTCGGTTATTAATCGCGATGACTTGCTCAATCTCATCAGAATTCTCTACTAAAACCTCTAGCACATAACCCACATCCGATGTCTGTAAATCATTATTAGGTGCAACAAATGGGTTTGTAGCTTTTATGTCCAAGTTTTTATCCACAGCAGAAAAATATAATGTGTATGGACCTATTTCTACTTCATCACCAATTTGTAGTTTGCGCCTTTTTATAGGATCACCATTTACACATACACCGTTACTGCTACCTAGGTCCGTTAACACCCAGTCATTATCTTCAGCATCAATTCGTGCATGCAAAGAAGATATGGTCGGCAAATCAAGTACTAATTCATTGTCATCTCGGCGTCCAATTGTTAAAGGTTTAGCTGTACTAAGACCTACCTCATTCACTTTTCTGTCTTTAAGTCTTACTTCTATTGAGGCTACTGTTGTCATTGTTGTTCCTACCCTATGATTCCCCACAACTTAAGCTTGATATTTCTTTATCTTCAAGTAATTCAAGCATTCTGCGTGCTTCTAAATATCGGCCATCCGTTTTATTTCTAACCATTTGAATGACTGTTCTAAATTCTTGTTGTGCTTCATATCGACGTAAAAATCTGGCATGAAAACAACCTTGTTGATAATGCCTGGTAATTTCTAAATCCAATTCCCGTTCAATTTCGGCAAATTTTCTTTTTGCCGATTGATTATTTGGATTACTTTTTATAGCGAGCTGTAATTCTTGAATTGCATTTTCAAGATTTCGTGTATCGTAATGCTGAATCGCAAGATAATAATGTTCCTTAGACTTTTTTGCGGCTGCGCCATCTACCGGTAGAGTAAAAATTTGTTCATCGACAATTTCCTCGGATTGTATGTTCACGATTGCGTCCTCTATATTTTCAGGTTTTTCTTCTTCGTTACCTGACATCAATATTCCTAATAGAATTATCGCCACTAGTGTAGACGCAAGTAACATTACTTGACGATTTTTCCCTTGTAGCTTGCTTGTTAGTCCACCTAACTCACCAAGTATTTCACCCTCTTTATGTGCCGTGAAAAGCACAGGACCAATTTGAAAACTTGTTCCTGAATGTACTTTCAATTCTGCAACCAAACCATCACTAGTTAATATTTGGTTTACACTCTTCTGATCATGCAACACCCATTCGCCACCTTCCATTAATAAAACTGCATGATGACGTGATACTCTATCATCATCTAGATGAATATCATTTTCCGGGTCACGACCGATTGAATATTTTCTATTTGGTTCTAATACAACATCTTGCTGTATATTAGGCCCGACTAATTTCAGCACAACTCTCTTGGTTTTTTCCATTTCCTTAACTTGAGTTGTTTGTTGTTGTCTAGCTTGCATGTTTTATTCGCTGAAAAACAATTTTCAATAAAGCGTCATCCACATATTCAGTTTTTATATTGAAAATTCGATTGTGAACAGTGGCTGTATGCTCACCTTCATTATTTTCAAGTAACTTAGTAACCGCAGCTAGAATACTTTCATGGTTTTTAAAAGCATCTAATATATGTATTGCTTTAGGCTGATCTAATCCAAACAACCGCATGAACTCACTAGAACCATTGTTGATATGATGACTCAATCTATCGATAATACATGAACAATCGCCCATCGATGTTGAAGGTTTTCTCGACAGCGGCATGTTAACAACACTAGCCTTACCAATATCTGCTGAACATTCGTTATTGTGTGTTGTTTGTAATGTATCATCACCATTAGTTTGTGCTTTTAATAATAAACGTTCATATAAGACCCTATGCTGTTGTAATTCTTTATAGCCAGGCTCCCTTTTAAATAAATTTTTTTCTTCGCCAACAGACAAATCTGCTTCATCTGCTAACTGCCTCCATGGCCTTAAAAACATATTTACCAACAAATACGCCAGAAGTAATGCCAACAAAAGCAGAAACAAAATAATAGCCCCATATTTGCCAAATGGAATTAAGTTTTGTCCTTGTTGAGCTGCATAATGTACGATGACTGCACCTAGTACAGTGTCATTGCGACGAACCGGAAGGTATATTTTGCCTTTTCCTTCATCGTCAAATATCAATACCTCTTTTCCAGGTGGCGTCAGTACTCGTTCTAACTCAACATCGTCTAAAACATCGTATGCATGGCTCTGTGGAGCAAGCACCCCTGCGTATTGATTCACTACGTATATTTTTTCTATACCTTCTTGGGAATCAAGTGGTGTAACTTTAAAATTTGATATTATTCCCTTAAGCCAATAATCTTCATTTAACGCAAGAACGGATTGTGCAACTAACATGGCGTGATTAGTCGTAGCTTCATTTTGAATTTCACGCACATAATTCTCATATGGCCCCTGTAAAAACCAAACCGAGAGAAGTACTAATGCAAGTATGAGAAATGTAGAAAATTTATATGGATGATTACCACATATATTGAGAAAAGAATTCAAACGCTCTTGCCAAATTGAGCGTAAAGACTGATTTGATGAAAGCTCTAACTTATATTCCCCTACACCAATCGGTGACACTCCATTCACTTTTTGACTGGCTATCCTTTTACCATCGATATAAGTTCCATTGCTGCTATTATTATCTTCAACGACTATTCCGTCGGCATTTACTGTAAGTTTTGTATGCTCACGCGAAACGATTGAGCTAGGTAAAACAATATCACAGTTTGGATCTCTGCCAGCCAAATATGCTTTACCCGAATCAAGCGTCGTATCCGCGTGTTTCACTCCGCCTCGGTATATAGTCAATTTCCACGTGTCGGCCATTTGTTTTAATCACCCTGTTTCTTGGTCTACATATAACTTTGCTTTTCTTTATTGACCATAAAATAATTTGAGCATGTAAGGTGCGAATACGATGATAAATAGCAATGGAAATATAAAAACCATCATAGGCACTAAAAGCTTCTGTGCTGCCACAGCACCGTGACGCTCGGCACGCATAAAACGCTCATCGCGGAGTCTTTGCGCTTGTTGTTTTAGGGTATCTGTAATACTCGCCCCCATTTTGTCTGCTTGAATAAGCACGGAGCAGAATGAATATATTTCGCCGGAATCTATTCTTTGTGCAAGTTGCTCGAGTGCCTCTTGTCGACTCATACCAAGCTTCGTACTGTGCAGGTAAAAATTCAGTTCATCGATCATTGGGTCTTTCTCATCATCACTACGCTCAATAATACGTTGCGCAGCACTATTAAAATCTAGTCCTGCTTCAACACTTAATGCCAGCATATCTACGACATTTGGCATACTGCGTAAAATTGCTTCACGCCTGTTTCTACGTTTCTCAAGCACCCAAATAATTGGAAATGCGATACCAAATATAAATCCAAAAATCATAGAGACAATTCCACCAAAAATAGTGTTAGCAATAACTGGAAAGATTAATGCCATAACGATTTGCAGTGCAATTACATCATTTGGTGTAACCTCATACTCTAAACCTGCAGCGGTTAACCAACGCATTAATCGCTCTCTATATTTACCCATAGGGCAGAGTGAAACCAGTGGTGAAAACATTCGCATAAAGGGTGTAAAGATTTTAAATAGACGTGTTTCCGCCGTCCATTGACGTTCAAACGTAAAACCTGCTTTGCGTCCTGCATCTTGCAACTGCGGATCCGGGGCAAACTGAATACCAACCAAAATAATTACAACTAACAATAGCAATAATCCAATAAACAAACCCATCTCTTACCCCTTATGCATTGGTTGTTACTCGCAATACTTCCTGCGGTGTTGTAAAGCCTTGTTTAATTTTTTCGAGACCATCTCTGCGTAGCGTCGTCATACCTGATTTAATAGCAACACGTCTTAAATCACCAGTGCCTTTTTCTCCAACAATCAGTTTTTCAATTTTTTCGTTTACACTAAAACATTCCATAATTGCAACACGGCCCTTGTAGCCCGTGCCTGCACACCGATCACATCCAGAGCCTTGAAAAAACTTTGCATCAACTTCCTCTATCCCTAGTTTGTTCAATAATGCAGCTTCCGGTTTCATTGGTTTTTTACAGTTTGTACAAATTTTTCGCACCAGACGTTGTGCAACAACTGTCAAACCACATGCAGCAAGTAAAAATGGGGGAACCCCGATATTTACTAACCGTGTAACTGCACTGGGTGCATCGTTGGTATGTAACGTAGATAGCACAAGGTGCCCTGTAAGCGCAGATTTGACTGCTATATCACCCGTATCTAAATCTCGGATTTCCCCAACCATAATAATGTCTGGATCTTGTCGTAAAAAAGAACGTAATGCTGAAGCAAAAGTAACTCCTCTTTGCTCCGTGCAATCAACTTGTGTAATTCCTTCTAATTCATATTCCACCGGATCTTCAGCTGTGCTGATATTTACTTCTTCACTATTTAATTCTTCCAACAACGCATATAAGGTAGTGGTCTTACCACTACCGGTCGGGCCTGTAATCAATACCAAACCATTAGGGCGTTCGAGCATTTTTCTAAATTGGGCATCAGTTTTCGGATCAAGTTTTAAATCAGTCAAACTAAGTCGATTTTTACCCTTTTCTAACACACGCAATACGGCTTTGTCGCCATAAACACCTGGTAAAATTGAAACCCGAATATCTATTTCATGGTCGTCAACCAAGTGATAATCAATTCGGCCATCTTGTGGCTTACCTTCAGTTATGTTGAGTCCTGCTATTTGTTTGATTCGAGCAATGAGCGCTTGACTTAAAACCAATGGTAATTTCCAGGCAGTTCGTAAAACACCATCTTGTCTTACCCTAATGCGGAAATTATCTTTTTGAGTTTCAAAGTGGATATCACTTATTCCCAGGCTCACTGCTTCGTAAAAAATCATTCGTAATAGTCGTATAAGAGACGGTACATTTACTAATGTCTCAAGACCTCCATCACGTCGGTTTAAAATATGTTGCGCATCATTAACAGCCTGTTCCACTAACTCTTCTGAGTTTACTGGCAGTTGTGAAACCTCTTTTGGATAGTGAGTTTCAATTGCCTGTTTGATTCCAGAGCTATAACAACAATAACGCTTTATCCTTGAACCAGTTAACGCCTCCATGCGTGCAACCAAAGTTTCATCTAACGGACTTGCCATCAGTAAGTGCACATGATTGCCCTCATGTTTTATAGGAAAGACCTTTTCTTCAAGAGATATTTCTTTTGGAATTAACTGGCTTACGTGATCTAAAAAGGTTTTAGAAAAAGAGATATATTGTGGATCTATCGATCGAATACCACTTGCTTCTTCTAGTAACTCATTTGCAAGTTGACTAGATATATTTTTGTTTTCAAGCAATGAGTCTGACAATAATTTACCATTGGCAGTTACGCTTCCTGGTACTTTGATATTTCTTCGATTAGCGACACGTGACAGTCGCGCATTGAGTTCCTGAGTTGCAGGTTCCATTAGTAATACTCATCTTAATAGTTACTTATATGTAACTTTGCGGTGTCATTAAACTTATACACATACCTACCCGCATAATCATCACCTTGTAAACCCAACACAGTTTTCAAAATCCAAAGATCAATATCTTTATTCCATTCCCGAAGTAGTTCACCATCCTCTGGTATTCCACCAATTCGATCGATTTCATCTCCGTTATAGTAAAAAACCGTACTAGGTAATGAATTTAAATTGTATCGTGCTGTATTTCCTGCCGAATTCCAGTTGAATGTTAAAAACTTGATTTCATCTGCATATCTTTCGCTGAAATAATCAAAGCGTTTTTGCATATCCTGTGATTCAACAATGGCATTATCATGAAATAATACGATTACAGGTCCATTAGTTTGCAAAACCTCGGATTCAAATGACTCGTCATCAACTGTCGTTACAGTTTCTTTAATTTGAGATTGCTGTGGAGTGGTCACACATGCACAAGTCAACAATGTACAAACTGCTATAGTTACTGTGTACAGAACAAAATGAGTACGAAATTTTAAATTATCTTTGCTTTTATCCATAAAATTTTCCATATATTAATTTAATTAATGTTAATTCAGTATGGTCGCAAACAAATATGTCTTTGTGTCAGAAATTAAAATTAGGGGTTAAACGGAAACGGCCCAGGATTAGGCGCTGGTTTAACATGAGCTTCCTTGACTACCACTTTTACCTCTTTGGCTTGATCCACTTTTGCTTCTTTCACTTCTGCCGCCTTGACTTCTGAGGCTTTTACTTCAGAAGGTTTTACCTCTGAGGCTTTTATTTCTGATGCTTTCACTACTGAATCTTTTACAGTTGCATCTTTAACCTGAGAAGCTTTCACTTCAGAAGCTTTGATTACAACGTCTTTTACAGTTACATCTTTAACTTCTGCAGACTTTACTTCTGCATTCTTAATTTCCGCATTTTTAACTTCCGCAGATTTTACCTCTATATTTTTAACCTCAGCACTTTCAACCTCTACGGACTTTACTTCTGCATTCTTAATTTCCGCGCTTTTTACATCGGCAGATTTTACTTCTGGATTTTTGACCTCTGCACTTTGAATTTCTGCAGATTTAACTTCAGCATTTTGAATTTCTGCGTTTTTGACTTCAGGAGATTTAACTTCTACGTTTTTAACAGTAGCTTGCTCTACTGCTGCTTCAGCTAACAAAATTATATTGCTAGTATATTGTGAATGTTGAAACGAATTATTATTTTGCTCTTGCAAAAAACTTTTACGAATTTCTGAGGTAGATTGTTCTATAAAAATAGTGCTAGCAAACGCGCCATTACTACATAAATAAACACTAAAAATAATTGCTAATGACCCCCAGTGATGCGACTTAGAAACGGACCTTGAAAGCATGCCAACCCCCCAGTTTTTTGTTGCTTTTAATATCAACACCCAAGATACCGTGGCATATAGAAAATTTCCAGATACCACAACTTAAATGCAGAATTTAAGTATAAACATGGTTAATAGAAATCTATAAAAAAATGCAGATACCTAAATTGTTAATTTATAAAATGAATCTAAAGCACTAAGTTTTATATAAAAAAAACTTTTTACTTTTTTATTAACTCATTGTTTCGTTTGTTACACCTAAATTAAGCATCGTTCAAATTATAATTTCATTAAGTTAAACCTTAGTGAAATATTGTTGAACTAAGGTTATATGGGTGAGAGAATCAATAGCCGTGAATTACTATTAAATACAGATTCACAAAATTCAGGAGCGAGTTTTTGAGATGTATACGGCTACACCTAAATTTCAAAGGCATAACATCTTACAAAAACAATGGGGTGGTCTTACGGTTGAGTTTGGGATAGCCATGGTAATAGCTGCAGCAATTCTCTTGCCTACGCTTATATTATTCCTGGATACATCCAAAGGAGTAATTAATGCATTTATTGGTTGGATTTCACAGTCTTATCCATAAATTTTTATTAACTACAAGTATAATTGAGGTGAATAAAGCATGAATATCTTTAGAAAATTTAGTGATAAAGCGCTTTTGTCATATGCAAAATCAAATATTGCAGCTGCTGAAGCAAAAGAAACGTTTGCACAATGCAAGCGTCAACGGGGTGCCTTGGCTGTGGAATACGGCTTAATTCTTGCAATTGTTGTTACGATTGTGATTGTTGCAGCAAATGCAATGAGCGATGAATTAGAAGCTTTCTTCGAAGCAGCCGCTCAGAAAATCACGGATTGGATGGGCTAAGCTAAAAGTAAACTATAATTAATATTTCCATCCATTACTAACCATGCCTTACGACCAAAAGTAAGGCATGTTTTTTTATGTCATAATTTTTCAGTAATGTTTAATAAGCTATTCAATAACGACGATAGTGTGACATGCGGTATTTATTTCTCCCCAGGCCCTGACAGGGTCCACCATGGGACTGTAGTTCAGCCTCCACTCGATAATAGCGCTTGAGATTGAAAAACCGCCAGACTACATCAGGCATTACACTGCCGCCCGTTGCAGTTGCTTTAACTTGGGCATAACAACCTGGTTCATTGTTCCATAGGCCTTCTCTTAAATTAGCAGAAACTTCTACTTGTTTTTCGAGCTGTTCATTGACTAAGTCATAACTGAAAATAAAAAACAATAAAACCATTACAAATAATGGAAGAATGAGCATCATTTCGACAAAGGTAGAACCACGCTGTGAAATCTTATACATGTTTAGTGCTCCATATTTCTAAGTGATGGAACAGCAGGGTTTGGCGAATGACGTTGAAGGTGTTTCAAAATTGGGCGATATCTTGCATCCATATTAAATATATGCCCTCGTGTAGGTTTAGCCGAAGAATACGCCACCATTTCCGGTATGATTGCATCAAAAATACGCCGGCCCAGTAGAAAACCTTTGGGGCGCTGTTTCAAGCTATAAGCTGCATAGGTTACAGGTGGAGTATCTTTAATCCAGCGGACTTCCTGCAATTTAAATCCCGGTACGGGAAGAGTACGATCATTGACAATGTACTTTCGACCATCATGATGGCCGATAAACCTTGGGCTATCCGGATAGGTCCAAATCTTTGTAACATTATAGCAATACTTACAACCAGCCGTGTAATACAACCAATTTACAGGTAGACGCTCTTTTTGATAGCTAACTAGTGCATTCAAACTTGAACCCTGAACTGGAGTTAATTCTGCACCTGGTAAATTTCTTTGCACATAGTTTTGTGCATAGCGTTGAGCAAGACGTGCAAAGTACTTATTTGCCTCTTCTTGATAACCATGGATGCTGTTAAATACACGTCCATAATAGCGTGCGGCTCGATTAGCCTGGCCTGAATCATTCCAGATAATACCGCCCATGATTCTTACAAATTTGTTGTACTCCAATAAAGCATCACGATTCAAATCTGCGATTTCATTCATGCCAATAGATTGAATATTTGCAGCTGCTAATGTGCTGGCATCCACTACCTCTTGCAGGCGAATCCTCTCAAAGATAAGTTGACCAATATCGGCCACCAACACAATCATCATCAACATAACTGGCATAAAAAACCCAAAAAACACAGTAGAGGAGCCACGTTGATAGCGCGAGTTGTTATTTGTTTGTTTGCGATTGAACCTTGTTTTTGCTTTGCTCATTAACGAATGTCCCCTTCCTGAACTGATTATACCTATCAGTTTAATATTAAAATTTTATATGTATACGATTATAAATAAAGTTGTTGTATTTTCGTTAGTATATTCTGCAGACAAATTAGGTTTAAAAACCATATAGTTATTGAGTACATTATAGATAGATAACTTAAAGTTGATTCCGAACTAACGAAAAATAGCCAGCAATCAACCATAAAAAAGAATTAATTAACTTATTTCACGAGCATTTTTCCAAAATTCAGTTTTACACCAACAATACATCGCTGTTTTGATTAATAATCAATCTTAAATAAACTTATCACGGCTTACATGGAACTAACTACGCAAATAATGTAATGTAAGTTATTAACAAGTCCAACATAAAAACACTAATGAACTTGGGCTTATTATTTTGGGGCTATAAAAACAAGAGTTAGGGGATTCTTTCAATGCAAAATACCCGCGTATTACTCCTATCTATACTTTTAGGTATTGTCGCTGTGTTTCTAGTTTACTCTCACGTGCAAAAGCGTGAGCGCGAATTGTTAGATATCAGTTCTCCAGTAGAAATTGTTGTCGCTGCACGTGATATCCCTGAGGGAACTCGCCTCGACGAAAGCCTAGTAGAAATCATCGAAATTCCAAAAAAGTTCGTGCAACCTGAAGCACTGACCGATGTGAAATATGCAGTTAACCATGTTGTCTCGGTTCCGGTATTACGTGGAACGCAGTTATTAGGTTCAATGTTAGGCGCATCGGATACTTCAAGTTTGGCACGCAAAATTCCCAAAGATAAATTAGCGTTCAGTATTGCAGTAAATAACGTAACAGGCATTGCAGGACTGGTACAGCCTGGTGATTTTGTGGATGTGTTGGTCACCGTTGAAGTAGGAGATGTTGGCGTAAACACCAGCGGTCAGTCCAGTATTGATACTGAAGTTATGACAAAAGTGGTGCTGGAAAACGTATTGGTACTCGCTGTTGACCAACGTTCACATCGAAGCCGTGCTGCTTCAATTCAACCAGTTTCTTCTGGTGGCCCAGGAAATGTATTTAGCACATTACCGGAAAATCCTGGTCTCGATTCTGAAGCAATTACTACCGCTACCTTAGCCGTGAGTAATGACCAAATCTTGCCACTAAACCTAGCACAAGAAATTGGATCCATATCACTTACTCTGCGTTCAGCATGGCCTTCTGAACAGGAACAGCAATATGACGAAAACAAACTTGGTGCCAAAGAACTTTTAGGTGTACAAAAAACGGTAGTGCCACGATCTCCTGCATGGGTCGAGATTAGGGGAACTCAACAAATAGGAAGATATTAACATGCGTGTGTTTTATAGATTAAGCAACAGCGTATTCAAATTAATAATCTTTATATTTCTATTATCCTTATGCTATCAAACTGCATTTACTGCTGAAAAAATTAAAATACAAATGCAGCCAGGTCAAAGCCAAGTAATTGAAACTGACTTTGAAGTTGCAAAAATAGGCACCGGAGATCCAGAAGTATGCGAAACAACACGAGTTGGTCCACAAGAAATATTGTTAAATGCAAAACAAGTTGGTAGTACAAACATTCTACTTTGGGACAAACAAAACCTTCGTCAAGAATTAGTTGTTACAGTAGGACGTGTAAAAGATTCCCAGTCTCTATCTGAAGACGTGCAACGACTATTGCAAGACATTGAAGGAGTCAGCGTTAGAATTGCTGGTGATCGCGTTGTAGTTGAAGGTGAAGTCTATTCTGAGGAAGATTTAAATCGTGTCGAAGATGTGGTTTCTGAAATGCCAAATGTTGTTAATTTAGTAAGAACCAGCCCTACTCTAAAAAACATCATTGCAGAAGAAATAAGAAATACCATTGGCATATCTACTGTAAAAGTAAAACCTACACGAAATAATTATATCCTTGAAGGCACGGTACGATCTGAGGATGCACGTAATCGCGCGGAACAAATTGCCAGAGCCTATTCAGATGAAATTATTAATGTATTAAAAGTTCAGCGTGCCGTTGCTAAACCAAAAAAACGCCCCCCTCGTGCACCACTTGCTGAACCATTGATTCAGGTTGATCTTAGTATTATGGAGATAGAGCGGGATGCATTCAAAGATCTTTCATTGGATTTAGAAATAGAGGCGAATATCAACGCAACGGCATCGAGTGATGGTAGTGATCTTACAACCGGTACTATCAATGCACTCTTCCCTCAATTGCGCAAACTTGAACAAAACGGTAAAGCTCGAACCTTGTATCAACAATCTATTATTACTAAAAATGGACAACTTGCCACTTTTTTTGTTGGAGATGAAATACCGATACCAGTAGCTCAAGGCACTGGAGCAGTTTCAATTGAATACCGTGATGTTGGACTCACACTGGAAGTCGTGCCAACGATTACACCTCAAGAATTAATTGATATGTCTATTGGAGTTGAGTCTTCTTTTATTGTTGGAGAAAGTATTGGTGGAGCACCACAACTGAGTACAACAAGATTAAATACTGCAGCTTACGTTGATTCAGAAGAAAGTCTTGCTTTAGGTGGTTTAATAGGACAACGTGAAGTGCGATCATTTGAAGGTACTGCAAGAAGAACACCTCAACAAAGAAAAGTTAAAAATCAACAACCTGGAGGACCTTATCTGGGACAACGTTTAGCGAACTCACAACCTCGGCATAAGCCCAACGTGTTTGATATTGATACTAATGAAGTATTTGTCTTCATTACACCAAGAACTCTAGTAGATACTGGCGATGCTTTGAAAAGAATTGGTCGTGAAGTGGAAGGTTCTTTTAAAGAATATGAGCGCTCTAACATCAAAACCCAAGAATGAGAATATAATTAGTATATGTTGAGGTTATTATGCCAAATCTCATAAACATAAACTCTCAAACATTTTATATTAATAGTAAGTTTGATTTTAACAAACTTACTATTACATATTTCACTTAAATACTATCTAGTCATGGCACGCTTGTATGCCACATATAGTTCTAAGGGAGGCGCAGGCAAAACGTTTGCTGCTGTGAATCTTGCCACAGGACTTCATGAAGAAACTAAGTCAGCTGTGTTGTTACTGGATTGTAACGTTCCAATTTCTAACGATGTGCCTGCTGCATTAAACGTAAATGGAATTCGTTATGTAGATAGTTTGTTACCAATGGCTAGCACCATTAACCCAAATGTATTGGCGAGTTATGCTACTAATCATTTGTCAGGAATTAATTTGCTTGGATTAGTAAGTGGTAAATCACAAAGTACACCGGATACAGATGAAAATGCGGAGTTATTAAAAACATTACTCAAAAAGATTTCGCAGCGTTATCGGTTCATCGTTGTTGACTTAGGGTTACCTCTTGGCCCGTTAGCACAAAGTATTATGGATTTAGCCGATGGTATTATTTTATTAACTGAAAGCGATCCAGTTAGTTTACGCAGTACTACTGAAGATCTTGAGCTTTTACAACAAAGAAACTTTACTCATACCTTAATGCATGTTGCATTAAATATGCGTAATGGCCATGAGTCGATCACACCAGAATGGGTAAAAACTCATATGGGTGTAGATTTATCGGCAGTTATCCCTAAACATCTACAAACCCCTTTCCCTTACTTGGAAACCGACAAAAAGGCCTCCCTTAAATCTCCAATACGCAAAGAATTAGAAAAACTAATTTTGCAACTATTGCAAAAACCTTCTTCTGGACTGCTGCAACATGAAAATGATCTATCTATAAAATCTAAATCTTCAAGCGTGCCTAGCGAAGAAGATTTAGATCGCGTGAAACTAGACATACATCAAAAAGTTTTACACTTGCCTGATTTAAAAAGACTTGATACTGAAGTACAAGATGATCCTGAGAAGATTCGCGAGTTAGAAAATATTGTTCGCAGCCGCATTGTTGAAATACTCGATCATGAAACAGACATTCGACAACGCGATATAAGAGACCGCATTGTAGTAGAAGTATTACAAGAAGTATTAAAGTTAGGACCTTTAGAAGATCTATTGGATGATCCGTCTATAACAGAAATAATGGTAAATCGCTGGGACCAAATTTATGTCGAACGAAAAGGCAAACTTGAAATAACATCACAAAAATTTCTTTCTGAAAATCAGTTGCGCTGTATTATAGAGCGCATTGTTGCGCCACTAGGCCGACGCATAGATTTAAGTTCACCTATGGTCGATGCGCGCCTCGCCGACGGCTCCCGAGTGAATGCCATCATCCCTCCTCTAGCATTGAAAGGAGCTACTTTAACTATACGAAAATTTTCAAAAACGGTATTTGGAATAGATGATTTAATTTCTTTTGGCACTATAAACAAACAACTTTCAGATTTCTTGAATTCTGCGGTTGTAAGTAAACTTAACATCATTGTGTCTGGAGGAACTAGTAGCGGTAAAACCACTTTGCTGAACACACTATCTTCATTTATTCCTGCAGATCAACGCATCATTACCGTTGAAGACTCAGCTGAATTACGACTTGTTCAACCTCATGTGGTAACACTTGAGGCTCGTCCGCCAAATATTGAAGGCAAAGGTGAAGTCACAATTCGTGATTTAGTAAAGAATGCATTACGTATGAGACCAGATCGTATTGTTGTTGGAGAATGTCGTTCTGGTGAGGCTTTAGATATGTTGCAAGCTATGAATACGGGTCATGATGGCTCCATGACTACTATACACGCGAACTCCACAAGTGAAGCCTTAACTCGTTTAGAGACATTAGTGATGTTCACCGGACTTGAGCTTCCTTCTCGAGCAATTCGTGAACAAATAGTTGGTGCTGTAAATTTATTGATTCAAATTGGAAGACTTAAAGATGGCTCACGGCGCATTCTTCAAGTATCTGAGGTAACAGGTATCGAAGATGGCATAATTGATGTGCAAGATGTTTTTATCTTTGAGCAACTTCCACCTGATGAAAATGGGAAAATCCAAGGTAGCTTTGTATCCACAGGATATATTCCTAAATGCGTTGATAAATTTGAAACTTCAGGAGTACCTATACCACGAGAAATTTTCTGGTCATCGTAATATTAAAAACAACATCATGCTTTATTTAATTGTCGTATTTTTAGCAACATTATTAGCCGCAAGTTGGCTGATAACACGTTATGCCGCACGGGGTGGAGGCACATCATGGACCATTGCACGCAATAAAGCTGAAGATGATTTAGATGCTCTCTTTATCGAGAATCCCAAAAAACTTGCCAGTACAATTATACCTATTAGTGCACTTATTTTAGCGATTATTGGTTTTCTATTGCCTAGTGGATTTTCTGGCATCAATCAACTAGTGATTGATGATGCGATGCGATTAAATAAACACGGACTCTATGAGCAAGCATTAAATATGCTAGTTAACTACCAACGTAGCAAATCACCTTTAGTTTACAACGAAATGGGCGTTAGTCATCTCGGAATGAATAATCTTGAAGATGCCATTTCAAATTTTAAACGTGCCACAAAGTTAGAACCTAACTATAGTCAAGCACACTCTAACTTGGCTTACGCCTACCAACTTATGAAAGAATTCACCAATGCAGACTTTGAGATGCGGCGTGCAGCAGAAGCAAGTAAAACAAGCATAGATATCGATTCGCTCTATGGCTCAAAAGATGAAGGCCTTGGTTACTTATTCTTGCGCATATTATTCTGCACAATATTTGGATTATTAGGTTTCAAGTTAGCAGGAGGTATAATTTCTCATCTGCGCAAACGTAGAATGCAACGTTTTGATAAACAGCTTGCAGACACTTTAGGCATCATGAGTAATGCCTTACAAGCTGGACTCAGTTTACAACAATCTCTTGAAGTTGTAGCTAAACAAATGCCTATCCCTACTAATCAAGAATTCGGATTGTTATTAAAAGAGTACCAACTTGGAAAATCTCTTGAGGATGCCATGTCTGGGTTAGCGGTTCGTATGCCTACTGAAGATACTAAGGTGTTAGTCAACACAACTGCGACCTTAGCTGAAACAGGCGGTAACTTGCCCGAAGCCTTTCAAAATATTGCTTATATTATTCGCGAACGGCAACGCGTAAAAGAGAAAATTCTAACCATGACTGCAGAAGGTCGAGCACAAGCAATTATAATTGGAATCATCCCCTTCTTTTTAGCTTGGATTTTAAATACCTTTCAACCAGAAACATTTAGTTTGCTATACACGACTGTACTTGGATGGCTATTGATATTGGCCATGGCCTTATGGGGCGCACTTGGCGTATTCATTATGTGGAAAATTATGCAGGTTAAGATCTAATACCTGTAATTTATTGTCACTCTATATTTTCCTTATATGGAAAAGCAGTTGTTCCATATCGAAGCACTAACGCTGCAATCGTTAAAATTAAAATCGAAATTGTAAGCCAGATTACATCAACTGCCCCAAGTTCTTTCATATCTAAGATTACAAAACGAGCTATAGCAACGATGGCAATATAAATTGGATAACGAACAGGAAGCTTGCCGCTGGTGAGATATAAGGCAACCATGGTCATTACTTCTAAGTATATGAATAATAACAAGATATCATGTAGTTCCACGCGTTGTTTTAAAAAAACTGTGTAGACCTCTTGAAGAATAGCAATAATTGTCGCGATCGTTATTAATGCTAAGCCAGCCCACTCAATCCATTGAATCGATTTCATTATTGGATGTGTGCAAGTAAGTTTAGCCTTTGACATGGTTTCTCCTTATATACTTATGCAAACTGTCTCAATAGATAGGTAGTAATGCCATAACCGATAAGCATAACGATGGTTGCTGCCACCATGCTTATGGCAAATCCAAATTGAAGTTTAATTAGCCAAGTAAAGGCTACGAAAAAAAACAGCGACGGAATTACTAGCCAAAATATTTGCATGGAAAGTTGCGCAATTCTATTGGTATCTTGTGTATCCACATATAACCAAATAAAAGATAGAAAAGATATGAGTGGCAGGGATGCAATTAAACCGCCGAAAATTGTGTCTCGTTTACTGATTTCGGTGACTAAAATAATGATGGCAACGGTCACAATTACCTTGAAAGCATAAAAACCCATAAACCTACGCCTAAATTGTTATTTCAAATGTTAGAGCAGCATAGTCTGAATTCCATTCTACATCTAGTGTTATAGGTTTATTAGTTTCTATACCATGACTTTGAAAAAACTCTATCGCATGCACTACCCGATCTCCTTTTACATTACGAATCTTTAAAAGCAGACCACCTCCTGCTTGTTGTACCGGTACTAATAAGAATTTAGAATTTTTTCGCAATAAAGCAACTGAATCGATTGATTTAAAATATGTATCACATAAGTCACTATTTAAGTACAAATTTCCGTTGTTTAGAGTCATCTGGTGCATCATTTTTTACTTAGATAAGTGCCGATTCGTTCTAACACCAATTCCACCACTCTATTAGAAGCTTGTTCGACGCTTTGCGTCAATTCCGTACCTAAGTCTAAAGACTCTGCCTCAATCAAGAATACGGTAATGTCTGTTGGAAAATCTTCTTTATAAATTTTTCTGCCGGCGTAAAGCGCATGGTCCCAGCGAAAATCATGTAGGTTATAGCTTGGCTCAGGAACATTTTCTAATTCTTCACCAGGCACTTGAAAGATGCTTCCCGCTTTAGAACCGCTTTGATTGGCGTCAATAATAATTAGGGAATCACTGCCTCTGGCCTGAAACATGACGTCCATTCCTGAAGTCCCGGCATCAAATATACGTATATTTTCAGCATGGAGGTCCTTGGTAGATTCCATTAATCGTTGAACTACATGAACACCTACACCATCATCTTGACGATTTGGATTTCCACAGCCAATTATAGATAGCATGACTTAAGAATACGTATTGAAACAATTATCAATTTTAACGCATCTACCCTACTATCTGCAGGTAAACCTCCCAAAAAAAGTTGCCATGATCTTCTGCAGCACGTATTCCAACCGGACATTTACCAATGTAGTAGCTGGCGTGTGACATCGCTTCGCCATAAGCGAAATAAAAATTATCTTGTTTGCCTTGAAATACTTTATCTAGCTTTCAATTATTTAATTGAAGCATTTGTGTATCAAAGTCATCAAGGCAAACAACAACTTTATTATAAGCGACATCTGTCATTTAAACTCCGACAGAATAAAATACAAAATATTACTAGCCTAAAAACGGTAGCCCAAACCTGCTCCAATAATGAAGGCATCGTATTCAAGCTCATCTTCTACACCTAAAGCATCAATATCGACATCTGCATCAAATGTCAGGTATTTTAAATCTAAATTAAATGAAAGATTTTCATTTATTCCGTAGTCCATACCTGCTTGGACAACAAAACCAAATGTATTTTCTACATCTACATCCAAGGCGTCGAGTTGTCCAGATTCATTATAGAAAATATTGTAGTTAAACCCTATCCCAACATATGGGCTGACAGTTTCTCCAGGAGAAAAATGGTATTGCAGTGTAAATATTGGTGGAATTAAATCCACTGATCCAAGATCACCAACATCAGAATCAATATCAGGACTTAAAAATGTTGCCAACACATTTAGTGCAATGTTATTAGTAAAAAAATAAGTACCATCTACTGCCACTGATGCTTCATCATCGGCATCGAGATCTAAGCCAATAGATGACTTTGAATCGGTATCTGGAATTACACCAATTATCGTTGTTCGTATCATCCAATCCCCTGCTTCGGTATGACCTATAACTGGGTATAGAATAGATAAGCAAGCAATAATTCTAATCGTTGCTCCAGACAAATCACGCAATACTTTATTCAAGTTCATAAATTCCCCTTTTTTGCTTTTTGTTGTTATTTATTAAATTCTCCACAAACGACATGACCATTCTGCTTCTACTGGAAGCATAAGCTCGGGTAGCTCACAAAACTTTCGATGTACTTGGTAATACATGCAGGTCTCACAAGCTTGTTCATCATCTGCTTCACCATATGGTTCTAATGTGAACCCAGCGGTAACAAGTTTTTCGTCATAATCGTCGTCATCCAGCTTTTGCAGCCTGGAAACTATTTCTAGAATTTCTTCATGGCTGTATGCACGAGGCTCAATTTCTGTTTTCAAATGAGATAAACGCGCTTTTAAAGCTTGTCTAAGTGAGTTCTCATCTATAGAAGTTGCGCTCGCGACTGAATCTTGATTCTCGGGACCCATGGTTTAAGGTAAGTAAAAATGAATTTAAATCCTCCACAACCTGCACCACCAATCCGCCTCGACTGGTACGGCAAGTTCTGGAAGATCACACCATTTGCGGTGCACAAGGTAGTACATACACTCAAGACAACGTTGTTCATCAGGCCCATAAGGATGATCAACAAAGCCAGATATGACGAGTTTTTCTTCTAGATTATCGTCATTTAGTCCACGAAGTTGTTCGAGTATGTCTTCGAATTGATGATTATCTTCTGGAAACGGTTCGGTTAATGTCTCCAAACCATTTTGCATCAATCTAGCGATTCGATCTCGCAATGCATCGTCATCGGCATTACTCACTAATCACGACTCCCTATTAGTGTTTATCAGCATGATTTAAAAAATAACGCCAGTGGACGGAAAACACCGGCGTTATAACTCTCTTTAAGAGGTTTGAAATCTTGCTAATTCTTTGCCTGTTTTCGCGTCATGTGCATGCACCGTACATACCAAACAAGAATCATACGAACGTGCAACATGACCGACTTCGACAGGATCGCTAGGATCAGCAATCGGAGTACCAATCAGTGCCTCTTCAATTGGTCCTCGCTCACCTTCACCGGTACGTGGACCAACATTCCAAGTTGTAGGTGCAATGATTTGATAGTTATTAATCTTGCCACCTTCAACCTTTATCCAATGACACAATGCACCACGAATCGCCTCGGTGGCTCCCCATCCTTGTCCGTCTGTTTCATTAGGCTTGTTATAGAAAGGTTCATCTAAACGGAATTCGCGTAGACATCTTTCAATTTGTCGATACAGGTACTTGGCTTCATGCATTCGTGCAAAATGTCGTAGTAACACATTTGCACCACCCATTTTTTTACACATATCCAATACCAGTCCATCCCTATGCTGCCAGCTTTCCATATGATCGCCGCCATAGATCAATTCTCTTGCTAATGGGCCTGCCTCTAGATGACCATTTTCATGATGCATAACTGCAGTCGCCCAAGAATATTTATCGTTATAATCCGAATCATTCTTAGGAACAGGTTGCGTGGTGCGATCGAACGGATGTACAGGCCCATCTGAGTTTACATACCAAGAGTGTGTAACATCTTCACGTGCAAAACTTTGATTCATCAACTTATGCGTATCGGTGGCACTATCATAAACACCACTAGGCATTTGCACGGCCGCATTACGACCGTCAATGGTTGGGCGATTATATTTGTCTTCATGAGGTAAATACCCCCAAGAAACATATTTCCCCAAACCTTTGCCATATTTATCTAGGCCAACATCCATTCCCATACGCCAGTACATGCCTAAATCAGAATTGGCATGTTCTGGTTTTTCATCGAGCCAAGCCATGAAATCATCATAGGTTTGAATTTCTTCATAGCGTTCTAAGGAACAGCCAAACCACATTGGCTCTAGCCAATTGGTACGAAAGTGTTCCAGAATCGACCAGGCACGAGTCACATCGGTTAAGGTTGGTGAACACATCACGCCACCTGGAACCATATAACTGGAATGCGGCCATTGGCCACCCAACATCGCATAAATCTCTACGGGTCTTCCGGAAATGGTCACCCCTAGTTCATAGTTTGTACCGGTAAAAGGCGCCCAACGTTTTACTGCTTCTTCATAATACTGACTGTTCTGATAATTCTTATTGGTCATATCGATCATGAACAAACCATAGTGGTGCCTTGGTAGGCTCTGAATACTTTCAGCGAGTTGACCTAAGTTACGCGCAATGATGGCATTTCTAGGTACTTCGGTTTGCCATGCAGTATCCAATGCCCATGCGGCGCAAGTTAAGTGAGATGCACCACATATTCCGCAGGCACGTGGGGTTACCACTAAACCGGCTTGAGGATCTTTATCGCGTAAGATGATTTCAAACCCTCTAAATAATTCTGCTGAAGTCCATGCATTAACGACTACGCCGTCTTCAACATCGACGCGGACATCAAGATCCCCTTCAACGCGTCCGACTGGAGAAATATCTAGAGTCTGTACTTGTGCTGACATTTTTTATGACTCCTTAGTAAAAATTAAACGACGAATATGTCTTGTTCTGCCCACGCCGGCATTGCAGCTTTTGCTGCACCAGTGAGCTTGACGTAACCTTTCTTATCAACCCCCGTTGGTAAGTCTTTTGGCACACCCATAACGGTTTGGGTTTTAAATACCGTTCCCGGAGCGAGATCAAAAAATGGAAATTCTGGTTCCGTACAACCTAAGCAAGGCATACCTGAACGCGTTTTTGAGGAAACTCGATTCCACAATATTCGATTGCAAGGTGAATGGGTCATTGGTCCACGACAACCTAAATCATAAAACAGGCATCCTTTGCGCTGACCAAACTCGGTGGCAGAAACCTTGTATGCAAAATGCATATTTCGAGTACAACCGGTTTGCGTGAAACTTTGAAAGAATGTTTTTGGACGTTGAAATTCATCTAACGCCAAATCACCTGCTCTACCGGTTGCAATGCCCACAAGTATTTGTGTCACCCAATCTGGATGACATGGACATCCGGGAATATTAATAACAGGCAAACCAGCTTTACTCTTAAAGTCAGCCCCCAAGAAGCCACCATGATCTCGCTTTAAAAACTGTAGTCCCTGTGATTCAGAAGGATTAGGTGCCGTTGCAGGAATACCGCCCCAAGTCGCACAATCCCCAATGGCCACCACAAAATCTGCTGCATCGGCTAATTCACGAACCCATTCTTTCATTGGGCGCCCAGCAAAACGGTTCCACTCCCCGGTACCACCTGGCGCATTTACTACCGTACCTTCAAATACAAAGATATCGAGCTTAATTGCACCAGAAACACAATCGCGCAACATTTGCTGCAGGTTGTCGCCCAATTCCATGCCGAGCGATGGGTGCCAAAGCACATTCATGCCGAAATCAGTAACTAGATCACAGGCACTTGGTTCTTCAGCGTTTAGAAAAGACATGGTGTTACCCGAACAGGCACCACCCTGTAACCACATGATATTGGCCATTTCACTCCTCCGCTTTAACGTATGTTTTTATTCAGCAATGAATGCTTTTTCAGTTAAGCGAGCAAGTTATGTGCCAAACGAATAATATAATTTATTTAATTTTTTAAATTCAATAAATTGCGAGAAAATATAAAGGTTGAATCTAGGTTTAAATTAGCCTATTTGTAAACATAGTTTATATGCAAACTGTAAAGATTATTTACACAAGCTATTTCAAGAAAATCGATAAGAAAGAGTTAACGCCTAGCCGTTGCGATTACCACAGGCAGGACATTCACACTCCCCTACATAGCCATACCATATCCCTTTGCAGCGACTACACCAATGTCCTTTTAGATTAGGTTGAATACCGCCTAATTGTTTAGCAAATTTTGAAACACCGAGTTCACGCACTTCCTGTTTACTTTGTTTAGGGCGAGTTCTAGATTGCGGAAAAACTATTGTCTTTGAAGAGCCATCCTTAGCATTTCTATTGGTCTTATCGGCCACAAAAATTTTATAAAACTAAATCACTAAGCCGCGTTGCTTTGTTCGCCTAGTTGATAACGTTTTATTTTATTGGATAACCCAACTCTTGATAGACCCAATTCCATTGCAGCTTTACTTTGATTCCAGCGTAATCTTTTAAGTGTATTTAAAATAATTTCTGCTTCCATGCGTTCGACTTTTTCTTTTAAGGTAATACCATCTAATTCTAATTCCATTCCTTTTGATTTGACTGTTGGTTTAAGTGCACGAATATGACTGGATAAATGCTCCTCTGTAATAAAATTGCCGCTTTCTGTGACCGCAATCATTCTCTTAATTTCATTTTCCAGTTCGCGCACATTACCCGGCCAATCATAAAGTGCAAATTGCTCCAACACACCAGGAGAAACCCCCAAGATATGTCTATTGGCTTGTTCAGAAAACTGTTTAACCAAATAATCTGCAAGCACTTCAACATCCTCGATTCTTTTGCGTAAAGGAGGAATATTTAATTGAAAGCCATTGAGACGATAAAACAGGTCTTTTCTAAATTTATTTTTACTAATTAATACATCTAAGGGCTGATTGCTTGCAGCGATAATTCGTACATCGCATTTAATCGTTTGGTCACTGCCTAGTGGTTTGACTTCACCCTCTTGTAAAAAACGTAGCAAACTGACTTGAAAGGTTGGTGATACGGAAGAAATTTCATCAAGAAAAACCGTACCACCATCAGCAGCCGGAAATAGACCTAAACGATCACTCACTGCGCCCGTAAATGCACCTCGCTTGTGACCAAATAGCTCTGAATGCAACAACTCATCCGACATGCCACCACAGTTTTGCACCATCAAGGGCTGATTTTTACGCTCACTATTATAGTGAATGGCACGTGCCATTAACTCTTTACCCGTACCAGTTTCGCCTTGAATTAGAATGGGTAAATTAGTTTTTGCGGATTTTTTTGCCATATTACATAGTGATGCCATGCTAGGACTGCAATACACTAGTTTTTCAAACCGTGTACTTTCACTAGTGCCAAGTTTTACAATGTCTTTATGTTTTCTGAGTACGTCTTCAGCAATTTTCAAGTCGCGACTTAGATGCCGGTGGCGATACGCCAGTTCTCTGTTTTCTAATGCCCGTCTTACTAATAATTCGATTTGTTCTACTGAAAATTCGTTTGGCACAAATTGATAAATAGCAGCTTCATTAATTGCCTTTTTACGTGTATCTCGGTCTAGTGAACCCGCAAGCAGGCGTACGGTTTCAGGGTGGCTGACTCTGGACTCTTGTAACAGCTTGAGTGCATCAAAGCCCTCTTCACCGAATTGGCATAACAGCAGATCCACTTGCTCAGAATCGAGCAAAGGCATGACGTCAGATTCATGATCGACCGTGTGAATACTGTAGTGCAGTCCTAGACATCGATTGAGCTCAACTGCCTTTTTCGCAGAAAAGCCTGCAATGACTATCGTGGATACCCCGTCATTCATGTATGAACTTAGTATTGTTAACTTAGTTTGCACTATATAAAGAAAATATCTATCTAGCAAGCATTAATTATATTTATTGTAAAGTAAGTTTACATTCTGTTTATTTACTTGACATTCCTGTGTACATTAGCGTAGGGTTTTGCGCATAAAAATACTTATAAGCCTGTTATTGAGGAGGAAGACGTGGTGAACAGCGTTTCAGATCACGAATTTACTCAGGCGCTTGCGGCAGTCGAAGCCGAAGAAATCAGTGCTGAAGAAAAAGTCGAGCTGCTGATGCAGATTGCAATGGGGTTACAGCAAAAACCCAAAACTCCCCAGCAACTACACAATGCCATTCAACTCTATGACAAATCTTTAGCATTATGCCCAGCCGATAACCCCTTACTTATCGCCAGGATCCATGCGCGTAAAGGCACAGCCTTACAAGCAGTCCCTGCCCTAGGTACAGAATTTTTACTTAAAGCCCAAGCTGAATTTGAAACCGCCCTGCCTGAATTAAAGATTTCTGGCACCCAAGAAGAAGTTGCAGAAGTGGAAATGAATCTAGGTCTCGTGCTGCAAGCCTTATCAAATTTAAATGCTGCATCGATAAGTGATGCCATTGCAGCATACCAACGTTCACTGCGTGTTTTTACCTGCGAAAAATTCCCCAAGGAGTATGCAATTTTGCACAATAATTTAGCAACCGCGTATTTATCCATTCCGATTACAGATGAAAAGGCAAAAATTCGTGAAGCACTCGCCGTACAATCTTTTGAGGAGGCATTAAAAGTCGTCACTCTGGTCGAACAACCTAGTGAATACGCGATGTTACAAAATAATCTTGGCAACGCATTGCAATATGTTTCTAGTGGACACGCAGTGGAAAATAATTTGCGCGCACTTGAAGCTTACGATGAAGCATTAAAAGTGCGTACCGAAAAAGATACACCGCTCGAATATGCCAATACCATTTGCAATAAAGCCAATTGCCTACGCAACTTACCAGATGACCTACAAAACCCCGAAACAGGCAATTTTGATCATCTTCATCAGGCACGTGAAATGTATAGCCAAGCTTTGGATATATTCAACCAATTTGATGATGCAGAAAAAGCGAATGTCATTAGAGAAGTATTGGTGGAAGTTAGCGGTGAATTAAATCTAGATAGCACTCACTCTAATAGCGGAAACGGGTTTGGTGAATCTAGAATTTAAATAAATTATTACTATTAAAAACAGGTAGGAGAAAAATATTATGGGTGATGTCTTTAGCTCTGTAGCATCAGGCGATATCTCAATCATTACCAGCGCTATTTATATTTTAATTGCGCTAATTGTGAGTGCGATTGGGGGTTCTATTGGCGGAATTCTTGTAGGTGGAAAACATATGGGAAACGAACTTGCCGCCATGATGGGCTCGTTTTATGGGCCCATCGGTGCCGTACCAGGAATTTTACTTGCACTTGTTGTTTTAGTGTTTATCTGAGGAAGCCCTTATGTTTGAGATGTTTAAAAACTCAGTTGTTTTATTTCTACAAGGTCGTTTATTTCAAGACGTTGGCAGCGTAATTCGCCAAACCATTATTGGTGTTGTGATCGCTGCAGTCATAACAATTGCCTTAGCGATGTTAGGAATACCGTTATGGCTAGCAATTGTGTTAGCCAGCCTCGCATCTGGAATCGCCCAACCCTTCCTATTTAAAAATCTTAAATACGCATAACGATCAAGCATGTCATCTTTAGCCGAACCTGTATTTACAGAATCTGAATCAGAACTGGATAATTTGCTAAAAGATATTCAATCACTAGAAAGCATTGTTGCAAACTGGGATGAACAGCAGCGCAATACGGTTGAAGCCTTGCTTCGTGCTCACGGTGATTTAAACAAAGAAGCCTTTACTCGTTTAATTCGATCATTAAAGAAAAATACTGTTGCTGCAAAGTCCTTACGCGAAGCCGCTGCCGATGAAGTGATCTACGCAGTGCTTAGGCATCATGAAATTGTTAAACCCTCTTTACATGAACGAGTTGAAGCGGCTTTAGATTCTGTACGGCCATTTCTTGCCAGCCACGGCGGTGATGTCGAACTTGTAGCAATAACCTTACCTGACACCGTCGAAATCAGATTGCTTGGCGCCTGTGATGGCTGTCCCGCTTCCTCATTAACCTTATCGGAAGGTGTGGAAAAAGCCATTAAGGAATACTGTTCTGAAATTACTACCATTAAAAAAGCCAAAGGTGGTGTCACGGCAAAACCAGTTGATGCCGTGCCGGTAAATTTTATTAGTCCGTTTGCACGCAATGAAGATGCCGGTTGGTTATATGCATGCCAATTGAATGAAATCCCTGAAGCAAACATCAAAGTTATGTCCATTGCAGGCAATGATATTTTGCTAAGTCGCTTTGATCGCAAAGTTACTTGTTACCAAAATGCCTGTGCACATATGGGAATGCCATTAGACCTTGGTGAAATAAGCAATGGAAACTTAACATGCCCACACCATGGTTTTGTCTATTCACTTGAAAGCGGTGAATGTCTAACTGCGCCAGAAGTTCAATTACAAACCCACGCGGTGCGCACAGTGAATAATAAAGTGGAAGTTAAATTGCTATGACGGTGCAGCAAGTAACTTTAAAAGTATCTCCGGATCCCACATTAAAGGTGCAACAAGCAGCTACGGTTCCACATATAGATTTAGTTGAGTCGACACCTATCAGCGTATTAGGTGCTGCACGAGAACCTGAATTGGTCACGGCGAGTGTGCAGCCCAGTGCAAAAACGTGTTTTGGTCCACGTGCTGCAATGCTATTAGAAGAAAATGGTCCTCTGTGGGTTAGCGATACCGGCCATCATCGCTTACTTGCTTGGAAAAACTTACCGCAAAGTGACTGCACTCCAGCGGATTGGATTATTGGGCAAGCAAACTTTGATACCGAAGGTAGAAATGCCAAAGGACCTGTTTGCACAACCACTGTAAATGTCCCTACCGGCATTTGTAAATGCGGTAATGGCTTGGCGGTTGCCGATGCATGGAATCACCGTGTTCTCATTTGGCATGAAATACCTAAAGACAACAATGTCCCGGCAGATTTAGTTTTGGGCCAAGCAGATTTTCACTCAAACGCTGCAAACAAAGGCAACAAGCATGCACTGGCAAATAGTTTTCATTGGCCATATGGAATCGCATGGCTGGATGGACATTTAGTCGTTGCCGATTCTGAAAATCGCCGAGTATTAATTTGGCAAGGCATTCCAGAATTCGATGATCAGCCTGCGAATGTAGTACTTGGACAACAGAATTTTACTAATCGTGATGAAAATGCCGGTGGCAACCCCAATGCCATGAGTATGCGCTGGCCACATGGACTTGCCATGTGGTGCGGACACCTTTGTGTAGCCGACGCAGGAAATAATCGCATCATGATTTGGAAAGGCATTCCACAAAGTAATGCTGCCAAATGTGATTTTGTCTTAGGTCAAACCAATACCGATCTTGTCGATCATAACCAGTCTTTGTATTGGCCACGTGCCAATACACTTAACATGCCTTACGCCATCGCCACTAAAGATGAGTGGCTAATCGTTGCGGATACGGCCAATTCAAGATTACTCGCCTGGCATATCGATGACCTTTGCAATGGTGCAGATGCGCGCGCACTGATGGGCCAGAAAAATTTTCACGAAAAAGGTGATAACCGTTGGCAGCCGGCTTGTGCAGATAGTTTGTGTTGGCCTTATGGCGTGCAAGTTACTGGTAACAAACTGGTGATTGCAGATTCCGGCAATAACCGTGTCAGCGTTTGGAATCTAAGCGTATGACTTTATTAGCCCACACTTCGACTTCGCATACGATTGATGCAAGACAAATTCGCATTAACGGAATTGTTCAAGGGGTCGGATTTCGTCCAACGGTGTGGCGTTTAGCCAATGAGTTTGGGTTACAAGGTAAAGTACTAAATGATGGCAATGGGGTATTAATTCATATATGGGGGAATCGTTTATCTATTGATAACTTTATTGATAATCTACACACGCATTGCCCGCCGCTTGCAAAGATTCACCATATTGAATCGGAGCCCCTGCAAGACGAAATTCAACCGGATTGTTTTGAAATTGCCACGAGCACAAATAACGAAGTGCGCACAAATGTTGCGGCCGATGCGGCAAACTGTGCTGCATGTACTGAAGATACTTTAAATCCATTTAGTCGACGTTATCGCTATCCATTTACAAACTGCACACACTGTGGACCTCGCTTTTCTATCGTACATGGAATTCCCTATGACCGTGCACAAACAAGCATGGCCGAATTTTCATTATGCGAAGATTGCAACAATGAATACCAAAATCCGCTTGACCGTCGTTTCCATGCACAACCCAACGCCTGCTATGTATGTGGTCCAAAGGCTTGGTTAGAAAGAAGTGATGGACATACCTTATGCACAGAAAACTTAACTCAGTTAGATGACATCGATGCAGCATGTTCATTATTGCAACAAGGCAAGATACTTGCAATTAAAGGAATTGGCGGCTTTCACCTTGCTTGCGATGCGACCAACACTCAAGCCGTGGAAACCTTGCGTCAACGCAAGCGCCGCTACCATAAACCTTTTGCATTAATGGCGCGTGATCTAGAGATTATTAATCAATACTGCTACACCAGTGAACAAGAAAAGGCTTTATTGCTAAGCACAGAAGCCCCTATCGTAATCTTACAAGCCAAAAATAATTCTTTACCACAAGCCATTGCGCCACAACAAAATACGTTGGGCTTCATGTTGCCCTACACACCTTTGCACCATTTGTTATTAAAACGCATGCAACGACCGATTGTATTGACTTCAGGTAATCTCAGTGATGAACCACAATGCATCGAAAACAATGCTGCAAAAAAACGTTTAGGTGAACTCGCTGAATATGTACTTTTGCATAATCGCGATATTGTAAACCGAGTCGATGATTCGGTAGTTCGAGTCATGGCAAATGCCCCGCGTCTGTTGCGACGTGCACGCGGCTACGCCCCTGCAAGCATTCCCCTACCCAATGGTTTTGCTGCCAGCCCAAATCTTTTAGCCATGGGCGGAGAATTAAAAAATACCTTTTGTTTAATTAAAGATGGACAAGCCATATTGTCACAACACATGGGCGATCTTGAAGACGCGACAACCTTTGTCGACTATCAAAAGAATTTAAATTTGTACTCCAAGCTGTTCCAGCACAAACCTCAACAAATAGTGATCGATGCACATCCGGAATACTTATCAAGTAAGCTCGGTGAAGAAATCTCTAACAAACAAGCACTTCCACTGCAAAAAGTGCAACACCATCATGCCCATATAGCGGCTTGTCTTGCTGACAATAATCGTGCATTAAATTCTGAACCCGTGTTAGGCGTTGCACTGGATGGCCTAGGTTATGGTGAAACAAACGACGAGCAAGCCCAACTTTGGGGTGGCGAATTTTTAGTTGCGGATTACTTACAGGCCAAACAAGTAGGAACGTTTAAACCGGTTGCCATGTTAGGTGGTACAAAAGCCATTTACGAACCATGGCGAAATACTTACGCACATTTAATGGCAGAGCTGGGTTGGCAAGACTTAAAAATGAATTTCGCTCAACTTGAACTCATTCGGTTTTTGGAAAGCAAGCCTTTAGAAACATTCAATGCAATGTTAAAAACGGGTAACCACTCGCCTCTGGTTTCTTCCTGTGGGCGCTTGTTTGATGCGGTTGCTGCTGCAATGGGCATTTCACGTGAATCTGTCAGTTATGAAGGTCAAGCGGCAATCGAACTTGAGTCATTAGTCGATACAGATACATTACTTTATGAAGATGAATTGCTCGCCTACCCGTTCGCAATTCCTAACTTAGAAAATCAAATACCCTATATAGAACCACTTGCGATGTGGCAAGCATTACTCGGTGATTTAATTTTAAAAACACCGTTAGGAGTTATGTCGGCTCGGTTTCATAAAGGCTTGGCAATGATCATTGTCACTATGGTTAAGAAACTCACTACTGAGAATGAAATACGAACGATTAATGACATCGTTCTCAGCGGTGGAGTATTTCAAAACAAGTTTTTACTAGAGCAAGTAATTACTCGATTGGAAAAAGAAAACTTTAATGTACTCACCCATCAACAAGTCCCCGCGAATGATGGTGGACTTGCCTTGGGGCAAGCGGCAATTGCAGCAGCCAGAACGATAAAAAATTACAGAGGTTAATTATGTGTCTTGGTATTCCTGGCCAAATTACAGAAATTTTAGATGTAGAAACAAAACAAGCAATCGTTGATGTATCTGGGATAAAGCGCCCTGTCAACATCGCCTGCATTGTAACCGAGGACCATCCCATTGAAGCATGTGTGGGCGATTGGGTGTTGGTGCACGTCGGATTTGCGATGAGCAGAATAAATGAAGAAGAGGCGAAAAAAACGCTAGCACTGTTAACCGAGTTAGATGAGGCACAAGCAGAATTACAATCGATTAAGTCATCGACATTGCATTAACTTTAAAGATTACCTATGAGCAATACTTCAACAATTGTCAACGACCTTTATCCTTTCCTACATGGAAGTAAGAAAGATCCAGAGCTTGAAAATCAAGCATTGCTCGAATCTGTCAAACAAAAATCCGAACACAGTGTGTCGGTTAAACAACAATTCTTTCAACAAAATGCAGACGCCATCATTGCAACTGCAAAGGCCATTGCCAATGTCTATATCAATCAAGGGCGTATGTTAAGCATGGGTAATGGAGGGTCCAGTTGTGATGCCGCACACTTTGCCGTGGAGTTTCAACATCCAATCACGACTGGCCGCCCTGCACTACCGGCGCTTAATCTCACTATGGATAATGCCATGATCAGTGCAGTAGCAAATGATGTGGGCAGTACACATATATTTGTTCGACAACTCGAAGCACATGGAAAAAATAACGATGGTTTAATCGGTTTTTCCACCAGCGGTAACTCATCGAATTTAATGGCTGCGTATGAAAAAGCCAAAGATATCGGTTTAACCACTTTTGGTTTAGCTGGTGGTGATGGAGGCGAAATGAAATCCAGCCAACTAGTCGATCATTGTCTAGTGGTAAAGACAGATTCTATTCACCGTGTGCAAGAAGTTCATGTTGCTACCTATCACATTCTTTGGGATTTAACCCATACTTTGCTTGCAGACTGTCGTGGAAAATTGGGAAGCAAACAACAATGAAATATGTTGACGAATTTCGTAACCCCGATAAGGCAAGTGTACTTGTCGATAAAATTTGTGAACAAGTTGAGCAATTAGCTATTTCAACAAAACATCCATTGCAGTTGATGGAATTTTGTGGTGGACATACGCACACAATTTTTCGCTACGGCGTAGAACAAATGCTGCCCAAAGAAATAGAGTTAGTACACGGCCCTGGTTGTCCGGTGTGTGTGCTACCCATGGGCCGAGTAGATGATTGCGTTGTACTTGCAGAACGTCCAAATGTAATTTTCACAACCTTTGGCGATGCCATGCGCGTACCTGGATCGAGAAAAACCCTTTTACAAGCAAAAGCAGATGGGGCTGATATTCGTATGGTGTACTCGCCATTGGATGCACTGCAACTTACACGAGAAAATCCAGAACGTGAAGTCATCTTTTTTGCACTGGGCTTTGAAACCACCATGCCCAGTACTGCACTTACCGTGTTACAAGCCGAAGCAGAGCACATTACAAACTTTTCACTCTTTTGTAATCACATTACTACGGTACCCACTATCAAGGCGATATTGGATTCGCCCGATATGAAAATTGACGGATTTCTTGCCCCGGGTCACGTCAGCATGGTTGTTGGTGAACGACCGTTTGATTTCGTCGCGGAAACTTATCAGAAACCTATTGTAATAACCGGTTTTGAACCATTGGATATCCTTCAGTCCATTTGGATGCTGTTGCGTCAGTTAATAGAAAAACGGGTTGAAGTTGAAAACCAATATTCGCGAATTGTACCTGCAGATGGCAATGAACCTGGACTTGAGGCCATATCAAAAGTATTTGAATTACGTGAATTCTTCGAATGGCGCGGATTAGGTTCGATTGACCATTCAGGGGTACGCATGCGCGATGCCTATGCACACTATGATGCAGAACGTAAATTTGCAGTGCCTAATATAAAAATTGCCGACCCTAAATCTTGTCAATGCGGTGAAGTGTTAAAAGGCTCGATAAGGCCTTGGGAATGTAAAGTTTTTGGTAGCGCCTGCACACCTGAAACACCAATGGGTGCATTGATGGTATCCACGGAAGGTGCATGCGCGGCTTATTACAATTTTGGAAATTTAAATGAGTTGTTGCAAAAACGTGAGCTCAACAAAGCCAATGCCATTTAGCCATGAGTACAGTAACCGCAATCAAGCCAAGTAATACATCTTCAAGAGCGAATACCATTACGCTTGCTCATGGTAGTGGCGGTAAGGCCATGCGCGATCTTATAGATGATCTCTTTGTAAGCACTTTTGATAACTCAGAATTATCACGATTAGAAGATCAAGCACGATTTGATCTTGCGGCACTTAATTTAAATGGCGATCGAATAGCTTTCACCACAGATTCCTATGTGATTGATCCATTGTTTTTCCCTGGTGGTGATATCGGCAAACTGGCAGTAACCGGTACGGTAAACGATTTAGCTGTAGGTGGTGCCACGCCATTGTATTTAACTTGCAGCATGATTATAGAAGAAGGCATGTCGATTGATGATTTACGCCAAATTGTTTTATCAATGAAAAGCACTGCCGATCAAGCCAAGGTAAAAATTGTAACCGGCGATACAAAAGTCGTACATCGAGGCGCCGCGGATAAGTTATTTATCAATACTGCAGGTATTGGTGTAATTCCTAAAGGCATCAACATCAACTCACATGGCGCACTAGCAGGAGATGTAATCATCATTAATGGCTACATTGGGGATCATGGAGCAGCAATCGTCGATGCACGTGGGGAGATGTCATTAAACAATAGTATTAAAACAGATTGCCAACCACTTAATTCTTTAGTTTCTGAAATGTTGAAGGTATGCCCTGATATTCATTGCATGCGTGATGCAACACGAGGTGGAGTTGCAACAGTCTTAAATGAATTTGCACAAAGTAGTGATGTTGGAGTTCGACTTGATGAGTCGGCAATTCCTTTACGTGACGAAGTAAGAGGAATGTGTGAAATACTAGGCTTAGACCCTCTATATCTTGCCAATGAAGGCAAACTAGTTGCAATCGTTCCTGCTGACCATGCCGAAAAACTTCTCGAGGTGATGCAGGCACATCCTGCTGGACTACACAGCTCTATCATAGGAGAAATAATTGTATCTCCTTCTAAAACAGTCGTTCTATCTACTTTGTTTGGTGGTGAACGCATCGTCGATATGTTAGTTGGCGAACAACTCCCCAGGATTTGTTAATGAACTTAGCTAATTTAAAAACCATGCAAGAAAGCCGTGAGATAAAAATTGCAGACCAAGGTAAAGTAATTACTGTACATTACTCCGATCTTGAAGACTTTCATTCTGGTGATTCATGGTGGGGTTGTACTGTAGGTTTTCGCGCCATGCAAATGGCCGCTGAAGCTTTATCACAACAATCGATCTGGGATCGAGATAATTTATATATCGTAAGTGCACACCCGGGTCCAGGTGTGTTGGATGCAATCGATTTTGTCACTTGTTGCGTTACTAAAAAACGATTCCGCTTAACACCGGAAGTTGCTGATGCTATAGGCTGTAGCCGAGATATGAAATTTGAATGGTGGGTGAGCAACGGTTGTTCTGCAGTAAAGATAAATTTACGTTCTGGATTTGTCCCGAACTCATTTTATGAATTATTGGACCGACTCAATACTGCTAAGGAAACTCCTCAAGATAAAGAAGCATTTAATGCATTTAAAACTGAATTGAGCACAAAACTGTGGTTATTATCTCTTCAATCCGCTTTTAGCATGATGCACTTATCTAAACCTCTTTCACTTGGAGAGCTTCCCAATGCATGAACTAGGCATCACTCGTAACATAGTTGCAATTGTCAATGAGCATGCGGGCAGTAATAAAGTCAAGCGGGTATCTTTAGAAATTGGAACACTTTCGGCAATCATGCCTGATGCAATTCGTTTTTGTTTTGATATATGCAGTAAAAATACACAGCTTGAGGGAGCCACGTTGATTATCGATGAAATTCCTGGAAAAGGTCGCTGTGAAGAATGTGGCACAGAATTGGAATTAAATCAGTTGTTTGGACAATGTGAATGCGGCAGTAGCCATATCAAGTGTATCGCCGGTGAGGAAATGAAAATTAAAGAAATGGAGGTGTACTAATGTGTACAACTTGTGGATGTTCAGATAATGCTAAAGCAAAGGTTACCAATCTTGAAACTGATGAAGTCGCACTGATTGAACATCATCATGAGCATACTCATGAACACGACCATCAGCATACTCATGCTGAGATGCATGGCAGTACCATTCAATTAGAAGAAGAGATTCTTGCTAAAAATAATTTACTCGCCGAAAAAAATCGTGGCTGGTTTGAAGGAAGGAACATACTTGCACTCAATCTTGTCAGCTCGCCTGGCTCAGGTAAAACCACTTTCCTTGAACGAACAATTCGTGATCTTAAAAATGACTTACCGATAAACGTGATCGAAGGTGATCAAGAAACGTTAAACGATGCAAAACGCATTAAGGAGACAGGCTGTAATGTCGTACAGATCAATACGGGCACAGGTTGTCACTTAGAAGCAGATATGCTGGCAAAAGGACTTAAGGGATTACAACCCCCTCTGAACTCTGTAGTCATGATAGAAAACGTTGGCAACTTAGTATGCCCGGCTCTATTTGATTTAGGTGAAAAACATAAAATCGCGATATTATCGGTCACTGAAGGCGAAGATAAACCCGTAAAATACCCGCACATGTTTCGAGCAGCGGATGTTATGATTTTAAATAAAGTCGATTTACTGCCTTATGTTTCATTTGATGTTGATGTATGTATAAACTACGCACGTACAGTGAACCCAGATATAAAAGTGTTTAAAATATCCGCCACTTCAGGCGAAGGTATGGAAATCTGGTATCAATGGTTACAAGAACAACTTCAACTGAATAACAATAATCGAGCTACCGCATAATGTTCAGCATATTATTTTTGGGATTTCTAATTGGTATGCGTCATGCACTTGAGGCAGACCATGTTGCTGCAGTGGCGTCATTAGTTACCAAAAACAGCTCATTAACAAACTCTATTAAACAAGGTACCGTATGGGGACTTGGACATACTGTAACCCTATTTCTTTTTGGTTCAATAGTCATAGTAATGGATAGTATGGTACCAGAACGTATTGCACTAGGTTTAGAACTTGTTGTTGGCTTAATGTTGATTGTTCTTGGTGTCGACGTATTGAGGCGTTTATTGAAAGACAAAGTTCATTTTCATATCCATAAACACAAAGACGGACAAGAACATTTTCATGCTCATTCCCACCGCGGTGAAAAAGAACACCGTCTTGAGAACCACCAACATGAACATACAAATGCTTTTCCATTTCGTGCATTATTTGTAGGTCTTATGCATGGCATGGCAGGTTCTGCAGTATTGATACTATTGACTATGGAATCGGTAAAGTCCCCAATAATAGGACTTTTGTACATGACACTTTTCGGTCTTGGGTCTATTGTTGGCATGGCTCTACTGTCTGTGGTTATTTCCATACCATTACGTTACTCAAGTAGAGGATTAACCTGGTTACATAATGGATTTCATCTTGCCATTGGTCTCACAACAATCGTATTGGGGAGTCTATTGGCGTACGAAAGTCGAATTGTCTTATTATTATAAACTTACAAAGATACGACTTGGTTTTGACTTAAAACTAATCTTTTGCAACGTCGTCGATTAAGCAATCAGTTTTTACTTGAACTATTTTTGATTCAATTAGGCACACTTTCCAGGTATCGGAATTCCAGTAACCGTGGATGTTGCCCTTGTAATTGCGCTTAAATCTTCAGGTTCTATATTATATAAATTAGTCTTACCGGTACAACGTGCCATCATAGACGCCTCCCCTAAATTGGCTTTAACAATATTTATTAAACCTTGAACACGATCAGCGTTAGAATAATTTGAGCTAAATACAACCTTGCCATCATGAATTTCACCACCCATAGCAAGTCCAACACAAACACCCATAACAACTGCGTTCGCACCTAGGCCGATTAATTTTGCGGTATCCGTACCGGATCGCACACCACCAAAATAAACAAGCTCAATCATTTCCTCTTTCTTCATAGCGCGCAATATATGGATCGCATCTCGCAAGATACAAAAATCAGGCACAGCGGTAAGCTCTGACCAATTGGAATCGAGGCTTCCAGTCGCATCTAATACCAGAATGTCATGTTTATCCTCTAAGGAACGAGTTATTACTTGCTCCAGATTGTGGCGAGAAGAAACGGCAAATCCTACAAGTTGTTGGTCGCTAGCAGGGACAAGTGCAATAGGTTCCTCATCTTTATTTAAATGATAAACATAAGCGGCTGCATTTGATGTTTGTTCCGACAAAGATGAACTTAATTGTAACCAGCTCACCTCATTACCAGGATTCTTGCGTCCAAAATAGGCTGTATCGGATAAGGTACAACCTTCACATACCGCTGCAAAAATCTCTTGTGGCTCATTATCAAAGCCAGTAATTAGAAAGGGATGTTCTAAATGTAATTTATTAGCAAGATCTGTAACTACATTGCATGCCTCTCGATAAGGATCAATCACTAATCTGGATAAATTCGCAGGTAGAAACACAATATCATCCAAATTTGGTGCTCGATTTTCTGGGAACGGGTTACTACGCGTCCGTAATCTCTTTTGCAACATGGATTTTAGCTTCATATGATCTGCAGGATTTGTGCGTGCCATGGAAAAAATATCTTCGCGATGCGCTACAGAGTAATCAGGCGAACCGGTCTCCGCATCACAACGATAACAGCGTGCAGCTTCATTCCGTGCGGTTTCCCAATCATATGTAGCCTCTATTTCAGGAAAACTGACAGGATCATCCCCTACCCCAAAAAACTCAGGATGATGAGGATTGAATTTTTCCCATTTAATATCTTGTGCGACTGGGACTCTACGCGTTCGGTAGGGTGTTCTGTATGGGATCGGATTGTGATTTCCGTTTAAAAATGAGTTTATATAGTAAGCAGCGCGTTGCCCATGATGCATAGCCATTACAATAGTAGATCCTCCAAATGCACCATCGCCTGCAGCAAAAACTTTTTTATCTTGAGTACGCATAGTGTCCCAATCTGTGTGAACACGATCGGTATCCATTAGCTTATTTTTTGCTAGCTCATCACATTCACCTTTTTGCCCAACAGCCGCAATGATCATACCGCATTCAATATCGTGCTCGCTGCCATTTACTGTTTTGGGTAGGCGACGCCCGTCTTCATCCTCTTCACTTAACTCAGTTTTTACACATTGAAGAAATAATTTATTATCTTTTTGGTTAACAGCTACTTGTTGTGTGAAATAAATAAATTCAATCCCTTCTTCTATGGCACCTTCAAGTTCAATTTTTCGTGCTGGGATTTCATCAGGTCCACGCCGATAGATAACTTTTACGTTTTTGCATCCAGGTAATCGCAAGGCAGCACGACATGCGTCCATGGCAACGTCTCCACCCCCTACTACTACCACCGTCTCTGGTAATGTAGGTCGTTCACCTGCATTGACGCGCCGTAAAAAACTTACCCCATCGATAACATTCTCATTATTTTCTTCGCCAGGAATTCCCATAGGCTTCCCCCACCAAGAGCCAATGGTTAACAAAACTGCATCGTGTTTAGATTTTAATTCATCTAAAGAAATTTCCTTTCCAAGCCCAGTGTTCAAATGAATGTGCAAGCCCGGGCACTTTTTAAGTAGACGGTTAATATCTTCTTCAATAATGCCTGCGGGTAACCTAAATGCAGGTATCCCCCAAATCATCATGCCACCAAGGCGATCTGTCATTTCATATATATGCACTTCAAATCCAGCAACGCATAATTCATGTGCAGCAGTAAGTCCAGCAGGACCAGAACCGACAATACCTATTGTTTTTGATTGTGTAACTTCAACAGGCTTAGGCTCATAAGTTGCGCCTAGTTTATCCATTACGAAGCGTTTTAAATTGCGAATTTGTAATGGCCCATCACTGTCTGTACGCCGACAAGCAGGTTCACAAGGTGCATCACACACACGACCACAAATAGAGCTGAAAGGATTGGTTGCAATTATCGCTTCAAAGGCTTCATCAAATTTACCTTCCCAAATATAACCTATGTATGAAGGTGCGTCGGTTCCAATTGGACATGCAACCTGACATGGTGCAGGCACATAATTAACATCAGCTGTATGGTCTTCATAATCAGGCGGGACTTCAGGCATTAAAATTCTATTGCTATCGTAGACTGTACTCATACTGCAGCCCTCACTTTGATATCGATATCAATATCTGCACGACCATATTGAGGCTCATAAGGTAAACCAGTCATATCAGCAGCTTCCGGTGTTAGTGCCACTAAGTCGTTGCGATTAAATTGAGTAACATCGTCATACCCCAGTTCATTTGCAATTGCAGCAATCTGCCAACGTACACTTTCTAAGAAGCGATGAATATTCTTCGCTTCGACTTCAGGTTCATAACGTTTTTCGTGCTCAGGATCTTGGGTTGCAATCCCTGTCACACATTGACCTACATGACATTGCATACATGCAATACAACCACCAGCAATGATGGTTGATGTACCCAAAGCTACTGCATCGGCACCTAAACACAATGCTTTTACCGCATCTACACCATCACGGATTCCACCCATTAGGACAATCTGAATATCATCACGCCTACCAATTTCTTTTAAGGCATCAAGCGCTTCGATAATTGCCGGTAAAGTTGGGACCCCTACATAGTCAATGACTTCTGCACTTCCAGCACCGGTAGAACCTTGCATTCCATCCAATTCGACAAAGTCAAAACCATCTTTAACGGCAATTTTTATATCGTCACGAACTCGGCCAGCACCCAGCTTAATGCTGACAGGCAATCGGTAACCGGTTGCCTCACGCAACTCTTCGACTTTAATTACCAGATCATCTGCACCTAAGATATCGGGGTGTCTAGAAGGTGAACGCAAATCGATACCGGGCGGAATACCTCTAATTTTGGCAAGTTCAGGCGTGACTTTTTTCGCCATTAATTGCCCACCTAAACCAGGTTTCGCCCCTTGTGATATGTAAATTTCTAAACCATCGGCACGATTCATATCGTGAATATTCCAACCCAGTCGTCCACCAAGCATTTGAAATATCAGCTGTTTGGCAGCATCACGTTGGGCATCACTCATGCCCCCTTCACCAGTATTTTCGGCGATATCAGAAAGTGTAGAAGCAAGTCCAATTGCTCTTTTGGTAGAGGCACTCAGTGCACCATAACTCATAGGCGCGATCATCACTGGCATACTTAATTTAAGTGGATCGGCGCCATTAATACCGCCAATTTCAGTGCGCATTTTTATTTTGGAAACTACATCTATCTCGTTGCCAGCAAGGGACAGATCTTTTTTAAAAGTAATGTCTGAAAAATGAGGCAATGGTCTTGCACCACCATATCCACGGATTCGATAACGCCCTATTTGAGATTTAACGTATAAGTCTTCTTGTATTTTAGGATTCCAGTAATCGGAAGTTCCTGAGAATGAATAAAACGGGATACTACGCATTTGTTGTTCAGAAGTTGCGTAGCGTAATTTCTTACCCGCATTAACTACTTTTTGAAAATTCCCTTTGAACGATATTTTATAACGCTCTAGAAATTCCATTACATCATCTATTTCAGCGCTGTCTATGTCAGTTAACTCTGCATCAGAACCTAAGTTTTCAACTTTCCCACCAATAAATATTTCACCTGCAGACATATCCTCGCCGACTTTCTCTCCTGAATTCCCCAAGATGATAATGCGACCACCATACATCATATAACCGGCCATAAAGTTTGCATTGCCTGCACAACATAACGTCCCTGCTTTCATCACCTGACCCGCACGTGAACCCATGTTTCCACGGACAACAATTTCAGCGCCGCGAATAGCAACGCCAGGTATTGCGCCTGCGTTACCTCCTACAACTACAGAACCGGAATACATATTATCGCCAACACCCCAACCAACGTTGCTTTCTATTTCAAAATGCGCAGCATCACTTAATCCTGCACAGAAATAACCTGCAGAACCTCGTACTTTTACATTAATGGGGTGAATTAAACCTACGCCGATATGATGACGCGCATCTGGATTGATGACTTCAACATTTTCCCCATTCTGACCGCATTGCCGAATTTGTTCGTTACCTTCTCTAACGGAAGTTTTGCCTAGATCGATCGTGACCATGTGTTATAAGTTCCTGGTGGTGGTTCTTTAGTATTAAGTGCTTGTCCTGGAAATAATCTATTAAGCGAGACTTCCTCAGATGCCACCGCAACTAAATCATCCGTTTCATACATAACCATAGGCTTGACTGCCAAGCGATCTTTTGCATAACCGATTTCATCTTTTGTAGAAACAAGGAATGAAAATGTACCATCCAGGTCATCAATAGAAGTCTTAAGCGCTTCTTTTAATGCAATACCTTGAGATAGTTTATCCGCAAGATAAACAGCGATTAGCTCACTATCGTTATCTGTACGAAATTCATAACCACGTTGTTCAAGACGTCTGCGCATTTTCCAGTAATTTGTGATTTGCCCATTGTGTACAATGGCAACATCTGCAAACCCGGTGGCCCAAAAAGGATGTGCAGCCTCAGGCTTCACATCTGATTCCGTTGCTAACCGTACATGTCCTAAACCATGTGAGCCCGTATATTTATGTATGTCATAACGTTCGTCTACATCTTCTGCACTGCCTACATCTTTAATAATCTCCAGGCTATTTCCGATAGAAACAACTTTTGCGGCGTGTTCAAGTGCGTAAGAAAATTTTTGAATATCACCTGAGTATTTAACTGTTCCGCGATAGGTTTCTCCAATATGCTCCTCATCTATAATGGATGCGTCATATTCTTGCAGCAGTTTTTTAATTCTGGTAATCGCTGCAGTCCCTATTTCACCTTTACCTACTAATAGTCTTAGTTTTAATGTATTTTCATGCGAGTCGCTATATAAAGCGAAACCAGTAGAATCTGGGCCACGGTGTTGACAGCCGTTCAGCATATTCACCAAAGCCTCACCTGTCTTAAAGTTGGATGAGTCCTTCAGCATAATGCCGGCAATCCCACACATGAGCCTATCCTAATAATTTTTATATGAATAATTCTATCTCAAATCACTCATCTAAAGTAAATTAGAAACATTATCTTTACAATTATGTACTAGCTAATTTATGTTTTTTAATTAAGGAAGGGACTACTACTTTAGGATTAATAAAGTTAAAAAACCTGAATAAAACATATTAATACACTGTGGTTGATCATCTTTAAAAAATGCTGCGAAGTAAGTTAATTTTTACCAAAAACTTAATACTTTCCTATAGGTATAGTTTCCTGAGTTTTTTTATGGGTTTCGGCGGCTAACGCTCCTAGAACAAACCAACAAATGATATTTTTACTCTATCTTTGGTAGCGAATATCTTAAGCTTTCGTTACTATGTGACCTTACACATTTTATTTATTAATAGTCGAAATTAGCATGCAACCTTGGCGCATCGGTGTTCTATTCTCTAAGTCTGGTTGTACCGTTGTTTCTGAACAAACACTGTTAAACGGAACCCTGCTTGCTATTGAAGAAGTTAATGCAGCTGGTGGAATCGCCGGGAGAGAGGTTGAACCTGTTATTTATGACCCAGCTTCTGATCCTGAAAATTATCATGATTTAGCTGAACGGTTAGTTAATAATGATGGTGTAAATGTTATTTTCGGTGGTTATACATCAGCCAGTCGCAAGGCGATGTTGCCAGTTATTGAACAAAACAATGCTTTGCTATTTTATCCGACTTTCTATGAAGGATTTGAATTTTCTGAAAACGTCTTTTATACAGGTGCTTGTCCTAATCAATACAGCGTTTGGTTGACGGATTATTTACTCAAAAACTATGGGAAAAGGTTTTATCTGGTAGGCTCAAATTATATTTTTCCTTACGAATCACACAGAATAGTTTTTGATCTAGTCACAGAAAGTGGTGGTACTATCCTAAATGAAAAGTATCACTCGCTAAATGCTAGCGAGCAAGAAATCTCAAAAACAATCGAAGATATCGCAAAAAATAAACCAGATATAATTTTTTCAATTTTAGTAGGGCAATCGATTATAAGCTTTTATGAAGCATATAACCGCATAGGCCTTGACCCGACTGAACTCCCTATTGCGAGCGTTGTAACATCTGAAGCTGAAATTGAACAGATGGGGTATTCTGTTGCCAGCGGACATATCGGTGCTGCGACATATTTTGAGTCTATTGATAGTAAAGCTAATAATTTATTTACAAAAAACTATCGTGAAAAATTCGGACAACACCAACGTACAAGCATGTGTTGTGAGGCTGCTTATTTTCAATTTCATTTATTTGCTAAGGCCCTTGCACATACAAATAGCCTGGATACAGCGATACTTAGAAGCGCTATTCCAGAAATAGAAATCAATGCACCTCAAGGTACCATCCGGATTGATTCTGAAACTCATCATGCATACCTATGGTCAAGGATTGCAAAAATTAATCCGCATGGCGACTACAAAATAATAGCTCAATCAAACAAGCCTATAAAACCAGATCCCTATTTAGTTGACCACTCCAGACAAAATTTGGAAATGGGGTTAAGGTTAGCAAATCATCAATGAGTCGTGGTTGGGATAGAAATACAAAAGGATCAGTTTCTGAGCTGATCCGTAATATACGCACCACTCGTCTATTACTAATTCAACCTCGTAGTAGAGATAGTAAAAATCTATATAAACACTTAGAAAGAATAGGTTGCCGGATTACTAGTTCTTGGCCTCCACCTAAAAATATTACATCAGATATTGACGTCGTTATGGTAGCTCTGCGGCCTATTGTTGAAACAGAAGTTGCATTTAATTGGGATGTCAAAAACCCACCCGCCGCATTGGTTGTGGTCCTTGATTATGAAAATCCTGTATCGATTGAAGCATCATTAAGACTGAATGCCGACGCGGTTATTGGTTTACCGTTTCGAAATTTTGGTATTTTATCTAGCCTTATCATTGCACAAAGAAGCTACAATAGACACCAGCAGGCTCGTGAACATAATAATAAACTTGAACAACGAATAAAAAATCTTAATACCCTAGTGAAAGCCAAAGAAATTATTATGACCAAGCGCTCTGTTAATGAAGCTGAGGCTTATCGGATTATTAGAAAACATGCTATGCAAAAACATACCACTATCCAAAATGTCGCTGAGGCTATAATCCATGCGAATGAAGTTATATGAGCCGCATAGAATAAAACTAGATAAGGAAGGGCATATTGAAATCTAAACGTTAATAAACAAAACACAGTAAACTTGACCTAGCGTATATTTACAGTCAGAATTAGAAATAGCTATGACTATATAAAGAACTTTAAGTTTATAGTAAACATATATCTAGACATTTAATTACAGATTAACCGTGTAAATTGCACGGACCAGGCAAAGGGGCCTACCAGCACAAAATTACTTGTGCGGGTGGGCCTTTTTTATTTTGAGGAATAAAAAATATTTGGTTGAATATTGATGTAAATAATAATTCCTAATGATACAGATACAAAACGTAGTTGGTTATTCACATGATTCGAAACTGTCGAATATACTGCACGATTTGTCACACCAAAATAAAGTTGAATATATTGTTCTAGATCACGCAAATTTACAACGCAGGCGATTTCGAGCTCAAACTGATAAAGGCACTGACTGTGCTGTTTCTATTTCGCGTGACAATAAATTATCAAATGGTGCAGTTTTATTGCTTGAAAAAGATCGAGCTATCGTAGTTAAAACATCCGAAGATCGATGGCTTTCACTTCAACCTACAGATGTTTCAGCAGCTATTGAACTAGGATATTTTGCTGGCAACATGCATTGGCGCGTGAAATTTGCAAAAGACCGCTTAGATATCGCTCTTGAAAATCCAAAAAAAATCTACCTAGAACGCCTACAAGACTTCTTTACACAAAAAAAAGTAAAACAAATTAATAATGACTAAAGAAAAACAAATTCTTACTCTCTTGCAACACGGTGATAGTTTTTTCCCGTCTGGTGCCGTGTCATTTTCTTGGGGTTTAGAAATGTTAAAGGATGACAATATCATCACTTCTACAAAAGATGTGAAAGATTTTGTCAAAAACCAACTTATTGAAAGATGGAGCCCATTCGAACGGGTCGTTTTGGCTCATACTTATGACAATGTAAATGATATAGAAAAAATAATTTATATAGATCATTTAGTTGAATGCATGACATTAGCTAGCGAACTAAGAAATGGTTCAAAAAGATTAGGCGCGGCTTTATTAACCACTTATAACAAATTAAACATTCCAGAAGCACAATATTACCAATCTTTAATTAAAAGCAACAAAGCCTATGGGCATTTGCCTATATCACAAGGGTTGATATGGAATTCGATAGGCCTGCCTAAAAACTTTGTATTACTTTTATCCGCATATAATTTTTGCGTCTCTGTATTTGGAGCCGCATTACGGCTTGGGCTTATTGGACACATTGAATGCCAAAAAAGCTTATCAAGAATTTGTAACTTAATTACTGAGGCTTCGGCTTGGCCAATTCCTGAAATTGAAGAAATTAATGCTTTTACTCCTTTGGCAGATATCGCTTCTATGCGTCATGAAAATGCTGACGCAAGGCTGTTTGTGAACTAAATAAATAATTATTCTAAAATTTGGAGGAGAACAATGCTTTTAACACCAACCGAATTAGAACGACTAACTATATATACAGCAGCCGAGCTGGCACGAAAAAGACAAAAAAAAGGATTAAAATTAAACCATCCTGAAGCAACTGCAATTATTGCAGATGAAATATTAGAAGGTGCTAGAGAAGGACGCACTGTAGCAGAGCTGATTAGTCATGGCTCTACCCTATTAAGTACTGATGATGTAATGACTGGTGTAGAAGAAATGATGCATATGCTACAAGTAGAAGCAACATTTCCTGATGGAACAAAACTTGTAACCGTTCACGAACCAATCCGTTCAGGCAAGAAAAAGTCTAAAAGTAAAGATGATGTCACACCCGGTGAAATAATTCCTGGTAGCGGTGATGTGAAAATTAACGAAAATAAATCTTCTACGAAGATTAAAGTGTTAAATACTGGAGATCGACCTGTACAAATTGGCAGCCACTTTCATTTCTTTGAGGTTAACCCTGCTCTAGATTTCAAACGCGAAAATGCATTTGGAAAACATTTAGATATTCCTGCAGGCACCGCAGTACGTTTTGAACCAGGTGAAAGCAAAGAAGTAAAATTAGTCCCGTTCGGTGGTGCAGGAGAAGTGCATGGTTTAAATAGCTTAACGAATGGATCGACTTCTAATGAAGTTAAAAAACAAGAAGCTCTATATCAAGCAAAAATCCGCGGGTATAAAGGAGTATAACAATGATCAAAATTTCAAGAAAAGAATACGCAGTGATGTACGGCCCCACTACTGGAGATGCGGTACGCCTTGGTGATACATCTTTATTAGCAGAAGTGGAACACGATTATGCTGTACATGGTGATGAGTGTTTACATGGAGGAGGTAAAACATTACGTGATGGCTTGGGGTTAACCCCTGGCTATGATAGTGCTGCAGGGTCGTTAGACATGTTAATTAGCAATGCACTGGTTATCGATCCTGTATTGGGAATCGTTAAAGCCGATATCGGAATTAAACAAGGAAAAATTGCCGGTGTAGGCAAAGCGGGTAATCCCGCCACTATGGACAATGTTGACCCTGATCTTGTTTGTGCAGCAGCAACTACTGTGCGTGATGCAGAAGGACTTATTGCAACCCCTGGGGGAATAGATGTACATGTACATTTTGACAGTGCACAACTCTGTGAACATGCAATAAGTTCTGGTATTACTACTATGATTGGAGGCTCACTTGGACCAATTACAGTAGGTATCGATTGTGGCGGTGCGTGGAATGTTGGCAAGATGTTACAAGCATCGGAACAATGGCCGCTAAACTTTGGTTTTTTGGGGCGTGGTAATTCATCTAAACCTAGATCTTTAATCGACCAAATGGCGGGGGGCTGTTTAGGACTAAAAATTCATGAAGATTGGGGCGCGATGCCTGCAGTAATTGACACCTGCCTTGCCGTTGCTGATGATTTAGATTTCCAGGTCCAATTGCATACAGACACACTCAACGAGAGTGGTTTTGTCGAAAACACCTTAGCGGCAATCAATGGTCGTACAATTCATATGTATCACACCGAAGGTGCAGGTGGAGGTCATGCTCCCGATATTATCCGGGTTGCTGGTGAATATAACTGTCTGCCCTCCTCTACCAACCCGACAAATCCATATACCGTTAATACCTTTGATGAGCATTTAGATATGACAATGGTTTGTCATCATTTAAACCCCGCCATACCGGAAGACGTAGCATTTGCCGAGAGTCGTATTCGTGCACAGACCATTGCCGCAGAAGATGTATTACATGATCTTGGTGCAATTTCTATGTTGGGTTCAGACAGTCAAGGTATGGGTCGCATTAATGAAGTCATTTGTCGAACTTGGCAACTTGCTAGCAAGATGAAAGACCAACGCGGGCGCCTTGCAGAAGAAACTACTAAAGGTGGTGATAATGAAAGAATAAAACGTTTTATTGCAAAATATACAATTAATGCTGCACGTACTTTTGGTATTGATCAGTACATCGGTTCTCTGGAAAAGGGAAAAATGGGTGATGTAGTCTTGTGGAAACCTGCATTTTTTGGAATTAAACCTGAACTAGTCGTTAAAGGTGGATTTATTGTTTGGTCGGCAATGGGCGACAGTGCTGCATCGTTAATGACTTGTGAACCTTTAGCGATGCGACCACAATGGGGTGCATTTGGTAATGCTAAGCAACATCTAAGTGTAAATTTTGTCAACCAATCTGCAGTTGATGATAATATTGGTGATAAATTGCAGCTTCAAAAAACCAATTTGCCTGCACAAGGCACGCGCAAATTGAACAAAAGTCACATGTTACATAACGATAGTTGTCCAAAAGTTACTGTCAATCCTGAAACCTTTGATGTCTATGTGGATGATGAGCTTGCTACTTGCGAGCCCGCTAAAACATTACCACTAACTCAGCGATATATGCTTCGGTAGCTACACACATGTCAAATGGTCCTGCACGAGTCGGTATCGGTGGTCCTGTTGGTTCAGGGAAAACTGCACTGATTGAGCAATTAATTCCCTTTTTTATTAATAGAGGAAATGAAATTGCAATTGTAACGAATGATTTAGTTACGCGAGAAGATGCTAAACGTCTACAGCAATCGGGTTTGCTTGCACCTGAACGTGTTATTGCAGTGGAAGCCGGTGCTTGTCCACATACCGTTATTCGCGAAGATCCCACCTTAAATATACAAGCTGCAGATCGCTTGGATAATGAATTCCAAAATTTGGACATCATATTGATTGAAAGTGGTGGCGATAATCTTGCATCCACCTTTTCTCTAGACCTTGTCGATTATTGGATGTTCGTCATCGATACCTCCGAAGGCGACGATATTCCTAGAAAACGCGGACCAGGAGTTGTGCAATCCGATCTATTGGTGATCAATAAAGTTGATCTGGCCCCCTATGTAGGCGCCGATGTTGACTTAATGGTGAAAGAAAGCCAAGAAGTTAGGGATGGTAAACCCCTTGTACTCACTAACTGCAAAACTGGAGAAGGTATAGAAGAAGTTGTTAATCATATAGTCAATAATGTGTTATTCAATTAACTCAAAACGATAAAAATAAGTTAATGAGTGAATTATCTCTGGAATTTACTAAAAACGAAGATGGAAAAACATACCTTAAGAATCAGTATGCATCCTACCCTTTTCATATTTGTCGGACTCAATATTATGAGAATGACCCTTACGGTATGGCCAATATCTATATTCAATCTGCATCGGGTGGAATATACGAAAATGAAACGCTTACTACCAATGTAACTGCTAATGCAGAATCATTTAGTCATATCACAACACAGGCTTCCACTATTGTACATGGCATGACAAATAAAAATGCGCAACAAGTTATTAATATAAACGCTAATGAACATGCCTATACGGAATACATATCGGATCCACTAATACTTTTTCCGGCATCTAAGCTTTACTCGACAATTAATGCATATGTTGATGAAACAAGTACCGTTGTCATTGTGGATGCTTTCTTATTGCATTTTCTCAATGGCAACAACCAGCTTTTTAGTCAACTAAATAGCTATTTACAAATTTATACAGAAAAAAATGAGCTTCTAGCTAAAGATGCCTATCTAATGAACCAAAAAAACTTTTTAAATAGCAAACAAAGATATATTGGTATGGGTACAGTTTCAGTTATTAACCGCTCAAATATGAATAATTCTTTACTAGAAACTTTACAAACTAATATGCAAAATTATGACAATATTTACGGAGGCGCTACATTGTTACCCAATGAATGTGGGCTCATTATTAAGTTCCTTGTACCCGACGGTGATCTTTTAAAAAAGACAATACTTCAAATATGGATACAGATAAGAGAATCCATTATTGGGATCAAACCTAATATAAGAAGAAAATAAATTTACACATATAATAAATAATAAAAACAAACCATATATAAAGCAAAGCAATTAAATACGGTACACAACTATGTATTTTACTACTTTAAACTCTAGATTCATACTTCAGCTGATTTATTAAGTATTTTATCTAATAGTACTTTGCTCTTTTGTGTGTGTGGGCAGCTCATTTATGCCCTCCCCCTTAGAGAATTTTTCTTTTTAGTCTTGAAATAGGAAGCTTGCTGAGTGATTAAGGGGTAACTTTAGAAAGTAGTTGTAGACCACCAAACTTAGATAATAGTTATGGAGCGGGAAACGAGGTTCGAACTCGCGACCTCAACCTTGGCAAGGTTGCGCTCTACCAACTGAGCTATTCCCGCATAACCGAATTTCCTAATTTAACTCAATCACTTACGATTTTCCACTTACTAGCCTTAACTTGGGCGGTGGATTTTTGTCACAGTACTGTGACAAACCTACAAGCAATTCTTGGTATTCTCGCAGTCCGTCATCATTAAGATGAGCGTATCTTTGAGCCATTTGCATTGACTTCCATCCACCTAGCTCCTTTAAAACTAGGGTCGAAACGTTTTGCTGTGCTAGTAAAGAAGCATAAGTATGTCGAAATGTGTGGAAGGATATGTCCTTTAAGCCAGCCCGTTCACAGGCTCGCTTAAGTCCCGTCTTCACATCTCCAATAGGCCGCCCCCTATAGTTAAATACATAGGGCGACACCTTATATATAGCTAATTCTCGTAGCACCCCTAAAGCAACACTATTGAGAGTAACACCCCTCGCCTTTCGGTTTTTATGCTCTGAGCTAAGCACCCAGCACTTACCTTGATCGAGGTCTACATTCTCCCATCTAAGCCTTAATACATTCTGCTTTCTCAAGCCTGTATGCAAAGCAAATGTCACTATCGGTTTTAAGTGTTCAGCACAATGATCAAGTAATCGTTTAGATTCAGATGGTGTGAGATACCTACTCCTACCCTCTGACTCTTCTAACTTTCTTACATACGGAACGTTGTCGATCCATCTGTATTTCTTTGCACTATTGAACACCGACTTTAACGTCGCCGTTAATCGATTAACTGTAGCACCGGATAGCTTCTCACCTTTACGGTTTTTCTCACTACTTTTAGCAGCAATAATATCTTCGATAAGTTCATCATTGATCTCATCGAGATACTTATCTCCTAAGAATGTATCCAAGAACCTTAAATGTATTTGAATACAATCAGCGCTAGCTTTACCTTCCACTTCATTCCAGTATCGGTAAACAGCATCACGCCAAGTTTTCCGGTTATTGTTAATCTGTACGACTTCACCCTTATCTGCCGCAATCAATTCAGCCTCTTTTATGATGGCCTCATTTCTATCACGCGTCCTAAGGCTCTTTCGTACCCGCTCTCCACTTCTGGATTCAAAATTGGAGTAATAGACTCCATTGTCTTTTCGTTTGTATGGCATTGATTGATCTCCTTTTCAGTTGATCGCTCACTCCACACAGTTACAGGTTTAGCATAACATGAGCGGATGTAAGCGAGTAAATCTTCCTTAATAAATACCCATTCCTTGGCAGGTTTTGCGCCAGGAATATCACAGGCCTTAGCTTTGCGCCGTAACGCTTCAGGTGACATCTTTAATAGATGTGCAGCTTCGCTAAGGGATAAAGTTTCATCACTAATTGTTTACTCCTTTAGTTAATGAAATGAATGTAAAGAAATGCCGGATTTACAGCTCCGGCAAACTGATGGATCTTTACTTAGCTACGTAGCTATTAATGAACTCGTTCAAGTGCGCAGGATTGTGACTTTTGAATAGCTTAGTAATTGCTTTCTTAACTGCAACTTGGTTCGGATGGTTGAATAGATATGCCTTGAAGCCTTCTCGGTCGGCTCCCCTTGCCTGAGCATAAGTAAGTCCTTCATTGACCACATTCTTAATTAGCGCATTTGTAACGGTCTCTGCGTAATCGTAATTGCCCTGAAGCTCATCACCGAGCGCGTCAATTACATCATCGAGATTATCGTGAGTAGCAACTAGTTCAGCATAACGCTCATATTTATCATCACCGAGATGCTCTCTCATAGCTTCGGTTTGTTCTTGCATGGTCTCATTTGCAAGCGAGTGATCTTCGTCAGGACTCAATTCAATAAACTGTTGCTCATTCACCTTTTGAGCTGGTTGAGGTTGTTGTTGTGCTGGTTGTCCAGGTAAAGAATAGCCCTCATCTGTCTTAACAATCATTCCGTGTGCAAGTGCTTGCTCAACTTTTAGTTCCATTCCACCAGGTAAGGTAACTAGGTCATGCGGCTCAGCATTTCTAAAGTTACGAGTCATGCCCGTAATAGCTTGAAAGCTTAATTCGCCCTCACCACCGTATACTTCAGATTCATTGGTGCGAATCGTCTTACTTGCAGGGTTCGTATTGTATTTACTGTAATCGTTAACTATCGGACCGCCATCGTATCGGTTGTCCTCATAAGGCTTGAAGTCTTCAGTAGACACGCGATGTCGTGGATATCTGCCCATCGGTAACTGATCATGCGTTACTTCTTCAGTGGATATTGACCCTCTACTAGTATTATCTGTGTGTTGAATAGTTACACTTTTATTTTCTTCATTCATTTTTACTTCCTTTTTGGTTAGTTGCTTAGTTGGTTTAACATTTTGTTTGCAAGTTCTAAGGTCTCTTGCGGATAGTTCAATTCGATACTTTCTTCTTTGGCTTCTTGCTCCATCTTTTTTGACTCATCAACGATTTGAGTGAGGGCTAAAAAAATCCTTAGCAAGTTTTGTGTTATTAATTCGCCGTAGATTTGGCAGACTCGCCCACTTGGATTACTGCATTTATGCAGCTCACTATTTAGGGGTGTCACCGATAGGAATTTTCTTCCTATTAATCGGTCGCGTACTTTAATTTCATTAGCTTGAAATTGGATAGCTTGGTGTAAACAATCATTACTCCACAGCCAAATAGTAAAAACATCATGCAAAGCCTTGAATGCATCGAATGAATTGTTCAGGCGATTCGCATGCGCTCTAACATGTTCATTCTTATTAGTTAAACAATGTTGAACAATCTTCCTTAGCATTTGTTGCGCACCGATTACATGAGGTACATTTGCATTTGCCTGTAGTACTTTAGAAGACCATTCACGATATTGAGACAGTTGTGCTTTATCAGGTGGTGTAAACTTAGTGTCGCCGTATCTAGCGTCTCTGTAAGCATGTCTTTTACAGTACTTATATAGATTTGCTCTGTACTCGCTGCACCAATCTACTGCGCATGGTCTGCATTCATTGATCTTTACTGCCGCTTCGGCAGGGATATGTTTTGATGTCATATGTTTATTTAGTTGGTTGAATTAGGTGTCGGATTCGTCGTAACCACTTAACGAAAATCGACTAGCTCCGACGGGCGTGGCTGATGCTCAATTAAAAGAGGTTGTGCGCTCTTGCTTCAGCGGGTGACACTGAGTGCTTACTAACTGTCGTGTTAACTACTTCACCATCTTTCAGTAGATCAACAGTAACCGTGTAGTTACCTTCTTGATCAACATCTGAAATGACGGGTTCAGATTGATTAGCATGTGACTTGTAGGTTTCATTTACGTAGTTAGTAACTTTTTCTACATTTAATTTCATTGGTTTTGTTTTCCTATAGGTTTGTTGTTTCTAGTTTTCTTCTTGGCAGTTTTAAGTCGTTGCCACAGACTATCCTTGGCTGGGACATATGACCTCAGCCTTTGAATGTTTTCTAGCAGTACCCTGATGTCGGGGTCTTGAGTAGTTATTGGTTCGTTATTCATGATTATTGAATGGGTATAGATCGTGAGAGCCTCTCAGATCGTTTGTTTAAATAATTAATAGTAGAGCTAGGGGTGTTTTAAATAGCTCAAATAAGACATTTGACCCTTAGCAAAATCAGTGGATTAAGAGGCGTAAATTACGGAAAAGGTCGCTTTTGAGTCACCTTTAACGAATCGTTGTAGAACTAGTTTCTCTTTATCTAATAAATTACATGCACCGATAGCTCTGGATAGAGCCTTTGCAAACTTAGTCGCGCGAAGTTTATCCTTAAATGATCTGAGAGTGGAAACCCCTTCTGAAAGAAGTCCTCCATCTACTACGTATCTGTGTGCTGTATCTTTATTTACTTTTGTCCATTTCATAGTTATGTACTCCTTTGCAGAGTTAGTGGGTGGGTTATAAGTAGAATTTTTTGACAGTACTCAATCGTTGAGTGTCATTGAATGTTGTAAACGCAGCGAACACTGCTTTAGTTATTTGTAGCAGTAAGTTACTCGCCGTAGTTGACGACTCTCAACTGTTTAGAGTAGTCAAGTTAGAAAGAGAATTGATTGGATTAGGTGTGTCTTTGTAACTAAAGTAGTTACTTATTTAATTTACATGGAGTAACTACATAATGATTGTAGATATAGAAGTGGAAACACCTGAACATCGCGAAGAAGAATTAAGTTTTGCAGATCTTGTTGAAGGTACTATGTATACAGACAAGGACGGCGCATTACTGATAGTGGGTGAAGGCCGAGACATAGACGACAAACAACTTATTTACTTAACTGGATGCGACGGTAGCTTTCCGATCTTTGGGGACACTCCAGAGTTTGGACCGTTTAAGAAAGCGTTAGAAGGTACAAAGGTTACACTAACAGCAGAGTCTTTTAATTATTAGTGCTACAGGGATAGAGCTAGGTTGCTTTAATGTGGCTTAGCTCTTTATGTCCGCTTTCGGCCAAAAGCAGTCATTCAAAAGTTGATGCTTATGCCGCATCATTATCATTATTTTTAGGAAACTTTGCTTTTATGTATTCACTAAAATAACGACAAGCATCAATATATGTAAAGACTCCTACTAATTTTCCATGTTTAGTTACGACAGTAGCCCCAATTCGTTTACTAGCCATTGTTAACAATATATTTTCAAGCGGTTCATTGATATCGACGATATAAGCCTTAGACATAGGAACATGCAATACCTCAAGTGATGGTTCATTATCATCGCTATCCATCATCTTTTGCCTTGCCTCAACATCTCTTGCGGTTACTACACCTACAATTTTCCCACTATTCATAACTGGAATATGATGAATATTGTGCGTTTGCATCAAATTCCTTACAGCAGTAAGCGTCGTTTCAAGCTGTACAGAATATGGGAAAGGAGTCATCGCGGCTTTTAAAGTTGGTATCTTTTTCATATCAAATATTATTATTTCCTATGTCCGCTTTGGGTCGTTAGCAGTCATTTTGAACATGTTATTTATGGAATCCAACCTAATTTCTGCCTTACTGGCTTAGTTTATGTCCGCTTTCGGCCAATAGCGGTCATCTACTACATTAGTTAAATCTCGATTATTTTTACTTCTGTTGCCCCTTTCTGGCTCCAACTTTCGGCAAATTTAATCACATCCTCAACACTTTCATTAGGATGAGATGTCGTGTTGCAAAAAGCGTTTGGTTTAATGTCATTTGCATCTAACTCAGCACACAACAAGTCCATTGCTTCTTCCCACTCCTGGCACTCAATACCCACGGCACAGAAAAGTTCAATTTCATTTTCTATTAGCTCTTGCAATAGATCGTTGTGTTCTTTTTTATACCCAGAATTCGAAATAAGTACGACTTTGCAGTCCTTATTCATATGATTCCTTTCGGCCAATTTCAGACAAGAGCTATGAATTGAAATTTAGGCTTGCCAGGATACCTTCTAATTCATCGCTGCGGCTATTGGATTTGCTGTTTTCAGATTTTTGCCAAGCTAGTTCTTCTTGATGCTTTTGTTCAATATAGTTGTTATTACAGATTACGATGAGTTGTTTAATCAGCTCAAGTTCTTTTGGAATGTCGTTAATATTTCTCACCCATGTCTCAACATATCGTCCCTCATCAGGATTTATCTTTGCGTTGTGCTTATCTTTTGAAAATAATAAATTGAAGTCAGCGCACCAGTCTTTGGGTGCTTTTTGAGTCAGCTCGAAAATTATATCAACGTAGTTTTTATTCTTTAGACTGGGCCTTCGATTCGGGTCTAAGCCTTTTATCTTGATATCTTTAATAGTATTCACGTTGGCTTCCTCATAGAATTTTGTGGGAACGGGCCAAATTCACTTTCGCTGAGTGTCAATCTTGGCATACCGAATCGCATCTTCAAGATTGTCATAGTTGTACCCATTATAGTGATACACCGTTTTTTGCTGAGAAATGACCCCGTATTGATCCATCAACTTCTTTTCTTCTTCTTCGATCATAGAAGTAGCTCCTTTTGTGTAGTCAAAGGATCTCGAGCGGCATTGTTATGTCGCCCGAAGATCATTAGCCCAACTACCTTTTAAGAATGGCCGCCAGCTTGACGGGGTTGTTTTTCATTTGCTTCATTGACACGCAGCGTTCTGTTATCAATTACGTGCTCGCTGAATTTCTTAATCGCTTGTTGGCCAGCCTCTTTCGCCATTTCTACGAAACCGAATCCACGGGATCGACCAGAATCTCTATCAGTGATAATGGTGGCGCTTGTTACTTCGCCAACCTCACTAAAAAGTTCTTTTAAATCCACATCAGTTACGCTCCAAGGTAAATTACCTACATATAGTTTCATTGTTTATATCCTTGCTCGATGATCGAGCCTTGTTGTGCGCATACCCATTCAATCTATTTGCACATGTGTTAGTGCTCCAATGACACTGTGTCAAAGGAATCAGTAATTAGAGATGATTGCCGACAACTGGCAAAGAAATGAAACTCTGGAAGAAAATCGGGATAGGAATATCTAATCTTAGATTCACCATACAGCAGGATTAGATAGATAGCGATGTTTAAATGTGAGAAATCGGCAGTTCAAGCGGAATAAGATCCAGCCTATCTAGTTTGTCATGATTTGAATGTCCGCTTTGGGTCGTTAGCGGTCATTATAAGCTAGGAACTAGCCAGCATAGGCGAAGTTTAGACCTATACCGGCTATTCCATTCTCTAGCCCATAAGGCAAGCTAGATAGTTATAGGACCAATAAGATCCATCCATAGGGTATGGAAGATGTATGGAGAGACCTAAGGATGACCTTAGCTGGACCTAGGTGGATAGACACCACCAGGGAGGAAATAACGGGGATGATAACGACCCCTAAAACCTAGTGATGTCTATGATCGGTTGGTTACGAAGTATCAGATAGTTTTAATAACTGACCGTTCATATTTATGAGGATCGAATCCCTATAGGTTTATTAAAGGGAAGTGAGCCTCATAACTTTAAGACTTAACAAAATGAGCGACTTGTCTTTGTCCCTTACCACTAACTTGATACTTAACTCCTATATCTATTAGTGATTGATATAAGGAACTAGTTGTATCTTTTAACTTAGCTACTAGTCTTTTAAATGTTGCGGGAGATATTCCTATCTCGCTCTTAACCTGACTAGCACTAACCTTCCCTCTCATCATATTAGTGAGATAAGACACTAGAGCTATTTCACCGTTACCTTTCTTAACTGGCTTAGCATCGGTGTCTAGTTTCCAAGGTTCACCTAAGGTCATCCTAGGCATCTCCTCAACAATCCCCTTATAGATTGCTTCTCCAATTGTGTTATTGGGTAATGGAATATAGAAATCGACTTCAGGACAGTTACCTTCAGTGTCTATAACTTTGCGTGAGGCGATCCTATTCAGACCTTGGACGATCTCTACTACGCTAGCTCCAACCTTAAGTGCTTGCTTGATGTCTTTTATTCCTTTGAACTCTCTCTTAGTTACATCTGTCAGCCACTCATCTTCTTGTACACCTTGACATGCCATGAACGTATTAGTCGCCACATAATCAGGTAGAAATGGTAATCCCCATAACACTACAGCATCACAGTCTTTCCATTCATTACTACCCGCGGCGTTAAACCAATGAGCAATGTTCATTTTGAAACTAGTGTTACCTTCATATAGCTCAAGGCTTGGTCTAACACTTTTATGAGTAATGATAAGAACATTACGACCCGCTAGTCGTGTGTTTAAGTCCGCCATTAATTGCTTAGCAAGCTTCTTAGCATTCTTTTGCATCGATACCTTGCCACCGTTGAAGCCCTTTAAGAAATGTGCATTCACATTCTGATAGTTTCGTGAACCTTCCGGTGGTGTGAGTACCTTTGCTTTATCGAATACTGTATAGATCAAGTTAGACTTCGCTGTTGCATCTAATACAACCGCGCCTCTAACATTACTTGGTACAAGCAATCTTGCTGTGTTTAATGTTTCTTTATTCTCTAGCCTCGCATAGTACATCCATGAGTTATAGATACGTTGCAGTGCATTCAATCTCTTCTCATGTAATGACCTCATTTTGTTATTCTCATTGGTGTCATTCTTATGAACTTGAAAATCGAAGCGCACTTGCTTGAGGTCTTTTATTAGTTCTGAGAAATTAGGTGCCTTAGTAATATCATCGAGCACGCTTTTGACAATGGTGGTCGTAGTGCTTGCAAAGTTCATTGCTTCTATTTTAAGGAGATGGTCTCTTGCAACCTTAATTGCTTCGATTTCACTTGGATATTTAATTAATAGCTTTGTGTCAAGACAACCTATGGTGTGGTTAAGCTCTGAAGCTGTGACTTGATTATGCTCAACAATGTCTAGTGACTCATCAATAACAATTAACTTTCTGCCATTTGAATCAAACTTAGGTATCCACTCATTGAAGTAATCCCATGTATCTTTATTGCTTTGATCTTTATAGATTTGATCCAGTGCTAATTCATAGGCTCTATGGGTAATGACTAATACAGGCCATTTGGACAGCTCGTGAATTGATAGCTCTTTATGCTTATCACTATGAAAGCTAACGGCTACCTCTCGACCTGAAAGTTCATTTATCTGATCTGCTATTAAATCTGCATCGAATATCCGACGTGTAACAATTAACATTCCAGGGTGATCTGTCATTTCCAGTTCAGACAGCATCGATGCATAAACAATAGTGCCTTGAGTTTTGCCTGATCCAGTGGGGGGTTGCAATACATACCATTCTTTATCTGCATGTCCACCAATATAACCATTGAATGTTGAAGATAGTTGCTTCCATACAAGGCGTAATGCATCACTGCTTACATTGCCTAATGTAGTCTCCCAATGTTCTTGCATCCTTTCGACAAACTCATTCGAGTCGATTGTGATTAATTGTTCCATTTTGTATCCCTTTAATTTATTTCCTTAAGCTTTTATCTAGTCTCTAAACGTCGGCAACTCTAAACTTTCTAGTTGAGTTGCATACTTTCTCGGTGAGCTATCCTCATCAACTAAGATCTTATTGTCCTTTAAGAACTTAATAGCAACCTTGATGATCTCTGCTTTCGCTTTCTCATCACCATCATAAGTGCCCTCTTCTATCTTGTTTAAGTCATCAGACAGAATAGAGGTAACTTGCCGATGTATTGTGCATACATCTTCATAACTTGCGGGACCACTTGGTAATGTAAGATCAGTAGATAACGGTACGACGTTCATATTCATCTATGACCTTCTCGATGTTTGAATTAAATGTAAGCACACAGAATCGTTGTAATAAGTTGCAAGCAATTATCTTCAGCAGTTGATTACTTCGAGTAACATCAATATGTGGTGTGGGCTCTTGTTCTTCGCCTTTAATTACTACTGGAGCTTTATTCGGAGCATCGGCCCTGATCTGTAACAGCCACTTTGCAATGTCTAGGTTTGGGATATGCTTCCGTGTAAGGGCTTCCGTATCGTCTACATCGTGATGCCATGTAGACACGTCCATTAGACTTACATCTTTAATATCTATATCTGTTTCCATTTGTTACTTCCTTTTGCGTTGAGTAGCGGACCTAGCCCATCGGTACTTACCGAATCTATTTATTAATCTGTTTGCTAACCCTGTTGAGTTATTCAATTGACGCTCCAGCTCACGGCTCATTAGATCGATACCACAGCGGACAAGCTCGGAGTAACTGAAGCGTGCTCCGGTGACTTCATTTACTTTTTGCTTTGCATATTCAAGTTGATCACGGCTTAAGGCATCGAGATTGATGCGGTAGATTTGGTGTTGTTTGTTCATGGTATGTCTTTAAGTTGATATGAATAACTGGCATTGCGAGCCAGTATTGAGGAAATTTTTAAGCCCTACCCTTAGCTGTGATGACGGTTGGATAGGTAACTGATATTAGATTCAGAAAACTATGAATTTCTCTGTAAGTAGGGGTCTTTTACTACTTCACTGAAAATGTTAGGTATTTTGAAAACCCCATATACTGATTTCGATTGGATAGGTGAAAGTTTTTTGAGAGATCAGAAACTCGATTTGTTTGTTTGGTTGTTTAGTCTATAAGTGGTGGTTCTAGTTGTCTTAGAATAGGCGTTCTAAACATTGACGAACGGTTACGACGGTTCCATAGGTCTATAAGTGAGGGTCCTAAAACTCAAGTTTCCGACTTAAGTCAATTTTCACTCGCTTACCTAAGCCATTCTTAAATCCTTTAACAACAGTAAAAACTGTCACATTGAATCTATCAGTTGAGTTACAACACTCGGGCTAAAACCCACGACCCCGTAGGTCAGAGCGTGAAACATGTTTCACACGACGATTGGATAGGGGAAAGTTTTGTTTGTCGAGGTCTTAAACTCGAAAGTTTGTTTGTAGTTCTCTGAGAGTAGGGGTCCCCTTTAACAGCGTTATATAACCTCATGACTGAGCGTAGTATATAGCCATTATTTTTACTTTATGTTTCACTTGTAACTACTTGAAAAAATAGATTAATTAACTGTAATGCTCCTTCATTATATGTTCTAACGTATCCTCTAACTCTATAACCCTCGCCTTCAGCTCAGCATTCTGTTTGGTCACTTCAAGATAACTACTGTGTGTAGGCAATAGCTTCAACTGCCTAAGCAATCTACCGACACTACTGGAATTCCATTTACCACCAAGAGCGCCCCTATAGCCTTTCTTATTAAGACGCTCTGCTATCCGAGATTGCGGTATGCCTTCGCTAAACATCTGCTTGATCATGTCTAGCATCTCAACTGAATGACCTAGGTCAGGTTGTCTAAATGCTTCTACTTTCATGCTGTGAATGGTTACTCCTTACTGTTGGTATTTAACTGGAATGATTGTTAGTGATTAGGATGTGCGTATTGAAGCCTGCTCCCCTGCACTCAAATGGACGCGCTGAGACCACCTAAGCCAGCTCCTCAACCTCTCCAAGTCACCCCTATGTCACAGTTCAAGTCAACATTGACACACCTAGACAATGCTAAGGATGACCTAAGCCCGCATAAACATTGACTTTGCAGGTGCTAGGCCTTCGGGCTAGAAGACTTGAGGTCTTGGTGTTAAACCAAGTAGGCAGGTGTTTTGGTGGTCCTATATGGTGGTTTGCCGACCCCATAGGGGGGTATCCGGCTACAATTTAAATGATCATGGCCACTCATAAATTTGTAATATTTTTATGAACGCCCTAACAATTGGAGCTGTGAATGCCTATACGTACTAACAAAATGAACGGTAGATATTCGCCAACCTTTGTGATTTTATACGTGGGCTATCGACACGATAAAATATTGAATACAAAAAAAGACTAATTTTATTCAAAATTCTCTTTCTTCTTCAATCAACTCTCTCTCAATTCGTTCACTTAACCAGTCCATGTAATAGCTTAACCATTTTTGTATCCTAGCTGATTCAATTTCACTGAACCATTTTCTAGCTATATCTCTCTTGCCTGATAAGTATGCACTAGTATTTCCACTCCATGAACCGGCCCAAAAATGCACTATGAGCCTTCCAGTGGTTTTTTTATCGTTACAAAATTTATCAATAAATTCACGAGTTAGATAACCGCCATTCTGTAATTCTAAAGTTTTAGGCAATATTTCAATTATTTTATTCTTCCTAATTTTTTCGTCTTCACCAACCCATTTCATAACTTTATCTATAGGGAAATAACTTGCTAAGCTTTTATTCTCTTCACCTTCCTCAATGTTGTCACTATCAAACCAATACATTAAATGAAAAGAAGCTGCGTCGTTATCTTCAAGCATCCTTGATACTAATTTCCACGATAAATCAGGTTCGCTTTTAATAATCTTAGCTGCTGTTTTTCGTAAAAATGAGTAAGAATAATATTGGGCGCCACTAAGAATTTTATCGAAAATTGAACCTAGCAATTCCATGCTTCTATGTGGATACTCTTTCAAATAAACATTTGCAATTTTTTCCCAATGATAGTCATACATTGCTTCTTGGGTATAAATTTTAATCGGGGGCGCAATGAGAGCGTTAAGTACCAATTCTTCTGGTAAAGGATTAATTTCATCTTCTATGTATTTAACGTATAAAATTTCAATTGCAACACTAACTGATGTGTCGTCGGGATATTGGAGTAAGGTATGTATAATTTCTCTAACCGCATCAAATGAAACACCTGAATTCTCACGCTTATAATAGAAATTAAAAAATGCGCTAGAGCTTATCTCCTCTTTCTTATACATATTTAGCATTAGATGTATAAGGGAATCGTTTAGTCCGGATCTCGTTATACAATTTATTGCCAAGTCTCTTGTATTTACATCTCTAAGCAATAACACAATTAATGATTCCCATCTATCCTCATCAAGCTCTCGAATACCAGAAAGATAACCTCCTAAATATTCACTATTTATGTATTCGACATTATCCTTGATCAAATTTAATAATTTTTCATCTAATAAATTCTCAGTAGCTTGCTTTCCACATTCATATGCGAATTGTGGCAATTTAAGTCCAGATGCTTTTAATAGGCTTAATGCATATTTATCGAAATGCTCAGTATCAGCCATGTATTCTTTTGCTAACTCATTTACTCGCCTATCTGATTCACTATTATCTCCATCATTTATCCCATAGTGCTCTTCCCAATTTGTATTTAATACAAATCTTGTAATTCTATCTATCAATGAGGTACCAGTTAGCATATTGTCTAGCTCATTTATTTTTTCTAATAGGCTAGACTCTAGTTTTCTATCTCGTCTATTAAGCATCCTAATTACAAAATTAGTGAGTCCCTTTTTGCTTATATCTTCATCATTTGCAAGTTCAAATAATATGTCATGGATTTGATCAGTAACCGCATTGGTGTCAATTAAGTCAAATGCAGCATGCACTAAAACATTCGCAGCTTTGTTTTTGTTTTCAATATCAAATCCTTTCATCTCATCAAATAGAAATTTCAGTACGTCTCGCCAACAATCAAATATTTCCCCCCATACTTTCGGCGCCCAGAATTTAATTGTTGGCCGTATACCTTGATACTCAGAACCTATAGTTCTCATTCCCCCATGTGTGTCCAGCCATGTTTCACACATTTTGAATCCTAACTCTCTTTTTGCTGAATCTTCACTCCTCACAAACTCTTGCAAAATGGGAAATCTCATTTCAGGGGGTGCTTGCGTTGGCGCCCAACCTCGTCCAATTTGAAATAGACTTAGTAATATCCCTGTTGAATTATTGCCGTAATTTGAATTCTCTGCGAGTGCTAACCTTGTTAATACATCTACACTACGAGCAAATAAATTTTTCCATACAGATATTTTTTCCAAAGCCCATACAAGGTACTGGCGCCCCTCATTAAGCTTATATATGTCCTCATGACTCCACTCTTCTAGTGTTCTTTCTATCAATCTTAATGTAGAAGCAGGATCAGCCTCTGCTAACACACTTATAAATTTCAACCCAGTCTTAGATTTAAAGAAGCTAACATCTGAAAATGGCCCATCTTCGGATAAAATATTCTTTACAACTTTTTTTGCGGGCTCAACATCGTGAGCATAAATAAATAACTGCAAAAACCAGTTCCTTAAGCCGCTGGGCAATTCCTCATATATGTCTTGAAATTTAAAACCTCTTCCATGTTGTTCCCAATAATCGACCCAGAGATGAATATGCAATGCTTTTGGGACAAAATACAACGTAGTATTTCCTTGAAGTATTCGTTTATTTTTATAGTGCAAGACAATAGTCTGGAACTTTCCCCAACTAATAGACGAATCAACTTTTTGGACAAGAGTACAGATGTGGCGCGCTTCTTCATCAACTGGATTCTCAAATCCAAATTTTTGAAACAACGCTAGGTGACGCAAAACTATGCGATATTGTTCTGCATCAACGCTATTAATCGGTTTGTGTCCAATGATAAATCTTTCCCAGATTGGAACATCAGCTGGTGTTTTTAAAACATCACTTGAATTCTTAGCTAAATTTTCTCCTACTGCATGAGCTACTCTAGGAGATCCGTCACACATTTCTGCCCAATTACGCAAGTCATATTTTTTGTCTAAATAGCTAGCTAATATTTCTTCAATTTGCTCATTTGGTAGCAACGGACAATGAATCGTTTTCATACTGCTGTCATCACTGTCTTCGGGACCATGATCAATTGTTATCAATTTAATTCGGGAATTACCTTTTAGAGCTGACCAAATAGATGTCCTATCGCGAGAATCACAATCATCTATTACTAACGTAGCGGAGAAGTTTCTATCTACTCTAAGTATTTCTTTAAACAATTTACTTTTTTGAAATTCTTCTCCGGAACTAATGTAAACAACTGTGGGTGCAATAAATTGATCCGACACGGACTCAAGAATAAGTCGTGTTTTGCCAATCCCTGGCTCACCTATAACTCTGATATGCTGAACAGAATTACTACGTATCAAGTCTTGAATCTCATCAATAAATTTATTTTGCGGCTCTCCCTTAAATAATGGGAGCTGCATTTGAGCATTGTTTTTCCAGTATTCTATTGGCTGCGCCCCATCAACCGATAAACCTTTTAATTCGAGACAAAGTGATGGGTATTTTTCTATCTCACCTATAAGTTGACCTTGACCAAGAACTTTAACTTTGGGATTTCGATAACCGCATGCCTGAAAATATTCTATTAAGTAATTTATAGTTTTAGTATGTTCCTTTGGTAGCAAATCATGCCCAAACGTAACCAAACAATATGTGTGTCCATTATCAAGGCAATGTTTAACCGCATCTCCTAAAGCTTTTTTTGATGGGCGAGCATTAGATTTTCCAAACAATTCTCTTTTAAGACAGCTTGCATACCACGGCTTGAAACTTGATCCGCTTTTAACTTGGAAATGAACATTACCATTATCAAGAAATGAGCTTGATGCACATTCAACTTCTACCTTTGCGTCAATACCTCCGTCTTTTGTAGTAGTGTTAAGCGAAAACACGATGTTTGACGGACTAATACCTGCACTAGTTACATCGCAACGTAAAAGATTTAGAAATACTTTAGAAGATTGAGTCGAATCCAAATAACCCAATTCATCGGGCATTGGAGAAAAGAAAGGGCCAACTTGGAATGTATTGAGAATTGTAGGTGGCGATTTAAGTGGTTTAGCAATCCTTTGCAACTGTAAATTTACTCGAACACCAGCTTTCGCTGCGATATTTACGAGTGCATCCAAACTAAACTTTTCTACTTTGTTTTTAAGTAAAGCATTTAGCCTCGGTTGAGTTATACCAAGTTGCTTGGCTTTATCAGCTTGCGTTCCTGGCTGTCCCACCAGGTATTCTTGCAAAGTGACAATAAGCTCTGCCCTTTCGCGAATGTCGTTTGATAACTCGGTAGCTTCTAAATTGTCACTCATATATGAATTGCTAACTCATTGCGGAATGTTTAATTTATATCGGTATTGATATAAATCATATTTTATACAAATACGGATATAAAATGCAACTAAAGTTAGAAACCTGTAATGATTGATAATAGTGTCTGAAACTGTCACATATATTGGCCATCAAAAGCGCTCGACACAAAAAGTGTTGCGCTCCAAAAACTGTGACATTTTGTGCCAAACTACCGTTTATTTGCGTCGATTAATACACAATTTTTGAAGGTAAGGCTGTAACTGTGTGATGTAAGCTCTTGTTTATATTAGAGCTAAAAAAGGAAGTTTAATATTGGCAAGGTTGCGCTCTACCAGCTGAGCTATTCCCGCATAGACTTATATTCTATTGATCGGCTGTAATGAGTCAATCAATACTCTTATATATATCATCAACTATTGGCTTTAATGGCACGATTTATATAGACCAACATCGACCAAAGTGTAAGGGCCGCAGCGATATATAGCAGCCATACGCCTATTTGAAATGTCGGTAATCCAAAAATTGGGTAGTAATACAGCAATAAAAATAGTGCAATCATCTGGGCCGTGGTCTTTATCTTACCTAGCATGGAAACAGATACTGAGTCCCGATAGCCAAGCTCGGACATCCATTCGCGTAATCCTGAAACCGCTATTTCTCTGCCTATTATAATGAGTGCTGGAATTAAAATAGATAGCTTGCCGTATTCATCGACGATCATGATCAATACGGTAACCACGATAAGTTTGTCGGCGATCGGATCTAAAAAAGCGCCTAATTTTGAAGTTTGATTCAACTTGCGGGCTAGATAGCCATCTAGCCAATCGGTAAATCCCGCTATGCCAAAAAGCAATGCTGCAGCCGGCATGCCATAACGATTGGGTGGAAAATAGTATACCAACACCAATAATGGAATGATCAATATCCTTATAAAGGTCAGGATGTTAGGAATATTATATGTCACAACGCATTAACTACTCGTGGCATGCAATTCTTGGTAAATGACTTTTGCAAGATTCTTGCTAATACCAGGTACTTTTGCAAGCTCCTCTTCCCCAGCATCGGTGACGCCTCTCATTCCGCCAAAATACTTTAGTAAATTTTGCCTACGCTTCGGCCCTAAGCCCTCAATATTTTCAAGTGGTGAGCTGGTTCGACTTTTGGCACGGCGTTTGCGATGGCTGGTAATGGCAAAACGATGTGCCTCATCGCGTATTTGTTGAATCAGATGCATCGCCAAGGAGTGTTCGGCTAAATTGATATTATCTCTTGCATCGGTAAACACTAATGTTTCATAACCAGCTTTTCTTTCTAGCCCTTTTGCAATGCCGATGATGGTAACGCCTTCTACTTGCAGTTCATCGATGACCTCTTTCGCCTTATTTACCTGCCCCTTGCCCCCATCAATGAACAAAATATCAGGTAATATTCCTTCACCTTTTTTAAGTCTTGTGTAGCGTCGTGTAAGAGCTTGCTGCATTGCTGCATAGTCGTCACCTGCTTTAATGTTTTCGATATTAAAGCGGCGGTAATCGTTTTTTACTGGCCCTTCTTGTTCAAACACAACGCATGATGCTACCGTGGCTTCACCACTCGTGTGGCTGACATCAAAACATTCGAGTCGTGTGGGTAAAAAATCTAAGGCCAGTTCTTCTTGTAGCGCTTCAAAACGTTGTTCTAAGCTTGCTTTGCTAGCCAGCTTACTCTGTAGGGCTGCGGTAACGTTTTTTATTGCAATTTCTAACCAACGAGCACGTTTACTGCGTGGTGAGTATCTGATAACAACACTTTTACCTGCCCTGTGGCTGAGCATTTCTTGTATGAGTGCAAAATCATCTGGTTTATGACTGGTAATAAGTTCTTCTGGTATGGCATGGGATAAATAATATTGCCCAATAAAGGCGGCTAGTGTTTTTTCGGCTGAAGTAGGTTCCGGTAAATTTGGAAAGTAGCTTTTATTGCCTAAATTCATACCGGCACGGATGTTAAATACTTGAACACAAGCCACTTCACCTTCACATTGCACGGCAATAATGTCTACATTGCCATCTTCTGCACTGACATATTGCTGCTCAGAAACTTTACGCAACATTTCAATTTTGTCGCGATATTGAGCGGCCAGCTCGTAATCCATATTGCTAGATGCAGCGTCCATGTCTTTTACATAGCGTTGAATTAGTTGCTGACTATTGCCTTCTAAGAATTCAATCGCTGATTCCATATCGTTTCGATAACTCTCTTCATCAATTAAACCCACACAAGGTGCACTGCAGCGATCAATCTGGTGTTGCAAACAAGGTCGACTGCGGTGATTAAAAAAATAATCATCACATTGGCGTACTTTAAAAACTTTTTGCAATAAACTAAGCGCATTTCTGGCTGCCCCCACACTGGTATAGGGACCAAAGTAGCGGCCAGATTTACTGCGATTGCCACGGTGAAATGTAATCTGTGGATATTTGTGTTTTGAGGAGATAAAGATATAGGGATAGCTTTTATCGTCTCTTAACAGAATGTTATAACGCGGACGATGTTCTTTGATTAAGTTATTTTCAAGTAACAATGCCTCGGCTTCGGTATTGGTAATGGTGATCTCAACGCTTGTTGTCTGTCCCACCATTTTTGCAATACGTGGGCTCGCTTGACTCTTTGAAAAATAGCTAGCCACTCGCTTCTTTAAACTTTTTGCTTTACCTACATAGAGTAACTTTCCTTCTGCATTCAACATGCGGTAGACACCAGGATCATGGGTAAGCGTTTGTACAAATTGCTTAAAATCAAATTCTTGATTAGCGCTATTCATAGCAAATCAACTGTCATTTAGAATAGTTTTAGCCTGTTCAAAGATCGCTTCAAATTGCTGTGTTGTAAGCCGTTTGGTTTGGGTGTTGTAGCGACTACAGTGATATGAGTCCAATAAGTGAGTACCATTTTGCAATGTATATAGATTGCCATGTCCAAAAGCATATGCGCCTAGTTTTAAATCAAAGGCACGTAAGACAGAGTCGTGTGCAATTTTACCTAAAGCTAAAATTACACAACCTGGCGTTAGCGAATGTAATTCATTTTGTAAATAGGTATTGCAAGTCTTAATTTCATCCGTGGTAGGTTTATTCGCAGGTGGTACGCACTTTACGGCATTGGTAATTCTACAATTGATGAGTTTTAATCCATCGCTTCGGTTTTTTGATACTGGATGGGAGGCAAAATTAAATTTATGCAGAGTTTCATATAATAAAACTCCGGCAAAATCGCCTGTGAACGGTCTTCCCGATGCATTGGCACCATGTAAACCAGGGGCAAGACCAACAATCAATAGCTTTGCATTGGGATCTCCAAATGCCGCAACCGGTTTACAATGATAAGTAGGGAATTTTTTTTTACTAGATATTAAGAATTTAGCTAGACGAGAACACTTCGTACAATTCTCTTTAAAGATTGATGCGTGAGCTGTAGCCACCTAAAGATTGATAATACTTTGCAATCTAGTAATTAAGTAAGGCAGAACCCCACGTGAAACCACCCCCAAAGGCCTCAAGCATAAGCATTTCACCTTTTTTAATGCGTCCATCACGAACGGCAACATCCAAAGCCAGTGGAATCGATGCAGCAGAGGTGTTGCCATGTTCTGCAACTGTTACCACTACTTGATCCATTGACATTTTTAGTTTGCGTGCCGTCGCTTCAATAATGCGGTTGTTGGCTTGATGGGGTACCAACCAATCGACATCACTTTTTTTAATACTATTGGCCTCAAGTGTCTCATCTACAATGCGCCCAAGTGTATTCACTGCCATTTTAAATACTGCATTGCCTTCCATGTACACATAGGCTTCTCCGGCCTTGAGTTGTTCATAGCCCATTGAGATTCCATGCGGTACATGTAATAAGTGCTCATAACTTCCATCGGCATGCAAGTGAGTGGAAAGAATTCCAGGTTTATTTGCGGCCTCCAACACAACGGCACCCGCTCCATCTCCAAACAACACACAGGTACTGCGGTCACTCCAGTCTAAAATTCGTGACAATGTTTCTGAACCTACTACTAATGCACATTTAGCAGAGTCAGTGCGAATAAACTTATCGGCAATTGATAAGGCATACACAAATCCTGTACACACAGCCTGCACATCAAAGGCTGCACAGCCATGTATATCGAGTCGCTTTTGCAATAAACAAGCTGTACTAGGAAAAATCTTATCTGCTGTGGTGGTCGCAACTACAATGAGATCGATATCATCATGGGTTTTATTGGCCATCTCTAAAGCACGGCGCGACGCATTAACCGCTAAATCACAAGTAGTCTCTCCATCTGCAGCAATGTGTCGTTGTTTAATACCTGTACGCTCTTGAATCCACTTATCAGAAGTATTTACTCTTTTTTCCAAATCTTTATTTGTCAGAACTTTGTCTGGCAAATAACCCCCCGTACCTATTATTTTTGAGTAGTTCATTTCTTGGGTCATGCCGCGCTTTCGTGTTTTAAATACTCTGCTATTCTTGCATCGATTTGCTTAGGTACCTGTTTGATGGCTTCAATTCTCGCAATATTAATGGCATGTTGGAATGAATAAGCATCTGCACCACCATGACTTTTAATTACTACACCGCGCAAGCCTAACAAACTTGCTCCATTATAACGTCGCGGATCGATACGTTGCCTAAAAGCCTTTAAAACGGGTAGCGCCAAAAAACCTCTTAACTTAGTTAAAATATTTCGATTAAACTCTTCTTTTATATAATGCGAAATAATTTTTGCTACCCCTTCGCTGGTTTTAAGTGCAACATTTCCAACGAAACCATCACAAACGACTACATTTACGTCGCCACAATAAATTCCATCACCTTCTACATAACCAACATAGTTTAAACCACTTTGGCGTAGTACCTCATTAGCTTCTTTAACTTGTTCATTACCTTTAATTTCTTCTTCACCAATATTCAATAGACCCACCTTAGGATTGTCTATTTCGTCAACCGCAGTTGCAAGCACAGCACCCATGACTGCAAACTGTAATAAATGCTTACTGGTACAACCTACATTTGCACCTAAATCAAGCATATAGGTTTGACCATTAATCGCTGGAATAGTGCTAGTAATGGCAGGTCGATCGATGCCTGGCAATGTCTTCAACACATATCTTGCTGTGGCCATTAACGCTCCCGTATTACCAGCACTGACGCAGGCATCGGCACTTCCATCTTTTACTAAATTAATGGCAACGCGCATAGAAGAATCTTTTTTAGTACGTAGCGCCTGGGATGGAGATTCATCCATTTCTACACGTTCACTGGCGTGATGAACAATAAGTCTTTCGTAGGGTTTTACATTCTGCTTACTGAGCTCGGAGGCAATTTCTTGCTGATCACCAACTAATATCAATGAAATATCGTGATTATTTTCTAAATAACTAATTGCTGCTTTAGTAACCACGGGTACACCGAAGTCGCCACCCATAGCATCTAGCGAAATCGTATAGTTAGTCACTTACTTTACAATCGCGTATACGGATGTGTCACCGTAAACGAATTTAAATATATATGTGATGAAAAAGTCTGAGTATATTTAAATGCAAAGACCCCCGAGAAAAACTATTCCTCGTCGTCTTCATACTCTTCTGGCTTCACTATTACCTGCTTACCTCGATAATAGCCATCTGGCGTAACATGGTGGCGTAAATGAGTCTCACCAGTAGTGCCATCCACAGATAAAGTCGCAGCGGGTAGTGCATCATGTGCACGACGCATGTCTCTCTTTGAACGTGTTTTCCTGTTCTTTTGTACCGCCATGTGAATTCTCCATACTTACTGACGCTTTAGTATAGCAAAAGGGTTTTCTGCCTGATCTACAGGTGCCTCGTTTGAGGCGAGCCACGCTACCATATCTTGGTCACATAATGAAATATCCTCATGTCTAGGGACCAATGGCAATGCCAGTAGCAGCTCATCTTCAATAATCTCAGCTAACTCAAGGCCTTTGTCGTCATATTCATAAAATTCCAGTTTCTCGGTATTCTCAATTACTGACTCAGTACTGGATTGAAGTAAAACCTCGATTGACTGATCTATGGTAATTTGGACCTGGTCTAAACAGCGTTCACAGCGCAATTCTAACGAATGTTTAATTTGCCCTGTCATCGTCACACGACCAAAGTGGTTGCGAGAGAACTGCAAACTAACAGCCACCAGAGACTGCATGGAAATAACTAGATTTTGTAGCCGCTGCATGGTTTTGACCGGTACCATGCCAGTTAATTTTAGATTCTGGTCAGCATAAGTTTCAGGATCGAATCTCTTTGGTAATAATGTGGCGCCTTTAGCGGACATGATCGAATAATGTCTTCAATTTTCCATGCAGTATATTAAATGGGCAGAATAAGTTCACCACTTTTAAACTTATTGAAGCTCTGATTTATTCTTATTATTAATTATGAAGATTATCTTAGCCTCTAGCTCCCTTTATCGAAAAAGCTTGTTACAACCATTAATACCCAATTTAGAGTGCATTGCTCCACAAATTGACGAAGCCCAAAAAGTCAATGAACTACCCTCTGAATATGTATGTCGATTAGCATTGGCAAAAGCCTCATGTATAGCCAAACAGCACGATAGTGCTTTAGTCATTGGCTCTGATCAATGCGGCGAACTAGACGAGCAAATTATCACTAAACCAGCTAGCCCTGCTGAAGCATTTGAGCAACTCGCTGCTGCAAATGGTAACTATGTGAAATTCTATACAGGGCTATGTCTATACAATGCTGCTAATAATACACACCAGCTAGCTTGTGAAACTTATGAAGTTAAATTTCGTAATTTATCCGAACAACAAATCACAACTTATTTAGATAAAGATCAGCCGTATGATTGTGCGGGAAGTTTTAAATCGGAAGGATTGGGGATCACCCTATTTGAGGCCATGCAAGGCAATGACCCCAATACATTGATAGGCTTACCATTAATAAGATTAGTAACTATGTTAAATAATGAAGGTGTAGATATACTAAGCAATTACTAGCCTACAACTAATGTTTTATCTTTTAATTAAGCCCCGGATGTAAAATTGCATCACGGAAAGGTCTTAGGATTGCAGCACCAAATCTTCCTGCTAATTGTTGAAAGATATCTTCACGATAAGTGTAGTCTCTAACATCTTCCACACCTACAACTTCGCGTGCGACATAACTAGCACTCCCAAACCCATCTACCAATCCTAACTCTAAAGCTTGCTCACCCGTCCAAAACAATCCACTAAATAAAGCGGGATCATTAGCAAGCTTATCTCCCCTTCCCTCTTTTACTACATCTATAAATTGTTGATGGATTTCATCTAGAAGAGTTTGTACATGTTTTTTCTCATAACTACTTTCTGGTAAAAACGGATCAAGCAATGCTTTATGTTCACCTGCCGTCATTAACCTTCGCTCTATTCCTAACTTGTCTAATGCTTCAACAAAACCAAAACTATCCATGCGCACGCCAATGGAGCCTACTATGCTTGCCTTGTCTGCGTAAATTTTGTCTGCCGCCACAGCAGCAAAAACTCCACCCGATGCGCAGATATCCGCAACTACAGCATACATAGGCTTATCGGGATGAAGTTCCCGTAAGCGCTTAATCTCTTTATTAATGTAACTTGCCTGCACAGGACTGCCACCAGGACTATTAATACGCAGAATTACTGCTGCCGATCGATCATTTTCAAATGCTGCACGCAGACCGGAGACCACATTGTCTGCACTGGCGTTTTCACCGTCTGCAATTACCCCCGCTAATTCCACTAGCGCAGTATGCTTTCCCGTAGCAGAAGTCATATTGGAAAAATTAAAGCCTAATAAGCTGATCACAAAGATAGTGAGATAAGCAAAGCCGAGCAATTTAAAAAATATCCCCCATTTCCTGGCTCGTCGCTGCTCCTGTAGGCCTGCAGCAGCCAAATTATAAATTGCCTCTCGCTCCCAATTAGTGGATGAACGATCTTCGCTGGATAACTTGTCTAAATTAATCTCTGGATCCATATTTAGCCCTGGTTGTTACTGATTTTGACACTAAACAAGCCGGAATGTTTCAACACAAATTATATCAGACTGCCTATGCTGAAATTCAAGGAGGTTGCCATAATATTTATGTCAATGGTTCATAGGTTTTAAGGATATTTAGCATTCTTTGCATATTATCGTCGATAGGGGCACTAAATTCATAGTGTTGACCACTTTTGGGCAGCTGAAAAGATATCTTAGAAGCATGTAACAACATGCGTTTTATACCGATTTTTTTACATTTACGATTGAAAGAAAAATCACCATATTTTTGATCCCCCACAACTGGATAACCAAGCTGAGCTGCATGTCTGCGAATTTGATGCGTGCGGCCCGTATCTATTTGCACTTTCATAAGCGAGGCATTGTTATAGAGCTCACTAATTGAAAATTTTGTTATTGCGCTTTTTGATTTTGGAATACGATCTCTTTCCTGCAGGTAGTCAGTAAATTTTTGCTTGTCAACCAAGGGCGTCGTTACGATTTTGTCTCCATGGGGCCATTTACCCATAAGCACAGCAAAATATTCTTTATGTATTTTATTCAACCGCAACAGCTCATGAAGTTCATTTAACATGGTTTTAGTTTTAGCAATCAAAAGACATCCACTGGTATCACGGTCTAAACGATGCACTAATTCTAAATAAGGTGCTGCTGGACGCAGTTCGCGCAAAATTTCAATCACGCCAAAGGCAACACCCGTTCCTGGATGGACGGCGATACCTGCAGGTTTGTTTAGTACCTGAAGCATTTCATCTTCATACAAAATTGAGGCATTTATTTGGTCTTGAATACGTAGTGAGATTTGTAGTCTGTTATCACTCGATTGGGGCAGATACAGCTCGGGAATATTCACTGAATCGTCAATTTGAAGGCGATAAGTCTGCTTTACCCGTTTACCGTTTACTCTAATTTTTCCAGTTCGTAATAATTTATAGATATGGCTCTTTGGCACACCCTTTAAATTGGTGATCAAATAATTGTCGATTCGTTGACCATTCTTGCTGGAATCAATAACTAAGGTTTGGCCATTCATAACTGGCATATGACCTTCCAGCCAATATAGATAAGTAAATGATCATTCAATTTGCTGGACATATAAGAGATTGGTATAGTTATATTGTGTATTATTAAATAGTTACGCAATATTCTAGCGTAACACACCAAATTGTGATCTGTTGTTCCTGTTTGGTTAACAAAGATTTACCACATTCCCTGTATTTTTCATCAACAAAATGCAGCGAAGAATTTATAAGTAATATCAAATCATACGAAATACAGTATGTTTAGTTTTTTAAATATCATAATTCAATTTTTCCTTCGTCTACCTACTCTCCTATCAGCAAGAGAATGCCTGATAGAGAAAAATTTACCTTTGGGGATTACTAGTACGTCACGAAGGCTATGGACATTTTACAGAGTTAACTATGAAAAGAATTTTAATCAATGCTACACAGCAAGAGGAATTGCGTGTAGGGATGGTCGACGGTCAGCGACTATACGACCTAGACATCGAATTACCGTCACGAAACCAAAAGAAAGGCAATATTTACAAGGGTGTAATCACTCGTATTGAACCGAGCCTTGAGGCCGCCTTTGTAAACTATGGCGCAGAACGCCATGGCTTTCTTCCCTTTAAAGAAATTGCACGCAGTTATTTAGATAATAACTCGAATGCTGACGATCGTGCTCCTATCAAAGATCTTTTATCCGAAGGGCAACAAATAACCATCCAAGTTGAGCGCGAAGAACGTGGCAATAAAGGTGCAGCACTCACCACATATTTAAGTCTTGCCGGTCGTTATCTTGTTTTAATGCCGAATAATCCTCGAGCTGGTGGGGTTTCTCGCCGCATTGAAGGCGATGAACGTGAAGAACTACGTAACACCGTCGAACAGCTTGATATACCTAAAGGTATGGGGACCATTGTTCGAACTGCAGGTGTAGGACGAACCGTCGAGGAATTGCAATGGGACCTTAACTATCTGTTACAACTTAATAACGCCATCCTAAAAGCTGCAGACTCTCAAGATGAGCCATTTCTCATCTATCAAGAAAGCAATGTAATTATTCGTGCCCTACGTGACCATCTTAGGGATGATATTGGTGAAATTATTATTGACGATGCACGTGTCTTTAATGACGCGAAGAAGTTTGTCGAGCAAGTTATGCCCCACAATCTTAAAAAGCTTAATTTATATGAAGATACCGTGCCTCTATTCAATCGCTATCAAATTGAAACCCAAATTGAATCCGCCTTTGAGCGTGAAGTTTCACTACCATCAGGTGGTTCCGTGGTTATTGACCATACTGAAGCGATGATATCTATTGATATCAACTCTGCCAGAGCCACTAAAGGCAGTGATATAGAAGAAACTGCACTAAACACCAATCTCGAAGCAGCTGATGAAATCGCCAGACAACTACGTTTACGTGATCTAGGCGGGCTTATCGTTATTGATTTCATTGACATGATGTCAAATAAAAATCAACGCGAAGTAGAAAATCGTCTACGTGAGGCATTAAAAATTGACCGTGCTCGAGTACAAATAAGCAGAATCTCGCGTTTTGGCCTATTAGAAATGTCACGCCAAAGATTGCGGCCATCGCTGAAAGAATCCAGTCAAATTGTATGCCCTCGTTGTACGGGTCATGGCACGATACGCGGTATTGAATCGCTTGCCTTAGCCGTGTTACGCCTGATTGAAGAAGAAGCGATGAAAGAAAAAACCGGCAAAGTAATCGCAAAGTTACCTGTTGATGTAACAAGCTTCTTGTTAAATGAAAAACGTACTGCTATTAGTGAAATCGAAGCGCGACACAAAGTCCAACTTATTATAGTTCCCGACCCTAATCTTGAAACACCTCATTTTTCTGTAGAACGTATACGTGATGATGATAAAGAATTAAGTGACAAATCAAGTTATGACTTGATACCAGCAGAAGAAACCAGTGTGAACTTAACTGCGCACACAACACCTGTTACCGAACAACCTGCGGTGAAATCCATACAAACTACAAGCCCTGCTCCCACACCACAAAAGCCAGCAAGCCCTACAAAACCTGGATTTTTTAGCCGCTTAATTACTTCACTATTTGGAAAAGAAGAACAAACACAGAAGAAAAGAGCTTCACACGCCAACAAATCAAGAGAGCGCTCAAGAAAGTATCAAAACAATAATCGTCAACGTAATCGTTCTGGTGGACAAAGACGAAGAAGTTCGCGTGATAATTCGCGTAACAATAACAGACGCAGAAATGATAACTCGAGAAGACGTGCTAATAATCGAAATTACAACAGTAAACGTAATAATGATAAAGGCGAGCAAACACGCTCAGAATCTAACAACGCAGCTTCACAAACTTCTAGTGTGACTTAACAGATAGATAACGAATCATCAAGAACTGGAGTTAACTTTTAAAGTAATGCTAGTTTTAACCTCGCAATGAGTGCATTGTTTTTATAAACTCTAACAGTTCTCGATTTGCTTCTTCGACGAGATCTAAGACAGTCTCGAAACCTCTTTTACCTCCATAATAAGGATCAGGCACCTCTTTTACTTTAGATCTCCTTAAAAATTCCAATAACAGTTTAATTTTCTTTTTATGGTTTTCACCACAAATTTCTAGCAAATCTTGTTTGTTATCGTTATCCATTGCGAGAACATAATCGAATCTCTCAAAATCTAAAGTTTCTACTTTTCGTGCTTGTATTCTACTCAAATCATAGCCACGTTTTTTGGCAGCAGCTATCGCTCTCGGATCTGGCATTTCTCCAGCATGATATGCATAGGTGCCTGCAGAATCAGAACCGATAACGTGTTGCAATGACGCATCGTGAACAAGTTTTTGAAACACCCCTAATGCTGTTGGCGATCGGCATATGTTTCCCATGCACACAAACAGTACATTCACATCTTTCAGTCTGTTTCTATTTCTGAAATTTTTCAAAATTTTACTATATAATAATTATGATTGGTTATTTCATTAATGCGCGAAGCATTAACCTTCCACAAGTTAGGCCAAGAAACCAAGTAAAAACAACTTTCCAAATCCGAGTGTTCTCTAAATTAAATGCACCATTTAAGTAACTATTAACTTCTTCTTTAGGTAAATTACGTAAATACGACATATCCATAGGTACCAAAATAAATGCAATAATTAAAGCAACAATTAAAAATATAATATGAATTTTAACAAGACGTAGCATGTTAAGTTGCCTGTTAACGATTAAACTGCAGACGTTCTCCGAAAAAAGCAGTGTCTGAAAAAACACCTTTTTCAAACACGAGATTTCCGTTCAAAATAGTTGAATCTATACTAGAGCGAAAACTATAACCTTCAAACGGTGACCAACCACATTTTGCCAAGACATTATCTGAAGTTACTAGGTACGATTTATTAGTATCTACTATCGTCAGATCTGCAAAATATCCTTCTCGAATATAACCCCTATCTACAATAGAAAATCGCTTCGCCACATTATGGCTTGTTTTCTCGACGATTTTTTCAATGCTCAATACATTATCATGATAATGTTCTAATAGAGTCAATAACGCATGCTGAACTAACGGCAAACCAGCTGGGGATTCCATATAATTTCCATGTTTTTCTTCCAATAAATGTGGTGCATGGTCTGTCGCGATAATATCAATTCGATCATCAACTACTCCTTGCAAAAGACCCTGTTGGTCTTGCAAAGTTTTAATTGCAGGATTACATTTTATTAAAGAACCTTTGGTCGCATAATCTGCCGCATTAAAAAATAAATGATGCACACAGACCTCAGCAGTTATGGATTTGTCTTCAACATTGCCTTTTTGAAATAGCTCTAATTCACGCGCAGTAGTGAGGTGCAATACATGGAGTTGTGCCTCGTATTGCTTAGCTAAATTTACTGCTTTTAAAGAAGATTGATAACAAGCTTCTTCTGATCGAATGATCGGATGAAATTCAATTGGAATATCATCACCATATTCTTGTTGAAATTTTTTCAAGTTTTGTTCAATTAACGGAGACTCTTCACAATGCGTAATGATAGGAACAGGCGAGTACTGAAAAATTCCTTCTAACACATCATATTGATCCACTAACATGTTACCAGTAGAAGCACCCATGAATACTTTTACTCCGCAGGCAAGATCTTTAGGTGCGCGTTTGATCACCTCTAAATTATCGTTACTGGCTCCTAAGTAAAAAGCGTAATTGGCTAATGCTCGCTGATTCGCTGCTTGATACTTTTGTTCTAATAGTTCCAAGCTTAAAGTTGGAGGTTTGACATTCGGCATGTCCATAAAGCTTGTAATACCTCCAGCAATTGCAGCACGAGACTCAGTGACGATGTCTCCCTTATATGTCAAACCAGGTTCACGAAAATGCACTTGGTCATCAATCATGCCTGGTATCAAGAATTTACCATTCGCATCAATAATATTTTTTGCCTGTAGATGTTGTAAATTTTTATCAACTTGAACAATCCGCTTATTTGCTATCGCTACGTCTTGTTCGGAGATCGTATGCTCATTAACAACTGTCGCGTTGATTATTAATAGATCATGCATTTTTAATTGGAAAATAACTTATTGATATCGAGTAGATTAATATGCCATTTAGCTATCATACACATAAAAACATGCCTAAACTTAGTGTTGTTTTTTTGTACAATATGTGAAACCCTTAACATTATGCTGATTGTATGAGTTGGATTATGCAATTGTCGTGTAGTCATATAAGTATGGATGCAGGAGCACTACAATGACTAGTAGCCAAAATGGAGCTGATATATTACTTGTTGACGATCGTAGGCAGACGATTGATAGACGTTTACAAGTGAATAAGGCAGCATTCCCGCTGATTGATAGCGAGGGACGTTACATCAAAGCCGATCGAAGAAATTCTCCAGACCGACGCCTCGCAAATATTCAAGTAAAAGAGCTCGCCCTGAATGGGGAAATGTTCGAAAACCTATTTAGCAAATAGCCACAGACCCTATTTGTCTAAACGCAATATCGATCAAACGCCTATATAATCCAATATTTGAGTATTTCAATGTAACTCACTAATTTCTTAGCGCTTTCAATTGAGAATGTGAGTTTACTCACACAACACTACGTGTAATTCAAAGATACTGCCTATTCGTAATTAAGTCACAAACTATAATAATAAAGACCAAGGGAACGAATAGGCTATGGACAATCCACTCGAACGTCGTATCGGTTCTGAGCGACGTAATTCAATACAAGGTGCACAATTTCCGGTAATCACTCGACAAGGGGTGTGTATACGTCATGATCGACGTAGATACCCAGATCGACGTATTTCTAATATCGAAGTGGGAGAAAACTTTGTAGGCGATGAAACATTCGAACTGCTTTTCTCACGTTTTTCAAATATGGAAAAAGTATCATTGTAGTTTCTGAACTAGACGGTATACGGCTATTAGGATCCCGAACCCTACATAAAGACCTAATAAAGCAATAAGCATTAACAAGCCGACTTGAGGACTCACTACCCCGGTTCTCACTAAAAAAAACACACTTGCCACCAGCAAAGCGAATAAGGCAACTACAGCTGCAACAATGATTAGCTTTTTATTCTTCATTAATTAGATTTGATTATAGATTAAATTTAGCACACAGATTTAAATTTTACATTTGCAACACGAGCAATCGTTACTCAATATCGTATTATCGTAACACTTAATATTGCTTAACATCGTTGAATCGTCGAGAATTTCTATATACTACTGCAGCGAGCTTTTTGTCCTCAGCGAGAACTTCTTCTTTCGCTAAATCTTCTGCCATTATCACACGTGCAATTCCTAACACTGGTGAAAACTTACCAGTAATCGGTATGGGATCCTGGATTACCTTTGATGTAGGCAGAGACGACAATGCTATTCAAAACTGTGTAGAAGTATTAAAACATTTTTTCTCCTCAGGAGGCTCACTGATTGATTCATCGCCTATGTATGGTTCATCAGAAGCAGTTATAGGTAAATGTTTAGCACAAATTAGTCATTCAAGCGCTTTGTTCTCAGCAACAAAAGTTTGGACGCCTGGACGTGCAATTGGAATTACGCAAATGAAAGAATCCGAAAAGCTATGGAGATTAAATAATTTCGATCTCATGCAAATTCATAATCTTTTAGATTGGAATTCACATATGAAAACATTACGAGAGTGGAAAGATTCTGAACGCATACGTTATCTTGGGGTTACAACCTCTCATGGTCGACGACATGAAGAACTTATCAAGATTATGCAAAACGAACCTTTAGACTTCGTTCAATTTACATACAACCTAGCAGATCGAGAGGCAGAAAATACATTACTTCCATTAGCCGCAGATCGCGGTATAGCGGTCATTATTAACCGGCCTTTTCGACGTGGCCAATTATTTAGCTATGTTAAAAATAAATCATTACCCAGCTGGGCAATAGAAATAGAATGCAAAAACTGGGCTCAGTATTTTTTAAAATTTATTGTTTCGCATCCTGCAGTGACGATAGCCATTCCAGCAACTTCACGCGTAGACCATATGGATGAAAACATGGGCGCCCTGCTAGGCCCATTACCAGATACCACCATGCGAAAACAAATGTTAGCTTATTTTCAATCGATCTAATTAGTTCGATGCCGCACAGCGAAACCCAATCGATCCATAAATACTTTTACCGCTAACAGGTGGTTTTACATTTCGAAATGAGCTACGTAAATTCTTTTTATTTTCATCCCAAGAACCGCCACGAACGACTCTTTGTTTGCCTCTTTCTGGCCCTTTAAGATCACCCTTAGCATAGAGATTGCGGATCGCACCTGGTGAATACCAATTCATCGTCCACTCTCCAGTATTTCCGTGCATGTCGTACAGACCTAATTTATTCGGCTCGCGACTTCCGATTTCCCAAGTACGATCTTCACCGCAACCATCAAGTTCATTTGGTACCGAACCAAACGTTTTACCGTCATCTACGATGGCATGAGTGCAATCAACTTCTTGACCCCAAGAATAACGAGTAGTCGACCCAGCCCGAGCCGCCTTCTCCCACTCAGCCTCATAAGGGAGTCTTTTGCCTTTCCATTCACAATACGCCAACGCTTCATCCCAATCTACGCAATTAGCGGGGTGATTACTACGAGATGGTTCGCCTACATTACAATATTTATTACGCGCATGATCTTTTGGTCGTCCGCATTTACCAGCTTCTATGCATGCAAGATAATCAGCAACGGTCACTTCATATTGATCAATAACAAAATCTGGAACCATCACGACAATACCACCTATAGGGCCTTCATCGTCTCCGCAATTTTTATCTCCAACAGAACAGCCCATATTAAATTCACCACCTGGAATAAAAAGCATTTGCTCTTCCGATGACGTTTCGGCTATGACGAAAGTATTTGTTGCAATATAAAGCAAGAATATTAGGGGTAATATGTACTTAATACGAACAATAATTATAGATCTCATCAAACCGGCCTCACTATCTTTGATTACTATATAGACATATTTGCGGCAGGATTGATTACGTTGATTATTTATAATTATTTAAATCGAAGGCGAAAAGTCTATAGGAACTACAAATAAAATATATAGCTAGTTTTTATAGCTACAATTGGCAAAACACAGATTGTTTTGCAAAGGATAAAACTCTCGAATGAGAATACTACGTGAAAAACTGTGGCATAAGTAGGCTAAAGCAAACGGACACTATCAGTCGCTTTGCTTTGGTAAAACAAAAATGACTTAGCAAATAGCCGCTCTAGATCCTCTGATTAACAATTCAGTTACATATAACACCTCATAATCGCTGAGTGGCTGATCTACACTCAGCGCATCTGAAATAAATTCATTTGCCTCTGCCCTTACTTTCAACCCATATTTCTTTTCTATTTGATTCATTGCTGCATTTAATTCACTATCGTCTTCTTTCACAACGCACCTCGCTAATATTATTAGTCATGTGGTATGTGCCAATGACTAATGATTTTGTTTAAAAAATTATATTTTTAATATAGCAAGGTTTACGAAGTACATTCGTAAACTCATGTGAACTAAAATTGTAATTGTCAGACTTATTCTTTCTACTATCTACATGAATACATAGTTTCAATAAAGAGTGATTTTTATCACAAATCAATTGCCACAAATTAATTCTAAATAAATATTGATGTGTTCATAGATTGATATTACAAAATACCTCTATAAACACAAATTTGTTAATACTGGGATTACTTGGGATAGTTAATATTGCTTCTTGTATGTATGCACTTTCCATAATGCCTCTCTACTCTCATATCCAGACGCACACTAGGCAAACATGTCGAACTATGCATGCATATGTATCTAGCCGCCAAACTTGATCTAAAAATAACGAGGAACTCTCGAAGCGTGATCTGCGGTAGAAAACAAAGAGATCTTTAAAGATATATATATTTAATTCTACGAATAATATGTCTATATTCGAGCAAAGGAATTTAATTCGAAATTGAAGAAATTCAATATATTGATTTGCAAAAAATACTTATTCGCTATTCCCTATACTCATTTTTGCAAAACTACTATTTACCATCCAGCTTGATACATTTTTTATCAACCTACTAGGACCAACAATTTTTAATTTGTTTTCTTTCATTGCCGAATCATAGGTCTTATCACCCATCCATACTTTAACCATAGTGCTGAGATCAGTAATAAACCATACATTTATTTCTTTTCCAGGGTCTATAGTACATACATCAACATCTTCATTTTGAATTAAAATCCACCAGTCTTGGAATTTATCAAGATCCATAAATTTAAAATGTATCACAGTCTCACTTCCAGTAAGTTTATCTGGGCGTATACTTCTTTCCAGATAAAGCATCAGCAGTTCAACATCCAAATCTTCTTTTTCAATCTGACCACGTGCCCATTTCATACCCCATGAACCCAATGCTTGGATAATAGGCATTACTTCTTCACCAGCTTTAGTTAAATTATATTCGCATCCCCGTTGACCAGAAATTTTCTTTCGTACAACAATACCTTGCTTTTGTAACTGACGTAGTCTTGTCGATAGAAGTGTCGGTGAAATTCTAGATAAGCCACGTTGAAAATCTTTAAAACGCCGCCCACCCATTAATAACTCACGTAAAATTAGGAATGTCCATTTATCTCCCAAAATCTCTGATGCTTTAGCAACTGGGCAAAATTGACAATAATTCATCAATATTTCTTTTTTAAGCTAATAATATAATCATACAGTTAGCACATACATTTATGTGCTACAAAAAATATAGTAATAGCTCAAATATATTCTTTCACTTAATCCATGCAAGATAGTAGTAAAAAACATCTGAAAAATACAAAATTAGGTCGCTAAAATTAGTATATTTTATATGCTATTTTCATTATTTATCTGCTGCATATGAATAAATATGGCTTGAATAAATTTGTACGCACTATAAATACATTTTCTATCTTCGTGTAATAATTAAATTATAAAAATGACTTACCTTCTGATTTTAATTATTCTTCCAAGTCTTATTACAAATCAAAATCCTCAATTTCCATATAAGCTGACTACAATATTTGTACTATAAATAGAGTACTTTAGTAATTACACTCAAGAATAAAGAAAGTACAACTATTAATATAAGATTAGTAATAGCTTAGCTTTCTATTATAGTTTTATGTTTTGTTACTAAATTCTGATCTAGATCAGTATTTTTTATGGGCTATGGAACATAGTAGGGTTTGGGTTCTTATAGAAGAAGAATTTTAATTCTAAATTTCACTAAATCTAACTGATATGGAGTCATATGATATGAAGAAAATGACAGTATCAACCAAGTGGTTGCCATGCGTGTTGACCTTTGCATTTATAGTATTTGTTTTAGCCGTTGGTATTCAGACTAATGCGATGGCAGATGAAACATGCATGTCTCCCTATATGGCAAAAATTGTGGGTCAGGAAGATTATGTCTATGTCTGGACATTAGGTGTTGAGGACATGGGCGATGAACAGGACAAGCTTGTCACCGTATCGGTTAACCCGGATTCAAAGACCTATGGAAAAGTAGTGAATGTACTCTCTGTAGGGGGGCGTAACGAAGCACACCATTCTGGTTTAACCGATGATCGTAAATATCTTTTTGCGGGTAGTTTAGACAGCAGTAAAATCTTTATTTTTGATGTTCATACCAATCCAGGCAAGCCTAAGCTTCATAAAGTCATTACAGACTTTGTTGAGAAGACCGGTGGTATGGTAGGACCACATACGCTATATGCATTGCCGGGTCGAATGATCATCAATGGATTATCAAACAATGTAGACCATGGTGGCCGCACCGGTTTAGCAGAGTACACCAACGAAGGTGACTTTATTGCTGCACATTGGAATCCAACAGATGAAGATCTTCGTGGTGCTAAGAAAGGTGGTAAATATGCAGATGGATATGGCTATGACATTCGCGCGTTACCGCGTCGTAACATAATGGTTACAACCTCTTTCACTGGTTGGTCGAACTACATGATGGATTTTGGCAAAATGCTTCAAGATGAAGAGGCGATGAAACGTTTTGGTAACACGGTTGTGGTATGGGATCTACATACACGTAAACCAAAACAAGTACTAGATGTCCCCGGCGCACCTTTAGAAATTCGTTGTGCATGGGGCTCTAACAATAACTGGTGCATAACAAGTACTGCATTAACATCAAAACTTTTTTTAATCTATGAAGATGATGAAGGCATATGGCATTCTAAAGATGTAGCTGATATCGGTGACCCATCCAAAGTACCCTTACCGGTGGATATTTCCATCACGGCGGATGACCAGGGTCTTTGGGTACAAACGTTCATGGACGGCAAGACGCGTTTCTTTGACATCTCAGATCCCTTTGCACCCAAACAAACCTATGAGCGTGTTATTGGTAAGCAAGTGAATATGGTTTCACAAAGTTGGGATGGCAAGCGAAATTACTACACGACTTCTTTGTTGAGTAATTGGGACAAGACCGGCAATTCCGATGAGCAGTTTATGAAACTATATACTTGGAACGGCAAAAAGCTTGAACTTGAGTTTGAGGTTGATTTTTATAAATTAAAACTTGGGCGTGCACATCAAATGCGTTTTGGTGCATATTCCTTATATGGCCAAAAACCCAGTGAGAGCAATAAACTTCTATCGCACTTAGAAGAGTAAGTTGTATACCCTAATTTGATAGCTTAACTAATTTAATCTTTGCATAGTGAATTGACGATAAAACGTTAATTCGTTATGCACTTAAGACGATTTTGTCGAACCACACTTGCGAGTGGGACCTTTGCGTGTAGGTACTACACGCAAATGGAATAATCACAACGTGATTCATTACTCTTTAATAATAAAATTGCTCGGGATTACTCGAGCTATCCTTACCCTCGCCTTTCAGGCCAGCCTCATTATCATGAGGCTGTTCAAAATCTCGTTCCCAACGATTTTGTCGAACCCCCTTCCTCGTGAGTTCAAATCCCGACTGTATAAATAATAAAAGGGCATTTAGCCCTTTTATTATTTATATGGCGGAGAGGGAGGGATTGATTCGAGTCATCCATGACTCTCACATTCGCTACGCTCATGCGTTGCTTAAGCAACGTCCAAATCGGCCATCCTGCCGATTTGTCAAACCCCCTTATTTATTTTCCGGGGGTTCGAAACACTATCTGCAATATTAACAAAGGGGCTTAGAAAGCCCCTTTGTTAATATTGGCGGAGAGGGAGGGATTCGAACCCCCGGACCCTTTCGAGTCAACGGTTTTCAAGACCGCCGCATTCGACCACTCTGCCACCTCTCCGATTTACTGAATCAATACTTTAAAGTAAGCCTCATCCATGATGCATCTCTCTTTCGTGCTTCCCTGCACTCACACTGCCACCTCTGCGATATCTCAAAAATACCACTCTTAAATCCATACCTTAGATTCTTAGCTTATGCGGCTGCGCCGCTGAGTTATTGTAGCTTCATCCCTGAAGCAACTCTCTTTCGTACATCCATGTACTCAGCCGGCTAGGATACCTGAATGATGCTGGGAACTGCTAGGCCTGATATTGTCTAAAAATATAGCTTAAGTGGGCTTGAAATAGGCCGAAATACCATTATGTTAATAAGATAGATATCTACTTAAATTGGAGAATTACCACTATGAATGAATCTCGTTTTCCAACGAAGACCATAACACGCGAAAGTGCCCTAGCGACGAATAAGGTTTTGCGCAACACTTATATGTTGCTCTCGGCAACTCTGATATTCAGTGCATTAATGGCCATGGCCTCAACAATGATGAATATCGGCTATGGCGCAAGCTTGGTATGTTCATTTGGTGCCCTCGCTTTAATCTGGTTCGTACTACCTAGAACTGCAGAATCTGCAGTTGGTGTAGGAGTAGTTTTTGCGTTTACCGGCCTGCTAGGCTTTGGCTTAGGTCCTGTTTTGAACCACTACCTAAACATGACGAATGGGGCTGAACTTATTGCAACCTCAATGGGCGGTACTGCGATAATTTTTCTTGCCTTGTCAGGCTATGCACTTACCACACAACGTGACTTCAGCTTCTTAGGAGGCTTTTTATTTACTGGGTTCATTGTTGTGATGTTGGCAGTTATTGCGGGCATCTTTTTAAAGATGCCGGGTTTATGGCTTGCGATTAACGCTGCCGTTATCTTAATTTTCAGTGGTTTTATATTGTTTGAGACCAGTCGCATCATTAATGGAGGTGAAACCAATTACGTTTTGGCGACCACCTCAATTTTCTTAAGTATCTACAATATATTTACCTCGTTACTACATTTATTAGGATTTGCTAGCGGGGACTAAGTCTAAGTAAATGAGTGGTCTTGAAATCGGCTATGTAATTCTTGCTGTAGCAATTCTGATATTTCTGTTCCCTAGAGCAAAATATTGGTTAAATAATAGCCCAAAAGCGCAGCAAGGTGATTGGCAGGCCTTTCTTTTTCCAATCGCATTAGTAATTCTATTTGTGGCAGGATTAATGTGGATGGTTAGTAGATAAGTAAAAAAGCCTCTCGTTTAGAGAGGCTTTTTATTATATCTCAATAAGATATCAAAACTTCCTAATGTAAAATAGTGATTGAACTGGTTTGGTTAGTCGCGAAAGTTATTAAATTGCAGCGGCAATCCCAATTTGGCATTTTCAAGCATTTTCATCACTTCTTGAAGGTCATCGCGTTTTTTCCCTGTCACCCTTAGCTTTTCGCCTTGAATGGCTGCCTGTACTTTAATCTTAGAATCTTTAACCAACTTAACCATTTTTTTAGCAGTTTCTTTATCAATGCCTTGACGAATGGTAATAGGCTGTTTGGCACGCATGTTTGATTCCTCTATCTTGCCTCGTTGCATGCATCCAACATCGATGCCACGTTTCGCCATCTTCTGTATTAAGATATCGTTAATTTGATCAAGCTGGAATTCTGATTGCGCCTCAATGCGCAAATTTTCATTTTCCAGTGTTACTTTTGCATCAGAACCTTTAAAGTCGTAGCGATTGGAAATTTCTCGATTGGCTTGATCCACAGCATTGGCTAGCTCATGTGCATCAACTTCGGATACCGTATCAAACGATGGCATTTACCTATTCTCCTATTTTTTTTAAATGAATAATTTCAAACAAAAATCAAATCTGTCAAGGTTAGCAATCTTGCTTGGCTCAGGTAATGCAGTTTTAGCTATACTACTAGGTGCATTTGCCGCACATGGATTGAGAAATTCATTATCGGATAAAATGCTTTCGATATTCCACATCGCGGTGGATTACCACCTCTATCATGCGCTTGGCCTGATTATCGTAGGCTTATTGATAACACACCAAATCAATCAACGCCTCCTTGAGCTTTCTATGTGGTTTATGCAAGCAGGTATTATTGTTTTTTGTGGTAGCCTCTATTTGTTAAGTTTGAGCAAATTATCCTGGCTAGGCACAATTACACCATTTGGAGGAATTACTTTTATTACTTCTTGGTTGCTAGTCTTTATCGCCTTTTTAAGAGCTGATTAATTAAATTTATTCTACAAAAGCTTAGATTGATGTGATTGTTTCATTATCACCTGTACTTCATCTCCAACTCTAATTACTCCTCCTTTTAAAACCATGGCATTAACACCGCCATGATTACGCATGGCATTGTAACCACCATAGCCAAGTGCTTTTTCCATCTTTTTACAGGGCGCACAATTTCCTGTAATTTCAACTATTACATCATTATTTACTATAAGCCTATAGTCTTTAAGAATACTAAGATTAATCCCAGATACTACAAGGTTACGACGTAATACAGCAGGTGAGATATCTTGCTGCCTTAGAAATGAAGCAATTACAGGCAAATATTCAGCTTGAAACAACGTGACTTGTCGCTTACTGCCCTTGCGCTGACCGGCTTTATCTCCAACCAAGCCATGCCCTGGTAAAAGCTCAGCAGTTACCACTTCAGTAACTGTACTGGACATCGACTGTCTTAAACCTAACCAGATAATTTTACCGGTATGGGGAAAATTATCTTTTAAAATTATCATCTTAGGCATTATCAATTAATAACAAACCACATATTTTGTCTACATAACAAAACAATATGTAAAATTATATCTATACCAATTTTTTACACCTGAGGTATTTGATGTGAACTGGAGCACAAATATTGGCATTCAATATTTGCAAATCACAACAATAAATAATTTTTAAATATCTGCTAGTTGATGTAAAATTGTAGTACGAGTTACAAACAACCGTGTCCCCAAACCTACGTTATTTATTTAATGTAGGTCTCGAAGCCAGCGTGCCCCAACCCGCGCTGGCTTTTTTAATTCTCAATTTAAAAATTAATTATTCTAAAAAGATTATTTAGAACGAATAGTTTCTAAGCCGCGCATATAAGGAATTAATACTTTCGGAATTTGAACATTACCTTTTTCATCTTGATAATTTTCAAGAATTGCGACTAACGTTCTACCTACTGCTAAACCAGATCCATTTAATGTATGCAACAATTCTGTTTTTTTCGTAACAGTGTTTTTCCAACGCGCTTTTAATCTTCTTGCTTGAAAGTCTAAAAAATTACTACAGGAAGAAATTTCTCGATAAGTATTTTGGCCTGGTAACCACACCTCAATATCGTAAGTTTTAGCAGAAGAAAAACCTAAATCACCAGTGCATAATGTAACTACACGATAAGGTAGTTCTAATTTTTGCAATATAGTTTCTGCATGCCCGGTTAATTCTTCTAACATGCGCCATGAAGCTTCTGGTTTAACCAACTGAACTAATTCAACTTTCTCAAATTGATGTTGGCGAATCATGCCACGTGTATCTTTTCCATAAGAACCGGCTTCGGAACGAAAGCAAGGGGTATGACATACATATTTAATCGGTAACTCTTTTTCCTTTGCAATATGGTCGCGCCAAATATTTGTCACCGGCACTTCTGCAGTAGGAATCAAATAGTAATCATGCTCTGTTTTAAGTTTAAATAGATCTTCTTCAAATTTCGGTAATTGGCCGGTGCCCGTTAAACTTTGCGCATTTGCAATATAGGGAACATACACTTCTTGATAGTCATGTTCATTTACATGTGTGTCTAACATAAACTGAATAAGCGCTCGATGCAGCTTTGCAACATCACCATGCATGGTGACGAATCGACTTCCAGTTATCTTGGCTGCAGTTTCAAAATCCAAGCCACCTAATTTTTCACCAACATCGACATGATCTAGTACTTTAAAATCAAAACTAGGTATCTCGCCCCATTTCCTTACTTCCAGATTTTCTTCTTCAGTTTCACCTTGCGGCACTGACTCATGTGGCATATTTGGAAGACCAAACATCCATTCTTGTATTTCTTGCTGAAGTTCTTCCAACAAGGTTTCATTACTTTTAAGTTCACTGTTAATTTTTTCCATTTGGGCTAAAATTTCACTTGCATCTCTGCCTTTAGATTTCGCCTGCCCAATAAGCTTGGAATTTTTATTACGCTGACCTTGCAATTCTTCCGTTGCGATTTGGAGCTTCTTGCGCCTTTCTTCCATCTCAGTGAAACGTGCTTTATCTAGATTTAAACCACGCCGACTAAGCTGCTTAGCAACTTCATCAAATTCTGTACGTAATAATTTTGGATCTAACATCTCTGTATTAACTTAGTTAAATTGCACGTGCTAACAACACACCAAAAAAGCACGCCAAGATACATAGCACAATACTTAACCCGATGTTGCTCGCAGCACTGAGCATATTTCCCTGCTGGATAAGACTCAGTGTTTCTAGTGAAAACGCTGAAAAAGTAGTAAAGCCTCCTAGCAACCCTACTAGGATGGCAAAACGAAGCTCCGTAGAGACTAGCAATCGTTCCACCAGGAAAATAGATAGAAAACCTATTGCTAAAGATCCAAGGATATTAACGATCAGGGTCCCGTAGGGAAACTTGGTGCCAAACCAAGTCATACACTGCATCTGAATCAGATATCTCAACACGGATCCAAGTGCGCCCCCAATAGCAATTGCTGCTATGGTCAAAATATATCTCCCTTGTTACGGTTCATTATTAAATTAACCTAGATCAATGAAACAACTATCTGAAATTACTATGAACTATATTGATCAATGGTATATTGAGAAATAAAGAATTGATAGCAATCAAGCTGGTGGCGAGATTATATGAGAACTTTAGCCAAGATCAATCATGCAAAAACCTATGGAAGCTCTGATTTATTCTGATATGTCCCAAAAAAATAAATTAGTAATGATTTCTCAAAATACTCATGTATGCCTATATACACTCCGTTTTTTCGAAATCATTTTGCCTAATCTCAGCCATTTCATTAATAAATCAGAACTCCCCTATGTATTTGGGTTTGAGCCGAAATGAACAACGACGCAATTAGCCTATCCAAACTTGCCGAACGCTTTCATCAAGTCTTGCCGGAAACCGCGGTTTTAGCAAAAAAAGAACAGCTCTACCCCTATGAATGTGATGCCCTTACCGCTTACAAACAACTACCTCGAATTGCCTTGATCCCGAGCACAGTTAATGAAATCAAGGCAATTGTCGACATCTGTAGAGAGTTAAAAGTACCCATTGTGGCGCGTGGAGCGGGCACCAGCCTCTCGGGCGGCGCACTGCCACATTCTGAAGGTGTGTTACTCAATTTTGCTAGGCTTAACCACATACTTGAGATTGATCCTGATAACCGCACTGCAACCGTGGAGCCAGGAGTTAGAAACCTGGCAATTTCTGGAGCCGCTAATCCGTATGGCCTATATTACGCACCTGACCCATCCTCGCAGATCGCCTGTACCATTGGTGGCAATATTGCAGAAAATTCAGGTGGGGTGCACTGTCTCAAATATGGCTTGACAGTGCACAATCTTCTTGGCTTAAAAGTGCTAACCATAGATGGAGAAATTTTAGAACTCGGTGGAAAAAGTTTTGATTCTCCCGGTTATGATTTACTTGCATTGATGACAGGTTCAGAAGGCATGCTTGGAATTGTCCTAGAGGCTACTGTGAAACTTTTACCTCATCCACATAAGCGTAAAGTATTGCTTGCGGCGTTTGATACCATTCCTAAAGCAGGTGATGCGGTAGCCGGAATTATTTCAAGTGGCATTATCCCGGCCGGATTGGAATTAATGGATCATTGCACCATTCAGGCCACAGAAAAATTTTGTAGTCCGGGCTATCCAGAAAATGCCGCGGCAATATTAATTTGTGAGTTGGACGGCTATGCAGAAGAACTGCAATCACAAGTTACGTTTACTAAAAACGTCTTTAAAGAACATCATGCAATAGAAGTACGAGTTGCACAAAATGATCGAGAGGCTGAAAAACTTTGGCAAGGCCGCAAGGCCGCATTCCCTGCCTTAGGCAATTTATCACCGGATTATTATTGCATGGATGGCACCATTCCGCGTAAACATCTGGCCAGAGTTTTAGAAAGTATTAGCAAGCTGTCTGTTAAATATGGTCTAGGCGTAGCCAATGTGTTTCATGCAGGAGACGGAAACCTACATCCACTCATTTTATATGATGCAAATAAGCTAGGAGAATTAGAAACTGCAGAACAGTTTGGCGGTGAAATTTTAGAACTGTGTGTTGCCGTGGGTGGCACTATTACCGGCGAACATGGAGTTGGTGTAGAAAAGCTTAACCAAATGTGTGTGCAATTTAATGAAGCGGAGTTAAACACATTTTATTCAATAAAAGCTGCTTTTGATGAAAATGAACTGATGAATCCTGGCAAGGCTGTCCCTACCCTACACCGCTGTGCGGAGTTCGGTGCCATGCATGTCCATCAGGGTAAACTTCCACACCCCGATCTCCCTCGCTTCTAATGCTTCCTTAAGATTTTTCTATGCACGATAAAAGAGATGAGATCACATCTGTTATTCAAGACGCATATCGCCAAAAACAGGCTTTAGTCATTAAAGCGGGTGATACGAAAAATTTTTATGGAAGAAATATTCAAGCGAAAACACTTTCTGTGGCAAACCACACAGGGATTCTCGAATACGAGCCTTCAGAGCTTTATATAACTGTTAAAAGTGGAACTCCGCTAGTAGAAATTGAGCAAACTATAACTAAAGAAAACCAAATTATTCCTTGTGAATCCCCTCATTTTGGAGCGACTGCAACATTGGGTGGCATGGTTGCCAGTGGCTTAGCCGGACCCAGACGAGTCAGTGCAGGCGCAGTACGCGACTGTGTGCTAGGAACTGAAATCGTAAACGGCAAAGGCGAATATCTGCGCTTCGGTGGCAAGGTAATGAAAAACGTTGCCGGATATGATGTTTCACGTTTGATGTGTGGGGCATTAGGGACACTTGGCGTGTTGATGTGTATCACCATACGCCTATTACCAAAACCACTTTATGAACACACTGTTGTTATAGAATTAGACAGTCACACTGCCATCAAAAAAATGAACCAGTGGGCTGCGACACCTATGCCTATTACCGCAACCTTTTATGATGGGCAGGATTTATATCTGCGTTTATCAGGTTCCTTATCTACCATTGAAGCCTGTAAAAAGGAAATTGGTGGAAAAACTTTTGATCAAAACGAATTGTTTTGGACCAGTGTGAAAGAGCAGACACATGAATTTTTCCAAACCGACCTGTCTTTATGGAGAATTTCTGTGCCGCCTGCTACCGGTATCTTAAATATACCTGGTGACAATGTCATTGAATGGAGCGGAGCATTGCGCTGGTATGTAAGTGATGCCGATGAACAGCTTATTCGTAAAGAAGCTGAACAAGTTGGAGGACATGCTTGTTTATTTAGAGGCAATACTACAGAACAACGCTTTCATCCACTATCCCATACCTCCATGAAAATACATAAAAATTTGAAAAAAACATTCGATCCGGCAGGCATCCTCAATCCTGGCAAGATGTACGCTGAACTTTAATCGCGATGCAAACATCATTTACACAAGCATTTTTACAAAGCCACGATGGCCAGCGGGTGAATGAAATTTTACGAAACTGTGTACATTGCGGGTTTTGTAATGCCACCTGTCCCACTTTTCAGCTCACAGGTGATGAACTAGATGGCCCACGTGGGCGCATTTATTTAATTAAAAACTTCTTTGAGAACAAAGACACCAGCAAGGTGAGCCAACAACACCTCGATAGATGTTTGACTTGTTTGGCATGTGAAACTACTTGTCCTTCTGGTGTTGAATATGGTGATTTAGTGGATATAGGACGCAAACATTTTGAAAAAACGATTGAACGACCTTTTTTGGATAATTTAAAACGAAATTTGATTATTCGTATTTTCTCGCACCCTAGGCGCGTTGTGAGCTTTTTTGCACTAGCCCGTCTGGTTAAGCCAATATTACCAAGATCATTCGCCAGTAAGATTCCAGTAAAAGCTAAACCCATCAAATCAACTAATACCAAAACCAGCAAACGAAAAATGTTGACGATAAAAGGTTGTGTACAGTCTACTGCAGCTCCACAAATCAATGCAGCAACTTCAGAGGTTTTACAAAACTCTGATATTCAACTAGATGAGGCCAAAGCAAACTGTTGTGGAGCCCTGGCCTATCATTTAACAAATATCGACCAGGCCAATAAGACCATTCGTGGCAATATCGACAATTGGTATGAAAAACTCTCTAGTAACCATGAATATTTATTAGTAACTTCAAGTGGTTGCAGCAGTTTTATAAAGCAATATAGCACTATTATGCAAGCTGATAAATCTTATGCGGATAAGGCTAAATTCGTCTCGCAACGCTGTCGAGATCTTACTGAAATGACCCCTGAGTTAAAATTAACTAAACCTGAGGCAAAAAATAAAACAGTCGCTTTCCACAGTCCTTGTACACTGCAACATGGACAAAAAATCCTTGGCAATGTAGAAAACAAACTTCGAGAAGCTGGTTATCAACTAATTGATGTTAAAGAGCCGCATCTATGCTGTGGTTCCGCTGGGAGTTATTCTCTGCTTGAAGAAGAACTATCCAACATGTTGTTACAAAATAAGATTTCAACGCTTGAAGAAAAACAGCCTGATGTGATCGCGACAGCTAATATCGGCTGTTTGTTGCACCTACAGTCAGGTACTCAAATACCGGTTAAACACTGGATTGAATTGTTAAGTTAGATGCCAATGCAAGACAGGATGTAATCAGGTGGATTTAAACATAACCTCATCTGAATCGATTATATTTTCTATATTTATCATCTTTACAAGTGCGGCCATATTAGCCACCGTAGCTCTTTTTGCCAGACAAGCATTATTGGTCGCATATATAGCTGTAGGCATTATTCTTGGGCCTTCAGTATTGAATTTTGTGTCGGATACCGAATTTTCTCGGCAGATCGCCAAAGTCGGTATCATGTTCTTGCTATTTTTATTGGGACTCAATCTACACCCACAAAAGCTCCTCGCATCAATCAAACAATCAACACTTATAACGTTTGGAAGCTCAATACTGTTTGCCCTAATTGGTTTTGCTGCAGCTTGGATATTGCAACTTTCGCTTATGGACCAATTAATCATTGCAGGTGCATTTATGTTTTCCAGCACCATAATTGGGTTAAAACTTCTCCCCACAACCGTGTTACATCACCAACATGTCGGTGGAATCATTATAAGTATATTGTTACTGCAAGATATTTTGGCAATTGTGCTTTTGCTTCTTATTGAGACGCAGGGTAATGACGCCAGCGCTATAAAGGGAATCATTCAACTTGCTATCGCCTTACCGGGTTTAATTGCCTTTACTTTTGTAGTTGAACGTTATGTATTAATCAAATTGATGACGAAATTCGATAAGATCAAAGAGTACATTTTTCTATTGGCTATTGGCTGGTGCTTGGGGATTGCAGAACTCGCTTATTTTATTGGCTTATCACATGAAACCGGAGCTTTCATTGCAGGAGTCTCGATTGCAGTAGGCCCGATCTCATTCTTCATTTCTGAAAGCCTAAAGCCAATTCGAGACTTTTTCTTAGTCATATTTTTCTTTTCTTTAGGTGCAAGTCTAGATATAGGGCTTGCCTATCAGCTATTGATACCAGCGATTATTACCAGTGCAGTTTTATTGTTCATCAAACCATTTGTGTTCAAACTATTAATAAAAAAGAGCGGTGAAACCGAACAAGATTCAAATGAAATTGGCGTGCGTTTAGGCCAGTTAAGCGAGTTTTCTTTATTACTAGGTTTTGTTGCACTTAGTGCCGGATTAATCTCGATCAAAGCCGCCAACTTTATTCAGGTATGCACCATTGTAAGCTTTATTCTTTCTACTTATTTAATAGTGCTGCGCTATCCAACTCCCATTGCAATTTCAGATAAATTAAGACGCGATTAATAAACCCTAACTACAATTTCCGGTCATTATATTTTTTCTTAGTTTAAAATTTATGCGCCAATTTATTGGCGCTATAAAACAAATAGAGTTTTCTCAATAAGTTGTAAGTTAAATATTAACTGACTTCTAATCTTTCAAATTAACTTAACTTGACAAAAATAATAATTGAGTAAATAGTTTCATTAGAAATAAAAACGATAATTATTTGGGGAACACATGAAAAACTATTCTGGTTGGTGTGTCTATATTTTCAAATTACTTAATCGCAAACAACCATTTTTAAAAACTTTTAAATTTACTTTTCGTGTTCTGCTTTTACTTTTATTAGTAGCATCGAATACGTACGCCAATCATATCCCTGATTTTTATTCCGAACCAGGGTTCTATCCTTTTAGAGATTATCTAAATCAGAATGATGTAGATTTTATTGATAATTTTTCTGGGGCTTTAAATGTTCAACAAGTCGATTTATTTATTCCAGGTCATGCAGGATTTAATTTAGAAGTACGTAGAGTATACACACCACCACAAAATGGTTCGCTGACTAGCGGTGAATCTGGAACTGCAAGTACTGGAGCAGGTGTAGGCTGGACAATTAATTATGGTCGGGTATTAAACGTAAATAGTTTCACTACTTGTCCACAAGTTCAATCTACGGAAACCACTGAAAATAGCCCGGTTTTTGAACGTGAAGATGGCAGTCGCAGAATTTTATATCGTTCCAGTTTGACTCAAGCAGGTATTACTACAAACGATTACATCACTACAGATCGTTGGCGAGCTAGATGTCAAAACTTTACACAGCCTAGTGGACTTGACGGCGCTGGCCAATCATTTCAAGGATTAGTCATCACATCACCCGATGGAAAAATATATGAAATGGGTGCCAGAAATACAGGAACCGGTACACTTTACACCACTCGAATCATTCACTCTTCTGGCAACCATATTGATATCACCTATATAAACCGCCCAAGCCATGGGCACCTCGTGAATACACTTACGATGAAAAATATTAGTGGAGTACAACAAGGCAATCCAGTTACCTTAACATATGCGGATGCATCACAAGCGTATGCACGTGTCACAATGATTTCAGATATTTTATCTCAATGGATCTATGAATACAGTTTAGTTTCTGGAGTATCAGGAACGTTTTATCACTTAACAAGAGTTAGGCGTCAAGATTTTTCTAGCTGGCGCTATAACTATTATGATGGAAATGGTACGCCTGGAAGCAACCCAACTGGCGCAGGTGCTCATGCATTAAAACAAATCACAACGCCGTGGAACGGTAACATTGATTACACCTATCAAAAAGTTTGTTTTGAACCAAACAATACTCAAGGGACTTGCTTTAATACGAATGATTTGACTACGTCCATTAAAACAAGAGCAGTGAGTGGACAATCCATCACACCTGGCACATGGACGTATGATTTTAATGTGCCATTTAGTGCCGCCCCCGGGACTCCACAAACTACGACTGTAACGGCACCACATGGGATATTTGTATACAAACACTTCAGTTTTCACACCATAAATCAAACTGGTGATTTATGGAAAGTGGGTCTAATGCAAGAGAAACAAATTAAAAGCTTATCAAATGTAACTTTACAAACAGAAACGATGACTTGGCAAAATGATGCAAGTGCCAAATCAAAAATTTCGGACCAACTACATAAAAGGCCATTTCGAGAAACAAAATTCGATAACGATGTCTTTGCACCATTACTTACACGTGTAGATACAGTACGTGACGGCGCTACATACATTACACAATTTCCACTGGCTGATTATGACTTCTATGGTAACGCCAAAAAAATTATTGAAACTGGTAAAAATGGTAGTGCTACTACCCCTACTAAAACTACCGATTTAACCTTTGAAACTGCAAATTTATTCAATTGGTTTACGCGTTTAACGAAAACAGAAGCAGTTTCTGGTATTCCTGGAAATATTACTCGTACGTTTAACAATAAAGGACAAGTTACATCAGAAAATCGCTATGGTGTAACAAATTCATTTCAATACGATAACTTATACGGAAACGTAAACCAGATTACGGACCCCAGAGGAAAAATTCGTACATTCAGTAACTTTTTCCGCGGCATTCCAGAAACAGAAAATCATCCAGAAGGTAAAATCATCACGCGTGATGTCAATCAACAAGACGGCACTATTAATTGGGAAAGAAACGGTCGCGGGTTTCAAACAAATTTTGACTACGATAGTTTAAAGCGACTGACCTTAATTGATCCACCTCACAATGATTCGGTCAATATAGTTTGGAGTGTGAATGATTCCAGCCAAGCAAGAAGAACCCTCACGCGTGGGGCTAATAAGTTTAGAGACATTTTGCGCTATGATGGATTTGGCCGAGTGGTTAAAAGAGAAACCTCAGACTTAGCACGTGGAATTACGATCACAAATGAATCAGTTTATGATGCTACTGGACGTTTAATACAGACCGCACAACCTTATCAAGGCACTAATCCTAATCGACCCACATCATTTAGTTACGATGCGCTTGATCGTATTACTAATATCTCAAAACCAAATCCGGAAAATGGTGCAAATGTTAATGTCAGTTATAACTATTTAACTAATAACAATACTGTGCGTATAACCAATGAACGTGGACTAGATACAGATCTAATCTATCGGTCCTATGGCGATTCCAACAAACGTTCACTCACTGGTATTAATGTAAAAAATTCAAGTGGAACCACAATTATTCCAACCACTATTACTAGAAACAACTTAGATCAAATTACTGCGGTCAACCAAGGTGGTATGAATAGAGCATATGGCTATGACTCTAGAAAATATTTAACTTCTATCGTTAACCCTGAGACGGGCACTACTATTCTTGGTCGTGATGCATCGGGAAATTTAACCTCGAGAAAAGTTGGTGCTTCTGGCACCACTACATTTGAATATGATGATTTAAATCGATTGGAGTTTATTCGCTACCCCGGATCAAGTTCACCAAACGTTACCTTTATCTATGATGCAAATGATAATGTCACTAAATCTATTAAAGATAGCATTACTTGGGACTATATCTATGACCCAAATGATAATTTAACTGAAGAAAAACTCACTATGGGTACAGATTCTATGAAGTTGAACTATACTTATAGTAGTTTAGATTTTCTAAATACCATAACCTATCCAGGTGCAACTGGAGTTGGTAGCGGAATCACAGTTGCCTACAATCCTGATAATCTTGGTAGGCCTCGTAATGTAAACTTTGATGGGAACACTTCTACTGTAACACCACATTTAACTGGGTGGCCCGATTCAATCTTATATGCAAATGGTGCAGTCTCAGATATTCAGTTTAACAACCGTCTTTTCCCAAAAACTCTACAAAGTTTTGTGGGTGGCGCCTCAGATATTGTTAATCTAACCTACACCTATGATGGTAAAGCAAATATTACAAATATTAATGACCAAGTACGATCCACAAATAAAGCTTTAAGTTATGACGCTGCAGATCGGCTAACTTCCATATCAGGTGATTTAAACTGGTCTGCCACTTATTCCGCTACTGGAAATATTACCTCTAAGCTAATCGATGGGGCAGTAAGAACCTATAGTTATGATGCTTCCAATAGGTTAACTTCAGTTTCTGGGATGAGTGACTACAACAACATTACTTATGATGCGTACGGAAACATTACCCAACGTGGAACTAATATGCAAACTTTCGTCTACGATGATCTCTCTAATCTGATTTCAGTTGATTCATCAAGCTTAGATATGGATTATGAATATGATGCCAATAACCGTCGCACCATAGAACGTGACAATGGAAACATTATTAAATATTCAGTCTATGGCCAAAATGGACAGTTACTCCACGAAAAGAATCCACAGACAGGAGATTACACAGATTATATTTATTTAAATAATTCGCTTTTTGCAAGAAGGGATGACTGCTCAACGGATTCCGATAGCGATCAAATTCCTGATTGTGTTGAAATACGTAATGGTACAGATCCAAATTCATCGAACAACACTCCCCCGACAGTTACCAATCCGGGCACACAAACACATACCGAAGGCGACAGTGTGAGTTTACAAATTCAAGCCAGTGATCCGGATGCTGGAGACACCTTAACTTACAGTGCAACGGGCTTACCTACTGGATTAAGTATTAACAACAGTTCGGGACTTATCAATGGTACGGTAACGGCAGCGGGAACCTTTAACCCCATCGTAACTGTCGATGATGGCAATGGCGGCAGCGACACTGCCAGCTTTACTTGGGATGTACAAACTAGTGGTGGCAGTAATAATCCCCCCACCATTACGAACCCTGGCAATCAAACTCACACCGAAGGCGGCAGTGTGAGTCTACAAATTCAAGCCAGTGATCCGGATGCCGGAGACACCTTAACTTACAGCGCAACCGGACTACCTACAGGATTGAGCATTAATAGTGCCACCGGCCTCATTACCGGTACTGTAACCACTGCAAATACGTTTAATACCACTGTTACAGTAGACGATGGCAATGGTGGCACCGATAACGCTTCCTTTACCTGGACTATTCAAACTGCAGGGCAAACCACTACGTTTGAATTTGAAAACCTCACCATTGCCGATAGTGATGGCACCACCACCACTTCTATTAAGTCTAATACTGGCGCCAGCAACGGACAGTTCCTCCTCTACCACAGCAATGCGATCGGTGAATTTGTCACTTTCCCGATTACCGTCAGTAGTGCAGGCACTTATAGCCTTGATCTTCAGTATCAGTTGAATGTATCACGTGGCACTTTTCAAGTTGAAGCGGCCGAGAGCTTAGCTGGTCCGTACACCCAAATTGGTGTAATGAATGATACGGTAAGCAGTGGTGCTTCCTTCCCAACTTTATCCATGTCGACTACGTTCGCCACCAGTGGTACCAAGTATTTGCGCTTCACAGCAACAGGTCCTAATCCTGATTCAGGTAGTGAACGCATGGCCTTGGATAAAGTGGATGTAACCTCGGGCGGTGGAGGTCCTAACAACACTCCCCCGACAGTCACCAATCCGGGCACACAAACACATACCGAAGGCGACAGTGTGAGTTTACAAATTCAAGCCAGTGATCCGGATGCTGGAGACACCTTAACTTACAGTGCAACGGGCTTACCTACTGGATTAAGTATTAACAACAGTTCGGGACTTATCAATGGTACGGTAACGGCAGCGGGAACCTTTAACCCCATCGTAACTGTCGATGATGGCAATGGCGGCAGCGACACTGCCAGCTTTACTTGGGATGTACAAACTAGTGGTGGCAGTAATAATCCCCCCACCATTACGAACCCTGGCAATCAAACTCACACCGAAGGCGGCAGTGTGAGTCTACAAATTCAAGCCAGTGATCCGGATGCCGGAGACACCTTAACTTACAGCGCAACCGGACTACCTACAGGATTGAGCATTAATAGTGCCACCGGCCTCATTACCGGTACTGTAACCACTGCAAATACGTTTAATACCACTGTTACAGTAGACGATGGCAATGGTGGCACCGATAACGCTTCCTTTACCTGGACCATTCAGACCGCAGGGCAAACCACTACGTTTGAATTTGAAAACCTCACCATTGCCGATAGTGATGGCACCACCACCACTTCTATTAAGTCTAATACTGGCGCCAGCAACGGACAGTTCCTCCTCTACCACAGCAATGCGATCGGTGAATTTGTCACTTTCCCGATTACTGTCAGTAGTGCAGGCACTTATAGCCTTGATCTTCAGTATCAGTTGAATGTATCACGTGGCACTTTTCAAGTTGAAGCGGCCGAGAGCTTAGCTGGTCCGTACACCCAAATTGGTGTAATGAATGATACGGTAAGCAGTGGTGCTTCCTTCCCAACTTTATCCATGTCGACTACGTTCGCCACCAGTGGTACCAAGTATTTGCGCTTCACAGCAACAGGTCCTAATCCTGATTCAGGTAGTGAACGCATGGCCTTGGATAAAGTGGATGTAACCTCGGGCGGTGGAGGTCCTAACAACACTCCCCCGACAGTCACCAATCCGGGCACACAAACACATACCGAAGGCGACAGTGTGAGTTTACAAATTCAAGCCAGTGATCCGGATGCTGGAGACACCTTAACTTACAGTGCAACGGGCTTACCTACTGGATTAAGTATTAACAACAGTTCGGGACTTATCAATGGTACGGTAACGACAGCGGGAACCTTTAACCCCATCGTAACTGTCGATGATGGCAATGGCGGCAGCGACACTGCCAGCTTTACTTGGGATGTACAAACTAGTGGTGGCAGTAATAATCCCCCCACCATTACGAACCCTGGCAATCAAACTCACACCGAAGGCGGCAGTGTGAGTGTACAAATTCAAGCCAGTGATCCGGATGCCGGAGACACCTTAACTTACAGCGCAACCGGACTACCTACAGGATTGAGCATTAATAGTGCCACCGGCCTCATTACCGGTACTGTAACCACTGCAAATACGTTTAATACCACTGTTACAGTAGACGATGGCAATGGTGGCACCGATAACGCTTCCTTTACCTGGACCATTCAGACCGCAGGGCAAACCACTACGTTTGAATTTGAAAACCTCACCATTGCCGATAGTGATGGCACCACCACCACTTCTATTAAGTCTAATACTGGCGCCAGCAACGGACAGTTCCTCCTCTACCACAGCAATGCGATCGGTGAATTTGTCACTTTCCCGATTACCGTCAGTAGTGCAGGCACTTATAGCCTTGATCTTCAGTATCAGTTGAATGTATCACGTGGCACTTTTCAAGTTGAAGCGGCCGAGAGCTTAGCTGGTCCGTACACCCAAATTGGTGTAATGAATGATACGGTAAGCAGTGGTGCTTCCTTCCCAACTTTATCCATGTCGACTACGTTCGCCACCAGTGGTACCAAGTATTTGCGCTTCACAGCAACAGGTCCTAATCCTGATTCAGGTAGTGAACGCATGGCTTTGGATAAAGTGGATGTGACTTCAGGTGGTAACTAATATCGAATTTCCTTTTCACACTAATGCAATGTCAAACTAGAAATTGTAAAGATATAAGAATGATGAAAAAAATAATTAATGCATTTTTCTACATTCTGCTCTCAATCTTTTTGGTGGCGAGTGTTCAGGCCGATGTACTGATTACCTATTACCACAATGATTTGTTGGGCTCACCAGTGGCCGCCACGGATGAGAATGGAACCCTGTTGTGGCAGGAAGAATATATGCCTTTTGGCGAGCGAGTAGAGAAGGATCCCAAATCAAAAAATAATCGACAATGGCATACCGGCAAACCTTTAGACGAGGCAACGGGCTTAACCTATCTTGGAGCCCGCTATTGTGATTCTAAGATTGGGCGGTTTATGGCGGTAGATCCAGTTGGTGTGGACCCGGCCAATCTGCACTCTTTCAACCGCTATGCTTTTGTTAATAATAATCCGTATAAGTATGTAGATCCGGATGGGGAGAACGCAGTAGTAGTATTTGGGTTTCTAGCATTTACAGTAGTCGTTGCAGCTGTTGCCGTAAATACTATTCAGAACACTCTAGACATATTAGATAGAAACCCAAACACTATCTCGATCGGTCCTGATATTTCAGGTAGCAGTGCATTCAATAATGAATCAAATAGTGGTGACGATGGGGAATCTAATGATACTAGTGCGGATGAAATCAAAGAAGAGACTCCTAAAAAACTAAGCGCAAAAGAACGACGTAAGCATGATAAAGAAAGAACAAAAAAACAAAAGGAGCGAGATGAGCATTTTGGTGATATGACCCAAGCACATAAAGATCAAAAGCAAGGTGGTGTAGATGAATTGATCGATAAAGAACGAGGAATCAAGGACGCTTATCCTGATCAACCAGGAGGAAAAACAAAACAAAGGATTAAAAATCGAATGAATGAAGGCGGGTAAACTGAACAAAGATTTAGGTAAATAATTGAAAAAAGAATCATCATTGTATCTAGATAAAATTAAAGAAGCCTATCTCAATCAAGAGTGGGAAAAATGTATTGAACTATGCAGAAATGCTATCCAGCATATACCAACATTGAAAACCGATAAGCTTTACTACGCTAAGAAAGTTCTAGCAATTGCTTTGCTAAATGTAGAAGATAATTTCAAGAATACTTGTGATGAAGCTATTCAGATCTTTGAACAATTGATTTCTCAACTCGAACCACTATCTGACGAATGGAGCAAGCTTCAGAAAAATTTGGGTTGGGCTTATTACGAACGCCCCCAAAATAATCGCGTCAACAATCTTACACGCTGTATTTACCATTACAAACAAGCGCTTATTGGCAAATATTATGAAGCGGACAAAGAATTGCTTGCTAGCATAAAAGCTTATATTGCGTATTCCCTTAATGAATTGGTACTTAATTTTTCAAGTGAATTTGAACAAAAAGAAATAAAAAATATGTTAAAAGAGTCCCACAAATACTTAAAAAGTTCACTCGAAATTTTCAGATCTGATCAATACCCTGAAGAATATAAGGAAGCACAAGCAGCCTTTCTCTGGGTAAATGATCAGCAAAATAAAATATAGGTAAAGTATTGACGTCAAGTCTATTGTACAGAGCAGATGATAATATAATTTGTTCATGTCCTGTTTGTTACGTACTCGAATTTCCAAGAGCCTGGTATCATGTTATGAATCGTGGTGCTGGATACCGATACATATAACCCTTCATAACGACCACATCGCAAACTCTGTCTCGAACTGCTTCTAGAGCTTCACTCTAATACAATGTCAAACTAGAAATTGTAAAGCTATAAGAATGATGAAAAAAATAATTAATGCATTTTTCTACATATTACTCTCAACCTGTTTAGTGGCGAGTGTTCAGGCCGATGTACTGATTACCTATTACCACAATGATTTGTTGGGCTCACCAGTGGCCGCCACGGATGAGAATGGAACCCTGTTGTGGCAGGAAGAATACATGCCTTTTGGCGAGCGGGTGGAGAAGGATCCCAAATCACTAAATAATCGTCAGTGGCATACCGGCAAACCCTTAGATGAAGCAACGGGCTTAACCTATCTTGGAGCTCGCTATTGTGATTCTAAGATTGGGCGGTTTATGGCGGTGGATCCGGTTGGATTTGGAGAATCTAGCTTTCACTCTTTTAATCGATATGCACTAGTAAACAACAATCCTCAAAAATTTATCGACCCAAATGGAGAAGCTGGTTTTCTTGCGCTAATTCCTCCAACTTTGAAACTCCTGGGGGTAGGAGTCACTGGTTTTGCAATTGGAAGCAATATTTCGGATGTTGCACGTGGAGAAAAAACTGCAGGTGAAGCCGCTAAAGATGGTGTTATCGAAGCTGGGGCAGGAATAATACTAGGAGGAACAGGAAAACTACTAACCAAGATTGGTGGCCCCTTTATCGATGATGTAGGCAAAAAAATAACAGCTGGAGGTGGAGCTGATATTGATAATCTATCTGAGGCTGAGCGTAATGCAATACAACTGTTTGTTTCAGAAACTGATTCTAGTGTGACATTAGTAGGAAGCCGTGCGGCTAAGCAGGGGGGCAATAGTATAGATTCAGATTTTGACTTTATTATAGAGCCAATAAATAGGAAAATTAGAAAGAAAGCAAAATCAAAATTGCCAAAAGGACAAGGTGGTGGTGAAATTGGTACTAGAGGACCGACAGGACAGGATTTCTTAGATGGACCTGTAGATACCAATAAACCATTTATAAAATTTGATCCATAAGAGTTAAAAAATAAAATTGAAAATAACAATATTAAAGAATATTTCAAATTCGCCCATTGTCAAATTATCTACAAGAGAATTTCCAGGCATTGTAATTCAAGGTGATACTTTATTTAGTATGTTAACTTTAGTTAAGAATACAAAGAAAGAAATCAATAACCATAATTTCGACAATGCATTAGACAATATTTCACAATTAAAGGACGATTTAGAAGCTTTAATTAATACATATGAAACTACTTTAGTAGAGCAAAATATAAAATTACCTTACAATAAATAACTATATTTACTATATCTATATAAAGACAGCCATAAGTTATTCTAACACTGTTAAGCTTGTAAAAATTGTGACTTGGTTGTGTGCAGCGAATACGTAATTAAACTGTTATAGAACAACATTCATTAGAAAAATTTGAATTCTCTGATCTTTCCCTGTTATTGAATTTGAATTGAACTAGATCCTCAAACTTTTAATAGATATTCTTTAGTAAACAATAATCCTTGATGCGTTTCGTTATTTACCCCGTGCTACGCAATCGAACGGTCGTATCGAAGACTATCAGCTTTATGTCAGTACAGATGGAACGAATTGGGACACACCCGTGCCATGGATAGTTTTGCAAATAATGCATCTGAGAAAAGAGTTACGTTTACGACTAAGACCGGATGCTACATACGATTAGTAGCGTTGAATGAGGCACTCAATAGAGAGTGGACTTGTGTAGCAGAACTGAATGTCGAAGGAGTTGCTTCTCCATGAAATTAATCAAGTATAAAAAAATGCAAGAACTTATTAAATCTTTTTTCTACATATTACTCTCAACCTGTTTAGTAGCGAGTGTACAAGCTGACGTACTCGTTACCTATTACCACAATGATTTGTTGGGCTCACCAGTGGCCGCCACGGATGAGAATGGAACCCTGTTGTGGCAGGAAGAATACATGCCTTTTGGCGAGCGGGTGGAGAAGGATCCCAAATCAAAAAATAATCGACAATGGCATACCGGCAAACCTTTAGACGAGGCAACGGGCTTAACCTATCTTGGAGCCCGCTATTGTGATTCTAAGATTGGGCGGTTTATGGCGATGGATCCGGTTGGTGTGGATCCTGTCAATATGCACTCTTTCAACCGCTATGCTTTAGTTAATAATAATCCGTATAAATATGTAGATCCGGATGGGGAACTTGCGCAGACAATTCCGCTAGGTATTGTTATTCTTCTTGTAGCTGGAGGACTTGAGCTCCAAAGAGATCAAGAGGGAAAACGTAGAGCCCTTGAAGGCATAGGTGAATTTTTCTCTGGCTTAGGTGTATTTAGTGAATCAAATAGTGAAGATGACGGTGATTCTAGTAGCAGTGAAAAACCTTTACCGCAAATCGATGATATATCAAAATCAGACTCTAAGCTTAAACAAGGAATTAAAACTGGAACTGACGACGAAATTGGGTCTCTTTCTGACAATTTAGATTCAATTACTAAAGCTCAAGATAAAAGAAAAAAACAAAAAGCTAAAAACAGAGGTAAAGAAGGTGATATTAGCACTCTAGATGCTGACCTAGAGAGAAATAGACGAAAAAATGAGCTTAAACAAAAGAAACGTGAATCAAAGTCTAAAAATGGAGGATAGTCATATAACAAATATTATGTTTTTATTAGTATACTGATTATTCAATTTAAAAAAGAAAACTATGACGGTTAATGATCGTAGAACTGATATATTAAACGAAGCAATCAGTCTTTATAACAGTGAACAATATACAAAATGCATCAAAGTATTTACCAAGTTAATAGGCTATGACCCAGTAAGTGATTCATATAATTTTCGTGGAAATTCTTATTTAAAAACAAGTAACTTAGATAAAGCAATAGAAGACTTTACTAAAGCAATAGAAATTTCTCCTGATGAAATCGATGGCTATATAAATCGTGGAATCGCTTATCGGCTAAAAAGAAAATATGCCCTAGCAAGAGAAGACTATAATTTTGCAATAAAACTATCTCCTAATGATGCAGATTGTTATTTAAATCGCGGTAATACTTTTTTAGATGAAAAAAATTTTGAAGCTGCTATCAAGGATTACACTTATGCAATAGAGCTAAATCCAGAATTAGCAGAAGCTTTTAATAGCCTTGGATATGCATTGAGCAAAGTCGGTAATACATCTGATGCCTTTAAAAATTTAAAACACGCAATCGAATTGAAAAGTGATTATTCTTCTCCATATTACAATTTGGGAATATTGAGTTTAGAAAAAAATAAATATGAGGATGCACTTCACTATCTAAATTCTGCAATTGATCGAAATCCCAATGACTCGTGGACATTATGCATGAGAGGTGAAGCTCAAATAGGGCTTGGTAATTTAAGTCAAGCACTTGAAGACCTTAAAAATGCTGTATTAGCTGATCCTGATAACAAACGAGCCCAAAATAAACTAAAAGAACTTCAAAATAAGCTATAAGGTCGAATCTATGTTTATGTTATAGAATAAGTTGTGATATGACCTGCTCATGTTCCGCCAATTACGTATTTGAATTTCCAGGCAATTGGTATCATGTCATGAACATGGTAGCGGACAACGACATATATATTCCTTCGTGACGACCACACCGCAAAATCTCACTCAAACTACTTTTTGAGCTCTACTCCAATACAATGTCAAACTAGAAATTGTAAAGCTATAAAAATGATGAAAAAAATAATTAATGCGTTTTTCTACACCTTACTCTCAACCTGTTTAATGGCAAGTGTACAAGCTGATGTACTCGTCACCTATTACCACAATGATTTATTGGGCTCACCGGTGGCAGCTACCGATGAGAATGGAAACCTTCTGTGGCAGGAAGAATATATGCCCTTCGGGGAACGGGTGGAGAAGGATCCCAAATCTAAAAATAATCGTCAGTGGCATACCGGTAAGCCCTTAGATGATGCGACTGGGTTAACGTATCTTGGGGCTCGCTATTGTGATTCTAAGATTGGGCGGTTTATGGCGATGGATCCGGTTGGTGTGGATCCTGTCAATATGCACTCTTTCAACCGCTATGCTTTAGTTAATAATAATCCGTATAAATATGTAGATCCGGATGGGGAGTTTAGTCAGCTTATACTCTGCGTAACTCCTCTAAGTTGTCTTGGTGTTCTTACTTTATCTGCACTTACATTTATCACAGCTAAAAATGCACTAGATAACACTGCTGAAATTATTGGCAATAACTCTGGAAGCATTTCATCTGGAACATTTCCTGGTGTACTCAATGAATCAGCTGATGATGGTGATGGCGATAGTAATAGCGAGAAAGACTCAGATACTTCAAGCAATAAAGGTGATTTAGGGAAACTAACGAAAGGAGATATTAAAAAACTGAAAGACAATGATATTGACCCTGAAGAACTAAAAGGAGGGAAAAGAACTGGCAAATTAGATTTATTTAAGGATAAGAAAGGAAATGTTATTATCAAACCAAAAGACGGAAGTGGCCCAGGCGAAGAAACTGGAATCAACCTTAAAGATTTATAATAGTATGCCTTCAGAAGTAAAACTTCGTTTAATATTTTCAAGCAATAATTTATCTTCTGAGCAAATTAACAAAGTAGTAAACTTCAAACCTTCCAAGACTTGGAATTGTGGTGATTTGGTTCACCCATTAGCAAAAAACCGCCATAAAGATAATGGCTGTCAACTTGAATTCACCGATTCGTCTCTATCATCAGCCGGGAAACGCATGATGTCAGCTCTTGATAAACAAATTTTAAGTTTAAAAAAGTTACCAAATGATATAGAAGTAGATTTATCTTGCATCGTAAATGTAGAAAATAATTCTGTGCCTGAATTATTTTTTAATACTGAATTAATACAATTTGCTGCATCAATCAGAGCTGCTTTAGACATTGACATTTATATACTTGAATAGTCGTACTGGTTAACTGATGTAGCCAAATGCACTTTTTATTTCCATACACTTAATTAATATCAGTACTACATTAGTAAATAACTGATGAAAATAATGAAGCCATTCATTAAATCACTTCTCTACCTGTTCATCTCAACCTGTTTGGTGGCGAGTATACAAGCTGACGTACTCGTCACCTATTACCACAATGATTTATTGGGCTCACCGGTGGCAGCTACCGATGAGAATGGAAACCTTCTGTGGCAGGAAGAATATATGCCTTTTGGGGAACGGGTGGAAAAGGACCCCAAATCTAAAAATAATCGACAATGGCATACGGGCAAGCCCTTAGATGATGCGACTGGCTTAACGTATCTTGGAGCTCGCTATTGTGATTCTAAAATTGGGCGGTTTATGGCGGTGGATCCGGTTGGGTTTAGCTCAGATAATATACATTCATTTAATCGTTATGCATTAGTAATTAACAACCCATATAAATATGTAGACCCTAATGGAGAGGATAGCCGTGATGCAGTGCGGGAAGTTTTAGGTGATGGAGAACTTCCAGGTGAGTCAGTGGGTAATGCGTTCGAAAAATTTGGAGAAGGTGCAGCTACTAGCGCCGATGTCGTGGATGGAGTCGTTAGTGATCCTATTAACTTAGTCCCTGGAGGTGGGATTTTAAAAATACTTGGTATAGGAGCTGTTGGTTTAAAAGCTGGAATCAAGTTTGCCAGTAGAGATGAAGCTAGAAAAGCATTAGGTGGAGACCTTGGTAAAGCCGCCAACCGCTTTTTTAAAGGTGCAAGTAAAACTAAGAGTAAGGATTTTACTATTACCGATTTACCTGATGGTGGAAAGAGATTCGAGTTTTTTACTCCTGCAAAAAATGAAGGTTTTGGGAAAAGATTTATACAAGATGTCGACTCTAATGGAAAAATTGTAAGAGAGTTTAAAGACACAATAAGTCCGGATGGTAATGTAATTGAAAGGAAATTTATTCATGGTGGACAATAACAAATTACTAACAAATGATCTTTTAAATTTCATTAAAGGTGATATCTCAAAAGTCAGCATTTTTGCAAATACTAATCATTATGAACTTATTAAGTTATTTAATAAATTACCGACAATTATTCTTACAAGGAAAAATATAATTACTGTTCTAGAAAACTTTAGAAATGAAAATGTTAGTGAAGAAGATGTTCAAAAATGGGCATCTTTCATTAGAAGAGGCTATTTTTCGTCAAATGATAAAACACCAACTAAGCCGATAGATATAGACTATGAAAATGAGCATGAAGAAATAATTATTGAAGCCATTGCAAGACTTGATGAAATAGGAGATTTAATAGATGGCCATATAAGCGAGAAAGAAATAGATGAATTTATCCAGTTACTTGATGAATAATCAAATTATATCTACTTATTGAATGACATTTACATAAATCACTGACTATAAAGATTTACGACTAACCCAATCGATTCAAACTCGATTGAATTTTTCCAATAGAAGTTTCAGATAAACTAGGAAGGGACTAGCTACCCCGATTAAAAAGATTTCCCTGCGCAGTCATAAATATGCTTCCTCAGTTCGAGCTGAATCATATCCTCAGTTATTGATTCACATTTAGCTATTACTTCTTCGTCTGGATACGATGCCTTTAAGCAATAGCAAATGTCTGGGCCATCTGCTGGAGGCGGTTTATCACGACATGCAAGGCGCTCCTCATATGCAGTTTTAGGATTTTGTGCTTCAAATATTTTTGTACAAGCAGCCACCTTCTCATTTGTATCCATTGGTTTATTCATACAGTCGCATAAGGTCATTTCTGCATGTATTGAGTAAGCACTTATAAAGAAAGAAATTATAAATATAACTTTTAGTAAATAGACTTGTTTATATAACACTTTTTCTCCTGATCTAAATATGGTTGGCTTTTGTACTCAGCAAATAAGAAAAGTTAATGAAGAATATTCTGTTTTGTTATTTAAACATATCACTATATAGCAAACTAAACATGCTATTAAATGTCATATAAACATGAAAGAAAAAGTTTTGTAATTTAATTAAGTATAGAAGTGAAATGAAAAATATATCAACTATAGAGCATTTTTGGGATGAACTAGCCAGAGTTGTTAAAGAATATTGGATTCAAGTCGCACTTTTTTGTGTATTTGCAGCAATTGTATTTTTTATTATGCAATTGTTTTTTAACTGGTAAATAAACAACCTAAAAATTGCTATACTTAACAACATGGCGACAGCCATTTAAGGAGGCTGTGTTTGCAATTTATACTTGTTGTACAGCCCTAGTATTTATATTTAAAGGGAGGTGCTTTCAGATGGCGAACATAAAAATACATCAAGAAATTCTTCGTTTTCACCCCTTGCGATATATGATTTGGTTAGGCTGCTTTCTTTTACTGTTTTCTATGCAAATCAATGCTGAAGAGATAGAGCAGCGTGGCGATGCATATGTTATTTATTTATCTGGAGATTTAGATTTTGATGAAGTAGTAGATAGTGTCAAAAATGAGGTATTGGAAGAAAATTGGCAAGTCGTCAATGAACTGGATATTGGCACAGTAGTAAAAGATTTTGGTAAACAAACCGATAATAGAGTGATATCGGTTTGTAAGTCCCAATATTTAGCTAGAGCGATTGATGAAGATCCATTTATTTCACTTATTATTCCATGTCGATTTACAATTTTTCGCGAAAAAGAGCGGATTGTGGTGGGTTTTTACGATCCTGTTGCTGAGGCAAATGGGCTTAATTTAAAGCAAGCCCAAGCTGCTGAAAAAGCCACTCAAGAACTAAAGGCAATATTACTTCGAATTGTGGATACCTATCAGTAATGACTGTTTGATAGCACAATCAATGGATCAATTAGTTTTCTATTATTTGAGTTGATTAAATATATTTAAAATAAAGTTGACTACTAGAGTGTAAAACACGCCATACAACTTAACAGGGATAACTATAAACAGTTTAGACTTTCATATTGTAAAGCGTTGCATTTCCACCAATTGCAGTTGTATCAGTTGAAACCGTACGTTCTGTACATATAAGGTATAGATTATTCAGATTTGCCAATAGTCCACCTGTGACTTGGTTTTCCAAGTCTACGATTAGTGGTGTAAGTGGTCCATCTCGATTGGCGATGAGTTTTTCAGCCTCAACTAAATTTGAGCTAGTTGTAGCAATGATATAACCAGAAATCCTAGAGTCGGAATATAAGCTTGTCATCAAGTTTTGATTATTAGTTGGTAGGAAATATATATACTTTGCATACAGCTCTGGATGAATTAAATAACTAAATAAATAGTGGCTAGTAAATAAAGAGTTTTTACTTGCGATAACAAGTAAAGGATTTCCAATTGATATCATGGCGGCTAATGTGCTACTAAAAGTAAGTAGCCATGGATCCCTATCACAAAAGAATGTGAATACTCCGCGGTTATGTAAATGCAGCTCATTTCGCTCCCCGGTTGGCCCTGATTCAAAAATGATTTGATTGGAATTATTATCTAAATAGCTTTTGTAATCACTGATGATTGAAATTGCTAGATCTAACTCTTTGTGAACAAGGTTTCTTTCTAGGCCAAATTCTGAAGAATATAAACGAATAATTTCATTTCGGTATTTTTCTAAGTTCTCGTAAATATAGTTTAAATATTTTATGCGTTGCACATTGCTCATGTTATCAAAGTCTGTAATTGACTTTTCTGCAAAGCCTATCGATTTGTTAACATGTTCTAAATGGGAATATTCCACACTGGCATTGATTTTTATATGTTTGGAGATAAGCGAAATATTTTCATTCTTATTGGATTGATTGATATCAACCGAAGATTGAATTACACATTGCTTTTCCATAGATAGATTATTCGTTTCACTCTCATACTTGATATCGACTTGTGATGAATCTAAGTTAGTACGTATTTCGCGGGTGAATTTATAGAGATAATGCGGTCCACCAGCCTTGGGTCCAGTACCAGACATCTTTTCACCCCCAAACGGTTGTATACCAACCGTAGCGCCTATCATATTTCTGTTGATATAAATATTACCTGCGCGCACAGTTTCGCTTGCATGCTTTGTGAATGAGTTGACACGGCTATGCACACCAAAAGTAAGTCCATACCCAGAACCGTTTATTTCTTGAAGTACGTTAATAACATTATGTGCTGAATATCGGATGAAATGTAATACGGGCCCAAATGCCTCTTTTTTGATTTGTTTAATCGACTTAATTTCATACACGCAAGGTGCAAAGAAGTTATCTTCTTTAGAAGTTAGCGAGGTATTGGTTTTATAGACTAGCTTGGCAACTTTAGAAATTTCTTGCTCATATTGTTGTAGATCGCGTTTTGCATTTTGATCAATAATTGGCCCTATATCGGAGCAGAGATCGCTTGGGTCACCCACTTCAAGTTCTGCCATTGCTCCTATTAAGAGTTGTAAAAATTCTTCTGCAATATCTTCTTGCATATACACGACACGCAGTGCAGAGCACCTTTGACCGGCACTATCAAAAGCAGACTGAATCACATCAATAACCGCCTGCTCAAGCAAAGCACTTGAGTCAACGATCATTGCATTGATCCCGCCTGTCTCTGCGATAAGAGGTCTACAGCATGGCTCGCCAGTACTGAGCGCTTTACTGATGCTATGGGCTACTGTAGTACTACCAGTAAACACCACTCCGGCGATCCTATGATCATTTACAATCGCATCGCCAATTTCTCCATTGCCAACGATTAAATGTAAAACCTCAACAGGAACTCCGGCTTGATGCAATAACTGCATCACTTTTGTAGCGATTAAGGGAGATTGCTCTGCGGGTTTAGCAATTACAGTATTGCCGGTTACTAATGCTGCAACAACTTGCCCTAAAAAGATCGCCAATGGAAAATTCCAAGGGCTGATGCAGGCAAATATACCACAACCTACGCGCTCTACTTTAATTGTAGAATTTGCAAATGAAAGAGGACTATTAAATAGTGTATTTGCTTGATATGCATAATAGCGACAATAGTCAATGGCCTCTCTTATTTCAGCTATAGCATTAGCAATTGTTTTACCAGCTTCTAAAATACACAGTGTAATTAATTCGTCGGTATTGGCTTCTAATAATTCTGCGGCCTTAATCAAGCAATTTGCACGATCGCTAGGAGAGGTTTTTTGCCAGGAAGAAAAGGCGAGTTGAGCATATTGTACTGCTAAATTTACATCTTCTTTAGTAGCCCATACAACAGATCCAATTTTCTTATTTGGATTTGCAGGGCTGTATACGTAAGTTTTTTCACCTTGTTGCAGTTCACCATTAATAATTGATGTGGCACGCCAATGATTTTGAGAACTTTGTTGTAATCTTTCTTTAAGATTTAACAGAGTACTTTCTTGGGTTAAATCTAAACCGATGGAGTTCAATCGATGAGGTTGATATAAATTGAGTGGCAAAGGAATCTTGGAATTAGGGATAGATGATTGCTTGCTTAGGCTTTGTATCGGGTCTGCAGCTACCTGATTAACTGATATTGAAGGATCTAAAATTTGATTTACAAAGGAAGTATTCGCTCCATTCTCTAATAAGCGTCTCACTAAATAAGGAAGTAACTCTTTGTACTGACCACAGGGTGCGTACACCCTGCAGGGAAGAGGTGGATCCTCAGAAGTGATGATAGACGAATACAGCTGTTCACCCATTCCATACAGACGTTGAAATTCGAAATCTCTATAACTCTCTGTGAAATTTAAAATAGCGGCAATCGTATGCGCGTTATGAGTTGCAAACATCGGATAGATCATATCCGTATGGTTTAGTATTTTCTTTGCACATGCGAGATATGAGATGTCAGTTGATTCTTTGCGCGTAAACACCGGATAATTTTTCAGTCCAAGCATCTGTGCACGTTTAATTTCAGAATCCCAATAAGCTCCCTTCACTAAACGTAGCATAAGTCTTCGATCTGTAGTCTTTGCAATGGAAATCAACCAATCGATAACTGAGAACACACGTTTTTGATAAGCCTGTACAGCAATCCCCAAACCATCCCAGTTATGTAAACAAGATTCACTACATAAAGACTCAAACAAATCGAGTTGCAAATCTAATCTTTCTGTCTCTTCGGCATCGATTACAAAGCTAATATTTGCTCGTTTTGCTGCTTGCGCTAAGTCTTTTAGATAAGGATACAATCGATTAAACACAGACTTATATTTGGCAAATTCATAGCGAGGATGTAATGCAGAAAGTTTGATTGATACACCAGGCCCAGTTATAGGATCATGATCTCCAGATTTATGCAAATGTTCAATTGCAAGCATATATTTTTCAAAGTATTTGTTAGCATCTTCACTTGTAATTGCAGCCTCACCGAGCATATCGAATGAATATCTATAGATTCGATTTTTACTTTCTTGGCTTTTTTCGAATGCGTCTTGAATTGCCCTTCCGATAATGAAGTGATTACTGATTAGTTTAATTGCTTGCTGTATGGCTTGACGTATGACAGGTTTGCTGCTTTCAGATAAAATTTTACTAAACGCATTGTGTATTTCGTTATTATTATCACTTGGCTCATATAGTATTTTTCCAGTTAATAAAAAAGCCCATGTGGATGCATTAACAAATAAAGAACTACTGCGCCCAACATGCTTTTCCCAATCAACCGAAGTTAACTTATCTTGAATTAATGCATCGCCTGTTTGGATATCAGGAATTCGCAGAATAGACTCTGCAATACACATGACAGCAATTCCCGCTTCCGTTGAAAGATCATATTCTTTTAAAAATGCATCTAATGTTTCTAGTTGGGGTTGGTTTCTTACTTTTGTAATTAAGTCTATTGCGGTATTTTTAATACTTTCTTGGGTTGAATTTTCTAGCTTGAGATAGCTAATTAAATATGGAATGTAATTCTCTTCATTGAGCAAATGGCTATCGAAAATTTTTTGCCTGTACTTATCTCTTGCAGGAGGCTGATAGGAGAAAATCATAATAATTTTCAGCTTAGATTTCTTTAACTAGGTCTTACTAATATGGAAGTAGATTTTGTTGCAATTCTCCTCCATTAGGTCCGTATTGCTCTAATAGTTTAAAAAGTTCTAATAGAAAAATTTCATTACGTAGAAGTAGGCGAAGTTATTGATGCTGATGAAGGGGATGTTTGACTGTAAGATGTGAAGTGCTTCTTCTACTTTAAATATAGTCGAAACTAACCATCCCCTGGTTTCCAAATTCCAAACGCTTCACCTCTGGGTTGCATCGCAACTTGTCTTTGTCTGGTGATATCCTCGTAGACATATTTTGAAAATGCATTGAGTTCATTCATGATTTCATTTTTTTCGCCAGAAGGTAAATCATGATTGCCAACCATGAATCCAATAATTGCAGAGAGATATTGGCCTGCAAGTAATGGGTGTTTTGCACGTTCATCTTCCTCTACCAATACTTGTTGTATTTTGTCGATGAGTTCTTTCGTTAACTTAAGTTGGTCCATATATCGATATACCTATATTCTATGATAGCTCTAATTCTTAGCTGCTTTTGTTTGACATCATGTTGCGCAACGTATCCATATGTTGTTTGATTTTGAGTTCTAAGCCTCTTTCTACTGGATGGTAATAACGCACACCTTGCAATTCTTCTGGTAGATACACTTCACCCGCTGCATAAGCATCTGTTTCATCATGGGCATAGCGATAACCTTCCCCATACCCAAGCTCGCGCATTAATTTTGTCGGCGCATTGCGTATATGCATAGGTACTTCAAGCGTGCCGTATTCTTTTGCATCGTGCATGGCGGCTTTATACGCAGTATACACAGCATTACTTTTAGGCACACAAGTTAAATACACAATGGCATGCGCAATGGCTAATTCACCTTCAGGCGATCCGAGTCGCTCATAAGTATTCCAGGCATCTAGGGCAATTTGCAAACCACGAGGATCGGCGTTACCAATATCTTCACTGGCCATGCGTAGTACACGACGAGCAATGTAATGAGGATCGCAACCACCGTCTATCATGCGACAAAACCAATACAGTGCAGCATCTGGATCGGAACCTCGTACCGATTTATGCAATGCCGATATTTGATCGTAAAAATATTCCCCTTGTTTGTCAAAGCGACGCATCGATTGTGCTGTGACTTCTTGAACGATTTCTTTGGTAATGACTTTGTGTTTAGTTTGATCATCCAGCAGGTCTACTGCGATTTCTAAAAAATTTAGTGCGCGTCGTGCATCACCGTCTGCGGTCATGGCTAACATGCTTTTTGCATCATCATCGATTGCATCGACTTGCTTAGCTAATCCTTGCTCATCATTGTGTATGGCTTGTTCAATGCACTGTATTACATCTTCTTGCGTTAGCCTTTTTAATACATAGGTTCGTGCGCGCGAAAGTAATGCATTATTTAATTCAAATGAGGGATTCTCAGTAGTCGCCCCGATGAAGTAGATGGTGCCATCTTCAATATGCGGTAAAAAAGCATCTTGTTGTGCTTTATTAAAACGATGCACCTCATCGACAAACAACACGGTTCTTCTTGCGTTGCCTTGTCCCCTACTTTGCAGATGTACTTTGGCTTGTTCGATGGCTTGTCTGATTTCTTTTACTCCCGACAACACTGCAGAAATAGGAATAAACTGTGCATCCGAGGTATGTGAAATTATTCGTGCTAAGGTGGTTTTACCGGTACCAGGTGGCCCCCAAAAAATCATTGAATGTAATTTACCCTGCTCTATCGCTAGACGTAGAGGTTTGTCTTTGGCGAGCAGATGGGATTGACCGATAAAACTTTCCAAGGTTTGTGGACGCATACAATCCGCGAGTGGACGATAGTCATCCACTTGCTCAAACAGGTCTGCAGAGGGGTTGACAGATAAACTAGAAATAATAAAACACCAAGTTTAAAAACAGATATTATCCCTCATCTGTAATTTAATTTCTCGTAACTTGGTTGTTTGCTATTTAATTTTCGGGATAACCAACGACATCCACGCCTTCTGGCACGGTAAAAGTGAAATGATCTTGTTTGAAAGCGACATTGGTTTCCAAATCTGCAAACTCAATAACTGTTTTTTGTGAAAAATGATCGTGTAATTCCATTTTTCGAATGCTGTTTTCATCAAATCCTATTTGGATACGGTGAAATTCGGTGTCCTGTACCAATGGAATTAGCTCTACCCAATTAAGACCATCCCTGGTCGTCGCTTCCGTAATTTCAAAATCTTGATTAAGGGGCCGTATATCGGTGAGCAACATAATTGGTGCATTGCCAAGTGCTTCATCGATCGGTTTTGCACTGGCCTGTAACAATTCTTCGTCATATATCCACAAGTACTCCCCATCAGCTAGAATCAATTGCGGATAGGGTTGGGTGTACTGCCAACGAAAACGTCCTGGTTTATTTAACGCCACATCACCCGCAGCGTTCTGTACCACTTCGCCCTGCTCATCAAACACTGTTTGGATAAAGCTGCCATTAAAAGACTTCACTTCAGCAAAAAACTTATCCAAACGCTGAATCGCATCACTACCGAATGTAGGTAGTGAAAATGTAATTAAAAAAAGTATTGATAATATTTTTGCTATACGTTGCATAACCTAATTCCTAGTCACAGTAATTTGACTATGGATATCAAATATAATTCACCAATAAACTATATAAATGTAGAAATGTGTAAATAATATGGAAGCTTTTACTTTTGCTATTAAACTGGTTCAGGTGCGATAACTTCACGAGTCCCGTTTGATTGCACCGCGCTCACGACTCCACTCGACTCCATCTCCTCGATCATACGTGCAGCACGGTTATAACCCACTTTTAAGCGACGCTGTAAATATGAAATAGAAGCCTTACGCGTTTCGGTAACAATGGCTACGGCTTCGTCGTAAAGCGGATCTAATTCACTTTCATCACGAGTATTCAGCGGCTCTAAGCCTGGAATGACACTCAGACCATTGGCATGATCTTGGGTAATTTCATTTAAATAGGCAGGCTCACCTTTTTGTTTTAGAAAGGCGACGACTTTATGGACCTCTTCATCGGAAACAAATGCACCGTGCACACGTTCCGGGATCGAAGTACCGGGTGGTAAATACAACATGTCACCATGTCCTAATAACTGCTCAGCACCCATTTGATCGAGAATAGTTCTTGAATCCACTTTGGAAGATACTTGAAACGCAATCCTTGCTGGCACATTCGCTTTGATTAAACCCGTGATCACATCTACTGAAGGTCGCTGCGTAGCCAATATTAAGTGTATCCCTGCAGCTCGTGCTTTTTGTGCAATTCTGGCAATGAGTTCTTCCACCTTTTTACCCACTACCATCATCATGTCGGCAAATTCATCTACGATAATGACAATATTGGGTAGTGCACTCAACTCTTCTGGTTGTGCAGGTTCTAATCCCTCTGTTTGTTCCATATTGACTAAGGGGTCGAGTATCGGTTCACCCTCATCAATGGCTTTTTGAACTTTGTTGTTATATCCCTGGATATTACGTACACCCAGTGACGACATTAGTCGATAGCGCCGCTCCATCTCTGCCACACACCAACGTAAGGCATTGGCAGCTTCTTTCATATCGGTGACAACAGGTGAAAGTAAATGTGGTATGCCTTCATACACGGCAAGCTCTAACATCTTTGGATCAATTAAGATCATGCGTACATCTTGGGGCGTCGCTTTGTACAAAAGACTTAGTAGCATCGCATTCAGGGCAACTGATTTACCTGAACCCGTGGTACCGGCAACCAATAAGTGCGGCATGCGCGACAAGTCCGCGATAATGGGATTGCCGCTGATGTCTTTACCCAAACCCAAACTTAAAGATGAACGTGCTTGATCATAGACTTCAGATTGCAGTACATCGCTAAGCACGACTAACTCGCGATGTTCATTTGGAATTTCAATACCAATGTAGGATTTTCCAGGTATAACTTCTACTACACGTACGCTTATCACTGAAAGTGCGCGTGCCAAGTCTTTAGAGAGATTGGAAACCTTACTGACTTTAACCCCTGGAGCAAGTTGCACTTCAAAACGGGTAATGACAGGCCCCGGATGGACCTCTACCACTTCCGCTTCTACATTAAAATCCAGTAATTTTAACTCAACCAGGCGTGACATCGCTTCCAAGGCCTCTTCTGTATAACCTTTAGAAGTGTCGATCACCTTGTCTAATATGGCGATTGGTGGTAGATCGGTTGCCGCCGCTGCGTTAAAGAGTGGAATTTGTCGTTCACGTTCGACTCGCTCACTGGGTTCAATTTCTTTTATGGTGGGTTCAATCCTTGGACGTGAGTGCTTTTGAATCTTAATTTTGGTTTCCTGCACAACTTCCTTGCGTTCCGTCTTGGCGCGTTTGCCTAAATGATGTTCCTTTAACTCATTAAACCGTTGCCAAATCCAGGCACTAAGCTTCAGCGTGTATTTGCCGGTAACATCGACCAGCCACAGCCAGGAAAAACCGGAAAATATCGTGATCCCTGCAAAAAATAATGCCAGCAATAATAACGTCGCACCGACAAAACTAAACACTGCTACAAAACTGCTGCCCGTTAAATCACCTAAAATGCCACCTGCAAAGCTGGGCAAAAATCCTGGCTGAAAATGTAACGTCGCCAAACCGCAACCGGCTGCCAAAGTCAATAGAAAACCAGCCCATCGTATGCCAAGATTTTTATAATCTATGCCTGCATTTTCGAGCCGGCCTTGGTATAGCAACCAACCACTATAGGCCACCATTAATGGTGCTAAGTACGCTAAAAAGCCAAATAATAAGAAAAATAAGTCAGCAAAATAAGCGCCTACCTTGCCGCCCATATTGTGAATGACTTGATTGGTACCGGTATGGGTCCAACCCGGATCTGCGCCATCATAAGTCACTAGTGCCACCATTAAATATGCACCTAGTGCTACCAATACCACTAATGCACTTTCACGCAGACCTTTGAGCAAGGAAAGATTATATTCCACTCGTGCTGACTTTTTTAACGTAGCCTGTCTCAATGCTATGAATACTCTTATTAATCTCTACTCTTAGGTTTATCAGTTAACCTATTGAATATTATATAAACAATTTACGTAAATCTATATGATTTTCAAAAATCATATAGTTTCGATGGGACCAACTTAGGTGAGCATTATTATTTTGTTCTTTGCAAAACCATAATGTTAGGCAAGTACTCTAATGTATATTGTTACCTTATTTGCATGTCCATGTCTAATCAGCCTTGAAATCCAATTGCTTTACCCATATTTGGTACTATCACCGTCTTTTTACCATTCACGGGAACAACCTTTTAGGACGGCGCTCTGATTATTTTAGAATAGCTCTAAGGAAGCTCAGATTTATTAAACCACCGTTAACTATTAACAAATAAAGGACTGATAATGGCAGACTCTCGACACTTTCGACTTCTGATATTGGGCTCCGGACCCGCTGGCTATACCGCCGGAGTATATGCAGCCAGGGCAAATTTGAATCCCGCCATTATTACCGGCTTAGAACAAGGTGGGCAATTGACGACGACTACGGATGTCGATAATTGGCCTGGGGGTGCCGAGGGGTTGCAAGGACCAGAATTAATGGACCGCATGTTAAATCATGTTGAACGCTATAACACTGAAGTCATCTTTGATCATATTCATACTGCCGAGCTAGACAAACGTCCCTTTGTGCTCAAAGGTGATTCCGGTACGTATACCTGCGATGCCCTCATCATTGCAACCGGGGCATCTGCTCGATATCTAGGGTTGCCATCTGAAGAGGCCTATAAAGGTAGAGGAATTTCCGCCTGTGCTACTTGTGATGGTTTTTTCTATAAAGAAAAAAGAGTTGCTGTGATTGGCGGTGGTAATACTGCGGTAGAAGAAGCACTGTATTTATCCAATATTGCCAGCGAGGTCATATTGGTGCATCGACGTGATGCGTTGCGTAGCGAAAAGATTTTACAAGATCAGCTCTTTGAAAAAGAAAAAAATGGTAACGTCACCATAAAATGGAATCATGTCCTTGATGAAGTACTCGGTGATGACATGGGTGTTACGGGCATGCGTATCAAAAGTAAGATTGACGATAGCACAGAAGAAATTGAACTCAGCGGTATCTTTATTGCTATTGGGCATACCCCCAATACTAAAATCTTTGCGGATCAACTCGATATGAATGGCGGTTATATAAAAGTTAAAAGCGGTCTTCACGGTGATGCCACTGCGGCCAGCATACCCGGTGTATTTGCTGCAGGTGATGTCATGGATCATGTGTATCGGCAGGCAGTAACTTCAGCTGGTAGCGGTTGTATGTCTGCGTTAGATGCCGAGAAGTACTTAGATAACCTTACTGAAAATTAAATTACACCTACTTTTTTATTTTGACATTAGAGGTTCCATCTTCAGCAAATTTAAGTACTCCTTCTAAATTTTGCTTTATTAGTTCGCTAAGAGAAATTAGGTGTGAAGACTGGAACGCTTTATTGGAGGATGATCATCCTTTCTTACGCTATGAGTTTCTAAGCGCTTTAGAATACAATGATTGTTTAGGTGATAAGTTTGGTTGGTTTCCCCATCATTTAGTTGCATATGATAAGCACAACAAACTCATTGCAGCCACACCACTCTATATTAAAACCAATTCTTATGGAGAGTTTGTATTTGATTGGTCGTGGGCTTCTGCATATGAGCAAGTAGGACTTAGCTACTATCCAAAACTAGTTTCATCCATTCCGTATACACCGGTTACCGGTAAACGACTATTGATAAAACCTGACATCGTAGCAGAATATAAAGCTGCTATCGCGAATCAAATGGTGGCAGCATCACTCACTGAAGCAAAAAAACTAGAAATGTCTGGAATACATTGGCTGTTTAATGAAGTCGAGGAATGTGATTATTTTAAACGACACGATTTAGCACTACGCCTTGGTTGCCAATATCACTGGCACAATCAAAATTACACATCGTTTGATCATTTTCTAGAAACTTTCATTTCACGGAAAAGAAAAAAAGTAAACCGAGAACGACGTTATGTAGCCGAACAAAATATTGCTATAAAACGTTTACACGGTAATGAACTTGATGATGAATTATGGCAACAAGTACATACGTTTTATGCCAGCACCTTTTATCGCAAAAGTGGCTTTCCAACTCTTAGTTTAGAATTTTTTAAGCAGATAGGTGAAACAATGGGTTCACAAGTACTTCTAGTATTTGCCTATCATGACAAACAACTGGTTGCCTGTGCGATTAATTTTCGCAGCTCTGATGCATTATATGGACGATTTTGGGGCTGTTTAAAGGAATATCATAGCCTACATTTTGAGGCTTGCTATTACCAAGGCATTGAATATGCCATTGAAAATAAGCTCAGTGTTTTTGAACCCGGTGCGCAAGGTGAACATAAAATCAGTCGAGGATTTATTCCAACCAAGACCTGGTCTGCACATTACATTGTGGATTCTCAGTTTCGCTCTACTATACGAGACTTTTGTAACCGTGAAGAAAGCTTTATGCGTCAAGAATGTGAAGAATTAATGTCGCTTTCGCCTTATCGATTTGATTGAGTTCTGGTAATGGATATCACTTGGCTAGATCCATCGAATAGTAATGCAAGGTTTCCCGATGTGGAAGATGCATTACAAAACCCTGAGGGTTTACTTGCCGCAGGAGGAGATTTAAGTATTACTCGATTATTAAATGCGTATCAAAATGGAATTTTTCCCTGGTATGAAGACGGTCAACCTATTTTGTGGTGGTCACCTAATCCAAGAGGAATCTTGTACACAAACAAGTTAAAAATATCCACTAGCCTTAAAAAGACCTTACGTAAGAATCCGTGGACAATAACATTTGATGGTGACTTCAAAAAAACTGTACTTGCATGTGCTGCCCCGAGAAGTTATGCGCGTGGCACCTGGATTACCGAAGACATGGCAGAAGCTTATACTGCCTTACACGAACAGGGTTTTGCACATTCTGTAGAGATTTGGGATGAGCAAGAGCGTTTAATTGGTGGCATCTATGGCGTTTTAATTGGCAGAATGTTTTACGGTGAATCCATGTTCAGCTTTCAACCCAATGCCTCAAAAGTAGCACTCACCTATGTGGTATCACATTTACATAAATGGGGGTTTCCATTACTCGACTGTCAACTACCCTCACCTCACCTTACCAGCTTAGGTGCTGAAGCCATTCCTAGAAAAAAATATATTGAAATGATGCTACCGCTTTGTAATGAATCTTTGATAGATTTTGAATGGAGGTTGGATCATAGCTTGGATATCGCCAACTGGAAACCCTAACTTCTTATTAAATCCATGGATCTACCGAGATCCCATCGACAGGCAAGCCCGTAGTTTTATCTAACACTAAAGCCATATCGGTATTTTTGCCTATCAACGGTAAAAATACTAAATCATCCTCCTTGTTTTTATACCCTTTAAGAAATTTTTCTACGATGATTTTATTCTTATTATCTTTCTCTATTAGTTCTGTTAATTTTCTGCCTTTCTCTATCACTTTTTCTTTGTTTGGAAGATAAAGTTTGTAATATTCGGGACGCCTTTCAAGATCGGGTTTGCCTTGCGTAACCACTTCAAACAAAAAGTCGTTGCGCTCCTCTTGATCTTCAGGAAAATCGGCAAACACTAAAATTGGACCTTCATTGGGTTTATCTCTTAACTCTGGATATTTAATTTTTGACTCATCAATTTCTACACGGCCCACTACTTCAAATCGATCGACTGCAAATACCAAGTAATAGGGGCGCTCTCCATAAATCACGTGTATTCCATATACTAGTGCTGCAAGCTGTATTGCAGCAATCATGCACATATCAAATACCAAGCCTTTCTTACCTTTCTTAAATAATATTAAGGTCAGCAATGGCCCCATTACCAGGTCAACACCTACTAATACGCGTAATACAGTCCATGCCCCGTTGGCTTCAAAGAAAGGTTTTGGATACCAAAAAAAGAAAATTAATATAAATACAATGCCTACAATGGTTGCACTGATGGCAAGATGAATTGCGAAGGCCTTGATTTTATCGGCAGAAAAAAACACTGGAATGTAGAAATATCAAGATATCACAGAAAATTTTATAAATTTAACGCACTTTGGTAACTACAAGTATTCTGCAATTTTTGACCTTTTATCTTCCGAGGCTCTTTTATTTTTCAATACGCTTTATTTTGAAGCCCTTTTTCATTAGCAATTTCTGAACGCCGGTATCTCCACCAAAATGACCCGCACCCACTGCAAAGAAATAACTTCTTGAAGGATTTTTCTTGAGCTTTTTTTCAATTCGATCGGCCATAATAAAGTTCCGATCGTGCAATATTTTTTGGATAAATTCTCGAGAAAACTCGTCTTCTTTGACATATTTGATCATTAAATCACTGAATTCCTCGATATCACCCTGTGTATAGAATTTTATAAATTCTTCGGCTATGGGAGTTCCATCGGTATCAGCTTGTTCCATAAATTCTATGGTATCGCGTAACATTTTAATTTCTTCTTTTTGTGATAAAGCCTCAAAATATTGCATCTGTTCTTGCATGGTCTCAATGCCGCCTACCCCTTTACCTTCATTACTAGCGCGTTGATAAAGTTGGGCATCCAAGGCCATTACCCCAGGATTTTTAAGTTGTTGTTCCAATAAAGGCAAACTAGTAGCCAGTGCCCATACTTTAAACTTGGCAAAGGGCTCAATTGTTAATGCAGGATTGATTTCTTTTATTTGCTGTTCTGATCTTTGAATTAAATCCGCAGGCACAATGTCATAAAGTGTGGTATCGCCTTCGAGCAGTAAATATTTTACTTGAGAAAGCATATCCTTGGTGTCTAAAGGTATTTCAGTATATACGTATTCACTTTCTGCAAAAGCTGTCTCTACACTAGGATGTAAAGTAGTTACACGTTCATCAGGTAAGTGTATGGTGCCAAATAAATAAGAAGGCTGTTTTGTTTCGATCTTCCATAGAAAAGGTTTCTCTACGGTCTCAGCAATTGCAGTAGCACAGAACGCAAAAATAAAGCAATAAAAAATTACTGCCCCAAGCCAAATTGCTTTTTTCATTTTCGTTTCTCGTAACTAAATTTTTTAAAATTAATCTGTGTTGAATTTCACATATTGTCCAATATTGCACGTTTAACAGAATCCAACTCCGCATCAATCGTGACGAGTTCGGTCTGGCTCTGTTTAATGGCAATATCAGGATCTTTCAGCCCATGCCCTGTTAGGGTACACACAACGGTACTGCCATTAGCAATGTTACCTTGTTCAATATCATGTAGAGCACCGGTAACCGACGTAGCTGAAGCTGGTTCACAAAACACACCTTCTTGCGATGCAAGTAATTTTTGTGTAGCGAGTATTTCTTCATCCGTGAAGGCATTAAACCAGCCTTGTGATTCCTTAACAGCAGCTTGAGCAAAATCCCAGCTTTGAGGATGACCAATTCGAATTGCGGTCGCAACGGTCTCGGGATGATCGACCATTTTCCCCTGTATAAATGGTGCAGCACCTGCCGCTTGATAGCCTAGCATTTTAGGTTTGCTGTTAACTTTTGCAGAGGTAATGAATTGACAATTGCCTTTACAAAATCCACAGGCTTGCGTCACATTATTTCCATCTACTGCAGCGAGTTCTGAATATCCAGTCCAATGAGCAGAAATGTTTCCTGCATTACCTACGGGTATGCAATGAAAGTCAGGTGCACCGCCCAAGGCCTCGACAATTTCATAAGCAGCCGTTTTTTGTCCTTGTAGACGATATGGGTTGATCGAATTTACAATACTAACGGGTGCCTCTTCCGCTACCTCCTTAACCAGTCGCATACCATCATCAAAGTTTCCACGAATTTGTAAAATAATTGCACCATGCATCATCGCCTGCGCCAATTTGCCCATGGCGATTTTGCCATCAGGGATCAGCACAAATGCAGTAATACCTGCTCTAGCCGCATAGGCAGCTGCAGAGGCAGAGGTATTGCCGGTTGATGCACAGATAATGGCGCGACTCCCTTCGGAAACGGCCTTGGTAACCGCTACCGTCATGCCGCGATCCTTAAAAGAACCAGTCGGGTTCAATCCCTCAAATTTAAAGTAAAGCTTAATATCTTTTCGATTTACTTGTTCAATATTACGGCTTTGAATCAGTGGTGTGTCACCTTCACATAAACTAATTACTTTACAATCAGCAGGTATAGGTAAAATGGAACGATAGCGATCAATCAAGCCCGTGTAATGTTTTTGTTTCATGCTCTAATTACTTTTAATAATATTTACTAAAAGAAGCTCTGATTTATTAATGTAATGCCTGAGACAAGGTAAAAAATGTCGAAAAAGCGAAGTGTATATGACAAATACATGAGCATTTTGAGATCATTTTCCATAATCAATTTTTTAGGGTCGTATCAGAATAAATCAGAGTTTCCTTAAGATAATGTTTCGAGACGGATACGTGTAATTCTACTAGTAACTGCTTGCAAATTTTCTATTTCTGAAATTGCTTGATTCATATTTTGCTCATTCACTTCATGAGTAAGTATAACGATAGGTACCGTACTCACATTTGCTTGAGGTTCTTTTTGAATGATTGAGTCAATGCTAATGGCGTGATTGGCAAATATTTGCGTAACATCGGCTAACACCCCTGGACGATCTTGTACATGAATGCGTAAATAGTACGCAGTAGAAACATCATCCATAGGTAAGACTGGTATATCAGACAGTGCGCCGGGTTGAAATGCTAAATGCGGCACGCGGTTTTCTGGATCTGTAGTCAATGCCCGTACTACATCGACTAAATCGGCAACCACGGCAGATCCAGTTGGTTCGGCCCCAGCTCCCGCACCGTAATACAGACTTGGGCCCAAGGCGTCGGCTTTCACGACTACAGCATTCATGACGCCATCGACATTCGCAATCAGACGCCGATGAGGAATTAAAGTTGGATGCACTCTTAGCTCTAATCCATTTGCAGCTCTTTTGGCAATACCTAGATGTTTTATGCGATAGCCAAGTTCAGATGCATAGGCAACATCAGCACTGGTTATTTCCGTAATGCCCTCGGTATACACCTTGTCAAATTGTAATGGCACACCAAATGCAATTGACGCCAAAATCGTTAATTTGTGTGCAGCATCAATGCCTTCAATGTCAAAAGTAGGATCGGCTTCGGCATAACCCAGTTGCTGAGCTTCTTTTAATACATCAGCAAAGTCTCGGCCTTTATCGCGCATCTCCGTCAAAATAAAATTACCTGTTCCATTAATGATTCCTGCTAACCATTGAATAGAGTTGCCAGCCAAGCCTTCTCGTATCGCCTTAATGATGGGTATACCACCTGCAACAGCTGCTTCAAAGGCAACGGTTACCCCTTTTTCTTGTGCACGTTTAAATATTTCATTGCCGTGTAGTGCAATAAGAGCTTTGTTTGCGGTTACAACATGCTTGCCATTGTCGATTGCTTTGAGTACAAGTTCACGCGCTAAGTCAGACCCCCCAACAAGTTCTAAAATAATTGAAACTTTTGGATCTGCAATAACTTTATTTGGATCGTCTGTCAGGGTAATGACACTGCTATCACATGCACGCTGCTTTTTTACATCACGTACACTTGCAATGGAAATCTCGATGCCGCGACCTGCACGTCGTGCAATTTCATCCGCGTTACGCGACAAAATATTTGCCGTACCACTACCGACAGTACCTAATCCGAGTACACCTACTTTTACTGCTTCTAACACGACCTTACTCTTTTTTGTTTACAAGACTTAAACATTTCTTAACATTCTCTTAATACTTCTAACTGCTTGTCGAGTACGATGCTCATTTTCTATCAAGCTAAAACGCACATGTGTATCACCATAGTTTCCAAACCCGATTCCAGGTGATACTGCAACCCGAGCATCCTCTAATAACTTTTTGGAAAACTCCAATGAGCCGATTTCGCGAAAAGGTTCTGGAATTTTTGCCCAAACAAACATCGTTGCGAGCGGCTTATCAACTTGCCAACCAGCATTATTTAAACCTTCACATAATACATCACGACGACTTCTATACGTGGCACAAATATCTTCAACTACATCTTGTGGTCCATCAAGAGCCGCTATCGCAGCAACTTGAATGGGAGTGAACATTCCATAATCTAAATATGATTTGATTCGTGATAACGCCTCCACAAGCTTTGAATTACCACACATAAAACCAACACGCCAGCCCGGCATGTTATAGGTCTTTGATAAAGAATAAAATTCGACAGCAATATTTTTTGCTTCTGGTACTTGTAAAATTGAAGGCGACTCATAGCCATCAAAAGTAATTTCGCCATAGGCAATATCATGTACCAACCAAATATTATGTTCTTGCGCGATCGCTACTAATTTTTCTAAAAATTCTAAATCTACACATTGCGTAGTCGGATTACATGGAAAATTTACAATCAACATTTTGGGTTTCGGCCAAGAATCTTGAATGGCTTTTTCTAACTCAGAAAAAAAGTCTGAGCCCTCAACGAGTGGTACATATATAATGTCTGCACCGGCAATGACACAGCCATAGGCGTGAATGGGGTAAGCAGGATTTGGCACAATTACGGCATCCCCAGGTACTAGTGTTGCCAAGGTTAAGTGTGCGAGACCCTCTTTTGAGCCTATCGTTACAATGGCTTCCGTGTCTGGATCAATATCAACATCATATTTACGCTTATACCAGTTTGCGATGGATCTACGTAACCTAGGAATGCCTTTTGATAATGAATATCTATGCGTATCCTCGCGCAGCGCTACCTCCGCGAGCTTTTCCACTATATGTCTGGGCGGCGGCCGATCTGGATTACCCATACCAAAATCAACAATATCCTCGCCTTTGGCACGTGCGTTTGCCTTGAGTTCATTTACGATATTGAAGACATATGGAGGTAGTCGTGAAATTCTTGCAAAATCTTCCATTAGATCAATCAGTCCTGATAAGCGCAAAGTATAATACGCGATTCAATATCAACTGCCTAACCAATTTATACACCAAGAACTAAGAATTAATGAGCCTTACTCAAGACTTCGCCGATGCAAACTACATCATCACAGGTTTTCAAGCCGATTGTGTGCTCATCAATAATGAGCCCCACTCCCAAAGCCTAATCATTTGCCCCGACGAACTCATCAGCCCTTGGCCTGTCAATGATATAAAGCAACTCCGTGATGAAAACGTAATAACGATCATAAAGCTTAAACCTGAGGTGATACTGCTGGGAACAGGTAAACAAGCAAATTTTCCTGAGCCTGAAATTATTGCCCAATTTGCTCAACACGGCATCGGTCTGGAGACTATGAATACAGCTGCTGCTTGTAGAACATATGGGATCCTTGTTGCTGAAGGAAGGAGAGCAGCTGCCGCACTAATATTTCCAAAACTTATCTCAAAATGTACCTAGCACGCTGATACTGCGTTACAGACTTTCCTCAAATGCGGGGCGTTGAAAACGCAAACTAGCGTGTAAACTGCGCTTTTCGGAAAGTCTGTGCCTTGTCTGAGCGCGCTATTCAGCATTTTGAAATTAGTTTTGAATGATTTTTTGAAAACTAATGCTTAGGCAAATATTTAAGTGGGTCTACAGGCTTCCCGTTTTGACGAATTTCAAAGTGCAGTTTGGGGGTTTTTGAACCAGTACTACCAAGTTCTGCAATTTTTTGCCCACGCTTTACAGATCCACCTTCTTTAACTAATAACTTTTTATTGTGCGCATACGCGCTTAAAAACTGTTCACTATGTTTGACAATGATCAAATTACCGTAACCTAGTAAACCATTACCGCTGTACACAACTTTGCCTGATGAAGCCGCAAATACATCCTGACCTGGTTTACCTTCAATGTCGATACCTTTATTACCACCAACCTTAGTTGAATACCTGCTAACTATTTTCCCCTGTGTAGGCCAACTCCAATCATGCTTTATCGGCTTAGTGGGTTTTTTTACTGGTTTAGAAATTGAGGCGCTGCTTGCTTGTGCTTGTTTTGTTTTTTTTACATCATCTGTTGATTTATTAGTGCTTTTTTTTGCATAGGTTTGAGATGTTATGTTAGGACGAGTTAAGCGCAATCGTTGCCCCGCATATATAGTATAAGGAGGGCCAATGTTATTCCATGCAGCGAGTTGTTTATAGTCTTTACCATGCCGCCAAGCAATGGAATAAAGTGTTTCACCAATTAAGACGGTGTGATAGCCATGGTCGTAATCATAATAAACTTTGCTATTATTATTTGATACGCAAGCAAGTAGCATGAATATTGCTATGCTAGTGAAGACTGTTCGAAAAGAAAAAATCATTAATGCAATAATTTATAATAAACAATTACCGCTACTAATAATAAGACCGTAATCCAACCAATCCATTCCACATATTTCATTACCAATGGTTCCAGTTTGGGGCCTAGATATTTGAGTAAGCCCGCTACCAGAAAAAAACGTGCACCTCTTCCGATGAAAGAAGCAATTACGAAAGGCACTAGCGCTAAGGAAAGTACGCCGGCAGTAATGGTAAAGAGTTTATATGGAATCGGTGAAAAACCCGCAACAAATACCACCCAAACTCCCCATTCATCGAACCATGCGCGTGCAGTCTCAAATTTTCCCCAATACGCCGAGGTTTGTAACCAAGGCTCGATGTATTCAAAAGCAAATGCCCCAATCAAATAGCCGAACAACCCACCAAGTACTGAGGTAACTGTGGTTAATAAAGCAAACCACCAGGCACGATCTGGTCGTGCAACCGACATCGGGGCCAACATCACGTCTGGCGGTATGGGGAAAAATGAAGACTCGGCAAAACTTAAGCCACTTAAATAATACGTAGCATGTGGATGCCTAGACCATGCCATTACTTTATCATAGAGGGAGCTGAATAGTTTCATTTCAATTTAGCAAAAACTGTTATACCTTGCCTGGAACAAGTGGTACAAAACTAACTGCCTCTATTGTTTCTTCTTCAATACCATTTGATGTTTTATGTATTAACTTTAACTCTTGAATTTCTGAAGACTTTCCTACAGGTATGACTAAATGACCATTATCTGCTAACTGATCAATTAACGTCGAAGGTATTTCTTTAGGCGCGGCAGTGACGACGATTGCATCGTATGGTGCATAACTTTCCCAACCCCACGAACCATCCGATAACTTAAATTTAATATTTCGCAAACCAAGATTCATTGCGCGACGACGTGCTTGTTGATAAAGAGGTTCAATTCGCTCAACTGAGTAAACTTCTTTAACTAAAACCGCTAGGATTGCTGCTTGATATCCAGATCCAGTTCCAATCTCTAAAACTTTATTTGGTATGCCATCCTGCATAATTACTTCTGTCATTCTAGCTACGATATAGGGTTGTGAAATAGTTTGTTTATGGCCGATCGGTAGAGCTGTATCTTCATAGGCACGGGAGGCAAGCGCTTCATCTACAAACAAGTGCCTAGGTGTCATACGCATTGCTTCCAATACATTTACGTTTTGAATGCCTTTTTCCTCTAGCCTAGTGATCAGACGATCTCTAGTTCGTTGCGAAGTCATTCCGATTCCTTCTTGCATGCTACGATTCATAACACCTTTTTCTTCATATTAAGCTAAATTACAATTGGCCACCCAATCAGCCACAGCTTGCATAGCATTGTAATGTGTGAGATCGAGATGCATAGGTGTTACTGAAACATAACCATTGTTAATTGCGTAAAAATCCGTGCCCTGGCCGGCATCTTGTTCAGGACCTGCAGCACCTACCCAATAAATTGGCTTGCCACGCGGATCTTCTGATTGGATTACCGGTTCGGCCTTATGACGATTACCTAAGCGTGTCGTTTGCACACCTTTTAGCTGATCTTTTGGTAAATTGGGTATATTAATATTAATAATTACATCTCTAGGGAGTTGAGTAGTAGCAAGCTTGCCGATCATTGCAAAACTCACTTGGGCGGCCTCCTCAATATATTGTGGCTGAAAAGAAGTAATTGAAATCGCCACAGCTGGTAGCCCTAAAAAACGACCTTCCATGGCTGCTGCCACAGTACCTGAATAAATTACATCATCACCTAAATTGGCGCCGGCATTGATGCCTGAAACGACAATATCAGGCTCATCTTTGATGAGCCCTGTGATGGCTAAATGTACGCAATCTGTTGGGGTACCATCCACGCTATACCAATTATCTTTCATTTTCTGGGCACGAATCGGGCGATCTAGTGTCAAAGAATTACTTGAGGCACTGCGATTTCGATTTGGCGCCACCACCGTGATTTTGCCTAAAGGAGAAAGTGCCTCAGCTAGTGCTCGAAGACCCGTGGCATGTATTCCATCATCGTTACTTAACAAGAGATGCATCGTGCTGCTGAAATTCGTTTATACGGAAGGTAGAATGAAATTAAAGATACAGCCAGCAATAGTAGCAAATTAAATTACCAGAATGGAAATACGTTTATGTCTCAGCAAGGAAGTTCCAAATCAAACGAAAACCCCCGTTTCGCCGACCTGTTGAATAACGTAAAACCGTTACATACAGATCATTCCAACCGGGCCGAAGACGATACACCTAAACCAAAGCCGATTCCAAAAGAAACAATTAAAGATCAACAAAAAGTTCTAGATGAATCGCTTGAACTCAGCCTCGAATACGAAGACTTACAGCCAGGCGATAGTCTGTCTTTTTGCAGATCTGGGATACAAAAAAATATTTTTAGAAAACTCAAAAAAGGCCAATATAGTATTGGTGCTGAATTAGATTTACATGGCATGACGATTGCCGAAGCACAATTAGCCCTAAGTCAATTTATACAACTAACACGCGAAGATAATATACGCTGCGTACGGATTATTCACGGTAAGGGTTACGGATCGAGTAACAAAGGCCCAAAACTTAAACCTATGGTTAATCAGTGGTTACAAAAAAGAAATGAAATTTTGGCATTTTGTTCCGCCAGACCTGTTGACGGTGGCACTGGTGCTGTATACGTTTTATTAAAATCTATCTAGTAGCTAATATTATCTATGAGTGATTTGCCAGAAAGATATTAGAGTCAAGCTCTGATAGCGTTTCTTCAAACACATAACTTTGATTGCCACCCGAATTCTTGGCTATATAGCAAGCCATATCAGCAAATTTTAATACGCGATTGAAATCTTGATCTTTTTGACTAATGCCGACTACACCAATACTAATACCAACTTTTAATTTAATTTCGTTCCATTCCAATTCGTAATCTTTAATTTTTTGGCAAATAGTATCTGCAATTGCCGTGCCCTTTTTTAAAGGACAACCTTTTAATAATAAACCAAACTCATCTCCACCCAAGCGGGCTACTATATCCCCTTCACGAACTTGATCTTTTAGAATGCCTGCAATTTCTATTAACATCTGATCACCTGTGGCATGCCTAGCTATATCATTTACTTTTTTAAACCCATCAAGATCACAATATAATAAAGTATGATGAAAATTATCGTTTTCATCACGATATATCGATTTGTAAAAAGCATCATTAAAGCCGCGGCGGTTATAGACAGGAACCAGTGGATCGTGTATGGCTTGTAACTTTATCTTCTTATTTGCATGCTGTAACGACCGTAACAACAATGCAACATAAGGAGGAATCATAATCAACATCGCAAACACTGTAATCGTCATGATCATCTCATTACGCCAATATTCACTCATGTACACAACATACCCAAAACCGATAAGCGAAAAAAACAGCGAAATGAATAAGTATTGCACCCCATAGCGAAATCCATTCCCTACTGTGAACCATAAATATAAAACTGCAAATGGTGCGGTATAGGCTTCGCCCAGGAACAACACTAGTGAAACTCCCGTAGCATCATGTATTAAAGCAATAATTCTGCGAGTCGGTGAAGGGGTAATACTTACGATGGTACCGATAATAACCAACACGCAAATACTTAAGGAAACACTCATTAAAGTATAAATCGCGTCAAGTGCTTGGGGGTCGCAATGCTTACGAAAATATGGAGATAAAAATTAACCAAGCGAACACAACACCATGATGATTCTGAGCACCGCTTGAGAAAATTCACTATCCTCGCGCAGGGCTAGACGTTGGCGAAAGCTACTCAAAAGACTAGATAAAGAGTTACCCATAGATGATTAAAATAGATATACCCAATAGCCACATATTGAAGGCTACCTTCGAAGCTAAACTATCCCCTTATAATACAATCAGTTAAAAAGACTTCTTTTTATTAGTACCTAATTTACCATTGTAAAAACAAACCCTTACAGATTTTATATTGAGGCGATAAATAGCAGATTCTTAGCTCTAACTGGCGTTCTCGTTCGATTTAGTGGCTCTTAATGCTCTTAACCTCAAGCCAAATTATGGGGTTTTTCGAACTAATTACTACAGTGCTCACTATCGCATTGAGGGACTGAATTGAGCTGTTTTACCTATATGGGTAAAAGCAAATCATGCTCATTCACAATGATATTGAAATACTTAAATGCGAATGATTATCAATATAAAAAACGATGCTGCATATATATCTTTGCTGCAATGATTTGCTGGATTGGATTATTTTATTTTTACAAATATGAGTTACAAGGCTAAAACATCTCTTTCAGTTTATCGCCTGCGCCACCGCCGATATCTTTAAGCTTATCTAATGTTTTACCCTCTACGGCATCTAACTTTTCTTTACCAAGGTTTTTTAACATTTCTTCGTCCATTAAGGATCGCAAATCTAATTTACCTGCTGCAGCACCGATCTGTTTAGTCAACACCGCAATGACTTTTTTAGCTACTTCTCCAGGAGTTGCACCCCCGGTGTCTTTTCCAATATCGCGCATGTGGATGGTTGGCAATTTAGTAGATAATGACTTTCCTTTCACCATACTTGAAGTGGCCTTCACATCGCCATTCTTAATTATCAAATTTTCAATAATTAACTTAGGTCCACCACTACCACTGCTGTTCGAACCGCTGCCAGTGTAACTTTCTACGTTCTTTTTAATAACATCAACATTACTTCCGTTTTTTACCTAACTCGTAATTAATAGATGGACCATCAACTAAAATCTGATTAACCACTATAACTTCTCTTGAAATCCTTTCTAAGTCAATCTGCACTCCAATGTTTTCCATGTTAAATAAATGTTCACTTGAGAACCTTTTGGATTACTTATCTTTAAATTTGAAATTGAGCCTAAG
>CBDCUI010000008.1:597500-1098704 GCA_965222615.1 Gammaproteobacteria bacterium | reverse complement strand
TAAATTTGAAATTGAGCCTAAGCCATCAGTAAGCCCTATGTGGGCGTTGCCAACACTTACACTTGTTTGCGTAGCTTCAGAACCATATTTTTCAATAGCGGCTTTTACAATGTTGTCTAAGTTACCCAGCAAAAAATAGGCGGCACCGACAAAAAGTACAATCAATATAAACAAACCAATGAGTATTTTTTTCATGATAAGTCTAGAATCCTTTTTAAAAATTAAGGAAGCTCTGATTTATTAATGAAATGACTGAGATTAGGCTAAATGATTTCGAAAAAACGGAGTGTATACTTCCTCTATTTTCTTGGCATACATGAGTATTTTGAGAAATCATTACTAATTCATCTTCTTTGGGGCATATCAGAATAAATCAGAGCTTCCTTACTTTTTCATATAGCCTTTAGGCCGTATAGCAACCGTACACTCAACAGCCGTACATAGTGTACCGTTTGTTAAGTAATATGCATATTCAAATACAGGTGTACTACGATTTTTTTCTTGCAGTTCTTTTGCAATGATAGGCTCTAATTCTAAAGGAAAGTCGAATCTGAGTTCTAAATCTGTTGTGCCCGCACGTAAAAAATCGATTTTTAAATTGCGTGTCCAAGCAGCGTAACCAGGAAATAGCTTTCCACAAGATAGGGCTGCGATGGGATCCGCAAGTGATGCGATAAACCCTCCAAACATGGTTCCTTGGTGGTTAGTTGCGGCTTTTGATAATGGAAGCAATAAACGAATCTTGCGCCAATCAGGGGATAGTTCCATGATTTTCACCTCCATCATTTTAAACGGCTCAAAATTCTCAAGCCGCGTAATGGCACCACCTAATTCAGCATCTGACATCTAGCTTTTATGCAGCTTTTTTATCTGCTTTGCGTGTAGGTTTTTTAGTAGTCCTTCTTGTCGATTTCGCTTTAGCAGCTTTTTTCGCAGGTGGAAAATCATCCACCATGATCGCTGCACGCGTTGCATTACGGGCCTCATCAACCAAGTTAGCTTCTTGCTGCGTAATAATCCCTTGGTTTACAGCATCTTCTAACCAGTTTGAAGGTCTACCCAGTTCGGGTGGTTTGATGCCTGCCTTTTTAAGCTTACGTTCCGCATCTTTGGCGGCAATGACGGCATTGAATGCATACTGTACACAACCAACAGGATCTTTTGGATCTACACTTTTATAAATGCCATTAGTAAGTCGGTCTCTTGCTGCTGAGGCATCAATCAATATCTTCGCTGCTTCATGACCGACACGATCATTTGGATAGCGTAAACTTTTACCGGTCGGAAATACAATAATTCGTAATAGCTGCCCAAAGAAAACCGATGGAAAATTGCGCATGATTTCATCTAATGCATCTTGAACTTCATAAAGACAATATTTTGTACTCCACTCCACCAATGGCAAGTCTTCAGCTGGTCGATTCGTATCTTCAAAGCGTTTTAAAATTGCCGAGGTTAGATACATATAACTCAAGGCATCGGCAAACCGACCGGAGAGTTTTTCTTTCCGCTTTAAACCTCCACCTAAAAATAACATTGCAAAATCAGATATAAATGAGTAACTGGCACTCATTCTTGCCAGGCGTTTAAAGTAACCTTTGGTGGGTCCGTTAATAGGGCTGGGTGCTAAACGACTACGCGTGAGCCCATACAAAAATGACCTAGCTCCATTACGCACCGCATAACCTAAGTGTTTAAACAAAGCTTGATCAAATTGTTGAAGCCCTTCTTGTTGATTGGGATTAGAAGCTGCATTGACTTCTTCAATAAGATGAGGATGACAACGCATGGCGCCTTGACCAAAAATTATCAAGCTACGTGTAAGAATATTGGCACCTTCCACCGTAATACTAATTGGTATTGATTGATAGGGACGTGCAAGATAATTACTCGGCCCCATACAGATACCACGCCCCCCATGAATATCCATGGCATCGTTAATAACCTGACGCATTCCCTCGGTGTTATGGTATTTAAGGATTGCCGTCACGACCGATGGTTTCTCACCATGATCAATTGCCGAAGCGGTTAGGCGTCGACCAGCTTCCATCATATAAGTCAGTCCCGCAATTCTTGTCAGGGCCTCTTCTACCCCTTCAAACTTCCCAATTGGAACATTAAATTGTTTGCGGATACGAGCGTAAGCACCCGTCATATAGCTGGTAAATTTTCCAGCTCCAGTACCTAATGCGGGCAAGGATATGCCTCGGCCTACAGATAGGCACTCCACTAACATACGCCAACCATTACCGACTTGTTCTTGGCCACCAATCACCCAATCCATGGGAATAAATACGTCTTTACCCCAATTGGGCCCATTTTGAAAAGCTGAATTGAGTGGGTTATGTCGATTGCCGATTTTTACTCCAGGCGTATTAGTTGGGATCAGTGCACAGGTAATGCCGAGTTCTTCTTGATCGCCAAGCAAACCATCAGGATCGTAGGCTTTAAAGGCAAGTCCCAATACCGTGGCTACTGGTCCAAGGGTAATATAACGTTTCTCCCAGTTGAGGCGTAAACCCAACACTTTTTTACCCAGATATGTACCTTTACAAACTATGCCAGTATCGGGAATAGCGCCAGCATCGGAACCAGCATCAGGTCCCGTTAAAGCAAAACAAGGAATCTCTTCACCCACTGCCAAGCGCGGTAAGTAATAATCCTTTTGTTCTTCTGTGCCATAGTGTAAGAGTAGTTCTGCAGGCCCCAGTGAATTAGGCACCATCACTGTCACACCGGCTGTACCGCTGCGTGTCGAAATTTTCATCACTACGGACGAGTGCGCAATAGCAGAAAATTCCAATCCCTCATATTTCTTTGGAATAATCATGCCAAAAAATTTATTTTTCTTAAGAAACTCCCAAGCTTTTAGTGGCAAATCATTGAGATCGTTAGTAATCTCCCAGTCATCCAGCATTTGACAAAACTCTTCTACGGGACCATCCAAAAAAGCTTGTTCCTCTGCAGATAACTCGGAAGTCTGGTGGTCTAGCAATTTGCCCCAGTCTGGATCTCCCTGAAATAATTCTGCCTCCCACCATGCTGTACCGGCTTCAATGGCCGCTCTTTCCGTATCCGACATTGGAGGTAAAATCTTCCTTGTATAAGCAAGCATGGGTTTACTTAAGAACTTGATTCGCAAACTGTCAACATTAAGCAGTGCCACGACAATAAACAGTGTCCAAAGAACTAAGGCCGCAACACCTCCTAAGAACGGAGAAATAGTTAGTAAAATTAGAGCGCCACCAATAATTATCGTCCAAATTGAAAATGGCAACTTTGCTCGAGCTAGCCCAAACGCAAATGCTCCTAGAGCAAGCAGCCAAACAAGTAATGTCATGAAAGATTCCTCCTAACGAAAATACGGCCGTAATTCTTTAATCTATTGTACTCCAATAGACTGTAATAACGTGTGAAACGTACATGACAGACCCGATTATTTTGAATAAAAACGTCTGCGTTAATGTTATTTACGTTTATATAAGAATCTAAATTAATTAAAGCTTATAACCATTTGTTTATAAATAACTTTATAAGTGAATACTTAAAATTCATTCAAATATATATGTATAAGCTAAGTTCTGGCCATAACGATCTACATGGATAGACACCTGTGATGCAGATGGCAGCTCGTTGATGGCTTCAAGAAACTGGCTAGTATTAGACGCCGCTACCCCATTGATCGAGGTAATTACATCGCCATTGTATAAGCCTAATTTTGACACTGGAGTGCCAGGTGAAACTTTAGATATTGTAAATCCTATAACTTTTTCATCTTCAAGTAGTGGTAAAAATCCAATTTCCGAGGCGATACGTTGTCGCTGATTTGCATAATCTTTCAACTCATCTTTCGGTAAGAAAATCGTTTGCTTGCTTACCTGAGTGCTTTGAAATTGGGCCTGTTTGTGTATATCCCCTACACTATTGCGCAGTAATAGGGTATGAACTTCTTCCTCACAATGTAGCTTTACAGCTTCACTTAGTACATCTACTAACTGACAACCTTGGATAATTTCACCTTTGGTTAAACTCAGTTCAGTCCCGTCTTTATTTACAAAAAAGGCTTGCGCTTGCTTCCCTATTATAAAGGTACCACTTAGCTCCCAATCTTGTTGGATTGCATGTGAGCCCGAACAGAAAAGAATAATACTGATCGCCAGTATTGAATACCTAGTACTAAACTGGGTAAAAATCGATAGGGTAATTAAAAGTAAACGGTGGGACATCTTCTGCACCAAAATTAATAAGTTTTACTCTCTGTAACAATTTACTTTCTAATGCTGGATTACCTAATTCACTAGAAACAATGCTGCATGAAGTCACTTTTCCTGAAGGTGCAATAGTAATATTTAGCACCACTTTTCCTTGTAGGCTTGCATCTTTTCGAAGTTCGCGGTTATACATTGTAAAAAGACTGCTTTTATTGCGATCAAATGTAATTTGAATTTTTTCTAGGTCTCGGGTTTTCCCGTAGCCCGTACCGTCACCATCTCCAGATCCTGATCCGCCGCCACTACCAGTGCCGCCCGCACCGCCTAAACCAGGCACACCTCCAACCTGACCCGCAGCACGCCCTCCTAAACCATTACCACCTGTGTCTTTACTTAAACTCGCCGTATTAATACCACCACTGGCTTTGCCATAATTCTTGGTTACTAAAGAGCGTTGCACTGTTTTACCTTGTGAACCGCTTCTATTTAACGAACGCTCACCGAGAGTTTTCGCAGATGAATCGTTTTTGAGGTCGGCTAAATCATCCTTCATCGCCAGCAAACCTGATGCCGCAGCAATTTCTTTAGCTGATTTTGTTTTCACTGGAGCCTTTTTAGGCGCCTTTGCCGTTTTTCTTGGTTCTTTCTTTGGTTGCGGTTTCGGCTTCGGTTTTACCTGTTTTTTGGGTTTAGGCTTTACCTTAGTTTCAATTGGCTTAACCTTAGGTGGCGGTGGTGGTGGAATTTCTACTTTTGGTATGAGCTTTACCAATTGCTTGGGTTCTTCTTTCTCTGGTTCTTCTGGTTCAGGTAATGGTAAAACAGTAAATAACAGTGCTAGAAAAAGAACACTGGCTAACGACCAACGCAGAAGTTTTCTAAAACGTTCCTGAGTTTCTGGTTGTATCGTCCAGGGTAAATCGTGTGGAAAATATGAATTGGCAATTACTGCAGACATGTTATGACTCTAGTTGGGTATCTTTTTGAATTACAGATAATGAAATTTTGGAAAACCCTGCGTAATTTGCACAAATACGCATGACGCGATCCAATACTCTATATGGCACTTCTTTATCACCCATAATCGTTACTTCACGTTCTGGGTCCTCTTCTGAAACCGGTACGACTTCATCGGCAAGTTGTTTCAGTTTTGCGACAAAGATTGCGAGTTCTTGTGAATCCTCTTTCATTACTTCTTCTACAGAAATAACTTCTTCACCTTGTAAAAGAACATTTTCATTGCTAAGCATGACTACAACTGATTCATGTGGGGTGGTCTCTGCAATCGACTCAGGCATTTCAATGCCTTTAGGGTTGGGCAAAGGCGTGATGTCAGAAGTATTTACTAACAAGAAAAACACAAGGATAGTAAAAATATCCATTAACGAAACAATATTAAAGGGTGGTTGTTTTTTAGAACGCCCGTGCTGACGTTCCATGCGCGCTAATCTTCTTGTACCTACTGACATTATTTATCCTTTCTACTTAAACGGGCGCATCACCCAAAGAAATTTCTGGAAAAAGCTCTGCACGCGTAAAACTACCGTCTTCATTTTCGATATCGATTGCACGCACTGCATCCATCACCATTACTAAGTTTGAATACTCAATTTCAGGCTCGAGCAAGATAGAGGCTGCTATGGTATCTGGATACTTATATTTAACTGCTTGCAAAAACTGAGAAAGTGTCAAAACATCATAACCTTCATCAGACTTTTCAATCACAGTTAAACGACCACGATTTTTATCTTGCACAATCAGTTGATCACTTTTAATAATCACTTCTAGCGCAAGTTTTCTTTCGTCTGGCTTCGCAACATTAGATTGTGCCGGCAAATGCAATTCTAAAATTGTAATTTTTGCAAACACCAACATGATTAATAAGAAAGGCACAAGAATTACCATTAAATTCATAAATGCCGTTACACTAAGCTCCGCTTCGGGCTTGGCGGTGCGTTTGCGTAGTCGTCTTCTAGTAATCATGTTTGTACAACCTTATGCTGCAGCTTCTGCAGGCTTGCGCTCGGTTACAAAGTTCAACACCTTCACTGATGCCATTTCTAAACTATCTACAATTTCTGTAGTTTTAGTTGTAAGCCAAGCATGAATGAGTAAAAGTGGAATACCGACCATCAAACCAAATGCAGTCGTATTCATCGCAACCGAGATATTTGCAGATAGAATATCTGCCTTATCAGCAGGATTTGCCTCTGCGATCGATGTAAATGCGCCTATTAAACCAATAATGGTTCCAAGCAAACCTAATAAAGTCGCAATATTGGCAAAAGTTGCTAAATAGTGAGTCCGCTTTTCTAATTTAGGTAAAACTTCCATCAAGCCTTCTTCCATAGCAATTTCCACGTCATCACGTCGACGAGAAGTTTTTGCACGCATAAATCCATAATGAATAATACGGCTAACTGCCGCTTTTGATTTCTCAGCAAATCCTATCGCTTGAGATAGATTGCCGCTTTGTAATGCCGATTGTAATTTATTCCATGCAAGTTGATTGCGAGTACGTGATGCAGATAGGTATAGATACCGTTCAATCGCGATAGCAATACCAATTGCCAATACGATCGCAATCGGGATCATAAATGGCCCACCCGATTGAAAAAATGAAACTACTGTTTCATACAGACTCATACTTTGCGGTTCGGTTGCCATCATGGCATCAACCATTTCGGCTCCCATTACTTGCGAACCATCAGTTGCTGAGATGATTTCTTGCCCTGTCTCTTCCATTGTCTTGCTCCTTAGCGTTAACGCTACAAATATTTACACTGCTAGTTATATTGTTCGTAATAACTAACTTTTCTTTTGTGCACGTCCCTATCAATAGGGCCTAGCACCTCATCAATTAAACTTTGCAAAGGTTGACCATCTAAATCACCAGGCTCTGGTGCTTTCCACGGTACGATTACAAGTGCTTTTGGTAATTCGCGATTACCAATTACTGAAATCCCATCCAACTCTTGTGTTGCTTCTTCTGCAATAGCTGCTTGACAAAACAACAATAGGAAAATTAGAAAAATAATCCTTTTTATATTCCATACATTTTTCATAACGCTTAGCTACCCTGCTTTTTTAATTGCGCTACCCAAGCGGTTACTTGTTTGTCTTGCCCACCGCTCAAATTCAAGTACTTTTGATAATGCTCTATCGCACAGTCTATTTTCCTTAAATACAGATCACACAAAATACCCAGATTCAGATGAGCGTTCTGATAATCCGGATGTGCGGAAAGCGCTTTTCTATAAAGACCCTCCGCTTTACTAAAATCACCTTCTTCTCGATGCATAATGGCTAAATAATTAAGTGCATAAGGGTTTTTTGGATTGATCGATAAAGCTTTTTCAAATGAAGCCTTGGCTTTTTTTGCTTCTCCCAATTCCTTATGTGCAAGTCCAATATTCACCCATGGTCCTGAGATACGTTTGTCCATGCCTGCCACTTTTTTCATCTCACTTATAGCGACATCATAGTTTTTAGTACGCATATGCTTTAATGCAGCGTTATAAGCAGTTGCAGTTTTTTCGCTTACCTTAAAGGTTGGCTGTACAGCTTCAGCGGATTTTTCTGTTTTTGTATTTGATTTAGAAGTGATTGTATACTTTTTAAGTTGTGGCACACTTGCACAACTTGCAACAACCAACATAAAACAACAAATAAATAAACTAATAAATAATCTGCACATGATCCTCAATCCTTTCTGCTTTAACATATTGTGCAGGTGCTAAAATTGCTAACTCGGTCATACTTTTTTTGACCCACTCGTCATATACGCCATCTGATATACGAGCAACATTTAATTCATAAGTCTCAATAGCCTGCTCTTCAAATGGGAATGCCTGTTCTTCAAGTAAAATATTATATTGATCTAATTCTTCTGCAGAGAGATTTGCTGGCCGATCTGATTCCATAAGTGCCTTACTAAAATCTTGATATATACGCGCAGTCCAATAGGTTGCAGCTGTAGTAACTTGTTCCACTTTGTAACGGCTTGCTGCTTCATAAACATCTAATGCAACTTGCATTTGTTTCTTTTTGCGTTTTAGATTTTTCTTCAGCGGATGTAGTAAAAATATTTGACTATATGCATCATATTCAAGTTTTGCTAAATCCAACGTAGCATTTGCCGCTAAAAATTTTGTTCTAGCACTACGTTCTGCACCGGCTTTAGCATCTGCATCGATGATTTTTTCTTGCCACGTTAATTTATCATCCAGGTAATTACGTTCAGCATACATGGTCACTAGTTTATGCATGGCTTCCATTGCAGGCTCGACTGGTCTTGGATGTTTTTCCACATAGGTAATTAAGCTTTTTTCTGCTCCATAAAAATCACCACCTTTGTTATATAACTCGGCAGCTTGTAATCGCGCTTCGCGTTGCAACGCAACGTCTTTGGTTCCATCTCCAATTGTTTCGTATTCTTTTGCAGCCTTTAAATGTTGACCACCTTTATCATAAGACACCGCTAATTTACGAGTAACTTCATCTTGCAACTCATGTTTGGGAAAGCGATGACGAAAATCTTCTAGAGTAGTAGATGCACGGTCCCAATCTTCTAACTCAAGTAAAGCGGCCGAAGCATCATACTGTGCAGTTGCGCGTATTTCTGCATCTGGCACCACTTGACCTACACGTAAGTAGTGTTGCACTGCTGCTTCGGTATCACCTGCTTTTTTGCTCGCTTCACCTTGTTTATAAACTGAAGCTGCTAATCTTTGTTTTAAAGGGTCACGCAATTCGTCCTTTGCCTGCGCACGTGCTAATGCCTGTACATATGCCTTTTCAGATGTTGCATATTCACCTGTATCAAAAGCGGAATGTGCCGTGACTGTCCAGGCCGAAAGCTGTAACTTTTTATCTGCATTTGGATATTTTGTAATTACGATATTTGATGCTTCACTGGCACGAGCATAATCTTTGCGCGCATAGAGTTCTTCAGCGGAAACTGTCATCACTTTGGGCACTTCAGGGTGATTTGGAAAGTTTTGAGAAAATCTAAAGCTACTATCGATGAGCTGAGTTTTAATTACATTGTGATTGGATGGCGTTTTTTCTGATTTTAACCACTCATTATAGGCAATGATTGCAGCATAACCCGCTTCTGCAGACTTGGGATGTTTTTTATATCCGTAAGCAGTTTTTTCATATTCAGATACAGCACTATTGTATTGCTTGGTCTCATACAGCACCTCAGCAAGATAAAAATTCATCTCGGGTGCTTTTTCATCTTGCGGGAAAGACTCCAGATAGGCGTGATACCATGTTGCCGCTTCATCATAATATTCTTTTGGCTTACGTTCTTTTTGCGCCACTGAATGATAGTGTTTAGCTAGATCTGTAATTGTAGATTTAAGCAGGACAACAATGTCTTCTGACGCTTGAATATCGTTATGTGCCCAATATTCTGACTTTAAATTATAGTCAACAACGAATTGTTTCTTAGCACGCAGCACCTCAGAAGGAAACTCGCCTTTTTGATAGGCTTCGATTGATTTAATTTGAAAAAGTGGTGCTTTAGGACTGAACTTATGCGTTTCAACAAATTCGCGGTAGGTATTCGCAGCATCACTCCAACGTCTTTTTTCTAAGTATTGTTCGCCAAGCCTTTCATAAACAAGTATTTCATAGGGTTTACGACCCGTTTCATTATAAAAATTCGAAACTTCGTCTGGTCCACCCAAATAACCAAAACTCAATCCCGTTGCACGTAGTGTGTCATCAACAAGCTCTTGGTCTGCACGTGACAATTGTGCAATTTGTTCTTCTTCTACACCTGTCTTAAGAATCTCATCTAGTACCTTATTAAACGAAGGCATAGCGTAATCGTAATCGACTTGTTTAAAGTGAGACCACCCGTGTTTATACAAAGAATGAATGTAATAGTCACTTTCCGGACCTTGCTTAATTACGGATTCGTATGCTGCTTCTGCGGCTGCATATTGTTTTTCTACAAATAATATTTCTGCGCGCCTAAATTGAGTTTCTGTGTAATATTTTGAGTCTGGATATTCATATACTAATTGATCCAACGCCCCTAAAGCTTTTTCATATTGCTCACTAAGTTCGTACGCGCGTGAAAGCTGATATAACACACGATCCCTGCCCGCATAGGAAGGATGATTTGCCAATACGTCTTCATAAAGTTTAATCGTTTCAGCAAAAGTGGCTGAATCTGGGAGTTTTACTTGATCCGCTAGGTAATCTTCACTTTCTTCCATGCGTAAATCGCCTAGCCTACGCATCACTTCCGGATTTACGTCTTTAGGATCTTCATCTAACAATTTTCGATATTGATTAATGGCTTTGCTACGACTGCTTTTAACGGGCACATCTTCTTTTACTACGACACGATTTTTGCTAATACTGCCGATCGTATCTTTTCTTGAGCCGCCAAAACTTCCACATGACACAAGTACTATGGTGATTGTGACTATTACAAAAATTTTGTATAGCACGTTTACCACAGCCACCAACCCCTAGATTTCTTTTGCTTGGATTCTTTTGGTGCAACTTCGTCATTCATATTTATAGATGATGCAGCTCGATCGTAAGCAGAAGCCAGCGCAAATCGTGCATGTTTCTCATAGCCGGTCAATATATTTTCACGACGTTTAAGCTCTTTAACTGCTACATGCTCTAAATATCGAGATTGCTTTTCAAATACTCGATCTACAATGGGAATAAGGCGTTTTATTTCTTTTTGTAATGCTAATATGCGTAGTTCAAATTCATCAAAATTTTTAACGCTTTCATTTATCGCCTCTTTTATAGATACACTCTTTCCAGGTGTTACCAATAAATGTTGATCGATGCCATCTACATCTTGTCTGTGCTCCCATTTCCTGGCGATATATTCGCTATGTATTTGCCAATGCACAACGCCTTCCATTAAGGCAAGTTTTTCGCGCATTTGTACTAGCTGCTCATTTTCAAGATCATTTTGCTCTAGCAATTCAAGTTTTTCCGATAGATTTTCAATTTGGAAAAGCTTTTGTTTTTCCTCTGGCGTAGCAAGCCGTAGATATTCATTTCCTCTTTCAATTTCATCAAGCGTGCTTGTGAGATTGTTTTGTAAATTTTGTAATTGGCTAATATCTAGTTCATTTAGCCTTTTTTTAACTAATGGCAAATACTTTTCATATCTTGCTTTTCTTGTATCCAACATCGTCATAAAGATCGGGATATTTTCGTGCCAATATTCCAAGTTCTTTTTTAAATACAGTAGATCACGAAAATTTTTTAATGCTTCATGAAACTCGTGCTCAGCCAAAAGCTCTGTGAAATATTTGACTTCGGGTATTTCTGGTATCTCTCTTAAAGACCAGAACCATCCCATTTGTGGACCACCTTTGGTACGGTCTAATAGTGCCTTCACCAAAGCGCCTTCTTCTATCACTTTTGCCGAGGTCGCAAGTTCTTGTGCTTCATTTAAATAGATATCTGCAGCTCGCTCATAGGCCTTAACGGCACGGCCACTTAAGCCCATTTCGTTATAGGCATACGCTAGCGCTAGAATTCCTTCTTGTACTTCAGGATGATAGGCACTGCGATTACGCAACTCCATCAAAGGCCCTAATGCAGCATCATGTTTATTCGCTTCTGTATTGGCCCAGCCAATTCCGAGCAACGCCATATTTGAGTACAAACCCTGTAGACGCACTTTTTCTAAATATTTAGTTGCTTCCACCGGCCTATCGTTTTGAATCAAGGCCAGACCCGAAGCGAGGTTGGCCTTATCTCTAAGGGTACGAATCGATTCAGTTTTAGCTTTGGACTTTCCTACGTCTTTTAGATATTCGATTCCCTTGTCTACGTTTCCTTTTTTTGTAAAGGCAATGCCAAGATTGTAGTCAGCATATTGGCGATAATCTTTAGGCCCTTTCCACTTACTCAAGCTGGAGATTGCATTGTCGTACTTGCCTTGCGCGAGATATACCTGGCCCATTAATAGTTTCAAATCACCAAATATATTTTCTTGGACGGGTCCTCGAATATTTTGCAAAAACCCATCTGCTTCATTTAAATATCCTCTTTGAAAATATATTTTTGCAAGAAAGTAATAGGCTCTATTTTTAATCGTTTCGGTAACATTCCCCTGCAATAGCTTATCGAAAATTCTAGATGCCTCTTTGTGTAAACCATAAGAAAGATCGATACCGCCAAGTAAAAGCTCATCTTCCGGTATATGGTGAGATACTCGATTCAATTCACGTGCCGCCAAAAGATGTACAATGGATGTGAAATAGTCTTCTTGATAAAAATGAAACAGTACCTCTCCATAATGTAGATCTTTAACAACTTTAGGCTGCTGTAAATTTGCATAAGAAGTACTCGAGAAAAATACAAGCATAGATACGCAAAAAGCCAAGACCTTCTTGGCTTTAGAAGTTATGACCACTTTTTTTAAAGTAGCTATTAACATCTTTTTCTTATTCCCATTCTTTTACAATAAAGTCGGGTTGATGCTTAGGAGTTCGATCTGTAATTTTCAGCTCTACATACTTTGCCCCCAAACCTTTATCAATAATTCGATTTGCTCCACGTTTAAAATCTCTACCCTTTGGCCCACGCCCAACAAAATACGCTACCAGTTCATGTTCTCCAGACGGCAAATTCCCAATATAGATTTGATGCACACCACCACGCAATAAGGCATCTACTTCACGCTCAGTGTAAAGATAATTTGCAACAATTTTTTCATTCAATGTGACTTGTACAGAATCCAAGTCAAAAAAGTCGCCAACATCAACAGATACGTATACCGCTACCTGCGTATTGGATGGGTATAACAATTCCTCTTCAAGTATATAGAGATCGCGATTTAGTTCTAAAACTTCCTGTTTTAAAGTTTGTATCTCTTGATCTAGGTTTTGAAAGTTATGTTCTTCATTCACTTTAGAGTTATCAATGTCGGCAACTGCTGCACTCATATAACTCAATATCGAAAAACATATGAATAAAATTAATTTTCTATACATGTTCGATCTCCATAAACAATCTTCTAATTACATTTTTAGTACCAAACTGAAAAATAAAATTGAATTGTCGTTGCATCAAACGAATAGCCACTTCCCAAGCTCGCTGTGTCTGCAACAGATTTAATTCCTGAATAATCGTCGTAGTCATAGTCCAAATATTCCACTGCGAGATTAATTGATGCGGTACGTAAAAATTTGTAATCCTTAAATAAGTCATAACGGACACGAGCTCCTATTGAATAACTATCAAATGAACTCAACTCTTTATCTCGCGCCATATAACGCATGGCTGTGCTGAAATTGTCATTGAAAAAATCTGCCTCATCCTGGCTGTAATAACGTCCATAAATATCCGCAACCCATTGATTTCCAATATATTGTGAGTAATTTAGGTCTATGGTATGCGCGCGAATATCCCAAGTGTCCCTATAAAACCGATAACCGAGCGAAGTTGAGGCCCGATGTTGCCAATATTTAATACCTCGTAGTGCGAAGGCTTGGCCTGTTCGGGTACGGGGATAGCGCTCTGAGCCACTGCCAAGGGACACTCCGTTTACAAATACAAACCGGTATGGATTATTGAGAAATCCCTCTTCTACTGTGGCTTCATAGTCAAAGCCTAAAACTGAAGTCTTGGTTAAAACTTGTGAGACACCGGCACGGAACAAGTATCGATCTAAATCTTCTGAAAAACTTGATAAATCATTTCGCTCAACATCATCCTGACCAATCGATGCACCGATGTTAACCGTAGTTAAGGCACCAAACATTTCATGCGAAATATCAAAATTTACGGTATCAGACTGATAATCATCTTCATCGCTATGGGTGTAGGATAAATCTAAAATCGTGTTATCACGCAAATAAGCACCACCGATTGTAAATTCATCACGGTCTTCACTGTATCTACTTGCACCTGCTAATACGTCAGGTGATGCACCACTGATACTATCGTGATGATAGCTTCCATAAACAGAAAATTTACTTGCGAAATTTTTACGAATTAGAAAAGTAGGCCCATCTACTTCCACTCCATCGCCATCATAGTAGTGATAACCTGCATCAGCTCGTTCATCTGGCAGTACTGCCGCAATCACACTAGTAGGCAAACAAATATTAAACAAAACGATTCCGACGAATATTTTGTTCAGCATTATTATTTTTCCTAGATATTCACACATGCTATTAATTACAGCCGCAACCGCCTCCATGTGCATACCCTGCTCCACGAGCACCTTCACGTGTATTAAAAACGTGCTGCCTATATTTGTTGGAAAGCGGGTCTTTATTAAAACTCATAATTGGATCTGCTAAGTATTCTCTTTCATATGGCGCAACCCAAGGTTCAATTTTTGGAATTTTAGGTAGCCTAAATGATGAACATGAACTACATCCAAAAATAAAAATAATGAGTAGGACTTTTAATAAATAATTTTTTAACAAGTGCTTCCTCATCATTGTTCCCTACGCAATGCTTGAATTTGTCTGTAATAACGTTCTATATAACCTTTTTTATATCCACGGTTGACATGTCGTATTTTTCCACTACGATCAATTATGATTGTCGTGGGCATTGCATCAATTGAAAAACTTTTACTCACATTTTTTTCATCATCAAACAAAACTGGGAAATTTACGTCAAGTTTTCTAGCAAGATGCAAAGCTTTAGCTTGATCCTCATCTAAATTAATTCCTAAAAGCTCAAAGTCGTATGAATCTAATGATTCATGTAGCTTGTTTAGATGAGGAATCTCTTCTGCGCATGGGCCACACCAAGTTGCCCAAAAATTTAACATTACAACTTTACCTTTTAATTCACTTAATCTGATGTTTTGCCCGGAAGCGCTCTTCAAAACAAAATCAGGTGCAGCATCTGCTTTAACATTTGCATAAGTAACGACACTTATTACACAAAGTGATAACGCTATAATGAATGCTTGAACTAAAATTAATTTTTTATTCATGTCTGTCCCTTTCACGAATAGTTAGTGTTATTCAATGTAAATATATAACCTAGAAAAAAACGCCTACATTGGCTGTTATTTCGAAATTATTGGTAAACTCGTTATCACCAAGAAGATCTGTCTCATAAACAATATCTCGTACATCTAAACGCAAAGACAGCCAATCAGTAGGCAGAACCTTAAAACCAAATCCTACGTTGTAGGCAAACTCATCTTCTTCGTTAAACTCCACATTGCCTACTCCAGCCATCAGGTAAAAACTACTAGTCATTGCAAAATTTCGCCCTAAGAAAATTTCTCCGGGAAATATGTTGTAACCAATTGAAAGACTGTAATAAGTAATGTCTTCGTCTCGCAAAATATTAAATGTCGTCAGGTTTTCTAGAGTCTCATCAGATGTTTCTGACATGCCATAGGCCCCTTCAAGGAAGAAATCTTCGGTGATGTGGTACGCAACTCTGAGACCATAAGCAGGCTCGGTACCAAAATCTTCGACATCTAGAACCCCGTAGTAAGCACTGATTTCAAAATTCTCGGTATCAATGCGTGGCACATTGATATCACGACGATAAATATCAGGCTCAATTACTTGCTCCTGTGTAGACTCAGGTGCTGGCGCATCGTCATCAGCAAATGCTGGCTGTAAAACGATAGCAAGTAGTAAAAATATTAAATATCGCATTTTCATAAGATGTCCCTATGAGTTAAGCATTAGAAAAAAAATGAAACCCCTGCACTAATTTCATCAAATTCATCATTCCTATCATCTTCAGATAAAACGATGTAACGACGATAATCAGCACGTAAAAAGAATCTTCGCGTTAAGTAATAACGTGCCCCAATTCCAAGATTGGCAAAATCATCTTCAGTATCAATTTGTTGAATTAAGGCGCCTTTAGGTTCGTTTTCAAAACGTCCGTAACCGATTGTAAAATGTGGTGTAAGACGCCAATCTGGAAAAGGTAAAGAAACCAAATTTACACCATAGATATCAGAGCTCGATAATTTGCCTGCAACTTTTGAAACTTGAAACTCTAAAGCTATATTTTCTGTAAATTTGTATGCTAACCTAGCTGACACGATTGGATCACTATCAAAATCTCCAGCAGATATTCCAAACTCTATACGTCGATGCAAATAATCGTCATACAAAATATCTCTAAAAGACTTTGGGATACCTGCAACTGTTAAAGTGCGCTCCATCTGTTCGCGACTTACCCACCCCGTTACATCACGATCAGTTTTAACTTTAAACCAATCTGTTTTACGCTTAATAACTTCAACCCAATCATGTCGTTTAACTACATGAAAAATTGGATAGCCTCTTCCTGGCCCTGTATGCAACTCAATGTAAGCATCAACAATTTTTAAACGCTGATATTCTTTTTCTGCCCATGCCGATGAAAATGGAATTACTGTTAACGCAATAAATAAAAACACCGAAAATAAGTGAGTTATATACTTTGTCGTTGCGTGGCAATTTTTATATTTTTTAGTGTTTAACATATAGGTTTCCTACGGCCCGCAGGATGAAACAAGTGCAGCATTGTTAACGCATAATGAAAATGACGTTAAGTTACACGGTGATCCGTCGCTAGGAGCTGATACCCCCCGCCATTCTGCGATGGCGTTGTAACAAACGTCTCCTACTCTAAGCTGCTGTCCGCCGCCATGAGAAGTACCATTTGACGTTGTTGCCTTATTGAGTAATAAATTATTGTTAAGTGTTCTGGCTTCCACTGCTGTAAAATTCATCACCATTTCTGTGGAACCAATTGCAGCACCGGGGTTTAAACCAAATCCACCTGCTGGCACACCACCTGGTAAATTGTGACAACCTGCTTGTGAACAAGTCGCACCAGTGTTTGTTAGATTTTGAAAAATAGGATCAATACATTGTTCGTACTGATTAATGCACAGACTTACACCACTATTTGGTAGTGCTTCATTAGACGTACTGTCACAGCCTTGAAAAAGACCTATTGGTGCTACTGCGGCTAGTAGCACCAGCCGCAATAGTTTCACGACAAACCTCTGTTTTAACTATTAATTTAGGCAAGTTGGGTTTCTAGCTGCACCCATGCTAATCCAGGTCAAAATAGTGTCATAGGAGGATCCTGGACCAGTGTCTGAGAATACCGGCTGAGTGGCGGTATTATCAGGGTCATCCGGATCTACAAGGATTTGTGGATGCGGCAAGTTAGGCGCAACATTATCTGACTTAGGTCGTAACAATAAATCATTATTAGGTGGATCACACAGATCATTAATCATGGCGCGTGTAACGTTGAAGTCACCACTCTGATTGCCAGTTAACACAAAACGATTAAAGCCATCGTCATCACTTGCCTCGTCAGCAAATAGATTCGGATCAACTGTAGACTCGCCACTATTTCCTGATGGCTTGTGACAACTCATACATTCATTTTGCAAAATTGGATGTATATCTTGATTAAACACGGATCTACTCACGCTTCGTGTTGAGAAAATATCATCACGTAATACATATTGCCCATTTACTAACTCATAAGGCTCATTTGTATATTGAGCACCAATATCAGCCCAAGTTGAAATTAACCATTTTTCATCATCGCTTAACATCGATGCATGGTCTGTAGGTCCTATATTTTGATTACTTCGTAATTCACTATTGTAAATCGTTTCAATAAGGTGACTGGTTCTTGAGCTATTAGCTGAATTACCAACTTTTACGAGTTTAGGTCCACGTAGAAAAACTACTTTACCATCGGGTCTTACAATTGGTGGAAGTGGATTACCATTTTCATCAAGTTTAAATGGTCCATGTAATAAATTTTTATAAGAAATTACATGCCCTCCATTCCCAGGTAAACCACCCTCAAGACTTAATCCAGCAGAAATAGGATCTGTAAGTAAACTATTGCGATGACAGTTCGTACAAGTGTTTGTACCACGGTCTTTATCCCACAGTGGCTGAATATGCTTAACATAATCAATTCTACCGTTATCAGGTACAGGTGTTGTTAAATTAGCCAATGAGAGTGTGAAATCTTGTTCTAGTCCATTAGACCAGTATTCAGCAAATACTAAATCGTCTGACAAACTTGGTGCAGTTTCATTATTCAAACGTGCACGGGTTTCCGCCATGGTCTCTTCACCTAAGGCATTGGCATGATTTCCTGCCACTGGGGCAACATTAATGGAACTCAATGAACGACGCGGAGAGTGACAACCATTACAGGTACGTATTTCACCAGGGCGAACTTGTAACCAGTTGGTATGTGTCTGGAATGCTCTTCCAGACTTATCTAACACAGAAATAGTCAGTGATGAATCTGCAGGTACCTTGGTTAATAGCGAACCATCAGGCTCCACCGGTACATACCCCAATACTTCTTGCATCTCAAAATTAGTAAGCCCAATCGCTCTCATACGAATTCCTGGAGGTGTTGGAATTGCACGGGTTACACGAGCAAAATAACCTGGTCTTTGTAAATAATCTTGAGCATTATTTGGATTTTTCATTCTCAGCAAGTCAGGAGTTCCATCTGGCAGCTTTGGAATTTTCTCACCCAAACTTTCTTTAGCTACACGGTCACCCATGATGTCTAAAAAGTCTACGTGATAAACCGATTTCACGCCTAAGATACCCATGCCTTGACCACCTAAACCGTTAGGCTCCACTGCCAAAGCATCATCTTTGGGTTTATCTGGAATGATATTAGGCACATCTGCTAAGGCACGAGGATAAAGAGGTACTGGATCCAAGAGTGCTTTACCAACTGGCGCAGTTTCAACAACTCGTGCCACAGGCTGATTAAAATCCAACATCCAAATTTGGTATTTGGTGGGACCAAATACTTGTTTTACCTCACCGGTCATTGGATGGGTTTCTGTCGGTATACCACCGACTAACTCATTTGGTGCAATGGCATAAGAAACCAATGCACGATTGGTTCCATCCCATAATGGGTAAGGTGTACTGTATCTTCCACCTGGTGAAAAGCTACCATCAATGGTTACAGGCTTATTGTTAAAAAGTGCATAAGCTTGCCCATTACATCCTGGTACAACTCCAGGTGCTGGTTCACAGTGCTCTGAATAATTTTTAACATCAATAGAATAAAGTGCCCCACCTTCATCGGTATCAGATAATGGCATCAAGGAAGACATTACATTTCCACTTTGCATTTCCATTGGATGCAAAAAAGAGTTACCAGGGCTAAATGCTCCATATAGAACAAACATGTCTGACCCATCTGGGTTAACGGTAAATATCGGAAAATGATTTCGATTGGCTAAGTGATCCCAGCGACTAAACATAATCCTACCGTCTTTAAGTACGGTGGGATTACGGTCATGACTTTGATTATATGAAATCTGTTCAATGTCCTGAGTATCAGGATTAAAAATATGCAACGATAAGAATTCCTCTCGCTCATATTCGTCAAGACCTTTATATTTTACGATGTTCTGTTCTTGTAGCATTTCTTGCATTCTCTTCTGTCGATCAGATGAAAATACAATTCTTCCATCAGGTAAGTATGCTGGATCAACATCGTTACCAAATTCCGCTGCAACAGGATCTGTCATTAAAGGTGAAATTTGTTTTGTAGCGACATCCATTTCCCAAAGGCTAAATGTAGTGTCATTTGGACCACGCATAGAAAACACAACTTTGGTTGCATCAAAATTAACTGCGGGGTCTGAAACGTCACCTTGTCCTTGGGTATATCCAGCAGTGATATTCATAGGGAGAATAGTAGGAATAGATGCATCTTTATACATCAGATCGCCACCAGGTGAAAAAATCACACCATCCGTTGGGTTGCCTGCCGCATCTAGATTTCTCTCGGCATATACGATCGGGTAATCACCATTGATTGTAGTAAAACCTGATGTTGATGTGGTCGAGCCGGTCTTACAACTTGGCAATATCATTGCAATACTGCACAAAGCAATAAGTACAATTGAAAGGTGCGAAAAATTCCTTTTCATATCCAACTCCAATAAACTTAATTTCCCTATACGTTCCATAATTAACTTTATACTAAGTCACTACCATGTGACTTATACATAAAACTTAATTCCACTATGTCCTTGATTTAACTAGGACTCTGTATCGGAATTATTCTTGAGTTATAAATGTGTAACCGTGACAGAAGTACAAACGGTCATGAACAACAGATAAACGGTATAGAGATAAATTGTTAAAAAATGTAAAGAGAACTGCATCACAAAACTCAATGAGTTATTTTACTCCAATGGCTTTTCTTCTCTCTTTAAACCTTCTGAATAATAAAGCTTCCCCTTTTGATCAATAATGACACCTTCTATATCTGCTAATTCATCTAGCAATGCGAGTCCTTCATCTACACCTAAAATAAAAATACTAGTTGAAAGAGCGTCAGTTGTAGTTGAATCAGTACCCAAAATCGAAACACTGCGTAAGCCACTTGCTGATTTACCCGTACCAGGATTAATAATGTGATGATATTTAACCCCGTCTTCAATGAAAAACCGTTCGTAGTCTCCTGATGTAGATAATGCTTCATTTTGTAAAGGCAACATTGCAGCAACTTCATCTGGGTTTTCTGGATCGCGGATGCCTACCAACCAAGGCCTCCCTAATCGATCCCCTAAAATACGTGTATCTCCCCCCGCAGAAACCAACGCATGTTCAACACCTAGATCTATTAGGGCATTAATTCCCTGATCGACAGCAAAACCCTTTGCAATCCCTCCTAGATCGATCTTTACTCCCTGTTTTGCAAACGACACGGTGCATTTTTCATGATCTAAAATTACATTTTTATAATTAATGAATTCTCTTGCCCGATCTATTTCAATATCACTTGGCTTAATTTTTTTTCTATAATTGAACATATGACCTACACTAGCATATGTGATATCAAACGCCCCTTGTGTGAGCTCAGAAATTTCTAAAGATTTCTTAATTACTGCAAACAGATCTTTATCAATCTCAATGGGGCCTTCATGTGCATACTTATTTATTTTAGATAACTGGCTTTGGTCAATATATGGGCTCATTAGACGATTGATACGTTCCATCTCTTCTAACACTAGTTGAGCGCCTTTCTGTCGCACCTCTTCTTTTGGATGCCAAACTTCAACACGGATTGTAGTGCCCATAATGGTTGCATCTTCAGTAAGCCATTCGGCATTCGTCAAACCTGCTATGCTTATCAAGCATCCAAGAATTAATTGCTTGAAAAAGCTACGACAAATTGACTTTTTATCTAGTATCAACATTAAAAAATTGAATATGGCAAAAGTTCTAATTATATTAGATTTAGGAAGTTCTGATTTATTAATGCAATGATTGAGATGAAGCAAAAAATGTTGAGAAAGTGGAGTGTATATACGAATACATGAGCGTTTCTCAACATTTTTTAACGACCAAAAAAATTAATTAAGGCAGGATAAATCAGAATTTCCTTAAGTGTAAGATCTTAAGTTCATACTATAACTAAAATTATACTTATAATATAGGAAACACCACTAGTTAAGTACAACATGACAGCAAGTAATACAAAATACGATCCTAGTTGCATGGATGATTTTGATCCATCATCTCTAGATGCCAAGAAAGCCCTGCAGCAAATATTAAATACTGTAAATGTTCAGTCAAAGTCTGAAAAACTGTTAATAAGAGAAGCACTCAATCGAGTTACGGCAAAAAATATTCACTCTAAGATCGATGTTCCTGGTCATACCAACTCTGCTATGGATGGATACGCACTACATAGCAGTTTAATCCCGTCACAAGGTCAACAAGCTTTTAAAGTGATTGGAACAGCTTGGGCAGGTCAACTATTCTTAGGATCTGTAAATCAAGATGAGTGCGTCCGCATCATGACAGGTGCAGTAATGCCACAAAGTACAGATACCGTTGTTATGCAAGAACATGTTGAGAAAATAGTAAGCGAAGAAGGTGATCAGATCTTAATTGATCATACAAATAAACCAGGGCAAAACGTACGCCAAGCTGGCGAAGATATTACAATTGGAGAAACTGTCGTTGCTGCAGGAAAGTTGGTTACACCAGCAGAATTAGGTCTGCTTGCATCTGTGGGTATTAGTGAAATAGAGGTTTATCAAAAATTGCGTGTAGCTTTTTTTTCAACAGGTGATGAGTTACGCCCGGTTGGTAGTATCTTAGAAAAAGGACAAATCTATGACAGTAACCGGTACACTTTATATGGCATGCTGTCGCGGCTCGGTGTTGAAATCATCGATATGGGTGTTATTCAAGATGACAAAGATGCAGTTATGCAAGCATTTACAAATGCAGCTAATCAAGCCGATGTTATTATTACCTCTGGAGGTGTGTCCGTAGGAGAAGCAGATTTTGTAAAGGAAACTTTAGAAGAACTTGGCGAAGTAAACTTTTGGAAAGTCGCAATAAAACCTGGCAGACCTTTAGCCTTTGGCAAGATAAACAATACGTGGTTTTTTGGTCTACCCGGTAATCCAGTTTCAGTAATGGTTACGTTCTATATGTTTGTACAGCCTGCACTTAAAAAAATGATGGGAACAAATTTACACGAGCCGTTAATAATTAATGCAATCTGCCAAACAAAGCTACGTAAAAGACCCGGTCGAATTGAATATCAACGTGGTGTTTTAGACACTAACAAAAATGATCCTACTCAGCACGAAGTAAAGAAAACTGGCGCACAAGGTTCTGGAATTCTACGTTCTATGTCTGATGCAAACTGCTTTATTATTTTACCAATGGAGTCTAAAGGTGTGGATGTAGGTGATGTAGTACAAGTATTACCTTTTGAGGTTATCGTTTAAGCTTTATACTCACTTAGTTCTGAGTATTTTTTTCTACCCAGCGCATAGTCCTCCCACTAGTATTTTTCTCTAATGTTTCTTGTTTCCAAAAAGGTGCTTTGACTTTTAAATCTTCCATAATAAATCGATTGGCTTCATAGGCCGCAGCACGATGTTCTGACCATACAGCAACACATACAATAGGATTTCCAGGAAATATTTGTCCCACTCTATGCAAAACAAATAAGTCTAAAATATCAAATTTCTCCATCGCCTCTTTTGCGATTTGTTCTAGATGTTGCTGTGTCATTTCTGGATAATATTCTAGATTCATAGCTGTTACAGCATCACCCTCATTGAAATCACGCATAGTTCCAATAAAGATTGTTGCGGCTCCAAATTTACCTGGGGAAAGATTATTTTCTTGATAAATCAAGACTTCCTGACAAGGATCAAATTGAGCATTTCGAATTTCAACTTTCATTTTCTATGACATTTAATGCCAACTACGTTAAATTAAGTATATCGACCAATCTAGCTACTATTATATATGAGTAAGAACGAGCGTACTTTTATACCTTTAGATATTGCGGTATTAACCATCTCTGATACCCGTACAGAAGCTGATGACAAATCAGGTAAACTCCTCTGTGATCGTTTAAATTCTGCAGGTCATAATCAGTTTGAGAAAGCAATTGTCCCAGACAATATCTATAAAATCCGAGCAATCGTGGCCACATGGGTCGCCGAAATTAAACCCGATGTCATTCTTACTACTGGTGGCACAGGAGTGACAGGGCGAGACGGTACTCCCGAGGCAATTCGACCTTTATTGGATAAAGAAATTACGGGCTTCGGTGAAATGTTTCGTGTGCTATCGTATGAAACAATTAAAACCTCTACACTACAATCTCGCGCATTCGCAGGTGTCGCCAATGCAACGTATATTTTTTGCTTACCTGGTTCATCAGGCGCATGTGCTGAAGCTTGGGACAAGCTTATCTCACATCAACTCGATAACCGTAACAAACCTTGCAACTTAGTTGAATTGATACCAAGACTCAAGGAGTAATCATAATCTATACAAATAATGACTCTAATCTAATCAGCATAGTAAAAAAGCTTTAGATATTCTCCTAACAAATCAATGTACATATGGTTTTATCATATCTCTCCAAATTTTGTATCCTTTTCCATTTAACATCTTAATATCATTAGTATATTCAGCAATTAAAAACTTGCCATTAGATAATTTTGAATTCAAATCAACAAAAGCAACTGACTCGTTAGCACGCGCAAATTGCTCTAACTCTTCATTAAGCTGAACTATTTTTTTATTCAGCCTAGCATTACCTTCAGCAAGGAAAAGAGTAGACTGTATATAAACATCAACTTTATTTTCCACTAGCTCATTAACTATTTTCCGATAGTTAGTAACTACTTCTTCAATACCTATGCCTTTATATAAATCATTAACACCAATCATAACAAACACCTTAGAAGCATTAGTATTTATTGCTAAATCCAATCGATTAAGCACACCAAGTGTCGTATCCCCAGAAATACCATGATCAGCTATATTTACTTGTGGAAGTAAAATGCCCCATTCCGCATTATCAGTAAGACTATCACCGAGCATCACTATATCTACATGCTTATTATGTTCCACGAAAAATGAGGTTTTATTGAGATAGTAAGTACTTGTGTAAGAATATTTATTATTACGTTCATGCGCATTTACACTACCATCATTTTGCACGAACCTTTTAAACTCTCGCAACGATTTATATGGAAATAGCTTATATCGAGCAGTTACGACACCAAGAGAATAGGCGATAAAAATACCTAGAACCATCCATAAAAACTTTGGTTTAACCTTCTCCATCTTCTTTTTAACTCTCTGGATAACATAAAGCCTTTATTTTTGTTTTGTTAAGTGCCTTTACAAAGCCATAACTACTGACTACATAAATTTTTCACTAAGACAATAAAGCTAAAATTACTTTATTTATTAGACTACTTATTTCTTAAGAAAAACTACTTCTTATGACAAGCAGTGTGCAGCTTACATGAGTATAATTTGATAAAGATTTGGCTTACTTTAGTAAAACTTGAGGATGAACGGTAGATTTTTGCGCATAAACGGCATAATAATACTGTTAATGCATATCGATGAAATTATCAAGCAATGCGGTTTGCTGAACTTACCAACTACAATATTGATCAAGTTTTTTACTTACAGTTGCTCTCAGCCACCTATATAAGACATCTCAACTTTTGGTGATAATGCTGTTTGCGAAGTTCTAAGCTCTGAATAACGATCGTTGCGCTTTTTCCAAATTGAACTGATTACTTCAGCGATGTATTCATCATCAGCGCCTTCTCTTATCAAGTGTCGTAAATCACTACCCTGAGTTGCAAATAAGCAAGTATATAGTTTTCCTTCTGCTGACAATCTTGCTCGCGAGCAATCCTGGCAAAAGGGTTGTGTAACTGACGATATAATTCCTATTTCACCTTCACCATCTTTATAGCGCCAACGTTTAGCAACTTCACTTTTGTAATTAGCATCGATAGGTTCAATTGCATAATGCTCATCAATGAGCTCAATAATCTCTTTTGCTGAAAAGACATCCTCCATTTGCCATTGATTTGTACTGCCTACATCCATAAATTCAATAAAGCGTACAATTTTATCGCTACTACGAAAATATTTAGCCATTGGCAAAATAGCATGTTCGTTGACACCCTTTTTAACAACCATATTAATCTTTATTGGTGAAAGGCTAGCTAGGTCAGCATAGTCGATAGCTCGTAATACTTGTCCAACATCAAATGAAACATCACTAATGCTTTTAAAAGCCGCATCATCTAATGCATCTAAGCTGATAGTAATTCGATTTAACCCAACACTTTTAAGCTGTTCTGCAAGTTTTTCTGTCAATAACACACCATTAGTTGTAAGACTAATGTCTTCAATCCCTTCTATTTGTGCAAGCTGCTCAATTAACACAGGAAGTTTTTTTCGCAATAGCGGCTCACCGCCTGTTAAGCGTATTTTTTTAACTCCCAAAGTACTGAAGAGTTTAGAAATTCGTGTAATCTCTTCAAAAGTGAGCAAGTCGTCCCTACGCAAAAACTCGTAATCAGAATTAAACACTTCTTTGGGCATACAATAAGTACAACGAAAGTTACATCGATCCGTAACAGAAATTCTAAGATCACATAATGGACGTGAAAGAACATCTTGGCTTGGTGCGTTGTTTTTCATCGCAATTACTGTATCTTCATGAGCTGGTTGTGAGACCACTATTTTAACTAAACTTAATTTATTAAGTAATATCAAGCTATTAGAGCATTAGAGATATGCGAATCCGTGGCAACAAGGTAATTTGGCTTATTGCAGGTCCTTTGGTGGCACTTATTATCTATTTTTTATTGCCGGATCAGTATTTGAATACTCAAGGGGAAACTAACTTATTTGATCAAGCCGCACGAGCCACCTTAGCCATGTTGGTGTGGATGGCAATCTGGTGGCTGACAGAAGCCACCGATATTCGCGTAACTGCATTATTACCGATTGCATGTTTTCCTTTATTTGGAGTAACTACCATTAAAGCCGCTACAGCGCCCTATGCTTCACATATTATATTTTTATTTTTGGGTGGCTTCATTATTGCCACTGCAATTCAACGTTGGGGATTAGATAAGCGCATCGCATTAACAATCTTGAGAAATATTGGTAACACCCCTTCTCAAATTGTGGGTGGTTTTATGTTAGCTACAGCTTTTTTAAGCGCTTTTATCTCAAACACAGCAACGACCACAATGATGCTTCCCATAGGACTCAGCGTGATTGCGTTACTACTACGAGATAAAAATGAAATAAACATGACAAATAAATACAAGACGCATGCATTTGCCACTTGCATTATGCTTAGTATTGCCTATGCGGCAAATATTGGCGGAATTTCTACGGTAATTGGCACCGCACCGAACCTCTTTGTAGTTTCATTTGTAAAAGATGCAATTGAAACCCCTTATCAACAAGACATTAGTTTTTTGGAATGGTCAAAAATTGGAGTGCCAGTGGTAATTATATTGTTACCACTTTGTTGGTGGCTATTGACGAAAGTTATTTACAAAGTGGACAAAATTCAACTTAATCATTCGTCTGCAGACTTGAAAAAAGAAAGCTTTGCACTTGGCAACATGAGTTATGAAGAAAAAACAGTATTATATATTTTTGGCTTGACAGTATTTCTTTGGTTAAGCCGCACTTACTTACAAAGTATCGAAATTTCTTTCAATGGAAAAACCATAAATCCTTTATCTGATTTAACAGATTCAAGCATTGCTATATTTGGTGCAATTCTGTTATTTATTATCCCTGCCAAAAATAGCTCTAAAAAATTTGTGCTCGAATGGGAGGATTTAATAAATTTGCCCTGGGGGATCTTAATATTGCTTGGCGGCGGCTTAAGTCTAGCTGCTGCTGTTAAAGATAACGGGGTAACCGAATTTATCGGTGCACAGACAACCTTTCTTGCTGTAATGCCAGCCTTTTTAATCTTATTAATTATAATCAGTGCAGTCGTGTTTTTAACAGAATTGACTTCCAACACTGCAACAACAGCGACTTTGGTACCAGTATTAGCCGCCATTGCACCATCATTCAACATGCATCCTTATATTTTAATCATCCCTGCCGCTATTGCGGCAAGTTGTGCCTTTATGCTACCTATTGCAACCCCACCTAATGCAATAGTTTTTGGTTCCGGCTATATTTCTATGCAACAAATGCGCAAAACTGGCTTGAGACTCAACTTGATTTGCCTCTCAATCATCACTGTTCTTGCTTATGTGCTTAGCTCATATTTGATTGCTCTACTTGAAACATGAATCAGCCTTTACGTCCTATTGCACGCCATATTTTTCGGACTGCTCATATTTATCTTCGACACCAATAAGCTCATTGAAATCTGTAAAATTAAGCAGATTCTCTTCCATTCCAAGTGTAGTGCCATCTTGGTGTAACTTTGTATAAAAATCACGCATTGTCTTACCGGCTGCAAACAAACCTGTCAGGGGATAAAGAATTAATTGGAATCCTAGATCGACTAACTCCTGTTTAGGTAGTACCGGGGTACGTCCCCCTTCAATCATGTTTGCCACAATGGGTTTTGGTGCTTGTTGACCAATTTTTTTTAACTGCTCGATTGAACCAGGCGCTTCGACAAAACTTGCATCAGCACCTAAATCACGTGCGGCTTTTACACGTTCGATAGCTTCATCTAAACCAATAACAGCTTCAGCATCGGTACGTGCTACGATAAAAAAATCATTCCTACCTCTTGCATCCACTGCAGCTTTAATTTTTTGTAGATAGTCTTCACGCTCGATTACTTTCTTGTTACGCATGTGTCCACATTTTTTTGGCCATACTTGATCTTCTAAAAAACAACCAGCAGCTCCAGCGTCAATTAATTGTTTTACGGTACGATACACATTTAAAGGATTTCCATAACCGGTGTCCGCATCCACAATAATCGGTATCGATACACTGGAACAAATTGCACGCGCCCTATCCACCACCTCTGTTTGTGTAAGTAGGCCAAAATCGGGCTCACCTATGGTGGCAGCAGCTAACGAATACCCAGAAATGAACCCCATTGGAAAGCCCACTTGTTCCGCAATTTTAGCCGATAAGGTGTCATAGATGCCCGGAAAGGCTAAAGCGTTTACTCGATCAAGTATCTTTTGAATTCTATTAGTTACCATAAAATCACCTCGATGAGTGGTATTAATTATGCAAATGCATTTGAACTAGGTATCATCGCCTTGTTCAAACTTTAAGCACTGTTATTCTGCGAGATATAAATATGGATGAAAAGATTATACCTTTCAGACAAAAAATAAAATTTGTTTTTTATGGCATTGTTTTTTTAATTTTAGTAGCTACTAATACGCCTCATGCCTCAAACTGGGTAGAAGTGAGAACCTTAGATGGAAAAATAACAGCTTTGTCTCAACACTTTGAAGAGGGAAAATGGACTTTAGTAATGCTCTGGACCACTAACTGTGGAATATGTACGAGAGAGTTTCCAGTAATGTCTGAATTTCATGACAAACACAAAAACACTGATGCAAAAGTAATTGGTGTTTCATTAGATGGCTATTCTCAATTAGAACAAATTACCCGACACATTAGCGAAATGCCAATGACTTTTGAAAATTTAATCGGTGAAGTCTCCGTTATAGCATTTAATTACGAAGCATCGACAGAAGAACCTCTACAAGGAACACCAACTTACATGATGTTTAACCCTCAAGGGCAATTAGTGGGTCACAATCCAGGACCCGTAGAAATTGAAGCGCTGGAAAGATTTATTTCCAAAAAAAGCAACTAAAATCTAGCTCAAAATGCATCTAGTCCGCTGATACCGCGTTGTAGAACGTTCTCAAATGCTCATTTACTAGCGTGTAAACTGCGCTTTTCGAACGTTCTACGCCTTGTCTAAGCAGACTATCTACTATTTTGAGATAGGCTCTAGAAGGATTTAGGTAATACAGCACATAATTTAAGACTCTTTATAAAATAGATAAAATAGAAATTTTTTTTACACAAAAATTAAAATCTAGCAAACGATAAATTCTGTCGTTGTGCAATTGCAATACCTAATAGTATTATCGCTAATGCAATAAGAGCATTCAGCCCAACAGACTCACTCAAGAAAATTATTCCCATTAGAACTGCCCATACTGGGATTAAATAATTGATTTGTGATAAAAATGATGGCCCAACACGAGCGATGACTGCAAAATAAATAATAGTAGCCAGAGCAGTTGGAAATAATCCCAATAGTAGTAACGAGACAAACTCAATACTTGCTAATTTAAACTTCCATTCATAATCAAACGCAAACAGCATTGGAAGCATCATTAGAGCCGCAACCAGCAATACAGCTGTCGAAATCGCCAGAAAACTTTCTTTAGGCAGTCGTTTTGCCAGCACGGTATTTACTGCATAGCTCACGGCACCCGCCAAAATTGCCAACATAGCAAACAACACATTGGCTCCGCCTTCAAATTTTGCCAAGGCAGCAGGGCCTAATAGTACTAATATTCCCAAAAATCCTAATATGAAGCCCACAACTCTATTCGTAGTAAGCGGCTCACCTTCAACTAGAAAATGTGCTAACAATATAGTCGTCAATGGCATAACTGCCATCAAAATCCCGGCAATACTGCTATCAACCGTTTGTTGGCCCCAACTTATTAAATAAAAAGGCAAACAATCTCCGAAAAATGCCAATGCGATTAACAAAGGCCAGGTTCGGGATAAAAATTTAAAAGATTCTTGCCGTAATAATGCAAATATTAGTAACACTAGTGCAGCAATAATAATTCTTCCAGCAGCCACTAACATGGGAGGGAATTCCTGGATCGCAAGCTTAGTAAACATAAATGCGCTACCAAACATTACGACTAGAGCGAACAAGCCTAGCCAATCGAGTAATTTCGCATTGTGCATGCTATTTTATTAGCCAGTTAATAACCGCTTAGTAACGTATTAATACTTCGTAGGTGAGTTTAGTCTTGCCTTCTGCAGGAACTTTAATTATCCATTCTGCAGTTCCTGCTGCAACTTTTTTATGTGCATGACTTTCATCTTGCATTTTCCAATCGCCTGGGATCGGCTCATGCACAACCACTTCAACTTCTTCATCCTTGGCGTTCTTCAATACTACTTCAAAACTAGCTGTATAGGCTTGATTATATTTCCCAATTGCAGTGGCTTTTTTAAAGTTCGTTTGCTTTTTATCTGCAGTGATATCAAATGCATCGCCTAATTTTAATCTAATTTTTTCATTTTTTGGCGTATGATCAATACGATCTTCACCTACAAACTGCGCATTACCCGATTCATCATTCTTATAAACGCGAACTACACCCTTAGGCAATGGCATGCCGAGATTAGATGCTTCTTTATTTTCAAATTCTACGAACACCCCTACTTTTAGCTTTTGCCCAAGTTCACCATATGAGCTGCGGTAGTAATAATCCTGACCTTTGAGTAAAAACTCTTTGTTTACAGGTATTTTAGTTGCACTCAATAGCGAAACTTGCTTAGTTTGCTTATCAGAAATAGTAGTTGGACGTTGCAAGGTATATAAATGGTACTCAAACAGACCCTCTTCTACCATGGCAGGCGCTGCTCCCACACTAGATTTAGACATGAGCATCTCTCTTCTACGCGGTTGCATATCTCTTCTTACTTGATTTACATCACCTGCCACGAGTTGTAATTTTGCATTTTTATACGTAGCACCACTTTGGTTGGTTAAGGTTACCCAACCAGTTAAATCTACAAATGCATCGTTTTCGTCAAGTTCTGCCACATAATCAGCTTTCCAACCCAATCCACCAGTTAGATAACTAAGTTGCAGTTCTTGCTTTTTATTCGTTCCACTATTTAAAGATATGACAAGCGTGGGTCTGTCGCGTAAATTTGCTGGCACTTCATCATAAATAATTCGTCCAGGATAGCCAGTTTCGATACGATGGCCTATGCGTAGAACTACACCATTGTTTACACTCAATACCTCAGCCTCTTCTACTGTTTCATCTCCTGTAGTTGGATGCACCTTGACCACTTTGACTTTCTTACCTACATACTTTTCCAAAAGTTTCTGCGGCGTCAATAAATCAAAATCAAAATTTTGTTCAATTAAATAAAACCCCTGTGAATGATCGATGCTTCTCAGTAATGCCGTTTCAGGCCGCATTTGTGCACTAACTTCACGATATGCGAGCCGATTAAAACCCTTGTTCAAAGTAATATGCCGTAGATCCTTCACTAACGCGAGTTGTTCATTGTAAATGGTAACCGCCACTTCTTGTTGATCTGCTAAGGTGCTGCGTATTTCATCATCTGCGGATACTACTTGTATAAAAAATAAAAGCAGTACAGATGTAGTCTTTACTTTATTTAAAAAATTCATAATTTGTCCTCATAAATTCTATATAAACTAAATATGAAGCGAACTCAAAATAGTAGATAGTGCGCTTAGACAAGGCGCAGAGCTTTATGAGGAGCAGAGTTTACAATATTAGTAAATGAGCACCGAAGAAAGCTCTGCAACGACGTATTAGCGTGCTAGATGCATTTTGAGAAATATCAATAGCGGATAAGTACCTCATACGTCAGTGTGGCTTTGCCTTCTGCTGGGATTTTTACCCTCCATTCCGCAGTACCTGAAGCAACCTTTTCATGTTCGTGACTTTGTTTTTTCATTTTCCAATCACCCGGGATCGGCTCTTGTACAACCACTTCTACTGTTTCGCTCTTGGCATTTTTAAGATCAATTTGAAAACTAGCTGTATAGGCATAATTATATTTTCCAATGGCATGTGCTTTCTTAAAGCTAGCTTGTTTTTTATCGGCAGTGATATCAAACGCATCGCCTAGTTTTAGTCTGACATCTTCATTTTTTGGGGTGTGATCAATATGATCCTCACCTACAAATTGTGCATTACCGGATTTATCGTTCTTATAGACACGTACAATACCTTTAGGTAACGGTATACCTAAGTTGGATGTTTCTTTGTTTTCAAACTCTACGAACACCCCTACTTTAAGCTTTTGCCCTAATTGGCCATAGGAGCTATGGTAGTAATAGTCTTGACCCTTGAGTAAAAATTCTTTTTTTACTGGAATTTTTGTAGCACTTAAAAGTGATACTTGTTTAGTTTGATTATCTGCAATCGTAGTTGGACGCTGCAAAGTATAGAGATGATATTCAAATAAAGCTTCTTCTACCATTTCAGATTCTTGCATTACTGCATCCTCGGCTACCGTACTCAACGCTCGGTTTGCTGCTTTGAATTCATTTTGAACACGATTCACATCTCCAGCAACCAGCTGTAACTTTGCATTCTTATAAGTTGCACCACTTTGATTGGTAAGCGTTACCCAGCCGGTAAGATCTACAAACTTATCTGACTCATCTAATTCCGCTACATAATCCGCTTTCCACGACAAGCCACCGGTAAGATAACTTAATTGCAACTGCTGTTTTTCAGATGTTGCACTATTTAGTTGCAACACAAGTGTTGGACGATCACGTAAATTGCCTGGTATTTCATCAAAGACTATCCGTCCAGGTACACCTGTCTCAATTCGATCACCAATACGTAATACTACACCGCTATTTACACTCAAAACCGTAGCATCAAGTAGTTTTTCTTTACCAGTTGTTGGATGAGTTTTTACAACTCTAACTTTTTTACCCACATACTTTTCTAATAACTTTTGTGGAGTTAAAAGATCAAAGTCAAAGTTTTGCTCGATGAGTTGAAATCCATCGGGATAATCTAAGCTGCGAAGCAAAGCAGTTTCCGGGCGCATCTGCGCACTAACTTCACGAAACGCGAGCTTATTAAAGCCATTTTCCAATTGTATTATCCGTAAGTCCTTCACTAACGCCAACTGGTCGTTATAAATGGTGACTGCAACCTCTTTTTGGTCATATAAAGTACTTTTCACTTCATCTGCATGCGTATTCGCAACTACTTGTTCAAGTAATAAACTAAGTAGTAAACCCAATATAAGTGCCGTTTTAGATTTGAATCGCTTCATCGTTAATCCTTTATTTTCCCTAGATTTACATGCTTAAACGACCAAGACACCCATTTGGGTTAAACTAGAAGTGAAAATTTGAGATTTATTTAATTATTTCAATATGGCAAGGTCGAAAAGCATATCTACCCAATCATCCTCGGTAAAGTCTTTCTTGGAACAGGCGTCAAAAATACCTGCCCCAGCTGCATCCGATTCAATGGGAAAATTGATCTTTGGTATGGATGCTACTGCTAGCCGTGAGCCATGCTGGGACATCGCCTGTCAATTACAAGCTGAGATGTTTACTGAAACTGCTGAACTAGGACAATTGCAAGTACAACTCTGCTATTACCAAGGGTATGGTGAATTTCACACCACGAATTGGACACAAAATGCCTCTCAGCTGCAAAATGTGATGACTGCCGTTCGATGTAAAGCGGGCCAAACACAAATAGAGCGTATCCTTAAACATACCCTTACTCAATCTAAAACAAACAAAGTAAATGCTTTAGTTTTTATTGGTGACTGTATGGAAGAACTGGCTGATAGACTCTACGAACAGGCTGGCCAACTTGCTTTGCGCGCAATTCCCGTATTTATATTTCACGAAGGACACGAACCTATTGCGGAACGTACTTTTCGACATATTGCACAAATTACTAAAGGCGCTTATTGCCGATTCGATCAATCCAGTGCCGAACAACTACGCGCTCTACTTAAGACCGCAGCCGTTTATGCAGTGGGTGGAATTAACGCTCTAAAAAAACACAAACAAAAAAATTCAGAATTAAGTGCTGATCTCATTAAACAGTTAACAGACCAATCTAAATGATTCAACAGTTACTCATCATTGCAGGAATAATTGGCTTATTTTTATTTATGCGATGGGTGCGTAAGCAACCCAAACAAAAAAAAATACAGGCAATTTCAATTCTGACTGCCATCGTTTTGATCGGTTTAGCCCTGACTGGAAGGCTACATTGGTTATTTGCATTATTTGCCGCCATGGTGCCTCTACTTCAAAGAGTGTTATCTCTACTTAGTTATGCACCTTTAATCGGTCGATTATTCACACAATTTAGAAATGTAAATACCAGTTCTAACCCAAATCAAAATTCATGTGTGGAAACTGAATATTTACTTATGAACTTAGATCACATAAGTGGAGAAATGACTGGTCAAGTAAAAAAAGGTGCCCATAGTGGAAAAAGTTTAGATAACTTAACTCTCGCGGAATTGGTGGATCTATATAAAGAACTAGCACACCTAGATACGGACTCGGCTCAATTATTAGAAGCCTATTTAGATCGTAAATACGATGATAAATGGAGAGATCAGGTTGAAGAAGAAGACTTTTCACAGGCAAAGGCCACACAAAATTTTTCCATGTCTGTTGAAGAAGCGTATAACATCTTAGGTCTAGATAAAAATGCAAACGATGAAGAAATTATTGAAGCACATCGTCGTTTAATGCAAAAACTTCATCCCGATCGCGGCGGCAATGACTATTTGGCATCAAAAATTAATCAGGCCAAAGATATTTTATTAAAGAAAGCAGCTTGATTTTTTAGCTTATATAAAAATAACCGCAATGTTTTGGAATAAATTATTAAAAAAACGCCGGCAAAATAATAATAATGATGCGTCTGAAATACGTGCCTACAGCAAAGAAGGCGGATACATTAAATCACTTGAACGCCAAGGTCTAACCACTAGCGCATCATATGGGGGTCGAGGGGTTCGCGAAATGCAATTACGCATGGAGTTACTCGTAGACCAGGTACTGTCTTTACATCGCAGTGTATTTGAACCTGCTAAAGAGCTTGCGGTGTTTCCTAAAGTAGACCAGGACCGATTTTTAAGTTCTGTAGAAAAAATTTGTGCCACCGATGTCGAACTTGCATTTAATTTCTGCCAATTCGCTCCACCAAGTTTACAACTCATCGATGAAGAAAAATGGGATGACTGGATTAGTAAAATCTTGGAAGTTTATAACGAAACAGGAGTAAACGGTGCAATCGATACTATGAGAGATGTTGATAAATATATTCAATCTTTCTCACACGCCCCAGCAAGTATTGCATTAACAGAAGTTTCTCGAATTTTAGAAAGTTTTGTTATTGGCTTAAATGGAAGAAAACTAAGTATTGAAAGTAGTGATTCTCTTTATACGGATACCGAAACAATTCGCTTGCCAGAAATTTCTGCTGATTTTACCAAGCGAGAAAACAATTTCATTCTATACAAAGCTATGGCTGTACATCAATGGGCTCAAACTTGGTTTGGTACATGGCGTATGAATGTAGATGCTTTGGCTAAAACCTATAAAGATCCAGATCGTGCACTGTCACTTTTTCATAAACTTGAAACTATTCGTTTGGATGCTTGCATTGAACGTGAGCTACCTGGTGTTTCAAGGGCAATAAAAAATCTATCTACTGATCAAGAAAATTCTAAGCTTTCTAAAAATTGGCAACTTGCTTTAGAAAAATTACGTGAAGATGATACTACCGTACAAGATACCATGTTCTTTTTAGAAACTGTGTATAAGGACGAACAATACCCAGCTGATAAAATATATCAAGGAATCCTAATACCTCGTGAAACTTGGAAGACGATTCAAGCAAGGCTGGAACGTGAAAAAGAAAATTTGAAAGATAAATTAGCCGAACTGCAACGTGAACTTGAAAAAGCTAGTGGTGCGAACGCTAGTAATGAAGAAGAGAATGCAAGCGAAAATGAAGGTTTTTCAATACAAGAAACCGAAAATGAGTCGCTACTTGATGGATACAAAGTTGAATTGCAGTTTGATGACAAGACGATTGATCCACCCGATGATGTACAGCAATTATTAGAATCTATACTACAGGATCTAGGAGAAATTCCGGATGATTATTTAGTTCCTTCTAATGATAGTCAATACGACGATGAAGTCCAAGTTACGGAAGACGATGACACTGAGGAAAATAACGAACATGAAGATATATTTTTATATGATGAGTGGGATCATTCACGTCAAAAATATCGTAAAGAGTGGTGTCATCTAAAAGAAATCTCTGTACATCCTATTCATGATAACTTTGTAAACAATACATTACAAAAGCACCGCAACTTATTAAAACATTTACACCGAACATTCGAAGCATTACGCGAAGACGACAAACGAGTAAAACGTCAACCGTATGGCGATGATATTGATCTGGACTCCGTTATCGAAGCATTCTCTGACACTAAAGCCGGCTTTGAGGCATCACAAAATCTTTTCATAAAGTCACGAAAAATTGATCGCAACATTGCGGTTATGTTCATGATTGACATGAGTGGTTCCACCACCGGCTGGATCAATGAAATGGAACGTGAAGCGCTGGTCTTGCTTTGTGAGTCACTAGAAATACTAGGAGATCGGTATGCAATTTATGGATTTTCCGGTGTCACACATGAACGCTGTGAACTGTACAAAGTAAAAGAATTTGATGAGCTCTATAATGAAGAGGTTAAAGCTCGAATTAGTGGGATACAACCGCAAGACTACACGCGCATGGGAGTTGCGATACGGCATTTAACAAAACTATTACACCAAGTGGAAGCACGCACCAAAATCCTAATTACATTATCCGATGGCCGACCTGACGATCAAGATGGCTATCGAGGACCTTATGGAATTGAAGATACTCGCCGTGCACTAATTGAAGCAAAATTCTTGGGCATACATCCTTTTTGTATTACGATTGACCAAGAAGCCATGGATTATCTACAACATATGTATGGTGCAGTTAATTTCACTGTAGTCAATGAAGTCGACAGACTCCCTTATAAAGTTTCTGATATTTATCGACGCATAACTCTATAAATATCTATTGCGCTGATATGAAAAATAGCCAACGCTTGGACGCGGTACAAAATCCTATTATTCCATTAATCGGAAAATTAACTAGAAAGCACGAAGGTACCATTTCGTTTGGACAAGGTGTTGCATTTTATGGGCCTCCTCCCGAAGCCTTTCGCAAAGTGCAACATTCGCTAACAGATCCTGCAATCAATCACTATGGTCCTGTTGAAGGCATACCAGATCTACAAGAAGCTTTAACTAATAAACTACAAACACAGAACGGAATCAAAATTAATTCTGTGAATAAAATAGTCGTCACTGCAGGCTCTAATATGGCTTTCAACACCGCCATTCTTGCTATCACAGATCCAGGTGATGAAGTCATACTTCCTCTTCCTTATTATTTTAATCATGAAATGTCCTTAATGATGGAAAAATGTATACCGGTATTGGTGCCAACGGATGAACATTTCCACTTGGATATTGGCAAGCTAGAAGCGGCAATTACTCCCAAAACTAAGGCGATAGTGACGATCAGTCCTAATAATCCCAGTGGCACGGTGTATACGAAAAATGAGTTAAAGACTGTAAATAATTTATGTCGACAACATAAACTCTATCATATTAGCGACGAAGCCTATGAAGATTTTTATTACGATAACAACACACATTATTCCGTAGCATCTGATCCTGCAACTAGCGATTACACCATCTCACTGTATTCTTTTTCAAAGGGATTTGGGTTTGCAGGTTGGCGTGTAGGTTACATGGTCATTCCAAAACATTTATTGGACGCAGTAAAAAAAATACAAGATACCATTTTAATTTCACCGCCAGTAATTTCTCAATATGCTGCAATTGGTGCGCTTGATTCCGGTTACTCATTTATCGAGACAAAACGTGATGCAATGTCAAAAAAACGCAACTTAGTTTTGAATACACTTAACGAATTACATTGCTTGAAAAATACACCTCTATCTGAAGGTGCTTTTTATGTATTACTTAGTATCGATACGGAAATGGATGATATGCAACTAGTAAAACTTTTAATTGAGAAATTTGGTGTCGCTACGATTCCTGGCTCTGCTTTTGGCATTGAAAATAACTGTACTTTGAGATTATCCTATGGTGCGCTTTCAGATCGTGATTTAGAAATAGGGTTAGAGCGCTTACAAAAAGGCTTAAATTCGATCTTAGCCTAAAATTCTAATCTGGAATTAAAGAAGAGTGATGTTCTACGATTTTATAACCACCAGCTTCATTTTTACATATAACAAAAGTAAATCGAGCGGGAAATGTTATCAGGTTACTGTCCAGATATGAAAATTCATATGTTCCAGAGTACAAATGAGTATTTTCATAGGCTCTGCCATTAGAAGAACTAAAATTGACTCTAAAGTTTTTTTTCTGCAATAAGTCTTGAAAATATTGCTCAATTAAATCTGGATTATTGCGAATAATTTTTGAAAAAGTGGCCCAAAGTACTGCATCTTTCGCATACAGACTAACAACATTAGTCAAATCACCATTATTCAATGACTTTTCCCATTGCTTTAATACTTGATCTGCATTCATATCAATACCACATTACAGAAATTAACACTCCCATTTATTTACTATTTTTTATTAATAAGTAACTAACACAGAAAATATTACCTATAGTCACTTCGCATTAGTCTAGGCAAGAATTAGCTTTAATAATATATATAAAACAATAAGGCCAGCAGCTGTGCTCAGTAATCGCAAAAACCAGAGACGATATTGATTTCCATCCTCACTAAACTCATGTTCAGACATAAAAATCGAAGGCTCTTTCAATATCTCTGCAATTTCCCTAGGTCGGTGCAATTCGTTCTTTGTCTTTAAGAAAAAAAACACTGCGGCAATTAAACTTACTAATGCGCCAAGCGAGGTTACAACATATATAATAAATAATAAAAATGTCCCAAACATACTAGTTTCCCCAATAATAGTTAAAAACCTATAGCAAAACTTAACTTAGACACAAAACTATAACTAAAGCCAACACAGATATAAAAATAAATCTACTTAGCGGCCTTTAAATATTGAGCCTAACACCCCTCTTATAATCGATTGACCCAAACGCGATGTGGCAATTTTAGTAGCACTTTTTATCACTGTTTGGGTGGTAGATTCACGTCTGGTACGTTTTTCCCGACTCGCGCTCTTTCGTTTGGCTTTTTTTGCTTTATATTCTCTTTCTGTTTCAATTTCTTTTGCTTTTTGCGCGGCTTTCTCTGTACGCGCTTTCAGTTTTTCAGCAGCACTTTCCCGATCTATTTTTTTATCATAGACACCTTTAATTGGGCTTTTTGCAAACACAGCTTTTCGTTCAGCTGGCTTCGCAGGCCCCATCCTAGACTCAGGAGGTCGTATTAAGGTTTGTTGTACCATTGTCGGCACACCTTTTAGGTCTAAAACCGAAACTAGCGCTTCACCTACTCCTAATTCAGTGATTACTTTTTCAGTATTGAGGTTTGGATTTTCCCTAAATGTCGTGGCAGCAGCTTTTACTGCTTTTTTGTCTCGTGGAGTATATGCCCTCAGTGCATGTTGAACCCTATTACCCAGCTGTCCCAATACTTCATCAGGTACATCAATTGGATTTTGAGTAACAAAATAAACTCCTACTCCTTTAGAGCGTATCAAGCGAACTACCTGTACTACTTTCTGAACAAGAGCTTTGGGAGCATCTTTAAATAGCAAATGCGCCTCATCAAAGAAAAAAACAAGCTTAGGCTTATCTGGGTCGCCCACTTCGGGTAACTCTTCAAATAATTCTGACAATAACCATAATAAGAAGGTTGAGTATAAGCGTGGGCTTGTCATTAGCTTATCTGCAGCGAGTAAATTAATGAAACCCATTCCATCTTCATTGGTTTTCATTAAATCTTTCAAGTCCAACGCAGGTTCACCAAAAAAGTTTTTTGCCCCTTGCTGTTCTAAAACCAATAGTCTTCTCTGTATAGCACCTATAGACCGCTTACTAACGTTTCCATAGTCAACGGTTAACTCCGATGAATGTTCGCCTACATAATTAAGCATAGCGCGCAGGTCTTTGAAATCTAAAAGCAATAACCCTTCATCATCAGCGAGCTTAAAGGTGATGTTCAGCACGCCCTCTTGCGTATCATTTAGTTCTAATAATCTTGAGAGTAGTAGTGGGCCCATTTCAGAAACCGTGGTACGGACTGGATGACCTCGTTTACCAAAGATGTCCCAAAATAAGGTTGGAAAACCTCGAGGCGTGTAGTTTTCGATACCTGTTTTGACAGCTCGCGCTACAAGCTTAGGCTTCGATTCAATAGCTTGGCTAATACCGCTTAAATCGCCTTTGATATCGGCAGCAAACACAGGTACCCCGGCCTGAGAAAAACCTTCTGCAAGAATTTGTAATGTGACCGTCTTGCCTGTACCCGTAGCCCCGGCAATCAAGCCATGACGGTTGGCACGATTTAAGAAAAGTGTCTGCAGTACATCACTTTTCCCGATTAATACAGTTCTATTTTCAGTCAATGGATTAAGTACTTTAATATCGATTTTATAATGATTAAGCCATTGGCCCGCCTGATATCAGCCTATTTAGACATCTGATACAGCTTTTACCTCTGAAGCATAGCAAGTTAAATATAGTTCTTACAATCAGTTGTTTACATATACATATTGGCTTCAGTCAACTATTATTACCAATATTTGTACGCCCAATGCTAAAAAATGGGTCCTATTTACCTATATACTTAACAAATATAAATACTGATTTTAAGAAACGGCTGTTGTTATATGGATATTTCAATGTCTAAAATAATATTGTTTAAATTTCCTACATTTCCACTTACGATCCTCGTTGTTTTGGTAACGGTATTAGCCATTACTCCAAATACTTATGGAAATACTAAATCTTCTTTAGCACCTCAAAAAGAACATACTCGTGCTACTAAACTGATTACTCACTTTTTAGATAAGTATCATTATAAAAATTTTACACTTAACAACAACCTATCCGACAAAATACTTTACGCTTACATAGATGTATTAGATCCAAACCGAAGCTATTTTTATCAAAAAGATATCGATAGCTTTCATGTTTTCAGGTTTAAGTTTGATGAAGCTTTAGATAACCCTGAACTCGGCACCCCATTTAAAATGTTTCGTCTCTATCAAGCTAGGGTGGAAGAGCGTGTATTGTATGCGATAAATCTTTTAGATAAAAAATTCGATTTTACGATTGACGAGGAATTAATTATCGATCGTTCAAACCTGGATTGGGCACAAAATAAAAATGAACTCGATGAAATTTGGCGGAAACGTATTAAGAATGATGTTCTCTCGCTCAAACTAGCGGACAAAGATCCCGATGAAATTAAAGAAACGTTAGAAAAACGCTATAACGCTATTGCAAGGCGAAGCCAACAGGTTGATTCAGAAGACGTTTATCAGCTATTTATTAATGCCTTTGCTAGCACACTAGAGCCACATACAAGTTATTTGTCTCCTCGTACTTCAGAAAATTTTGAAATACGTATGAGCCTTTCACTCGAAGGAATTGGCGCACTGCTTCGAACTGATGGTGACTATACCTTGGTAGAAAGAATTATCCCTGGGGGACCAGCAGATTTAAGTGATCTATTGCATGCAAGTGATCGCATTATAGGCATTGCGCAACAAGATGAAAAAGAATTTAAAGATGTAGTTGGGTGGCGTTTAGAAGAAGTAGTTGAACTTATCCGCGGTGCTAAAGGCACAAAAGTAAGTTTACAAATTCTACCTGGTGATGAAGGTCAAAATGCGAAAATAAAAGAAATTCAAATCACACGTGACAAAATTAAATTAGAAGAACAAGCTGCAAAAAGCGAAGTCATACATATTAAGGATTCTAAGCAAGACTATAAAATTGGAGTGATTGATATACCTGCATTTTATATAGATTTCCAAGCCTACCAACGAGGAGATTCAGACTATCGCAGTACAACACGCGATGTAGACAACTTAATTTCGAACTTAAATTCTGAAAATATTGACGCGTTGATTCTAGATTTACGCAGCAATGGAGGCGGATCATTAACTGAAGCTACTCAGTTAACAGGATTATTCATCAATGATGGGCCCATTGTACAAGTTCGCAGTTCAAATGGGCATATAGAAGTCCATCGAGATCTAGATTCAAGCATTTCATATAAAGGCCCGTTGGTTGTGTTGGTTGATCGATTTAGTGCCTCAGCTTCTGAGATAGTTGCAAGTGCAATACAAGATTACCACCGTGGTATCGTAGTTGGCGAAACAACATTTGGGAAAGGTACTGTACAACAATTAGTCGATTTAAATAATTTTGATGCTAAACGTGATGAAAAACTCGGGCAATTAAAAGCAACTATTGCACAATATTTTAGAGTTAATGGAGGCAGTACACAACATCGTGGTGTTGAACCAGACATCGATTTCAATACAATTTTTTCAGGAGAGAAATATGGTGAACGCGCACTTAAAAATGCGTTGCCATGGAGTTCAATTTCTCCAGTTAACTATCATTATGGCTCAGTTAATGATCAGATCATTAGAAATACTTCGAGTTTACATACTGCCCGCATTAGAAAAGACGAAAAATTTAATTCGCTAGTAAAATTATTAGAGCTAGATTTTAAATTAAGAAATCAAGAAACGGTTTCATTACTTGAGTCTAAACGAAGGAAAGAATACGAGTTGTATGAGTCTACACGTTCTAAGTATCAAAACTACTTAAAAAACACCGAAGATAATTTAAATAAGCTTGATGATGATGATGAATATATTGATGTTTTACTTGACGAAACTGCAAATATTGCAACTGATTTAGCTAAAATTTTAACATCGCATAAATCAAGCTCATTTGTAGATCGTAACCATTAGTGTGTGATTCACAGACATCCTTTCACTAAAATGGATGCCTATGAACAAGCAAGTAAAACAAAGATTGGTATGGGTTGACCTGTATATGGAAACCCAAAATGCAGGGTTAGTTTGTCGTCGTTGTGGTATTTCAAGACCCACTTTACGCAAATGGTTGAAGCGTTATGAGAAAGATGGCTTAAATGGTTTACGAGATTGCAGTAGACGGCCTCATCACTCACCTAATACAAAAGTTGGTCAACAAGAAGAAGCTTGGATACTGAGCCTTAGAAAGCAGCGTAAACTCGGTGCAAGACGTATTCAAAACGAACTTTTACGTGAGCATGACTACTCTTTATCACTAGCAACGATTCACAAAATACTGACTAAGCATCACGTTAAGCCACTTAAGCGTAATCGAAAGAAAGCGGGCTATATTCGATATCAAAGGCCGATACCTGGTGATCGCATACAGATGGATACCAGTAAAATTACACATGGTATTTACCAATACACGGCGATTGATGATTGCTCTAGATACAGGGTTTTAGCAGCCTTCTCAAGACGTACAGCAGCCAATACATTGCAATTTCTAGAACAAGTGATTGAAGAGATGCCTTTTCCTATTCAACGTATACAAACAGATCGAGGGCGTGAGTTTTTTGCTGTAAAGGTTCAAGAAAAAATGATAGAACACGGCATTAAATTCAGGCCCAATAAACCTGGCTCCCCTCATCTTAACGGTAAAGTTGAACGCTCTCAACGAACTGATAAAGAAGAATTTTACGCAACCGCAAAACTTGATCTTGATGAGTTGCAACTCACTCTTCCAGAATGGCAACACTACTATAATTGGCAACGTACACATGGCTCCTTAAAAGGCAAAACCCCTATGGAGAAAGTTTGCCACTTACTGGATAAAACCCCTCTTAGAGAAGAAGTCCTAAAAGACTATCATCCTGAAAAAGAACGTATACAAGAAGCTAACTACCAGCTAGATTTACAAGTCAGAAATTTGAAACCATGTCTGTGAATCACACACATTAAGCTATGTAAACCCTGCTTTATTAGGTTATTTGATTAAATATCCTAAACCCTGCCACATAGGTTCCAATCGCAGAACCCAAGCTGCTTAGAAGAAATATTAATAGTATTCTAGCTACTCTATTCTTGCGCCAACCTTTAATTGTAGTTGTGTCTTTACGCAGTTCTCCAAAATCTTTAACTGCAGGCTTGCGGAGAAACAATTCCATAGCCGCCGTTACCATACCAGCACCAATGGTTGGATTTAATGACGTAATTGGAGCAGCTAAAAAAGCAACCAAAATTGTTAAAATATGAGCACCTGCTATTGCGGCACCTAATGCAGATAGTCCACCATTAATTACAATCCATTGCCCAATTAAACTCCAACCAAGATCTGGGCTTTTTCTAAAACCAAGAAAAAATCCCACAAATACTAACCCAACAATTATCCACGGAATTAACTTAAGCCATGATGCTTTTTTAGGTACCGCATCTAAATTTTTAATCGTATTTTCAGCATCCAAATTAGTGCTTTCTAAATAATTTTTCATACCTTTAATATGGCCAGCGCCTACAACGGCTAGTATGTTACGACTGCTATGATCTTCAGTGACTTGTAATAATTTTGCAGCCATGTACCGATCTCTCTCATCAATCAAAGGTATGAATAACTCTTTTGCATCTTCAGAAAACTGTGTGAAAGTGGTCTCTAATATGTCCCCACTCTTTAATTTTTCAATCTCTTCTTCTGAAACTTCATCACGAGATAAGACACTGCCAAATAATCCTGCAAACAAATAAATTCTTTTCCAAAAAGGTACATTGTGATAAACACGCTTAAGTGTAGTCCCTACTTCTCGATCTATTAAAATTAGTGGTAAGCCCAATTTTTCTGCTTCCACAATAGCAGTTTTCATTTCTTTGCCAGGCTCTATTCCAAGTTGTTCGGCTAATCTTTGCTGATAAGCTCCTAAGGCCAGGCTCGCGGTTACCATGCTTGCTTTACCTTGGCGTATAACATTAAACAAATCCATTTCTGCCAATGAATTAGGTTGCATAATAGAATTGAAACGACTTTGACAAAGTTCTATACAAACTACGTCAAACCTTTCAGAACGTACCATTTTTTGCACAGTATCTGCACTTGCACGTGACACGTGCGCAGTACCTAAAATAGTCAAATTGCTTTCATTGACAAATAAATTTTGCAGTGGTTCAGACACAACTAAGCATTAGAAAGTTAAAGATTAGTTTCAGAATTATTATTTTGTTGAAAACTAGATGAAACGTTTATCTAGCTATTCATATTCACTATATTTTTTAGAACTGCCTTTGACCATGTCTATAGGATAACGTTTATTATTAAGCTCCATTTTGCGTTTTGTTACTTCCATTAAATCTACATTTAACTGATCTGATAGTCTTAGCAAAAAAATAAATATGTCTGCAAGCTCAAATGCTACGGCTGCATGACGTTTTGGATCAAGATTAAAACTTTGCTTTTCTGTCATCCATTGAAAATTCTCCACTAGTTCAGACGCTTCTACAGACAAGGCCATGGAAAGATTTTTTGGGCTATGGAACTTTTCCCAATCACGCTCTTGCGCAAATTCTCTGAGTTTTAATTTTAGTTCTTCTATTACAGGCTCTGTCATTATTACTTACCTTTTGGCAAATATAGCCAAAGTAACTACATAACCTCTATTCATTTTTGCTTTTCATTCCTGAGGTAATTGGAGTCACTGCATTATCATTATACTTAGAATCCGTATCTTGCTGTTTGATAATCTCTTTCATTGTTTTATTGTCTAAGATCTGGCCTATCTCTTTATCTAAATTCCCTAGCAAAGAGTTTATACTAGGAAATTTCTGTGTTAATGCAGATTTAATATGACTATTTGGACCAGGTTCGCGTACGGTGTCAACAACCGTTTTCAAGCTCAATTCCTCCAACGGTCTTGCTGGTGTATAAGTTGGTATGTCTGAATCTATCTTTATCAGCAAGCCATGGGATTCAAATAACTGCAGCTGTTGTTCAATGCATTGTTTAGGAAGATGCAAAATTTCTACAAGATCATTTACGGATATCGGGGGAGAGTTTCTATAAAACTGCTGACCAATAACCGTCATTAACTTTAAGGCAAGCTCTTCCTTTTGTTTGTTGGTCAAAGATAAATTATGTGTATTAATAAATAGGTATTCAGGATATTGCTTATAAAAAGCAACACTTGAACCAACAAGAAGTATTAACCAACTCCACCATAACCAGATCATAAAAACAAACAAAAAAGCAAAACTTGAATATATCGCTGTATAGCTTGTTGAAATCGATGCGGAAAAAATGGTTGCAAAAGCCCAACCTACCGTCTGCCATAATACTCCAGCAGTTATTCCTCCTATCAATGCCGGGACAACCCTTACCTTAGCATTAGGTATAAACAGATAAGTAAAAGTGAATGCTGCAATAATTAACAAATATGGAACAAGCTTTGTTCCAATACTTAATAGCGTCCCAAATGGTTCCATAGAAATAATGGCTTGCGCGATTGAGCTGTTCATAACAGAGCCCGTTACTGCAAGTGCTATGAAAACTAATAGTGGCCCTACTATACTTACTATCAAGTAATTTCCTATTCTTCGTACTAAAGAACCAGTATGTTTAACCCTCCAAGTATAATTAAATGCATATTCAATTTTTTGTATTAGCCTGATTATAATTAAAAACAATAAGGCTAAACCAATTCCTCCCAATATGCCTACTTTGATGTTATCAACAAACCCCATTATCTGCTGGGCAATCTCTTTTCCTTGTTCACCCAACGGCGCTAAATAATTTAGCAATAATGGTTCCATATGGTTATGCATACCAAAGGCTTTTGCCACAGTGAAACTAACAGCAATGACCGGAACAATAGAAAGCATTGTAGTAAACACAAGGCTCATTGCACGTAAATTTAATTGGCCATCCATAAAGTCAATCAATATGACATGTATAAAGCGAACAATGCTTAATGGCCAAGCCTTCCACCACGGCATTTCTTTAATGTCAGCCTGCCAAATAAGCTCATTAATTTTCTCTTTAAGCATAAGATATTATTAGACACTCTATGTGAAGGTTATACAAATTGTAGCAGATACATGGATAGCAAATGTAAAGCAAGATGGATTTATTGCTCCAACACTCAAAGGTAGCTTCAATCAGACAATAGGAATGGCCAGTAAAAACCACAGCAGTTGAAAAATTCGTTAAAACCCTACAAGTATCCGCTTGTATAGACGGTTTAACTTAGATCAGTTTATAGGAAGATTTTAAACCACACTTAGCAAAATAAGTTATTTTTGCACCCAACTACCATCAGCTGCCTGATACCAGGTGCCAGCAGGAACCTCTTCCACCCACACTTTAGCAAAGGTTGCACGAATATCGGCTTCCCATTCCGGGTGGTTATTGGCTCTCGCAATCTCGGCATACAATGCGCCACGCTCACGATTTTCATCAGCTACCAATTTCTTTACAGTATTGCGGTCTTTTAGTGGTATCACGGAAAGATCTCTTATCTGCACATTTGCATCTGTGGTTAAACCAACCGCACCATTTGCGTAATAAGTTTTTAAGCTAGACGCACGGCTTTTCATACTCGCACGCAAAGTAGCAATAGCAGGCGTATTAATATTGATATCTGCTTCAGCATATGCAGGTGAAATTAAAACATCTAGAAGCAAAGCAGCAAAATAATGCAAGGTAACATGAGGTACTTGGTAACTTGTCTCTTCGCCTGTAGTGGTTGATTCACTTGCTTCACCTTCATCGAGTACATCACGTACTATTATCCGTGCTGCATCTTCTGCCGCTGCAGCAGGAAAATAAATATTTATAGTGACACATGCCGAAAGTAAAAATGCTAATACAAAACTACTAAAAATTGATTTGCGTTGCTTAATATTCATAACAAATTTTTTCCCGAATTTTGTTTGTGTTAGATATCTTTGGAATTGAATAAGTTCCCTTGCACATTATTTGCACCTTTACCTATTGAACCACAATATCCTGAGTACTTATCACCCGCTTTAATCGTGCTATTAATACTGGCCAAGATACTTTTTCTGTGAATCCAATTATATCAATCCTTGGAACTCCACTTCCTTTTACAATATAAAAACCATTATCTCTATTCGCAACTCCGCGCATTTCACAGATAGAGTTATATAGCCGACACCCTATGCCTAGACGATCATAGCCAAAACTATCAAAAAACCGCAGAAAACTTTTAGAAAAAATATTAGATGCACCATTACCTATCTGCGTGAGATTGTCTACCGCCTTTTGGCTAATTCTGTGACGGGACTTATCATTTTCAGGAGTCCCAAGCCAAGCATCAAATTGTATAGGTTGCCAGTTAACAAATTGCAAATTATTTATGTAACCATTTAGTTTTCCAGTGATCTCACCAAACGAGAATGTTTCCGTCAATGACCCCAAATTGAGATTTTGAATTTTAATATCTGCAAATAGTTTTGGCGTTACACTAAATAAATCATGCGCCCTTAAATTATGAATAGTGGTTGTCCCATTAAATGCCCTAACTAATAATGCTCCTTGTACATCCAAGTCGCCTTGCTTATATGTGACATTCGGCGCATAACCTGCAAGATCGCCACTTAATTCAGGCCAAGCAAATACTGAAGACAATTTTGCCATAGAAACGGGAATCAAGCTTAAATCTAAAGATATGCTTTGATCATCTTTACCAGGATTAGACACTATAAATGATTCTATATTCAGCGCCCCATTTAAGACAGGTACATTTGCTACTTGATTTAATTTTAGCGAATCCCCCTGATTAGAAAATGAAAACGCAGTTTTCCCCAAGCGAAGTTTATAAATGTTAGCTGACTCAAATTCCATCTTATAATCAGTATCGATATAGCGCTCGCCCCATCCAATGTTTCCATCTAAATTCAAAAGTGCAAACCGTTTTTGTTTATCAATAAATGAAACTCTATTAAGATCAAAATTCGCATCACTTATATTCACATCATCTATTTCTACAGAGCCTGACAGCGATCCGCTTGTAGTTAAATCAGCCAAATTTGTATCTAAAAAAAATGGCTGCATATAAGTTTTATATGCCTGTGGCAAAATCGCATATTCAATATTTAGCTCTATGGGTGCAATTGGTTTCTTTTCTTCTATATTAAATGTGGTTGAAATTTTCATGTGACCGGCATTCTGATCTTCCATATGCAGAGGGACAAGTTGTATATTATTTGTATGCACTTCCCATGCAATCTCTCCATATACATCCTTAGGGCTTTCATTTGCATCGATAAATATAGGATCGAAATAAAGTTCGCCAGCAAAAACTGTGGATGAAATATCACTTCTCCACAATTGATCTATTCGATGCGCCTTAAAAGAAAATTTAGCGGCAACATCTTCTCCAACGCTAGTGCTTTCCTGATTGGAGAAATCTAAACCTGTCACTTCCGCATTACCCATGATGGCTTGAATCACTGAACGGTAGCCATCTAATCTCAAGCTGCCTTGCAAATTTCCTACTAGAGACAACTCAGATAGATAGGGGTGAACAGATTGTAATTTAGCTAGAGAAACATTCCGTGTACTTAAATTAGCTACCCATTTATCATGCTGCATAGTCATATCAACTGATGTAAAACCACCCGCGAGTTGAATTGAATCTATCCTGAGAGAATATTCTCCATTTTTTTTGATATGAAAGTTTATTGGTGAGGAGTCTGCTGTAATAACCGGATCCTTAAATGACAACATACCATCAATACATGATATTTCCTGCTGCGAAAACAGCCCCTCATTACATGTAAAGGCAATGTCTTTAATCCGGCTTTTTTGTACTGGTAATAAAGCCGACTGTATTTCGACTATATAACTTGAAACATTCTTTGCTTGTACGTCAAAGATGATTTTTATCCCTTCTAATTCAAAACCATGACCTTCAACATGATCTACTAAAATTGAAGTTTTAAATTGAAGAGAGTTCGCATATGTCCACGGAATAAAAAATAATAGTAATGGCAATATGCATAACCAAGCATAAAATAGTTTGCCTAAATACAATTTATTACGCCGCACATACTGCACATTTATGGTCTTTTCTAATTTTGACAGTATGCCACTCCGCATTTAATGCATCGATTAACAATAATTTATTGGATAACGTCTCACCAAAATTGGCTAAAATTTTTATAGCTTCTGTCGCCTGTATACAACCAACTAGCCCTACTACAGAACCGAGCACACCGGTTTGCGTGCAACTCTCGTCCAATTCCTCAACCTGGTTAGAAAAAAGGCATTGATAACAGGCGCTATTATCATCCATTGTAAAAACCATTACTTGCCCTTCAAAACGAATTACAGCTCCAACCACGAGTGGAGTTCTTTGTTTTACGCATGCCATATTAATAGCAAATCTTGATTTAAAATTATCTGTTGCATCAATTACTACATCTGCCTTCAGGACTTCATTTTCAAGTTCTGCCCCACTTAAAATTGTGTTTATTGTTTGCACACTAGTTTGAGAATTTAGCTCACATAGTGTCTGTTTTGCCGAATCTACCTTGTCTTGTCCTAAATTTTTACTGCTGTGAATAATCTGACGCTGCAAATTAGAAAGATCTACAGTGTCAGGATCCACAATGGTTATTTGTCCTACACCACTTGCGGTTAAGTACATTGCAATTGGCGAACCTAGTCCTCCTGCTCCAAATAGCAAAACACGTGACTTCAATAATTGTTTCTGGCCAACTATATCAAGTTGTGGAAGCATGATTTGTCGACTATAACGAAGCAACTCATCATCACTTAGATCATTTTTACTTTCCTTTTGATTCAATTGATAATCCTAAGTCTTGATGAATAAAACTGCTAACTGTTACGTCTCTTTTCACCTTCAGCAAATGCTTTCAATTGTTCTTTGTTAGCCTCTGTTTGATATTTTGCTTTCCATTCTGAGTACGGCATGCCATAAACGAGTTCTCTAGCCTTTTCGTACTCAATCGTAATTCCCCTTTCCTCAGCAGCAGCAACATACCACTTAGACAAGCAATTACGACAAAAATCCGCTAAATTCATCAGATCTATGTTTTGCACATCTGTCTTTTTTCGCAAATGATCTACCAACCTTCTGTATACTGCTGCCTCGATTTCTAACTGATTCCGGTCATATTTCTCATCACTCATAATTTTTACCTCAAAACAATCTGGTTTTAATATTATATTTGTATTTTGTACTAAGTTTCAGAACATTGAAAAATTTTAGTTTAATAATCCTGTGAACAACACCAACAACAATAATGTTACTGGCATAATTTTAGCTGGGGGAAAAGCCAAACGTATGGGAGGCCAAGATAAAGGCTTGTTGGAAATCAATGGTATAACCATGATTTCATATGTAATCCGCGCACTTGAGCCTCAAGTTGCTAGTATTTTGATTAATGCGAATCGCAATATAGAAATTTACGAAAAATATGGGTATCCAGTATTTACTGATAACCTAAATGATTACCAAGGACCATTAGCCGGTATTGCTGTAGCAATGCATAAATGCACCACGCCTTATATTTGTACCTGTCCATGTGATGGTCCGCTGATTGCAGATGATTTAGTATCACGATTATATAACTCCACCAAAAATCGGAACGCAGAAATTGCTGTAGCACATGATGGTAGGCGAATACAGCCCGTATATGCGCTTATTCAATGTGACTTATTAGAAAGTTTGAATGAATATTTAAATAGCGGTGAACGTAAAATTGATCGTTGGTTTGAACAGCACAAATTAATTGAAGTAGATTTCAGTGATAATAAAGATTGCTTTATTAATGTAAACACCCCAGAAGATAAAAATTCTTTAGCTAAACTTTTAGTAAAATAACAAATAATGAAACAAATTGTCTTTCAAAAGCCTATTTTAGGCCTATGTGCTTATAGCGGTTCTGGAAAAACAACATTATTGGAAAAGCTCATTCCAATTTTTAGTAAACATGGTTATAAGGTCGCAGTTATTAAACATGCGCATCACACATTTGATATCGATCACCCCGAAAAAGATAGTTATAAAATTAGAAAAGCAGGGGCGCAACAAATTCTGATTTCTTCACTTAATCGTTGGGTAATGATTCATGAAAATCCTTCTGACCACTTGGAACTATCTCTACAAGAAGCACTGAGACACATCGTCATAGACAACATAGACTTTGTAGTAGTTGAAGGTTATAAATCCGAGCCTATCCCCAAAATAGAAATTCATCGGCCGAGTTTAGGAAAACCCCTTATTTCCGCAACAGACGAAAACGTAATTGCCATTGCAACGGATGAACCCAATCATGTGAGTAGTCCACTGCCTTTACTAGAGCTTAACCATCCACATCAGATTGCCACTTATATCGAGCAATTTATAAACAAATCTTCGCGATAAGCGTCAAAATCTCTTGCTCCACTGAATAACACAAAAATGCTATAATTCCTGGACAAAATAACAAGTTAGTATTGGCTAATACAGCGATACACAGCAAGTAACTTTAGTAATAACAGCAAGTTACTATAAGTACTTTATCTAACTTATTAGAACTAAGACAGAAGGTTTTCTCCAAATTGATGGACGGAGAGAGTGTCTTTTGGCTACAAGATAAACAATTTATTTCTAACCAATAATTATTTAGGAGAGTCTTAAATGGCAGCTCGAACCGTTACCGTTATTGACAATTCGACAGGGAAAAAGGTCGACCTACCAATTCTTGATGGCGCCAATGGCCCAAGTACAATTGATATTGGAAACTTATATAAAGAACTGGGTTACTTCACTTTTGATCCAGGCTTTGTCTCTACCGGCAGTTGCGAGAGCAAAATCACATTTATTGATGGCGACCTAGGTCTACTCCGTTATTGTGGTTATCCAATTGAACAACTCGCAGAGAAGAGTACTTTTTTAGAGGTCTGTTATTTACTTTTATATGGAGAACTTCCCACCAAACAAGAATTTGATGCATTTGTGTCCAGACTTAGAGTACATACTCTACTTGATGAAAAAATGCGTCGCTTCTATTTGGGATTTCATAATAATTCGCATCCAATGGCGATGATGGTTGCGACTGTAGGTGCTCTATCAGCTTTTTATCATGAACAAATCGATGTACATGATCCAGAATCTCGTGAAATTGCAGCTAATCGTTTAATCGCCAAAGTACCAACTATGGCTGCTTGGGTATACAAATATACAGTTGGTCAACCGTTTATGTACCCCAATAATAATTTGGATTATGTGTCCAATTTTCTATACATGACCTTCGGTTTTCCAACTCAAGAATACACACCTAGTCCGATTTTTGTTAAAGCGATGGACGTTATTTTAATTTTGCATGCGGATCACGAACAGAATGCATCTACCTCTACTGTACGTCTGGCAGGAAGTTCTGGTGCAAACCCTTATGCCGCACTTTCAGCAGGTATTAGCTCTCTTTGGGGACCTGCACATGGTGGAGCCAATGAAGCCGTCATCCGTATGCTTGAAGATATCGTCGAATCAGACAATGATGTTGCCTATTACATCGACCGTGCAAAGGATAAAGATTCTAAATTCCGTTTAATGGGCTTTGGTCATCGTGTGTATAAAAACTATGATCCACGTGCCAAAATAATCCGCAATGTCTGTCATGAATTGCTTGCTGAGCTAGGAGACGACAACCCCAATAAACCATTATTTGATACTGCGATGGAACTTGAACGCATCGCACTCGAAGACGACTATTTTGTAGAGCGCAAGCTTTACCCAAATGTAGATTTCTATTCAGGCATAATTTTGCGGGCAATGGGTTTTCCGCTAAGCATGTTTACAGTAATTTTTGCTTTAGCAAGAACCGTAGGCTGGATATCCCACTGGAAGGAACATATGAGCGATCCTGAGGCAAAAATTGGCCGCCCACGTCAATTATATACTGGACCAGATGAACGTGATTACGTCGAGATTAATAAACGCAGTTAAGCGAATTCAGAAAAAAACTTTTGCATCACGGGAGCAAAATGTTCCTCATCGATTAAGAACGAATCGTGCCCATTAATAGAAGGTAGACGCGCAAATTCGACATTACGGCCTGCCTTCTTAATTCCATTATAAATCTCTTCTTGTTGTTTTATTGGGAACAAAATATCGGTTTCAACACCGATTACTAAGGATTTTTTAGCATGAATTTTTGCCAAACCCGCATTTACCGAACCTCCATGCTCAGCAACATCAAATAAATCCATCGCTCTAGACAAATATAGATAACTATTAGCATCAAAGGTATCCACAAATTTATGTGCGTTGTAATCGAGATATGATTCAACTTCAAATTCAATCCCAAACTTGTCTTCACTACGTCTTGAAGGATCTACACGTGCACGATTAAAGCGCTCATTCCACTCTGCAGCAGCACGATAAGACATCAAACCTAACTTACGCGCCAATACCATACCGTGTTTGGGTTCCTCATCTGGTTCATAGCATCCATCTTTCCATTCCGGATCACAGCGTACAATTTCACGTTGTAAAGAACGCATTGCGATGGCTAAAGGTAGAGAACGACAAGCTGCAGAGATGCTAACTAAATAATCGACTTCATCTGGATACTGCAATGCATAAGCGAGTGAAGACATCCCCCCCATAGATGCCCCCACGACAGCGCATAAGTGATCAACACCAAGTTCTTGTAAGGCGTGATGCCCTGCCTTAGCAATATCTTCGATTGTTAGCTCGGGATACTCAGCACAATACTGCTTACCGGTTTTTGGATTGATCGAAGTTGGGCTGGTTGAACCAAAACAACTACCTAGAGAATTTACACAAATAACATAGAACTTATTGGTATCGATGGGTTTTCCGGGACCAATCATATATTCCCACCAACCGGGAGATGGATCTTTTGATGATGAGCAAGCATGTGCAGATGGAGAAAGACCCGTAAATACCAGAACCACGTTATCATGAGTTTCGGATAATTCACCCCACGATTCATAGGCAACCACTACTTTAGGCAAAAAACCACCACGTCGCATGATGAAATCCGACGTGCCGTAATCGCCTCGTAATTCCACAAACTGCGTTGCCGGTGGCACACGGTTTGGTATGGGATGTATATCTTTTGCTGCCGTACTCACAATAGTTCTCTATTTAACACTAAAAAATATTCAACATTCACTGTATCGCCTGGATTCTAATGTACAAAAATTCCAATATAGCTTGGGAAGCTCTGATTTATTGGCATAGCTGACTGATATTAGGCAAAAAATGTCGAAAAAGCGAAGTGTATAGGCTAATACATGAGTATTTCGAGACATTTTTTCTTAAGCATTTTCCTAGGGCCATATCAGAATAAATCAGAGTTTCCTTAAAAAACAAAAGAACGGAATTGTACGTAAATTGCTTACTATTTATATAGATTTACGTGCTCGTAAGGTCTGGATTACCGACAAGATCAGTAATGCCACAAATAAAATTAAGGTCTGTTCGGGTATCGTCAAGCCGGCAAAGGTCCAACTAACTTCTGCACAAGAACCTGACCCGGAAAGTGCTTTTTTAATTACATCAAAAAATGGCAAGGTCTCAAACATAAAATACAAATCAGGCCCACACTCCGGAACCTGGTCTTTAGGCAAATTCTGCAACCAGATATGCCTGGAAGCGAGACCAATCCCAATAAAACATAATAGTATCGATACAATTCCATATAATTTTTTAAAGAATGATGCTGGATTATGCAAGAAAGCAATAAAAAAGATTATTCCTAAGGCGGCAATTACTACCCGATCGAAAATACAAAGCGGACAAGGGTCTAAGTATAACGTCTTTTCAAGATAAAAAAAGGCGAATGCAAGTGATGCAACACATATTATAAACCCATAAAAATATAAAGCACGACTACTAAACATTAACTCAGCCTTAAATAGTAATAATTACTCTATTTTATTTGGTTTTTGATACACAAACTCTGTATAACCTTCTGGCGGTTCTTGCAATTGATAATTGTCACTGGTTTTGGTTTCACTAATGGGTAGATTATCATCACGCTGAATATAATTGTACTTGAACAAATCTTTTTTTAGCGAAAGAACTTTAAACTCCGACTTTTGTTCATGCCGGTCTACTTCAAAATATCTACTATTTTCGAATTTCCATTTTCCTGAATCAGAGGTCAATTCATATTGTTTATTTTTCTCATGAATTAACAAATAACTCACATCATAACTGCCATCTTTATGTCGTATCATTTTCCAATACTCTCGCCAACCACGATCACCCTCGTCTTGATAATTACCTGCTCCACGCCAAACGCCAACAAGGGTGTCACGTGCTTGTTGATCATCATGTTTTAACTCTGAATTGTTCGTACACGAAATTACAAACAGGGATAATATTAGCAATATAAACTTCATTTTATATTAAATAATTAAATGATCCTTTTGCTTAACAGTATTATAGAGCATGGTATACCACTCTGAAATCACATCTAGTGAATAAGCTGCATTTGCTGGACTTGGATTTGGAGTTACAAAAGCATCAGAGTTGCAGATTTTAAAGTTCTGTGTTCCCCACGATATTTCTGTTTCAAGACAATTTGAATATTTCAAAAATTTTTGAACAGCTACTTTGCCATGAAACCAACACACCATTGGCTGGTATTTTTCAATTTTTGTGTATAACTTTGGAGCATATTTTTTAAAATCAATTGCTTTCAAGTCTTTCCCCATGCGAGTGTGACGCTTCACAACATCGGTAAATCCTATTTTATATTGTTTCAGCATCTTCTCTTGCGCATCCACTGAAGGTATTAATTCTTCCGGGATCAAATCACTAGTATTCAAAGCCTTCCAAAATCTATTACGAGGATTTGCAAAATAATAGCCTTTTTCCACTGAAATCGTTGATGGATTAAGTCCAATCGATAGAATAGCTAGTCCATGATCAATGAAATCCGGGAGAGTGTTCATAATCTACTTGAGCGTAATTTTAGCTATAATCTCATGTTGTAACATGTAGTAAAATAGTATATTCAATTCCATAATAGCCTTTATATTATTTTTGTTTAAATAAACTATGCTTAAAAACGTATCGACATATTCCATCGAGCCTATGGAATTAGGGCCAATGGAAAATTTTATTTATCTTCTGATCGATGAAAGCTCCAAAACTGCAGCTGTAGTAGATCCTGCATGGGATGTGCCAGCAATATTAGAACGCGCTAAACAACTTAATGTAACAATTACAAACATTTTATTAACTCATAGTCACCATGACCACATCAATGGAATTGATGAATTACTAAAACACTATGATGCACAGATACATTTGCTTAAACATGAAGCTTCATTTTGGGGAAAAGAATTAGCCAAGCCAAGCCTGCACTATGGCGGTGACCGAATCAAAATAGGTGTGACTGAAATTGAAATTATGCATACACCAGGACACACCCCAGGATCTGCATGTTACCGTATTAATGATGATTTAATAACAGGAGATACACTGTTTGTATTTGGATGTGGACGCTGTGATTTAAGTGGTGGCGATCCAGAACTCATGCATACCACCTTACAACGATTTCGCGATGAGCTACCCTCCTCAATTATTATTCATCCTGGTCATCATTACGCAGTACAAGAAACATCTACGCTTGGAGAAGAATTAGAAGGCAACCCGTTTATGCATTTCACCGATGTCGATAAATTTGTACGTTATCGTATGAAAGTACACGATCAAATCAGAAACTCCCCTTACTCCGCCATAAAAAAAGACGAAATCGAATCACTTAAGATCTAAGAAAGCTCTGATTTATTCTGATATTTCGTTAAAACATATTCAATTGTTTTGGCAACGTATCACTTGATCGAACAAATTTAGAATGATCCAGCTCATAGAATTCACTTTGGTAGCCAAATTTCTTATATGCCAAACGAAACCGATTTTCTATTAGTTCTGCATAGTTCCCCAAGCCTCGCATTCTTTGTCCAAATTTGGCTTGGTATAATTCTCCTTCATGCATTTCTTTTACACGATTCAAAATGTGCTTGGCCTTTAAGGGATAATGCCTTTCAAGCCAATTCACAAATAAATCCTTTAATTCGTGAGGCAGACGTAGCATTACAAAATTTGCTCCATTCGCACCATATTCTTTGCACTGCCTAAGAACCTCTTCCAACTCATAATCAGTCAAAACAGGAATTATGGGCGCTACTAAAACCGAAACTGATACCCCCTGTTGAGATAAGGCTTGAATCGTTTCAAGTCGCCGACTAGGTGTTGTTGCCCTTGGCTCTAATTTTTGTGCCAAATTTTTATCCAAGGTTGTTACTGTAATAGCGACATGCACAAGCCTTTGCTGGGCTAATGGCTTCAACAAATCCAAATCACGCTCTATTAATTTCGATTTTGTGACAATACTGACTGGGTGCTCATACTTCAGCATTATTTTTAATATATCGCGTGTAAGCTTTAAGCGCTTTTCGACTGGTTGATAACAGTCCGTTATATTTCCAAGTGAAATAGTTTTGACTTCGTAATTCGGCTTTAGAAACTCATTTTCTAGTAATTCTGCTGCATTTCTTTTAAAAAATATTTGTGTCTCAAAATCAAGCCCGGGTGACAAATCTAAATAAGAGTGAGTGGGTCTAGCAAAACAATAAGCACAGCCATGCTCACAACCACGGTATGGATTCAAGCTTTGATCAAATGGAACATCAGGTGACGTATTCTTAGATAGGATCAATTTTGCCTGTGTGGATGAGAGCTCGGTTAGAACAATTTTGGAATCGTGAACATTAACTCCTGCATCATATTCTGTGACGATATGATCAAAACGATTTGGTATATTCGCGACATAACCACGCCCCCGTGTTTTTTGATCAACAGAAGTTTTTTTATCTTCAATTACTGGCATTAAACGCCTGGGTGTCAAATGGCTAACTCAGATAGGGCGACTAAATTATCACAAACTCCAGAAGCCGAACCTAGATGTGGAGCGACTTTAATTTGCAGCGTCGGGTACTCTTGTAATGCTTTTTCGAGTTCAGCAGGTATATCCTCCACCACATGTCGCCCTGCCGATAAGAAATAAGGTAAGACAGTCACGCACTCAGCACCTCGTTGTACACATCGTGTTACCCCTTCAAAGATGGAAGGTGTAGCCAATTCCAGAAAGGCGCATTCGACAATTTTAAATTTATGGGCCGTTATCTGAGCGAGATTATTCGTTAAATCTCTTACTTCATAATTGGAATCTTGTCTTCGGCTACCATGAGCAATTAATAACAGTGCATTCATTTTGAGATGCTAACACAGCAAAATGGAGTCTATAGCAACAGGAAAAATTTGAACTACATTGTATTGGACAAAAAAAACCCACGTCTTAAGGATGTGACGTGGGTCAGCTTCAGAAGGAGAGAAACTACAGTGGATATTATAGAGGCTAAGCAGACTTAGACCTTACAGCTTATCTGTAAAAAATGACCTTTTAACCCGAGAAACCCAGCTGAGGCTACTCATCCCCTACTACAGCAGAGCCGCATCATGGCGGACTAAGCTCTTCTAAGGAACCTACATCTTGTCGCTTATAGGTCACCATAGCTGCCCCATTTTGATCGGCACGTACCACAATTCCCATCATTTTAGTGATCTTCTTGACCGAGCCGTTTTGCTTTACCAAGATAATTTCTACTTTTCTGCCTTTATCGAGATCATGGTTAAAGATCTCTACATAAAGCCCGTTAGCACTGATATTTCCAGTAGTGGCAAGCAATAGCTCGCGCCCAGGACGCTTAATATAAACCTCCCCTTCAATGGCTCTTCGCTCTTCACGAGGATAAAAAGACGAGCGTAATTTAGATTTTCGAAAAATCCCCAACATGTGGTCGCTTTAAAATCAGTCTCAAAACCATGCCAAATTATTGACGTGCTTAATTTCACTAATAAAATGAATAAGTTAGTTTATAGAATAGAGAACTCCTAAGATATCTGAAAGCACACATCAGATAGTGAGTGACTAATTTCTGTCCAACGGATATTCAGAAAATTGGTTGGAGGCCCCTAGTAGCGCTGTTGAGAACTATCTTTAAACTCTTTCCAGCTGGATCCTAATGCGGACAGCTTTTCGGGCTCGTGTTTATATTTGTTCAACATATAGCGATAGGCGATATGTGGAATTTTAAACGTTAGTACTGCCAGTATTATAAATATAAGCCCAATCAAAGTAGCCATATTGCCTTTGACTTCTATACCAAACCACCAAGCTACTACTGCAAATATGCATACCGCGATAACCGTTGCGTAGGTCATTTTGCGACAAAGTTGTTGAAATTCATCTTGCAAAAAAATTGATAATTTACTTTCAGTCATTTATATAACTAATTATTTTTATTAGAACTTATCCATAACAGACACATTGTAAATAGCAACCCTCCCAGTGCTCCATATAGATGCGCAATAACCACTACCGGACCACCAGCTGTAGATTCACTTCCTGGCAATGGACCCATAGTAAACTCCCACACCAATTTGGCCAAGACAAGAAGCACTAATGCAACCGTCATCAGGCTGCGGCTGCGGACATAATCCAAAATCAATAATGTCACTACCACCCCATGTAAAGCACCTGATAGTCCAACATACCAATACACCAGGGGACTGAACAACCATAAACCCAGTGTGACCGCCAAACTACATAACACTACAGCCAATAAAAAAGTGTTTGGGCGTAAAATTTTTGGGAATAATGCATAAATAACAATAAGCCCAACCGCATTCATTGCAAAATGACGCCAATTGAGATGAATGAAATTTCCAGTAAAAAAACGCCACCATTGTCCCGCCTCGATATCCGACCTGGAATACTGAAACCAATCCGTACCAAGTTGCATACTGAATTGTGCCAGCATGCTGCATAGCAATATTAAAAATACTAAATAACTGTTTTTAATCATGTAGTTATAGAGTATATATAAATAAAAACATTAGCTATTTCTGCGGCCATAATTATTCACTTTAACCTCGTGCAAAACGCTAAACTTGATCTTAGATATGGTACTGCATACTTTAAGGATGCATTTTGAATAGAAGAAGTTTTTTATTCGCTGTTGGTGGTGTTTCAGTGTTTACGGTGCTGCAACTAAGTTCAGGTCATAATAAACTTACAATTAAAGCCGATCCCAGTATAGAAAAATGGATGCACTCCGACGAATTTTGGCGCAACAAACTTACCCCGGCTCAATACGCCATATTACGCACTGGCGCCACTGAACCACGCTTTTCCAGTGACTTTAATACATTTAATGCACCCGGGACTTATTATTGTGTGGGCTGCCAATTGGCATTATTCACTTCTGAGATGAAATATGACAGTAAGACTGGTTGGCCTAGCTTTAGTGACCATATTAAAGGTCATCTGGAGGTATATGCTGATTTCAGAAGCATTTTGCCAAGCACAGCATATCGATGCGCACGCTGCTCAGGTCACCATGGGCATTTGATTATGGATGGTCCTTTACCTACTGGCCAACGCTGGTGTAACAACGGCCAAGTACTTGAATTTAAGCCAGCTTAGGAAAAACTATGACCAATGAAAAAGATAAATCCGCAACCAAAAATTACCCTGTGCAATTGATACCACCACTTAGACACGCCTATAGTGGTTACACCCATGAAGACAAAAAACATGCACTGCTTAAATTTATCTAACAAGTTAGTACGCACTTTCCAGATATTCTGGATTCAGATCGTGATAAAACCGCTGCCATGATACATATTGAAAATATAGAAGAACAACTTAATCACTCTAAGCAAGATTCACAGATAATCATCAATGCATTACAAGGATTGCTGAATATTGGTGAAAAAAAGTCAGATGATATGCTGGCCTGCGCCTTATTGGACTATATTGATGAAATCATCGAAATGATCAGCCCAATACAATAAATCATTTCAGTCAAACTATGTCAGTCTTTAGACTACTTTGCGGATAAATCAACTTTTATACTATTTCATAAATTTCCCTGCACAAGCCTGACTAATTCCTCAGTTTGTTCACGTGTTTGTGCACTAACTATTAGCATGTACTGGTTATCATTAGCCAACATGTGAATAAATTCTCCAAGTGAGCTCGAAATCGCATATGCTTTATCACCCAATCCATTTATGTTCTCTACTTTAAAATCGTCACTTTCAAAAGCTTGCATTCCTAATTCCAACAATGCTTCGTTGTCCGCTCTTTGTTTATCTGAGCCAGCTGCTCTGAGGCTAAGAGAAGCCACTAAAATACCCGCCGAATTTGGATCATCTGCTTGATAAGTGCATGTTGAGACTCTTACCTTGAGCTGCTCATCATAGCTATCCGGCTGACTGCCATGTCCCTTTTCAACATTATCGCCTAAAATGTGTTGCGCAATATCCAAAGGAAATACATCACAGGCACTTTTAAGACCGCTGCTCTTATCGGATTCTGCCGATTGAACTGTCGCCACTGCCTCTGATTTTTTAGCAGTACGTTCTGACGAATCTTCACAAGCCACCAAAAATAGGCACAACGCCATTAGGCTACTAGAGTATATCTTGTTCATAATTCGTTCCTCCTTTGTATTACATGAGAAACTGAAATTTTCTTTGAATTTGAAAAATTTAGTAACCAATAATATCCTAAACACAAGTGATGGTATTTAAACCCTCTCAAAAACCGTAGCGATCCCTTGCCCTAAACCGATACACATTGTTGCAAGACCAAACGTTGCACCTTTATCTTCCATGATGTGCAACAGTGTTGTGCTGATTCTTGCCCCAGAACAGCCAAGCGGATGTCCTAATGCAATGGCGCCGCCATTTAAATTAACTTTCTCATCCACCGCATCTAGCAAACCTAAATCTTTCAATACCGGTAATGATTGCGCGGCAAAGGCTTCGTTAAGTTCGACATATTCAATGTCATGGATTTCGAGCCCTGCACGTTTCAGCACTTTTTGTGTAGCCGGTACTGGCCCATAGCCCATAATGGCTGGATCCACGCCGGCAACCGCCATGGCACGAACCTTTGCCTTAGGCTTTATGTTTAATGCCTGTGCACGTTCAGCAGACATCATAATCATCGCCGCAGCACCATCTGATATTGCAGAGGAAGTGCCCGCAGTAACCGTTCCACCACTAGGTTTGAACACGGGTTTAAGCGCTGCAAGTTTTTCTAATGAGGTTTCAGGGCGAATGACTTCATCGAATTCACAAAGTTGTTTAAATCCGTTTTCATCATGACCTTCAATGGGAATGATTTCATTTTTAAACCGTCCTTCGACAGTTGCAGCATGCGCAGATTGATGCGAACGTAAGCCAAACTTATCTTGCTCCTCGCGACTGATACCATGCTGCATGGCAAGTAATTCCGCTGTGAGCCCCATCATATTAGAGGCCTTGGCAGAATATTTGCTCGAGGCAGGATTATGATCCCAACCATGTGTCATCGGTACATGGCCCATGTGTTCTACTCCACCAATTACAAACACGTCTCCACAATTGGCGTAAATAGCTTGTGCCGCAGAATGTATTGACTGCATGGAAGACCCACATAAGCGATTCACAGTTTGTCCAGCGGCTTCGTGTGGAATACTGGTCATTAATGAAATATAGCGTGCAATATTCCAACCCTGTTCCAGGGTTTGGTTTACACAACCCCAGATCACATCTTCTACCTCGGAAGGATCTACATTGGGATTACGTTCAAATAAGGCATTGACGAGTGCAGCTGATAACATTTCAGCACGGACAAATCGAAACATGCCATTTTTAGATTTGCCCATTGGGCTGCGAACACAATCAATGACTACCGCATCACGTGGATTTAAGTTCACACCGGCATCCTCATATTTTTGGGTAAAATGTTTGTTTATTTTTCGCCATGTCCACAATTCCATCTGTAGGAGTGTAGATTGGACTGATATGTGAATACTTATTTGCGCGCTCGCAAAACTCAGGCAATCCCATTTCCTCAATATAACGCAACGCACCTCCTCGAAAAGTTGGGAACGCAATTCCCAGTATTAATCCCATGTCTGCATCTAAAGGATGATCCACAATACCGTCTTCTACACAACGTACAGTTTCCATACACATTGGAATCATCATACGCTCGACTATTTCTTTATCATCTATTTCAATGTTATTTACGCGCACGGTTTCAATAATCTTGTCTGCACTTTCATCGACAAGCTTTTTTTGTTTGCCACGTTTATCTAACTCATATTTATAAAAGCCAAGATTATTTTTTTGTCCATAGCGCTGATTTTCATACATGACATCGGTGGCTGATTTAAACTCCTTGCTCATACGGTCTGGATACGCTTGTGCCATTACTTCTGATGCATGGTATGCAGTGTCGATGCCGACCACATCAAGCAAATATGCAGGGCCCATGGGCCAGCCGAACTTCTCCATTACCTTGTCAATACGTTGCACCTCTACTCCATCACGTACTAAGGCATCAAATCCTGCAAAATAGGGAAACAACACGCGATTTACTAAAAAACCAGCACAGTCATTCACTACAATTGGCGTTTTCCCCATTGCTTTGGCATAGGCAACTGTCGTAGCAATTGCGGTTTCGCTAGATTTTTCGCCTCGAATCACTTCCACTAGTGGCATGCGGTAGACCGGATTAAAGAAATGCATGCCACAAAATAATTCGGGCCGTTGCAAGGCTTTGGCAAGTTCAGTGATAGAAATAGTAGATGTATTTGAGGTGAGAATGCAGTCTTGTTTGACTTCATTTTCCACTTCGGCCAACACAGAAGATTTTATTTTTTTATTTTCCACAACGGCTTCTACTACCAAGTCTGCATTACCAAAGTCACCATAACTTAATGTGGTATCAATTTTTGCCAGCGTGTCGGTTACCTCTTCGGGTTTGATTTTTCCACGCTTTACCTGTTTCATTAAAAGATTGCCGGCTTCTTGCAAACCCAGTTCAAGCGCTTCTTGTTTAATATCTTTCATAATGATAGGAACGTCTTTGCATGCCGACTGATAGGCAATACCGCCCCCCATAATGCCAGCACCCAATACCGCAGTACGATTGACGGGTTGTGCTTGTTTACTATAGACCTTACTGACTTTTTTGATGCGTTGGTCATTTAAAAACAGACCAACTAAGTTGCGCGCAACTTTAGTATGCGCCATCTTAACGAAACCATGTGCCTCAATTTGCATGGCCTCATCACGTGACATGGTGGCATGGTGTTGCACGGTCTCCACTGCAGCAATCGGGGCAGGAAAATGCCTACCTGCTTTGGCAGCAACCACGGCTTTGGCAGATTCAAACGCCATAATGCTTTCAAACTGATTGAGCTTTAATGGTTGACGTTTTTCTTGTTTACGCTTCTGAAAATCGAGTTTGCCATCCAAGCATTGTTGTACGATATGTAAAGCCGCATCCCGAAGTTGATCTAATTCGACTACACTATCCACCGCATGCTGCTGAAATGCCTCTTGCGCTTTTTTTTCATCGCCGGTACAGATCCATTCCAATGCATTGTCTGCTCCAATCAGTCTGGGTAACCGTACTGTGCCACCCCAACCCGGGAAGATACCTAGTTTTACTTCCGGCAATCCAATACGGGCAGTGTTTGCCATGACTCGATAGTCTGTAGTTAAGGCTAATTCACAGCCTCCCCCCAATGCATAACCATTGATTGCGGTAACAGTAGGTATGGGTAAATCTTCAATTCGGCTAAATAAGGCTTGCGTGGCTTCAATCCAATGTAATAATTCTTTTTCGGGTAATGCAAAAAAACCTAAAAATTCCGTAACATCTGCGCCAACAATAAATACATCTTTGTTACTTGAGATAACTAAGGCATTTAAATCTTCATTATCCTCAATAGCTGTAACTGCTTCACTTAATTCTTCTACAACTGCTTTGCTTAGTTTGTTAACACTCTCATTTTGAAGATCAAAAACTAGATGTCCGATTGAACTTTCAATAGCCTCAACAGAGATTGCGTTACCAGAAAATATCATTGTTGTTATATGGGAGGTTTTTTATTACAGCTATTTTACTAACATAAGGAATAAATTCATAACGCTTTTCTAAATGACAAGCCTCACACTAAGGAAAAATACTAATGACGGAAATTACATTAGAACAAGCCAATATAATCATTAAGGCAGCGCATGATGAAGGCAAAAAACGTAAACTAGCCTCTCTCACTGTGGTCATATTAAATGCAGGGGGACACATTAGGGCATTATCTCGCGCGACGGTGTCAGCCTCATGCGTCCACAGATTGCACTAGCGAAGGCCTGGGGTGTCATTGGTGTTGGAGTCTCATCCCGCGAGTTGGGAGAAATGGGTGAAGAACGACCGATGTTCATGAATGCTTTGATCAACCTATCTGAGCAAAGACTTTTACCTGTTCCAGGGGGCGTTTTAGTAAGAGGCCCAATACGAAAATAATTAGCTCTGTCGGTATTACCGGAGATTTGTCAGATGAAGATAAGCACTGCGCAGTTATCGGCATTCAAGCCGCGGGGTTTATACCTAACGCTGGAAAATATCTGCTAGTGCAAATCTACAACGTATTCACTGATATCGTCGATGTCGATATCTCTTGCACGCCGGTCTTGTTTTGAGCGTCGATCTTTTGTAATCACGTTGCCATCATGATCCTTAATTGGAAATTCTGTCGCTACAGTATGTCTACGATCGATTCCAGTCCGCGGATCCTCAGTAGTGGGTACGCTATCAAAATCTTCCGTGACCTCTTTGATTGCGCTATCAAACTTATCTTCCATGTCGTAAAACCTAGCAAAATAATTTCAGCTATAATCTCACAACTAGCGCATGGGAATTGTGTACTGGCTCAAATATAGAGAACTTGCCATATAACACTATGAAAAATAGATAGTTACACCAATCTATTCGGCAATGATAATCTAGCCGCATCAAATTTGGGTCGAAATAAAACTACTAATAGCACTATTAAGACAATCAACTAGCTAAGCTAAGACTTTCATACTGTAATAATTATCTATGAGCTGTATTTTTCTTGTCGGAAAAATACAGCTACAGCAAGTCTGGCACATGTCCGTATTTGCCTTCGCCGAATCTGTTATTGAAGTAACTGATTCGTAGATGGCATATTCGTATGCCACCAATCTCAGATTTGACTAGAGACAATAATTAAGACCATTTAATCGTTTTTAAATATCATTAAATATTTGGGAGTAAGCAATGATCAAGCCGCATGGATCGGATACTTTAAAACCTTTATATGTAGAAGACGATGCTCAACGCAAACAGCTAGAAGAAGAAGCAAAAAATCTACCTTCAATTTTAGTCAACTCGGCTGCGGCTTCTAATGCAGTAATGCTTGGTGCTGGATATTTCACGCCATTGGATGGCTATATGAATGTTGCAGATGCAATGTCTGTTGCTGAGAAGATGCAAACTACAAGTGGTTTGTTTTGGCCTACGCCAGTATTAAATCTAGTTGAAGATGCTTCATCGATTGGTACTGCAAAGCGTATTGCATTAAAAGACCCAAATGTAGACGGAAATCCAGTTATTGCTATTCAAGATGTTGAGGCAATAGAAGAACTTAGCAACGATCAGCTAGCTACTATTACAGAAAAAGTGTATAGAACCACTGCTGCGGACCATCCCGGTGCCGCAACATTCATGTCATTGGGGAAAACTGTCATTTCAGGGCCTATTCAAGTATTGAACTATAGTTACTTTAGAGATGAATTTGCCGAAACTTTTCGCACTGCAAGTGAAATTAGAGACGAAATTGCTGAACGCGGTTGGAACAGTGTAGTAGGTTTTCAAACCCGTAACCCTATGCATCGCGCACATGAGGAACTATGTAAAATGGCTCAAGCGACCGTGAATGCCGATGGGGTTCTCATTCATATGTTACTTGGAAAATTAAAACCTGGAGACATCCCTGCCCCGGTGCGTGATGCAGCCATTCGTAAAATGGTAGATTTATATTTCCCGCCGAATACGGTAATGATTACTGGCTATGGTTTCGACATGCTGTATGCAGGTCCTCGTGAAGCTGTGCTACATGCTGTATTTCGTCAAAATTGCGGATGCACTCACTTTATTATAGGACGTGATCATGCCGGTGTAGGTGACTATTATGGCGCATTCGATGCTCAAACAATTTTTGATGATGAAGTTCCATCCGGTGCATTGGAAATAGAAGTATTTCGTGCTGATCATACCGCTTATTCTAAAAAATTGAATAAAGTGGTGATGATGCGTGATGCACCAGACCACCAAAAAGATGATTTTGTATTGCTCTCTGGTACCAAAGTTCGTGGCATGCTTGCTGCAGGAGAAAATTTACCTAAGGAGTTTGCAAGACCGGAAGTGGCAAAAATATTAATGGACTACTATCAAAGCCTGAATTAGATTCGTATTTCTATCGATTTTATGACGCGATCTTCCATCGGCTTTAAAGACTGTTGATTTTCCGAAACAATTATAAAACTACCCTGTTCTGCGCCAACCAAAACACCATTAAATCTCTCATCATCAAAAGGCATGCGCTTAAAGGAGTCTTTCCAAGGAATATACATAACCGTTACCGCCTTGCCTTGATCATCATCTAAAACCATATGTGGTGCGGTTTTGTCACCAATGGGGCAATTAGCGGCATAACGAATATGTCCAATACCTGCATCGGCTTGAATTCCATGAGGCTTCAATATCTTATTCAACGATGCCAGTTCTATATTATCGTTTCTATCCAGGGCATATATATCTTCATAAATATGTGCTAGTACTTCACGCTCGATACCATGGGATTCACCCAGCTTATATGCACCTATGGTAATACCAATAGCAACGACAAGACCTGCTGCAAGCGACATCCAAGTATAATCTCGCCACTTAGATTGCCTCGACATTTGGGGTGGTTGGCCCATCTTCTGAGCCAGTAAAATGCGCGACTCTAAGCCTTCCGGAACCTCAACCTTTATAGCTTTAGCAAGCTTAGTATCAAAAAGCCTCAACTCCTTGAGATAATCCGAGCAGCTGGTGCAACTATTAAGGTGTTGCAAAATATCAGCATCTCTAGTTTGAGGATCAGTAGTTAATTCTCTTCTTACCTCAATGCATTTTGCATCCATATAAATACCCTAATCCTTAGGCCTTAAATCTCAGTAACTTTTTGACTACTATTACTGTCTTCATCTAACAAAATTTCACGTAATTTTTTACGTGCGCGAAATACACGTGTCATTACAGCGCCCTTTTTAATGCCAATTATTTCGCCAATCTCTTCACAGCTGTACCCACCTAATACTTGCAAAAGTAACGGCTCTAAATACTCTTCAGGCAATTCTTTTAAACTTTCACGCAGTGCTATCACCTCAGTTTTAGCAAAATCATCTTCAAGTTGTGCAAATTTATCGATATTTATATCGTCAATAGGCGTTGTATCTGGTCTGATTTTCTCAAATCGCCGCGCATTTTCACGACGGTAAATCGTAAATAACCAACTTTTTACTGCATTGGGATCCTTCAAAGAATCCATTGCCTTCCAAGCGCGTAAAAAAGTCTCTTGCACCAAATCCTCCGCAACTTGTGCATCTTTGGTAAGCCACAGTCCAAATCGATATAAATCTTTGGAATAGGCCTGCACAATCGCTTCAAACTGCGAGGTTTTGGTTTCTATATTTAATTGACCAGATTTAGTCTGCATGGCTTACATTGTGTATGGATTTACCTATAGATGTAAATCTACATACTTAAAGTCTTTATTATAATTGTTATGTAACCTATTATTTTAACTGTATTATTCTACTAATATTTTTTAATGAATCGGGGTGTCCCCCATAATTAGGGCGGGGTCTAAACGTTGCTCACGCCAATTCATGCGCCAATCCAAATGTGCTCCAGTGACTCTTCCCGTGGCGCCAACTAATGCAATCGTCTGGCCCTGTTCTACCACATCACCAACCTTCACTAGAATTTTCTGCAAATGCAAAAACGACGAAGATAAATTATGCCCATGATCGAGCACCAGCGTACCCCCTGAAAAATACATATCTGGATTCACATATGTCACGATACCTGCAGCAGGGGCTGCAACGGGATTACCACTAGGTGCCGCGATATCGACTCCATAATGTGGCTGTCGTGCTTGTCCATTGAGGATACGTTGACTACCATATACTCCAGTTATGGGTCCTTGTACTGGCCAAATAAATCCCGATAGATAGTCTTGTCGAGCATCATCTATATCACGCGCTTTGGCAATTTCCGCTTGCTCTTTGCGTATTCTCTGCAACGCTTTTTCGTCAGGATTTACTTTGTCATCCGGTAATCCATCAATGCGTTGAATTTTATATTCACGCAATTTAATTTTAAGTTTGTAAACAGACTTGGACCCTGCTGCTGAGTAAATAATTAAATCTGCATGCTCAGGAAAATTACGTCCAAAGCCTAATATAAATGTACCATTTGAGGAAACACGCACCCAGTGCTGATTAAATTTCACTTTTGAGCCTGGAGCTGTCTCTCCATATACCAGACCACCTTGGATTAAATTCCCAGAAAGTTCGAGCTTTTTGTCATTTGCGACTATTGCAAGAGATAGAAAGAATATTATTAATATTGAGAAAAACTTTAATTGGAAACACATTCAAATGAAGGAAGACAATATTGAATGTCCATATTTTGCCATAAATACACTCACACTGTCGTTTCGCTTTTACGAAACAAGCAAATCATTTCTGAACTAAGGATTATTGATTATGAGATAAGACTTAACTGAAATAGCGGTTAGAATACCTTAATTATTATCCATTTTAGCAATTTTATCGGCGATTCTATTACGAAGAATTGCGGTATCAATTTTTGGATCCTTGGTGACAATTTTTTTCTTATACTTTTTATTTTTCTTATCATCTTCGGTTATATAAAGATGCTCAATTGACTCTTCATTGGCCTCAGCATCAACTTGTTCAGCTTCAACCACAGGCTTAGATTGCTTTTTCCCTAAAATCCCACCAAATAACGATTTCTTTGCCATCAGTTCCTCTCCACAAACTCTGAATGAATTATACAGCCATTTCGAGATTTAATTATCAATGTTAATCGCCATATTAAACGACCTATGTTCCTTCCGCTTGAACAAATTGGCACAAACATGATTAATGGTATCAATTCAAGAATAGGTGGTAATTGCTTAATTTTTTTGGATAACGGTCAGCACATAGTAATGACTGACCCTAGTGCCTAAATACTTTTAGTCGTTCTCCATAAACCTGGTTGACTAGCTGCAAGTATTTACGTTCTAGATAAAAAGATATTTCGCCATATTTAGTAAGTTATTTTATAAAGGTATAGCTCATTACATTCATCTTCGGTAGGATTACTTAACATAGGTCTAATAGCTTCAGATAATTTCCTGACCATAATTATTAACATTTAAGGAGGCAAAACAAATGACTACAAACGTTGGTGAAACAGAGCGCATGCTGAGAATTCTAATTGGCCTATTACTCATAGGCTTGGCATTTGCATTTCAAGGTGGCTGGTGGTTTGGGTTAATTGGCGTAGTTCCTGTACTGACTGGCCTCTTAGGTACGTGTCCGCTTTACGTACCTTTTGGCATTACTACATGTGATTAACCACAGTTAGTCCTTCAGGGCCTCCCGCTTGCCCACCCCGAATCTGAAAATCATTTGATTTTCAGGATAATAATGTACTGCCCTAAACTTGATATTTACTACTACTTAATTGATTCAAAATGGCATTAAACACTGAAGGTTTACGCGACCACATTGAAAATGAATATCCGATCGATGTTATAGGTATCTACATCAGCCGTTCAGGTGTTCGTCTTCAATATCGTGAACAAAATGGTGATGACAATATAGATCGTCAGCTACGTAAGGCCCAACTGCAAGAAACAACAAACTCATACATGAAAAAAGCTGCCTACATGGATGCCAATTTAAACCGAGACAGTAAAATGATGATGCAATTGGAAAGCGGTAATGTAGATATCGTTATTCAACGTGTGGCTAACAAAACCAGTGACTCTACGCCTGATGAATATCGTATTCGTCAAGACATCGTACGAAATACTGATGAACAATATATATTTTCAACAAAGTACTATGCACTTAATAGTAAACAAACCGCAGATAAAACTGCTCAGACACTCAGGGAACATATTACCGCAGAGAGTGAAAAAAAATATATTTTAGAGTTACAGCACTGTAGTAATAACCGGTATATATCCATTGCAAGATTTCATACCAGGGATTCGTATCCAACCATCATGGGATTGGAAACCCAGGGTTAATGCTTAACCACCTAGCGCAAATAACTTTTGTGTAGTTCGTTTGTCAAATTTAAATTCTGAAGACTCAAAAAATTCAAGCACAGGTTCTGGGCGACCGGAATGAAATCCCTGCGCATAGTCAACTCCTATTTCCTTCAATATATTTAAAATATTTTCATTCTCTACGTATTCCGCAATAGTTTCTTTGCCTAATACATGCCCCATGTCATTAATTGCCCTCACCATCGCACGACTTACATCATCATTATGAATATCTTTTACAAACATGCCATCGATCTTTAAATAGTCTACTGGTAGTGTTTTCAAGTAAGCAAAGGATGACAAACCTGCACCAAAATCATCTAAAGCAAAATAACAACCCAAATCTTTTAAACTTTGTACAAACGAGGTTGCTTGAGTTAAGTTAGCAATAGCGGCAGTTTCAGTAATTTCAAAACAAATTTTACTAGGATCAATCTCAAATTCTCTTAGTTTTGCCATGATGAAGGGTAAAAAGCCTTCAGATACTAAAGATTGGCCTGAAAGATTAATTGAACACTTATCTAACTGTAGTAATACCTCAGGATGTTCAGCTAATAATTTAAGCACATGGTTCAATATCCAACGATCAAGCTTTGGCGCACGATTATAGCGTTCTACTGCTGGCAAAAATGCTTTCGGTGGTACCAACCGTCCGTTATCGTCTTGCATACGAATCAATATTTCAAATCCATTTTTATGGGTATTGGGATCTTTATTCGCTTTAATATTTATTATGGGTTGAGCAGTAATAACTAACCTACCGTCATTTAATGCTTTGTCAAAACGCTGCAACCAACGTTCCTGTCCACGGCGATGATTGATTTCCACGTCGCCTTCTCTAAATACTCGGACACAATTTCGGCCAGACTCTTTAGCTAAGTAACATGCACTATCTACCGACGATAATATGTATGAAAGATCAAAGCACCTTTCATTGATTTCAGCAACACCCATGCTAGCTTCTATATTGAAACTTTTCTGCTCCCATATGAACTTGTATTCCTGAATTGTATTTAGTATTTCATGAGCTTTCTCTTCTGCCAATTGTAGTGAACAACCGCGCAACAATAAGGCAAATTCATCCCCACCAAGACGCGCCAGTATATCTTCATCTCTAAGATTGCTTTTTACTAAATTGCTAAATTGTATTAATAGCTCATCACCTGCAGCATGACCAAATAAATCATTAATCATTTTAAAACGATCTAGATCAATATAGATGATCGCACTATTATGTCGTTTAGTTTTTGCATCTAATATCGCTTTCCTGACTTTACGCTCAAACTCAGACCGATTAATTAATCTCGTTAATGAGTCATGGCTTGCCTGATAGCGCAATCTTCTGGAAAGTGTACGTAAATTAGTTACATCATTCATAACCAATACAGCGCCATAAATTTTTCCACCTTGAGAAATTAGTGGAGTAGCCATTACTTGCACAGTAAATTTAGCCCCGGCCTTAGTAACAATATCTGCATTAAGTTTTTGGTTAGTGTGATCGCAATTCGATAGACATGAAATTATAGGGTTTTCAATTCGCTTATCGGACTCCTCTTCAAACAAGCTTAAAATTTTCTCAATATATTTACCTCTAGCTTCCTGCTCAGTACAGTTTAGAAAGCGTTTAGCCGCTTCGTTAATATATTGCACCTCACCACGCTCATTTGTTGTAATCACAGCATCAACAATTGATCGCAAAGTCGCAACTACTTTATCCTTCTCATTCGCTAGTTGCGATTGAGCTTGTTTTTGCAAATGAATATCACTAATCGAGCCTACTACTTTGGTCGCATTACCCGTATAGTCGTAAGTAGCCGTTCCTCTTATCACAAACCACCTATAACCTTTATCCTTAACAGCAAGACGAGCTTCTAGCAAAAATTCTGAGCCTTTAGTGGTTACTAAAGTACTCCATGCATTATTAAAGGTTTCGCGATCCTCTGGATTTAATAGACGTTGCATCTGAGCTAGTCCTGGCTCACACTCGTTAGGTTTAAATCCTAACAACTCAAACATTGGCTCTGACCACCATTCTTTCCCTTCAAGCCCAGCCTGCCATTCCCATATTCCTTCTTGTGCACCTTGAATTGCATTTTCAAATTTGCTTTCACTTTCTCTAAGTGCATATTCGATCTTTGAGCCCATTGTATAATCAGAGAAAGTCCAAACTAAGAAAGAGCCTTCTAGCTTGCGTACCAATTTTATATTCACAAGCAACTTAACATGACCCCATCTATTTCCACTTTTATTTGCAATAGATATCTTAAAATCTTTCACGAAGCCTTTTTTAATAAGCGATTGATTAATCTTTTTGATAGACTCTGGATCCGTAAACAAATTACGTAATTGTGTAGATTTTTCTTTTCCAGGCGTTATATTTAGTAAGCGCATTGCCATCTGATTAATGACCATAATTCGGTCATTATTATTTTCAGTTACACATGCAGAAACAGGTATCGTATCTAGGAAGTTAGTCCAATGCTCTATTATGGATACACCAATATTAATTGGACTATCTGGACGATTTGTTTCATCTGAAGCATGTTGAATACTTTCAATGCGGATTACTTTGCTGGCTTGATCTAAAAAATATTTCCATTCAAAACTATAGTTATTTACTTTGTTAGCAGCAACAACTACTTCACCACTATGCAAGGCTTGATCGATTAATTCAAAATGATCATCCGGTAGCAGCCGATTCATTTTTTTTATTTTTAATAGTTTTAATAATTGGCGACCTGAGTCGTTAACTTTGATTATTCGCCCATCATAACGACACATCACCTCGATAGGATCTGATGACCCAAGAGAAGACTGTTTTTCTATATCACCAATTTGCAGCACAGATTTTTTAAACATGATGCAAGGAGGGATCGTGTAAAGCTTTACACATACAGATTTAGCAAGGATAAAGCCTTGGCAAAGCTGATCAAATTCCCTTTAATTCAACTCCAATGTATTGATTAGTGATGAATTTTAGCTGCTGAGATGAAAAAAACAGTGATCTAATCGAGTGAGTGAATAATTTATCTATACGAGCCGTTCAACTAGCCATAGTAAAATATATACGACATGGACAGCACCTCACAGCATTTCAGTGAGTTATTTATAAACTCAAGCCATACAGCATTTTGGCTAGAATTAGCTACACCTGATCTGTGTACTTAAACGAACAGCTTTATGGACCGTATTGAAATGGAGACGCCAAGCCAGCCTTACCTGACTGATACCACTCCATGCCATTATCATGGTAGCGCGCACGCTTAGATTCGTGCACAACAATAGGATTGCCAGGTGCTACAGCCAGCGGTGGATTAGTCACAATTACCGGTTTACCCTCTTCACCCTCCATTGGGTACATTTCATTTTCACCTACGCCATCAATCACCAGATGTTTTTTAGTACCCGTGCTTTCATAAGTGATTTTCGCCTTTTTAGCGCTCATTACTTCACTTACTAAGCTAGCGATAACCCCTAAATGACCGTCGCCTTCACCACTCCATAGTGAACATATTGCATCGAACTGCTCATCCGTTGCACTATCATCTACATATAATGCTAAGCGCCAATTGCCTTTGGTAAGATTACCAGGGGCATGCAACCAAACCCCGACTTTAACTCCATCCAAAGAAACATCGTTGCAATGACCTTTTTCAATATGCCAGCCGACGATGGCTTCACAAAACCCTGCGGTAGGATCCTTTAACAAAATGCATGGGCAAACATTTTCACAGTTACATGATTCGAAATAGGTGCCTTCTACTTTCCAATTTGAAATCGCCACTTTTTACCTCACATAATAATATCTATGCGCAATTACATACACGATAGCATAATAGATCAGTGTGACAATAGCTTGGTAACTCTGGCGCAGTAAGGCTTATAGATAGTCCCCCTGGCTTGTCCTTTTTACTCACTTAAACAATCTTTATATTTAATGAATAATCAATGAGTTAAAAAACTATAATAGAATCAACTTTATAAATATGAATGTATCGAAATTATCCCCTCATAACCTTTCACTAGAAGACAAAAAAATTATTGTAGCCGGCTTATTTGTGGTCGCTGCAGTAGGTTGGATCTATATGTTCTATATGGCATGGGCGATGGAGAATATGCATTTAGTTGATATGTGGATGCCGCCCAAAGGTGGCAGCAGAATCTGGACTGTGTGGGATTTTTTTATGCTATTTTTTATGTGGCTAACCATGATGCTTGCCATGATGACGCCAACAGCTGCTCCAATGGTATTGATGTTTTCGACCGTAAACAAAAATAAACGGCTTAAACAACAGCCCTATGCTTCAACTTTTATATTTCTCGGTGGGTACTTAGTTGCATGGGCAATATTCAGTATAGCTGCCACTGTAATTCAATGGCCACTACACGAGAGCGGTTTGCTCAATCCTATGATGAACAGTCGCAGTTATCTCATGAGTGGCGGGATATTGATTCTTGCTGGACTCTATCAGTGGACACCACTGAAAGATGTCTGCCTGCGTCAATGTCGTACACCACTTGGATTTTTAATGACCGCCTGGCAAGACGGAAATTGGGGAGCATTTAGAATGGGACTACATCATGGTTTATTTTGCGTGGGTTGTTGCTGGGCACTAATGGCGATACTTTTTGCCGTTGGAGTTATGAATATGCTGTGGGTAATACTCATAACAGTCTTTGTATTACTAGAAAAAATACTACCCTTCTCCGCAAATAAGATGCGGATGATCACCGGTTTAGGACTTGTATTATGGGGCACCTATTGGATGAGCCTTTACCCATGGTAACTTTCTATTAGCCTGCACAGCCAGTGACTCTAAGTTCACCTATCCTACTGAACTTGAGTGCTAATAATCGATTTATAAAATCGATCAAAGTCTTCATTATTATCAATTTTAAATATGAAAAACAAAATAGGAAGATAGCTACACAAGATTATTAGTCACTACTAACACAGGAGATTGGGCCATGAATACAGTCGTTCAACCACGAATCGATATAGGTATTGCTGAAGAGCAACGACAACAAATTGCACAAGGCTTGAGTCGCTTACTCGCAGATACCTACACCCTTTACTTAAAAACTCATAATTATCATTGGAACGTAACTGGCCCAATGTTCACGACATTACATACTATGTTTGAACAGCAATATAACGAACTTGCTCTTGCCGTGGATGAAATAGCTGAGCGTATTCAAACTCTAGGGGTTTATGCACCCGGCTCATATGCGAGTTATGCAAAACTTACTCAAATTAAGGAAGAAACAAGTGTCCCGAGTGCAGAAGAAATGATTCAACAATTGGTTCTAGGACAAGAAGCGGTGGTTAGAACAGCACGTGAAATCTTTCCACTAGCGGAAAATGCAAGTGATGAACCTACTGCCGATCTTCTTACACAACGTATGCAAATTCATGAAAAAACCGCTTGGATGTTAAGGAGCTTGTTACAATAAAATCATGGTATTCAAGTATTTAACCCATATAGCAATACATTTTATGTAAAAAAATCTTCGACTTATGTTAGTTAAGCGTTATGATTCATTTATATGCTAGTTAAATACCACGTCACGATTAGCTTAGCTGCAAAAAATAAGTGAAATAGGAGTACATACTATGTTTGGATTAGGCGGGAAAAATAAGGATTTTAAAGCAACCATAAAAAATACAGGCCAGACATTTGATGTCAAAGGCGGTATCAATCTATTGCAAGCAGCAAAGAATGCCGGTATTGATTGGCCATGTGATTGCAAAGTGGGCTCCTGCGGTACGTGTAGAGCTAAACTCATAAGCGGTAAAGTAAAAGAGTTAACAGACTTTGCCTATACTCTAGATGGTGACATGCTCAAGCAAAACTATATTTTGGCTTGTCAGTCAAGATTAAAGACCGATGTTGAAGTAGAACTAGACTTCGATCAAGGAGCAATTAATCCTGACTACAAATCGTAAATTCAATTAACTCTAAATAAAGCGTGATGAGCCTTGCTTATCACGCTTTTTTTATTAGCATTAATCAATGTCGTTTTGGACTAGTTTAAATACCTGGAGAGAAAGTGCGTATAACACTATGTGGTGTTTAATTGGCTGTTCAATTGGAGACTTTGGAACCATTGCTTTTTTCCAATTTTTTAAGATTAATGCAAACCCTATTTTTATCCTCACCTTAGCCATCATCAACGGACTACTTACTAGTATACTTCTTGAAACTATCTTATTAATTCGTAGAGGAATGCACTTTAATGCAGCCTTAAAAACTGCCTTAGGAATGAGCTTTATTTCCATGATTTCGATGGAAACTACGATGAATATTACCGACTATTATCTTACTGGTGGTGCCAGACTTGTATGGTGGGTCATTCCCATAATGCTTATAGTAGGATTTTTAACACCTTGGCCCTATAATTACTGGCGTTTAAAAAAGTTTGGTCAATCTTGTTGCCACTAAGCTAGCACGCTGACCTTGTCGACACAAAATCATCCCAAAAAAAATAGCCAATTTCACCTTCTTGGCGAAAAACGGTTTGGCCCTTTTTTTCTTACGCAATTCTTTGGTGCATTCAATGACAATGTGTTCAAAAATGCATTATTTATACTAATTGCTTTTCAAAGTATCCATACTGGTTCAGACCATTCAAACAACATCATCAACCTCGCTGCAATACTTTTTATATTACCGTTTTTTATTTTCTCAGCTACAGCAGGGCAAATTGCTGATCGATTTGAAAAATCTTTATTAATCAGACGAATTAAACTAGCAGAAATAGCGATTATGCTAGTTGCATCTTTAGGATTTTACTTAAAAAACATCCCTATTTTATTGTTGGCTTTGTTTCTTATGGGTACGCAGTCCTCGTTGTTTGGACCAATTAAATATTCAATTATTCCACAACATTTAAAAAAAGAAGAACTTGTAGGGGGTAACGCACTGGTTGAATCTGGGACTTTCATTGCAATTTTGTTAGGAACAATGCTAGGTGGAATTTTAATAGGGATATCTTCAAACTCAAATATGCTAGTTCCTTACGTCATAATCGCATTAGCGATATTTGGCTTCATTGCTAGTTTACGTATTCCGACCGCACCGGCGGTAGACCCTCAACTTAATATCAAATGGAATCCTTTTATAGAAACTTTTCGCAATATAAATATTTTAAGAGAAAATAAAACTGTATTTAATTCTGTACTAGGTGTGTCGTGGTTTTGGTTTTTAGGCGCAACTTACATCACTCAATTACCAAATTTTACACGGTTATCATTAGGCGCTAATGAGCAAGTTGTAACTTTATTCTTAGCTTTATTTTGTATCGGTATAGGTGTTGGCTCATTGCTATGCGAACGTCTTTCTGATCGAAAAATAGAATTAGGTTTAGTTCCTATAGGTTCAATCGGGCTGACATTATTTGGCATTGACGTGTTTTTCTCTACGACCACACATGCGTCAACGGAACTATTAGGATTCAGAGAATTTATTTCAATACATTCAAACTGGCGTTTGATCGCAGATATATTTTTACTTGGCGTATTTGGAGGTATTTACATCGTACCTCTATATGCACTGATACAAGCTCGGTCTAACCCAAAAAAACGATCACGCATTATCGCAGGTAATAACATACTTAATGCAATTTTTATTACCACTGCTGGCTTATATGCGATTTTTTTACTGAATGCAGGATTAAATATTCCACAGCTATTTCTTGTGGCTGCAATCTTAAATGCAGTCGTAGCGGTGTATATCTATACCCTCATACCCGAATTTTTTATGCGTTTTGTTGTTTGGATACTAGTGCATTTGATATATCGGGTAAAAAAACATGGCTTGGACAATATCCCTGAGCAAGGTCCAGCTGTTGTTGTGTCAAATCATGTTAGCTTAATGGATGCTCTTATTATTGGTGGCTGTGTACGACGCCCTATTCGCTTTGTTATGTACCATAAAATATTTAATATCCCTTTTTTACGCTTTATATTCAAAACCGCAAATGCCATTCCAATCGCCCCTAAAAAAGAAGACCCTGTTCTTTTAGAACAGGCATATACGCGGGTCTCTGCTGAACTTGACGATGGCCATGTCATTGGGATATTTCCCGAAGGAAAACTTACTACAGATGGAAAGGTAGATACCTTTAAGCCAGGAATAGAACGCATACTTAATGAAACCCCGGTTGTGGTGATCCCTATGGCGCTGGAGGGCTTGTGGGGCAGTTACTTTAGTAATTTCAATGGCAAGCCAATGCAAGGCTTACCCAAAAAAATTGGGCGTAAAATTAACCTAATTGCTAGCAAACCTGTCGATCCAAGTAAAGCCAATGCGAATTTACTTGAAGAAATCGTTACTAAGTCATTGAACCAATTCAAATAGAAAAACTCTATGTGTTAGGCTGCAAATACACAGTATAATTTTGGCAATAATACACAATAACAACGATGCTTAATAACTATGCCCATCTACCAAGTCAGTCATTATTCACTTGATGCGCTTTCAGTGCGAGCACTTCGTAATATACTTCCATATAAGAAGTATTTAGTGGATGAGTTTATAAGGCAGGTTGAAACGTATATTGAAGACTATTATTCCATTGTAAAAACTAATCTCGAGATTCCAAAAGCTACTATAACTGCAAAGCAATTTGAGGAAATCGCTAATAATATTGATCAGGTTTTACACGACCTGCAAACATTACCAACATTTGGAGTTCCTTTATTAAAAGCAAAAGCATCTTTTTCTGGTTTAGGTTTTTTGCCTGAAATTCTCGATAGGACACAAACCGATCTTATGCATATTCGCGACTTAATTTGCTGGACGACGGATAATATCAGAGGAAAAAACAATGATGATGAACTACAGCGTTTACGAATATTAATCTCTAATATTGCAAACCTATACAAATCAAAATTTAACAAAACTCCCATAACTCATGAAAAGAGTGATTTTATGCGGGTCATGCATATCATCTTTTTAGATCTAGAAGAACCTTTTTCAGAATTAATCATACAAAATGAAGTAGATGCTATCCTTGAAGCAGATCTATCATTGAAATACTAAAGCATTGCTTAGTTGATTAGGTATTATTATTTGCTTGCGCGTATATATTTATTTATATGATATGAAGCAATACCTTGATCTACGTTAGTATTCGAATTTAATAGGCCCTGATATACGCCTGTTAATTGCCTTGGATTAATGATTTTAATATCTGAGGATTCATGGGATTTAACATACCACTTTGGAAATGCTAACACACCATATATTGTAAAATCTTGACTTGAACTTTTTTGTAAAACTTTTTGAAGTTCTTTGCACAACTGCCTCATTTCATCTACAGGATCCCTATCCATTGGATAACCATTTAGAGTCAGCTCATTATTTTTATATGCAACAATTGCCTCGCCATTTTGTGGTGCTGGCAAATCAATTATGTCTATCACCAAAACACCAAAATTCGCACATATTACATAGCTGCAAAAATTATCCTCAACTTTCACATCTTGAAAAATACGTAGACTATTTGCCTTAGATAAATCTCTAATGTAATCCGAAATTGGTCTCTCACCCTGCTTTCCATAGCTTAAAAAGCCGAGTTCTTGTTTAAATTGCTGCTGCTTAAAATAAGCGATTACAACTGAAACCAAAAATAAGATGGATATCGTAAAAGGAGCTGGCGGGAGATCTTCATACCACCTATACCATTCCAGTAAGGTGAATATAAAAAGCATGGCACTTATTAAATAATAAGGCCGAAATTGATTGCTAAGTTTCGATTGTATAGCTTGATCTATGATTTGGCTGTCTGTGCTGGCTAACTTTTGATTTGGCTTTCTCGAAACATCCGTGTTTGATATACCCATGCTTAACTATTTCAATATAAACTCTAAAATTATGGCGCAATTATTTGGCAAAAGCCGGTAGAGGCGATATCACATGGTTTTTTTCAGACCAGTGACAAATAACTTCTAAAATTGTGAAGCAATTCGAATACTATAGGAAACTCTGATTTATTCTGATACTTTGTTAAAAAATGTCTCGAAATGCTCATGTATTTGTATATACACTCCGCTTTCTCAACATTTTTTGCCTCATCTCAGTCATTTCATTAATAAATCAGAGTTTCCTAAATTATTGTTTTAACGCATTACTGTAACCGAAGGCCGCTCAAAGATATTCGTATATTTCTTCATGTATCGGTCAGCCAAAGATTCTGCTTCAAATAATTCAGAAGTATTCATATACATCGCATGTATATCTCTTCTATCACTACCAAAGGGAGGATCTTGTGCAACCGCAGTAGCAGCCCATGCATAGGCTTTAATCTTATTGGGCTTAACACCAACACCCCTGGAATAAACCTGACTTAGAGCAAACTGTGAAGGTATATGACCTTGCTTGGCAGCTTTCAACAGGCGAACATGTATTTCAGTGCTGAAATCTTGATTCTGTGGCTTCGCATAAACCTCTTTTTTAAGAGTTTCAATAGTATTATTTAATTCTTCCTCTGCAAGAGAGCTTTTTGCATTAGCTTTTTGCGTAATTTTTTCAATTTCTTGTGATGCAATTTTATCTTTAGTGATTTTATTCTTAGTTAAATCATTTGCATAAATCAATGCTGCTAGTCCATAGTTTGCTTGTTGATTACCCAAATCAGCAGCCTGTTGTAGCAACTTATATGCCGTCACATATGAATCATGTAATGTAAAATCTGTAGGATGATTACCTTCAAATATGTGTCCATTATCTGCATCTAAGTCACAACCTACACAAAAATAACACATGCCGGTTTGATAAAGTCTCGCAGCTGTATCCAGAGATTCATCTGCATTGCGATTAATTTTCGCGACACATTTTTCAATAGCCTTCGTGTTTGTAAACTGCGTAATGCTGGAAAAAATACCTTCAGCAGAGGCTAGGCTTACACAACAATTACTAATAAAAATTGGGATTAAAAAAGACTTTAGCAAGTGGGTTCCTTGTCTGGCACAAAATAAACTCATAGTGCTACATCCCCAAGATTTCAAAAAATTTGATCGACTATATCAAGGCATTAGATTAGCCTTTTTAAACATGAGGACAAACGGAATAAATTTAGGAATAAATGGATATCTTTAGAGTTAAGGCTATTACCTAATATTTATCTTAGTCAGTCCAAGTATTTTCTATATATATAACAATCTGTCGGGGGCAACTCACTCAGAGTTCAGACTCTTGGATAAATTTATCCGCTTCAGCTATTGATAACTCAAGCTCTCTTATCAATTTATCGGTATCGGCCTCTACCTGAACCAACTCCCCACGCAAAGATGCGATAGCCTTAGCATTTAAATTATGCTTTAGAAATAACACTTGGTCTCTAAATGGTCGCAAAACAGGGTCTATACGAACCTCAGCACGTCTCATAGATACCATTAGATGGTTATAGCGTTGTTTTGTATTGATAAGTTGTTGTTCACTTTTTTTACGCAGGGTATCGCTATCATACTCCTTTAATTCCTTCTCCCATTCAGTAAATAGCGCCTTTGAGACTTCTTCTACCTTATCAATTCTTGTTTTAACCTCATTTGCACGAGCCTCACTTTCTTGAAGCTCTTTATTTAACTTTTTATAGGTTTCTTCAAGATTACCCCCATCAAAATTCACTACAGAACTAAATTCCTCAAGGGCAGATTGAAATTGATCTCTTGCAGCCTCTTGTGATTCTTTAGCGGCCTCTACTCGATCAACTAAGATATCACGTTTATGGATACCTACTTTTTCCAAAGTGCCGTAATATGCTTGGGAGCAAGCTACCATATACATAATCAATAGAGTGGCAAAAAATACTCTCAACGATAAAATTTTTTTAGACATTTTAATTAAACAGTGTAAATAAAGCTTGAAATATAAAATATGTCAAAACTATAGTAAAATGAAACTTTAATGAGTATATAATGTCCAGCAAATCACTATGGATACGAATGCTACTGAACACCTTCTAAAATTAAAGCCTGGATCTGTAATCAGTATACGATATCCGTTCTATAAACATTTTGCTATTGTGAGTGACCGCTACACTAATGGCAAACCTAATTTAATTTCACTCTCACATCGAACTACAGGTGTTCAAGAAGAGCCATGGGACCTGGTTGTAGGAAACAGACCTTATGAAGGCAGCAATATAAAAGGGACAGATTGTACAGATGTAATTCTTAAGCGTGCTCGAAGTTACATCGGTGCCAATATCCGTTATAACTTAGTAACCTTTAATTGTGAGCATTTCGTACGCTTAGCCCATGGTCTAGCAATACAGAGCAAGCAGGTTCAACAAACCTTAAATGGAGCTATTATCGGCGCAGTCACATGTCTTTTTTTACCAAACGTTACAATTACAAGATTCGCGATATTGGTTTCCACAAGTGCAATTACATCTTTGAAAAGTTCTTTAAACGAACTTTAAATTTACTTTGATCTAGTAGTAATTATTGATTAATGATGTTTGCTGGTTTAGTTGCTTTAATTTCAACTATTAAACAAACCTACTAAAAATAAAAGTCGAGAAAACCTTTTACGAATGGAATAACAACTAATAAAAAATAACAGTATTAAGAAACGAACTACTTATCTTGATAGAGTAATTATATGAACACGAATTCTATTCTGATCTAAAAACCGATAAACAAAATTATATTAGGAATCTGCAGAGTTCTTAGCTGCCTGAATGGCCGAATCATTTGCTTCTTGTAAAATAGTATTTGCTTCTTCTTCGTTGAACTCATACACAAGATTATCTCTATAATAATCGACAACTTTATTCATAATACGGACAATTTCGTAGTCTTTCAGACTATTAGCATTCTTGATGCCTTCCATATATTTCAAAACCTTATGCTCAAGTGTACTCTCACCAAAATAGCTCATTGAATTAACCTCGGTATCATTTTCACCTAGGTGAGATAGTATTTTTATGCATTAAACCGTGTGAATCACTATTCGGTCGAAAGTGCGTTAATAAGTGATGAAATGACGTACGAGAGCCAAGTCTTCCAAATAATTTAATGATATTTAATGACTTTTCTGTTGAATTACCTACACGTATCTTACCTGTCTTGTCCAGTACATTTGAATACAATAACAAACAGCATGTACGATTAGCCACATAATATATATATTAATCAAGTACCTATCTAAAAAGTCAGTTTATGCATGAAACTGATTTGATTTTGCCACAGTGTTTGATACTTAACTTTTGTACATTGCTAGCTCAGTTAGGCCATTAATTTAACTGTATATTCAATTACTGATTTTTCAATAATTATTTAAATTGCCTTAATTTTCCTTATACAATTAATCTATATGTTGTGGGTGGTTTTAGTCATTTTATTGGCATGTGTACTGAGTGTAATTAAAAACCCCCTTAAATCAGGAGGGATCTAATTTCTGTTATCTTGCTCACATAATTTTGTTTCGACAGGAATTACTGTGGTGGTGGATGATTGTTTAATGACAATTATCAAATAATAATAAAATCTACAACTACTACAATTTAGGTTGGTAAAAAACGGAAATTTTTACTATGAACCGAGGTATTCATGAACATTACAGAAGAAGAGAGTGCTTTTACAACACGTGTGCTAGAAAAAAAAGATAATAAAATTGATGCAGACATAATTACATATATAGAAACTATAAATAGTATTGCTCGCAAAAAGACGTCAGACTATTTAAAAAAGCATCATGTTAATTATCAGCAATGGCGGATACTCAAGTCTATTTACTTAGAACTTGCAACAACACCAGCAAAGGTATCTGCAGCTACATTTACAGATTCTGGTACTATTAGCAGACAACTTGAATTGTTAGAAGCTAAAGGGCTTGTAAGCCGTGAACATAGTAAACAAGACAGAAGAGTCGTCAATCTAAAGCTATCTCCCAAGGGAGAGCGTATCGCCAGTGATGGTATAAAATTTACTGAAAAATTAATTGACTGCGTCCGTAATGAAATTGGTGATGATAAAACACAAGAGTTTCATGAAGCGCTAATGGGCACTTTAAGATGCTCAGCCTTTAATTTTACAAAAGATCTATAATTTAAGTTCTGAAATTAGAAAGCCCCCTTAAGATGGGGGCTTATTATTATAAGCGTGTTAAACGCTTGGAGTTGGACTCTGTTATTTAAGAAACCTCTAGTCTCTTAATTTTAACTTTCTAGTGAAACTTCCGACGGTACAAATAAACAGAACTTGCTACTATAATTCCAACTAGTGCAATAATGTCATACATTAGTATTGTGTGTGTTACATCCATATTACATCCCTATTTAAGTTAGCGTTTATAAAGGCTCCCAAAAATTAACCGTACTTTAATTTCAAAAAATTATTGTGCATTCAACTGCGCTATCCAATCATAAATTTCTAAGACTTGATCACGACTTAAATGAGTATCCATAGTCGTATCTTCTACACTATCTAAATTGGTATGTAACGAGTACAATTTTCTCGCTGCACGAAGTTTTGATGGCTTTGACGATTGATAAAGCCGTTCAATGCTTTTGGCTGATATCATGAAGTGCTCCTTTTCATCAAAAGTTATTCCCTATAACCAAACTACTTTGACCTAATTGTCGTAACCTATTGTATGAATGTGGACTTAATTTTCCTTGACAATTTCACTAAAAGGCTACATGTAAAAGATTAACGGCAAGTAAGTCACAGATTTTAGGTGAATTTATTACCATTTATCTGTCTATTACAACCATTTGCATCGCATAAGAAATTCTCAGTTGCTTTTAAACAGAATTGGTATATTACTGACTCTGCTTGAGCCTCCTCAGCTAAAGCTCAAAGAAAGATCTCTATCTTATTGCTCACACACTGTCTTTCGATAACCTGCCAATCCCGCATAAATGAATCATGCGCTCATACTGTCTTTCGATGACCAGCAGACTTCATGTTAAATGAACTATGTGCTCACACTGTTCTTCGATGACCTGTGTATCCCAAATAATTAAACCATGTACTTATACTGTCCTTCGATGCCCAACCGGCTTCCATGAAGGAGATATCACATTAGGCATCTCAGAACGGTTCAACAATGTAGCAGAGGTAATTGCAAATTCACCAAAGCGCTCATTGATTTGGTCCATCGCTTGATTTAGACATTGCTGCTGTTCATCTACAATATTAAAAAAAGACAGTTGATTCCCGCGTGGACGCAGATCAAGCGCCGTAATCTGTACTTGAAACACGCCCTCGCCTTTCCAAACTCCAAGTATCTTTTCTGCAACCATTCTAATTTCTCGTCCGTCATCAGTAGGCTCTTCCACTCGAAATTTATCAGCCAACCATTTATGGCTAGTACGGAATCCAACAAAAAAACATTGTGCCTCAAATGCATGTTTACGCAAACGCGCTGCAACTTTTTCACTCATATGATGTAAATAAGTTTTTAATACATTAGGACTTCTTGTGTTAGGCGGCATTATTTTCCCATGTCCAATTGATTTCGGTGCAGCTATAGTTTGCTTTATAGGCTCTGGATCTAAACCTTGTGCCATATACCAAATACGTCGACCTAAATTACCAAATCGCCCCGCAAGCTCACCAATTGGAAGTTTAATCATGTCGCCACAGACATAGATTTTTCTATCATTAAGAAATTCCCCTATGCCTCTAGCAATTCCACATAATTCAGTAACAGGTACATCTTGTAAAAAGTCACGCGCCTTCCAAGGCGGCACGGATATTAGCCCTCCAGGTTTTTTAGTTTTAGCTGCATACTTTGCTGTGGTTTTATCACCGCTAATGCCTATACTACAGGTTACTCCACCCGCCTTTTCAACAATTTGTTTAGCAAGTTCGGCTGCATGCATAGGATTTTTATAAATACCCTGACAATGAGTGACATCAAGAAAAGCTTCATCAACTGAAAATATTTCGATATCAGGAGTAACTGACTGCAATGCCGACATAATGCGTGTAGATACTTCGGCATATAATTCTGCTCTTGCAGGAATTTGTTGCACATGTGGACATAAACTACGTGCTTCTTTAAGCCGCATACCAGTTTTTATTCCATACCTTCTTGCTTCGTACGAACAAGTAATAAAACAGGTGCCGGTAAGACCATTAGTAATACCGATTGGCTTTCCACGTAATTCAGGTCGTGAATTTTGTTCGACACTAGCAAAAAAGGCATCCATGTCGATAAAAATAACTGCACGCGGCCAACGCTTCATGTGCTATGAATACACTCTCACTTGACCAACCAATACCCCTTGTATCGTGACGCGATCAGCTGAATAGTTTTTAGGTTGCATATTTTTATTTGCAGGAATCAAACGAATCACGTCTCTATTTAGAAATTTAATTCTTTTTAAAGTAGCTTCGTGGTTATCGATCAATGCCACCACAATTTGGTTGTTACGCGCTGTATTAGATTGTTCGATTACCACAAGGTCGCCACTGCGAATGCCCTCGTCAATCATAGAAAGACCTTTAACTTGCAACACATAGCGATTGGGGCCACCTAGCAAATGTGCAAAACTAATCAACTCACGATCTTCAATTGCTTCAATGGGTTTACCTGCAGCAATGCGCCCCAACAACGGCAATTCGTCGTAATCGGGATAGTCGATCAATTCTATACCCCGATGCTTTTGATAACGGCGAATATAGCCTTGCTCTTCTAATGCGGATAAATATCGGTGTACAACGCCCTTAGACTGAATGCCCAAACCCTTAGCAATTTCCGTTAGTAGGGGCGCCTTGCGGTGTCTGAGTATATAATCTGCGATGAATTGTAGCGTGGCATGCTCTCGTTCAGTTGGCATAAATATTCTCCATATGTTCTCATTATAGAGAACATATGGAGAACTTTCAATAAGTTTGGCAATATTTTATGCTGCTTATTTGGTGCTCTTCTATAAGTCTTGTTACTTGCTTTAACTCAACATCTGTTAATGCTTGATACTTCCTCTGATAAGACCAGCCATATCCCCAACGATACCAATTATAAAAATAAGGACTACCGCCAAGACGCACCCCGTCATACATAATTTTTGCTAGGGTCTCATCACCGGTTTTCTCATATACACATGCTTTCAACTTAGCATCTGCGATTTCGCGTTCTTTCTCAGTACCTCCACGCCAATAGGCTAAGTCATGTTGAAAACAACATTCGCACCAATCTTTTTTACTAATTAAAGAACCATCTGGAAAAAGAGAACACCCATCACTAGTAAAAGGCTTCAACTCAGAGGTGTCACTACATGCAACGAGAAAAATACTTAAAAAAAAGAAAAAATAATGTGTATTTGTTATTGCCTTAGTTTTCATTTGAAACTAGAAAACAAGCGCAATAATTTTCATACAGTTTCGTGAGATGGCAGATTAGTTCTGGAACGCATGCGTTTTTTTCTTCTATATAGCTTAGCATCCAAGGTTTCAAACCAACTATATTTAAGCTTTAAACAAACTCTGTAGTAATGTAATACAGCACTTATTACATTATTGTTGATAAACTCCATAAATTCTGGAATACCCATAAACTTACTAGCCGCATATAAATTAGCGTCTAGTTGTTTAGAAACATTTTTTTCGTGCGCATAGCTTTGCATTGCTCCCCAATCTATATCGGGAGAATATACAAACTGAGTTCTAGCCAGTTCGTGCAATTGTCGAATTTCAACGTAGCCTTTTAGATAAAGAGAGTCAACCAAACTATTATGCAAGAAACTAAGAAACACTCTATAGGTTGGATTGAGTACTTTAGCTTGAGCATTCCCAGACAACGTAATATCAATAGTATTTTCCCACGCACGTTTTGTTGGAAATATATGTTGCTGCTCACTAAACATTAACTCTCGATGCAACTCAATCATTGCACATTCACCTTGCTTGATTAATGGAGGGTAGTGATGGTGGGTTTCTATAAAATCAATCTTTTCTTCGTAAAATGTATAGCCAGCTTCAATAAATGCTTCGCTAATGCGCTTGATTTCATCTGCAGGAACTAGGATATCCAAATCTGTTAATAATCGATCAGAAGTCCTCGAAAATGTATCGAGTATGAGATGTGCTGCGCCTTTCATCAATAGGGGTTTTATTCCAGACTTGTTAATAATAGACACAGCCTCAATCAGCTGTGCCTTCATCATTCGATTACGATCTTGGTTTAGTTCACTTAAATGTTGTGCATAATCCAGAAATTCATTTGGAATATAACCTACAACATCTTTTTCAATAAATGCTGGGTATAGCGCTTGAATGATTGAATGAGTGCCTGCAATATCTGCTACCACTTCCCAGTTCAGTGGTTCATTTGATTTAATCTGCTTTACTAATTCCTCAGCTGAAATAAACGGAGATACTGTAGACGTAATAAAACGATATTCGTGATAACTCATATTACTTAAAATAATTTTGATACGAGATCAACCGCTTCTTTAAGGTCGTTTACTTTTAACTCATAGGCAGGTATATCCACAATCCAATCAACCAATTTAGCTACAGATTCATGATTCAAAGTTTGGTTTGTGTGATAACCTGCATCGGTTATTTTCACCAGGGCATCTACAGCAGAAATCTCCACCAATGCTGATTGGCAGTCAGGTGAATAATTTGGGAATACTATCGCTCGCACCTTCTCTCCATGTTTCAGTTGCTCGACAGAAGGCAGTGAAGCTGGTGGGACATATTTAACTACCTTATCGTCCTGACGCATATGAGTAGGTAATTTAAAAATGCTTGGATAGAATTCTTCAATTACGTTCCATGAGCCTTCTTTTAAGCCAACACAACCAGGTGCAGGGCGTATTTTTTTATCGTGTGTAAGAATAGCTAACTCGTCTGTGAAAAAAGTTTTCCCGGCACACATCAATGCAGCAGTTAATGTTGACTTACCACTACCACTTCCTGCACTTAATAACACTACTCCAGTTTCATCATATATCACACCTGAATGAAAAACTGAAAGACAGTCCACCTCTAAAAAACCTACTACCAACACATGTGCATTGACTATCGGTGCAATTTCTTCAAGTCTATTAGTACACCCTAATTCCATATCGCCATCTAACACAACATAACTAGAATTTTCTTCTATAACTTTTATTTTATGAGTGGTTTTACTTTCTATTTTTCCCAAATGCGAAAATAATGGCAATAAAATTTTTTTAAGCTCATCACTTGATGCTTCTATAACAAATCCCGTATCTAAAAATGTAAATTCTTTTACTTTAATAAAACCTTGTCTATCTTGATAATTTACAGTTGTTTGTTTCAAATGATCAAGAACATCAGCTTCCTCTTCTACAGTTGGTATATGTTCATTCCCCAACATACCCATTACATGCCATTCGTTTAAAGCCATGCGGATATCAGGGAGTAACTCTGTTTTTTTTAATCCATAGATCGCTGATAATTCAGAGGCTATTTCATCTGTAGTTATATTATTCTCATGCATCTTCCAGATTTGAGTTGCTGTCCCATTTAGACGCACTAGCTGTCTAGAACGAGCATCAAACACGATAAGTTCATTATCAATTAGATATGTGCTAATTGAATCATTAGGCAAAGGAAATACTGAGCTTAGCTGGCTAGACATGAGTAATGTTTGACAAAATATTTTATTGAACTCTATTCAATAGGTTAGCGGATATTTATACAAAAAGGGGAAAAGATAGCCCCCTTTAGATCAGCGCTTTAAAATTTGTATATGGAAGGGGCGCTAAACTCTTGTTTTGGCACCAAATATGATTTGATTCTATAGATAAAATCTAGATATGACTTTTTCTAAGAGAAGAACCTTCTAAGTCGTCTCCTTAACCCGCGTCGGCCATAACGTCTACGACGCCCATAGCTTCTGCGTTGGCCATTACGTTTACCACGACGTATGCCATTTGGCTTGACAGATTTATACAAGTCGCTGTGATTCGCATTGGCTTTACTCATTAAAAACAATGCAGGTGGTGTATAGATAGCAAATTTGCCAGTGGTTTTTAAAAACCTTCTTCTAGATTCACTTTGTGATTTCTCTTCACTCATTAAATAATCCTCCCTCTTTAAAAGCTATCACTTATTTAATGAAGCAGGTACTTTAACATCACACCGAATATTTCCAAAGCAAAAATTGCTTTTTTATTAAAAAAATGAACCAGATAACAAATGTTTAATAAAACTTTGAGACTTAATAAAAATAGTCATATAACATTCTGAAATATATATATTTATATTTTTGTTAATTATCATGTAGTTCTTAATACTTGTTATATGTTTCAGTGACAACTGGATAATTTAATGTAGTATTTTTGTTAAAAAACTATTTGTAAAATTTAGTTTGATTCATCGCCTAATTTTTCTAAATAAGCTAACTAACTTCATTAATCTCGCTTACTAAAATCAATGGAAATATTCTTTGAAGATGCACCAGTATATTTTTAAATTTTCCAGTAAAAACTAGCTATAAATAAAGTACACATACTAATACGCGTGCTTTTGAAATTTACATTAGAGAGAAAAATTTAATTGTTCACTGACAATAATTGAACTGCCATTACGATTTTAGCAATTAGTAAATGCTTTAAACTTTCAGATCAATTAATTAGCCTGGAAATATATTAAAAAACTGTATTAAAAATCCCGAGATACCAATTAAAAATAATATAATTTCCGGTATGAGTAGCTTTCTTAATATTGAATTATTTCTTGTCTGCATATCCCTACCTCCTATAACTCTCTGAAAATGAAGTTAACATTTAAAAACTTTCATTAACTTCGACTTCATCAACTTTTTTATACTTTTATTTATTTGGTACTTCCGCACCGTGCAGATCTCGCTACCTCCATATCTGTCCACGTCTCTATTTGCATTAAGTGTGTAACTTAAATATAGAGTCTTAAAGTATATTGATAGAATTATGAAAAAGGTGGATTAAGACATGACCAGATTCCCAAAATGTGACTTAAGTCACACAAAAACTTTCTATTAAGTTCACCTTCTTTCAAATACTTAGAGTCACTTGAAGATGCTACTTGTTAAATAAGCAGCGAAGACTAGTGAAATTTATGGCAATTGATCATTGAAAGTCAGGTGCTTTGAAGGTAATTGTTGAGCGCACTTTCCATGATGCAGACTCTTTCGTGTGTTCCTACGCTCATATCCGGAGGATTACAAAATACCTTCATGGGAGATTGTCTAAAAGTTGCTCGCATCCTCCCTGATGCGAACTCTCTCTCCCATATCTCTATACTCGCCCTTTTCGACTATTTTGACTTAGCCACATATTCAAAAATAAACTGCTGTTTTTATACAGCGGTACGCATCTTCCATGATACGTTCTCTCTCTCGTACATCCATGTACTCGCCAGACGAATTTGTCGAACTCCATTATCTATGTCGGGGGTTCGAAACTAACCAATTGCATCAACATCCAAATGGGCCATTATTGACCCATTTGGATGTTGGCGCGCCTGGAGGGATTCGAACCCCCGACCACCTGGTTCGAAGCCAGGTACTCTATCCAGCTGAGCTACAGGCGCACGATGTTAGTATAAAGATTTAGATTAGCACAATTTGGATTTATGGTTACGTCAGCCCAACAATACCCTAAGTTATTGGCTTTTCTTGAAGCTTTCTATCCAGCTTTATACAAAAAACTTAAACAGCACACAGATAAATCAGATCTCGTTGAAGCAAATTTGATCTGTTCAAATAATCCCAACTCTTATCAAGCCATTATTTTCAGTAAAGGCGAAATGAATGGAGGGGAATTACTTGATGTGTGTATAAGAAAAAATTCTCCAGTACCTTACTGTTGGGATTGGCGTTGGGTTTTTGCAGTAAAAATTCTATTTGCAGATAGATTAATCTTTCCACTTAAATTTCAGCAAAAAGTAATTGCGCTACCTACGGGTAGATATCCGCTTACTGAAACTTTTTTCAATACTATTCGCGATGAGTTTGAAGCAGTACTTGATGAGGTCATGAACCAATCTATCGATGCAAAAATACCCATGCGAGAGAGCTACTATAATTATTTAATTTCTGTAAATTTATAAATCTCCTCAATTGTTTGGTCTTGTCAATTTCAATTCTCTAGTATCAATTTGATATTTTGCTAATGGCAGTGAGGTGTCTAGATAGTCAAGCACATGCTCAGCGGTTTTGCGGTAGGCCGTTAATTTACCACCAAATATCGATAAAATCCGAGGTTTGTGTTTACGGTCACGTAAGAAAATAGTTTCCCTAGAGCGTTTATTGGCATCTTGTTGATTCCTTGGTAATACACGCAAGCCCGCAAACTTTTCATTTATTTGCATTTTTTGATGCTTATATTTTGGAAAATAGTGATAAAAAGCTTGCAATAAATATTCTATCTCTTGTTCAAGAGGATAAGTTTTACTCGGGTCATCGTTAAAAATACTTTCTGTTGTACCGATCATTGTATGCTCATACCAAGGCATTACAAAAACAGGTCGTTTATCTTGAGGGCTTTCAATATAAAAAATTACATCATCTAGATAAATTGGTAAAACAATATGTGTTCCTTGAACCAGATCAACCGCAACATTCTCCTGCGATGGATGTACTGTATTTAGCACCTCATGTGCCCAGGGCCCAGCCGCATTGACTACAGTCAAACTATTAATAGAAATTTCTTTGCCTACCTTATCAACGTAGCTGACTGTGCAATGATCTCGATCCAGTTCTATCCTATTTACCTCAGCATTTAGTCTAAGCTCAGCACCATGCTGCTGTGCCGATTGCATCACTGCCTGTGTCAGCAAACGATCATCTGTCTGTGCTTCATAATATTGAAAAACTGCTTGTAGATTTTGCACCTCTAATCCATGCAGATTGTTCCAATTGCTTTTATCAAGTTTTTTAAATCGGGTATTACCACTTAGATTGCCCAACATGGCATACAACGATAGACCAGTGCGTATCATCCATGCAGAACGTTTAGAGTCCTTATAAACCGGAATATAGACAGGAGCAAGTTTTACAAGATCAGGAGCATTCGCAAGTAAATAACTACGCTCTAATAAACATTCACGCACCAGTGAGAGCTCAAATTGTTCCAAGTAACGCAAACCACCATGAATTAATTTGCTGGAACGAGATGAGGTCCCCTCAGCTAAATGATCATATTGCTCAAGCAATACGGTTTGATAACCCTGCGCAGCCGCTGCTTGTGCAACACCAACACCATGTATGCCTCCGCCTATGATTGCAACATCATAGTCCATAGTATTCTAATTAAATTCTTCAAATTTGCTGAGTTTTTCGATATCGCCTGTTTCAATAAATGAAACTCCCTGTTCTAATAGCTCATAAGCAAACTCAGGATTTTTAATGTCATAAAGCACCCATTTCCATGAGCCTACCCATAATGTTGATGGGCGATTAATCTTTTTGATATTACAAAATAAATAATCCGGCTCTAGTTTTTGTGCTTTTAAATGATATTTTTCATCATATTTTTTCAGCACAAATCCGGTTGGATACACCTCTTGACTTTTTACATAGTCAACAACTTTATCTACGAACGAGATAATAATAATGTTAAATTTTGCATCGTTCTGCACTTCTAACACTTTATCTACAACACTCCTAACATCAAAATGTTCAACACTTTCTTTTTTTATTTCTACAAATAAATTAATTTTAGAATAGCCGTTTAATAGTTTTACTACTTGCCTTAGAGTAGGAACCTTTAAAAGGTTCTTTTTTTCGTTAAATCGATGTGGTGAGTTAATTGGTATAGTCGTTAATTCTTCTGCCATTAAATCTCTTACATTTTTGTTTACACTTGTAGTCCTCTTTAAATTTTCATCATGAATCACTATTGGCTCATTATCTTTTGATAACTGAACATCTAGTTCAATATAGGTAAAACCTAGCTCCACAGCACGACGAAAAGCCAACAAACTATTTTCTGGATAGTTAGTCATATCGCCACGATGCGCAACCAATCTATTCATCAATGGACTAACCTCTCAATTTCCATCTTAAAGCTGTTATAACGCGCAATTATGTTTTTATCCTTTTTGGGAGCAAAGCTAATAATATCAACGGGCTCCCAATTCGGTTGCTCTAAACTTAGCCATGCGGCACCACGAGATGTGGCTTCTTTAAAACTAGATGCAACTACTGGGACCTCACACAAATCCGCTATGCGTTGGCATAAGTTTTTATCGGTGCTTAACCCCCCTGCAACAATAAGCTTGTTCGCGTTGATACCATGCTTTTGCATTTCATTAATATTTATGGCAATGAGAAACACTATGCTCTCCATAATGGCTGCTTTACATTGCTCATGTGTATAGCTGCTGTAGCTTTTGTTCTTATCTATAAATTTTGGGTGCAAATCACTTACCCAATAGGGAGAACCTAAGCCACCAACAGAATTTAGAAATATGGGAACATCCATTACATCATGCCAGGACACATTTCCAATGTTATTAATTTTCCAAGCATCTTCAGCCCAAGTAAGCGCTGCTCCCGCCCCATTAATTGTCCCTTCCATCGCATATTCTTGAGTTGCGTTCGTGCTATAGGTAATACTCGCTAATAAGCGGGAATCTAACACTGGTGTTTTTTGACCTGCCGCTAACACAAATCCACCTGTGCCAATATTTACAAATATTGTGTTTTTTTCAAGTTTTCCATACCCACACACTGCACTATTTTGATCCCCATTAGCCAGGATTAACGGAAAACTTGAGTCGCATAATTTTCCGTACGCAAAAATATTTGGCACACACTTCGGTAATAGTGTTACATCAATATCAAATTCTTGCATTAGCGATTGATCCCAGTTCCTGGTTTTCAAGTTCCATAATAACGTGCGATGTGCATTTGCATAATCTACAAAGCATGGTTTTTTTTCTAGAAGGTTAAATATCAAAAAAGATGAAAGTGGACCAAGTAAAAGATTACCCTCTTGCTTAGCTTTTTTCACACTTGAATTATTTTGTAACAACCAATTTAATTTGGAGGCACCGTAATGAGCCGAAATTGGTAGACCAGTTTTAGATTTTACTTGTTTATCGTTTAATTTAAGTGAATGCAGATAACTTTGAGCTCGTGTATCTAACCAGCTTAAAGCCGGGGCTAACGCAGCACCAGAATGCAAGTCCCAAGCGACAACTGTTGAACGTTGTGTCGTAAGAGCAAAAGCAACCTTATGTAGCCGATTACCATCAATGTATTCCTTTGACTTTTCAATGACATATCGACATGAGTTTAAGATTTGCTGAGCATCTTGTTCAACATGGTATTTTTCAGAATAGAAAAGTTCAATCGATTGTTGGACTTTAAATACCGAATCACCTGCTTGGTTATAGATAATTGCACGTGTTGAATGCGTACCTTGGTCAATAACAACGACATGAGAATATTTCATGTGCCTTATAACTTTAAATTCTTCTCTTTAAATAGAAAAGCAATCTAACCCCAAGCAAAAATGCAAGAAAAACAGCATAGATAGCTGGTTCACGTTTATCTGCTTTCACCATCCACCAAAAATGTAACACAGCTAAGATAGCGATAATATAAATCAGTTTATGTAACTGAATCCATCGGTACTGTAAACGCTCAACCATTTTATTAGATGACGTTATAGCAAGTGGAATAAGCAAAATAAATGCTGAAAACCCTGCAGTAATAAATGGTCGTTTTAACACATCATCTATAATTTCATTAAAATCAAAAAACTGATCCAATACAACATATGATGATATATGTACACATACATAGAAAAACGCAAATAAGCCAAACATTCTTCTGTACTGAATGATATTATTCCAATGCGTTATCCTTATCAAAGGCGAGAATGTTAAAGTTAATAATAAAATTCTTAACGCCCAGTCACCTGTCCAACGATTAATGGTTTCAATTGGGTTAGCACCTAACCCATTAGTAAAAAACCAATAAATGGGAATAGCTAAGGGGATGAGTAAAAGAACAAAAAGTACAGGCTTTAAAGATTTACCTGTGGAGGTTTTCTGCACGAGTCTATATGAATTTGATGAATATTAAATTTTAGTTACTACTCTTTATTAATAATTTTTCTTGAGATCCATTCCTGCATATAAACTAGCAACCTCATCTGCATAGCCATTAAAAGGCAAAGTTTCACGTTTTAAAAATTCTCCGATTCTACGCTCACGTTTTTGACTCCAACGCGGATGGTTCACAGCCGGATTAACGTTTGCATAAAAACCATATTCCTCAGGCCCAGTAACATTCCAACTTGTAGGTGGTTGTTGCTCCATAAAACGAATGCTCACAATGGATTTAATGCTCTTAAAACCGTATTTCCAAGGCACTACCAATCTTAATGGCGCTCCATTCTGATTCGGAAGTTCTTTGCCATACAATCCTACAGCCAAAATGGTGAGAGGATGCATGGCTTCATCTATTCGCAGACCTTCACGATATGGCCAGTCCAATACAGCGCGCTTCTGCCCGGATAAATTATCCGGGTCGAATATAGTAACAAACTCCACATATTTAGCTTTAGACGTGGGTTCGAAACGCTTTAATATCTTACCTAATTCCACCCCAACCCAAGGTATGACCATGGACCAAGCTTCTACACAACGTAAGCGATAGATACGCTCCTCAAGTATTGTCGAAGAAATAAAATCTTCTAAGTCATACTCGCCCGGTTTATTACATTCTCCTTCAACTTTGACGCTCCAAGGTTTTACCTTTAATTGACCAGCATTACGTTTTGGATCGCCTTTGTCAGTACCTAATTCATAAAAATTATTATAGCTAGTTACAGCATCATGAGGTGTTAATTCCTCATTAGTAGAAAATTTGCTCTTCGTGATGGTAGTAAAATCTATGCCTGCTGAGCCAAGAGAAGGCCATAATGAAAAAGTAGGTACTAAAGAAGCTGCTGAAATAGATGCCGTTGACTGCAAAAACCTTCTGCGCTCTTTGTAGAGATTTTCATCCGTTACTTCAAACTCATTTACTTCACTGTTTTTGCTAACTTTAAGCAGCATTTCAATTCCTTGATAGTTAATTAAATTGGAAATAATCCGTTTATAGAGACCTACAGAACTAGGCTTAAATTACAAAAATTACGTGCATGTATTGAGTTTGCGTTCGTAACAAGTTGTAAAATATTGGCGGAGAGGGACACTTGCGAGTGGGTATTACTTGCAAATGAAGTATCGTGTAGCGATTCCATTATACATATTTTTTCAATAGCATTATGGTACGCATCCTCCCTAATGCATTGTTTCTCTTGTATATCCATATACTCGCCCGACGAATTAGTCGAACCCCATTTTCTATTACCGTAGGTTCGAATCTTAACCAATTATACAAATACATAAAATCGTGCCTTAAGACACTACAGTAAAAATCTGGCGGAGAGGGTGGGATTCGAACCCACGGTCCAAGGATAACTCAGACAACTCCTTAGCAGGGAGCCCCAATCGACCACTCTGGCACCTCTCCGATTGATGGAAGAGTATATCGGATACCTAATAATATATGTAATTCTAATCGCCTAATTCGTTATAATCGCCGGCTTTCATATCAGCGCCCGTAGCTCAGTTGGATAGAGTACCTGGCTACGAACCAGGGGGTCGGGAGTTCGAATCTCTCCGGGCGCGCCAATATTAAAAAAGACCTTTAAAGGGCTTTTTTAATATTTATGCAGTTGGTAAGTCTCGAACTCCCGACATATTAACAATGGAGTTCGACAAAATTGTCTGGAACAATTTTGAACGTTGTGGCTTTGCCACAACGGCCTTTATGGTGGAGTACATGGAAGTACGAGAGAGAGTTCGCATCAGGGAGGATGCGAGCAACTTTTAGATAATCTCCTATGAAGGTATTTTGTAATCCTTCAGGCGCGAGCGTAGGGACACGTGAGTGAGAGCCCGCATCATGGAAGGTGCGTGCCATAATGCTATTGAAAAAATATGTATAATGGAATCGCTACGCGAGCATCAATTTGCGAGCAATACCCGCTCGCAAGTGTCCCTCTCCGCCAGTTAGATACCATTCTATTTGCAATTAAATCAATATGCCCACTCCACGACAAACACTTCTATTGGCCTTAGTCACAAATGCTATTGGAATAGGATTTTTCTTTTTACCTTTTGAGATTCAGTACATAGGGTGGATATTGTTACTTATAGGTTCAATTATATTATTTTTCGCTGGGTATCTATGGTTTAACGATATGATTACAAAACTTGCAAAAAAAGCTTCTAAATAATCTTAGAAACTTTCAATCTATAGATAAGCCACATACGACAACAAAAAATATCAGACCGAGAACCTGATACTTGAGTAGATTGTTTCTTTAATGATGCGACTACTTGTCAACCAGCAGATTCTGATGCTTGCGACTTTTCACGCTTAATGCGTTCATAAATTTCTTCACGATGCACAGCAACATCTCTCGGCGCATTGACACCAATACGTACTTGGTTACCCTTCACTCCTAACACAGTGACAGTGACATCATCTCCTATCATCAGCGTTTCGCCGACTCTCCGAGTCAAAATCAGCATTCCCGTATCTCCTAATAGTCCGTTTTTATTGTTATATATTTAATCAGTACATGCTTAACATGATTCATATTAAGTATGCTCCTGCGGTTTCTCTCCTTACCAAAGCTGTTTTGTTATTATCACACTACACGTTAGCCGCTACATTATTCTCCATTTATTCTTGATTTAATTCAAAGGCTTCATGTAAGGCGCGCACGCCCAGCTCTAAATATTTTTCCTCAATTACGACCGAAATTTTAATTTCCGATGTGGAGATCATTCTAATATTGATCTTCTCATCCGCTAGTGCAGTGAACATTCTACTCGCAATTCCGGCATGAGACCTCATTCCAACGCCTACTAATGAAACTTTTACGATATGGGGATCCCCTCCCACCTGTCCTCCTCCGAGTTTTTTTGCAGTAGTTTCAAGTACTTTCAGTGCTTTATCATAGTCATTTCTATGTACAGTGAAAGTGAAATCAGTGGTGCCATCAGACCCCACATTTTGCACAATCATATCAACTTCGATGTTTTCAGCCGAAATTGGACCCAAAATATGAGCGGCCACCCCCGGCTGGTCCGGCACGCCTTTGATGGTCAACTGGGCTTCATCCCGGTTAAAGGCGATTCCAGATATCAATGGGTCTTCCATGTTTTCTTCCTCAAAGGTTATTAGAGTTCCTGGCCCTTCTTCGAATGTAGATAGTACCCTAAGCGGCACATCATACTTACCTGCAAATTCTACTGCACGAATTTGTAATACTTTTGAACCTAAACTGGCCATCTCTAACATTTCTTCAAAGGTAATTCGATCGAGTCTACGTGCATTGGGTTCAACTCTTGGGTCCGTTGTGTATACACCATCTACATCCGTGTAGATTTGACATTCATCAGCTTGCACTGCAGCTGCGAGAGCAACGGCAGTGGTATCGGATCCGCCACGACCCAATGTCGTAATATTGCCTTCATCATCAACTCCTTGGAAACCTGCTACAACAACTACATTGCCGGCATCCAATAACTTCTTTAAACGAGCTGAATCTATATTTTGGATACGTGCTTTATTGAATTTGTTATCGGTACGAATATCTAATTGCGTACCTGTAGATGAAATGGCAGGGCAATCACGCTTTTGGAGTGCCATCGATAGTAACGCAATAGTAACTTGTTCTCCTGTAGAAACTAAAACATCTAACTCTCTTCCATAAGGAATCTCGCCCTGCACTTCTTCTGCTAAAGAAATTAAACGATTGGTTTCGCCACTCATTGCAGACACCACAACAACAACTTGATTATCTTGCCGTTTGCATTTAATTACTTTTTCTGCAACATGTTCAATTTTTTCTACTGTACCAACAGAAGTACCACCATATTTTTGTACGATTAATGCCATGCTATATTTCTATCCGTGAAAAATGGTTAGTAAATTATTTATAGGTTATTGATTGTGGCTACTGCAAGTTTGCTCTGACCCAATCTGGTACAGATTGTAAAGCAGCATCCAAAGCTTCTGGCTTATTACCACCAGCCTGCGCCATATCGGGGCGACCACCACCTTTACCGCCAACCTGTTCTGCCACTGCATTAACCAGGTCTCCCGCTTTAATGCGATCGACTTGATCTTTGGTAACTCCTGCAATTAAATTCACTTTCGTGCCATTTGCTGTTCCCAATACGATTGCTGCACTGCCTAACTTATTTTTTAATTGATCTAAAGTATCACGTAGCGACTTAACATCGGCACCTTCTATTTTATGGGCTAGCACTTTTAAACCATCGATTTCAATTACATCTTTAATCAAATCACTGCCTGCCTGCGAAGCTAATTTTGACTTAAGCTGATTGAGTTCCTTCTCTAATTCACGATTTCGCTCAAATATTTGTGAGATTTTATCTCTTACTTCGCTTCTAGATGCTTTAACAATATGCGCAATATCCATTAGCTGGCTTTCATTCTCATTAATCCAATCTAATGCACCCTTGCCAGTAACTGCTTCGATTCGACGTATACCCGAGGCAATACCGGATTCTGAGATAATTTTAAATATACCAATATCACCCGCACGCTCCACATGCGTACCTCCACATAACTCAATAGAGAAATCTCCAATTGAAAGCACACGCACATCTTCACCGTACTTTTCTCCAAACAAAGCCATCGCACCGGCAGCAAGTGCTTGGTCTTTTGCCATAATTTTTGCACTAGTCTGAGTGTTTAATCGAATCTGTGTATTCACGATATTTTCAATTTCTTGCAATTCTTGCTCAGTAACCGGGGCATCATGGGAAAAATCAAAACGTAAGCGGTCTGGTGCAACCAATGAACCTTTTTGTTGCACATGCGTACCTAATACCTGACGTAGCGCTGCATGCATCAAGTGCGTGGCAGAATGATTGAGTACAATCGCTTGCCTACGCTCAGCATTTGTCAAAGCAGCTACTTGATCTCCTACGGCCAAAGAACCCGATGTTAGTGTACCAAGATGTGCATGAGCATCACCTTGCTTTTGTGTATCGCAAACCTCGAAGATTGCATCCGCCTTCTTCAATAGACCCTGGTCACCAACTTGGCCACCCGATTCTGCATAAAACGGGGTTTGATCTAAAATAATGATTCCAGATTCATCTTTATTGATTACCTGCACATGTTTATTGTTAACAAAAATCTCTTGGATGACTGCCTCACCTTGTGTGTGATTATAGCCAGTAAACATAGAACTCGTCTGTACAGCAATAGAAGCATCATATTCAACATCAAAGCGACTGGCTTGCCGACCACGTTCACGTTGTTCTTCCATATGCTGTTCAAATCCGGCCGCATCGATCATTAGTCCTTGTTCGCGTGCGATATCTGCGGTGAGATCTGCGGGAAACCCATAGGTGTCATAGAGTTTAAAAACGGTTTCTCCCGAAATTGTATCGTTCGTTAATTTTTCAATATCGTCTTGTAAAATCCGCATACCTTGCTGTAAAGTTTCACTAAATCTTTGCTCCTCATTTTGTAAAACTTTTTGTACACGTGGCTGAGCATCCATTAACTCTGGGAAGGCTTGACCCATTACATCTGCAAGCGGGTCTACTAATTTAAAAAAGAACGGATCGGTTATGCCAAGCTTATGTCCATGTCGTGCCGCGCGTCGAATAATACGGCGCAACACGTAACCCCTGCTTTCATTTGAAGGCACTACATTATCGGTGATCATAAAACTACAAGAACGAATATGATCAGCAATCACACGCAATGAAGGCAAAGATAGATCCTTAACCTTGGCTAGATCAGCAGTAGTTTCGATAATCCCTTTGAACAAATCGGTATCGTAGTTATTCGTAACTCCTTGCATGATCGCTGTTAAACGTTCCAAACCCATGCCAGTATCCACAGAAGGCTTAGGCAATTCGGTTAATTTTCCTTGCTTGTCGCGCTCATACTGCATAAAAACGAGGTTCCAAACTTCTACATAACGATCCCCTTCTTGCTCAGCTGTTCCAGGAGGTCCGCCTTGCACCTTGTCGCCATGGTCATAAAATATTTCCGTACATGGACCACATGGACCTGTGTCACCCATTGCCCAAAAGTTATCTTTGGCGCCGATGCGTGCAAATTGCTTTGCATTAACTTTTAGATCATCAAGCCAAATTTTGGCTGCATCTTCATCTTCCTCATATACCGTGACCCAAAGACGATCTTGCGGTAATTGCATCTCTTTAGTGAGAAAATCCCAGGCATAGTGAATGGCCTCTTCTTTAAAATAATCCCCAAAGCTAAAATTTCCCAACATCTCAAAAAATGTGTGGTGCCTTGCGGTATAACCAACATTCTCCAAATCATTATGTTTGCCACCCGCACGAACACAGCGTTGGCTAGACACTGCACGTGAATAGCTAAGAGATTCTTTGCCTAAGAACACATCTTTGAATTGCACCATACCGGCGTTGGTAAATAGCAAGGTTGGGTCGTTAGCAGGGACCAATGGACTAGACGGCACGATCTCATGGCCGTTTTGTTTAAAAAAGTTTAAAAACGCACTGCGAAGCGCTGCACTGTGTTCCATGTTAATCCCGTCTTGTAGCCTGATGTTGATATTTCCTTTTTATCAACAGTGAGCGCCAATTCAGCGCCTTATAAAGGTAGCAAAAGTTTTTTGAATTATATCACCAGTGAACCCACGGGATTGTAGGAAACGTGTACGTTTAGCCCGATCTTTGATAGATTCAGCAGCAAGTTGGCCAAATTTTTTTTCATATTCCTTACATGCAATATCCAACCAGACCTCATCTTGAAAGTCGATATGTTCGTCTACAAGATCTGCCGGCACGCCTCGTTCCTTTAATTCAAGCTTAATGCGTATAGGTCCCACACCACGTCGTATACGAGAATGCACATAGCTTTCGGTATAACGTGCGTCACTTTGTAAACCTTCGCCCTCCAAGCAATCAAGCAGCTCACCAATTTCACTTGTGGAAAATTGTTTGGCTTTTAGCTTTCTTGTCAGCTCGAGACGAGTGTGTTCGCGCCTAGACAGGAGATCAAGAGCAGTGTTTCTTATGGAACGCTCAGGCTTCAGTGGTTTCTTCCTCTTCTACTTCCTGATTGAGTTCATCTGCGTTCGGTAATAATTTGTTACGTAATTTTGTCTCGATTTCCTCTGCCACTTCAGGATGTTCTTTGAGATAGGTACGAGAATTTTCTTTACCTTGACCAATGCGTTCACCTTCATAGCTGTACCATGCGCCGGCTTTATCGACGATACCATTTTCAACACCCATATCGATGATCTCACCCAACCGAGATATGCCTTCACCATACAAAATCTCGAAATCTGCTTTTTTAAATGGTGGAGCTAATTTGTTTTTAACAACTTTCACGCGTGTTTCATTACCAAGGATTTCATCACCTTTCTTAATAGCGCCAATACGTCGAATATCCAAACGTACCGAAGCATAAAACTTAAGTGCATTACCTCCAGTAGTTGTTTCCGGGCTACCAAACATGACACCTATCTTCATACGAATCTGATTAATAAAAATCACCATTGTGTTCGAACGCTTAATGTTACCAGTAAGCTTACGTAAGGCTTGAGACATCAAACGGGCCTGCAAACCCATGTGGGAGTCACCCATGTCCCCTTCTATTTCAACGCGTGGTGTCAGTGCCGCAACAGAATCTACCACTACAATATCAACCGCACCGGATCGAACTAGCATATCTGTAATCTCTAGGGCCTGTTCACCTGTGTCGGGTTGCGAAACTAGTAAATCATCGACGTTTACCCCAATTTTTTCTGCATAAACTGGGTCTAAAGCATGTTCAGCATCAACAAAAGCAGCGGTCCCCCCCTGTTTTTGACATTCCGCGATGACTTGCAAAGTAAGTGTAGTCTTACCAGAAGATTCTGGACCATAAATTTCAACTACCCTGCCTTTAGGCAAACCGCCGATACCAAGTGCAACATCCAAAGCCAATGAACCTGTTGAAACTGCTTCAATATCACGTGCTGCAGTTGAATCACCTAGACGCATTACCGCACCTTTACCAAACTGTCTTTCTATCTGACCTAATGCGGCTGCAAGCGCCTTTTTACGATTCTCGTCCACTGTTCACCTCTATTTTGTTGGAATTAATTTGTAATGTGGAATTATCACACATATTAAACTACATAATATTTACGATTGCAGATCATTGTGCTACTCGTCCATCAAACGATAAGTCCCAATTTTATCATAACGTGTTGTATTTCCCTCTAAAACAGATTCCATAAGATGAAACTCGTGTACCTTCCAAATGATTGAGATCGGTTTAGTCGGAAAATCTGCTCTAAGAACTTTTCTAAATAAAGTCACATGAGGTTTGTGTGGGCGATCATCAAAATCTACCCCACATTGAACCCCTATAGATTTTAGATGGTTAACTAATCTAGTTAATTCGCTAGGATAAGATGAACATCCAATCCATATTATTTGTGAACGTTTAAAGTATCCGTATAGATCTAGTCGAATCGTGAATGACTGAATATAAGTCTGAACTACCTTTTTTTCTAAATACTTACGAGCATTTTCTTCTACATCACCTAAAAACAATAATGTAATATGTAAATTATCTTTAGAGGTCGGTCGTACGCCTTTTACGATTGCAAAAGATTTAGCTGCTTCTACTAATTGATCACGAATACCCTCTTCCGGCATCAAACCAAAAAATAATCGCTTTTTACTCATGTATTATTAATCTAGACAATCGATCAATTGCTGTATAGCACTATGTGTAGTTTGTAGACGAATCTCATCGCGATTACCTGCAAATTGATAGTGGACCACATGCACATCATGATTCAACGTAGCCGTTGCGATATAAACGGTACCCACTGGTTTTACTTCACTACCACCCCCTGGTCCTGCAATTCCAGTAATAGATACAGAAATATCGGCCTTACTGTTATTGAGTGCACCCAAACTCATTTGCTCAGCAACTTCACGGCTTACTGCCCCATGCTCATCCAATACTTTAGATTGTACTCCTAATAACTTTATTTTTGAGGCATTACTATACGTAACAAAGCCACATTCAAACCACTTCGAACTACCTTCCACTGTGGTCAACCACTGTGACAGCATTCCACCCGTACAAGACTCTGCAGCACATAATTTAATCTGTTTCTCGACCATCCGCTGCGCAAGCAAATGAATTCCATCTTGAATGCTTGTAGAAACTTGCTTCGACATTAAGCTTGATAATTTTCTAATAGCTAATTTTTTTTTCTTCGCTAGACTGATGCCATGATCGCACGACCTCCAATAAAACACACCCCAATGATGCAACAGTACTTGAGCATCAAAGCGAAATATCCAGATATGTTGTTGTTTTACCGTATGGGTGATTTTTTTGAGCTGTTTTATGAAGATGCCAAACGTGCAGCTAAGCTATTAGATTTAACTCTCACTTCGCGTAATAAAAATAGTGAAGATGAAATTCCTATGGCTGGAGTTCCGGTACATGCCACTGAGAACTATTTAGCCAAGTTGTTGCGACTGGGTGAATCGGTTGCCATATGTGACCAAATTGGTGATCCAGCGACTAGCAAGGGTCTGGTTGAACGGAAAGTAACAAGAGTCGTGACACCAGGTACAGTCATTGAAGACGAACTGTTACAGCGTAGTAAAGAAAATTACTTATTAGCCATACACTCTGCTGACGAAAAAATAGGACTTGCCTATCTGGACATAAGCTCTGGTCGTTTCATTTTACAAACATGCAATTCATCAGAAGAATTTCGCAGCGAGATGGAACGTATTCAACCAGCTGAAGTACTTATCAACGAAGAAACTCAATTTGCTCTACATGAGCAATATGCGTTGAAAAATCTGACTCCCTGGCATTTTGAGTATGCAAGTGCAAATAAAACTCTATGTGCACAATTCGGAACAAAAGACTTGAGTGGTTACGGTTGTCAAAATCATCCATTAGCGGTCTGTGCCGCCGGAGCCGTACTCCAATATGTTAAAGATACACAAAAAGCTGCCCTACCTCATATCGATGGTTTGCAAGTTCTACAAAAAAACGAATTTTTATTAATTGATAGCATTTCACGTAGTAACCTTGAAATTGAAAAATCAACGTATGGCAATACTAAACAAAGCCTGATCGGTGTGCTCGATAAAACCGCTTCTGCGATGGGTGCAAGATGTTTACGCGCTTGGATCAATCAGCCGACAAGAAATCTACCGACTCTCGAAAAAAGACATGCCGCCATTGAAGAGCTCATTCATGCCAATGAATATATGGAGCTTCACAGTTTACTTTCAGAGATCAATGATATAGAGCGAATCCGCAGTCGTATTGCATTACAAACTGCTCAACCTAGAGATTTAGATGCACTACGTAAAACCATACACATCATCCCATCGATCAAATCAGAATTAACGAAATATAAAAGCGAATTATTACTCGAGTGTAGTGAATTAATAACTATGCATGACAATCTTGCCTCTTTACTTGCAAAGGCAATCACAGATAAACCACCCGCATTGATTCGTGATGGCGGAGTAATAAAAACTGGTTATGACAAAGAATTAGATCAGCTACGCAATTTAAGCAAAAATGCAAATCAATTCCTTATAGAATTAGAACAACGTGAAAAAACTGCTACAAAAATTTCGTCACTTAAAGTCGCATTCAACCGTGTACATGGTTATTACATTGAAATATCACGCGGTCAAGCAAACCAAGCACCTGAACATTATATACGCAGACAAACTCTAAAAAATGCTGAACGCTTTATCACACCTGAGCTGAAAAAATTTGAAGACGAAGTGCTCAGTGCAAAAGAGCGTGCATTAAAACGAGAAAAATTTCTCTATGAACAGCTATTAAAATTACTACTAGAAGAATTAACAACTATACAACACTGTTCACAAGGACTTGCGCAACTAGATGCTTTAGCGACTCTTGCCGAACGTGTAAAAACTTTAAATTACGCACGACCAAAATTTATCGAGCAAGCACGCATTGATATCAAACAAGGTCGACACCCTGTAATCGAGCAAGTACAAGAAGAAGCCTTTACTGCAAATGATGTGATTCTTGATAAACAACGAAAAATGTTATTGATTACTGGTCCCAATATGGGTGGAAAATCAACTTATATGCGCCAAATCGCCTTAATTACATGGCTGGCTTACACTGGCTGCTATGTGCCCGCTGAAGCAGCAACGCTTGGTCCAATAGATGCCATCTACACACGTATTGGCGCATCGGATGATTTGAGTTCGGGTCGTTCCACATTCATGGTAGAAATGACCGAAGCCGCCAATATTCTCAATAACGCTACCGATCAAAGCCTGGTGCTTATGGACGAAATTGGTCGAGGGACTAGTACCTATGATGGCCTATCGCTCGCCTGGTCTTGTGCAGAGCACTTAAGCACGATTACTCAATCTTTCACTCTGTTCGCTACTCACTATTTTGAGCTGACCTGTTTACCTGAACATTATGCAAATATTCATAATGTACATATTGATGCGATTGAACATAATGATCATATTGTTTTCTTACACGCCGTGAAGGAAGGCCCTGCAAATCAAAGCTATGGATTACAAGTTGCTCAACTTGCTGGCATTCCTAAATCAGTCATTGCAAGTGCAAAATTGAAATTAAAGCAACTTGAACTATCAACTAACGCGAATTCAAGTAATACACAAGAAGTACAATTAGGCTTAGGCTTGGAAGAAAGCGCAAAACATGCAGCTATTGAATATTTAGAAGAAGTCAATCCTGATGAACTAAGCCCAAAAGAATCATTAGAAATACTATATAAACTAAGAAATCTTCTCTAACTAATCTTTAGCATTCGCATTAATTAATTCACGTAGGCCCTGCTCTAGGCTATATTTGGCTTCAATGTCTAGTGCTGCAAGTAGCTCCCTTGTATTTGCGGCTGAATGCTTGATATCACCTTCTCTTGGCGGATTAAATTGTTTTTCACATTGATATCCTACTATCTTTTCCAATACTTCAATTAATTCAAGAAGTGTAACTGTTTTGCCGGTAGCAATATTTAGTACTCCTTGACAATCAGAAAATAATGCAGCTGCATTTGTACTTGCCACATCTTTGACAAATATAAAATCTCTTGTTTGTAGTCCATCACCATTTATTTTCAAAGCTTGTTTAGATTGAATTGCATCAGCAAAAAGTGCGATAACGCCAGCGTAAGGTGACTGTGGATCTTGCCTTGGGCCATAAACATTAAAATAACGCATACCACATGCTGAAAGACCATATAAAGTCCTAAATAAGTCTACATATTGCTCATTAATCTGCTTTTCAAGTCCATATGGAGACTCCGGCCTAAGTTGGCAATTTTCGTCAAGTGGCAATGAAACCGGACTACCATAAGCCGCTGCAGAAGATGCATATACAACACGTTTTACTTTATTAGATTTTGCCGCATTAAGAATATTGATAAATCCTAGAATATTTTGAGATGCAGAATTTACAGGGTCTTCTATAGATTTTACTACTGATACTTGCGCAGCCAGATGCAAGCAATGACTGACCCCGATAGCCGCTTGCATTACAATGGACTGATCGCGAATATCCCCTTCAATGACTTTAAGCCGAGGATGGTCTAGAGGCAAATTCTGTTTTTTTCCTGAAGAAAAATTATCCAATACCACAATTTGATGACCATCTTTCAAAAGAAGATCAACACTGTGTGAACCGATAAAACCAGCGCCGCCAGTGACTAAAATATTATACATGTCAATAATTTGCTTTTTTGAGGAACTAATATTACTTCTTTTTACACTAAATAAACTGCGTTGTAGTTCACTCCATCTGCTAATACCTATATTTCAAACATATATTTTCTTCTAAGCAACATTTACCTACAATGGTTACATCTTTAATTAAATTTGCTTTCACTCATGACATTTGTCGTAACAGAACCTTGTATTAAATGTAAATATACAGACTGTGTTGAGGTCTGCCCAGTTGACTGCTTTCATGAAGGCCCAAACATGCTTGTCATCGACCCTGAGGAATGTATTGACTGTGCAATGTGTGAAACCGAATGTCCAGTTGACGCCATCGTCAGTGAGGACGATCTAGCTGAAGATCAATCTGAATTCCTTGCTCTTAATGAAGAATTATCTGCTAAGTGGCCAGTAATCACTAGTATGAAACCTGCTCCTGAAGATGCAAAGGAATGGGAATTCAAGCCCAATAAGCGTCAATACCTAGAAAAATAATTTCAAAACCAGCCATAACATAGAACTGTATTTTTGCAAAATTTTAGCAATACAATCATCGTTCCTTATTTTCAAGATTTACTGGATGTCGCTAGTGCAAATATAATTCAAAATAACAAAGATCTACTTCCTAATCTTTGTACTATCACAATTTTTTTGCCCAACAAGCTTCCTCAAACCCAGCTTCAAAATAGTTTATTAGCCCACGCCGAACGTCTTGGCCACACAGCAGTGTTATTGCCAAATTGTACAACCCTAAGACAATGGGCATTTACAAACAATGTGCCACACAAGCCAGTACTTTCTCAATATGCACGCGAATTAATATTAGTCGATGCCATCAATCAACAACCCAATCTATTTTCCAATGCAAATCCATGGGCTATAGCAAGCGAGTTATTTGCGTTATTTGATGGAATGGCACTGAATGATGTCGATCAAACACGCTTAGATGACTATTTATGCAAAAGTAGCTCTCGGACATCTACAACTCTAAGCCAAGAAGCTGAATTGGTCACAACTCTATGGAAAGCTTGGCAAGAACAACTGAGCCATGAAAATGTGCTAGATCCAATAGATGCCTATATCCAAGCTTTGCTAGCTATCGAATCAACTAAAGATAAATTGTTTTATTGTATTGGCCTTGACAAGCTTTTTACACGTGAGATCTCTGCATTACATAAACTCGACCAACAATCTCAACTACATATATATTTATCTGCGAGCAGCCCTACACTTTCAACTAGACCCGATACAATAATTAAAAAATTAGCATTGAGCCAGAATCAAGAAGATCACACAACAATAGATAAAATTTCCAGTTATACAAAGTTTTTTGATTCCGTATTTCTTAATAGTGACTTAAGTATTAAACAACGTGCTAAGATTTTTTCAGATAAGCACCTTATTAGTCCAATTGATAAACAACTCAATATATATAAGACCAATTCATTAGAACAACATGTAAAAGCAATAGATATAAAGATTCGTAGTTATATTTATCATGGCAAAGAAAATATTGGAGTAGTCACTGCGGATCGTAAGCTCGCTCGTAGACTGCGTGCAGTATTGGAGCATGCCAATATATTGGTAAATGACATTGGCGGTTGGGCTTTATCCACCACAAGTGCAGCCACAATACTTGAATACTGGTTACAATTAATCGAAGAAAAATACCCAACCAAACAATTAGTCACCATAGCTCGATCACCTTTTTTCCCTATTCTGGTAGATAAAAAACTTCATAACCAAGCAATAGATTTCCTAGAAAAAGAAATTATATTGGCCTTCAATCTTCATAATGGATTGAATGTGATTCGAACCAAATTAGATGACATACACAATGATCAAGATGATATCAACAACCAGATACTTGATTATTTATATGCATTCATAGATAAGATTGAAGCATCTACACATAACATAGTTAGGCTTTGTACACATGAATCAATACCAATTCATCGCTATTTTGAAGAAACCTTTAATGCCTTGAAGACCATTGGCATCTACAGTGAACTTAATAAAGATGAAGCAGGTAGGCAAACATTTAATTGTTTAGAAACACAAATCACTCACTTCAAAAAAATTGAAAATAAAATGAGTTGGGCAGAATGGAGACGCTTTTTAGTAAGAATTCTAGATCAGCAAAATTTCAAACCATCAATAGTTAGTACTAATGTGACTTTTTGCAGCCTTGAACAAAGCCGTTTATTAAAATTTGATGCACTCATAATTGCATCAGTTGACAAAAGTCATTTCCCAGGCCCCTCTATTAACTACGTCTTTTTCAATGAATATACACGTACAGAATTAAACATTCCTACCTGGAAAGATGAACATTATTTGTACTTTTATCTGTTTAGAAAATTATTGGATGCCGCACCAGATATCCTAATAACTGTTCAAACTGAATATAACGATGAAAAGATCTCGCCTAGCCCATGGCTTGAAGCCATTGAAACATTTCACTATATGGCATATGGAAAAAACTTAAATGATGAGTTACTGCAAGAATTAGTTATTCAGGAAAATACATGTGTTGTTAATGCAGAATTTCAAATACCTTTGCCAACACTTTCATATCAGCCATCTCCTGCATTAAATGATGAACTCAAACTTAGTAAAATTTCAATCTCAGATTATCAAAATTTAGTGAATTGTCCTTACCAATTTTTTACAAGCACTGCTTTAAACCTATCAAAAACAAATAAACTAAGTGAGGAATTAGAAAAAGCAGACTTTGGCAGCTTGATTCATAAGTGTATTCACACTTTTTTTACTAGTGGCTCATCCGTTAAAAAAATAACCGACGGAAATCGTGAAGATAATGAATCTGCATTGCAAGCTATCAGTGTAGAAATATTTAATAAGTTTACTGATCAGAGTTTTAGTAACAAACTATGGCTGCAGCGTTGGTTAAATCTTATTCCTAGTTTTATCGGCTGGGAAATTAATCGACAAAAAAACTTTATACCTTACAAGCATGAAATTACCTTAAAAAGTGATATTGCAGACAAAAAAACCTTAAGCGGCAGAATTGATCGCATTGACCAATCTAAAGCTGGTTATGCAATTGTTGATTATAAAACAGGTCAAACGCCAACGAAGAAAAGTATATTGGCTGGAGAACAAGTACAATTACCCATGTATGCACTTTTAAATAAAGACTGTAATCAAGTGGAATATATAGTACTAGGTAAAAATAATCGTGTAAAATCAGAAGCAATAATTAAAGACGAGCAATTATCTGAATTAGTACGCCAACATACTAAACGACTTAGTGAATTGACAAATAATTTAGAAAATGATGCAAAATTTTCAGCATTTGCTGATGACGATATCTGCGAATGGTGCGAAGCTAGAGGTTTATGCAGAAAAGATTATTGGGAAAATTAGGCTTGTTGTCTAGCAATAAGCTGATCGTTGTCTTTACTTTAACTCTAGTTACCTATTCTTGCGGCGATACATCATCACTTAGTCCATTAGCATCAGATGCAACAATCTTGGCATTTGGAGATAGCCTTACTCATGGAACTGGTGCTAACAAGGGACAGGATTACCCAAGCATATTAGCTGATTTAAGTAATATAACAGTTATCAACGAGGGTATTCCGGGTGAAATCAGTAATGAAGGTCTAGTGCGTTTGCCAACATTATTGGATAAATATAACCCAGACTTATTAATACTTATTCATGGTGGCAACGACATAATAAGAAAACTTTCACGTACAAAAATGAAACAAAATCTTTTAACCATGATTGCTGAAACTCAACGGAGGAATATTGAAATAATCATGCTCGCCGTTCCTGAAGCTAATATTTTCCTCAGTAGCGCGGACGAATACAGGGAAATTGCAGATGAAACTGATATCCCTATTGAATTTTCTCTACTTGCTAAAGTACTTAATGATAACTCCTTAAAATCTGATGCTGTACATCCAAATGCAAAAGGCTACCAATTACTAGCCACGGGAATATTTGATTTCCTTAAACAACAAGGTGCGATAATTGAATAATAAATACTACTGACCGACTGAACGTAAAACGAGTTTGACAATTATTATTACTGCAAAAATAAACATAATTGTAAGCACGAGCCCCACTGCAATAAATTGCATAGGATTGCCTTTTTCAAAATCCCTTTGACGATTTTTGTCACTTTGTATTCCAAAGAAACTAGCTAACACACTTTTCACTACATCAATAAATGAAGGTTTTTCCACACTCATACATAACTCCATATCTATGAGATTATTTTTAAAGTCATGTCTCAAAGACTCTAAAATATTAGATTTACAAGGATAATCAAGTAAATATATGGCCAAAAAAAATAAATGAGCCTTTGATTACTTTTATTTTCGAAGATTACAAAACTTCTTTAATAGAGCATAGTCAAAACCACAAATATGAAATCGCTATGAGATAGCTTTAAATGAGTTAAATCCAAAATGCTTACTCCCTTTATAACTTTATATTTTACTTGAACTTTAAAGAACAAGCTTTTCATTTTAATAATACTGAAATTTTTGATAACGTGTAATTAGTAATAGTAACATCACTATGTAATCATATTTTTTTGCAAATTTTCTGATACTTTTTATAGAGGTAAATACCTACAATTTTTATGGAAGCATATATTATCCAATATCCTGCTGAACCGAGCTAATTTCAACTATAATAAATACATATGTTTAGAAAATTACCATTACGAAGGAATACCACTATAGTCTCAATGATTTTAGTATTTCTATTCTTAGGATATTTTCCATTTCATTGTGAAATTCCATCAAACTTTAAAATATCATCAGATAAAAAATATTTAACATATGATGCTGAAAGGTTATTTAGAAACACTGCAGTTGAATTTTCAAATACAGAATTTAATTTTATGGGTTCGAGCATCGCCTATTTACCTGCTCCACCAAATTGGATTCAAGACGTAATTAATAACTCATATCTAACACTGGAGCTGTCAGTTCAAACAAACCACTTACAACAATTTGGTCCTGCAAGAATATTTACAATCTCAAAAAACCCTAAATTCCGAAATATTACTATTGGACAACAAAACTCTGATCTTATTTTAAGATTACGAACCATCGAGACTAGTTTAAACGGAACACCGGTACATGTAGTTAAAAATGTTTTTAATTCTTCCAATAAATTAAGCATCATAGTAGCAATCACTAATAATAAGTTAGAGATATTAGTTAATGGCATCAAAAAATACTCTTCTAGCTTACCTGTTGCAGCATTATCAAATTGGAATCCTGACTATTTATTAGCATTAGGAAATGAATTAACTTTTGATCGTCCTTGGAAGGGAAAAATAAATAAGGCTACAATCACAACTAACAAGCAATCAATAGATTACACAAAAAACAATTTGCTTCAATTTCCTAATATATATTCAGCACCAAAAAATTTAAAAAAGATTCACTTATCCGTTTTCGGGCACCATGGCAGCCTTCATAATCGACTTTTTGATTATGTGATTAATTTTTTTGGATTCTTTGTATTTGGCTTATTTTCCTTATTTATTTTAAATAAAAAACAAGCCTATGCACCATTATTTGCAATATGTATAGTCTTAAGCTTGGGGATTGAAATAGGACAATTATTTTTGTCTCGAAATACTTCGATTCATGATTTCGTACTTAATTCTGTAGGAGGTTCATGTGGAATACTATTCGGTATATGGCTACTCATCCAGTCACCGCTAAAAATCCATTCCACATCCCTACCAAATTAATTTTTAAAAAATAAATTTCCAACAACTACTTGTTGCATCATTTGGTTGCACAGCCACTTATTTCAATTTGCACATTATCAATATGGAATTCGTCACCACCGCCAAGATAAGGCGAGGTCAGAAAACGGATACGAGTATTTTGGGTAATATATTTACTAATATCGTAACTCTTCAAGACAAAGCTTGAATCCGTACCCGCCCCGCCAATACTATCCAATTGATCCCACGTAATTCCTCCATTATTAGATACACCAATCGTAACGTAATCGCTATTACTGTCGAAACTGTCACGGAGATATTCAAAAGTAAGTGTTGCAGACGTATTTGCGGATAAATCCGCTTCGCGTTGCACGCCTTCACCCCCGCTATCATTATCTCGAATACGGAGATGAAATCCACTACTGCTGTTAATGATACGTTCATCACCAGAATCAGGTCCATCTCTTTCATTAATTTCTAACCAATCTGTCGTCCAGGTTAAAGTTCCGTCACTGCCCGAATAACTACTCTCAAGATTGAATTCATCACGAAAAGTACCGGCACAAGACCCTTCTGGAGGAAGTAATTTACTCTCTTCCGAACCACCGCTTTCAGTCTGCACTTCAGTCACCATATTCATAATTTCCTTTTCTTCCAGCACTAAATCGTTAATACGTATGTCATCGATTAGACCATGCCAAAATTCACCTTCCGGTGAAAGGCCGATAGTAATATCTGCCTTAACTTCGGTAGGATTAGCTGTTAGTTTTCCACTTTGCACCTGTATACCATCCAAATATAAAGTAACCTCATCCGTTGCATTATCAAAAGAGGCCGCTACGTGGTACCAAGTGTCCATTTGTAAATCGAGCCCTGTAGTATAGACTTCTTCAAACCAATGCCCTGACCAAAAACCAAAACTGAGATCGCGTTGATAAATACCAAACCAATAATTTGAACTTGCACCGCCTGCATCCTTAGCTAGTATGGTCTGATAAAATGGACTAAATGATGTAACATTAATCCAGGCACTAAATGTCATGGCATCGGTAAGGGATAGCGCATCATCATGCGGCACCTGAATATATGCCCCATCGCCATTTAGATTGATTGCACCACCTAATTTCCCTGTCCCCCAAGACGCTTTATCCATAAGCGTACCGTCATGCCCACTAACAGAATCCAAAGCGGTAGACCCACTCTCATCATCCAGCTTCCAATGCGCGATGGATCCCAAAGGGTCAGTCGGTGGCTCACAATAAACTCCGCATTCACATGCATAAGTAATAGTCAGCTTGGGATGTAGTGCAGTTTGATTATTATCACTACTGATAAACTTTTTTTCCTTATTTCCAGAAGATGGTGTGGATAATAAAATCATGCCATGATTTTCTGTGGGTGCCCCCACCCAACCTTGCACCAACTTGGTAATCTCTGCACTTTTCCATCCCTTTGCATCTGCAGTAAAAGAACCAGATAGATGCGAGGCGTAATCACCGCCTTGTTGGCTCCAGTTTTGAAAAAAACCAGAGCGTTTTTCTATCCAAGTGACTTCATCTTCAAGCCACTCATCTGTAATACGATGAATTAAAACTTGATCACTACTTCCTTGACTTGAATCTAAATACAGCTCAAGTGTAGCACTAATAACTTTTGCACTTATCGGCAGATCGGAAACATCAAATTGAAGTAATACACGGTATTCTTTATTTGATTCTGAATTTGTTTTTAAAAATTTGTCATTACCTTTGTTATGATCGGTATGGCCACTTTCACCCTCAATAAAAGTATCTTTTCCGGTTGCATCCAATTTATATTCTTTAGTAAAGGGAGTTTGATAAATCTTCGTTTGAGTATCCGTAAGCGTTCTAGAAATCCCTTTATCTGAAACTCCAGTAGCAGTTACAGTGACTGGGGAACCACTGTTTGGGCTGACATGAGCTGTATATGTATGTATTCCCAGACTTGTAGCTTGAATATTGGTATATTCACTACAGTTTGTATTTTCTGCAAGTTGCCACTTTGCATGGGCCATACCCGCTTCTGCAACCAACATCGCTTGCTTTGATTCACTGAGCGTGGCAGTCTCGTTTACATTCATAGAAGATTCGTAACTCATTAATAGACTAACCGCAGCGATTACAACAATCATAATTACAACAGGCAATAGAGCGAATCCACTTTGTTTACTATATAAAAAACCGTGTGGGTGCAAAGTTCTCATAGTGACCCACCTACTCGTACGCGGGTAGAAAGGCTAAACATCTCACCATCCGGTGGCGTAAGCTCTAAAGTAAGCTCCACCATGGTGGTACGATCCGAACCCTGTAGAATACGTTCGACACGAAAACGCGTTACGTTTTCCGCAAGCACGCTTTCTACATAATCTTCTCCGGTAACCTTTCCACTTGAATTTTCATCCCAAGGAACCGGGATACGTTCAATTAATGAATCCCCTTGTAAATAAAACACCACGGGATCAAACCAATCTTCATTCCTCTGACCGTCTTCATCATCATCTTCATCTCTATAATCTTCTTCTTCTTCCTCCTCCTCCTCTTCTTCTTCACCACTGCCTTCATCGATAAGCCCATCACCATCATCATCCACTCCAGCAATACCAGGAGCACCATCACCATTCATATCGGCAGACGAATCTTCATCGATATTATTATCATTGTCGTTATCGACACCATCGATTTGATCTTCATTAGAAACACCTAAATATTCATCATCATCACGATCTGCAAACATACCTTCATCGATAGAACCATCGCCATCATCATCAATGCCTTTTATTCCCGGACTAGAATCATTGGTCATATCGGCGGGTAAATCTTCATCTGTTTTACCATCGCCATCGTTATCAACATCTACGATTCCATCACCATTGAGATCGATAGTTGGATCTTGTCTGACGGCCAACACTGCCGTGGCTAAGGTGCTACCAGGAGGTGGTGGCGAAGCTGGATTCGTTTGTTCGCGAATATTATCGGGGTAGGGAGTTAAAGGTTTATCATTGAATGGTAGTAACAAACCAGGACTGCGACTCACAGCACGCACCATTTTATCCATACTCAAACGTGCAGCTTGAACCGTATCATTACGAGTTTGAGCCGCTTGATTGGCTTCAAGCGCAGGACTGATTACATTTTGCATTGCAACCAGTAATAGTGCCGTAATCGTTACTGCAGCCAATAGTTCGATAAGCGAAAAGCCCTTTACGTGCTTTTTTTGTATAATCACTTGCATGCAACTACTCAACACATTATCTGTTCGTTAAGGTTTCAAGTGAAAATTCAGTGGCTTCAATTTCAACACGTACCCAAAGCAAATCATCATCCACTCCAGTAAAAGGGTCACCATCTCCATCAACGTTATCGCCATCGTATTTAGACAAATAGACAAGGCGTCGATGAGTTTCTCCAATTGCATCAGAATAGCTGGTGGGTACAGTGCTACTTCCTGCAGCAACCGCCACAGCATCTAATGCGTCATAAGACTGCGCAAGCACTTCTTCTAACTTAGTTTGTAGATGAAACTGTTGCGTTAATAATGCTTCATGCACCTGCGAACCATTCAGTGCACCTTCTAATGTTTCCAATGCCGGCACCAGCGTAATCGCAAGAAATACTGTTGCAACCAAAACCTCTACATAAGAAAAACCTCGTATTTTCCGACAACAATTTGTAGCGTAGCTGTGTTTTTTCATTGCATGGTAACTCTTCCACTATATGGCTCTATATTGAGATTATTTATTCGTGAATTAATCGCTAACCGTAAACTTCCACTTACGAGCTGACGAATTGCACCGGAACTAGAATCAATCCATACAGGGTTACCATTCCCGGTAAACAATAATGAATTTCGTCTTACCGAATCTGTAAATAAAAAAGGTTCAGTTGTATTTGTTATTTTGATATTTGATAAATTAAAATCTGTATTGAGATTATAGTCGTATAGGTTTTTATTGATTGGATGATAGGCGATAAACTCTTGTGCAACGGGAGTTGCGGTAAGATCTGCCTTGTAAATAGTAAATTGATTAGTAGTGCGATCTATATCTACGCCATAAACATCGCCTGTACGCAATGCTTCGTTACGTGCAAAACCTATAGCTGCTCTTATTTCTTGTACAGCTAAATCAAGCTGATATTTTTCACTAGAAGTAAATGATGGAAATGCAATAACAGCAAACATCGCCATGATTGCAACTGCAAGCATAGTATCTGTAAGGGTAACCCCTCTATTCCGGAACATATTCATATTGTGGAAATAATTCCCTCGACCATATGGTCGAGGGAATTATCGATTAATGATCCGCAATGAATTCACCAGTCACGGTGTCATAGCGCCAACCACCTGTCGTTCCTGAGGTCAACCCCAATACCCCAGCATTCACTACCGTGATGGTATTGCTCGTTCCTTCCGGATTATCCGGGATCGCGCTCTTTAAATACGGCCCATACTTAAATGTCGTCGCATCTTTTCCGGTACACGCTAATCCATCCGCATTCGTATAACGCGTAAGTTGCGCTAATAAGGCCGCTTCACTATTGGCGGCTCCTGATGTTACCGCTGCTCCATTTACACAGGTCGCTCCGGTGGCAATATTGGCTCCCGGATATTCGCCGTGTTCTTGAAAATAGAATTCGATTGCCGAACGCATGTTGGCAAGATTGGACTGTAATGCTGCCGCTTTGGCATCGTTGGTACTAGCAGAAAATTGCGGCACGATGATTGCCGCCAATATCGCCAATATAATCACTACGATTAATAGCTCCACCAAGGTGAATCCCTGTGCTCGCTTGCTCTTTGCTGTTCTCATTGTTTGATCCCTCAAAAGTCTATTGAAAAATACATAGTTATCTGTATTGGTTATCGGCAAACAAAGCTATGAACTGAACAATACAGTTCACATAACTCATTCACGCCGAATATTTAGTTTTAACTGATACGAATAGTGCAGAAGATATGCCAACGACGAGTGATGGAGTTACAATTTTTGGGAATTTGGATTCCCAAATAACCTATTTGCAAATAGTTAGTTACTATAAAGTTTATATTTGATTATATGAATAATTGATATCTGAATCGACAAGCTTCTATAGATTACAAACTTTGTCCATACAATTAGAGAACTAGTGACAAAATATGTCATACGAACTGCAGCCTACTGAGAAACTGCTTAGTGTGAATCGACACTGTACCTAATTTAGTGTACAGCTCTTGATAGTGAAAAGATGGGCAAAATTAGTGAGCTTACAATAATTCCAACTAATCCACCCATTAATAGCAGCATAATAGGCTCTGCAAGCTTAGATAACGTTTGTAAGTACTTTAACAATTCAGTTTCATAATGATCTGCAATTTTTTTCATCACCTTAGGTAAATTACCCGTCTCTTCGCCTGTGGTAATCATTTGCTTAACCAATGGCGGAATAAACTCTACTTGTGCAAACCCGCTACTAATTCCACTACCTTCTTGTACTTTCAACTCAACATCTTGCAGAAAGCTCTGATAGATTTTATTTTGCACAGTATTTTTACAATCAGCTAAGGTATCCATAATACTCACTCCATTTCCAAGCGATAAACTCATGACACGTAAAGACTGAACAAGGTACATCTGCGTAAAAACATTCTTTATGACTGGAAATGATAGCTTAAATTTATCAATAAGTGATTTACCTGCCTCACTTTTTGTCCAACGACTAACTAATAGCACTAAAGCAGCGACCACTCCAATCACTATCATCCAATGATCTGTCAATACTTCGCTCATCCACATAAGTGCTTTAGTCGTGATTGGTAACTGATCATGTATCTTGGCAAATAATTCTGAAAACTTAGGAAAAACTACTGTTAATATGAATACAACTACTGCAAGGGAAAAAATTGCTAAAAAACTGGGGTAAGATATTGCTGATACTAATGTGTTTCTTAGTTTCTCTCGACGTTCTTCCATGTCTAAAATCTGTTGTAATACTTCAGGCATAAATCCACCTTCTTCACTTGCAGATATTAGATTAATTTGTGTTGAAGTGAACACATTCGGAAATTTAGATAATGCATAGGAAAAAGACTTTCCTTCATCAATTGTTTCTATCAATTTTGCAATTAAATCTTTCACTGCAGGTTTTTCTATTTGTTTCTCTAAAGCACATAAACCTGCATACAGAGGGGTTCCAGTTTGAAGTAATAGCTGAATTTGCTGAAATAAGATAATCCTATCTTTAGGTGATATTTTTTTGCTGTTAAAGAACGAGGCTTTCCCATGCCATATACTACTTTTTTGGCTATCTGTGTGAATGGTCGCATCTTGTTTTATTTCAATAGGCATAAGCGAAACTCTTTAGGTATTAACTACACGCGTTACTTCTTCAATCGTAGTAATGCCTTCACGCACCCGATCTAACCCATCTGAAAACAATGTTTTGATATTTTGTTTCTCGATATAAATATCTAACTCATCTCGACTGGGATTAGTCATAATAAGTTGTTGCAGATCCGCATCCGCTTGCAATGCCTCGTAAATACCGATACGACCTTTGTAACCAGAGTCATAACATTCGGGGCACCCTCGACCACGATAAAGTTTAACCGTATCTTCTTCTAACCATGCATAGCGTTTAACAATTTCGGGGGGAGCTAAGGAACTGGTTTTACAGGCAGGACAAATTACTCTGACTAAGCGTTGTGCAACAACACCAATCATTGCAGAAGATAATAAATAAGGCTCTATCCCCATATCAATCATGCGATTAATCGCACCTACACTGTCATTGGTGTGTAGAGTGGATAAAACAAGATGTCCTGTTAGTGCAGCTTGTACAGCTATTTCGGCAGTTTCACGCTCACGTATCTCTCCTACCATAACTACATCAGGATCTTGTCGTAAAACATGCTTAAGCATTTTTGCAAAGGTTAAACCAATTTTTCCTTTCACCTCATTTTGATTGACAATATCTACCTGATATTCGACTGGCTCCTCAATTGTTACAATATTTTTTTCAATTGAATTTAAGTAATTTATCGCTGCATATAAACTCGTTGTTTTACCGCTACCTGTTGGACCAGTTACAAGTAACAAGCCATAACTGCTATCTAATAAATCGGTAAACACATTTAAAGTATCTTTACTCATTCCTAACTTGTTAACATCAAGAATTGCCTGATTTTTATCTAACACGCGTAGAACGACTTTTTCACCATAAAGACCTGGCAATGAACTAAAACGTAAATCCACAGAGCGACCTTGAGTTTGCACTTGAATACGGCCATCTTGAGGTAACCTGCGTTCTGAAATATCTAGGTTTGCCATAACCTTTAAACGCGACACTAATGCAGGATGTAATTCTGCTTTGGGTGTCATTACTTCATATAACAAACCATCAATGCGAAAACGTACACGAGATTTTCCACGTGCTGGTTCTATATGCACATCACTTGCATGATCGCGAACTGCGCGTTGAATTATTGAATTTATAAGGTTGATTACTGGACTTTCTGCTGCAACTTCATCAATTGCTGCGTAATCATGGTCGAGCTGATTTTCAATAACTTCAAAATCATCTTCTAACTCACTAATAAATTCAGTTGCAAGATTATTATGTGTATAGGCTTCATTAATGCTCTCAAGAATATCTTCGCGACGCGCAAGAATTGGTCTTACACGACAACCTAAACGCTCTTCGACTTCATTAAAACTTGGAACTGCTTGCGCATCAGCAGTGGCCAAAGAAAGCTCACCTCTGATTTTGAATAATGGTAGTACCTTTAAACGTTTTGCAACATTTTTATCAAGCAAACCTACTACTTCTGGATCATAAAGACCCGCTTTTAACCGAATATATGGAACAGATAGCTGCTCAGAAAGTGCCTTTAATATTTCCTGTTCAGAAACCCACCCACGATCTACAATAACTTGACCAAGTTTTTTACCAGTTGCCTCCTGTAGTTTTAACGCCTCATTTATTTGCGCTGCTGTAATTATGCCTTTAGCTAAAAGAATATCGCCTAGCCGCAAATTATCTTTAAAATCTTTCTGTATAGCTGTGATGACAGTTGCTTGTCCATCGGCTTTCAGTATGCTTATTGCGTTTTTAAATCCAGTAATTTGAAATATCTCTAGTATATTCTCCTTGACGTTTGCGAGCTTTAGACTGCCCCCTAATTTCATTAATTCATCTTGAGTGTCCAATAAAGTTTCAAGGGCTGCACTATTAATAAGTACAGTAGTTGCAAGATCAACTATAATATGGCTTTCATTTTTATTAATGCAATCAGAAACGACCGATTTAAAAGCTTCTATAGAATCTCCAACAAGTTTAGACTTAGGCGCAAGATAGGTCATAGCACCTACGCGGCTACACATGATTTCTTGAGTAATATATTCTTCAGCGGCGCTCACTGATATCAACCTTTAAAATTATTTATCCGTTGGATGCACAGGTTCAAATTCAATAAACTTAACTAACAAAACGTAATTTTTCGAGTCGTAATTTATTTAACTGCTCAGAAAGTGGAATGGGTGCACTTATGCCATAACCTTGAGCATAATTAATCCCAATATCTTTGATACAACGAATTATTTCTGGGTTTTCTACAAATTCAGCAATTGTTTCAAGACCACGTACTTGGCTCACTTGATTAATCGCTCTTACAATAGCTTCCGTAAAAGGATCATCAACAATTCCTTTTATAAAAGCTCCATCAATTTTAAGATAATCAACCGGTAAACTCTTTAAATATGCAAAAGAACTTAACCCAGAGCCAAAATCATCTAACGCAAATTGAAAACCTTGATCTTTTAGAGTAGTTATAAGATGTCTTGCATCTTTCAAATTACTTACAGCAACCGTTTCTGTAACCTCAAAACAAAACATTTCAGGAGAAATTTGATATTTATTTACAAGTGTTGAAACTATCTCTTCTAAATTTGGTTCATTCATTGATTGACCAGAAAGATTTATTGTCCATATATAATCATTAACGTCCGCATAATCGGCTGCTTCGGCAAGCATCTCAAAGGTTTTTTCAACAACCCATGTGTCGATCATTGGCATGAGACGGAATCTTTCTGCAGCTGGCATGAATTTACCCGGCGTTATAACCGTGCCATCTGTATCCAACATTCTTAGTAAAATTTCAAAATGTAAAGTATGGGAAGAATTATCAATTGGTTGGATCATTTGACAATATAACTCAAATCCGTTTTGATTTAATGCCTTCTGTATGACTCTTACCCAAAGCACTTCACCTTTACGACGTTGTAATTGTGTATCTCCCGGCTGATAAACTTGTACAAGATTGCGACCTTGTTCCTTAGCAACATTTACTGCTAACTCCGCAGCTGCAAAGACACTTTGAATGCTTTCACAATCAGCATTCATTTCTGCAACACCTATACATGCAGAAGTATCATAAACGTGTCCATCCCAAGAAAAATTCATTTCATGAATTGCTGAACGAATGTTATCTGCGATACTGCAACTCATTTCTAAAGAACATGAATCAAGTAACACACCATATTTGTCGCCAGTCAAACGTGCTAAAGAATCTGTATCTCGTATTTTGTCACGTATTAAATTTCCGACATCAATGATTAACTGATCACCAGCTTTAGTATGAGCCGTATCATTAATAACTTTCACTCCATCTATATCTATATGTAACACACAATATATTTTTCCTTCTGATTGTGCAGAGGCAAGCGCATTTTCAAGCAAATGTTCAAATCCATTGCGTTTTAATAGACCAGTCAGGGCGTCATAGTTAGCCATCGCAACTTTAGCCGCTTTTTTCGACATGGTTTCTAATAAATTGCGGTCACTATTTGTAAAATCACGAGAATAGTTTGGATTTAATGTGACGAGTATTCCACTCACTTCGTTATTAGAAACTAAAATAGGACAACAAATAACTTTGTAAGGCACGTCCGGTAAAAGTGTAACGCGCCGTGTATCAGTTAAATCATTCATTACTAGACTAGATGCATTTTCTTCCGTCCATGGATATAAACTATTTCTGAGTTGTAAGAGTATTGAGTGAATATAGTGAATAGTGTGTTTAGTATTATGATGAAATACCGTTAGATCCTCTCGAGGCATAATTAATACCGCCATGGCAACATCAAGATAATCAGTACAATTTTGAACAAGCTGTTGCAAAACTTCTGGACCATTTATTGGTCCATCAGACTGATCAGAGGTATCGTATACTAGATTTAATTCTTCATATCTTTCTTCTAACTCATGTGCCATTGAATTTAGCTCAGCAACAAGCTCGCGCTCTTTTGTGACACATGTAGCAACAAATTCTAAACTTTGTTTGTCGCAGGGGTTCTCTTCGTTTTGATTGCTATCAACTTTTACAATTATAGTAAGGCCACCACATGGATTATCAGCCATGTCAAATAACACAATGTGATAGAGAGATTCTCCTCTACCAGAGGATCTAAAATAAGTATGATCACTGTTTTGATTACGATCTAAGTTTTGGTGAAGTTCGGTCGTAACTGTATTTACTGCTTTTTTATAGGACTGATCACTTAACCAAAATATTTCTCCATCGCTATCACAAGCTGATAACACTTGAATGTTAGGATTCAAATGTAATACCAGATCAGTAAACTTCTGAAAGTCGATTTGTTTAAGTGAGTTTTTCATGCCGCCAATCCTGATCCACTCTTATACTCATCAAGCATCTTAAGCAGTTTTCTTATACTTACAGGCTTTTCTAGGAACATCGCATTTACCATATCTCTAGTCCATTCACGATGCTCAAGCTCAGTTTTAGCAGTAAGCACAAGTATAGGAAACTTTCTATCAGGCATTTCCTCTTCAATTTTTTTGCATAGATCTCTGCCATTCATACGAGGCATATCAATGTCCGTGATTAGCAAATCAGGCAGGCCTTGATCAAGCTTATCAAGCGCTTGTTCGCCGTTATGCGCAACATTTACAATATAACCATTCTCTTCTAACGCTAGTTTCATTACTCGAACTACATGGGGCTCGTCTTCAACGATTAATATATTTTGCATAGTCAAACCGCTCTCTCTAACATCGAAGAATTGTTTTCCAACATAATGGTAAACTCGGAGCCCTCTCCTAATTGGCTTTGTACATGCAAACTACCGTGATGCAGTTGCACAATATCCTTTGCAAGCGAAAGACCTAGACCATGCCCTGTACGTTCTCTAACCTGTTCATTATCGGAACGATAAAATTTATCGAAAATATGATCTTGCTCATCTTCTGCAATACCAATTCCAAAATCTCTTACCTTAATATAGACTGAATTATCTATTTCTCCCGCTGACAGTGTAACGGTGCCGTTGGGCTCGCTATATTTAACTGCATTAGTTAATAGATTGTTAACCGCTACACGCAGCAAACTCTTATCAATGTACAATGGTGACATTTCTTTGGGGACATCGAAAGTAAAATTCAGTTGTTTAGTACGACCACTTCTTTGCATGTTTTCAAATATATCTTCTAATAAATCACGTAACTTTACGTGTTGTCTTTCAAGACTTAGGCTGCCCACTTCAATTTTTGTAATACTTAAAAGATTATTAATAAGCATTGAAATACGCTCAACTTCATCATGAATTACATTTACAGCTTCAGTACGAAACTCTGCGGATTGACCTTCTTTTCGTTGCAATGACTCGCTATACATTGCAAGCACATTTAATGGTGCTTTTAGCTCATGCGCAACGTGAGCTACAAATTCACCACGAGCATGTTTAGCAAGATTTTCTTGAGTAACATCTTGGAACAACACCAATGTGCCATATACATGCTTAGTTTCTTTAGGCGAAAACAATGGATATGCTTTTAAAGCAATTCGCTTGTTTGGCGAATGTTCTGGAGTAAATTCAAGTCTTTCAGCAGGATAACTAGAAACCGGGTTGTTTTTTATTTTTTTAATGTATTTCAATACATTTTGGTCAGTAGACCAACTTGCAACATCATTATTCAAAATTGCTTCAACTGATACACTTAATAAACTTGAAACTTTAGAATTTGCAAAACTTACGCCTCCAGACTCATCAAACACTAAAACAGCTTCCGGTAGCGCTTGCAATACACTTTCGATCTTGGATTGTTTGTATGTGAGAAGCTTTGAGGACGCTACCAAATCATCCTTGTTCGATTCCAATTCAGATATTCGGGATTGTGCAAGTTGCACGAAATTATTAAATTTGTTAATAAAATCAGATAACTCTCCACTTGCTTGCAATTCTACCTGCTCAAAATTACCTCGATTTACTAAATCATTTAATTGATTTCCAGCAATCTTTAAAGGTCGAATTTCTTTCTTAATTAAATATAAGAACAAGCCAGCAATTAAAAATATTGGCAATGATACTGATTGCCAAAAATGGTATCTGCACTAAAGATAAACCGTACTTAGGCTCATAGAAACCTAATCTTACATAACCAAGTAGCTCACCCTTTTCTATAAGTGGGGCATGAAATTCAATGATACGTTTACCTTGATCTTCTAATAGAAGATTTTTTTCGGCTAACCAATTACTAGGATCTGCAGGAGGGTTCAGTTTCGGAATAATAATCCCAGTGATTGCTGCGCTGGTTATAAGCGCACCTTTTTTATCGACAATCGCACCATATGCAAAATTTGGATCGTTCTTGTTATATTTTATAAGTTCTAAGGTTCCTCGACGTCCCTCATTAGGCACAAGTTGGCGATATGGAATTTCAGATATTATACGAACTAGTTCAATACCTTGTGTACGTATTTGTGCAATTCGTGATGCATGTAAATGATTAAATAGCAAATAGATAATAGAAATTGCAGCGAGTAATGATGCCATTATCACCATCAGCCCAAAACGCTGGCTCACCCAAGTAGACATATTATTTAAATTACTTTTTGACATTTTCAACTTTGATCAACAACCGTAGCTATTAAGGTTTGCAGGATGTTTATTAATGCAGTTTGATGAAAATGATGGGCTTTTTGAGAGTTGACTAGGATTTATCTCATCAGCACTTGCCTTATTTTGTTCATTAGCAGTCGATTTATTTTTTGTGTGTGTATCTATTTTTGAATCTACCTCTGAAGCTCTATTCTCAAGTTCATTTTGAATACGGATAGCACGAGCTTTTTCTGCGGCATTAAATGTATTATTGTGATCGTTTACAATATGGGGGGTTATCATCACCACTGTTTCTGTGTTCAAGCTACTATCTGATTTATTAGAAAAAACCCGACCCACTAAAGGAATATCACCTAATACCGGAACACCTTCTCTGTTTTGATCTAGACTGCGTCGAATCAAACCACCAATAAATACAGTCTGTCCATTTTCAACCAACATTTGTGTTGTAACTTCTGTGGTAACTTGATTTGGTATTCCATCTTCAACTCGACCTGTACTTACTTCAGGATGAATTGTCAGCATAATACGTCCCTGACCATCAACTGACGGTAGAACACGTAAAATTACACCCGATTCTAAAAACTCAATAGTCTCGCTGGTAATTTGATTTATTGTTGTGGTTACTCGAAAACCCAAGCGATCACCAATTACTACTTCTGCTTCTTGGTTCTCTAGTGCAAGTAACTTAGGCGTTGATAAAGTGCGTAAGCGACCTCGAGTAAATAGGGTATCCAACGCAACTTCTACATTAGGAGTTACCAAATCAAAAAATAAGCCAGGAGATAGCGGATTCGATAGCCCTCTTGTACCGACTGCACCAGTTCCGCCATCCGAAGTAAATAATTTTGACCAATCTAAACCAAATGATTCTGAATCCCGTAATGTAACTTCTAATATTTTTGCTTCAATGAAAATTTGTTTAGGTTCTTGATCAATTTCTTCTAAGATGGTTTCTATACGACCGATAAATGAAGGTAAATCTTCTACCACAAGCAATTTACGTTCGGCAAGATTTGTAATTTTTCCATATTCAGACAAATATGTTTCAAGAATTTGTTCCACAACATTTACATCAGAATATTCGACTTTTAATGCACGTATTTCAGTTAATCCACTTTGTGCATATTTGCCACTTTCTTCGCGCTTAAGCACAAAATAACTACCATTTCTATATTCAACTGCATACCCTGCAGCATCGGCAATGGATAAAATTGCTTGTCGTAACGTTACATTGTATAAGTTTACCGATATCGTTCCTTCTACATCTTTAGCTAAAATAATATTTACACGCTCTTTTATCGAAAGCATTTCCATTGCTTCTGATATCTCAACATCATGAAAAGTCAGCGAGATTTTTTTTGAGTCTTTTGCATGCATATTTGCACAAAATAATACTAAAACTAAAATAGCCATTACACTAAATGGCAAGCTTTTTGTTTTATTAAAATCGATTAATTTCATTTTAATTTTTTGTGCATTTCACTCACATTGAGAGTTATTTTCTTACCATTTTTAATAAATGTGGCAGAACCTTCACTAACGTCAATCAATTCATACCCCTTTACTTTTTCACCAACAAATACCATTATCCCGTCAACATTCGCTAAGGAACCATCATCGGAAGATAAAGTTGCCCGCAAATTGATATTCGACAATGTATGTGTTTGTTTAGAATTAGTTCTTGTTCTATCAGCTTCGACATCAACTAAGCTAGGCTTAATAAAGGGATTTTTTGTAAGCTTATTCCTGTTTGAGTCCGTAAAACCCTGCCCTGAAAACAACAGGCCTAGCACTACTAACAAAAGTAACTTAAAGCAATTCGATATCATTTTTATAAACTCTTATATGAAGCAATCGTTAATTTCATTAGCAACAATGAGTTGTCACTGTCTTGAGCTATAGGATTTAGCTCTAAGCTTTTAATTACGATGAACCCTAACTGCTGACGTAAATCAAAAAGCCAATCATATAAATCGAAATATTCTCCAGACAATTGGACTTTAAAAAGAATCTCTTGAAAAATCTGAATCTCCTTACCCTTAACGGGCTTCACTCCTATCAAATTAATTCCGTGTTCCCAAGATATATTTTGCAATTCACCTATAATGTAAGCTTCCATTTTTTTTTCAGGTAAATTTGCCATATCACCTCTTAAGTTTCGTTTCATTTTTTTTACTTCTTCTTGCATCTTCGTATATTGCTCATCTAACTTTTCTTTACTTGTGATTAATTCTTTAAGTTGATTTCGTGTTGTAAATTCAGATTTCATATCTTTTATTTGCGGCCATATTCCATAAACTGAAGAAGTCGCAACTAATAGTAAAACTGCACCAACAAGCAATAATAAAAATGTCTTCTGATTAATTTGGTCAAGTGCGTGCATGATTAACTCATTTTATTTTCCAAGTTAACCGTAATAGCTAAATGAAACTTCACATACTTAGATCTTTTATTTCTATTCAATGAGGTTTCGAGCACCTTTGCATCTAAAATTTCTGGTTGATCTATTAAGCTTTTTACAAATGATGATAAGGTTGAATGATTTAATGCTTCTCCAGTAATAAGCATTTTTGTACCTATAGCTAACGATTTCTTTTCTTCATCTGGTGTAACAATTATGAAATAGCCAGTATTAACTGTATTCTCATTTTCTAGCGCTATTTCTGAGCGTTCAAACTTTATACTTGAAAACCAAACGTCAACATTTTGTATTGCATCATCAATCGCAACAAATAAATCTTCAGCCGCAAACGCACTTCTTAAACCATTTAACAAGCTCCATTGATAATCTAATTCTTTCTTTTCACTGCGCAATTTCTGTAGCATTTCACGTTGTTGAGAAGTAATTTCTTTAATTTCTGATAATTTATTAATCTCTGAAATAGTTTCTTGTTTAACATACTCTAGCGCCGCATATGCAACACCAGCAGTAATAATTAAACACAAAACTATCACTCCGAATAACTTAAGCGTGTTAATCTTCCATATATGTTCACGATAGTTTTTTGGAATTAAATCAATTTCACTCATTTTTGATTAATTCCCTTAATGCGAGACCTGTTGCAATCGCCAAATCAGGTGAATGCTTATTTCCAAAGTTGTTATCAGTACTTGACGTATAAAAAGGTTCTAGAGGATTGCTTAATGCTTGTACTGAAATTTTTAATTTTTTATCTAAATATTTATCAACACCTTTCCAATGCGAAAGACTGCCTAGCAGATATATTTTTGTTATAGATTCGCCATGATTTTCTGATGCTGCAAATATTAAAATTCTATTAATTTCTTCAATTAGTTCAGAAAGCACTGGCCTTGCAATATCGAGTAACGTTTTAGCTATATCTTCATCTCCGTAGGCAAGCTGAGAAGATCGAGCTTCATCGTCAACATCAAAACCATGCTTTTGTATGAGATCAAGAGTAGCCTCCTTAGACATTTCTAATACCTTAGCCATTTTTTCAACTAACACATTAGCCCCAAAATTTAATTGTTGATCAAACAATAATCTACGACCTGATGTGATAGTGATAAAACTTTTATCACCACCAAAGTTTATAACTAAAACATTTCCATAATCTTCCTTTACATGTGTTGAATATACTAAGCGCTTAATTGCTGCTGGTCTGATTTCTAGGGCTTCTACCTGAAAACCTGAATAACGGAATAATTCCAAGTATGAAATAACCAAGTCACGCTTAACTATTGCAACAAGTGCTAACTGTTCATTATCTTTCTCAGTTGCACGCACTGGCAAATAATCAATCACATATTGTGAAAGGTCTTCATCGACGCGATCTTTTAATGCTTGTAGAATTGCTTGGCTATCGTCACCGCCTTTAGATTTTGAGTAATTGATTGAAATAATTCGAACGTCACTTGACGGCATGGAAGTAACAATCTTTTTACCTTTAAATCCATGTTCTTTGACAGCTTGACGTAAAATTGGACGAAGATTTTTCGGTGAAGATAATAATTCTTCACGCGTATTATCATATCTGACGGAACAGCATGACTTTAATACAATTTCTCCATTAAAATTTTTTCCTAGTTGAACAAGATTTATATTTTCAATCGCAAAATCGACTCCAATAAATCCGTCTTCAACGTAGGACGCCGCCGTTTGAATACGACGCGTTATCGGCTTCAATGAAATCATGTTTAAAACTTTTTGTTGTCCTTAACATAATTCCCCCTGCCCCACACACAAGGGAATTATCGATTAATGATCCGCAATGAATTCACCAGTCACGGTGTCATAGCGCCAACCACCTGTCGTTCCTGAGGTCAACCCCAATACCCCAGCATTCACTACCGTGATAGTATTGCTCGTTCCTTCCGGATTATCCGGGATCGCGCTCTTTAAATACGGCCCATACTTAAATGTCGTCGCATCTTTTCCGGTACACGCTAATCCATCCGCATTCGTATAACGCGTAAGTTGCGCTAATAAGGCCGCTTCACTATTGGCGGCTCCTGATGTTACCGCTGCTCCATTTACACAGGTCGCTCCGGTGGCAATATTGGCTCCCGGATATTCGCCGTGTTCTTGAAAATAGAATTCGATTGCCGAACGCATGTTGGCAAGATTGGACTGTAATGCTGCCGCTTTGGCATCGTTGGTACTAGCAGAAAATTGCGGCACGATGATTGCCGCCAATATCGCCAATATAATCACTACGATTAATAGCTCCACCAAGGTGAATCCCTGTGCTCGCTTGCTCTTTGCTGTTCTCATTGCTCATCTCCCATATCAATCAATGATCTAGAATTATTCATTCGCTACTTAGAATATTTAATGTATCGGCACAGAATCGACACATTAACTATTAATTTAGGGATCTATATGCTGCTGCTAGATAGAATGACTTAAACAGCTTTATAAAAGGTAACTCGTTGAATTTATATGATCTTTACGTGTGAATCCCTGCATATGCCAATTCTTTCATCACACGTATTCAATGTGCTCTTTGAACATGGATTCGATGAACAATGAATCAATGTAATTTTCAATAATTAAGCGTCAATCTCTAAATAAACGGACTATATTTTTGGATGAACGTGCAAAATATTCGCTTGGTAAAATTTTTTTAGGTAAATAAAGTTATTACACTTTAAAATATTTTCACCTACTCAGAACTCTTGCTTCGCCATAGAGCTGACTAAGCAACTTTGCTAGTAATTAGCATCGCGCGTGAAGGTGCAGGATATCCTTCTACCGTTAAACTTGAATCATGTGGATCTAAGGCCTCGGCGAGTGAGTACCCAGTCATCCATTCTGTCTGACGTTGTTCTTGCTTAGTAGTTTTACTTACATCGATGAGTTGAACATTCATAAAACCAGACTTATTCAACCAATCCTCTAATAGGTCATAGCTCGGAATCATCCATACATTGCGCATATTGGCATAGCGTCCATTAGGAATAAGTACGTCGGCATCTTTGTCTTCAATAATTGATGTTTCTAGTATCAATTGACCGCCCTCTTTTAACAAGTCATATGCTTGATTTAAATGTTCTTGAGGTTCTTGACGGTGATATAACACCCCCATAGAGAAAACGGTGTCAAAACCAGTCAGCGTTGCTGGCAAATCTTCCAGTTTAAAAGGTAAAACAAAAGCCTGTTGAATGTTTGCTAAATACTTTTGTAAAGCCAAGAATTGAAATACATATAACCAGGTTGGATCTATACCTATTATTAATTTAGCCCCCAGGGACTGCATACGTAGTGCATAATAGCCATTACTACAACCAATATCTAAGACAAGTTTATCTTTGAGTTCAATGTGATGTGCGATACGTGACCATTTCCAATCACTTCGCCATTCAGAGTCAATATAAATACCAAATACATTAAATGGACCTTTACGCCAAGGATTAAAAGTTTTGAGTTTTTCTTTAAGTGATTCACGTATTTTTGGTAAACAATCATGCGTTGAACCGATTAATGGCGCAGCTTGGTTAAAATCAATTACTGATGGCGGGATTGCGGGTAGAGATTCAATAATTTTCTGCCAATCACTAAAATTTCCATGCTCAGGATTGGCATATTTTTGATCAAGCCGTTCAATCAACTCGGTACTAAATTTTTCTAACTCTGTTTTGTTAAGCCTTTTAAGGAGAATTTCTCGATCTGCTGGAATCATTTAATTGCCAAGTAAGTAGTAAAATTAAGATACTTAGCTAGTACAGTTACATTAGAGAACCCAGCTTTGTGTAAACGCTCAATATGCCGTTCATGGGTATCCCGCACTAATACGTTTTCCAATGCTTCTCTTTTTTGGCTAATTTCTAAATCACTATAGTGATTATTACGCTTGTAATTCTCATAAAGTTTTTGCATTAATGCATCTTCTCCAGGATCTTCATACGCTATTTTTTCAGACAGTAATAATGCACCATGTTTATTTAGACCAGAGTAGATTTTTATTATTAAATAATCGCGCACCGATGGATCTATGAACTGTAAGGTATAGTTAAGAATAACAAAAGATGCATTTTCAATATTAACTTCCACTATATCTGCAAATTGTGGCTGGATGACGGTCTTAAAATTTAATGTAGTGAGTCTTTCCTTAAGGCGATCAATCATAGCTTTGGAGTTGTCCAATGCAAAGATGGTAATGTCATCACAAGAAATTGATTCAGCAATTCGCAATGAAGCTTCACCCAAAGAACAACCTAAATCATATACATTGGTACCAGATTGAATAAATGTACTTGCAATTGTCGGCAATAGTTCATTCAATGCCTTGTAACCAGGTACTGAACGTTGCACCATATCAGCAAAAACATCTGCCACTTTCTCATCAAAAACAAAATCCTCTATTTTGTCTTGCTTGCTTGCATAGAGGCGATCTTTTGCAAAGTTGGTCAAAACACTCAGCCTATTAAAACCCTATTGTTCAGAAAAGCTACTATGTTCGCGCGTGGCGCGAAACTGGATATTGGGCCATTTTTCCAATGCCATTTGAAGATTGACACGTGTGGGCGCGATATAAACGAGTTCATCACCATGATCCATAGCAAGATTGGTTTCAGTTTTATTCTTAAATTTAGCCAGCTCTTTATCATCATCGCAGTTTACCCAACGAGCGGTTTGTACATTGACGGGTTCAAACCGACACTCAACATTGTACTCATGCTTGAGTCGATGCTGCACTACATCAAACTGCAATACTCCAACTGCTCCTAATATCAAGTCATTATTGGTTAAAGGTCGGAACAGTTGCGTGGCTCCTTCTTCACATAATTGTATAAGACCTTTCAACAAGGCCTTCATCTTTAAAGGATCTTTTAATTGTGCACGTCGGAACAATTCGGGGGCAAAATTGGGAATACCGACAAAAGCCAGCATTTCGCCCTGCGTAAAGGCATCACCAATGCGAATGGTGCCATGATTATGCAAGCCAATAATATCACCCGGATAGGCACGATCGACATGTTCTCGATCCTTGGCAATGAAAGTCAAGGCATCGCTTATTTTTACCTCACGATTGATACGAACATGCTGTAATTTCATGCCTTTTTGAAAACTACCGGAGCAAATCCTCAAGAAGGCTAGTCGATCTCGGTGGTTAGGATCCATATTAGCTTGTATCTTAAATACAAATCCGGAAAATTTTTCTTCATCTGCCGATACATTCCTTGTTTCAGTTTCGGAGATACTCGTCTTCTGAATACTGGCTTCTCTCGGTTGGGGTGGCGGAGCATATTCGACAAATTTTTCTAATAACTCTGCAACTCCAAAATTATTGATTGCTGAGCCAAAAAATACTGGTGTTAATTCTCCATTCAAATATGCCTGATGATCAAATTCATGACTTGCTCCTTTAACAAGTTCAATCTCATCGCGTAGCTCTTGCGCCAGATCCCCGATCAGCTCATCTAAACGTGAATTACTTAAACCTTCAACAACTTCGCCTTTTTGCACTTTCCCTTGATGATTTGGGTTATATAGATGCACAGAATCATTTAGCACATGGAATACACCTTTAAAGAGTTTACCCATACCTATCGGCCAAGTAATTGGTGCACACTTAATTTTCAACACACTCTCTACTTCATCTAATAACTCAATGGGCTCGCGTCCATCACGATCAAGCTTATTGATAAAAGTAATTATGGGTGTGTTTCGTAACCGACACACTTCCATTAATTTAATGGTACGTTCTTCAACTCCTTTGGCGTTATCGATTACCATCAATGCAGAATCGACGGCAGTTAAAGTTCTATAAGTATCCTCAGAAAAGTCAGCATGCCCTGGTGTATCTAATAAATTTACAATGCAGTTTTTATAATCAAACTGCATAACAGAACTTGTAATTGATATACCGCGTTGCTTTTCAAGCTCCATCCAGTCGGAAGTTGCATGACGTGCCGCCTTGCGCCCTTTAACTGTTCCTGCCAATTGAATCGCGCCACCAAAAAGCAAAAGCTTTTCAGTAATTGTGGTCTTCCCAGCATCGGGATGTGAAATGATTGCAAAAGTCCTTCTGCGCCTGGTTTCACTGACATGTAGCCTATCGGCCATCTCTAAATTCCCTTCCGTGTACACAAACGTGTACACACTTGTAACGTTATATCCATCATTTACTTTTTTGCTTCTGCCCTTCAAAAGCGGGCGATTATACGTACTTAATCCCTAAAGTTAACTCTAGACTGCTTTTTACTCAGTCAACAAGGCCTCATCGAGCGCATCACACTGTTCTAAGAACTTACTAGAATTATTGGCTTTCAATTTTTCAAGGTTTTGCATCTTCCATTGCACTGCTGGGAATCGCTCAAAATCGTAGTCAGTCCAGTCAGGTTCAAGACGATTTACACTAAGCAAAAATGCCTTATCTTGTTGAGTCAGATTTTGCTTAATAATGCCCACCAAATTTGATCGAGTATGCTCGAATTCCTTATAAGTAAAAGGTTCTTTCGTCATTCCCTCAAAATGATGATCAAATATCTGCTGTTGATTGATCATACTAGGATTAAATAGCTCATGGATCGGTCGGTCACTGCTGAGTAAGCTAAGGAGAAACCCTTGCTTTATTTCTCCTGAAAAACCTTCATTGTCTAAAAGCATTTTTACATCAAATAAATCTCGTGGGTGTTGGCGATCAACTGCAGCACATATTTTACCGCCATAAAGTTGCCCAAAAGGTACTAAGTCGATGGAACAAAATGCATCAAATTGATTTTGTGCTTGCATACATAATGATGACTTTATTGACGCACTCAACAACCCGCGAATGACTATGTTTACTTCAACTTTCACTTGTACTCCACGATCAGAGATATACAGCTTACATATCTCGCTTCTATGCATGACATTTACCTGTGGCTTGAGTGCTTCGATGCGCTCTTTAATCCTTAGCAGAGCTTGGTTAATGTTTTGCAGTGATATTTCTCTTTCTTCAATAGATATATACGTTAAGTCGATATCCACTGATAGCCTTGGCATGTCTCGCACAAACAAGTTTATTGCGGTGCCACCATGAAGAGCAAAGCACTTTTCTTTTGCCACTTCAGGCAAAACTTCTAACAGCAATGACACTTGTTGTTGATAAGCTTCTTTCATGAGTGCTTCTCTTCCAGCTCTTTTGGTACAGTGATTTTATATTTAGATATATAAACACCATTGCTTACCACACTGCGTTTCCCTTTACCTAGCTCGATCTTCCTTAAATCTAAATGATTAAACCATTCATGACTTACTTTTTCGGCAAGATACAAAAATAATCTTTTTACTTTCACAGATCGACACTGTTCTAATAGCGATTGTATAAGCGCTGGTCTTAGGTTATTAAGCCCTTCCATTACATACATCACCTCTAACATGGGTTGTTTTTCAGGGGCTAAGTAAAGACACTCGAATATCGCGCGCGCGGCACTAGATACTTTTATAGTGAACATCTTTTGCTCTAGTTCGACTAGACCTAAGTCTGAGGGTAAAAACGAAGTGGCTTTATATTCTAAATCCAAACCCCATTGATGTTTTTTAAACCACAAAGGTAAGTTTTCCTTTGCGTCACCAAAAAGTATCGCTTTCTTTGCGGACAACTCCAGATAATGGGACTTACCGAGTAACGACAGTGCAGTTTTTCCACCTGGATGTATACTCAAACCCAATTGCTTTTGTAACGCGTACACTCCGCCTAAATAATCGACTTGATCATTTTTACGGATTAGGGCCCCTGTTCCTATTGATTCAAACCAATGGCTTTTTTTGTAGCGCTTTTGAAGCTCTCGGCTGTAACCGTTTTCTGCCAACCACGCTGACAAATACACAACCCCGGCCGGCTGTGTATTCATGAGGTGGTTTATTTTTGACTGATAATTGGTACTCATAGTACCAATCTATCCTATTTTATAAACTAATACAACAAAAAGTTTATTTTTTTACGTATTTTAGTACTAATAGTACCTATTTAAGAATATTTCTAAACCCATGAAATTTGAATGTCGTACGCTATTCTCAAAATGCATTAGCTACCTATTACACCCCAACCTAGTGGTACGGAAACTTCATTTTGTGGCTTGAAAAGATTGAAGCGAATTACTGAAAAATAGAGCAAACTAATTTCATATAAAAATATTTGCACTTTCCATCTGTTCAAATAAGCACACCGTCAACATTAGAAGTCATATAACCAAGACCTATGACATGCTTAGGTCGAATCTCGAAAGAACATCGATGATTTTCTTAAGGAGGCAGTATTCATAAATTGGGGACAACTTCAGTGAAGAAACGGATTTTCAACTGCACATTACGAAATTCAGTTCTACTTATATCATGCCTGCTATTACTGACATCGCCTATTCACGCCAAGTCTACCGAAGACATTTTTGAAAGAGCAAAAAATTACACCATCCAAATTCGTACTGCTGTTGATATCCCATTTTCCAGTGATGAAAAAGAAGCTAGTCAGGGTGCAGGTTTCTTAGTTGATAAAAAACGCGGTTGGGCCGTTACTAATGCGCATGTAGTCACTCGTTCAATCTCTACTATCACAGTTGCACCACATCAGGGAAAATTCTTAGCTGCAAAGAAAATATATGTAGACCCCTATATTGACATGGCGGTCATCGAAATACCTGATGAACACTTAAGCAAGCTAAAAGAAGCCAAACTAGATTGCGCCAATAAACCCAAAATTGGTCACCCTGTTGGTGCCTTTGGACATCCCTGGGGTCTCGCCTACACCGGTACACGAGGAATTATCTCGGGAAGAACCAGTAAATATGACTCCGAATTTATACAAACCGATGCACCAATTAATGGTGGAAATTCAGGTGGGCCGCTGATCAGCCTGAAAACAAATAAAGTCTTAGCCATCAACACAGCAAGTATTTCAAGTGAAGAAGATCAAAATACCAATTTCGCCACTCCAAGTGAGTACGTGTGCAAAATACTTACCTTACTAAAAGAAGGTAAAGACCCTTCTCCGCCGAACCTGAAAACCATTTTCTCCGAAACATTAAATGATAGTGAAAAGCTGGTTGTTGCAAAAACCTACCTACATCCAAAACAATTGGATTTGCGTGCTGGTGATGTCATCACTTCTGTGAATGCAAATCAAACTTCAATCAAAAATGAAGGCCAATTAATACACCATCTACGTGGAAATACTGAAAATATAATTTTGAATGTTTTACGAGATGGGGAACAAAAGCAAATTACCGGAAAACTTGATTTAGCTGAAAACGTATTGAACAGAAAAGCGATTCATGTCTCAGGAATTGTACTTAGAGAAAAGAATATCCGAGATATTGAAGAACTAGGTCCAGAAAATCGTATTTTTACCACTTATGTGGATCCATCCTCCATTGGAAAAAGCTTAGAGATAGAAGAATGGGATGTAATTGAATCAATTAACGGTGAATCTGTATCTACACTCAATCAAGTTAACTCTCTTCTAAGTAAAACAAAGAATCAAACGGCACAAATAGTAATACGTAGATGGAGCAGCAAGGATGACCGAGTTTATGATTATCTGATACGAGACCTTCCTGTGAAGAATTTGCTAATGATTAATAATGAGTTTAAAAAAATACTCGGATCAACTTATAAAAATAAGTAGCCAGCCATAACGATATGGAGAAAATTATGAAAAAAGTATTTTTATTTTTATGTTTTTTAGTGTTATCGCTTGATAGTAATGCCATGTATGTTGAGTGCAAAAATGGTTCTATTAATGGTTATAGAACTATGTACTCTGGCGGAAAGTACGAATACAGTAACGACCGTGTTACTTTGAAACCTATGACATATGCAATTAAAACTGAAGATGAGGGAGTAGTTCGAATAACTTATGGTGACAAAAATATTATTGGCGTAGTACTCAATGAAAATATCACATATACAACTGTAGTTTATCAATTTAGTGGGGCATCATATATGGATACCATCTTCAAAAATACTGGAAAAATTTTTAGCTCTGAACACAAAAGTATACTTGGCGAAAATGTAGGAACCACATGGCGGATGTCATGTGTAGTTGATATATAACGGAAATATTAATATGAAATGGATCTTATCGATATGTTTATTACTTTCTTCTATCGCATATTCAAAAGAAGAGTTATTAATTTTTGGCGGTGAAAATCATAAAGAATTTTTAGGCTGTTTGAATTGTAGCAAATACAATAATGAATCTATCTGTAATAAATATGGCGACCATGGTTCTGAATACAGTGACAAAAGCATTTGGAATGAATATGGGGATTTTGGCTCTCAGTATAGTGACTATAGCCCATTTAATAATTATGCAGATAAACCACCAATAGTTGTGGATAGAGAAGGTGGATATTATGGATCTATTAGCGCTAATAAATTTGCAGACGATAGAATTAATAAAGGAATTTTTAATAAAATTTTTGAATATAGTAATGAAACTGCTAGAGAAATTTTGTGCTCCGATAATTAAAAATAATATACGAGTCAAATCTACGTTATAGAACAGAAAGAGTTTACGAAATACATATAAATTTGCATTGAAGAATTAGTCAGCTGGTTAATTTTAAATATTTCTAAAAGGAGTTAGAAATGAATATGAAAAAAAGGATTTATTCTTTTAACATTTTAGCAAGTCTTTTATTACTCACAATAAATACAGCGTTAGCACACCCCGGTAATACTGCGGCAGATGGTTGTCATTACTGCCGAACCAATTGTGATAAATGGGGAGTGCCTTGGTACGTAAGACATTGCCACTATTCAACTCGACCTTTTGAGTTACTTCCCATTAAGTATGATTTCTCGAATAGTCAGAGACTAGATCAAGCAAATTACTTTATACACCGAGATACGGGCAAAGAAACTAGTTATGGAAAAAATTTCTAAGGAACAATTTTTTGCTCTTTTTAATGAAAAAATTCAAGATCATCCTGCATATAAAAAAGGGTATAAAGTCTGTTATGACAATCTCGGGTACTGCTGTATTGATGAATTGGGTAACCGAGTTACTGGCAATATCGCTTTAGCCGATACGTACAATAAACTTAGAAAAAAATATCAAATAATTTAGATTTCAGATTAGATTAACTGGAGCAAATTATGAAAGTTACTATCTACGAAAAATCAAATAAAAAGCACATAGCAACCTACCCAATCTATGAGCAGGGTTTAGGTTACAAACCAACAAAGGAAGATTCTATTAATGAAGCCTGGAAATGTGCTGCTGAAGATGGGTTAGTGGAAGATAATGATAAAGAAAAATATGAATTTGTTCTAGAAAACTAATTATTATTTCTTCCTAATTTTTAAAGAGTCTTAGCAAGAATTATTGCATCCTCTCGTCCAAACAATGCAGGATAGTAGTTCCTACGCGTACCGATTTCATTAAACCCTTCGGAAAGGTATAAAGACAGAGCTTGAGTATTGGTTGGTCGTACTTCAAGAAATGCAGTGTCTGCCTTGCGTGCACGAGCAATAGTAAATAACTGGTCTAATAAACGTCGCCCAACTCCATTACCTTGAAATTCAGGATCGACACATAGATTAAGGATATGACATTCCTGCACTGCTAGTGACATGACTCCATAACCAATCACTCTGCGATTCATTTCAATTACCCACGATGAATATCCGAACCGCAAACAATCATGAAAAATCCCTTCAGTCCAGGGAAATTCGTAGCTTCGATATTCAATATCAAGCACTACCGGTAAATCATATTCCGTCATTAACCGGTATGTCTCTGTGGGAAATTCAAATGCAGCACTCATAGTATATAAAGTGTAAATTAATCTTGAGTAAATCGCAGCCTTTACCGATAAAAGGCTGCTATTTAGAACCTATCTCAAAATAGCAGATAGTTTGCTCAGACAAGGCGCAGAATGTTCGAAAAGCGGAGTTTACATAAGTAAGTAAATGAGCATTTGAGAACATTCTGCAACGCAGTATCAGTGGGCTAGATGCATTTTGAGATGAGTTCTAGTGCAAATTTGCAACTCTAACTGCAAACTTCAAATCTTCCCATGCCTTACGTTTTTGCTGAGGACTTCTTAATAAATACGCAGGATGATAGGTTGCTATGATTGGAATCTGCGTATCTTCATAGAAAAATTCTTTGCCACGTAATCTTCCTATCGGCGTATCGGTTTTAAGCAAAGATTGGGCTGCAATTCTTCCTACTACCAAAATAATTTTTGGTTGAATATAGTCAATTTGTTGTCGCAAATAAGAACTGCAACTTGCAATTTCATTAGGTCTTGGATCACGATTATTCGGTGGGCGACATTTTAATATATTTGCAATGAACACCTCTTCACGCGCTAGGCCAATCGCACGCAACATGTTGGTGAGTAATTGTCCTGCACGCCCTACAAAAGGCTCGCCCTTTCGATCTTCATCAGCACCTGGCGCTTCACCGATGATTAACCAATCAGCGGCCGGATGTCCTACTCCAAAAACAGTTTGTGTTCGAGTTCGGTGTAAATCACACAAAGTACATGCCGCGACTTGTTGCTCAAGTTTCGCAAAACTTTCCGCTGTCTTTGCATTAATTTCCTGCTCAACAATTTCTGTTTGTTGAGCATCGCTAACAGTTATACTTTCACTTTGATTAGGCAAATTCGAAACCCATGCTTGTATTCCCATTTGTTCTAGGTAGTACAAACGCTTTTCTTCATTCATAGTACCCATCTTGATATTAGAATATTTTAAAATTTATTTTCAAAGTATTTATATTAGAACTAATAAGTCAACTGGGATAACCCTCAAAAAGTTGGATTGCCGCACAATCTATACATCACTTGCAATGATGATTGTCTTACTGAATCGCTTCGTCACTTCGTTCCTCGCGATGACGAGTATTTATATCATTGCGAGTGTACACGAAGCAATCTAGTGAATATACGAAACAGCTACAATGTAACTTACAAAGATATAGTTTTTGCTTTGTCACTACGCTTTTCTTCATTCATTGATTTAATTACTTTAATAAAATAGTACAGTAGATAATGAATTTTGATTCAAGACAAGGCTTGTCGCTTTCGAAAAGTGGAGTTTACATGCTAGTAAATGAGCATTTGAGAAAGCGATATAACGAAGTATTGAATCAAAAGACATATCTAATGCGCTATTTTAAACGGTGTGTTGTGGATGCTTCCTCCTCTGCGGCTCAACCAACTTATTCAATGCATGCAAATATGCTTTGGCAGATGCCATAACGATATCTGTATCTGCACCGTGTCCATTCACTATTCTACCCGCTTTCTGTAAACGCACTGTTACTTCACCTTGGGCATCGGTACCGGTAGTAATATTATTTACTGAATATAATTGCAATTGAGCTTGACTATCTACTATTTCTTCTATTGCACAATAGGTTGCATCTACTGGCCCACCACCTGTCGCTGATGCTGTAACTTCTTTACTATCCACTAGCAATGTAATTTGGGCATTTGGGGTTTGACCGGTTTCAGAATGGGCTGTTAATGCTACTAGTTTACAATATTCATTGTTTTCGTAACTAGTATCTGATACAAGTGCATGTAAATCCTCATCATAAATCTCATGTTTACGATCGGCCAGATCTTTAAACGCCACAAAGGCATTGTTTAACTCTTCCTCTGTTTCAAAGTTTATGCCCAGCTCATCTAGACGAGTTCTGAATGCGTTACGACCTGAATGCTTACCTAATACGATTTTATTGGCTGCCCAGCCAACATCTTCTGCACGCATGATTTCATAGGTTTCACGTGCCTTAAGTACCCCATCTTGATGAATACCAGATTCATGCGCAAATGCATTAGCCCCAACAATAGCCTTGTTGGGCTGTATCGGAAAACCTGTAATAGTAGACACCATACGTGAAGTGGGCACAATTTGTTTGGTATCTAAATCAGTATTACAAGGAAATATATCTTGACGAGTATGCACAGTCATCACTACTTCTTCTAATGATGCATTTCCAGCACGTTCACCTAAACCATTAATGGTACATTCAACTTGTCGTGCACCATTTAAAACTGCAGACAACGAATTTGCGACCGCTAAACCAAGATCATTGTGGCAATGAACAGAAAATATCGCCTGATCAGAATTAGGAATATTTTCAATCAAACGACCAACTAAGCTTCCGAATTGCTGAGGAATGTTATACCCAACCGTATCCGGTATATTTATAGTAGTTGCACCTGACTTTATTACCGCTTCAATTACTCTACATAAAAACTCAAATTCCGATCGACCCGCATCTTCCGGAGAGAATTCAACATTATCAGTGTATTGCCTGGCTTGTTTAACTGACGCGATTGCTTGTTCAACCACTTGATCTTCAGACATACGCAATTTACGCTGCATATGGATAGGAGACGTTGCAATAAAGGTATGAATCCTTGCTGATTGTGCCGAACTTAGCGCTTCGCCGGCACGATCAATATCTCTTTCCAAAGCACGCGCTAACCCACATACTGTGCTGTGAGTAACTACGGATGCGACAGCTTGCACAGACTCAAAATCCCCTGCACTCGCTATTGGGAATCCAGCCTCAATTACATCTACTTTCATACGCTCCAGTGATTTAGCGATACGAACTTTTTCATCACGCGTCATCGATGCGCCTGGACTTTGCTCACCATCACGCAAAGTAGTATCAAAAATTATCAACTTGTCCTTGGTCGTCACTGGATTACTCCTAACAAAAATCTTTTCTTAATCTTGTATTACAAAAATACAATCATCACATCAGACATTAATACTGGAATCCTATTCATAAAATATGAATCCAGAATCTGAGAAAATAGTATATGTTAATCGCGTATAACCTCGCCAGGCATAGAATTGAGCCGCTATTGCGGCAGGAGCAGTGCTAGTAGTAATGCGGCTAAAGTGAATGTTCGACTAAAAACATCTACATATAGGCGGGACATATTTGAAAAAGTTTGTTTCATATAGACGAATATAACGTGTCATTGAGAAATTTTCCACAAATTATTCACTAGTGGTCTAATTTTAATGAGGTTTGACCGCATTTTAAGACTTACTTTTACCATGATCACTCAAACCACTACGTAATTGACGTTTACGTCGTAAACGAATGAGATAGGTCACTGGACCGGAAAATGCATAAACTGCAAACAAGGCAAAAAATAATTTCGGTGTATCGATGGAAGCCAAAATAAACCCTACGACGATAGCCAGTAGCGCCACAAAAGGAACTCGATCGCTAGGATTAATATCTTTAAAACTATAATAACTAAAATTACTTACCATACACGCACCGAGCAGAATCGTGACAATAAGTGCAGGAATAGCAAAATCCTCCCGAGACAGATGCATATCATGGCACACCCAGATAAAACCTACTAAAGCTGCGGCTGCAGCTGGGCTGGGTAAACCTTGAAAATAACGTTTACTGACTATACTTACACGTGCATTAAAACGCGCCAAACGCAAAGCTGCAGCAGCAGTATAGAAAAAGGCTGCCAACCAACTGAGTTTTGACATCCATGGATAACCTTGAAAGTGAATCAATGCCCATTCGTGAACCACTAAAGCTGGAGCAACACCAAACGAGACCATGTCGGATATACTGTCATATTGCAAACCAAATTCACTGGTAGTTTGCGTCATACGTGCAACACGCCCATCAAAACCATCCAAAAGCATAGCGATAACAATTGCAATGGCTGCTTGTTCAAAACGATCAGCCGTGGCTGCGATAATGGCATAGAAACCAGCAAACAGTGCACCGGTTGTAAATAAATTGGGTAACAAATAGATACCCTTGCGTGGTTTTCCTTCAGACATTGTATTTATAGTAGTAATACATACTTCTCATTATTCGGTAGTCTCACGAACGAATTCTGCCAACATATCGCTGCCAGCGCGAACCGATTGTCCTACCTTTATAGCGATATGAGCAGTTGTAGGCAAATAAACTACCAAATCACAGGCGAACGCTAGAAATCCACAACGTTGCCCCTGACCAAGCTTTTCACCAGCACTGATATTGCAAGTTGCGTGGCGCAGTGGAGAGCTTAAATCCGCCGTCATTACTGCATCATCGGCTTCATCTGTTTGAATCCAAATTGCCAATTGAGAACTGTCTGGAGTTGTTGGTGAAGTCACCCACAAATTTTGAACTTTCCCTTCAACTGGACTATGCACATTGAATTCACCAAAAATAGACTGCCGAATATGAATTCTTTGTACAGCACGATCTAAATAGGGATCATGCGACTCATCAATTGCACTAATTTTACCATCCACCGGACTCACTACAGCTAGCGGGACAGCTGGAACACTGCGTTTAAAATCTCGGAATATAAATAACAGAATTACAAACAACACCCAAAAAGGCCAGGCAAAATTAATACCCAAATTATAATGAGCTGCAGCAATCAGTATTCCAATTATGGATAAAATCAGACGGGCTTCTTTAGCAATTGGCATGCTTGGGAAACTCTGATTTATTCTGGTATGTAGTTAAAAAACGTCTCAAAATACTTATGGCACAGTCATAAGTAATCGAAGTTAATTTTTAGTTTGATCAACTAATTTATTCGATTTTATCCACGGCATCATTTCACGTAATTTGGCACCGACTTCTTCAATGGGGTGCTGTCGCCCACGTTCACGCAACATTTGCATGTTTTTAGCACCAATTTCATTTTCATGAATAAATTCCTTAGCAAACTCGCCTGACTGAACTTCAGATAAAATTTGCTTCATTTCTGCTTTGGTTTGATCTGTAATTACACGCGGTCCACGAGTGAGATCGCCATACTCTGCAGTATTAGAAATGGAATAACGCATGTTGGCAATTCCACCTTCATACATCAAATCAACAATAAGTTTCAGCTCATGTAAACATTCAAAATATGCCATCTCAGGTGCATAACCCGCTTCAACTAAGGTTTCAAATCCTGCCTGTACCAATGCCGTCGCACCCCCACACAATACAGCTTGCTCACCGAACAAATCAGTTTCAGTTTCTTCCTTAAACGTTGTCTCTATAATTCCAGCTCGCCCACCACCGTTTGCTGACGCATATGAAAGAGCCGTTTCTTTTGCTTGCCCAGAAATATCCTGAAAAACCGCGATCAATGTGGGAACTCCACCACCTTGTGTATAAGTTGAACGTACCAAGTGCCCAGGTCCTTTGGGCGCAATCATAATGACATCCAAATCTTCTCGGGGTGTTATACCTTTGAAGTGAATATTGAAACCATGTGCAAATGCAAGCGTAGCGCCCTGTTTGATGTTAGGCTCAATTTCTTCTTTGTATAACTTGCTTTGATGCTCATCAGGTGCCAACACCATCACGATATCAGAATCTTTTACCGCATCTTGTATTGGCAATGCATTGATACCTGCATTTTTTGCCTTAGCAAAAGACGAAGAGCCTTCACGCAAGCCAACACATACCGTGACACCAGAATCTTGAAGATTATTCGCGTGTGCATGTCCCTGCGAACCATAACCAATAATAGCTACTCGCTTACCTTGTATAACTGAAAGATCAGCGTCTTTATCATAAAAAATGTTCATGCAAGCTCTCCCATTTTCCTTAAATAAATCTATTGTCACATTGGTTCTAATTTTAATACTGTATTTCCTTTCGCTATACCCACAACACCAGACCTTACAAGCTCTTGTATAACTTCTAAGGGGATTACATGTACTGCACGATCCAGTTTTTCACCAACGCCTGTTATTTCAACAATGATACTATCTCGCGAACTATCGACAACCTTGCCACCAAATTCATTCGTTAATTGATCTACTACAGTTTTAGCTGTTTTTATATCACGTAGTTTTATTAGCAGTATTTCTCTTTCAATATGCTCATCAATTGTTAAATTTAGGACCTTAACAACATCTACCAGCTTGTTAAGTTGGTTAATAATTTGTTGAATGACCTCATCACTTCCCCCAGTAACAACTGTGATTCGCGAAACAGTAGGATCATCAGTTGGCGCAACGGTCAGTGATTCAATGTTATAACCACGCGCAGAAAATAATCCAGAGACTCTTGATAAAGCACCCGCCTCATTTTCCAATAATATCGAAATAATATGCCGCATTAGCTTGATCAAAAACCAAAGTCTTATTTAATAAACTAAAATACAGCGCAAACCAAACACACCTTCTAGTCATGAAGGTTTGCACTGTGAGGTCAAAACACTAGTTATAAAGGTTTTTTTAAATAGTGATTTATTATTATTAGTATGCCACTAATCTAATTTTTTATTATTTCTTTTGGATGCGGAAGTAAAATTTCCCGTCGTCTTCATTAGAATCTAAAAGTTCGTTTCCAGTTTGCTTCGAGAATGCTTCAAAATCTTTAACGGAGCCTGGATCCGTTGCAATAATATGCAACACCTTACCGGAATCCATACCAGATAAAGCCTTTTTGGCCCGCAAAATTGGAAGTGGGCAATTTAATCCACAAGCATCTAACTCTTGATCAAACTCAGCCATTAACTCAACTCCTTAACTAATATCTTTTCAAATAAGCTTATAGGGCATAATTCCTAAAAGCACAATAAATATTATAATATCATAATATTTTAATATGGAGTAGTCATAATCGAAGGATAGTTCCCACATGAAAGATGTGGATATCGCCTACATATAGTAACTTACGTAGCTAGTTCAAAATACTCGCTACAATAGTGTAAACATTTTACTGACCTGTTAGTCATATACTGTATGCAAAAAAACGCACTTTACAAATTTAAATACACTATCTACACAGTTTTGTGCGTGCTACTTTTAAATTTACCATTAAACTCTTTTGCAGAAAGTAATCTTCCTGATATCGGTGGCCCTGCAAGCGCAGAGCTAAGCCCAGCTAAAGAAATAGAACTTGGCCGTATCTTAATTGCAGAAGTACGTGGACACTTATCCGTCTCTAATGATCCAGAACTTAATCAATATATTCACTCACTGGGGACACGAATTACCTCGGGAGGTATTGACTCTAATTTCCCATTTACGTTTCTGTTGATATTTAACCCCGATATAAACGCGTTTGCATTGCCTGGAGGTATTATTGCGATCAATAGTGGTTTATTAACACTCAGTCGACAAGAAAGTGAAGTAGCAAGTGTGTTCGCACATGAAATAGCCCACGTTACTCAACGCCATATTGCACGTAATTTTGCCAATGCAAAATCTCTCAGCGTAATTTCTGCACTTACACTTTTAGGATCAATTCTTGCTGCAGCGTACAGCAGTGAACTTGGACAAGCAGCAATCATTTCCACGCAAGCAGGCATCCAAGACGCACAACTTGCGTATTCAAGAAGTTTTGAGCAAGAAGCTGACCGTGTGGGCATGCAATTACTCGTGCGTGCAAACATTGATCCACAAGGAATGCCTACCTTTTTTGAACGTTTAAGCAGACATACTCAATTGAATCGTGGTGAGATTCCTGAATTCCTAAGTTCACACCCATTAACGCAAAATCGTATTAGTGAATCTAAAACTCGCGCAACCCAATATCGGGGATCATTTACTTCAAACACCAGTCATTTTAATTATGCTCGCGCACGGACTATTGCAATCACATCAAATCCCACCCAAATGATTGACTACTACAGAAAAAAAATTAACTCACCTGATAAATTAAATGACCAAGATCACTACACATATGCTATTGCATTAAGCCGCGCAGGTAAAAACGGGCAAGCTCTAAGGCGTTTACAAAAAATCGCCATTAATGCTGATAATGAATTGACTATTAAGCTTGCTGAAGCACAAATCAATATAGCGGCAGGTCAAACTCAAAAAGCAAAAATGTCTTTAGAGTCCTTAGATCAAGTTTATCCAAATAATTTGCCCGTAGTTTATTACTTAGCAACTAGCCTAATTGAAGAAAATCAAGCACGACTAGCGTTACAAAAACTTGACAAGCTTGATCACCGTTCGCAACAAAATCCCGCTATTGACAAACTTAAAGCAAAAGCAGCTAGTGAAGCGAATATGCCTTGGCGCAGTCATGAGTCGCTAAGTGACTTTTATGCTGCACATGGTCAATATGGTTCTGCAATGGAACAAATTCAATTATCACTAAGGTCACCAGGAATTGATTCGAACTCAAAAGCCCGCATTGAAGCAAAAAAAAATCAATTACGAGAATCACGCAAAAGACGTGAAACATTCAAATAAATATAGGATTTTATATTTAGATAGTACTAAAAATATGATTTTGCTGCTCGAAGACTAGATAACAATTCATGATGTTGTTGTTGTAACTGTGTGCCTAGTAATGACATTTGTTCCGTTATGGTACCCACTTCATCAATTTCTGCCGATGTGGCTGTTGTTGTCTTGATCTTGCAACGCAAGTATTGATATTTTTTTAACAAATAGTTGTTATATAGTATCCCATCAACTAATGATTTTGCTTCAGTATAAAAACTTCGTATCGCAACTCTTTCTTCTCTATTAGGCAACCTATTTATATTTGATGTATCACTTATAAATTCTTTAAGAATATTATCCGCACCACTCCAAAATACAAATAAACCATTTTCTACTTTGCCTTTTTCCAGTTTGGTAGAGATGTCACTTCTATATGATTTGACGAAGGTAGAAATGTCATGTTGGAAATGATTACGTAGTTCTTGAATTCTTTTTTGCTCGGCTTTGCGCTGCTGAACAAGCTTATAATTATGCCGAATTCTTTGACTGACTCGATATGCCCACAAAACAAATAATAAGAAGGCAATTAATATCACCCCAAGCTTTAAATACGAAACAGATAAGATAGAGTCAATAACTTCCATGACTCGGTAACTCCAACTCCCTACCAATACTATAGAAATAACAAACTACTGCAGCTAAATTACACGTTTGGGGCTATACGGTATAAAAACAGCGATGAATGGTAATACTGCCTTTCATGAAAATCCCTATAAATTATAAAGACTTAGATATTGAATACACCTTTATACATTAACTCGATTGGCAACAATCTCTTGAACTACCGAAGGATCCGCAAGGGTAGTGGTATCGCCTAAATTATCCATATCGTTCTCGGCCACTTTGCGTAGAATACGTCGCATAATTTTACCCGAACGTGTCTTTGGCAAACCTGGCGCCCACTGAATCACATCCGGTTTGGCAAAAGGTCCAATTTCTTTGCGCACCAATTGGATCAATTCGTCTTTGAGTGCCTCACTGGTTTCAATGCCGGCCATCGGCGTGACATAGGCATAAATGCCTTGACCTTTGATCTCATGCGGATACCCGACGACGGCCGCTTCCGCCACTTTTTCATGCAACACTAAGGCACTCTCCACTTCCGCGGTACCCAAACGATGTCCCGAGATATTGAGTACGTCATCTACGCGTCCGGTAATCCAATAATAGCCATCGGCATCACGTCGACAGCCGTCACCACTAAAGTACAGCCCCGGGTATTGTGAAAAGTAGGTATCAATAAAGCGCTGATGATCCCCATACACGCTACGCATCTGTCCTGGCCAAGGGTGTTTCATGACTAGGTTGCCCTGACATTCGCCTTCCAATTCCTGGCCTTGCTCATCGACAATCGCCGGTTGGATCCCAAAGAACGGTTTGCTCGCTGAGCCCGGTTTAAGATCAGTGGCGCCCGGTAATGGAGTAATCAGATGTCCACCGGTCTCGGTCTGCCACCAGGTATCGACAATCGGGCAGCGCCCATCTCCAACCACGTGATAGTACCACTCCCATGCCTCAGGATTAATCGGTTCACCTACCGTACCAAGAATGCGCAAACTGTTGCGACTGGTTTTTTTAACCACATCATCACCCAAACTCATTAAGGCACGGATCGCGGTTGGCGCGGTATAGAAACTTGCAACATTGTGTTTATCACAGACTTGCCAAAAACGACTACCATCCGGGTAGTTGGGCACACCTTCAAACATCATGGTGATAGCGCCATTGCATAAGGGGCCATATACGATATAGGTATGACCTGTGACCCAACCCACGTCGGCGGTACACCAATAGACTTCACCTTCATGATAATCAAATACGTATTTATGTGTGATGGCCGCATATAAAAGATAACCTGCAGTAGTATGCAGCACGCCTTTAGGTTTGCCAGTAGAACCGGAGGTATAGAGAATAAATAGCGGATCCTCGGCATCCATGGGTTCGGGCGCACATTCTGCACTCACTCCTTGCATAGCTTCGTGATACCAAACGTCACGATCTACATCCCAATTAATCTCACCACCAGTACGCTGCACAACAACCACCGTGCTGACATTGGGACATTCTTGCAAAGCGATATCGGTATTGGCTTTTAGCGGGACTTTCTTGCCCCCACGCACGCCTTCATCCGCTGTGATCACAGTGCGACAGTCGGAATCTAAAATACGATCACGTAAGGAATCCGGAGAAAACCCACCAAACACTACGGAATGTACTGCTCCAATGCGTGTACACGCCAACATCGCATACGCCGCTTCGGGAATCATCGGCATATAGATGCATACACGATCGCCTTTTTGTACACCACGAGACTTTAATACATTCGCGAATTTACTTACTTCTTGATGTAGTTCTCGATAGGTAATGTGCTGGTCTTTACTGGGATCATCGCCTTCCCAGATGATAGCGGTTTGTTCTCCGCGAGTCTCAAGGTGACGATCGATGCAATTGTAGGAAACATTCAGACTCGCACCGTCAAACCAACGAATGCGACCAGTATGATAGTCCCAATCTAAGACTTGATCCCACTTTCTATACCAACTGACAAACTTCTCGGCCTGTGCGGCCCAAAACTCACTCGGGTTTTCGATCGATTGACGATACATTGTTTCGTAGCGCGCCGCATCGATATGAGCCTTCGAGGCGCATGCTTGCGGGACAGGGTAGGTTTTATCTGAAGTCATTTATCAATCCTCCGCATTTCTACTTTTTATAATTCTCAATTTTACGCTGTTAAACGAAGATAAAGCATAGGCAATCGCTCTGGCAAGCGATCTATATTATCTATTACCGCTACATTTTTTCTTCCAAAAATTTTATTTAGATAATTATCGCCACCTGAATCTAAACCAACACAAAAAGTATCGATTCCTAAGTGTGATATCGATCGAACTACTTTACGGGCATCTTCAACCAAATATTTTTTATCTTTAACATCAATATCCGAGGGCTCTCCATCGGATATCACTAATAAAAGTCTTCTATGAGTTCGTTGTGTAATTAAATCATTCGTTGCATGCCGCATCGCAGCACCAATACGCGTAGATAATTTACCACGTAATCCAGCTAAATAAGCACGTGCTGTCGAATCGTATGGTGAGTTAAAGTTTTTAATACGATAGTAATGAACATCTTCTTTTCCATCTGAGCAAAATGCGGAGATAGCAAAAGGGTCATTTAACTCAGACATCGCATAAGTTAATAGACTGGTAGCTTGAATTTCAAGCTCAAGAACAGTGGCGCCTGCTTTTTCAACACGATCATTCGTTGAATTAGAAATATCTAATAATACCAAAACAGAAAGGTCACGATGCTTACGTTCAGTAGTGCTATATATTCTTGGGTCAGGTATCTCACCCATTCTTCGACTGACAACTGCACTGATGCATGCATCTAAATCCAATGATTCTCCAACACTTTGGTGATGCAAACGTTCTGGTAAACTTACTTTTGCGGCTTGAATGAGACGCGTGATACGAGTCACTAAATCATAATGTGTCTCTAAAATTCTATCGATTTTAGTGGCGTCACCAAAATCGGGAAAATATTCCACGACACATGTCCAGTTTGGACGTTCAGAGCCAGTGAGATAATCAAATTCTGGGTAACGAGCTGCTACATCTGATTCACGGCTTTCTTGGTCAGAGCTCTCTCGCGCATGATATTGTTGCTCACTTTGCTCATCACTTTCTTTTCGATCTTGATCTGGTGATGAACTATCTTCTTCTGCCTGCTCCATACGCATGGCTTCGATAAAAATTCCATCATTATCTTGTTCTTCGCCTTGATAATCTCCAAACTCCCATAGCCCCATATTGTCATCTCGATATGGTGGTTCTATAACATAAGTTTTAACATTAAATTGTGCACGTAACTGCCCTAAATCATTACCTAAAAGTACGCCTATTTTTCTGCACATTGCTGGATTAGTCATATCATTGGCAGGATCAAAAAACATATCCTTGGCTTTTTGTATCCAAGCATTGCGGTCTTGATAATTGTTATCGATCAGTGCTCGCGATAGTCGCGCAAAGAGATGTGGCACCAGTAGCGGTCCACTTGCTTTTGCAACATGAAATGGTAACCAAAGCTTACGCAAACCTGGAAAAGTTTGCATCGCCAGATGTTCTACACGCGCATCCTCTAGCAGCGATACCAATGCGACTTGGATAGGTTTTAACTCACCTAAAGGAAATTTTTTAGTTGAATGCATTAAATGCGCACCCACATGTGCCAGGCCTGCTCTAAAGATATTTTCCGCTTGTTCTCCATGAAACCCCGGAAACACTTCCGGCATTTGCACAACCCCATTACTAATTGAAATTCGCCTCAGCGATAGTGGTAACGATGAAGGAGGAAGATCGCGTATAGGTGGATTGAGGTTCCATAGGGAAATTAGATAAAGTTTTAACCGCCTATCAAGATCTGTAAAAACCAGATCGCCAGCTTCATGGCGAAACCACTTTTCCGATTCAGGATCAATAAATGAAAAGTATTGAATCTGTCGTAATGTATCATCACCAGTCGAACGCAAACCGGCAAGCACCCACGATCTAAATTGCTGTGGTGTTAACGCAGTAAGAATTTTTTGAGTCCGTTCTAAGACAGCAAGTACTGATTCAGGTGCAGCACGTATTAACTCTTCTATTGTTTCTAACCAAGAGTTGAAGGCTAATGTTGATCGTAATTCATGTGCGGCTATTACCGCAGCTTTAGGCAATAATTCTGGAGCCGCTCGGTTAACTTTAATTGCTGCAAGAGAAACAGTAGATGCTAAATTGATTGCTGCTTCAGGATTTATATAGTTAACTAACTTAGGCGAGTGACGAACAAAAGATAGAGTAATTAAGTTACCATAACCTGCATGGGCTAGTTTGTGGCAAGCGCGTTCCCAATGCGGGAAGTATTGCTTAGAGAAATGAGATTTTCCTTCTTGAATCAGTTCTGCTAATTCAGCATCAAAACTATCCGATTCTTTACTTCGTGGGAAAACCGCATATTTGCCTCGCGTCGTGGACGCAACCAAAACTATTTCCTCACGCTGTAGCAGCGATTGCTGAAGTTAATGCATTTCGGATGTCGTGATCATCAGTAATTGGCAAAACCAAAGCCACTTCGCAAGCCTCCTCTAATGAAACGCCTTGAGCGATAAGCTGGGCAGCATAAATTAACATGCGTGTAGATGCTCCTTCGTCTAAACCATGTCCTTTTAAATTTCTTGATCGTTCTGAGATTTGCACAAGTTTCATAGCAATCTTTTTATCGACACCAGACTCATGTGCAATGATATTTGCCTCGTCTTCGGGTTTTGGATAATCAAAATCGATTGCGCCAAATCTCTGTTTGGTTGACTCTTTTAGGTCTTTTAAAACACTTTGGTAACCTGGGTTATACGATATAACGATTTGAAAATCTTTATCTGCTTTTACCACCTCATTTTTCTTTTCCAGCGACAGCATTCGACGATCGTCCGTTAGCGAATGAATTACAACGCTTGTATCTTGCCTGGCTTCTACGATTTCATCTAAGTAGCAAATTGCTCCATATCGCACTGCTAAGGTTAATGGCCCATCGTGCCAAACTGTGCCATCCGCATCGAGCAAATAGCGGCCGACCAAGTCCGATGCTGTCATATCTTCATGACAAGAAACCGTAATAAGAGGTTTTTTAAGTTTCCATGCCATATATTCTACAAAACGAGTTTTGCCACATCCTGTCGGACCTTTCAGCATCATTGGCATACGACTTGCGTAGGCCGCTTCAAACAATTGAATCTCGTTATGCGTAGGCGAGTAATAAGGCTCATCCGTGATTAAGTAGCTATCAAGATTCATTCTAAATACTCAAGAAACTCATAGGATTGAATATTACACCAACCCGCAGGAAAGTAAGGCGAAGACACACATGATGCCTTCGCCTTCACTTCAGTTACAAAATTAACGATGTGTTTTTGGGTTTGGAATACCCTCAATTTCACACTCTTCTGTACCAACCGTGGTTCTAGTAATGGATTCCACCATTTCACGGGTTGCATCAGGATCAGTAATCCACTTCTTGTAAAAATCATAGGGACATTCTGCAACACCTTGATCACCTTCACCAGAATTGATTTTACCTGTGTAACCACGATGTAGAAGTTTGAACAGATGATTTTGAGATTGCTGATTTTTACGTGCGTCGCGGATGAGCGAAGTAGATAAGTTCGCATATTGAACTCCCATATCCTCTTCAGCACACGCCCCAAGCGTGCGTCCATCGAATCCAATAATGGATGAATAGCCAAAGTAAGAATATACGCCATCAAATCCAGTAGCATTGGCCACCGCAACATAGCAGTTATTCATCCATGCCATCGCCTTAGCCACCATTATCTGTTGGTCTTTTGACGGATACATATAACCCTGACAACGGACAATTAATTCTGCACCTTTCATTGCACAATCACGCCAAATTTCAGGATAGTTGCCATCATCACAAATGATTAAACTAATTTTTAATCCTTTTGGACCTTCTGAAACATAGGTGCAGTTACCCGGATACCAGCCCTCTATCGGAACCCAAGGCATTATTTTACGGTACTTTTGTACAACCTCACCTTTATCATTCATCAAAATCAGTGTGTTATACGGCGCTTTGTTAGGGTGGTCTTCATGACGTTCACCGGTTAGTGAAAACACTCCCCAAACTTTTGCATTCCGACATGCCTCACCAAAAATTTCAGTCTCTTCACCTGGACAAGTTGATGCAGTTTCATACATCTCTTTTTCATCATACATAATTCCATGCGTGCTATATTCAGGAAAAATGACCAGGTCCATTCCAGGTAAGCCTACTTTCATGCCCTCAATCATGTTTGCAATGTTGCGAGCATTCTCGAGAACATCCGCTTTAGTATGTAGACGTGGCATTTTATAATTTACTACTGCAACACCTACAGCATCTTTACTACTTGATATATCACCGTGATACATAATCTATCCTCCTAGTCTATTTATAACCATATGTCGCTGAACAGATTGGTAATAAATTGACAGTTTTATTACGAATAAAATTTTTATTTCAAACCTGTTTGGCCTTAACCAACATTCCATAACTAATTTTTTTTCCACACGCATAAAAAAAGCCCTCAAGGAACTTCTCCTTGAGGGCTTTTTTGCCCAAACTACCATGCAGGAGCGTTATTGGTCCTGCTATGTAATAATTAATTTTATAGCGATGTGTTATTTACTTTTTAGACTAAATCCAAGTAAACGTCAAGAGCTCATTAACCCTTATATATATTCATGAATATATAGAGTAATTTTCCAGAAACTTTATTTAACATTGACTTCTAAAGCTTTATCGGCTGCGACAATTTCTTGGGCAACGTCTTCGGTAGTTAAACGACGTTCCATTGCTTTGGTTCTAATAAATTCATAGGCTTGTTCACGACTAATATCATTTGCCCGCTCAAGTATTGCAATTGCATGCTCAACTGCATGAATCTTTCTAATTTTTGTTTCGAGTTTCTTAACTCTTGAAACCAGTGCCAATTCTTTACGCCAGTGAGTCCTTCCGATTACCAAATTAGCCAATAGTCCAAATGGTCGAACAGGTGTATTTAGAATTGCATGGGCTCCTACCTCATAGGCAGTCTGTAAAACCGTTGGATTTTCATAATCTACAATTGCAATAATCGTGGGACTATTTTTATCGTCTTTCAGCCAGGTGGGCTTTTGTGTAAATGGTTGATCTTGAAGAGTTTGCAGAAATACTACGTCGGTATTAGGTTTAATACGTTTAGGACAAGGCCAAACCATTCTCACGTTACATCCGATGCGTTCAATATGCTGGCAAATATCATTACCCTGCTCATCATTCGGATGCACGACAAGCACATTAAGTTTGCGTAGATCTTTTAAGATCTCAAGTGCCATAGCTAGTTAATCTCACTTTCATAGTATTTCATGCAATTTAGGCTTTTGTCTGAACCAAGGTCGACTAAGTATGGATCAGGTTTTACTGGTCTATCTGTTTCTGCAACTATCTGAAACATGCCTTTATGATCAACACGCCCTATTTTTGGTCTTAAGTATGTATGATTATTATCAGGATCAATTTGTATAGTTCCTTGAGGTGCATCAAATATAGTGCCAAGTGTTGCGGTACGTATGATTTCGGTATCCAATGTACCGACTCGACGCAACACATCAGCAAAAAGGTGGACTTGAAAATAGGCAGCTTCGGCACAAGCATTTGTACACTGTAATGCTCCAAACATAGCTTTATAGTTTTTTACAAATTTTGCATTCAAAGGTGTGTCTACAGACTCAAAATATGGTGCTGCGGTAACATGCCCTGTTGCTACCTCATGACCCATTGCCGTAACTTCTGCCTCACTTGTGGTAAGACTTGCTATTGGCATTTGTTTTGGTTGCAAGCCTGCATTCCAATAACTCTTATAAAATTTACTTGTCGCTGAACCAACTATAGTGCTAAAAATTACATTCGGGCGTTTCTCTAAAATATCTACTAAAATCGGATTAATTTCTTTTCTGCTTGCATCTAAAGGTAGATACTTTTCTGCTACGACTCTACCACCAGTTGATTGCAAAATATCTTTCATGATGCGATTTGATTCATAGGGATAAATATAATTTGAACCAACAAAATAAAAACGATTTCCATATTGATTTAGCAAATAACGCGCCAAGAACATGCTGTTTTGATTAGGTGCCGAACCTGTATAAATTACATTTTTTGAGTATTCAAAACCCTCGTACAATGTGGGATACCACAATAAACCATTGTAATCTTCAACGATAGGAAGTACTGCCTTGCGTGTGCTAGACATGTAACATCCAAAAATGATATTAGCTGAATCTTTTGTAATTAAACGCTTGGCAAGCAACCGAAAATTTTCGGGATTGGATTGCGGATCATAAACAATGGGTTTCAGGCTGCGGCCGTTGACGCCACCTTTTGCATTAATTTCACGAATAGCGAGAAGAGTAGCATTTAATTGTGTTTTCTCTATAACAGATGTCACACCTGTTTTAGAAAACAAAACACCAACTTTCCAGGAAGACTTGACCACATTAAATACCTATATTTATTAAAGTTATATTTAGATTATGTGATATCACTAAGCAATATAACACATATCATTTGAGTATCCGTGCCCTTTTGTACGAACAAGTCATGTTACGTCTAGCATCAATAATCATCTTCAGAATTCATAGGTTTATATCTCTATATAAAAAAATAAAAATGATTTATTCTAATTATAATAATTACTTAAGTTACAAATGATTAATATTCAAAGTACGCTTACTTTCTTAGAATCATTAAAACAATAACTACAAATGAAATGATTGTAACCAACATAAACTAAAATGATCCATTTTTTAAAAAGCTCAATGTCAGGGATTGCTCAAGTTATTGTGCAGCCTTGTGCATTAACTGGTTTAATAATATTAGCAAGTATTGCTTTTCATTCATGGAAAATGGCACTGGGTGCATTTTTTGGAACAATCATTGGCACTGCTACTGCAAAAATTTTCAAGCTAGATAACAAAGACACAGCTTTAGGGATCTACGGATATAATGCTACGTTAATAGGTATTGCGAATATCTACTTTTTTCAAGTTACACCATTATTCATAGGTATCTTTGTCTTAAGTTGTTTTTTTATCTGTATTTGTTACGAAGTGGATCCCACAATATTTCAAACTTCCTGCATTTACTGCACCTTTTGTTTTCATCACATGGTTAGTAATACTTGGGTCAGACATAATACAACTAGAGCCTGCTACTGAAGTCCTCAATACAACCGAAAATATCTATACCTCAGGTTTAGGAGAAGCTATCGGGCAAGTGTATATACAAGGAAATGGGATAACTAGGGTAATCATGCTAGTTGCAATTTTACTTTGCTCAAAATCTAGTTTTATATGGGCCGTAGTTGCCGCATCATTATCCTGGCTACTTGCTCATATCCTCAATTTTCCAGCCTTAAATATTCAAGAAGGTCTCTACGGATTTAGCGCTGTGCTAACTGCAATTGCTTTACAAAACTTAAAACCTGTTATATTCCCTCTTATTGGCATTGTATTTGCTGTTATTGTTACTCAAATTTTTATTATTTCAGGTCGGCCTTCTTTAACCGCTCCTTTTGTCTTCGTTTCATGGTTGCTCACTATCATTCATATGTGCTACGAAAAATTTGTAATGGATAAATCCTCTAGCCTCCATTGAAATATCTAATAAACTGGACTTTTACAACAAATACTCAGATATTTATGAAATTATCTTGACATCCCGCTTTTTCGGTGAATAATCTGCTCTTAAATATAAAAATAAGTACTCATACTGGTACTAAACATTAGGAGCCAGTTTGAATAGCTAAGGTAACGAAACCAGTACCGCTTTCGTTATTTAAATTTCGGCAAAAAAGCCCTTTGGAAACTAAGGTTTTCAAAGGGCTTTTTTTATTTGTACAAAAAGATAATAGCCAACAAAACCAAAATCGCTTTTGTTGGATTTTGGCAACAACGCCTCTAAAGAATAGATTTCTTTAGAGGTTTTTTTTGCATGCCAAAAAAATAAATACAAACTTTTAAAAAAACAAACAATTAGTACTTATCAGATAAGTCCAGGAGGAAGCAATGAATCGACGTAAATTTTTAAAAAATTCTGCTGTCGTAGCGGGAACTGCAGCTGCAGCTACGATTACAGACTTTCCATATTTCTTCGTGAAAAAATATGCGAAAGCTGCAGCAGGCGACACTATTAAAGTAGGTATTCTTCATTCGCTCAGTGGCACCATTGCAATTATTGAACGTTCTCTACATAACGCTGAGCTTCTTGCAATTGATGAGATCAATGCTGCCGGCGGTGTAATGGGTAAACAAATTGAGCCAGTAATTGAAGATCCTCAATCTTTAGTACAAGTATTTGCTGAAAAAGCTAAAAAACTTATTCTTGAAGATAAAGTAGCTGCGGTATTAGGGTGTTACACCTCTGCAAGTCGTCAATCAGTATTGCCTGTATTTGAGCAACATAACAATGTCTTACTCTATCCAACATTATATGAAGCACAAGAATGCAGTAAAAACTGTTTTTATACCGGCTGTGTACCAAACCAACAATTAGATGATTTTGTGCCTTGGCTGATTAAAAATGTTGGCCCCAAATTTTATATGATCGGATCTAATTACATTTATCCAAAAGAAACCAACCGAGAAGTAAAAGCATTGTTAAAAGCACATGGTGGTGAAGATGTTGGTGAAGAATATGCACCTTTAGGTCATACAGAGTTTTCCACCAATATCAATAAAATTGCAGCCAAGAAACCCGACGTTGTATTTTCAGATCTTGTTGGTGATTCAGTAGTAGCGTTTTACAAGCAATTCCGTCAATTCGGTATCACCGCTGAAGACATATTAATTGCTACACCCATAACTACCGAGCAAGAAACCGCGGCCATGGGTCCTGAAAATGCATTGGGTCATTTAACTTCATTCAATTATTTCCAATCTGTTGACACACCAGAAAATAAGAAGTTTGTTGAAGCTTACAAAGCTAAATACGGCAAGGATGAAGTTACCAATGCTGTAATGGAAGCAGCTTATTTTCAAACTCATATGCTTGCACAAGCCTTTGAAAAAGTAGAATCAACCGATGCGGATGCTCTGATTTTTGAAGGTCTACCAGGTCAGGAATTCAATGCGCCAGGCGGTAAAGTCAAGATTGATGAGTTAAATCATCACACCTGGTTATGGCCAAAAATCGGACGTGCAAATGAAGCAGGTCAGTTTGATATTGTTTGGCAACGCGACGATTGGGTACGTCCAGATCCATGGGTTGATTTGCTGTATCCGAATAAGGATTGTGATTTTACTAATCCAAGTGTCTTAGAGAGGTTAAAGTCTAATAATCCAGACCGATCTGGCACATTCGATATAAGTTAAACACCAATGTTTATGTATAGGCGGCTGAATTCAAACAGCCACCTATACATGCTATTGCTTAAACAAACATGCTTATACAACCTAATAACTGTAAATAAGTATGCATTCATGACATGTAACAAAGATACATAAAGTATAGATGGAATCGATCATTACACAATTTCTAAATGGCTTTAGTGTTGTAGCAATACTCATGATTGCCGCGTTAGGTTTAGCCATAATTTTTGGAGTCGCAGGTGTAATTAACATGGCGCATGGGGAATTTATTATGGTCGGTGCCTACACGGCTGCAGTAGTAGGCCAACTAGGCGGCAATACTTTTCTAGCGATCCCAGTTGCATTCCTAGTGGTTGCATTACTCGGTCTGATTGTAGAGCGATCGATTATTCAATGGATCTATGAACGACCCTTAGAGACATTGCTCGCCACATGGGGTGTAGGCATCATTCTTCAGGTCTTAATGAAACTCATTTTCGGGCCTGAATTATATTATGTTGGTGCACCAAAAGTTCTTGATGGTGGTTTTCGAGTTATTGGTTTACTACCTTTCCCTTGGTATCGATTGTTTCTAATCGTTCTTGCAATTATTTTAATGATCATCACTTATTTAGTGTTATATAAAACGGATCTTGGTCTTAAAGTAAGATCAGTACGCAGAAATCGTACCATGTCTGGCTGTCTGGGAATCGATACTAAAAAAATAGACATGCTCATCTTTGCATTTGGTTCTGGTCTTGCAGGTGTTGCAGGTGCAGCGTTAGCTCCAATTAAATCTGTTTCAACAACCATGGGATTTCCCTACGCAGTTGATTCCTACATGGTACTTGTATTGGGTGGTGTAGGTAACCTTTGGGGTGTTGTGGCAGGCTCAGCACTCATTGGTGAAGCCGAGACAATTTTGTCATTCATTTATAACAATGTAATTGGAAAGCTATTAGTTTTCATTTTCATTGTGCTTGCTATACGGGTATTCCCTAGAGGATTGTTTGGATACCACGAGAGAACGTAATGAACTAAATAAAAAAGGAATAAACTCAAATGGCGCAAGATCGACAGATATACAAAGCACCCATGTTTCCTTTTTTAGCTGTGGTAGTTGCAACTGCAATTGTCCTTGCTATTGCAACATACCCTATTTATGGAGCTGCCTATGTAACATCTTTATTGGGTAAATTTTTATGTTACGCAATATTTGCTCTGAGCATTGATTTAATTTGGGGATTTGCGGGTATTTTAAGTTTAGGACAAGCGGTTTACTTTGGAATCGGCGCTTATGCGGTAGCACTTTCTTTAAAAATTGATTACGCAGTTGACCATCCAACAAGATATGGTGGAACTATTCCAGATTTTATGGAATGGAATGGACTCACAGAAGTACCAAACTTTATGGCACCTTTGCAAAACTTGCCCTTTGCAATATTTATAGGGTTAGCATTTGCTGTATTGATCGCATTTATATTTGGTGTCATTACTTTTAAACGCCACATTTACGGCGTCTATTGTGCAGTAATCACCTTGGCGGAATCACTCATCCTGCAAGAAGCCATAATTGAATACCAAGCCTATACGGGAGGCTTTAACGGTATTACCGATTACGGCACTCATGCCACAATGCATTATCTTTGGTTCATTCTTGCTGTCACTATTTTATTTTTTGTTGTGGGAAGAATTTTGACGCATTCACGTGTTGGAACCGTTCTTAAGTCGATTCGCGATAACGATGTGCGCGCAGAATTTATGGGCTATAACGTGGCTAATTATCGAATATTTGTCTTCTGTGTATCCAGTTTTATGGCTGCTGCGGCAGGTGCGATGTATGCAGCTTGGAACGGTATTATCTCATTTTTAGATGCAGGCCCGGTATTTTCAATTGAGGCAGTTATTTGGACGGCAGTGGGTGGTAGAGGAACGATTATTGGTCCCTTTATCGGCGCATTTTTAGTAAAGGGCTCAGAATTTTTCTTAAGTGGAAAACTTGCGTGGACCTGGCAATTGATCATGGGCGGCTTATTCATATTTGTGGTGCTGGTAATGCGTGATGGGATTGTAGGTACTGTTGGAAAATGGTGGTCAGCAAGAAAAAAACATGTACCACTTGGAGAGGTAGTTGAAGAAGCTGATGCGCTGGCCGCAGATCGCCAAAAAGATTGGCGCCCGGGACAACCTAAGGGGCCAAGTGAGATTTAATGAAATGCTAGCACTTAACTAATATTTAACTAAACAATAATGAGTAACATTCTCGAAGTACAAGGGTTAACAACTGAAGTTAGTGGTTACACTATTCTAAATAATTTAGATTTCAGTATTGAAGAAAATGAATTGCGTGTGGTACTTGGACCAAATGGTGCCGGTAAAACAACATTAATTGATATGATCACTGGACGCTATAAACCTAAATCTGGAACAATTATTTTTGATGGTGAAAACATTACGAACAATGCACCTGATAAAATATTTGTGAAAGGAATTAGTCGAAAATTTCAAGTCCCAAACCTATACGAAACACTTTCTGTCTACGACAATATTATGGTGTCCTTAAAAGGGCGTCGCAAAGTATTCAAATCTCTTTTTGGTAAGGTAACCACTCAAGATAACAAAAGAATCTGGGAAATCTTAGATTTTACAATGTTGGCCAATAAGGCTAAGGACAGTGTGGACACTCTAGGACATGGGCAAAGACAATGGCTGGAGCTTGGAATGCTAATTGCGTCTGAGCCGAAATTATTGTTATTAGATGAACCCACCACTGGCATGACAGCTGATGGAAAAGCCAAAACTGCAGAATTAATCAAGGAAATTGCTAAAGATCACACCGTCATGCTAGTCGAACACGACATGGACATAGTTAGAAAAATTGCCAACAAAGTTACAGTATTGGCTCAAGGACAAAAATTAGCCGAAGGCCCTTTGTCTGAAGTAGTTGAAAATGAAGAAGTGAAAGCAGTCTATTTAGGCAAAGGACACTAAATGGGTCTTGAAGTACAAAATATTAATACCTTTTACGGTACCAGCCATATTCTGCATGGAATTTCGTTGGATATACAAGATGGGGCGATGGTAAGCGTATTGGGTCGAAATGGCGTAGGTAAATCAACCTTGCTGAAAAGCATTACTGGTATTAATCCACCGCAAAATGGAACTATCCGTTTTAACAATAACGATATTACTCGGCAACAAACCCACCGACGAGCTCGTGCCGGCATAAGCTATGTACCGCAAGGAAGAGAAATTATTCCTGATATCTCCATTTATGAAAATTTACTTGTTGCTATGCGTGGGAAAAATAATAAAAGTAAAGTAATACCTAAATTCATTTTCGAATACTTCCCAGCATTAGAGTCAATACAAAAACGTAAAGGCGGTGTTCTCAGTGGCGGTCAGCAACAACAATTGGCTATTGCACGCGCATTAATTCAAGAACCTAGTTTATTGCTTTTAGATGAACCCACCGAAGGTCTTCAACCATCTGTTGTGGAAGAGATTGATGAGATTATTAAACGCATACATTCTGAAAGAAATTGCTCGATTCTATTAGTGGAACAAAATCTAGACTTTGTACGCGATGTTACACAGCACTTTGCAATTATGGATCACGGTCAAATCGTGGAAGAAGGTGATATAGACAAGCTCTCCGAGGAGCTAGCAAAGCAACATTTGTCAGTTTAGTCTAAAAATTATGTACGAGATTTTTAACTTGTTTATCATCTAATACTTTAATGACATCAAACAAATATACATTGCCATAACGATCTACAGCTTCAATTTTACCTGACCGAGTCCAAACGCCTGCAAAACTGGCTTTTGAATCGTGTTTGAGTATTACATAACCATTGACTTCTAAACGATTGCTATCGGTATAAGCAGCACCTTGTACAAATTCACCACTACTAGAATGAGTATTTATAAGATAAACATACTTATCAGCAAATGCCGTTGAGGCGCAGAAGAACAATATGATTACCGTCCCTAGCTTTAACACGAGAACTCCATCATTTATGCTATCGTAACTAGGCTAGCGGACATTACTCTTATATATATAGGCGTAATGGCCTAAATAAGCCTATTTGATGATATTAACGGTAGTATAACCCTATTTTTTTAATTGGAATAGATTCGACTGGGTTAAATCAAGGAATAAACCGTCTCTCGCTGCAACTGCTGATCCATAAATAAGCTGATTTTAGTGAATACATATCGCCATTTCGGTACTGCTCTTTCATAAGAGGCAAAGCTTAGTAGCGCCTTCCCGCTTTCAACACTTATATTTTTATTTGGACAGGTAAAATTATTGCGATCGAATACATCGCAATCATAACTAACTACACCAATTTCTTTTCCAGAAAATACTACCTTTTGTTTTTCAACAAACGCTTTGTACTTTAACTTAATAGTCCTAAGGTTCGATGTGCTACATTTTTTCTCGCCATTGATAAGCCCATCTTTTTTATGATATTCCCATACAGAGTTCGATTCATATTGTTGCTCACACATCAATATATACATGGTTCCACTATTAGTAAGTATTTTCCAAGGTTCAATATATAAGGTTGCTAATAAAATAAAAAAAAATACTAAAATCTTTATAGTCTTTGGTATATCTTTTAATCTCGTTGCCATGAAATTATTAGCTAACTATTTTGAAGATATTTATATGTGTACTTTCGGTAGTAATCTTGTCCATGTTTATTTAACTTATCCCACTCTGATATAAATGCTTTAGGCATTTTTGGAATCCAAAAACTCTCGGGAATTTGCATGCTAGGTTTGCATAATGTCTCAATGTCAATCTCAGCAAGAATCACGCCTTCTCGATCGTCATTATTCATACTTGCAAGCACTTGTCCTTCACCATTGATAATTTGTGATCCACCCAAATAACGGCTTTTATATACCTTCTTCTCACTAGGCGGCGCATACCCTTCAAAGTGTCCTATATGACCAGCATGTATAACTGGCACACCAAGAAGTTTTGCAAAAGTTATAGGGGTTGACTGTAATAACTGTAGCCCTTGCTTACGCAGAGAATCGAATATTGATGGAATACCTTCTGGAAGATCCCACCAACAAGATCCACTCACGACAAAATTTACTTTCCCCAAAAGCCGCCTTGCTGTTTGTGAACGTAACATCTCCCAACATAAGCTTACGCCTACCGAACAAACCTCTGTATTTAAAACTCCATCATCGTTACCACCAATGTAATAACAATTTTCCCACATCGTAGGAATATCTTTGCTATGTAGATATACATCACCATTAGGAAATACAAGAGTGAAGGTGTTATAGACATCTTGTTTATGTAAAGCTAGAAACGACCCCCCAATAACCACATCAAGTTGTTTTGATAATTGTTTAAGTAGTGTTGTTGCTTTTCCTTCTATGGGAATGATTGCATCCAACATATTTGGGTGAAATGCACAAGCAGAAGTAAAAAATTCTGGCAAGATTATCCATTTTGCCCCCTGATTTGCTGCTTCATGAATTAATACTTCTGCCTTTCTGAGATTCTCATCTACATCTGCCAATACGGCTTGCATTTGAATCGCAGCAACCTTTAACTCTTTCATGACTTCATACATCAATCATTTACTTAATTTGTTAACTTGCTAAATACGTGCTTGAGAACTAAGCTTCTAGACATGGATATTTTAACAAAGATAACCATAGTCATCTTAACGGCATTACTGGCTGCAGCAGCTCTCGCTTTAATTAAAGCTGGTGCACAAATTATTTTTAACTACGCTGAAAACAGGTGGTCTGGCTCAGGTGCAATTGGAATTATTATCGCTTGGATAGTTGCTTTACCAATAATGGTTTTACTCAGTTTGTTTTGTGGATTATATCGATTTATTCGCGTCAATAATTTTCATTTTTTAAATCGCTAGCATTCCTTGAGATTGTATAAATTGTATTATTTCATCTAGCCCTTCTTGTGCCTTTAGATTTGTAAAAACAAAAGGCCGTTCACCACGCATTTTCTTTGCATCACGTTGCATGACTTCTAACGATGCGCCTACCATTGGAGCTAAGTCAGTTTTATTGATCACCAACAGATCTGACTTGGTAATACCTGGCCCGCCTTTACGTGGAATTTTATCTCCTGCAGCTACATCAATAACATAAATAGTAAGATCTGAAAGCTCCGGACTGAAAGTTGCACTAAGATTATCGCCACCGCTCTCTACCAAAACCAAATCTAATTTAGGGAATTCATTGCATAATTCTTGTACCGCCACTAAGTTAATCGATGCATCTTCTCGTATAGCAGTGTGTGGACAGCCACCAGTTTCGACGCCTTTGATGCGTTCTTGATCCAATGCTTTATGTTTAATTAAAAATTCTGCATCTTCCCTTGTATAAATGTCGTTAGTTACCACACCAATTTCATATTGATCACGCATTTTTATACACAATGCATTCAACAGCGCCGTTTTACCTGAACCTACTGGCCCCCCTACTCCGACTCTCAAAACCTGTTTATTCATATAGTTAAAATTTTATTAAGATCTAAATAGACGTGAATACTGCGTCTCATGATTAGCACTAGCAATTCCTAAGCCTACTGCTGTACTTCCTATTTCGTCATCCTCTAGCTGCAAAGCTATTTTTACCTGAGATGGAATTGCATCCACTAATGAAGACAATATTCTTTGACCAGCAGTCTGCCCTAAAGGGATTAGTTTGATCGCAGCATTTACTTGATTCTCACACCACGCCCACAAATAGCCACTACAACACTCAGATTTTTCTATTTTCCAAGCATAGGCCGCTAATGAAAATGCGGTCACGTAGGTAACTGAATGCATTTCAGTAATTTGTTTCGCTCCAGGCACTTCTAAATCGAACAATAACTTAGATAATGCTTTACCTAAATAACAATCTTCTTCACGTAGCTCCTTGGACTCACGATATGCGAGTAAAAATTTACTCCAGTACTCCACTTGCTCAATGGAATTTGAACCCCAAGCATCATATAACCGAACTAACACCGGAACATCTAGATAGGTTTGTGTATTGCAAAGCAACCCTACAATCCACTCTTGTGTGCTTTTCTCATCATTTACATATTCTTTATCACAGACGTATTCCAAACCTTGTGAATAAGCAAATGCACCTATTGGCAAAGATGCACTTGTTAGTCGCATTAAATTCAATAGCGAAGAATTTGCTTGCATACTTTTTTAGTGTGAGTGAGAGTGACTGTATGAGTGATACGCACCCGATTCAGGTTCAAACGCACGCATTTCATGTTCAATAGCTAGTCCTAAGCTTTTAACCATGTTATCCAATACATGATCTTTTAGGTAAACCAAATAATCTTCTTCTATTTGTAATGGTATATGTCGATTACCCAAGTGATAACTCGCTTTGGCTAATAAAAGCTTATTTTCACTATATATAACTGATACTTCTTCTGGTGCCGAGATAACCTTGGCGATCACTCCTTCCTCAGAGCGTAAACAATCCCCCCCACGCAAAACCAACCCACGCGGTAACACTAATCCAGCTTCCTCACCATTATCTAACCTTGTCTTAAAACGCGCTTTTTGTCGCATTTCAAATGCTAAAGTCAAGGTTTGGCTATAGTCATGCGTGTGATGTATACGCTCAGTAAAAATCAACATCAGAACAAGAAATAACGCTGTGCCATTGGAACAACCGTTGCCGGCTCACAAGTAAGCAATTCACCATCAGCACGAACTTCGTAAGTTTGTGGGTTGACATCAATTTTTGGCTGATAGGTATTTAAATGTAAATCTTTCTTTTGAATATTACGTGTATTAGAAACAGGCACAATATGTTTATTTAAATTCAAAGCTTTCTTAATACCGTTTTCGAATGCAGCTTTGGATACAAAAGTCATCGAAGTTGATGCGTTAGCTTTGCTTTGGGCGCCAAACATATAGCGATAATGTGTCGGTTGTGGTGTCGGTATGGATGCATTAGGGTCACCCATTGGCGCAGCGACGATAAAGCCGCCTTTTATAATGAGAGAGGGCTTCACACCAAAAAATGGCGGCTTCCACAAAACAAGATCAGCAAATTTACCCACTTCCACAGAACCTATCTCATGGGCAATGCCATGTGTTATAGCAGGATTAATAGTGTATTTTGCTACATAACGCTTTATTCTAAAATTATCATTACGCTCAGTGTCTTCTTGTAAAGTACCTCGTTGCTGCTTCATTTTATCCGCAGTTTGCCAAGTACGTGTAATAACTTCACCTACTCGACCCATCGCTTGAGAATCTGAAGCAATCATGCTGAAAGCCCCTAAGTCATGCAAAATATCTTCTGCCGCAATCGTTTCTTTGCGTATTCGTGATTCTGCAAAAGCCACGTCTTCGGCAATATTAGGATCTAAATGGTGACATACCATTAACATATCAAGATGCTCGTCAATGGTATTCACTGTATAAGGTCTTGTAGGATTTGTGCTGGATGGCAAAACATTTGCCAATCCACAAACACGAATAATATCCGGTGCATGCCCACCGCCAGCGCCTTCGGTGTGGTATGTATGTATTGCACGGTCCTTGAATGCAGCAATCGTATCTTCTACGAAACCAGACTCATTTAATGTATCGGTATGAATTGCAACTTGTACATCATACTTCTCAGCAACATGCAAACAATTATCGATAGCTGCAGGTGTTGTGCCCCAATCTTCATGTAACTTTAACCCCATCGCACCAGCTTCAATTTGTTCGTTTAAAGCCTCAGGTAAACTCGCATTACCTTTACCAAGAAAGCCCAAATTCACAGGTAAACTATCTGCAGCTTCTAACATGCGGTGAATATTCCAAGGACCAGGAGTGCAAGTTGTAGCATTGGTTCCGGTAGCAGGACCCGTACCACCTCCCAACATTGTGGTGACTCCTGACATAAGTGCATCTTCTATTTGTTGAGGACAAATAAAATGAATATGTGCATCTACTCCACCAGCTGTAAGAATTTGCCCTTCTCCTGCAATGGCTTCTGTTCCAGGACCTATTACGATATCGACATTTGGCTGTACATCAGGATTTCCAGCTTTACCTATACCGGCTATGCGTCCTTCCTTAATACCGATATCAGCTTTTACAATCCCCCAATAATCTAAAATGAGCGCATTGGTAATAACTGTATCTACTGCTTCTTTACACGTGACCTGACTTTGTCCCATTCCATCACGAATAACTTTACCGCCGCCAAACTTTACTTCCTCACCATAAGTGGCAAAGTCTTTTTCTACTTCAACAATAAGTTCTGTATCGGCAAGTCGTAACCGGTCTCCAACTGTTGGGCCATACATTTCTGCATAAGCTTGTCGTGAAATTTTTGCCATTGTTAATTATTCTCTATTAGTTAATCTAGATTTCCAGAAACTTTTGCATTAAATCCATACACCACTCTCTTACCATCTAAATCAATAAGTATTACGTCGCGCTCTTGTCCTGGCTCAAAACGTATTGCAGTACCTGCAGGTATATCAAGTCGCTTGCCCTTAGCGGCATCACGGTCAAACTTCAATGCTGAGTTGGTTTCAAAAAAATGATAGTGCGAGCCCACTTGTATGGGGCGGTCACCAGTGTTTGCGACTGTAATTGTGCTAGTACTGCGACCAGCATTAATTTCCAGCTCACCCTCTGCAGCCAATAATTCACCAGGTTTCATGCTAAAGCCTCATTTACAAAATTGGATTATGTACTGTTACAAGCTTTGTGCCGTCTGGAAACGTGGCTTCTACTTGTACTTCGTGAATCATTTCTGCAATGCCTTCCATCACATCTTCTTGTGATAATAGTGTACGCCCATATTCCATCAGCTCGGCTACATTCTTTCCAGCACGCGCCCCTTCTAAGATGGCAGATGAAATATAAGCAATAGCTTCAGGGTAGTTTAATTTAATGCCATTTTGTTTTCTTCTTTCCGCAAGCAACCCGGCTGCGAATATTAAAAGCTTATCTTTTTCGCGCGGAGAAAGCTCCATATAGATTCCTTTTTTTATTATTTATTATTAAGTATTAAGTAGCCCAAATTCTTGGCTCACACGGTGATTTATTTAATGTTAACAAACGAATTTTTTTCCAGATTTCCACAAAAGTATTGCGAATTGTAGTTGCATTTCTATGCAAGTATCTACATAGCAAAACTTTTCCAACAATACTTACACTTGAGTTACTTATATTCTCGATCATAACTCTTACTTCTTGCTGAGCAAGTTCTAAAACTTTCAAATCATTTGTGACAATTGCAAGTAACCCCATAACGGGTTTTTCTCGTAGCCCCCACACAGAATTGAAGACTTCAGCACGATCTTGTATGCTTACTCGATCAATCAACAACGGAGCCTTATCTTGCCAAATTTCAAAGTGATGCCTAAATGCCCCTGTTGTAAATTCCTCATTACAAGCTGGTCGACCAAAACTCACTACCTCCCAGCCAAAAAACTTAGCATTATGATTCAATTCTACTTTGGTGTGAGAAAAAACCTTACAGCCATTAAAAAGAATTGTTTCTTGCGGCAACCACTCTAAGCACGAGTTATTTCTGACGATGAGATTTTGAGATTGCTTAGCGAACACGCCTCCTGATTGATAAAACTTATTTGCTCCAGGAGTGGTAACCACTGCAGAAGTGCCGACTCCACATTCTAGCTCTACATTGAGCGAGTCACCTCCTACTATTCCTCCTGGTGGATGCAAAATATAGAGATGACATGTATCGTTTTTTTCCGGATAAAATGGTCTTTGTATAGTTAGCGGGCCTTTATGTCTGCGTTCGCTGAGTATAGTTTTACTATTTTTTAGCGTCAGCCCTAAACGCAAATCGGCGTTCCAATGTGCGCCAGTGGCTACAAGATCTATTCCTTCCAGGTCACTTTTTCCTATGGCTGCAATCATTATATTTTGAGCTGTTTATTAATCTTTTTTTACTTGGATTGCTAATGTGCAATTACACTCAAGCATAATAAAAATATTATTAAGCGTTAACTTAACATCACATAGTACTGCTTATGATGCAAAAACTCCGAAACTTTTAAAGCATTATGCCCTTACGTAAACAGTAACACTCAAAGAAGTTATATATAACTAAAGCAACACACAAATAAAACTTTTTACTTTTCTTATAGTTTTTATTGTTGCCCTCAATAATTATTTTCTATAGGCTAAACTTTTAAATACCGATCGATCAAATCTTCGCTTAACGAAGCAATACCGCCTTCAGCGACCATTCTACCTTTTTCCATAATACCAAAGTTACTGGCTACTTTTTTTGCAAAAGAAAGTTTTTGTTCCACCAGTAATACAGTGAGCCCAAGCTCTTGATTCAGCTTTTTAATGATATCGGCAATTTCAGAGACAATATTGGGTTGAATGCCTTCAGTTGGCTCATCCAAAATCAGCAATTCAGGTTCAATCGCAAGTGCGCGTCCTATTGCCAACTGTTGTTGTTGGCCTCCAGACAAATCTCCACCTCTGCGATTTAGCATGTCTTTTAAAACAGGAAACAGCTCATAAATAAAGTCAGGTAATTTTTTTTTCTTATCAGCACGAGATTTCAAACCTGTTATAAGGTTTTCTTCAACCGTAAGCTGAGAAAAAATTTCTCTACCTTGTGGAACATAACCAATTCGATGCCTAGCTCTTTGCTCAGCAGCCTTTTTAAAAAAATCAATCCCATTAAAATTAATCTCACCATTGCTTGCCGATTCTAATCCCATAATACACTTTAATAATGTCGTTTTACCGACACCATTTCTTCCCATGAGGCACATACATACACCTTTATCTATTTCTAGACAGATGTTCCAAAGTGTATGGCTTTCACCATAATAATGATCTAGATTATTGATTATCATCATAGAACAACTGCCTCATCATTCTCCAAGATAGACTTCAATTACTTTAGGATCATTTTGAACACTTTCCATCGATCCTTCTGCTAAAACACTACCCTGGTGCAAAACAGTTACACGGTTAGCAAGTGATCGAACAAATTCCATATCATGTTCCACAACAACTACTGAGTGTTTTTCAGCAAGTGATATAAGCAACTCAGCTGTATGTTCAGATTCTTGTTTGGTCATTCCTGCAACCGGTTCATCAACCAATAAAAGCTTAGGATTTTGCATTAGCAGCATACCTATCTCTAACCATTGTTTCTGCCCATGCGAGAGCTCCCCTGCGTCACGAGGACTGTGTTCTTCTAGTGCGATCGTCTTAAGAACTTCATAAATTTTATCTTCGTCTTCACTAGCCAATTTAAAAAATAAATTTTCAAATACTTTGCGACGGCCTTCGAGCGCAAGTTTTAAATTTTCATAAACAGTATGATTTTCAAAAACAGTTGGCTTTTGAAATTTTCTACCAATACCAAGATTAGCAATTTCCGCTTCATTGATTGAAGTTAAGTCCGTCATATCATCAAAGATCACCTTACCTTCATCAGGTCGTGTTTTGCCGGTAATAATATCCATCATAGTGGTTTTACCAGCACCATTTGGTCCAATGATGCTACGTAGTTCGTTTTTATTTACATACAAACTCAAATTATTTATTGCTTTAAAACCATCAAAACTTACTGACACACCATCCAAATACAAGATACTCTCATCAGGGACGTGCGTAAACGTTGCGCTGCTAACTTGTGCATCACTCATTATTGGTTTCCAATTTTGATAATGTAGAATCTCGAGATTGAGTATTTAGCATAGGTATTTTTTTAATTGCTCCAATAATGCCTTGAGGTAAAAATAATGTAACCACTACAAATAAGCCACCAAGCATAAACAACCATACTTCTGGTGCTGCCGCAGTAAAATAAGTTTTAGCAAAATTAACAACAACAGCACCTAAAGCAGCTCCATAAAGTGTGCCGCGGCCACCCATTGCCACCCAAATTACAAGTTCAATTGAGTTTATCGGAGCAAATTCACCTGGATTGATAATTCCCACTTGTGGCACATATAACGCCCCCGCTACTCCTGCTAGCATTGCAGAGACAACAAAAACAAATAATTTAATATACTCATCTCGATAGCCTAATGCTCTGACACGACCCTCTGAATCTCGGATTGCAGTCACTAAGCTTCCTAAGCGTGACTGTGCAATAAATCTACAAATGAAGTATCCAATTAGTAGCGCAAGTACGGAACACACAAATAAAACATTTCGTGTCAAATCGGCCTGCAAATCAAAACCTAAAATATCTTTAAAATCAGTTAGACCATTATTACCACCAAAGCCAAAATTATTTCGAAAAAAAGCCAGCATCAATGCATACGTTAATGCTTGCGTCATAATAGATAAATACACACCAGTAACACGTGAACGAAATGCTAACCACCCAAATACAAATGCCAGTAAACCCGGTACTACTACCACCATCAACATTGCAAACCAAAATTGATCAAATCCATACCAAAACCATGGCAGCTCTTTCCAATTTAAAAACACCATAAAATCAGGTAAAACAGGATGTCCATAAACACCGCGCTCACCTATTTGTCGCATTAGGTACATGCCCATGGCATAGCCTCCTAAACCAAAGAATGCACCATGACCCAAACTTAAAATTCCTAAATATCCCCAAACCAAATCTAATGAAATTGTCAATAACGCATAAGTCAAATATTTACCTATTAATGTTACAACATAGGTAGAAACATGAAAGGTGGAGGATTCGGGAACCAGCAAATTACAAACAGGTACCAACACCATTAAAAAAAGCAAAATTGCCAGGAAGTACTTACCGCCTTTATCTCGTTCTAACAGTCGAAAAATTAATGGCTTATATTTCATCGCTAGGTTTTCACATCTCTACTTTTAAGGGCAAACATGCCCCGTGGATATTTTTGTATGAATAAAATAATGAAAATCAACACAAGTATTTTGGCAAATACGGCACCGGTAAATGGTTCCATAAACTTATTAGCAATACCTAATGTCATCGCACCAATAAAAGTCCCCCATAAATTTCCTACACCACCAAAAACAACCACCATGAAGGAATCTACAATATAAGATTGACCAAGGTTTGGCCCCACATTAGTGAGTTGACTTAAAGCTACTCCACCAATACCAGCAATACCTGACCCTAAGCCAAATGTTAAAGAGTCTACCCAATTCGTGCGTATTCCCATCGCCTTTGCCATATTTCGATTCTGGGTAACTGCTCTCATGTGCAAACCAAAAGTGGTTTTTTTTAATAACAGCAGCAAACCAAACAACACCAACAACGCAAAAACAATGATGTACATTCTGTTATAAGTAAGTGATAAAGCTGGATTAAACTCATAAGACCCACTCATCCATTCAGGTGTAATCACAGACCGGTTTAATGGCGAAAAAATTGATCGCACTGACTGTTGTAAGATAAGACTTAGTCCAAAAGTGGCTAAAAGAGTCTCTAATGGTCGTCCATATAAAAAACGTATTATTCCACGCTCAATACCTATACCAATCAATCCAGTTACTATGAATGCCATAGGTATCGCCAACAACAGCGAGTACTCAATCATATTTGGCATAAGTTGCTGTACAACAAAAGTTGTGTATGCACCTAACATAAGCATTTCACCATGTGCCATGTTGATTACGCCCATTACACCAAATGTTATCGCCAATCCAACCGCTGCAAGTAATAATACGGAACCTAAACTAAGTCCAAAAAATACATTCTCGATTTGCTCATAAAAACTAACTTTTAAATTTATTTTATCTAAAGCAGAATTTACTGCAGATAATAATCTACTATCTATTTCAGAATTATCTGTATAATCAGCTTTTAATCCCTCGAGTAACACTCGAATTTCTGGGTACAAAGCTCCAGACAAACTATTAATTGCCCTAAGTTGAATTTCTGGATCATTTGACTTAGCTTCCGCTGCTGCGATACAAACATTCATCAACTCTTTTACTTCATTATCACTTTCTTGTTGTATAGCATCACGCAATATTTCTACAGAAGACGGATTAATATTTTTTAGAATATTTCTAGTAGCTTCAAGACGAGTTTTTTTGTCTTCGCTATAAATAGTTAATGTTGCAATTTTCTCATTGAGCAGTCTTCTAATCTTATTATTGATGCTTACTTTTTTATATTGTTTCCGAAGTTCTTTTTTTGTCTTTGAACCTAATTGATCTTTTGTTATTGGCTTATATAAATCAAATTTTTTTGAGGTGCTTTTAGAAACAATGATAATTTCTTTACTTTTCTTATCATAAAAGAGATTACTTTCTAAAATTTTCGTAAGAATATCAGCTGCAGCAGGATGGCCTGAATTCGCTATTGAATTAATAGCGGATATTTTGTCATCAAAGCTCTTTGAAGAAAGTAATGCAAAGCTACTTTGAATGGGATCGGTTTTGTCTGCTGCATGAAGGCTGTTTAATATCAAGCAAACAAATATAGATATCGCAGCTAAATATTTCATAATAACTTAAGATAACTAAATTTAATTGAGACTAGCCACTCTCGATAATCGAGAGTGGCTAGAATATTTAAGATTTAGAAAGAAACTATGTGTAATCGAAGGACAATTAGTAATTTTGCCCTGAACATTTTTTAGTTTCTGTGTTGAAATTGCCGCAACTAATGGGGTCTGTCCAATCAGCAACTATGACTTTGCTATCAGGCAACCAATCAGTCCATGCATCACCTTTTATTTCTCCATCCGTTGACCAGACGATTTCAAATTGTCCATCATCTTGGATTTCCCCGATAAGCACTGGCTTAGAAAGATGATGATTGGTATTCATTATTGCGGTCCCGCCAGTAAGATTAGGTACTTCAATTCCATACATGGCAGGTCGTACACTATCCATATCTGTAGTTTCAGCTTTCTCAACCGCTTTAGCCCACATTTTAAAACCAATATAGGTTGCTTCCATTGGGTCGTTGGTCACACGATCTTCATCCTTAATAAAACTGTGCCACGCCTCAATAAACTCATCATTGTCATCTGATTCTGAACTCATGAAATAATTCCAAGCTGCTAGATGCCCTACCAGTGGTGCTGTATCAATTCCTGAAAGCTCTTCTTCACCTACAGAGAATGCCACAACCGGAATATCTTCTGCAGACAAGCCCTGGTTACCAAGCTCTTTATAAAAAGGAATGTTGGCATCGCCGTTAATGGTAGAAACGACTGCAGTTTTCTTTCCTGCTGATCCAAATGCCTTGATATCAGAGACAATTGTTTGCCAATCTGAATGCCCGAATGGAGTGTAGTTAATCATGATATCTTCTTCAGCTACACCTTTTTGTTTTAAATATGACTCAAGAATTTTGTTTGTAGTTCGTGGATATACATAATCTGTTCCAGCTAACACCCAGCGCTTTGCACCTACTTCATTCATTAAGTAGTCCACAGCAGGGATGGCCTGTTGGTTTGGCGCCGCACCTGTATAAAACACATTCTTTGAAGACTCTTCGCCTTCATACTGTACAGGGTAAAATAATAAGCCATTTAACTCTTCTATGACTGGCAATACAGATTTACGAGAAACTGAAGTCCAACATCCAAATACAACATCTACTTTATGTACTTCAATTAATTCGCGCATCTTCTCAGCAAATAAAGGCCAATCTGAAGCTGGATCTACTACTACTGCCTCTAGCTCCTTCCCAAGCAAGCCCCCGGCTTTATTTTGCTCCTCAACCATCATGAGAACAGTGTCTTTCAGAGTAGTTTCACTAATAGCCATGGTTCCTGATAGTGAATGCAAGACTCCGACTTTGATTTTATCCTCTGCAACACTTAGCTGTGGCAACAGAAGCATACATAGCGCCACAAAAGTGACTTTATTAACATAACATTTTATTTTCATTTTCAACTCCTGAGATAAAATAATTAAAACTTTACTCAATATAGAGTCACACTTTAGTAAGTGCTGCTTATGCTTTATTGAGCAGTCTCATGCATATATAAATGTGCAGTTGCGCTATGCGAATGCATCATGTGTGCCAAGTGGTTAATCAGGAGGAATTTTATTTTAATTATTAATAAGTTGCAGAAAACTTATAATCAATTAGCTAAGTTGAATTTCAATGTATTAACTGCTCATTGCATTTTTTTAGTGCCCTGATGCACTGCAATATTGCAGAAGTATTTTTTAATAACCTCAAATTTATCAAGATAAGTTAAACTATTTCAGCTGGTTTCCTTAAAGTCATAAACCACTATCTTACTGGCAAGTGGACGTAATGCAGACCGTACAGCTTCTACATGCATTGGGTGCACCAAGTAGCGTTCTAACTCTTTGCTACTGTTGAAAACCATATATAAACCGACATCAAAACTATCATCTACAATTTGTCTTTCACTTAAAATAACCTTACCAACTCGAATTTCCTGGACCTCTGGAATCACTTTCAAATTTCGAGTCATTTTTATTACTTTATCGATATGTTGACCATTACCAGGCTCTTGTAACCAAATTAAAACGACATGTACGATCTTACTTTCATACTGATTTGATAGCTCAGCAGTAGCACATCCCCATTGCAACATGCTAAGTACTACTACATATAAAAAGACTTTCATTATTATCAGTTAAAGTTTCGTAATATACACTCTACATTTAATGACACGATGTTCAATATAGTAAGTACACGCATAAATTTGCTTTATCTAGCAGGATTAAACCTAACACTGAAACTACGGCCCAGCTAATACTTCTTTAGACAATAATGAGTTTGTCTTGCCAACCTATTTACCCATTCTTTTCACCGGGACACTTTGAAAGGTCTCGAAACCAATAGCTACCTACGATTATAGGAGGCTCATATATAACTATGAAACATGGCCTACAGATTTACTATTTCATATATGAGTCACTTTAAATTGACTGATTTATCATCTAAATATCCCAATTGATTGTTGAGATAAATCACTTTAAATGTATGATCCTTTTGCAGGATATAATTACAAATAATTATTGGTTGTTGGTCATTGGCTAAAGCGGGGATGTTGATATACCATCAATTGACAATGGTATTTTTCTAGATGAAGTCAGATTTGATTGCGGCTTCGACATTTATCTACCGTAGTTTGAACGATATCTCAATTTATTACTGAAAAATGTATATTATCGCTCATAACCAACTAAAATATAACATATTATTGTATTTGTTTGATGATTAAAGACATGCAACGGTTAGTTAAATATGCATTTATGCTCTGCGTTTTATCCGTTTCAGTATTTACTTACACTGTAGCAGCAGTCAGTGCAATTCTGCCTGCTGACATCGATGACTATGCCGCATTTTTTAATCGTCACTATCCATTAGCAGTGGATGGAAACGCAGAATCACTGTTATACATTGGCGCATTGTATGAAAACGGCTTAGGGATAGAGAAAGATCTTACATTGTCCCACGTTTATTACAATTTGGCCTCTGCAGCAGGCTTAGAAGAAGCTATTCAACAAAGAAAGCGAATTGAAAAGCAACTAAACAAAGAGGAATTCGCAAACGCTAGAAAACTAGCAAAGCTATATAAACATGGTACTGGAATTGATCATTTAAGACAGACTGAATCTTTGCAAACACTGGCTGCTGCAAAAAGTAGCACGACTGAAACTATTCCTAAAGAAGTTACCGAACAAGAGGCAAAACAAATAACAACACCAAGTCCTGAAGATGAAAAAGAAAGTGAAGTTAAAGAGGAAGATGTACATATCAAATTCTTTAACGCCGTTGTTAATAATAATACTACTTTAGTTGCAAACCTTGTTTCTTCTGCAGGCATAGATGTCGACTATCGATTTAATGACGACAAGACAGCATTAATGTTAGCTTCAGAGCTAGGTAATTTAAGTACGGTCGGGGCTCTACTAGATTTAGGCGCTAATGCTGATCTTAAATCTGTTGACAATGAAACCGCCTTAAAGATCGCTGTTGATTCTGGACACGATTATATAGCTGCTGTATTAAGAACCAAGACCTCTGTATTAGTACCTACTCAGCTGGTCGAAGATATACAACTGTATCTAAGTAAACTTGGTTATAATCCAGGCCCTGCAGATGGTTTATATGGTTCTAAAACAAAACGATCCTTAGAAAGATTTGCTAAGGAATATAAACAAAGCTTTCCAATCGAAATATCACAACGACAGTTAAACACTTTAAAATCCGCTCATACTAACTATGCAGCTAAAAAAGCTAACGAATTGAAACTTCAAGAAATTCTACAAGTACAAGATAATTAATCTATTAGGGAACTACAGTTACAGATATGAAACTAGACAAGGGTTTAAAGGGACCTTGAATATGAAATTCAATGGCCAAATCATAGATGAACAATTAAACATAAAATATAGAGGCACCAATACTTCACCTGGTATTTCATGCATCTACCATTGGGAAAGGACATTAACTTTAGCACAGTAAAATTATGCGACCATACCTACAGCTATTATATTACTTTTTATTTACTTTATTCGGGCTATTAATAGTTAGTCTACAATCTATGGCATCAAATGATATTGATCAGTTATTAGAAGATGCAGTTCGTGGAGATACTTCAGCACAAATGCAATTAGGCGAGATATATTTTGAAGGCGCAGGTGTTTTACAAGACTATGCCAAAGCACATGCCTGGTATCGAGTAACGGCATTGTTTGGGGATGATTCTGCAATTGACAAAATTGATCAGCTGCAATCGGCTATGACAGATGACGAGATATTTGACGCTATAAATGAATATAACTCTATATATGAAAAAATCTCGAAAGCTGCTGATGATAAAGAACTATTCAAAAGTGGCAAAATCATTAATTGTGAAACCGCTAATAATCGCTTTTTAAGTTTACAGCGTAAAGATCAAAATAATTTTCAAAATAACAGTAGTATTACTGATTTTTGCCAACTAGCTGAAGCATCTCTAACTATATGGACAGAAATCGAAAATATTGTTTCCCAATGTCCTGATATCGATGAAAACGGATCGGAAAGTCAATTTGCTAAAGAATCCATTTATTGGGCTACAGAGACAAAGCTACGTACATGTAACTAACTATGCAGCCTGATTTTTATCTGTCCCACTTAACTCTATTGTCATTTTAGCCATTTCAGCAACAGTCTCTAGTAGGTGAGGATCATCTATTTCGAGATCAAATAAATTTGCTGTCTCTAAAAACTCATTTGTAACGATTCCGATCAAATTCATAAATTCTATAATATCAATGCCAAACTCTTTTTCTGCTGTATCCGCTTCTTTTAAGTAGCCTTCCTCAGCATGATCACAGCAAATACAATCTGCAAGCACGCCGGCAAATGCAACACACTTTGCGGGTAGCTTGTACTCATTATTAATATAATTCATATTATCGCCATGGCTAGCAGATACAAGCTCGGTAATTTTCTCAGGAATTTCCCATTTATTTAACAGCCACGCCCCAACTACTGCATGATCAAAACCTAGCTTATCTTTCTCAAAATTTACTAAGTAGTCATGATTTGTTTGCTTCTCCCCTATACCTGAATATAACTCTGGATGAACTTTATCTATCGCTAACATACCAATATCTTGTAATAAGCCAGGTAAAAATAACTCTTCCTTCTTTGCATACCCAGTTATATCAGCTAAACACTTACATGAGACTGCAGAGGCCAGTGACCGTTTCCAAAAAAAACTATAATCTAAGCCATCCCCCTGCTTACTTATACTACTTACTAACGAAAAACTTAGTGCAAGACTCAATGTTCCCTCCCAACCAAACATTACAACAGCTTGTTGAATATTTTCCGTTTTAGCACGCCTCGCATATAAAGATGAATTAGCAATTCGTAATATTTTTGCTGTAAGCGCAGGATCATAACTGACAATTTCAGCTAAGGTATCAATGTTTGAATTTGATTTTGAGCTTAGATGTATTATTTGATCTGCTACACCTGGTGGACTAGGTAAATCTTTGCACTGTTCTAATAGTGCAAACGTTTCATTATCAATCAAGTCCTGTATACAAAGTTCCATAACTTTTCTTCCATTTGTCCTATCGACATCAGTTATTTAATTTTTCGTTTAGATTAAGTTCAACTTGCCACAGCATTTACAGGCGGCTCTTCCTTATAAAGTGTATACTGATTTCGGCCATTTGATTTTGATATGTACATACAATCATCTGCGGTATTGAGTAAATCTTCCCAGCTTTCAAAATGAGTACCCTCGCCTTGTATAGCAAGACCTAATGATGCTGTGACAGGTATTTTTAAATTTTCTCGATACTCAAATGCAGAATTATTAAATGTTTCTATAATTCTTTTTGCAAAGCATTCAGCGCCTACCGTACCAGTATCAGGTAATACAACAACAAATTCTTCTCCACCATATCTATATAGAGAATCGGTCGTACGAATACATGATTTCAATACATCAACAGCATAGATTAATGCTTTATCCCCACAGTCATGTCCGTATGTATCGTTTACTTTTTTGAAATGATCTAAATCTACCATCACAATAGAAAGTGGCCAGTTTGTATCTTTAGACATTTCAAATTCTCTAGGTAAAGCAATCTCTAAATAACCACGATTGTAGATATTTGTCAGAGGATCCTTTTTAGTAAACTCTTCTAGTTTATTAGCTTTTGATTCTAATGATACTGCAGCTTCATGTAACTCTTCTGCAGTCTTTAAAGTTTCCATACTACGCAACAATAGCATTTCTCTTGCTTGATCGACTATACAATTTAATAGATTTGGATGACCTACATCCAATTCAAATATTGAAGCCGCTTCAAGTAGTTCCTCAGTTATACTTTCGAAATTTTCAATAAATATTTCTTTTTTTATTTCAAGCACTTTTTCAGTTACTCTTGCGGCGTGCTGATAATCTTTTTGATCTTCTTCACAACAAATACAATCTGCAATTACATTTGATATTTCAATACAGTTTTTAGAAAGTTCTACTTCAGTGTTATCTAAATATTTTTCCTCACCATGACTTATCTCTACAAGTTCGATTATTCTTTTAGGAAAATTCCATCGTTCCAATAGCCAAGCGCCAACCACTGCATGGTCTGAACCTAATTCTTCAATCTCATAGCGTTGAACGTATTTGTGATCATGCTGTTTATCTCCAAGATCATCATAGAAATTAGGTATTGCCCTATCTAAGGCCAACATACCAACATCTTGAAGCAAACCAGGTAAAAATAAATCTTGTTTTCTACTATTTATTCCAACAGTCTCACCTAAATGCCTACTTGCTACCGCTGCAGCCAATGATCGTTTCCAGAAAAAAGTATAATCTAGCCCCACACCCGCAACCGATGGAGCCTTTGGTACAAGTGAAAAACTCAAAGCAAGATTTAATGTCCCGTTCCAACCAAACATCAATATCGCTTGTTGCAAATTATCGATCTTTCCCTGCTTTGCATATAACGGTGAATTTGCCATGCGCAATATTTTTACAGTTAAAGCAGGGTCACGACTTACAATATCTGTAAGCATTGCCATATCGCTATTAGGCTGTGCACTTAGGCTAATTATTTGTTCAGCAACGCCAGGAGGTGTAGGTAAGCTACGACAGCGCTCCAATCGTGTTATCAGTTCGGGATTATCTAATACAGCCACATCTAATCTCATCAAGTTTTCTGCTTCAGTTCTACTAATATAACGGCCAAAATATCAAATCTTGAGACCTTTACCCCCCATCTCAATCCAGCATTACTGGCTCTCTAATACCGAAACCTCGTGCATAATCGATATCTATCTCGTGTTAGCTAGTCAAAATAGCTTCATTTTCAACAAACCCTACAAGCGTCTTCATATTCATTGATCTTTGCAACTTCATCAATAGATCAGAGAATCGCTTGAAGCAAGCTTATTCTGCATTTCTATAATGCATTGTGTATGAAGACTCGTATGCTTAACTACATTTTTGTATATAGTCCGTCTTGGTATTATCTGATACATTAATTTGGCTACCACAATGTGGACAATATTCTTTATTTTCTTCACTAGATTTATTTAATTTCTTATGCTCATTTATTAATATGAGATCTGCAGTATCCTTACTTAGACCTAATTCCTCGCGCTTTTTTTCGAGACCAATTTTTTCATCTTCAGTCAATATTCCATCTTCATATGCTTGGTCCGCAAGGTATTCATATTTACTTGAGCGAATCCGTAATTGCTCTGAAAATGCTGATGCCAAGATCGCTGTTGGTAAAGCTACCATCCCAACACCTAATACTGTTATTAATGCACCAAATACTTTTCCACCAGCAGTGATTGGCGTGACATCACCGTAGCCTACAGTCGTTAATGTCGCGAACGCCCACCACATAGAAGCTAAAATGCTTCCAAATGCAACTGGTTGCACTTTATGTTCAAAATAGTACATCCCGGTTGCTGCTAATAACATAACAATTAACAAAACAAAAAATGCTGCACCAAAGGCACTAGCATTTTCTTTAAACGCGGTAAATAAAACATCAAATGCTCCAGAATATCTGGTTAGTTTAAATATTCTAAGAAGTCTAAATGAACGTAAAAACCTTAGATCTATATTTCCCGACAAACCAAACAATACTAAGTAAAATGGTAAAACAGCAAATAGATCCACAAGCGCTTCAAATGAAAAGATATATTTGGATCTTAATTTCAACTTATTAGAAGTGACTCTCCTCCACTTTGGATTTTCAACGCAAGCCCAAACTCTTAATATATACTCTAGCGAAAATATTGATACTGCAAATATTTCGAAGTAATAAAATAACGTGTAGTATTTTTCGTTAATTGACTGTACTGACTCTAGAACAATTGCGATTACACTTAGAACAATTAGAGAAATTAGAAATATGTCCAATACTTTACTAGCCGAGTCTCCCTTTGTGGCTAGTTCAAGTATTTGATAAATACGTCTTCTTAAATACATTTTTATTTAATGCATCTTCCATTACATAATCTCTAATGCACTTCCATTTGTTATACGTGTATACAAGCAAGTCTGGCTTGTATTTGAAACAGCCTAAACGAAGTTATCTGAAAATTACTCAATACAGTGAGAGTGCGTAAGAGCAATTGCCGACACATTTAATTTATCGGCTTAAAAATTGTCAGCTTTAAGAAATATAACTGACTGATTTATAAGGAATATATCTTAATGTTGGGTTGTTTTGTCAGACGAGTGCTTATGTTGGGAGAGATAATCTGCTAAGGAACAAGCTGGTCCACAAAAGACCTTAAATCCTGGAGCCAAGTCCACAAAACCAGAGGAATAATACAGGGGTTTATCCGAAATCCTCATCCCACACCATGAACACTTAAAATACATCTCGATATATGCTTATTTTAATAAAGCATTTATCGACCTAAGTTATTTATTCTTTAAACCCTGGTAAACTAGTTTACAATCTGCTGTGATAGATAATTTATTTATGCCGCTTTTGAATTTGCATGTAGAGCAAGTATTAGTTCAGCCTCCGACTCAGTTAATGTACATAATGAAATAATATCATCCCTGGTATAGCCTCTCTGCGCTAAATGAACAGCTTGTGTATAAGGTGCATTATTGAATAGCTTCTCATGTTTTATCTCGTCATTTCCTTTACTTTTATTAAATAATCCTTTTTGTCTATCATATCTTTCATTTAATATCCCTATTTCATCGTCAATTAGACGATTGAAGCTTGTAACATCATTAATATCATTAATTTGAATTTTTTCTAATTTATTTATTCTTTTATTAATAAGTAAGATAGCTACTAATATTCCAAAACAAAAAAATACCAATGGTAATTTTTCATAATTAATCTGTAAAATAACAAACAGTTCTTTTATAAAGCTTAAAAAATACTCATAACTAAAATTATATAATTCCATAATGACCTCAATCTATAACTAAACATATTCATCAATTATCGTATCACCAGGATCTTTATCAATTTTATCCTCGGATATTTTTTTTGTCTTTTCTTCGTTATTACTCTGCTTTTTTTTATCATGGCTATCTTTCTTGACAGGTAGAATCGGCCAAGTTCTTGTCAAAGACCCAATTTTATTTTCGCTAGCCATTTATATCATTAAAGGTATCCTCATATATCCATTAATTTTTATAATTATTCCATTTTAAATTAATTATTACTCAACCATTCACTTAACGTAGCGCGGAGTATAACTAAAGCTTTGCCATGTATTTGACATACACGAGACTCACTCACTTCGAGAATACTTCCTATTTCTTTCAAGTTCATCTCTTCTTCATAATAAAGAGACATTACCAATCGTTCACGCTCTGGTAAATTATTGATTGCAGCCGTAAGTTCTGCATGAAATTGATCATCTGTATATTCTTTATCTGGATTTGAATCAGAGCTCATTTCTATTTTATGATCAATAGACTCATCTCCATCATCTATACTAAATACTTGTGCGATTGATGAGTTTCTTAATATCTGGTTGTACTCATTTAGATCAATACCCATTTCTTTTGCGACTTCCGCATCAGTCGCACTGGATAATGTTCTATTTTCAACTTTTTGAATTGCCTCCATCATCTGTCGAGATTTTCGATGCACAGATCTTGGCGTCCAATCTCCCCGTCTTATTTCATCGAGCATTGCACCACGAATACGTATTCCTGCATAAGTTTCAAAACTAGCACCATGCGTAGGATCATAATTTCTAGCAGCTTCTAACAAACCAACCATTCCAGACTGGATTAAATCATCTACAAGTACTGTATCAGGCAACCTGCCTTTCATATGATATGCAATACGCTTGACCAAAGATGCATGTTGCGTTACGACGGCATCTATATCTAAATTTTGAATTGCTACGTAACTTGCAGCTCCAGTACCTGTCATAACATCTACACCCTATTGTTTTTGCGGTTCGATAATTGGCGTTCTAAAAACAATTCTACCGTCCCGTTGGTATAAGTTTGTTTGGGCCAAAGCTCGATCTCTTTAGCTATTCGCTTAAATGCTAATGCCGATCGACTACTTGGATACGAGTCAAAAATAGTTTTTTGTTTTTGAATGGCCTTCTTCAAATATTCATCATCTGGTATATACCCACAATATTCTAGTGTTACATCCAGAAAATGGTTACACACCTTTGCAAATTGATTAAATAGCTGTTCTGCGTGTGCACTTGATTCTGTCATATTAGTTAGTACTCTATATCTCTTATTTTTATCGTTTTTGCTAAGTACTTTAATTAGTGCATATGCGTCAGCAATCGATGCAGGTTCATCACAAAGCACTACTACTACATTGCTAGCCATTTGTGAAAACAAAAAGACCCCATCATGAATACCGGCTGCAGTATCAATTAAAAAGTAATCAATTGGATATGTAAGTTGGCTAATAGAATCTATTATTCCTAAATGCTCATATGTTGATAAATTTGCCATACTACGAATTCCAGGCGATGCAGGAATTATTTGAACACCATACGGTCCTTCAACTATTACATCTTCTAAGGCACACTCTTCTAGTAACACATGCTGTAGATTTCTACATGCATTTAAACCTAACAACACATCTACATTTGATAATCCAAAATCTGCGTCTAATAGCATTACATCGTTCTTCAGCATTGATAGTGCTATTGACAAATTAATTGCTATACTAGTTTTACCAACACCTCCTTTGCCACCGGTTATTGCGATAACAGAAATATCATCAATTGTAGTAAGCTTCCTTAAAGAATAGGCCTGATCAATTTGGGCTACATTACAATTATTTTCTTTAAACATTTTCTAATAACTCACTATATAGTTCTGTTGGATGAAAGCATTCCATCTTTCCAAATTTTTCACCTAAATAAATAGCTTTTTTCAATAACTTAACTTGATTTGTACGCACTAAGTCTTCAGGTACACGTTGCCCAGTTGTTTCAAACACTATCGGCAAACCTTGCTCTATCAATGCAGTTAAGATTCCACCAATTTGTGATGTCTCATCAGTTTTACTGATGATTGCACCATCAATAACTTCGGAATTGAATTGACTAATAATTTCTTTTTGTACGAACAACTGCGACGCTGCTGACATCACTAAATATTTATCGATATTTTTAGGCTGTTCAGACAATGTCTTCATAATTTCTGCAACGCGATTATCACGCTGACACAATCCTGGCGTATCTATTAAAATTAGCTTTTTGTCTCTGACAACATGCAAGGCTTGCTGTAATTCAATTTTATTTCTTGCGGCAATGACCGGTACATTTAGTATGCTTGCATAAGTGCTTATTTGGTCATGTGCACCAATGCGATAATGATCAGTGCTGATGAGTGCAATCTGGTGATTTGTATGCTTCAATGCATATTGCGCAGCAATTTTTGCAATCGTAGTAGTTTTTCCTACACCTGTAGGGCCAACTAAGGCGACTACACCTCCAACTTCTATAATATTTTTTTCTACAATTTCAATAGATTCAGAAATTATTTTTTCAACCCCAGTCCACGCACTATTTTGATCACTAATGTTATTAATCCGTCCAAATATATCTTTACTAAAGTTAAATCCAAATCCACTTATTGAGAGTTTTTGTAAAATCTCCCTAGCCACAGAGTTTTCATTAATAATCTTATTCCAACTTATTATTTCTGTTTGTGATTCGATCATATAACGAAGCTTACTGATTTCATCCTGAATATCTTCATTAGTAAATTTATTTATTGAATTTAAAGATCTATCATTATCAATCTGATTTTTTGTATTGAGATAAGATATTTCTCTATCTTCTTGTACTTTTATATTGTCACTATTACTAGCAACAACGTCTTGATCAGTAGCTGCTACTACTTGTACACCATTTTTATTTTGTTTAGTGGAAATAATAATCGCATCACTACCTAGTTCATTGCGAATTTTTTGTAACGCATCTTGCATATTTGATTCGTGAAATGTTTTCATATTCATCATTCTTACTTTTTTCTTAAGTTAACTAATTCACACACTAAATATACTCATTAAACTGCAGTTACTAAATCTGACATCGAATCATGTTGCTCACCAATACTTGCAACCACATTTATAATTTTGTTTTCGGGTATTTCATCAAATGACAATACATATAAGCTTTTAATACTTGTTCTAAATAACTTCGAAAGCATTGCCCTTAGACTATTAGTAACAAGCAATACCGGCGGCAACCCAACAGCCTCTTGTTGTTGTGCCAAATCGCGTACTGACTCTTGAATACGGCTTGCCAATGTGGGCTCCAATGCATAATTGCTTTCCGGACCTTCATGTATAGCTTTCTGCAATAACTGTTCCAACTTCGGCGAAAGTGTGAACACCGAAAGATCTTTACGCATCCCATTGATTTCCTGAACGATTGCTCTACGCAAAGCTGCTCGAGTTATTGCAGTTAAAATGTCAGAATCTTGACTGTTATTCGCAGCATCCGCCAAAGTTTCAACGATTGTACGAATATCTTTGATTGGCACGCCTTCTTGTAACAAGTTCTGTAGTACTTTAACTACAGTGCTCATTGGTAGGATTTTAGGCACTAAATCTTCAACTAATTGTGGGGATTGTTCCGCCAATTTATCTAATAATCTTTTAGTTTCTTCATAGCCTAAGAAGTAGTGTGCATTTTCACGCAAGACTTTACTTAAATGCGTAGCAATGACAGTACTAGGATCCACTACGGTGTAACCTAATGTCTGGGCTTGATCTCTTTGACTTGGTTCAATCCATATTGCATCCATTTCAAAAGCGGGATCTTTAGTCTTGATTCCATCAATTTTTCCGCTAGCATTACCAGGATTGATAGCCAGCTCTTTATCGATATAAATCTCCCCTTCTCCTTCTATAACACCTTGAATAACAATACGATAATGGTTAGACGCTAAATCCAAGTTGTCACGGATATGTACAGGCTGAATTAAAAAGCCAAGATCTTGCGAAACCTTCCTACGTACGCCTTTAATTCTTCCAATTAATTCACCTTGTTGTTTCTTATCCACAAGTGAAATTAAGCGATATCCCACTTCCAATCGAATAACATCTACGGGATGCATATCATGCCAACCTAGTTCTAGATCTTCTGAAGGTGTCTCTTCTGCCGTTTCTTCTTTTTCTAATTCAGTACTTATTTCTGTCTCTCGTGGCACCCAATATGACAAGCCTGCAACAATTATTGCCAAGCTTAAAAATACAATGTTAGGCATACCCGGAATTAAGCCCATACTTCCAATAATTATTGCTGTTACTCTTAATACACGCTTATCATTAAACATTTGGCTAATTACAATTTGTGCCATGTTATGAGATGCAGAAACACGAGTAACAATAATTGCAGTTGCAGTAGATAATAGTAATGAAGGAATTTGTGCAACCAGTCCGTCACCAATTGAAAGTAAAATATAATTCTGAGTAGCAACTTCTAAACTGAGATTGTGCTGACCTATTCCTACAGCTAAACCACCTATAATATTGATAAGGATTATCAAAATACCTGCTATTGCATCACCACGGACAAACTTACTTGCACCATCCATAGACCCATAAAAATCTGCCTCTCTTGATATATCCTCTCTGCGTTTGAGGGCTTCTTCCTGTGAAATTAAGCCTGAATTTAAATCAGCATCTATTGCCATTTGTTTGCCGGGCATTGCGTCTAGAGTAAAACGTGCACTGACTTCCGATACTCTTCCCGCACCTTTTGTCACTACTACAAAATTAATAATCACTAAAATTGCAAACACTACAAAGCCAACGGCATAGTTGCCACCCACTACAAAATTACCAAAAGATTCAATTACACTTCCTGCTGCACTCGTTCCAGTATGTCCATTCAGTAATACGACTCGTGTCGATGCCACATTAAGAGCGAGCCTCATCATGGTTGCAATTAGCAGCACAGTCGGAAATACAGCAAAGTCAAGAGGACGCAAAGTATAGATGCTTACTAATATAATAATTAGTGCTAAAGCTATATTGAATGTAAATAAGGTATCTAGTGCAAATGGTGGTAATGGGATAATCATCATACTAAACATGACCACTAGCAATAACGGCGTTCCTAGACCATTTTTGCCTAGTTCCCTAACAGTTATTAAGAAGTTATCCCAATTCATTTTAATTTCTATTCACTAACTCGTTTGATATTCGCTCGGTATTTCGAATTCAGTCGGAGGATTTGGATATTGACCAGGTACTGCTTTCTTTAATTGATGCACATATGCAAGAACTTTTGCAACTGCAATATATAATCCTGACGGTATCTCCTTATCCAATTCAGTACTAAAATAAATAGCGCGTGCCAACGCTGGTGCACAAAAAATATTAACTTTATGATATGCAGCAATTTCCTTTATTTTCTCTGCTAAGTAATCTACACCTTTTGCAATCACTATCGGTGCATTACTTTTTTCAACATCATATTTTAATGCTACGGCAAAATGGGTCGGATTTGTAACGATTACATCCGCATCAGGTATTGCTTCCATCATCCTTTTTTGTGCAAGTTCTCTTTGTAAATTCCGCAACCTACCCTTGTTCTCGGGATTTCCCTCAGTTTGTTTCATTTCGTCTTTTACTTCTTGTAGTGTCATTCGCAATTGTCGATGGTGTTGCCAAATTTGATAAGGGACATCAATAACCGCAATTGCTATTAAGCCTGCAGATGAAATTGTAAAAATTAATAAAATTAACCTGTATGCATGTTCAACGCTATTATTAACTGGCTCAAGACCTGTGCCCAAAATATCAAACATAAATAGTTTTAATAGAATCAGAACAATAGAGCCTATTAATGCGACTTTTGCTAGCGACTTGACAAGCTCCACTAAACCACGCAATCCAAACATGCGTTTTAAACCTGCAATGGGGCTTAGTCGACTAAATTTAAATGACATAGCATTCATAGAAATAGACATGCCACCAATAGACATAGGTCCAAACAATGCAATAATAAACATTAATGTGAAAAACGGAGCCAGTGTTAATAATGCTGAACTACTGCTTAATGAAAAATATTTAAGGATATAGTTCTTATCAAGAACTACAGGTAACGTAAGCTGATAATTTTGTAAAAATATTTCTTGTAGTGTATTTGAAATGGGATTACTCATAAATATGAGGCCACATGCACCAGTAAAAGTTACCAACATTGTATTTAACTCACGTGATCGAGGTATTTGCCCTTTTTCACGTGCATCTTGTAGTCTTTTCTGCGTAGGTTCCTGAGTACGTTCTTGTTGATTACTTTGTTCTGCCATTTTTTCTAATCTCTTTTAGTATATAAATGGCATCTGATCAAATGCTGAAGATATTAAATTTTGAAACACAACAGATACATTAGGAAGAATTAGTGCAACTGCGGTCAATCCTAATAATATGGTTATCGGAAAACCTACGGAGAAAACATTTAATTGTGGAGCTGCGCGAGTCATTAATGCCAAAGCTGAGTTAGCAATCAACAGCGCGGTTACAGCAGGTATAGCTACCATGAGCGCACCTGAAAACATATTTGTTGCCCATGCCGCTACATTCCAAATTGCGTTCAACTGAAATATTGAGCTACCAACTGGTATATAAATAAAACTATTGAATACCATATTTATCAACGCTAAGTGCCCATCAAATGATAAAAACAGTAATGTAGCTACAATAGTTAAAAATTGGCTAATAATAGGCACAGTTACACCATTTACTGGATCTGTTATTTGCGCAAAACCCAGGCCCATTGTGACAGCTATATTTTCACCAGCAATAGTAAGCGCATTAAATACTAAACGTAGTATGAACCCCATTGATAATCCTATTAACAGCTGAATACCAATCTGTAATAAGCCATTAGCGGTAAAAATATCTAGTGAAGAGGCGGTCTCTTGAAGTGGCAGTATGAATATTGTAAGAACAAATGCAATCGCAACTTTTATTCTTAGTGGAATAAATGGACTACTTATAACTGGTGCAACACTAAATAATGCAGCAATGCGCGTAAATGGAAAAATAAACTCACTGATACTTGCAAATATCGCTTGTATTTGTAAAACCATAATTCTATATAAGGAAGCCTGGTATATTTGAAAATAACGTAGTAGTATAATTAACCAAAGTATTTAAAATCCAAGGTCCTGCAATAAGAAGTACAACAAATAGAATTACAAGCTTTGGAATAAAGCTAAGTGTCATTTCGTTTATTTGTGTAGCTGCTTGCAACATTCCAATAATTACACCAATTACTAATACAGAAATTAGAATAGGCGCTGCTACCATTACTGTAATCCATAGTGCGTTATTTAACAGCGTGATGGTGGCTTCTGGCGTCATATCGCCCTTCGTCAACTTATGTAGAAACTTGATGCAAGCATACCAAGCACTAATGACCAACCATCCACTAAAACAAACAACATCAATTTAAATGGTAAAGATATTATCAATGGTGACAACATCATCATACCCATTGACATAAGCACACTAGCAACAACCAAATCTATAATTAAAAAAGGAATAAACAAAATAAAACCAATTTGAAACGCGGTTTTTAACTCGCTCGTTACAAATGCAGGCAATAAAACAGATAAAGATATCTCCTCAGGTATTTCAATTTCGGTGTTACCTGATAATTCTGAAAATAATGCCACATCTGTTTCACGCGTTTGAGAAATCATAAATTCCTTAAATGGTTCTATGGCATGGTTAATTGCAGCCTGTGCATCCATTTCCTCATTCATATATGGTTTAACTGCATCCGTGTATGTCTCCGTTATCACTGGAGCCATAACAAAGAATGTAATGAACAGCGCCAACCCAAGTAGTATTTGATTAGAAGGAGTTTGTGCTGTACCTAATGCTTGTCTCAAAATTGCTAGCACAATGATAATTCGAGTAAATGATGTCATCGTGAGCAATAGTCCAGGTAAAACTGTAATAGCTGTCATTAATAGCAGTACTTGTAAGCTTAATGAGTACGCTTGACCACCAGTTTGGGTTGATTCAATAGTCAAGGCTGGAAATCCAGCTTGAGCAAATAAATCAGGACTTACAAGAAATAATAGTAGAAATAGATATTTTTTAAGCATTGCGTATCTTGCCTATAGTTGTAGCGTAAATACTTGAAAAGTTTTTAGTTTGCGATTTATATTTACAAATATTCTGTTCTATTTCGTTCATACTTAGTGTATGCAGTTTATTCATGCCAGCATTTGATACCCCTATTAGCAAATATTCCTGACCTGCACGTATAACCAATAATTTATCCTTAGTTGATATTGCATGACTATTTACTACTTCAATCAGATCATACTTTCCAGAACTATTAATACGTGTTTTTTTTGCTAGAAATATTAAAATGCCTAAAATAATAAAAACTATAAGCGTCCCATAAATAACACGACCATAATCAATTATGTGATTGCTAAATGAAGTATCAGTAACACCATTACCTAAAACGTTTTCTTCAGCGTTTGCTATTGATGCAAAAGCTGTGAAGGTGACTAATACGGTCAACCAAAAAATATATTTTTTAACTTTCATTATTTTTGAGTTTTTCTACACGCTTTTCTGGGCTTACAATATCAGTTATTCGAGCACCAAATTTATTTTCAACTACCACAACCTCAGCCTTAGCTACTAGACAACCATTAACTAAAACATCTACTGGTTCATCAACCAATCGGTTTAATTCAATTACTGAACCCTGACTCAAATCAATTAAGTTTTTTAAATCTACACTTGCTCGACCAAGCTCTAATGAGACATCAACTGGAATATTCAGAACAACGTCTAAATTGTTTGTTCCTTGCACTGTGTTTGTAGTAACACTGCTATCACTTCCGTTATTTTCTGAGTCAGTTACATCTGGATTAGTCGTTTGTTCAACCATAAGATTTACCTATATTTATTTTTTAATGTCCGGTCTGTTTATCCACTTATCTATCCTGATTGCTACTGCATCATTTATGGCACCAACTTTTCCTTTAAATATGGGTGTAGAAGATGAATAGACAGTAACTGATTCGGGCATAATAAAAGGAATAACATCACCTTTTTTTAATTTAGTAACTTGACCCACAGATAAATCAAACTCTGCGAGTACAGTATTCAATTCTATTGGCACGGCTTTCAGACTATTAAATATTTGATTTTTCCACTGCGCGTTACTTTCTTCATTCTGTTCAGATACCACGCTTCTCAATACATTTTTTAGGGGTTCTAGCGACTTATAAGGATATGCAATTCTAATGAAACTTGATTCTTCCCCCAGTGTTATTCTAAATTTGCATACAACAATTAATTCAGAGTCTTCGATTAAATTTATAAGTCTTGGTTGTGCTTCTCTTTGTATAATCTCAAAGTCTAGTTGTTCCACTTTCTGCCATGCTTGTCTATTTGAATCTATAAATAAATCTATTAACTTGTTGCTGAGATTTTGTTCAGCAGGTGTTAAGGTATCTTTTTCAACTGCATCATATAATTTCCCCTCACCACCAAAATATGCATCCATTAACACTTCGATCAAAGCTCCATCAACACTTAACAACGCAACTGCCTCAACATTAGTAACTTTTATTTGATTTACGTCTACTAAATTAGGTAGCGAACTTATAAATTCGCCATATTTAGATATATCTATTTGATCGGCAGCAACTTCTATATCACGCTGAAATAAATCACTAAGTTTACTTTCCAGCACATCAACAACTCTTTCATTAATAACCGCTAATGCTGGAAAATTTGATATATTTATGTGGGCAGGTGAATAGAAGTCGTAACTTGAAACGCCAGCAGAATCACTTAATTCTTCAATATCACCCGATAATGCTTCTCGTTCTTCACTGCTTAATATTTGTTCTTGGCTGTCCCTATCGCCCCAAGGTCGATCGGCTGACCTTCTTTCCTTACCATCCCATTCTTCATTACTTGTATTAGAATCACTTTCAGCCGTTATTTCTTCTGCAGGTTCATCAACCTTTTGTTCTTCTTGTTTTTCTTTTGGATTCGTGGATGCCATCAGTTATTTCTACTTATTATTCACACTATATAATTTTACTGCATTACCAATTTAGTGAAGAAAATATCCTCGACTATATTTTCTCCATAGCGTTCTTGCATTACTTTCTGTGTTTCTTGTAAAACATCTTTTCGCATTTGTTCTTTGGCATCAGCTGATTCAAGATCATCACTTTTTTTGCCACTTAGTAACAAAAGTATGTTGTTTCTAATAACAGGAATATGCATTTTAAATGCGTCTCTTGAGTCCATGTCATAAAACATTGCAACCATATAAATTTGCATAAATTTCTTCTTAGACCCATCAATAAAATTCACTGTAAATGCTGGATGAATGTCCTCATAAATAGCATCCTTGATACCTGGCTCCATCATTTCTTCTTCTGCCATTTTTTCTTCTTCAGAAGGTTCTGGAGATTTCAAGAAAAATAATGCTCCACCTATCCCACCTGCAACTAATACCAATCCCACAACTGCAAAAATAATAATTTTTTTCATTTGCAACCCTCTATGGTTATCTTTTGACGTTCTATAAAATGTATTGCAACCAACGTGCCATATTTTGTATTACCATTTTATTCTTATAAAACATGCACTTGGGAATGCTATAAAAATCACATGCCAATAAATTGACTAAATGAATAGAGGTCTGACGTGAAACGTCAAAGAATTGATACATTAAGTTTTAATTATGATATAGGTAGGCAATTACACGTATGCATCAACAAGGTAAGACGTATGTAACTCACGTTTAATATCTTCATGACCACTTACGTCTTCAATATTGACCAACGAAGCTATATCTGTAGACTTTTCTGAATCAAGAAAATTATCCTCTGGATTTTGCGCGTAGTTATCATCACTTAAAAAATAATCGCTAACTGTCGCTTCTTTTAAATCAATTCCACTTTCATTAAGCTGCTCCCTCAAATTAGACAAATTTGTTTCAATTACTTCTCTAGCAGTAATATTGCTAGCTATGAAATTGATTGTTAGCTTTGTATCATCTAGGCTAAGTGATACATTTATGTGTCCCAAGGACTCAGGATATAGATTAATCTTTGCGTTTTGTATTTTGTTGTTGATTAACCATTTAATATTTTGATTTAACGATTGTTCATTATTTTGATTAATAAGCTCAAAATTATCATGAATATTTTGCTTTAGTATTGATGATGCTAAATCATGAGTCGACGATGTCGGATTAGCCATGCTAACTCGTTGATTTGAATCATGTGGTAAAATTGGATTTATATATTGAGAGTTTGGGCTTGTCTTATAAGTAGATAAAGCTGAATATGTTGTTTCTTTATTGATAGATTGTTTCTGAGAAAATAGCTCAAAATCGATGTTTTCTTCTACAGCTTGATCAAAGTAGTCTTCTTTTAATAACTTTTCTTGAATTTCATTACTACTAATAACTTTATCTTGAAACTGATATCTTGTTTTCTGATTCAATCCAAACGAATTGTCTAATGCCGACGGAGTTTTCTGCAAATCTATAGATTCATCAAGTGTAATATCATCTAATATTTGTTGCTGTGTATTTATACCTTGTTGGGGAAGCAGATAATAATAATTTGACTCGTCAACATCTTTGTACAAAATTCCTTTACTGTCAGTTGCTAAATCTGCTAACTGTGTTTCGATATCTAAGGTATTTTGTAATGTATTTAAATTGCTTGCTGCAAAACTACTTATCGGTTGCAATAAATCATATAACCCTAATCTTAATTCAGCATCGAGTTTCTGATGTATTTGTTCTAAGCCACTTTCAATAGAGGTATAATTATCAGGAGCCTCTTTCAAAAGAGGCTGCAACTTGTCTGATTTTAGTTGTAAAAGTGTCTGCGGAAAAATATCGCCAACTTTCGGCAATAGTTTGCCGCTTTCTTGTCGTACAAGTTGATCTAGCGAAATACTGAAGTACTCAAAAAAACTACTTTTTGCGTCTAAATTAAGACCATTTTCATATGCAGCCACACAATTTTCACAAGATATCGGTGTTTCTTGTATAGGCTGAAGAAAAGCTGCCGGTAAAGCCGTAGCAGCTGATAATAAGGGTATATCAGACATAGCTAGTAATATTTCTGTTACTAGACTATATGCACATTTTAGGCCAATTATTGTAGAGCTGTGATGTTTACTGGTGTTTTAAATTTACAAGAATTTGGCCATCGAGCTCCTCTTGTTCATGCCTATTTTTTGCCTGAATCTCTTGTTTTTGATATCGATCAATTAGTAACTCAAGGGCCTTTGTTTGTGCTCTATCTTTTTTTAATAATTCAATTTTTTCATTAACTGTATTATTCATTTTTTCAACAAGATCATACTGCGTATCTATTGCTATTTGTATTTTATTCATTAGCTTATGGTTTAGCTGTATGCTATCAATAGTTTGGTTTTTGCGATTATTGTCCAGCGAATAGATTTTTTTATAGTTAATTAAGTCTGTAAGCTTTTTTTCATTCTCGATCTTTTTCTGCATAATTTCCACAAGATCTGATAATTCTTTATTTAGCTTAAACTCCAAAAGGTCTAAAGCAGAATTTAATTTTTCTGAACGTGTCATAACAATCTATTTAAGGTTTATATTTATTTATGAATCAAGTAGCATTGAATTTGACATCTCATTAATAGACTCTTCAAAGTCATAGGATTCACCGATATCTTGTCTTAAAAATTTATTTAGCTTAGGAAATATTTGTATTGCTTCATCAATACTTTGATCAGTACCTTCCTGATAAACTCCGAGGTTGATCATATCTTCATGCTTTTTATAACGAGAATATATTTCTCTAAACCTTTGCGCCATTTTAATCTGATCAGCTTTACATACAGCCTGTACCAGCCTGCTTACAGATGCTTCAACATCAATTGCAGGAAAATGGCCTGCTTCCGCCAAAGTTCTTGATAAAGTAATATGTCCGTCAAGAATAGCTCTTGTTGCATCTGCAATCGGATCATTATGATCATCTCCTTCTACCAGCACTGTATAAAATGCAGTGATGGATCCCCCTCGCGCATTCGAATTTCCTGCTCGTTCTACAAGTGCAGGCAATTTTGCAAACACTGATGGTGGGTAGCCTTTTGTGGCCGGTGGTTCTCCTACTGCTAGAGCTATCTCTCTATGTGATTGCGCAACTCTTGTCAACGAATCCATCAATAATAAAACATGTTTACCATTGTCACGGAAATATTCTGAAATAGTTGTTGCATACATTGCTGCATGGACCCGTTGCAAAGGCGAGCAATCTGCAGGGGCAGCCACCACTACTGTATTAGCTAGGCCGTCTTTACCAAGAATTTGATCAATAAATTCTTTCACTTCTCTACCACGTTCACCTATCAATGCAACTACTGTTACATCAGCTGATGTGTATTTTGTCATCATGCCTAACAGCATGCTTTTTCCAACACCACTTCCGGCAAATAAACCCATGCGTTGCCCAGTACCTATACTGAACAAACCATTTATTGACTTCACACCAACATCAAGAGGTGTTTGAATAGGTTTACGCTCAAATGGATTAATTACTCTACCTTCTAAGCTTCGAATTTCACTAGTCTTTATCGCACCCTTATTATCCAAGGCCTGACAGGCCCCATCGATTACACGTCCCAGTAACTCTGAGCCAACTGGTAACTTATGATTGTCCTGTGTTGGAATTACACGGGCCCCGAGAACAGCGCCATGCATACTTCCAATTGGCATTAAATAACTCTTACTTCCAGAGAAACCTACAACCTCAGCTTCAAGTTGTCTGTTATCCGGAGACATAATCAAACAACGACCACCAACATTTACCTGACAACCCTCTGCCTCCATAGTCAAACCCACTAACCGAGTAAGCCTTCCTTCAACGATATAATCAAAAGGAGATAATGATTCTTGTATTGTATTGATAGCATCAATCCAATGTTGTTTCCGGTGCGCTAAATATTGTGTAGCATGAATCATATTAACCATCAGAATTATCGGCTATGCGCTGACTTCCAAAAATCTTAGCGGCGATTTGTGCAATTTGTGAATCAAGGGTTGCATCTATAAAGGAATCTTCAGCTACTAACTTACATCCTCCTGGCTCTATAGATGGGTCTTCTATAAATGAATAGTTCTCCGTTATTTCATCATTGCTAAATACATTACGTACTATCTTCACATCTTTTGAATTTAAGTGAATAGTAAGATGATTTTTATCAAGTGGTAACATCTTGATAGCTTCTCTAACAACCGATACTACTTGATCAGAACGAATTTGCAGCTCTCTTCTGATAATTTGTTTAGAGATTGATATAGAAAGATTTGCAATTGAATCGATAACTTCATTGTCTATTTCTTGAAGAGGATTTAACATTCCATTTAAGATATCTTCTAAAGTTTTTCTATATCCGTTCAATTCACTTTCAGCTTTCTTCAACCCTTCTTCATACCCTCTTTTTAATTTCTCACTATAAGATAGTTGATTGCTAGCAGGTGACAAATCTCTATCTAAATATGGGCTTTCTTTAGATATTTGAAAATTTGAAATTGATGCAGGCTGCCAAGTTTTGTCTTTTTGCATGATAATGATAAGTTTTTACAGGAAAGTTTCCCCTTTCCCACCTAGCATGATTGTACCTTCCTCTGCTAATCTAAGCGCTACTTCTAATATTTCTTTTTGCGCCTCTTCAACTTCAGATAAACGAACAGGACCAGAAGCTTCTAAATCATCTTTTAATAACTCGGCTGCTCGTTTTGACATATTTTTAAATATTTTGTTAGATATTTCACTGCTTGCCCCTTTCAATGCAATAACCAACTTGTCTTGGGGAGCTTCTCGTAAAATTGTTTGCATGCCACGGTCATCTACTTGAAGAAGATTATCAAATACAAACATTTTCCCTTTAATTTCTTCACACAATTGTTCATCTATTTTTTTAAGCTCTTCTACAATATTATTCTCAGTATCTTTATCCACGTTATTCAAAATATTTGCTGCTGTATTAACACCTCCTAAATTTTTAATTTTAGTATTAGCCTCTTTTGAAAATCTATTTTCTACAAGATCTTCTAACTCTTTAAGTGCTGAAGAATTAATTTCACTAAGTTTAGCCACTCTTAACAAAACATTTGTTCTTTTTTCTTCATCAAGAATTTCTAAAACTTTTCCAGCTTGTTCAATTTTTAAGTGTACTAATAAAATTGCAATTAATTGAGGATGTTCTTCCTTAATCACATCTGCAATATATGCTGGATCAGCCCATTTTAATACTTCCAATCCACTTGCATCTGGCCCTAAAATAATACGAGACATAATGCCATTAGCTTTATTTTGCCCTAATGCTTGTACTAATATTTTTTTAAGATAATCTTGCGAGCCGATATCAAGCGGTGTATGCATTTGGTTATTACTATCAAAATCATTCAAAACATCATATATGTGATTTTGTGTAACATCCTTTATCTCATTCATAGCAGAGCCAATAACCTCAAGTTCTTCTGGATCCATAAACTTAAGAACTCTTGATGCCTCTGACTCACCAAGTACCATTAACAATACCGCAGCACGTTGCGCACCATTTAATTCATCAGCTTCAGGCTCTACTTTACTCTTCATCAGGTGTTACCCAATTTTTTACTATTTTTGCTACCTGTTTAGGATCTTGCGCTACTAACTCTTTAGCCATCGCTAACTGTTGCACATAATTAGGATGAGTTACCGCAAGGCTTTTTGAAGAATTTGCAAGCATTGCATTCGTTCCAGTTACATCATTTTGCAATTCTCCTGTACCTACAACCTCACCTGTCGCAATAGACTTGTGTTTATTCTGAAGTGTCTTCATCGCCGGACGCACAACCATAAATAAAATGATTAGCACTGCAATTCCTGCAAAAACTTGCTTAATAATAGATAGTAGCCAAGGTTGTTTCCAGATTGGTATAGCAGGTGGCTCTTCAATAATTTCTTCTGGAATGAAACTACTGTTATATACAGTAATACTGTCACCACGCTCTTCATCGAACCCAATGGCATCACGCACAATTCCACGTATTAATGCAAAATCTTCGCCATCTAACGGTGATTTTACTGCTTCACCCGCTTCATTAACTATCTCTTTGTCATCCACAACAATCGCTACTGTGATACGATTTATGAGACTCTTAGCTTCTTGTGTATATCGCAATGTCTTATCAAGCTCATAATTTCGTACTGTGTTTTGTGTCGAAGAAACTGGAGAAGAAGTTGTTGACGTAGACTCTTCATCTTGTGATGCCTGTTGCTGTAATTCGCCTCCTGCAGGAGGCTGATTACTTAAAGCACCTGGTATACCAACCGCAACAGACGATGACCCTTCATTGCGCTGATCAGAGATTCGCTCACTTCTAACTTGTTGCGCATCAGGGTCAAACAATTCTTCTGCACTTTCACTTTTAGCAAATTCAATTTCTGCATTAACTTGCGCTTTTATTTTATTTATCCCATATATTGGTGTTAATAATTCCTCAATGCGTTTTGAATATGTTCTTTCTAGTTCTTTTTTATATTTCAACTGTTTTTCTGACTGAGCAATGACATCATTTTCACTAGATGAACTTAACAACTGTCCCCATTGATTAACAATTGTTACGTTATTTGTTTCAAGGTAAGGTACACTCGATGCAACTAAATGTGTAATAGACTCTGCTTGTCCTGACTCTAAAACTCTTCCTGGCATAAGCTTGAGCATAATCGATGCTGAGGTCACACCACGATTTCGTACAAATACCGAATGTTTTGGCATTGCTATATGAACCCTTGCACTGTCAATATTCCGCATTCCACCAATTGTGCGGCTCAACTCAATTTCTAATGCATGCTGATAACGAGCTGATTCCATAAACTGACTGGTACCTAAAGAAGACTTTTCTTTTAAAACCTCAAACCCTGTTCCACTAGATTGAGGTAAACCTTCAGATGCAAGTAATATCTTTGCCTCACTAATTTTATTATTGGCAACTAAAACCTGACCTGATGCAGAATCGATTCGAAACGGTATATTAGAAGCTCGCAATGAATCAGCAACAAGCCCCGTATCTGATTGAGATAAATTCGAATACAAAGGACTAAACTCTGGCTTTATTGACCAAAGCGTAACTCCTACCCCTAAAGCCAACACGGCTGCTAAACCAAAAATAATGCTTAAATGGGAAAATAGTTGGCGAAAAAAAACTCCTGGATTAAAGGCTGTTGGAGCTTCTGCACCATCAATAGTGGTAGCCATATATTAGTTCTCTGTTTCAACCATAGTAATATTTTTCTAAACAGGCATACTCATGATCTCTTGGTATGCCGTTACCAATTGATTTCGTACTTGTTTAGCTGCCTCAAATGAGACCCTTGCTTTTTGCATTTCTATCATTACCCTGGACAATTCTACCGTTGCATCACCTTTTTCGAAGCTATTAGCTAACTCTGCTGCTTTCATTTGTTGTTGATTAACTTTGTCAATTGAACTCTTTAAAACTGATGTGAAATTTAGCTGTTCTTCTTCTTGTAAATTAACATTTGGCTCTATTTGTTTTGAAATACTTCTTATTTGACTAAGTAATTCATTGATTTTTATGTCACTCATAATAATTATTCCTTACTAAGTTATCTAAACTGTTCTAAATACTGGTGGGATTGCAATTCCACTTTCCTTCATTTTTGCAATTTTATAGCGAAGTGTTCTCGGACTGATCCCTAACTTTTCTGCAACTATCTTTCTATTTCCATGCTCTGACTCTAGTGCTTTCAATATCAACTCTTGCTCATGTGACTTCAAATCTGTTGTCAAATTTGTAACTTTATTATTATCTTCATCTTCAAATTCATCCAATTCCAATACATTTTCTTCGATTACATTACCGCTGCATAATACAATTGCACGCTGTATTACATTCTCTAACTCTCTTACATTTCCAGGCCATTCATATTGAATAAGTCGCTTACGAGCCAGTTCAGAAATTTCTATCGAATTATTTGGAGAAAATTTATTAATAAATACATAAGATAAAGGAAGGATATCTTCTGTACGCTCTCGCAAAGGATATAAATTAATAGGGAAAACATTTAATCTATAATAAAGATCTTCTCTGAATTTTCCGTTTTTAACCTCTTCCTTCAAATTTCTATTAGACGTCGCTACTATTCTCACATCGAGATCAATTAACTTTTTCCCACCAAGTCTCTCTACTTGCTTCTCCTGTAAAACTCGTAATAGTTTTGCTTGTAGGGTTAAGTCCATTTCAGATATCTCATCTAACAATAATGTTCCTTCTTGTGCCTCCTCAAATTTTCCAGCTTTTGCTTGATGAGCTCCTGTATATGCGCCTTTTTCATAGCCAAAGAGTACTGCTTCAAGCATATTTTCAGGTATTGCCGCACAATTAATTGCAACAAATGGACACTTGGCACGGGGTGAATTGGAATGAATGTATCGTGCTAACACTTCTTTACCTGTACCACTTTCACCACGCAAAAATACCGATACAGAAGTAATAGCAACTCTTCTAGCAATTTTTTTTGTTTCTATCGATTTTTTATCAACTGAGATGAAATTATTGTCATTTGAATATTTAGAGACATTTACACGTAAATTCTTTTTTATAACACTAATTAAATATTCGGAATCAAATGGTTTTACTAGATAATCACTTGCACCATTTTGTATTGAAGTTACAGCCTTTTCAATCGTTCCATATGCTGTCATTAAAACAACAGGTAGTGTTAAATATTTCCGTTTTATTGCCTCGAGAAATTGATAGCCATCAATAATCGGATCATTTGATGACACAGATTTATCAAATTGAATATCACTTAAAACAATATCAAAGCGCTCTTTACCTAATTGATTCATAGCCCGCATTGGTGAACTGCTTTCATATACTGAAAAACCATGTTCACGTATTGCGCCTGCAATAGCCTCACTCAACTTTTTATCATCTTCAACAATAAGAACATTCCCTGACCGCATTTCTCACCTCGTAATTTAGATTTATAGGTTTTTTTCAGTTGAACTTGAAATAGGCATAAATTCTGTAAATTCAGGTATGTGAATGTTTACGCATGTTCCATGAGGAATTTCATCGAGGACTTCTATATTACCCTGGTGTGTCTCAATAACAGACTTAACCACTGCTAAACCCAAACCTGTCCCTCCCGCTTTAGTAGTAAAAAATGGCTCAAATATTTTTTCTTTGATTCCTTCTGTTATACCATCCCCTTTATCTCGTATAGAAAATATAACGCTTGAAGCATTCTTACTAACTTCAACTACAACTTTAGAATCATAATCACTTGCTTGAATCGCATTATGAATGACATTTTTGATTGCACCCCAAAAAGCTGTGTAATTGACTGATATATTTGGATTGTTATCTGTTATCAATAATTTAAAATCAACTAAATATTGTCCAAATTCCGTATCAATATCTTTTTTAATGTTTGCGGCCAGTTTATCGAGAGCAAATAAATCATTTAGTTCCCATTCTCCCTTTGCATATGAAAGCATATCGTTTACTGTTTTTTCTAAACTTTGAAGACTATGTTTAATATTCTCAATGAGTTGAAATGATAGATCTTGTCTATTTATGCGCTTTTCTAAACTAGATGTATATAAAAAAGCTGCGGTTAATGGGGTTCTTATCTGATGGGCAAGTGATGCGACCATCTTACCCAATGTTTCTAATCGATCTTGCCTACTTGCTGATTCATGCAATTCATGCTGTTCAGTAACATCTGTAATTACAATAATTTTGCCTTCACCATGCTTTTGGTCTTCTATTTTTAATGATATGTAACGTCCATCTTTGAGGCATATTTCTGAATTTCCAGAATAACCTGGTGCCAAATGTTTTTTAGCTATCTTTGTCCATAGCTTATCGCTTAAATTTGTGCCGATTAGTGTTCCAGCAATTTCGTTGTGTTCTATTATTTTTCCGTAATCATCAAGAACTATGACCCCTACTGGTAATGTTCGGATTAATACAGATAGCCGATCAGCTAGGTTTTCTTTTTCGATTAGTTGGTGAATCTTTTCACTACGTGCGATTTCTAGTTCTTTGTGAAGATCTTTAATTCTTTTCTCCAGCAAACTATAGGCATGTGTCAAATCGACTGATACACGATTGAAATCATCAAATGCAGATTCTAGCGATTGTTTAGATTGATCTATTGCTACTTCCATTAGACATATCCTCTTTGTTTTACATAGTTTCCAGTGCATCAAAAATATGACGCACGATATTCACTATGCAAGCAACATGCCTACTTTAGTTTTTCTTAAGATACAGGAACTTACAGATTTAAAAGAAGGGTTACGTCAAATCTATGGCGTTACTGAACGACGTAAATCATGCTTTTTTAACTTTTCTACAAGTGTAGTTCGACGTAAACCAAGCAACTTTGCTGCTTGAGCGACAACACCATTTGCCATATCTAGTGCTTGTAGAATGTAGTATTGCTCTACTGATGTTATTTGTGATTTTAGATCAACACCTTTAGAGGTGAGTGGAGGTAGTCCTCCTAAATTAGATTCAGGCTGAATAGATTCCGAATATTGAACAATAGAATCTCTTTCTACATTTTCATAATTCGAAAGAGAATTATATCTACCAGGTAATTTTGACGCATCAACTGCAGTATCAGGATACAAAATACTTAGCCGTTCAAGCAAATTTGATAATTCTCTAACATTTCCTGGCCAGGTATAACGCGTTAAAACGTCCAAAGCATCCGATGTGACTTTAATTTCTTTTCCAGTTTCACGCCGCAACTTATCTGTAATAGCATATACTAACGCTGGTAGATCTTCAGCGCGCCTGCGTAGAGGTGGTAATTCTATAGGGAATACATGTAGGCGATAAAATAAATCTTCTCTAAACTCACCTTTAGTAACCATCTCATCTAAATTACGATGAGTTGCCGCAATCACCCTTACATCTGCACGAATCGGTTTGGTTCCACCAACAGGTTCAAATACTTTTTCCTGTAGTACACGCAAGAGCTTTGCCTGCATATTAAGATCCATATCCCCGATTTCATCGAGAAATATCGTGCCACCTTTCGCTAATTCAAAACGACCTTTGCGATCAGTAATGGCGCCTGTAAATGCTCCTTTAACATGACCAAACAGCTCACTCTCTAAAAGATCCTGAGGAATAGCCGCACAATTAACCGGTACAAAATAGTTGGGCGAGCGGTTAGAAATGGTATGGATACTGCGCGCTACTACTTCTTTACCAGTACCTGACTCACCAAGCACCAATACGTTTGCATCGGTATTTGCAACACGCTCGATAAGATCGCCTACACGCTGAATAGCTTTACTGTGCCCATCTAAGAGTGATTTATTATTTGTCCTTCTTCCACCATGGGACAGATGTTCAGCCTCTAAGAAAGATCCTGTTACTGATTGTTCAATCCCCATCCCTATAATTCATCCTTTTTAAATAAGCAACGAAATAACGTTTATTTAAAGGAACTCACATACTCCACTAGATTGCTGTGATAGCTGTACTCCCTTCCAGCTTGTAAGGTTTATGAAATCCAACTAGATCTAGATCGAATTTCCATATAACTTATTGTAACCATAGTTATAATAAAAACCTAGCGCAAATATTGAAATAATTAAAGGCTAACAGAAGATAATACTTTTTAGCATCATTAACTTATTTGAATAACTTCAATATAGAAAAAGTTTACATCCACAACTATTCTACTCATTCCCTATCGCTATAGAGCTTATTAAAAGCATGGTACTTACTAATATCTTGTAACTGCGTCAAAGTTTTGGCACGTAAATGCGTTAACTTTCCTGTCACATCTTGGAGTTGATTTTCAATATTTAGTAATTCACTTTCGTATAGCATAAATTGATCAGAAGTCACACAATCGAATAAGTCTCGTATACAGGCACTCCATTCATGGGAATAATGTAAAGCTACATCCCAAGACTTATTTTCGATTGCGGCAAGAAGGTCCTTGCCTGTATTGTCTAGAATATTGAGCCGTTCTTTTATATTCATTTCGTCGTGTTAACCTACTACGACCAGAACAGCACTTTTATAAACGAGCGTCTTTAGGAATGCTGTTCCAAGCTTCTTGAATTTCACCTAGTAGCCCCGCCACTTCTTGAATGATATCTACATCATTATCTGCATTGGCGACTACTAAGCGTCTTTGCATATAGTCATACAAATCATCTAAATTTTGCGCAATATCTCCTCCGCCTTCGACATTTAGACTAGAACGGAGCCCGTCTAGAATTGCGATGGATTTTGTGATAGCGGCTGCTTTTTCCTGTATTTGTTTTCGTTCAATATAGCCTTTTGCAGAAACTATATTATCAATTGCACCTTTAAATAACAGATTTACTAAACCATGTGCATCAGCTTGTTCTACATCCCCATGAGCACCACTACTACGATATTCATCTAATGCAAAAGCTGCTGTCGTGTTCATAATTACTATCCCTTTTTCAAAATTTAACAATCAAAATATTAGTTGTTGTTACGATTAATTAGTGTGTTAGTTGGTAGGTTTGCTAATTGCTGTGTTAAAAAGTTACTCGTAGCGTTTAACTGGTTTACAAGAGAATCCAATGCCGTATATTGGCGCCGTAGACGTTCTTCTGTTAACTCAACACGATCTTCTATGCGTTCGATATCTTCATCTATTTGCGATCGACTATCAGTTAATCCATCAGTTCGTGCTTGAATTAATCCACCTGTTTGTAAGTAACTAGATAGGATTGAATCAAGTGATTGAGCAAACCCATTCTCTGGATCAGTAAATAACTGTACAACTCCTTTAAAATCATTTTCAATGGCTTGTGTGAATTTGTCGCTATCCAGGCTCAGTATGCCATCACGGTCAAAAGTTAGGCCAATATCAAACAAATATGATAAGTTACTTCCAGTAACTTGAAAACGATTAGTAAATGCTTGCCTAATTCGTGTTTCAATTCCAAGTAATAATGACTCACCTTGCAAAGTAGTTTCTCTTTGTGTGTTTAGTGAGACAATTAAATCGTTGTATGCTGCAACAACTGCTTCAATTGCGCTTTGTGCCACTGTTCGATCTTCAGATACACTCAAAGATGCTGTACCTTCCCCTTTTAATGTCAGCGTTACTCCTTCGATCACATCGGAGATTTCATTGGATGATCTAGTAATGGAAAAACCATCCACAGTTAGCGTTGCATCTTTGGCCACGTCAATTTCTTGAAGATTTTGTGTACCACCAGAATCAAAAACCAAGTTCGATAATCCTGCTGCATCGGTATCATTACCATCCCCATCACCCATGACCGTTATCGTCAGCGCATTTGCAATTCCAGCTTCATCTGAACTCAACACTAAGTGGCTACCATCATCAGCTGTTACAATTGATGCCGATACACCCGAATTGCTTAAATTTTCATTAATAGCGGTGCGAATTCCTTCTAAAGTATTATTGGTTTCATCGATACTGATCGAAAAGCTATCGACTCCCACTGCAATATTAAGTTGGCCTGTTCCAACCACACTACTGGTACTCGCATAGGCGGAAGATGCAAGTTTATTCCTTTGTGCTAAAGTTAATACTTCTATATCGCTTGAAATTGGGACAGAACCTTCTCCTGCTGTAGCCGACAGCACTTCTTCATCACTAGACTCAACTGCAAATGCTCTAAATCCACTAGCTAAACTTAAACCTGCAACGGCATTTTGAAAGCTGGATACCGACTCTTGTACTAAGCCCAGTGCACTTATCTGAATATCAATTTCAGCTTGTTGCGCTTCAAGAAATTGGATTGGACGGCGTTCTACCGCAACGAGCTGATTAACGATCGACTCGATATCGATTCCCGAACCAATTCCTAATGATGTTATTGAACCTGCCATGCGATAATTAATTCATCATTCCATGATGATAGTTAGGCAAAATTAGTGCCAAATGTGTTTATCCTTGATCAGCTAACAGTAGGCCGACTTTATCGATATCGGATGCGGTAAATTCGCGGAGCAAATTTGCCACCGCAAGGATTTCTTTTGCCGGTATTTGGCGTATCACATCGCCGGTTTGTGAATCTGTAACTGTAATAATTGATCGGCCACTTGCTTCATCAACAGAAAATTTCAGACTGGTTTGTATTTGTTTAGCAAAGTTATTTAAATCACTAGCAGCCTTGCGTACAACTTCAATATTCTGTGCCGCCTGCTCGATGAGCTTTGCAGATTGACTAAATACTTTTGGCTGTTGCGTATTTTTTACTGAGGCATTGATGACGCCCACCGAACCATTCTGAATAGGCTGGAAACTATTTGGCGTGCCCTGAGGCAATTTAATTACTTCTGCAACCATATTAAATCTCTCATCTACATCTTTCGGTTATGCATCTAGAAGGATAGGTTTCCAGATGCATATCTCCGAAAGTTAAATTACTACTACTGGAGTAGTGACAATACGTTCTGCGGTAAAGCGTTAGCCTGTGCAACAATTGCAAGCCCCGCTTGCTGCAGAATTTGCGAACGAGTTAAGTTCGCCGTTTCCGCTGCGAAGTCTGCATCTTGAATACGCGAACGTGCTGCAGTTAGATTTTCAACTGTAATCTGAAGGTTAGAAATAGTTGATTCAAACCGAGTTTGTACCGCACCTAATTCAGAGCGTAATGTGTTGATTTGCTGTAATGCAAAATCAACTGTCAACAGCGCATCAGTAGAAGTGCTTTGCGTTAACACATCAGTTCCATTGACAGTTTGATCAGCCTGTGACGCCCCTAAAGCAGTTTGCCCAGTCTCAACCGCAAAAGTTCCTGTTGCAGTAAATGCAGAACCAACTTGTCCAGCAAGGGTAATACCAGCACGGTAAGTTTCAGCGGCAACAAAACCTGCACCCCCTACCGAAATGGCAGACCCATCTGTGTTACTCAGTACTACATCGTCTGCATCAGTACCTGCAACAGCAGTAACGCCAGTTTGTGAACTTAGCGCATTAATAGTATCCACATCTGTTGCGGCAACACCGGTTAAAGCAACTTGTACTCCATTAATAGTTCCGGTACCACCAGGTGCAGCCGTTAATTGAACATCGCCTGTTGTAACCGTAGTATTGAGCTGAGCTGTTACACCTGTTTGTGCAGTAACTTGGTTAATCGCATTCACGATTGCCGCAGTAGTATCACCAGCTGACAAACCAGACAAGTCAACTGAAATACCTTGAATGACGATATCATCTGCAGCAATCGATGCATTAATAGCGGTTTGATCAATTGAACCACTTGTTGACACACGTGCACCAAGGATCTCACCACGTGCATCGACACCATCGACACTGATGGTTTGATTTTGATTGGCACCCACTTGAAACACCAAAGTACTTGAGGTTCCATCCAAAATGTTTTGACCATTAAACTGCGTGCTGTTTGCAATTCGATTAATTTCAGCAACTAACTGCTGTACTTCGTTATTCAGAGCTTGACGATCTGTAGATGAGTTTGTGTCATTTGCAGACTGTACTGCTAGCTCACGAATACGCTGTAAAGCGTTAGTAGCTGTCGATAAAGCTCCTTCAGCGGTTTGCGAAAACGAAATACCATCATTTGAATTTCGAATGGCTTGATTCAACCCTCGAATTTGCGCAGTAAATCGCTCAGCAATAGCCAAGCCAGCGGCATCGTCTTTCGCACTGTTTACTCGTAGGCCTGAAGACAAACGCTGCAATGAAGTTTGCAAAGCACTTTGCGTTGTATTCAGGTTTCGCTGAGCATTCAACGAAAACAGGTTTGTATTAATAATTTGAGGCATTTTACTTACTCCTTAGTAGTAATCCCATTTCTCCTTGAAAAAAGACAAAGTTCCAAAGACTTTGACACCGCAGCGCGTATAGGCTTCTACGCTGTCCTGGTTCCCTTATCGGCGTGAGATTTAAAATCTTTAAGAAATGATCAAATTTTTTGTAATAAATTCAAACAACTACACATGGTAGTAGTTTAAATTTCTTTATAAGTAAATCTTTTAGAAATGGGATTTACCCGATAAAAGGTAGTCCCTATTATTTTACCTAAGAAAATTAAACAAACTTAATCCTCGAACTTGTGCAAAAGCCCCTTGGATTGCCTGTAAAGTAGTTTGTTGCAACTGTAATTGTGTGATGGCCTCAGCAAAATCCAAATCTTGAATTTGTGAACGTGTTGTCTGCAACTCTATCTTAGCGCCTTCATTCTCGGTATTAGCGGTATCAATTGAATTTTGTCGCGTACCAATAAACGTGCGAATATTAAGAACATTCTGTAAAGCCTGATCTACATCGCTTATGGTGCGATCAAGAACCTGTGTTAGTTGTGCTTGGTCAGCTGGATTTGCAGGGCTAATACTCAAAGCATTAATAAAATTCTGCAGTGTGGCAAATATCCCTTGTCTTCGACTTGCATTTACCACAAATTGATCCCCGGTTTGTGGTTGTCCTGAAATAGTGACTTCAGACCCATTAAAATTTATCGACTGACCCGATACATAAGGTTGAGCTGTTAAAATAGTAGTAGAAGTAGTTGTATTTACAACGTCATAGCTCGTTGGCGATGTGAAGGTAATGGTGAAATCATGCGCTTGAAATGAGCTATTATCGATGACAGACCCTATTGTAATGATTCCATCACCGATATTGGTGGAATTCGAATCTGTAAAAAAATCACCGTTTCCGTTTTTAATATTTACAAAGACATCATAACCCGATTCAGAAGCCGCAATATTGCGATTACCCGATATTTTTAAGGTCAACTGATTTTGATCACCGTTATAGCTCACGCCTGAAGCTGTTTGCGTAAACGGTTCAGTTCGGCTTTTTGAACCAGAGAATAAATAATTGCCGTTTCCATCACGTGCATTTGCATAGTCAAGCAGCTCTTGCAATCGTTGTTCTACTTCTGCTCGAATAATTGTGCGTGTCTCATCTGTCTGGCTACCACTATTTGATTGCAAAGCCAAATCTCGAACACGTTGTAATAGATTATTTATGCTTGAAAGTGTCGCATCTTCAAGACCTAAGCGCTGATTTGCAAAAATACTATTACGCTGAAACTGATCAATTCTACCGATAGCTTGGTTTAAATCGATAACCCGCGCGGTTTCAGCAGGTCCATCGGAAGGTTTATTAAGGCGTTTTCCTGTACCTATTTGATTTTGAATTTCTGCAAGCTCAAATTGTTTTTGAGCAATATCAATCGCAGTCTTTTGGAAAATAAACGCTGTAGGAATACGTGCCATAGTGGTTATATCACCCTGCTCACGATTCCAAGAAATGTTTCAAACAAAGAATTCGACGTAGCAATGACTTGTGCTGCAGCTTGATAGGCTTGCTGATAGCGAACAAGGTTAATGGCTTCTTCGTCAAGGTTTACACCTGAAACATTATCTCTCTCTTGTACGGCCTGATCCAATAACGCTTGTTGTGTCTGGCTACTGATATTTGTTTGACGACTTACCGTTCCAACTTGACCCACCAATGCGCCATAAGCTTCCTGTAACGTAGCAGTACCGCCTACTGTTTGCGATGTTTGTATATCTAATAAAGAAAGTGCATTAGTGTTATCCCCTACACCACCTGTATTTTGTTCTATGGTAAAAACGTCACCTGCTTCAGGCTGATTTTGAACCTGAACACGTATGCCATTAAAGTCGATATTTCCATTATTCGTATAACTCACACCTGCAGCAATCGTAATGCCATCGGTTACATTTACAACATCAAAAGTAGAAGGCGGTGTATTAAAACGAATTTCTACTGTATCCAGCAAATCGGCATTGTTGATATCTAGAATCTCTGCAGCAGTTATATTCCCATTACCTAGGTTAGAAGTATTTTCTAAGGTACGCACTGGTGAAGCTGCAGCTATTTGACTTGTATTGGTTAACAGCACATCAATACCAGCTGCGCCTTGACGTGTAGGTTGAATTAAAAAGAGATCCCCTGCAGCAGCGGCTCCGACTACATCTACTTGTATTCCATCAATATTGATAGGAGAACTAGCCGCGCTAGTGCTCACGCCATCACTTAACCGAGTTAAAGTGAAAACACTTCCATCAAAACTCAACTCATAGTCAGAACTTGTTAATTGCGAGTAGTCAGTTATCGTTGTAGTAACGGACGCCGTACCAGTGTTATTTTGACTACTAATCGTCTGTGCACCGGCCACAGTGAAAAAATTAGTCCCCAGCGCGCCGTTGGCATCTAAACCCTCTTGATGTCGTGTATTAAACGTATTCGCAAGCACTAATGCTATGCGACCGGTTTGATTACGAATTTCACTAAGCTGTTCATTCCTAAAATCTAATAACCCACTAACACTACCACCAGTGATTTTATTTGTGATATCAAAGGTACCTGCACCAGCATCGATACCTACGCGCAATTCACCGGGGTTATTTGGATCATTTATTGTGAAGAGTTGCCGTGATAAATTTCCGATCACTACCGACTCACCGCCACCAATAAACACATTTACAGACCCATCATTTAGTTCTACAGTGCTTACCGAAATACGTTCAGATAATCGTTCAATAAGAACATTGCGTTGATCAACAAGATCATTAGGCACACCTGCACCTGAGGTCACTGCTTTGGCTTCAACGATCCTTTGATTCAGTTCGGCAATACTACTCGCAAGACTATTGACTTCATTAATATCGCTAGTCAAGCGAGTGTTTATTTCTTGATTAATATCGTTATATTTCTGATCTAAATCTTTAAAACGTGCAACTAAGGTTTCAGCATTACTCAGTACAACTTGTCGAGTCGGTATCGAAGAAGGATCATTTGAAAGATCTTGAAGACTATTAAAGAAATTTTGCAATGCATTATCTAATCCACCTTGTGAATCAGATAATAGATTATCGACACGCTGAATAAGGCTTAAATAGGAATTTAACCTTGACACATCCGATGCACTTGTCTGAACCCGTGCATTTAAAAATTGATCTTCAATTCGTTGAACGCCAGATACTCGAGCACCACTTCCAAAAAAGCCATCGCCAAATGCTACAGAAGGTCTTGTAACAATATCGACTCGTTGTCTTGTATATCCTTCTGTACCAACATTAGCTACGTTATTTGAAGTTGTTGTAAGCGCTCGTTGAAAGGCCTGTAGTCCTGTCAGCGCAACTCTTGATGCATCTACCACTTTTCACCTATAGTTTAATGTACATTAGAACTTTCACTATTTTCTGTTAGCTTCAGTTTGTAATTTGAATTAAGCGCATTTTTTAAAATACTTCCCTCTAAAATAGAAATTACTTTTTTTGCATAATTTGGGTCCGTTGCGTAACCTGCTCTTTGTAATTCTTCTACAAAAGCCTTGTCATTGTGGCTTGATTTAAGCGCATTCTGATAGCGTGGGCTCTGCAATAAAAAATTCGCGAAATCATTAAATGATTCTGCTGTTGATTTATATGCCCTAAACTTATCTTGCACCTGAATCATTTTAGTTCCGTCAAACTCTTTTGTTACGCTTGTAACTGCTGGTCCTTGCCAGTTTTTCGCTTTAATTCCAAAATAGTTAAATGAATCTTGGGCAGCATTTAATTTCGGTGTGTGTACTCCCCAGCCCGTTTCCAAAGCAGCAATCGCAATTAATACATCGGCCGATGTATTTAATTTTGAAGCTGCACGCTGTGCATGTGGATACACTTCTTGTACAAATTTTGTGGGTGTAAGCGGAACTACTTTATTAGGCTTAAGTGCCGTTTCTACGATTTCTTTTGTAACTGTCTGTTTTAAAGTAGTATTTTCTGGAATCACAGGGCTTTTAACTAAGGCATAAGGGCTGCGCTTAAATATTGGTGAAAGACCTAAGTTGGCAACAGGTATAGCTTCATTAGATTTTTCACCAAATTGACTACGCAATAAATTTGCTACGGCAAATGTCTCTTTTGAAGCTAAATCCTTGGCTAACTGTTGATCATGCCAATCTCGAAAAAAGTTAGATTTATCACTTTCAAGTAGACCAGAAGCTAATGATGCACTGCGCATACTCTTTAGCATCGATTGAATAAAATATGCCTCAAATTGTTGTACTGCATCATCTAAAGTATTTGAAGAAGTGATGCCCACTGAATTATTTAATGCATTTACTTGTAACAACCCAGAAACGACTTTTGAAACATTAATTTGTGTATCCATAAAGCTGAGTAAGCATTTATATAATGACTAATTCAGCTCGCAAAGCGCCAGCTTGTTTAAGTGCTTCAAGTATCGCTACAAGATCACCTGGTGCGGCACCCACTTGATTTACGGCATTTACGATTTCATTTAAAGTTACACCTGGTCCAAACAAGAACATCCGATTAGATTCTTGTTCGACTTCTATGTTGGTTCGATCCACTACGGCTGTCTGACCTAAGGAAAATTCATTTGGCTGACTAACCAGCGGATCTGAAGTGATCGTCACTGCCAAACTTCCATGGGTAACTGCTGCCGGAGAAACATTTACATTGGAGCCAATCACTACTGTTCCTGTTCTTGAATTAACAATTACTTTTGCTGGTGCGTCACCCGGAATTAGTTCAATATTTTCAAGATCTGCAATAAATGAAACACGCGATGAACTTTCAAACGGAGCATTAATTTTAACTGTTACGGCATCGATAGCTTGAGCAATTTGCTGTTTAAAATGTCTGTTAATTCTATTCTGTACCCGTTTTGCAGTGGTAAAATCGGCTGCATGTAAATTTAGATATAAATATTCGCTCGATGCAAAAGGTGATGGCACAGTTCGTTCAACCGTCGCACCATTTGGAATTCGCCCTGCACTCGGTATATTAATGCTAATACTGGAACCGTCACTGCCTTGTACCCCTAAACCGCCAACGACGAGATTCCCTTGTGCTACTGCATACACCTGCCCATCAATCCCACGTAAAGGTGTAATTAATAAACTACCTCCACGTAGACTTTTGGCATTGCCCAGTGATGAAACCGTTACATCAATAGCTTGTCCTGGTTTTGCAAAAGGAGATAAGTCTGCGTGTACGGTCACTGCAGCGACATTTTTTAGCTGTGGATTCACGTCAGGCGGAATAGTTACGCCATATTGTTTTAAGAAGCTTTTTAAACTTTGAATGGTAAAAGGCGTTTGCGAAGTTTGATCTCCGGTGCCATCTAAACCAACCACTAATCCATAGCCAAGTAATTGGTTATTTCGAACCCCTGCGAAAGTGGAAATGTCCTTGATGCGTTCTGCACTAAGATTATTTGCAAACAATGTAATGCAAATTACTATTATCAATTTTGTGATACTGTTTTTAGTCATATTAATACTTAATTAAAAAGGCCATATAGTGGTATAGAAAAATCTAGTTAACCAACCTGCTTTGCTACTATCACTCACAATTCCTTTACCTTTATAGGTTATTTGTGCATCTGCGATTTGGTTTGAAAGAATCGTGTTATCGGAGGTCACATCTGTCGGTCGAACAATTCCAGATATTCGTACTATTTCACTTCCTTCATTTAGCTCTAATAACTTTTCACCTTTAACTAATAGATAGCCATTTGGATACACCTCGTGCACGGTTACGGTGATATTGCCATCTATACTATTTTCCTGGGTAGTCTCGCCTTCACCATCGAATTCACGTGTTGTTTCAATATCGTTTTCAAGTTCATTTAGGCGATTGCCTTTGCCAAGCAAAGTTGGATTAGGTAAATCGATATTTGAGTCCTTATCTGCTTCAGTGGTTGCTGACTTGGATGCATTAATACTTTCCTGAAGTATGACAGTAATAAGATCACCTACTCTTCTGGCCTTAACATCTTCAAACAAAAATAGGTTATATGCTGGATCATAGATGGCGCCATCAATTGTTGCCTTACCCTCAGGGATTACTGCTTCACCTGGGGCATAGTCAGGATCTTTTAAGCTACCGAAACTGGAACACCCTGTCGTAACTATAAAAATAAAAACAATAGTTAAAATTGACTTCATTTTTTATAAGCAATATCTATTAAATTGTATTATTTGCAAATTCGAGCATGCCACTTATGGTTTCAATTGCACGTGAGTTAACTTCATAGACTCGTTGTGTTTCGATCATTCCAATCAACTCTTCTACGATATTTACATTTGCTGTTTCAAGCGAGCCCTGCTCTAATGTGCCTAGCCCATTGGTACCGGGTGTTCCGATTTGTGGTGTACCGGAGGCTGCCGTTTCAAACAATAAATTATTGCCTCTAGCCTGTAAGCCAGTTGGATTAACAAACTCAGCAAGTTGAATATTGCCGACTTGAGTAGGAGCTGCAGTTCCACTTGTTTGTGCGGATACTGTTCCATCGGCACCAATCGTGATATTGAGAACGTTTGGTGGAATCGTTATCGATGGTTGTAGAACATAGCCACTTGAATTTACGATTTGTCCGGTTGAATCTAAAGTAAAGGTACCATCACGGGTATAACCAATTGTTCCATCAGGTTGCAAAATTTGAAAAAAGCCATTGCCTTGAATGGCGAGATCAAGCGAGGCTTCTGTTCGCGTAAGATTACCTTGGGTAAATAATTTTTCCGTTGCTACGATACGCGCTCCTGTACCCACTTGCAGTCCCGTTGGAAACTGTGTGTCTTGAGAAGACTGTGCACCAGGTTGGCGCACTGTTTGATAAAGTAAGTCCTGAAATACTGCACGGTCTCGTTTAAACCCTGTGGTATTTGCATTGGCTAAATTATTTGCAATCACTGCAATGCGTGTTTGTTGTGCATCTAATCCTGTTTTTGAATTCCAAAGTGCTGTGTCCATTTAAAAATTCCTATGACTTAAATATATTGACTAGTTAGTTCTTAAAATTTGTGTAGTTGCAGAATCATTTTGTTCTATCGACTGCATCATTTTTATGTGCATCTCAAAATTGCGCGCAAGCTCAATCATGTCGAGTAATTCAGAGATTATATTTACATTACTTGCTTCTAATACACCCGAGGCAACAGTAACTGATGCATCTGCCTCAAGTGATACACCAGTAACTGTCCTCAACAACCCATCTTCGCCTTTAACCAAAGCCTCTGAACTTGCATTGACTAACTTAATTCTATCGATCGTAGCTAAGGTTGTAGCTTCTTGACCAACAGGTAATATCGAAATCGTCCCATCACCACCAATTTCCAATTTTTGAAATGGTGGTATTGCAATGGGCCCGTCGTTTCCCATTACTGGATGGCCTGCACCGGTTTCCAATAAACCCGTTGCAGTGACATGTAAATCACCAGCACGCGTATAAGCATTGTCGCCATTAGGTGCTTGAACTTCTATAAACCCTTCACCATTAATTGCGACGTCAAGTTCTCTACCAGTTTGCTGCAATGCGCCATTGGAGAAATCAACGCCACTTCTTTCGTCTTGATTAAACACACGTGTGGCATACCCCGGACCTAATACGGGCAAACTATTAAATGCATCGAAATCAGCGCGAAATCCTGTAGTACTTGCATTCGCAAGATTATGTGTATTTGTGGCTTGATGTAGCTGTACTTGCTTTGCACCATTCATTGCCAGATATAATGCGCGATCCATGTGTTTATTTATCCTCGATCAAATTAACGAATGTTGATAATGGTCTGAGTAATCGTATCTGCTGTACCGATTACTTGCGCATTGGCCTGGAAGTTACGCTGTGTCTGAATTAAGTTAATCAATTCCCCAGTAACATCGACATTAGATCCTTCAAGCGAACCGGACTGTATTAAACCTAAGTCGCCTGAGCCAGGTGCGCCAATCAGAGGTTGACCCGAAGCAAAGCTTTCAGACCAGGTTGAATCCCCAAGAGGACGTAATCCCTGCGAGTTTGCAAAATTTGCAAGTGCAACCTGGCCTAGCGTCAATGACTGACCATTGGTATAACGCGCAAACAATGTCCCAGTTGTATCAAAATCTAATGAGCTTAAACGTCCCGTTGCATAACCGTCTTGGTCTATAGCACTAATTGCAAACCCACCCCCAAATTGAGAAATATCGCCATAATCAACCGTAAATGTCGTTGGTGCTCCCACACCACCTGGTGTAAATGCAGGTGAAGTAGTGGTGCTTGCACCAGCAACCCCATTAATTGCAGACAAACTTCCAAAGGTATCAAACGTCAATACATCCGGTCCATCAACTTGTACATTGTCAACAAATAGAAAAGTTTGCCAATCTGTTGCCGTATCTTTCCTAAAATAGGCTGTTGTAACATGTTCACCACCCAAAGAATCAAAGGTAGTAAACGATGCAGAATGATTATACGTAGCTGGATCAGGCCCTGTAGGTCCTACTAAAAATGCAGGTAGGATGGGTTCAGCTGCATCCAGATTGGCATCGATATTAATACTACTGGTTACATTTGGAGCTAAGTTTGCACGACTTATTGCAAGCGGTCCCTGCGCCCCTGTCAGATTACCAGTTGAGTCCGCCTGAAAACCTACCAACTGATTTCCAGTTGAATTAACAATGTTACCCAAATTATCTACTTGAAAAGCTCCGGCTCGACTAAATACTTGCGCGCCGTTATCTTCTAATACAAAAAAACCACTGCCGGATATTGCAAGATCTAAAGGATTGTCAGTGAAATTAATATCGCCATCGGTAAACTGCTGGGTTATTGCTGCTACTTGAACTCCTTGACCAATTGCATTACTTGAAGTACCAAACTCTGAAGTAGCATATAAATCTGCAAATTCTGTTCTAGAACGTTTAAACCCACTGGTTTCACTATTTGCAATATTGTTCGCGATGACTTGTAAATCATTTTGCGCAGCATTCAATCCCGTAAGTGCAATATCAAATGGCATGTTATATCTCCTTATTTAATTAATTTTAAATACTTATTCGATTTTTAATAAATCAGAAATTTTTAGTCCAGTACCGTCTGAAACATTTAATTGTATTGAGCTAGCACTATCACCAATCGAAATACTTTGAATTTCTTTGTATGAAAATGTATCAAATGCAACGCTATCCTCACCTTGGTTTCCAACCGATGAGAAAAAGTACACGCCTTTTTCGACTGGATTACCGCTTGCATCGTTACCATCCCATTCGAAATCTTGTATGCCAGTATTCACAACCCCTAATGGTAGTGTCTGTACTAAATTACCTGCAGCATCAAAGATGCTGACCGTGACATTATTTGAGGGCGCATTGATTGCAACTGCACCTTTAACCGAATCTTCTTGTTCAACACTAAAGCTATCTGAAGGTATCAATGCTTTTTTACCAATTAAGTTTGCTGCCTCAAGTGTTTGATTGGAGATTAAAGAATTAGCTAGATCGCTTACAGTATCTTTCAACTCACTAATACCGGAAACCGTTCCAAATTGAGCTAATTGCCCAATAAATTCACCACTCTGTAAAGGTTCAAATGGATCTTGATTACGCAACTGTGTAATCATTAAATTAATAAAGTCTTCTTGCCCTAGCTCTTTTGATTCTTTAGATTGCTGTGGCGAATTAACTAAACTTAAAATATCTGAAGAAATCGGATTCATATTAATTATCTCTATTTCATAATCTACCTAAGCGTAAAGTTTGCAGAATTAATTCCTTAGAAGTATTCAATACTTCAACATTAGATTGATAACTGCTGGATGCGGACATCATATTGGTCATCTCTTCAATAGCATTTACATTGGAGAGATAAATATAGCCATCTTCGTCAGCAAGCGGGTTACCCGGTTGAAACTGAGCGGCATTTTCTGCCTGACTTTCAACAACCCCAATGGTTTTAACTCCTACACTTGCTGAGCTTTGAATGTTTGCAATTTCATTTTGATATTTTGTTGCAAAAACTGGATGTCTAGATTTATACGCAAGCTCGGGTGAACTTGCGACCGATTCCGCATTAGCTAAATTGCTAGCAACTGTGTTTAAACGGACATTTTGCGCGCTAAGCCCGCTCCCTGCGATATCAAAGATATTAAATAATGACATCCTTATTCTCCACGCAACGTGCTTATTAAACCTTGGATTTTGTTATTAAGCATAGATAAACTTATCTGATAACGAACAGAATTTTCTGCAAACTTACTTTTTTCTACATGGGAGTCCACAGTATTTCCATCTAAAGATGCATGTTCAGGAACTCTATACTTTGTCTGCAAATAAAAATCATTGCCATTCTCCATAGCAATATGTGATTTATGAGTTGTATTGAAAGAGACTGGTTTCAATAAAACTTTATCAAAGTTTGCATTCAACACCTCTCTAAAATCTATATCTTTTGACTTATAGTTCGGGGTATCGGCATTAATAATATTTGATGCTAATATTTCTGCACGTTTTGAACGTAGCAGCATAGACTGCGCATTGAGTCCAAAGTAATTGTCAAGTGTGTTCATACTTAATCCATTATTTTTTTCTTATTGGATTACTAAGCAAACGCTATGCCAACCAATAAAGCCATGATGTTTTATATAAACTTAAACAATTACACTGGTTCTTTATAAGTTTGGCGGCAAGATTTGCCGCATACCGGCAAATATTTCTCTCTAGTCCTCCCTATTCCTATATTTTCATGTAAATATCGTATTGAAAATTCGGCATACAATTTGCACACTCATAATAATTACAATACACACAGAAATTTTCATAAAATTAGCAATTAGCTGTTAATAACTTCATGTTTAAAAAATACGCATTTATTCTTGCATGCTTACTATTAAGCAGTTCTGAACATATTTATGCATCTGTAGAAAGTCACAAAAGCTTACAAACAACTGCACTTAATTTTCTTTTAAAAGAAACGAAAGATGTGCAAGATTCAGAAATTACACTTCGACCTTTGGATAAACGCTTACGCTTACATAAGTGCTCCTCCCCACTTGAAGCCTTCTGGCCTTTGGAAAACAAGAAATTTGGTAGCACAACAGTTGGCATTCGCTGTAGAGGGGATAAACCCTGGAAAATTTATCTCGGCGTGTACATACATATATATAAGTATGTGTGGGTGGCGAGTTCTGCTTTAAGTCGTGGCCAAATTATTGCAACATCGAATGTGCGTAAGGAAAAGCGTGATGTCACCAAGCTTTCCCGGGGATATCTACCAGCGAGTACCCCAATATTAGGGCAGCAATTAAAGCAAAACATCCATATTTATCAAGTGCTTACAGACACAATGCTGCAATCCAAAAAGCTTATTAATCGTGGAGACCGCGTTATCATTATTTCAAAACAGGCCAATATCGTGGTCCAAGCCAATGGCGTAGCGTTAGCTAATGGTGCCAAAGGAGACAGAATTCGGGTCAGAAATATGAGCTCTAAACGTGAAATTGAGGCCTATGTCTCAGATAAACATAGGGTTTTGTTAAATCTATGACACAATTCCATTAAAAAAGTGGGTAAACTACTAAAGTAGCAGTAAAAACTGCCGTTAACCCCTTTAGTGAAGACTGGTAAAACTACTATGACTGACAAAATTAACAGTGTTAATGGCCCATTAAATGGTGCCAATATTCAAAGCACTAATAAAAGCGGGAAAGGAAACGAATCGTCTAAAGCTGTACCTACTGCTAATGCCGGTACTGCCCAAGTAGACATTTCGTCTGCACAAACACTTGAAAAGATAAGGGAGAGTCTTGCCTCTCAACCTGTTGTCGATCGACAAAAAGTAGACGCTATCAAACAAGCACTACAAGATGGAACTTACAAAATCAATTCGGAGAATATTGCAGCTAAATTGATAGAGTTTGAAAAACTTTTAAAATAACATATGCTGCGAAATCCCCAATCTACAAACAAGCTTTCTCAAGCTGACCCTTTTGATATCTTGCCAATTAAAGGTTTTATTTCTCATATTAGCGAACGGCTGCAAATTTTAGTAGAACAACTTAAACATGAACAAGAACTATTAATAAAAGGAAATGCAGACCAAATAAGCGAAGCTACGCAAGCGAAGTTAAATTGTATGCAAGAATTATCTAGCTATATTTCTGAATACTTCGACAATACATCTGATATTTCTAAGAACAAATTAGAGCACTCGTTACAATCGATAAACGAAATCTGTGTCAAAAATAATATTAAAGAGTGGAATAAAATTAGAGAGCTAATAAGCCACTGTCACAGTTTATCTGAAGAAAATAGTATACTCTTGGCAAATCGTCTCAAATATACTAGCAATGCTATTGACACTCTTTATTCATTAGCTGGAGTCACACAAAGCAAGACCTATGATGATAAAGGTCATTCGTATCAATCTACTGCATCCAGACAATTGGCATCAGCTTAAAGCCATAACTACTCTTAGTTAAACTAGCTTTAGCATTAATTCAAATTATGTATTGATAAACTGATAATTGTTATTAGTTGTCCTCCAAATATCGTTATAAATTTGAAATAACGGATTAGATAAATCCCACTTTAAAATAGGCCTTTTTATGTGAGATGGATCACATCTCCCCGTTCAGATCTATTTGTAACAGTCAAATACTAAAACCTGGTTAACAAAAATAACCATCAAGTGATTAATGTGTTCTGACTCACCATACATCTTTGAACTACTTAACAATAGTTATAGGTATACATAAGCATAATTAATTCTGCAGATTTACAAGATGAAACATGGATGTATGCTCTTGTAACTGCTTTCTAGGGAAGGAAAATACAGTAGAGGAGCATAAGGAAATGAATAGTTCTAGTGTTGAGAAGTTCGCCACTAGCTCTAATCATGCGCTTGAAATTGCAACTGCAATAAGCACTAATAAGCCTATCGATCGGATTATAACGGCGCTAGTATTAAAGTTACAGACCACATTAAACATCAAAGAAATCTTTGAAACGTTTTTTGAAACGATTCAAGATGATCTAAATATACACTGTGTTGAATATGAATTTCCGTTGTTGGGAACTCATATTCATTTAGGCAATAAAGCTACTAACTCCTATGGTTACATACTTGAAGTAGAAGATCATTCCTGGGGAAAAATAATAGCTTATAGGGATGTGGAATTTACCCAGGTAGAAAAAACTAGATTCGACGTATATATATCGGCTGTAGTTTTCCCATTACGCAATGCTGTGAGACATGAAAGCGCAGTTGCTCAAGCCGCCAATGATTCACATTTAGGATTGCCTAATTGGGGACATATGGAAAATCAATTAACCAGAGAAGCCAAATTAGCAATTCGACAAAAACAATCATTATGCTTAATTCTCATCGATATTGATCGCTTTACTAAACTTAAAGAGACTCATGGTACTTTATTAAGTGACGTTATAATCAAGCATGTATATGAGATGACACAAGAGTGTTTACGTGACACCGATATATTATATCGGTTTGGTAATGATCAATTTTCTTTAATACTTGGCAGTATAGAGCTCTTTGAAGCCCACCAAATTGCTGAACGTGCAAGAATTGCAGTATCAGAGAATTCAATAGAAGGGACAGAAGGTAAATCTATCTATGTAACAATAAGTATAGGTTTAGCAGCTCTTCGTGATAACGACACTGTAGACTCTATTTATGAAAGAGCACATAAAGCCCTAAAACTTGCAAAAAAATCAGGTAGAAATCAAGTAAAAATTGCAGACGGTAAGTTTTTACGTTGAACTAAATATTAGCTTCCAATTTTACGCAATTACGTCCACTCATTTTAGCATCATATAATGCCTTATCAGCTCGTACGAATAGGTTTTTTGCATTACTCCCACCTTGTGTGACTGAAATACCACACGAAATGGTTACTTTTAGTGGTTTACCTTTATATAAATATGTAATTCGAGAAACTTCATCTCGTAAGTCATTAGCATATCGTAAAGCTTCATCTGCCCCCACGTCTGGCAATAACATAACGAACTCTTCACCGCCATATCTTGCCAGAAAATAATTATCCTTAGGCGCGTGCGACAGTTTTTTAGTTACTGCTTTAAGTACCTTGTCGCCAATTACGTGGCCATAAGTATCATTGAACTTTTTGAAATGATCTATATCCCATACCAATAAAGATAGTGCAGTCTTATTATCTTTAGCCTCTGATATGAAAGTTTTAATTTTATTATCATAGGCTTCTCTGTTAAATAACCCTGTTAATGGGTCTTTTAATGCATTTTCTTTTTCTATTTTAACCTTTACTTTTAACTCTTGGGTTTCTTGCTTAAGCTCATTTACTTTGTTTGCCAAGTTATTCATGTTTTCCTTAATACTTAACTCATGTTTTTTTACTACTTTTCGCTCTTCTGCAACAATATTTTGTAATGTATCCAACTGCGCTTTTACAGTATCTTTCAAAGTATTTAAATCATCAGATTTAAGTAAGCTTTCGCTTAAACTACTTACAGCATTATGCATTTGTGTATTTAGATCATTATGTAGTTTGACGTCTGTAGACTGCTCACTGACAAAATTATTTAACTCTTCACCAATTCGACTGATTTGAATACCAATGTTTACCAAGAACTTTTCTAGTTCTTTCTTTTGAACAATGGAGTCTTTACAAACACTATCAATTAAATTAAAAACATTGTAAATTGATGATTTATACTCACTACTATCATTAATATTTTTACATTCTTTTTTTAAAAGATCACTTTGCTTGATATACGCTTCTGGAAATTCATAATTTTCTATTATTTTTCCTGGAATTTCGTATATTGCACTTAATTGTCTCTTGTCATAATCATTACTTAAACTTTCGATTAAATTAGAAAGTTTTATTAAAATGTCATTTGCATCAGATATATTTTCAACTTCTTTTGCTAATTTTTTAAGATCAACAAACTTATAATCTTCTTCAAACAGTTTTTGTGTATTGGTAACAATTGCGAATAATGTCTCAGATAATATATATCTAGCATCCAAGTCTTGATTAAATTGACCGCTCTCCTCTTTTTCGTAGCTCACATGATCAACAGCTGCTTCAGGAACAAATAATTTTAGTAAAGAAGCAGGTATTGGTATACGACTCAGAATTTTATCCATAGTAATTTTTAAAAAATTTTCCTACTTAGCAGCTAGTACTTTTTTTTCGGCTTAATTCGTTTAACGATATATTTACTTTAGTTTCCTCAAGGTCACTCTTTGCAGTTGCTTTTTTTGACCATGGTCGAGTTTCCCAATTTCTACGCTCTTTAAAATTTCTAATTTGTGGGGCTGGATACAGCTCATCTAGTGGTACAGACAAACCATTTTCTTGTACCACACGCGCATGATGCCTATCCAATTCAAGGGGGTGATTTACACCACATGAATGAGCGATCATGCCAATTTCATGCACAATATTATTTACATAATTTGCCACTCTTACTGACTTCAGCTGAGGATTTAATCCTCGTTGTAATCTTTTATTATGGGTTGTAATACCGGTAGGACAGGTGTCTTTATTACATTGCAGTGCTTGAATACAACCAAGTGCAAACATAAATCCGCGAGCCGATGCAATAAAGTTAGCGCCTAAGCATAGTGCCCATGCTGCATCCACTGGTGTAATTAATTTACCGGATGCAATTACCTTCACTTGATCATGTAATTGATGCTCCTGCAACTTATTTACTACGATCGGCAAACTTTCGTTTAAGGGCAATCCCATATCATCCAACAGTGGCATCGGTGCTGCTCCCGTTCCACCATCTGCACTATCAACAGTAATAAAATCAGGTGCAAAGTTTTTACCACGTTGATTTATCAAACCAAACAAATGGTCTAACCATATTTCTGAACCTATGACTGTTTTAAATCCAACTGGTTTACCGGTTACTTTTCGTATATACCTTATCATTTCCAGCAGATCTGCATCGCAAGTGATATCAGGATGCCGATTTGGACTAATGGAATCTTGCCCTACTGCTATTCCACGGATTTCAGCAATCTCTTCAGTTACTTTAGCACTAGGAAGTATTCCCCCTTTACCTGGTTTGCCACCTTGACTCAATTTGATTTCGAACATTCGAACTTGAGGACAAGCCGCAATCTCAATTAATTTTGATTCGCTTAATTTATTATTAAATGGGTCTCTAACCCCATATTTAGCGGTACCAATTTGAAATACAATGTCACAACCACTTTGTAGATGATATTTAGACAAACCTCCTTCACCTGTATTTAACCAACATCCAGAAGCTCGTGCCCCCTCTGATAACGCAATGATTGCCGGCTTCGAAAGTGCGCCATAGCTCATCGCAGAAATATTAAAAATTGATTTAGTTCGGAAAGGATATTTACACTGCGGCCCGACTATTTGTTCAGACATAGGTGTGGCATCTTCACCCAAAGTAGGATAAGGACAATTTGCAAATAAAACTGTGCCAACTTTTTTTAAGTCTCGCGAGGAGCCAAAAGCAATAGTATTACTGATATCTTTAGCTGCGCGATAAACCCAGGATCTTTGCGCACGATTAAACGGCAATTCTTCTCGGTCCATAGAAAAAAAATATTGCCTGAAAAATTCTCCCATATGCTCAAAAAAATATCGAAAACGCCCTAAAACAGGAAAATTTCTACGCACAGCATGTCGCGATTGGGCAATATCTGCCAAATACATAGCAGGTAAAACTATCAGCGCAACTAGGAAAAACACAGAAAAAAGAGCTTGGGATAGCTCAAGCCCAAGAACAATCCAATTTTTGACTAACTGGACAACGTCTTGCATATCAGACTGCTATATACATGATGATATTATTCATATCGACTTAAGCGGCTATATCTTTAATCTAAGTTAATCAAGCTACATGGATTATCTTTTTCAAACTTTTTTAACTTAGCTCTTGTAGAAGAGCTTTTTCGCGAATCAGCTTGATCTCTTTACCACGAACGTGAATATGAATTGATTCACGATCTTCTATATTTATATGCGTGAATTCTACTGCGATAGAGTATTCATCAGTTTTATCTGTCACTTGTTCACATCTTACGATTTTTCCATATGCCAATATGTAATTAGACACTTGTGAAAATTGTAGACGCAATTCTAAATATTGCCCCACTTTTAATTTCTTGCCATGATTAAATCGAATTCCATTTGCACTGATATTAACCTCATACCAGCTAAGATCTGGAATCATAGAACAAGTAGAAAACTGTCTTCTTGCTAATGTATTTATTTTATCGTCAAGAATTTTTAAGTATTTCGCTACTTCTGGATAGCGTCTACGTAGTAATGCAAATTGGTCAGTTAGTACTTGCGTCGAATCACTAAAACTATTCAATGCCTGTAATTCCGCTAACTTTTCAGGAAATCTTTTTAATGCCTCTTCTAGTTGATCATCAGGTATTATCCTGATAGACAAAAGTACATTGTCGTCAATTCTAAAGGCAGCACGGCTCTCATTGCTTTGCATACTTTCAATATCTTTTAACTTATTTTTATCCACAAGAATTATCTATCTCTGTCTATATTATTAACAACAGAAGAAACATCCTCATACTCATAAAACAAACGCTTGTCACCTAAAATCGAAATTTCAACACGTCTATTTTTTTCTCTACTTTCTTCAGTATAATTTGTGAAAATTGGTCGCGTATCTGCATGGGCCCTTATTTGAAGTCTGTCAGAATTAATATCCTCTTCAGACACTAAATGATGCACTACTGCAGCAGCACGAGCGGCAGAAAGTTCCCAATTTGAAGGAAAACGCTCAGTACTAATAGGTATATTATCTGTATGGCCCGATACGATTATATTTCCCTCAACCGCCTTTAAAGCATTTCCGATCTTTCTCAAAAGTACAGCAAAATTTTTATTTATCTTGTCATCTCCAGATGAAAATGTCCCTCGCTCTCTAATGCGAATTACAATTTCTCTAGAAGTCCAATCTACTTCTACCACACCTGCATCAATTTCGTCCTGTAATGCTGCCGTTAACCTGCTCGCTTCATCTTTCATCCGCTTTACCGCAGCTTGGTAAATCTCTTCGGCAACTTGCTGCTTATCAACTCCACCCTTACCACTAGTGAAATCCAAATTGTCTTTACTTTCATCTGTGGTCTGTTGACGCATGATTTTCAACAAGGTTTCATTATCAGGCTTTCCCGGACTAAATTCTGCGGTTACCACACTTGTACCTTTCGGTAATTCATTTGCAGGTACATCTCGCTGGACTCCAAATGCTCTTTGCAATGATCCTGCAAGCTCTTTGAATTTTGCAGCATCCATTTCTGAAAAAGATAATAACAATACAAAAAAACACATAAGCAAAATTGCTAAATCAGCAAAAGTAGCCATCCACATCGGCGCACCTGAGGATTCTTCTGCTTGGGTTGCTTCCTCCTCAGACATAATTACTAGTTATCTATGCAGCTTCTTGCTGTTCACCAGCATCACTACCAGATTTTTCACGCTTATTGTCTGGCAAATATGTTGCAAGAAGCTGCTCCACTACTCTTGGGTTAGTGCCAGCTTGAATTGCAGAAACAGATTCTAGAATTAAGCTCTTGCTTAGACGTTCTTCTTGACTAATCTTTTTAAGCTTATCTGCAATAGGGAGTGCGATTGCATTTGCAATAACAGCACCATAGAGTGTAGTCAAAAGCGCCACCGCCATAGCCGGACCAATTGCTTTAGGATCATCCATGTTTGATAACATTTGCACCAACCCAATTAATGTACCGATCATACCCATCGCCGGTGCAGCATCGCCTATGGATTTAAACATTTCACGACCAGTATCATGCCGCTCTATAGATAAATTAATATCCTTACTCAGCATTTTTTGCACAACTTCTGTTGGATATCCATCAATACAAAGATTAATGCCTTGCTCTAAAAAAGGATGCCCAATCTCTCTTCCTTCTAATGCAAGTACACCTTCTTTTCTGGCTACATCAGCAAGTTCAACTGCCTCTTCTATTAATTTAGTAAGGCTTACACTTTTGTGTAAAAAAGTGGATAAAACTAATTTAAACGAACCAAGAAAATCGGCTAAGGAAATTCGGGTTAAAGTTGCTGCGAAAGTGCCTCCGATAACCACCGCCAAAGAAGGTACATTCACAAATGTGCCGGCAGACCCACCTAGAATTATTGCTAACGCAATTACTGCAATAGCACCCAATAATCCCAACAGGGTTGCTATATCCATGTAGTAAACACTCCTTGTCTCTTATAGGCACAATGCATATAACTCAGTAACTCACTGATTTTTATTGATTCAATTACGTAATCTGAATAGCTTTTGGCTACAACCTTAATAACGGCCAGAATGTTTGAAAATTTAGGAAAAACCTATGATTTCATCAGCTTAATGGTTCTAAAACTAGGAAATATTGGTTTGAGAGCAAGCAGAATAGCTTAAATTTTTCAACAATCTGCCGATAAATGTATTGCAAGACCCGATATAAATTATCGAGCTTTTTTAGCGATATGAGTTGAAAATGAGAATATTGATTGTTGATGACAGTACTGCAATGCGCAAAGTCGTTAAGTGGATATTACAGCAAGCTGATATTCATGCTGAAGAGCTAATCGAGGCATCAGATGGTGAAGAGGGTTTTAAACAAGTAGAAAATAAAAAACCTGATTTAGTTATTGCAGACTGGAATATGCCAAACATGGCAGGTCTGGAGTTCCTTAAATCCTTACGTGAAGCTAATCATTCAGTTACTTTTGGGTTTGTTACAACACAAGCCTCTTCAAAAATTAAAAATATCGCTAAAGATGCTGGTGCAGATTTTATTATCTCCAGCCCTTTCACATTAGATTCGTTTAAAAACTCAATCACCCTTACTCATACTCAGTAATTCATTCTACTTCTAGTTAATTACCACGTTAAAGGTTAGCGAGATTAGGATTGGCTTAAATAAAAATTTAAGCTGTTCTAATAATTTTTACAGCCTATTATCTTTGCAACTTACAAAACGCCAAATATTTGACGTAATCGATAAATTATGTAAACAAAAATTAGAGCAACAAAGCTAATGCTATAATTTATATATTATGGTACGCCATTATTTTGACGTTCAAACTTTTATTTAATTAGTATTTAGTTCATGTATCAGAATTTTTCTGGAATGAGAAATACTGTTCTATTTTTGCTGGTAGCAATCCCGCTACTACTAGCAATCTATAATATTTCTTCGACCAAGCATTCAATAAAGAAAACCATACGAATAGGTATTGATGAATACCCTGGGTTCGAACATTTGTTTATTGCAAAAAAGCAAGGGTTCTTTAAAGAAGCTGGCCTAGATGTGGAGCTGGTTGAATTAAGTTCTCTAGTAGCAGTACGACGCGCATTTGAACGTGGAAAAATTGATGGCATGGCATCAACTTTAATTGAGGTCTTAGAGGCCTATAAATATTCTAACCGAATCGCCCAAGTAGTTTTAGCAATCGACTTTTCCGAAGGTGCAGACGTGATTCTAGCGTCACCATCAATAAAAGCCATGCGTAATTTGAAAGGTAAGAAAATAGGTGTCGAAAGTGGAGGCTTGAGTTTTTACATGATTTATCGGGCGCTTGAGTTAAATAATATGAAACCAACTGATGTAACACTCATACCAATGCAGCAACACAAACTACTGTCTTCATTAAAATCAAAAAAAGTGGATGCAATTACTTCTTATCCTCCTGATTCAATAACTGTACAAAAACATTTACAAGTTAATAAATTATTTGACAGCTCACATATTCGTGGCGAAATTTTAGATGTGCTCTCAATTGATAAGAAAGTACTTGATGATCACCCCGATTTACAACGCAAGCTACAACATGTATGGGCTAAGACAATGAAATATATCGATGCGAATCCTGAGGAGGCTTATGCTACATTAGTGGAACGATTTCCCATTTCAATGAATGAGTTTAAAGAAGCTATGAAGGATATTCACTTGATTAAATCAAGTGAACAAAGTAATTTTTTAGCGCCAAATGGTGTCGTTCAACAAACCCTCGAAAAAATTAGCTCTATTGTATTTATGGACAATAACGAAGAACAAATAAAATATTCTCAATTTATTTACAATCTAGATTTAAGTTAACTCAAGAAATGTTTAGCTATTTTTCAGAGGTGAAAAATTCTTCCCAAAAAAAGATTCTTTTTTCACTGCTATTCATATTTTGCATTGCGGTGATAATCATCTGCCTCATTATGTACAAAGTATTTAATGATAAATTATCTGATCAGGTATATACACGTGCGACTGAAGTTATAGATATCTTGGATTATATGGCTCAAACTTCTGGGGAATCGCCAGAACTTGTTAAAGGGGTAAAGACTCTAGCTGCCAATCGAGATATTAAATTAATAATTATTAGAATAGACAATCCGCCCACTGTGATCGCCTCTAATAAACATGCGCTAATTGGTTTGCCGACCAATGAAATATTTTCAGACCATGATTCAACTCAATCTTTTAAATTTATCCCTGAAAAAGATGAATACACTTCTTTATCTACAATATGGTTAGGCAATATGCTAAACAATGGACAAATTACTAAAGCATCAGTTGGCGTTGTCTTTGATGTATCTAAAATTCGTTTGCAATTACAAAATCAGATTCTAAATACATCCATTGCACTAGTCCTAACAATGATTTGCGCATTAGGCATAGTTTATATATTAACCAATAAATATATTTTCAAACCTTTAGCTAAAATAAATTGGTCGTTAAATAAAAATAATTCTCAAGCAGCATTCAGCCCTATACCAATATCAAGAGATGATGAAATTGGCACCGTAGCGACAACATTAAATCAATTATTTACTGACTCATATCAAGCAAAAATTTCCTATCGTGAACAAAAAGAAAGGTATGACCTTGCCTTAGAAGGGACGAAAGTAGGTCTATTGGACTGGGATATTGAAAACAATGAAATGTATTGTTCATCAAGCGTATTCGAGATGTTAGGCATCACTGCTCCTGAAGATATGACTCCTGATATTGAATGGCTTGAAAAACTTACGCATAAAGATGATATTGAATGCGCGAACTCCGCTTTAGTTTCTCACCTTAAGTCTAATACACGCTTTGATGTTGAATGTAGACTTCAACAAAAAAACGGTAAGTATGTATGGGTACGTGCTCGCGGACAAGCTGTCCGCAATGAATTTGGTAGAGCTGTGCGAATGGTAGGCTATTTTGTAGATGTCTCCAAACGTAAAGCTCACGAACATTTTATGAACTCTTTTTACATCCTTAGCACTGATGCTACAACACCACTAGACACTAAATTAAATAAAATTCTCAAAGAGACCTTATCTTATTTAAAATTGTCCTGTGGATTGATTTGTAATGTTAAAGATAACAAGTATTGTGTTGATTATTGTCACTGTACGGAAGGATATGGGGCAAATTGCAATAAGTTAGCTGCTTTAAAAGATGTGCTTTATCAATCCACACAAGAAAAAAATGATATTGTTGCGATTCATAACATATCTGAATCTGAATATAGTCCTGCACTTATAAAAAGTGGGATCAATTCGTTTATTGCGATGCCTTTATATATTCATGAAAATATTTATGGTTCAGTAAATTTCTATGGCAAAGACAATAGATTACGTCCGTTTGATGAAAGAGAAAAATCCTTTGTAAGATTGGTTTCTCAATGGATCGGTAATGAATTTACGCGTTCTCAATACATAGATTATCTCCACGATACCGAAATTCATCTTGAGGACGCGGTATCTGAACTTACTAATGCTAATGCTGAGTTAGAAAATTTTGTTTATGTGGCTTCTCATGATCTACAAGAGCCTTTAAGGATGATTACTAATTTCACTGGGTTATTAAAAGAAACATGTTCAAATAAACTGAATAGTACTGAGAAGGAGTATTTAGCCATCACTTCAAATGCAGCTGTACAGATGCAAAAATTGATAAAAGCCTTACTAGAATATGCACGGGCAAGCAAAGAAGATGAGAAAATGGAAAACGTTGACCTAAATGAGGTTCTAAGTCATGTTTCTGAAAATTTAAAAAAACAAATACAAGAAAGTAATGCTGTCTTAGTATTTAATGATCTACCCTCAATTACTGGTAATAAAGCTAGTATGATCAGTCTTCTACAAAATTTAATAAGTAACGGAATCAAGTTCCAGCTCAAAAACAACACTCCAGTAATTTCAATATCGGCTGAACAATATGCCGATAAATGGGAACTCACGATTGAAGATAATGGTATTGGCATACATCCAAAATATTTACCCAAAATATTTGAGCCCTTCAAACGTTTACATGCCAACAATGAATATAGCGGTACCGGGATAGGCCTAGCCGTTTGCAAAAAAATTATAGACCGAATGGACGGTAGCTTGCATGTAAAATCTAATGAAGGTGTAGGAACTACTTTTTACATTACAATCCCTAAACAAATTATAGAGACGGGTAAAGCGGCATGAATTTAATCGACACTAGAAATAGAAGAGCTGAAATACTGCTAATTGAAGACAATCCTGGTGATGTGTTACTCACAAAAAAAGCATTTAGGTCATCACAATTTAATTGTAATTTACACATTGCTAAAGATGGAGAACAAGCATTACAAATGCTATATAGAAAAAAACCTTATACCAGAATCCCCAAACCTGACTTGATCCTTCTAGACTTGAATCTACCAAAAATTGACGGTAGAGAATTACTCGATGAAATTAAGACTGATAAAAATTTAAGGGACATACCAGTTATTATTCTATCCGGCTCAGATGCAATATCAGATATCACAACAAGTTATGACTTGCATGCAAATTCATATCTAGTAAAGCCAGATAATTTTAATGATTTAAAAGAAATTGTTCTTTCTATTGAAAATTTCTGGTTTGAACAAAAAGCTACTACACCTATCAATAATATCATTCACTAGCTTTTGTGGCTCAAGAAATACAGTAGTACTCACCTTTATCTTTCTTGAAACGCATTTTGAAACCCGCGGTAAATAGGTTTCAATAAGTAATCCAGAACGGATTTTTCACCTGTTTTAATATCTGCCTGAACTGTCATTCCAGGTATAACTTGGTATCGATTTGGATTGTTGCCAATATAATGTTTTTGTAAAGCTATCTTTGCACGATAATAGGGCTGTCTCTCCTCATCTAAGAATGTAGATGCACTAATTTGTTTTACTTCTCCTGATACCGTTCCAAAACGTTGGGGATCATAGCTATTGACTTTAATTTCTGCCTCTTGACCGGTATAGACATGGCCAATATCTGATGTATTGATTTTAGTTTCGACAATTAATTCATCGCCAGCAGGCACAATCTCCATAATTGTTTCACCCGGTTTAATTACACTTTGAATAGTATTTACAACTAAACCTTTTACTACACCGGAAACTGGGGCGGTTAATTCTAAACGATTGACTCGATCCTCATACTTGATTAAATTCTCATCCAACTCCGCCAATTCACCAGACACTTTGCCTATTTCCAATTGTATTGATTCTTGTAAACGATTTTCCAAATCAATTAATGACTGATGCGCTTCCCTTCTTGCCTCACTGGCTACATTAATATTGGATAGTGTTTGTTGATATTGAGTCTCGGTTTCAGCTAATTCCACCTTTCGATCAAGATATTCTGCTCTCGATACCAAACCACGGCTTACTAAACCCTCCCGCATTGCAGCTTGTTGTTGTAGCACATTCAACTCCCTCTTCAAATAACTAGCTTTACTTTTTTCTCGTTCCAGTTCTTCATAACGCTGACTAATTTTAGTTTTAGCTACTTTAATTTGTGATTGATGACTTTTAAGCTGTGCATAGTAAATTTCTTTTTCACTTGCTACTAATTCAGGATAAGTATTTTGATAGTTTTCAAAATCAGGTTGATCACCACTTAATATTGCATTAAGACGTGTTAATTGCAGTTTTAAAATCGCATAGCGGGCCTGTATTTGCTGCAAGTCTGATTTGGTTGCTGATGGTGCTATGCGAATTAGCACATCCCCCTCATTAACGAATTCTCCATCACTTACTCGTATCTCTTTTACTATCCCACCTTCTAAATGTTGTACTACATGATTATATCCACTGGGAACAACCTCGCCTTGAGTGATCGCGACTTCATTAACAGGAGTGAAGTAAGCCCAAAATACTGCAGCTAGGCAGAGAATAGCAGTCGTTAATATTCCAATACTTACAACACCTGGCGCATCTGATTCTTCTAATTGAATCGATTGAGCAATAAACCGAGCTCTTGCACGTGGTACTTCTGTTTTAACTGTATTAGATAAAGACATGCTTTCCTGCGTCATCTTTGCATCTCCGTTAAGTATTTAACTGCTTCATCAGGTGTCCCAACATGTGCAACCATACCGTTAACCATTACAATTGCACGATCTGCAAGTTTTATATGTGATGGACGATGGCTAACCATTAGTACTGTCTGGTTTCCACGTGTCTTATTTAAGTGCTCGATTAAATTTTTATCTGTAACTGTATCGAGCGAGGTTCCTGGTTCATCTAGCAAAAAAATTGGCGCTTGGCGAACATAGGCACGTGCCAAACAAATTCCGTGTACCAAACCGGACGGTAAGCGTGAAGTTGTGTGGTCACCAACAAGGGTGTCAAACCCGTCAGGTAATCGCTGGATAGATGCGAAAATTCCAGCTTGACGTGCTGCCAGCTCTATTTGGTCATCCGTCGCTAAGGGCTGATTCATTCGAATATTTTGCGTAATCGTTCCATAAAACAGGCTTGGTTTTTGCGGCATGTAAGCAATTACTCGGCGCAAATCAATCGCATTTAATTGCCTCACATCGGTATCATCGATAGCAAGCAAACCTGCCTGTGCGCGATACATTCCAGCAATTAGCTTTAATACCGTAGATTTTCCAGAGCCATTACCGCCTACAATAGCTACAAATTCGCCTGGATTAATCGTAAATGATGCACCGACTAAAGCAGGATTTTCGTTTGGACCATAGCGAAATGTCACTCGGTCTAATGTGATTTTTCCTGATATCTTTGGCATCAATAACCCAGCTTTATAACTATTGGTTTCTGAAGGTACGCGCATGAGTTGATTCAGCTGTTTGATACTTTGCGTAATTTGATCGATTTGTAACATCGCAAGACACACACCCTGCAATGGCGATAACACACGCCAGATTAAAGCCATTACAGCTATTAAAGCGCCAATAGTCATGTCCCCGTGCATTACCTTTAATGTTCCAATCGCCAGAACAGATATCCCTGCAAGGGTCATCAATGATTGCGCCATACTGTTAATAACTGCATGACTGGTGGTGGTTTTATAGGTTCGCGTCATGGCTTCACCTGAAGCTTCTCTGCATAGCTCCAGCCAAGCACCTTCAGCCCCTAAAGATTTAAGCTCACGCAGACCTGAAAAAGTCTCCATTAACATACGCTGACGTGCAGATCGTGCATGTCCTGCATGGATAAGTTTTTTATTAATATTTGGAAACCAAAAAAACCCAAAAATTACATAGATGATTATCATTGCAATAGGCACCAGTGCAATACTCCCTCCTAAAATTGCTAGCAAAATGACAAACAAAAATACAAAGGGTAATTCCAAAAATAAAGCAGCGCTTGGGCCAGTAAAAAATTCTCGTATGGATTCAAACTGCCTTAGCCTAGAAAGTTGTGAGATAACTGTTGAGCGTTCGGTAAGTAATGGAGGCAGAGATAGAATTTTCTTAAATGTTTCTACACCAATTATATAATCTAAGCGCCCTGCAAGCAGACCAAGTGTTTTTGAGCGAACTAATCTAAAAATAAGCTCACATGCTAATGCAATGCATATACCAACCATTAAGTACGGGACACTTTTTGTTGTGCCTGCTCCAATTACATTGTCGTATACCACCATAATAAACAGTGGCACCAGTAATGCGATAATATTTAAAATAAATGTCATCGCAAATAAATGTTTGACTAACTTTTTAAATCGCTTTAAGACTTGTGAAAACCATTGTTCACCGCTTTGCTCTTGGCCTGTCATTGCATGTGTTGGGTGCATATCGGTGAAAAAGTAAGCCGTTCCTTTTTCATATGAGATATCATTCGAACAATAATTTCTTTTTGTTGCATCATAGTAGGTAATCGAATCTTTGGTTTTTTCTGTGATTACATAAACATCCCCCTTCTTAGATACAAACAAACATGGAGTAAGTGCTGGACTAATTTTTTTTACAGTAGTTTTCTTTTCGTCACTTTCATAACCTAAAGTAACGAGCATATTGCGTAGATCGACGAGATCTAAATGATCTGCGAAGTGAGGTATCGCCTCGATGAGTTCACGTTTATAAGAACGCCAACCCAACTCAGTAAGTATAGGTATGATACAGGCGGCATAAGGTGAAATTTTATCAACCTCTTGATACTTACCATAGCGTATAGCATTCGCTAAACGCTCAGATAGAGGAAGTTGTTCTTCCTTTTCAAAATTACTGAAATCTTCTGCAGTTACGCTCATTGCATTACTGATTCACAACGTTATCGAAACCTGATGAAGACTCAAGCATATTACTTTCACTAAACTTTATACTTCTACTGTGTAATTTCCCCTGTTTTAATTCAAAGTGTCGGTCGCATATAGCTAGCAGAGATGGACGATGTGAAATAATTAGTAAAGTGCGATTTTTTCGATTGTTCTCTAAAAACGAATGTAATCGAGCTTCATTTTCAAAATCTAAACAAGAGTTTGCATCATCGAATAAGATAATTTTTGGTTCACCAAATTCAGGATCACCAATCATTGAACGCGCAAGAATGATTTGTTGGCGGATTCCTGCAGGCATAGCATCTGCATTTGCACCACCAATTCGAGTATCTAAGCCATTAGGAAGTTTATTAATTGCCTTGGTTAAACCAAGTAAATTAGTAAGTTTAATCGCTTGGTCAATTGCTTCACCTTCACGAAATAAGGTTAAATTATCCAAAATCGTACCGTCATAAATAGTACCTTGTTGCGGCATCAAGGCAATTTGTGCACGAACTGAAGAACCGTCCAGTGTTTTAATATTTTGACCGTCTAATAAAACTTCTCCTTTGGTAGGATTAACAAATCCCATAATTAAATTTATCAACGTAGTTTTACCTACTCCATTTGCTCCAATGATTCCTATTGCCTCACCGGGTTTAATATTTAATGACACTCCAGATAATAATTCAGTTTTGCTGCCTTCATGTTGAAAATGTACATCTCTTATTTCAACTCCACCCTTTAAAATGATGGGTCGAGGATGCTCTTTCAATGCCTCAAGTGGTAAAGACAGAACGTCGTTTACTTTTTCACCCGCAATATATACAGCTTGTAACTGTGTCCAAAGTCCCATTGCCTTTAAAGCAGGTTGTAACACCCTGCCCGATAACATCGTGCCAGCCGCTAGTGCGCCTATAGTTAAATCCCCTGAGATCACATATATACTTCCTATGCCAACAAAACTGATCATAACTATTTGTGAAAATGTAGCACCCAATCCTGAAACAATGCTGTTTATGCGGCTCACTTGATAAACACTTGCTGCAGATTGAGATTGCAATCTTTCGTATCTGCGCAGCATTAGCGCTTCCATTGCCATTGCCTTTACGGTGTGAATGCCTTGCAATGTTTCGATAAGAAAATTTTGTCTGCGTTGATCTGCAGAAGATCTTTCCTCTAACGCTTTTTTTAATTGCCTACCTGTGAAATACGAAATTACAACAAAAATCATGATCATTGTTATTGGTATTAGTACCATTTCACCTGCAAACACAAAAATTAAACTTAAAAAAACCAAAACAAAGGGCAAATCCACTAACATCAATATAGATTGTCCAGAATAAAACTCTCTAACCTTCTTGAGACTTTCCATTTTGTCCAAGTACGATCCAATTGAATTACTTTCAAACTTAACTAAATCAGAATGAACAACTCTTTCTATTGCGTGAATACTTTCCGTATGTTCGTATTGAACACCTTTCCAGGTAAGGATTGCTGAGCGTGTTACTCTAAGTACACCATCTAATATTGCAGCAATTAACAAACCGAATATTAAAAGAGTGAATGTATCAACTGCTTGATTAGGCAATATACGGTCATAGACTTGTAAAATAACAATGGGCAATGTCAGTGTAGCCAAGTTGATAATCAACGACGCCAACAAAACATCCCATCGCTTCCATGCTGTAGGTAGTCGATGTTTAAATTCAGAAGCATTATCTGTGGATAACTCTTCCGTCAAGGTCGACGAATCCATTTAATAAAGTCCTTCCTCGTTCTTGATTAACCAATAAATATCACCCCCACCAGTAAACTACTGGCGGGAATACCAAAGCCTGTATTGCTTGTATCGGCTTAAGAGCTAAACCCTTTAGAAATCAGAACCTTGCTTAGTAGCATGGGATAAGATCATCAATATTGATGACAAAACGCATTGACTAGTAAATACTTAAGGAAGCTCTGATTTATTCTGATATTTTGTTAAAAAGATTTCTCAAAATACTCATGTATTTCTATATACACTCCGTATTGACTCGCACCTTCCTGGTGCTCGGCCTACGGCTAGCAAAGCTTTCCAAATCTGCTCCCGGCAGATTTGTCTCAAAATCTTTTTGCCTCATCTCAGCCATTTCATTAATAAATCAGAGTTTCCTTAGATTATTTGTGACTACCACTGAATCTGCTCCACCCCATCAAAAGCAACTTCGCTACCATCCGCAAAAGAAATCACGCCGGTTGCATCCGGACCAACATCGATTCCCCCGTCAGCCAAGTCAAATTGCACCTGCTCACCATTTACTTCAATGGACCAAGGGTTATCACTATCACCGGTATCGGATGGTGAAACATTAATATCGATAATATCTGACCAACCATTGCCATTGCCGCCGTGGAATGTGTCGTTACCATCCAACGCGTCCAAAATAAATAAATCACTACCGTCACCACCATACACAACATCACTACCATCCCCTACAACAAAAATGTCATCGTCATCTTGACCATAGAGACGATCATTACCACCACCTCCGACTAACTGGTCGTCACCCTCCCCACCAAACAAACGATCGGCATGATCCGAACCTTTGATCTCATCATCGCCCCCACGTCCACGTGCATACACACCCTGATCCGCACTACTCGCATCAATATTGTGATCCGCATCGCTATAAGCAATCACTTGCTCCACATTCGCTTCACCCATATCTATCGATACATCTTCTTCACCATATGTATACACCCGATCAAAACCATCACCACCATCGACGCGGTCATTACCATCCATATAAATGTAATCATCGCCCGCACCTCCTTTAATCTCATCGGTGCCACCTTGATGTCCATACAAACGATCTGCACCGTCACCACCGTCTAATACGTTCTCACCCTCCCCACCAAACAAACGATCGGCATGATCCGAACCTTTGATCTCATCATCGCCCCCACGTCCACGTGCATACACACCCTGATCCGCACTACTCGCATCAATATTGTGATCCGCATCGCTATAAGCAATCACTTGCTCCACATTCGCTTCACCCATATCTATCGATACATCTTCTTCACCATATGTATACACCCGATCAAAACCATCACCACCATCGACGCGGTCATTACCATCCATATAAATGTAATCATCGCCCGCACCTCCTTTAATCTCATCGGTGCCACCTTGATGTCCATACAAACGATCTGCACCGTCACCACCGTCTAATACGTTCTCACCCTCCCCACCAAACAAACGATCGGCATGATCCGAACCTTTGATCTCATCATCGCCCCCACGTCCACGTGCATACACACCCTGATCCGCACTACTCGCATCAATATTGTGATCCGCATCGCTATAAGCAATCACTTGCTCCACATTCGCTTCACCCATATCTATCGATACATCTTCTTCACCATATGTATACACCCGATCAAAACCATCACCACCATCGACGCGGTCATTACCATCCATATAAATGTAATCATCGCCCGCACCTCCTTTAATCTCATCGGTGCCACCTTGATGTCCATACAAACGATCTGCACCGTCACCACCGTCTAATACGTTCTCACCCTCCCCACCAAACAAACGATCGGCATGATCCGAACCTTTGATCTCATCATCGCCCCCACGTCCACGTGCATACACACCCTGATCCGCACTACTCGCATCAATATTGTGATCCGCATCGCTATAAGCAATCACTTGCTCCACATTCGCTTCACCCATATCTATCGATACATCTTCTTCACCATATGTATACACCCGATCAAAACCATCACCACCATCGACGCGGTCATTACCATCCATATAAATGTAATCATCGCCCGCACCTCCTTTAATCTCATCGGTGCCACCTTGATGTCCATACAAACGATCTGCACCGTCACCACCGTCTAATACGTTCTCACCCTCCCCACCAAACAAACGATCGGCATGATCCGAACCTTTGATCTCATCATCGCCCCCACGTCCACGTGCATACACACCCTGATCCGCACTACTCGCATCAATATTGTGATCCGCATCGCTATAAGCAATCACTTGCTCCACATTCGCTTCACCCATATCTATCGATACATCTTCTTCACCATATGTATACACCCGATCAAAACCATCACCACCATCGACGCGGTCATTACCATCCATATAAATGTAATCATCGCCCGCACCTCCTTTAATCTCATCGGTGCCACCTTGATGTCCATACAAACGATCTGCACCGTCACCACCGTCTAATACGTTTTCACCCGCACCGCCATTTAACACATCATTACCAGCACCACCGGATAACTGATCATCGCCAGCTTGGCCATATAAACTATCATTTCCATCTCCACCGATGAGGTTATCGTCACCGGCTTGACCATATAGGCGATCGTTTCCGGCACCACCATCAACCCTATCATTACCATCCCCAGCAACAACAACATCGTTACCATCCAAAGCAATAATATCGTCACTACCTATTCCACCTTTTAAATAATCGGCATTGTTAGTACCCACGATTTGTTCAACAGCATCTTTTACATCAATAGAAAATGTTTGTGTAAATGAAGCACCATGTGAATCAGTAGAAGTAATATCGAGTTCAATAGCTTGCTCTTTTTCGTAATCTAGTGATATTCCTGCTTTGAGTTGAAGCTTTCCATCAATCACTTCAAATCGTGAATCTGAAACGCTATAGCTATGCACATCCCCTGCATCAACATCACTTGTTGATAAGGTGCCAATAACAATTCCTGAACCATTTTCAACCACAGCATTACCATCAAGACTAACCGAATCTGGAGCATCGTTAATCGAATTAACATTGACACTCAATGTGGCATTACTTGTAGAAACATCGTTATTGGAATGTTCTGTAGAAGTAGCTTGTACGGCGAGATCAAAATCTGCATCGCTATTTTCGGCAGGTGTTATTGTAAGTGAATCAAAGTTCCATCCAGTTATGTCAGCAGTGGTTTCCGACGAGGTCGCTGTAAAACTATTTACCCCATCAGACAGTACTGCTCCATTTGGAATATCTTGCACTTCAACGACTAAGCTTTCTGAGCCGTCTGTATCGGTAAGCGCTGCATTGATATCCAGTGCGATTGCACTATCTTCATCACCCGTTGCATTACTTACTATTAACTCAGGTGCACTTGCTTGATTATCTACAGACTCTGATTGCCCAGCATTAATGCCAGAACCAAGGTCTGGCGAACCATGCGAAGGACTTTCAAATACCGCTTGGTTCGATGATTGTGCTTGATCTTCATTAGTTTTTTCTACTTGAGATGCTTGACTATTTTGTAAAGACGCCGGTTTGATAACAGATGAAGGATTGCTATAGTTGCTATCGCCACCACTTGAAACTGAATTACTTAAATTTACTACATCACTATCGGCAATATTCGCATAATTATTTTCTGCTTGTCCTTGCTCAACTAGATTAGGGCCAGAGTCTTTCGCAGTTTGATCAACCTGATTAGTTCTAGACTCACTTTGCAAAGAAAGGTCTTCATCAATGAGGCGATCTGTATCACCCATTTGGATATTTTGTTTAAATAATTCTTCCTTTGGAAAATTTGAAGATTGATCTTCGGCTTCAGGTATTTCCTTTTTCCTTGCATCAAAAGCCGATGAATCCTCATTCATCACAACATTTTTAATATTGACGTCCTTATCATTAATAGCCATTGGGATAATCCTTTAAAAAGTCCATTTACAGTTACCCATAAACGGTAACGGCATATGGGGGAAAACCTTTATGCAGCAAAAGGATAAAATTAGTATTAATGATCATACATGTGATTGGTATCTCAAACTTTTTGAGATACCAATCACATTGAACGTGGGAAAACAATCAGAAAATATTTTTACCAATTAATTTGTTCGATTCCATCGAAATTGATTTCACTACCATCATCAAAGGTAATCGAACCAGAAGCATCCGCACCAAGGTCTAAATATCCAAGTGCAACGTCATAGCTAACCTCACTGCCGCTTACAGTAATCGTCCATGGATCCGATGGATCAGGTAATGATGAGATATCTACATCAAGACTAATCGCATCAGTCCAACCACCACCATTCCCGCCACTAAATGAGTCACTATCGCCCAGCGCTTCAAAAATATATACATCATCACCTGCACCACCTACAGCGACATCATTTCCGGCACCGCCAATCATGACATCATTCCCTGCACCACCGTTTAAGGAATCATTACCAGCACCACCATAGAGTTGGTCATCGCCAGCATCACCGTTAAGTGTGTCGTTACCATCGCCGCCCATAATTAAATCATCACCAGCCCCACCAGAGACTGTGTCATTTCCAGCGCGTGCAACGATCACATCATCATTCGCTGTACCGGTAATATTATCTGTCCCTAGTGTTCCAAAGATGGGCCCGTCGAGAGTTTCAAATTCCACATCGATAGTTTGTGACACGGTACTAGAATCACCACCATTAGCCTCGGTTGATGTCGCAGATATCGTAAGCGAAACAGTTCCTGATGTAGTTGCAGAAGGAATTAACTGTAAGCCATCAACATCAGCAGGATCTATAGACCAAATTCCACCGCCTAAATCAGTACCTGCACTTAGACTTGCATCAGTCGGCACACCAGATACTTCAATTGCTAGCGACTCAGAACCATCTGCATCGCTTAATGCAATGGTCAAGTTTAAATCTACCGGACGAGTATCAATTATATTTCCATTGATTTGCAAATTGTCTACTAACAAACTTGAATCTTTATTACTATCGTTTGTATTAACTACCGCAAAGCCAAGATCCAATACACCATCTTGTATTGCTGTAAACGTAAACATTTGCCATCCAGTTGCTCCCGGATTCCCAAAATCCGACGACTGTGAAAGAACCTGAGGAGTTCCATTGATGCTTGCAATTGCAAAATCATTATATCCACTGGCGATATCACCAGCATTTTCTGCATTATAAAAATTCCAATCAAAAGTAATTACATCACCTTCTTTAACAGCAATTGCGGTCTGCATTGAAGACCCATCTTGCGCATCCCCAGTTGAAATTGCATCTAAACTACCGCTTGATATGCCTAATTCACTTTCTAATTGAGAATCTGTAGCACCTTGAGCTCGCATTCGTGCCATCTTTGAACCTTCTGTAGGAGATTGTCCTTGGTACCCACCTGGGTTCACTATATCTCCAAGTATGTCCCAATTTCCTAAACCATTTTCAAAGTTATAGGTAGGATTTTGATATTGAGTAATCGTGTTAGGTCCCACTAATATCGGCGCATCCGCTACAGCATCTACTGTTACATTAAATGTATTTGTATAAGACTGTGTTACACTATTCTCTGTAACATCCGTTTGCACAGATAACACAAAATCAGCGTCGCTATTTCCTGCAGGAGTTAATGTCAAGCCCGTTAAATCTGACTGACTAAGTGTCCAACTACCAGTTCCATTATCTGTACCCGCAGATAGCACTGCACCATTTGGGACACCTGTTATCGTCACCGATACATTTGCACCCGGTTCGACATCAGTTACTTGAATATTAAGCGGTATTGCTGTGTCTTCATTTCCGGTGACATTGGCAGTCAATACTGTTGCACCTTCATTAACATCTTCGATCGCGATGTTGAACACTTGCGTACTGCTCGAACCATCCGTACTCGTCGCCGTCACTTCGATTTGCATCAACGCATCATTCTCAAAGTCCAGCGCACTCGCATCCGCAACCGTCACTTCACCCGTGACCGCATCGATCGCAAACGCATCGTTATCCAAGCTGCCACTCGCTAAGCTGTAACTCACACTGTCACTGCCATCCAAGTCTTCGGCAAACGCGGTTACCCCCACCACGTCACCCACATTCGCACTTTCACTCACACTGTTCGCACTCGCATCCACATCACTCACCGCACCAATGCTAAATTCACTCGTGTCATCCGTGATCGCGATGTTGAACACTTGCGTACCGCTCGAACCATCCGTACTCGTCGCCGTCACTTCGATTTGCATCAACGCATCATTCTCAAAGTCCAGCGCACTCGCATCCGCAACCGTCACTTCACCCGTGACCGCATCGATCGCAAACGCATCGTTATCCAAGCTGCCACTCGCTAAGCTGTAACTCACACTGTCACTGCCATCCAAGTCTTCGGCAAACGCGGTTACCCCCACCACGTCACCCACATTCGCACTTTCACTCACACTGTTCGCACTCGCATCCACATCACTCACCGCACCAATGCTAAATTCACTCGTGTCATCCGTGATCGCGATGTTGAACACTTGCGTACCGCTCGAACCATCCGTACTCGTCGCCGTCACTTCGATTTGCATCAACGCATCATTCTCAAAGTCCAGCGCACTCGCATCCGCAACCGTCACTTCACCCGTGACCGCATCGATCGCAAACGCATCGTTATCCAAGCTGCCACTCGCTAAGCTGTAACTCACACTGTCACTGCCATCCAAGTCTTCGGCAAACGCGGTTACCCCCACCACGTCACCCACATTCGCACTTTCACTCACACTGTTCGCACTCGCATCCACATCACTCACCGCACCAATGCTAAATTCACTCGTGTCATCCGTGATCGCGATGTTGAACACTTGCGTACCGCTCGAACCATCCGTACTCGTCGCCGTCACTTCGATTTGCATCAACGCATCATTCTCAAAGTCCAGCGCACTCGCATCCGCAACCGTCACTTCACCCGTGACCGCATCGATCGCAAACGCATCGTTATCCAAGCTGCCACTCGCTAAGCTGTAACTCACACTGTCACTGCCATCCAAGTCTTCGGCAAACGCGGTTACCCCCACCACGTCACCCACATTCGCACTTTCACTCACACTGTTCGCACTCGCATCCACATCACTCACCGCACCAATGCTAAATTCACTCGTGTCATCCGTGATCGCGATGTTGAACACTTGCGTACCGCTCGAACCATCCGTACTCGTCGCCGTCACTTCGATTTGCATCAACGCATCATTCTCAAAGTCCAGCGCACTCGCATCCGCAACCGTCACTTCACCCGTGACCGCATCGATCGCAAACGCATCGTTATCCAAGCTGCCACTCGCTAAGCTGTAACTCACACTGTCACTGCCATCCAAGTCTTCGGCAAACGCGGTTACCCCCACCACGTCACCCACATTCGCACTTTCACTCACACTGTTCGCACTCGCATCCACATCACTCACCGCACCAATGCTAAATTCACTCGTGTCATCCGTGATCGCGATGTTGAACACTTGCGTACCGCTCGAACCATCCGTACTCGTCGCCGTCACTTCGATTTGCATCAACGCATCATTCTCAAAGTCCAGCGCACTCGCATCCGCAACCGTCACTTCACCCGTGACCGCATCGATCGCAAACGCATCGTTATCCAAGCTGCCACTCGCTAAGCTGTAACTCACACTGTCACTGCCATCCAAGTCTTCGGCAAACGCGGTTACCCCCACCACGTCACCCACATTCGCACTTTCACTCACACTGTTCGCACTCGCATCCACATCACTCACCGCACCAATGCTAAATTCACTCGTGTCATCCGTGATCGCGATGTTGAACACTTGCGTACTGCTCGAACCATCCGTACTCGTCGCCGTCACTTCGATTTGCATCAACGCATCATTCTCAAAGTCCAGCGCACTCGCATCCGCAACCGTCACTTCACCCGTGACCGCATCGATCGCAAACGCATCGTTATCCAAGCTGCCACTCGCTAAGCTGTAACTCACACTGTCACTGCCATCCAAGTCTTCGGCAAACGCGGTTACCCCCACCACGTCACCCACATTCGCACTTTCACTCACACTGTTCGCACTCGCATCCACATCACTCACCGCACCAATGCTAAATTCACTCGTGTCATCCGTGATCGCGATGTTGAACACTTGCGTACCGCTCGAACCATCCGTACTCGTCGCCGTCACTTCGATTTGCATCAACGCATCATTCTCAAAGTCCAGCGCACTCGCATCCGCAACCGTCACTTCACCCGTGACCGCATCGATCGCAAACGCATCGTTATCCAAGCTGCCACTCGCTAAGCTGTAACTCACACTGTCACTGCCATCCAAGTCTTCGGCAAACGCGGTTACCCCCACCACGTCACCCACATTCGCACTTTCACTCACACTGTTCGCACTCGCATCCACATCACTCACCGCACCAATGCTAAATTCACTCGTGTCATCCGTGATCGCGATGTTGAACACTTGCGTACCGCTCGAACCATCCGTACTCGTCGCCGTCACTTCGATTTGCATCAACGCATCATTCTCAAAGTCCAGCGCACTCGCATCCGCAACCGTCACTTCACCCGTGACCGCATCGATCGCAAACGCATCGTTATCCAAGCTGCCACTCGCTAAGCTGTAACTCACACTGTCACTGCCATCCAAGTCTTCGGCAAACGCGGTTACCCCCACCACGTCACCCACATTCGCACTTTCACTCACACTGTTCGCACTCGCATCCACATCACTCACCGCACCAATGCTAAATTCACTCGTGTCATCCGTGATCGCGATGTTGAACACTTGCGTACCGCTCGAACCATCCGTACTCGTCGCCGTCACTTCGATTTGCATCAACGCATCATTCTCAAAGTCCAGCGCACTCGCATCCGCAACCGTCACTTCACCCGTGACCGCATCGATCGCAAACGCATCGTTATCCAAGCTGCCACTCGCTAAGCTGTAACTCACACTGTCACTGCCATCCAAGTCTTCGGCAAACGCGGTTACCCCCACCACGTCACCCACATTCGCACTTTCACTCACACTGTTCGCACTCGCATCCACATCACTCACCGCACCAATGCTAAATTCACTCGTGTCATCCGTGATCGCGATGTTGAACACTTGCGTACCGCTCGAACCATCCGTACTCGTCGCCGTCACTTCGATTTGCATCAACGCATCATTCTCAAAGTCCAGCGCACTCGCATCCGCAACCGTCACTTCACCCGTGACCGCATCGATCGCAAACGCATCGTTATCCAAGCTGCCACTCGCTAAGCTGTAACTCACACTGTCACTGCCGTCACTATCAAAAGCGAAAGCAGTAACACCTATAACTGCACCCACTGGGGCGCTTTCGCTAACGATATTGTCTGATACATTGGCATCAACGACAGGACTTATATTAGAGTTGGATGGAGCATTACCACCAGGATTAGGTTCAATACCCTGACTTATACCATCAGTGGTAAATGGCGAATCGTATTCATTAAGAAGTGCAGAAACTGGATTTAGTTGAGTATCACTATTTAAGTCACTAGGTGACACGAAGCCGTTGTTAGAAAAAGATTGTATGTTATTGCTTGACTCAAAATTATTATTTGAGTTTGTAGTACGATTTAATTCTGAAAATTCAGGAACATTGTCATGGCCTGCTTCAGAATTATTAAACGTATTAGACTGAATTTCTCTTGGTTTAATACCTTCATCTACACTAGCAGAAGTTTCTTCAGAAGCCACCTCTTCACCAACGCGCTCGGCACGGGTTGTGTCACCCATAAAAATATTCTGCTTAAACAGCTCTTCTCTTGGAAAATCAGAATTTATCTGGTCCTGATATAACTCTTCTAAAATTTTTTCATCGTTCGATTGGACTTTATCTAAAACTTTTTCTGTCCACTGTTTAAAAGCATCAAAAATCGCCATGATTAAACATCCTTGTAGTGTTGATAATCTAAAATGCGTACTTATCCGCATTAAGATTTCGACCACAAGTCTTAGAAATTTAGGAAAAATACTGACAGATTCGCCGATATGTGACGGATTTTGAATTATTAGGGCACCTAGCTAGGTATTTCTTATATTCTCAGCTTTGCCGAAGAGCCTTATAAAGTGTAATTAAAAATGCATACATCATATTCATTACTATCATTACTACATTCAATTCAGTTAGTTACATTTTTAACGATAGTATTAAAGACAATAGTTACGAATCTTCACGTATTCAAATAAGCTAATGCATACGAATATTGCAATCATCAATTCTTACAGATATTCATTAACAAGGTAAGATCGACATAAGAATTTTCATTCAAAGCCCCTTTGATCGCAGTAGATGGTAGATCTGGTTCACCCAAATGATCGACAGTTAAAACCGCTTCACTAAAATTTTGCCCTTGTGAGTACTCGCTTACCGTTATAATAGTTTTCAATCCTGCTTGCACTGCTGAATGTAATCCATTTTCCGAATCTTCGATTGCCAGACATGATTGGGGATTTTCATTTAGTTGCTGTAATGCATAAAGATAAATATCAGGTGCAGGTTTTTTTCTAGGAACTACACTACCTGCTGCGATTACATCAAACCAGCTCGGTGAATCTGGTGTAAGACTTCTTTGTAGCAAAATTGAAACATTTTTTGGTGTAGTTGTCGTAACAATACCTAAGCGAATCCCAGTTTGGCGTGCCTCCTGTATTATGCGCCTTACACCTGGTCGTAATGGCACACAGCCTTGTTTCAACAACTGATAATATATTTTTGTTTTGTTTGCATGTAGATCAGCTATGAAGCCAGTTAAATTTTTCGGCTTTACAAAGTCTGGAGAGTATTGGTCTACGAAATAACGAATACGTTCCTTACCGCCAGCAATAGACAGTAAATTACAGTATAACGATCTTGACCAAGACCAGTTTAACCCCGCCTGCTGAAAAGCTAAATTAAACGATTTGCGATGATTTTCTTCAGTTTCTGCAAGTGTGCCATCTATATCAAATAGCAAAGTGGTAAGTTTCAAGTTTGATTAGTAACCAATATAGTAAATTAATATAAATCGATGATATCTTACCAATTAAGCTTCTCCTTGTTATCAAGCACAACACTCCTGCCAATAAAACTGTTTGATAAATGCTCGAGCATATATATGCGTAATGAATTTAAGAAATTCAATATCACATTCATTATGCACACAGCGGCAAATATCTTCACAATTATTTGAGTATTTTTTATATTTTGAATAATATTTATGTAATACTTCCTTTGCAGTTGGCAACAAACTTTTAGAAATGTTTTGAGGATCATAAAGCTCATTTTGTCCTCGATTATTATTTAAAATATTAGTCATCTCTTCTACAAGTAGTGAATCAATTAATTCGCAACCTATGTCCATGTGTTCTATAATCTCGCCATAGGCTAAAATAGCAAGCGCATTATTTCCATCTAACTCAATATTTTGATCTAGCTCTACTACATTAGTTTTTCCAAGAGCCGAGCTGTATCGATTCTCTTCTTGGTGTAATTTAAAAGGCCACCAATTTGTTACTGGGAGAATATGTATCATACCTATAACCTCACTTTCCTATGTGATAGAAATCTAAATTAAAAATTTCCTGATCATTTTTAAGTATTTGATTAAAAAATTTACCTCTACACTGCGTGCATACCTGAGTACATTGGCTTCTTTTCATCAAGTTTATTCCTTAGTCTCCGAGACTCTTGCACTAATCCTTCAATGATCGGAGCAAATATAATTTCTATAGCAAGCCCCATTTTTCCACCTGGTACGACAATAGAGTTGCGCCTCGACATAAATGAACCATTAATCATTGTTTGCAAGTAACAAAAATCTACGTTTAATTTTTCTGGATTTTTAAAACGTATGACCACAAAACTTTCGTCGGGTGTCGGTATGTCTCGAGCAATAAATGGATTCGACGTATCTACCGTAGGGACTCGTTGAAAATTTACATCTGTCATCGAAAATTGTGGTGTGATATAGTGAATATAATCATACATACGACGCAGGATTGTGTTCGTTACGTCATGAGGCTGATAACCTCTTTCGGCAATGTCGCGGTGAATCTTTTGTATCCACTCTAAATTTACGACTGGCACCACACCGATTAGTAAATCAACTTGTGCAGCTATGTTCACATTGTCATTTACGACCCCCCCATGTAACCCTTCATAGAATAATAAATCCGTTTCTTCAGTAAATTTTTCCCATGGTGTGAAAGTACCTGGTCTTTGGTTATAGGGTATAGCTTGTTCTTCGTCATGAAGGTACTTACGTACTTTACAAGTTCCAGTTTCTCCATAGCATACAAATTCCTTTTCTAATTCTTCGAAAAGATTTGCCTCTGGTCCAAAATGACTAAAATTTATACCTTTCTCTAAAGCTTTTTTAGCTTCTTCCTTCATTTCACTGCGCTCAAAACGATGAAAGCTATCGCCTTCTATAACACAAGGGAAAATACCTTCCCTCGTGAAGATATGCTCGAAAGCACTTTTAACCGATGTTGTCCCTGCGCCCGATGATCCTGTTACAGCAATTATTGGGTGTTTAATTGACATCACATAGCACCTCGAAATATATTTTTTGTAGAATCATTTCTACTATTTTTTATCATTTGAAATTACATCATTAGACACTTCTTAGTGAACTCTTGGTTCGAGTTCACCAGATAGATAACGAGCAGTCATATTCTCTAAACTAATTGGTCTTATTCTCGAAGCATGACCTGCACAACCAAACGCTTCAAAACGCGCTTTGCATATATTTTTCATCGCTAAAGTTGAAGCAGATAAAAATTTGCGCGGATCAAAATCTTTAGCATTTTCTTTTAAGAATTTGCGCACTGCTCCAGTACTTGCCATACGTAAGTCCGTATCGATATTTATTTTACGAACACCATGCGCAATACCTTCTTGTATTTCTTCTACCGGAACACCATATGTCTGACCCATATCTCCACCATAGTTATTGATGATCTGCAACCACTCTTGAGGAACAGATGAAGAACCGTGCATGACTAAATAGGTATCTGGCAATCGTTTGTGTATCTGTTTTATTCGGTCGATTGCAAGAATATCTCCTGTTGGTGGACGTGAAAATTTGTAGGCACCATGGCTAGTGCCAATCGCTAGCGCAAGTGCATCAACTTTAGTCTCATTCACAAACTTTACCGCTTCATCTGGATCAGTTAGTAATTGATCCTGAGTTAATATTCCTTCTGCCCCTGACCCATCTTCTTCTCCAGCTTGTTTTGTTTCTAACGACCCCAAACAACCTAATTCACCTTCTACCGATACACCACATGCGTGCGCCATATCAGTAACTTTTTTTGTAACATCGATGTTATATTCCAAAGACATGGGCGTTTTCATATCTTCCCCTAATGAACCATCCATCATCACCGAACTAAACCCAAGTTGAATCGATCGCAAACATACTGCTGGAGAGGCACCATGGTCTTGATGAACCACCACTGGAATATGTGGCCAAGTTTCGACTGAGGCTTCAATTAAGTGGCGCAGAAATATTGGTCCAGCATATTTTCGTGCCCCAGCAGAAGCCTGTACGATTATTGGACTGTCTGTTTCGTCAGCCGCTTCCATAATTGCTTGGATTTGTTCCATATTATTTACGTTAAACGCGGGAACACCATAATTATGCTCTGCCGCATGCTCGAGTAATTGTCTTAATGTAATTAATGACATTGGTATTCACCTACTATGCAATTTGCAAAACTTTTGCACGTGTTTTTTTGCTTGAGTCTTGTTGAAAACCTGATTTAACTGCAAACACAATATTGTCAGTAGTAATTCCAAAATGTTGTAATAACTTATCTCCCGGCGCAGATTTCCCAAAAGAATCAATACCGATTATTTTTCCTGTACGACCAGCATATTTTTGCCAACCATCACTTACACCAGCCTCAACAACTATTCGATTATTTACCTCATCAGGTAATACTGAGTTTTTATACTCTTCATCTTGAGCATCAAATACATCAGTAGAAGGCATCGACACTAGTCGTACTTGAATTTTATTCTCTGTTAATATTTCCCAGGCTTTAATAGCAATCGCAACTTCAGAGCCTGTGGCAATAATGATGGCTTCTGGAAAAACTGTACAATCTCGTAACACATAACCACCACGTTCAATATTCTGAAGCTGTTGCGCAGAGCGCTCTATGTGGTCAACACTTTGGCGACTAAACAATAGACTTACTGGACCCTTAGACCTTGCAACTGCTGTTTTCCAAGCAACAGCAGATTCTACTGAATCTGCAGGTCGCCAAACTAACATATTGGGAATTAAACGTAGCGTAGCAGTTTGTTCAATTGGTTGATGCGTGGGACCATCTTCTCCAAGCGCAACGGAATCATGTGTAAATATAAATATACTTGGAAGATTCATTAATGCAGACATACGTAATGCATTACGCGCATATTCTGAGAACATTAAAAATGTTGCACAAAAAGGTTTAAAACTTCCATGCAAAGATATTCCATTTGTGATTGCTGACATTGCAAATTCACGCACTCCAAAATAAATATAATTTCCATCTAAATCGTCGCGTGTTATTGGTTTTGTACTGGAACAAATTGTGAGATTTGAACCTGCTAAATCTGCAGAGCCACCAATCAATTCAGGAAGAACTTGACTATATACGTCAAGAGAATTTTGTGACGCCTTACGTGTAGCAACACTTTCAGCTTTCGAATTAACTTCAGATATAAACTTTTGTACAGTTGAATCCCATTCTTCAGGTAACTGACCTGCTATGCGTCGCTCAAACTCTGCTGCAAGTTTTGGAAAAACTTGTTTATAACGATCAAACTTTGCATGCCAAGCTTTTTCAGCTGTTTTGCCTTTTGAAATTGCATTCCAACCTTTATATATTTTATCCGGAATTTCAAAAGGCGGATGCGTCCAGGCAATATTTTCACGTGTTAGTTCAATTTCTTCTTTACCTAATGGAGCACCATGACATGCTTCTTTACCCTCTTTATTAGGTGCACCCCAACCAATTTTGGTTTTACAGCAGATTAGTGTTGGACCGTCGGTATTATTTTTAGCTTGTTCGATTGCAGATTTAATCTGTACAGTATTATGGCCATCGACATCAGGTATTACTTGCCAACCATATGCATGAAATCGTTGCGGAGTATCATCAGTAAACCAACCATCAATATCACCATCAATTGATATATTATTGTCATCATAAAATACAATTAATTTTCCCAAACCTAATGTGCCAGCTAAAGAACATGCTTCATGGGAAATTCCTTCCATAAGACAGCCATCGCCTACAAACACATACGTATAGTGATCTACAATTTTATGATTCTTTTTATTAAATTGAGCGGCCAACACGCGCTCAGCGATAGCCATGCCAACTGCATTTGCAAGCCCTTGTCCTAAAGGACCAGTTGTTGTCTCTACACCCGGTGTTTCACCATACTCTGGATGACCAGGAGTAATTGAATCGAATTGACGAAATTGTTTAATATCATCTATCGATATTTCATAACCAGATAAATGTAACAATGAATATAACAACATCGAACCATGTCCATTTGATACAACAAACCGGTCTCGATCTACCCAGGTGGGATTCGATGGAGAATGTTTTAAGTAGTCATTCCAAAGTACTTCCGCAATATCAGCCATCCCCATTGGCATTCCAGGATGACCAGATTGAGCTTTCTCAACGGCATCCATAGATAGTGCTCTAATTGCATTGGCGAGGTATCTTCGACTTACACTCATTTAATTCTCCTGTTAGTTACTATGCTGCTTTAGTAGCATCGCGAGTTTGTGTTACCGTTAGTTCACTGCGCATCGCTGCTATTGCAGCCTCATAATCTCTACAACCAAATATTGCGGAACCTGCTACAAAAGTATCTGCGCCTGCATCTGCAACATTTCTAATATTGCTGATCTTAATTCCACCGTCGACTTCTAAAAGAATATCTCTACCAGTACGATCGATTAGTTCTCGAGCTTTTTTATCTTGCCGAAAATATATGGGATAAATTTTTGACCGCCAAAGCCAGGATTGACTGACATTAACAACACCATATCAATTTGATTCAAAACTTGTTCGAGCCAACTCAAAGGAGTAGCAGGATTAAGTGCAACACCGACTTTACAACCACAGTCTTTAATCAATTGAATCGTACGGTCAACATGCTCTGATGCCTCAGGATGAAAACTGATGTAATTTGCACCAGCTTTGGCAAATTTAGGAATCATTTCGTCAACTGGCTTTACCATCAGATGCACATCTATTTCTTTCTCAATTCCATAATTTCTTAAAGCTTCACAAACTTGAGAACCAAAAGTTAGATTTGGAACGTAATGATTGTCCATCACATCAACATGAATCATGTCTGCCCCTGCTTGCATCACAGTCTCAACTTCTTCACCTAAACGTGCGAAGTCTGCAGAAAGTATTGATGGCGCTATTTTGTATTGAGTCATGTTATAAATTCCCAAAACAATTAAAAACCTTCCACTTTAAATTCTTGTGTTAAGAACTGGTCTTCATCTAGTTTTCCTTCTGCAAACACACGACTTGCATAAAAGTCTTCTGCTTCAAGAGTCATAAGATCCTGCTTCATTAATTTTCGATTTGATGAACTTTTAAATAGACGGTTTGCTTGGCGTAATCTCGCTCGATCCAGTGCATTACGTATTGAACGAGCATTAGCAAACTGTGGCAGTTTCATTCGTAATTCTATGTATTCACGAAATGCGCTTTCTCCTTCCTGACTCAAACGATAGTTTTGCTGTGCCAATATTAATTTAGCAATAGCTAACAATTCATCTGCCGAGTAGTCAGGAAACTCAAGGTGATGTGCAATACGTGAACGAAATCCTGGATTACTTCTAAAAAACGTGTCCATACGTTCTTTGTAACCCGCCAAAATTACCACCAAATCATCACGATTGTTCTCCATTATTTGTAATAGAATCTCGATGGCTTCTTGACCATAGTCACGCTCATTCTCAGGTCGATATAAATAATATGCTTCGTCAATAAACAGGACACCACCCATTGCTTTTTTAATAACTTCTTTGGTTTTTGGTGCTGTATGCCCAATATATTGGCCGACTAAATCATCACGGGTTACAGATACAAGATGCCCTTCCCGTACATAATCGAGACGATGCAAAATTTCAGCCATACGCATTGCAACGGTAGTCTTACCAGTGCCAGGATTGCCCGTAAAACTCATATGTAATGTTGGCGTTTCGGAAACGAGTTCAAATGATTTCCGCACGCGCTCAACGAGTAATAACGCTGCAATCTCTCGTATGCGTGTTTTTACAGGCGCTAAACCAACTAATTCACGATCGAGTTGATCAAGTACTTCTTGTACATTAGATGTATCAAATTCTGCTTGCAGATCAACTAATTTTTCATTAGCTAATTCACTATCAGAAATTTTGATTGAAGTAATATTCTCATTACTCACTGATAGCGCTCTCCAGAAGATTTTTGTGTGGAATACGCATGAGTGGTATATCGAATACTTCGTCCCTGCTGTTCAGCTCGTTCTAAATGAAATCCTGGTTCATGTGCAGGACGATTCACAATAAATAATAAACGCAAACTTTCCATACCGCGTTGACTATCAAAAGCACCCACCCGGATATAATGATTTGGAAATGTTTTTCGGCAGTCATTAATTTCCATCATGACACCAGCAGGATCTTTCAAATCAAACATTGGCATTCCCCACATCTCCCAATAGGTATTACGTGGATGTGGGTCATCGGTGTACTCAATACTTACTGCATAACCATTATCTAAGCAGTATTTAACCTGCTTCTTAATCTGTTCATCAGTTAAATCTGGTAAGTATGAAAAGGCTCCTTGTGTAATTCGCATTGTATTATTCCTCTAGTTAGGCCGCAGCAGTTGTAAGGGGTACGAAATCAGGTGTATCTGTAGATTCGTAGTTGAATGTAATGTCTTTCCAAGTATCGAGCGCTGCTTGCAAAGGTTTACAAGTCTTAGCGGCTTGCCTGAGAATTTCAGGACCTTCGTTTAGATAATCACGACCTTCGTTACGGGCCAGGATCATTGTCTCTAGTGCGACACGGTTTGCAGTCGCACCCGCTTGGATACCCATAGGATGTCCAATAGTGCCGCCGCCAAATTGGAGTACTACGTCTTCACCAAGATAATGAATAAGCTGATGCATTTGGCCTGCATGTATACCCCCTGAGGCAACCGGCATGATTTTATTTAACGAAGCCCAATCCTGATCAAAGAAAATTCCATGTTCTAAATTGAGTGAGTTGTAGGTCTCACGCAGAACATCATAAATTCCCGTAATGGTACGCGGATCACCTTCAAGTTTGCCGACTACAGTTCCCGCATGAATGTGATCAACCCCAGCCATACGCATCCATTTGCCAATTAGTCTAAAACTCACGCCATGTGACTTCTGGCGAGTATAGGTACTATGTCCAGCTCGATGCAGGTGCAATAACACATCGTTGTCGCGTGCCCACTTAGCCATCGACTGTATCGCTGTATAACCAATCACCAAATCGATCATTACAACAACAGAACCTAACTCCTTGGCAAATTCCGCACGCTCATACATTTCTTCCATAGTTGCTGCAGTGACATTTAAATAATGTCCTTTTACCTCGCCTGTTGCAGCTTGAGAACGATTTACCGCTTCCATGCAATATAAAAAGCGATCACGCCAATGCATAAAAGGTTGCGAATTAATATTTTCGTCGTCTTTAGTAAAATCTAATCCGCCCCTTAGCGCTTCATATACAACACGTCCATAATTACGTCCGGAAAGACCAAGTTTTGGTTTAACTGTTGCGCCTAATAATGGACGCCCGTATTTATCTAACCTTTCACGTTCAACAACAATGCCAGCTGCAGGTCCCTGAAAAGTTTTAAGATACGCGACCGGCATACGCATATCTTCTAATCTCAGTGCCTTAAGCGCTTTAAAGCCAAAAACATTACCTATAATTGAAGCAGTCATATTTGAAATTGACCCCGGCTCAAATAAATCTAGGTCATAAGCGATGTATGCAAAATATTGCCCTTCGGAATTAGGAACTGGATCCACTCGATAAGCTTTAGCTCGATATAAATCACAAGCAGTTAATCTGTCTGTCCAAACCACCGTCCATGTTGCTGTGGACGACTCTCCCGCAACAGCTGCAGCAGCTTCTTCTGGATCCACTCCTTTTTGCGGTGTAATACGAAACAAGCAAATAATATCGGTGTCCTTGGGCTCATAATCTGGCACCCAATACCCCATTTTTTTATATTCCAAGACACCGGCCTTATATCGATCTGTTCCTGTGATGGCTGTTGACATTGCTATTTTCTCCATTAATTCATGATTTTGGTGTCGTTTCGACTGGCTGGGGGGAGGCCCTGAAGAAACTAACTGCCTTTTCCTAATGATATGGAGTCATAAAGCCAGTCTGAAACGACATAGCGGCGTAGAGTACCAAGATTTATAATAAATAATATTCAATAATAATTATTATTTTCATAAGATATTACTTATATAATTAAAGGCTATAAATGCTAATATAGCTGCATATTTACTGTTTATAATTTTTTTAATTGGAAATTTTTATATTAAAATATACATAATTAATAGTTTTTTAATACCTAATACCCATAAGTAATAACTTATGAATATCACATTTCGTCAATTACACATTTTTGAGGTGGTTGCAAAGCACCTTAGCTTTACTCAAGCAGCAGAAGAACTATTTCTTACTCAACCTGCAGTTTCTATGCAAGTTAAGCATTTGGAAAGTGCTGTAGAATTACCTTTATTTGAACAATTAGGCAAAAGTATTCACCTAACTGAAGCGGGAAAATTGATGCTTCAATATGCTATTCAAATTCGAAGAACACTTAATGATGCCGAAAAAGAACTGAATGATCTAAAAGGTATTGAGGGAGGACTTCTACAAATCTCTGTGGCATCAACTGTTAATTATTTTGCAGCACGTTTACTTTCAGAATTTTGTCAACAGTACCCGCGTATTCGTGTCAATCTAGATGTTACAAACCGTGCAGCACTGCTTGCAAAACTAGAAACTAATGAAACAGATCTTGTTCTGATGGGTTTACCACCAGACGATATGGATTTAGTGGCTGAACCTTTCATGGAAAATCCACTCGTAATTATTGCTCCACCCTCACACCCTCTTGTTAATGAAAAAAGTATTCCTCTGAAGAACTTGAAAGATGATCCGTTATTGATGCGTGAAGTAGGTTCAGGGACGCGTATAGCAATGGAACGTTTTTTTATTGAGAAAAAAAGATTTAAGCTTGAAAGCATCATAGAAATGAACAGCAATGAAGCAATCAAACAAGGTGTCGAGGCTGGCCTAGGCTTAGGAATCGTTTCAATACATACAATAGAACTTGAAAAAGAAGTAGGGCGATTAAAAGTATTAGATGTAAAATCTTTCCCCATCATGCGCCAATGGTATATTGTCTATCGGAAAGGTAAGCGTCTTTCAGCTGCAGCTGAATCATTTAAAAATTTTATTATTGCGAAAGTTCAAACTAGTTTATAGGGATACTTCTAAATAGCTTAAGGAAGCACTGATTTATTAATGAAATGGCTGAGATTAGGCAAAATGATTTCGAAAAAACGGAGTGTATAGATACATACATGAGTATTTTGAGAAATCATTTTAACGCCATATCAGAATAAATCAGTGCTTCCTGAAATATTCCACAGCAGTATTTAAATATGATCTAACAAATAGGAAAACGAATCGAGAATTATATCTGGTTTAAATTTTTCAATTTCATCTATATCAGTGTAACCGTAGTTTACGAAAATAGACTTCATACTTGCATTCTTAGCAGCTAATACATCATTTTTTGAATCACCCACCATTATACTATTCTCAGCAATTACACCTAATTGCTTACACGCATGTTCAAGAGGAAATGCATCAGGTTTCTTCTTTTCTAGTGAATCACCGGAAAGAACCAAGTCAAAATATTTCAATATTTTAAAATGCCCTAATAATGATAAAGTAAAGACTTCTAATTTATTAGTGATACACGCAAGTTTAACATTATTAGATTTGAGCTTTTCTAAAGTATTTTTCACATTTGGGTATAAACAACTCTGCTGTGCAAAATTCTTTTGATAATGCTTAAGAAAAGAATTGAAAGCTTGGTTTACTAAATCCTTATCAGGCTCATTATCAAGTTCTTCCCTTAGTACATCTTGAACAAGCCTGAGAATACCATTACCAATATATCTGCGAACTTTTTGTAGACTTTGCCTAGGTAGATCCAACTCAAGCATGACTAAGTCTACACAATGGGCTAGATCTGGTGCGGTATCAATAAGAGTACCGTCTAAATCAAATATAATTAAATTGGCAAAGCTTCTTGACATAGAGTTTCTACTAAAGATTCTATTAAAACCATTTGTTTTAGGTTTAAGTTATACATATAAATATAATCTCATATAAATATATAAAAAATATATAAGTATTTACTAATAGTTACTGTAATTATTTTTTATTTTTAAATTAACAATCATTAAAGTAGAGTACTTACTCAGTATTTAAATGGACTAAGGGCACTAACAAAACTAATTTTAATTGCTAGTAGGACAAACTTACATTTCAGTTGAATAGATTTACTATTCATTTTTTAGCGCCGACTTGAGCTACAGCATGCAGGCGCAAAATAAATACTGCTAAAGCGATGATCGTCCTTTCGCTTCAGAGCCAAATCAACGCATTTAATAATCTGAAACATGGAAGATGATACAATGTCACTCAATCTCTCTATTTTAAATTGGATTCCGTTTAAACAGCGTATAAAAAGTAACGTCACGGATTCTTTAACTCCTAAAGGTTACACATCCATTGCCTACACGCGCGATACAGCGACAGCTGCACTCGCATGCGCAGAAGCGTTGTCACATCCGGGCCTGGACCAAACTCTAATCGATAATCTATTAATAACAGGACTTGTTCGGCACTTGAATGAACAGGATAAAACTACAAACGAAAAAACAAACCAAGAAACAATCCAACGATTGCTTTCAAATGCAAAAATGTCTTTGCATAGGTTTTATGAGCAAAGTAAAACCGAAAACCCTGATTTCAAAGACATTATTCGAGCAGCAAATTCAGAATGTGACATAGAGTTCTTGCAGCTTGTAACTGGGTTATTTACAAAGGAGTTTGTAAAACAAACATACGCAATAAATCAATAATAGGAATAACTGTGTCATTATTAATTTGCGTGCGGTGGTCGCACACCATAAATGAATAACATGTGTAGCTAACGCGACTATATAATTTGCGCATAATACCCACCACACGTGTGGTGGGTTGTATAGAATTCGAACCTATGACTATTGGGTCAAAAACCTCTATGTAGTTTAAATTTCATTTGAATATGTTTGTAAATCTAATTTATCTCCACTGTTTCTCCTCAAGTGTCCAACTAGCTCCTGGGAGTTTCCCATCTTTAATAAAATTATCTACAATAGTTTTAAATAATGTTGAAGCATTATTGTTGTAATTATTTACGGGTAAAGCTGAACCAAATGCTATAGAACCAGTGCTAAACACTGCACCATTATTTGGTGCAGTAAAGTAAGTCATGTCCGCACGTATTCGATAATCCAAACTACCTATCAATCCGGCGTAGGCATAAAGAAGCTCTTCGGTTACTAGCACATAGTTATCACTATGACCACCAGATGACGCAATGATTTTAGTGTGAGGGGGTGTGCCCAATGAAAGATCATAGCGATCAAGTTCAATCCCAGCAGCACCACCATAAGCTAAACCTTCATTACCAATTATTTCTCCCTCTATTCCTTCTGAAATCCAAGATACTGTGCGATGATAGCTATCAGGCATTTTGCGAAAAGGTGCACAAGTTTCAAATCCTTCAGCTATAAATCCAACACCGGTTAACTTTTGTGGTGCACGTCCTCGATTTCTCCATAAGCCACTTTTCTCACCTGTAGTTTGTAGATAGTGTTCGCCTGCTTTAGCAGCCCACGCACGCATTCCAGAATCTAATTTGCGAACTTCCATACACCACGGTTCATCATCATAAAAACCTACACACCAGTAATAGCCATTACCGCCTGTGTAAATAAGCCTGCCTCCTTGTGCGACGAAGTCTTCTTGTGCATCGAGCATTTTTTCAGATACATATTCAGGGTGAGTGCCGGTAATAAGACAGTTATAAGGTTGAATAGCACTTAAACCTTCACGATGTAAGTCTTCATCAGTTATAACATCATATTCATAATTACACGCTTCTAACCAACCAATAATAGAAAGATCAGCAGGAAGCTGCCAGGGTATATTCATACTTGATATACGATATTTCGGTCGCATGTTTACAATTGGCCTTTTATAAGAGCTAAATGAAACACCTGCACCGTCTTCGTAACTATCATAAGTTGACAAGCCAAATTCGCGATGCTTGTAAATCTCTATATCAACATCTGTAATTACGGGAGGCTGTCCAGTCATGGGCTGAATAATTTGTGCATCAAAACTTAACTTTTCATTTGCATAGGCTAAATAACTTGCTGTAGGAACAAGAAAACAAAGCTTGCATGTAGGCTGTGAGGGACGCACAAAAAATACTACATGCTCTTCTGCTAAACCTACGCCAGTACCCGCAGTCAAACGCATTGCATAAACGCCACTTTTTAAATCTGCCGGAATTTGCATAGATTTGGTAACTTCCCAATTACAATCTGTTATTGATTCTGGATGAAATTCAATTCCTCCATATTCTTCTGGTGCTAGCCTGAAGCAATCATTTTTCCCTGACCAATTCCACCCGGTTAAGCAACGTATAGGATGATTTACACCATTGGCATTTAATCCATGTGGACCAATATCAACAACAGTATTTCCAATTCCGTTTTCTGTATATCCTTCTGCGGTATCCCAATAAGCTAAAATGGAACCTTGCGGAGGGAGCTCTCCAGAACAGATGTCATCCATTTCTTTTCGCGATAAAGAGCGGTTACAAATTCCCGGGCAATCGATCTTCCCAAAATAAGTGTCATTAACAAAATTGCCTCTTAACTCATGAAAATCCAGAGCACCGGCTATCATAAAAGGTACATCCTCTCGGTTTTTTTGCTTAAACCTAAAAGTGGTTTGCATGTGCGAGCGAAAGTCATATGGTGCGACTTTCCCAATTAATGAGTTATATCTATTTAAAACTCCTTCTTGATATAATGTTGCAACTTTAGTGTGATGATCAAAACTTGCACCAACGAAATACCAAACTTTATCTACTAGTGGTAATTCAGAAGCTAGATAATCTATTTCTTTGCCGTCACCCACCCAAAATTCGAGATGCCCTTCAGGACTAATTCCAATTCCATAACCTTCATTAGTTCTTGCATCCCATTTACCTAATAGAGTTTGACGTAAACCCTTTTTTGGAATGCTAGGCCAGATATAGCAGAACAATGTAAAACTCCCGTCTATATTTAACTTTTGACTGACATCATCAACAACCAAATAAGATCCTAATTGAGTAAACTGCTTTTTAACTTCCCATTCTCCATTTAATAGACAATCGATTTCCTTTTCTACAAATCCAGGCCCATCTGGATGCTGATCACCATGAATGAGCCGCACAAGCTGTGCACTTGCTGTATTAATACCATCTGCACTTACGTGAAAATTAATACTTTCACCTTGTTTAACTGAAATTTTATTTGTATATCCAAATATTTTTACTTCTGCCATTTCATTATTCCAAAGTTTTTAAGCAGTAATTATGAATTCATTAAGTCATTAATACGTCTTAAGAATACTCCGTGATATGCATCTTCTAACTTTTTATATTCTTTATCTTCAACATATTGCGGAGTCTCACCTCTTTTACCTGACAATGCAATTATTTTATATGTGTGATTGTGTTCATCATACTTGAGTGCATATTTATCTTTTTGTGGAGCACTACTAAAAAAATGTAATAATCTAGAAAGTGGCTCACTGTGTTGGCCCAAGGGGTTATTTTTATACTCTTCAATAATTTCATCACAAATAAGCGTCTTCAAATAATCACCTTGCATCTTGTCATAGTACTGGCGATATATTAGATCTTTATTTTCTATTTTGTTTTTAGTGTCCATTTTCTAAATACAAAATTACTCTTATGATTCAAGCAAATCATAAACACGTCTTAAAAATACTCCATGATAAGCTTCTTCTACTGTTTTATACTCTTTATCTTCAACTAATCGTGGTGATGTGCCTCTATGACCAGAAAAAGCAACAATTTTAAAAGTATTCGAGTATTCATCTCGTTTAATTGCATACTTATCAATTTGTGGAACACGACGAAAATACAACAATAGTCTTTCAAGTGCTTCACTGTGTTGTCCCAATGGTTTATTTTTGTGTTCTTCAATCACTTCATCACAAACTAGTGTCTTCAGATAATCTCGTTGCATTTTGTCAAAACGCCGATGGTATAAAACATCTTTGTCATGAATTTCAGTAGCTTCTTCAGGTAATGCTTCACCACCTTTTTCAGTGCGACTGGATCGCCATTCGCCTTTCTTTTTATCTCTCCAGGCACGAAATTGTTTTTTCATGCCGAACAAGCCTCTGTTCAAAAATAAAACAACAAATAACATCAATAACCCAATCATAATGTGACGTATTGGACCTAGTGTGATCAAAACTTTATCTAAAAATACGACAATCAAAGTTCCTGCTACTGCACCTTCAGCTCTACCAATGCCTCCAATAGTAAGCATTGCCAGGCCCAGCAATACGGTGTCAAAACTGAAAATTGAAAATGCCACACCGCGATAGTGCGCGGTATAAAAACCACCAATAAATCCTAAAGCGACTGAAGAAATTAAGAATACAGTTATTCTTGCATTCTTATAATTCACTCCGGTTGCCTCTGCAAACGCTTCTCTTTTCTCAGGCGCCATTTTTAATAATCTTCCAATTCGTTTTCCATCTATAAACCTAAACAGGAATAGTGACGCAATAAGCAACGCAAAAGCACCGTAATAAGAAACTAAAGATTGTGTAAGAGGTGACCAATCAGAATTAATATAAGATGAGGCGCCGTACAATCCTCCCGATGCAGACCCAAATTCTTTAGACGTGACTACATATACTCTACAAAGCTCATTTAGGCCCAAGGTTAGTAGTGCATAATAAAACCCATCCAAACGCATTGCAGGAAGTGCAATAATTCCGCCAAAAATAAACCCAATCGCCATACCAATTAAAGGCAACGACCACCAAGGATAACCTAACTTAATCGAGAGCCACGAAGTACAAAATGCCGCTACTCCCACTATCGCATAGGTAGCAAGTGAGAAAATACTGGCTGTCCCAATAACAAGAGTCCAACATATATTAATTGCAGCATATATTCCAAAAATAGCCCCTGCAGTTAATAAAGTGTTCTGAACTCCTTCAGGTAGAAAAAATGGGGCAACTGCTAAAGCTAATAAACAAATTGCCCAATAGATAGGCCTTTTATCTACAATTAATTTTTGTGCTTTAAGAGATTTTTTATTGTAGTAACCACGAATCAGTAGCAAGGTTCTGCGTGTTGGCCACCACCGTAATCTTTCCCATAAACGGCCACCATGATTTTTCCATTTGTGGATATATTTAAATCTACCAACTTTATATAGAGGAACTTTATACTCTGTATTTTGTTCCCAAATTGATTTTGGATCCGTTACACGAATCGTTGGGACTTCATAATTACCGCCCTTTGCGCCCCAAATCGCTAACGGATTTTTCCACGTATATTGTTTATCGGGTGCGGTGCTCATTGTTCACGTGCTTTATCTAATATACCGGCGATTCCTCTAGGCCTAATAATTAAAACCGTGATGATTACTAAAAACTGAGTAATCAATACATACTGACCTCCTAGTAATCTTGAAGTAAAAGCTTCTGTAATACCTAAAATAATTGCCGCAATTACTGCGCCTTGTACACTGCCTAAACCCCCCATCAAGGCAATGCTCACTCCTTTGATTAATGGGGTAAGACCACTGAAAGGTGCTATGTAATAAGTTTGTGAAAGTAATACCGAGGAAAGTCCTGCCATGGCACCAGTGATAGCCATGACATAAAAACCTGTTCTTCTTATCCCAATTCCAACAATAGATGCAGCATGTGGATTCATCATCATGGCTCTAATTTCTAGACCACGCCGACTTGATTTCATCCAACGCACTACAAAAATCAGCATTAAAATAGAACAGACGACAATTCCAATTTTGTCAGACGTTAAAACTGTACCTCCAATAGAGACTTTCCAATAACCAAATATTTCAGGAAGTGCTTTGTTTTTAGGGCCAAAATACCAAAGCAAACACTGCGACCCAATTAAGCTAATCGCAAGTGTCCCTACCATGCCTCTGATCGTAAAGTTTGGTTTATCGTGCAGTGGAATAAAGACTAATGCACAAATTAGAATTCCACCTAGCGCACCTACCAGCACACCAGCAATTAGCACCGCTACTGGATGATCCCATATCATACGCGACATGAGGTATGCACCGTATCCAGCAAAGGAAAATATAAAACCGTAACCCAGATTTAATAATCCTAAACTTGACCAAGTTATCGATACAGCTACTGCAACAAGGCCGTAGATACATGCCACTACAACTGCATTAATAATAATAAAGTCAATATCCAACAACAGTCCTTTTCAATTTAAATGCATTGATAAAGCGGAAGAGGCTTCACCTTTTAATTTACCTGCGTGCATCCCGATTACACGATCGACTTTTCCTTCTAATAGGGCTACATTTTGTTCCGCAATAATCATTGCAGATCCACTTAATTCAATTTTTAATAATGCTTCCATTACACCGATTCCAATTTTCGGCGCTAAACCCAAAGATGGTTCATCGGCAAGATAAAGTTTTGCATCTGTCATCAGTCCACGCCCGATAGAAACCATCCTTCGCTCCCCACCCGATAAACGTGCTACTGGAGTTTTCAGTAAATTTTTTAAAGGCTCAAACAAATCTAGTACTTGCTCTTTCCTTTGCTTGCGTGTCTTCCATGCCTCTTTAGTAAATGCACCACTATCGAGATGCTCTTCAACAGTTAAGCCGTGAAATATCTCGTCACCTTGCGGCATAATGGCAAGGCCCTGTCTAACAATTAGATGTGTATAGCGACCTGGCCCTTGACTACGTGTACGCCCAATTTGTTTGCCATTAAATATAATTGAGCCACGCTGCCATCCTGTTAAACCTGCAACGGCATAAAATAATGTTGTTTTCCCATGGCCATTTAATCCAACCAATCCAATGCACTCACCTGAGTTAACGATTAAATCTAAATCATGAATTACCCGTAAGGGTCCATATCCAGCAGAAAGTCCTTTTACATTTAAAATTTCACTCATAGATGATTAAGTTATTAAGTAACCGTTTCAAAATACGCAGCGCGAACTGCAGGACTATTTATTATTTCGTTGAGATAACCTCTTGCAATGATTTCACCTGCATCCATTACAATCACTCTATCTGCAATCGTATCCAGCAATTCAATCCTATGTTCTACAATCATTACTGCGATATTCATTTCTTTAGATAACATTCTAAGTATTTCGTCAATCTCATCTATTTCGGAATTTATCAGGCCCGCAGCGGGTTCATCCATCAATAGCAACTCAGGTTTTTTCATTAGAATATTGGCGAGTAATAATTTGCGCCGGTTAAAGGTTTTAAGCTGAGTGTTTAAAACGTCATGATCAACAACAAAGTCGACCAGATCAGCGGCATACTCTGCATCAAAACGTGTTAAATAAGGTTTGTAAGCTTGTCGTGCAGCTTTAAAAGTCTCACCAACAGTTAAGTCTTCCGGTACAACAGGAGTTTGATATGTTCTACCAATTCCAATTCTTGCACGTTGATACAAATGTAAATTTGTGATGTTTTTTCCTTTGAAAAAAACATTTCCAGTTTTAGGCGTGTAACGGCCTGAAAGAATTTCAAGTAAACTAGTTTTCCCGGCACCATTGGGCCCAATAATACCCAGTACTTCACCTGGACATATTTCCAAATCAATATCACGTAGAATTTCTCTGCCACCTAAATCGAGTGACAAATTTTCACATGAAAATAGTGGGGCAGATGAATGATCATCCATGATGTCTACCCCCAGCGTTGCTTTAGATTAACCCCACCATGGTGAAGGTTGTAATTTAGTCTCAGCGATTGCATCCGGCCAAATGATCTTATGCTGAACATCTTGCACTTGCACATACAGTTGACTCATACCGGTTTCGTGGGAATCTGCTTGCAGATTAAATCCGTTATCTGGATAGTGCAGCGCTTCTTGATATTCATTGTTCATGTCCATCATGCCGCATACACCACGATCAGGATTTGCTCTTACCCAATCACAAACTTTCTTGAAATCTTCCGGAGTTGTATCGAGCGCTTTTGTAGCATTCCAAGCTTTTTCGAGATACTTGACAATGTCGTAACCATTGCCCGTATACACAAGGCCCATGGTATTGCGTTTTGTATCACCAAACTCAGGAAAACGTTTTAAATACTTTGCTCTAAAGTCTTGGCCTAGTTTGTCACCATAAATTCCAAGAACTGTACTCCAACAAAATCCTTCTGTAGCACGGCCACCAAGTTCTAAAAACTCAGGCTGTGAAGGGCCGTATTGAAGATACACAATCGAATCTTTCACAGGATCTGCCACAAATTGTTTACAAAATGCGGCATATTCAGAAGCCACCCAGTGATCAATCATAATTGCACCAGCATCTACTTCTTTTAGTCTTTGTATGACTGGCGCCCAATCATTCACTGGATATTGAATATCCGTTACTTCAGCTAATTCAAAATCATATTTTGGAATAGATTCTTTTGCAGCGGCTAAGATAGTTTGATTATAGCCAACTTGTTCCGCAACAATATGAATCCTTCGGTTTTTTGGCTTCCATCCCTGCTCTTTTTCCATATGAGTCAACCAGAGTGGGTATGTCCATCCATAATTAACTTCAGAGGGATCCGTTTGGAAAATATGACTGTATTTTTCTGGCTCAGCTTTGAATGCATCCGTAGCATTACGCTGTGTATTTCCTTGTAAGTATGGGCACTTATATTTCGCAGATTCGTCCATAGCAGGTATGGGTGCAAATAAAAATGCATTAGATATCGCATGTACTTTCTTATCAATACATGCCGCGATTGTCTGTCTACAACTCTCAGGGTTTAATTTATCTACATCAGGTACAAATAGCTCTAATTCTCTACCTTGGATCCCTCCTGCAGCATTAATTTCTTCCTGTGCAAGAATAGTCCCATTGAGGTGATCTTGGTCATCTGCAACACCGTATGGTGTAGATAATGACGAAGGAACCCCTAAAAGGATTTTATCAGATGCATTAACTCGCCTTACCCAGGGTGCTGGAAGAGAAGATACTGCTGCTACAGCTGCTGCTCCTTTTAAAATATTACGTCTTGTATTTTGGTTTTTATTCATTTCTTTATTTTCATCAAAGCCATTTTTTTTCTTATCAGTCATTTTTCTCTCCTCGTAAGTGCAAACATTTCTTGAACCTAATTAGTTTGAATAGTCAATTACCTATCAATAGAACGTCTACATACTTGTGGTATTTACCGGTCCAGGGAGTTTTGTTTAAACATCTATCCAGCATTTAGTGAACAGGAACAATCATGAAATTGTATTAATGGAAACTTACTATAAACATATTGTTTATAATCTATGCCCATGTACCAATTATTTATTATTGTTTTGTAAATAATATAACTATATCATCGCAATCAGACTAGTCAATATGTTTGTGTAAGTTATGAATTGTTTATAAACAAATTGTTTATCTATAACAAGCTTTTAGCCATGAAATTACATATAAACATTTTGTTTATATAGAATAAAACTGTACTATCTACACAATAAGGTCTTTAACTATTTTCTCTTTCAGATTCCAAATGAAAAAAATACCGAAACTATATTTAAGAGACCGAACTTTTTAATATCTAAGTAATTCACACTCAAACTAATACTGTGTAATGCCGAATAATTTACAACTAATAATTTGAACTAATGAAAATCCTCATAGCAGATGACCATTGGATTGTCAGAGAATCAATTAAGCACGTTCTGCTTAGAATTGATGAAAAATTCGAACCTTATGAAGCTGCAGCCTTTGATGACGCTGTAACTATACTAGATAACAATCCTGACATATCTTTAATGGTCATTGATTTGATCATGCCTGGCTTTGATGAATTTGCTGGTTTGATTAAATTACGACAGCTTTTCCCGAACATTCCTATAGTTGTCATTTCAGTTCATGAGGATAGAGACTATGTACTTCAGTCGATAAAACATGGTGTAGTTGGCTATATTCCTAAATCTGCTCAAGGCGCAGATATGGTTGAATCTCTTTCTCGTGTACTTGCAGGTGATGTGTCCTTCCCACGTCAAATATTAATACAAACTGAATCAAAGACAGAATTACAGGAAGACAAAGATAAGTTGATCAAATCGAAATCAAAGCAACTTTTATTAAATTCAAAATCATTGAATATTGAAAAGCTCACGGCTCGTGAACGCCAAGTCTTCAAACTATTAGGTCAAGGCTTATCAGATTCTAAGATAGCCAAATCATTAGAAATTAGCCCGAGTACTGTACGTGTACATATGCGAAGCTCAATGAAAAAATTAGGCTTATCAGATCGAGCACAAGCGATACATTTTGCAGTCAGCCTTCCTGAATAATAATTTCCAAATTAAATGTTGCTTGATCCTTCTACTTCACCAACAGTTGATAGATTTTCGGTTGCTGCAAGTCTTATCGAATGCATCTCTTATTCAGTTTGCATTGATAAATTAGGGAAACCCAATGTTATTTGGCAAACAGGATCATTACAAAATTTATCATTGCCTCCACTCATACTCTATCTAAAATCTAACAATAATGCTCCTAAAATATCTGAACTCGACATCACAAAATTTGAAACACATTGGAATAATTTAATATCAGGAAATAACTCGACAATTGATTACCGAATTATTTTATCAGATGAGTCAACTTGCTGGGTGCGTGATACAGCTACTCCGATTCCTGATTCTCGTGGTGATATCCAGGAAATAATTGGTTCAACTCAAAATATTACAAGCTTACGCAATACAAAAGCACCGGTTACAGACCAAAGCTTGATTTTACAAGCCTTCGAATATTCCAATTTTGGGATTGCGATTTGGGATAGTAAAGATTTGCTATTAACTTACAACTCGAAATTTGAAGAATTTTTTTATCCTATTTCATCTTGCCTTGAAAAAGGTCTTTCCTATTCTGCTTTCATTGATCTCGCTGCAAGTACTAATGAGATATACTCTGGAACAGATCGTGACAAATGGAGTGAAGAACGCAAACATATACATATTAATGGGGGCTCAGCAGAAATATTTTTCCCAGATGGTCGCAGTATTGAAATGATTGAGCAGCACATAGAAACCTCAGGAACTATTACTATTATAAATGATTTGTCCGCGCAGAGACGAGGTGAAAAAGCTTTACGACAAGCAAAAGAACTCGCAGAAAGCGCGAGTACCAATAAATCACGCTTTTTACGTGCCGCAAATCATGATCTGCGACAACCATTAGCTACTCTGAAAATTCTTATCTACTCGTGCATAAACGAAGAAGATGAAAAACACCGTCAGGATTTATTACATGCAATGGATATTTCAGCAAGTATTATGGAAGATATTCTAAACGTTTTACTTCAAGTAGGTCATCTTGACGCAGGTAAAATTACCCCTCGCGTTACTAATTTTCAACTGGCATCACTTTTAGAACGTATCGAAATTCAGTTCAAGCATCAAGCTACAGAAAAAGGTTTATACTTTCATGTCGTTCCAACCAAAGTCACAATCGTCAGTGATAGTGCATTACTTGAACGTATAATTAGCAACTTTGTTGCCAATGCAATCCGCTATACAGATATTGGAAAGATATTGATTGGCTGTCGCAGAAAAAGTAACAAAATTAGACTTGAAATTCATGATACAGGTTGTGGCATTCCTGAAGAGCATTTAGACACAATTTTTGATGAATTTTATCAAGTACCCAAAAAAATAAAAAAGCAAAAACAAGGATTAGGACTTGGCCTTAATATTGCTCAACGTATAGCTAAGCTACTTGACCATTGCATTCATCTTAAATCTTCTTTAGGGAAAGGATCTGTATTTGCAATTGATTTACCTTTAGGTGATGTTTGGAAAAGTGAAGTTGGAGAACCTGAAATTAGTGAAGCCATTGGTGGAGAATTTTCCAAAACAAAAGTTTTAATTGTTGAAGATGATGAGATTCTTCGCGACTCACTAGCTGAACTCTTTAATAGATGGGGTGTAAACATACGTTTAGCTGAAAGTGAGGAAAATGTTTTATCAATTCTAGATACTGAAGATTGGACACCTGATTTATTGCTTGTTGACTACAGATTACACGCGGGTACTACAGGCACTCAAGTTGCAAACTCAATAAGAAAAAAACTTGATTCCAGCCTTCCGTGCATCGTTATGACTGCAGACACTGATCCGAAAATAATTGAGTATATCAAGTCACTAAATTTTCCAATTTTGATCAAACCATTGAACCCCCCGCAGCTAAGACTGATGATGCACAATTTATTATTTGAGCCAAAATCCTTGCAGGAAACAAATGCGTGAAAAACACTAGCGAAACAATTCCTATTGGTTCGATGGTACCACTCACGGGCCCTTCAGCAGCAGACGGAATTGAATCACTCAACGGAGCATTATTAGCTGTTGAAGAAATCAACTCAAAAGGAGGGATCTGCGGGCAGATGATTGAACTGATTTCTGCCGATACTCGAACCCAAACCGCTGGTGAAGTAATTGCAGCTGCACAATCGTTAATTAATGAAAGCCACGTGCATGCCATAATTAATGGTTATAATATTGGTCCACAAAATGCAGAATATGACATTATTGCCGATGCTGGCATCATCTACATAAATCATAATACATTATTACAACATCATGACACTGTAACGGGTGACCCTGAACGCTACTTCGGTTGCTTCATGGGTGATCCAGCTGAATATTGGTACGGCCAAGGTTTTATCAAATTTATTTCTTGGTTACGTGATTCAGATAAATGGAAGCCATCCAATAACAAACTTGCGATTATTTCTGGATCAAAACCCTATAGCATCGTTATTGCAAATGCGATGAAATCGGTAGCAAAGAACTTTGGATGGGAAATAGCTTTTGGCCCTGAGATTGTTCAAACACCGACCACTGAATGGCGTGATGTGCTTAAAAAATTAAACAAAATAAACCCGTCTGCAATAGCAAACACTCATTTCTATTCTGTTGATCTTGCACATTTTCAAAAACAATTTTTAGAAAACCCTACTAATAGTCTTATCTATTTACAGTATGGAGCCATGCATCAAGCTTTTACAGAAGTTGCTGGTGAAGCTGCTAGAGGTATTATTGTTGGTACGGTAATCGGGTTATTACAGGATGAAATAGGTCGCGCATTTGCAAAAAGGTACTATGCTCGATTCGGTGAAAATTCAACTCCCAGTGTGGGTTGCTTACCATATGGTGCAATGCATCATTACGCAATTGCAGCAACACTTGCTGGCGGCACTGGGCACCCTGGAGATATTGAACAAAATAAACAGGTGGCAGAAAAACTAAAAGAAACAATATACAGAAGCGTAGCAGGAATTATTAACTATCACTCTAAATGGCAAGCAGCTATCCCTTTCCCAGATGCTACTAACGATCCATCTTTGGGAATGCCACATTTGTTTTTTCAAATCCAAGGAGATAAATATGAACAGATATTAATTGCCCCTGAACCATACAATGTTGGCAATTTCAAGCTACCATCCTGGATGAATAACAGATAGATTGTATTTTTAACTTGTTATGGAAGTAAAGCTTTAAAAACTCATATAAAAAAAATAATAGCACTACAAATTTATAATTTTATTAGTTAATTTCTATTATTAAATTCAGATATACATTTTCAAAATTCTCTCTTAAAAAAGTTATATTTTTATACAAATAAATTGTATTACAAAATACTAACAGGTTTGTTATGTGTGATTCTAAAATTTACCCAGTTCTATTTGAAATTACTTCACCTACATATACTGATAAATATAAATATAAAAAAGTGCATCAAGGATCAATTGAAGACCTGATCAGTTTTTGGTTAAAACAGGCTGAATAGTTTGTAACATAGTTTAAGAAGTGGGGAAACGTACTTGATCGGGGCTATTAACTTGCATGTGAGTATTACATGCAAATCAGATAATCGCGAAGCGATACATACAAAGAAAAAATTTAGGAATGACTACGTCATGATTAATTTGCGTGTACTACCAGGTCCTATCCATCGTAATCACAACAATCTTTTATCTATATGGGACCTATCATCTGTAGACTATTAATTGCTAAAACTAAGTTTTATCGTTTTAGGAGTGGCTTCGCCACATATTAATTTACGCATAATACCCAGGTCTCGTCCACCGTAATTACAGCAACTTCTTTATATACACGGGACCTATTATCTGTAGGTTATTAATTGCTAATACTAAGTTTTATTATTTTAGGAATGACTCCGTCATAATTAATTTGCGTGTACTACCTACACGCAAAGGTGGTGGGGCGTATAGGATTACTTCGGGCTATCCATGCCCTCCGCCTTTCAGGCCATCGTCACTACGTGACGATGTTCAAAATCGCTCCCGGCGATTTTGTCGAACCCGAGGTTCTCATCCTATACTTTTAACAACGTATATGAATTTTAATTAGCTACTTAAACTAAAGACCTAGAAACTTAATAACTTGGTGGGGCGTATAGGATTCGAACCTATGACCAATCGGTTAAAAGCCGAGTGCTCTACCAGCTGAGCTAACGCCCCATGCGGCGCGCTATCCTACATCATATTCAAATAAAGCTCCAATGTATGAGTCTATCCAAGTTTAAGCAAATAATTCATATATATAATGTTGGATCAGAAACTCCTGCGTCCAAAAACCCTTGTTTACGAAAACGGCACGAATCACAAATCCCGCAAGCACGACCTTGCTCATCTGCGCTATAACAAGATATGGTATCTGAATAATCTACGCCCAGATCAACACCAGTTTTAATTATCTCTGCTTTTGACATCGATATTAGAGGGGTGTGAATATGCAGTGTTTGCCCTTCAATAGCAGCTTTAGTCGCCAAATTAGCCATGTTTTGAAAAGCGTTTATGTATTCAGGGCGACAGTCGGGATAGCCTGAATAATCCACCGCATTCACACCTATAAATATATCTTGAACACTTAGTACTTCGGCCCAAGCTAGTGCAATTGAAAGAAACACCGTATTGCGTGCCGGCACATAGGTAACCGGAATTTCTTGAGTCGAATCAGTTGGAACGTTAATGGTTTCATCCGTAAGTGCTGAACCTTTAAAAGTAGAAAGATCAATATTAAAAATTTTGTGTTCTATTACCTGACATGCTTGCGCAATTTTTTTTGCGGCGATTAATTCAACATTATGGCGTTGACCATATTGAAAGCTCAATGCATAACAGGAATAACCCTGAGATCGAGCAAAAGCTAGTGTAGTCGCTGAATCAAGTCCACCTGAAAGTAGAACAATGGCTTTGGTTTGTTGCGGCAATCAACCTGACCTAAAGAATGTTAACGACCGGGCTCATTGCCCCAAAGAATCTTGTGAAGTTGTAGTTGTAAACGTACATTAAGCTTGTCTTCTAAAATCCACTCAGCGAGCTGTTTTGATTCAAGTTCTTCATGACTAGGCGAAAATAAAACTTCACAACGCTGTGTTAAACGATGCTCTGAAATAATTTCTTTTGCCCATACATAATCTGACTGATTACCTATCACAAACTTGATTTGATCTTGCTCACGAAGATAATTTATGTTTTCCCAGTAATTCCTACTAACTTCTCCAGATGCAGGAGTTTTAATGTCTACTATTTTTACAACACGCGGATCAACTTTACTAATATCTAGTGCGCCACTAGTTTCAAGCGAAACCAAGTAATTTTTATCACAGAGACTTGTCAGCAAAGTCAAGCATGACTTTTGCGCGAGCGGCTCACCACCAGTCACTGTAACATGTTTTAAATGCAAGCTTGCCACTCTTTCCTCAATACTAGTTAGATCCATCCATTCGCCGCCTGTAAATGCATAAGATGTATCACAGTAATTACAACGTAAAGGACAACCAGTTAATCGAATAAATATAGTAGGAATCCCGACAGTAGTAGACTCGCCCTGGATTGAGGCAAATATTTCAGTGATACGAAGTCGTTGTAACTGAGGTGTCACACTCAAACATGTAACGGTCGCGTTCATGTTTAAAGCCTTTGAGTTTACTTACCTTCTCTTGACATGCGCTCGAGGCGTTGTTGCGCAAGACTTGCTACACTTGAGTTTGGAAATTGCGCACGCAGTTTTGTCAGCTCAATTTTGGCTTCTTCATACTTACCCAATTCATAATAGGTAAAACCTAGCTTTAACCTTGCATCCGCAACTTTAGAGCTAGCAGGATATTCGTTGATCACTTTTGAAAATTCAGTTAATGCCTTAGGGTAACGCTTGGAAACATAATTTGCTTCTGCGAGCCAATACTGCGCATTAGAAGCATATTTACTAGTTGGATGGTTTTGTAGAAATGCCTCAAAAGATACGATTGAATCATCGTATTTACCTTGCTTTAACAAAGTAAAGGCACTTTTATAGTCTTGAGCAGCATCACTAGACACACCTGCTGATGTAGTTGCACTAGATGTGGTGGCGATTTGGGTTGATGAAGGATCAGTTGTAGATATTTTTGGTGCCTCAGTTGTTTGCGAGACAGTAGAATTCGTTACGATGTTTCTATCTACAATTTGCCCATCTATAACTTGACTTTGTGCAGGAGCAGCCCCAATACTCGCCGCACCTGTTGAAGATTGTAGTCGTCGATCTAAATCCAAATATTGTTCACGTTGGCGCTCCTTGAGAGTATTTAACTCATAGGTAAGTCGCTCATTTTCGCCGCGAAGTTCTTGCAATTCGCGTTGCAATGCTTCAATTTTTTTTGCCATTCCAAGCAATGCCTGATTATCTACAACGCGCTCAATGCGTTGCGTCCTTGCATCCAACGCATCCACTCTCGCTTCTGTCGCTTTGTGCGCAGTTACGGTAGTCGACAACACTACCAATGCAAATGCCATAAGCATTTTGATTATTTTCATCCTGAAATTTTCTCCAACAATATTAATGGCCTGCTTTTTTAGTAAATCAATTCCACTCTTCTATTTTGTTGCCAGGATTCCTCACCAGATCCAATTACCGCAGGTTTTTCTTCGCCATAGCTGACGATATCTATTTGATTGCCACTAGCACCTTGCAGCATAATCAATTCACGTACAGATTTGGCACGTTGTTCGCCTAAGGCAAGATTATACTCACGTGTGCCTCGCTCATCTGCATGTCCTTCTAAACGCATTTGCATTGCAGGATTAGATGCCAAGGTTTCAGCTGCCGATGCAATTAAAGGCAATGAATCATCTCGAATTTCGGCACTATTATAGTCGAAATAAATCACGTTACCGGATGTAAGGCTGCCGTCACCAAGTCCATCCATTGCTAAATCACCTTCACCATCAAGGCCTGTTGTTTCAGATCCATCGCCAACATCACCTTCATAATCTGCACTGATGACATCGCCTGGCATTTCTTTCGTCTTGGTGCTACAAGCACCAATGACAAAAAAGCTTATCAATAACATACATATAAGTTGTTTAATCATGACTTCATTCTCCTCTATTTAGTCATACACATTAGTAACGAAAAGGCGACCACGCAGGTTCCCGCACATCACCTTCCGTCAACCGTAATCTTTGTTTTACTCTACCATCTGCACTCACCGCCGCTAAGACGCCACGACCTTGTTCAGCAGTGGCATAAATAATCATACTCCCATTGGGCGCATAACTCGGCCCTTCATCCAAACTTCCATTGGTAATTACCCGCATGGCTTTATTTTGCAGATCCATTACCGCAATCCTAAAACCATTCCCACCATTATGCACCAATGTCATGTAACGACCGTCAGGAGAGATATCTGGTGCAGCGTTATAGTTGCCTTCAAAAGTAAGCCGGCTAGGCTTACCACCATTTACGGCAACTGCATAAATTTGCGGCCCTCCACTACGATCTGAGGTAAATAATAATGATTTACTATCTGGTGTCCAACAAGGTTCCGTATCGATCGAAGATGCACTGGTTAAACGCCTGATATTTTTTGAACTCATATCCATGACATAAATATCGGGACTACCTCTCGCGGAGAGTGTAAATGCCAAATATTTACCATTTGGCGACCATGCAGGAGCACTATTTATACCTGAACGCGCCGACACCTTTGCGCGCGTGCCTTGAATAATATCTTGAATATAAATTGCAGAATTGCCCGTCTCAAAAGAAACATAGACTAATTTTGTTCCATCAGGTGACCAAGATGGAGATAACAACTGCTTATTTGATGAAAATACCGTTCTAGCGTTGTGCCCATCGGCATCCGCTATTTGCAAAATGTATTTAGGGTTCTCAGAATTCTTATTGATAGTACTGACATAAGCAACACGCGTACTAAACGCTCCACGTATACCGGTCAATTTTTCAAATACGACATCACTAATCTTATGACCGACTTTGCGTACATCTTTACTCGTTGCAGGAATAACATTGCCTAATAGCCTTTTCTTTCTTATTAGATCAATGAGCTGAAACTCGATACGGTATTGATCTCCACCCGCTTTAGTAACTTTACCCAGTATTAAATTCTCTACCCCAGTATTTCGCCATGCATTAAAATTGATTTGTGTCGGATCAGTAACTACTTGCGGGAAATTACTCTTATTTAATACATTAAAAAACCCACTACTACCTAAATCATTTCGTACAATTGTTTCAACTGCTTCAGGTGAAGTGTAGACATCCCCTGCAAATGCGACTACAGCGATTGGAATGGCCCCTTCAATGCCCTGTGTTATTTCAATTTCTAAAATCGCATGCGCAGCTTGCCCCACAACAACAAGAATCATAGCGCTTAATAGTTTAATAATATTCTTCATTAAGTCTCCGGTATAAATTTAAAACGCAAATCTCGATCAAATAACTCGGGTGATGGTGGAGTTGGTAAGGGATCTGACTTCCAAACTGCCTCTTCAACAGAACGCCTAAATGATTCATCACCTGTGCATTCTTCAATTACAACATTTTCTACATAACCTCCAGGTGCTTGCCGAACATACACTTTACACCATGCATTAGGTTGCTCATTTAATGGCTTACGCCATCGACTTTGAATTCTACTGCGGATTGCATCTTGGTATTGGGCAATCAATTTACTCATTGCGCGCGCATTTGCAAGTTGCTGTGCTTCAAGTTCAGCTGCATTCATCTCCGCCTCTTCTTGTTCCAAAATTTTAGCCAAGCGTTCCTGTTCTGCAGCTTCCTCCGCAGCCAATCTTTCTTGTTCCTTACGTTTTTTTTCTTCCGCTAATTTTTTCGCTTCTTCTTCTTTACGTTTCTTTTCTAATTTCGCTTTTTTTCTTGCCTCTTCAGCCTTTTTTTGTTCTGCTAACTTCTTTGCTTCCTCGGCTTTCTTTATTTCCGCAAGTCGCTGTTCTTCTGCTTTCTTCTTGGCTAATTCCTCAAGTCGTTTTTTTTCTAGTTCAGCTTGCTTTTTAACTTCTTCTGCTTTTTTGCGTTCCAGTTCTGCTCTTTGCCGTGCCTCTTCAGCCTTTTTCTTTTCTTCTGCAAGTTCTGCTTCAAGCCGCTTTTTTTCTTGTTCTTGTTTTAACTTTTCTTGCTTAATTTTTTCTTGCTCAGCAATCTTTTTTTGCTTGTCTAATTCTTTACGTTGAATTTCCTCTTGTGCTTTCTTTTTCTGTTCTGCTAGTTTTTCAACATTGATAACTTTTGCTTTGACAGTGTTAATGTTTGCCTGCGGGTTAGGTCTAGGTTCACGCTTCATTTGGTATCCAACCACAAGCAACACAACAGCAACCAGATGAATAATTATCGCGATTGTTGCCGACATTGGTAAATGTCGTTTGAACTTTGCCATGATTCTCTAATTTTCAAGCTCTTCTACCGTTGGATCTGTAATAAGACCAACATTCTCTGCACCTGCATCTTGCAGCATTACCATCACTGTGACGACTCGCCCATAATCCACATCCTTATCTCCTCGAACATAGATTGGATTTCCCTGCTCTTTAGATAGTATTTCTCGAATTTGGTTTCTAAATAGATCGTCCGGAATTGATTCTTTTGGCTGTTTTGCCTTATTTACAAACACCTGCCCGGCTCGATTTACCGAAATAATCAAAGGTTCTTGATTTTCATCGGTTTTATCTAGCTGTTTCGCAGGGGCGCTGGGCAATTCCACCTCAACCCCTTGATGAAACAAGGGTGCGGTGACCATAAATATGACCAACAATACCAGAGTAACGTCGATATACGGCACGACATTGATCTCTGACATGCGTTTACGTCTTCGGATTCCAGTCGCCATCGCTTTATGCGCTTTCCTGTATATCCATATCTTTGGTCAAAGCCTGCCTTTGCAATAAAGCGGTAAATTCCTCTACAAAGTTGTCATAGCGTATGACTAATCGCTCTACATCAGTCGAATAACGGTTATACGCAATGACTGCCGGAATAGCGGCAAACAGACCCATGGCAGTAGCAATCAATGCTTCAGCAATACCTGGTGCAACGGCCGATAATGTGGCTTGCTGTACATCACTTAGTGCCCGAAATGAATTCATAATGCCCCACACCGTACCAAATAAGCCTATGTAAGGAGCCGTCGATCCCACTGTTGCCAGAAAAGCCAAATAGTGCTCAAGCACTTCCACTTCACGAGACATCGCTACTTTCATCGAACGCAGCGCAGTATCTGCAATAGCAATTGGAGAAACTTTGCGCTGCCGATGCAGGCGCACATATTCTTTGAAACCCGCAATAAAAATATGCTCCATACCTGCAGGATCTTTTTTCAACCGAATCTTTTCATATAGTGAAGCCAAATCCGTACCTGACCAAAACTTATCTTCAAATGCATCCGATTCCTTTCTGGCATCCTTAATAATTCTCCATTTGCTTACAATCATGGTCCAAGAGACCACCGACGCAACGAGTAGCAATAACATGACTAGCTGCACCAACAAGCTAGCATTGCCAATTAAACCTAAAATACTCGTATCAACGTGCACGTTTAATCTCCCTATCTATATTTGCGAATAATTTTTTGGGGATGGGCTGTGGAGAAAAGTCATCGGCGCATAGGCATACTATATTTACATCCGCATTAGTAAACATTTTCATCGCTTTGTCTTGCTTGTTGATGGTTTGTTTAAATGAAACACTTGCTGGTTTGAGTGCATAAGGTTCAACTGAAACGGTTAGAGTGTCATTAAATCTTGCAGGTTGTTTATATTCAATATTTACAGACCGTACCGCAAACAGAATGTTCAAATCACGCGCCAATTCATCTTGTTCGAGTCCAAAAGTACGTAACCACTCAGTTCGTGCGCGTTCCATAAATTTTAGATAATTTGCATAATACACAACGCCACCAGCATCGGTATCTTCGTAATATACTCGCACATTCCAAACAAATGGCTTCATTTACTTAACGTAGTCCTGATTTATTCTGCCTTAATTAATTTTTTTGGTCGTTAAAAATTTTTTCAAAATGCTCATTTACTAACGTGTAAACTCCGCTTTCTCAAAAATTTTTGCCTCATCTCAGCCATATTCATTAATAAATCAGAACTCCCTTGAAAGAGGTTTATTGCGTAGTATTGGAAAATAAATCCGAGTTTGGATCAGTTTCCAGTGACTGGCCTAGATTATGCTGAGGAACTTTGATACCAAAATGACGATAGGCATTGCTTGTTGCAACCCGCCCTCTTGATGTGCGCATCATAAAGCCCTTTAAAATTAAATACGGCTCAATCACGTCTTCGATTGTTCCTCGTTCTTCGCCAATAGCAGCTGCCAAACTATCGATACCAACCGGACCCCCTTCAAACTTTTCAATAACTGCAAGTAACAACCTTCGATCCATATTATCAAAACCATTTTCGTCAACACTCAACATATCCAAAGCATTTATGGCATTCTCACTTGTAATAACACCATTAGACTTTACTTGAGCGTAATCTCGCACACGTCTTAATAATCGGTTTGCAATTCTTGGTGTACCTCTTGAACGGCGCGCAATCTGCTCTGCTCCATCATCATTTATTTCAACTTTTAAAATTTTCGCAGATCGTCGTACGATCACGGATAATTCTTCCTTAGTATAAAATTCAAGACGCTGCACAATACCAAACCGATCACGCAGTGGCGAAGTTAGCAATCCAGCACGTGTAGTTGCACCCACTAGTGTAAATGGAGGTAAATCTAATTTTATCGATCTAGCCGCAGGTCCTTCACCAATCACGATATCTAACTGAAAATCTTCCATAGCAGGATAAAGAACTTCTTCAACAACTGGACTAAGCCTATGGATTTCATCTACAAACAAAACGTCATTCGATTCAAGATTCGTCAGCATCGCGGCTAAATCGCCTGGACGTTCTAAAACAGGACCTGAGGTATGGCGTAAATTTACCTGTAATTCGTTTGCGATAATATTTGATAAGGTGGTTTTACCTAAGCCGGGCGGTCCAAATATCAATACATGGTCCAACGCCTCTTGACGTTGTTTTGCGGCGGAAATAAAAATCTCCATTTGTTGGCATACTTTAGTTTGTCCAATATATTCATTTAAACTACGAGGACGAATTGCATTTTCAGCAACTATCTCATCTTTTTCAGCTTTAGTATCAACTATACGAGATGATTCTACTACGGTCATTATTTACACCTCATTTTACATCGCCTAGGAAAAACTGGATTTCAACGCTAGACGAATAATGTCTTCACTAGATTGATCTTGTGTATCAACATTACTCACCATGCGGCTTGCATCATTGGGTTTATAGCCCAAAGAGATCAAAGCAGAAACTGCATCTTCAACCGAGTTTTGTTTACGAGCATGGCCATTCGAACCATTAGTAGAAGCTGCAGGTACCGAAGTTTTATCTAAACGGTCGCGCATGTCGATTATGAGTCGCTCTGCTGTTTTTCGGCCCACACCCGGTAAACGTATTAATGAATCTGTGTCTCCTCTATGGATACACTCTGTAAAGGCAGTTACATCCATACCTGACAAAATTGCTAATGCCATCTTTGCACCTACACCATTTACCTTTAGTAAATTTCGAAACAAGCTACGATCTTGTGGGTGTTTAAATGCATATAAGGTATGTGCATCATCACGTACTAATAAGTGGGTATACAGCGTCACGCTTTCATCACAATCGGGTAATTCATAAAACGTAGACATCGGAGCTTCCAATTCGTAACCTACTCCCTTTACATCTAACAATAGATGTGGAGGTTGTTTATCAATAATCTTGCCTTGTAAACGACCAATCATGCGTAACTCTTGCTAATAAAGCTACGTTTGCTATCCATTAGTAATGCAGTATGTGCATGACATAAGCACACTGCCAAAGCATCTGCTTCATCTATTTGTAATGCACCACGCAATGACAACAGACGTAACACCATATGCTGTATCTGTTCTTTATTTGCAGCGCCATTTCCAACAACTGCCTGTTTCACCGAACGTGCACTATATTCGCTTACCGGAATGTGTGACTGCACTGCAGCACAGATTGCAGCACCACGCGCATGCCCAAGTTTTAATGCCGAAGCTGCATTACGGGAAATAAAAACTTCTTCTATAGCAACCTCATCAGGCCTATGTTCTTCTATCACGCTGGTCAACTTGCGAAAAATGAGGCCTAAGCGATGCGGCATGTCTTGTTTGCCATCGGCACGAATATTGCCACTGTGTACATAACGACTACTTCGGCCATCACTGTCGATCACGCCAAAACCGGTAATTTGTAAGCCTGGATCAATTCCAAGAATACGGACAGAATTTTGCTTTTGAATACTTGTGCGATATTGCATGGGAATAGTTATGCCACGGCTTCGTATACCGAATCAGGAATATCTGCGTTCGAGTAAACATTTTGCACATCGTCTAGCTCATCCAGTGCATCCAGTAATTTCAACATGCTTTCACCTTCTTTTTCAGACAAGGTTGACGTAGTACTGGCTCGCATGGTCACTTCAGCATGTTCAATAGACAAATTCGCTGTTTGCAATGCCTCTTTGACCGATATAAAGGTTTCCAACGAAGTTAATACCTCGATACTGCCATCTTCATGGGTGATAATGTCTTCAGCGCCTGATTCAAGTGCAGCTTCCATTACTGAATCTTCATCTGTACCTGAAGGAAACTGAATTACCCCTACATTGGAAAACATATAGGCGACTGAGCCCGATGTACCCAAGTTACCATTAAACTTAGTAAAGGCATGACGGATCTCAGCTACGGTGCGATTACGATTATCGGTCATACAATCTACCAGGATTGCGGCACCACCTGGACCATATCCCTCATAGCGTACTTCTTCATAGTTTTCACCATCCAGTTCTCCGGCACCGCGTTTAATCGCACGTTCCACAGTATCTTTGGGCATGTTGGCCGAGAGGCCTTTGTCCACGGCTAAACGTAAACGTGAATTGGCATTAAGATCCGAACCACCCATGCGAGCGGCAACCGTTATTTCGCGAATCAGTCTAGTGAATAATTTCCCGCGCTTGGCATCCTGCGCTTTTTTGCGGTGTTGAATATTGGCCCATTTACTGTGACCAGCCATTGAATCTCCTCTAGTATTAATTTGTTGAAAAAGGTCTATCCTGTCCTTTTGCAACTCGCCAAGCCCAGCGCATGCCCGTGCTTGGCTACGACAAATCAAACACTTTAGTGTTTGATTTGCGAGCGCGACATCCATACCGCGCCAGCATGCTATTTATAAAGCATGCTGTAGATCAACAACTATATATTTTAGCACTTCCTTATATCGAATATCTAAGAGACGTCTCCGGTTCGTAAAAACTCATCCACAGAAGCCGCAACGGATTTCGACAATAACAGCCCCGTATGGCTATATGGAACTTTGATATGCAAGGTACAGTTGTCAATCATCGTCTCAGACACCGCAACCGTGCCATCATTAGGTTTCTCCAATGATGCCCCCAGCATCTTACCGATACCTTGACCCCGAGTACCCGCAAAAACCGCAAGTGGACGCGTTCCCTTCCAAGCTGGCACACCTCCAAGTAAAGTATTAGCACTTGCCCCTAACATGCTATTTTTTATTAACTTATTTCTCGACATATAGCGTGCAACCCCACTACCTGCCAAGGGTGTGCCCAACATAACCACTCTACCCGGTTTCGCATCATCGAAATGGTGAAAATAATGCAACAATATGATCCCACCCAAGCTGTGGCCAACAAAATGAATAATATCGGCATCGAGTCGTGCTACAAATTGCCCTAAGCGCAGTGCATTTTGTTTTGGCGTTTGCCTTATACTATGGTAGGAAAACTGCTTACATACGTGTCCATGAGCAGTTAAATAGTGAGACAGGGGCTTCATCACCCAGCTATTCATCCATATCCCGTGAGTACAAACAACAATTTCGCGCATTAAACAAAGCTCGCAGTAATAGCTATTGAGGTACCCAACGTGAAATAGCTTCTTGATTGGTATGAGAAAAAGCGAGATCAATAGCTTGCTCACGTGGCAACCACAGATACTCACTATGTTCTCTAGGATCTAACTGGATTTCGACCGTTTCCGGTAAGGCTACACAAAACACATGCTCTTGGTTGTGCGTGACTCCGGGGGCATAGCGTTCACGCCAGATCGGATAGATCTCAAATTTTTGTGAATAGTGGCAATCCTGAATATCTTGACCCACCAAACCAGTCTCTTCTTGCAGCTCTCGAATAGCAGCTTCTAACGGCACTTCATCCCATTCTAGACTACCCGTGACCGACTGCCAAAAGTCATCTGGATACTTACGACGCAACATCAGGACCTCACCGACTAGCGTGTATACTATTACTAATACTGATTCAGGTCGTTTATGTTGCACTGTTTTAATTTTCAGCAATATATAAGAGCTATTTAATGGTACTTATACTCAAATACTAAAGTTATTTTAAGTCATGATTTCAATATTACGAATATCAATTGCTAATCGCTTGTGGCCATGGTTTTGCTTGCTATTAACAATATTCCTTCTATCTTCTTGTGCCAGTACATCGACAAAGAAGACACCCCCAAAACAAGATGAAGCCTATGTTAAACAAAGCATTCAATATATGTATGCTGGGCGTTTAGATGCTGCGCTTGCTTCGATTTCAAAAGCCCTAAAATTTAATCCCGAATCTGCAGATGCTTATACGGTAGCTGGTCTAATATACAATAAAAACAATCAACCAGATTTAGCGGAACGCTATTATAAGCGTGCATTATCTATAGAGCCGGATCACTCTGCTGCACAAACCAACTATGCGAGCTTTCTATGCAAACACGACAAACCACTAGAAGCAGAAAAAATATATTTAGCAGCCGCAAAAAATTCTAAGAATACGCAACCTGATGTTGCCTATACCAATGCCGGTCTTTGTGTGCTAGGCATACCGGATACGGTCAAAGCTAGTAATTATTTTGGCAAGGCCTTACAGATTAACCCAAAGTCCCCAGTTCCTTTGTATCAACTTGCAAAAATCCAATATAGTAATTATGAATTTGAAAAAGCATTACAGTTTTTGCAAAGCTATGAAAAAATTGCACGCCATACCCCTAAAACCCTCTTATTAGGCGCCCAAATTGGTGAAGCGATGCAAAATCGACAAATGGCAAATCAGTACAAGGTGCTGTTGGCTCAACAATTTCCAAATTCTGCCGAGGCCAGACAAATTCTGAAGGGGCCTACACCTAGCTTAGAACAACAACCTGCTGCCTACGATGCTCGTGATTTTGTTGAGGGGGATAATAATTATTGATGTAGCCCCTGACCAACTATATGCCTATGTTGACTTAGCCTTTGTACTACGCAGCCGTATATGTAATTCTTTCAGCTGTCGCTCATTCACTGGAGTAGGTGCATCCGTTAGTAAACATGTGGCGTTTTGTGTTTTTGGAAATGGAATTACATCACGAATAGATTGACTGTTTGTCATCAACATAACCAAACGATCGAGACCAAATGCGATACCACCATGTGGAGGCGCTCCAAAACGCAGCGCTTGTAATAAAAAGCCAAATTTTTCCTGTGCTTCTTGTTGGCTAATTTGCAACACTTCAAATACGGCAGCCTGCATATCCTGTTTATGAATACGCACCGATCCGCCACCAATTTCTACACCATTTAAGACGATGTCATAAGCTTTTGACAGTGCTTCCCCAGGCTTTTGCTTAAGCTCTTCTGCATCACAAGTAGGTGAAGTAAATGGATGATGTAAGGCCGACCAGCGCTTTATGTCATCGTCCCATTCAAACATCGGGAACTCTACAATCCAAAGCGGGCGCCAGCCTGTTTGCACTAAATTCAAATCATGGCCAATCTTGACACGTAATGCTCCCAAAGCTGCGTTAACAACTGCCTTTTTATCCGCACCGAAAAACAACAAATCACCATTTTCTGCATCAGACGTAGTAATAATTTGTTTAACGATATCTTCAGGTAAAAATTTTAAGATTGGAGATTGCAAGCCACCTGTTAAATTCGAAACATCATTACATTTAATATATGCCAACCCTTTTGCACCATATTGACTAACAAATTCTGTGTAATCATCAATTTCTTTGCGTGTCAAAGATGCTCCTTGTGGCACTTTCAACATCGCTACACGACTAGCAGCATCATTTGCGGGACCATTAAAAACTTTGAACTCAACGTTTTTCATTAATTCTGTAATATCAATAAACTCAAGGTCAATTCGAAGATCCGGTTTGTCACTACCATAACGATACATGGCATCGGCATAAGTCATTCTCGGAAATGGCTTCTCTAACTTTTCGTTACAGATGGTTTTAAAAAGATTACGTAGCATGTCTTCCATAACCGACATGATTTCATCTGCATCCATAAAAGAAGTTTCGATATCTAATTGCGTGAATTCCGGCTGTCGATCTGCACGCAAGTCTTCGTCTCGAAAACAACGCACAATTTGATAGTAACGGTCAAATCCACTAATCATTAACAGTTGTTTAAATAACTGCGGTGATTGGGGTAAGGCAAAAAATGAACCGGGTTGGGTACGACTCGGGACTAAATAGTCTCGAGCACCTTCAGGCGTAGCCTTGGTTAGAATTGGGGTTTCTATATCCAAAAACCCATGAGCATCTAAATAATTTCGCAACACCTGGGCTACATGTGCTTTTGTGCGGATACGTTGCTGCATAAAGGGTCGGCGCAAATCCACATAGCGGTAACGCAGACGGTTCTCTTCATGCACGTCTTCATCATCGAGTTGAAACGGCGGAGTGTCCGATTCATTAAGCACTTTAAGTGACAGTGCCAGCACTTCTACTTGTCCGGTGGGCAAATCAGGATTAATCGTGCCTTGCGGACGCTCACGAACACGACCTTTTACTTGCAATACGTATTCATTGCGAATGTGTTCAGCTACTTGAAAAATCTCGGGGGTATCCGGATCAAACACGACTTGTAAAATTCCATCTCGGTCACGTAAATCAACAAAAATTACCCCACCATGGTCTCGCCTGCGGTTTACCCACCCACACACACAGATTTCTTGATCGATCAACTTTTCGGTGACCTGGCCACAATAATGAGTTCGCACGCCTGACCTTTTTATATCTTGGAGGTATTATGAATGTATAAATGATTTAGCGGCGCATAGTACGTTCTGCTTAGTTAGCATGCAATAGAACGTCTTAATCAGGTTATTTTCAAGGTGTCATTTATTCTTAGTATCAGACTTAGAACTGGATCCAGACGCCTTTTTTTCAGTTTTACTTTTTTTGCTGTTATCTTTCTTGTCAGCTTTTTTAGCATCTTTAGAACCTTCTTTTGAATCAGCTTTTTTCTGTGAGTCGCTAGAGGCCAAATTTCTTTTATTATCAGACTTAAAATCGGTCTCATACCAACCAGAACCACTCAGTCTAAAACCAGCAGCAGAAATCAATTTCTTTAGGGTAGACTTTTCACATTTTGGGCAATCGGTTAGCTGAGGATCATTAACCTTTTGCAAGGCCTCATGCCGATAACCACATGCTTCACATTCATACTCGTAAATTGGCATAACTAGTAAGTTCGAAAATCCATAAAACCTTGTAATTCAGCTGGTTCACATTCGACATTAATTACCTGAGCACTACGCGGACCAATGTGTAACCATTGTTTTAATTTTTCTAGATCCTTATCAAGGCCACAAGCCATTACCTCAACCGAACCATCAGAAAGATTTTTTGCATAGCCAACAATACCAAGCTGCTGTGCTTGTTTTTGTGTTGAGGCCCTAAAAAACACCCCCTGCACTTTGCCCACAATAATACAGCGGATACATTTAGAGTCTGCAATGTTATTCATACAAAAAAATATCAACCACTGATAAAAAGTCTATGATGAAATATAATAGCGCGTAAATATAATCGCAAATACGATGGAGAAAAAGTAAAAATGAGTAATAACAAAACAGTAGTTTATTTCAATCCAAAGTGCTCCAAATGTCGCATGACGTTAGATCTGTTGCACGAAAACGACAAGCAGCCAGAAGTGATAGAGTATTTACAAAATATCCCCTCAAAGTCTGAGTTAAAAAATATTCTAAAGTTATTAGGAATTTCGGCCGACCAACTGTTGCGCAAAAAAGAATCTGCCTACCAACAAGCTGGATTAAACGAATCCTCCACTGAAGATGAAATAATTGATGCCATGATGGAATATCCCATTTTAATCGAACGCCCAATCGTCATTCACAATGGCAAAGCCGTCATTGGTCGCCCTCCTGAAAACATACTAGAGATTCTATAATATGCCTTCTGTTCTTGTTCTGTATTATTCACGTCATGGTGCCACCAAAGATATGGCCCAACATGTAGCTCGCGGCGTGAAATCGGTCGACGGAGTCGATGCTCGAGTGCGAACAGTTCCTGCAGTATCGACTACATGCGAAGCGGTGGAAGACAGCATCCCAAGTGAAGGTCATCCCTATGCAGAACATTCTGACTTAGAGGAATGTGATGGGTTGATACTAGGCAGCCCTACGCGCTTTGGCAATATGGCTGCACCATTAAAGTATTTTCTTGATGGCACCAGCTCACAATGGTTAAGCGGAACATTGACGAACAAACCTGCAGGAGTATTTACTTCTACTTCCAGCATGCACGGTGGGCAAGAAACCACTTTGATTTCAATGATGTTACCGCTGCTTCATCACGGCATGCTGATCGTAGGTGTTCCCTATACCGAGAGAGAGTTACTCTCTACTACGACTGGCGGAACCCCCTATGGACCCAGCCATCTTGCCGGTCCTGAAAATAACAATAAGCTCAGTGAAGATGAAAAGAAGCTCTGTTTTGCTTTAGGAAAACGTGTCGCTAAACTTTTATTGCAATGAAAACCTATCTCAAAAAAGTAGATTGACTACACAGACAAGACGTAGAACTTTCGAAAAACCCAGTTTACAAGTAGCTTTTTTACTACGCTTTACAGTTAAGAAAGTTTTGCAATACTGTATCAGAGGGCTAAATGCATTTTGAGATAGACTCTGGGGAAGCTCTGATTTGTTAATGAAATGGCTGAGATTAGGCAAAATGATTTCGAAAAAACGGAGTGTATAGAGGCATACATGAGTATTTTGAGAAATCATTACTAATTTATCTTTCTTGGGACATATCAGAATAAATCTGAGCTTCCCTAACCTAATATAGATTTTAAGAATGGAATAGTAACCTTACGTTTTTGCATCAGCGATTGCTCATCTAACTGCGCAAGTATATCGACCAGTTTGGCCAATTCGCGTGGATAACGCTTGAGTAGATACCCACACACTTCAGTCGGAATTTCAAAACCTCGTGCATTTGCATGTAGTTGTAGCGCAGTTTCTTTTTGCAAATCGCTTAGATCATCTAACTTATACACAGGGCCCCATAATAGCCTGGAAGTCAAATCGGACAATGAAAGATTTAACTTAGCCGGATTGCATGCTGCAGCCATTACAATACTTTTATTTCTGATGCGAAGCTCATTGATAAGATGAAATAAGGCATGATCCCAATCTTTTTTACCCAATACCATTTCTAAATCGTCGACACAAACTACATCTAGTTGATGAAGATCAGTGAATATACTGGTATTAGCATCCACTAACTCTTTTAGTGAAACATAAAAAGCCTTCTGCTTTGTATTTGCGATTAGATTACAAACAGCTTGAAGCAAATGGGATTTACCTGTTTGGCTTGCGCCCCAGATAAACAATTGCCGAGGTTCATTCTTAGGACGTGCCAAATCTTGTAACAACGCTACCAATTCGTTGTCTTCATTACTGACAAAAGTTTCAAAAGTTGCAAATGGGCGTAATGCAACATCAAGTGAATATTGTTGAGATTCTCTCAGACAGGTACTCGCTACTATTTAATTATTATTTAGTTACTAAGCTTGTTTGCCAGAGTGCCTGGCAGCACGCCTAGATCGCTCTTCCATTAAATAATCTAAGCCACTTGCAATGGTAGTAAAAACGGTAAGTCCTATAAGTACTTGGATCAATAACGCCGGTAGTACACCAAATTGAGTATAGATTACAACCAGAACCAATATGATTTGAACAAACGTATTAACCTTACTGATAAGTGTAGGCTGAATATCAAGCTGACGAGTAGATAGATTATAGGCAAGTGCTCCAGAAAGTAGCGCTACATCTCGAAGAATTACAACGAAAACGAGCCAAGGCGGTAATAATTGTAACGCACCCAAGCTAACATAGGCACAGATCAACATGGCCTTGTCAGCGGCAGGATCCAAATATGCACCCAGAGTAGTTTTCCAATCAAAAGCTTTTGCCAAATAGCCGTCAAGCGCATCAGAAACACCCATGAGGAAAAATAGCAAAAGCGCATTGTAAAACTGGCCATCGAATAGCCACCAAACCAATAGGGGTACCGCTGCAAAACGCGCGGTAGTGATCAGATTAGGAATAAATCTCCAATAAGACATGTTACCTACTCCTACCTCCGTGTCATACAATGCCTACAGATATCGTTATAAATACTTATTATTATTAGGTCTTAGATGGTATAAGTAACCGAATTTTGAAGCAATGAAATATCTAACAATTCGGGACATATACCAAAAAAATATTTTTCTATATCCATTAATTTCATATAGTTACGTAAAATACCTAATATAAACTCATATTTATGGGACTTACTTATAAGAATGCGGGTGTCGATATCGATGTTGGAAATCGACTCGTCGATCTAATCAAACCAGCAATCCGCGCAACTCATCGTCCTGAGGTCCTTTCCAATATTGGTGGATTTGGCGGGTTATTTGCCCTATCCCAGCAAAACCATAAACAACCGATACTGGTTGCTGGTACGGATGGCGTAGGCACAAAATTACGACTTGCTCAGCAATTGGACTATCACGCGACTATCGGCATAGACTTAGTCGCAATGTGTGTGAACGACGTAATCGTTCAAGGCGCCGAACCCCTGTTTTTCTTAGACTATTTTGCCACCGGCAAACTCTCCCTCGCTGAAGCTCAGGCAGTAATCGAAGGGATTGCTGAAGGCTGTAAGCAATCCGGTGCAGCCTTGATCGGTGGCGAAACGGCAGAAATGCCTGGTATGTATGCTGAAGGAGAATATGATCTAGCAGGTTTTTGCGTTGGCATTGTTGACCAAGACAATTTAATTGATGGGACCACAATTACAGAAGAAGATGCCATCGTCGGAATTGCTTCCAGTGGAATTCATTCAAACGGTTACTCCTTAGTCAATAAAATCGTAGAAATCAGCAATTGCTCTCTTGAAGAACCATTTGAAAGTAAGACCTTAGGTGAAGAATTACTTACGCCAACCATGATTTACACAAAAGTTGTACTCGCTCTTCTTCACTCACTCGATATACATGGCTTGTGTCATATCACCGGTGGCGGTTTACCAGAAAATGTTCCTCGAATAATTCCAGATAATTTTATCGCACAGATAAATACGACTACTTGGAGTCGACCAGAAATTTTTAATTGGCTACAACACAAAGGAAATATTGATAATGAAGAAATGTATCGAGTATTTAATTGTGGCCTAGGAATGCTTGTGATTCTCCCTAAAGACCAAGCTGACAAAGCTTTAGAAATTTGCCAATCAAACAATCATAAAGCAACTATCATTGGCGAAATAAAAAAAACTTCCGAAAAAAGCAAAATACAATTAATTTAATTTACTGTGAATGATTCACCTTGTACCATTGCCGTCTTGATATCCGGTAGTGGCAGCAATCTACAATCCATCATTAACCATGTTCAGCAGGATAATATACACGCCAATATCGCATGTGTAATTAGCAATACATCTGATGCTTATGGGTTGGTGCGAGCAAAACAAGCTGGAATTCCTACTCATGTTATTAACCACAATGACTATGGTTCGCGTGAATCTTTTGATGAGGAACTGATTAAAGTCCTTAAGGTCTATAAAACAACATTAGTTGTTTTGGCTGGCTTCATGCGTGTCTTAAGCAATACTTTCATCAATAAGTACCAAGGAAGGATATTAAATATTCATCCCTCCTTATTACCGAAATATCCAGGCTTACATACCCATCAACGTGCATTAGATGCAGGTGATATTCAGCATGGTTGCAGTGTACATTTTGTAACGGATAAGTTAGATAGCGGTCCACTGATTATTCAAGCAAAAGTACCCATCAATAAGACAGACGATACAGATAGCCTCGCTAAGCGTGTGTTAGAGAAAGAACACATCATATATCCTCTTGTTGTGAAATGGTTTTGTGAAAATAAACTCTCTAGTCAAAATGGAAATGTATATTTTGAAAATAAGCAACTAGATAAACCTATACTGCTTACACCTAAACTTGAGGAAGAATTACAGTGAATAGAATATTTTGCATTTTTATCCTGTTTTTCTTATTCATCAACATAGGTTGGGCCAGTCCAGCATCCATACTCAATGAGGAAAATCTACCTCCTCAATTTGAAGCGATTTATAATGTGCAAAAACAAGGAGTACACGTTGGGAAAATGCGTGTACGTCTGGAAAAAAATGGCGATGAAGTGATCTATGAATCTTCTTCTTGGCCCATTGGCATGGCTGCATTTTTTCTTGGCAAACAAGAAATAATCGAACGCGCGATATTAAAGGTTGTCGGCGAAAGATACCGAACTGTTGAATTTAAACACGCAATGAAAGACAGCGATAAGAACCGTGATGAACACTATATTTTTGATTGGGAAAACAATAAAGCAAATATCCAATATAGAGATAAAAAAGAAACTATAGATATTCCGCCCTATACGTTTGATAATTTTTCTACGCAGCTATTGCTGATGCGTAAACCAAATACGGAAATCAAAGATTACACCTTTTCAGTAATCTCTAAAGGTCGTTTAAAACAATATATCTATAAATTAGAGTCGACCGAAAATATAGAAACTAAACTTGGCAATCTCAATACCAATAAGTTTATACGTGTAAAAGACAATGAAAAGAAAACGACTTATCTGGGTTGGTATGCTGAGTCGTTAAATTATATTCCAGTGAAATTAGATAAACTTGAAAATGGAAAAATCGATTTATCCATTCAAATTACAGAAGTGAATTGGTTATAAATAATCAAGCATAAAGGCTTAATTAGAGAATTAGTTTAAAAATTTAAGTCAGAAAGACCGCTCTCGGCTGCCAGCTCAACCGATCGAAGGATAGCATCATCCTGAATAGCCCATAATTTGCTTGACGAGCAAGCAGATAAGACTACTGGCAAATGGGCAGGAAGCCTATTTGAGGCACGCAACGCATGGATGCGTTTCGGGCCGACAGCAGAGTCGTTCTGCGCAGCGAATGTATCCGTTAGGACAAGCAAATTCGGGGGTCTTTTCTTTTGGTTCCCATAGTTCATTTAATTAAGGCTTTGGACAAGCAAAGACAAAATTGTCTGGAACGATTTTGAACATCGTCATGAAATGACGATGGCCCGAAGGGCAAAATACAGGAAAGTATTTTGTAAAATGAACAAGTAAGGCTGATGATTGTTAGTTAATGAACTGACCGTTCACTTCTTGCCGAAGTTGGAAGAAAGAACAGAATAATTAACTACCCGCTACTATCATTTCATCAATCATTATAGATGGCGTAATGATATTACTACGATAATCAACATCATTACCGATAGCCACAATATTTTGAAAAATATTTTTTAAATTTCCAGCAACGGTGATTTCCTCAACCGGAAACTGAATTTCTCCATTTTCAATCCAATAGCCAACCGCCCCACGTGAATAATCGCCAGTGACATTATTTACACCATGGCCGATTAGTTCTGTCACTAATAAGCCTTGCTGCATATCTTGCATCAATTCGTTTAAGGTTCTATTTCTAGCTTGTAATGTGAGGTTATGAACTCCACCTGCATTTCCAGTTGTCTGCATGCCAAGTTTTCTTGCCGAGTAGCTATTCAACACATAACCTTTCAAGATTCCATTCTCAACTAACGTGCGTGGTTGTGTTCCTACCCCTTCTAAATCAAAAGTACTGCTACCAAGCCCACCCTTAAGATGAGGATCTTCAGTGATGGTTACCATATCCGAGAATACTTTTTTATCTAACTGATCTAATAAAAAAGAAGCTTTTCGGTACAAAGCACTTCCTGAGACTGCGCTAATAAAATGTGATAACAATGACCGCGCTATATTTGCTTCAAAGATCACGGGCGTAGTGCGTGTAGAGATTTTTTTTGCACCGAGCCTGCTAATTGTACGTTGTGCTGCTTTTTCACCTACCGAGGCTGCAGATTCTAGCTTGATGGGATCGCGAGACGTAGAGTACCAATAATCACGCTGCATTGCACTATCTTCTTCAGCCACTACAACACAAGATAGCGAATGTCTTGTCGATGCGTAACTGCCTATAAATCCATACGTATTTCCATAGATATTTGTCGCACGCGAGGTGTTTACAGACGCGCCTTCAGAATTTGAAATCTTTTCAAATTCTCGTGCTTTGTTTTCACACTCAATGGCCATTTGTATGGCTTTTTCAGGGGTTAAATCCCAAGGATGATTTAACTCTAAATCTTGAGCCCCCGTGGCCATGCGGTCTGCATCTGCTAGACCCGCACACTCATCTTCTTCCGTAAACTTAGCGACATTACAAGCCGTAGCAACAACATCTTTGACTGCTGATGGCGCAAAGTTTGTCGTGCTTGAGGAGCCTTTTTTATGATCAATATAAACGATTACCCCTAAAGCATGATCGTTATGGTGTTCTAATGTCTCTATATCTCCAAGCCGTGCTGTCACAGATAAGCCGTGCTCAATGTTTACAGAAGCTTCCGCGCTGGTTGCGCCCTGCTGTTTTGCTTCATCCAAACAAAGTTGTACTAGGTCTTCTAGTTTATCTTCAGAATAAGATGCTTTTTGTAATTCCATTAGCTTGCCGTACCACCAACTGTAAGCCCATCGATACGTAATGTTGGTTGTCCAACTCCTACCGGAACATTCTGACCTTCTTTACCACAAGTTCCTATTCCACGATCTAATTGTAAATCATTCCCAATCATCGATACTCGCGTCAGCACATCAGGTCCATCACCAATCAGAGTTGCACCTTTAACAGGTTTAGTGACCTTACCTTTTTCAATTAAATACGCTTCCGAAGCTGAGAACACAAATTTACCCGAGGTGATATCAACCTGACCACCACCAAAATTGACTGCATAAAATCCTGAGTCAACTGAACTAATGATTTCTCCAGGATCGTATTCTCCAGCTAACATGTAGGTATTGGTCATACGCGGCATGGGCAGATGAGCATAAGACTCACGCCTGCCATTTCCTGTTGACGTGGTATTCGATAGTTTTGCATTCAATTTGTCTTGCATAAATCCTATAAGGATGCCGTCTTCAATTAATGTAGTACACTGTGTGACCGTTCCTTCATCATCGATATTTAACGAGCCTCTTCGATCCACCAATGTGCCATCATCTACGACGGTTACGCCTTTGCTGGCAACACGTTCACCGATACGCCCACTAAAGGCCGAAGTCCCTTTGCGTGTGAAATCTCCTTCTAAACCATGTCCTACCGCCTCATGTAACAATACACCAGGCCAACCTGGCCCCAGCACAACATTCATAGACCCAGCAGGCGCATCGACAGCTTCTAAATTTAGCAAGGCCATTCTTACGGCCTCGTGAACATAAGAATGTGCAAGATTTTCGTGAATAAAATATTCATAAGCTGTACGGCCACCACCTCCTGCACTACCTTGTTCAATGCGACCATTTTCTTCCGCAATGACCGATACGTTTAATCTAACTAACGGACGCAGATCACCTGCAAGGGAGCCATCGCTATTGGCAACCAATATCACTTCATGAGCACCTGCCAGAGACACCATTACTTGTTTGATTCGTTCATCTTGTTTACGAGCCAAAGCATCTAATGATCGCAATAGATTAACTTTATCTGTTTCTGAAATTGAATCGAGCGGATTATCAAATGGGTAAAGCTCATTGCCAACATTAAACTTCCAAGTCTTTATAGAGCCACTGTCTCCGCCTCGCGCAATGGCGCGCGCAGCTTTACATGATTCGATTAACGCTGGCAAAATAATTTCATCTGAATAAGCAAAACCTGTTTTGTCACCTTTAATCGCTCGTATACCGACACCCTGATTAATATTATAGCTAGCCTCTTTGACAATCCCATCTTCTAAAGACCATGCCTCATGTTTTCGTAGTTGAAAATAGATATCTCCACTATCTGCAGATGAGTCCAATAAAGTTGAAAAGGCTTGGGTCAAATGAGATTCATCTAATCCCGAGGGAACAAGCAAGTGCTGTTGAGCTAGCTCTAAAGTATTATCCATTACTTTTAAGGAGTTTGTTATTTAATATCATCTTATTCAATTCTTCTATGTTGAATACATGGAAAAGTTTTACGCCTAGATTCTAAGTATTCTAAATTTACATCTGCTATTGCAAAACCTGCTCCATGTTCTATGCGATTTAAAATTGCACCCCATGGGTCAACAATCATACTATTTCCAAACGTTGCACGCCCATTAATATGGTACCCACCCTGGGAAGATGCAATAATGTAAATTAAATTTTCAATTGCACGAGCTCGTATTAAACTCTCCCAATGTGCTTGACCTGTTGCAGCTGTGAAGGCTGCGGGTAATACAACAATTTGTGCACCTAGATCCAATAATTTACGAAATAATTCAGGGAAACGTAAATCGTAGCAAACAGCCAAACCCAATCTACCAAAAGGTGTATCAATAACCTTTAAGTCTGAATCTCCATATTCAATCGTTTCTGACTCATTGTAACTTTCACCTGTATCTACAAGATCAACATCAAATAAATGAATCTTGTCATAGCGTTCGACACACATTCCATTGTTGTCATATATCAAGCAGGCAGCATATATTTTTTTTGGATCAGGGCATTCAATCGGCACTGTCCCGCCAACAATCCATACATTATGTATTTTTGCCTGTTCTGCCAAAAATTTCTGGATGGGTCCTTCGTTAAAAGTCTCACGTACTGCTACTTTGTCTTCTTCTTTAATGCCCATAATGGCAAAATTTTCGGGTAGGACAATCAGCTCTGCTCCTACAGTTGCAGCCTGCATAATCAAGCGACCTGCTTCATGCAAGTTGCCATCTACATTGGGGCCAGAAGCCATTTGTATCGCAGCGACTTTACTCAAAGTAAAAACTCTTTAATTAATCTTGTAAGTATTATTACACACTATAAATTTAATCTAGACTATCAAGACAGAGATATATGCTTAATCTTTTATACCAATGCTATAAAAAAAGAGATTGTTGTCCTATTCAACAATCATTTTTTGAGGTTGAGGCTGTGGAGAAGGTTGACCTTGCGTACTTTTACTGGCTTCAGCCACCTTATGTGCAATGGGTTCAATCTTGGGATCATCCCAACTTCCCGTCATGGAATATTTGACTTCGGTTACTTTATTAACATCAATGCCGATTGTTTTTGCAACTTTCTCTCCGACAATTACGCCGACAGCACCAAGTGGCCCACCAACCACTAAGCCTATCCAAGGAAGTCCGCCACTCACCTGAGGAGTAACCGTTACAACTTGATCATAATCTTTTGCTGTAATTCCCGTTCTACCTGATATTAAAATATTAGCGGAGGGACCCTCGATTGATAAATTGCTTGTCGTTACGTTTGATTTTTCAAACAGCAAATCTCCTCGAATTTTGTCAAATACATATCCTTTTGAGAAAAAATCCTTAAAGTCTAGTGAAAGACGTCTTGATATTTCAGCCAGATTTACTAGACCGATGATACGCCCTGCACCAGGTTTAACAGATGTTATTTCTCCATCTTTAAATCTCAGATTTGCTGTTCCTAACAATGAATCGATAGAAAATTTATACGGTGCATTAGGCCAATTTAATTTTGCAGTAATACTACCCTTGCCACTGGTTGCGCCAGTTTCAAATCCAAATCCATTTAAACTATTATGAATATTTTGGGTAACCAGTGTTACATCTATACGTGTACTTTGTGTCGCATTGGCATTAATCTCCCATGCTCCATTTGCAAAAATATTCAAATCTTTACCTTCACCAGTTATAGAATTTATAACCATTCCCGAAGAAGATGTACTTGTTATTAACTCAACATCATTCAATATATAGCTATCATATTGAAAAAGCTTAGATTGAATTTGCAATGCAGGTAACTTACGTGGGTCTATTACTATACTGTTATCATCTTTATTCTCACGTTTATTAAATCGTAAGTACTCAAAAGTGCCAGTTGCGACTTTTCGCATATCTTGTTCGAGTGGATATTTAAATTCTCCATATGCAACAGATGATCTTACTTCGCCTGCCCAATATTGAGCGTGTTTATCAAGCTTAAAATCAACATCACGAAATTCTATATTAGACAAGTTAACTAGATCTGCACTAATATCGATTTCTTTTATCTCCATTGTACTATTTTCATTTTTATTGGAATCAAAAATATTTTTCCAATCTTGTATATTTAGTTGATCAAATTTTCCAGAAATTTTGATACCTTGCTCAGGAAGTGCAAACTGATTATCCCCCATTCTAAGCTCTAAAGCGGATATTTTATTTATATCATTATTAAATTTTGTTTGTAAAAAAGCGGTGTTACCATAGCTGGCCTGTATAGGATAGCTATGACCTAATTGATACTTAGTACTTATTCTCAACTGCTTTGATTCATTTGGCTCTTTGTAAAACGGTTTTGGTAATAAAACATGTAATCCTGCTAAGTTACTTTCTATATTTATATCCAGTGATTTATCGCTATTATGTTTGCCAAAACGAGGTAAATTAACAAATGCAGTTATAGGAGCTACACCTTTAAGATATTTACTTATATCCTGGTGATTAGTTGCAAGATATGAATCAAAATCAAAACCCCCAAATATTGTTAATAAAGTGCGACCTCTTCCAGATCTTTCGGCACTTGCAGCAAAGTTTGATCCAAATAATTTAGCACGTATCCCCTCACCTTCTGCTCCATTTTTATTAAAATTTAGTTTTCCTGTTAAATTGGTAAAAGGTAAAGATAATGACGTAACTGTCAAATTAGAATTATTAAATTCTAAAGTACCACTAACTAATCTCTCTTTTTCTAGTTTTTTTGTAAGTGTAATAATTAAATTCAGATCTAAATTAGTAGATCCGCTTACATTAATATGATTTGGAATTTGGCTATTTTCTTTAAGAAGTGATGATTGTTGCAAGAAATCTAATATATCATCTGCCGGCCCTTTTGCACTACCTTCAACTATCAGACGAGGCAATTTTAAATCATCAATTTCTGCTTTAATATCATTTACAGAAGAGTTTAAAATTTTTCCGCTTTGTCCATTAACTATTAATGATTCATTTTTGATAGCAAAATCTGCATTAACGTTACTTATTAATGGCCAGCCTTCTCGATAATCTAAAATACCATTATCAATACTGGCAACAACCTCAAACATTCCTGGTTTATTTTTGAAAGGAAAATATTTAGGATTGCCTTGGAATATAAGTTTGCCATCTCGTAATATTCCGCCTTGTGTGCTTACTTTTAACCATTTGCTTAATTTAGGATGCATCTTTTTATATGGCAAATAAGCTTTAACTGCTTCAGCTTGCGCATCAGGTACTCGTCCCTGTATATCTAAATAAACATCACCATTATCAACTTGTATTGTTCCTTGTAACTCAGCACTGAGACTTTCCGTCAACAGTTTTATATCCTCTAATGATGCAATTACACCACTGTCAGAAAATTTCCACATAAATGAGCCAGTAAGCCTTTGATCAAGAAATGGATGCTCTGATACTTTATCTACATAAAAATTCACTAAATCATCGCTAATATTAATATTGCCCTCAGTATGATCGCCAGCAAGATCACCACTCAAAGATGAAATTTCAACTTCTTGCTCGACAAGTAATATTGTTGAATCCTGTAATGTAGACTTATACATATATTTTGTCAGCTGACCATCCGTCCAGTGTGCGGAAAAATTCGTATCAGAAAGTTTGCCTACAATGTTTACTTTTGAAAGAAAATACTCTAAATGTTTTGATATCTTTGGAAAATGCTGAAGAGTAGAAATCAAATTGGTTATGTCTACATAATCTAGCGCTGTTGAAATAGAAAAATCTTTCTTGTTGCAATGATTACAACTGATTTCATACTTTTGGCCACCCCACTGCTCGCCGTTTGCCTGGATCTTGCTATTGATTAGAGCCAAATTCCAGCTATCCTTTACTCCTACTAATTTAAAATCTGTTTCAAAATCTGTTATTTCATTCCCCATAGTCACATACGGAATTGGTCTCTTCACAGCTTTATACTGCAACGCATCGATACTAAGCTTACCTTCAAATATTCGTTTAGAATTATTGGTTATTTCACCCCAAGCTTCGAAATCAGAAACACCTGAGCTTATTCCTACTTGCAGTTGCGGAAAGAAATCACCAAGTAATTCAAGATTGATGTTTTTGCCTTTGGTGTACACATTTCCTTTAATCTTGTTGAAGCCTTGATCTATATCAATAACATCTGCAATTAAAACAAGTGAGTTTCCTAAAGTTTCAGGTAATAAAAATTTTGAGGTAACTTTAAATTTATCTTTAGCAAATCCTAGTTCTATATCAACGCTATCAAAAAAGTAATCCAACTTTTTTATTTCGTCTTTGATTGCAATGGTACTATCCAGCAAACTTATTTGTATTTTAGTTTTATTTTTCTGTTCTTTTCTTTTAGCAATTCTCTCACTTACATCTATACCATTTAAAACAATTCTTTGATCAATAGTTCGAATGGCTTCTAGATTGCTACCAACTAATGTCAATTGACGAATATTAGGCTTCTTTTCAAGTATACTGGTATAAAGGTTGACAGACAGCAACGCCTTCTTTACATATAAAAGTTGATTTTTTTTTGATTCATCCGAATAGATATAAAAATTATTAACAGTAATATGTGGCGTGATGCCATGCCAATCAATGCGTATGGCATCTGCTTGAACAGGTTTACCAACTATTGTTGAAATATTATCTTGAATTGCGGGTAAATAATTTTGATATAGTGATGGGTAGTAGCGCAGTACACTAACTACGATTGCCAAAAGCACAAGTAGACTTACAATTATATACCAGTTGATTAATAGTAATTTACGTACCATTTAATATTTTCTTCTACAAAGGCACTACATCAAACTGCTCTTGTGAATACAATGATTCAACTTGCAGCTTGATTGTCTTTCCAATGTAGTCCTCTAACTCTGCCAAACTCGCCGACTCTTCATCTAATAATAGATCCACTACTGGTTGAGACGCCAAAACTAGCAATTCGTTCGTTTCATATTGCCGTGCTTCACGTATAATTTCACGAAATAGCTCAAAACAAACCGTTTCAGCAGTTTTTATATACCCCCGCCCATTACAGCTTATGCAGGGTTCACATAAAATATGCTCAAGACTCTCACGTGTGCGTTTACGCGTCATTTCCACTATACCTAAAGGCGATACCGTACATACTTGGCTTTTTGCTCGATCTTTATCTAAAGATTTTTCAAACACACGCATCACTTGACGCTTGTGCTCTTCATCATCCATATCAATAAAGTCAATAATGATAATACCCCCTAGATTACGTAGCCGAAGCTGACGTGCAATTGCTTGAGCAGCCTCTAAATTAGTTTTATAAATCGTTTCTTCTAAATTTCTATGGCCAATAAATCCACCAGTATTTACATCAATTGTTGTCATTGCTTCAGTTTGGTCAAATATTAAATAACCTCCTGATTTAAGCAAAACTTTCCGTTGCAATGCTTTTTGTAATTCATCTTCAATTGAATACAGATCAAATATTGGCCTGCTGCCAGTATAGTGGCTTATGTGATCTGCTAATTCAGGTACAAGTTTTTTTGAAAAGTCGTATACCATCTCATATGAGGCGCGTGAATCTATCCTTATTATTTCAATTTCATCAATAGAAAGATCACGCAAGGTGCGAATCGCCAGCGGAAGATCTGAATATACTTCATCGACTGAAGACACATGGTTTACTTTATCTACTATGGTTCCCCATAGATTCAATAAAAATTTTAGGTCTCTACCTAATTCAGACTCGCCTACACCTTCTGCTGCTGTGCGTAAAATACATCCGCAATCTGCATCCATTTCTTCAAGTAATTGCTTTGTGATATTTGTAAGACGTATGCGTTCTTCTTCATCTTCAATCCGAGCAGAGATACGTACATCATTAGAATAAGGCAATAACACTATATATCTTGATGGCACAGTAATATTAGTGGTAAGCCTTGCACCCTTAGTACCTAGTTGATCTTTTACAACCTGAACAAGTAGCTGTTGCCCTTCATGCAAAAGGTTAGTGATTGGTTCATTATATGAAAGCAAAACGGTTTCATCTGGTTTGCCTATTTCAACTTGTCTACTCCTTGAACTTTTTGGCAAGAAAGCAACATCAGAGCTATGAATAAATGCAGCTTTTGATAACCCTATATCAACAAACGCAGCATCCATACCTGGCATTACTCTGCTTACACACCCTTTGAAGATATTTCCTACTAATCCTTGCTTAGCTACACGTTCAATTTGAATTTCTTGTAACATCCCGTTCTCAACAACCGCTACTCGCGTTTCTTGTGGCGTTATATTAATTAGAATTTCTTCGCTCATACTATTCAGTTCATTTGTAATTTATTAGATAGCTAAACCAACTTTTTTAACAATTCCTGCACCTCTAACAAGGGAAGACCAACAACATTAGTATAGCTTCCTAAAAAGTAGTCAACAAAAGTTGCAGCTGATCCTTGCACTGCATAGGCCCCGGCTTTTCCATAAGGTTCATTTGTTAAACTATATGCATCAATTTCACTAGCTGAAATCTCTCTAAACTTGATTATTGTTTCTGAAATGGATTCAAAATTCTTTGTTTCTGTTAATAAACATAATGCAGTTACTGCTTGATGCTCTCGGCCTGATAACAATTCAATACTATGCTTTACTTCCTCACGATCTTTAGGTTTACCGATGATTATTCCATCGATAGTAACTATCGTATCAGCGGCAAGTATCGGTAACTTTTCTGCCGATGATAAACGGACAGCCTCTGCCTTAGCTAGTGCCATGCGTTGTACGTACGCATGTGGTTTTTCACCTTGATAAGGTTTCTCGTCAATATTAGATGCATAAGCAGTATAACGGATACCTAGTAGCTTCATTAGCTTACACCGACGATTCGAGGCAGAAGCTAGGATAAGATCGACTTTAGAGCTTGTGGACATAAGAAACTATTTGCAAAAATTCGTAATGTGCCGGTAACAGATTTAGGAAGCTCTACTAGCCGCAGGCCGAGCACCAGGAAGGCACGAGCCAACGCAGAGCCCAGTTACCAAATAATCGATTATATTTGCGAACACAAATGAACAATCCTAACTTAGCAGCTGGACGAGTCTTTTGAAACATTTTTTAACAAAGTATCAGAATAAATCAGGACTTGCTTAGCCTATTCTCTATGATAAGGATGCCCTTGAATAATAGTCCAAGCCCGATAAAGTTGTTCAGCTAATAAAATTCTAACTAGCATATGTGGTAATGTTAGTGATGATAATGACCAGACAAAGTCTACTTGCGCTAAAAATTCTTTTGTTAAGCCATCAGGTCCACCAATGTATAGAGTAACAGCTGATACAGACTGCATCCACTGGGCAAGCCTTGTAGCAAGATTTCGAGTTGTCCATGATTGCCCACATTCATCAAGCGCAATGCACAAACTATTTTTAGGAGTATGTTTAACTAATAATTCTTGCTCTTGTATTTTTGCTTGTTCGATAGTTTGATTTTTAGAACGCTTAGCAGCTGCTATAGTGACAACATTTATCTTACATTCTTTAGGCATCCGCGTGAGATACTGGTTCATTCCAGTATCAATCCAAGATGGCGATTTTCCCCCAACTGCTATGATATATATTTGCACTATAACCTTTAGGAAACTCTGATTTATTCTGATGTGCCCAAAAAAAGATGAATTAGAAATGATTTCTCAAAATACTCATGTACACCAAGAAAATAAAGCAAGTATACACTCCGTTTTTCCGAGATTATTTTGCCTCATCTCAGTCATCTCGTTAATAAATCAAAACTCCCTTTAACACCTAATAGCATGTATGCCTATTGTACTTGCTTGCGTTGACTACTAACTTGCCAAAGTTTTTCTAAGCTATAAAAGTTACGTGCTTCCTCTAACATGACATGTACAATTACGTCATAAAGATCGATTAAAACCCAAGCTCTATCTTGTTCTACTCCTAATACATCCAAGCCATTTTGCTTGGCATCTAGCACTATTCTATCAGCCAGTGATTTTACATGACGGTCTGAAGTACCAGTGGCAATGATCATTGCATCAAAGACATCGGATTTATTCTTTGTGTCAATTAAAACAATATCTCTACCTTTTAATTCCTCTAATGCATTTATTGAAGTTTGAATAGTCTTATTATTTTCCATTAGTTATATTTTATTTATACAAATTATTCCCGCGAATATAATTCCAAATATTCCCTGGTAGTAAGTACCTAGGCTGCCTACCCTCTGATATACATTTTCGTATATCAGTTGATGATATCTCAATTTTTTCTTCATCACTCAAATAAATTTTACCATTTAAAGTTTCCATAATATCTTTAATGTCTTCTGTCACAGATGCATCAAATATATCCTTTTCACAACCATACTTAGGAAGTGTATATCCGGGACGTTGCAACAATACTATATGGCTCAACGATAAAATCTCTTTGTACTGATGCCATTTACAAAACTCTAAGAATGCATCAATACCAATAATTAACACCAGTGGCTCTTGAGAATTAGTTTCTTCTTTTAATTCTTTTAATGTGTCTATTGTATATGAAGGACCTTTTCGTTTTAATTCCCGATTATCTGCTAAAAGCCTTTCATGCGAATCAGTTATTAAATTCAGCATTTCCCATCTTTGTTCTGCACTTGCTTGCGGAATATCTTTCAGTGGTGACTGTTGACACGGAATTAAACGTATTTGCTTGAAATCAAACCGTGCTAACAATGCCAACACTGATTTGATATGACCAAAATGTATTGGATCAAAACTTCCACCAAATATTCCTATCACAATCTTTTCCTAAAAACTCGAGTCAAATATTCTTATCACTCACTCATCCTAATAGACCTCTGACTAAAGTTTTATCATTTAGCTAAGGGAAGCTCTAATTTATTAGCACTGACGGCTGAGACGAAACAATAATGTCAAAAAAAGCGGAGTCCGTTACTAAATTAAATTTGTTCATTTGTATTCGCAAATATAATCGATTACTTAGTAGCTGGATGAACATTTTGATATATTTTTTTACGACCTATCCGAATTAATCAAGGCTTTCACCATTTACTCACGAATATTCCCATCGCCCAGTACAATATACTTTTGTGTAGTAAGGCCTTCAAGACCCACAGGGCCACGTGCATGTAGTTTATCCGTGCTTATTCCAATTTCAGCACCCAACCCATATTCAAACCCATCTGCAAACCGCGTCGAAGCATTTACCATCACTGAACTAGAATCGACTTCACGCATAAACTGTTTGGCAACTTTTTCATTATCAGTAACTATGGCATCAGTATGATGTGATCCATATTTTTGAATATGATCCATTGCTTGTATGTGATCATTTACGACGCGTACGGATAAAATTGGCCCAAGATATTCTGTATACCAATCTTCTTCAGTTGCCTGAGATATTCCTTGTAGAATTTTCTGAGTTTCTTCACATCCTCTTATCTCAACTTTTTTTACATCTAGTTGTTGCTTTATATCAGGAAGTACTTTGTCTGCAATAGATCGATCAACAAGCAATGTTTCCATAGCATTACAAACACCAAATCGTTGTGCTTTTGCATTAATTGCTATATTGATTGCCTTTGTTACATCAGCATCTTCATGTATATACACATGACACACACCATCTAAATGCTTAATTAATGGAATATGTGATTCTTTCGTAATCCTTTCTATCAATCCTTTGCCGCCTCGAGGTATCACAATATCAATAAAATCATCTGCTTGTAATAGTGCTCTCACCGCATCACGATCCGTTGTATTGATCACTTGAACAACGTCTTTAGACAATCCTGCTCTTTCCAAACCCGAATGAATACACTTGGAAATTGCTCGATTGGAATGTAGTGCTTCTGATCCACCACGCAAAATAGTTGCATTTCCTGATTTAATGCATAAAGCCGCTGCATCAGCAGTTACATTCGGTCTAGATTCGTAAATAATCAGAATTACACCAATCGGTATTCTCATTTTTCCAACTTTAATACCGCTAGGACGCACTTCCATGTTCGAAACTTCACCTACTGAATCTGGCAATGCCACAACTTGATGCAACCCATCCACCATGGACTGTATGCGAACATCATTCAATTCAAGACGATCTAAAAGTGCAGCATCAAGTCCATGTTCTTTGCCATTAACCAAATCAACTGCGTTTTCTTGTTTAAGAAATTTCTTTGATTCCAGGATCCGTTCCGCAGTATATTTAAGAGCGTTGTTTTTAATTTCAGTACTGGCAGAAGCGATTTCACGACTTGCTACCGAAGCTCTTCGTGTAACATCAGCAATGTAATTTTCAATAGAGTTTATTTGATCTTCTGCCACGACACTCATAAAAACCCATTCAATAGTTTAGATAAAAATCAAACTGAGAAATATTTTTATAATATTATATTAAGACTACGGTCAAAAAACTTGTTATTAAGCTGTTATTTGAGCTGCTATACTTAATTGTAGCAGTTCATGCCAAGGATTTCCGTTGGCCCGACCTTTGATTACGCGATCTACCCAAGCACATTGTTTTAACAAGTCTGAAGATTTGCTTGTATTTGCTCCACTACGAATGCCGATAAGTTGCTGATGGGTATTACTTAACTGAATCAATGCTCTGTAGTGGTCTACACTTTGATACTGTCGCGATAAATCACTGACATCAACAATTTTTCTAATTTGCTCGGTAAGTCCCCATAGCAATAGTGGTGGTGCGATATCTTCTTTTTCAAGTCCTTTTAGAATACGAACTAAGCGTGATAAATCTTTTCTTGATAGAGCATCCATTAATTCATTTAATGAATAATGGCTACTGTTAGTCAACGCAGAATTAATCACTTGGATATCTAATCTCTTTGTCTCACAAATTAATGCGATCTTGTCGATCTCTTGCATAGCAGCCAGTAAATTTCCTTCAACATGCTGGACAATAAAAGCAACAACATCATTTGTGACAGAAAATCCTTTTGCTTCTAATTTTTCTTTTATCCAGTTTTTGGTTTCTATTTCGTTTAATGGCCAAGTACGAAGTATAATTCCCGCCTTATCGACTGCCTTGACCCAAGCTGAGTTCATCGTATTACGATCTAACCGTGGAGCTTGGATCAATAGATTCACGTCTTGGTGAAGATCGTTGATGAATTTCACAATAGCTTTAGAACCACTTACACCTGGTTTACCAGACAAAATCCGTAAATCAATTAAAGTGCGATCATCAAAAAGTGACCTATTGTTTTTAGCCAACTCGAGTTCCGACCAATCAAATCCAGATTCGACCACTAGAACCTTACGCTCAGAATACCCTAAGTCTTGAACGTAACTGCGGTATTTATCTGCAGCAAGCATATTTTGATAGGGCTCATCTCCACTAATAAGCAGTACTGGAATAGCAGATTTATTTAGGCTTTGGTGAAATTGAGCAAATCGAATTTGCATATAAATCCTGGTATCGAAGACTTATTAACAACACTAATTAATTATACAGGGTACATGAAAGCCGATAGACGGCACAATGTCTAAGATTAAGCGATCACATTATTACGTAATGTTTTTATGGAATACCCTACACTAACTATCGAGAGAATATACAAAAACTTGATTTCAACTCCTATTAGAATGATCGAATTACACAACCAAGATCTTTACGATGAATCTGGCACAATCGACTATGACAAAGTAGTCGAACAAATCCATAATTATCTCACTCAATTTTTACGCACTTGTTTAACGGAATGTTTTTCTCTCGCTAAGGATACAGGCTTTAGAGTGCAAATAACTGATATTAATGGTAAAGCACGTGACGAAGCTTTAGATTTATTTCTTACAAGACAACATGTTGTATCTTCAGAGCTTTATGTAGAAATCGAATCAAAATTTTACACTTCTGCTTCACTTATCATACAGGCAAAAACTCATGATAAGAGCCAGATTCGTGCTATTGACACCGGTTTGATTGAATTGACTTTAGCAGTAGATAACCTTATCTATCGTACCGTAGAACGTCATAAAAAATCACTGGAAGTACTAGAATTACGCTTACAAGAATTATCTCTTTTTACCCACCAAAAATTCAACATCTATAGTTTACATCCACAAGAATTTTATTCATCATTCCAAAATGCTATTGCACCTCTTAAACTCTCAGCTGATGGTAAAATACTTTTATGCAAACTTCTATATCAACAAATTTCTCCCAAGCTTAGTGAATTTTATACATCTGTAAATAATTTCTTAATCGACGTGGATATTTTATCAACACCCACGTCTATCCAAAGTGTGAAAAAAGTTAATGCCTCGGCTGAACTTGATAAAGATAATTCTGACATTCCTATAGACGTAAACAAAATGCACCTTTCAACAGGTCAATTTTTTGCTCCAGTAGAACAAGAGTTCGATAACGCAGAATCTACCGATTCACATAGTCATGCTCAATCAGATCTTGCTGAGCATTTTGAAGAAGAATTAAATCATGAACGAAGTGCAGAAATTTCTAGAGAGTTTGAATCGATTGCAATGGATATTTACGGGCCAGGACATTCAGGATTAGACCCAAATATCATTGGCCTCATCCTACAACCTTATGACCCAGGATCTAACTCAGATTCTTCTCCTGCACAGCGACGACAATTTATACGTGCACTTTCCACTGTACAACGTATAGAAGCTGCAAGTGATGCAGTATTCAAAGCGAGCCAAATAAAAACCGCTGTGCAGCGAACTTTACATGAGAGAGGTGCGTTGGATGCGACTGAAATTGTTGCAAATGAAGAAAAAGTAATCGATTTTGTAAGTAAAATATTCCAAGTTATTTTAGACGACGAGGAATTACCTGACCAAATTAAAGCTTTATTAGCAAAATTACAAATATCTGTAATAAAACTAGCATTGGTTGATTTCACTTTTTTTCAAAATTCTAACCATCCTGCAAGACACTTGCTAAACAAGTTAACTTCTATTGGTGTTAGTGTTGATAGCAAAAACGAATTAATTTTCAACAAACTTAAATCTGTTGTTGATCTTATTATCAACAACTTTGAAACTGACATAAATGTATTCGGTCATGCACTAGTAGAGTTAAAAAAGCTAGATCCTGATAATTTACAAAAACTACAGCAAAAAGAAGAAAGAAAAAAGCAGCAAGAAAAATTAAAAGCAAAACGCTCTGCTGCAAAACGAGTCGTTATCAGTACTATCAAAACCTATATTAATAACAGAGAACTACCTAATGAAATACTTGAATTTCTAGTAAAGTGTTGGGCACCACATATGGGGATAGTTTTTACAAAACATGGCAAAAAATCCAAAATTTGGCGCAAGTCTGTGCGCACCCTACGCAGAATTATTGAGATATCTCAAGGCATACACTCTTTGTATGATGTTCAACAATATATTAAAAATCCCGATGAGTTTTTTACCTGCGTGCGGGAAGAACTCAAATACCTATCTGCAAAAAAACAAGAATTTGAAGAAATCACAGAAGCCGCCGAAGTTTGGTATTTAACCTATTTGCACAAAATTCAGCAAGAAGCTAACGAGCTTGAAAAACTAAATGAACAAACTTCTACTGAACCTGAAGACACTAGCAATGTTATCCAACTATTTAAAAATATTGCTCCGCCAGAAGAAACAGCCGAAGTGCCTGAAACATTGATACAGCAAAAACCAGACTTTGATTTTGAAGCAGAGCCAGTAATTGAAGATGAAAGCTGTGAAACTATTAATGAAAATGATGATCTGGATGAAATTGAGATCGTAGAGGTCTTCCAAGATATTCAATCAGATGAAAAAGACGTAAAGATAGAAGTGGAGACTGGAGCTGATACAAATACTGAAAAAGAACTAGATATAACTAGCGATGAAGACAGTATTACTGACTATGCTGAAACAGACAAAGTTATTAGTGAATCGATGAACACTTCTTCACATGTAGAAGTTGTATCTAGCGAAAATCCTCATCTCAGTGCTATTAAACCTGATACAACCGATAACAACGAAATATCTGATTTCGACTCGGACAACGAAAAACAGCAAGTAACATTTGCAGAAGAGGAGACAAATGAAGTTGAAAATCCAGTTACCTTAGCTGACTTACCTGATGACATTATTCCAGGAGTATGGTTGGAGATTTATCAAGGCATCGATAAGGCAAAACGTAGGCTTAAATTTTCCAACACTCTAGATGATTCTGAGTGTTTAGTATTCACTGATCGAAGCGGTGATTACACTTTTGAAATAGATATTAAAACATTTATGGATGATTTAAATTCTGGCCGTACCCGCCTAATAAATGAAGGCAACCGTTTTGACTTAGCTCTTAGCTCTGTTATTAGTAATATACGCGATGGCCAGAGTAAAGCATCTGGCTCAACACATTAAATACTATTATTGTTCGAAACCTTCATGCTAAGCTTTGCTTAGCAAATTAATCTAGTAGTATTGAAATGAATCAACAAAGAATTGGTGTAATCGGCCTTGGCATCATGGGCACCCCCATGGCAATGAATTTGTTAAAGGCAAACTACAAATTAGGTTTGTACGCACGCAATCCAAAGGCATTGGATATCTTTACTACTGGCGACATTAAAGTATTCAACTCCCCTGCTGAGTTAGCAAAAAAATGTTCCACTACAATTACAATCGTTTCAGATAGTCCTGATGTAAAAGCTATAGTAACAGGTGCTGAGGGAATTATTCATGGTGCATCTGCTGGTCATTTATTAATAGATATGAGCACCATATCACCAGAAGTGACTAAACTGATCGCTAATCAATTAAGTAGCAAAAATATTGCCATGTTAGATGCTCCGGTCTCTGGAGGTGAGCAAGGTGCAATAGCTGGCACCTTATCAATTATGGTAGGCGGTGATTCCAACATATTCAAACAAGCACTCCCTATACTAAAATGCTTAGGCCAAAATATTATCTATGTTGGCGATCATGGAGCAGGACAAGTTGCTAAAGCATGTAATCAAATATTAGTTGCCCAAACCATGTCAGCAGTAGCAGAGGCCTTTTTGCTGGCTAAATCTTCTGGTGTCGACCCTAATAAAGTACGAGAGGCCTTACTAGGTGGATTCGCCTATAGCAAGATTTTAGAAGTCCACGGCAAGCGCATGCTTGATAATTCTTATGCACCTGGATTTAAGGCCAAGCTACACAATAAAGACATGGGCATTGCATTAGACAGTGCAAAACACAACCATATCTCTATTCCTGGGGCTGAACTCGTTGCAGGATATTTACGCGAGCTTGTTGAATGTGGAGATGGAGGTCTTGACTCTGCAGCTATTGCAAAAATTATCTTTAAAGATAATAACTAGTGTCGAGCTTAAAAATGATCCAGTGTATTTGAACTGGACGGAAATCAATCAACATTGATTGATATTGTATAGTTAATTTTCCAACGCTTAATTATTAATTGCTTGTAATCGATGTACAATTAGTTTTGCCACATCATTTCTCATTTCATTAAATAACTTCTGCTCTTCTTCATTTGCACCTAGCAAGTCACTTTTATCAAAAACGAAATCTCTACTCAAAGATATATTTTGCTCACTGAGTAAATAATTATCGTCGATTCCTTTTACATCAAAATTTACTCTTAAAATAAGTTCATATTCACGTGCTTTACCATCATTATCTACCGTAAGTATCACTTTTTCCGTTTGTTCTTCCAGTATGTTGAGTAATGCCGTTGCTTGCTCTGTATCTACAACATTTATTTGATTATATATTAAATTTCTTTCAACCAAGCTGATTAGCTCACGGCTTGCCGTAATACTATGCACTGAAGTGTTTTGCAAACTATCGGAAAATTCGCCCGTGCCTGCTAAATGAAAGCCACATCCATTTAGTATTTGCAGCAATACAAAAATAAAAATTATATTTTTAGTAAAATTTTTCATACAAATATTCTATTTTACTACTATATTTACTAAGCGTTTTGGCACAATAATTATTTTTACAACTTTCATTTTTTCAATAAAACGTTTTACATTTTCATTATTCTGTGCTGTATCTTCTATTTCTTTATTTTCAGCATTATTAGAAACGCTAATTGTAGCGCGCTTTTTACCATTTACTTGAACCACAAGTTCAATAGTATCACTTTTCAAAGCATTTACATCTACACTAGGCCATTGCTGTTGATACACTGGCGTTGCATTACCAAGATTTTGCCAAAGTACATGACATACATGTGGCAAAATAGGAGACAACATAAGCACAATCGACTCTAAGGCCTCTTGATATATGGCATTCGTCTGCGGAGAGGCATCACTAAAACTGCTTAGCTCATTTACTAATTCCATGTTTGCAGCAATGGCAGTATTAAATGTATAGCGCCGACCGATATCGTCCGTGACTTTTTGAATGGTTTCATGTACCTTACGACGTAAGTTTTGTTGTTGTTCATTTAAAACACTTGTATCCAGGGCAGGAATTGTTGATGTGTTTTCTATATGTGTTTCTACCAAACGCCAAAGTTTATTTATAAATCGATACGAACCTTCTACCGCTGTATCTGACCATTCCAAACTATGATCTGGCGGTGCTGCAAACATCACAAATAACCTAACAGTATCGGCACCATATCTATCGATCAATTCTTGCGGCTCAACTACGTTGCCTTTATTCTTCGACATTTTTACTCCTTCTTTTAACACCATGCCTTGTGTTAATAGATTAGTAAAAGGTTCGTCAAAATCATATAAACTTTGATCACGCATCAACTTACTAAAAAATCTCGCATATAAAAGATGCAAGACAGCATGTTCAATACCACCGATGTACTGATCTACGGGCATCCAATATTTTGCACGTTCATCTAACATAGCCGTGTCATTATCTGCACTACAATAACGCGCAAAATACCAACTCGATTCAAAGAAAGTATCGAATGTGTCGGTCTCTCTTTGTGCAGGCTCATGACATTGTGGACATTCTACATTTAGGAATTCTGGCAATGATTTTAGTGGCGATGTAGCTCCGTCGAAATCAATATCCTCAGGTAGTCGTACTGGTAAATCTTGCTCAGGTACCGCTACCACACCACACTTCGCACAATTAATCACAGGTATCGGACAACCCCAGTAACGTTGCCGAGAAATCCCCCAATCTCGCAAGCGATAATTTACTTGACGTTGACCTTTGTCATTATTTTCCAGTTCAGCCGCAATTTCATCAAAGGCTTTTTCAGAACTTAAGCCATCAAATTTCTGAGAATCATGTAACCAACCTTTTTCTATAAATGCACCACTTGCAATATCAATTTCAGTATTATCTTTATTTGGGAAAACCACTGGCTTGATTGGGAGATTAAATTTATTGGCAAATTCCCAGTCGCGTTGGTCATGCGCAGGTACAGACATTACTGCACCCGACCCATATTCTATTAATACAAAGTTAGCGATCCAAATCGGTATTTGTTCGCTGCTGATTGGATGGATAGCATTAAGACCGGTAGCAATACCTCGTTTTTCTAAGGTATTCATTTCAGATTCTGAAACCTTTGTTTGCTTACATTCATGTAAAAACTCTGCAATTTCTGCCGAGGTCTCTGCGGCTTGTGTCGCTAAAACATGTTCGGGTGCAATTGCAAGATAAGTTACACCCATTAAAGTATCAGGACGTGTCGTATAAACACGTAAAGGAGCTTGGTTTTCTACATTGAAAATTATTTCGACACCTTCAGAACGACCAATCCAATTTGTTTGCATCGTCTTAACTTGATCTGGCCATCCTTTTAGTTGTTCTAAATCTTTCAATAACTCCTCCGCATAGGCGGTTATTTTTAAGAACCATTGGTCTATTTCTTTACGTTCCACCAACGCATTAGATCTCCAACCACGACCATCGATAACTTGCTCATTGGCGAGTACGGTTTTATCGACAGGGTCCCAATTCACCACTGCTTTCTTTTTATACACTAAATTTTTTTCTAAAAGTTTAGTGAAAAACCACTGTTCCCAGTGATAGTATTTTGGATGGCAGGTTGCAATCTCACGGCTCCAATCATAAGCAAAACCCAGTCGCTTAAGCTGGCTGCGCATATAATCGATATTTTCATAGGTCCATTTCGCGGGTGGCACTTTGTTCTTTATTGCAGCATTTTCTGCTGGCAATCCAAATGCGTCCCAACCCATTGGTTGCAGCACATTTTTCCCTAACATGCGTTGATAGCGACTAATTACATCCCCGATGGTGTAATTGCGAACATGCCCCATGTGCAAACGCCCACTAGGATAAGGAAACATCGATAAGCAATAGAATTTTTCTAATTGCTCGGCTTCCTTAGCCTTAAAAGCCTCATGTTGTTCCCAATATTGCTGAACAGCAGACTCAATTTCCTCTGGGTGATATGGGCGTGGCATAAAAGATCGAATATCTGAGTATCTAAAAGCGTGAGAGCATAGCAGCTCAATTCACATTAACTCAATATGAAATAATGAATCAAATGCTAGGATAGTCGTGTTCAACAACTATTAAGTATAGATTTATTAAACTAAAGTGGGACCTGCCAAAATTTGTCAGCGGCCATAAACATCTTCAAATCTTGTAATATCATCTTCACCTAAATAGGTGCCTGATTGTACTTCAATCAATTCTAGTGGGATCATGCCAGGATTTTCCAAACGATGTTTAGTACCAATTGGAATGTAAGTCGATTCATTTTCACTTAATAAAAATTCATCCTCACCACGCGTGACTTTAGCAGTACCTTTCACAACGATCCAGTGTTCAGCACGATGATGATGCATTTGCAAGGATAATTTCTGGGTTGGGTATACGGTGATACGCTTTACTTGAAAGCGATCTTCAATATCTATTGTTTCATAAGCCCCCCAGGGACGATAAACTTTAGGATGAATATCAACTTCTGTGCGATCAGCTTCCTTGAGTTTATTTACGATGGTTTTAACTTCTTGAGCACGATCTCTTGAAGTCACTAACACTGCATCAGCGGTTTCTATAATTACTTGATCTCTTAAGCCTACCGCTGTTACTAACCTATTATTAGCATGTATATAACAACCACTACAGTCTTCCGTTATGATATCTCCATGAGTACTATTGTCATCTTTATCTCTATCAAAAGATTCCCATAAGGCGTGCCAAGACCCAACATCACTCCAACTGCTTTTTAATGGAACCACTGCTGCATGGTCAGTTTTTTCCATCACTGCGTAGTCAACCGAAATGTCAGGTGCATTCGCAAACGATTGCTCTTCTAAACGAATAAAATCCAGATCTTTCTCACCATTAGTATAAGCTTGAACACAGGCATCATAGATCTTCGGCTGCAGATGCTTAATCTCTTTTAAATACATCTCAGCACTAAATAAAAACATACCACTGTTCCAAAGATAATCTCCACTGGCTAAATATTTTTCTGCAGTTGCTTGATCAGGTTTTTCAACAAACTCCTCTACTTTAAAATATCTTTCATCACCATTATTAACTTGTTTAATATACCCAAAACCAGTTTCAGCGCGTGTTGGTACAACACCAAAAGTTACTAACTTATCCTGTGCAGCCTGTTGTGCAACAGAAACAGCATCGTTGAATGGTTGTAGGTCTGTAATGATATGATCTGCAGGTAATATCAGTAATTGTGCATTTGGCGTTTTTTTAATGGCATGCATCGCCGCAATGGTTATTGCAGGTGCAGTATTACGACCCACAGGTTCCAAAATAATATCCGAGCCTTCAACACTCATTTGGCGTAATTGCTCCGCCGCCATAAAGCGATGTTCGTCATTACAAATGACTAACAAACTTTCTACATTATTTAAATCTTTAACTCTTTCTACAGTAGCTTGGAATAAACTTTTATCCTCGTACAGCGGTAAAAATTGTTTTGGATATAATTTTCTTGAAAGCGGCCACAATCGTGTACCGGATCCACCCGACAACACCACTGGTAAAAGCAAAGGTATAGACATGATTAGTTAAATTAATTATAGAGTTAACAATATATTACGCTGTGTTGCGAGATCGTGCTCGCCATTGATATAGACATATTATAAATAGAATACTAAATAAAATTGTGACAATTGCCCAATTTCCCCAGCACGAATACGGCGTCTGTCCTGAATATGGATAAATTTTTGCTCGCACAACATCTTCTTGAAATTGTGCAGATTTATTTATTATGGAGCCATCTGGAGAAATAACAGCCGATATTCCAGTATTGGTAGCGCGCAATAAGTACCTACCGGTCTCAATTGCCCGTGACCGTGTAATTTCTAAATGTTGATGGGGAGCTAGTGAATCCCCAAACCATGCGTCATTACTTACGTTGATTAGTAATTTTGCATCGGGCATAGCTTCAATAATTTCGTTTCCATAAACGGCTTCATAGCATATGGAAGTACCGACCGGATACCCTTTCAATTTTACTAGCGGCCTACCCTCGCCATTGGCGAGATCACCAATAGGGACTTGTATATAGTCCTCCAAAAAAGAAACCAAGCCACGAAACGGGATGTATTCTCCAAATGGCACCAAATGTTGTTTTTGATAAAAACTTAATTCTTTTCCAAGTGCCATAACACTATTGTAAACTTCTCCATTGTTAATATTAGACGTAAACAGCCCCACTAAAAACTCCACATTTTTGTGTTCAGAAGTTTCTGTTAACTTTTTTATAAAATTTTCTTTAACTAGAGTGTAATAAGTAGGTATTGCAGTTTCTGGCCATACAACAATATCTGCATCAAAGTGATTTTCACTTAACTCCATATATTTATTCATAATATAAGGATGCATTTTTTGATTCCATTTCATCTCTTGAGGAATATTCCCTTGCACTAGCGCTACATCTAATTCACTATCTTCCGCATGTGTCCACTGAATTTGTGTAGATATATATAAAAATAAAATCACAAATAATAGCGAAGCACTTGCAATTACTTTTTGCCTGTTTTGCCCTGTTATTATCACTACAACAAAAGCACTGATCAGCAAGGTTAACCACGAGGCACCATAGCTTCCTAAAATAGGGATACTTCCTTGTAGCGGACTTGTGTGATGCACATGCCCCACCAACAACCACGGGAAACCAGTAAAGAACCAACCCCTTATCCATTCAAACAATACCCACAATGCTGAAAACGCCAGGGCACTGATAACATGCAATTTTTCATTACACTTAAGTTTTGCCATTATTAAGGAAGCAAATGCCGGAAATAACGCAAGCACAAGAACTAATAATGCTGCCAAAAAAGCGCTTAATAATACTGGTGCATGCCCGAACTCATGAATACTGTTATATGTCCAGGGAACACCAAACCCAAAGAAAAATAAACCAAATATAAAACCAAAGATAAAAGATTCTGTTGGAGTCCTTTTAATTAAGCTTATATACAAAACAAGTGGACAAATGAAAGTTAGCCACCAATAGGAAAATGGCGCGAAAGCACAAACCATCACTGTCCCAGCAACAGCTGTTGCAATAATTTTAAATTTATTTTCAAATATAATAGACATCTGATCACATTAGCGCATAAATAATTACAACGTATTAAGGAAATTCTGATTTATTAATGAAATGACTAAGATGAGGTAAAAAATGTTGAGACAAATCTGCCGGGAGCAGATTTGGGAAGCTCTGCTAGCCGCAAGCCGAGCACTGGGAAGGTACGAGTCAAAGTGGAGTGCATATACGAATACATGAGCATTTCGAAACATTTTTTAACAACCAAAAAAATTAATTTAAGCAGAATAAATCAAGGCTTCCTTAAACTAATGTTGCTAATATTATCAGGAATGGAATGATACATTTAGGAGATGCAGCCTTCTCCTATCGGCTCTGAGCACTTCTATTTTAAATTTATCAAACTCAATTTTTTCACCTTTTTTCGGCAAATGTCCAAATTTACTCAGCACTAATCCACCAAATGTCTCAAAATCAGTATCACTATATTGTGTGGAAAAAAATTCATTAAAATCCTCAATAGGCGTGAGAGCCTTTACACCATATATTCCTTTTGAATGTTCAAATATGTATCGATCTTCTTCAACATCGTGTTCGTCAGTGATTTCTCCAACAATTTGTTCAAGCACATCTTCAATCGTTACTAGACCAGATACACTGCTATATTCGTCAACCACAATTGCCATATGATTGCGTCCATCTTTAAATTCATTTAACAATTTGTTGACTCGTTTTGATTCCGGAATAACCACAGCAGGACGCAAAACATCTTCTAAACTAAATTGATCCTGTCTACCTTCGATGAAATAACGAAGAAGATCTTTTGCAAGCAAAATACCAAGAACTTCATCACGGCTATCACCGATTACAGGAAACCTCGAATGAGCGGAATCTATGATAATTGGCAACATTTCCTGTAAAGAAGTTCCTTCTCGAACGACTACCATTTGAGAACGTGGAATCATGATATTTTTTACTTGAATTTCAGAAACTTTAAATGCGCCTTCAATCATATCTAGCGCATCTTTATCAATAAGATTTCTCTTTTCTGATCTGCGTAATAAATTAACAATTTCCTCCCGATTTTCAGGATTTTTTTCGAAAAGTTTTTTTATAGAAGAGATAAAACTTGATAACATTGTGTAATTAGTGTTTTTTTATTGGCGCGCAATTACCTTTGAATTAGCAATATGGATTATCTATTCCTAATTTTCGTAAAGTTTCAACTTCCATTGCTTCCATGTCTGCAGCCTGCTCATCACTATCATGCATATAACCTTGCAAATGTAAAATACCGTGCACCAATAAATGCGCCCAGTGTGATAATAACTCTTTATTTTGTTCAACCGCCTCTTGGTAAACTACTGGCGCACAAATAACTATATCTCCAAGAAAATTTAGGCCAAGTTCACTTGGGATATCAGCTGGAAATGATAAGACATTTGTCGCCTTATCGATATTTCGGTAGCGAGAATTGAGCTGCTTAGCTTCATGCTCACCCACTATCCGCAAACAAGCGCTTTGTTCGTTTTCTGATGAAGGGATTTTCTCTGCCCAAACTTTAAATTTTGAAGCTGTAGGGATATTTTCATCGTTTACTGCAAATTGAACGTCTAATTTCACTGCCATGATTCAAAAATATACTAGTCCGACTTATTATTTTCGTATGCCCTTATAATTTTTTTAACAAGCGGGTGACGTACAACATCCTTGGCATTAAATTCACAAAAAGATATACCCTCTGTTCCCTTTAATATACGAATGACATTTTTCAATCCAGATTCTTTTGAGTTAGGTAAATCAATTTGGGTTATATCACCGGTAACTATTGCCTTAGAACCAAAACCAATACGCGTGAGAAACATTTTCATTTGTTCATTTGTTGTATTTTGTGCTTCATCTAAAATGATAAATGCATCATTTAGGGTACGACCCCGCATATAGGCCAGTGGAGCAATTTCGATAACATTCCTGTCGATTAGTTTATTCACCCTCTCATATCCCATCATCTCAAAAAGAGCGTCATACATGGGTCTTAGATAAGGATCGATTTTCTGTGCGAGATCACCAGGTAAAAATCCGAGTCGCTCACCTGCCTCAACCGCAGGCCTTACTAATACAAGCTTACGAATATTATCTCGCTCAAGCGCTTCTACCGCACATGCTACTGCTAAATATGTTTTTCCTGTACCAGCAGGGCCTACTCCAAAGACCAGATCACTTTCTTCAATCGCTCTTATATATGCTTCTTGATTGGTACCGCGCGGTTTAATGGCACTTCGCTTCGTATATACAGTAGTTCGAGATTTCTTAAACTCTCGATCAACAATATTGGCTAGCTCTGATTCCTGCAAATGCAGATGTACTAACGAAGAGGACAAATTTTGATTTTCAGTCGAGTCGTAGAGTTCTTTTAATACTTCCGCCGCAGCATTTGCAGCTTTTGCTTCACCACTAATTGAAAATGCATTTCCTCTATTGTTGATTACTACGCCAAGTCTTTCTTCTAGTTGATGCAAATGCTCGTTAAAAGGCCCACAAAGATTTGCAAGTCGCGGATTATCGGCAGGTTCTAGAATGATATCTACAGAATGAAGTTCAGCTGACAAATGTTCAAATACCACTAAGCTGTTGTTGCACGGTATTCTCCACGCAATGAATTAGAATAAGCATCTGTAATCTGTAAACACACAAATTTACCAACGACATTCTCAGGCGCTTTAAAGTTTACCACACGATTATTTTCGGTCCTGCCTGAATATTCAAGGTCAGAATGTTTTGAATATCCTTCTACTAAAACGGTTTGCTCTGTACCAATCATAGACTTAGCATAATCTGAAGAAAATTGATTAATTATTTCTTGCAAACTAGCAAGTCTGTGTTTTTTTGTTTCTAATGGCACCTCGTCTTCAAAAAATGCTGCAGGAGTCCCTGGTCTTCGGCTATATATAAAACTATAAGATTGGTCAAATTTAATGTCCTCGACTAATTTTATTGTATCCTGAAAATCTCGATCGGACTCTCCCGGAAAACCAACAATAAAATCTGAGGAAATACTGATATCAGACCGATGTTTCCTTAATTTCTTTATTTTAGATTTATATTCGATAGCAGTGTGCCCACGTTTCATTGCAGCAAGTATTCGATCAGAACCGCTTTGTACAGGCAAATGAATATGATTTACTAGCTCGGGTATATCCTCATAGGCATCAATTAAATTATCAGAAAACTCAATGGGATGGGAACTAGTATAACGAATACGTTCAATACCATCGATTTTACTTACATAGTAAAGTAGCAATGAAAAATCTATAATTTCTCCATTCTTATTCAAGCCACGATATCCATTTACGTTTTGACCTAACAAAGTTACTTCACGAACACCTTGCTCAGCTAAAATATGAATTTCTTGCAGCACACCATTCAATGGTCTACTAAATTCCTCACCTCTGGTATAAGGAACTACACAGTAAGTACAATATTTACTGCAACCCTCCATGATTGACACATATGCGGTTGGACCATCAGAACTAGGCTCAGGTAAACAATCAAACTTTTCCATTTCAGGAAACGAGATATCAACAACTGTTTTTTTATCCTCTTCTGCTTGATGAAACAGTTCTGGCAATCGGTGTATGGTTTGAGGACCAAAGACAACATCCACTTGTCTGGCACGCTTAGCCAAAGCATCACCTTCTTGACTCGCCACACAACCACCCACACCGATTAGTACATTAGGATTATTCTCTTTTAATTTGCGCCATTGCCCTAATTGTGAAAATACTTTTTCCTGTGCCTTCTCGCGTATCGAACAAGTATTTAATAACAATACATCTGCTTGCTCAGGATCTGTTGTCATCTCAAAACCACTTTTATGATTCAATACATTTAGTATTTTTTCTGAATCATATTCATTCATTTGGCAACCCTGAGTTTTAACAAATACTTTCTTCATAACGATGACCGATAGTTGTTAACTTAGTATTATTATGTTTAACACTTAATGGATAGTCTCTTGAGCTGCTTGGCTGGTTCCTTCGCCAGTTAAAAAAGTTTGGTTTTCCACATATTCAGGAATAATTTTTTTCAGTAATGCAATAACTTTATGTTCATCTCTTTGTTTACAGGCACTAATAATTTCGTCCAACTGATAAGAAAAAATATCCCAGTCAACTTTACGTGATTCTGACAATAAGATTTTAGGATGCTTAGTGCCAGTATGGTTTTCGGATGCATGGAAAAGTTCTTCATGTAATTTTTCCCCTGGGCGCAAGCCAATTATTTCAATTTTTATATCATGATCTGGATCATAACCAGATAATCGGATCATTTGCCTTGCCAAGTCATAAATTTTAACTGGCTCCCCCATATCGAGCACAAAAATTTCACCGCCTTCGCCCATTGTAGCAGCTTGTAAGATCAGACTGACCGCCTCAGGTATGCTCATGAAATAACGTGAAATTTCCGGATGTGTTACGGTTACGGGCCCCCCATTTTTAATTTGCTCTCTAAATAATGGTACTACTGAACCAGTAGAATCAACGACATTTCCAAATCTTGTAGTAATAAATTGAGTCGTAGTTTGTGAATCCAGTACTTGACAAAATATTTCTGCTGCTCGTTTGGTTGCACCCATCAAACTAGTTGGGTTTACGGCTTTATCAGTAGAAACCATTACAAATTTATCTACTTTATATTTAACTGCAACCTCGGCCAATTTTTTAGTACCGAAAATATTAGTCTTTACACCTTCTATTACATTATCTTCTATTATAGGAACATGTTTATAGGCAGCCGCATGCAAAACAATATTAGGTCCATGACGCATAAAAATATCATCGACCGCTTTTATATCCCGCACATCACATAGTAGCGGAACAATATCAACATATGCATTTTTTTCTATATCCTCTAAATTTTTTGTGATGGTATATAAATTAAACTCATTTTGTTCAAGCAATATCAACTTTTTAGGATGATACCTTAAAGTCTGACGACACAGCTCGGAGCCAATTGAGCCACCTGCACCTGTAACTAACACACATTCATTTTCAATGAACTCACTGATAGATTCATCATCTAGCTTGACAATCTCACGACCTAATAGGTCCTCAATATTAATATCTCTCAGTCGAGATATATTTACATTGTTATCATTTACTTCTGTTAATGAAGGTATCGTTTGGCATACAACATTATTATTGCTGCAAGCTTTTAATATTTCACGCATTACAGGCGCGCCAATATTCCGAATACATACAATTACTAGTTCAATATTGTAGGAGTCAAATACAGAATTAATTTTATTAAGTTCGCCAAGAACACGTACACCATGAATATCCCGTCCAATTTTTTCAGTCGAATCATCCAAGAATCCAATAGGTAAATATTCATTTGTTCTTAACATATCACGAACTAACATCTCGCCAGCTTGGCCTGCACCCACTATTAAAGTACGTTTACCCTGAGGTTGTTTTAGATATAAATGTTGGTCTTTAAACCATCGATAACATAATCGTGGTCCACTCAAACCAAGAAACAAAAATAACGGATATAAAACTAATATCGAACGAGGAGTCGCTTGTAATCTATATATTAAAAAAACACTTAGTACGGAAATGCTTACTCCTAAGATCACTGCTTTTGTAATTTGCAAAATATCAGGTATCGATGCAAATCTCCAAATGCCGCGATATAAACCAAAATACCAGTAACTAGCAGTTTGAATAATTAAGGCTGCAACCAATAGATGATAAATTCCTTGCCAATAGTAATCAGGGATAGCTCCTAAATTGAATCTCACCCAATAAGCCAGTATTAACGCAACTGGTATCCATAAAATATCGTGCAACAATGCAAACCAGCGATTGATTAAAAAAGAGAAGTATTTCATTGACGATGACCTGTATTAGTCCCTAAACGACTAATCAACCATATAATAAGGATGTAAGTGAGAATCCATAATAATGAGAAGTGTGCCACCCAATTTGTATGACTTTCAGCTTGTAAAAATATCACAGAACATGCTGCTGCAAACATTAAGATATATTCAAATATAGCAGTTTTCCTATGCCCCCAACCATGCTGAACAAGCCTTTGATAATAATGAGATTTATGTGCCTCCCAAACTTTTTCACCACGCAAAAAACGCCTGATTAGCGTAGCCGTAGCATCCACGATAAATGGGGAAAATAGTAATATAGGAACCCACCATTGAAATATTTTAGAATGTATTCCCCATAATGAAAAGAATGCTACCAAATAACCCATTGTAATAGATCCTACATCACCCATAAATATTTTTGCTGGGGGGAAATTACGTAGCAAAAAACCTAAGTTAGCTGCTGCAACAATAAGTGCAGTAGTCATGTATAGATTATTTCCAGCAGCCCATCCTAACCAACTTAAACAGCTAAAGCCGATAACGCACATCCCACCGGCCAACCCATCCATTCCATCCATAAAATTGAAAAGATTGATCATCCATACAATCGTAAAAATAGTTATTATATGCAATAAAAGACTGCCCTCAGCTGATTCAATTACTGAAAACTCATTGGCTGATAGCTCTAGCCCACCAACTATCAACAGGACAGCCGCAATAAAATGAGCAATCAATCTCCATATCTGTGGAATTGAAATTCGATCATCTAAATATGAAATTATTGCTAACAAGATCATACCTATTATTAAATAATAAAAAAATTTTTCCGTATCACGCGTAAATGTAATTATCAACCACGAAATCAATATAACGGTAAAAATTGCTAACCCTCCCGTTTTCGGCTTTGGAACATCATGTAATGAACGATGGGTTGGATTATCTAATACATATAATCTGGAAGAAGGATTAGAAATTAAGAGACAAAGGAGCCAAGTTAAAATGACTACGCCAATTGTTATCAACAGTGCAATCATTCCGTATTCAAGCTAGCAATAATATCTGGCATCACGCTATACAAATTATATTGAGGAGTAAAACCTAGCTCATTCTTTATTTTTTCAGAACTGTAATAAGAATTTCCAATTAGCTTTTGTAAGTTGTCTGAATCAAATAAAATACGTCGACCTATTATAATTTTAAGCATGTCTCCAATTTTTGCGATAAAGGATAAACTTGATAAAGGAACACCCCATCTAGGAACTTTCTTTCCCATAGATTCACGAATATTTTCATACAGTTTTCGCGTAGAATAATCAATACCATCACACAATATATAAACCTGCCCTATACTTTTATCGCTTGATGCCGCTCGAAGTGCAGCTTGTACAACATCATTAACATGAATCATTGAGCGTTTGTTATCAATCTTGGGAAAAGGTGGAAACCAGTTTTTTGAGATCGCTTTTATCATTTTTGGCAAATTACCTTTATTTGTATTTCCATATACCATTGTCAACCTTAACACTGTCGGCGATGAAACATACTCACTATTAAGTACCAACTGTTCAGCCTCAAGTTTACTTTTTCCATATACCGTAACTGGCTTTGGCTCAGTGGTTTCATTTAACTGAATATTACTTTCTTCTCCCATTGATTTAACACTACTGAAAAAAATAAACTTATTTATATTTGAGTTTCGTGCAGCTTCAAGCAATGAGCGCGTTCCTTCCACATTGGTTTGATAATATAGTTGGTTTTCATTACTACTATCAATTAGTGAATGAGCTCTACCTGCGAGATGAAAAATAACATCTACATCTTGCAACGCCTGCTCAGGAATTAGCTGCTGACCTAATTTACATGTGTAACTTGCATTCCAATTTCCATTTGTATTCGTATGCAATAAAGCCTTGACTATTACACCTCGCTTCATTAACTCATCGCATAGATATGACCCTATAAACCCTGATGCCCCTGTTACCAAGCATGTTTTACCACTTAAGTCGGCTGATACCATACCGTTCGATTGACATAATCCGTATAGCTGAGAATAATTCGAGCTACTTTTTCAGAAACTTTTCCTTCATCATAATCAGCTACAACTTTATTAGTATGTGTCCCAGAATGATATTGTGAGATAACCATATCGACAGCTTCATTTATCTGCTTGCTTGAAATATCACTCATCACTAAAACACCCTGATCCATACCCTCCGGACGTTCATGAGCTTGTCGTATTGTAATAGCAGGCAAGTTTAGAATAGATGCTTCCTCTGTAATAGTCCCACTATCTGAAATTATACAAAATGCATTTTTTTGAAGTTGAACATAATCTAAAAACCCAAAGGCCTTCATTAATTTTATATTCGGCCCATTTATATCCAGGTTCATCTCTTCGAGACGTTTTTTTGTTCTTGGATGAGTAGAGAATAAGATAGGAACATTGTATTTATTAACTAAATTCTCTAATGAATTCATTAAATTCTTTAATCGATCCACAACATCAACATTCTCTTCTCGATGCGCACTCACTAAAATATACTTATTTTTTGAAAGATTTAATTCACTAAGAATATTCGATTTAGAAATTTTATCAGAATAGTGGTCAAGCACCTCTTTCATGGTAGAACCAGTTTTGATAATCATTTCTGGATTTATGCCTTCTTGAATCAAATATCTTCGTGCATGTTCAGTCAATGGCATATTGATATCACTGATATGGTCAATAATACGTCTATTGATTTCTTCTGGAACTCGCTCATCGAAGCAACGATTTCCCGCCTCCATATGAAATACAGGTATTCGTAATCTCTTTGCAGCAATCGCAGATAAACAAGAGTTGGTATCACCATAAATAAGAACTGCATCCGGTTTTTCAGTCAGTAGAACTTTGTGCGCATTAATAATTACGTTGCCTATAGTTTCAGAAGAAGAACTTTCAGCAACATCTAAAAAATGCTTTGGTTTAGATATTTCAAGTTCATCAAAAAATACTTGGTTTAATTCATAGTTATAATTTTGACCGGTATGAATAAGCACATGATTAAATTGGTTATCTAATTCTGCGATAACGCGACAGAGTTTTATAAACTCGGGACGTGTCCCTACAATAGTCGCAACTTTTAACATTTTTAAACTTGGTCTAAACTAAAAGTTCTTGTGATTCCGTTAAATTTGACTGATCTATCAATAGGCTATGAGACTTCAAAAGCTTGATTGTTTCTTCTAATGATACAACTTCATCACCTGAGCTATACTCTTTATTAAGTACGCCTACTGTTTTTTCTAATTCACACAGCTCAGGTAACATAGGTAAAATTACGTAATAATCACCTCTAAGGATCGTATGACGACATTCTTCCTCTGAAACAAGTATTTCATGCAATTTTTCACCTGGACGTTCGCCAACAACATTAATCGAAATATCTTTTTTGCCAATAAGTGCATGTGCGATGTTTTGCACTGTTGCCGAAGGTACACGAGGTATATATGTTTCGCCGGCATTAGCCTCTTGTAAAGCGGCAAAAATCAAATCCACTGCCTGATTTAGGCTCAAAAGAAATCTAGTCATATTTGGATTTGTTATTGTTACAGGACCCTCATTTTGGATTTGATCACGAAATAATGGAATTACAGATCCACGTGAGGCAAGGACATTTCCATACCTAACACAGACGAATCTTGTTTCTGGTGCAATAACATTTGCCGAAATAAAAATTCTTTCTTGTATAGCCTTTGTCATACCCATTACATTAACAGGCTTACATGCCTTATCCGTACTAACACCTAAAACGGTTTCAACCGGGTATTGATTTTCTACTATTGCGTTAACAATATTTTGCACACCCATACAATTTGTCTGCACTGCTTGGCCTGGAAAATATTCGCATGTCGGCACCTGCTTTAGAGCAGCAGCATTAACCACAATATCTACATTTTTTAATGCGGTACATACATCATGATAGTCTCGCACATCGCCAATTCGGAACTCTAAAATCTGTTTAAAATTATTATAAATTACTTCATCTGTTGTAACAGTTTTATGCATATATTCCATACGCATATTGTGCTGCTTCGCCTCATCACGTGACAAAACAATAACTTTTTTTGGCGTTCCTTTATCACCTGCAAGTAATCTACGTACAAGTGTCTTACCTAAAGATCCGGTGCCGCCCGTAACTAATATTTTTTTATCTTGAAGATACATTATTTCAAACTATTCACGATTGGTTATTTGTCCGACTAGTTTATCAAGCATTTTATCCCAAGATAGGAGAATGTAGCCTGTAGCCTCTCTAAATCTTGTTCCGTTTAGGCTTCGATCGCATTGAAATTCCTTATCTTCTATAATTTCAATGTCTTGTCTGCCCAATTTCATTGCTAAATCACTCAATAATTGATACTTACTAATTGGGCTTGATGCTACATGCCATAGGCCTGAGAGATCTGTGTGTTGCGTTATCAATAATTCAATTATAGAGGCTAGCTCTGAGGTCGTGAATCCAGTAAAGATCGCTTTACTGTAACCTTTTATTGTACCACTTTGAGCAAGAAACCATTCGATTAAACCTTGTTTTCGAGATAGTTCTAACCCAATAATCGATGTTCGCAAAGTTATCGAATTTTCTGTAATTACCTCACCTAGCAACTTTGATCTACCATAAATATCTGTCGCATCAGGAATGTCAGATTCCATATAGTCGCCTTTAGCTCCAGAAAAAACACAATCTGTACTAATTTGTATCAATCTTGCATTATTTTCAGCACATAATAATGATAGTTGGTGTGGCAACAAAGCATTAACCCTTATACTCTTAATTGCATCTGTTGAATCCTTTCTTTGTTTTACGATACCTATGCAATTAATCACTACATCTGGTTTAAGACTGCTGAATATCCTTTTGACTTGATCATAATTAGATGCTTCGACTTTATATAATGAATTGTTCGAATCAAAGATTTTATAAGGTTCATATTTACTTGGATCATTATGAAGAGTAACAACTACTTCGTATCGCTGGTCATACGATTTTAGTAGCTGATGGCCGAGCATACCATCCCCACCGAATATTAAAATCCTCATATTTATATGGCTTGAGTTAAATTGATCATCCAGTTTTCAAGTTGGTTCACCAATTTATCACTTTCAAAGTGCTCTTCAAAATATTGTCGACCACGATCTCCCATTTCTATTCTTTCTTCCTTAGACATACTATATAAATCAAGTACCGCTGCAGCTAATTTCTCTGCGTTTTCGGCTGGCACTGAAACCCCTCCACCTGAATCCTTAATTACAGACGCAGTCTCGCCATCGATTGCAGCAACAACAGCTTTACCACAAGCTAAGTAAGATTGAATTTTACTTGGAATTGTCAGTGCAAAAATAGGGTCCTGTTTGAGAGTTGCCAAAAGTACATCTGCAACAGCAAAATATTTCGGCATATCTTCCAACGGTTTTTGCCCAAAAAGATGTACAGTAGACACTAATTGCTGTTTAACTATCTCATCTTCCAGCCATTTCTTTTTACGACCATCACCAATTATGACCCAGTGAATAGACGACTTACTTTTTAAAATCACAGCTGCCTCAAGAACAGTTTCTATAGATTGGGCAGAACCAATATTACCTGCAAAAATAACACGGAAACCATCTGGTAAATCATCAATAAATTCCATATCGTCGCCATTAATCGGTCTATACAGTTTTTCTGCACTGTTAGGAAAATAATGAATACAGTTTTTATCTACTCCAAAATTCATAATAGAAGGAATAAATGCTTTTGACTGAACTAAAATAAGATCACATGCATGGTAGATATAATGTACCAGATGGTTGACCATTTTTATTAGAAAAGTTGACTTTACTGCACCTGTTGCGGAAAGACTTTCAGGCCATAAGTCTTGCACCCAAAATATGACTGGTATTTTTTTAATTTTCTTAAGAACAACTGCTGGAAGCCCAACTGTTATGGGAGATGGTTCATAAACAAAAATCACATCATAGTTTTTTCTCAAACTAAAGGGAGCAGATAAACAAGAAAACAAAGCAAATGAAAAATAATTCAAAGCCAAACGCATAGAGCTACCTTTCCCACGTGGAATCAAAGGTACGCGCTTTACTTCTATGCCTTTATAATCTTCGGTTTGCCAACAAAATTTACAGTACCCTGAAAATATTGTGCCACCCGGGTAGTTAGGCAGCCCAGTGAAAATTGTTATTTCATGCCCCCTAGACTGCAGATCTTTTACTAAATCATTAATGCGAAAACTTTCCGGCCAAAAGTATTGAGATACAACCAGTACTTTCAATTTTTTATCCGAACCTCATGTAGCTAATGATGTGCTGTCATAATTTTGCCTTTCATCTTGCAAGCTTAATAAAATTCCTAATAAAAGACCCCAAAGAAAAAACGAAAAAATACCTGGATAAGGCTGCCTAAGTCCCACTTTGAAAAAGTTATCTACTATAATTAGAAATGTTGTTGTCAGGGTAATACCGATAATCGGTATAGACGCAAATATTTTTCGCCTAGATTTAATTATATTTTTTATGGTGTAAATGATCAGCCAAAGTATAGGAACAAGCGAAAAGACCCCAAAATTATATACTAAATCAAGATAATAATTATGTGCACTCGGATAAATACTCCTATCTGGTCTTTCTTTATCACCAAATAATAATATTGTTTTATTTTCTTGTATTTTACTTAAGTAATACTCCCAGTAAAATGAACGGCTTTGAGAGTATATCTGGCTCGAATGTTCTCCAAATAGTTTATCTTGATAATGCTCTCCAAATAATTTATCTTGATATAGGTATGAATGTTTTAATGCAAGTGGAAAATAGCCACTCATCGAAATTAATGTAACAACTATACTAACTAGTAATAATTTATTTGCGTTCCTACTACGTTCAAGCCATGCAAATATGATGATACATAATAAAAAGAACGCAATAGCTAACCTAGACACGGACGCAACTGTATAAACTCCAACCAATGGCATTAACAGAAAAAGTATATATTTATATTTTTGATCGCTGCTGAGAACAAACAATATTATTATATATGCTGTGACTATAACTACAGGCCCGTACTGCAGATGTTGATAAAAGCTGAAAAAATATAAATAAGGGATAAGTACCAGATTTCCCCCCAACCAAGTTACTACAAGTTGAGTTGGGACTAATATTAAAATGATATAAAAGAAGGCTTTTGACATTAATTTCAAATCAATAACATTTTTATATATTAGCTGTCCTAAGATTAAGGCTAGCGCAGGAATGATGAATTGCATCATTAATATCATTTTAGATTGCTGAAGTCCCAGATCTCCATTAGTGCTAACTACTACTGATATAACTAATAATACAAAAAACATTAGAATAACTGTCATAGTTAACCTTGACTTCTTATAATTATTAAACAAAATTAAACCAGTCATGCATGCTAATATAGATACTGGTATAGGCAGATTTAATAATACCCCTTTAGTATCATAGTAAGGAAACTTTTCTTTGAAAATACACCAGCTGTCTATACATGAACTTATATGAATAAATATTGGGATTAGTATCAATGAAAATATTATATATTTAATGTAAGAGAGCGGAATTATAGTTTCAATGCTTTCTGTCTTTTCTTTAATTGCAAATGAGTAACTAAAATAGAATATATAATTAATAATCGCTGAAAACAGAAATAGAGTAGGTAAAATATTTTTACCGAAAATATAGTAAGCGAATGGTACTGATGTTATAAAAATAATATTTATTAACACATCAGGCCCATATACATCTAAATTTTTATACTGTTGCAGAATTTTTATTCTTGCATGTTGTGCATACGTCATTAATGTACCGCCAATTAGCGAGAATCCTATTGCAGCAATATAAAATCCTTTTTTACCTATTAACAATAGTGCATCATAGTTGTTCCAAGATAAGCTTATAAAAAGAATCCCTAAAATAACCAAACCAATATTTAATAAGTGAAAGTAATTATGCACTGAAGATCTTGCTATAGATCTATCTTGCACAACTATACTTGGACCAACAGCTTGCACAAAAATAGATGCAATGATTCCCCCAATTGCAAAAGCTGCAAACAGATCTCCTGCAACTGGTTTTTCTACTAATGATAGGATAACCAAACGAAAAACGTATACTCCGATTCCAATTACTGCTGTAGAGCCTAAGTGGGGTAAGAGTTTTGAAGAATTAATATAGTTGAATAACCTAAGATTTACTTTCTTAATTAAATAGTTAGCTGTATTCAATAGTGGTGTTACTGACCATAATAATAATGCGAGATAAAAATAATTATTATTTACATTTATTGATATAAAAACTAATAAAAGCGTTATACACTGTATTAAAAAATAGTTTTTTGCATGATTATATTTCTTATCAATTTCATTTTTACTTAAATATATTTCATTTAACCATTCACCCCCTCTTCTTAATATAAGTAATATTGCAAAAAACCAGCTTACACCTGAAATATAAATACTAAGAAATACAGAAATAATACTTAGTGGCAAAATTAGCGTACATCTGATAGCAAGAATATCGTCAATTGATATTGACGATTTATCATTCAGTATTAGACTCCGCGCATTACCAGAAAAAGCATAAAACAATGCAGTTGTAGATGCCTGAACTATAGCCATATCAGCTGCTAGCTCACTTTTACCAATAAGACTTAAGTAAACCATAAGACCCGTTATGGCAAAAAAATTGAGCCCAAATGCCATTGGGAAAAAGAAATTCATGATTTAATTTTAATCTAATTGAACGATTTTTTTAAAAAGATCAAGATGGTCTTGAGCAATATTTTCCCATAGATAATTTTGCTTAACATAGCTTCTTAAATTTGCCCCCATAGTACTTAGCTTGCTGTTATCAGATAATATGTTTAACAGTCCCTTTTCAATCCCGGTAACACTTGCTTCAACAACTTCACCTCCATTTACCTGCCTTATCTCATCAAAACCACATCTATCTGTAATCAATACTGCCTTTCCATTTATACCGGCCTCAAGAACAACAATAGACATTGCTTCACTGCGAGATGGTATGACTAATAAACTTGAAGATTGATAAGCACTACCCTTATATTTAGCATTTAAAAAACCAATTAATTTAATACGATCAGCTAAATCGTACTGGTAGATTTTTTTCTCTAAATTTTTTTTCAACCCTTCATCAGGACCAGCAATTACAAGTTGATAATCTGGTATCTGATCACAAATATTGCAAAATGCATTAAATAATAAATCGACCCCTTTTATGAAATTTAATCTACCAACAAACAATATTATTTTAGTTGGTGCTAACCCAAACTTTAGACGAAAATCTATTACGCTAGTTTCCTTGAATTCATTTTCATTTATACCATTAGGAAAGTGAATAATTTTCGATTTGTCAACACCATATTTACTAATATCAGAGATTTCGTCTTGTGTAATTGCAATACAAGCAGCAGAATTTTGGATAATACGATGACCCACAACCAAATTATAAATAGCTTTTAATCTTTTAGAACGTCCTAAATATGATAGTGCACCGGCAGGACATAACACATAAGGCTTATGATAATGCTTAGCCATTAAATAAACTAGCACATTTAATAATGTCCAGTGGCCAATCATATGAATAATATCTACATCATTTACTAAATTTTTTACTTTATTTATTAAGGGAATGGGGATATAAAATCTTCTATTTATACATGGAAGAGTTATAAGTTCCACATTTTCTATCTTATCAAGCCTGTCTTTTGAATAATCAAAATCAAGTGCTAATAATTTACACTTGACACCTATTTTTGATAATGACCTAGTTAATTGAAAAGTACGTTCTGCAGTACCCCCGCCACTTTTTACATCTATAGACAAATTTACGTTTAAAACTTTTAACAATGGTTTACACCAAATATTCTATTTATGTTTATACCAATCCGAAAAAGCTTTGAGCCCAAATAGAAAATCTACTGGTTTTTCATAACCACGACTTTCTATTTTTTTACTGCTATATATCCTTTTAGTGTTTACTGATCTTTTATATTTAATAAATAAAATTAATTTAAGCACAATTTTTGGGATTAGTATTCTAGGTACTAACTTATCCACACCAAGTAAATGTTTTGTTAAAAGCAGCTCAACGTCTCTATAGTTGTTTGACATACAGTCATCATCTGAAATTATGAATATTTCGCTACTAAAGTTTTCTTTTGAAATTATTAAAAAATATAGTGCCTCTGTGACATTTCTGATATAAACTAAGTGCATCTTCCTGTCTTGGTTCATAGACGATTTAATATAATTAACTATTTTATTACCATACAAAATAGAATTAGCAAGTTTTATTAAGTTTTTACCGCCCTTTCCAAAAACTGCCGTTGGTCTTAATATCGCTAGCTGAATTTTATTTTTACATTCTTCAGTTAGTAATCTTTCAACAATTAGTTTGTGTTTTTCATAACTATTAACAGGATTACAAATTGTTGACTCTGTAATTACATCTTCTTTAACATCACCAACTATTACAGCACTACTGCAATAGATTATTCTTTTCACACCTCCTTTCACACAAATTTGTACAATATTTTTGATTAAATTGTTACTTGGCAAATTATCTAAATGAGTTAAAATTACCAAAACAGCTACATCTTTGCATAGCTGCCTCAACGAACCAGTGTTGTAAATATCACCTTGAAAGTAGTCAATTCTATTTGCATCAAAATATGCTTTGCTTGTATCTGAGTGACTTAGTGCTCTGATTGTTATTCCTTTTTTAGTGAGTAGTTCTAATAAATGCTTACCAATAAAACCACTTCCACCTATAACTGCAACATTGCTCATAAGGTAATCATGGCTATTCAATATTATTGATACAAATTAATGACCTTGAGCCTTATACTCAATTCCATTCTGATTGCAGAAATAATTCAAAAGGGCTAAGACCGCCCAAAGTTGTGGATATACATGCTTTTCACCAGACTGAAGAAGATCAAATAACTTTTTTACGGCTTCCTTATTTATAGGCAATTCAGAATATATTGTTGGATTATTCAATAAGCTTTTGGCCCATTTTTTTAATGGGCCTTGTAACCATTGATCTATTGGCACTCCAAATCCTTGTTTTGGTCTATTTAATATATTTTCTGGTATATAGCGATATGCTAATTTCCTCAATAAATATTTATTCGTATTTGCCCTAATTTTCCAGGGTGTAGGTAATTTCATAGCCCATTCAACCACTAAATGGTCCAATAGTGGTTCTCGTGATTCCAAAGAATATCCCATACTAGCAACATCTACCTTCTGCAAATAAAGTTCAGGTAAGGTATGAAATGCATCTATCCTCATGCATTGCTCCTCTATTGAAACAGTATTTGGAATGACTTTGGCTGTTTCAATAAAATAATCTGAAATAGATTTTGTTTCATGTATTACGTCTTTATCAAGAATGTCCTTAAAATCTTTTGCAATACTTTTCGTAAATGCAAATGCTTCTATTGAGTTTTCTTTTTTAAGTACTGAAGATAATAGTAATGCACTACGATGAGGGTATATACCAATCAATTTAGATAATATGTTTTTTATATTTTCAGGTAGCTTATACAAATATTGAAGGTTACCAATCATATTGTAATAAGAATAACCACCGAATAGTTCATCACCACCGTCTCCACTTAATGAAACTGTTACATTGTTCCTTGTAAGCCGTGACACTGCCATTGTTGGAAATGCAGAAATATCAAAAAATGGTTCATCATATTCTTGTGTAAAATTTGGCATAAGATTTAATAGCTCATTAATACCCATAGTTTCACATCTATGATTGGTCCCTAGATAGTTTGCTACACTCTGTGCATATTTACTTTCATCGTAGGCTTTTTCCTTGAATCCTATTGTGAAAGTCTCAAGTTGTTCATCTAACAACTTTGAACTAATAGCACTTACTAAACTACTATCTATACCCCCAGACAAAAATGTTCCAATCGGCACATCGCTTATTAATCTCATCTTTACACTGTTTGTCACAACCTCATCTAACTCATCAAGCAGGTCTTCTTCTTTCCTATGTATCCAACTTTCTTCTACTGGTATATTCCGGTAATCCCAATACCTATTAATCGTCAGTTTTTCATTCTCAAGAAGCATGTAATTAGCTGCGGGTAATTTTTTAACATCCGCAAACATAGACAGAGGTGCAGATGCATAGCCTACCTCTAAAAACAGCCTAAGTGCTTGGTTATCAATAGATTTTGAAAGAGTAGGATTCGCTAAGAAAATTGCCCTAGGACGAGATGCAAAAACAAACACTCCATTTTTATATGCATAATATAAGGGTTTTACACCCATTCTATCTCTAGCTATAAGTAATTTATTTTCAACTGCATCCCAAATAGCAAATGAAAACATACCATGAAATTTTTCAAGACAATCCACGCCCCACTTTTCATAAGCAGCTAAAATAACTTCTGAGTCACTTTCAGTTCTCCACGGATATTGAGAATCTGCAAGCTCATTTTTAAGTCTTTGAAAATTATATATTTCACCATTAAATATTAATGTTTTTTTACCATCACCAGAATGCATTGGTTGATTTGCCGATTCGGATAAATCAATTATTGACAGCCTTGTATGACCCAAGCCAACATTTTTATCTATCCAAATATCTTGATAATCTGGACCTCTTTTTTTAAGAGCATTAGTTGCCTTATTTAAATTTGCATGGCAAATATTTTCCCCATCAAATCTAATTAAGCCTACTATTCCACACATGCCTACTACCTGATCTAAACACTAATTTTACACTTTAATACATAAATAAATTTAAAACATTATTGTTGGTATACATGTAAAAGTTTTTTCACTAGAGTGCCTGGGTTTCTTCTAATATTTTTGACTTCTTTGAAATTGAACAGTAACGATGGGTATTCTTGGAATGCTAATTTAATATGCCTGATTAATTGAAAAAAAGATCTCGTTTTTATCATATATTTTGCCAACATTAAGTGTTGATTGGCTAATACTTTATTTCTAATATTTTCCTTTTCAAACCATTTTTCAATTATTTCTTGTATATTTTCTTTTTCATTCTCAATCAAGTTTTGTTTAATATACCCTCTTCGCAAAGCATGTCTAATATAAGCATTAAGAACATATTTATATTGCAAACAGTCATTACTAAAAGTCATACTACTGTTATCTTTTCTAATTCCGACTAGATATTCAGGCATACAATGGATAAATTTTTTCTCTACTAGTCTATATAAGAAATCATAGTCTTGAGCTTTTTTATAAAACTCATCGTATCCATGCAATATTTCATGACATTCTCTACGCATCATCCATGAAGAATGCGGGAAAAATTTATCCAATTCCTCCAGACGTGTTACACATTCTTTATGATAAAGCTTTCCTAAAGTCAATTTTTCAATTATTCTAGAAGAGCTATCAATTAAGGTCGCATTACTTCCTACTAAGGATATTTCAGGATTTTCATCTAAAAATTTTATTTGTTTTGAAAATCTTTCAGGGTAGCAAATATCATCTGCATCGATTCTTGCAAGATAATCTCCTTTAGAAGCCCGAATACCCACGTTTAAGGAATGCGCAAGCCCCGTATTTTTCTTATTGATTATATGTAAATTTTTAATTTTACTTTGAAATTTACTTAAAATATTTGATGTATTATCCGTGGAACCATCATTAACTATTATGAATTCATAACCCTCATTATAATTTTGTAGCACACTACTTATTGATTCGGCTACATATTCACTTCCATTGAATACAGACATCAAAATTGTTAACTTAGGCATGAGCAAATTTTCTATTTAAACAAGCGAAGTGCTATCCCAATCGGTTGAGGCCTAGAAAAGTACTCTTTTGTATTTAACACTTTTTCTTTATTAGGTTGTAAATTATTTATTAAATCTACAAGCTCATCATTGCTTGTATAATGTTGATATTCATGTGAACCAAACCAATCAAACGTATTAAGCACACCCGACAAGTAGGCACGCTTAATATAGTCAGGTCCTTTGGGAACATTGCCACGAAACATAATGTTGGATTTCTCTAAGACGACACCTATAATTGGTATAAACCGTAAAATAGACATCAGGCGCGCATAATTTTGTATAAAATTAAATGTCCTATGCTTCATGAAGCTGCGCAGTTTATTATTTAATAGTAATCGATACTTTCTAAATGTTCCTTCATCATTTCTTGGATAACAATTAAAAACTAATTCACCATCATCACTTACTAGCCGCCAAAGTGCTTTAGCTGTCTTTGATACTGATGGAGTATGTTGAATTACATTATGGCAGTAAACAATCCCATCAATACTTCCTAATTTAATTGGTGGCATATCAATTGAACATTGCACAATGTCGACATTTTTAAGTAAACCTTTCAAATTACTTTTCATCACCTGGTCTACTGAATGAGACAATTCCAAGGCAATTACATATCTTGCTCCTGATTCAAAAATCCATCTACTTTGCATTCCACTCCCTGCTCCAGCATCTATCACTATTTTATCTTTGAAAGCATCAGTAGATCCAAATGTGTTTTTTACAGTATGCTCCAACCAATTTAGTTTATGCATATCAAAATTAAAGACATTCCACTCATCACCAAATGACTTAACTGTTTTTTTCAGGGATTCATTATTGACAAATCGAGGAATACCATTCTGTATCGAATATTTATTTCCTGAGGATGAAACTAAATAACCACCAAGTATTTGTCCCTCATCATCATACTCAGCATTGTGCAACCTTAGCTCTGTATAATCTGTCGGATCACATAAATAATTGATTAAATTTGGAGTCATATCAGCTTGGAAACAATTCTTCAAATAACAGAGAGAATCTATTTTTCCAGGAGTGCTCTTTTAGCGCTCTATGTAATCCTGCTACCGCAATTTTTTCTCGTTCGGTTTCATTTTTTAGATAGTATTCAATTTTTTTCACGCAATCACTAACTGTATTATAAGTAGCTATTTCAGAACCAACTTCATACAGATTATATAAATCTGGATTATCGTGCGTTAAATAAAAACTACCTGACATAGGCGCATCAAAATCACGTAATTTTAAGGAATAGAAGTCACGACAATGTCCTATTGTCCCTACACCTAATATTACTTTTGACTGAGCAAAAAGCTTTGGCACATCATCAATCGCTATTTTTCCATTTTCCCAACCATTTCCATAGGCTGTAATCTTTATTCCATTGTCTTTAATTGCGCTTACAATTTCTTTTCTAATGCCATAGCAACCCCCTACAAAACTCACATCGACTGTTTTAGTTTCTTCAGGCATTGGGTGAAATATATCTGGATCACTTGCTTCTGGAAAAAATATAGCTTTACACCCTTCTTTTTCATACCATGAAACACACTCAGGTGCGGCCGTAAGTGCAAGATCAATATATGGTAGAAGCGGCTTTATAATGTTCCATAAATGCCTATCATCCATACCTATATTGATTATATAAGTCCCATACTTGGCACTTATCTCACCCAAAAGCTCTGGTTGAATATAACTAGACCATGTTTGAGCAATTAAAATATTAGGAGTTTGGTTTTTACTACACAATTCCGCAAAAAGTTCATCTAGCCTTTTCGAATTATTTTCTCTTTTCCTTTTAAAATCTGGATCATTTTGACCATAACTACCATCGGCTCTTGTAAAATAAGTCACATTTCCATGAGTTTCTATCGCAGATAATAAGCCACTTTTGTCTTGCAGCTCATCAGTACCAAGATATAAAATATTAAGGCCATCAGCATAATCTATCCTACTTATTTTTTTTCTATTAGAATTAATAACTTTTGGTTGTAAATGATTATAATGTTTTACTAGTGCATTATATTTATTCTTAGTTAAATACGATTTAAAACTACTATTAACTGAAGAAAAAGTTTCACTTTTTTTTAATAAATTTTTTATTTGTGGGAGCATTAGTGCTTCCTGGCTACTACAAAGTATCCTGCTGTAATTTCTTCTGTTTTATCAATACTATCTAAAAAATGACACAAGAGAGGAATGGTCACCTTAAACCAAACTGCAAGTACTAATTTCAAAGGAAAAAATAACACACGAGCAATTGCGTTTTTTGGGGTCAGCTTTGCAAGAAATCGTTGAGACTCTTGGCCATACAACTTAAAGAAATTTCCGTTCTTTTCTATTGACTCTATTTCGAAACTATTTAAAGACAGGAAATACTGGTACCAAAAAGGCGAAAAACCTCCATAATAGTGATACGGAGCCATATGTATACTCGAGCCCAATGGAGCTGTTAAAATTACCAAGCCCGTTGGTTTAAGTATTCTTGAGAACTCAGCAATTGCTAGATCTGGTCTTGGAACATGTTCCAAGACCTCAGTACAAAGAATTACATCAAATGATTCATTTTCAACAGGTATATTATTGATATCTGAAATATAATCTAACTCTCCGTATTGAAACTCTTCTCCATTATACTGTGCAAAATCATGTGCTTTATAATTGCAATGCTTAAATAAATGTTTATATTTACATGGTCCAGCCCCAACATCGAGTATATCTAAGCCCTTTTGAGTTTTTTTAGATATTTTTTCAACAAATTTATCCCTATTAAATTCATTATACGAAAATATATGATTAAGCACTTGTTACTTCCATTGGCTTGTAAGCTATAGCTATCATTGATCTTGACCAAATCTTTGGCGGTTGCATACCAAGCCCGAAGCAAAATGCGCTTGCTACTAATTTACTTGGGAAAAATATTAACCACCTAAATATATTTAACACGTTCGTAGGCTGTGGTCTTTCGTCAATAATATTGACTTTTTCAAAGCCTTGCATTTCAAGAATTGCTTTTAAAAGATTTGAAGTTAAGCCCCATTGGTGAGTGAGATCATTCCAAACATCATGTGCGCCAAATGGACCATCTGCACATGGAGTTCGAAGAATCAATCTACCATCTGGTTTTAATCTTTCATAACATAGTTTTAAAAATTTTAACGCATCATCTTTTTGTAGATGCTCAATAAAATCAAATGAAGTTATCAAGTCGTAGTGTTCATGTTTTTCATGCAAGACATCAAAAACATCGGCTACAGTTGCTGATAAACCAAGTAAATTTGCCAATTCTACTTGCTTATTATCAAGGTCTATACCACTAGAATTTTTATAGCCACTCAATTTTAAAAAATAAAGAATATTTCCATACCCACATGGCACATCTAAACATTTTGCATTTTTCGATGCTGGTAAATATTGACCAATACGTCTTTTATACCACTTTGATAATTTTTCAAAGTATTGTTGTAATGCATTTTCATCCAATAACCCTCTGGCTTTTGTTTGATATTCATAGTATTTTTTTTCATATGAATCCATAAATTTAAACCTTATAATTAAAAACCAGTAATGAACTTAACACTATCATAATCAGTAAGTTTCAATGTTTAAATTATGTGATACATGTTTATAAAATAATATTTTATACAAATATTAATATAGATATTATATAAATAAGTCATTTTTTAAAATGAAATAAACCATTTGTAAATCTTTGATTATTGTAGTCATCAGGATTTACATTATGCGCATACTGGCCACTATCATTTACAACAGAAAGTTCAAACAATTTTAAATTAGGGAAAAATTCTTTTATCGTTGATGTCCTAAAGATCCTATGTGCATTGAAACACACTCGTTCTTCGCCGATAGGAAGACTAAAATATAAATCCCCACCTTTAGCAAGAACTCTTTCTAGCTCACTACATGCCTTTTTTGTTCCATCTATATCTAATTCATCACCATATCTCCCCAACCCAATATGTTCTGCAACACTTAAACACGACAAAGAAGTAATTGATTCAGTTTGTAGAGGCAAACATGAGATACTGCTTTCTATAGAAAAAAAATGCTTTTGCTTTGGATTAAATGGCCTGATATCAATAAAATATACATCAGTTATTACTGATAAAAGACCAATTAATCTTACATCTGAACCAATATCGACATGTTTAGATACTTTGCTTTTATAAATTTTTTCTAACCCCCAATGTGCTTGATAAAAATAATGCCAATCAATAGAGGTCGTTGCAGTTTTATCGTTTAAGCATGGGTATAAATTTTTTACTTCTACTTCACCACCAATAGCTCGATATTTGGCAATATCTACAATGTATGCAGGAAATTTTATAGCCCCTACAATTTGCTCAACTGGAAGAATCGGGGAGAGCACTTGCCATATCCATTGTACAAATTTATTCTTTTTTATATTCATTTGTAATTAAATTAAGCACACTACTTTGATTAGGATTAATCCATAACATAACGATTAACCAGTATAACTGATAAAAGATATGCGCTTGAGGATACACATAGAGAGATTGCGACACCTAAAACTCCATACTTAGCAATTAACAAATACGCAAACAACAAAAATGTCACTGCTTGCACTATTTTAGGTGCTATATATATATCTGTTCTATTTAATACAAGACCCTTTACTATGAGAATTTGTGCGATATTTGCTAAACCTACACCTATTACAACTACCCAAAGAATTGATCCATGCACACTAAATTCTTCACTTGATAGTAAACGTATAATTTCTTCTCCATAAAAACCAGCAATTATTACAATCGGGATAAATATTAAAGTCAATGCAAATGCAGTGAATTGTACTGACTGTGAGCTACTCTTTATGTTTTTGAATACCTTTAAACTACCCGCTTTGTCAAATAATATGGGCGCGATAAATTGTGAAGTCGTATTAGCAATGAGCATAATAGGAGCATTTGCGATCATATACATTACTGCATATATGCCCACTAAATCCTCTCCATTATGCAGCATAATTACCCAACGATCAGAATATTGACTTACAATAGCAAAAAGCGCAAAAAGTCTAATAGGACCGATAAATTTATTTATATCTTGTTCATAACTATGTAGTAGTTCATTGTTTTCAATTCTATGCTTATTTACTACTTTCTGTTTACAGTTAACAGTCCATAATGACCAAGTTATTACTACTGTTCCAAGGCAATAACCTAATAATGCTGAATAACCTTTCGTATTGATAAGTATTATAGCTACAAATGCAGCAAACAGTCGCAACCAGACATCACCTGCTTGCAAAATTGCAACATCTTTTCTTTTTCTTAAAGCAGTTAAATACGAAACTAATAATCCATTTACTCCGCTTAAAACTCCAAATAATATAGATGCGAGTATTATTAATGCCCACTCTAATCCCATATATTGATAAGTGAAAATTAATAAAAATAAAGCAACTAGAAGTAAAATCAGTATTGAAGAAATTGACTTATGTCGGAATAAGTAAAAGTAAACGCCAATTTTATTTTGGTCATTAAATATAGAGTAAAAACGTAAGACTCCTTGAGAGATTGGACCAAACACTAACATTGTTATCAATCCTGAAATCGTCAGCCCTAATGCTAGCTGACCGTAGCCAGTAGTTCCCATAATTACAGATAACACTTTTATTGCTACTATGCTGCCAATGAAAGTTATCACTTGGCCCAATACAACCCAAAATATTTCACCCCGAAAATATAATAATTTATTGATCAAAATATATTATTTGAACTTATGATTAGATTTAATAACTTCAACATGCGACCGAGTGACTAAGTAGACTATTCATTTTTTTTACGTCGAAGAAATCTTTTTAATGCCTAAACCCCTCGTCTTAATTTATAAATATGAAATAATATCTTTTCTATCAAACCGTAGTTAACAGGAGCTTTTTGAAGTATTTTAGGCAAAACTTTAATGTCTTTTTCACTAAACATAATATTGTGCCAATATAATTTTTTGCTGCCTTGCAAAAATACTTTGCCATCAAACCCAACGAATAGATATGTGATCATATCCAATGACTTTCTAAGCGTTGCAGGTGAATTATCATAAATTTCAAAAAGCGGGAAATATTCCTTCTTAACAAAAAATGCATTCCACTTTAGTACCGAAATCAACTCATAACCTTTATATTGACCCAATTTCACCAAAGCTGAAAGACTTGAGCCTTGACTAATATTTGGATTTGGTTCCTGAACAAAATCCACTTCTGTAGGTATTGTGGGATTGTATTCAATACATACGACTTTAGGAGTGTACTTAGTTGTTGATTTCCAAATATGATAATCATTTCCATCGACATCTATTGATAAAAAGTCAAAATCCAAGGGTATTTTTGTGTTTGCTAAGATTACATCAAGATTATCATCCTCTGAAAACCCTACATAATTATTGAGTGGATATACATTATTATACTTTTGATAGTTTTTCTTAAGGGTTTTGAATTTTTTTTTCGATCCTTCGATCAAAACCGATGAGTAACCTGAACTTTCAATTAAAGATCTAACATTACTTAAATAGATCCCATCCCATGCACCGAATTCAACACACCAATTGTTGGTTTCAGGCAAGATTTCTAATATTTTTTTTATTACACCATCTTCGCCACTTTGTGAGTAATGATTGTTCTGATAGTCTAATAACCATTCTGGCTTATTTGCCACAATTAATATCCATAATTTGAACTTGAATAAATTTTCATAATTTCAATATTAAATGTTTTCTTTGTACCATTGATATGTACTTTTGATCCCTTCTTCAAGAGTTATTTTCGGCTGCCAACCTGTAGATTTAATTTTGTTTACATCTGTTAATTTTTGTGGTGTGCCATCAGGCTTATTAGCATTGTAGTGAATAGTGCCTTCATAACCCACTACATTTTTTATAAGATACGCCAACTCCGAAATAGTTAAATCATGGCCAGCCCCTATATTAGTTAGATCATTTACTGTGTCACATCGCATAATATGCAAACAGGCATCTGCACAATCATAAACATGTAAAAATTCACGTCGTGGTTTTCCACTACCCCATATTTCCACACTTGAATCATCATTTAATTTTGCCTCATGAAATTTTCGAATTAGCGCGGGCAAAACATGAGAAGTCTCTAAATCAAAATTATCTCCTGGTCCATATAAATTAGTTGGCATAGCCGAAATAAAATCACATCCATACTGTCTCGAATAAGCTTCACATAGCTTAATCCCGGAAATTTTCGCAATCGCATACCACTGATTTGTTTCTTCTAACGACCCAGTCAGTAATGATTCTTCTTTGATTGGCTGTGGAGCTAATTTTGGATATACGCAAGTACTACCTAAGAACAAAAGTTTTTTTACTTTATTTTTATAAGCCGCATGTATTAAATTAGCCTCGATTATTAAATTTTCATAAATAAAATCAGCAGGATAATCATTATTTGCAAGAATCCCTCCAACTTTAGCGGCTGCAATAAAGACGTATTCTGGCTGTTCCTTAGAAAAGAAATCTTCAACTGCAGATTGGTTTCTTAAGTCTAACTCTGCTCTAGTCTTCACTATGAGATTAGTATAAGCCTTAGCATTTAATGCACGAACTAATGCTGACCCAACCAAACCACTATGCCCGGCTACATATATCTTGCTATCTTTATTCAAAGTACTTTATTACTCAAAATATTGATAGGTGCGATACCCTTGACTTCGACATAGCTCATCTTTTTCTGCATCTCGTATGTCTTCTCGAATCATTTCTGCAACCATGTCTTTAAATGAAATGCTAGCCTTCCACCCTAGTTTTTCATGAGCTTTTGAAGGATCCCCTAATAATGCATCCACTTCTGTTGGTCGAAAATAATGAGGATCTATTGCAACAACTTCCTTACCCGAAGACATATTTTTACCTATTTCATTTACTCCGCTACCCTCCCACTCAATTTCGATCCCAATTTCCTCAAAAGCACTTTCAACTAATTCACGCACAGAATGTTGCTCACCTGTTGCTATTACAAAATCATCTGGTTCATCTTGTTGAAGTATTCTCCATTGCGCATCTATATAGTCCTTTGCGTGCCCCCAATCTCTTTTTGCATCGAGATTGCCTAAATATAGTTTATCTTGAAGACCGAGTTTAATCCGAGCAGCAGCCCTTGTTATTTTTCTAGTGACAAACGTTTCACCGCGTATAGGCGATTCATGGTTGAACAATATTCCATTACTTGCAAATATTCCATAAGCCTCTCGATAATTCACACACATCCAATATGCATAAACTTTAGCAACACCGTATGGGCTTCGAGGGTAAAATGCAGTTTTTTCTGTTTGGGGAACTTCTTGCACTTTACCAAACATTTCACTAGTAGAGGCTTGATAAAAACGAGTCTGTTTTTCTAAACCTAATATACGAATAGCTTCGAGAAGCCGGAGTGTCCCTAGCGCATCAGCATTCGCCGTGTATTCAGGGCTTTCAAAAGATACTGCCACATGACTTTGTGCAGCTAAATTATAGATCTCATCTGGACGAACTTCCTGTATTATTCTAATCAAATTTGTTGAATCTGTTAAATCCCCATAGTGCAGAATAAAATTTCTGTTTGCTTCATGCGGATCCTGGTAAAGATGATCAATCCGACTAGTATTAAATGAAGACGCTCTTCGTTTAATACCGTGAACTTCATAATTCTTATTAAGTAAAAATTCAGCTAGATAGGCGCCATCCTGACCAGTAACACCAGTTATTAATGCTTTCTTTTTATCGCTAGACATCGGTTGCTATTTTATGGAAATTCAATCTTGAATAAAGTCTTTATAGGGTAGAAATAAGATATAAAATATACAACGGTAACTAACCTATGTAGTTCAAACACAACATAGCAACACATCAGCTAAATGAAATTCAATATTGCCGCTTACAAACAAAGGATGTTATACGGCTAATAGCTACAGAATAAAAATTTAATAACTAAAATGGAATATCGTCATCAAAATCATCAGAAGACGAACCAGCTGTAACAGCTTCTGGTTCTGAGCTCGATGGGGGTTCTGACATCATCGCAGTACCACCACCTTTACTGCCTAACATCTGCATATCATTAGCAACGATTTCAGTGGTATATCTATCATTACCACTTTGATCTTGCCATTTGCGAGTTTGTAAACGCCCCTCTATATAAACTTGCGAGCCTTTACGAAGATATTCTCCAGCAATTTCTGCCAACCTGCGAAAGAACACCACACGATGCCATTCAGTTTTTTCAACTTTTTCACCAGAATTCTTGTCATTCCAAGATTCAGTCGTGGCAACACTGATATTACATACCGCTTGTCCACTTGGCATATATTTAACTTCAGGATCTTGCCCTAAATTACCCACCAATATAACTTTATTTACGCCTCTCGCCATCTCAAATTACCTGCTTTTTAAATTGTTAATTATCATGAGCTACTATTTTACGGACTTGCGGGACAAAAAACACGAAGTCTTATGTGCATAGTATGCTTTGTAGCCAAGCTTTAAAAATCAACTACATATAAGACATTTTTTAGCTTGCACTTAAAACATAATTACTGTTATACAAATCTATAAAAGCCTTTCTATAGGTTTTGGCTCTCAGCTTGATAAACACGTATATTAGAAGGTTTGGCCTAATCCGATTATTGAGATGAAACAAATCAGCATTCGAGGTGCGCGGACTCATAATCTACAGAATATCAATGTAGATCTTCCAAGAGACAAGTTGATTGTCATAACCGGCCTTTCTGGCTCTGGTAAATCATCGCTGGCTTTTGACACTATTTTTGCTGAGGGTCAACGTCGCTATGTGGAATCTTTATCTGCATATGCGCGTCAGTTTCTAGCACGCATGGAAAAACCCGATATCGATAATATTGATGGGTTATCACCTTCCATATCAATAGAACAAAAAGCTACTTCACATAACCCACGTTCTACAGTAGGAACCATTACAGAAATATACGATTACTTACGTTTGCTATTTGCACGTGCAGGTACACCGCGTTGCCCTACACATCATATAGATTTACATGCGCAAACCATCAGTCAAATGGTAGATAAAGTGCTATCACTTGAAGCCAATAAAAAATTGATGCTATTGGCACCGGTTATTCAGAATCGAAAAGGAGAACATGTACAACTATTAGCGAAATTACAGTCTCAAGGTTTTTTACGTGCTCGTATTGATGGCGAGATCTATGAGCTGGACTCGCCACCAAAGTTAGATCTACGTCGTAAACATAGCATAGAAGTCATCGTAGATCGTTTTAAAGTTAAACCAGATTTGAAGTTACGTTTAACAGAATCATTTGAAACAGCTTTAAAACTTGCTGACGACATTGCCATTGTCCAATCTATGGATAACCCAAATGAAGCAGAAATGATTTTTTCTGCAAAGTTTGCCTGCCCAAAATGTGGCTATAGTTTAAACGAACTTGAACCTCGTCTTTTTTCATTTAATAACCCGGTTGGCGCATGTAAGGAATGCGACGGTTTGGGTCTAGAGCAATTTTTTGACCCCGAATTAGTAGTTATCAACGACGAAATAAGTTTAGCCGGTGGTGCTATTCGTGGTTGGGACCGTCGCAATCCCTATTACTTTAACCTAATTCAATCGCTCGCCGAACATTATGAATTTGATATTGAAGCTCCTTATTATGAGCTCGATGAAGAAATTCAAGACATCCTCATGTATGGCAGTGAAGATGAAGAGGTACCATTTAAATACACGAATCAAAATGGAAAAACTTATAAACGTTGGCATGCCTTTGAAGGCATTATCCCGAATATGGATCGTCGCTTTCATGAAACCGAGTCTAGTGCAGTACGCGAAGAGCTGAGCAAGTATCTTACTACTCAAACTTGTCAAGAATGTAATGGTGATCGTTTAAATGTGGAAGCCCGCAATGTATATATAAACGATATCAACTTACCCACTATGACATCATGGCCGACAGAAGAGTCCCTAAGTTTTTTTACAAAACTAAAACTTCCCGGGCATCTGGCAACTGTAGGTGAAAAAATAATTAATGAAATTAATGAAAGGCTTAAATTTTTAGTTAATGTAGGTTTAGATTATCTAACACTTGATCGCAGTGCAGACACATTATCTGGCGGTGAAGCACAACGCATTCGGCTTGCAAGTCAAATTGGTTCTGGTTTAGTTGGCGTGATGTATATACTCGATGAACCTTCGATTGGATTGCATCAACGAGATAATAAACGCTTATTAAATACACTCACTTACCTTAGAGATTTGGGTAATACTGTGATTGTTGTAGAACACGATGAAGAAGCAATACGTAGTGCAGACCATGTGCTCGATATGGGCCCAGGTGCGGGTGTACATGGTGGGAAAGTAGTTGCTCAGGGCATTCCTGCAGATATCGAGAAAAGTACTACCTCTTTAACCGGACAATATCTTGCGCACAAACGTGTAATTGATGTGCCTAGTTTTCGTAATCCCTTTCAAAAAACTAAAACCTTAAAGATTGTTAAGGCTTCCGGTAATAATCTCAAAAATATTTCTGTGGAAATACCTTTAGGCTTATTTACTGTCGTGACCGGTGTTTCCGGTTCGGGAAAATCTACTCTTATTAATGACACCTTATATAAGCATTGTATGCGACATTTGCACGGATCCGGCATACTTCCTGCAGAATGTAGTGAAATCAAGGGCTTAGACCAAATCGACAAAGTCATAGATATCGATCAGAGTCCTATCGGGCGTACCCCAAGGTCCAATCCAGCAACTTACACTGGTCTATTCACCCCGATACGTGAACTATTTTCCAATACTCAAGAAGCTAGATCACGTGGTTACGCGCCTGGTAGATTTAGTTTTAACGTCAAGGGTGGACGCTGTGAAGCTTGCCAAGGTGATGGAGTAATTAAAGTAGAGATGCACTTTCTCCCAGACGTGTATGTGCCTTGTGATATTTGTCAAGGGAAACGCTATAACCGTGAAACATTAGAAATTCGCTATAAAGATAAAAATATACATGAAGTATTACAAATGACGGTTGAAGATGCTTTACGTTTCTTTGATGCTGTACCAGTCGTTAAGCGCAAATTGCAGACATTAGTTGATGTCGGTTTGACCTATATTACTTTAGGTCAAAGTGCGACCACATTATCTGGCGGTGAAGCCCAGCGTGTAAAACTTTCTCGTGAATTATCTAAACGTAGTACAGGTAAAACACTTTATATCTTAGATGAGCCCTCAACAGGGCTACATTTTCATGACGTAGATCAGCTATTAAAAGTACTTCACCATTTAAGAGATCAAGGTAATACCATCATCGTAATTGAACACAATCTCGATATTATCAAAACTGCTGATTGGATCATCGATTTAGGACCAGAAGGAGGAAATCGTGGCGGCGAAGTTGTTGCAGCAGGTACACCTGAAGACCTTGCAAAATCCAAAACCTCGTTTACCGGTCAATATTTAAAACAAATACTAAATTTCAATAAAATAAAAGATGTAGAATACGTTTAATTATCACATAACCTAGTTAATTATCAGTATAGTTATGCCTTTTGGCTTCTCTTTATGAATTACAACTTAGATATCAAAAAGTAACTTATTGACTCGCTGTATATTGATTCTCATCAACGACATTGAATATTCCATTGTTACCTGTATACAATCGAATGTAAATCGGCTGCCCATCCGTAGGTAAGTTCGTTAATGTTGTTTGCGTAACATTCCCCGCCAACGCACCTGATGCCGCTAAGTTTGATGCACCCGGACTGCTGCCTGCATTCACCGCCCAAAACTGGGGAGTTACACCATTCGCATTCCATGTGATCGTCACACTACTTCCCGGTAACGTGCTGCCTTCCGCCGGTGTCACGATTTGTGGAACTCCAGGAGAAGGATTAAATGCTACATATTGATTTTCATCGACAAGGGTGGAAATTCCATTATCAACAGTGTTCAGTGATACGAATATCGTTTGTCCATTGGTGGGTAAGTTGGTTAATGTCACTTGTGTAGCATTGCCCGCTAACATCCCTGAAGTCGCCAAATCTGATACCCCCGAACTGTTGCCCGCATTCACAACCCAGTTCTGCGGGGTTACTCCATTGGCATTCCATGTAATCGTTACACTATCACCACTTAAAGTACTGCCATTCGCTGGTGATACGATTTGTGGAGTCGGTGCAGGAGTAAAGGCGGTGTATTGATTCTCATCAACGACATTGAATATTCCATTGTTACCTGTATACAATCGAATGTAAATCGGCTGCCCATCCGTAGGTAAGTTCGTTAATGTTGTTTGCGTAACATTCCCCGCCAACGCACCTGATGCCGCTAAGTTTGATGCACCCGGACTGCTGCCTGCATTCACCGCCCAAAACTGGGGAGTTACACCATTCGCATTCCATGTGATCGTCACACTACTTCCCGGTAACGTGCTGCCTTCCGCCGGTGTCACGATTTGTGGAACTCCAGGAGAAGGATTAAATGCTACATATTGATTTTCATCGACAAGGGTGGAAATTCCATTATCAACAGTGTTCAGTGATACGAATATCGTTTGTCCATTGGTGGGTAAGTTGGTTAATGTCACTTGTGTAGCATTGCCCGCTAACATCCCTGAAGTCGCCAAATCTGATACCCCCGAACTGTTGCCCGCATTCACAACCCAGTTCTGCGGGGTTACTCCATTGGCATTCCATGTAATCGTTACACTATCACCACTTAAAGTACTGCCATTCGCTGGTGATACGATTTGTGGAGTCGGTGCAGGAGTAAAGGCGGTGTATTGATTCTCATCAACGACATTGAATATTCCATTGTTACCTGTATACAATCGAATGTAAATCGGCTGCCCATCCGTAGGTAAGTTCGTTAATGTTGTTTGCGTAACATTCCCCGCCAACGCACCTGATGCCGCTAAGTTTGATGCACCCGGACTGCTGCCTGCATTCACCGCCCAAAACTGGGGAGTTACACCATTCGCATTCCATGTGATCGTCACACTACTTCCCGGTAACGTGCTGCCTTCCGCCGGTGTCACGATTTGTGGAACTCCAGGAGAAGGATTAAATGCTACATATTGATTTTCATCGACAAGGGTGGAAATTCCATTATCAACAGTGTTCAGTGATACGAATATCGTTTGTCCATTGGTGGGTAAGTTGGTTAATGTCACTTGTGTAGCATTGCCCGCTAACATCCCTGAAGTCGCCAAATCTGATACCCCCGAACTGTTGCCCGCATTCACAACCCAGTTCTGCGGGGTTACTCCATTGGCATTCCATGTAATCGTTACACTATCACCACTTAAAGTACTGCCATTCGCTGGTGATACGATTTGTGGAGTCGGTGCAGGAGTAAAGGCGGTGTATTGATTCTCATCAACGACATTGAATATTCCATTGTTACCTGTATACAATCGAATGTAAATCGGCTGCCCATCCGTAGGTAAGTTCGTTAATGTTGTTTGCGTAACATTCCCCGCCAACGCACCTGATGCCGCTAAGTTTGATGCACCCGGACTGCTGCCTGCATTCACCGCCCAAAACTGGGGAGTTACACCATTCGCATTCCATGTGATCGTCACACTACTTCCCGGTAACGTGCTGCCTTCCGCCGGTGTCACGATTTGTGGAACTCCAGGAGAAGGATTAAATGCTACATATTGATTTTCATCGACAAGGGTGGAAATTCCATTATCAACAGTGTTCAGTGATACGAATATCGTTTGTCCATTGGTGGGTAAGTTGGTTAATGTCACTTGTGTAGCATTGCCCGCTAACATCCCTGAAGTCGCCAAATCTGATACCCCCGAACTGTTGCCCGCATTCACAACCCAGTTCTGCGGGGTTACTCCATTGGCATTCCATGTAATCGTTACACTATCACCACTTAAAGTACTGCCATTCGCTGGTGATACGATTTGTGGAGTCGGTGCAGGAGTAAAGGCGGTGTATTGATTCTCATCAACGACATTGAATATTCCATTGTTACCTGTATACAATCGAATGTAAATCGGCTGCCCATCCGTAGGTAAGTTCGTTAATGTTGTTTGCGTAACATTCCCCGCCAACGCACCTGATGCCGCTAAGTTTGATGCACCCGGACTGCTGCCTGCATTCACCGCCCAAAACTGGGGAGTTACACCATTCGCATTCCATGTGATCGTCACACTACTTCCCGGTAACGTGCTGCCTTCCGCCGGTGTCACGATTTGTGGTGGAGATTGGATAGAAACTAATTCTCTAACTTCAAGGAGACCATCTGTAGTAGTTTCATCACGTATTAAACCAATATCTTTTGCATACCAGTGAGAGCTGGTTTGTGTTAGAAATACAATCCCTGAAGCAGTAAGTGTGAAATCAACTCTTAGAGCTTCAAACGTACCTAATGGAACTGTAATTGTTTCTAGCCCTATTACAGTCGAAGAGTACGTATAAGAAAGTGAGCCTATAACAGGGTCATTAGTAATTAACGTCCCAGATTGGTTAATTTGCTGGCCCAATATAGGTTGAGCATTTAAAAACTTAAGCGGAGGTGATGAAATAATAGTAAACCCATCCACCGTATCTAATGAACCGTAATCAAGCAGTCCGTTCACATCGTTTGTATAGTATTCAATATCACCTTCATTATCCTGCACTCCAAAAGTTTGTACTCCATTAAATAAACTCTGCGGCAAAATTGTTTCAGTTTCTTGAACTGAAGAATTCACCAAATAATTAAAAGTTGTACCTGGGACAAGTGGAAATAATTCTAATGCAGTTGGAACATTATTCGCATCATTTGGATAAGGGTCACAAATGTCTCCAAACATATCACCATCTATATTTGACTGATTCGTATTAGCAATATTTGGGCAATTGTCACTTATATCAAAAATTGAATCGTTATCAGAATCCGCAAATATGTTATTTGTAGTTCTACATATAACACCATTACTTACTGGGGCATTACTGAGAATCACGAACGTATCATCAGCAGTAATAGATAAGATATTATTACTACTAAATGAATTACTATCGCCTGTACAAGTAAACATAAAAGTACCAACTAGTTGGCTAGCACCGCTGTTGTATACATTTACTTGTGTACTTTCATTAGAAAAAGTTGATAACTCTGCAACTAACAAATACTCACCTGACAAACTGTAAGTAACTGGACCCACAGGTAACTGTGATTCTATAAGAAAGGTATCTGTATTTATTACTTGCCCCCTGGGTGTATGAATGCGTACACCATCTGGACTCAAAACAAAATCATTAGCCTCATCGATGTTATTACCAATAATGTTTGGATTCTCGAGTACTATAGGGACATTGGCTTGATTTAGATCGAGTTTTAAAAGAGAGCCATCCCCATCACCAATGTAGAGGAAATCTCCATCCGGACTCAGAGCAAATGTTGGACCAGATCTAATAATTCTTCCATCGGCAACACGCTGTTGGCTGATTACATTTCCGGAGCCATCTAGTTTTACTTCTACAATATAAGAAAAACCATTGCTTCCTGGGCTAGCAGAAACAAATATTCTATTTGTATCTGTTTCTATTACGTCCCATGTTCGTGAATCCCCTAACTGTTCCGCAACTATTTCTGATACTGTATTTGCCAATAAATCTACTATTGCAAATCCAGTAGCTCCATACAAAGCAACTAATAACTTTGAATTATCAATACTTAAATTTAATCCCCTTGGAGATGAACCCACAACAATTCGTTTTTGAATCTGGAATGTATTTGCATTAACAACAACAATTTCATTTAGCAGGGGAATACTTGCATAAAATACATTTCGCGCACTATCGTAAATTATATCTTGAACAGCTTCTGAAAACATGAGCTGATTTGAATCAGGATCGTTAATCGCTCCATTACTTGCATCGTTCGGAAAAGAGTCACAAGCATCACCAAATTCATCACCATCAATATTAGATTGATCAGAATTAACAATATTTTCACAATTATCGACAAAATCTCGCACCGTATCGCTGTCGCTATCTTTAGTAACAGTGTCAGTCGTTACACCACATATTAAATTGTCATTTAAAGTAAGAAATACACTGTCATTAGACAAAATCAAAAAATCTACAAATGAATTCCCATCTGCTAAACATGGAATAGTAAATGAGCCTAACTTATTAGACTTTTGGCTATCATAGTAATTGATATTAGTCATACCATTAAATCCAAATGAACTTCTTTCAGCCAAAAAATATTGGTCAGGAGATTGTCCATAAGCAACCAAGCCACGCTCTGGATTTCGACTGGCATGCACAAATAAGTCTGTACGCAAAGTCTCGCCTCTAGTGGTATGTAAACGTGAACCGTCTGGGCTTAAGTCAATTTTGTCCACTCCTGTTAAAGTGAAGCTATCTTCTAAAACGATAGGAGAGCTAGCTTGGTTCAAATCTAACTTAAACAAACTATTTCCACTATCACCAATGTATAGAAAATTACTATCCGGACTAACACCAAATACAGGGCCCGACCTAATTACGTTTCCATTTGCTACTCTTTGTTCACTAACTAAATTACCGGAACTATCAACTAAAATTTCTACTATGTAGGACAATCCAAAACTACCAGGATTTGCTGAAACAAAAATTCTATTTTCTTCAGTTTCTTCTACATCCCATGTGCGTAAATCGTTTAATTGATTAACTACAACTTCTGTTACAACATCTGTAGCGAGATCTAGAATACCTACTGAACCAGTTCCATTTAAAGCAATATAAAGTTTCGTTGCATCAAGACTTAGATCTAAGCCCCGTGGTTGTGCATTTAAAGTGATAGTTTTATGTAGTTGCAGTGTTGAAACGTCTATAACTACTACTTGGTTTAGAGAAGGGACACTTGCGTATATTACATTACGAGAACTATCAAACTCCAAGTCATGCCCGTCTGCACCTAAGTCAATTGAAAAAGGAGTATCTACTGCATAAACATTACTGATACAGAACAGTAACAGTATATATATGAGTTTAATTAAAAAATGGTGCTTCCTTGCCATTTGGCTGTCTAATCCCCAATTAAGATGTACTTATTGTATTTGAACAGCCCAAATATTCCAGTAGAGTGTTCTTTCTATATTTAAATTAACTGATTGATTTAATTATAAAATGGCTAGTTGCGATAAAATTTATTGATGTGAACCCGTTCACAATATAACAATGTTGATTTGGAGTGGTTGTTACATTATTTAAAACGAAACAATTTGATCTCCTACTTTTAAATTCAATACCTCTGCTACTGATTGTTCTCTCGCTGCAATTTCGAGTAAACCATTTGCATTTTCATACCAAAAATATTCACCTATTTCTACTGAGCTAAATGTTTTTGCATAACTTATTTTATAGTCATTAACCGTTATGACTTGATTTGTAGAAATTTGATTTTTATTTATCCCAGTCACCGCATTACCATAATGATCAATGTAGATCACCTCTAAAAGATTATCTGGCCATTCACTGCCCACTAACTTTTGCATCGAGAACGATTTAGTATTGACGTTTGATTCTGCAACTATTTGTGCAGCAATAGGCGCAAAAATATCACGACCATGAAATGTTTTTGATGCCGGCTCCTTGCTTAAAATAATTTCCGATAATTTAACTTCAGAAAGGTTTCTTGCCGCAATAGAAAATAAACCATTATTAGGTCCAACAAAAATAAGACCATCGCCTTCTAAAATGATAGCTTCGCGAGTAGAACCAACACCCGGATCCACCACACCTACTACAATTGAATTTTCTGGAATATGTTCTAAATAACTGGCAAGCAAATACGCCGATGCTTTGGGATTGAATGCAGGCAAGTCGTGAATTAGATCAATAATTAATGCTTTAGGGGCTATTTTATAAATAGCAGCTTTAAGCTGACCCACATAAGAACCTGATAACCCATAATCTGTGGCTAAAACAATAGGCCTCATTACAAAACTAATTAGTTTAATGAAATTGGCATTGTACAAATAAAAAAGCCAGGATAACCCTGGCTTTTAATGCATTACTAATAATTTTTTTAGGTTTCTTCGATAGGTCGATCTACTAGTTCCACTAATGCCATAGGGGCATTGTCACCTGAACGAAAACCACATTTGAGTATTCGCAAATAGCCTCCTGGGCGTTCCTTATAACGCGGCCCCAGTTCAGAAAATAGTTTGCCTACACTGGCCTTATCGCGTAATTTGGAAAATGCGCGACGACGTCTGGCTACATTATCTTCTTTTGCCAAAGTAATTAATGGCTCGGCATAGCGTCGTAATTCTTTTGCCTTTGGCAAGGTTGTGCGAATCACTTCATGGGAAAATAAGGACGCCGCCATATTACTCATCATCGCCTTGCGATGAGGGCTATTGCGGTTTAATTGACGTCCTGAGTGGCGGTGTCTCATTTTCTTACTCTATATTTATTCAAATTAAATAATTACTTTGCGATCTTCGCGTAAATTAGCTGGCGGCCAATTCTCTAAGCGCATGCCTAATGATAAACCATGCGTACCTAAAACATCTTTAATTTCTGTTAATGACTTTTTACCTAAATTTGGAGTTTTGAGCAATTCCACTTCGGTTCGTTGAATTAAATCACCAATGTAGTAAATGTTTTCTGCTTTCAAACAGTTCGCTGAACGCACAGTAAGCTCTAGGTCATCTACAGGTCGTACCAAGATAGGATCGATTTCGGTTTCGGTCTTATCGGGCTCGACTTGTTCATCACCTTGCAGATCTACAAACACAGATAGTTGTTGTTGCAAAACGCCTGCGGCTTTGCGAATGGTTTCTTCAGGATCTACCGTGCCATTGGTTTCTAAATCAACAATTAATTTATCTAAGTCGGTACGCTGTTCTACACGTGCACTCTCAACTGAATACGCCACACGGCGCACTGGACTAAAACTTGCGTCTAACAATAATGAACCAATCGCGCGATCGTCTTCATTGCGACGTTGCGCTGCAGGCTGATAGCCACGACCCTTGGCAATCTTTAACGTCATGTTTAATGAGCCTTGTTCAGTTAAATGTGCAATGACATGATCTTTATTAATGATTTCAATATCATGGTCTGTTTCTATATCGCCAGCTGTGGCTACACCCGGACCTTGTTTATATAAAGTCAGCATCGCTTCAGTTTTATTGTGCATAACCACTGCAATGCCTTTTAGATTAAGCAAAATATCGACGACATCTTCTTGTACACCTTCAATTGCAGTGTACTCATGTAATACACCGTCAATCTGTGCTTCCACCACCGCATAACCAGGAATGGATGACAATAGTATGCGACGCAGTGCATTGCCAAGGGTATGCCCAAATCCACGTTCTAGTGGCTCCAGCACAACTTTGGCATGACATTCGTCAGCTAACTGAACATCAACGACTCTAGGTTTTAGTAATTCATTTGCGACCATTGATAACCTCTTTTACAAATACCTATTACTTAGAATATAGCTCAACAACTAGTGATTCATTTATATCTGGTGGTAAATCACCGCGTTCGGGCACGGATTTAAATTTGCCTTGCATTTTCTTAGCATCCACTTCTACCCAATCTGGCAAGCCGATTTGCTCCGCAGCATTCAGGGCATCTTGAATACGTAATTGTTTTTTTGATTTTTCTCGTATTGAAATTACATCATCCGGTGATACTTGATAGGAAGGAATATTCACCACAATACCATTTACCTCGACGGCCTTATGACTGACAAGTTGACGACACTCTGCACGAGTAACCCCAAAGCCCATTCGATAGGCTACATTATCTAACCTACACTCAAGCAATTTTAAAAGATTTTCACCAGTAGAGCCTTTAATAAGTGAAGCCTTTTTATAATAATTTCTAAATTGACGCTCTAAAACGCCATAAATACGTCGCAATTTTTGCTTCTCACGTAATTGCATTCCATAGTTCGATGCGCGACCTCGTTTGTCGCCATGTTGACCAGGTTGTTTATCGATCTTACATTTTGAATCTAGCGGTCGAGCTCGACCCTTTAACATTAGATCAGTGCCTTCACGACGACTTAATTTACATTTTGGTCCTAGATATCGCGCCATAGTTTTATCCTCTTATGCCTCTATACTCTTCGACGCTTGGGTGGACGACAACCATTGTGTGGAATCGGGGTAACGTCATTTATATTAGTAATCTTATATCCAACTGCATTTAAGGCACGCACAGCTGATTCACGACCTGGACCAGGCCCCTTAACTTTGACCTCAAGGTTTTTCAGCCCATATTCTAAAGCAGCTTGACCCGCACGTTCTGCCGCAGTTTGCGCAGCAAAAGGAGTACTTTTACGTGAACCCCGAAATCCTGAACCACCTGAGGTTGCCCATGACAAGGCATTACCCTGACGGTCGGTTATAGTCACAATGGTATTGTTAAACGATGCGTGGATATGTGCCACACCATCGGTAACCGTACGTTTTACTTTTCTACGGGTTCGAGTTGCTGCTTTTGCCATAATTGAATCTAGTTTTGTAGTTTCTCTTTTATCTTAACGTTTAATAGGTCTGCGAGGACCTTTGCGGGTACGTGCATTCGTACGCGTGCGTTGTCCCCGTAGTGGCAAACCACGACGATGTCGAATACCACGGTAGGTACCCAGATCCATAAGGCGTTTTATATTCACGGTTATTTCGCGACGCAAATCACCTTCTACACGATAATTGCCAACCTCAGTACGTAAACGACCCACTTCTTCTTCACTCAAGTCTTTAATCTTAGTGCTTGGCACAATCCCTGCAGCTTCACATATCTTTTTCGAAGAAGATCTGCCAATTCCGTAGATAGAAGTCAACGCAATCACCGCATGTTTATGTACCGGTACATTTATTCCAGCTATACGTGCCACTTATACAATCCTCATTGATGAATACATATTTAATTTTATCCTTGGCGCTGCTTATGTCTTGGATCTTTGCAAATAACGCGCACGACACGATTACGTCGAATCACTTTACAATTTCTGCATATTTTTTTAACGGATGCTCGTACTTTCATGATTACATTCCTCTAGCGCACTGACCCTGAGCGCCCATATCCTTTCAAATTTGCTTTTTTCATCAAGCCTTCATACTGATGTGACATCAAATGCGCTTGTACCTGAGACATGAAGTCCATGACCACCACAACAATGATTAATAATGAAGTACCACCAAAATAAAAAGGCACCCCAAATTTTAGAATCAAAAACTCAGGTAATAAACAAACCAATGTAATATAAATTGCCCCCACAGCGGTGAGACGAGTAAGCACAGAATCAATATAACGCGCAGTTTGCTCACCAGGACGAATTCCAGGAATAAACGCACCTGACTTTTTTAAGTTATCCGCTGTTTCGCGTGAATCAAACACGATCGCCGTATAGAAAAAACAAAAGAATATAATCGCCAAGGCATACAACATGACATATAAGGGTTGCCCAGGTGAAATTGCCGTCGCAATATTTTGCAACCAAGAAAAGCTACCTGTCGAACTACTAGACCATTGTAATAATGTAGCTGGAAATAAAATAATACTGGAAGCAAAAATAGGTGGAATCACACCTGACATGTTTAACTTAAGCGGTAGGTGAGTAGATTGAGCGGCATACATTTTTCTACCCTGTTGACGTCTTGCATAGTTAACAGTAATGCGTCGTTGTGCCCTTTCTACAAAAATAACAAATGCCGTAACCGCAATGGCAACAATAAATAACAACATAGCAAAACCTTCGCCCATGGCGCCTTGAGATACTAAGTCCAATGTGCCGCCAATGGCAGAAGGTAACCCGGCCACAATTCCAGCAAAGATAATAATTGAAATGCCGTTGCCAATTCCACGTTCAGTAATTTGCTCTCCCAGCCACATCAAAAACATGGTTCCCGTTACTAGACTGATCGTAGCGGTAAAGATAAATCCAATTCCTGGGCTAAGCGCAACGCCTTGATTTTGCAATGCAATTGAAACACCAATTGCTTGAAAGGTTGCGAGAAAGACGGTTCCGTAACGTGTGTATTGGGTAATCTTACGACGGCCTGCTTCACCTTCTTTCTTCAATTCTTTTAAAGAAGGTATTACAGCGCTCATCAACTGCATAATAATCGACGCAGAAATATACGGCATAATACCAAGCGCCATAAGACTTAACCGTTCTAGCGCACCCCCGGAAAACATATTAAACATACCAAGGATCGTGCTGCTTTGTTGCTCAAAAAAACGTGCCATTGCCCCCGGATCAATACCGGGTACTGGGATGAAAGTACCAATGCGGTACACAATTAACGCTACTAATACAAATAGTAGACGTTTACGCAGCTCAGTGACCTGACCCAGCCCAGCGAGAGAACCTACAGCATTAGCACTTGAACGAGCCATTAGTCTTCTATTGTTCCTCCGGCAGCTTCAACGGCTTTTTTGGCGCCAGGCGTAAACGATAGGCCCTTGGTCTTCACGGCTGTTTCTATTTTTCCAGATTGAATTACTTTTACTTTTTTAACCGTTTCCGGCACCAGCTTGGCATCTTTGAGGGCATTAATATCGACAATATCTTCATCAACAATGGCTAATTCATGTAGACGTAGCTCAGCAGTTTGACTAGCTTTACGAGATCGAAAACCTACTTTAGGCAAACGTCTCTGTAATGGCATTTGCCCACCTTCAAAACCAACTTTGTGGTATCCACCTCTACGTGAATGCTGACCCTTATGACCACGACCACACGTCTTACCGTATCCAGAGCCCATACCTCGACCTACACGCCGTCGTGTTGAGCGACTTCCTGTTGCTGGTTTTAGATTATTTAAGTTCATAGTTATAACAATAAATTATTAGAACTTATCTCAAAATTGGAGATTTTACATTTAGACGAGGCCCGAGCTTTTCGAAAAGCGCAGTGTACACGCTAGTACATGAGCATTTAAGAAAAGCGAGAACGTTGTATAAATGGAAAAGATTCATTTTGAGATAAGTTCTTTATGTGTCTTCAACTTTTAGCATATAGCTAATCTTATTAATCATGCCGCGGTTTTCAGGAGTATCTACAACCATAACCGGATTATGAATACGACGAATACCCAAGCCTCTTGCACATGCCTTATGGGCCGCAAGTCTTCCACTTAGGCTTTTCACTAATGTCACTTTTAATTGCTTACTCATATTCTGAAGTTCACTCACGACATAATTTCTTCAACCGTCTTGCCACGTTTCGCAGCAATTAAATCGGGTGATTGCATATTACTCAATGCATTAATGGTCGCTTGTACTACATTGATCGGGTTTCTAGACCCGATGCATTTTGATAAAACGTTTTTCACACCAACTACTTCAAATACGGCACGCATTGCGCCACCAGCAATAATTCCGGTTCCCACAGAGGCAGGTTGCATAAATATTTTTGCTGCACCATGTCTACCCATCACCGGGTAATATAAAGTACCGTCTATAAGTGGCACATGCTTTAATTCTTTACGTGCTTTTTCCATTGCTTTTTGTATCGCCAAAGGGACTTCACGCGCTTTCCCGTAACCTACTCCCACTTTGCCATTACCGTCACCAACCACCGTAAGCGCAGTAAAACCAAATTGACGGCCACCTTTTACTACTTTTGCAACACGATTGACGGCCACCAATCTCTCTTCTAGACCGTCTGATATTCTTGCTGGTTCGTTCGTTGCCATTTACTAATAATCCTTGATTGTTACTTAAAACTTTAATCCTGCTTCGCGGGCAGCATCTGCCATGGCTTTAACACGACCATGGTATTTAAAGCCAGAGCGATCAAAGGCTACATTTTCTACACCTTTATCTTTGGCGCGTTCGGCAATCATTTTTCCAACGGCTTTTGCCGCTTCCACATTACCAGTGTAATTAACTGCATCTCGCACACTCGTATCCAAAGACGATGCACTGACAATTGTTTCACCGCCAGCTGGTGTAATGATTTGTGCATATATGTGTTTTGGAGTTCGATGCACACACAAGCGATGGGCTTTCAACGCAGATATTTTTTTGCGCGTCTTTAAAGCCCGTCGTGTTCTTGAATTTGATTTATTCATCACAATTAAATTAAATAATTATTTAAAGCTATTACACAGATAGAAATTTTTCTTCAAGACAAGGCCTGAGAATTTCCCTAGTCTCATTATTTTAGGGCGGAGTGTACACGCCAGTACATGAGCATTTGAGAAATTCGAAAACGATGTATTGGAGAAAAAGATCATATGTGTCATAGCCTTTACTTTTTCTTTGCCTCTTTGCGTACGATCCTCTCTTCCGCATATTTAACACCCTTACCCTTATAGGGTTCAGGCGGTCGAAAGGCACGAATTTCTGCAGCAACTTGTCCAACTTTTTGCTTATCAGCACCTTTAATCACGACCTCTGTCTGACTTGGTGTCTCAATTTTAATTCCTTCCGGCACTGGATAATCAACCGGGTGTGAAAACCCTAATGATAAATTCAACGTCTTACCTTTTGATTGTGCACGATAACCAACACCAACCAATTCTAGCTTGCGTTCAAATCCAGCATTTACACCTGTCACTAAATTATTCATCAATGCACGCATGGTTCCAGCCATGGCAACATTGTTTGACTTTTCCATTACCACTTGTAATCGTTTATCTTGCAACTCAACGTTAACATCGTCGTGAATATCCATAGACAACTCACCATTAGGGCCTTTTACGGTAAGATGCTGCCCTTGTAACTTCACATCCACACCAGATGGAATATCGATAGCTTGTTTAGCAATTCGCGACATAATGATTAACGTTACTTACTCAACAGTACATAAAACTTCGCCACCATGACCTGCAGCACGAGCTGCACGATCACTCATGACACCATTGGACGTAGATATTATCGCAACACCCATTCCACCAATTACTTTGGGCAAATCATCTACATTCTTATAGATACGCAAACCGGGCCGACTTACTCTTTTAAGCTTAGAGATAACCGGTTCACCCATATAATATTTAAGCGTGACAGATAAATTGCTCTTAGGGCCGTCTTCATCAACCGCACAGTCTTCAATAAAACCTTCTTCTTTAAGCACATTGGCAATAGCTATTTTGACTTTTGACGAAGGCATAGTAACAGTTACTTTTCTGGCACTCTGCCCATTACGAATACGCGTTAACATATCGGAAATTGGGTCACTCATACTCATATCATTATCCTAATTTACAAACTCTTACCAACTTGCTTTAACTAAACCAGGAATATCGCCACGCATTGCAGCTTCACGTAATTTATTACGACCTAATCCAAATTTTCGATAATATCCTTTTGGTCTTCCAGTTAAGCTGCAGCGATTACGTAATCGAGTTGGACTAGCATTTTTGGGTAGCTTCTGTAGTTGCAACATAGCTTCTTGCTTTTCTTCATAACTAGTTGTTGAGCTTTTAATAATGGCTTTAAGTTGAGAGCGTTTATTAGCATAACGTAATACAACTTTTGCACGCTTTTTCTCACGCTCCACCATTGAATTTTTTGCCATGCTTGAACTCTCTTTATCTTCTAAATGGAAAACTAAATGCTTCTAGTAGTGCCTTAGCTTCTTCATCTGTATTTGCGGTTGTTGTAATCGCAATATCCATTCCACGAATTGCATCTATTTTATCGTAATCGATTTCAGGAAAAATAATCTGTTCGCTAATCCCTAGGCTATAATTACCTCGTCCATCAAATGCCCTAGTATTTAAACCGCGAAAATCTCTTACACGTGGAATTGCGATACTGATTAAGCGATCCAAAAATTCGTACATCCTTGTTTTACGCAAAGTAACTTTACAACCAATCGGAAAACCATCACGAATACTAAATCCCGCAATCGATTTCCTTGCTCGGGTCACTACTGCTTTTTGTCCCGCTATTTGTTCCATATCAGTAACTACTTTTTCAATAACTTTCTTATCACGCACGGCTTCACCCACACCTGTATTTAAGGTAATTTTTTCAATACGAGGCACTTGCATAATATTTTTATAACCTAGCTTTTCCATAAGCTGGTTACGAACTGTATTCATGTAATATTCTTGAAGTCTAGCCATTGTACCTATACATCTACAACTTCGCCGTTAGATTTAAAATAACGAACTTTTTTATTATCTTCTAAAATCTTAAAACCAATTTTGTCGCCTTTATTCGTAGCCGGATTAAACAACATGACATTAGAGGCATGTATTGGGTTTTCTTGCTCATTTATACCACCAGCAATTCCCATATTTGGATTCGGTTTTTGATGTTTTTTAGCAATGTTTATATTCTCGATGACCAAATGATCGTCATCAATGACCTTCAATACAGTGCCTCGCCGGCCTTTATCTTTGCCAGCGATTACAATCACATCATCACCTGTTCGAATTCGTTGCATTTTTCTACACTTAACCCAAAACTTTTATAAAACTTCTGGCGCTAATGAAATAATTTTCATAAAACGCTCAGTACGTAATTCACGTGTTACCGGCCCAAAAATTCGTGTGCCAATGGGTTGTAATTGTTGGTTTAATAACACCGCTGCGTTGCTATCAAACCTGATTAATGACCCATCCGGTCGACGTACACCTTGTGCAGTTCTTACTACCACCGCATTGTAGACCTCGCCCTTTTTTACCTTTCCACGTGGAATAGCATCTTTAACACTTACTTTAATAATGTCGCCAATCCTGGCATAACGACGGTGCGAACCACCAAGCACCTTGATACACTGCACTTTGCGTGCACCACTGTTGTCTGCTGCTTCCAGCGTAGTTTGCATCTGAATCATAACTACCCCTCATCACACCTACGTAATACCACGCTCAATAACTTCGACAAGCTGCCACGATTTCGTTTTAGAAAAAGGACGGCACTCGCGTATTGAAACCTTGTCACCTATTGAACATTCATTATTTTCATCATGCACATGTAATTTTGTAGAACGTTTAATATACTTTTTATATAAAGGATGTTTTACTTGGCGCTCTAATAAAACTGTCACGGTCTTATCCATCTTGTCACTAACAACCATTCCTTGCAGAGTGCGAATCTTTTTCTGCTCTTCAGACATTCAACACTCCCACAAATATTTTGTTTTCACTAGTAGTTTGCATAGTTAAGATGTTTTCTCAGTTAGCTTTTTCTCATTTATGACTGTTTTTACACGTGCAATATTTTTTCGATTTAACTTAAACTGATGTACGCGAGTGGCTTGCCCAACACCACGCTGCATGCGTAAATTAAATTGCTCTTTGCGCAAGTCTAATAGCTCTTTTGCAAGCTCTTCTGTTGTCTTTTTGCGTAATTCTTCGGCTTTCATTGTGTCGTTTCTACATTACCGTTCGTGAAACAAACGCTGTTTTAAGAGGAAGCTTAGCATCCGCTAAGCGGAATGCTTCACGAGCAACATGCTCCTCAACACCTTCCATCTCATATAACATCTTTCCCGGTTGAATCTTAGCTACCCAATATTCAACATTACCTTTTCCTTTACCTTGCCTTACTTCTAATGGTTTTTTAGTAACGGGCACATCGGGAAATATACGAATCCATATTTTTCCACCACGTTTTACATGACGTGTCATCGCGCGTCGTGCAGCTTCAATTTGCCTTGCCGTGATACGGCCCCTAGACACCGCCTTTAGGCCATATTCACCAAAGCTAACTTTATTCCCGTTCAACGCAAGCCCGCGGTTGCGGCCTTTCTGTTGTTTACGAAATTTTGTACGTTTTGGTTGTAACATTTGGTTTAAGTCTTATTTAATTAATTTTTCGCACTAGCACGTGCTTTTGGCTGTTCAATAGCATCTTCTTGATCTTTAGCGTGCAAATCAAATACGTCACCTTTATATATCCAAGTTTTTATCCCAATAATCCCGTAAGTAGTTTTCGCTTCAGCAAAACCGTAATCAATATTGGCTCGCAGTGTATGCAAAGGTACTCGACCTTCCCGATACCACTCACTTCGAGCAATCTCAGCACCATTCAGTCTGCCACCAACATTCACTTTTACACCTAATGCCCCTAGACGCATCGCATTGCTAACCGCTCTTTTCATTGCGCGGCGAAACATAATACGTCGCTCTAATTGCTGCGCAATACTTTCTGCTACAAGTTGCGCATCAATTTCCGGTTTGCGAATTTCTTCAATGTTGATCTTGACGTTATTCACACTGAGACCCGTACGCCTTGCTACTTCATGACGCAATGCCTCGATGTCTTCGCCTTTTTTCCCAATTACGATTCCAGGACGTGCCGTATGTATTGTGATAAAGGCTGCACGTGCAGGGCGATTAATTTGTATGCGACTTACCGATGCTTGTGAAAGTTTTTTCTTTAAATAATCGCGAATTTCAAGATCGCTACTGAGGAATTCGGCATAGTCACGACCATCCGCATACCACTTGGATGTCCAATCCGTAGATATTCCTAATCGCATTCCAGTTGGATGAACCTTTTGTCCCATGATCTAGCACCCTGTCCTGTATAACGCTCGACGTGATGGTTTTGTATGCATATCTAGCAATTACCTTTGGTTAAAAATTTAAATGTTGTGGTTATGCACATATAAATCACTACTAAATCTTTCTCTTAATCTCTAATATATTTCTTAACTATCACTAACCTCTACGGTTATATGACTAGTTCGTTTTAATATCTTTGCGGCACGACCTTTTGCCCGTGCTTGAAACCTGCGGTGCGTTGGGCCATCGTCGACAAAAATTTTTGAGACCTTTAGCTCATCGATATCTGCACCTTCATTATGCTCCGCATTAGCTATTGCCGACTCTAATACTTTTTTAATAATATGTGACGCCTTCTTTGGGCTGAATGATAAAATTTCTAATGCACGTTCCACGGTTTTACCACGTACTTGGTCCGCCACCAAACGTGCCTTCTGCGGTGCGATTCTCATAAAAGTAAGTTTTGCAGAAACTTCCATAGCTATTTTGCCTTGCGATCTCCAGAATGACCTTTAAATGTTCGTGTAATGGCAAATTCGCCAAGTTTATGGCCAACCATATTTTCATTTATTAAAACAGGCACATGTTGGCGACCATTATGTACGGCAATAGTAAGACCTACCATATCAGGCACCACTAAAGAACGCCGCGACCATGTTTTAATTGGTTTGCGATCATTCTTGGCTGCCGCCGTTTCAACTTTTTTCATCAAGTGATGATCAACAAACGGGCCTTTACGTAACGATCTTGGCATAAATTAATAATCTCAGTTAATAACTATTTACTTTTTGTTTCTACGTCTAACAATCAATCGATCAGTACGTCGATTTTTTCTGGTTTTAAAACCTTTTGTTGGCATCGCCCAAGGTGATACAGGATGTCTTCCACCAGAAGTGCGGCCTTCGCCACCACCATGCGGATGATCCACAGGATTCATTGCCACACCTCTTACTGTAGGACGAACTCCTCGCCAACGTTTCGCACCAGCTTTACCTAGCTTGCGCAGATTATGTTCAGCATTTCCAACTTCACCTATGGTTGCTTTACATTCCGATAAGACTTTTCGAATTTCACCAGAACGCAAGCGCAACGTTGCATAGTTACCTTCGCGTGCAACAATTTGAATCGCTGCACCTGCACTTCTACCAACCTGTGCACCTTTACCTGGTTTCATTTCGATACAGTGCACAACGGTACCCACCGGTATACTTCTCAATGGCAACGCATTACCAACTTTAATCGAAGCTTGCATCCCAGAACTCACTTGGTCACCTTGTCGCAAGCCCTTTGGAGCGATAATGTAGCGTCGCTCTCCATCTATATACTTTAGCAAGGCAATATTGGCGCTTCGATTTGGGTCATATTCAATTCTTTCTACTTGTGCACTAACGTCATCTTTATTGCGCTTAAAGTCTATAATTCGATAACGTTGTTTGTGACCTCCACCACGATGACGTGTAGTAATGCAACCAGCATTATTACGACCGCCTTTTTTACTCTTATCATCCAGTAAAGGTTTGTAAGGCCCACCTTTATATAAACCGGGTGTCGTAACTTGAACTACAAAACGACGTCCAGGTGATGTAGGTTTTGCTTTTGCTAGTGTCATAACGAAAATCTTTCTTACTCAAATCCACCAAAATCGATGTCGTGACCTTGTTCCAATGTCACAATTGCCTTTTTCCAGTCAGGACGCTTACCTTGGCGCATACCAAATCGTTTACGTTTACCTTGCATATTAATTGTGTTCACTGCAGCTACTTTCACATCAAATAATTCTTCTACTGCTAGCTTAATTTCATTTTTTTTTGCACTCGGTAATACTTTAAAAACATGCTGATTATTAGTATCTGCACTCAACGCCGTTTTTTCTGAGATATGTGGACCAAGCAATATTGTCATGATGCGTTCTTGATTCATTGCAACCACTCCTCAATTGCTTGTAATGCATCTTTGGTTACTACAACATCGCCATACTTAAGCAGACTAACTGGATCTAAACCGCCAATTTCAGTCACATCGACATGAGGTAAGTTACGAACAGAGAGGTATAAATTTTTATCAGCTTCTTCAGTGATCACTAATGCAGAGGTTAGATTTAATTTTTTAAGGTGTTCTAGTGCTTGTTTCGTCTTTGGCTCAGTCACTGTAAAGTCTTCGACAACATGTAAACGTTCTTGCCGCGCTAATTCGGAAAACATACTTGCATAGGCTGCGCGCACCATTTTTTTATTTAACTTTTGTTTATAACTGCGCGGTTTAGCTGCAAACGTTACCCCACCACCACGCCAAATTGGACTGTTAGAAGTTCCCGCACGTGCACGACCTGTACCTTTTTGGCGCCATGGTTTTGCACCACCACCCCTAACGTCACTACGACTTTTATTCGCCTTAGTACCTGCACGACCCCCCGCAAGATAGGCCGTTACCATTTGATGCACGAGAGACTCATTAAATTCACATGCAAAAATTTCATCCGATACCGTCACCGAGGCTTTCTTATTGGCAATAGCTAGCTTCATGTCTATTCTTCAGATTCTGATTTCACTTGAGGTTTTTCTTGGGATTTTTCTTTTACTTCTTCTGCGGCTGGTTCAGTTGCATCGGTTTCTTCAGTTGAAGCACTTTCAGTTGGCATATTTACTTCATTAGGATTAACCGGCCGTACAACAACATCACCACCAGGTGCGCCAGGCACGGATCCCTTGATAAGTAGTAACTCTTTATCATTATCAATTTGCACCACTTCTAAATTTTTCGTGGTGACTTTGACATTTCCCATTTGCCCGGCCATTTTTTTACCTTTAAAAACACGCCCAGGATCTTGACATTGGCCGGTAGAACCATGTGCACGATGCGAAAGCGAATTACCATGGGTTGCGTCTTGCATACCAAAGTTATGGCGTTTTACCGGCCCCGCAAAACCCTTACCCTTTGAAATCCCCGTTACCGAAACTTTTTGACCCACCGAAAACAAATTTGCAGTAATTTCTGATCCAACAGTTAACTCACCTTGCTGATCTCCCTCAAGTCTAAACTCACGTAACCCTCTGCCCGCAAGCACACCTGATTTTGCAAAATGACCAGACATAGGTTTATTGATTTGTGAAAGTTTCTTTTCACCATAGGTAACTTGTATGGCTTGATAACCATCTACTTCGGGTACGCGTACTTGAGAGACACGATTCGCTGGAACATGTAATACGGTTACAGGCACAGACACACCTGCCTCATTAAAGACACGTGTCATTCCAACTTTTGTACCAATTAAACCTAGTGACATATTCAATACACGCCCGATGAAAAAACTGGGAATTTTTAGGTTGCCTGATAATCACGGCCCGGCATGGGTCTCCCCAGGCCGGGCCGCAGAAAGCCGAGCATTATCCCAAAAATCAGAGTCTTAGAAAACCATTTTCTTCATTCAATTATCCATAAATCGACTATTTTAGCTCTACTCACCTAATTCATACTTTGAAATAGAAATTTTATCCCTTTTGGGGGTTCTAGTAAGTTAAAGAAACTCTGTTTTATCAGTATATGTGACTGAGACGAGGCAAAAATGTCGAAAAAGTGGAGTGTATAGGTGATACATGAGTATTTTAAGACATTTTTTCATAATCAAATTTTTTAGGGGCGTATCAGGATAAATCAGGGCTTTCTTAATTTAATTTGATTTGAACATCAACGCCTGCCGCCAAATCCAATTTCATCAAGGCATCCACGGTCTTATCGGTAGGCTCGACGATATCCATTATGCGCTTATGAGTACGTATCTCATACTGATCCCGCGCATTCTTATCCACATGTGGAGAAATCAGCACTGTAAAACGCTCTTTTTTGGTAGGTAAAGGGATCGGTCCCCTCACCCTTGCACCGGTACGCTTCGCTGTTTCTACGATTTCACTTGCAGAACGATCTATAAGTCGATGATCGAAGGCTTTTAAGCGTATACGTATGGTTTGTCCTGCTGCTGGCATAGTGATTACTCTCTATTTTTCATTCAATAATTTTCGCAACGACTCCAGCACCCACCGTTCGTCCGCCTTCACGGATCGCAAAGCGTAGCCCTTCTTCCATCGCGATCGGCGCAATCATCGATACCGTCATCTGTACATTATCTCCCGGCATCACCATCTCGGTGCCACTCGGTAACTCTACCGCCCCCGTCACATCGGTCGTGCGAAAGTAAAATTGCGGTCGATAGCCATTGAAAAACGGTGTATGCCGCCCCCCTTCTTCTTTGCTCAAGATATACACTTCCGCTTCGAATTTGGTATGCGGCGTAATGCTCCCTGGCTTGCACAGCACTTGCCCGCGCTCCACTTCGTCGCGCTTCGTGCCGCGCAGTAGTACTCCTACATTGTCCCCCGCCTGCCCTTGATCCAGCAGTTTGCGAAACATTTCTACGCCCGTACAGGTCGTCGTCGTCGTGTCTTTGATCCCCACAATCTCGATCTCATCTCCGACTTTGATGATGCCGCGCTCGATGCGTCCGGTCACCACCGTGCCGCGTCCGGAGATCGAAAACACGTCTTCCACTGGCATGATGTAGTCGCCATCGATCGCGCGTTCCGGTTCCGGGATAAAGTTGTCCATCTCTTCCACCAACTTGACGATCGAGGGCACGCCGATCTCGGAGGTGTCGCCTTCTAGTGCCTTTAATGCTGAGCCCGTGACGATCGGCGTATCGTCGCCTGGAAATTCATAGGTCGACAGTAGATCGCGCACTTCCATCTCTACCAGTTCTAGCAGCTCGGCATCATCCACTTGATCGGCTTTGTTCATGTACACCAATATGTAGGGCACCCCTACTTGGCGGGCTAATAGGATGTGTTCGCGGGTCTGCGGCATCGGCCCATCCGCGGCACTCACCACTAAAATCGCCCCATCCATTTGCGCGGCGCCTGTGATCATGTTCTTCACATAGTCCGCATGTCCGGGACAGTCCACATGCGCATAGTGGCGATTCGGACTCTCATATTCCACATGTGCCGTCGCGATCGTGATGCCCCGCTCGCGCTCTTCCGGCGCATTGTCGATCTGATCATACGCCTTAAACTCCCCGCCGTGCGCCTCTCCCATGATCTTGGTCAACGCCGCCGTTAACGTCGTCTTCCCATGATCTACATGCCCGATCGTCCCAACATTGACATGCGGCTTCGTGCGCTCAAATTTCTCTTTGGACATCTTTTTTTACCTCTTCAAAAATATCTTTATTAACAATACTCTGATTTATGAACTTTTCTTAATAATTGCGTCTGAAAGATTTCCAGGCACTTGTTTATACTTATCAAATTCCATTGAATAAGTTGCGCGCCCTTGTGTTGCCGAGCGCAAATCGGTTGCATAACCAAACATTTCGGCTAATGGAACTTCAGAACGGATTATTTTTCCAGAAGGACCATCTTCCATACCACCTACCATACCGCGACGGCGGTTTAAATCGCCTACCACATCACCCATGTATTCTTCAGGTGTTACTACTTCAACTTTCATAATAGGTTCTAGAAGTACAGGATCCGCTTGCTTGGCACCATCACGAAATCCCATAGAGCCTGCTATTTTAAACGCCATTTCAGACGAATCTACATCATGATAAGAACCATCATAAAGCGTTACTTTTACATCTACTACTGGATAACCCGCAATCACACCATTATCCATGGCTTCCTTAACGCCTTTTTCTACCGCAGGTATATATTCGCGCGGTACCGCACCACCGACAATTTCATTGGCAAACTCGAAGCCATTACCGGGTTTTTGTGGTTCTATCCTTAAATATACATGCCCATATTGACCACGCCCACCGGATTGACGAACAAATTTACTCTCATGTTCAATTTTTGTCTGAATCGTTTCACGGTAGGAAACTTGTGGTGCGCCTACATTGGCTTCGACGCTAAACTCTCGTTTCATGCGGTCGACAATAATATCAAGATGTAATTCGCCCATTCCAGAGATAATTGTTTGACCCGATTCTTCATCGGTTTGTACACGGAAAGATGGATCCTCTTGTGCTAATTTCTGTAATGCAATACCCATTTTTTCTTGATCAGATTTGGTTTTAGGCTCAACGGCGACTGAAATTACCGGCTCTGGGAATTCCATACGCTCCAAAGTAATCACATGTTTTAAGTCGCATAAAGTTTCACCCGTGGTTACATCTTTTAAACCCACAGCAGCCGCAATATCACCAGCTCGCACCTCTTTAATTTCTTCACGAGAATTGGAGTGCATTTGCAAAATACGACCAACACGTTCTTTTTTATTTTTTACCGGATTAAAAACCGTATCTCCCGAACTCAACACACCTGAATATACACGGAAAAAAGTTAACGTACCTACATACGGGTCTGTTGCAATCTTAAATGCCAATGCAGCAAACGGTTCATCATCCGAAGACTTACGTTCACTAACCGTTTCGCCCTTATCATCTAAAGTGCCTTGGATTGCAGGGACATCAGTAGGTGAAGGCATAAAATCAATTACCGCATCCAACATTGCTTGTACGCCTTTGTTTTTAAAGGCAGATCCGCATAAAGTCGGCACGATTTCATTGGCTAAAGTGCGGTAACGCAGCCCCTTGCGAATGTCCTCCTCGGATAAGATTCCTTCTTCTAGGTAACTCTCCATAATTTCCTCAGATGATTCAGCTGCGGCTTCTATCATCTCATCACGCCATTTTTGACAATCCGCTTGCATATCATCTGGAATTTCTTCTTCTGCAAAGGTAGTGCCCAAATCTGCTTCATTCCAATAAATCGCCTTCATCTTGATTAAATCAACCACACCTTTGAACCCATCCTCTGCACCAATTGGCAACTGAATGGGTACAGCTAGCGATCCAAGCCTTTCACGAATTTGTTCTACAACACGCAAAAAATCAGCGCCAGCTCGATCCATCTTATTCACGAAAGCCATGCGCGGAACCTGATATTTATTTGCCTGTCGCCACACGGTTTCGGACTGGGGTTCGACTCCACCCACGGCACAAAACACTGCGCAAGCACCATCTAGCACTCGAAGTGAACGTTCAACTTCGATGGTGAAATCGACATGACCTGGAGTATCGATAATATTGATTCGATGCTGATCATGTTGATTACCCATGCCACTCCAAAAGCAAGTGGTTGCAGCTGAGGTGATCGTAATACCGCGCTCTTGCTCTTGCTCCATCCAATCCATGACAGCTGCACCGTCATGAACTTCACCTATTTTGTGGGAGATACCGGTATAAAAGAGAACTCGTTCGGTAGTAGTCGTCTTACCTGCATCAATATGCGCCATGATGCCGATATTTCGATACCGTGTGATGGGAGTCTTGCGCGCCATGTTGAATGCCCGGTATCAAAACGAACTACCAGCGGTAGTGTGAAAAAGCCTTGTTGGCTTCGGCCATGCGCAGCGTCTCTTCGCGTTTTTTCATTGCTGCACCTTTTTGCTCCGAAGCATCAATAAGCTCGCCCGCTAACTTGTTAATCATCGATTTTTCGCCACGCTTCTTAGCAGCATCAATGATCCAACGCATTGCCAAAGTAGTTTGACGAACCGGGCGAACTTCTACCGGTACTTGATAGGTAGCGCCACCGACACGTCGTGATTTTACTTCAACAGTAGGACGAACATTTTCTAGGGCTTTTTTAAAGATATCTATACCTTGTTGCCCATTTTTCTTTTGCACACTATCAAAAGACTGATAAAGAATTTTTTCCGCAACTGACTTCTTTCCATGTTTCATCAACATGTTTACAAATTTTGCCACTAACTGATCACTATATTTTGGATCAGGTAAAACTTTTCTTTGTGGAACTTCTCTTCTACGTGGCATTTTAGATTTACTTTTCTCAGTTATACTAATTGCGATTAAGACTTAGGCTTTTTGGTGCCATATTTTGAGCGGCCCTGCATGCGATCTTGCACACCTTGTGTATCCAAACTACCACGAACCGTATGATAACGAACACCAGGCAAATCTTTCACTCGACCACCGCGAATGAGTACCACTGAGTGTTCTTGCAAATTATGACCCTCACCACCAATATAACTTGTCACTTCAAAACCATTAGTTAAACGCACCCTTGCTACTTTACGTAAAGCCGAATTTGGCTTCTTTGGCGTAGTAGTATAGACACGCGTACAAACACCACGCTTTTGTGGACAGCTTGCCAATGCCGGAACATTACTCTTTTCCAGCTTGCGTTTACGCGGTTTTCGCACCAACTGATTGATTGTTGCCATAATTTATGTTTTCTATACCCAAAATAAACAACAGGCCGATGAAACATCGGCCTGTAAGTTAGCCGCGGAATTGTAGAAACCTGCAGCTATAGTGTCAAGCAAACTCACAAATCCAACGAATAACAAAAAGCCGTTATTCAACCGGTGGGCTTTGTTCAGCCGAATCACGATTTGCCTCTGAGTTGGAAAGTTCTTCTGCCAAGGCCTCTTGTACCATCGTCTCACTAGGGGGTACTTCTTGTTCAAGATCTGGAAGTTCTTGCTCATCTGTGCTCATTGCAGATATGGCGCTTTCACGTCTTTTTTCATGATAAGCCAAACCGGTTCCAGCCGGTATCAAGCGACCTACGATGACATTTTCTTTTAAACCGCGCAATGAATCTTTCGAGCCTCGCACGGCTGCTTCGGTTAACACTCGTGTAGTTTCCTGGAATGAAGCCGCCGAAATAAACGACTCTGTAACCAACGAGGCCTTAGTGATTCCCAATAATACTGGGGCAAAAGTGGCCGGTTCCTTACCGTCCGCCTGCATTTTTTCATTAGTCTCTAAGGCTCGAGATTTTTCTACTTGCTCACCACGCAAATAGTTTGTATCACCAGCCTCAATTATTTCTGCCTTACGCAGCATTTGTCTGATAATAACTTCAATATGTTTATCATCGATGCCAACGCCTTGAAGACGGTATACATCTTGTATTTCCTTTATCAAGTATTCTGCTAAGGCAGTAATACCCAATAAACGTAAAATGTCATGTGGATTAAGTTCGCCATCAACAACAACTTCACCTTTTTCAACATGCTCCCCTTCAAATACGTTTATTTGACGCCACTTCGGAATAAGTTCTTCGGTAGATTCACCGTCTTCATTTGTAATAACAAGACGCTCCTTTCCCTTAGTATCTTTACCGAAACTTACTGTGCCTGTTTGTTCTGCCAAAACAGCGGGTTCTTTAGGTTTACGTGCTTCAAATAAATCTGCTACGCGTGGCAAACCACCCGTGATATCACGTGTCTTCGATGACTCTTGTGGAATCCGCGCAATCACATCACCAACATCCACTGCATCACCATCAGACAAACTAACGATTGCGCCAGGTGGAAGTATGTAATGTGCAGGAATTTCTGTACCGGTAAACTTAAGAGGTTCACCATTTTTATCTAACAAATTCACCGCTGGACGCAGGTCTTTTCCAGCTGCAGGGCGACTCTTTGGATCCGATACAATAGTGGAACTCAGTCCAGTTACCTCATCTGTATAAGAATCCACTGTCACGCCATCGGCAAAATCAACAAGCTGTATTTGCCCGGCCACCTCCGTAATGATGGGGTGGGTATGTGGATCCCAAGTTGCAACCATTTGCCCCGCATGCACGGCATCTTCATTATTTACCGAAATAGATGCGCCGTAAGGAATTTTATAGCGTTCTTTTTCACGACCTTGTTCATCAACAATACTCAATTCACCCGATCTGGAGACGGCAACATTATGACCATTGTTATGTTGTACTAGCTTCAAATTATGCATCCGAACCGTACCTATAGACTTTACACTGATGTCACTGGTAGAAGCTGCACGGCTAGCTGCACCACCAATGTGAAAGGTGCGCATGGTAAGTTGTGTTCCAGGCTCTCCGATAGACTGTGCAGCAATTACACCAACTGCTTCACCATCATTGACAAGATGGCCACGTGCTAAATCGCGCCCATAGCACATTGAGCACACGCCATATCTCGTTTTACAAGCAATCGGTGCGCGAACTTTTACTTCATCAACGCCTTCTTCTTCAAATTTTTCCACCCAAGATTCGTCCAATAAAGTGCCAGCAGGAATAACAACATTTTTTCCTTTTACGTCGTATACATCTTCAGCTGTAACACGTCCTAATACACGAGTTTGTAGGGTTTGCACCACATCACCACCTTCGATGATAGGTTTCATTTGCATACCATCATCCGTACCACAATCTTGTTCTGTGACGACTAAGTCTTGAGCAACATCTACTAATCGACGTGTTAGATAACCGGAATTTGCTGTCTTTAAAGCAGTATCCGCTAAACCCTTTCGTGCACCATGTGTTGAAATAAAGTACTGCAACACATTCAACCCCTCACGGAAATTAGCCGTTATCGGTGTTTCAATAATGGAACCATCAGGTTTGGCCATTAAACCTCGCATACCCGCAAGTTGTCTGATTTGAGCTGCCGAACCTCTAGCACCCGAATCTGCCATCATATAAATTGAATTGAAGGATTCTTGCGTAACATGATTTCCTTCAGCATCTTGAACTTCCTCTTTTCCTAAACCATCCATCATAGCTTTTGCCACTTGGTCATTAGTGTGTGACCAAATATCAATAACTTTATTATAACGCTCACCCTTTGTTACTAAACCTGATGCATACTGTGAAGCAATTTCTTTCACTTCTTTTTCTGCCTCACTTAGTATGGATTGCTTTTCTGACGGAATAGCCATGTCATCCGCACAAAATGAAACACCTGCGCGCGTTGCATATTTAAATCCTGTATACATTAAGTTGTCTGCAAAGATGACGGTATCTTTTAATCCAACTCGTCGATAAGAAGAGTCGATCAATGTAGAAATTTCACGCTTGCCCATCGATTGGTTTACCAGTGAAAACGGCAAACCTTTGGGTAAAATTTTTGAAAGAATACCGCGGCCAACTGTGGTTTCGATAATTCGACGTACCTCAGTGACCTCACCTTCCTCACTTATATCAACATCATTCACACGAATTTTTACTTTTGCATGTAAAGCAACCGTATTACTTTCATAAGCACGCTGTGCCTCAGCAACATCCGCAAAACACATGCCTTCACCTTTGGCATTCACTTTTTCGCGCGTGAGATAATAAAGGCCTAAAACAATGTCTTGAGAAGGAACAATAATGGGATCTCCATTTGCAGGAGACAGTACATTGTTGGTAGACATCATCAAGGCACGACTTTCAAGCTGTGCTTCAATAGACAATGGCACATGTACAGCCATTTGATCACCATCAAAATCTGCGTTAAACGCGGCACACACAAGGGGATGCAATTGTATTGCTTTACCTTCAATTAAGGTCGGCTCAAATGCCTGAATCCCTAAACGATGCAGCGTAGGTGCACGATTTAATAGTACCGGGTGTTCACGAATGACTTCTTCAAGAATATCCCAAACTTCTGGGCCTTCTTTCTCTACAACTTTTTTACAAGCTTTAATGGTGGGTGCAATCCCGCGCATATGCAGCTTGCTGAATATAAACGGCTTAAATAATTCAAGTGCCATTTTTTTAGGCAAACCACACTGATGCAGTTTCAAGGTTGGGCCCACAACAATTACCGAACGCCCAGAATAATCAACACGCTTACCAAGCAAATTTTGGCGAAAACGTCCTTGTTTACCCTTAATCATGTCGGCAAGTGATTTCAGTGCACGCTTATTAGTACCGGTGATGGCACGACCTCGACGTCCGTTATCTAGCAACGCATCGACAGATTCCTGCAACATACGCTTTTCATTACGTACAATAATATCTGGCGCATTTAATTCTAATAATCGTTTTAAACGATTATTACGATTAATGACACGACGATATAAGTCGTTCAAATCAGAAGTGGCAAAACGCCCACCATCCAATGGCACAAGAGGGCGAAGATCAGGTGGTAACACAGGTAAAACGGTTAACACCATCCAACCTGGTTTATTGCCAGACTCGGTAAAATATTCAACCAACTTTAGGCGCTTTGAAAAACGTTTAAGTTTAGCTTCAGAACGCGTCGAGGCGATCTCTTCACGTAAATTTTCCGCTTCTTCTTCTAAATTTACTTGTTTAAGTAATTCAAAGATTGCTTCTGCCCCCATACGTGCATCAAACTCATCTCCATATTCTTCAATGGCTTCTAAAAAGGTTTCATCCGACAAAAGCTGTTTATGTTCCAAGCCTGTCATACCAGGATCGATTACGACAAAGGCTTCAAAATATAGAATACGTTCCACATCCCGTAACGTCATATCTAACAACAAGCCAATACGTGAAGGCAGAGATTTTAAAAACCAAATATGTGCTACGGGACTAGCTAGTTCGATGTGCCCCATGCGTTCGCGACGTACTTTAGTTAAGGTAACTTCCACTCCACACTTTTCACACACTACACCACGATGTTTAAGGCGTTTATATTTTCCACACAGGCATTCGTAATCTTTAATTGGGCCAAAGATCTTTGCGCAGAACAAACCATCTCGTTCAGGTTTGAATGTACGATAATTTATCGTCTCCGGTTTCTTTACTTCACCATACGACCAAGAGCGAATCATATCTGGCGAAGCTAAGCCAATACGTATGGAATCAAAATCTTCAATTTGACCCTGGTTCTTTAATAAACTTAATAAGTCTTTCATTACGTCTCCTGCTCAAAGTCAATATTGAGTCCTAATGAGCGAATTTCTTTCATCAAAACATTGAAGGATTCCGGCATGCCGGCATCCATACTATGATTACTATCAACAATGTTTTTATACATTTTGTTACGGCCAACAACATCATCTGATTTGACCGTTAACATCTCTTGCAAAGTATACGATGCACCATAGGCTTCCAGTGCCCACACTTCCATTTCACCAAAGCGCTGACCGCCGAATTGCGCCTTACCCCCAAGCGGTTGTTGAGTAACCAGGCTGTAAGGTCCAGTAGAACGTGCATGCATCTTGTCATCAACTAGATGATTGAGCTTTAACATATGCATATATCCCACAGTGATTTTGCGCTCAAATGCTTCACCAGTGCGACCGTCCCATAAATGAGTTTGTCCATCCTCAGGTAAATCAGCTAACTTAAGCATACGTTTAATTTCAGATTCCTGGGCACCATCAAAAACGGGAGTTGCCATCGGTACGCCACGACGCAAGTTATTTGATAAAGCTAAAACTTCGTCGTCACTGAACTCTTTAAGATTTACCGATATCCCTTCATCTTTGTTATAGACCTCATCCAGGAATTCACGCAAGCGCATAACATTGCCATCCTGGCCAAGCATGCCATCAATCTTTAAACCCAGTCCTTTTGCAGCCCAACCTAAATGGGTTTCCAGCACCTGACCAACATTCATCCGCGATGGCACACCCAGGGGATTTAAAACAATGTCAACTGGGGTTCCATCTTCCATATGCGGCATATCTTCAACCGGTACGATCATTGAGACCACACCCTTATTTCCATGTCGGCCTGCCATTTTGTCGCCCGGTTGCATACGACGTTTTACTGCCAAGTAAACTTTGACCATCTTTAATACACCGGGTGCAAGATCATCACCAGCAGTAATTTTTTCTTTCTTCTCGAGTAACTTTTGATCAAATGATTCACGCTGTTCTTTTAACTGATTGGAAAGTTTTTCCAGTTGCGCATTAACATCTTCACTGCTCATACGAACTTCAAACCAACGTTCTCGATCAAGACTATCTAAATAGGCTTTGGTAACCTTAGACTCGGCCTGTAGCCCTTCCGGTCCACCATCTGCAACTTTATTAGTAATTAATCGTTCGACACGTGCATAAATATCTTGCTCATAAATTCGCAATTGATCATTCAAATCTTTACGTACTTGTTCAATTTCCGATTCTTCAATTTGTAAAGCACGCTTGTCTTTATCAACACCATCACGCGTGAACACACGCACATCAATAACGGTACCTTCCATTCCGGAAGGAACTCGTAAAGAAGTGTCTTTTACATCTGATGCCTTTTCACCGAAGATGGCGCGTAGCAGTTTCTCTTCAGGGGTAAGTTGTGTCTCACCTTTTGGCGTAACTTTGCCTACTAAGATGTCACTCGGCTTAACTTCTGCACCCACATAGACAATGCCCGAGTCATCTAACTTGGCAAGTAAATTTTCACTTACGTTAGGTATATCAGCAGTAATCTCCTCTGCCCCTAATTTAGTGTCACGCGCAATACAACTTAATTCTTCAATATGAATGGTTGTAAACCGATCTTCTTCCACCACACGTTCAGAGATTAAGATGGAATCTTCAAAGTTATACCCATTCCACGGCATAAACGCGACTAATACATTTTGACCTAAGGCCAATTCACCAAGGTCAGTAGAGGGGCCATCTGCCAACACATCGCCTTTGGCAATCACATCACCTGGTTGCACTAATGGCTTCTGATTGATACAGGTATTTTGGTTAGAACGGGTGTATTTAGTGAGATTATAAATATCCACGCCCGGCTCACCAGCTTCGGTTTCATTATCATTTACCCGCACCACAATTCGACCTGCATCCACAGTATCAACAACTCCACCACGCTTGGATACCAAGGCCGCACCTGAGTCAATCGCCACTGAACGTTCGATACCAGTACCCACCAATGGTTTTTCAGTACGTAAAGTTGGCACAGCTTGACGTTGCATATTAGAACCCATGAGTGCACGGTTAGCATCGTCATGTTCCAAAAACGGAATTAAGGAAGCCGCCACAGAAACAATCTGTTTTGGTGACACATCCATGTACTCTACTTTTTCTGCTGGCGCTAATGAAAATTCATTTAAATGACGTACCGAAACTAATTCATCTTGCAATTTACCGTTATCGTCAACCCGCGCATTGGCCTGTGCAATAGTGAATTGACTCTCCTCAATTGCAGATAAGTAATCAATTTGACTAGAAACCTTGCTATCTACTACTTTTCGATAGGGCGTTTCTAAAAAGCCATATTCATTGGTACGCGCAAAAATTGCCAAGGAATTAATCAAGCCAATATTGGGACCTTCAGGAGTTTCAATAGGACATACACGGCCATAATGCGTTGGATGTACGTCGCGTACCTCAAATCCTGCACGTTCACGGGTTAAACCGCCAGGCCCAAGCGCTGAAATTCTACGTTTATGGGTAATCTCAGAAAGCGGATTATTCTGATCCATGAATTGCGAAAGTTGGCTAGACCCAAAAAACTCTTTTATTGCTGCGGCAACGGGTTTGGCATTAATCATTTCTTGAGGCATCAAGCCTTCAGATTCAGCTAGCGTTAATCGTTCCTTCACTGCTCGTTCGACACGAACCAAGCCGACACGAAATGCATTCTCTGCCATCTCACCTACACAACGTACACGTCGATTTCCGAGATGATCAATATCATCAACGATACCATTGCCATTACGGATATCGATTAACGTACGCATGACATCCAGAATATCTTCGTTACTCAGAATGCCTGACCCTGTCATATCTTCACGGCCAACGCGGCGGTTGAATTTCATGCGCCCAACCGGTGATAAGTCATAACGCTCTGGAGTGAAAAATAAGTTTTGAAATAAATTTTGTGCAGCCTCTTTGGTTGGCGGTTCGCCAGGGCGCATCATGCGATAAATTTCTACTTGAGCTTCTAGTTCATTATTTGAGGGATCAATCGCAATGGTCGAAGACATATATGGACCGCGATCAATGTCATTGGTGTACAAAAGCTCTAAAACCTCAACCGTAGACTCTAAAATCTTTTCAATATTTTCTTCGGTTAATTCATCATTGGCTTTACAAACTAATTCACCTGTATCGGTGTCAATTAAATCTTTAGCTAACACTTTGCCAAGTAAATATTCAACTGGTACTTCAAATGTTTTAATTCCAGCTTTTTCAATCTGACGTACATGGCGTACCGTGATACGACGGCCTGCTTCTACAATTAACTTTCCACCCGCCTTAATTTCAAAAGGTGAAATTTCTCCGCGTAATCGCTCAGGAATCAAATCTAGAATAAAACCAGTATCGGTGATGCGTACCGTATTGGTATCAAAAAAGATAGAAAGAATTTCTTCACTGGAATAACCAAGTGCGCGTAACAAAATACTTGCAGGTAATTTCCTGCGCCGGTCAATGCGCACAAACAAACAATCTTTATGATCAAACTCAAAGTCCAACCAAGAGCCGCGATAAGGAATTACTCTTGCGGAATAAAGCAATTTACCAGACGAATGAGTTTTACCTTTATCATGATCAAAGAACACACCCGGTGAACGATGTAACTGCGAAACAATTACACGTTCTGTACCATTAATAACAAAGGCACCGGTATCAGTCATGAGTGGTAATTCACCCATATACACTTCTTGTTCTTTTACATCTTTGACTTTCTTTGATCCCGCAGGCGCATCTTTGTCATAAATGACTAAACGCAGTAAAACTTTAAGTGGTGCGTGATAAGTTAAGCCACGAAGCTGACACTCTTTCACTTCAAATGGAGGTTGCTCTAAACGATAACTGACATACTGCAGCTCCACATTTCCGGAATAACTAATGATTGGAAATATCGTATTAAACGCCCCATGCAATCCAACATCTTCACGATTTCCTGCATTTTTGTCAGACTGCAAAAACCGTCTATATGACGCCAATTGAATTTGCAACATAAATGGAACACCTAAGATTTCGGGCCGTTTACCAAAATCTTTGCGAACTCGTTTTTTCTCGGTGTAGCTATACGCCATAAATGGTCACTCCATTAAATATACATATGCAAAAGTAACTAAACATTGCATAAATGCTATGTTTAGTTGTTGGTAATGCTTCCTGAAGCTTTGATTTATTAGTGTGAACGACTGAGACGAGGCAAAAAATGTCGAAAAAGCGCAGTTTACATGCTGGTAAATGAGCATTTTGAGACATTTTTTAACGACGTATCAGAATAAATCAGAGCTTTCAGAATTGCGCTGCAATTACTTGAGCTCTACCGTTGCACCTGCTTCTTCCAATTGCTTTTTGATCTCTTCAGCCTCGTCTTTCGCAGCAGCTTCTTTAACCGTGGAAGGTGCGCCCTCAACCATCTCTTTTGCCTCTTTCAAGCCAAGACCGGTAACCGTACGAACCACTTTAATCACCGCTACTTTATTACCACCGAAGCTACTCATTACCACATCAAATTCGTCTTTCTCTGCAGCAGCTTCACCACCACTATCGGCACCCGCAACAGGTGCTGCCGCAACTGCCGCTGCCGCCGAAACACCAAATTTTTCTTCCATGGCAGAAATTAAATCAACCACTTCCATTACACTCATCTCTGAGATCGTTTCCAAAATATCTTCTTTCGATACAGCCATTTTTTATCTCCTAATAAAACCTAATACCAAACTTGTAACCTATATTTAACCAGCAGATTGTTTCTGATCGCGCACCGCAGCAACGGTTCTTACCAATTTTGCATGCGGTTCATTTAATGTGCGCACAAACTTTTCAATCGGTGCCTTCATTACAGCCATCAACATACTAATTGCCTGATCTTTCGTTGGCAGACTTGACAATTTCTTTAGTTCGCTCGCTTCTAGTAGCTCGCCACCAATAGAGATCATCTTTACTGCAAGTAGATCATTCTCTTTAGAAAAATCTTTTATCAGACGTGCAGCCGAACCAGGATCTTCTTGCGAAAATGCCAACATAAGTGGGCCAACCAATCCTTCTCGCATACACTCATAAGGTGTACCTTCCAATGCGCGTTTGGCCAGGGTATTTTTAACTACTTTTAAATAGACGCCTTGCTCACGTGCTTTAGAGCGAAGTTCAGTTAATTCACTTACAGTAAGTCCACGGTACTCAGCCGCAATTGCAGAATGCGCATCCGTTGCAACTTGCATCACTTCAGATACGATTGCTTGTTTTTCTTCAAGTCTTAAGGCCACAGTTGGGTCCTCTGAGTTATCACTACACACAAGGTGTTACTAAATTCACGCCATCGTCGATCGTAGTGTATCTAAACATTTATACACAGATACCGTTCAACAGTGGCACTTCCCTTACAGTGCAACCAACTCAGGAACATCCTGATTTGGGTAACACAGTCTACGTAGGCCAAGATTCCTTATTAAGAAGCTTCATATGCATTATTAACAATGACTACAAAACTTCACCTACGGTCTTGGACGCTTGTTTGTTTATTTACGAACAAACAACTCCCAATTCTTTTATACTTCTCTCTAAAAGAAGCTCTGATTTAATCTGAGACAAGGCAAAAAATGTCGAAAAGAGCGATGTGCAGTTTTTATACATGAGCGACTTTGAGATCATTTTTTAACGAAGTATCAGTTTAAATCAGAGTTTCCTTACACTAAAGCGGATTGGTCAACGCTAACACCTACCCCCATAGTAGACGAAACCGTAACTTTCTTTATATAAATACCTTTAGCTGAAGCCGGTTTGGCTTTTACTAAATCTGCCACTAATGCTTTTAAATTTTCTTCAAGTTTTGGTGTATCAAATTCGACTTTTCCAATTGAACAATGAATCAATCCACCTTTGTCTGTTTTAAAACGAACTTGACCAGCCTTGGCATTTTTTACTGCACTCGCAACATCTGCTGCGACCGTGCCCACTTTAGGGTTCGGCATTAATCCGCGTGGCCCCAGAATTTGGCCTAACTGACCGACTACACGCATGGCATCAGGTGTAGCAACTGCCACATCAAAATCCATTTGCCCTTTTTTAACTTGTTCGGCTAAATCATCTAAACCAACTAAATCCGCACCCGCCGATTTTGCTGCCTCAGCCTGATCACCCTCTGCGAATACCGCAACCCGAATAGTTTTACCTATTCCATTCGGTAACACAGTTGAACCTCTTACCACTTGGTCTGACTTTCTAGGATCTACACCTAAGTTGACACAGACATCCACTGACTCTTTAAATTTTGCACTGGCGCAATCTTTGATTAACTGTAACGCCTCACTAGGTGCATAGCTTTTTTCACTATCCACTTTTTCAAGTGCAGCACGATATTTTTTTCCAGGTTTAGACATTCTTATTAATACCCCTTTACACACCTTCCACTTCTATACCCATGCTTCGTGCACTACCGGCAATGGTGCGCACGGCAGCATCCATATCAGCAGCAGTAATATCTGGCATTTTCGTTTTAGCAATTTCTTCAAGCTGCGCACGGTTTACCTTACCCACTTTATCTGTATTCGGCCGACCACTGCCTTTACTTAAGCCAGCTGCCTTTTTTAATAAAATCGATGCTGGTGGCGTCTTGGTAATAAAAGTGAAACTGCGATCATTGTAAACAGTGATCACGACAGGTACGGGCATACCTTTTTCTAAGTTTTGCGTTTGCGCATTAAAGGCTTTACAAAACTCCATGATATTCACCCCGTGCTGACCTAAAGCAGGTCCCACAGGAGGACTTGGATTTGCATCCGATGCAGGAACTTGCAACTTGATATATGCCTCTACCTTCTTCGCCATTTTTATTCCACTTTTTAGAAACTGTGATTTATTCTGCCGTAATTAATTTTTTAGGTCGTTAAAAAATAACCTCAAAATGCTCATGTATGTAACCAATACACTGCGCTTTTTCGATATTTTTTGCCTTGTCTCAAAAAAAATCACAGCTTCTTGATTCCCAGTAATATTTAGTAATAAATAATTTTTTATCTAACCCTTCTCAACCTGACTGAAACCGAGTTCTACTGGTGTCGAGCGTCCAAAAATTTGTACCGCGACCAGCATACGACTTTTTTCATAATTCACTTCTTCAACCACACCATTGAAATCGTTAAACGGTCCATCCGTCACGCGCACCACTTCGCCAGGTTCAAATAACACCTTCGGTTTGGGTTGATCCACACCTTCTTGCATACGTTGCAAGATATTTTGTGCTTCCTGTTCAGTAATCGGTGCAGGTTTATCTGAAGAACCGCCAATAAACCCAAGCACTTTTGGACAATCTTTCACAAGGTGCCAAGTGTCATCATCCATTTCCATCTTTACTAACACATAACCAGGAAAAAACTTTCTTTCACTGCGCCGTTTTTGTCCTTCGCGCATTTCTACGACTTCTTCAACTGGCACCATGATCTCTGCAAACTTATCCTGCATACCATATCTTTCAATACGTTCGGTCAATGAACGCTTTACTTGGTGTTCATAACCCGAATATGCATGTACAACATACCAATGCATAGAAATCTAAACCTTTATTGAATTACGTACTGTATTAAAGTTGTCAATATACGATCTACAAACCACAAAAACAGAGCTAAAAGCACAACCACAATAAATACGATTATTGTCGTTTGCAGAGTTTCAACCCGCGTAGGCCACACCATCTTGCGCACTTCAGTACGTGCTTCTTGCATAAACCCTGCAAGCGTTCGGCCACGTGTGGTGGTTAATGCAATTACTGCAGCAACAATCACCGCAGCCACAATGCCTAGTACTCGATAAAGCAGTGGTTGATCGGCAAACCAATAAAACACCACAATGCTCGCGATTAGGATGGCAGCACTTATCGCTAGCTTAAAGACATCCAAGCCGCTTGCACTTGCTTCAGCTTTTCCTGACATATTTACTTAATATTTCTGCTTGTGATGTAGCTCGTGAACTTGCTTACACTAGGGCTCATTTGGCAGGCCAGGAGGGAATCGAACCCCCAACCTGCGGTTTTGGAGACCGCCGCTCTGCCAATTGAGCTACTGGCCTAAAACCGTCAGTACCTTCCAATTGCCGAACCTGAAATTATAGCGTGATTTCTAGATCAGTTTGAACCTATTTTTTCTAACCTCTCCTAAAGAGATACTTGTCCAGAAATAACTAGAGAAAATCAATCACTCAATAATTTTCGCAACGACTCCAGCACCCACCGTTCGTCCGCCTTCACGGATCGCAAAGCGTAGCCCTTCTTCCATCGCGATCGGCGCAATCATCGATACCGTCATCTGTACATTATCTCCCGGCATCACCATCTCGGTGCCACTCGGTAACTCTACCGCCCCCGTCACATCGGTCGTGCGAAAGTAAAATTGCGGTCGATAGCCATTGAAAAACGGTGTATGCCGCCCCCCTTCTTCTTTGCTCAAGATATACACTTCCGCTTCGAATTTGGTATGCGGCGTAATGCTCCCTGGCTTGCACAGCACTTGCCCGCGCTCCACTTCGTCGCGCTTCGTGCCGCGCAGTAGTACTCCTACATTGTCCCCCGCCTGCCCTTGATCCAGCAGTTTGCGAAACATTTCTACGCCCGTACAGGTCGTCGTCGTCGTGTCTTTGATCCCCACAATCTCGATCTCATCTCCGACTTTGATGATGCCGCGCTCGATGCGTCCGGTCACCACCGTGCCGCGTCCGGAGATCGAAAACACGTCTTCCACTGGCATGATGTAGTCGCCATCGATCGCGCGTTCCGGTTCCGGGATAAAGTTGTCCATCTCTTCCACCAACTTGACGATCGAGGGCACGCCGATCTCGGAGGTGTCGCCTTCTAGTGCCTTTAATGCTGAGCCCGTGACGATCGGCGTATCGTCGCCTGGAAATTCATAGGTCGACAGTAGATCGCGCACTTCCATCTCTACCAGTTCTAGCAGCTCGGCATCATCCACTTGATCGGCTTTGTTCATGTACACCAATATGTAGGGCACCCCTACTTGGCGGGCTAATAGGATGTGTTCGCGGGTCTGCGGCATCGGCCCATCCGCGGCACTCACCACTAAAATCGCCCCATCCATTTGCGCGGCGCCTGTGATCATGTTCTTCACATAGTCCGCATGTCCGGGACAGTCCACATGCGCATAGTGGCGATTCGGACTCTCATATTCCACATGTGCCGTCGCGATCGTGATGCCCCGCTCGCGCTCTTCCGGCGCATTGTCGATCTGATCATACGCCTTAAACTCCCCGCCGTGCGCCTCTCCCATGATCTTGGTCAACGCCGCCGTTAACGTCGTCTTCCCATGATCTACATGCCCGATCGTCCCAACATTGACATGCGGCTTCGTGCGCTCAAATTTCTCTTTGGACATCTTTTTCTCCCGTTTACTACACTTTTTGTCTTGTTATTTAGTACTGTACTACTACATACGTGGAGCCCATAACCGGATTTGAACCGGTGACCTCTTCCTTACCAAGGAAGTGCTCTACCGACTGAGCTATATGGGCAAAAGTTGCGTAATTGTAAACCTTGAAATTTTAATCTGCAGTACTATTTACTATTTCTATAGCACCAGCTCATAATTTTCTTAACAGGTAGGTTTAGTTGAGACCTATACGTACAGCACGGCTAGATAACTTTAACTTTCGCACGTGCTAAACCAATACAGCTATAAAATCGCAATTATCCGGCTAGTCTCTTGGAGCGGGTGATCGGGATCGAACCGACATCATCAGCTTGGAAGGCTGAGGTTCTACCATTGAACTACACCCGCTAAATCATAAGGTATGATTTCATCATACTTAATTTGCGCATAATAGCCATGCGCATGTCTGGTGGAGGGGGAAGGATTCGAACCTCCGAAGGCTGAGCCGGCAGATTTACAGTCTGCTCCCGTTGACCGCTTGGGTACCCCTCCAGTTAAAAATATTGTGCGTGTTCAGTTCGCTGGCTGTCAATTCTTATACTTCTTTCACTCTACTCATTAACATTAACTAATGCTTATAACATGCATGTTTTTAAGTTTTAGCCGCGATTCTGAAAGAGCTGGAAAGGATTAGGCCACCCCTGCCCTTCGCCCTACGGGCCGCCCAATCCCACTAAATCCAATAGATTTAGTGGCTGGAGGACGTTCAAATTAAAGTAAGAGATTACTTATTGTACGCATCCTCCATGATGCGTTCTCTCTCTCGTATATCCATATACTCGCCCGTTGACCGCTTGGGTACCCCTCTGAAAAATTTATTGTGCGGGACAGCTCTACAAAGTGTCAATATTACAAGCGGCAATCATGTTCTGAATTAAAAATATTCTTAAGACTATTAGCGTGTGACATGTGAAAAGTGAAAGTTTGTCGGTCTAGGTCACACAACAGAAGTATTAATCTGATAAAGTTCTATCATAAATCTACGCGACACATTCAATACTGGCGATCTCGAATTTCAAACATTTCTATCTAACAATTTCTACGTAAAAACGATGGATGTAACAATATACGGTTCTGGTTATGTTGGTTTAGTCACCGCTGCCTGCCTTGCACAAGTAGGGAATAATGTGCTTTGTGTAGATATAGACGAAGACAGAATCAAAAAGCTAAAACAGTGTATCGTTCCCATACATGAGCCCGGCCTACAAGAACTTATCCAAACTAATGTAGAAGCAACGCGGATAGACTTTACTCTTAATGCAATTGAAGGTCTCGAACACGGCTTATTTCAATTTATCTCCGTAGGTACACCGCCTGATGAAGATGGCTCTGCTGATTTACAACACGTATTAAGTGTTGCAAAAACCATTGGACAAAATCTGAATGATTATAAAATCATTGTAAATAAATCTACTGTCCCGGTTGGGACAGCTCAAAAAGTTTCCGATGCAATTCAACAAGAATTACAAACGCGATCTGTAGAAGTTGAATTCGATGTAGTTTCAAATCCTGAATTTTTAAAAGAAGGTGCGGCCATTGAAGATTTCATGAAACCGGATCGCATCATTGTCGGCGCAGAAAATCCACGTACTGCGGAACTTATGCGTGCATTGTATGCGCCCTTTAACCGCAGCCATGATCGTGTACAGATAATGGACCTCGCCTCAGCTGAATTAACAAAATACGCAGCCAATGCAATTCTTGCTACGAAAATCAGCTTTATGAATGAACTTGCAAATATTGCCGAACATCTAGGCGCCGATATCGAACAAGTTCGATTAGGTATTGGTTCTGATCCTCGAATCGGGTATCAATTTATTTATCCTGGCTGTGGTTTCGGTGGTTCTTGCTTCCCAAAAGATGTTAAGGCTTTACAACATACTGCTAAAGAAGTGAATTATCCATCCACTTTAATTTCCGCAGTAGATGAAGTTAATCAACGCCAAAAACAAGTCTTATTCAATAAAATCAACAACTACTTTAAAGGCGACTTAAAAGATAAAGTAATTGCAATTTGGGGATTGGCGTTCAAACCCAACACGGATGATATGCGTGAAGCTTCTAGCCGCGAACTAATGGAAGCACTGTGGAAGGCAGGTGCAATCGTACAAACCTACGACCCAGTTGCGATGGATGAGTGCCAACGCATTTATGGTGATCATTCCCAACTCAAATTGTGCAGTAATACTGACCAAACATTAGATTCTGCAGATGCCTTAGCAATTGTTACAGAGTGGAACGAATTTAGAAGCCCAGATTTCACAAAAATCAAAAAATCATTATCCAATCCGGTAATTTTTGACGGCCGCAACCTCTATGAGCCCAGTCTTATGAAACAACTTGGATTAGAATATTTTGCAATTGGTCGTGGCGACTCATTACAGAAACAATAAAATCACACCACTGCACACCCAAGGAAAGCTCTGATTTATTCTGATACTTTGTTAAAAAGATTTCTCGAAATACTCATGTATGACTATATACACTCCGTATTGACTCGCACCTTCCTGGTGCTCGACCTGCGGCTAGCAAAGCTTTCCAAATCTGCTCCCGGCAGATTTGTCTCAAAATCTTTTTGTCTCGTCTCAGACATTTCATTAATAAATCAGAGCTTTCCTAAATATTCTTTTAGAGGTGCTTCTACCAAACTAATCCCCAATGCTTGTTTTTGATCTGTAGTCATTGTATCAAGGGCAATTTGCAAATCTTCTGCAATGGCAGGATGTCTCTTTACAATACTAATTGGCGCAATGTAAACCTTAATACCGAATACTATATACCCCGTCGTTTTTAATTTTCGAAAAGTTTGACGTTCACTGCGCAAATATAAATTTTCTTCAATGTTTTCTAAATTGATAGCGGCAAGTTCTTCATGCATATTAAAGCTACTTGGAAAAACACATAGATCCGGCCTGTTAAAAAGAAACCAGTTTGATCTTTGATAACAGTCTTCGACACTGAGATTTTGCAAAAAATGTCGAATCATACGCCCAATTTTTTCTTCGAGCCCTGCAATAGGTGAATGCACTGTGGTAAGTGGTTTATCCATTTTTGCTGATAAGTCCCACCAGGTAGGAGCACATACTGATGCAGCCACAAGCTTATGATCATCACCAATATTTTCTAACAGACAAAAATCATCTGCTACAAGATAACTAATTAGCTCAAGAGGGCAACTTGTATAATCTGAAATCGCATATGTATTATTGTCCTGTAAACTAAGCACCTGATTTTTTTCTACTTTAAATAAATCTTTCTGATACTCTTGTAGGTAGTCAAGAATAAGTGCTAAGAACTCTGTTTGCGCATCTAAACTTGCTTGTAAAAAATCAAGCACATGCTTGCGTTGCTTAGTAATAAGGCTTTTCTTTTCAACAATTCTTTCAGCAAAATCACTTTCATACTGAATCCAGTCCGAAACTGCAATCGATTTAAGCCCAAGACGCAAACGACCTTTAGTACCGGAAAATGGATAATATTTTGCGACAGACATCGCGTTGATAAGATAGAAAAATTATTTTATAAACAACAATGTTTCATTCAGCACGGCCAAATGCAAAAAACAATGCATACTTTTCATTTGCAATTTGCACATTTAATAAATCATCTTTAATAAATGAAACACCCTCGTATTCACCATTGACGGAACTACATTCGGTAATCTCTACTTTCATCTTATAGACGTTGTAAGCAGGATTAATCAAATCCACATAACCTAAATAAGCACAGCCATCAGAATCAGTTCCAGCAATTGTTCCCTCTGGCGCAATACTCAGTGTTGTTGTCAAGTTATCCCGATCGGTATAAGTCCATTGCCCAGCAGTTAATTGCAAAGATGAAGCCGTATCATAAACTGCATCGTAGACAATATTTAATGCGCCCGTATCTCCACCATTTAACGTCACAAAGTGTGAATTGATTCTTGTTTCTTCTTTAAGTTTTCCAGTAATCGTTGCAGCATCAAATGGACCACCATCCAAAGCGAATAAAGCATATTTAGAGATATAATTTTCACCATCCAGTTTCACTGTACCCACACACTGGGCTTTAGCACCCAGACTGTATGCAAAAGCGTGGCCATTAATATGCACGGCCGTAAAGTCATACGGACCACGCCCGCCAATATCAAATTCTCCAGACCAAATTCCATCAAGAGGTTTTCGATCCGGAATATTCTCAACTTGAGCTTCGTTTGTTGTTACAGCACAGCCAATAATGAACAAAAAACAGATAATCAAGAAAACTGAATAAAAATATTTAGGCGACATAAGTTTGGATTACACCATCTTCTTAGAAGATTTGAGTTGGGAATAGTAGTTAGCCATGTTGTCACACAAAATTGAATTATCCAATTTGTAATCATTAAACACAACTCATACCAAATATTTATTCATAAATCTGATTAGACATATTAATTATGATTAGTAATTACATTTGCTCAGCATGCAGGAATAGGTAACACACCATCAATGAGGAATTGTTTTAAATTAAAACTATAGTTTTTCCAACTATCATCTAAGCTTCTAATTGTGACATTGGTTTTTTTAGTGATACAGCTCCAATGTTGTTTTTCTTTTGGTGCTTTGCTGACGATAGCCTTACATGTGAAGAGCCCTACATTAATTTCGTTCTCAGCACGTGCAGAAAAGTAGTTAAACACTTCCACTCCCTTATCGCGCATATCCTCCCCTAGAGCTTGTGAAGCAGCATATGCGGTGGGGTCACTAATTTTATTTTTATATTTACCAAAAGGTGGTTTAGTCAATGCAAGTCCCTTATTGGTTTTCGCATTAATATAAAAAGTAGTGTGTTGCGTCACTTTTTGTTGTTTTTTTGGCGGAGTCTGCATACCGTCGTAGTACACAAACCGATAATAGGCCATTTCTGCAAAAGTGGTTTCTATTTTGGTTGAGCCATAAAAAATACTTGGATGAATTTTTTTACCAAACCGTGAACCATGTTTAAGAGGCGGATATCGAAACGGCGTATAGATCAAGTAATCAAATTTTTTGCATTCTTGAGGTACATTTGGTTTTACACGATCTAGCATTTCCTCCAGCAGTTGCTGTTCCTCAACAGTATCCACTAGCGTATTGGTTGCGACCATTAATTGCGATTCAGCAATACGATAAACCCGCGCACTCAATGGTTGAATATATTTATTCTCAATAGATAACGACATATAAATAATTATGAAAGCTCCGATTGGTTAGAGCTGAGGTAAAATGCTGGTTTAGGCTTTACCACGCATGGCATCTAGATATTCCGTTACTTGAATAAGACCTTGAATATTTTTTAGTAATTTTTTTGGTATGCCGTTTAGGTGTTTGTTAGGCGTATTCAACCATTCTGCCATGGCTTCTAAATCGCCACCTTCAAGCGCATACAAAGAGCGATAAATTCGAATGACATGCAAGGCCAACTCACCTTCTTTGCTGTCTGGCTCTAACACAGGCCGATTACGCAAACGGGTAAAATAAGTACGATCTTTGCCCATAATTTCGCCCAACTCGGTATACGTTAACCCTAAGCGTTCTTTACTATTTAATAAGGCCTTGCTTAGCACTTCATTTGCATCTGGCAAGGTTTGAGTCTGTACACTCATGAAATTCTCCAATTGATGTATTTACATCATTATATATATTTATGCTGTAAATACAATTCTATATTGTGGGTATATAAATAATTGATTTCTATGGGACAAGATAGAAACTCATGGCTCTTGGCAGCGAAAAGCACTAGAGGTACGTATTTCGCATTTTAAAAATGAACTTGAAGATCATGGGAAAGTGTCGACCTAGTAAATCTTGGCACCCCCACCGCAAATATTGAGCCGGTTGAAAAAGCGATCAAGGCTTGTGCTTACAAATAGGCGTAAATAAAGGCTTGGTCACTATCTAGACCAGAGCAAATGACTTTATTAGTGGAAAGATCTTGTTGAACTTCAAAAAGCGCTAAGTGAATTACTAAGACTTTTACGTGATGGTAATGCCGTTTTATCGTGATGCTGGATTTACCGAACCTCATACAAATAAAACGCCTTAGAGAAAAACCCGACAAACATGTTTCTGTCGAACGGGATGTAACTTAATAAGCAAGTGATTACTCGCCAAGCTCAAAAATATTATGTTCCACTCGTGAATTTCTCAAACAATGTACTAGGAGGTGAATTAGTAAGTGATGTCGATGAGTTTTATCCTAATAACAATAGCTATCAATATATTGCAGGTTTATATTTACAAACTATCCTGCCAAGATTCGACCTTTAATCAACCCAAAACTAATAAACAATTACTGATTATTCTGTATCTTAGAACCATTTTTAAATGAGACTTCTAAGAAAACAACACACATAATTAATTAACTTCTGTTTACTATTAACTATTGTTTATATTTACATATGCTTTGTTTTTTTATTCAAGCTATAGATAGATCACCCCTACACGTTTAACGACCTAAATAAACCACAAACATTCTGTATATACTTGTTTAACTTCCCTGCGATAGAATATAACCGGTTTTGCCAACCACAAATAACCGTAAAACAGCTGACCTACACAGAAAAGGAGGAGAATACAATGGCAATTAATTTACTTGAATTGGCGACAAATGCTATTAGCAATAGTATTTCCGACAATATTAGTGGCATGATTGGTGAGGGTGGTAACGCTACACAAAGCGCTATCAGTTCTGGACTACCCGCAATATTGGCTGGCTTAATGAGTAAAGCCCAAAGTCCCGGCGGAGCTCAAGAAATCTTTAATCAACTCGATCAACATGATGGCAGCATTTTAAATAACTTAAGTGATTCACTTTTTGGTAGTAACCAATCTGGCTTACTTAATATGGGTGCTTCCATTGCCAATATGATTTTTGGATCTCGTCAAAGTGGTGTACTAGGTACATTAAGCAGATTGGCAGGATTTAAAAGCAGCAGTGCAGCCTCGACCATATTGAACTTACTTGGCCCGATCGTCATGGGACTTATCGGGAAACAACGTGCACAAGGAAATTTAAGTGTAGATGGCATAAAAGATCTTTTGCTTGGCCAAAAAGAACATATCTCTAATGCATTACCCAATGATATGCGTGAATCACTCGGTGTAAGCCATATTTTCGATGATGACACACGTCGAACCCAACATGTAGTGCGAGACTCAGTAGACACTCGCGAAGAACGTCGAGGCGGACTCTCCCGACTGTTATTACCGTTAGCACTTATTGCAGGCGCATTGTTCTTACTCTCACTGCTGTGGCCAGGCGCAGAACGAAGAGAAATTGAAACTGTCGAACATACAGAACCAAAAGCCATGGCTGAAACAGAAAGCGAGATGTCTACATCAGTCACATCGATTACTGAAGAGCTCGGCCAACGTTTAGACAGCTTGACATCATCAATAGGAGACATCACAGATACAGATTCTGCTCAACAACTAGCTTCTACCGTCAAAGACCACATGGGATTCTTAGATAACATGAATATTGGTAGTTGGAGTGGTGAAGATAAGTCTTTATTGCAATCTGTATTAGGCTCTAAGCTAGAGCCTTTACTTGTTGCTGCTGAGAAAGCTTATCAGATCCCAGGAGTAAAAAGTGTTCTAGAGCCAGCCGTCAGCCCACTCATTGAACATTTAGAAACGCTATAAAACGTTAATACATTTGTTTTTTAAGAGAACCGTGCCTGGGGAGATGAGATTAACCTTTCCCCAGGTCGGTAGGTTCTAACTAAACTTTTTCACTGTCATCAGTAGCTAAATCCTTTACAGCTTCTGCACCGTCTTTGGCTAGTTCTACTGTAGCATCCACGGCATCATCCGCTTTTTCCGCGACATAATTACCGGCCTTTGCTGCACCAGATACTGCAGCCTTCCCAGCATCTACCGCAGCCTCTGCACCATCTTTGGCAAGGTCTACTGTAGCATCCACAATATTATCAGCGGCTTCTACTGTGTCAGTAGCCGCTTCTTTAATTGCACCAGCCGCCTTGTCTAGAATTCCTTCATCTTTATTAGTACTCATAATGTTCACCTTTATTAATTTGTTATGGTTAATTGAGTTTGTACAAAACTGTTTACAAACTCACAAACACAAATGGCTACATGGCGCTAAGCCATGCCGACATCCTGTAAACAAAATTGTTTGCTTCCCTCAACCAAAAAGAAAATTTTGGAACAAACCAACCATCTGCTTCCAATATAATTATGCTATGTAAAAGATATTTCGGCAAGAAATTAAGCTGTAATTGATTGCTCAACTGTAAAGACTAGAGAATTACTAAACAACATGAAATGTTTCACAAAAGTTTACGATTAAGCTGTATTTTTAAAATGAGATACTTTGTCTAATAATCAAGTATATGGCTCATGCTATTTATATAAACGATAAATTTAATTTTTGTACTATAAATGGAACCATTCACTGATATTGCAAAAGCGTTAACCTTTATTTCTCAATACAATGGAAGTGTGAGTAATTTTTTGTTACCACTTTCAAATTCCTTGCTTGATCCACTCGGCGTACATATGAGTGTCATCATGGATGAAATACTAAATAAAGGATGGCTACCGGATGGATTTGAAGAGCACGATGGTTACCGTATCTATAAGTGTAAAGAAATGGACAATGGGTAAAGCTATTGTTTAATCAATTAATTCGTCCATTATTAATTGTCTAGTCTAACTCATTTTTTACATGCCAGAACTAGACTGGCTTAGTAGCGAAATAGAGATTTGACTCCTTTTTTAGTTTCCATTTTTATTTCTTATATCTAGCTAATAGCATCTTCTGTACTTATTTTGTCTTTAGTATTTTCAGTATACGTCGATATCTTTTCACGTATGAAATTTTTCAATAATGACTCAACTATTAAGCGAATGGCCGACACAATTGGCCTTCCGTGGATTACATTTCGTAAAGTAAATCGCTATACAAAATCTTCCAAATTAACTGTGGTAGGGGTGCCCTGGTATGATGTGGACGAATGGGAAAAAACTAAAAAAATCTGTGAAGATCCAGAGACATTTCATAACTCCTATATGCAATGGTTGAGCCACGCAGATAAAGCTACAATCTCTTTACTACGTCGCGAGAAACCTTTTGAACGTGTGAAAATTATTGCAGATGACTACGCAAAATGGTGCGATAAATACAAAATTAGAAAAAACAGACGCTCACGAATTAAATATGCTCAGTACCTATTAAAACAAAAACTAGATATTTAACATCTCAAACCTATAAACTAGTTTCTCCCTTCAAGCTGTCTACTACACTAGGGCAAGATCAGTCTGACCTGTTTTCTGGTGACTAGTGGAAAAAGATCTCTAAACTCCTTTTGATCAACTTATGCTATGCATTAACTACTCACCATTCCATTCTGTCCACGAGATCGGTACCAATTGGTTTTTTCCCATTTAGACGTTCAATGTCCACTGCTAGAATATGACCTTTACCTGAAGAAATATGCTTTCCTGTTGCTATCACAACTGCTTTAGCCTCTCCATTTAGTGTGTAAACTTCATACGATGCTGTTTTATCTGGAGTCAATAACTCAAATGTAATTTTATATCTCATCGTCTCTTCTATATTGCAGTAAGCTATTAATTCTCTTTGAAAGCTCCTGCTACATTAATCGTACCTGGCCTAGTGATACAGATAATTCTTAATTATCCGCTTTCAGTTAATAACAATCATTCTATATTGTTTCTCATGTATTCCTAGTAACTAATTGGTGATTTTTATGGTCTACTGGTATGTGAATTTAGTTTTGGGAGGTCTTACCCATGCGTATTTATCTAATTTTATTGTTCTTTGTAATTTTAACTCCCTTGAGTACGGTGGCCGAGAACTGCAACCCTACTCCACATCGAAGCACCGGCACTCACTATAAACCTGTAACAGTTGAGAAAGTCAATGTGAGTAAGGGAGTCACCGTTAAAGGACGAGTTTTATCTGAAATTGGCTGTAAACCGATTGCAAACGCCAAGATCGCACACTGGCAAGGTAGTGAAAATGGAAGATACGAAGACTATTTATATGCATACATGTTTACAGATGAGGAGGGTCGCTATGAATTTGAAACTGAATGGCCAAATATGCCAATTCCTCATATTCACTTTATCGTAACCGCAAAAGGATTTAATACTTTAGAAACACAATGGATCGGAGATCAACGCCAAAAGGTAATCGAATTCGATATGGTGGTTACGAAAAAATAATTCTAATTGAGATGTTACTTAGACGTTAAATTCACTTTATACAAGCCTGCTAACAGCAGGCTTATATTATTTGGAGCTGGCGATAGGATTATTTCGGACATCCTGTCCTCCACCCTTCGGGACGTTGCAGTTTCACTGCAACGTTCAAATTTGTTCCAGACAAATTTGTTGAACCTCCTTATCTTTATCGTAGGTTCAAATACAACCCAATTCAAATAATATAAGCCTGCTGTTAGCAGGCTTATATTATTTGGAGCTGGCGATAGGATTTGAACCTACGACCTGCTGATTACAAATCAGCTGCTCTACCAACTGAGCTACGCCAGCACATGCATTTGAATACAATTTAGTGTAAAGAATTAGCTTGTTTCAGGCAATGGATCGACACACGGTCGAGCTAGTTTTTGTAGCACATTATCCTTGTCGTCGCGTTTCCAGTCTGTCCTTTTTACTTTTTTTGACGCTGTTTCATGAAAATCCAACCAATGACGTGTTACTTCTTTATAACGTGTTTGTATGGATACCTTAAACCCTAATTTATTTAAATCCGACTTTCTCAATTTTGCACGGTTATAGCCATTATATAGTCCTAATGAAATTGCATTCGCGCGTTTGCCAGTACGAATAATAAAGTAGTCTTTGACTTGTGCTGCCTTTAGTTCCTCTGCCATTAATTTGGCATCTTCCATAGTTTTTGCTGCCGGCATATATACCCAATATGATTTTGGCTCTTTATCTGTAATGGATTTACGCGCGGGTTCATGTCCAGCTTTTTCTAGTTTCTTCTCTAATTTAGCAATCACCTCGTCTTCAAAATATGGCCCAATGGAGAAACATTTTTTAGATACTAACTCTTTAGGTTTATCATTTTTCTTTAATTTCTTTGTCTTCGCCTTCGAAGATGCAGTATTGTTATTCGCAGTAATTCTTCGTGCAACAATTTCGTTTGGTTTTTCAGCCAATAATGTTAGTTGTTGAGCACCGGGCACAATGACTTGGGTTACTTCAGGTTCATCCTTTTTTGAAAACGCGACCCCCCATAATAAATAACATATATTCATCACGGCCAAAAGAATAAACAAAGATCGCATGACTACAACTTTTTCAAAACAACACCCAAACCATCTAATACCAACGTTGGAATATGTTCTATCTTCAGATTAATTTTTGGCAAGATTATCCCCGCATCGCCTCCCGTTATTATTATTTTATCAAATAAATTACTCTGCTTCTGCATTGCATTAACAACGTATTCTATTCCGCCTACTACCGCACTTAAACACCCAGTATAGATTGCATCTTGTGTCGAATTTGACAAGCTATTAAAACATCCTATTCTTTCACCGCCATTTGCCGTATCAACAAAGTGAATTTCTGTATCGTCCGTTAATGCCGCATGCATACTTTTAATACCAGGAAGTATTACACCACCTAAATGTTTTCCCATCGCATCAATTCCATCAATCGTTATCGCTGTCCCACAATCTATAATACATTTACTGCCCTTATATTTTTCATTAGCGGCAATTAATACTGCTAATCTATCCGCACCAAGGTGTTTTGGCGTTTGATAACAATGTTGGATACCAAAGGAATTCACCACAGGGTCTAGAAAATAATATTCACCAATTTGATGTTTATTAAATACTTCTATTAATTGTTGATTAAACTCAACACCTAAAACCGAGCAAACAACAACTTTATTAATGGGTTTAACATCCCTTAACAGAGTTTCTGTTGCAGAAATTTTGTCTTTAGAAGCATGAATAATTGCGCCATATTCTTGAACTCCTGAGTTTTCTAAAAGTGCAAATTTGCAACGGCTATTACCAATATCTAAGAGCAAGTTCATAACGTTATATCACTTAGATGTGCACTATGCAGATGAAATCGTCTTCCCTCCATCTCTATAATAATTTTCCCTTCCTTATCTATACCTTGTGCCACTCCGGTTTTACGTTGCTCATCATGCGTGAACTCGATTTTACGTTGATACAGTAGATCATAACGTTGCCATATTGAAGTTAAATCCACTTGATCGTCGTTTTCTAATTTAGATAGTGTTTCAGCTACTACTGAAACAATTCGTGCGGTCAACTCGTTTCTCGACATTTGCCAATCTGGATGAATGGATATTAAATCGATCCAGGGTGTTTCTATTCGAATTGGCGCAACAGAAGACATCGTAACATTGATACCCACTCCAATAATTAAATTATGTATTGACTGAAATGACTTGCGTTCTATCAATATTCCCCCTAATTTTTTTTCGTTAATACATAGATCATTTGGCCATTTTAATTGTATATTGGAAATTTCTAACTGCTCAAACATCTTTGCCATCGAAGTCAATAAATGCAAACCAAGAATTTCATAACGTTGATACCATTCCATTACTGGCCACAGTAATGAAAGGTATACATTCACTCCTTTTGGCGATTGCCATTGATGACCAAAACGACCCCGGCCACATGTCTGTTCTTCTGCAACACAAACGGCAATTTCACTTTGTTCGACATATTTTTTTTGTAGCAAATAGTCGTTAGTTGAAGTTGTGCTCTGCAAAACCTCAATATTTCTTATATAGTCAATATTTAAGTTGCTTAAGTTTTCTTTTATATCATCTACATCCAGAGGTAATGAAAAAGCTTTGCTTGTATTGGTTTGAGGCTCCAAAATCTTCATTTTTATGGCTTGGTTTCTAATAATATGTCAATTATTCTGGTATCCAGTTAGTATTAGTGTTTAATTCACAATGACTTTAGACTAATCTAGTAGATAAATGGCAAGATTCAAGGAATAGAATGAAAAATCAGAAAACGCTAATTCGATACAATCGTTTTCAATTAGTTCCTCTCAATACCAGGATGAACCGTACATATTATAACCTTTTTATTACTTTTCTAGTTTGGATGTGCCTTGCATTCAGTTTTATGCCGCTGCAAATTCACGCGGAATTTTACGTATATAAAGAAAAAGATGGCACTAGCTGGATCACAGATAGAAAAATGCCTAATGAAAAATACACATTAATGGCAACTATTGGCAGGCCAACTGCAGTTGTCTCATGTAGAAATATGACACCAACAAAATTAGAAAAACGTGCTGCAGACTATATGCCAACAATTACCACTTATGCCAAGGCCTATGAAGTTGATCCAAAGTTAGTAAAAGCCATTATTGCAGTGGAATCTTGTTTTGATCGTCGTGCCATATCTTCCGTAGGCGCAAAAGGTCTGATGCAACTCATGCCTTCTACAGCTAAAAAGCTGGGTGTACACAATGTATTTAATGCAAATGATAATATTCGTGGCGGTATTCTTTATTTTAGTAAAATGCTAGCGCGTTTTAATAATAATACTGAGTTAGCACTTGCAGCATATAATGCTGGACCACTTGCGGTGGAAAAATACGGTGGTATTCCACCTTATGCTGAAACGAAAAGCTATGTTAAAAAAGTTCTAGTACGTTATAATAAATACTTGAGTGCAAATGCAAACCCTTCATAGTACTTATTCGTATTTTTTATTTTTATGTTTGATCCATCCTCCTGGACGTAGGTTTTTTGGGTCGTGGTGAGTCCAGTGAATTAAACCACCTTTGTTATTCCACTCATACTGCCCATAAATTGAAATCTGATCGTTAACTTGTATAGGAACGCGGGGTGCCAAATCGATATTATGGGTAATTAATAGAGATAGCTCATTTGGTACCGAGATAATAAAACGCTGATGCCTGGACCCTTCGTTATCATCCGACAAAATTCGTGTAACATTGCCTTCAGCTGCAACCATAACTCCAGACCGCTGTTCTTCAAATAAAGTGCGAATATCAGGAGATTCAGCTTGGCGGCTTTCTTTACTTTCCGATACTGGTACATCAGAATCTTGAAATGGTGGTGCGAACTCAATTCTTGACAATAACCAGATTAGAAAAATTATTGCCAATAAAAATAAGCCAACAAACTTAAAGATGCTTTTTCCACCCCTACCGCGAAAGAGTTTTTTTAGGATGAGAGGTGCTGCTATGATTAATATTTTTCTTATTAGAGGATTCAATTTAGTCACCCAATTTCTTGTATAAAATATATTAGTACTTATATTGCACTAATTTAACATTCTACATTAAACAATTCATTAAATGAGTAATACGACTTCAGAACAACCATCTAATTTTATACGCCAAATTATTGATCAAGATTTAGCAAATGGAAAAAATAATGGCAAAGTTGTTACTCGATTCCCCCCCGAGCCAAATGGTTATTTACATATCGGCCATGCAAAATCGATCTGTTTGAACTTCGGTATAGCAGAAGATTATAACGGCGAATGTAATTTACGCTTTGATGACACAAATCCTGAAAAAGAAAGTCAGGAATATATTGATGCCATTCGAGAAGATGTTGCTTGGTTAGGTTTTAATTGGGCAAGACTTAAATATGCTTCTGATTATTTTGAACAACTATATGAATATGCTCTACAACTCATTCGCTCTGAAAAAGCCTATGTTTGCAGTTTGAGTACGGAGGAAATTCGACAACAGCGTGGCACTTTAACTGAGCCAGGTAAAGAAAGTCCTTATCGAGACCGCACAGTTGAAGAGAATCTTGAATTGTTTGAACGCATGCGTGCAGGAGAATTTAAGGAAGGCGAACATGTATTGCGCGCCAAAATCGATATGACTTCACCAAACATCAATATGCGTGATCCCGTAATTTATCGTATTAAATATGCAACACATCCACGCACTGATGATAAATGGTGTATCTATCCTATGTATGATTACACTCATTGCATCTCTGACGCTATAGAGCAAATTACACATTCCTTATGCACTTTAGAATTTGAAGATCATCGACCTTTATATGACTGGGTTCTGGACGAATTAAAAACGCCCTGTCACCCGCAGCAAATAGAGTTTGCGAGACTTTCAGTTGAGTACACCATAACTAGTAAACGTAAATTAAATCTGCTGGTCGAGGGCGGCCATGTCGATGGCTGGGATGACCCACGCATGCCGACAATTTCAGGTATGCGGCGTAGAGGTATTACGCCTGAAGCGATTCGAATGTTTTGTGATCGCATTGGCATCACTAAAAAAGATGCCTTCATTGAAATGGGAGTACTGGAAAATTGCATCCGTGAAGAACTAGAACCACACGCACCAAGAATGATGTGTGTATTAAATCCTCTCAAAGTTACCATTGAAAACTATCCGACTGATCAAGAAGAAGAATTTAGCGTTAACAATCATCCTAAGGACCCAAGTTTTGGAACCCGTAAAATTCCTTTTTCAAACACTATATTTATTGAGCGTGACGATTTTATGCAAGACCCACCTAAGAAGTTTTTTCGACTTTCGCCAGGTAAAGAAGTGCGTCTTCGTAATGCCTATGATATTAAATGTATCGAGGTAATTAAAAATAATGCTGGAGAAATAACTGAGTTGCGTTGCCAATATGATCCAGACAGCAAAGGCAGTAATAAAAAGAAACTCAAAGGAATTATTCACTGGGTCTCTGCAAAACATGCAGTAAATGTGGAAGCCAGACTTTATGACCGTTTATTTAATGTGCCCGACCCTGCTGCGCATGAAGATTTTCCGTCTACATTAAACGATAAATCACTAGTCATTCATAAAGATTCTAAAATCGAACCACACGCAAAATCACTCACAGTGAATGACCGTATTCAATTTGAACGTCAAGGGTATTTTTGTTTAGACCTGCATCACAGTAGTGATGAAAACCTTGTCTTTAATCGAATTGCGACATTACGCGATACATGGGCAAAAATTGAAAAAGCACGTAAGAGATAAATAGCTTGCGAGCTCTCGGGCAAAAATTGAAAAAATGCATAAGAAATAAATATCCTATAAAACTCTCGGACAAAAATTGAAAATCTAAATAAAAAATAGTTATACAGCTAACCTTGCAACCAAGTTAGCACTCTTACCTGACGAGTGCTTATATATATTCAAGTTCAAAATTAATCGTTAAGACTGAACTTAGTTATCTTTTTACTTTCTGAGTATTAAATGTGAACTACTCGTATTTTTGAGCCAGTTTGGTGATATTAACCTGATAAATGGTATAACCGTCAATCCATTATTAATTGAATTCATATGTGTAAATGAGGTAAAAATCATATACAAGTAATACAAGGATTTTCTAATGCTTGTCAAACAGGAAAGTTTACAAAATTACTTCCATGATTATTTGCACAGCTCTCTGCGCAAACATAATGTACAAGCTACAGACTACACCATTATTTACCTTGCCAATTTGCTCAATAACTTTTCACGCTCTGAGAACTTTGTAGATGTTTGTGAAGGAAGATCACCACATAAACCATTAGCGCTGCACTATTCTGACGCACTTAATTCTGATACCAAACACGAACGTGATTTAGCATTGCGGCGTTTGGGTGATATCACACTCTTTATTTGCGGCATATTTGCTGACAGTTTAAACACTAAAGCCGTTGATGTTGATTACTATGTTGCCATGGGCGGCTCTGCATACAGTCATCTTTCAGAAAGCAACACTATAAATATATATGATTCATCCCTCAATGAAGTTTTCTATGAGCTTGCCAATAAGTTTGTCGATTTTGCTGATGTTTTATCTGACATCAATGAAAATCAAAACCAATTAAATAAAAATTTATTGCGCACCTATGAGATTTGGCTACGCACTGGAAGTAAACGCGCTCATAAAATATTAATTGAGTCTGGCGTACAACCCATAGGACATACTACAAGTATGTTGCGACAATAAACTTGCTTATACGCTGATGTCTAATTTGCTTTCCAGCATACAAAAAAATCTTGAATCGATTTATGAAATTTCTGTGCCGCAGAATGTGGATGATTTCTTGATTACTGATAAGCAAATGGCCAATCTACTCCTCAACAGCTCTATCGATGAGGATGTGTTAGAACAGTTACTGGTATCACCGCAGGACAACTGCTTAGATATTTCACTTTATTTGGACTTAGATCTCATCAAACGACTTGGTGAGGATTACCCATCACCAAATACTAGCAAAAAGGATTTACATGATTTTTGGGTTGCATTGGAAGGTGTAAGTCACTTTTTATATTTAGTTTGGAATGCCAATTACGATCGCCCAGTTTCACAACTGGAACTTGAACTGCAAGCAGAAGTCGATAAGTTTGTTAGCACTACTGCTGTAATTGGCTTAGAAAAAGATAACGCTTCGATGCAAGAAGTGTGGTCATTATTATTTTCGCAGCCTAAATACAAGAAAAATTTAGCAAGAGACCATTTGACACGTTATCAAAAAGCGAATGCCTACGCTTCACTATACTGCCAAAACCTAATGGCTATGCAACACAAGACCACTAGATGCTTGCACAATGAATTACGCAGGTTCTATCGATTAAACCAACGCGCAAAGATATCGCGGATCGATGATCTAAATTATTCTAGCAAGTATTAATAAATCCTTAACCGAAGGTGACATTCTTCGGCTTGAGGCTCTTACACTAAGTTTTTTGTTTTAGCTATTTTTTACTAGCTATTCTTAAGTGCAGTGCTGAATTTAGTCATAAACTGTAAAGCTTGTTGCACTTCAGGGTCTTTCACGGTTTTTAGTAATCCGCCAATACCTCCAGATGATTGAACCTCATGACTCGCTTTTGCACTTGCGGCTGCTTCTGCCATACTCGCCAACATATCAACCATATGCTCGCGTTCTAACAAATCTAATAATTTATGTAAGTTCTCATTACGCGAAATGCGATCTGCAATACATAATAATTGGCTCACCATTTCACTCAGACGACCCACTATGTCATCACTCAAAGCATCGCCAGCAGAACCAAGTACTCGGACAAGATTTACAACTCGCTCCAAGTCACCACTTTCAACCATCTGATTGATCATGGGAATGGCTTTGTCTAAGTTACTTCGACTAACTTGATCCAAAAGCAGTAGGCCATCATTCATGGTGGTACCCAGTCTGCCGACAATATCATCGGATAAGGCATCCGCAGCACTTTCAAAAATACGTTCAGCCTCAGTTTGCATTGATTGTAATTCGCTCATATTTTTATCCTTTTATAACAACCCGCGTGCACTGGCCCAATACATTTTATTGTAGGCTGTTTTAAACCAATGAATGCCTTTGGTTGGAGGTTTTGGATCGGGTGGATTTTGATAGTTAAACATGGCGTATGTAGCCTTACCCTCACCTGCCTCAATAAAACAAAAAACTTTGCCATCATAGTCACGCACAGGTGTGCCAATTTTAATTGTCGAGGCAATGTTTTCAGCTAGGGCTTCTGCTTCAAAGTGTGCTGTAGACCCGGCTTTACTGATTGGTAAGTTAGTCGTATCGCCAATCACAAATGCATTTTCATGACCCTCGATGTTTAAGCGCTGGCGGTCTGTTGGGATAAATCCTCCAGCACCTAAATCATTGTCTTCAATTACTTGCATGCCTTTGTGTGAAGGTATTGTAACTAATAAATCATAATCTGCTTCCGTTCCTTCTTCGCTTAAGACTTTGTCGGCAGTCACTTCTTTCATATTAAACAGCGTTTCGTAAGTAACTCCTAAGCGATCAAACTCTGGAGCCGCCCAGTTGGCTACAGGTTCTAAACTATGCACTCGTCCAATTGGATAGGTATAGTGCATTTGTACTTTGTCCCAGATTCCGCGCTCTTTAAAGTAATCGATGAGCATAAAAGTTATCTCAAGTGGAGCCATGGGACATTTGTGTGGAACACCCACTGCAACCACGACTTTACCACCCTCAAATGCTTGCAAACTCTTATACATATTCAGCGCATCGGCTTCTGTATAAAACTGTAGCGCATGCTCAGCTAATCCGGGTGTACCTTCGGCATGACCGCGTGAACCAGTTGCAACAACAATAATGTCATAGTCATATTGTTTACCACTTTCGGTAATTACATTATTCTCTTTGAGATTAAATGTCTTAACTGGATCCACGCGAAAATTAATACTGGGCTCTAGCAAACTAATTTGATCTCGGTATAACTCATCTGGGGTCAACTTACCTACCGCAACGTATAATAAGCCCGGCTGATACATATGCTTGTCAGATGCTGACAACATCGTGATACTGGCTTTTCCAGTCTTTAGCTCACTATCTAGGCGTCTAGCCAAATTATTCGCCAGTATGGTACCACCCATTCCTCCACCAACAATTAAAATTTTCATTGTTACCTCTCTATTCTTTTAAGTATTTTTATCTAAAGTTTATTTAGTTAGAAATTATTTTGTTTTTTTGACAATGATGTGCCACACCCCATCGTCTTCAAAACTTTCTAATAATTCATGTCCAACTTTATTAATCCATTCAGGTATGTCATTAGCAGAACCTTGATCAGTGGACAATACTTCCAATTCATCACCAACTTCAGCTAATTTCATTTGCCCAATGAGCTCCATTAATGGTCCAGGACAAAATGTATTTTTTGCATCAACTAATTTTCTTTCTGCCACGTCTTTCTCCTTGACTAAGACTTAAAAATGCCAAACTTGGCCATCTGCTGCATCACTTAAGAATGTTGTTAGACCTATAGGATCTGAAATGTATCCTTCTAAATCATCTTGACTTACACCAAGTATATCTACTGCCAAAGAGCAGGGGAAAATTTTTGCGTCTCCGTACTCTACAGCTTGTGAAAATAGTTCTTTAAATTCTGGGGCATTTTTTTCTTCTAATAGTTTGCCCATTTCACCTTCTGCCGGCGGCTTCTCATCCTCATCTTTTACGAAAAACTTTAAGGCATTCATGGATAAGAAAACTGTTACATCATTGCCACTCACAGCCCCAACCGATGCCACCATGGCAGCCATTTGCAATTGTTCTCGATTACCCGATGTAACCATTACACTGATTTTTTCCGACGACATATAAACCCCTCTAAAGTTAGGTTTTTAATTGAAGATAGTTCCATCTAATGAAAGATTTGAATGAGCCGGTAAATTTACAGGAACACATTGAAATCGGAAAGGCTAAAAATCTAACTTATATGGCCAATCATTCTGTAAATAACCAACGTTATCACAAACAAATTTTTACAGCTCTAACTAGTTAATTATTATCAAGATTTAATCTGCTTTTTTTCAAAACGACGGCCACAGTAATAACATACTACATGTGATTTACTTTCAACAGGTAGATACACAAGTGGATGGCCTAAAGCTCCACCACCTCCATCGCATGCCACTTCTTTATCATTTGCATCAATTTGTACAACAGTAGCTGACTTGGTTTTTATCGACATACTTGTTTATTAATTATTTTATACTCAAGATTAAAATATAAGTAATTCTATAATGTAGGACTATAGTACTAATAGTTGAAAACAATACTACAGTTAGCCTTCATCCAGAAGGCATACTCTTGACATAGACATCATGTTTTGAATATGGGATCTCAATGCCTAATTTCGTGAACTCTTTGTAAACTTCCGTATATAACTTATCTAATACTTGTCCGCGTAGTACAGGCATATCTACCCAACAAAGCAATTCAAAATCTAAACTTGAATTTCCGAAATTACGAAACCGCACTCTAGGCTCCGGAGTTTCACACACTTGCTGATTATCCGCTGCAATTCGTTCTAGTATTTCACGAACTTGATCAATATCACTTCCGTAGGCCACACCTACTTTGACTCGAATTCTGTGTTTTGTATTAGGGCCACCTGCTTCGTTAGTGATCTTGGCATTACCCATAACAGAATTGGGAACAGTAATCTCAACATCATCTCTGGTTAATAGCCGAGTGCTGCGTATTCCAATATGTGTCACCCGACCACGCTCACCAGAATCTAACACAATATAATCACCTATTTTGTACGGAGTATCTGCCATGATAAACACTCCTGCAAACAAATTCGCCAACGTATCTTTTGCGGCAAAACTCAATGCAAGCCCTATAATGCCAGCCGAAGCAAGCCAAGCAGAAACATCTATATTCCAGGCTAAAAACAAAAAATAAATTGCAGCTGCAACAATTATGATAACCGCCAAATTATTAAATAATGGCAACGTACTTCTTTGTATCAACTGCATCTTTTCTTTATCAGCACTTAATTGGTTAAGTACAAATTTAGCAAACTTTATTGCGAACGATGTCCAAACAAACACAGTTATGGTCTTTAGCACTGATATCGTGATTAATAATACATGCTCAGGTAATTCCAGCACCCTTGTAGCCTGTGCCAAACCAAAAACAACTAGGCTGACAAACAACGGTTTCTGCAAAAGATGCAAAATATGATCATCACTTTTAAATGAAGTTTTTGCTGTGAGTCGTTTCAGAAATCGAATAACTATAAAATTAAAAATTAACGCTGCGATCGTAAAAATCAATAATATGCCAAGCGCCTTTAAATAAGGATTTGGGCCAAAAAACGCGACCCAAGATTCGTATAGAGCTTGAACTTTATCCATCAATCACAGATTAATTTGTTATAAGTTTATAATTTAGTAGGATTGGGAGCATCACCATAGATTTCTTTAGGATCAAAAACTTTATCATACTCTTTAAACTCCATCTCAATCGGAGCATCGTTGGGTTTATCTCCTGTTTTAATCGCGCGGTAAAAACATGATCGATAGCCAACATGACAGCTAGCATCACCTTGCACATCTACTCGCAGCCACACTGCATCCTGATCATCATCGATCCGTAACTCAACCACTTTCTGTATGAGGCCGCTGGTTGCTCCTTTATGCCATAAACATTGACGGCTGCGACTCCAATAGTGTGCTTCACCGGTTTCAATCGTCTTCTCCAAGGCTTCGGCATTCATATAACCTAGCATAAGTAATTCACCTGACGCAGCATCTGTGGTAACTGCTGGAATTAAACCATCGTCATCAAATTTAGGAGCTAAAAGCTTGCCTTCTTCTACTTCTTCCACCGATTCGCGCTTACCGAACCATTTAAAATGTGCACTCATAATAACTTTTTAATATCCCTCAAAACCGGATACCCAGATTTTTATGGATTATACAGGTTCATTAACGGAAACTGACCCAACCATCTTGGCTTAACCCATAATTATTTCTATGGCTAGATTTAAGACCCTAGTAGCAAGCTTAAACTTTTATCAATTGATTGGAAATCTTTCTCAAATAAACCAAGCATAGCGAAATGCCCCATTAGAGATGGCATAGTAATGAGTTGACTATCACTAGTCATTTTCTGCTCAAACTCACAATCCCAAACGGGTACAAACATGTCTTCTTCGAAGGCAATTACACGCGTCTTTGCCGTGATTCGCTTAAGGGTCGCAGCCAAATCCCCATTGGTATGAATACTAACATCACCAGCTTTCTATTTCTTCGTTTGCACTAGCAAGGCATTTGGATCCATCTACATTATGTGGTGATGTCGATAAACCGCCTCCCAATTGGTTTGGAAGAATGATGTAATATTTGTCAGGATCTAGCGCCCTTCCCTTGCCAATATAGGACTCCATGTTCATGGAAGTACCAGAAAACATGATTGTGAATAAAATGGCATAATCTTTTACTGCATTGAGTTCTCCATGCATAACATAGGCCAGCTGGGCATTTTTTTAAGACAGCACCAGATTGAAGTGGAAAATCACCCAATTCATAGAACTCATATAGCCCATGCTGGTCTTGAGTATAGTATTTGTTATTTAGTATTGGGTATTGTTATTAAAAACGGAATCCCACAGTGAAATAGTTTGTCAATGTCAAAAATCAACAAACTTATTTTAACTTTTGTTATAAGTACTTTCTTACTCGCGGTTGCTAAAAGCTTTGCAAATTCATTTACACCAAGCATGGTACGAATTGCACACTTCTCCAAGATGGATCTTGATGGTTGGAAGAATAAATCATTTCAAGGAAAAACTAAGTACTCTATTGTAAACGAAGATCAAAATTACTTTTTGCAAGCAAAAAGCACGCAATCTGCATCGGCCTTATATAAAAAGGTGAAAGTGGATATACATGAAACTCCTTACTTAAATTGGAGTTGGCGTATAGACCAAGCCTTACCACAGCTCAATGAAAAGGAGAAGAGTGGTGACGATTACGCAGCAAGAGTATATGTAGTATTTAAAACTGGGTTTAGCCCGTTAAGTGCAAGAGCCTTGAACTATGTCTGGTCAAGCAATACGTCTTCTAACACAACTTGGCCTAACGCCTTTACGGAAAAAGCGATTATGATCCCATTACGATCCAGTCAAGATCAAACACATACCTGGCAACATGAAAAAGTGGATGTTAAGAAAGACCTATTGCAACATTTTAATAAGTTGCCAAAATATATAAGCGGAGTTGCCATCATGACCGATGCCGACAATTCAAAAGGCAGTGCAAGTGCCAGTTATGGTGATATTTACTTTTCCAGTGAGTAATCGATGCAGCACAACACTGAAGTTTATACAAAATTATTTATAAATAATTCACCATTAATGGACGTGCGCGCACCTGTTGAATATCAACGAGGCGCATTTCCAGCAGCTAGAAACTTGCCAATCATGGATGATCATCAACGCGAAGTCATTGGTATATGCTACAAACACCATGGACAAGAGCAAGCCATTGAAAAAGGCTATGAGCTTATCCAAGGGAAAATTCGCCAAGCACGTATTGCTGCATGGATTAAATTTGCCAAGCAAAACCCAAATGGATCATTGTATTGTTTTCGTGGTGGCTTACGCTCTCGAATTGCACAGCAATGGATGCAGGAAGCTGGTACGAATTTCCCTATTGTGCAAGGAGGGTATAAAGCATTACGCACATTCTTGATTAATGAATTAGAAAATGCGGCGGAACGATGTTCCTATGTTTTAGTTGGCGGGCAAACCGGCTGCGGCAAAACTATTTTAGTTAAAAGTTTAGAACAGGGGATCGATTTAGAAGCTGCAGCTTACCATCGTGGCTCAAGCTTTGGCCGACATGTAAAAAAGCAAAACAATCAAATTAATTTTGAAAATATTTTAGCTATAGACTTTTTAAAGTTAAGACACAAAGGAATTAAAAATATCGTCTTAGAAGATGAAGCACGTACGATTGGCAAAGTTGGTATACCAAAAACTTTGTTTGAAAAAATGAGACAGTCTTCGATTGTTGTCATTGAAGAACCACATACAGCAAGAATGGAACGTCTTATACAAGAATATGTAATTGGCATGCATTTAGAGTTTATAGAGACAGAAGACGAAAACACCGGTTTTATATCTTTCTCGAATTACCTACTTGATAGCTTAGAAAGAATTCAAAAAAGATTGGGCCCAGCACGATATGGAAAAATCCGTGAAATTATGCAGGATGCGCTTTCAATCCAAAAAAAATCTGGTGATATAACCAAACACTATGATTGGTTAGCTGCAATACTTGAAAATTATTATGACCCGATGTATGAAGATCAACTTAAAAAACGCAGAGAATTTATTTGTTTTCGAGGGAATTACAACGAATGTAAGGAGTATTTAGAAGGTTCTAATTTATTCTGAGACTAAGCAATGAGATCTTAAAAAAGCATAATGTATGCCACTATACATAAGCATTTTTAAAAATCTTTTTAATGGTCCAAATAATAAAGCAAGTAGGATAAATTGTGTGATTCACAGACATCCTTTCACTAAAATGGATGCCTATGAACAAGCAAGTAAAACAAAGATTGGTATGGGTTGACCTGTATATGGAAACCCAAAATGCAGGGTTAGTTTGTCGTCGTTGTGGTATTTCAAGACCCACTTTACGCAAATGGTTGAAGCGTTATGAGAAAGATGGCTTAAATGGTTTACGAGATTGCAGTAGACGGCCTCATCACTCACCTAATACAAAAGTTGGTCAACAAGAAGAAGCTTGGATACTGAGCCTTAGAAAGCAGCGTAAACTCGGTGCAAGACGTATTCAAAACGAACTTTTACGTGAGCATGACTACTCTTTATCACTAGCAACGATTCACAAAATACTGACTAAGCATCACGTTAAGCCACTTAAGCGTAATCGAAAGAAAGCGGGCTATATTCGATATCAAAGGCCGATACCTGGTGATCGCATACAGATGGATACCAGTAAAATTACACATGGTATTTACCAATACACGGCGATTGATGATTGCTCTAGATACAGGGTTTTAGCAGCCTTCTCAAGACGTACAGCAGCCAATACATTGCAATTTCTAGAACAAGTGATTGAAGAGATGCCTTTTCCTATTCAACGTATACAAACAGATCGAGGGCGTGAGTTTTTTGCTGTAAAGGTTCAAGAAAAAATGATGGAACACGGCATTAAATTCAGGCCCAATAAACCTGGCTCCCCTCATCTTAACGGTAAAGTTGAACGCTCTCAACGAACTGATAAAGAAGAATTTTACGCAACCGCAAAACTTGATCTTGATGAGTTGCAACTCACTCTTCCAGAATGGCAACACTACTATAATTGGCAACGTACACATGGCTCCTTAAAAGGCAAAACCCCTATGGAGAAAGTTTGCCACTTACTGGATAAAACCCCTCTTAGAGAAGAAGTCCTAAAAGACTATCATCCTGAAAAAGAACGTATACAAGAAGCTAACTACCAGCTAGATTTACAAGTCAGAAATTTGAAACCATGTCTGTGAATCACACAGATAATCAAAATTTTCTACCGCATACTTTCCAACTCCGCCCAACGTTCCATTGCTTGCTCTAATTCATTTTGGGTAACAGAAAACTCTTCAAGCACCTGCTTAGTCTTGTCATAGGATTGTTGATAAAAACCCGGATTTTCTACTTTATTAGCCAAATCCTGAATAGATTTTTCTAAATTTTCAATAACTGCTGGCAATTCCTCTAATTCTCGTTGTAACTTATAACTAAGTTTTTTAGGTTTGTTGCTATTAGAAGAGCCTACACCTTGAATTCGCGTTTGTGATTCTGATCTCTTGCCTGGTGTATCTACTTCAAGCAAGTGTCTACCGCGACGAACCCAATCCCGATAGCCTCCTATATACTCTTGTAATGTGCCGTCCTCTTCAAATACCAATATGCTGGTTACAACATTGTCTAAAAAATTTCGATCATGGCTGACTAATATCAATGTGCCTTGATACTCAACTAGTCTCTGTTCTAGCACTTCTAGCATCTCAACATCCAAATCGTTCGTCGGTTCATCTAATACCAACAAATTGGCAGGTTTGGTAAAAAGTTTTGCCAAAATTACCCGATTACGCTCACCACCAGATAACGCTTTTACTGGTGTCATCGCGCGTTTAGGGCTAAACAAGAAGTTCTTTAAATAACCAATAACATGACGTGGCTTGCCGTTTAAATTGATATAGTCTTTACCTTCACCGATATTTTCGGCAATGGTTTTATCTAATTCTAAATCCTGACGTAGCTGGTCAAAATAACCAACTTCCAAATTTGCGCCTAGTTTTACGGTGCCAATATCGGGTTTAATATCGCCAAGTAAAATACGCAACAAAGTACTTTTACCAACACCATTGTTACCAATTAAACCAATGCGATCTCCACGCATCACCTTTAAAGAAAACTCTTTGATAAGAATCTTACCTTTGAATCCATGCGTTACATTACGAACTGTTATTACTTTACGTCCAGATTTTTCGGCTGCCTCAATATGCATTCTTGCCTTGCCTTCACGTTTTACTCTTTTAGCTCGCTCTTCTCGCATGGCCTTCAGTGCGCGTACTCGCCCTTCATTACGTGTTCTTCTTGCTTTGATACCTTGTCGAATCCAGGCTTCCTCTTGCGCAAGTTTTTTATCAAATAATTTATTGCTAGTTTGCTCTTCTTCTAATGCCTTTTCTTTTAATTTTAGATAGTTTGTATAGCTACCAGGCCAACTAATTAACTGACCACGATCGATTTCAACAATACGTGTAGCCAACTTTTGTAGAAAAGTGCGGTCGTGAGTAATAAATATAACGCTGCCTTGATAACCTCTAACTTGGTGTTCTAACCATTCTATCGTGCTGATATCCAAATGATTGGTAGGTTCATCTAACAACAATAGGTCTGGTTGTGATACTAGCGCCTTGCCTAATGCAACTCGCCTACGCCAACCTCCTGATAGTTCATTTAATTTTTGCTCTGCGGGAAGTTGCAATTGAGTCATAAGCGTTTCAACGCGTTGGCCCAACTGCCATCCTCCACTGGCATCTATTGAGTGCTGCAATTCTTCTAGTTCTCGCAATCCGTTTGCATCTAAATTTTGTTTTGATAACTTATCAAATCGGTTAATTAATCTTTGTTGTTCCTCAAGCCCTTCTAAAACCTCGTGTTTTACTAGTTTTCCTGAACTATTTAAAAGATTTTGTCCTAATTGACTAATACGAAGATTACTTTTCCATTGAATTTCACCGTGATCTGGTTGTAGTTCACGCATAATCATCTTAAGCGTGGAAGACTTGCCAGCACCATTCCGCCCAATTAAGCAAACTCGTTCTTTTGCTTCAATTGAAAAGTTTGCATTAATTAACAATGGAGTATCCCCAAACTCCAGGGATACTTCATCAAAACGTACCAGACTCATCTTGATAATTTATAGCGTATGGTAATAACTCGTTGAAAATTTTGTAGTTCGGTTGAAATAAGCATGTGGCATGTGTATCTCAATATAAGTATTATATGTCATAAGAAAATAATAAAATTTATCGCTTACTTAATGGAGGGAAATAATGGACATTAAACTAGGCTTATCAATAATTGTGACAACTCTATTACTATTTGCTTGTTCACCCGAAACGCCTGAACAGTCTGTTTCTGCCGAACAAACCCTGTATGAAAGAATTGGTGGCAAACAAAAAGTTAAAGCAATTGTAGAAGATATATGGAACAACCACAGCAAAAATCCGATCGTCAAAGATCGTTTTGCTACAAGTGACCCAGAATATGTCAAGGCGAGAGTGTTTGAAATATTTGCAGCTGCAACCGGTGCATCAAATGTTGAATACACTGGTAAAGATATGAAAACCGCTCACATGGGAATGAACATTAACGAAATGGAATTTAATGCCGTAGTCGACGATGTACTCGCCGCATGTGAAAAACACAAAGTCGGTCAACAAGAACGCAATGAAGTGTTAGCTATTTTGTGGTCAGTGCGTAAAGATATCGTTAACCCACATATCATCACAGACACACTTGTAAATTAGATTACATTTTATCTTTAAAAAAAACCAAAAACCCTGTCATTTGCGACAGGGTTTTATCAAGCCTAAAATATTGTTAATTGTTAGGCTCTGAGCCTCATTTCCATTCCTTGGCATTGCATTTGTCGAAAACCGAATACAATTACAGCTTTTAGCTATTACTATGCTTTGCTTCTTTATGTAAAGAACTAATTTCAACTGCCTTGGGATCAACAATACATGCCTCTCGGCAAAGGCCACAGCCTACACAAAGTTCTGGATCTATTAGCGGTTTTTGGGAGTGCCAAATAAGTGCGCCAGGTATTGGACAACTAGAAGCACAAGCACCACATTCTGGTCCACTATATGGCAAACAGGTTTCTTGGTTAATACTGGCAAGCGCAATCGGTGGAATGGGCACCGCAAGATCAGGCTTTGATTCTGTAAGTTTTAATGCACCTGGTTTACAAGCAGTAACACAAGGCCAATCTGCACATAGATGGCAACCCCTATTAATAAGGTCCAGGGCCGGTGTACTAGTGACACTTGCACCTAACCGGGGCGGCAGAGGAAAAATCACTTGATGTGGACAGGCATTGATGCATTCACCACATCGTGTACAAGTAGTCAGGAAATCGAGCTCATCTAACGCATAGGGTGGACGAACCCAATGTTGTGCACGTTGTCGAGCATGTTCATCAGCTCGGTTGATCACAACTTCTGCAAGCTTGAGTGTACCGGCTTTGAAGAAATTTCTACGATCTATGTCTGTCATTACGAAAACCTTACATACGCATTGCCATTGGTTGCATTAACAGCCACAAATTGAATCCTGTTATGAGTATGGCAAATAAGAAAATCGGTGTTAATTGCCACATCGCCATTACATTGTGAGTAGATAGAAATTTAGAACCACGATAAATAATGACCTTAACTGCAATCCAAAAACCAAAAGCCAGCAACATCGCTTGCATTGCAAACAATGCATCTTCAGGGATTAATAAACTCATATGTCGTGCATGTTTTTCGGCCATACTCAGCGGCAAGGTGCCTAAGCCTAAGGGATTGGCAAATACCGCCAGGAGACCATCGCCTTCTCGTAATAAGTGCGTCAAGTTATGTGCTAGGTGATAGGCAAACGCGAGGGGTAATGATACAAATGCCATGGTTGAGAACATACGTTTAAATGTTAATGATTGGCCCATCGAAATACGTGTAACGACAATACTTAGCGTATAAAAAACAATGGGTACAACAATACTGACCGCCATGGCAATCGAAAAACTCCATAGCAATTGATTTGAATCTCCGATTACACGTGCGAGCATACTGATCCATCCTTGCCAAAATGGCAGCATGGTTAGGCCGTGAAATATCGTCAGTGCAAGTAATGCCAGCATAAACCAGGCCTCATCCCAGTGCGGACGCGCGTCCTGAATAGCTTCGACACTGGGCGAACGTAAACGCCATGCAATGTTTTCATGTGGGCAACTTTGCGTACAGTTGCCGCAAGATAAACAGTAGGTATTTTGTCGCAATGATCCCATCACTAAATGGGTTGGACAGGGTTCTGTGTGTTGGTCACCGTGGTAGCACGCCAGACTAGAACAATTAGCACAAATATTCGGATCAATCGGGCGTAATTCGGTAGGTGCCAATTGTGAATAAAAACCTATCGTGCGCCCCACTGGGCACAGGTATCTACAAAATGCGCGACGTTCAAATACTGCTAGTGTCACGATAACTAACACCACCATAAAAAGGGCCAGCAGTGCAGTCGCATAAGGATCGACCGTTATTCCAACACCTAGCTCTAACCAGGTAAGTGCGATCAACAGTACCAGAGCGGGCCATACATTGCGCAGTTGTTTGGGGACACGAAGATTAATTCTGTTGTTAGCGGCGGCTGTACCAAAACCCAATCCGTGTCTTACTAACCATGCAGAGATGGCTTCCCAGGGACAAACTGCACACCAAGCAGAGCCCAAAAAAAACACGGAGATAATCAGTCCAGTCCACCACAAATTCCAAGTCAACACTGTCGCCAAATTGCGCTCGGCAATGGGCGTGCCAAAAAGTCCGGCAACGATGATTAATAAAAACAATGCCACCAGGAGAATTTTCAAGCCAGTTAAGATCCAGGTTTGCCTGGTAAGTGTGCGAATGACTGAACCTATGATAGGAATTTGTATGACACTATAGCGATGCGATGTAAATTGTGTACTGGCAGGAACGAACAGTGCCCACATGGAAATCGCAATCATGAACAGCCATACGCCAATTGCCCAAGCTTGTGGTAAACCAGGGTGAGTCATGCCTAGCCGACCTTCTCCTGATGGGCGTCGCGTATGGTTGCGCGCAGCAAACGTTTACGTTGGGTAAGTTTAACGATAATGAGTGTCAGCAATATAATACTGGCTGCGATTGCTAACGGGCCTACTGGTGACTTTGCACCTATACGTAAAGGAAAATCAATAATGTATGGCTCCCCACCCGATTCAAACTGAGCCGTAATGATGTAATCACCGTCTTCTTTAAATACAAACCCCTGCCTAAACACATTATCATCGGCGGATTGCGTGCCGAGTTGCTCTTCATTCGCGCTAAACCAAGAATCATCTTTTACTGTGAAGGTCACCTGCCCTGCAAAGGGTTGGCTATTGTCAATGCGTTTGGCATAAAGATTTATCCGTCCGGGTTCGTTGGGGCGTGGAAAAGCAGGAAAGATCATATAGGTGACAAAATATTCACCAATCTGAGTTTCTACATGCATGCTTGGCGGCGTATTGGAGTCTTCATTCAAACTGTACGCAGGCCGACCAAGGACGTGATGAGCCTTAACAGAAGATAAAAAAGAAACAGCAGCGATAGTAATAATAAACACAAGTTTTATTTTTGTGTATTGGGTTCTTCTGATGAAATTCAATAACATACAATTCACACTTGATGTTTTGTAATAATACTTTTTGGGCGTTCAACAATTCGTATTGGCAAACTGGGATGCGGACATACTTCGACACATATACCGCAGCCTACACATCCACTTTCAACGACAGGCCTATACTGATTCCATAATTTAAAGTCGATGGCATCTTCACCTATAGGACAAATATTGACACAGGCACCACAAACTCCTTGATCGACCCATGGATAACAAGCGCTGCGATCGATTTGAGCAATTCCCATATCAATTTCATCTCGAGCTGTTTCAGTAAGCGCTTCGGTTGGACACACCTGCATACACTTATTGCACAGGATACAGGCTTTTACTTCTGGATTAATAAATGGTGTATTGACTTGATAACCGCCATCACGTCGATGAAACTGGATACAACGTGGTGGACAAACCTCACCACACAATCCGCAACCAATACATGCAGCAATAAATGCTGCATCATCTTGCAAGGCCCCGGGGGGACGCAGATGCTGTTGTGGAATTTTTGAAACCGTTGGCGTCGTCGATCGAGAGAAGACATACGGCATTAACGCAGCACCCAAAATGGCAGTGCCATAGACGATGCGTTGCAAAAAATTCCGTCTTTTCATTTCCCCGACACCGGTATACTGTCTAGCGGTATTTGTATTTCGCTGATCTGATGTTGGTGCCGATGCTTGGGTCCTAAATGTCCTGGGCCTTGATTAGGCAAATCTGTAAACCTGAGCTTAAACGTCAACGCATCCGTAGGACAAATTGCGATACAGGCACTGCAGTTATTACATTCTTGTCCAAAACTGTCGCGCAGCGGGTCCAATCCAAATTCACACACAGCGGAACATTTTGCACAATCGTTACAAGTTTCAACATTACGTTGAATCCGTAGCACTCGATAGCGTCCTAACAATGAATACAACGCACCTCCGGGACATAGATAACGACAAAATCCTCGTCGCGCAACGAGTAGATCGAACAACAGGGTTAAGAGAAAAAACACTGCACCAGCGCCAAAACCACCAAGTGCCACAGCATAGTAAATTTCTCGGCCAATAATCGCTGGTGGATAAATCCCTGCCACGATAATGGAGCCACTTATGGCAGACAGCAACACCCCTACAATAAGCACCAAATATTTGAATCGTCGATCAAAGCGCCTATTACCAATTTTTAATCCAGCTTTGCGTAGAAATACACCCAGGTTTGTATTGAGTTCATAGATAAAGGTTGCAGGACAAATCCATCCACAGAAGAAACGTCCAAATAACATAGTAAGGACAATGGGAATAAGCGCGGTAAGTAAAAACGGAGTATAAAAATTCAATCCCGCTGCGATTTGCCCAAGTGCTGCCAGCGGGTCACTTAACTGCACTCCCCAAAAAGTACCTGACCAAGTATTGCCTTTAATGGCATCCAAGTCCTCAGTCGGATCACTAACAAAAGGAGAAGTCAGTGTTCCAACGATGTCATACAGTTGTTTCTCCGATGGTGCCAGTAGGTCGTAAGCGTGTGCGGCTACGTAGGTTTGATACACATGCAGGAACGGCAATGCAATCAACATCAAAAACACAATACTCAATGACAACCAACGTAATTTATTAAGATGTCGCCACAGAAAAAATGGCTTACGCGTTGAGCTTTTCATATCCATCGTACAACACTCACACCGCGCTACGATTGGGAACTATTCTTATTGCATGGGGCATTTGTATACAGGAGCGCTCACATAAACCACAGCCCACACATCCTTCTAGCACATGTGGTTGCTCGAGCATTCCTATACGTATGGCGATATCTGGCAATGGACAAGCGCGATAGCATACCCCGCAGGTCTTGCCTTGATACGATAAACACAATTTCTCATCCACGACGGCATGCCCCATGTTGACCTGCTCAACAATGGCTTCGGCTTCACGGATGATTTCTTGTATCGCGCCGCTTGGACATACTTCGCCGCACTTCATGCACAAGATACAAGCTTTCTCTCGGGGAACGATATAGGGCGTGTCTACTGACGCGATGCCGTTCTCAAGTCCAAAATAATTTATACACCGATTCGGGCATGCTTCACCACATTGGCCGCAATGAATACAATGGTTTAAAAATTCTTTCTCAGGCAGTGCACCTGGTGGCCGCAAATAACGTAAAGACGTTTTGGATGATGTCGGATGAGAAGTACAAGGAAGCAGCGCTGCGGCAACGCTGGTTCCAACTGTTTTTAAAAATGCCCGACGTTGCATGGTATCTTTGCGGACAGCTTCTTGCTTGTCCTAGTGTTTACCTACAACTTCACAATGCGGGCCGCCGACTTTTTAAAATCGACTTGACCTGATACTGGATCCCACACACGACTGGTGACTCGATTGGCTAGCCACTTATTTTTTTCTGGTACGGCACTGTCTGCCACGGACAGATTCCATGGACCAAACATATAGCCACGCGGCACGCCGTTACGAGACGGCTTAACTAAGCTATCAGTACCTACTTGAGCTCGCGCTTCCAATGAGCCGCGTCGGGTGATAACTCGTACCTTGTCACCGTCTTTTATACCCAGATCACTAGCATCTTCGGGATGCATCTCTACATACATCTCCGGTACTAGCCGTCGCGTGGTCGGACTGCGGTTTGACTTGGCAGTATGAAAATGTTCGTACACTACACCTAAACCGAACCAGTAAGGAAACTTATCTTCCGGAACTTCCTGCCAATTTTTACCTCGAAATTCTTCATCAGGTAAATCGGGTGTGATCGCTTTATCGCGAGCTTCTTCCAATAAGGCAATATGATCGATGGTATATAGACCTTCCTTATGGCCGAATTCCATTAGTTTGGCGGTCAGTTCTTTGCGATTACTGTAGTCCTGTTTGCATAACTGTATGTGAACCTTACCGTCTTTAGTACGAAAATAACCATAAGGCCTATTCTTCCACTGTCCCTCTTGTAACATGAAGCGTCGGTGGGTACCGCCGGATTTGGCAATCTCATAAGTTGGTGCGGGCCATTGAATACCACGCAACTGCCGAATCTGCTCATAGGGAGAGATGTCATCGATCTTTTCTCTTTCCAAAATTCCAGTGAGGTCGGTATCGGTGCCTGCGGAGGCACGGATCACATCACGAAATACTTCTTCGGTATCGATAAATCCATTTTCGCCTTTCTTCCAAGGAAAGATTGCCTCACCGTCCATACCTAAAAGATCAGCGATCTCCTTGCCTTTATCCACCACCATGTCGAGATCCGGCAAACAACCTTTCGGTGGCATCGCGGCCTGATCACAAATGTTGAGACGTCGCTCAGAACTGATGTAAATTCCAGAAACTTCACCCCAAGTGGCGGCAGGAAAGATCACATCTGCATATAAATTATTAGGTGCGTGGCGGTAGATTTCCTGCACCACATTAAAGGTCTTGGACATCGCGGGACGAACTAGATTTTCAACATCCGGTAAATCTATATGTGTCGCGTAGACCATAAACATGGCTTTTACTTCATCTCTCAATGCACGTTCCATCATGCCCACAGCCATACCCGGATTTTGAGAGTTCATGGCATTAGTTAAGTTTTCCTCCGGTACACGCCAGTGTTTCGCCATATGTGCACGATGCTTGTCGTCCTTCAATGGCATGTTAAACGGTAATCTCCCAGTCAAACCGCCAGTAAATCGCTCGCCCATGGCATTGGGCTGGCCAGTCATAGAAAACGGTCCACAACCTGGCTTGGCCAAATTACCCGTCAAGGCCAATAAATTGATAATGGAAATGACATTATTCTGGCCATGTATATGTTGGTTATAACCGATGCCCCACATGATGATGACGCCACCATAGCCTCCTCCTCCAGGGACACCGACTTTGTCTGGTTCTTGCTTGCCTTTACTACGTGTGAGACGTTTGCGTGTAGCATCGGCAAACATCGCAGCAACTCTTCTTATTAATTCCGGTGAAACATCATGATTTGGTCCGCCCATACGATCCTGAACCTGTTCAGGACTGTAATCATTAAGCACACCTTGTGTATATTCTTCCCAGCCAGTGGCATTACCCTTAATGAATTCCCAATCAATCACATCGTCATGTTCTTTCAGTAACACATGTGCAATTGAGTTTAGAAAACTAATATCACCATTTAGAACTGGGACATGTACGCTGTTATCGGGATTGATATCTTCGTAGCCCATCACGGTACCAGTACGACGTGGATCGACTACTACTGTGGGAATGTTTGTTTTCTTTTTATGATCTGCAGCACGCCAGAAAACAATTGGGTGAGCTTCGCGCGCATTGTGTCCAAAATGCATAATCATGTCGCACAACTCAATATCTTCATAAGCTAATGGCGGTGTATCGGATCCAAGGGTTTTAAAATATCCAGTGACTGCTGATGTCATGCACATACGGGCATTGGCTTCAATGGTGTTAGAACCCAGCACACCTTTCATGAACAAGTTTTCCAGATATTGACCTTCCATGGTGAGCTGACCAGATCCATACAGGGCAATAGAATTGCCACCATATTTTTTCACTAGATGGGCAATTTTGTGTGCCACCATTTCCGAAGCCTCATGATATGGCACACGGACAAAATGTTCCTCGTCAAACGAACCCTTACTTTTGGTGATAAATTCTAAATCGCCATGACCAGGCTTGCTCCATTCTTCCCAAACATCTTTGCGTACATAAGAATCGCCTTCCATACGATCGACATAAAGTGGTTCGGCAGCGGTTAAACCTTTTATACATTGCAAACCGTAGTTCGTAGGATGGTCTTTGTCCGGACGCATAGACACAATCTTGCCGTTTTCCACTTGTATAATGGTGCCGCAACCAACACCGCAATAAGGGCATTGAGCTAAAGCCGTCGTTCGACTCGCAGATGCTTGCTCACTAGGCTCAGCAGCTTCCAGTTCAGGATTTTGTCCGACAAATAAACCGGCACTGGCTGACGCTCCAGTAATGAATGCACTGTTTTTTAAAAATTCGCGTCGTGTAAAAGTATGCTTATAACGTTTCATAGTTAAACTCTCATTAGTTTTTCGCTAAGGTGCGTAGATATACAATAATGTCGTCGATTTCTTGATCGGTTAGATTGGCCAAACCATTTGCTCCCGAAAATCCCAGCATTCGAGTATTGGAGCGACCTTCTTTGATTGTGGTACGGATGAATCCATCAGAAACTTTGGATAAAAAACCTTCTGTGCCAATTGCTGTGCCAGTGGCACCGGCTGCATAACCATCGCCGTTCACGCCATGACAAGTCGAACAAATATTGTCATACCATTGCTTACCTAAGCGCGGATCTCCATGCGCATCTGGCTGTGCATCTACTTCCGCTGAACGTTCAGGTAATTTGCTATGGGAACGTAGATACACAACAATGGCTTTTACTTTAGAACGACCCAAATGTGCAAACGGTGGCATACCAGTACCTGGACGTCCGTCGCGAATAGTACTCTCGAAAAATTTGTCCGAAGCAACACTTAGCAATTCTTTATTGGTTAGTGATGGTGCAAATCCAGGCTTACCAATTGCATCAGCTTGGTGACAAACTCCACAGTTTTGATTGTAAAGTAGCTCACCTTCTTTAATAGTCGCCTCATCGGCAGCTGCAGCAACATTAAAATAACCAACCACAAGCATGACTAGAGCAATAAACCAAATTGTAGTGTGTTGATAACTAACCATACTATTCTCCAAGTTGAAGTAAAACTAATGTGTTACGTTTCTAATTACATTCATATTTTGCAAGTACAAAGTATTATTTTTTAGGTTGAATATCAGTATCGATCTATTTGTGCCTAGATGTAATTTTAGAAAGTATCATGTTATATGGGCGCAATTTTGGAAGGATTTTTGACAGTAATGAGCACTGTAAATGCGCTTGTCTCCCCTTCACAACTCAGAAACATTGATAAATACTTTTACCCCCCTATCTATATTCTCATATTGAGCAATTTGATTAGTGTTCTATGCACACTCATCCTTAGCAACACTACCATTATCCATAATGCAAATAACAAACCATATAGATAAATCAACGTAGTCAAGTTTATAGCAATCCATTCTTAATAGACTTATCTAAAAATTATGTGGTAATTATCCATTATTCATGTTGATATAAATCAACCAATATGCATACAGTTTTTTCTGTCCTATAAACCGAATTAACTCATTACAAATCAGTCCTCCCACCCATCGTCGGCTGGGACTTTAGTCAGACCTTCGTGACAAAGGCTACAGTCTACATTTTGTTTTTCTATTCGTTCATGCTGATCGCTGATTTCTGCTTCATTATTAAAACCAGTAGGCAGCGTATGAGCTATGCCCTGGTGACAGTCTATGCAGGTTTTTCCCCATTCAATTGAGAGTTTATGGATAGTACGTGAGGCTAGAGCCTGTGTTTCAAGGTTCATGAATTCAAGCCCATGACAGTTGCGACATTCGCGGGAATCTGAAGCACGCATACTATCCCACACAATTTGTGCCAACTTTGGACGTCTATTGTTGAATTTTTCCGGCGTATCGATAGTGCCCAGTAACTTATGATAAAGCTCGTTAGTTGCACTTACCTTTCGTACTACTTTATGAATCCACTCTTTAGGCACATGACAATCAGGGCAAGTAGCCCTTACCCCTGTGTTATTGGAATAATGCCTAGTCGTCTTATATTCTTTATATACATATTCTTGCATCTCATGACATGAAATGCAGAACGACTCTGTATTGGTTAATTCCAAAGACCAATTGAATCCGCCCCAAAAAATAATCCCAGCGACAAAAACGCTAGCTAGCAGACCTATAGATTTCCCGACTATCGCCATATTCCTTTGGCGCTTAGAGTGATCGTAACCTTTCCCCTCTCAGCGTGTTCATATTGTAAAAACCGTTTCTTCTATTCTACGCTATTTATTTTTCCAGTATAGAAAAAAATCAATCTTATATAAAAATAGATCTTATTCGATCAAATTATAACACCATCCCTCATTCAGTTTTGTAATTACATAAATTGTGATGTTAGATCATGTTAGCTTCTTGCTTTCTCGTATTTATTTGTAAACCTATGTTTACTTACAAACTTTATAGTTTGTGTTTTCGGAGTAAATAATACTTGAGTTAAATTTTTTACTCTAATTACACTAAATAAAAAGCCTGACTACCTGGATGTAGGAATGAAATTCAGCCGCATGGATGCGGCACGCATAGTTCGGGATGGTATCGGGTGGTACCAACGCTCTGTTGCCGCTAGGCAAATCGGTTGGTTTTCAATGGCGAATAGCCATACCCTTGGGACCTGCTTCAGCCCCAGGATGTGATGAGCCGACATCGAGGTGCCAAACACTGCCGTCGATATGGACTCTTGGGCAGTATCAGCCAAAGACATAGACATTAATGAAATGGAATTTAATGCTGTCGTAGACGATGCTTTAGCCGCTTGCGACAAACACAAAGTTGGTCAGCAAGAACAAAATGAAGTGTTAGTCATTCTTTAGTCTGTACGCATAGACATTGTGAATTCTCACATTATTACTGACACCTTAGAGAACTAATTTGCCTATTTTAAAAGCCTTGGAAAAATTCCAGAGCTTTAGCAATCCCTATAGTAAAGCTTGTTTTATTTTCTTAATTGAGATTCCATATGAATATGCCATCGCTATAGAAAACATTTTGTTTTTTACATGACGCACTTCTTCTATGTTCTTACAATCAATTTCTCTCAACAGTATTTTGCCTAGAATTCTTTCTTGATTTCGTATAACAATCGACCCATGAATATCTTTTTTCTCTCTCATAATGATTAAGTTGGGCTTATTATTTTTAAGCACAGCGTTTGCAATATTGGTATCTATAGCAATTAATACAATATTTTCATGCTCTTTTTCATTCAAACATTTTAATGCAGCTTGATTTTCTGCATCCAATATAATCGTATTTGGTTTAGACTTTGCAATTACCTCTATACACTGTTGATAAGTTTCAGGATCTATACTGTCTTCTGAATTCAGAATCGCTGCTATATTAACTCGAGAAAGCTGCAAACCATTCTCAACAATACGATTAGGTGAAGTTGTTGTGATTACACTTTCTACAGCTGGATTTCGCAATAACCTATATAGAGCGACACGTGTTTTAGATTTACCGATTTTTTCGTAATGATTATTTATGCAAATTTTACTTTTTGTTAATAAACCTACTGAAACGCCTTTCATATGGATTATTTTTTCCGTTTTTTGAGCAATGGCATTGGTTCGGCGAGATCCTACTACTATAAGTTTCTGAATTTGGCCGTTGTCACCACCAGGAAAAACCATATCAAGCATAGCTTTAGCAACAGGTTGTGTTTTGCCATATCTCGGATATGTATGCATACAAAAACCAGGGCGGGCATTCATCTCTATAATGCTCCCGCCAATTTCTTTATACGAACTACCTATATCTTTGCTGATAAAGTCAACACCTCCTACAGATAACCCCATTAGATTAGCGGCACGTATTGCCATTTCCTGATTATCAGGATGCACAATGTCAGTTACATCGGTATGGAAACCACCTATTGCAGCATTTGCCGCAGAACGTAAACGAAGAATTTCACCTTCCTTTAAAATTGTATGAAGCGAATACTTGTTACGAGCAATTACTTCTAATAATTCATCATCAATTTCTACTTTATAAAGTAAAATATCATTTCTACGTGAATCATTATTTAGTTCCCCAATTAATTTAGAAATAGACTTTCTACCATCACCAATTACACTGGGTGGTTCAAGTTTTAATGCAGCTATAAATTTGCCGTTTATAACAAGCAGTCTATACACATCACCTTGAACAAATTTTTCCATAATCACGTTAGTAGAACTTGTTTGAGCACGATTAAATGCGCGAGCTATCTCCTGACTACTATTCAAACCCACAGTCACACCATTTGCCTGTTTACCTCTTATCGGCTTTAAAACTACAGGGAAACCCAATCTTTTGGCAGCTTCTATAGCTTTCTCCACAGTATTTACTTTAATTTGCTTGGGCACTGGAAGATCCTGTTGCATCAAATATCGATTTGATTTACGTTTATTTCTACATAGATGAGCAGCTATAAATGAAGTATTTTCAGGTATAGATGCATATATCATCTTTTGTTTATTACCCTGTCCTAAACGTAATAATGGTGCCCCCAATGTCTCATATGGAATTTTTCTTTGCCTTGCCTCCATCAAAATTACTGAAGTAGTAGTTGAGATTTGCCATTTTTTTGCTCGTTCTTTTAATTTGGAGAATGAATGTTCGAAATTAACACTATGTAAACTTAACCCTGCACATATCTCTTTAGACAGGAGACCAAGCAAACCATGGAGAGCAACCTTTGCTGCTTCACGAGATATAATCGGATTATGAGATTCCCAGATTAGTGATACCTCATCAGAAGAAAACTTCTCGACAATCTTCGTGAATTCAATTGGTATAAAATCATGAGTAACATATGCAATTGCTGCTTCAATATTCAAAATACTTTCTAACAACGTTTCCTCAAATGTTGCGCCTTCAGAAGAATGTAGCTTATTTAGAAAATTAGTATTAAATTTATAAGCCGGCACAACATTCAATTTACTAATAAAGCGATCTAAATAATCCTGCGCGAATTCTTTACCAGCTAATGTGGTAGACTGTCCGCGTAAAATACCCATCTGCACCTTTTGCAGAAGAACTGTATCTTCATGATATACATTACTACCATACAAAATAGTGCTTCCCATTAGTTGCATGGATTGATTGCGAATTATTTTTTCATTGCCTGAAATTGATGTATCTAATGACATATTATTTCACGAAATCCTTAATTAAATTTATAACTCGGCTTTCTCAAATTAAGACCACTTTATTCAAAATCCTGGTGAAAACTGTAGATTTGATATTTCCGAATGTGTTTGCCAATTACTATTCTCTTTTTTGTTATTTACTACAGAACCTAATGAATTTTTATCCAATGCAATATGTTCATCTGCACAGTGTAGTCCTGCACAATTCCCCCAAGAAACTTGATTCACAATTGTATTATTCAAATCCTTCAGTGTGATTTTGTCACCTTTATTTGTTAAATTTAGGCCGCTACTAGAACTGGCCGTGTAAACTTCAGAATTTCCAAAATTACCAGTTGGAATACCCCCACCAAAAACCACAACCATTTCACCCGGATTAAGTGCAGATCCAATTGGAAACAAATGTCCTCCTCGGCCGTGACCATCCTCCAATTTCCAACCTGTCAAACATACTGGTAATTCACCAATATTTTTTATTTCAATAAATTCATCTTCTATTGCACTACGCTCACCGTCAGCATTTGAGTCACCATAATCATCACGTGGAGGATGAATAAGAATTTCACTAAACTGCAACGAATCACTACTTTTAAAAGCCGAAGGCTTACAAGCTGTTTGACCCTTAGAAAACATTAGAAATGCAGCCGATGCCATGACCTCTCTTGCCTTATGACCGGCCCCTGGGGCATAAGCTAATCGCCAAACAAAATCCGATTGCAAGGATGTTGCATGTCGCTTGCTGATGTTGAAATAATTTAAACCACGTTCATAACGCGTTTTACCCTGTGTCATCGCCTCACTCGTGTGCCTCAAAAGTGCATCTTCACGATGCGATTTAGTATCCTCTGTGCCTACTAAAATAGTAAGATTCTTACTAAATATTTCTTTGACATCTGATTGAGATAGAGGGCTTCCACGCAAACCATAAGGCAATGCATATTGTTTGCCCAATTCAAACAATGGCAAGGTATACCACCCAGAATTTGCTGCAACAGCATGAACAACACTTGCATAACGATTAAATGTAATTAAGCGATGGGTAAATTGCGCACCAGCACTATGCCCAAAAACAAAATAGCCTTGTTGATGTCCGTTTAGCTTAGAAATTAATGCCAAAAACACTCTCTCTAATTCAATATACAAAAATTCTTCAGGATTGCGCCAACGACCTTGCTTATAAGCATATTCGTTTACGCGTCCATACTTTGTAACCCCTAAAGTATACTGGTCACCTTTAGGGTAATTTTCTTTTGAAAATTCAATTGCAATAGATAAAGCCTGATAACGTTCAGCGATTGACGCTGCAATTTGCAAATAACCTTGCGCATCACGGCTCGCACCATGCATCACAAACCATATGGGCCCATTTTCGCTGTCAAACTTCGTTGCACGATATACGTATACACGCAATATTCGGCCATCTCTTGCTTTAAATTTGAATTCACTAAATCCTGAAGAATGAATTCCTTCATCATTTAGTAAATTTGCAGTTGAAATTTTTGATAAAAAATCAGTCTTGGAAATATCTTCTTTATTTATTATCAAATCTTGATCATTTTTTGCATACAGATTTTCTTCGCCTCCACAAAACAGTATTAACGATAAGTAAAGCAATCCCAAGCATTGAGACATATAGAACTTTAACTGCTTCCAAAACTGAGAAACCATATCAAGCTACTTCAACCTCAGATAAGGTCTGATTTTCATCCACATCCATGCATGAGATATTAGACGTCACGCCATAACGTAACCAAGCTAACTGAATAACTCGATGCATTAAATCTTCAAATGAATATCCAGCTTGTTTTGCTGATTGAGCAAATGACCCATTGCGGGCAAAAATACCTATAGTATGTATTTGGATAATGCACGGTTCATTTTCTTCATTTATTCTGATGTCAATTCGAGCATAATCTCGACATCCAATTGCGCGGTAAGCTTGTTTAGCAGTCTCTTCAATCTTTTTTGTAAGTGTTTCGTCTAAAGGTGCTGGACAGATTTTTTTGCTTCCCCTCATGCTATGCTGTAATAGTGGAAAACATTCGACTACATTATTACCAATTAATGAAGCGCGTATCTCTTGACTGAAGTGAAATTCTTCAACAACAAGTTCTTGCCTATAAGTTTGTAAAACTTCATTTGCTGTCGCAGTAAAATCTTCGGGAGTTCTAACAATATTCCATTTTGCATCCGATTCGCAACGTGGTCGTATTGCTATTGGAAAACGTAGATCACTTATATCTGAAAATATGCTTGAAATACATTTAAACTTTGGGACTGGAATATCAGACTCTCGCAATAAAGTAAGCATCATATAACGATCTAATATTCGTGTATGGCTAACTGGATCAGGACCTGTATAAGCAACTCCTGACATTTCTAACATAGCAGGCAAGTGACTTAGCTTACCAACACCTTGCACACCTCTCGCTAAATTTAACACCATGCCACCCGGATGACCGGTTAACGGATCAGTAGGTATAAACTTACGTAATTCACGAAACAATGAAATATCACTTTCAAATACTCGAACGGAATAGCCTAAATTACGTAATGAATTTACTAAACGCTGAACTGATTTAACTCTCGCTTTGTTTGAAATTGGAATTCCTAGCCGTCCAAGTACATTTGAATTCCACCGGTTTCGTACAACAGCTATCTTTGCTGTAGCAGGTATAGCCACTAATTTGCTTTTCTTCTTGTTCCCAATGCGTTCTTGCCAGCCTTGTAATAAACGTAAATCAAAAAACTCTGAAACAAATACGACAAATACTAACTGTGTAATCATTAATTCAGGGAAAAATAAAGCGGCCTCTCGTATAACGGGTAATTTACAAATTAAAGCAATGATTATTGCTAAAACTACTGTCCAAAATAAACGCCAAAGACCTGTCTGTATACTTTCTCTATCAATTGTTCTGGCTACACTCTCTGCTAACATTGCTAAAATAATTACTGGGAAAAAGGCAACATTCCAAATTATTTCTGAACGCAACCATGATCCTAAAAATAATGCGCCAATCATAAACATCGCAGAAATGCATAAAATCACCGAAACGCGCGCATATAAAGGCAGACGTATTTGCCTCAATACAGGACGCACTAAAATAATAGTAGCTATTACGGATATGATTAATAGAATACTTGGCAAAAAGCCAATTTCCTGAAATCCCACAGCAATCAAAATCGCTCGAAAACCTAAAATTCGTAACCCAAAAGTTAAACGCGCAATGGTTATGATAAGAACGCTTAGAGGCAATAAGAGCAAGTACAGTATGGTCCATTGATCATCTGGTGGAACCCATTGCAAAGTAACTGATTGATTTAAATATGTCCCAAATAAGTGCAACCAATCTAAACCAAAAATATTTTGCGGCTGCATCCCTGGATAAGCTAAGAGCCGCGAAAATACCATTATTAGAGGTATAAACGCTAAAAGAGAAAGTAACCCAATTCCTATAGGATGAATATTTCGCTTTGGTCGAATATATTTATCCCAAAAATTTAATTCGAATGGATTTGGTACTACTGCATCTGAACTATCTATATTAGTTGGCATATTTTATCCCCCTACACTATTTTGTATTGCCACTACGGCTGATAAACCAGGCAGCAACTTGTCAGGTGGATCATTTAGTCTTACTAATACACCTATTACAGGTGCGCCACGCATACGTGTAAAGCGCGGTTGAGGAATATCTGGTGCAGGCGTTTGAAAATCTGTGGTTAAACCAATTTTTTCTACTACACCCATAAATTCTTTTCCTGGAAACGATTGCAATGTGACCGTTGCAATATCACCAACTTGTATATGTGAAATTTCATCTTCATCTATCCACGCTTCTATCCATACCTCATCACCTACCCACATGGATAGTACTGGTTTCCCAACTTCTACAGAGCCACCTTGCTGTATCAGCCATCTAATGACCACGCCATCGCCTGGAGCTCGAATGTGTGTTCCTTGTAAATCTGCATCAGCTTTTGCCAGACGAGCCTTCGCACGTGCAACATTTGCTTCCAATACACCGATTCGTTGCTTACGAATTAACAAACCATCTGAGTCTAATGATGCATTCTCTTGTGCAGATTTAGCTGCTAAATAATTGGCCTCTGCAACTCGGACCAAAGCAGCCGCTGTCCTACGTTTACTATTTGCATCACGCACATCTTCGCGAGAAATTAGCTGTTCACTGAGTAGTTTTTTGCGTGCTTGATAAAAATTTTCGGCTTCTCGTGCACGAGTTTTAGCTGCAGTAACTTCAGCTTGTGCTGCAGCTAGGTTGGCACCTGCTTCTTGAATTTTGTTTTGTAATAATAATTTTTCATGCTCAATCGCCATCTGTTCTACTTCTAATTCGCGAGCAAAACCCTCCAACTCTGCTTTTGCTTCTTCGCCCTCAGCCTTAATATGCTGATGCTCAAGTTTTGCCAAAACCTGTCCTGACCATACTTTCTCCCCTGCTGGCACATCTATATCCATAAGAACACCATTAATACGGGTGCCAATTTCAGCGAGATTTCCACGCACAATAGCATTACGTGAAATAATATTGCTTGATTGATATTGAAGCCATGTTACAAATGGAATTGATAAAAGAATTAGCAGAATACAAACCAACATCCATTTTAAAGTTCGGTTCCTATAATTTTTATTGGTAAATTTTGGCGGGGGCAACTGCGCCATACCAATAGCATTTTCATGTTTTGCCGAACGTTCAATATGTACCGGCCTAACAACTAATTTTTTTTGATTAGTCAAATTAGTGTTATTTGATCGATTGCTATTAGCTTTAGTCATAAAACAGTTATTACAAATTAAAACAAATCAATTCATCACATTTTCAGCAATAGCATTATCACCTTCTTGCACTGCTGACTTTGTTTGTTTAAGTGAAGAAAATGGAATATCGAATAGTGAATTAAATACTCTTTCAGTCAACGCGCCATGCCGATAAAATTGGGTAAATGAATGGTTAATATGAGGCACTTCTGTAAAGGTCACCATCGGCAACATGCCAAACATTTTTGCTGCTTCTCGCATTGCGACTACCCAATTACGAGCACGTTGCACCCTGTTTTTACCTTGTTGCTCATCTACTCGGATATTTCGTCGAAGCGCAGTCATAGATGTATCGTGCTCACCAGCTAATACTGATACAGGTATTGTCAAAAATTCTTCAGGATTAAAAATTACCCCAGGTAACCTTTTTGTAGATCGGATGCCATACGGAAATTTTAACTTTGCATCTGGAAATGTATACCAACCTGCACCTACTACTACTGCCCGGGCCACACGATGTGGGTGAACCATTAAATAACGGTGAGCAAATTGTGCGCCACCTGAAAATCCAAATAGAAATATTTTTGAAACTTCAGCTCCTGTTAAAAGCCCAATTTCCACTATGCACTCATTTAAGAATAAATCTGCACGCAAACCCAAACCTATCCGGCCTAGACGCTGATAGTCTTTAAATTGTTCTTCTGAAAAATTTGGAGCGGCTACAATAACTCCATATAACTCACTCAATTTTGAAAATACACGCATTTGTTCATGCGTATTGCGTGAGAGCCCATGCACTGCGATTAATAAAGGTGCATTATTTTTAACTGAAGTTGGTAAGTAAATAAGATAGTCAAAATTCGGCGCGCCTTGCATAGTACGTCTTAGGACTTTGCCTTTTGGCAGCATCCATCGAGTATCATTAGAGTTTCCATTAATCGACATTTATATATAATTTCCGGGGTTCACAATTTAATTCATGATGTTTCTGCCACGCACGATTCATGATCTGAAATGCAATTTTTGCAGTAGCCAGCTCTTCACGGTTATATACGGGTAAACGCAATGCCTCTGTTGCCTCTTTAACTTGCAAGGGCGCTGCAGATAACACACCGCTTAACGCGAGCACAGGGGTTGGATAATTACTTAGCCAATGAACACCTGCACTCGCCCCCATCGAATCTCTTGCTGCAAACAGCACTCCTCCAACAATTTGATCAAAAATATCTGAGCGAAGTAATTCAGCAGTTTCTTGTTGATATACGCCATCAGCGATTTCTAAAATGATTGTGTCTACATTTTTAGTAGATATATGCCCTACTAAGGTCACTAAAATATTTTCAATTTCTTTTTTAGTCATTAAATATGTTGAAGGAGCACCAGCATCGGTAAAATCCAAAACTGGAAATGCACCAGCATCTCTAAGCAACCAAGTATCTCCACCTGCCCCTGTTCCTGTTATTTTTGCATAGGCCACTTTCAAACCAGCTGCAATTAATCCTTTAACCAAATACGCGGCACTTTGTGTCTTGCCAGAATCCATTCCAGTACCCACCACTGCAATAGCAGTTGGAAATTTATCACTTATGTTTTTTAGTGGTTGTAACGCAAATTGGGTTAAGTTCATACGCCTACCATTTCGATCACCTAACAAACCTAATGGCGTAATATGTGTTGGACCTTTTGAAATTCGGTTATGCCATGACCTTGCGCGTGATGCGATACCGCCGCCTGCTACAAGGTGACAAGGGCCAAGTGTTTCAGGTACAAAAGATTCAAATTGATTTGATGCATAGCGGTTACCATAAGCAACTACAATTTCATCGCCAATGAACATTGATTTACGCCTTCCATTTGGTTGTTGCAATCCAGAATGATGTCCAATCATGTCTACACGTGCTAAAACCAAATCCCCCGCATTAGGCGAACCCTCAAGAGGCAAAACAGACTGGACTGCTTCTATTGACACCCGTCGAGTACTAAATGCCCATGAAGCATTTTTAACTCGTACTACTTCAGGCAAAACAGATGTAGATGCACTTGTCTTGATTCTTATCTTAGATTTAGTAAAGCTTGCTGAAAATTTTGCTTTATTTTGATTTGGAAGCTCTGTGACCCCTGCAGTCTTCTTTCCAACTCGAAATTCTTCTTCAACTATTGGTGTTGAGTTTACAAAAAACTTCATGTCCCTCCCTTATTAGTTATTTTTGTAAATTACTTTAAGCTTAAGATTTTAAGGTGTTAGATTAATGCAATTCTTGCACACACATCTCACTCAAGAAATATACTATCAAACTAATTGTATCGTTGCTAAATTCCTCTAATAAATAATAGTAACGTTTATTAATCTTTTATCCTTTCACTCTTATACTAAAATTAATCGAATTCAATATAATAATTAAATTTATAATGTAATAAGTTGGTTTACCTAGTTTTATTAAAATACTCCATACTTGAATATTTATTTTCTATATCAATTCGTTACTAAATTTCGATGCTAGTTAAAAAATATATATTTGAACTGTTAATAGTTATAAATTTTTATTAAAAATAACCGGATGATAAATCCTTTTATACGCAATCTCTCAAAAAAACGAATCTTTAAAACTTTCAACATTAAAAGTATTAAAGCTTTTGAAATAAGAGACCACTTTATGGATGAGGTAAACTGTCACGGAAAACCACACACACTACCTATAAATTCATCTTCATAATAAAAAAGACCCTAAAGCAAAACTTTAGGGTCTTTGTATTTTAATGCCACACGTGCGCATGGATGTGCGAGTGAGAGCCTGCCGAAATGGACTTCGGCAAACCGGCCCGTAAATTACACTGCCTGTAAATTTCATCTTCGTAATAAAAATAAGGCTCTAAAGTAAAACTCTAGAGCCTTATTTATTTTAATGCCTGGCTGGTGACTACATGGATATAGGAATGAGAGTCAGCCGCACGGATGCGGCTCGCATACCAGTAATCACACTGCGACTTAAATTTACTTCCAAAAAATAAAAAAGCCCCGTAATCAATTACGAGGCTTTAGGTATTAATGCCTGGCAGTGTCCTACTCTCACATGGGGAGACCCCACACTACCATCGGCGATGCGCCGTTTCACTTCCGAGTTCGGGATGGGATCGGGTGGTACCAACGCTCTGTTGCCGCCAGGCAAACTGGTATGTTTAATTTCAATGGGGTCAGACTCGATTGATCTGAATCAAACACCTTCTCACCCAAAGGCCAGATGCAATCGAGTCTGACCCCATATGAAATTAAACAAAATTTTGAAAACCAACTAGGCGTGTGTTTTGAAGTATTCGCTACACACTCAATTTGCTTGAGTGTTATATGGTCAAGTCGCACGGGCAATTAGTACTGGTTAGCTTCATCCATTACTGAACTTCCACACCCAGCCTATCAACCTGGTCGTCTTCCAGGGCCCTTCAGGGGAATCAAGTTCCCAGTGAGACCTCATTTCAGGTGGGGCTTCCCGCTTAGATGCTTTCAGCGGTTATCCCTTCCGTACATAGCTACCCGGCAATGCCACTGGCGTGACAACCGGAACACCAGAGGTACGTCCACTCCGGTCCTCTCGTACTAGGAGCAGCTTCCTTCAAGTCTCAAACACCCACGGTAGATAGGGACCGAACTGTCTCACGACGTTCTAAACCCAGCTCGCGTACCACTTTAAATGGCGAACAGCCATACCCTTGGGACCTGCTTCAGCCCCAGGATGTGATGAGCCGACATCGAGGTGCCAAACACTGCCGTCGATATGGACTCTTGGGCAGTATCAGCCTGTTATCCCCGGAGTACCTTTTATCCGTTGAGCGATGGCCCTTCCATTCAGAACCACCGGATCACTAAGACCTACTTTCGTACCTGCTCGACGTGTCTGTCTCGCAGTCAAGCACCCTTATGCCTTTGCACAAACCGCACGATTTCCGACCGTACTTAGGGTACCTTCGTGCTCCTCCGTTACTCTTTGGGAGGAGACCGCCCCAGTCAAACTACCCACCATACATTGTTCCCGACCCGGATAACGGGCCTGGGTTAGAACTCCAAACATGCCAGGGTGGTATCTCAAGGTTGGCTCCACAACCACTGACGTGACTGCTTCGAAGCCTCCCACCTATCCTGCACAAGCAGGCTCAAAGTTCAATGTAAAGCTGTAGTTAAGGTTCACGGGGTCTTTCCGTCTAGCCGCGGGAACACTGCATCTTCACAGCGATTTCAATTTCACTGAGTCTCGGGTGGAGACAGTGTGGCCATCGTTACGCCATTCGTGCAGGTCGGAACTTCATGTTATTCCCAATGTTTCCAAAGGGCACAGACTATACCTTCACCTGTTTGCGTGAGTTGAGAAACCTCATTCGCAATCATAAACAGGGCCGGCGTATTATGGATTTTCATCCATCCAAGGATCTCACCCTTGAGTCGTTACAGGGATTATCAATTTAATAATAATCTTACCCTCGGTATTACCTTTTGCGCTGCACACGCAGGAAGGCTTCACCGATTTGAGCCGGTTTGCGATTTGGGATCGCTCCCAAAAGGGGCAATTTTACTTACCCGACAAGGAATTTCGCTCGGTTAATCTAATCTGTTTCCAGAAAAGCCGGACTTTATCTTGAAGTACCTCGATTCATTTCACTTGAAATAGTTCGAATTGCTTCGACACCCTCATATGTTAAATGATCGCCCGCTTCCATCTTTAAAAGAATTTTTCGGAATTTTCTAAAATCCACATTCTTTTTCGTTTTCAGCGGGTGCTTGATGAAAAATGGAACAATGTGTTCTAACAAATGTTTGATGCTTCTTACCCGATAGGCCATTCGGTCGCCATGGTTCACTCGAACCACACCACATCCAAAATAACTTTTCAGAGCATGAAGTACTTGCACATCGCGTTTATGTTGTACAACGGTAAATTCAGGTAACACCTGAAATCCTACAGTCATTTCCTTATGAGGATTTATTCCCACATGAAAACAACCTTCTCCATCCACAAAACCTGTAATCCATTGTGCATCTAGTTTCATAGGCACCTCCCGAACGTAAAGTCTCTGAGGGTTCTTGGTACATTCAAGTCTTCCCTGCGGATTGTCCACATGTCTGTCAGATTTTTACTGAAGATCACAGAGATCAACGAGTACTGAACAGCTTTAGAGGAGTTTCCCGCATATAGTTCGGTTTTACTAAGGCTAGCGTTTTTTGAAAATGTAACATCTTCAACCGATATTAACCTTAGGACCGTTATAGTTACGGCCGCCGTTTACCGGGGCTTCGATCAAGAGCTTCGCCGAAGCTAACCCCATCAATTAACCTTCCGGCACCGGGCAGGCGTCACACCCTATACGTCCTCTTGCGAGTTAGCAGAGTGCTATGTTTTTAGTAAACAGTCGCAGCCACCTGGTCACTGCGGCCCCCATCAGCCTGTAAAGTAAATTACTCACCAACAAGGGCGCACCTTCTCCCGAAGTTACGGTGCTATTTTGCCTAGTTCCTTCACCCGAGTTCTCTCAAGCGCCTTAGAATTCTCATCCTGCCCACCTGTGTTGGTTTGGGGTACGGTTTCGTATTACCTGAAGCTTAGAGGCTTTTCTTGGAAGCATGGCACCGGCAACTTCTCGGTACAAAGACCGATGGTCTCGTATCTCGACATTAAGAACCCGGATTTGCCAAAGTTCTCTGCCTACATACTTTCCCCGGAACAACCAATGTCCGGTATGCCTAGCCTTCTCCGTCCCCCCATCGCAGTAATACAAAGTACGGGAATATTAACCTGTTTTCCATCGACTACGCCTTTCGGCCTCGCCTTAGGTACCGACTAACCCTGCGCCGATTAGCGTTGCGCAGGAACCCTTGGGCTTTCGGCGTGCAGGTTTTTCACCTGCATTATCGTTACTCATGTCAGCATTCGCACTTCCGATATCTCCAGCAAACTTCTCAATTTACCTTCACAGACTTACGGAACGCTCCTCTACCGTCCAGAAGACAGATTACAGAAAACGGAACTCAGAATATGATTAGTTCCAAACTTTATGCAAACCTGAAAGCATTTTTGCAATGGTTTGGTATTCGTTTCTATAGTTTCTAACTTCAGATTCAGTTAAATATTTAAGGTCATTGCAATAACTTAGCCATAACCTAATTTCATCTGCCGAACCAATTGCCATTGCTATGAAACGTTTAAATTCAACTTTTGAATAACTTTGTTTCCCAAAACCTTCTGCAAGATTGGCGCAAATGCCTTCACTTGCTCTGCGTATTTGATCTGCAATGCCATGATATTGTTCATGTTTTGGAAAGCCCAAACTTGCACCATGCAATTCCAATGACAATTTATACGCTTTTTGAAAAACTTCTAAGTCTTCAACTTGTTTAATCACTTTCTTCATTTGTCTTCAGTCCTCTGTAATCTGTCTTCTGAACCCGCAGTTTCGGTACACAGCTTAGCCCCGGTAAATCTTCCGCGCAGGCCGACTCGACCAGTGAGCTATTACGCTTTCTTTAAAGGGTGGCTGCTTCTAAGCCAACCTCCTGGCTGTTTTAGCCTTCTCACATCGTTTCCCACTGAGCTGTGATTTGGGGACCTTAACTGGCGGTCTGGGTTGTTTCCCTTTCCACTACGGACGTTAGCACCCGCAGTGTGTCTCCCGTGATTGAACTTCTAGGTATTCGGAGTTTGCAATGGTTTGGTAAGTCGGGATGACCCCCTAGCCATAACAGTGCTCTACCCCCTAGAGTTAGACACGAGGCGCTACCTAAATAGCTTTCGAGGAGAACCAGCTATCTCCGAGCTTGATTAGCCTTTCACTCCTATCCACAGTTCATCCGATAATTTTTCAACATTACCCGGTTCGGGCCTCCAGCAGGTGTTACCCTACCTTCACCCTGACCATGGATAGATCGCCCGGTTTCGGGTCTACTCCCAGCGACTGATTCGCCCAATTAAGACTCGGTTTCCCTACGCCTTCCCTATGCGGTTAAGCTCGCCACTGAAAGTAAGTCGCTGACCCATTATACAAAAGGTACGCAGTCACCCATCCAAAGACAGGCTCCCACTGCTTGTATGCATACGGTTTCAGGTTCTATTTCACTCCCCTCACCGGGGTTCTTTTCACTTTTCCCTCACGGTACTAGTTCGCTATCGGTCGGTAGAGAGTATTTAGCCTTGGAGGATGGTCCCCCCATATTCAGACAAGATTTCACGTGTCCCGTCCTACTCGAATTTACTTGATCCGTGCTTTTGTATACCGGGCTATCACCGTCTTTGGCCACACTTTCCAGAGTGTTCTACTAGCAAGCAACAAGCTTAAGGGCTACTCCCCGTTCGCTCGCCGCTACTAAGGGAATATCGGTTGATTTCTTTTCCTTCGGGTACTTAGATGTTTCAGTTCCCCGAGTTCGCTTCACTATCCTATGAATTCAGATAGCGATGACCACCGAAGTGATCGGGTTTCCCCATTCGGACATCCTCGGGTAAACGCTAGTTTGTCAGCTAACCGAGGCTTATCGCAGACTACCACGTCCTTCATCGCCTTCTACCGCCTAGGCATCCACCGTATGCACTTATTCACTTGACCATATAACCTCAAACAAACTGCTTTTCTTACTTGATCTTTTCCGCGATCGCTTTGTTACAACCTTTGCTCAAATGCTCATGTACCATCAGGTACACTGCGCTTTTCACAAAGCTTGCGCCTAACGCTCACGAAAAATCTCGTCGCAATAAGTCTCAGTTTTCCCGATTTAATTTCTAACACCTTTTGTGAAGCTTAGAAATTTTTACAACCGAGTGTTGTTAACTTAATTAGTGTGTTTGGCTAACTAAAAAATTAACAGCGAGTTTATTATGTCTGAATAAACGACAAAACTTGAGATAAAACTTTTTAGTGATTTATCTATCGCCTAGTTGATTTCCAAATTTTTAAAAAACGCTCTGAACATGTATTCCAGAGTACTGAACAATCAGTGCTAATTATTCTTCCTGAAAAACAATTAGCACTAATCGATCTTCACCATCCTTTAGTTGGTGGAGCCAGGCGGGATCGAACCGCCGACCTCCTGCGTGCAAAGCAGGCGCTCTCCCAGCTGAGCTATGGCCCCGTCGCTTGTTATTTTTCCGCTTAGCTAGGCGTATTTTTCGTTCACTTCAGTCACATATGTCTTATATGCTCCTTCGTTCACGAAAAATACGCCTAGCTAAGCGGAAAAATTCCTGCGCGATTCTCTGCTGGCCTATTTTGTTTACCAAACAAAATATTCTCAGCATCCGCCTAGTTCAAATGTCTCGTTCTAAGCAGTTACCTTTAGGGGTGCGCTTTAACCAACAAGCTACAGACCCTTCTACTTGTCTATTTTGTTTATTAGGTTGTTGCAAAATTTGCTCGCTTCGGTCACATACACTTAAGTATGCTCCCTCGTTCTCAAATTCCGCGCCTACTACTAAACAAAATATCCTACGTATTCACTTACCTGACTCGAGAAAAATTTCTCGTTCTAAACAATTGGTGGGTCTGGGAAGATTTGAACTTCCGACCTCACCCTTATCAGGGGTGCGCTCTAACCAACTGAGCTACAGACCCAAAATTTCGCACATTAATCAAACTAAACACCCAACTAGGGCTTAGCACGATCGGCCATGTTAAAAAATTAGGCCTATCACTCTGCAGAAGTTAAACACTCCTGCTTTTCAAATTCTTCTCGGTCGGTTTCCGACCTCACCCAACTTTTCCATTTTTTGGCGTTTCACGACCTCATATCGAGCCAAGGTCATTTTGCGCCCTTAAACCCATGGCCATTTCTAGGCCTTACTCTTAACCCATAAACTCTTCCAGTCTCGAGATTTTCCCTGCTTATATACTGCTTTAGTATTGATCCATTCGACGAAAAGCAACCAGTGGGCCCACTATCGTTTCAGGGAACCCATTATTTTACATTTGATATCGGGTAAAGAGCAATACTGTCAGCGCGCGGGATTATAATATGAATTCAGCCAATATGAATCACCTAGATAGGCTATTTTGTAAATTCAACTAAATCCATCTTTATAGCGCCGCCATAAGCGTGCTTGGAGTCAACATCCTCAATTCTTGTTAATTTCACCAACCCTACGCCAGGAGCATACCATTCATTTGTTGTAAATTTCACCTCATCACGAGTAATAGTCAAAATTCTTCCTATGTCCACGGTTGCCTCACCCTGAATATGTAAACAATTTTTAAACAATCCTGCCTTGGTCTGCACCTCTTCACCAGTAGAAATAATTTTGTAGGTCATGGGAAAATTGACTATTCGTTGCAATTCATAATCCGTCGGAAATGGTCGATCCAGTAGATAGGGGCGTCCGGCATAAGTCCAGCTAGTACCCGGCAAATGTGGGCTCTTTAATACATAACGTACTTCTTCATCAAACCTTGGACGAAGTTCAACAGCTGTACGTTTTGCAACTCGTACCACATTTCCCTCCTGCTCTAAAAGATAGTAATCCGTGCCCAAGCTGGTTCGACGGATAAAGATATCTTTTCCGTCTATGTATTTTTTACCAATATTTTCAATCGCCAGATATTCAGTTTTATTGTAATGCGGTGTGTCTTTTGTAATTTCATAATGCCATTTCAGTCCTTTCTTTAAAGGGAAATAAACATCTGAGCTCTCATCACAAGAACTAATGAAAACAGCGCTTAAAACTACAAGAATTAAACGAGCTATACAATTTGGAAGCATTAATTTTACTTTTCTGGTAACTGCGGATCCGGTAAATCGTAAATTACGATCTTGTCAACCTGCTGAATAGTACGCTGATCATCTCTTACTTCATTCGGTGTTTCTATTTTTTCAATATGCCCTACTTGGACTACACCTCTACGCATACGCCACCCTGCTTTTTCCAATTCTTCGTGCAACTCAGGAGTATAGGTCAAGTGGTATGCTCGCGGCTCTTCATTTGGTTCACCTGCATTAATTGCAGCTGCCCAGATATAAATATCCCCCATTGCCTTACTTTTTTTATCAGGTTCAATTACTCTAGACGCAATCATTAAAAATTTTTCTGGCAGTTCCCTTTTTGTTGGCCAACCTAACATACCGTTTAAAGAGTGATGTGTAACAAAGAAAAAACTACCAACTAATAAAATACTCGCAGCTTTCACCCAAAAAGGCGCCGTCGAATAAATAAACAATCCTAATAATAAAATTGCTAGAGCCGCGTAAGTTATAGCTAAAAATAAAATTGATTCATTCATTTCGTTTGCAACGTAACAATACTTTTTTGCAATGTACTAACATTTTTTACTGTACCTTGTCTGGTTACATAAAACCTCACCGCTGTTTTCTCGGCACCCACTTTATTTAGTACCAACGTACCATAATAAACAACCTCAAGCTTTGGATTAACTTTTACTACTCTAACCTCAGCATTAATGGGTTTATCACTTCCAGACTTGTAGTAATGTAAATTCACAATATACTCCCCTGGCACAAAGCTGCGTATAGTCACCACTTCTTGATTTAATGGATTAACAACCTCGCTTCCGTTGACTAATATTGTGTCATTAGACATACCCCGATCATCACGATCCAAGTGCATGAAACCAGCCTCAGGGTTACGGAACCAAATCAAACTACCGGCAGGATCCTCTACCCAAGTATCGACATCATCTGGGCTAAAGTCTGGCCATTTTGTTGTAATTATAAATTCAGCCTTGGGATCAATGATCCCTTCTTTTGCTGGTGGATGAATAAATATAACCACCACAAAGAAAAGCAAAGTAAATGCTATTAACACATTAAATAGCAAATCAGTAAAAGGGTCTTGCTCAACACTCCTTCGAGGTCGTCGAATCGCCATTTATGACTTCCTCCCTAGTATTATTACGCAAACTAATGTTGGCAAAACGCACCGCCATACTGACTAATCGATCTGCCCCACGATCTAACATTAAATATTGAAAACCCAGCAACATACTTGTAACAAGCCCTACTAATGTTGTAGTCAAGGCAACACCCATTCCTGTTGCCATATTGCTTATCATGTCCTGAAGATCTGAATATTCAATCGAGTTAATATCTGAGAATGAAGTTAGCATTAGCACAAATCCAACCACTGTGCCAAGCAGTCCGAGCTTGATCAGTAAATGCACAAAAAACCAGCCTGTTTCGTGTGGACCACTTGCTTGTTCACTAAGAATATCAACCAACTCTGAAGAAATTTTTTGTTCCCCACTCGACTGCGACATCTGACCATTCTTCAAGGAATCCAGTAAAAATTTTGCAACCAATGAATCATTTATAGTTTTATCATTCACAGATAATTGATCCTGCACAACTGATATTTTTACATTTTCTCCTACTTGAGCAATGTGCAAAATTTCGTTCAGCTGACCCGATAAAAACCAAGCACGTAATGCACAATGGATCGTGCCACCTAAAAAAATCAAACTAATGACGATAGAAATTCGTGTTGGGTCACTTTCAAACACTAATTTAAAAAAATCGTAACTCCATGCAAGATACAAAACAAATAGCAACGCTGTTGTAAATAATATCCATTGCAACAGTAGGTAATGAACTGGATATGTATCTAATCGACGCACAATATGAATTGATTATTTATTATGATAATTATTGAGTAAGATTTTATAATTTCTGTTCCTACAAGAAGAACTAATTAATAAAATAATACATCTAATATTAATACAAAATTTTTAATAAAAGTTAAATAAGCGGTCAACAATTTCAACAATTTTATAAAGGTAATTAACGTGGAGCATGATTCTGATTGTTCGGTCGATTTCAGCCAGCGCAATCCACACGCCAATGTAGATGAAATATTTTATACAAGATGGTCACCCAGATCATTTAAAAAAGTAGAAATTGCAGAACATATATATGAATCCATTTTTGATGCAGCTCGTTGGTCTCCATCATGTTTTAATGCACAGCCATGGCGATTCATTACTGCAACCAATGAGCCTTTTTTTTCGAGATTTTTGTTGCTTCTCTCGGAAAAAAATCAATTGTGGGCAAAAAACGCAAGTTTGATTGGTTTTATATTTAGCAAAAATGAATTCGATCATGCTGCGCGTAAAAACAACATGGCAGCATTTGATAGTGGAGCAGCCTGGATGGCAATGACTTTACAGACACGAAAATTTGGTTTGTACACTCATGCTATGGCCGGAATTGATCGCAGTGCCTGTTATACAGTGCTTGATATAGATGAAAATGAGTCCACTATTCAATGTGGGTTTGTAATAGGTGCTATAGATAGTCCGGAAAAACTTGCTGACGATTTTAAAAATAAAGAAATTCCATCACCACGAAAACCATTGCATGACATTTGGTTTAAAGATACGTATAAGGTGTAATTCCTATTTCAATACCAACACTCTAGTTACCATGTTAATCAATCAGCCACGAAAATTCTCAGTACAAATTATGCTAGTTGGAGTATTGGCATTAACCTTTCTTTCCTATACTTCGTCTACAACAGCAGAAGATCAGATAGCGACTGTGAAAATTGGTTTCATAAAGCAAATACAAGAAAAATTGCCTAAGTTATCTAATCTAGAAATACTTCCTGATGATGACGGAGTTTTAGGTGGTGAGCAGGGTGTTATGGATGTTAATGGTACTGGTAAATTTTTAAATCAACACTTTACATTTCATCCAACCATCCTTGATATCGAACAAAACCCTACCACTGCATTTGAAGAACTATACTCACAAGGCGTTCGACACTTCATAACTGACCTTACACCTCAAACTCTGTTAATGCTTGCTGACAGTACCAATGGAAAACAAGCATGGTTTTATAATGTCGGTGCTAGTGATAACTCATTACGAACACAAGACTGTCGCCCCAATATTTTTCACCTTGTACCAAGCTATGCTATGAAAGCCGATGCACTCGCACAATATTTAGTTACCAAAAATTGGAAAAAATGGTTTCTAATTGTAGGGCGTCGCCAATCAGATCGGGGATTTGCTGATGCAGTTCACTATTCTGCAAAAAAATTTGGAGGAAAAGTCGTTAAAGAGAAAGTTTGGGATTATGGCCCAGATGCTCGACGAACAGCCCAAGCTGATGTTCCTGTGTTTACTCAAAAAATTGATTACGATGTGCTTATTGTAGCCGACGTTATTGGAGAATTCGGAGAGTATTTATTGTATCGAACTTGGGAACCCAAAATTGTCGCAGGAACCCAAGGACTTATACCAGTTTCTTGGCACCGTACACATGAAAGATGGGGTGCCGCTCAATTACAAAGTCGATTTACAAAAAACTACAACCATTATCCTTCAGAAATGGAATTCAACGTATGGTCTGCTGTACGTGCTGTCGGTGAAGCCGCTACACGCACGCAATCAGTAGACGCTAAAACGATGGGCGAATATTTGAAAAGCGATAAATTTGAGCTCGCAGGATACAAAGGACAAAAGATGACTTTTCGTTCTTGGAATGGTCAATTGCGTCAACCCATACTGCTTGCCTGGGCAAATTCGATGGTTACGGTTTCCCCACAAACACAATTTCTACATCAACGTTCACAATTAGATACGTTAGGTTATGATAAATCTGAAACTAAGTGCACATTGCAACCTTAATTTAATCTTGGGTTTTATTTATGAAATTTTTTAACAACATCATATTAGTATTTTTTGTTGTCATGCATTGCTCTCAAGCAGAAACAATTTATATAACGAATGAAAAAGATAATACTCTCAGCATCGTTGATGGCGACTCACTCGAAGTGACCGAAACAATCAAAATAGGCCAACGACCACGAGGAATTGCGATTGGTAAAAATAACAAGCTACTGTATATCTGCACAAGTGACGATGATCATATCGAAGTCTTTGATATGGATACCAACAAAAAAGTTGGCATTCTCCCTTCTGGACCCGATCCAGAACTAATGATAATCAATCCTAATGGAGATCTACTTTTTGTTTCAAACGAAGACGACAATACGGTAACTGTGGTAAACCTTGAAAAGAAATTAATTAAAACAGAAATACCCGTGGGTGTTGAACCAGAAGGTATGGGTATCAGCCCAGATGGAAAGACTTTAGTAAATACTTCTGAAACAACTAACATGGCTCATTTTATTGATACAGAAACGTACGAAGTAATTGCTAATGTATTAGTGGACTCTCGCCCTCGTTTTGCGGAATTCACAAAATCTGGGGATAAGGTCTGGGTTTCCTCAGAGGTCGGTGGCACAGTAAGTGTAATTGATACAACCACTCATGAAATTATTAAAAAAATTACCTTTGAGATACAAGGCATTCGTGCAGAATCCATTCAACCCGTGGGCATCGCGATAACCGATGATGAAAAATGGGCATTTATAGCACTTGGCCCTTCTAATCGTGTCGCAGTAATCAACACAAAAACCTATGATGTAGAAAAATATTTATTAGTGGGCCAGCGTGTATGGCAACTTGCATTTAATGCAGATCAATCCAAGTTATATACTACAAACGGTGTCAGTAATGATGTATCCGTAATCGATACCAAAAAACTCAAAGTACTTAAATCGATTGCAGTTGGGAGATATCCATGGGGCGTAACCGTCCGCAATTAAGGGAACTCTGATTTAACCTGACACTTCGTTAAAAAATATCTCAAAATGCTTATGTATTTGCCTATACACTCCGCTTTTTCGGTATTTTTTGCCTCGTTTCAGGCATGTCATTATTAAATCAGAGCCCTTTATAGCTTTATAAAATTGTGCAAATTCAAGATTCAAATCCAGCACTTGAAATTCATGAGCTGAGTCATTTTTATGGGAAATTTCAAGCATTAAATAATATAGAGCTCACAATTCAACAAGGGCAATTCGTTGTTTTGCTTGGGCCTAACGGTGCTGGGAAAACAACTTTGTTTTCTTTGGTTACGAGACTCTATAACAATCGCCATGGTTCCATACGCATAAATGGTTTCGAATTAAGAAAGCAACCATCCAAAGCTTTACGACATTTAGGCGTTGTATTTCAACAGCGCGCGTTGGATGTGGATCTTACTGTGGAACAAAATCTTAAATACTCTGCAACGCTGCATGGGTTTTCTAAAAAATTAATTAAAGAGCGATCGCATCAAGAGTTAAAACGCCTTAATATGCTGGAATATAATGATTATAAAATTCGTAAGCTAAGCGGTGGACAAACTCGTCGTGTTGAAATTGCGCGCGCATTGATGTCAAAGCCCACTCTACTTATTCTTGATGAGCCTACAGTTGGTTTAGATATCAACAGTAGAGAGCAAATTTTACAACATGTGCGCAATTTATGCAGACAAAACAATTTAGCTGTTCTCTGGACCACACATTTGATTGACGAAGTAGATGCAGATGACACTGTAGTTATATTAAAAAAAGGCAACATCATTCAACAAAATCGTGCAAGCAAAATTGCAGGGGCAAGTGATTTTGAAACCATGAAAAATACTTTTCAATCTTTGCTTTCATAAAAGCTATGTTAATGGAATATTTAAATTGTTTTAAAGGCATTGTCTGGCGCGAAACCTTACGATTCCTACAACAACGTGAGCGTTTTATTGCAGCGCTAGTCCGCCCATTAGTGTGGTTATTTATTTTTGCCGCAGGTTTTCGTTCCGTACTGGGAGTTTCAATCATCCCACCCTATGAAACCTATGTGCTGTATGAAGAATACATTACACCTGGACTGGTAGGCATGGTGCAATTATTTAGTGGCATGCAAACATCATTATCTATGGTGTACGACCGTGAAATGGGAAGCATGCGTATTTTGTTAATGAGTCCATTACCTCGATGGTTTTTGCTGGTAAGTAAACTACTGGCTGGCGCTATGATTTCTATCTTTCAGGTATACGCCTTCTTGTTAATCGCATGGTTTTGGGACGTTAGACCTCCCACCATTGGTTATCTAACATTATTACCCGCTCTGCTTCTCACTGGACTGATGTTGGGCTCACTTGGATTATTTTTATCTTCCATGATTCGTCAGCTTGAAAATTTTGCTGGAATTATGAATTTTGTAATCTTTCCGATGTTTTTCACATCATCAGCCCTTTACCCTCTCTGGCGTGTAAAAGAAGCCAGCGTGATGTTGCACAATATTGCTTACTTCAATCCTTTCACGCATGCGGTAGAACTCATACGCTTTGCCCTTTATGGTCAATTAAATGTGACGGCACTAATTTGGGTAAGTACTACCACAATTATTTTCTTAGGACTCGCCATTTATGGTTACGACCCTGCACGCAGAGTAATAGTCCGGCGTGCAGGAGGTAAACTAGCTTAATTGAGGTGTGTTTTGAAAAAGCACATGTATATAACATGCCCTTTACATGAAGAGCCTTAAATAAATATAAAAATTCTTACTTGTAAATATTAATTTTTTATTCAGATGCGCCCTCATCAGAAAACTGCGCAAGATAAGCTATGACATCCTCAAGTTCTTCTTCACTCTTCAGTCCCATAAACGCCATTTTAGTACCCTTCATATTGGACAGTGGGCTCTTGAGAAATTCTTTCAAGGCTTCTTCATCCCAAGTTATCCCTGAAGACTTCATAGCATCAGAAAACCCAGGAAAACTTTCTAAACTACCTGCTTTACGCCCCATCACTCCATAAAGACTGGGACCAATTTTAGATACGTCTGGCTCTACTGCATGACATGCTTTACATTTTACAAAGACTTTTTCTCCTGATGCCGCATCTCCAGCAAAGCTAGGTGCTGAAAATAAGCAAAATAATAGACCAACCGACAATATACCCAACCGTTTATCATTAACTCCGCTATTAAACATTTAATTTCTCCTTGATTACTAATTACTACCCAGAAGCACTACATAGACAGCTTAACATGTCATAAATTTTATATAGAATAGATTATTATCATAAAAAATTTCAAAATTTTACAAATAGGCACCAACATCATGGGCAAGTTAAAGTCAATTTCCCTAGTCTTATCCACAATTTACATACTGTTTTTCTTGAGTGGATCAGTGTCAGCGACCGAAATCGTCAAAGTCGGAGTGCTAAAGTATGGAACCGTAAGCTGGGAGCTTGATGTCATCAAACGCAATAAACTTGATACTGCAGAAGGTATTAATATAGAAGTCATCCCCTTTGCAAGTACACAAGCAACCCTTGTAGCACTACAAAGCAATGATGTAGACATCGTAGTATCTGATTGGATTTGGGTATCCAGACAGCGTGGCAATGACAAACCCTTTACTTTTATTCCTTATTCGGCTGCGTTAGGTGCTGTAATGGTGCCTGATGATTCCACGATATTGGAATTAAAAGATTTACAAGCAAAAGATTTAGGTGTCGCGGGTGGGGCTTTAGATAAAAGTTGGTTGATGTTAAAACTCTATTCCAAGCAACGTTATGATATAGACCTGGAGCACGATGTTTCACCTAAGTTTGCTGCTCCTCCATTGCTAAATGGCCAGATCCAAAATAACCAACTCGATGCCGTATTGAATTATTGGCACTACTGCACACGCTTGGAAACCCAAGGATACAGGCGCCTGATTTCCATGCAAGAGGTCGTGTCTGATTTATTAGGATTCAATGTTCAGCTTCCAATGCTGGGGTATGTATTTGACGAAAATTGGGCAAATGAAAATGAAGCCACTGTGTTAGCATTTTCTGCAGCGACCATAAAAGCACGCGGACTAATGGAAACCGATGATAAGGAATGGGATCAATTGCGTGAAATAATGAGAGTGGAAAATAATGAAACCTTTAGCGCATTACGTAAACGATATCGTGAGGGAATCCCACAAAAATGGACTGAACAAGAACGCGCAGCTGCAGTTATCATGATGAGCATACTAGCGGGAGAAGGTGGAACAAAACTCGTTGGAGACAACAAACAACTGTCTCCCGGCACTTTTTGGAATAAGCTTGAATTTTAAATCTCTGCATCTAATAGAATAAAAATTAAATTTTGGTAAATGTACTGTGCGCCTAGACTCCGATTACAGTCCGTTGTCAAAACAGTCTTCATTTATCATTACACTCGTATCAATAGTTGCGTTCATCTTATTGTGGCTAATCGCATCACATTTATTAAGCCATAAACTTTTACCTACCCCGATAACTGTCGTACAACGCTTACTTGAAGAAGCACGGTCACAATCACTGTTTTATCACACCGGCATTACTCTTGGACGTGTAGCACTAAGCTTTATTATCGCCATGGTAGTAGGGGTAAGTGTGGGCTTAGCAATGGGCAGAATAACAATCATCAATAAACTTTTTGATCCTTGGCTAATATTTTTCTTAAATATACCTGCTTTAGTAATCATAATCCTTGCATATATCTGGGCCGGTCTAACGGAAGTTGCTGCTATCACTGCGGTCGCAGTAAATAAAATTCCCAATGTGGTCGTTACAGTGCGCGAAGGCGTTAAGGCATTAGATCCCCAATTACAAAATATGGCAGAGGTTTTTAAATTTGGCCGCTGGAAGACTCTTCGTCACGTGGTATTGCCTCAACTAGAACCATATATTGTTGCAGCGGCACGTTCTGGTATTGCATTAATTTGGAAAATTGTACTAGTCGTGGAACTTCTAGGCAGGAGCAATGGAGTTGGTTTTCAATTGCACCTTTATTTTCAGCTATTCGACATCTCAGCCATTTTGGCATGGGCACTTACTTTTATAGTCATCATGCAAGCAGTCGAATTTTTTATTCTGCAACCTTTAGAAAACCATGCAACGCGCTGGCGTTAAACAAGTTCAACTTGACGTATCAATTCGAAAGAAGTGTTTTGCTGCGGCAAAACATGCACCTAAAACTGTACTTGAAAATATAAGTTTACAAATAGCAAGCAATGAACTAGTAGTAATTACTGGGCCATCTGGTTGCGGCAAAACAACTCTGCTCAATATCGTTGCCAATATTGACCAAGATTATGAAGGCACAGTGCAACTACCGAAAATACAAAATGGACATATTCCAGTATCGTATGTATTTCAAAATCCTCTGTTATTGCCTTGGCGAACTGTAGGTGAAAATTTGGCGCTGTCGATAGATTCGCCTGATGAACATACTGCCGAATTGGATTCACTTTTACAAAGCATGGGATTGGCTGAAGTAAAAGATAAATATCCTCGCCAAATTTCATTGGGTATGGCAAGACGAGTATCCCTCGCACGTGCGTTCGCCGTAAAGGCACCACTGTTATTAATGGACGAACCTTTTGTGTCCCTAGATGAACCCACTGCTGAACGCTTGCGCGATTTATTGCTAAACCAACTCGCTAAACAAGAACTGGCTGTGTTGTTTGTTACACATAATTTACGTGAAGCTCTATTTCTAGCAGATCGATTAGTGGTATTAAGTCAGGAGCCTGCCACCATTATCGAAGAAATTTCCTTGCAATCTTATGCTCGTGGTCGTGACCACAGCACCATCGAACATCTGAGGAAAGAGATTATCGGCAAGCACCCCGAGCTATTGAGGTAGTCCTTAAAAAGACCCCCGGAACTTATTAATTGACCTCGATTTGTTGTATTTTCACAACAAATTTTATACTAATAAAAAAAAATTTGATATTTTTGTGGAAAATGAACCACAAATTGTTATCATTGTCACAGTATTAATAATATAAACCGGCACATAAATATAGATAATAAAAGCTGATTAGAAAAATACTTATGTTCTTTCAATGGCTTAGGAGTTTTTATTCCTAAAATTACTAGGCTGACTTTTAAACGACTAACTACTTCGATTGAGGGAGAAATTAAGATGAAAATGTTTCAAAACTCTTTTGTGTGTACATGTGTGCTCGCCTTACTGGCAGCTACACCCATAATGAGTTATGCAGATGGTTTTGATGGTCTGAAGATGAAAATGGGTGACGTGGATATTCAATTCAGTGGCAATGTAAATGCCTTTGTTACCGATATAGAGTGTGATTCTAAAGATATCGGGGGTGTAGCTGGAGGTTTGGCTTGCGGGTCGGATGGAATTGATTCAGATGAAAATAATGTTCAAACAGGCTTACTGCCTTCTTGGTTAGGATTTCATGCTGAAACTACTAATAGTGCTGGATTTTACACCGGTGTCACTCTCGGTTTTCAACCTGGCGTAGACACGAACAGCGCTCTGGGAGGTCCGCTTGACGGTGCTCTCGGTCTCAACTCATCGAACTTTCGACAAGTTTTCATAGAATTTGGCAATAAAGAAAGGTGGGGTACCTTCAAAATCGGACGAGACCTCGGCTTATTTGCTTCAGATGCCATTTTAAATGATATGACCCTACTTGGTGTGGGCACAGCCTCAGACCTTACTGCTAACGGTGGTAATACTACGTTAGGCCGAATTGGTGTGGGTTATATGTATGCCGATTGGAAAGCACAGCTGCAATATAATTCACCAAATTGGAATGGATTTTCATTTTCAGCAGCTCTTGTTGATCCATGGGGTGCTGGAAGTCTATCTGGATTAAGTGCAACCGCAGCTGGCGCAGGCCAAGATGGTGATACCTATGGCATTGAAGCGAAGGTTGGCTATACATTTTCTAGTGGTAAAGTATGGGCTAGCTATATTCAACAAGATGTTGATTTTCAAACTGTCGGAACTGGGGATGCAGATGGCTTTGATGTAGGCGCCAAGTTTGATATTGGTCCTGTAAGTTTAGTGGGTTACTACTATGATGGCGATGGCATTGGCACTACCGGCTTCTTGCTAGATGGTTTTGATGCGACTGGCGATGAACGTGAATCAGATGGTGGCTATATCCAAGGTATGTTTACAGTACCTGGTTCTGGAACAAAGATAGGAATCAGCTTCGGAGAAAGTAACCTCGATGACAATGCTGCAGATGCAGGTACAAACCTAGTTGAAACCAATGAGTCGTTAATCTTTGGTATTTATCACCCTGTAACCAATGCACTTAATCTCGTTGCTGAGTACACTCAAACTGAGGCAGAAGCGCATAATGGTAATGAAGCTGAAGAAGATCTACTGGCACTAGGTGCAATATTGTTCTTCTAATTTTCGTAAAACATGGCTTTTTAGCCCTATAAAAAAGGCGCGAATAATTCGCGCCTTTTTTATTGCCGCTTTACATCTCTTTCCAATAAGAAAATAATTTTGCAGCAATGCACTTTCCAGGTATTCTTAAATAAGATAAGAACTTAAGAAGGACTCAACTTTGACTACTACTTTAAGGGCCTTAGCCAGCATAACAGTCATCATTTTTTTATTTATTGCACATGACTCAAGTGTAGCTGCGACTAATCCACCTGGTAAAATTATTTGGCAAATAGAAGAACAATTTGTATCTGTCGTACCCCAAGATAGTTCTACTGCCTCTGCAAATGATCATCCCGCTGAAGTACCTGAAGATACGATTGCAGAAATATTGTACGCAATATCTGTAGGCGAAAAAAGAAGCAGATTCTCATTTGGAGGCAAGAAAGCTGATCTTGGTATTCCATTATTTTCAGAATATGAAATTGAAGTGTTAAGTAGAATTTTTGTCGAGGCATTAAAAACTGCTTCTCCTCGTGAAGATATTTTATTTCGCATCCATGGTGGCAGAGAACAACTTGGAGGAATTACAAAACGTAAAACCATTAACACTGGGCGTGCTTTTTGGCTTGACAATCAATTGCATATCATCTTTGGCGAAGTGCATAGTGGTGATAAAACCAAATGGGTGTATGGGCAAAAACAAGAAGATAAGTATATACGCAAGTTTGGTTCTCGCACTTCAGAATCAGATAGAGTAGATATAGTATTCGCTCCTGTACCAGGTATTGTTCAGTATAAAGATAACAATAATAAAGTGCGATTAGATTGGATAACCATCGACCCTAACGTTGTTTTAGGCAAGACAACTGAATCAGAACAAACAGTTACAAATTCGCTGCCTACCGCTAATAATGTAAATATTGCTGTCCCTGCAAGCGCAAATCAACACCTGCCTTTAAAACAACGCCTCTCTGAATTGAAAGAATTACGTGAAGAAGGTTTAATTTCTGAAGAAATTTACCAACAAAAAGTTAAAGAACTGGTTGACGAGACATATTAACCTTTGTAATTGACATAGATATAAGCACTGTAAAAATTTTAAATACTTAGAATTTTAATTTGCCGCCTACTGTCCACTGTAACTGCGCATCTTCAGATGCAATTAACCCATCTAACGAATACTATTTTACATTTAAGGTAACTTTTTAAACATCGCTATTGTGTACAAACTACATCTAATATACCGAATTATTGTGGTGACTTTATGCGTGTTAATTGTCACACCCACAAGTGTGTCAAGCGAATTTGAAGATAAGCTGATTTTTATGTTTGACAATCAATTTGTCGCTCTTGTACCACAAGACAACAAAGATGCAATTTCCAATCACCAACCAGTAATAGTTTCTGTTTTTTCTCTTTCTAAAATACTCTCATCAGTTTTGGTTAAAATACCAAAAAAAAATAGGAGTAATAACCGTCTATTTGGCGACAGCGAAATTCTTATACTTAGCCAAACATTATCCAGTGCACTTGCAAAAGCAAGTCCTGAGCAAGATATCATGTTTAAAACTCAATCTGACAACGGAAATTCAGCGAATCTTGCTGTTAAGCATGGCCGAGCTTTCTGGCGTGATGGTAAACTACATCTACTATTTGCTGAAATCCAAGATCCAAAAAACTCTAATACTGCAAATGATAGACAACTTCTGATTAATGATTCTTCGCAATTTGGTTCACGCTCAGTGCCCTCAAATAAAATTGATTTCAATTTGATTGCTAATAATATTGTGACAAAAGAAAAAGATATAAATGGTGTTAAACGATCAGACTGGATAAGTATTGATACAAATCTAATACTTGGATACACAATAGAACCACTTCATACAACAGATGATGAAAATGTTGATTCCGATAGACTGAGCACGATGAAGGAAGAGCTTGCTAAACTCAAATATATGAAACAAAAAGGTTTGATTTCGGAGAAAAATTATCAAAAGGAAGTGCGAGAGCTACTTGACGAAGCTTATTAAGTAATGACTTACTATCAATAAAAAATAACAATGGAGAAATAGTCATGATAACAAACGACTTTTACTCAAAAGAAAATCATGGTGATTTTGAGATATTCAATCTTGGTGAATTTGAATTAGATCGCGGTGGGAAATTACCTGATACGAAACTAGCCTATGCTACACATGGAAAGTTAAACTCTAATGGCGATAACGCTATTCTTTTCCCAGTAATGTTTTCAGGCACGAGTGGTAGTTTAAAACACTATGTGGCACCTGGTTTAGCCATGGACCCAGACAAATATTTTGTGGTCATTCCAAATCAACTTGGTAATGGTTTATCCAGCTCACCGCATAACACCCCTGATCCACGTTCCATGTCCAAGTTTCCTAAACTAAGTATTTCCGATGATGTGCGAGCACAGCATCAATTATGTGAGCATTTAGGCATTAAAAGTGTCGAATTAGTAACAGGCTGGTCCATGGGAGCACAGCAAACTTACGAATGGGCCATTCGTTACCCTGATATGGTAAAACGTGCCGCACCAATTGCCGGAACGGCAAAATGCACTCCTCATGATGCACTATACGTAGATGTATTCTGTGACGCCCTACGCTCTGATCTTGCCTGGAATAATGGAGAGTATACAAAAGCAAATGCAGTAGATGCGGGACTACGTAGACTAGCGAATGTATTTGCGTTAATGGGCGTCTGTACTGAATTTTATAAACAGGAAGAATGGAAAAAACTTGACTTCAAATCTAAAGATGAATTTTTAACTGGATTTTGGCAGGGCTGGTTTGCGCCTATGGATCCAAATGCCCTACTCACTATGGCCGACAAATGGAAACATGGCGATTCCAGCCAACTTTATGAGGGCGATTTGAAAAAAGCACTTGCCCAAATTACGGCAAAAACTGCAGTGGTAGCATTTTCTGAAGATATGTTTTTCCCAGTACGTGACTGCAAATATGAGCAAGAGATGATAAAAAACAGTGAACTCCATGTAATTGATACCCTATGGGGTCATTTCGCTATGCTGGGATTGAATGAACGCGACTTTACAGAGATTAACAATATTTTAAGCGATTTATTAGCAAGTTAATTTTTCTACATGCACCGAATTTTACTTCTAGTTGTCATTCTGCTTGGGATTACTCTGCTTAGTACATTTATTTTTCTTACGCCACAAAAAAGTGAACAACCCGAAAATTTTTTGCAAACCAATTGCGTAAAAGAATCTGCGAATCGTTATCGTGTTACTACAAATAAAAGTTTCGATGATGTTATGCTTGATCTTGAAACGGCTATAGGTAACGAAAATTACAACATCACTTCAATTAACAGTGTTGGCAAAGTAATTGCCAAACGTCATGAAATTGACTTTCCGAATTATGCCATTGTAAATTCATGCAATTTAGAATCGGCAAAAAAGTTTCTCGAAATCGATCCCGAATATGTGACTATTATGCCCTGCAGAATTGCCGTATGGGAACAAAACGGAAAAGTACAAGTCGATGCTCAACTCGTGCCTGAAAATGACTCCAGGTGTGTGGAAATTTGCATGGAAACTAATGCACTACTTAAGCGAGTAGTTGATAATGCAGCAGAAGAATGAGTTACAAGGATTGACGAAAACTTACTTTAGTAAAGATTATATCTTTTCCTGATTAGTATCCTCAGATACCTGATCGGTAATTTTTTCTAGAACAGATCTATCATTTACTTCATACACTTGAGAAAACTGAAGTCCATTTGAATCTGTAACTTCAGCAATTAGCTCTCCTTCTTCCTGAGGAATGAAGAAAAACTTAAAGTTAGGGTTTTCACTTATGGATATATCAGTCTCAGCAGAAAATATAAGCTCTCCTTTGAAACTTATTTTAACTTCCTTAACAAAATGAGCTGGCGCATACATTCTGGTTACTTGGTCCATTTGCATACCGGTAACATTAGGATGACTTATAGCCAATTGAGCTTGCAAAGGTTCACTTAAACCTTGTTCTGATTTTGTGCGAAATTTCATCTTACCTAAACGTGCCATAGCCGCTTCTAAATCAGTACCCACCGGCGCGGAACAGCCGCCACTGGCTTTAACAAAACGCGTTGCCATATGTAATTCGCCATCATTGGTTTCTGCAATAGCGCGCACATTACTGTAAGAATTAACACGAATACGTAAATCCAAATCTGCACGTCCACTACGTGGGGTGAAGTGAAATGTACCTGCCCAGGGCACGGGATTTTCATCAATTAACAAAGTAATAGTTTTAATAAATCGCTCCTCAGATTGAGGAAATTTAGAGAAAATCTTGATGGGGACTATTGCACCATTTTCAGCTCGCACAGGCGCATCTAATTCAACCACCTCACCTGTTTCAAAAATGGTTTTATCACTAAAATAATGTTGGCGTAGACCTGCATCCCAAGTAGCATTGGGATCATCTGCTGCAGTCGAAAATACAGGAAATAGGGTGAAAACCGTTAATAACAGGATCCAAAAAAGACTTTTTCGTCCTGGATTATTCTTGCCTGGTATCATAGTGACTCCAAAATTGAGAACAAATGTAACACTCAAGGCCAACATTATAACTAGAACCTATCTCAAAATTAATCTTTTCCGCTTATGCTTTGTTCTCGTTTTTCTCAAATGCTCATGTACTGACGTGTACACTGTGCTTTTCGAAAAACTCGGGCCTCGCCTAAACATAAAATCTTCAATTTTGAGATAGGTTCTAATAAGACTTCTATACTATAAATCCGTTCAATCGCAAAATTTTACTCATCTAGCTTATTCCCACTCAATTTCAGTAAATGCAGATATAACATTACGTTTATGGTGGTTTTGGAAAAGCTGCCAATGTTCTGCTTCACTTAACCCTATGTTTTTTTGCGCACCTTGTATATCGCCCCCTTCAGCAATCCACTCACGTGTCTCCACTTGTAAGTTAGATAAATAACGTCGCAAATTACTGGCAGATTCTGGCCAAGGTGCCTTGGTTGGACCATGTCCAGGTACGACACATTCAGCCGGCGAGGTTTTTAACATCTCAATTAAATTCAACCAACCACTTAAGCTACCCGCAATTACAGGAATATGTTCCATGAATAGCAAATCGGCTAGCCATAAAGTATTGGTCGCCTGATCATAAATACTCAAGTCAGTTTCCGTATGGGCAGTTGGATGTGCAGTTACTAAAAGTATACGTCCACCGAGATCTAGTTGTAGAGTATCTTTCACTGTTGTTGTAGGTAACACTATATGATCTTCAGATAAATTTTGCCCAGAGTGTTCAGAAGCACGTTGTAAATATGTCGGACCTAAAATTGCCATCGCTCGAGGTAATTTATGGTGTCCCACAAATTCGGTTTTAGTATCTTTAAAGGCTAAATTACCAAGCATGTGATCTGGGTGCACATGAGTATTAATCACATAGCAAATCGGTTTTTCAGTAACTTTTTTTATTGCACACGCAAATTCTTTACCTTCTGTATAACTGCCACCCGTATCAATAACCGCAACACATTTCTCGCCGATAATAAAACCAATATTTGCAATATTATTTTGTTCAAATGCCATGGCATGCTGACCAGGTCGAACATATATGCCTTTATCAATTTCAACAACTTTTGCAATTTTGTCACAATCATTTTGTTCTGCGCTCTGCAGCGCAACACTTATTAACGAGAAAAATAAAAAACAAACACCAAGCAGTATGTGTTTAAAAATCATGAGGATAATTATGGGCATTAACTTATATTGAGTATCAGTAATTATATCATGTTTCATAGAACGAAAATAATCTTACAATTTATGAACAAATTTCATAAAATCATCATATATTGAGAAAATTATACATATGTGAGCCTAGTGAAGTTAAACAATTCACACAAGAAAAATAGTAAAAACTTTAATTCTAGATAATTGCTTTTTATCAGAAGGACAAAAACATGAAAATAGCTTTAGCAAAATCTTTGGTACTTTGGTCACTACTTCCTGTTCTAACTTTTGCTTCGGGAGCTTTTGCTTCGGATCAGGCAATTGAAGGCTGTATAGAAAATATATTGAATGAAAAAGAAGGTGATCTGATCAAACTAGAAGCTTTAGATAAAAATGGAAAATTAATCTACGAGTTTGAATTAAGAGATGCAAACGGTTTCGAGTACGAATTTATGTGCGATGCAAATAGTAAAATCTTTGAAAGAGAATCAGAGGTCGAATCACCACACTCACAAGCATTCAAAAAGCATGCAAAAGTTACTGAGGAAGATGCTATTAAAACTGCGCTTGCATCTCACCCAGGCACCATCGAAGAATTAGAATATGAGATTGAAGCAGATGGAGCTGCCAGCTATGAGATTGATATTATTGGGAAAAATGGAATTGAAACCAAGGTAGAAGTAGACGCGACAACAGGAAAAATTATTGAAACATATACCGAGAAATGGGAGATAGGAATAGAGGAATCAGAAAAACATTGAATAAATTTTATCAGCTAATGTGTATTAAAAAATATATCTAATACTCAAGTACCACCAAGTATAAATTGTATCAGCATGAATTCAATCCAACAAACAGCGACCGATTCAATCGAGACGAGTACAATTCATGGCAAATAAAGAGAAGCCAATTCGTGCTCGTAAGAGATAGCGATATACGGTTTTCGCTCTCTCACCACTACAGTTCTCTTCCTCAACAGGTTCACTCGAGAGCAAGGTGCTTTTGTTATGGCAATAGCGAGTACAAGGAAGTACGAGAGAGAGTTCGCATCATGGAAGTTGCGTTCCAATAAAATAGCCGATTCTTGCCAAAACCATTGCGCAGAACATCACTTACTCTTGCGTTGATGATCCCAGCGGCATCGCAAACTCGCTACGCTCAAACACCGCTCGCCTTACTCTGAAAATATCTTGCGCTTCTCAGCGTGATGTAAAGCGCAGATAAGATGTGCTGATGAGGAAAAACGCTCTTGAATATTTGCCTGCTTGGGTTCGTGTCTTACTGTGCCTGGTTGATTAAATCTATGCTTTTACATATAAATATACTTTCAGGAAATGCTTACTTCTAATCCAAACACTCAATTTACACTAACTCAGACCTTAGACTTCTTCTTTATCATTATTTAGCATAATTAATCTATTCTACAGACAATTATGATAAGGAGGTTTCTTTTCAATATAGGCCATCCACATACAATCGCACATGGTCCACAAAACATCGAGTTTGAATTGCAGAACATTAAGCATCATTTCCTGTTGTTCTCTTGTTTTATAATAGTTTAGTGTAATTTCCAGACCCCGTTCAACATCACGACGCGCTTCGGTCAGGCGTTTTTTAAAATAACGAAAGCCTTTTGATTGGTCGATCCAAGGATATTTATCTGGCCAATTATCGATACGATCTTTATGTATCGTCGGTGCAAATAATTCTGTTAGTGATGAACTGGCTGCAACTTGCCAAGGTTGTTGTCTAGCAAAATTGACATAAGCATCAATGGCAAATTTAACGCCCGGTAATAAATGTTTATGAGTTATTAAATCTTCACGAGGCAAGTCAACAGAATCGCCTAATTCCAACCAGGCCTCAATACCACCTGAATCTTCTTCGCTGCCATCATGATCAATAATGCGTTGTATCCAATGACGACGGACATCGCGGTCCCAGCAATTAGACATGATTGCAGCATCCTTGACAGGAATAGCAACTTGATAATAAAAACGATTGGCAACCCAGCCTTGAACTGCTTCTTTTTCGAGTTCTCCATTATTCATCATGATATGGAATTCATGATTCCGATGATAAAATTTAGACTTCGCCCGCAGCTTTTCTTCGAATTCTTCTTTCGACCAGGGAATATTGTTATTACCGCTCATTATTAAAACCTCTCATTAATCAAAGGATAATATCCATGCCATCGTAAGATACTTCTATCCCGGCTTCTTTCAATTGCGCATGTTCTAAAGACTCCTCATCCAGTATCGGGTTGGTATTGTTAATATGTATTAAAATCTTACGTGGCTTCTCAAGAGTGCTTAAGATTTCCATAATACCGCCTTTACCAGACTGATCCAGATGACCCATTTCCTTTGCGCGTTTATCACTGATACCTTTCTTAGCTAGTTCATTATCAGTCCAGACTGTTCCGTCTACGAGTATGCAATCAGCATCTCGCATATATTCAAAAACGTGATCTTCCATCACCCCAAGGCCTGGTGCGTAAAAAAGATTTTTACCTGTTTTATTGTCTTTAACTTTAAAGCCGACGTTATCACCGGGAACAGTATTGTGTCTGTGTGGAGAAAAAGGAGGGGCTTCACTTTTTAATGGAACGGCAGTAAAGACAAGATCATCAGCCTTTGGGATGGTAAAACTGGATTGGTCGGTTTTAATCTCATGCCAATTAACGCCACGAAAATGCCCTAGTATATTAAAGATAGGATAACCAGTGGTCATATCCTCGTAAACAGCAGCAGTGCAATAAACATCCCAGGGTTTATTATGTTCCCTCATGATAATTAAACCGGTTGTATGATCAATTTGCGCATCACATAATACTATTGAACATATTCCAGTATCACGTACCTGGCGAGCTGGCTGTAGTGGTGGGAAAGATTCAATCTGTGCCCGAATATCAGGTGAAGCATTAAATAAAACCCAATCTTCTCCATTTCCACTAATAGTAATCGAGGATTGCGTACGCGCTGAACTTTTAATTGTGCCTGCACGCAGACGTTTACAATTATCACAGTTGCAGTTCCATTGCGGAAAACCACCACCTGCACCTGTGCCTAACAAATGTACATGCATGTTTTATTTCCTGTTTTATTTTTTTTGCTGCAGCTACACTACTCAAATTAAATTTTAGTCACTTAAGAACCACCAGGAATAAAAATTCCGAAAGCACGACTTCCATCTTGTGTACGAATACGTGTCAAAATATTAAGAGATTGAACATCCAAAACTGCTACTTCATTATCGAACCAGTTTGCGATGTAGATTCGTTTGCCATCAGGGTGCACAAGTATGCCTTCAGGAAATCCACCTATTTCTAAACGCTCAATCTCTTGCCAGTTATCTGTTGCAATAACACTAAGTGTGTCATCATGCTGATTACTGACGTAAATCCGGCTGTCATCTTTTGATACTGCAATTGCATACGGTGTGTCGCCAACCGGAATTGTTGTAATTATTTGCATGCTCTTAACATCAACGACTGTGACACTGTCGTCAGCTACATTTGCTGTAAAAAGATAATCACCGGAGTTATTAAGAGCAAGTCCAAATGGTCGCCCACCAACTTGTATTTGGCTTATGCGTGTAAATGATTCGCTATCGATAACTGAGACTGCATTACTATCCCGATCTGCCGTAAACACTAATTTACCATTCGGATGTACGACGACCCCAGAAGGAGATTTCCCTACTTTAATTTCAGCAACAAGCTGATAGTTCTGTACTGTGTAGACGCGCACAAGATCTTCATACCAATCAGCAACATACAAATATTCATCCGTATGACTTACTGCAATTCCTAAAGGTCCCGCACCAGCAACAAAGTTGGAGACCACTTCCAATGATTCTCCATCAATCACTGAAATGCTCTTGCTTTCCGGATTACTGATGAAACAACGTTTACCATTTGAAGTAACCGCTACACCTGCAGGTTTACTACCTACCTTTAATGTTTTGATTACTGTATTACTGCGTGTATCAATAACGGATACTGAATCCGCACCTTGATTTGTAATAAATGCATAGGGTACAGCCTGTACTGTCGATGCATAGAAAACCAGTAAACAGCTTAAAACATTAAGCAATACTTTATGCATCACCTTCACATAATTTCTTTAGATGTTCTAAACCAGATTTATAAACACCTGTAATCGCTTCCACTGCAGCCTCATCACTCAATTCAGGAGGTGGATCATTATTTGGAAAACCACGATAAAAAGCGCCTTTCCATTCAACTTCAGTAGCATCATTTTCAGCTTCACGCACTATTAACCACGACGAGTAATTCGTTACTGGCAACACACTCACATCAACATCTGCAATACGATAGAAAAATTTCATTTCATCCTTATTATATTTCTCTAACACTTCGAATATTTTTGCACCATTTCCTAATGTTAATGTGCGTGCTGCGCCGGGTTCATTACCACCTTCACCAGTCGTTTCTGCGATAGCTGGATGCCAACTCATATCATGAAAATTCTTAACCACATTCCAAACTTCTTCAGGAGAAGACTCGATAATGATTTTTTCCGAGACCTTTTGGCGAGTCGGTCCATGTGCAAACAATAAATTTGCACACATGAAAATTACTACCAATACACTGAGTTTTTTTATCATCAACATTACTCCTTCATTATTTAATTTTTTACTTCCTAGCTTGTCGGGCGCAAGCAAAACAAACCATTAATGCCTGCATCACTGGTAAAATAAATCGAATCATCAGGACCAAAGGCAACGTCTATTGGACGTGCCCAACGCTCACCATCCTCATGCTGAAATCCAGTTATAAAATCTTCTACACTTTTAGCGCGGTGATCGTTGTTGAAACGTACTCTCACTAGCTTTGGCGGTCTGCGTGTAGCAGGATCACCAATATACTTACCATGTGGTAATGTAGCCCAAGAGCCATGTAAAGCGACAAGAGCACTGTTTTTTAATTCGCCAGTCGACACAAATGCAAACCCCATGGGTGCGCTGCGGGCCGGGAATAGTACTTCCGGTAGCGTAATATCCATACGAGGAGGTTCAATCTTAATACATTTATCGCGTTTCAATTCATTGTTATCAAATTGGAACCAGGGCATACCATGAAATGAGCCTGCAGGTGCGCGGCTAAAGTATTCAGGTGGTAACTCGTATCCCCAATGATCTGGACCATTATTTGTTACATACATCATATTAGTAGACGGTTGCCATGCAAAACCAACAGGATTTCGTAAACCCGTCGCATAAGGATCCCAGCGTAGTGATTTACTAGACTCATTTAACACCATTACACCACCACGTCGCTGATTTTCTTTATATGTCTGATCAATGTATTGGTTACTGCAATTGCCACTTATTCCAAGACTGAGATATATACGTTGATCCGGGCCAATTTTAATTGTACGACTGGAATGACCACTACCACCTGGTAAAGAAATAAGTTTTTTCAATTTCTTTTTATCTATAGGAATATTTTTTGATGAATATTTCGTATGGTAAACACCATCTGTCTTGGCGATATATATTTGCCCATCACGTACCGCCACGCTGTGTGGGTAACCACCAACATCTGCCAACAGTTTGGCATTTTTATAAGGTCTTTGTAGACGATATACTTTTCCTGAACCCGAACCAATGAGCAATTCATGCTCTCGCGTGAAATGCATCATACGCGGCTGCTGCATGTTCGTTGCAAGCAACTCTAATTTATATTCACGTGGTACGTTTACTTGAAAGGTATTACCATCATATTGCAGTGTTTGCTGAGTAAGCTCAATCGTTGTACTTTTAGCATTACTAGTAGTGAAGCTACTTAAAGATAATATAAATAACAAAAAGGACCAAATAATAAAACGAAACTGTTGAGTGTTATGTAGCATAATAAATATTGCTTGTACTCTCTATTTTATCGGCAGTCTTTTTTATTAGACTACGCAATGCCTCAAAAACTCCCATTTCATTTTGGGTGTGCCCAGCTGCTTCAACGAAAAGTATTTCAGCCTCTTTCCAATGCTGCATTAATTCGAAGGAAGTTTGTGGCGGGCATAACAAATCAAAACGTGACTGCACAATTCCTCCAGGAATGTGTGAAATTATGCGCATGTCATCTAACAACTGGTTTGGCTTTAAGAAACAGTCTTGAGAAAAGTAATGTGCCTCTATACAAGGTGTGTTCGGTTTAGAATGCAAAGTATAATTAAATGTGGAGTCCTTAATTTGTTGTATGGTTTCTAAGAAAGGAGATGTAGAAACTAATTGGGATAGTGCACGCTCATAGTCATGCCAGATATGCATCGTAGGTAATGAAATCTCCTTATCTGGGTGTAACAAGCGCCGGTAGTAAGCAGCTAATAAATCATGTTGCTCATTTTTTGGTATGTAAGATTGAAATTTCCCATACAGCTCTGGATAAAATATTGATGGAATTTCAATAAATGCGCGTTTTAACTCGGCTTGCGTGCCTAAAAACAATGAACGCACTACAATCGCACTGACAAATGAGGGATGACGTTGCGCATAAGCAAAAGCAAGCGTTGCTCCCCAAGACCCACCTACTATCATCCACTTTTCAATATCTAAATACTGACGTATTTTCTCAAGATCTGCTACCAGGTCCCATGTAGTATTATTTACAAGTGAGCTGTGAGGTGTACTTTTCCCTGCACCACGTTGATCCACTGCAATCACATGAAAATGTTGTAGATCAAATAGATGACGGTGCCCTGGCTGACAGCCACTGCCGGGACCACCATGCAAAAATACAACTGGGGTACCTGTTGGATTGCCGGATTGTTCTAGATATAGAGTGTGTTTAACGTCTACTTGTAGATATTGTTGTGCAAACGGCTGAGTCACATCATCCATAATGATTAAGCGTTTTGGATAACTTTTATAGAAATATTATCAAAAGCACCAATTCGACGGTAATCAAATGTTGTATCATTTTTTGATGAATCCAGTTCTGCAAGGCTAACCAAATACTCATGATGATCCGAATACTCACACGCCGGATCCATATTGGCCGCATTACCGGTGATAGCAAAAGCCTGGCAGCGACAACCCCCCCAATCAATATCACGGCGTTCACATGTTTTACATGTTTCAGGCATCCAATCAATACCACGGTATTTTTCAAATGCTTCAGAATGTTCCCAAATTTCTCGCAGTGTTTTTTCTGGTACACGATCAAATTTTAAATCAGTGATACTTTCTGCGGCATGACAAGGCAGCACCTTTCCAGAAGGCGTAATATTTAAAAACTGTCTAGCCCAACCCCCCATACACGATTTCGGTTTCTTGGCGTAGTAATCGGGAACTACATAATCGAATACTAATACACCTTGTAAATCTTCAATTGCCTTTTCGACAATTTTCGTAGCCCATTCTAATTGCGAACGTGTTGGCATTAATGCAGCACGGTTGTGATATGCCCATCCATAATATTGCACATGTGCAACCTCTAAGCGTGAGGCATCATATTCAACTGCCATGTCAATAATTTTTTCAAGATGCTCTATATTCAGGCGATGAAATGGCGCGTTCAGTGTTAACGGTAGACCAACTTTGCGAACTGCTCGCATAGCCTCCAATTTCAGTTGATGACCGTTACGATGACCACCAATTTTATTAGATAAGGCTTCTTCACTATCTTGTATGCTAACTTGCACATGCGCTAAACCTGCATCTGCAAGTTTACTTATGCGTTCCTCGTTTAAATTTACACCAGAAGTAATTAAATTAGCATACAAACCAATATTCGTGGCAGCAGAAACCAATTCTTCTAAATCTTTACGCAACGTAGGCTCGCCACCGGAAAAATGAATTTGCAAAATACCCATTTCACTCGCTTGCTGCATAATGTCAATCCACTGTTCAGTGGATAATTCTGTATCAGCTTTTTCAAGTTGCAGGGGATTAGAACAATAAGGGCACTGTAATGGGCATCGATGCGTTAACTCCGCCAATATTGATAGTGGTAATCCAATACTTTTATCTACATTGCTCATATTTCAGGACTCATACTTTAATTAAGCGTCATATTTGTAGAAAACGTTTATCCAACAAGGACTGCAGCATTTCTACAACATCTGGCTGTATTTCTTCTTGAGGTGCGTCATATTCAGAACACAATTGCAGTACAATATTCGAAACTGAGTTAATACCATCGCATCGTTGAATGATCTCCACTGCAGGACCACTTAACTCTAATATACGTTCCGGCGCCAACAGCACCCATTGTTCGCGAACTTTGTCATGATGAAGTCTAATATGATCAGCTAAACGTGGAATAGATTCCTCATCGATTAGTGGTCTTTGCTTTGATTCGGCTGTTGTCATTGAATTTTGAGTAAGCAATTATTGCAGTCAACGTAAGGCACTCAAAGCATGAGTTTACAGGCGTAAATCCGAAAATGCATGAAGCCATGCAAAGTCTTCAATACTTAAAGACATTGCAATGGAAAATCGTGTTAAAAGTTTTGCTGAAGGTTTGTTGTAGCGAGCGCTACGATAAAGTTTAGTATTGCAATTCCGCTGTGGGAATTCTCCCCCTGCTGCAGAGCCCAGTACTAGTATTAACACTGTTTTCGCTCACAAATAGCGCAGGGAGAGTTTTAGTATATATATATGTCTATATATTTAAGAGATATCTGCACAAGCGTAGCAATTGATCTCCATCCCAACAGATTTTTCAACTACTAAAGGCTTTTTCCATTTCTTCATTTTTGCGTCTCCTCGAGTAAAGTATTAATGACGTTCTTCGTATATACGGTTATATATCTTTTTAATATAGCTATATAACAGTTGCAGTATCTATAAAAACAAGTTTAGCGTCAATGTGAATTTTTCCTGAATTTTATGAATTTTGAATTTATAACTCATTGATATGATTGATTAATAAAGAATATTAATATTTTATAATATTATAACTTTACTGTTTGATTTAGAACTAGTCTAAGAATAAGTCTAATTATTATCAAAAGCCTAGAAACATTCCACTTCAGCTTCTACCTGTATTTCATTAAAGCGCGAAATGATATCCGCTGCCCAGGCAGATTCTTTAAACATTGCCGTACGTTCTCCGGCAAGCATCCTCATCGATATAACCGTTTCAGCTTCAACATATTCATCATAACTCATATGTTTAGCGATGGCGTCAATCGCACAAGAGCATTTCGCCAGCATTATCTGGTCCTGGCCATTAGCTGCCATGCAAGCAAATACATATTCCGCTCGGGCTTGAGTAGGAAAATCATTCGCCATAATAGAACTAGAAAGTAAAAACAAACCACTTAACAAGGATAGAGTTTTGTAAATGGAAATAGTCTTTTTTACTTTCACGGGCTGGCTGTACGTACTCATTAATTCTATAAAGATTCAAGTTGATTAAAAGTCATTTGTGTAGACTCAATAGCTACATTCTCATCAGAAGTTAAAATTGTACTGATTTGATATAGCTGCCCTGGGATATCATCAACTAAAATAATTTCATATTCTTTATCCGCAAAGACAGCCGCCATTCTCCTATCTTTTTCGTTATTTGCAAAAGGTCTCATACTGACACGCTTGCCTTTAAAGCTTTGCTTATTATGCAAGATCTCAACATCGTCTACTTTACAGTATTTCCAGAACCCTATTCTTAACTTATTTCTAAAATAATGTTGTGATGCTGAAATACCTGGCACATCTTCCATTTTGCCTACATCCCATTCTAAAAAAAGCATAATCAAAGGATTGCCACGAAATCCTGTTATTTTAGGGAAATTTTTCTGTCTAGTCCCTGATAAGAAGTTAAAGCTTAAATCACGTTTTCCATCTTCATAAACATGCGTGATATTAGCTTTCACGACATCTTTAAATTTTTGGTCGCCAGTTTGGGTAAATCCATACTCTAAAATTGAAGGTTTATCTACATTAGATAAATGCGCTTGTTTAAATATAAGCAACTGGGCTTCAGAATATGGTATTTCATCTGCGTTTTCTTCATCAGATGCAATAGATGACATCGGTAACAAAACCATACATATTAAGGTAATTATTAAATGAAGTTGCATATTGAACTCTATAGGCATCCTTCTCTCACAATCAATTTGCAAACTATTTATTATTTGGCACATTTTCTTAAAACTAGTTCACTAGATTTTCAATTTAGTAAATCTTGCAATAAGTGAATTAAATACTATGAGACAAATCTAGTCTGATCACAATTATTTAGATTAATAACAAGCATGCAACTATCACTAGTGCATCAACTAGGTTTGTACATCATTACAGGGAAGTAGCTATCCCATATTTATTACCCCATAAATAAAATGGGGGCTTAGTTCTCGTTATTTATCTACTAATGGAACACCATAGCCTTCAAGAATTTGCTCGATCTCCAACTTTTTTTCTTTCATAAATGTATTCAACAATCTCTTCCACTCCACTTCACCTGGTCTAACACCCATGGTAATTCTATAGACCACTCTAAGCTCCTCTGTATCATCAGCAGTCAAGGGAACAATTTCCAGCTGTGCAGCATGTTGACTCGCATAAAATCCTGCGATGGGGCCCCATAAAATACCAGCATCTAGTTTTTTATCTAAAATATCTTGAATCATCTGACTACCAACTGTATTTACTCGCGTATCTACATACAAATGATAAGGTGCCATTTGTGTTATCAATCCATGCTTTAGCATCAATTCCGTGGGAGAAGTTCCTGCTACTAACCCTATCTTTTTAAATTTCTTAAGTTCAGGGTCCGCCAAGGTGCTTATTTTGTTTTTTTGATCTTTACGATAGATAAGCACAAAAACTGAACTATAATATGGGTTAGTGTTCAGCACTAAACCATGTGCAGCTGATATCCCCATTACAATATCGCATTTGTAATCTTTCAAGGTTGCTCGAATAAAACCCTGACTTTGTGGAAACCACGTATAGTCGATGGGAGTACCTAAATACTCAGCCAGTAATTCTGCAATTTTATTTTCAAAGCCTTCACCTTTATCATTTGAGAATGGTAAATTATTTGGATCACCACATACCCTCAAACTCGTGCGGTCTACAATTTCAGCTGTATTTGCCGCATACAAAGGCAAGTAAAGATGCACGAATACCAGCGCAAACCCTAAAGCTATCTTGGCTACTTTGGATGCACAAAAAATGCGATTAAATTGGATTTCAGCTGCCATTTTTATTTAGTAAAAACGCAATGATTCCTAATTTGATCTATGTAATTACATACAAGTTTCATCTCTTTCCATTGCTTCTTGTGGCTTAGCTTCCTTGTCGGGCCGTTCTCTACCCACCACACCATCAGCACGCGCCACCAAGTAAGCATAAATATCATCGACGTAACACATGACGTTCTTATTGGTTGCAAACGAAGGCATATTCTGGGTGGCAGTGTTGCTTACAACCTGTCTACCATTTACTACAGTTTCCAGATAGCCTTCATAACCCATAGTCACTACGGATTTTGTTAAATCCGGAGCAAAGGAGCTTCCTAGTCCAGCAGGGCCATGACACACATGACACTCGGAATGATAGCGGCGATAACCATTAAAAGTGTACCAATCGACTTTTCCATCAGCACTAACTGTATAGGGTTTATCACCATCGGTAGATTCTTCCATATTTGAAGTTTCTGCTTCACTGCTACTTGCTTCAGCAACAGTTTCCGGTTCGCTTTTCATGATTTCTTGTGCCTTTTCTTCGACAGTTTCTGTCATCTCAGACACGGCTTCAGTTGTTTCCAGAGCAACCTCTTCAACAGATTCTTTTACTTCAGATACCGTTTCTTTGGCCTCTTGTTTCACCTCTTCACTACAAGAAACAAATATTGCTAACGAAAACACCAGCAATACAAACAATAAAATATGATTTGTCTGAAAAAATTTATTATTAGAAATATCCATTTGTCTACCTCTTAAAACCGTGTGGAAATAATCACCAATTAGGCTTTAATTTTTTTAAACGCAAAAAAGCCCGGCATCCGATGAATAATACATCGAGATACCGGACTTAATTTAAATGTAGTCTTCTATGACTCTATTTTAAAAGTTACTTTTTTACCTCAATTAAGTAACTAGATTAAAGAGAAAAAACCGTCAACACTCCACCCAGGCGGGTGTAGTTTTGCAAGTGACGATAGCCGCCTACAGCACCAAGTCCATCAGAGTCCTCAGTAAGGCCAGCAGCCATGCCGATACCGGCCCAGCCACCAATGCCAGATAGTATAGCTATGTATTGCTTACCATCATGCATGTAGGTAGTCACATTGCCAATGATGCCTGAAGGGGTTTTGAACTTATAAAGTTCTTTACCGGTTTTGATATCAACTGCTTTTAGATACCCTTCAAGAGTACCGTAAAAAGCAATATCACCTGCAGTTACTAAAGCACCACTCCATACAGAAAAACGTTCATCGATGGACCAGACAATTTCACCTTTGTCTGCATCCCAAGCAATGAAGTTACCCATATGATCACCACCCGGTGCAGGATACATCGCTAGGGTTGCACCTACATAAGGTTGGCCAGCTGTATAGCTAACACGGAATGGTTCATAGTCCATGCATACGTGATTGGTAGGAACATAGAACAACCCCGTTCTCGGTGAGAATGCAGCGGGTTGTTGGTCTTTAGAGCCCAGTGCTGCTGGGCAAATACCTGTTGAGTTTACATCTTCGCCATTTTGCTCAGTGCTGTACTTGCTAACTACTTGGGGACGTCCCGTTTTCATGTCTACATGGGTAGCCCAGTTTACTGCAGGATCAAACTTCTCAGCTGTTAACAGTTCACCTGTTACACGATCCATTGTATAGCCAAAGCCGTTACGATCGAAGTGAACCAGCGTCTTACGATCTTTACCTTTGACTTTGATATCAGCCAGGATCATCTCGTTTATGCCGTCATAGTCCCACTCATCATGAGGAGTCATTTGATAGACCCACTTGGCCATACCCGTATCTACATCGCGTGCCCAAATTGTCATAGACCAGCGGTTGTCGCCAGGGCGTTGAACTGGGTTCCAAGTACTTGGATTTCCAGAGCCGTAATACATAAGATTCAAGTCCGGATCATATGAAAACCAGCCCCAGGTGGCACCGCCACCAATCTTCCATTGATCGCCTTCCCATGTGTTGATTCCAGAATCTTTACCTACCGGCTTACCAAGATGAGTGGTTTTCTTCGGATCCATTAAGGTATCGGCATCGGGACCCATCGAATAACCGCGCCATACTCGCTTACCGGTTTTGATGTCATACGCCGTCATTGAGCCACGAACGCCAAACTCACCACCGGAAATTCCAACAAATACTTTGTCTTTGAACACGTGTGGTGCAGAAGTTCCCGTTGCACCAGGATGGTCTACATCACCTTTTACACCGGGTTGACCAGCAACGGTACGATTGTTTGCACTCCATACCAACTTGCCGGACTTCGCATCAAGCGCAACCAACTTGGCATCCGCTTGGTAGAGGAAAATTTTTCCATCTCCATATGCCAAACCACGGTTGACGGTGTCACAGCACATAACCGGGATGATCTCAGGATCTTGTTTTGGTTCATATTCCCAAAGAACTTGTTGTTCGTTAGACAGATCTAACGCAAAAACTTTATTAGGGAATGGTGTATGCACATACATCGTATTACCGATGATGAGTGGACCGCCTTCATGTCCACGTAAAACACCCGTTGAAAAACTCCAAGCAACTTTTAAGTCACCAACATTTTTTGCATTGATCTGATCAAGCTTAGAATAACGTTGGTTAAAAAAATCACCTGCAGGCATGACCCACTGATTAGGGTCTTGAGACATTTTCATAAGCTCTTCGTTTGCAGTTACCGTGGAGGTAATTGATAACAACACGGCAATGCATAAGCTTAAACCAACTTTATAGATTTTCATCTTCAGAGGACTCCTAGATATTGATTTAGTATAATTTTTCGTTTTCAAGACTCTCTGCCAGCCCTGCCATATTTTTTTACAAAGCTTTTAGGCTTTATTAGGTTTAACAAGACCAGCTGTCTAGACCGCTAATACTAATAGAAAAAAATTTTATGTCTAGGATTTTTTCTTTAAAGAGACCTTATTATTTCTATGGGTTATAATAGTTCGGTCAACGATAATTACTTATAAGCAACTTAGAATTTACATATATTATTGAATTAATTAGACTAAATTAGATTTGTTCTATTCCTAAAGACAAATATACATATACGCTATAGTCAACGATTATTACTTCACTAAATTCAATAAACATAAATTTGACTTTATTTCAGCAAATTGAGACCGCCTATATAGATATTCCATTGTTTAATACCTGTAAATTGTATATTACTGTCAGACAAACGGCATCACAGAATCTTAGCGAGATTGACCCATGAGTGAACCCACATCTGAACTGTTGATTGGACTTTTACTCTTTATCCAAACGGAATTGGGTCTATTTAATGATATTAGTCCTCCACATATTGTATTCATGGCTGAAGACGAGATTGCTGAATTCGTCTGCGAACAACCATGTGCAAATTACAATAGCATAAAAGGTATTAAAGGCTGGGTGCCTCCGCCTGGAGATAACGTATATTTAAGTCAGGATTTAAATTTTACGCATAACATGTTCGACCGTAGCATTGTCCTACACGAGCTTGTTCACTACGTACAGTATAAATATCAACTCTCTGTAAAGCAGACAGACTGCTTGACCTGGAAGACACGTGAAGCTCAAGCCTATGAGCTACAATCTCTTTGGTTAAAACACAATAAAGTACAGCACAACAACCTAAGATTCATCATGGCTATGCGAAATTTTCATCGCTTACAATGTCCACCAGAAGATAAGCGTCAGGCAAGCGCTAGTAATTTTTGAATTATTGTTTTGTATTGCTAGTTGTTCTACAAATAGCCTTGCAACAATCTAGCAATGGAGAATAAGCGCTGTTCCATTTTAACCGGTTGTTCACATAAATAATTAAGCTGACGCTCTCGGTCGCGAAATACACGAATATCCCACGCCTGCCGAACCTGTAAATCTTCAAGCGCTTTTGTATCTAGTTCCGGACTATCTTCATTAGATTTAAGTATTTTACGTTGGTTTTCGATGCGCTCGCCTAGCTTGCGTTGGCGATCAGTGTAACGAAATATCCCTTTTATTATACGCTTACGTTCATTTTGTATTTGTGTAAAAACCCCGGCAAACAATTTATTTGCTTTATCTGCCTTATCGTCACTTTGCTGCTTTAAAATTTTGTCAACTTGCACTTGAACTTCATCAAGTTTTTCATGCCGATCTGCAAGCTTATTGATAAGCTCAGAAGTTACCGCATCGTTGGTTTGTGATGACTCAGTATCTGCCAATTGTTCTGGCCAAATTGTCGCGGCAGACAGCTCTGGCACGAACCGCTGTATACATGGCCAATTATCCGGCGCATCTTCAGCATATGTATAGCACTGCAAAAAAAATAGGATGCCTAATGTAATTAGTAAATATTGTGATTTCATAACTATATGGAATAACGTGTTTCTGCTTTCTATAGCCTATTTAATTTGACGATGTAGTCTATAACAAAGTTCATACTAAATTTACCAAACCAATAACAAATCTCAACAAACACTTCGCATATATACACAACTTACACTACATTTAGTATTGATCACTTTAATTTGTAATGGATTGGTATCGTGTATGACAACTGTGCTTTATCTTGGAGCAGCTCTCGGGGTATTGGAGGTAAAGGAGAAGCTCGTTTGATCAATTTTACCACTGCATCATTTAATGATGTATGTTCAGATGGCTGCACTATTTTATAAGTTAATACCTCGCCTTTTGCGTTTATAGAAAATTCCAAGGTCACGGTTCCTTGTAGACCTCGACGACGAGCTGCATTTGGATATTTTTTATGTCTTTCCAACCACGCGAGCAATTGAGACTCATATTTGTCTTTTAACACCGTATCGACTTTAGCAAGTGTTGGTATAACCGGCTCAGTAATATCCTTTTGCACATTTACAGGCACGGGATCAATGGTTGGCGGATTACTTTCTTCTGGTGCAACCTTAAGGTGTTCTGCGGACTCTTGAATTGGTTTTGGTTTTGGTTTTGGTTTTGGTTTTGGTTTAACTTGCGGTTGTGGTTTTGCAATCGGTTCCTCTAAAGGTAACGGTTCGACTCTTGGTTGAACAATAGGAGCAGGTGCCACTTTAGGTGGACGAGTAATATTTTTTAATTGAATAACAAATCTTTTTTGCTGCAAGGGTTCTGTAGCGGATTGCTTATCTTGCACGATTGATAAAAAGAAAAGAGCGTGCGCAAAAATTGCAAGCAAAAATGCTAACAGCCATTGTTTAAAATCAAATTGAAATAGTTCCTGTGATAGCACCATAAAATTTAAAGTTAAGATTCAGGCGAGACTGTTAACAAATGCAAAGATTTCAAACCTGTATCACTTAACATCTCCATCAGTTCTACTAATCGAATTGCATCGACATCAGCATCAGCTTTCAATTGAATTTGAAAGAGAGAACTATTTGCTACTTTATTGATAATGATTGCTCTCAACTCTTCTTGGCTGACTTGGGAATTATTAAAAGCCAGCTCCCCGTCTGAGTTCATGAGTAACATTAAAGTTTTTTTGTCGGCGTTATTATCATTTGTGGCGGTTGGTATATTTATCTTAAATAATTCAGGATCAGTAAATGCGCCAGCTAACATAAAAAAGATAAGCAGCAGGAAAACCACATTTATTAGTGGTAAAATATTTTCCCGTGGTTGGGTTTTTGGTTGAGGTTTAAGTTGCAAAATTTATAACTCTTCTTTGATTAATGAAACATTGTCGGCTGCAAAACTATGAATCTCATTAAGCAACGATACCAAAACCTGTAATGGAACACCTTCCAACGGCTGGATCAAAATAGGGTGATCAAAATTCTTTTGACTACGTTCTTGAACGGTTTTTATAATCTCAGATACATCCATGTTGACTCCATTCAATTCGTAGACGCCTTCAGGTTTCAATGTAATAGTACTGATACTACGACTATCAGCACGTACTTCTTCTGCACTTCCAATTCCGAGCTCAATAAACTGCCAATCTACAAAGCTTGAAGCAAGCATGAAAAAGACTAGCAAAATAAAAACAACATCAATTAGAGGCGTCAAACTAATAAACGATGGTTTGGCTTGTGTGTTGGATAGTTGCATTGAAATATAGATTTACAGCGTTTTACGAAGCTTTGTTATGCAGCAAGTCATAAACAAAAATTCTTTTATTCAGTGTGCAAGGTAAATACTCGCGTCATAGCATCTTCCATCGTAACTTGAAATTGTGCAATCCGCTGCTCAAACCAACCCAGCACAAACACTACTGGAATTGCAACACTCAATCCCATAGCAGTAGTTAACAAAGCCTCCCAAATGCCACCAGACAATATAGATGGGTCAACAGTGCTACCGGCCTCTTCTAAACGCTTAAATGCTTCGATCATGCCAAATACTGTTCCAAGCAACCCAAGTAACGGGCTAAGGGTGGCAATTAAATCTAGTACTTTTAAATAGCGCCGCGCCGAAACCATTTCATTCGTCGCAACACGTAAGACCTCTTCACGCCCAAGCTCAGCGTTATATTTGTTATTTATTACATACATAGCTGTTTGCATGACACGTGCTATAGGGCTTCTTGATTCAGTTAATATCTTTTCCGCTGACTTGTAATCTCCGTCTTTCCATTTAGATAAAGCAGGTTCAATAAATTTCCGTGCATTTAACTGAACAAAGCAAAATTGCCATAATTTCATTAATGTCACTGTCAACGCCACAATAGAAAGAACTAGCAGTATTACCGATACAGGGCCACCTATTTCAAAAAATTCAATCAATCTTTCTATCGACCAACTGTTATTGCTTATTGTGGATGTTAGATTTTGCGTACCAGCCTCTAACGGTTGTAAAGAATTTTCAACACCATCAAAAGTTTCTAATTTCCCTACATCTTCTTCCATATCGCTCTCTTTATAACGTTGTTAACTGACTAACACGTAAGCCCTAGTTCTCTCAGAAGACCATCATTTAGTTTATAAATTAAGTCTTCAAGAGCGCATTCTAATGTTAACCAGATCGAGAAATAAACATATTAAGCCAAGCAACTGTTCTAAATATGTTAATTTATCAAAGCCAGATAAAATAAGAAGGGCTTTCATAACTTTTCAGAGATTAATTCTCAACTGGTTTCCATTTCAACCAGTTTTTTAACAAACCCTCTAATTAATAAAATTAGGAATATTAATAAAATTATAAATACCTTTATTACGGACTGGTTAAAAACTAAATTTTTAGATGCTCATTTAAGATATTTGTTCTCGGACAGAATTAGGTGTAAAAAAAATGAGAATTCTCTTTATATTCTCTAGACTTGACAGAATACAACGATAAATTGATGTTTAAATTTATGTGATGAAATAATTACTAATTTTTCTCTTCTTTACCAAACTTTACGCGTAGTCCTACCCAGGCCCCACGTTCCGATCCAGCACCGAAAAACCGTGGGTCTTCGAAATCATCCAAGCCTGGAGCTTCATCAGGTTCTTCACCCAACAATCCAAATGTGAAAAATTCTTTATCAAATACATTATCCACGCGAGCAAATATTTCTACTTGAGGATGTGGTTGATAGCTGGCGGTTAAATTTAAAATACCATACCCGGGTGTTCGACTAAGTTGATTAGATTCGTCACCTCGCAAATATTGACCATCATTGACCAACCATTCAGCACCAAAAGAAAATTTTTGAAAAATTTCGTAGGATCCCGTGACTTTTAAAGAATGTTCTGGGAAACCCGGTATTGAATCTCCCGATTTCACTTGCAATTCTTCATCCTCTCCATCGCCATCCAAATCAGCTGCTGCGGGATGATTTGGACTTAATACTAAAAAGTCATCCTCGAAAGTGGCTTTCAAATAGCTATAGTTAATTGCCCACTGATATCTATCACCACGATTCCCTAAATACGCTTCTACCCCTAAACGCCGAGTTTCATCTACATTTTTGAACAGACCCGTGGCACGACCTGTAGATTGAAAAATAATATCGTCTTCATTATCGGTATGAAACGCGCCCACATGCCAATTCCACTTTTGATCAGTACTAAAACCACGCAATCCTAATTCAAAATTTTTCGCAACTACATCATCAAGTGGTGGATCAGCCAAAAACGCATTCGGTAATCGGCACTCCACATCATCAGGATCATCGGCTAAATCCAAAACCTCCTCACTACAAGACAATTCAATTGGAGTGGGTGCTCGTGAAGATTCACTATAACTCCCGTAAAGATTAATTGCAGGATTTAGTTGGTAGGTAAGCCCAACTGCAGGATTGACGCGACTGAAAGTATGATTGCCATCTAGCTCAGGTTGCTCCCCAGAACGATCACGCAATCGTATGCGTGTTTTATCATAACGAGCTGATAACGTCAGTGTTAATTTATCACTCATCGAAAGCGTATCAGTCGCATATATACTAGTACTGACCGTGCGTGTATTTACATCGGTTTCATCATCATCAAAAGGTCCTGTTGTTGCACCGGAAGTGGTTGTGGAACGAGTTGCAGGATCAAGTGTTGCAAATTGTACTTGAGCTTCAAATTCTGATCTTCCATGATGAACACCAGTGCCCACTGTAAACTGATTCTCTTTATCAAAAAGTGTACCAAAATGTGTCGCTTGTAATGTGGCACCACGTGTTTCTTGGCTTCGGTCACTGATGTTATTAATCGCATCAAACGGTGCGGGTGGTGGGTCATCTTCTTCTGCTAAATCTCCATTGAAGGAATCAGTGTCGTTATCACGCCAGTAAGTAGTTCCAGATATCAACATGTCATCATTAAGCCAATAGTTACCATCTAATGACACCATGGTCATGTCATTTTCAGTAATATCAGGAGCGGTGAAAATGGCATCATATTCTCCTTTTAGTAATTCGATAGGTGCAGCGCCATTACCAGTTAAATCTGTATCGCCATGTTGCACATTTAAGTTCAGCTTTATATTTTTACTTCGATATCCAAAACTTCCAAAATAATTATTGGCATCAGAACTAGACAAGTCTCGCCAACCTGACTCTTCAAAGCGATGGAAATTAAGATAATATGCAAGCGAACCATTATTACCGCCACTTTGTAACGACACTGTGGTTCGAGAGAATTCGCCGCTATTAATTTCTGCAAGATGACCAGGGTGTGTGAATCCGTTTTTCATTTGTAATGTTAATGCGCCACCCAACGCATTTAGACCAAACAAGGGGTTTGCACCACCAATTAACTGCACATCTGCGATGGCATCTTTAGGTACTAAATCCCAATTGACTGTGTCCCCCAACGGTTCATTAATGCGTACCCCATTTTGATACACTGCTAAACCAATAGGTAAACCCAGTAACGGTGAGGCAGTAAATCCACGAAACTGCACATCTGGTTGCAATGGATTATTTTGTGCCGCATTGATGTTGACACTACCAAGATTTGAATTTAAAAAATCCGTGATACCCAGAACATTTCCTTGTTCAATTTCGTCACTTTCGATTGCCTGAACGCGATTAGGCACTTGGTTTTCCGGGATGCCGGTTGCAGGGACTGGTGTCGTACTGATGATGTTAATCGCATCTAGTGTGTCTTTACGATTCTCAGCAGACGCCGTTGTATACGTGATGGAAAATAAAACACAAGCGACATATGTAACGAGACTTGTCTTAGCCATCATCAACTCCCTGTTTCACTTATTTATATTATTATTATGAACAAGCCTTACTGATCGAAATCGATCGGCTGTTACTCTGCTAAGTATTTTTATTTCGCTATAAGCTTGCTTGATTACATATTGTCAGACAATAGGAAAAATTCCTGACTTGTTTTTTATACTAAGTCTAATCTTATTGTGATTGCACATCAGTATTGTAAGATTATTTTTCAATTACACCATGCCGATAAGCTAAACGAGTCAATTCAGAATTTGTTTTGACCTTCAATTTAGATTTGATTTGTGTATTGTAATTTGCAACAGTTTTCGCACTTAAAAACAAAGTTTCTGCAACATCTTGTGCAGTGTAACCCTTGGCAATAAGCCTAAACACTTCAAATTCTCGCGCCGAGAGCTCAGATAATACCGTAGAGTCTACGTCAGTAAATTTGTGTGCTTGCATACGCTTTGAAATTTCAGGTTCGATAAATGTTTCACCTTGGGCAACTTTACTAACTGCCTCCACTAATGTTTCTGATGCACTACTTTTGGTAATATATCCAATTGCACCGGCCTCTAAAGCGCGCGTTACATATACAGACTCATCGTGGATACTAAAAACTAAAATTTTTGCTGTAGCATCACGTGAAATAATTTTACGAATACAAGTAAGCCCACTCATTCCCGGAAGCGATAAATCCATAACCACCACATGGGGTTGATGTTCTTGATACTGTTTATATGCTTGTTCTCCGGAATCAGCCTCTATAACTTCCTTAACTTGATCGGATTGAGATAGCAACAACTGATAACCAGCACGCACCACGGCATGATCATCGACTAACAAAACTTTTAGGGAAGCTGCCACTTTGGTGTCTCTCCATATGGAATTTCAACTGTAATTAAAACACCTTGATTGGGTTGAGTGCTCAAATAAAATTTTCCACCTAGACTCTCCACACGTTCACGCATACCCAAGAGACCAAATCCAGGAGCAACTTGATTTGCATCAAAACCTTTACCATCATCCTTTATCGTCAAGCTAATACAATCAACAAATTCGCTGCCATGCTCTATATCTTGATTAAGAGTTTTACAATTACTTAGCCTTAAATTGACTTCCACTTCTTTTGCTTGTGAATGTCTTGCAATATTGTTAAGTGCCTCCTGAACTATTCGGAATAAATGTATATTTTCTGTTTCGTTACAGGCGTCTATTCCATCTCCGATTTGAAGATAAACTTTCGTATTGGAATTTTGCTCGCTCCAATTGTCAACCATATCCTGTAATGAAGCGGCCAAACCAAGATCATCCAGTAATGTTGGACGCAAGCGTCGCATCATTGAGCGCACCACTGAAAATAAATGGTCACAAATTGAAACGATAGAATCTACTGCCGTTTGACTGCTTGGACTCTCCTTAGTTATAGAACTGGCAGTCATCTTAATAGCGGTTAAAGACTGCCCTAATTCATCATGCAACTCACGTGCGAGTAGACGTCGTTCTTCTTCTTGCAAGCTTAATGTACGTGATGCAAGTGCACGATTTTCACGATGCGCCTGTTCAAGAGCCATCGTAGCGTGATTAAAAGCAGCAGAAATTTTGGAAAATTCTGGTACATCAAAATCTGGCAGACGTTCACTAAACTTAGCCACTTTAATATTTTCCAGGCCTTTTAAAATTACAGGCACTGAACGCAACGCTTTTTTCAAAGTAAAATGCACCAATACCCCTACTAAAAGAGCCTGTAAAAAAATTAACCCGAACAGTGCTTCAGCATTTTTCCACGATTTCGTAATTTCTTCTGTGGGGTCGCCACGAATCGCGACTCTGACCGGACCAAGTTCAGTTTGAATAAGCTGATTTTTAACTAGCATACCCGGCTTAATAAACCACACAAACCAGTCGGGTACAGCAGACGCAGGCTGAGTTGTCCATGCACCGATATAATCAACCACTCTACCATCGGGTAAAATAATACGAATGCGCAAGCTTTTTGTACCTGCAGACAATCCTATTCTTGACTGCCAAAACTTCGCTGGATCTTGCGTGGCAAGAGGTTCAGAGATTCCATCCCTTACCAAATTCATTGCCAAGTCCATAGAAGCGCTTATCACTTCGTTCACGGATTTGCGTGCTGTGTAAATCGTAAAGATTGCACCCACAACAATAATTACAATCATGCTAAGAGCAATAATTAAATTAATTCGAGTGCGTAAGCTCATGACACAAACCTTGAGATAACTACTTATATCATGAACAGTGTAACGGAACTCAGTTACAAGAGCAGTTCAAACAGGCACATTTTCTTAATGATGGTTAGAAACTCTAGGTACAACAATACATTGCACTCAATAAAAAATAAAAATTTATACTAGAAATTTTTATAGCTGATCGTTTAGATCACAAGCTCAGTTTTAATCGCCAATCCGTGCGGACTTGAAAGATGATATTCATACCTTAGTTGCTAAGTTTGCTGTAGTTCGCTAGCAGATACTTTGCTCGACAACGAATTATCTTCCTTTGCATCTATTTGCTCTGTATACCAAACATCATGATGTTGCTTAGCCCATTCAACATCGACCTCGCCTGTAGTCATGCCCTCTAGTGCCCCTTCGGTGCCGATGGTGCCGATATAAACATGTCCAATAAACACTGCGATCCAGAGCAAGGCACAAACCGCATGGATGAGATGAGCCTGTTGCATCACCGCGCGGGATTGTGAAAAGTTTGGAAAATCCAATACCAAGCCGGATACACATACTGCGAGACCCACTGTACAAATCAGCCAGAACCAAACCTTTTCTCCACCGTTCATACGCCCCGCCGAAGGATGTTTTTTCCCCACAATTCCTCCGCCATGCTTAAACCATTGCCAATCCATTTTGTTGAAAAAGTTAAAGCGTAACCACTTGATGATGATCAACAACACACCAACAATAAAAAGAAGCCCTAAGTAGTTGTGTAATACTTTTAGTACTAACGTTATGCTTGCAAACAAACTTGCACCAAGAATAGGAATTAGAAAATATTTTCCTGCCAATAAAATAAGACCACTGATGGCCATTAAAATAAATAAAGTTGCGGTATACCAATGTAATAAACGCTCCGCTGCAGTCCAACGTTGGACAGTCATACCTGAACGTTGATTTTCTAATTTCACGGGCCCGCGCACAAAATAAAATAATGCAATAGATCCAATTACAAGTAAGATCAAACCCAAGCCATATTTTGTGATAGGTCCATTACGTAGCTGGCGCCAGCGTTCACCTTCACTTTGAATGAGAATTTCGGTTTCTGGCCCACGGACAGTGGTTATGCCTTGATTACCTTTGCGTACTTCACGCCAAGTATCAGCACGTGGATTGGTTTGGTCTGCTGATTCACTAGTGTTGGACTCGGCCTTCACACTAAGTGCAAAACTCAAAGACAGCAATACAATTAAAACAGCTCTTAGCATAGCCTAGCGATCTGCTTGTACAAGGTGCAAGCGCTCCTTCAACAATTGCTGTTGTCTTTCATCTTTCTGTTTGCTTAACAGCGGGTCGTCTTTGCCTTGATAGACGCCGGGCATTTGACTAAGTAAATTATTTTCATTACTGCAAGCGACAATTACTACTAAAATTACGCTTATACTGAACATGAACTTACAAATTCTGTATACACAGAATGAAGTAATCAACTCTCTCCTCCTCCATAGGCTTTGTCCCAGCCCCAGGTTTGTGGTCGGCCACTGCGTCGGGTTACACGCTCCCGATAGATATCTGCAATTTCATCGCCATCGCCACCAAGCAAGGCCTTGGTGGAACACATTTCTGCACACAGTGGTAGCTTGCCCTCGGCAATACGATTACGGCCATATTTCTCGTACTCTTCATGAGAATTATCCTCACCCGGACCACCGGCACAAAAAGTACACTTGTCCATCTTACCGCGGTTGTTGAAAGTGTTTTGTTGTGGAAATTGCGGTGCTCCGAACGGACAAGCATAAAAACAATAACCACAGCCGATACAAAGATCTTTATCGTGCAAGACAATGCCGTCTTCTGTTGTATAAAAGCAATCGACAGGACACACCGCTGCACAAGGTGCATCAGTACAGTGCATGCAAGCTACCGAGATTGATTTTTCACCGACTTGGCCATCATCAATGGTCACGACTCGACGACGGTTAATGCCCCAAGGAATTTCATGTTCATTTTTACATGCAGTCACACAGGCATTACATTCGATGCATCTTTCCGCGTCACACAAAAATTTCATTCTTGCCATAACTGCAATCCTTTACGCCGGTTTAATCCGACATAATGTGGCTTTGGTTTCTTGCATTTGCGTAACCGAGTCATAACCGTAGGTCGTTGCTGTATTACAGGATTCTCCTCTTATATAAGGAGCGGTTCCTTCGGGATATTTGGCAAACAAATCTTTTCCTTGAAACCAACCTCCAAAGTGAAATGGTGTCCACACCACACCAGGTGGTACGCGACGCGTCACCATGGCTTTAATCAGGATCTTGCCTCCTTCCGGGCCTTCCAGCCACATCATTTGTCCATCGCGTATGCCCATATCATTACCGTCTTTTGGATGCACTTCGGCAAACATATCTTGTTGTAATTCGGCTAGCCAAGGATTCGAACGCGTCTCTTCGCCACCGCCTTCGTATTCTACTAAGCGGCCACTAATGAAAATCAACGGATAGTCTTTAGAATAATCATCTGCCTGTATAGAGGCATAACGTGTGGGTAAGCGCCAATAGGCTTTACGGTCGGTGTAGGTTGGATAGTTCTTAACGAGATCGTATCTGGAAGTGTAAAGTGGTTCACGATGCACAGGAACTGGATCTGGAAATTGCCAAACTACGCAGCGTGCCTTGGCATTTCCAAACGGTGCACAACCATGTTGAATAGCGACACGCTGAATACCGCCGGATAAATCGGTTTTCCAGTTTTTACCTTCGGCACTTTGTCGTTCTTCAGGGGTCAGATCATTCCACCAACCTAAGTCCTTGAGTATCTCTGAGCTAAACTCGGGATAGCCGTCTTTAATTTCTGCACCTTTGCTATAAGAACCTTCGGCTAAAAGATTAATGCCGTTATGCTCTACACCAAAACGGGCGCGAAAGTTGAGGCCGCCCTCAGCCACCGATTTACTGGTGTCATAAAGAATTGGAGTTCCCGGATGTTTCATTTCAGGTGGCCCCCAACAAGGCCAAGGCAATCCATAATACTCTCCGTCTGCAGGCCCGCCTTCAGCTTGTAATGTGGTGGTGTTAAAAGTGTGGCGGTTTGCCGCGTGTAGCTTGAGACGTTCTGGGCTTTGCCCAGTATAGCCAATGGTCCAAGTACCACGATTGATCTCACGTAAGATATCTTCAATCAGTGGTTCTTCATTATCGACCTGAATGTTTTTAAACATCTCCTTGGCAAAACCCAGTTTCTTGGCCAATTTATATAAAATGATGTGATCTGGTTGAGATTCAAACAATGGATCGATTACTTTTTCACGCCACTGCAAGGAACGGTTCGATGCCGTCGCGGATCCATAGGTTTCAAACTGTGTGGCCGCGGGTAATAAATAAGTATTGTCTTGCCGATCGCTCATCACGGCCACATGAGTGGGATAAGGGTCAATTACTACAACGAGATCCACCTGCTCCAGTGCCGCCTTCATTTGCGGCCCACGTGTTTGGCTATTCACGGCGTGGCCCATAAACACTACGGCATGAAAATTATCCTGTTGTGAAATATTTTGCTTTTCTTCCATGATACCGTCGATCCAGCGTGATACTGGGATACCTGGAATGTTCATGGTGTATTCGAGTTTGCCACCACCGGCATCGCGCTTATTTGCTGTATCGAAGCGGCCCTTGATGTACTCAAAGTCGACGCCCCACACGCGTGCCCAATGCTTCCAAGCACCTTCCGATAAACCATAATAGCCCGGCAATGTGTGACAATTAGGACCTACATCGGTCGCACCTTGCACATTGTCATGTCCACGAAAAATATTGGCACCGCCACCGGATATGCCGATATTCCCCAATGCCAATTGCAGAACGCAATATGCGCGGGTGTTGTTATTACCGATGTGATGTTGGGTGCCACCCATGCACCATACAATGGTGCCGGGTTTATTTTCAGCCATGGTCTTGGCCACTTGATAAAGCTCTTTTTCCGCTATGCCGGTAACATTTTCAACTTCAGTGGGATTCCACTTCTTGACTTCTGCACGTATCTCATCCATGCCGTATACACGTTGACGGATGAAGACATCGTCTTGCCAGTTATTCTCAAAGATGTGCCATAACACACCCCAGGTGAATGCCACATCGCTACCGGGACGCAAACGCACAAATTGATCTGCATGCGCAGCAGTACGGGTAAAGCGTGGATCGACCACAATCAGTTTAGCGCCGTTTTCTTTGCCTCGTAATATATGTTGCATAGCCACGGGATGGGCTTCGGCAGCATTACTACCGATGAATAACATCGCCTTGCAATTGTGCATGTCGTTATAGGAATTGGTCATGGCGCCATAGCCCCAGGTGTTGGCAACACCGGCTACCGTGGTCGAATGACAAATTCGCGCTTGGTGATCGCAATTATTCGTACCCCAGAAAGCTGCGAACTTGCGCTGCAAATAAGCACCCTCATTACTACACTTTGATGAACCACAAAAAAACAAGGAGTCCGGACCGGATTTCGCACGGATGTCAAGGAGTTGATCGCCGATCTCATCGATCGCCTGCTCCCAGGAAATCCGTTGCCATTCACCGGCCTCCATTTTCATGGGGTATTTAAGTCTTTTTTCACCGTGGCCGTGTTCACGTACCGAGGCGCCTTTTGCACAATATGCACCGAGATTAATGGGCGAATCAAAATCGGGCTCTTGACCCACCCACACCCCATTTTCGACCTCGGCGATGACACCACAGCCCACTGAGCAGTGTGTACAGATACTGCGTTTGATCTCGACCTTATTGGTATTGGGTGAAGCCGTTTCAGCAGTAGCCTTTTGCATCATGGTGGTTGGTAGGGTGCTCGCCAATGCACCACCGCCTAGCGTAAGTCCTGTTCGTTGTAAAAAGATACGTCGATTCAGTGAATCGATGTCTTGTGCTGTTTCAGTGCTCGAGAGTTTTTTAGTAAGTTTCATCATCGATCATCTGAAAAGTTTGCCAGCATAGATATTAATTTCGTGCTTTGAGATAGTACTTTTTAATATGTTCTGTCACCCGATAGCCGTGAGACGGTTGAGCTTTGTGATTTTCAACAGTTGCGGAATCTTGAGTAGCGCGCCCTTTAATCCCTGCTATGAAAGCAACTCCCCCACCGGTTAAAGACAACCCCAAAAATCTGCGCCGTTTCTTATTAACTAGATTTTTATTTTTTGCATGCATTGTTTCTAAACTGATTTCTCATGAAGATATACTGAAATATTGTTTCTCCATTTCAATAAATCTTATACCAAACTTACCTACCGCTTTATAAAATCGCGCCGACGGGGCATGTTGTAAGTCATTAAAAAATTCGCCTGCCCACGATTTTAGATATTGAGAAAAAAATAGATTCTGATGTGTAAATGAATTTTCTCCTCGTTCTAAAATCAACATGCTCATCACTTCACAAAGTGCAGCGATGTGATCCTCTGGTTCGCTGATATCTGCTTTACGCTCTATACCCAATTCAGCAAGTGATCTACGCAATGTAGCAAGCGGTTTGCCAAGTAATAGACCACTTACATACCAAGAGGCATAGGGCACTAGTTCGCCACGACCTACTCCAATAAATAGATTATGAAACTCTGGATTTAATGATTCAATATCACCAATGTTCACACTTGCATCGCGTAAGGCATGCCAAGCAGCCGCCATAGGTGCAGCCAACTGATTTTCAGCGGAATCAATTGTTTTTATTCTACTAATCAGTTCTTTTTGTGGAGGGCTGATCAGCAATGTACCTAATAATCGATAAATTCGTGCACGCGCAATATCAAATTCATGATGATCATCATGCATTACAACTCTGACCTAAGAGTTGGTTGACTTTCCGTTTCTCTGATTGTAACAGAGAGTCCAATTTATTTGCCTACACTTGTTGCTTTACGATCAAGCGTCAAAGCTTTCAAATAAATAAATGAATAAAATTTTAGCATGGTTAAAATCCTTCAACTGTTAAACGCTAAAGTAAGTTATTTTTAATCATATCTTCGACACGACAATCTTCACACATTTGAAGACGTTGCAAATCGGCTTCATTTTGAAACATCCAATGCCCTTTCAACTTATTCTCTATCTCACGAACCAGACTTGTTGTTGCAAATGGTTTGCCGCAACGGATACAGCAAAAAGGCTGTTCCTCGTGGAGGGTTCGCGGGTGTCGCCTCGCTTCAAAATCAAAGGTGATGCGTGGCTGTAAACAAATGGCATCTTCAGGACAGGCCTTTACACATAACTCACATTGCACGCAATTTTCCTCGATAAAACTTAGCTGGGGTTTATCTGGATGATCCTGCAAAGCGGAAACCGGGCACACTGACACACAAGCCATACATAAGGTACATTTAGTTTTATCCACTTGTATTTCACCAAATGGCGCGCCCTTCGATAGTGGCACTGCATCTGTAGATGAATTAACAATTTTTACTAAATGTATCAGCGCCATGCGGATTGTGTTGCGCTTTTCATTACTGGTAATAAATGTGGCTGGTTCAAACTCTGCCTGAACGGGTAAGGCTTGCAAGTATTCGATAAGAGACTCATCCTCTGGTGCGGCTAACAACGTGATTCGTTGCGGCCCTAAATGAAGTCCGGCTAAAACTTGCCGGCAGTGGTCAACTTGTTGTTGCAATACTGCACTCACAGAAGAAGCAGTTGAAGAAGTCGTTAAAATCAGTACATGACTACTTGCGTAGGCAAGCGCAGCCAGACAAATATCCATGCCGATTGCGCCAATCTCTTCTATTGCATAGGGCAGAATATTTTCAGGGATTGCAGCAACAACTCGAGACAATTGTTGTCTACCAGTATCCTTATCGTGAAATAAAAGACACGGCTGCAGGCCTCCTTGTTGACGATAAATCTTGAGCTTATTTTTTATCTCAAATAAGCACTCATTCGGTTGTGGAAAGGTATAGGTAATCGCGCCCGTAGGGCAGGTGGTGGCACAGCTACCCTCCCCTTGGCATAAATGAGCTTCAACTTCTATTAAATCTCCGATAGAACGAATGGCCTGAGTTGGGCAAGCTGTTAAACAGCGGGTACATCCTTGCAGACCACTATTGCCATGGGCACAAATACTGGGGTGATATTGGAAATACGTAAGCTTTTCAAAATCACCAATTAACTCTGGGATTTCGGCCAGCGCCTGTTCTAATAAACCTGCATCTCCAACAGGTGCAAAATAACCGGGCGGAGTGACTTCTGTCGTTATCAGTGGCGATGAACTGAGGTCGAGTACGATATCAAAATTGGATTTACCCAGCGCTGCCAGCTCAGCAAGATTGATGCTGCCATCGGCTAATTTCATTTCTGCTACAAAGTTCCCTAGGTATCCAGATAACTGAGAAATTGGGTAACGAAAAACAGGAATCTCACCTGCCGGTGAACTAAAAGAGTCTTGAACTTCTTCATGTGTGCTTCGGTGTTCATTTACCGCAATCACCAACTCATTTACATTATTGCCGAGCCGCGTGGCAATAGTGCGTGCTTGCGCTTCTGCACCAATGACGAGTAGCGAACCTGTAGAAGAATAAGATACTTTGAGTACGTCTTGCGGTTGATATAAAGGATCATTGAGCATCGCTTGTTGGCGTGCCTGTCCATCATGGGTATGTGCGGGAAGTTTTAAACTAAGAGAGTTATCTAAAAGTGCCTTCATGGGTACTTTTCGATAATCCTAGGTTTGTTGTTCAACAGACTCTTCTGTTTCTTCTTCACTAATCTCATTTTGCGTCAATACTTTCTCAGTTATGTCACCTTGCTTGCGTTGCAATTGATAGCGTATATCCGCAGTGATGATTTCTCCGAGAGACTCAAAGCGATGGTAATCTTCCGTGTAATCATCTAAACCATCTGTAACATTATATTTAGCTAGACGAAATAATTTACGCAGCGCCTGGGTGCGAAGTGAATCACTTACATCTTCAGAAAGAAACTGTTGATAGTCGCTATCTTCACCGAGTTCTTCTAGTGCAGGCATGTCTTGATCAGTAAGTGTTGGTTTAGACATTTCCATATCCTTACGTACACTACTATCTGTGTCATGCCGACTTCCTAAGCGACTACCAAATTTAAGTTTTTTGAATAATTTCAATTTATACTTCCAAACAATCAGTCTTTGCGTGATACATCTAGTTTAACATGTTTAACTGAAACGAATTAAATCACTCTTTATTTATAGGGTGAATGTATTGCATTAAATCATCTATATTTTTGATTTGAGAACCATCACGGCGTATTCTTACAGTGACTTAAAAAAGTTTTTAGCATTCAGGAGAACAAAATCATGTATGCACGGCTTTCGTCTTTAATCTTGGTAATTTGCTTGCTGTTCTCAACGACAGCTTACACTCAGGACATGCTCGATTTGGTTGACTTAGACAGTCCTGAAATGACACAAGCTACCATGACGCGTGAAGAAGTTGCTGAAATTCTGCAGACACAAAAACCGGCAGATTTTCGTCATGCGCGACTTTCCGGACTTGATTTAAGCGGACTAAATTTCTCCAATGCGGATTTGCGTTGGGCCAAAATGAATAAGTCAGACTTGACTGAAGCAAATTTATCCGGTGCAAAACTCGATGGTGCTTGGGCACTCAACGCCAATTTGTACAAAGCCAATCTAAGTGGAGCTAACTTGTTCCAAACACAAATGCGTGATGCGAATTTACACTGTGCTAATTTAAAGTCGGCAAGAATCATTGCAAACCTAAAACGTGCGAATTTATGTTGCGCCGACCTCAGTGATGCAGATCTGTCTCCTGATATGAAAAATCAATCGATGGGGCTAATCCGTACCGTACTCTATTCAGCCAATTTAGAGTCAGCAAATCTACAAAATGCAAATCTTTCTCGTGTTGATGCTGAATTTGCATCGTTTAAAAAAGCAAATTTAAAAGATTCTAATTTGTATAAATCTTTACTTGGGGGCGCCAACTTTACGCAAGCCGATGTCACGGGTTTGGATATCACTGGGGCAGACGTGCATTCAACAAAATTTATTGCGTTGAACGGCAAAGACCAAATG
>CBDCUI010000008.1:0-592500 GCA_965222615.1 Gammaproteobacteria bacterium | reverse complement strand
GCAATGCGCACCAACCAAGACTGTTGTGCAACGGCATCACTTATGCCTGCCGTAATCCCTAACAAAAGCACTGAAACAAGTGGAAACAAAATGTTTTTGAATTTGTATATGCCGGCTCGCCAAGTACTCATGGTGCCCGCTTCAGGAGGCTGCTCGGGGCGTTTGAAGTATCTTCCTAAAATTTTACTGATAAGAAATGCAACAAAAACTGCACCAGCGATCATTGCACACTGTGCATAAAATTCCGGGCTTTGCGCCCATTCAATGGCTTGTTGAAAAAACCGCTCAGTACCTGATTGAATGGTTTCCAGATTTATTTTGCTGATCAGCTCAGAAAGTTCTATTTTGGTTTCTTCTGGAACTTCTATGCTTGCATCCTCAGGTATTTCAAGCTTCGCTTCTTCTGAGATTTCTATTGTTGCTTCTTCTTTATCTGCCATTTTTTCTAGATCCCCTAAAACTTATTTTTTACATAAATAATCAATCTACATTTACTCGAAATTAATTTTCGCAAACTTTCGTTTTCCCACTTGAAATACATGTGAGCATGGTGCTTTGAATACTAAACTTACATCCGAAATTTTTTCGCCGTCAACTTTTACTGCATTTTGTTTAATCATCCTAAAAGCTTCTGATGTACTACTAACTAATCCGAATTCTTTTAATAATGATCCAACTGGCATTCCATCTCCGTCCTTAGCAAATTTTTTTGTATACTCTGGCATTTCTTCAGGTATAGCGCCTTTTTGAAAACGCTGAATAAAATCATTTTGTGCAGCGTCGGCAGCTTTTTTATCATGAAAACGTTCAATAATTTCTGCTGCCAATTTAAATTTGATATCTCTAGGGTTTGCAGCACCAGCAGCCACTTCTTTTTTAAAGGTCTGAATTTCATCGATAGGACGAAAACTCAACAAATCAAAATAACGCCACATCTTTTCATCATCGATGCTCATGATCTTGCCAAACATGTCATTTGGCGAATCGGTTATACCAATGTAATTATCTAAAGACTTAGACATTTTCTCAGGGCCTTGTGTATAACCTTCTAAAATAGGCATTGTCATGATCACTTGTGGCTCTTGCTCATTTTCTTTTTGCAATTCGCGCCCCACCAATAAATTAAACTTTTGATCTGTACCACCCAGCTCCACGTCAGCATTGAGCTTTACTGAATCGTAGCCTTGAATTAATGGATATAAAAACTCGTGTATGGCTATGCCCTGTCCTGATTTGTAGCGCTTATCAAAATCATCGCGTTCCAACATTCGAGCCACTGTGTATTTAGATGCTAACCGCACCATATCGGAAGCTGATTCTTTTTCCATCCAAGTCGAATTAAATTTTATTTTGGTTTTGTTAGGGTCAAGAATCTTAAAAATTTGTTCATGATAGGTTTCAGCATTCTGCTTTACCTCCTCTTGCGTAAGTGGCTTACGCATGACATTCTTGCCGGTCGGATCTCCAATCATCCCAGTGAAATCACCGATTAAAAAGGTCACTGCGTGACCAGCTTCTTCAAACTGGCGCATCTTATTAATAAGTACAGTATGACCCAGATGGAGATCGGGCGCTGTGGGGTCGAAACCCGCCTTGACTTGTAACGGCTGGCCCCTCGCAAGCTTGGTTTTCAGCTCATCCAGCCGCAAAACCTCATCAGCACCCCGAATTAGCTCATCTAGGCTATCTAATGGGCCTTCGATATGTGAATTACCTATCATTTTTACAAATTATCCTTCCAATCACCCTAAGTGAGCGACCGATCGTGCAAGCATGCCTTTTGAGAATTTTCTTGTCTTGTTAAATTCATTGACCAAAGCGGGCAAGGACGTTATTTTATGCCAAAAAATGAAGACGACTCCGTGAATTACAATTCTTTAATTGGATCCGACTTTAAAAATATAGTGTCTTCAAGGCAAGGCCCTAGGCATCGCATCTCTCTCATCGTCTCCCTGGCTATTGGTTTCATTGGTGCAATTGTAGTGAGTGTTGTGCTGGCTCATTCTAGTCAGTCTATACCGAGTCAATCAAATTTATCCAGCACAAATATAACTAATACAAATTTATCCAATTCAAATATTACTGCTATCTCTTTGCCTATCAAGCCTGTTATTAGTACAAGCGAAAACTTATCCAAAGATTCCTCTGAGAATCCTTTTGAGAACATGCAAGATGCCATTGTCATCGATGAAAACGTTTCTGCACCTTTAATAAATGAAAATCGAATTACTATCGAAATCAAAAAAGGTGACACACTTTCATCAATTTTTAAAGAACTTGATATTCACTCAGAGCTGACTAGAGTTTTAAATCTTGGCAAACAAGCAAGGCCTCTAAAGAAAATATTTCCTGGTCAAAAGTTACATTTTACCATTAGTGATGCTGGGCTTGATGCAATCGAACTTGAGAAAAGTATTACTGAATCTTTATTTTTTTATCGAAATGAAGATTCATTCATCGTTGAAGAAACAAGTCGTGAATTAGATAAAATTTCACAAGTTGCAACAGGCACCATAAATAACTCGCTATTCATTGCCGGTCAAAATGCTGGAATGTCTGATAAACTTATTATGGATCTGGCTGGAATATTTGGCTGGGACATCGATTTTGCATTGGATATTCGTCAAGGTGATAATTTTACTGTTCTATACGAAGAGTTGTATTTGGATGGCGAAAAAGTTGCAGATGGAAACATAATTGCCGCAGAGTTTTTCAATAATGGCAAAAGCCATCGGGCTTATCGTTACACCGATAGCAACGATAAAACCGAGTATTATGCAGCGGATGGTAAAAGTATGCGTAAGCCCTTTATGCGCACACCGGTTGCACTTGGACGCATCAGCTCATATTTTAATTTAAGAAGAAAACACCCAATTCTAAATAAAATCCGTGCGCATAAGGGTGTCGATTATGCCGCACCTACCGGAACCGCTATTAAGGCAACAGGTGATGGTAAAGTTGTTCATCGTGGCAACAAAGGCGGCTATGGTAAAACCATAATTCTTCGTCATGGCAATACATACACTACTTTGTATGCGCACATGTCTAAGTATGCAAGAAAAACAGGTGTTGGCTCCCGTGTTAAACAAGGCCAGATCATTGGATATATCGGTAGAACCGGTCTCGCCACTGGCCCTCACTTACACTATGAGTTCCGTGTAAATGGTGTGCATCGCAATCCTCTAAAAGTAAAACTGCCAAGTGCAAAACCTTTACCAGAGTCGGAAATGGAACACTTTTTGGCATCGATACAGCCCCTTGTGGTACAAATCGACGCTTATTCGCAAAATGCACTAGTTCTGCGCGACTTATAAGCCTAAGGAACCTCTGATTTATTCTGATATGTCGTTAAAAGAGCTCTCGAAATGCCCATGTATGTTTATTATCATATACACTCCGCTTTCTCGATCTCCTTTGCCTAATATCAGTCATTTCATTAATAAATCAGAGCTTCTTTAACAGCTCATTATGTCTGAGTTCTATATCGGGCTGATGTCAGGCACCAGTGTCGATGCCATCGATGCCGTACTCATGGACTTTGCTATAACCAATACACACATTGTTACAAGCTTCAGCCAAGCTATAGATAAGGAGTTAAAAAAACAAATCAATCGAGTCATTGCTAAACAAACTTGGCCACAAAATATCGAAGATATTGATATAGAGTTTGCAAATGCATCTGCTCAAGCAGTCCAAAACTTATTATCACAAGCTTCAATCAAGGCAAATCAAATTCAGGCAATTGGCAGTCACGGTCAAACGATTTTTCATGACCCCAATGGAACACCTCCAGTCTCAGTACAAATAGGTAATCCACAACTTATTGCTAATAAAACAGGTACTTTAACCATTGGAAACTTTCGCCAAGCCGATATCGAAGCAGGTGGGCAAGGAGCGCCACTAGCATGCGCCTATCATAATGAAGTCTTTCGAAGTACAGATGAAGATCGTATAGTTCTCAATTTAGGTGGAATTGCAAATATCACAAAACTACCCAAAAACAAAAATGCAGACATTATTGGTTTTGATACGGGTCCAGCGAACACATTATTGGACGCATGGATTAATAAACACCAAGGATTGAGCTTTGATAATGATGGTGTTTGGGCAAAGTCTGGAACTATTAATCAAGGCTTACTAAATTTAATGCTTAAAGATGAATACTTTAAACAGCCTCCACCCAAATCTACTGGTCGCGAAAAGTTTAACCTCACTTGGCTACAATACATACTAGGCCAATACCAAGAACCTGTCTCAAAAGAAGATGTGCAAGCCACATTGCTTGACCTCACCACAAAAACTATAACTAACGCAATTAAAAATTGGGCACCACAAACAAATCGTATTTTAATATGTGGTGGCGGGAGCTATAACACATACCTTGTATCGCAACTTCAAAGCAAGCTACAAGAAGTACCTGTGGAAGCATCAAGCAAATATGGAGTTCCTGAGAAATGGATGGAAGCAATGGCTTTTGCTTGGTTAGCAAAACAAAAAATAAAAGGAAATCCAGGAAACATTCCTAGCGTTACAGGCGCTACTAAAAATGTAATGCTTGGTGACTTATACAAATCAACGAATACAGATTCTCGGCAGCTATTCTCTCAATAAAAATATTTATAAACTTTAAAATAAAACAAAAAAGGCGCTCTACTGAGCGCCCTTTTTAAAACTTTTAGCTATATTATTTATTTAAAAATATTTACAGAATAAGTCTGCAAGTGTCCCATGACCACAATCTTGGTTAGTACCAGTTTGAGATCCGCCGGTATTACCACCTTCAGATCCACCGGTATTACCGCCTTGAGATCCACCGCCAGATGCTGCAAATGCAACATGACTCGACTTACTCATTATCATCAATGCTGGTGGTGTATAGACAGCAAATTTTCCTGCTGTTTTTAGAAATTTTCGCCGTGACTCTCTATGTGCTTCCTGCTCCATTCTTCTACCCTCATTCCTTCGAATAGCTTAAATTTTATTATTATTTACCAATGGATTATGTGATCAGCTCCTCATGTAAAAACCTTATGTAGATGGTTAGTAACGATTTAAGTGAGAAATTTAACAACTCAAAAAGTAAGCTTGAAGCATAGAAATGTATAAGGCTCTATTTTATTGTAGTATTTTAAAAACGAAACTCACCACTTGCTGTTAACAAATCAGCGCCATCTATTTCGTCATCCAGATTTATACCTTCATACTCGACGCGAACTGCGAACTGGTTTGTAAAAGAATATGATCCCCCAAACCCATATGCCAGCTCTGTTCCATCATCATCATTTTTAGCAGAAACCCCCATAAAACTTGCCTTACCTTCCGCATCCCAATATGCCATACCTAGCTTGGCAAATAGCTCAAATTTATCAGCTAAAGGAAGGAAACCAACGCCATACAATGCCCACGCATACACGTCTAATTCTGTGTCAATCCCTAATATTTCATCGTCTGGTTCACCAAAGTCTAAATAAGCTACTTCAGCAGCAAAATTTTTGTGAAATCGCATACCACCAAAAACTTTAAAACCAAAATCTTCCTCGTCAAAATCTTCATTAAAAACGACATCTTCTTCTTCAACATAGCTTTGACCAATACCACCACCTATATAAAACTGCTGTTGACCATATGCAAATGATACGAACAGGCATGAAATAAACAAAGATTTAAAAATTGTAATAATTTGTTTCATATATATTCCTTAAAATGGTGGGTATGAGCAGTAATATATTGCAAATATCCGATTGACTGAATCTAGGTTAATCTATTAAACCTAGGTAAGTTTTCAATTAAAAAAGGATCAAGAGGTTGTATACAAGGAACGAATGGAATTAATTGGAATTTTTTATAAATCGAACGAAAAAAGGCGCTTAACAGCGCCTTTCACAAAATACTTCAAAAATTTTAAATTAACCTGGTGAAAAAGAAGAACCACAACCACATGTGGTTTGTGCATTGGGATTACGAATTACAAATTGCGCACCTTCTAGACCTTCAGAGTAATCGATCTCTGCCCCCATTAAATACTGAAAGCTCATTGGATCCACTAATAGAGTGACGCCACAATTTTCGACTGTAGTGTCACCTTCTTGAAAATTTTCGTCAAAGGTAAAGCCATATTGGAAACCTGAGCAGCCACCACCACTAACAAACACGCGAAGCTTTAGGTTTTCATTATTTTCCTCTTCAATAAGCTGTTTGACCTTATTGGCTGCAGCATCTGTAAAGACTAGTGATGCTGGTGGCGCAGGAGCTTGTGCAGTGTCAGTGGTCGACATGGATATTCTCCTAATTCTTTAACTGAAATATATGTTAGTACTTTCTAATATACTACTATTAACTTAGTAATTTAGTCAAGTATTTGCATGGGCTAGCTACTCGACTGGTACAGCATCGGCAGGCGGTTGGTGAACAAGATTTCCGTTCACTTCGGCCCCTACTGCCATCTCTAATAAGTTGTAATAAACATTACCGTTTATCTTAGCTCCAGGCGCCAATTCTATACTACCCGTCGCAAAAACATTTCCGTTCACCGTACCATTAATAATGATGGAAGGTCCACGTATTTCACCCTCTACCACCCCTAATTCGCTTACGATAATTACGCCTTTATCTTCTTGTTCAGCAATGATATTACCCTCAACCGTACCTTCTATGTGCAAACCTCCTCCATAATGAATATCACCGACAATTTTTGAATGTCGCCCAATTAAGGTATCTATTCGAGTCGTCTTAATTTTTTTCTTAAGTGGCATAACTTTCCTATTGTCTAAATTAAACCTAAGGAAGCTCTGATTTATTAATGCAATACCTGATATTAGGCAAAAAATATCGAAAAAGTGGAATGTGCATATACCTATACATGAGCATTTTGAGACTATTTTCCTTAATCATTCCTCAGGGACATATCAGAATAAATCAGAGTTCCCTTAACTCTCTTTATATACTTCATCCCAATTATAACTTACGACCATGGGTTCTTTCTTTTTACTTTTATCACGCAATACTTCGACACGTACACTACTCGGTTCAAAATCTTCTGGTAAAGAAAAACTACCTGAGATTTTTTGAAAATATTTAAACGAAAATTGCAGAGATGTATCTGTGATTTCACTAATGTCTTCAAACACTAATCGTTTAAGTATACCTTGCTGTTCACCATCAACACTTAAACCTATTACACCAGATATTTTTTCAGTTTTTTTAGGGACGTTTGTTAAAACTAGATCATAAACAAATCGTTTTGTAATTGGATCTTTGTGTAAGTTGAAAACTTTTACTTGGATTGATGAATTATCTGCATTAGGAGAATATAGAGTGCGATAAAAATGTAGTTCTTGATTTAACTTTAGTAACTCGAGATCTTTTTCCCGCAGCGTTTTTTTCATTTCTTCTACTGCAGCAAGCTCAACCTTTGAAGAGCTTTGTACCAATGCGACTTCATGTTCTAATTCATCGTTTAATTTCTCTAAAAGCTTAATTTTTTCATCTTTATCAGTAACTTCAGAAAGCTTATTAGTACTGACAAATGGAATATCTATATTTTTAGTTCCTAACCAATAGGCGATACTCATTGCAATTAACACGATCAATGCTATAGGCCCTAATGACATTAAACGTGAATCTTGCTGTGTCATATAAACTTCCCTTGCACTTTAATTTCGAGAGAATAATATTAGGTATCTAGTCTATGGAAATAATCCCAATTGTGTAAGCCCAGTTGCTTCTGCAATGCCACACATTAAATTCATATTCTGCACAGCTTGCCCGGCTGCACCTTTGACTAAATTATCTATTACCGACAAAATCACAATCATATTGCTATCATTTGGGCGTTGCACTGATAAAGCACAATAGTTGGAGCCGCGCACATGTTTGGTCTCTGGCAATACGCCTTCATTCATTACTTTTACAAAGTATTCCTTAGCAAATCGCTGTTGATATATCGATCTCAAATCCCCTAATTGGTCGGCATTCGCTAAATATAAGGTTGCAAAAATACCACGCACCATGGGTACCAAATGTGGAGTGAAGGTAAAATCAACTTGATTTGCCGTGACACTTTCCAATTCTTGTTTAATCTCAGGCCAATGTCGATGTGCGATCACATTATAGGCCTTGAAATTTTCACCGGCTTCACTATACAAAGTTGGCACATTGGCACCTCTGCCTGCTCCACTGACTCCAGACTTCGCATCTGCAATTAACTTCGCATTGTTCCCTATGCCTTTTTCAAGCAATGGCAGAAATCCCAAAATTACTGCTGTAGGATAACATCCGGGATTGGCAACAAGCTGAGCAGCTTGAATCTTTTCTCTGTGTAATTCAGGTAATCCATATATCGCTTGCTGCAGTAGTTCTGGACAGGCATGAGTTTGTTTATACCAATGCTCCCAAGTAGCTACGTCTTTGATACGAAAATCGGCTGCAAGATCGATTATTTTTACCTCGGCATCCATGAGCCCAGGCACCATTTGCATAGCAGTACCATTGGGTGCTGCAAAAAATACACAATCACATTGTTTTAAGGCATCAACCTTCGGTTGAGTGAAGTTCAATTCAATATGGGGCGCCAGATTGGGATATAACTTTGTAATTGCATTGCCTGCCTCACTACGCGAGGTAACCACTTTAATATCGACATCAGGATGATGTGCAAGAATTCGCAATAGCTCTGCACCTGTATATCCCGTGCCACCTACAATTCCAACTGAAACCATATTCTTAAATTACCCAATGTTAAAAACTTCACGCATCATACAAGCTAAATAGAATTGTCAAAAGCTAAACTCATAAGTTGGCACTGGCTCTGGCATAATTCACCTCATGAAAAAAGAATCTGCGATACGAGCTTATATTCGAACCGCACTAGAAAAATTACGTCTACGGACCTCGAGACCGGATGCACTCATTCAACTTGCCATCTTAGGGGTAATTGCAGGCTTAATGACGGGAATCGTCATTATTTCTTTTCGCCTTTTTATCGAAGCAATTCAAACAAGCTTTTTACCATACGGTGATCCAGAAAATTACGAAGGCCTACCGTTGCATTGGCGTGTATTAACTCCAATTGTCGGGGCAATATTAATTGCCCTGATTTTCAAGCTTTTTGCTAAAGGAGAATATACGCTAGGCGTTTCACATGTCATGGAACGACTCTCCTATCACCAAGGCTATTTGCACCTGCGCGGACTGCTGCTGCAATACATTGGGGCTGGTATTGCAATTATTTCAGGCCAATCACTAGGGCGAGAAGGACCTGCCATTCACTTAGGCGCAGGAACAAGCAGCTATTTAGGCCAACAACTTGGCTTGCCCAATAACACGATTCGCACACTGGTCGCGTGTGGCACTGCTGCAGCAATAGGCGCTTCATTTAATACTCCTTTAGCAGGTGTAGTTTTTGCGCTCGAAGTAGTCATGATGGAGTACACCCTGGCGAGTTTTCTTCCAGTAATTTTAGCTTCGGTAAGTGCGACAGCGATTTCCCATACCTTTTTTGGTTCCCAAAGCATTTTTTCTGTACCTAATTTCCAATTAATTACTTTACTAGAACTTCCTTATGTTGTGTTTCTAGGTGTAGTGACCGGCTTTGCAGTATTTATATTTATTTATTTAACAAGAATATCTTCACAGGTAGGAAAAAAACTGTCACTTTGGACAAAGTTCGCCATAGCCGGCACAGTAACAGGTGTATTGGCAATCGTTGCACCTCAAATTATGGGTATTGGCTATGACACGGTAAATAATACCTTAGTCAATAATATTGGAATTGCATTATTAATCACTATTTTTGTAGCGAAGCTTATTGCTACAGCAATAAGTATTGGCATGGGACTACCTGCAGGACTTATCGGACCTACACTTATAATTGGCGCCTGCCTTGGCGGTACTTTAGGTATCCTTGCACAACCAATTTTTCCAAACCTTTCATCCTCTCCAGGTTTATATGCACTCATCGGAATGGGGGCAATGATGGGTGCCGCATTACAAGCCCCACTTGCGGCATTGACAGCTGTGTTTGAATTAACTAGCAACCCAAACATTATTTTACCGGGTATGTTAGCTATCGTTACGGCTCAACTCACTGCAAGTCAGTTATTTGGTCAGCGCTCCATTTATAGAATGTTGATGCAACAAAAAGGTTTGGATTATCGGCATGAACCTATGTCGCAAGCATTACGGCGTATAGGTGTTGCAAATGTTATGAACCGCAATGTGCAACGTAGTAAAAATATTATCTCTATCGATGATGCGCAAAATTTAGCGAATACTGATGCCGAATGGATTGTTGTTGAAGAAAACGAACCAGTAGCTCTATTACCCACAACAGACTTAACCAATTATTTATTAGAAAATAAAGACGAAATAGAAACGACTGAAATAAACTTGATGGAAATACCAGCTAAGCGTTTACAAGTTAGTTCGATAGATTTACGCGCTTCAGCGGATTCTGCACGCGAACAATTTATTGAAGAAGGTGTAGAAGCTTTATGTATACGTAGTGTCATTGCACCTGGGACAATTAGAATCTATGGTGTACTGACGCAAGAACAATTTAAGACCTCATACAATCTTTAAAGGTAAATAGTATGCTTTGGGTAAAGACCTTTCACATCATTTTCATGGTGACCTGGTTTGCCGGTTTATTTTATTTGCCGCGTTTATTTGTATATCACGCATTAGCGGAAGACTCGATCAGTATAGAGCGGTTCAAGATCATGGAACGAAAGTTATTCTTTGGAATTATGACTCCAGGCGCCATCCTAACCCTGCTATTTGGAATTTGGTTGCTTACCTATTTTCCCGGGCATATGAACACTACATGGATGATAATAAAACTTTTACTTGTGCTGTTACTTATTGTTTATCATGTATGGTGTGGTGTACTAGTAAAACAATTTAAGGATGATAAAAATAAACATACTCATGTGTGGTATCGCTGGTTTAATGAAGCACCAGTATTAGTATTAATAGCAATTGTAATTCTAATTGTTGTTAAACCGTTTTAATTGCTCATCAGTTCGCCGAGGTGGCACTGGGGATACTGCAGATTTATATTCAGTGCCTTTTATTATCATACCTTCAACGCGCATGGACTTAGCCCTGCATAAAGACTGGATAAAAATTACGATAAAAGTCTATTGGAAACCAAGTGTTCAAGTATAAAGACATAAACTTTGAGGAAATTGCCAAAATGGCTAGATAATAAAATCCGTTTTGAAATCAGATAAGGTATACTTAGCCCTTTACAAATCGATAGACTGACATCAAAGATTGTCCGCAAAAACTAAGTTTTTACGATTCCATAAATAATTGAAGCCTATTGGTCTATCAAGGCAGCAATTTATCATTAGGTTGATTTTAAAATGGAAAATAAAGATCTAAAACAGGCAGGACTTAAAATAACTCTACCTCGTATGAAAATCCTGGAGATTTTAGAACAGTCTGAAGAGCATCATCTAAGTGCAGAAGATATTTATAAAGTTCTTATAGATAGTGGAGAAGATATCGGTTTAGCTACTATTTATAGAGTGCTTACACAATTCGAAGCCGCCTCTTTAGTAAACCGACATCACTTTGAAAGCGGTCAAGCAGTCTTTGAATTGAATAAGGGCGGCCACCATGACCATTTAATCTGTGTTAAATGCGGAAAAATTGTAGAGTTTGTTGACGATGAAATAGAAAAAAAACAAAAAAGTATTGCTGAAAAGGCAGGGTTTCAAATTACAGACCATGCCCTTATTATCTATGGAATATGTGACAGCGAAAACTGTCAATAATAGTAATAATTTAATTTTTCCAATCGTTTACTTTTAGAATCCCTAAATATAAAAACAGCCAAATTATAATAGTCGTAATCAGTAGTTGTCCTGCTATAGGACCAAATAAAACTGGCGCTTTCATCATCGTACTCATTAAAGAATCTTCATAGTAAAAAAACCATTGATGATTATCTGGGAAAATTATCTCGTGTGCAGCATAAAAAACTTTTGTGGGTCCTGCTATAAATAATATAATTACAATAGTTACTATTAGTCCAATAAGACCAAGCAAGTTATATCTAAGCTTTGCAAGTTTAGAACTGGTTACTTTCAGCAAAACAAATGAGATTAATACCATTAGCCCACCTGCTATTAGTAGATATTTAAATCGGCTTATTAAATTAGCCACATCTTGAAGATGAATAATTTCTGCTTTTGTTAATAAAGTATCAACAACTTTATTGTTAGAGTCTTGATAATTCAGATTTTCTAGGCCGTTACCTTTATTTTGAATGCTTGAAACAATCCCTGAAAATAATTCAACATGTTGCTTCTTATTTGTTAACTCAAAGCCTTGTTTATTTTTGTTTTTTGGTGCATACGTTTTAATAGCTTGATCAAGATTTATGGCTTCATACCAAAATGAATAAAAAAAATTGGTCGAAGCTGACACCTGCCAGGCAATATAAAAACTGACGCACAATAGACCTAGCGATAAAAAAAAATTTAAAAAGATAGACTTGATAGACACCGATTTCCTCCAATGGATTGATATCTTAGCTGCTATGGTTAGTCGATCTCCCTACTTTTAAAGACAGTAAAGCCCAAGCAGTTGACGAACCTATCCTTAAATAGGTATATTAATGCGAATCATTCTCATTAGTATTACTATAATTATTATATTTACTGAGCATTCTGGTGAAATATTTTAGTCAGTTATCACTAACTTACTGTTTTATAAGGGAGTAATCATGTTTACAAAAATATCACAATCACGATTTCTGCTTCTAATTGGGATATTGGTGATTAGCCTACCCGCTACCGCTGAGGAGATTACGGTTGATCGCGAAGAATATGAAAATCTTAAAAAGGCCGTGGAATATTTAATGTCACAGCAAAAAGAAGCCATAGATAAAGCCACGCGTGCAGAGGAAAAAGCTGATGAGGCTACCGAAATTGCTACAGCCACTGCAGAGGTTGTAGAAGACAGTCCGCTGGATGTCTTTGAAGGCATTTCATTAGGTGGATACGGTGAAGTACATTACAACAATTTAGATGCCGATGACAGTAATAGAGATGTAGATGAAATTGACATTCACCGCTTTGTATTATTTCTAGGTAAAGAATTCAATGACGATTTGCGCTTTGTATCAGAATTAGAAGTCGAACATAGTATCGCAGGTGAAGGCAAAAATGGTGAAGTTGAAGTTGAACAAGCCTTTATTGAATACGATATTAATGACAACACACAAGTTCGAGGTGGTGTTTTCTTACTTCCACTCGGCATTCTCAATGAAACACATGAACCACCTACATTTTATGGTGTAGAACGCAATGATGTTGAAAACATCATTATCCCTGCAACCTGGTGGGAAGCCGGTATTGGTACCACGATTGCTTCACAAAGCGGTATATCTTTTGATGCAGCTTTTCACTCTGGTTTAAACATTCCAAGTACTGGAGGCAATGCTGGACGCATTAGAAGTGGTAGACAAAAAGTATCAGAAGCTGCAGCTGATGATTTTGCTGCGACAGCACGTTTAAAATACACCGGTATCCAAGGATTAGAACTTGCAGCTTCAGTACAACACCAGTTTAACCCTACACAGGATGATGATTCAGACGTTGAAGATGATTTTATTGACGACGGTACGCTTTATGAGACTCATGCCATCTATAATCACGGCCCGTTTGGCTTACGCGCCCTGTACGCCCAATGGGACTTCAGTGGTGACATTGAAGATGTAGCAGGTGACATAGATGAACAATTTGGCTGGTATGTTGAGCCAAGCTTTAAGCCTTTAGATTCCTTAGGTCTATATGCGCGTTATGAAGAAGTTGAAGGAGCACGTGTACAAGATCAATTCAGTCAATGGGAAGTGGGGCTAAACTGGTGGCCACATCCTGACGTAGTAGTAAAAGCTGATTACCGTGATCGCTCTCATGATCCCGAAGCTGAAGATCAAGGTCGTGACTTTGATGGCTTTGATATAGGAATTGGCTATATGTTCTAATTGAATTAGCGAATAGCAAAAAAGCCCGTATTAGTCATAAGTTAATGCGGGCTTTTTATCCTTTAAAGAAGCTCTGATTTATTATTGGGACCCAGATTAAGAGAAAAATTATCATAAGTACTATGAAATGGATTTTTGCATCACTAATTGTTTGTATTGCTAATACAGTAACCGCAGCTGAGAGTGTATATCAGGCACCCGAAGATTTTTTAGTGACAACATTTGGTACAACGCCCGAACCACAACGAATTACACTATCAGGAGACCTTGGCAAAAAAGTAAAAAAAATTCTTGGGCATCGCTATAAAAAAATTCGCATTCCTTATTGGCAAGACGGCTGCAGATCGGCATGGATTCTTGAAGAGATTGGCAAAGAGCGCTATATCACTACAGGGTTTGTCATAAATTCGCAAGGTTTGGAAAAAGTAAAAGTACTGATATTTCGTGAAAGCCGTGGCTGGGAAGTGAAACATGATTATTTTGGCAAACAATTCATTCATGCAAAACTAACAAAAAAACATAAACTTGATAAACGTATCGACAATATTTCCGGTGCCACACTTTCAGTGAATGCAGTAACAAATATTTCCAGAATGGCATTACTTTTACATGAGCAAGTCACAGAAGATTCGTGCTAGCTTTAAAAAATTGTTTTTATAAATTAAACACTCGATTATGAGTTCATGCTAGAGTTAATTCATTATGGCGGCCAAATTACACAAATGGCATCGCAGAATCGGTTTACTTGCTGCTATCTTCATCGCCTTTTTAGTTTTCACTGGACTCGCGTTACAACATAGTGATGATCTAAATCTACCATCAAACTATTTATCGAATACCTGGTTACTTAAATACTATGGGATCAAACCAAACCCTATTACTACTTATCAATTAGGTAATCGCACTATATCCATTGCTGGACAAAGGCTCTATCTTTCAGGTGAACCTATAGAGATAAATTGCGAGCAGCTCTATGGAGCAGTGGGAATCAATCAAGAAATTATCATTGCCACGGATAGTTCGCTTTTTGTTATTGATCATGCTGGAAATATATTAGATGAAATTTCTACACAAGATGGCCTCGTTGAGAAACCATTAGGAATAGCGCTAAGTTCTGCAAACACTGTACTACTACGTGGCGTAAACCAATACTGGGAATCAAGTACTCCTTATACAAAGTGGCAAATCTATCAAGGTCCGCATCCAAAATGGGTAGCTCCTACCATCACCCTACCCGCATTGAAGCAAGTCATAGAAGTCAAAGATATGGGCCAACAAATTAGTATTGAGCGGTTCCTTTTGGATGCACACAGTGGGCGTTTTTTTGGCAAATATGGTGTTTACTTCATTGATGCCGCAGCTATTCTGATGCTGATTTTAGCGATCACTGGGATTTGGCTGTGGTCTGTAAGGCGCTGAGCAATATTGTATCTATTTACAGTAACTTATAAACGTTGTTGACAATCATTCTCATTTGCGTTTACAATTACACTCTCAAGCTCGAGGAAATACCATGTATATCTGCATTTGCAACCAAGTTACTGACTCACAACTGCGTGATGATATCGAACGTGGTCGCACTACTTTAAAAGAACTTCGCGCTTCGCTAGGAGTTACTAAGCAATGTGGTAAATGCGCAAATTGTGTAAAGAAATGCATTAATGAACACAACAGTAATTATGAGTTATTGTTGTCTGCAACTTGTAACGCCTAACTCAATCACCTTCTTTCCAGTTCCTCCATTTCTGATAAATTATATTTGCAGCTACAAAACAGCTTCAGCAGGCTAAAGCTGTATACCTTGACTGCTTACGGTTTTAAAAAAATATTGAATTGAAAAAAAATAATTTATTTAAAAGCCTATGTGAATCATTCGTATTCTATTTTTTATTTAATCAAATATTTTTGACAAAGCAATATTGTAATCATACGCTTAACCTATAGATAAATATGTGTAGGAGCGCCTTATGAAAGGTGATAAAAAAGTTATTCAATATTTAAATAAAGCTTTAAAAAATGAACTCACTGCCATTAATCAATATTTTTTACATGCACGTATGTATAAAAATTGGGGTTTAGAGAAGTTAAACGAATATGAATATCACGAATCAATCGATGAAATGAAACATGCTGATTGGTTGATTGAAAGAATATTATTTTTAGAAGGCCTTCCAAATTTACAAGATCTCGGCAAACTCCTGCTAGGTGAAAATCCTAAAGAAATGTTGGAATGTGACTTGAAAATGGAACAACAAGCTGTGCCGGTTTTAAAGGAAGCCATTGCATACTGTGAAGAAGTCTCCGATTACATTTCGAGAGAACTATTTGAAAAAATACTCGATAATGAAGAAGAGCATATCGATTGGTTAGAAACCCAGTTTGATAGAATTGAGCGCGTGGGATTAGAGAACTATTTACAGTCTATGATGAAAGTAGATCCATCTTAGTGAAACAATATTGGCTCAAACTCTTTTAGTGCCCGTTTGTAAACATTGCGCTTAAAAAATACAACTTCTTGCAGTGGGTGCCAGTAATCCACCCAGCGCCAATTATCAAATTCAGGTTTACTACTTTGGTTTAGGCAAATATTACTATCGTCGGTTTGAAGCCTTAATAAAAACCAACGCTGTTTTTGCCCAATACATTTAGGCATACTGTTCGTGCGTACTAGATTTTTGGGTAGTTTATAACTCAACCATTTCTTAGAGCTAGCAATTAGTTCAACATCACCTTGTTCTAGTCCGGTTTCTTCTTTTAGTTCACGATATAAGGCCTGCTCAATCGATTCATCTTGTTGAATACCACCTTGTGGAAACTGCCAGGCATCTTGCCCGCAGCGTTTACACCAAATCACATGACGTGTGTTGTTGGTTACAATGATGCCAACATTTCTACGATAACCCGAGGCATCGATGACTTGTCGCTTACTACCCATTCCCTTCACTCCGTACTATATTGTTCCATAAGGAAATTTTTTCATCAAATAAATCCTCTTTATAAATCCTGATAAAAGTATAGATTACAAGGGCTTAAGTACTTAAAATCTCGTGTTTAGACCTACAAGTACAAAAATTCCATGGCATTAGCATTGTTTGATCTTGATGAAACCCTATTGGCTGGAGACAGTGACTACGAGTGGGGTCTACACCTTGTTTCGATTGGCAAGGTAGACGAAGAATTTTATAAAAATGAAAATGAACGTTTTTATAGACAGTACCTTGCTGGAAAACTCGATGTCTATGAATTTTTAAATTTTGCACTTAAGCCATTAGCAGAAAATAATTATGCAGAACTTTTAGAGTGGCGTAATGAATATATAGAACAACGTATTAAGCCCATCGTAAAAACTAAGGCACGTGATTTGATCGCGCAACATCGTGATGCTGGAGATGAACTTGTAATCGTTACCGCAACTAATCGCTTTATTACTGAACCCATGCAAGAGATATTTAATGTCGATACCTTGATTGCAACTGAACCAGCGATGGAAAATGGTAGGTTTACCGGTAAAGTAGAAGGCACCCCTTGCTTTGGCCAAGGCAAAGTAACTCGTTTAGAACAATGGCTAGCGTCTAGCTCACTTACCCTAGAAGGTAGTTATTTTTATTCTGATTCACGGAATGATATCCCGTTATTAGAGCTTGTAGACTACCCTATCGCAGTAGATGCAGACAAAGAATTAACTGCACATGCAATCAAAAAAAATTGGAACCGCCTAAGTCTAAAGTAACTCGCATTTGCCGTACTAACAAAATGACGTACCAAATTCTTTTTGGTACTTATCTTTAAACTCCTGCAAAGTAAAATGATGATTCTGGGTACCATGATGCGCAACTTTAATTGCACCCAGTAGTGCCGCAATACGGCCAGTAAGTTCCCAATCAAAATTATTCATCATTCCATACAACAAGCCCCCCCGATAAGCATCTCCACAACCTGTTGGATCCTTTACAGAGTCAGCTTTTACTGCCGGGATTTCAATCGATTCGCCATTTGTATGAATTACTGATCCTTTACTGCCACGTGTAACAATCACTGCTTCAACGTGTTCGGCAATTTGTGCGATCGATAAACCGGTACGTTCCTGTAGAAGTTGTGACTCGTAATCATTCACACATATGTAACTTGCTTGTTCAATAAATGAAAGTAATTCCTCGCTATCAAACATGGGCATGCCTTGGCCTGGATCAAAGATAAAGGGAATGCCCGCTTGTTCACATTGTTTGGCATGCTGAATCATGCCATCTTTACCATCCGGTGAAATGACTGCAAGACTGATACCGTCACTTGTAGGCACTCTATTCTGATGCGAACAGTTCATGGCACCAGGATGAAATGCAGTGATTTGATTATCATCTAAGTCAGTTGTAATAAAGGCTTGGGCAGTATATTCATCACCAATTTTTTTGATATATCTTTGGTCCATTCCACATTTGTTCATCCAATTTGAATATGGCTCGAAATCCCTTCCTGCCGTGCCCATCGCATAGCCTTCCCCCCCAAGTAAACGTAAATTGTAAGCGATGTTCCCCGCGCATCCACCAAACTCTCTACGCATCTGCGGCACCATAAAAGATACATTTAAAATATGCACCTTCTCAGGCAAGATATGTTCCTTAAATCTATCTGGAAAGACCATAATGGTATCAAATGCAAGTGAGCCACAAATTAATGCTGACATCTCATCGTCCTTTTCTGTATTTAATTTTTCTATTTAAGAATTTTTACTAAAGAAACTCATGAATCCTAAAGAAGATCTTGTTAGATATTATGCATGGTTACGAAGTTTTGGCTATAACGACTCCCATAGTGGCAACGCATCCATACGTATTGAAAACACCATTTGGGTAACACCAACCGGTGCATGCGCAGATACTTTGCATGCAGATGATTTAATTGCATGTGACGTAAATGGATCTATAGGTGAAAATGCTTCTTATGATGCCAAACTACATATAGAAGTATATAAGAGAAATCCAAGGACGCAAGCTGTGCTACACAGCCATGGCCCGTATACTATTGCAATTACCATGGATGGCAAAAACTTCGTTCCTGAAGACTTTGAGGGTAAATTATATTTTCCAGTGGTTACTGTACACACAATTGAATTCGATCAATATTTAGACTTATCGCCCACTATGGTTGCAGACACATTGAATAAAGACTGTATTACAGTGGTGAGGGGTCATGGCGTGTATGCTTGCGCAGAATCGTTAAACCTAGCTTACAAATGGACTTGTTCCTTAGAACTTTCTGCAAAAATTGCATATTTATATGCACAGATTCGTCAGTCTCAGAATCATTTATAAACCAAGGTTCTGTATCTGTGAGAGCTGAGACTCTTCAAAAACAAAGTACTCATACTTAGTTCATAAGCCAAAAAATTGAACAAATTGAAAATCTGGAAACTAACTAGGCACAAAAAAGATCATTTATGAGATCTCCATCATCAAGAAATCGTCCTTAACCGCTCCACACTCCGGACACTTCCAATTAAGAGGTACATCCTCCCAGCGAGTACCAGGAGCCAAACCCTCTTCAGGTGAGCCTTTGGCTTCATCATAGATCCAACCACAAATTACGCACATATATGTTTTATACTGCATGGATGTTTTCTAGTTGCTACTTCATATTGTGAACGCTATTGCAAACACGCCAGTGGTAATGGCAATCTCAGGCGTCGACCCCACTGGCGGGGCTGGTATACAAGCTGATATTGAAACCTTAGCTAGCTTAGGTTGCCATACAGCACCAATTATTACTTCTATTACTGCGCAGGATACTACCAATGTACTTGAAACGTCTCAAATAGATGAGCGCATGATTGTCGAACAAGCACGCATAATACTAGAAGATATGAATGTTGCGGCAATCAAGATAGGACTGATCGAAAGTATCGAAACTGCACGAGCAATTCATACGCTGCTCACTGACTATGCTGGTATCCCTGTAGTATTAGATCCTATTATCGTTGCAGGAGGAGGAAAAACTTTAGCGAGTGATGCAGTTGTCTCAGCAATAATTTCTTTATTGATTCCACAAGCAACGGTAGTAACACCAAATAGTATTGAAGCAAGAAAACTTGCTCCAGAAGCCGATAATTTAGATGCTTGCGCAATGGCGATACTGGAACGTGGTGCACACTACGTATTAGTAACGGGTAGTCACGAAAACACGCCTGTAGTTAATAACATCTTATACGGAAATCATCGCAAACTTGATAAGTATACATGGGATCGTTTGCCTGATAAGTTTCATGGCTCCGGCTGTACACTGTCTTCCGCGATTACTGCTTATCTCGCGCATGGACAAGATGTAGTTTCAGCTACACATCAGGCACAAGAATTCACTTGGAAAAGCTTAGTTACTGCTCGTCAGCTTGGTATGGGGCAAAAAATTCCTAATCGTTTCCATTGGGTTAAGTAGAAATCTTCCTTGCAATGCAAAAACTTAAAGGCTTATATGCCATTGCTGACATTCAATATATTGGCTCGGCAAAATTTACTGAAAAAGTAAACGATGTGTTAACTGCAGGTGTTAAAATTATTCAGTTTCGTGACAAAATTAGTAGTCATAAAAATAAATATGCGTTGGCAAATCAAATTAAATCGCTTACTACGAAACACCAAGCATTATTAATTATCAATGATGATATAGAACTGGCTAAATTAATTGATGCAGATGGCGTACATTTAGGCAAACAGGATAAATCGATTAGTGAGGCAAAAAAAATACTTGGTAACGATAAACTCTGTGGCGCTTCTTGTTATAACGAATTCGATAATGCCGCTGCAGCAATTCGTGCAGGTGCAGACTATGTGGCATTTGGAAGTTTCTTCAATTCACCCAGCAAACCAAATGCCCCGCATGCAAATATCGATTTACTGACTCGGGCAAAAAAATGAGCTAAATGTGCCCGTATGCGCAATTGGAGGCATTAACAAAAATAATATCAAACTATTGTTAACGACTGGAGTCGATATGGTTGCTGTAATCAATGCATTATTTGCCACAGATGCGCCCAAACAAGCTGCAGAAGAACTCCTACAATTGATCCACCAGTTTAATTAATATATCAGAGCTTTCTTAACTGAGTGACATTAGTTAGGATCGCATTTCATGAACAATGCCACTGTAAACCATGAATAATCAACAAGCCTTTGACGAGGCCCACAAATATATACCCGGTGGTGTCAATTCTCCCGTACGTGCATTTAAGGCAGTCGGCGGTACACCTGTTTTCATCAAGCGTGCGCATGGCGCTTATATTTACGATATTCACGATAAAGAATACATTGATTATGTCGGCTCCTGGGGGCCGATGGTTTTGGGACATGCACATCCCGAAGTGATTGAAGCGGTCCAACGTGCCGCGGAACATGGGCTAAGTTTTGGAACGCCCACCGAAATTGAAACCGAGATGGCCAAAAAAGTGTGTGAGCTGATTGAGTCTATCGAAATGGTACGCATGGTAAGTTCAGGGACGGAGGCAACGATGAGTGCGATACGCCTTGCGCGTGGACACACTGGCCGCAATAAGATTATTAAATTTGAAGGCTGTTATCATGGTCATGGAGACTCTCTATTAGTCAAGGCCGGCTCCGGTGCACTTACCCTAGGCGTACCCAACTCGCCGGGTGTCCCGCCCGAGTTAGCTGAACACACCATTACTTTGACTTACAACGATCTCGATGAGGTTGAACAGGTGTTTGCCAAGCTGGGTGAAGAAATAGCTTGTGTAATTGTCGAACCTATTGCTGGCAATATGAATTGTATCCCGCCAATCAAAGGTTTTTTACAAGGTTTACGTCAACTTTGTTCTGAACATAAATCAATTCTAATTTTTGACGAAGTCATGACAGGATTTCGTGTTGCACGTGGAGGCGCTCAACAACTTTATAAAGTCATCCCTGATTTGACCACATTAGGAAAAATATTAGGCGGGGGCATGCCAGTTGGTGCAGTTGGTGGAGAGCGAAAAATCATGGAATCACTGGCCCCGACTGGACCGGTGTATCAGGCAGGTACACTATCAGGTAACCCTATTGCCATGACTGCAGGCTTAACCACGTTGAAATTACTTTCTGATAGAAGCTTTCATGACAAATTACAGCGCAAAACTAAATTACTCATAGATGGCTTATTAGAATCAGCAAAGAACAATAACATTCCTCTCGCCGCAAACTACGTATGTGGCATGTTTGGAATATTTTTCACAGAAGAAGAAAAAATAACCAGTTTTTCACAAGTAACTTCATGCAATTCAGATCACTTCAATAAATTTTTTCACAATATGCTGGAACAAGGTATTTACTTAGCCCCATCTCCCTATGAGGCTGGCTTTATATCGAGTGCGCATAGCGAAGAAGATATTGAAAAAACGATTGAGATTGCAAATAAATCTTTTCAGTCGATTTAAGTACTATGTAACATAAAAAAGGCCCACGTAAACGTGGGCCTTTTAGGTTATATAAAGCAAACTATACTAGTCGCCAGCGGTCTCTAACAAACTCTTAATCGCCACAACAAAGACAGCTGCTGCAATAAAGGAAACCAGATAGCCTGCTATAGATGAAGCATGCTGGCCTATGTATGGAATCGTATTCAGCGACGAAGCGCAAATAATTAAACCGATTGCCGCTAGTAAAAATCTTGTCGATTCACTAGTGCCTACATTCAGTAATCCGACAACAACTCCAAGAATTGCTAAAGCTGCCGGCACCCATGGATTGTTTGCCAAACCAAGACCTACAACTATACAAATTATGAGTCCCGCGAGAAAAAGCCATCTTCCAAGATTACCCATTTTTATATCCTCCTTACCTTATTACTTTATTATTATCAATATACGTACTAAGTGCGTAAATGCTGTTAAATACAGCACATAAAATAAGTGTAGGCGATGCTAAAACTCACAACAAGTAAAATTTAACTACCCCTCTCATGCCATTGTTTTTACTGGATAAAATATTTTTAAACCAAACAATAAAATTTGTGATATCTAAAAACATACAGCCCCATATACAAACAAAAAGAAGAATTTAATTAATAGATATAATAGTTGTTAATTGCCGACTAAATAAGACACTTGGACTATACTAAGTTATTTTTAAAACCTCATTTCCAACTTTCAATTATTACTAAAGTTCTTGATAAGACTCTTTATTAAATCTTGGTGTACAGATTGCCAAAAAAATCAAATCATCTTTTACCAGTATTAGTTATCTTTTGTGGACACATCGGAGGAATAATCACTACATCTCCAACATTGACACTCTGAGCAATAGTGGAACCAACTTCAACCAACCCTTCACCACTCAAAATTACATATCTTTCGGTTATTTCTTTAAGACAATGTAATTTTGTCTTTGCACCTGGTTCGACTCGAGCACGTGCAATAGACAACGCTTCGTCATCTATAGAGTTAGAAATCTCTGTGATGTAACAATCTTCTTCAAAATAATACTCGTTAGTTTGCTTAATTGACTTTAATGACTGGCCGCATAAAAGATTCAGGAAGTTCTGATTTATTAATGAAATGCCTGAGACGAGGTAAAAAGATTTTGACAAGATGGAGTGTATATAGGTATACATGAGTATTTCGAAAATCTTTTTAATACCATAAAAATTTAATAAGGGCAGAATAAATCACAGCTTCCTATGCAATTTGATGTTGTCCATAAAGCTTAGAGTAAAGGCCATTTAATCGCAGTAGCTCATCATGACCGCCTTGCTCTGTCACTTTTCCATCTTCAAAAACGTAAACGGTATCTGCTTGTTTTACTGCACTGAGACGATGAGCTACGATAATTATCGTCCGACCTGTTAAATAACTTGCCAATGCCGTATGCAATTTTGCTTCGGTTTCGGCATCCAGTGCAGAGGTGGCCTCATCCAATATTACGACTTGGGGATTAGTAAGTGCCATTCTTGCAATAGCGATGCGTTGACGTTGTCCTCCTGACAATCGAATTCCGTCTACTCCAATTAAACTATCCAAACCCCTAGGCATTTTTTCTATTACATCATTAATTTGTGCAACTTCGAGTACTCGCCACAACGCCGCATCAGGGATTTCTCTTCCCAGAGTTAAATTCATGCGCACTGTGTCATTAAATAAGGCAGGATGTTGCAATACACATGCAACATGCTCACGCACAACTTCCATACCGATTTTTGATACAGGCACACCATCAAATTTTATTTCACCAAATAGAGGTGGATACAACCCTAACAAGACTTGAACCAGTGTAGACTTACCACCACCACTGGCTCCAACTAACGCGACTTTTTCACCAGCGGCAATAGACAAATTTACGCCATCTAATACATATGGACCATCTCCATAGGCAAATTTAATATTATCGACTTGAACACTAACGGCATGTTTACCAGCAAATGGATTTTCAATATGCGGATATTGAGGTTCGCTTGGCAAATAAAGTAACTCATTAATTCGACCTAGCGCTGCCTTAGCTCCATAAAATGAATACTGAATGCCGAGTACTTCCTGTACGGGCCCCATCATAAACCATAAGTAACCAAATACAGCAATCATTTCGCCAATAGTTAAATCGGTTAACAGCACCATTGCCATACTCACTGCGCGAAAAATATCAAAACCAATTAAAAATACTGAAAAAGAAAGCCGATTGGCAGCATCACTCTTCCAAGAAAATGCCGAAGAGTGATCTTTAACTTGTTCTGCATTTTCTCTAACTCGATCTAAGTAATAAGCTTCACGGTTACTGGCACGGATTTGTTGTATACCATCAAGGGTTTCTGTTAGAGACTGTTGAAATTTTTCAAATGCCTTATTTTCTTTTTTCTTAAGAATTTTTACTCGTTTGCCTATTACCATCGTGACATAAATCACTAGCGGATTGACAAATAAAATGAACAACGCCAATTGCCAATGCAGCCAAACCAATACTCCTGCGACACCGATAATAGTTAAAGCTGCTACCAAAAATTTGCTGACGGTCTCCCCAGCAAATTGATCCACCGTATTTAAATCAGTAACAAACTTGGATGCTACAGCACCGCCGCCCAAAGTTTCATACTCCGACATCGCCACATGCTTTAATCGATCAAGCAACTGATATCGAATTCGATAGATGATGTCTTTAGCTATAGTGACAAACTTCTTTGTCTGCCAAACATTGAGTGAAAGGTAGATTAATCTAAGTACAATACAAATTATGGTAAGAACAACAATATAAAGAAAAGGACTATGCAAAGACTCAGGAAAAAATTTCCCGATTGTCGCAACCACTTTCCCAGGTTTGTCTAATAAAACCTCATCAATCAATAGTGGTATAAGTAGCGGGATTGGAATGCTCGCTAAGACCGCCACTATTGCAATAATATGTGCCGCGATAAGCTCTTTTTTATGTAGTAATGCCATATTAAGTACATGGCGTACTGTATATCGCTTCACTACTTGATCATTATTTCCCAGCACAGACATTAGTAATTAACTTGGTATTAGTTTATCAATAAATAATTATTTGTGATGAGTAACTTTATAAAAGTTCACAGCTAAGCTTCACTCGATTTCTGCTTTTCAATATCTGCTCTTACTTGATCCATATCTAACTCCTGAGTTTTTTCTATTACGTCTTCTAACTGTGCAGGGGGTAATGCCCCAGCCTGTGAGTACAATAGTATTTGATCTCTAAAAATCATCAATGCTGGAATAGAGCGTATATTGCAAGCTTGAGCCAATTCCTGTTGCTCCTCAGTGTCTACTTTAGCGAATACAATTCCCTCATGATTCTCAGAAGCAGATTCAAACGTCGGAGCAAATGATCTACACGGGCCACACCATGAAGCCCAGAAATCAATAATTACGGTTTCATTATTTTCTATTGTTTCGTTAAAATTTTCTTTTGTTAAGGCAATCGTTGCCACAGTATTCTCCTGGTTATTTAATTTATATGAATTTAGATTCTTGCATCGCTTCTTTAAGATGATGCAAACGCACAATATGATCATCTATTTCTAAGAGGCGTTGCTTCAATGACAATTGTAGAGGTAACAATTCAATAAGACGAGCACCTACCCACCCCGAATTCTCGTATTTGGCCGGCAAAGTCGTATAAGGCTGCCCAACTTTCGTAATAATACGTTGTAATAATTCTTTCATGGATTCAAATTCTTCTGGCAAATTCGGGTCCGGCAACTCCTCAATCTCTTCCAATTGACCTATGACAAGCTGATTTGATTCAATTTTAGTGGTAGAGATATGAGCTTTTTTCTCACCATTTGCGGTGATACCAAGCAACCCATCGGGCAGCGTTTCCCAATCGCTAATACTGCATATGGTTCCTGTATTGTATACATCAGCGGCATGACCGGTCTCTCTTCCACTGCGAATTGATACGATACAAAATCCATGATCATTACGCATACAATCCTTCACCATATCCAAATAGCGTGGTTCAAAAATTCGCAATGGTAATACTCCACCGGGAAAAATAACCGTATTTAGAGGAAATAGTGGCAATTCTAGCAGTTGTGGAGGCAATGAAGTTACTTTTTGGTCGCTATACCGTGTTAAAAATGTTGCTATTATACTGCTTATGCAGCTTTATCAGCAGTGGCTTCGTGGTCTGACAAACGTTTTATTAATGAGGTTGCAACAGCCTTGTAGAATTGTGCCTGCAAAGTGTATGACATTTTATCTAAATCAGAAGAAGTAATTTTCATTAATAACATATCTGTGCTCGCCATGATGCTTGTAGCTCGCTGTTTATAGCTCAATAATCCAATTTCACCAAAACAATCCCCTTCCAGTAAAGACTTAACCGGTTCATTGGATTTAAATACAGTAGCCGTACCACCAACGATCACATAAAAAGTTTGGTCTATTTCTCCTGCAGATAAAATTGTTTGGCCTTCTGCAATCCTTAACCAGGTTGCCACATCAACAAACTCTGCTAACTGTTGTTCACTAAAATCATGAAAAAAACCTAACATTCCAGCTTGCTCGGCATTTACTCTCTTATCTATTTCCTTTTCTTTATACCTAAGCGCGTTATCTACACTTTGCAATGCCGATGCAAAATCAGTTGCGGATGGGTAACGTTGTTCAGGACTTCGCGCTAATGCTTCATCAAATAATGGCTGTAATTGAGTCGCATGCTCAATGCCCAGATCACTTAATGATTCAGGTTGTTCATGCAAAATTTTGTACATCAAAGTATGTACATTATCCGCATCAAATGGTTTTTTTCCTGTGAGCAGCTCATACAAAACTATTCCAAGTGCATATAAATCTGTAGACGGACCCACTTCTTGTTCTTCTATTTGCTCTGGCGCCATGTATGAAGGTGAACCAAACAAACCACTTGATAAGGTATCAATACTATTACGAACTTTCGCTACCCCAAAGTCGACAATCTTTACATTGCCTTCGTCTGTTAACAGTATATTGCCTGGTTTAATATCCCGGTGGACAACATCTTTACTATGCGCATATTCAAGTGCCTTACAACATTTAAAAACGATATCTAATGCTTTATTAACAGAAATTTTCTCACCGTTCTTTAACATGGCAGCTAAACTTTTAGCTTTGATATATTCCATAACAATATAAGTCTGTCGATCACCTACTCCTGCGTCATATACAGATACAATGTTTGGGTGTTGTAATTTTCCGACCGCACGTGTTTCAAGAAAAAATGAGTTGCGAATTTGCTGAGAATTCTCTTCCTCATCTTGTTGTTCTGGGAAAGTACTAACCTTAATCGCTACATCTCGATCTAAAAAAGGATCATGCGCTTTATATATAGTTCTGTATTTACCTTGATGAATAACCTCTTCAAGTTGATATTTCCCAATCTTGTCTCCAGAAGACAAGCTACGACGTTTTCTTCGGTTAGTCATTATGGTTTGTTAAAAAGATGATTTAGTGTAATGCTGATGATTCGCGGTTCGATAACTGCAAAATAAGCTTTGCAGATAAACCATCGAAACTACCATTACTTAAAATTAAAATATTATCGCCTTTATTTACTTCACTCAGTAGATCTGCAATTATTTGCTCTACCTTTGAGGAAACTTTACATTCTGGTTGCATTTGGTTTGCAACTTCTTGCAGCGACCATTCAATATCTTCAGGCTCATACATAAATACTTTATCCGCATCTTTAAATGCATTCGCTAGCTGATCGCCATGTATACCAAGTCGCATAGTATTTGATCTAGGTTCAAAAACTGTAACGATACGCCCTTGTGGACGTTGCTCTTTGAATGCCGATATAGTGGCAGCGATTTCTGTTGGATGATGAGCAAAATCATCATATACACTAATTTGATCAAATGTCCCTTTGTGTTCCAAGCGACGTTTAACACCAGAAAAAGATGCCAATGCTTGTAATGCTTCTTCGACTTCTACGCCGGCATGCTGTGCTGCTGCGATTGCCGCAAGCGCATTAGCGATATTATGTCGGCCAAACAAGCTCAATGCCCCGATCCCACGTGGTCTACCAAAATGTTGCAGCGCAAATTGCGAACTACGCAGATCAATATCACCTGCAAACCACGTTGCGGTACGATCTGTTACGGAAAAAGATTCAACTGGTGTCCAACATCCCATGTTCATTACATCTTTAATATTTGGATCATCATGATTCACGATCAATCTTCCTTCGCTCGGCATTATTCGTAGTAAATGATGGAATTGTCGCTTTACGTCATCGATATCATTAAATATATCGGCATGATCAAATTCTAAGTTATTTAATGTGAGGGTATGGGGACAGTAGTGTACAAATTTAGACCGCTTATCAAAAAAAGCCGTGTCATACTCGTCGGCTTCAATGACAAAATACTTAGAATCCCCCAATCGGGACGAAAACTCAAAATTTTCGGGTACCCCTCCAATTAGAAAACCAGGCTGTAATCCTGCCGACTCAAGAATCCACGCCAGCATACTGGTAGTCGTGGTCTTACCATGCGTACCTGCAACAGCAAGCACCCAGCGGTTCTGTAGGACGTGCTCATGTAGCCAGGCGGGGCCAGAAGTAAATGGTATATAGTTATTAAGTAGATACTCTGCAATTTCATTGCCCCGTGCAATGACGTTACCCACAATGATCTGATCGGGCATTGGAAATAAATGATCAACTGAATAGCCTGGTTTGAGTTCGATACCCGCCATTTCAAGTTGCGTACTCATAGGCGGATAAACATTGATATCCGAACCCGATACTTCATGGCCAAGTTGTTTAGCAATGATTGCTAGACTTCCCATGAAGGTGCCACAAATCCCTAATATATGAATATGCATTATGTAACTGTATTTCCTGCCACAATAAATTCAATAATCATGATAGTCAGTAATGCATAACCAACGCTAATGGCTACTCCATAACCCATCATCGACGACAAGGCTTTACTAAAAATATATCCATAGACAATCACAACCCATACCAATAGTGCAAAACCAGTTAAATTGAAAAACATAATTGCAGTTTCCCCAGGTTTTAAATATGCCAATGAATAAACACTCGGTAGTGAAATAATACTAATAATGGCATCCACGCCTAACATGGCACTAAATGTTTGCACAAAACGTTCTGGCTTTTTATGCAATAACAACTTTACAAATACAAATGAGAAAAATAATGCAGCTATACTTGTCAAACCAGCGAGTTTTAAATTGTGGATCATAGATCCAATTAAAACCGAAAGAAAAACATTTACAACGATAGTCACACCTAAAAGGACATAAGAATATGGCAGCTCTTCAGGACCGCCTCGTAATAAACATATATTGAAAAAATCTTTTACGAGTTTAAACACTATTTTTTAACCACATATCACAGATAAAATAAAAGAATCTCTGCTTCATCCAGGGCCTTCTAAAATCTACAAAAACCCATACACACCACGCTTTGATGGGGCAGACATCCAGTTTCGAAGATGATCAATTTCAGGCGTACCATCAAGATCGTCTATAGCCTTGCCTTCACGCATTTGTCGAAATGCGCTTTCTAATTTTCGATAACGCTCACCTTTTATCCCTGCACGACGCAAACCAATCGTATTTAATCGATAATGTCGTACTGGATCACCTCCAAGCAAACAATACGGCATAACATCTTTGCGCACCGGCGTGTAACCAGCAACCATCGACAACGTGCCAATGCGAATAAACTGGTGTGTGCCTACATGTCCACCTAGATTTGCTTTATCTCCGATTTCTACATGACCGCTTAGGCCTACATATGCCGTGAGCACGACTTCATCGCCCAACTGGCAATCATGTGCCACGTGTGAGTAGCTCATTAAAAAACAATTAGAGCCAATACGAGTTGGACTAGTTGGATTGGTAGAACGATGTATGGTGCAATTTTCTCGAATGATGTTTTGATTACCGATCTCAACCCAAGTCTCTTCACCTGAGAAAGTTATATCCTGAGGTAAGCCACCGATAATGACTTGTGCATGTAGTTGATTATTTACACCGAGTTTAACAAAGGCGTGCACAACACATTGCGGCCCAATTTCTGTGCCAGACCCTATTACCACGTGATCCTCAATCACACTATAGGGCCCGATTTTTACATCGCTGTCGATCTCAGCTTTAGGAGATATCACTGCAGTTGGGTGAATATTTGACAAGTTGTATTACTTTACTAAATTCAAATTAAAACCAATACTATAGAAAAAATCATTATAGTGCTTAACAAATTAGCTAGACGCAGTAGATACGCAAAAAATGTAGATTTTTACTTTAGCGATTTGACTATGACTAACCCCTTAAAGTAGAGATAAAATTTTGCCAATATACTTCATCGCCTTCCTCAAATTCCAAAAAGTTAAAGCCAACCTTATAGCTGCTTTGAGAAATGCGATTTACTGAAACTACACGAGCCCCACAAGTAATAATTTGATAAATCCCATTTTTATTTAGAATTTTAATTTGCAGTTTTGCTATAAGGTTTTTCCCAGGAGTAACTTGTATATACTTATTAAGTAATTTACCTGCAATGGGGCCTTCACACACAATCTGAATTCCAGCAAACGATGCCTCAGCGGAAGTACCTCCTTGAATCGTCGAATTATCTAAAGTTACATCAACTGCTAGCTTAACGTGGTATCGTGGTATTGCTCTGCGCTCGATTTTTTTCATACTTCAGCGCTGCCCATTTATTTAGTTACCTCGAACTAATTTTAGTAAGTTTTTTTCGTCCAAAACTGTTACGCCAAGTGTTTCTGCTTTAGTTAATTTAGAACCAGGATTTTCACCAACAATCACTGCGGTGGTTTTTTTAGAAACGCTGTTTGTCACTTTTGCTCCACATGACTTAAGCAGTGCCGCGGCATCCGAACGGCTCAAACTTTCCAAACTGCCTGTTAGCACATACGTTTTACCAGCAAGATGGCTTTTTTGCTGAGAAGATTTATTTTTTTTCTTCCAAACAACACCTGCATCGATTAAGCCTTCAATAACTTCTTGATTATGAGTCTGTTTAAAAAAAGTAATAATATTTTTCGCAACAACCGGCCCAACATCAGGAACTTCTTGCAATCGCTCAACTTCTGCATCCATTAACGAAGCTAAGCTTATAAAATTATCCGCCAGCGCCGCTGCAGTTGCTTCACCAACTTCACGTATACCTAATGCATAAATAAAACGTGCAAACGTGGTATTTTTACTTTTATCAATTGCCTTTAATAAATTATCCGTGGACTTATCCCCCATTCGCTCCAACGCTGCAACGTTATCCCTCTTCAAGTGGTACAAGTCTTTTACACTTTTAACTAAATCCTCCTCGACAAGCTGATCAACGAGTTTGTCGCCTAAACCTTCAATGTCCATAGCACTACGAGAGGCAAAATGTTTAATGGCTCCCTTGCGTTGAGCTGGACAAAATAGACCTCCGCTACATCGAATTACGGCTTCATCATCTATTTGCACTACATCCGAATTGCATTCTGGACATTTGTTTGGAGCTTGAATCGGTTTAGTGCGTTTTACACCTGGCTTTAAAACCGTTTTCACCACTTCTGGGATCACATCACCTGCACGTCGAACGATAACCGTATCACCGATACGTACATCCTTGCGTTTTACCTCATCCATATTATGCAAAGTGGCATTACTGACCGTGACCCCACCAACAAATATTGGCTCTAATTTTGCTACAGGAGTTACAGCACCGGTTCGTCCCACCTGAAACTCAACACCTAATACTTTAGTAACTGCCTCTTGTGCTGGAAATTTATGTGCCGCTGCCCAACGCGGTGCACGTGATACAAAACCTAACTCATCTTGCAAGCCAAGATCATTAACCTTGTATACAACTCCATCAATCTCATATTCCAACGAATCCCGCTTTGTTAAAATTTCTTTATAATAATTTAAACAACCACGAAAACCTGGTACTAATTTCACCTCTGGACAAACCCTAAGCCCTAATTCTTTTAAAAACACAAGCGCATCATTTTGTGTTTTAATAGAAGTAGTTTTATTTATATTTGTAGCGCTGTAAAAATAAATTTCCAATGGCCTTTTCGCTGTATTGCGTGGATCAAGTTGTCGCAAACTCCCCGCTGCAGCATTTCTGGGATTAACAAAAGTCTTTTCGCCAGCTTTCCTTGCCTTCGCATTCATTTTTTCAAAGCCTTTTTTTGAAATATAAACCTCGCCACGCACTTCAAATTTTTTTGGTAGACTTTTATGTTTACGCAAACGCAAAGGCACAGATTTGATAGTGCGAATATTTTCTGTAATGTCCTCACCTGTTATGCCATCCCCTCGTGTCGCACCTCTCACCAAAACTCCCTTTTCATAAATCAAGCTCACTGCCAATCCATCTAGTTTCGGCTCTGCGGTATAATCAATATTGATATCCTTTTTCAATCGGTCTTTAATGCGAACCTCAAAAGCTTCTAATTCTTCTGCATCAAATACATTCCCCAATGACAACATTGGTGCATCATGTTTTGCCGAGGGAAATGCTTCAAGTGGTTGCGCGCCTACACGTTGTGTAGGTGAATCTGCCGTGATTAAACGCGGGTTTTCAGCCTCAAGCTTTTGTAAAGCCTGCATTAGCTTGTCGTATTCTATATCAGGAATGGTAGGATCATCCAAAACATAATATGAGTAATTATGTTGAAGAATCTCTTCTCTCAATTTGTTTATTTTTTTTCTAGCTGATTCAGTCATTACACGTTTTATACATTGAATTTAGAATAAAACGCAAGAAATTCACATTGCTTTGAACTGCAACGATTACAATCAACTATGAACGCTACGTGAATTTTTTAAACTGAAAAGTTGTACTTCTTCTTGCAGATGCGCAATAGTTTGTGGGCTAAGTTTATTACGTGACTCGTCAAGAATATCGCCATTTAGTCGCTCGGCAAATTTTCTTGCGTCTTCAAGCATTATATTAAATGCCTTTAATCCTTCTTCCGGACCAGGTAAATTCATCACAAAACTGATCCCAGGTGTCTCAAATTGATGCATCGCATCCAACTCAAATGTGCCAGGCTTAACCACATTTAAAATAATATAGAGTGCTTTCTTGCCACTAAAACGTTCAACACTCTTTTGAAATATATGGTTATCTCTATATTCAATATCTAGTTCTTTTGTGAGATTGATAATCCCCTTACCATTAAATTTCTGTGGACGCTTTGCTACAACATGCAAAACTACAAGTTTTTCTTCTTGCTCTTGCTCTTGCTCTACTTCTTTTTCCGCTTTTTGATCCAACAAGCTTGGTTGATGTCTTAATGTTGATTTCTTGGTCCTTGGCGATTCAACTATATCTTCATGGACTAAATCACTTATCTCTTTTATAGCTTCCTGATTTTCTTCCGCATCAAGCTCTAGGGCTTGATCAATTTCAAGCACATCAAGAAACTTATCTGCCTCAAAATTGAAATCAAGGTCTTCTTTCTTATGCGAAATTCGTTTTGCTTTACCAAAAAAATACAATCCGGCCAACACTGCCAGTCCTACCAGTAATAATGCTATACGAAGTTCTATCGCCATATGGTTCGCATGTGTGTGCGCAAATATAGTTAACAGTAGAAAATTATGATGCAGCTACCATTTCAGCAGCTGCCTCAACATCTACAGACACTATTCGAGATACGCCAGGTTCATTCATAGTGATCCCTAATAATTGATTTGCGTATTCCATAGTGCTCTTATTATGGGTGATGTATATAAACTGCACGCGGTCACTCATATCTTTCAACAACTCACAAAAACGCGTGACATTGGCATCATCCAAGGGTGCATCCACCTCATCTAGTAGACAAAATGGAGCTGGGTTCAGTTCAAATAACGAAAATACTAATGCCACGGCAGTAAGCGCCTTTTCACCACCTGACAATAGTTGAATTGAAGATAGTCGCTTACCTGGTGGGCGCGCCATGATGGATACCCCAGTTGTCAACAAGTCATCACCCGTCATTTCTAAAAATGCCTTGCCACCACCAAATAATCGTGGATACATCCCCTGCAAATGGGTATTCACATTTTCAAATATATCTTTAAAACGATCTTTAGTTTCTTTATCGATTTTTCGAATTGCATTTTCAAGTGTTTCTAATGCATTAATGAGATCTTCGTGTTGATGATCCAAATATTCTTTACGCTCATTATGTTCTTCAAATTCACCAATCGCGGCAAGATTAATTGGTCCTAAGCGAGTGATCTTACGCTCTAGTGACTGTACTTTTTCTTCCCACTCTGCAAGCGAGGCATCTTCTAGAATTTGTTTCAATAAGGAATTAAGTGAAACATCATATTCATCGAGTTGCTCTTTTATAGTAGTACTACGCACATTTGCTTCTTGCCAAGCTAACTGTAAATCATTCAGTTCATTCCGCAGTTCTTCTAGCTTGCGTTGAGTTTCTACATTTCGTTCCTGCTTGCTACGGATGGTATCATCTGTTTTTTGAACCGTATTTCTTGCATCTGTTAAATCGTGTTCAATCTTGACGCGTTGATCGACAAATTCTTTTAATTGCTGATTGAGTTCTTCAAGTGGCGCATTCCCTTCTTGAATAGAAGTTTGTAAAGATTCACTACGTTGCTGTAATTGTTCGACGTGTTCTTTCATTCTTGAAAGAGAAGTCTGTGTTGCATTTAATGAACTTCGATAAGATTCTAAATTAAGCGCAAGCCGATGTGATGATTCACGCCGCTCAACTTCTTCACTACGTGCACCATCCAAATTAAATACGGTATCGTCACGTTGTTTTATTAAAGCATCCCGATCTTCGCTAAATTCTTCAAGCACAATTTCTGCTTGCTCTTTAGCTTCAACCGACTCATCTAATTCTTCCTCAGCTTGTTTAATTTGATGATTTACTTCATCCAGATAGTCACGTAACTGTTCTTCCTGGCGGATTACATGTTCTTGTTCACTCTCCCAACCTGCCATTTCTGCTTCAGCCTGCGCGTGCTGCTTTTGTGCATCTGTATAATTTTGCTGCACATGATCTCTTTCATTTTCCTTCTTGTACAGCTGCTCTTCACAAACTTCCAATTCTGCAGCTAATTGATCAATTACTGCCTGCTGTGACGTGATAGCTTTTTCTAAATGCTGAATTTCTCGCTTACGCTGCAATACATTACCTTTATTCGCGGCAATGCGGGAAATACGCAACCAGTTTGTACCCATCCAAATACCATTTTTGGTAATAACGGATTGCCCTGGCTGCAGACTTGCTCGCTTGTTAAAAGCACTATTGATCGTGCCGGCTATCAACACCCCTCCAAGCAGTTCAGTTAAATCAACCGGTGCCTTAACTTTCGATGCCAGTGTGCCTTCAGTATCAACAGTCTGCCTCGCAGTCTCTTGATCCAACATCATCAATCTTCCAGTCTTGATGCCATCCAATGAATTTGCTGTCTGCTCAATGTCTTGCACACACACAGCCTCTAAATAATCACCCAATACGGTTTCCACTGCAGCTTCCCAACCAGGTTCAGTTTTAAGTTTATCCATCAAGCGCGGTGCCTTATGCAAACCCTTTTGCTCCAACCACCGACTTACTGCTTTGCCTTCCTCACCTAAAACTACTCGTTGCAGTGCCTGTAACGAAGTAAGCTGCGTTTGTACAGACTGCAATTTCTCACGCGCCTGTTCTAATTCCATGGTTAGCTTTTGTCTTTTATCACGACCCGCACTAATACTCTTATTCAACTCAAGCATTTGAGGGGATATGCTGCGTAAGGCAGTACTGGTTTCATCGACACGCGATGCAAGATCCTTAGATTCAAGAGAAGATTTATGTTTGTTAAACTGGTGCTGATCTTCAAGCAGTTTGTCTTTGCGATCGGCTAGCTGTTCTAAGCGCTCTTCCAAATATTCAATACGCGAAGCTTCAATTTCAACCGTCTGGGTAGGCTCAGCCATTTTTGCAGAAAGCTCTTCCCATGCCTCTTGCCAAACCGCCATCTTTTCTTCAGCATCACTAAGCTTTTGGGTATTTGAAGTCAACTGATCACGCGCAGAATTTAATTTTGGTTCTGTTTCCGCAATTTTCGTTTCCAACTCAGCAGCTTTGGCTTGTTCGTCAAGCAATGCTTGTTCTGCCTGCGCCCATGCCTGTTGAACCTCTGCCAATTCTTCGTCATAACGGCTGTTGAGTTCTTTTACATGGTGGATAGATTGTTCAACTCGGGAAATTTCACCGCCCAATTTATAATAACTGCCCTGAATTTCATTAAACTTTTCAGTTTCTCCGGCATGTTGTTGACGTAACTTTTCAATTTCAGCTTCTATCGCACGAATATCCGCCATCACTTTTTCTATTTCGGTTTGCTTATGCTCCGCAGAATCTTTACGTTGCTGTACTTCCTCTTGATGCGACTGCCAACGTAATGCCAACAGTTCTGTTTTAGCTTGCCGTTCTTCAGCCTTTAACACCTTATAGCGTTCAGCCGCCTTAGCTTGGCGCTGTAAGTGCTCAATGCGTTTTGTGATTTCTTCAATAACATCATTGAGGCGATCCAAATTCTCACGCGTGTGCCGTATTCGGTTCTCGGTTTCACGACGTCGTTCTTTATATTTCGATATACCCGCGGCCTCTTCTAGATAAACACGCAACTCATCAGGTTTGGCATCAATCAGCCTTGAGATCATGCCCTGTTCAATAATTGCATAACTACGTGGACCTAAACCGGTACCTAAGAATAAACCTACGATATCTTTGCGCCGACACTTTGTGCCATTTAGAAAATATTTTGATTGCCCATCACGTGTAACCTGTCGACGTACTGAAATTTCATTATAGGCAGAATATTCTCCACCTAATTTGCCATCACTGTTATCAAAAAGAAGTTCGATAGACGCCTGACCTACAGGTTTGCGCGTAGAAGAGCCATTAAAAATGACATCTTCCATAGTATCTCCACGGATATGCTTACTGCTTTCCCCCATCACCCAGCGCACTGCATCGATGATATTGGATTTACCACAACCATTAGGGCCAACAATACCAACCATAGATGTAGGAAATACCAACGAAGTCGGGTCTACGAATGACTTAAACCCCGACATTTTTATAGAACTGAGCCGCATCGTTGCTATTTCGTTAGAATATGCTTATTGATAAATTAAAATTAAAAGCCAATGACTAATAACCAAAAACAAGTTTTAGACACCTTTGAAAATCCACAACGCGAAACGGACTATACAATATGTATGCGTATTCCAGAATTTACCTGCTTGTGTCCATTAACGGGACAACCCGATTTTGCTGATATATTAATAGAATACGTTCCAGATAAATTATGTATAGAACTTAAGACTCTCAAATTGTATTTGACGTCGTTTAGAGACAAAGGTGCATTTCACGAAGCAATAACTAATGAAATTTTAAGCGATCTTGCCTCATTGCTAAAGCCCCGATTTATGCGAATTACCGCGGACTTCAATGTGCGGGGAGGGATTTACACCCAAGTAATCGTTGAACATCGCCAACCAAATTGGCAGGCCCAGACCCCTGTTGTTCTTCCCAGTTCACTTTAAGTATATTACTCAACCTCTAGATTTAAAATGAGATCTTAAAATGATCCCCCAAGCAATTAAAGGTGCCGCTTACGTCTTGAAAGGTTTTGAGTTGCTAAAATTGCCGGGTATCAAGCGCTATGTGGTAATCCCCACACTAATAAATATTTTTTTATTTTCTGGTGTAATTTGGTATGGATCGAAGCGTTTTGACACACTTTTAGAGCAATATTTACCCACCTGGCTTGAATGGCTAGAGGTTTTAATCTGGCCTATTTTCTTTGCTGCAAGTTTGTTGATCGTATTTTTCACTTTCACCCTCGTCGCCAATATTTTTGGTGCCCCATTTAATGGCGTGCTATCTGAAAAAATTGAAGAACATCTATCCCATCAAAAAATAGACAGCGGCGAAGGCTATATGGATCTTTTACGCGGCGCGCGTGTTGGTATTTTAAATGAATTTAAAAAACTATTTTACTTGGCAATACGGGTGCTTCCACTACTGCTGCTATTTCTTATACCGGGTTTAAATGTATTCGCACCATTTCTATGGTTTATTTTTGGCGCGTGGTTATTAGCGATTGAATATTTAGATTACCCCATGGGTAATCGTAATTTAACTTTCAAACAACAGCTCACTCTATTACAGCAAAACCGTTTTGTATGTCTTGGCTTTGGCATGGCATTAGTGGTAATGACAATCGTCCCTGTACTTAACTTTTTTGCCATGCCAGTAGGAGTAGCCGCCGCAACGGCCTTATGGATTGGCGAATTAAAACAATCTGCTCAGACAATTTCCCTAGAAAAGAAAACTTGACCGAGTTCACAATAGTTAAAGCATATAAGTTTTATAAGCGGAACTTTTTTACCATTCATCGTTCTAATTAATGTTATCTCACCACTTATTTGGGTATTTAACACCATTAATACTAGGAGCCTAACTCTCTTTTATATGTCAGGTGCACAATAGCGATTCATTGAAGATCCACTAAGGAGAAATGCAATGGAAGACGAACTCCTTATTGCAAGAGCCAAACGAGAAGCCAATAAGATGGTTTCTTACTTCATGAGCCAACAAAATGGATTGTGGTATCTCATCTCTGCTGTTTCTCAAATGCCCAAATTTGATGACCATTATCAAGAAGCCATTCGAAAACGTTTGTGCAAACGAGCTTCAAATTTATATCACCACTCTACTTTAGAGCTCAGCTGAGGAAACTCTGATTTATTTGTACAAAACATCTGAGACATTTTTTAACGACGTATGTAGAATAAATCAGAGTTTCTTTTGCTTAAATAGCTAGACCTTTCTCTACAATACTCTCATAGTATTTGCGCTGCTTTTCGCCACTATCTCCACCTTTAAAGATTAACGCTCCAGAACTATAGGTTGATCCAAAAGTAGCGGCAGCCGTTATTGCTTGCGCCAAGCCCGATATCAATTCTTTATCAGATAAAATTGAAAACGGATGTATAAACGCACTCCATATCACTCCATTTGCTATGCAATAGCGCGCATCCAGTGCAGAATCAAAATTTGCTTGCATTAAGCGTAGCAGTTCCCCTTCCTGTACATCTTTCACTTTTACGATTGGCACAATTACACGCATACGATCTGCATTCTCATCGGTAATTATCCGTGCCCGAATGTTTTCAAACCGCATCGTCCACAGACCTAGCTCCCCTTCAAGATCAGGATCAATCCGCATTAACAACTCATGTAAGCGAGTATTGTCCATCGGCACTAAAGAGCCTTCCGGTTCAGGCGTATTACTTTCTTCGCCTGCACTAACTATCGACATATTCATAAAGATCAGTAATACCACACCATAAACAACTACTTTCATCACTTATTCCTTTGCAAAGCTATAAAGATGTTTTCTAACTTTATGCTAGCTAATTTTTCAATACCAACTTTCAGATTTTCTGGACTGGTAGTATCGACAAATCGCATGCATTATATTGCCCGGCTTGCTGTAAAGTCAGTTCCCGGTATAAATGCGACATGTTTTTTTGCTAAAACCTCACACACAAACCCGTAGCTATCGTCAGAAAATGCTGATGAGTGTAAATCCAAGTGGTAATAGCAAAATTTACACTTTCTAACATGACAAGGGATTCAAATATATGCACAATACAAATACATACTAGCAAAGGGGCAATCTCACTAATCTATTTAATAAGTCACGCTTCGGTCGGTTACTTATACAATAGCCCATACATAACCTGACAATTAATTATGAAAAAACTTATCCATATATTCATTTATCTATTTGCAATTTTAGCAGTTATCAGTTGTGCCTCATCTTCAGATGACGATGACATAAAAGAAGGTCCCGCAAATGTCCTCCCACCTGTAAATTATGTCGCACTGGGTGCGAGTGATGCCTTTGGCATTGGAGCGAGCCCGATTACAAGAGGTTATGTCTACCGTATTAAGGATGGATTTGAAGATCGCGGCCGCAAAGTAAACTTATTAAACCTAGGTATTCCCACTGCCGACATTCCCGCAATTAAGAAAACCGCAAAAGCGGCACTAAAACGGGACAAAGATATTGACTTAGTCACCATCTGGACAGGGGCAAATGATTTAATCGGCGGTAATGACGCTGGTGAATTTGAAGAAGACCTTGAAAGTATGCTGGCACGCCTACGCAGCGAAAGCAATGCATATATTGTAATCATGAATCTTCCGGATCTAACTCAAATTAAAAAATTTCGCGAAGATCCGGACCGAGATGTTACCTTAGAACGAGTAACCGCATTTAACCAAGCGATTACACGCCAAGCACAAAAATATAAAGTCCCCATTGTAGATTTCTTCAAAGCCGCCCCTGGAGATATGTTAGTAAGTAAAAAGGATGGCTTTCACCCCAATAATGATGGCCATCAAAAGATTGCAGATTTATATTTACAAATCATCCTGCCGCATTTTGGGTTGAAATAAAAAGTTATATCTGAACTGGGATTAATTCTGGCCATAAGCATAGCGCACAGCTTGTTGGCCATAGGCGAGGATTGCAAGCTAAGTTACACGCACTCCTACCAAGTTTAGGTTTTGTTATATTTTAAATCGTTCTTCTATATTTTCCAATAACCGTCTACCGTGAATGACAGCTAAGATATACAACTGCTCATCTTTAATTTCATAAATAATTCGATAACTATAAATAAAATGTTCTCGTATCTGTTCTTGTTTTAATTCAGGAACTACACGGCCCATCTTAGGTTGACTCTGAAGCGTTTCAACAATATGTATAATTTCATCGATGACGCGTTGTGCATGGTGTATGGAATCACGACTGATAAATTCAGCAATACTTTCGATATCTGATAAGGATTCATCCGACCACGTTATAAATTGAGCCATCGACTTAGTCGTTGTTTTGCTTGTTCGTGACTACAGCTCTTGCCATCAGCAATGTCATTTTGCCCTCGCTTGATCTTTTCCAATACATACAGATGATATTGAATATCTTCTATCGTACTTTCATCAGGTAGATGCTGTAGCATCGCTTCTACTTCTTGTTTCGCAGTTTGCATAGCCTTACCTCATTTAAATTGCTATAGAATAGTGTACTGGATAATCGATCTGTTTGCTTTACCCTGGAAAAGAAGCTGAAAAGAAGTCAGAGCCCTTGTGATGAACTATGTAAGGCTTGCACTGCCCCTTCTGGGTCTGATTCCAAAATTTTTAATAACGCTCGCGCTGGCCCTGTAGGTTGCCTTCGTTCCTGTTCCCAATTTTCCAAAGTACGTTTACTCACTCCAATGAGTCTTGCAAAATGTGCTTGTGATAAACCAGTCCTTTCACGGATGCGTTTCACTTGAGGGGCTTTAATTGTAAAACGACGTGAAGCACGTTTTTTACCTTTGGAAATCTGATCCATCTCTTGTACACTTTTTAGTAGTTCATTAAACATTTTATCGTTCATGTTTCCACCTCGTTACGATTTCACGTAAAGCTTTTAGCTGCTCTTTGCTTAAGTCTTCCTGACTTGTTTTCGCATATCCATACAGCATCCATATTTGATCATCTGCACTAACCCAGTAATAGATGATTCGTACCCCGCCACACTTACCTTTACCTTCTACTTTCCAACGCACTTTGCGCAAGCCACCACTACCACGGATGACATCGCCTTTGTCAGGTTGCTGGGCCAACAACTCTTGTAACTGTTAACTGCGCATAGTTTTCGTCATCCATCAATTCACGAATGATGCGTGTAAAGATGTAGGTTTCAATGATAACCATTGCTATTATTGTACGCCATTGGCGTATATACTAACTAACCGCATAATAATCAACACCACACCTCTAGCCTGGTTCTTTTTTGTTTTTAGGAGCGTTATTTAGACAGTGGTTTTCCTTGGTCTTCCACGCTGAGTTTGGCCTACTTTGGTTTTCAGTCGTTGCTCAATCTTGGCTCGAAAACGATCATTCCCCAAGGGCGTGCCACTTTGCCAACACTCTCGTATGTTATGTAAATCTTTGTCATCGATGTGGTGTCGAAACAGTTCTCTATATGCATGCTTTCGTTGTTGTTTCGTTCTTCCTAATGCTTTGTATTTGGGGTGTTGAGTAAGTAGCGGGTCTTCTTTTTGCGTTGCATTGCTTTGGTAGCTGGACCATTTATATTGTCCTGGACTTTTTACCATGTTGGCACGCACGGGGTTAAGTTCGATATAGCGCATACAGGTGAGTAAGTAGCTTTCACTTTCTATCAAACTGGCTTTATATCGTCCTTCCCATAAGGTTCCGCTCCTTCCATACATATGATTTATATAGGGTACATAGTGTCTGCCTACATATTGCATGGTTTGGCTGATGCCTTTCTTGGTATTCGGGGTAATAAGAAGATGGACGTGATTGGTCATGAGCACATAGGCATGTATCTCACATTCATAGCGTATTAGAGCTTCTTCTAACCATTCTAAATAGGAAAGATAGTCTTCTTTTTCAAAGTAGATGGGCTCTCGATTATTGCCTCGCTGTACGATGTGACAGGGCACTCCTTTGAGATAAAATCGTGGTTTGCGGGGCATTGAACAACCCTCTTTCTTTATTCATAAAACCTCAGGCGAGTTCCAATTCAAAGTGCACCATTCACGGCATTCATAAAAACTTCCTCAGGTGTTAAGTAGTTGAGTATTTTACGAGGTCGTTGATTAATGCGTTTAACGGCTTTTTTAAGTTGTTGTTTAGATACTTTACGAAAATCAGTTCCTTTAGGAAAGGTTCTTCTCAATAAACCATTGGTTTGTTCATTGGTACCGCGTTGCCAAGGTGAATACGGATCGGTGAAATAGATCTTCATCTTTTTTGATTGGCTGATTTGTTGATGCAGGACATTTTCTTTCCCATTGTCCAAGGTCAATGTTTTGCATAGTGTACTTGGAATGTTTTTAAGTGCTTGTTGTGAAACTTGACTAAAGGTGAGGGCTTGTTTGTCTTTAAGCAAACCTGCAAGAAGAAACCGGCTTTTACGTTCGACTAAGGTCACCACACCGCCACAGCCTTTGGCCCCTTCCACCGTATCGCCTTCCCAATGGCCTAGTCGTTGTCTTTTTTCAATATGATCAGGACGATGTTCAATCCCTACTCGATGTGAAATGCCGATCGTTTTGAGCCTATTCAAAGGCTGTCGTTTGCGCTTCTTATGCTGCGAGGCTAAATAGTGATATAACGTGCCGCCTGTTTGGGCATCACAATAGATCCACTGATAAATCGTTTCTGTGCAGACCTGTACGCGAGAACGCTTCTTGTAATGTCTGCGCAACCAGCCACTGATGGCATCCGGGGACCAGCCTTGGCGTAAGTACGCGATGACCTTGTTATAGAGTGTTTGATGATCTCGTCTTCTCCGATGACGAGGCTGACGTTTACGCTGTTGCGCTTGGCACTGCGCGTATTCATCCCAATAACTCCAACCAGACCTGCGACCATTACGTTTGACTTCTCTTGAGATGGTGCTGTGATGACGGCCTAATCGACGTCCAATCTCTCGATAACTGAAACGAAGATGCAACAAATACATTAATGTATGACGTTCTTTTGCGCTAACATGTACGTAGGACATGAATCCCTCCTGCTAAAATAAGATCTCGAAAACCTCATTTTACTTGGATAAGAATTCATGTCCTGCCACTTAAGTTAGTGGTGCACTTGGATCTAGAATCTGCCCGGGCTAGGTCAGTTAAAGTAATTGGTCGGGAAGTCACATATGAGTAAGGATGTAGCCACGAGGCAGATACTTGAATCAAGTCTGGAACATAAAACGCAAAATCATCTGTTAAAAATCGATTTGGTTGCAATAATGGATCTGCTTCTCTATATCTACCTAATTCTGGGTCGTAGTATCTATGATAGTTATAGTGTGCGCCCGTCTCCTGGTCGTAATACTGGCCAGGAAATCTTACACAGACCCAAATAGCGCAATTAATAAACCTATAACGCAGAAGGAAAAAAACGCACCATTAAGCACCATTCCTATAATAGCAATTGCTTTACTTGAGGCCTCTTTTCTTATTGCATAAGTGCCCATAAAAATTCCAAATATAGAGAGTAATATAACTACCAAAAGAATAATATTCGTCTGGAATGAAGTGTTATTAGAATTTTCTTCCAATACTTTCCATGGATTTAGGGCGTAAATAGCAATACCCCACACTAATAAGCCTGTAATAAATGAAGTCATATCAGTATGTAACTTCAATAAATACTAATTTCCGAATAATAAAAAAGGTATAACATCTTTACTAAAATGCTTACCTACTCTATTTGGAGTCGGCTTCCCGAACTCATCATAGGGAGGACTAAAGTCAAACGTTCCTGCACAACGTGAATCTGTAACTAGATTTCCAGTTTCATCATATGAACATTGGAAACCTTGGTTAGAACTTGATACGCCTCGATATGTCTTGTAGCTACAATGTAGCCCTGGTCTTCCTTCAAACACCCAATCCTTACAATTCGATTCCTGGCATTGATTGTTGTTTGTGGTATCACACGGGTTTTTTGGAGGACATGTTTGATTAACATTTCGATTGTGGTGTTCTAAAGGTCCACCTCCTGGGAAAATACCTCGATGTCCTCTTTGTGGGAATGCCTTAGGATTAAAAAACCCACCCATGCTATTCAAACAAGGATAATCGCCTCGCTCACATGGCATTGCTCCATCTAAATCAATATAACGCGTTGAATTCGCAAGTGCATACAAATATGTATTAAGACCGCCGGTTAACCCAATGCTATCGCTTTGCATATACCTACCTGTACCTGGATCATAGTCCCTTAGAATGTTGTAGTGTAGTCCAGTTTCCGAATCAAAATACTGTGAGGGAAAACGAATATTATTAGTAACTGTATTCACTGCAACTGTTGCATTTCCAAACGGATCATAATTAGCTTGCCATACTACTGTTTGGGTGGCATCGGTCATCATTTGTGGTGTGCCGAGATGATCCAAATGATAGTAGTAGAGGTTGTTGTTCTCTAGCATCGCGATCGGTTGGCCATTCAGATAGATGTATTCTCGTATCGTGGTGCCATCTGCTTGGGTTTCTGCTATGAGTTGTCCTGCTTCATCATAGTGATACAGGGTTTTGTTGCCGGTGGCATCTTCGGTTTTTAAGGTTCTCTGCCCTTTGCCATCATATCGGTATGTAGTCTTTATTCCTCCTATTATCGCATTGGCCATCCTGCCGGTTTTGCTATAGCCATAGGTATCCGTTCCTATTCTGTTGATGCTTCCCGCTGCGGTGTGATTGTAGTCTGTTACTACACTATTGGCATCGGTAATGTCATCGAGATGATGTCTTGTGGGTTTGTAGGCATAGGTGTCGGTATTGCCATTGTCGGTTTTGGTGAGTCGATTCCCCACGGCATCGTAGGTGTAGTTGATGAGTCCATAGTTGCCATCGGCACTGGTGAGTCGATCGAGATTGTCGTAGATAAAGTCTTGGTTCTCACTTGTATTCGCAATGTTGCGCCAACTGGTGATGTTGTTGGCTTCATCGTAGATATATCGATAATCGATTAAGGGTAAGGTTCGACTATTTAACTGTCGATAATCCATATCGTAGTTGCTAGTTGTAATGAGTCCATTTCCGAACTCTACTTTTTGCATTGGCCCAAACATGCGATACACGATGTTGTTGGCTAGGGTTGTGGTGGTGGCTCCATCTATTAGTTTAACTTCTTTTACTCTTTTAATGCTGTTGTAGACGTATTGAATTTCTTTGCCTGAGGGATAGGTAATCTTGGTGTTGTTGCCGGCTTTGTCATAGGTATATCTCGTATCATAGATTTGTCCTTGGCTGACTCTTCTGGCTAGGGTGACTTCGCCCAATCGACTGTAGGCATATACATAGCGCCCGGTGTTGTCTTGGATTTCTCGCAACCGTCCTTTGCAATGGACGCATATGGTGTCATAGATAAAATCGATATTGAGACCGGCTTGCCCGGGATATTCGATTTGGATGAGTCGGTTTAAGGCATCGTATTTGTAGTTGGTGGTGATGTTTCTTGCATCGGTTTGACTGGTGCGATTACCCGCATCGTCGTAGGTATAGGTTGTTGTACCGGTATCTGGACTGGTGAGTTGGGTTAAGTCATCGAGTCCATTGTAGGTGTAAGTGGTGGTGAGACCTCTTGGATCAGTAACACTGGTTAAGTTGTCTCTGGCATCATAGGCATACTGTGTGTCATTGGTATCCGGGTCGGTTTGTTTGATTAGGCGTTGTAAACCATCGTATTCACTCGTGCTATTCCTGTTTAGTGGATCGAGGACTGAGATTTGGTTGCCGTTGCCATCATAGCCAAATACGCTGAGTTGGTTTTCGCCACCGATACTTTGGATCATACGACTGAGTTGATCGAATACTCTGGTTTGGGTGCGGCGTAGAGTTCCGTTGTTTTGAAAAACTTCTTCTTTGGTGCGATTACCAAGATTGTCTAAGGTGTATTGGATGTAGTGGCCTTGGCGATCGGTAATCCTGGTTAAGCGTTGTGCTGCATCGTAGGTGTAGTTGAGTTCGTTGTTACTGGGAAGAACAATCTTGGTTACGTTGCCGACGCCATCGTATTCAAAGGTTGTGGTGGCGGCACTTCCTGTGCCGGCAGCGACGGTGCGGGTTAAGAGTCGTCCTCTGGCATCGTAGGTCATGTCGGTAACTATTCCATTGGGATCGGTCATGGACAGTATGCGGCCACTGTTGTCATAACTGGTGAATTGCGTCACTTGCGCAGGGGCAGGCCCAGCACCATCGGGATCCACACTCATGGTGGCGCGATTACCCATGGCGTCATAGGTAAAGGTGGTTACGTCACTTACATCAGTACGAGGCCCATCGATAGTCAACACATTGCCATTGGCATCGTACGTAAATGCGATTAGCAATATTCCCAGTATTGCTATGGCGCCTTGATGGTTCTTGTGTGTGTTGGTGTAGTTCCCCATCGTGTCTCTCCCCGTTGGATTTTGTGTTTTTTGTTTGAAGTTATTTAATAATTGATTCATTAAAGTTTGTTGTAATCTTTTGCTTATATATGACATGGCTAGATCTCCCGCTCGGTACGTGTCAGGAGTCGGCCCTGCGTGTCATAGATAAATTCGGTTTCTTTCCCCGGTTCGGTGATTTTGGTTGGCAGTCTATAATCTGGATGCCATTCGGTAGTGATAGTGCGTTCTTCGAGTGTGCCTACTGCTTCGGTTCGAGAAGTTTGTAAACCTCGGCTGTTATTTATGAATGTGGTGACGTTGCCTTCGAAGTCGGTTCTTGATGCGAGAAATCCGTTGACATCATAGGTTTGTGCTTGCCCTTCGCCCGAACAGCCACTACCACACTGTCCACCAGTAATTGTAATTGTTCGCGGAATACCAACTGACATTTCATACGAGTATGTATTTGATGCACCAAGGGAATCTGTAACAGTAGTAGTTCCATTCGAGTTATATGTAAAGTCAGTTCGATCTGCACCACCGTTATGCTCGCTGAACATAGCCCTACCTTGGGTATCGTAACCCCAAGTTACATATCGGTTAGAATTTTCATCTGTGATTCCCGTAAGATGATTTGGTAAATTTGTATCTTCATAATGATAAGTCCTTGTCGGATTATCATTAGTGTTTAAAGGAGTATTGTCAGGATAAGTGACTATTTCTAAATTATTATTAGAATCATAAGAATAACTATAAACATTATTATCTGGATCAGTAACAGTTTCTAAACGATTATTTACATCATATGCAAAAGATAATGATTGACCAAATTGATCAGTTACCGATTCAAGTAAGTTGGTCGTCGAGTTGTAAGCTAAATTTTGAATTCCATTTGTAGTTGATGTAATCGATAGAAGTTTTCCGGTTGGGTCATATTCTTCAATCTGATTATTCTTAGTTGTCAATGAATAGCCTGAATTTGTTTTTTCAAGTTGAATAATTGCATCAGAACTTGATGTACATGGACCTATGTTTTGAAATGTATTTGCAGTACATGAGAATTTTTCAATTCCACCATCTGCTTGATTAACTGTGACGAAAAAAAAGTTAACAGAAAGATTTTGGAAATAAGACGCTGTCCATTTTATTCCAAGGTCAACATCATTTTGAGAAAGACTGTTGTAATAGCGAATGAAATTTAAACCACCATTACTTAAGGAATAATCTATTTCAGTTTCAAAATTATTACCAGTAGAAGCATGAATTGGATTACCTCTTGGACATGATCCTTCTGGATCACCCAAGGTTCTTACTAAATCTAGTTGGGTATCAGCTACACATGCTCCAAAACCATCAGCATATTCACTTGTAGAACACCCGCCAGTATCAATGCATCCATATTGGTGGAGATGCCCAAAACTTGTATGTCTATATTGGTAAAAGTTTGTCCCACTACAAAGCCCTGGACCATTCATAATCGCACCACATTCTGGGACAAAACTAGAATCAGAAAAACATGTGCTCCTTGCTGCAGGGCTGCATGACGAAAACATACCAATGCAAATACTCGGTGCAGAAGGTGGTTGATGTGCAAATAAAAAACTAGTTGTACCAAAATAAAATGTTACACAGACAAAAATTAGAGACATAATTTGATCTAATTTTCGAATTTTATTCATGTCTTATAGCTCCCTTTCAGAACGTGTTAACAAACGCCCCTGCGCGTCATAAGTAAAGAGGGTTTCTTTTCCAGGCTCAGCAATCTTGGTTGGAAGTCTAAATGTCGGATGCCATTCGGTAGTGATCGTGCGTTCTTCGGGTGTGCCTACCGCTTCGGTACGTGAGGTTTGTAAGCCTCGGCTGTTGTTTATGAATGTGGTGACGTTGCCTTCAAAGTCTGTGCGTGAGGCTAAGAAGCCATTCACATCATAGGTTTGTGCTTGGCCTTGATTTGAACAGCCACTGCCGCATTGTCCGCCACTTATAGAAGATAATTTATTTGAGTGTGCATGTACTTCAAATGAATATATATTGCTTGCACCTAGAGAATCCGTAACATTCACAGTACCATTAGAATTGTATGTTATATTTACTTGTTCGGCCCCACCTGCATATTTAGACATGACTGCTCTTCCTTGCGCGTCATAAGCCCACTCTGAAAATATATTCCCATTTTCATCTATAATAGCTGTTAAGAGCGAATCAAAATTAGGGTTATTATATAGATATTCTCTTTTAGGGTTATCTGTGCTGGTGCCTGGCGTATCGTCTGGATAAATGACACTTTCTAAATTTCCAGTCGTAGCGTTATATATGTATGTATATACGTCCCCGTCAGGATCAGAAACCGTTTCCAACCGTTTATTTACATCGTGTGTGAATACAAGTGTTTTGCCAAAGAAATCTGTTACTGTTTCAAGCAGTCCATTGCCCACGTTATAGCTAAGTGTCTGTGTTCGCCCCGATAGATCAGTAATTGATAGCAATTTACCATCGGTATCGTAATTTTCTGTAATGTTATTTTCAGTCAGTAGCGTGTACCCATTGATTGTTTTATCTAGAGTTAGTTTTACATCTGTATCACTACTACAAGGTCCAGGTAATTCCGAACATGTGAATTGGTATTTTTTCCCGTCTTGTCTGTTAACAAATGCAAAATATAAATTTGTAGTTACATTTGTGTAGATTTTCAAACTTTGAAAATAATCAAATGTCCATTTTCCTTCAATTATTATAGTTCCTAATTCTTCGTCTTTGATTGAATTGTAGTATCGTGAAAACGTTAATCTATCTGATGAGGTAATATCAGTTTCAATTTGAAATTTATTTCCTGTGGCAGGGTTTATTGGGTTGCCTAAACAGGCAGTTTCAGGCATGCCATTCTCCTTAGGGAACTGGATGTTTGTATCTGCATACGAACATCCGCCTACGCCATTATCTTCCCACCCAGGTGGACAAGGGTCACCAGAAGGACAGTGCTGCGAACCAGGGCCTACCCACACATTAAATACATTTGGACATTTATATCTATGTGCAACACACGCAGTGTCCCCTGTTATTGGGTGATCTCCACAATACTCTCCCTGACCATCAACTGCTGTACATACTATTGGTGGTTCATTATGCGTTATGTTTACAAACGGGTTATTAACATTTGTACCGAATGTTCTTACTACACCTTCCGCAAACGAAGCGTCATCGAATATTGAATTACACCCTGCTATTTCTGCATCTGCATAAGATACTAATAGCATTAAAACTAAAAGCCAAAAAATAATAACTCGGACACATACTTTAAGTATATTGTCCTGAGTGTCTGATAATTCTCTATTATTCGAGGAAGAATGTTCCCAGATGGGATTTTCAAATCTCTTCACAATAGTCTCCCATTCAGTTATTTTTTATTGTGAGTAATATGAAGTTAGTATAAAGTGATTGCACAACATTAAATCTCTCTTTCCGTACGTGACAACAATCTGCCCTGAGCGTCATAAGTGAATATTGTTTCTTTTCCTGGCTCGGTTATTTTGGTTGGCAATCTAAAATCGGGATGCCATTCAGTGGTGATGGTTCTTTCTTCGAGTGTGCCGACCGCTTCAGTTCTACTTGTTTGTAATCCTCTGCTGTTGTTTATGAAGGTAGTGAGATTGCCTTCAAAGTCGGTTTCTGAAGCGACAAATCCATTTGAGTCATATGTATAGGCCTGTGCTTGTGCTCCACATACATTACATTGATCTCCTGCGACATTTGAAACACGACTTACACCTTGTACATCTAGGAACGTAAATGTGTCACTTGCGCCCAACGCATCTATTATCGTGGTAGTACTATCATTGTTATACGTTACCGTTACCCTATCTACCCCACTGTTGTGTTCGCTGAGGATTGCTTTATTCGTAGTGTCGTCATAATCCCAAGAAGCAAATCGGTTTCCATTTTCATCGGTAATGCCTGTAAGAAGTGTTTTATTTGCTTCTTCGTAATGGTAGACACGTATAGGGTTATCTACGTTATTTTGAGGTGTCTCATCTGGATACACGACTTGAATCAGATTAGGTGAATAGGTGTATTGATATAACTTGCCATCCAGATCGGTCATGGTTTGTATACGATCGTTGAGGTCATAGGTGAATGACATTGAATTGCCATATGAATCAGTTATTGAAGTAAGTAGGCCACTCACGAGATCATAGTGGAGTGTTTGTATAACTCCGTTTCTATTTGTTATGGCTTGCAATACACCAGTTGCATTGTAGGTTTCTACTACATCTTGTTCAGTAGTGTATTCCCAACCGATTTTATCTCCTGTGCTATCCGTTAGTTGTATAAGCCTGCTAGTGATATCAGCATCGGGTACCCATTGATTAGTACTTGTATTCAAGAAGAAGTTTTCAACTCGACCGGTATGTCGATAGGCAATCGCGACGCCTTCATCAATACCATCATCAGAGTTAAAGATGCTTCTTTGGTAGGTGTGTTTCCAGTTGTTCCCAAGTGCACGTGATGATTGATTACCTGTAAGCGAATCATCTATCGCGATGCTGTTGTAGTAGCGTTCAAATACAATTTGGCTGGTTCTTGAATCAACATAGTCTGTTTCTTTTTGATATTTGTTTCCCGTTGCAATATCAATTGGATTACCCACACATTGCTCTGGTGCAGGGGAGCCTAAGGTTTTTTCGGTTTTGTTGATGGTTTCTCCAGCTGGTAAAGGCCCCTTTAAAATAATTTCAGTTGCAACCAAAAAACTAGTGGCAGGAGTTACTCTATATTGAACGGTACATCCCACTGCGCTACAGTCAGGACTCGCACATGTCATTGGGAATGGATTACATTCTGTGTGACAAAATTGTTGTTGAAATACTTGGCAGTATGCAGCAGCCGTTGGAAAATACCCATAACCCATTCCCCCACTTCGTGTCCAAACCTCAGCAGCAAGACTTGTAGTACTTGATAAAAATAAAATTAGTACAAGTAGTTGCCTAACTGATTTCAGTATTAATGTACTTAAGTTAGGTAAAGCACTTTTTTTCATACATTAAATCTCTCTTTCCGCACGCGACAGGAGTCGGCCCTGTGTGTCATAAGTAAAGATGGTTTCTTTACCCGGTTCGGTTATTTTGGTGGGCAATCTAAAATCGGAATGCCATTCGGTGGTGATGGTTCTTTCTTCGGGGGTGCTGACGGCTTCGGTTCGAGAAGTTTGTAAGCCTCGGCTGTTATTAATAAAAGTTGTGATGTTGCCTTCAAAGTCGGTGCGGCTTGCGAGAAATCCATTTGCATCATAGGTTTGTGCTTGTCCTTCTCCGGTACATCCACTTCCGCACTGTCCGCCAGTTATGGTTGAGGTTCGGGGGACCCCGAACATAATTTCATAGGTGTAGGTGTTGGTTGCTCCGAGTGAATCAGTTACTGTAGTAGTACCATCTGCGTTGTAGGTTAGATCTATTCGTTCATTTCCATTGGCATGTTCTGTAAAGATGGCTCGGCCTTGGGTGTCGTAGCCAAAACTGGCAAAGGTGTTGCCATTTTCATCGATAATGTCGGTGAGGTGATTTGGATAGTTGGTGTCGTTGTATTGATATTGTCTGGTTGGATTATCGGTATTGGTTCCTGGGGTATTGTCTGGGTAGGTAACTTTAACTAAGTTGTTATTGGTATCGTAGTCATAGGTATAAACCTCACCATCTGGATCGGTGATAGTTGCAGGGCGTTCTTGAGTATCGTAGGTAAAACTAATTATTCTGCCATTGTTATCAGTTACGGTCTCAAGTAAGTCTGTCGTGCTGTTGTAACTTAAAGTCTGAGTTTGGCCTGACAACGAGGTGATAGAGATAAGTTTGCCATTAAGATCATACGATTCAACAACATTATCTTCTGTTGTTAGCAGGAAGCCTGTAGCAGTTTTTTCTAGTAAATCCTTTATATCTGCAAGCTTTTCACATTCACCTATAGAGGAACAATTAAATGCGTGACTCTGTCCATCTTGGTTATTTAGGACTATTAAAATACTCGATGAGATAAGTAAATGTTGGTGATATTGTGCACTCCAGCCTTTGCCTAGCCCATATTCTTCTTCTCCTAAACTGTTGTAATAACGTGTAAACGAAAGTTCACCTGTATTTGCAAAATCTGTTTCAGTTTGAAACTTATTTCCTGTGGCTGGGTGTACTGGGTTACCTCTTGGGCAGGATGGTTGTTTCCCGCCTAATGTGCTGGGAAGTGAAACTTGGTTTGTTTCACACTCTGGGTAATTTTGAGTGTTATTTGAGCAGTATCTGAATTGAACCATACCACCACCAGGATTTTGACAAATTACATGCGATCCACCTACGTTATGCATGCCATATGTATCCCAAGTGAAATTTTCATTTGGATTGTGATTACTATCAATCAATTCTGGCGAGTGAGTACAGTCTGTTCCAAAAGTATTGTTATATGCTTCAGTAAAATAGGGAAAACATTGCCCAGGTGAACTTGCATTTATTGATGGAACATTGCCACAATTTGATGTGCACACACATTGACCAACACCAGCGTGAACACATGCTCCATAAGCTAGGAACAAAGTTGAAACCAAAAAAATTAAACGAAAAAAATGAATTAGATTATTTTTACTCTGCCCCGGAATCCCCACAAATTCTCCCCAAAATTTCTTAATTTTGATTATTGATTTAACTATATCGGTCTAAATGTATATTTCAATAGTTATTTTTGTTTCTATTGTGTAACTACACTTGTTTTGTATGAAGTTGTTATTTCAAGTTGTTTGTTTGTTGTACGTTTTTTTATAAAACTGAATAATTAATGTTCAGTTTTGTTAAGTGTCAAAATTTTGTCATTGCTGTGTTTCTTTATTTTTTAATTATTTAGATCATTAACTTACTTTTAATAATTATTTATTTTCTTTTGTTAAACTTTTTTATCAGTGCATCTATTGGGATGCATTCAAGCTTTTATTTCAGCTAAACGTTCAATACCTATTTTTAGATTTTCTAGATTGGTGGTGTAGGCAAATCTCACATGTTGTTTAGCACCGTTTACTCCAAAATCAATCCCTGGTGTAAATGCGACATGTTTTTCTGTTAATACCTTGCGCGCAAATTCGTAGCTATCATCTGAAAATGCTGACGAATCAGCATAGATATAGAAGGCCCCTTCGGGTTTTACTGGAATTCCAAAACCTATTGATTTGAGCGCTTTGACTAAGTAATCCCGTCGTTGTTTAAATTCTTCACGTCTTGCTAGCAAAATCTCTTTTGTGTCTTTTTGAAAAGCTGCGAGTGCTGCATATTGTCCTGGTGTAGGGGCCGCTAAAAATGTATGTTGCGCAAGTTTGTTTATTTCTTTTAAATATCTTTTTGGCGCAACAATCCAGCCCACTCGCCAACCCGTCATGCCATAAAATTTCGAAAAGCTATTTATAACGAATGTATTTTCATTGATATCAACTGCAGTACGAGGTGCATGCGAGTACACTAGTCCATGATAAATTTCATCGACCAATAGAAATACACCCTTCTCTGCACAAAAGTCTACAATTTTCTGTAATTCATCATTTGTGAGTATGGTGCCAGTTGGATTAGAGGGGCTTGCTATTAATACTGCATTAACGGATTCATTCCAATTTTGCTCTAATAATTCAAGATTAAGTTGCCATGACGAGGCTTCGCTCACGGGCATATGCAATACCACACCACCCAGTAAGCGAACTAAATTATGTGTGCTTGGATAAGCAGGATCTGCAATCGCAACTTGGTCTCCAGCCGATATCATTACATTTAAAACCAGTTGTAATGCCAAGGCGGATCCAGGCGTAATAACAATCTGTTCGGCAGATACGGTAACGCCATATTCTTCTTGATAAAAATTTGCAATGGCTTCGCGTAAAGCTGGCAGTCCCAGTGTAGGGGTATAGTGCGTTATGCCTGCACGTAATGCTGCGATACCTGCTTCTACTATAGGTTCAGGCGTGGAAAAATCGGGCTCACCCATTTCCATGTGTATAACGTGATGCCCTTGTGCTGCTAGCTGTTTTGCCTCCGCCATTAAACTCATGACGTGAAACGACTCTAGCTGCTCAAGGCGTTTGGATATTCTGCACAGCGCCATTTAAATATCCTAGCATGCTATCAGATAAACGGTAGTGAGAATCACGCTTGGGACTAACCCTTTATGTAAACTTTTTCGTTTATATAGAGGCAACAAACGGTATTGCGTTACCTTGTTGGCATGGTTAGTCTGCTTATTCTATGGAGGACAAGCATGTATCTGACGAAGCCTTAATGCTGCAATACCAGCAAGGAGATCAAGCAGCCTTTGAGACACTATATCGCAGATATAAAGATGCATTGTATCGTTACTTTATAAAGCATTGCAGTGACGAACCGCAATCTGAAGAACTTTATCAAGAGGTATGGATTAAATTGATTAACAGTGCTACTCGATATCAACCCAAAGCAAAGTTTACAACTTATTTGTTTACGATTGCTCACAATACGCTGGTCGATTACTACAGAAAAAGTAAACCCGCTCAGGTGGTTGAATTCGAGGAAGCCGAAATGAATTATGAACTTACTAACACGTCAAATACCTTGGCATTACCTGAAGATGAGTTCACTTTGAAACAAAAAACTAAACAACTCATGCATGCCTTTGATGAACTTCCCGCAAGCCAAAAAGAAGCAGCGTTGTTACATTTTGAACAAGACATGAATGTGAATGAAATAGCTGAAATCACTAAGGTAAATCCTGAAACGGCTAAAAGCCGTTTGCGTTATGCTAAAAACAAACTTAAAGCTGCTCTAATAAATTAAATATGTAAAATTGAACTAAAGATATGAATTCTCAAGACGATCAAGTTTTAAAACAGCTTTATAAAAAAGGCGCAAATGAAGCCCCTTCTGCTGAGCTTGATCAAGAGATTTTAGAGTATGCCGCCAACAAACAATCATCAAAACGTGGTGGCAGTCATTTTGGTGGTGGTTGGAAAGTGCCTCTATCGTTGGCCGCAAGTGTGGTGTTAGTTTTTGCACTACTGGTACAACTTGATCAAAGCCCTGAACAATTAGAAATTCCACCCATTCCCTCGAGTGAATCTGATATGCAAACTACGACAAAGAATAAAAGCGGGGCTGGTGATTTCAATGCACCCATTGATGAAATTTCTATGCCTACTGATGGCATTGCGACAGAGACAGAAGAATTATCTGGTCGTGCCGAAACTCAAACACCTGCTAATGCGGCGCAAGAGAAATTAGAAGCAAGAAAAAAACTTGACCAGGAAACAGTATCACAACCAACACCGACATTAGAAAAATCTCGACAGCTAGATGAGTATCAACGGAATAATAAACTTGAACAAGTTCCAGCTGAACAACCATCTGTTGCAGCACCCAGTATGAAATCTAAGTCTGAGGTTAAATCGTCAAGACCAAACAGAACCTTAGAACCCTTGCAAGATTCTCCCAGAGCTATACTTAATGAACAGCCATCCACTGTTCAAGAAGGTACATATAGTACAAATGGCAATACCGAAACGATGTCGCGAGAAAGATCTAGAAAAGATTTCGAATCGGATGCACAACAAGAGCCCATGCTGCATGATGACAGAGCTGAATCTAAAGAAGATACTGATTTTGCTCCTATACCTGTAGGAGACTGGTTGTTAATGATTGAGAAGTTGATCGCCAGAAAAGATTATGCCGAGGCCGCTCGACAATTGGAAAAATTCAAGCAAGCCCACCCTAAAGTAAATGTCGAAGATTTAGAAGCCAAACTGCCTTGATTATATTAATTGACTAGATTGCTTCGTCATTTCATGACTCGCAATGACAAGAAAATCCGTCACTGCGAGCAAGCATTAGCTTGCGTGGCAGTCCAGCATCATTTTTAGTTGTAACTTTATTTCTGAAAGTTTGTCTTACAATACACTAGCGAATTAGGAGTAAAATACAGTGATGCATCGCTCATCAACTTTTCTGCCTATATGGTTTGCCACGACAATGCTTTGTGCTTGTGCCACTTCGCAACCTATTCTGTATCCCAACGAACATGCTAAAGAGGTGGGCGATAAACAGGTAAGGCAAGATATTGACGAATGTATACAACTTGCCAAAGACAGTGGTGCGAAAGCCAATGGTGCAGGAGAAATAGCGAAAGGAACTGCTGGCAGTGCTACAGAAGGTGCAGCCACAGGTGCCGCTAGCGGGGCCGTGACCGGGAATGCCGGTGTAGGTGCTGCAGTGGGCGCCATTAACCGTGGTCTGAGCCGATTCTTTTCAGGAATAAAACGCTCCAATGAGCCTAGTCCGGAATTCAAATATATTGTTGAGCGCTGCCTTGTTGATAAAGGCTATGAACCAGTTGGCTGGAAGTGAAATTAATATGTGTGGCTTAGCCGCCTCCTTTTTGTAAGTGTAATAAAAAACGCTTCTCAAAAGAGGTCACTTGCGCCTGAGTGTAGTTTTCAAAACAAAAATCTAATACTAAACGCGGTACTTTCATTGAAGCCAGTTTACGAACATCTTCTTTTAATATATTAATCACTAAACTTCTTTGATTCTTCTTGGCAATGATTGAATCATCTTTAATTTTATAAGGTTGTTGTTGGAATATAGAAGGTAAGGCTCGATATAAATCGTCACGACTGATGCCCATCTCTTTTGAAAAGCGGATTGTTTTGCTCAAATCATCACCCACCTGCAATAGGGGGCCAAATTGCCAATGCGTCATCAGGCTGAAGTATCGATTGATCCCGCTGCTCGGGTTCAACATAGCGTCCGTTCAACAACACCAAATGCACTAGTTCCTGCGGTACTTTAAATTCATCTATTACTTGGTTTGGAGTAGCGTCTTCGGCTACTTCGATTTCCACCATATTTTGACGCGCATGATCAGGAAGCAGATCACCCAGCGTTGCATACAGTTTTAATGTAATTTTCATTACATTTACCTTGCGTGATACTTAAAGGTATTTCTAAAAATAGTAATTTTTTTGTGAGGCCGAGTTAGAGCTGGCTTTAGATCATGCCAGCGTTGTGGCCAACCGCCTGGGTACATCCTAGATAGGCTTCCATAAGCCGCGTGGGATCCGCTTTGAGTCGTGATTTCCATTTACCTAACTTTGTCTTGCTCTGAATAAGGCCACGCACTACCCCTACATGCTCGGTCAAACCTAGACTACTTGCGCCAATTAGCACATCGTCTTGGAATTGTAGATTGAGATATCGAAAACGATCCGGATCACTGAGTTTGGCCGAATCACCACTTTCTGCACCCATCCATAAACCAAAAGAACTGGATATGAGCCCCATGGTATCCAATACATTCATATTAATACTGCCTTGGTGGCGTAATTTGTTTCCCAGCATATTGTTGGCCGCGATTCTTCCGTGATCTGCAGCGGTGGGCTGTATAGCTTGAACCGAATAATTATTGGTTGAAAAATCTTTTCCTTGTGCAACATCGCCTGCAGCATAAATGTCATCACAGTCAGTTTGCAAAAACTCATTAACCAAAACTCCATCTTCAATTTTTACATCAGTTCCCTCAAGAAAATTCGTATTCGGTTTTACACCGGTTGCCATAATCACTAAATCGGCTTTTAATGACTCCCCATCACTCAATCTCACAGTGTTATTGTCGATTTCTTCAACACGCGTTGAGGTATAGACATTTATGCCTTGATTCTCGCACCATTTCTTAATCAAGCTACCTGATTCATCATCCATCATGCGAGGCACCATACGATTTTCCATTTCTACTACACTAAGTTGCACTTTACGTTTTGCTAAAGCCTCTAAAATAATACAACCAATAAATCCAGCGCCTACTAACACCACGTTTGCATTTTCTGTTGCCAATTTAACAATGTTGCGGGCATCTTCTAACGTCCAACAATTATGCACGTAGGGGGCATCAATACCTGGTAAAGTCGGAGTAACTGCATGCGAACCGCTAGCAATCAAAAGCTTGTCATAGTTGATCGTGTTACCATTTTGCAAACTAAGTGAATGTTGTTTGTCATCAACCGTGTTGACTCGTTGCTGAATAATTTCAATATTTCTATCTGCAAAATGATTAGAACTCTTGCGTAGATAAGTACCGGACTCTTTAATGTCATTAATTAAATAATAAGGGATTGCCATGCGAGAGTATGGCGGCTCTGGCTCAGAACCTATGACGGTTATCTGTGAAGCAGAGTCAAGTTTACGCAAAGTTTCTGCTGCAATAATTCCTGCAGGCCCTGCACCTATGATGACGTGTTGTGTCATGCCTATGCGATACCCTGTGGATTCAGGCCTAGACGTTGTCGTGTCTCTTGTGTAGGCACTCCGTCTGCTGTCCAACCTCGCAATTTATAATACTCAGGCAGCATTAGATGTAAATTATTAGCAAGCCCTTTGGCCGGACCCGTTTGTGCAGCATCTTTTAATAGGCGTTTGGGCAAAGTATCGTCCTTACCAGTGATTCCTGCAGCAAGATTAAAATCGCGTTCTAAATTCCAAACTCGCTCACCCACTTCAACTAGTTTTTCAGTTGTCCACTCACCCTCGCAGGCGGCATCGATTTGTGGAGCAATGTTATCTAGTGTCCAAGCAAAGGTAGTAAAAACACACAAACCGGCAGAATCGACAGCAGCAGTAGCGTCTTGAAAGGCTTTTACCAATGCTGGTTTACCTTCGTTTACTAATGGATCCGTTTTTTCAGGAATCCCTAAGATTTCAGAAGACACGGTGTAACCACGCAAATGACAAGCACCACGATTCGAAGTAGCATAACCAAGACCCATACCCTGAATGCCACGTGGATCATAGGCCGGAAACTCTTGCCCTTTTACTGTCATGGAAAGCTCTGGGCGTTTATATTTTTCACATAGACGTTTTGATCCTAAACCAAGTTCTAAACCAAAGCCCTCGCCTTTTGCCACCCACTCAGCCGCTTTGGTTACTGCCTCGGCATTACCAAACTTTAATTCCACCCCATGAGTTTGCTCTTTAGTGATCAATCCTTCTTGATACAATTCCATTGCAGCCGCCAAAGTAGAACCAAAAGTAATTGGATCATAACCGTCTTCATTACAAATAAAGTTGGCATACGTTAAGGCATCTAAATCGTCTACACCGGTATCTGAACCCAAGGCCCATGCAGCTTCGTATTCTAAGCCACCCGAATTACCCCAATATTCTGGTTTGTTTTTGACACTAAAATGGCCCTGATCAATCGTTGAAATACGCCCACAGGCAATCGTGCAAGCAAAACACGCACCATTAGTTGTCAAATTGGCTTTACCATCCGTTTCACGTGCTTCATGCATGGCTTCACCTGAAATTTTATGCGCACCTTCAAATTGCACTTCTTTCATATTTCGGGTTGGCATTGCACCTGCTTCATTAATCACATTCATTAATACTTGAGTGCCGTAAACAGGAAGACCCTCACCTGTTACTGCATTCTCCGCCAATACTTTCTTATGCTCTGCAGTGACTACAAAAAAACGTTTGGCATCTTTTATATTGCCTACGCCTTTAGTTCCTCGCACTGCAACCGCTTTCAGTTTTTTTGCTGCCATCACCGTACCCACACCTGAGCGTCCTGCTGCACGGTGCAAATCATTTATCACTGCTGCATATAAACACCCTGATTCTGCTGCACGGCCTACACAACTGATGCGCAGTTGCGGATCCTGATATTTACGATGTAGTAATTCATCGGCTTCCCATACTGACTTGCCCCATAATTCATCTGCAGGTAATAGCTCTGCAGAATCATTGTGTACATATAAATAAACAGGTGAATTAGATTGACCTTCAAAAATAAACATATCCCAACCTGCCATTTTCATTTCTGCACCAATGAAACCTCCAGAATTAGAACATGCAACAGTATTGGTAAGAGGACTCTTCGTAATCACTGAATAACGCCCGCCTGTTGCAGCCATGGTTCCGGTTAGTGGGCCTGTCGCCATGATCAACTTGTTATCTGGCCCCAAGGCATCGCATTTCGGATCGACCTCTTCGCATAGATACTTTGTTGCCAAGCCTCGTTGGCCTAAATACGCTTGCGCCCATTCCATATTCAAAGGTTCTTCCTGGCAGCTCCCGGTAGTTAAATTAATGCGTAAAATCTTTTGTGTCCAAGCCATGTTTCTCTCCTTCTAAGCTACGCCTGCATCTTTTGCAGCCCATGCATGCATGCGATCGTATCCGGTCATATCAATATCTACATAAGTGATGCACTCCGTAGGACAAGCCTTTGCGCATTCCGGATCTCCACCACACAAATCACATTTAATTACTTTGCCACTATCGTGATTGTAGTTCACCGTGCCAAAAGGACATGAGATCGTACAAACCTTACAGCCTACGCACACATCTTCAAAAACTTCTTTTGCACCGGTTTCTGCATTTACCACAATGGCTTCAACAGGACAGGCGTGCATACACCATGCTTCTTCACATTGCGTACAGGTGTAAGGTGAAAAACGACCTTCGTGATGGAAAGTAAAAACTTTGATACGTGATTTGGAGGGATTCATGATGCCTTCATTTTCAAGTGAACAGGCCAACTCACACTGAAGACAACCAGTACATTTTTCTGGCTCAATTTTGAGAGCGCGAAACATAGCAACCTCTTTTATGCTTATTGTTATTAGGAACTATTTTACCAACTTTCTAAGCTAACTGTGCAGAAACCTGGTACTAAATATTTAGTACTAACCGCAAACCGCACCAACACAAGCACTTAAAAGTGCTTCCCTTTTTACTCTCATGAATATTTCAATATTTCCGAAGGTTCAGCCCTATCCTCATGTAAAATAGATAAGTCTTTGAATTCTTTGCGTGTTAACAAGGCTAAACCATTTGCGTTCAAATTCAGGCCATGACTAGATAAAAATGGTCACATTCGATGCAAATACCTGACCAGTGACATAGACCCAATTGCTAGATAAACGCTATGGTTAGGCAAATAAAGTTCAATTTATATGCAATCTTCTTATGGCTAACGAATCGACTGTACCTAAGCTCGCTTCGGTGGATAACATGCAAGCAGAGACTATAGATGCAGTCATCCATGCAGTGAACCAAATTTTATTGGGCAAAGAAACGCAAATTAGACTGGCCTTGGCTTGTTTGTTTGCTCGAGGCCATTTGCTTATTGAAGATTTGCCAGGTATGGGCAAGACCTTGCTTGCACATACCCTATCACAAGTTTTGGGATTGGATTTTAATCGCATTCAATTCACTAGCGATCTATTACCAAGTGATGTTATTGGCGTATCGATTTTTGAAAAAGATACTTCTTCTTTTCGCTTCATGCCGGGACCTATATTTACTCAAGTATTACTCGCCGACGAAATCAATCGAGCCACGCCTAAAAGCCAAAGTGCACTTTTAGAGGTAATGGAAGAGCAAACTGTTACCGTGGATGGAGAAACTTATCAGTTACCGCAACCGTTTTATGTAATTGCTACACAAAATCCAGCAACGCAGACAGGCACTTACCCATTGCCTGAATCGCAGATGGACCGCTTTTTAATGCGTATCGAACTCGGTTACCCTGATAAGAATGCAGAGCGTGAACTTTTAATTGAAGGTGATCGCCGTAGTAAATTAGATAAGCTTCAACCAGTAATCAGTGCAGAAAAATTATTGGCCATTCAGGAAGAAGTTGAACACGTAAAAGTTGCAGAAGCACTTTTAAACTATGTTCAGCGCTTAGTTGATTTTTCGCGTAAAGAAAAAGAATTCGCTTTTGGTCTATCACCACGTGGCGCCTTGTCGTTATTACGTGCAGCTAAGGCTTGGGCATTGGTCCATCGACGTGACCATGTCGTGCCTGAAGATGTACAACAAGTATTACCCAGTGCGGTTGAACATCGACTACGAGGCAACGCTGATTTTACTGGACACGGTGGTACCTCACTTGCACAAAAGCTTCTCAGCGGTGTCGATGTCCTCGCTTAGTATTTCAAAAAATATCTTTTCTAAACCTAAAAGACCGTTTAAAAAACAATTTAAACGCTGGTTACAACGGCGTATCCCACCACAACAGACTATCACGCTTAACCAGCGATCGATTTTTATTTTTCCTACCCGTACAGGTTTTGTTTTTTGTGCTTTATTACTAACTCTGCTTGTTGGTGCAATTAATTATGAAAACTCGCTTATTTTTGGTTTAGTATTTTGGTTAAGCAGTGTTTTCTTTATCACTATTTTCTACACCTATAGAAACCTATCTGGTGTAACGATTGAACTACTAAAATGTGGCTCAGGTTTTGCAGGAGAAGATATCGAATTCGTTATCAAAGTTACACGCCCTGAAAATTTTAAACGTGAAGGCATTCAGCTTGGCTGGCCAAACGCAGTGAAACAATGGGCTGAATTGTATGATGCAGAATCCGCCATCATACATCTTTTTGTCAAAGCCAAACGACGTGGCTGGTTAAATCCAAATAGGTTGTTAGTAGAAACCTATTTTCCACTTGGTTTATTACGCGCATGGACCTGGGTGGATCTAGATGCCAAAGCCATTATTTATCCCAAGCCCTTGTTTCATAATCACCCATTAATAAATTATGGCACGGATGATGAAGGCCATTTAACTCATCGTAGCGGCAGTGATGATTTTTACGATATGCGTAGTTATCAACCTGGAGATTCCCCCCGCCATATTCTATGGCGGTCTTACGCTCGGCAAGACGAATTATTAGTAAAGCAATTCGCTACTTATGCGGATACACGTTTGCTGCTGGATTGGTATCAAATCGAAGGCGAACCGGAATTGCGTTTAAGTAAGTTAACAGGGATGGCACTTAGTGCATATCGCAATGAAAAAGAGTTTGGCTTAAAACTTCCACAATTAGTGATTGAACCCAATATAGGCAAAGCGCATTTAGATTGTGTACTAAAAGAATTGGCGTTATATGGGCATCCGCACTAAACACTTTAAAGTGTGGGACCACGGCACCGTCTCGCAAATACCACGCAACAGTTTAATCATGTTAATGACTGCATTTGCGATGACGGTAATCCCGCACACTGCACAAATTTCATTATGGATCATCTGTGTAGGGCTATTTTGTGTAGTTTGGCGTTGGATGATTTTTTTAGGACGTGCAAACTTTCCATCTTTTTGGTTTAAAACGGCATTAGTAGCTACAAGTGCGGTAGGCATCCTGGTATTTGAAGGCATAACTAAAAACTTAGAGACTTGGGCGGCATTATTAGTAATCGCCTTTGCGCTGAAACTATTAGAAATGAAAACACGGCGCGATGCCTATGTGGTGATATTTATCGCTTATTTCATCATTGCCGTAGAATTTATCTTTAATCACAGTATCGGCATCGTTATTTATGAGCTCGCTGCATTAGTCTTGGTCACTGCAGCCATGGTTGGCATGAATCAATTCCACACACGAGTGGCACCTTTTGTCTCTATAAAAATTTCTACCAAAATATTGGCACAGGCCATGCCATTGATGTTTGTTCTATTTATTTTATTTCCAAGAATTGGTCCACTGTGGGCTATTGCCAATCCAAATCAAACCGCACGCACTGGATTGAGTTCAGAAATGACTCCTGGAGATATCGCCAATCTTACGCGCTCCGACGCAATTGTATTTCGAGCAATTTTTGAAAACTCTCCTCCTAACAACAATGAAATGTATTGGCGAGGCAGAGTCTATTCGGATTTTGAAAATGGTACCTGGTCTGAAGCCAGTATCCCAAGAAAATTCCTAAATATTCCCAAAGTAGATTGGGCAAAAAATAGAAAAGTAAGCTGGTTTGTTCCAAATATAAGAGGACAAAATAAAGTTTCTTATTCTATTTTATTAGAACCCACTTATGATCGCTGGCTGTTTGGTCTCGACTTAGCATTACCACAAACTAAATCTACCGGAATTATGTGGGACTATCGATTAGTGAATCGCTCACCAGTGCAGTCTTTATTGCGTTATGAAGTAAATACTTATCCGAATGCCACTTTAAACACTTGGCTGCCAGAATTTCTTAAATTGCAAACCACACATGTTGATCACAACGACAATCCACGCATTATTGACTACGCACGTAGACTTTATAGTGAATCAAAAAGTACGGAAGAGTTTGTAGAAAAAATCTTGGCTCATATCAAAAACAAGCCTTATCACTACACACTTGAACCACCAACCCTATCGCGCAAAAATAGTATAGATGAATTTTGGTTCGATACCCGCGCAGGATTTTGTTCACACTATGCAGGTGCTTTTGTATACATGATGCGTGCTGCAGGTGTTCCTGCTCGCATGGTAGGAGGTTATCAAGGCGGAGAAATCAACCCACTTACAAAACACATAGTCGTGCGCCAATATATGGCACATGCCTGGGCAGAAATTTGGTTACCTAATAAGGGCTGGCAACGAATAGATCCCACTGCAGCCGTCGCACCTTCACGCATTATGGATGGTTTAAATGCGGCATTGCCTGAAACCGACCTAGCCTCTCTGTCTTCGTTTACTACCATGCGCTTGAAAGGCATACCAAGTTTACGCAAGTTAATGTTTCTGTTCGAATCTCTTGAACACCGCTGGAATTTATTTGTAATTGGCTATGACGCTAACATTCAAACAGACTTTTTACAAAAACTACTTGGCAAAATAACTATTATGAAAATTGCACTAGTTCTTCTAGCTGGTGCGATTTTAAGTGTTATGTTTGTAGCAGTTTCACTATTGATGCAACAAGGTCGACGCAATAAACATCCAGTGATAGCCATTTTTCAAAATTTTACGCACAAACTCCACAAGCTAGGATCAATTCGCAGGCCTGAAGAATCACCAGCACAATTCATAGAGAAATTGGGTGTTGAACACAAACTAAACGATAATGATTATCGTCCAATCATGAACATGCTGAATAGTTTACTGTATAACCCTAGCGAAGCCTGCACAAAAGAAAAACTGAATATACTAAAAAGCAATTTAAACCAACTGCAACTTAAATTAGTTTGAGTTGGTAATAATCGACAAATACCCGCTAGTTTGGACGTCTGAATTTAGCATAAAAAAGAATTAACCAACATATTATAAAAATAAAATATATTATCAGCAACCATATGATGATGTTATCTAGTCTAGGCTGCTCTTTAAAATTCGCCATGATAACCAATTGAATTACAGAAACCGCCAGCAGGGCATTTGCAATTCCAAAATATAAAAAATGGTTTCGATAAAATTGAATAGTGTCATGTATGCGCTCGGGCGCTAACCAATAACTTTTATTGGGAATCTTTAGGCCCTTGCCAACTCTCTTAGCTAGCCTTGCCGGAATAGCAATAAAAATAAATGTAGTGAGCAATAACACCCCTGCGTATATTAAAAAAAACACCAGTTTTGATGACCAACCATTGGGGTCGTCCAGACCATCAAAATGAGATGCAACGGTATTGGGCAGTAGTGGATAATAATAAATAGTTTGCACGATCGCAGTAATAATCAATACAGTAAAAATCGTATGAAGTATTTTCATAATCTAGCTTGAACTGAGTCTTCTTTTTTCTAAGGCAGATTTATATAGCGATTGTATTTTTGCATCGATTTTCTTATTCGGTGGTCTTTCGGGGTGAAAAAGATGATAAACAATGGCTTGATTAATAAGTGGATACCGACGAACCCCTGCATTTAAAAGTTGGATTTCTAATAACGCATCTTCGCGTAGATTTTCTGTCGTTGTATAACTTGCATCATCATATTCTTTATAACCGCCAACACATTCAAACAAGTTTTTATATAAACTAAAATTAACGCCCATGAGACGCCGCTCTTGTGGGTGAAAAATTCGTGCCACACCTTTTGGTAAACGTATTCCTAACATATAGCGTTTGGTGTCTCTGCGAAGTGCACTGACAAGCATTGGTCCGGTAAGTTTCTCAAGCTTTCTTGATTGAATGAAGGTTAAATCGATTTCACGACTGATTTTGGGGCCCAAACGTACACGCCTGCCACATACCACAGTGTCTTGTTGTGCTGCATTTAGATGATCTTTCACCCACAGCCGATGCGGAATCGAATCCCCATCCAGAAAAATCAAATAATTACCAGTCGATTTGCTTGCCGCCATATTATTGATTGTTGATTTCCGATGACCAACATCTTCATGCCAAACATGTTGAATCGGAATGTGGCTTTTCTTCACCCACTGATTAACTAGATCTTTAGTTGCTTGCGTAGAACCATCATCGGCAATAATAATCTCTAAGGGATTATGCGTTTGCATAGTTAACCCACACAACACCAGTTCAAGTTCACGTGGTTGATTATAGGTGCTAACAATTACTGATGCTTGTATATTCATTCTATTCTGGTCACATTAGCACATTTATTTTTTGACTTTTTTCATAAGTCGTTTTCTACTGCGCTGTTGTCGCGGTGTGAGTTTGTTGCGTTTACCTGCATATGGATTTTCTGGTTGCTTAAATAATAAAACGATTGGTGTTCCCACTAATTTTAACGCCTTACGAAAATAATTCTCCAAATAGCGTTTATAGGATCCTGGGATCCTAGCAATTTGATTTCCATGGATAGAAATCGTTGGTGGGCATTTACTCACTTGTGCAGCATATTTAAGTTTGATTCTACGGCCTCTCACTAAAGGCGGCTGAAAACTTTCAACTGCGCTTTCTAACATCTTGTTTAGTTCGCCCGTGGTAATTTCTATATTTGCAGAATGATAGGCGCGCACCACTGCACGCATTAATTTAGTAACACCCTCTTTATGTTTAGCTGAAATAAATTGTCGCTCGGCATAAGTTAAAAAGCGCAATTTAAGATCAAAGCCTTTTTGAATACCTTTGTAGTCATCACGCGAGCACACATCTATTTTATTGATCGCAATAACTACTGCACAACCACTTTCTACTACCATACCTGCCAAACGCGCATCTTGTTCTGCAAACTCCTGCGTGCCATCTAGTAACAACACAACTACATGTGCTGCATCGATAGCTTGCAGTGTTTTTACCACACTAAATTTTTCGACCGTATCATGCACTTTACTACGGCGACGTACTCCTGCGGTGTCGATAAGCTCAAACGTCGTGCTAAATTTTTCAATACGCTGTGAAATACTATCACGTGTAGTTCCTGGTATTTCCGATGTTACAAATCTTTCTTCACCAATCAGGGCATTTGCCAAGGTAGACTTACCGACATTGGGTCTGCCGACTAGAGCAACTTTAATAATTTTTTCATCGACTACATCTATTTGTGTCTGTTGTTCTGAAGGAAGTTGCTTTTTCAATTCATCGACGAGGCTACGCACTCCTTTGCCAGACTTTGCCGAAATTTCAAATATATGCTCTGCACCTAGTGTGTAAAAATCACTGGCAAGTGTATTGGATGAACCCGTATCTACTTTATTAACAAGTACAAAGACTTCTTGGCATGAATTTCGAAGTTTATTAAATATTTCCTGATCTTGAGGCACTAACCCATTTAGCCCATCAACCAGAAAAAACACCATATCGGCTTCTTCTATGGCAATCCAAGCTTGCGTGCTGATCGCGATATTCATTTTATCCCGATCATTAAGGTCATCTGACGGCGCAATACCACCTGTATCAATCACGATATAACGGTTTTCAAACCTACGAGTTATGCCATAGATACGATCACGCGTGAGCCCTGCTTGATCTGCAACCAACGCATCTTTTGACTTGGTCAAATAATTAAATAATGTAGATTTACCAACATTCGGGCGACCCACGATGGCAATGACGGGTTTCATGTGACTTTTTGAATATGCCTAAATTTAAAAAAGCATCGCAATATAACATGATATGCGTATTGGCTAGTGGCAAGATTAAGGACGAAATTGCTAAATCTAAGTTTCTATGTTGGCCACAAATAATGTATTCAACTCACAATTTTACTTGATCTATAGCCACTAATAAGCAGTAACATAGAAATCGCAAAGTAGACACACACCATCATTGGTCCAGTAGGCAAATCGGCAATTACTGCAAAAACCAACCCTAAAATGATACTAATAAAGGCAACCATATATGCATTAAGCAATTTATTTTTTTCACTCATGCGACTTGTGGCAATAGCAGGCATAATCAAACTTGCAAATACGAGATAGATTCCTACGATCTGAACCGAAAAAGTAATTGCTACTGGAAATATAAAATAAAATAATAATGCATTCTTAGTATTTCGCCTAAACCAAATAAATAAGACTGCTAAATACACTATTAATGTAATTATTAAATCTGGCCACCATTTCGCCCAAAGAATCTGTCCCGCTAATAATTTTTCCATCGCTTCAATTCCATGAGGATCTTTGGCGAGAAGTAAAATCGTTATGGACGCACTAACTACGAAAATGGCTCCTATCATTGCCTCTAAATGTCTGAATTGCTTTGTTTCTAACCATGCAAACAAGCCGCCGCCTGATAAAGCAAATACTAATGCTAGTATGAGTGATTGAATTTGCCCCGCCTGATCAAATACCGCATGACCAATTACCACACCCATGGCGGCAATTTGTGCAATGGCTAGATCAATAAAAATAATCCCACGTTTTAATACTTCTATTCCGAGCGGGACGTGTGTTGTTGCTACTAGACATCCCGCTGCAAGGGCTGGAAGTAGTAACACAATCAAATCAGCAGATATATTCATGAACTTACTTCTAGCAATATTCGCACAGTTTCATTAAACAACGACTTTAAATCTTTTGCTTTTTCACTCCCACCTACTGTGTAGGGTAAGATAACGACAGGGATATTCGAATGCTCAGAAAGCCACATGGCTGCTTTGTTTTGTTGATATGGTGTTAACAAAATGGCTTTGATGTCTTGATTTTTTACGGATGCAAGAACGATTTCTAAATGAGCAACGCGTGGAGGTATACCAGGCACCGGTTCTAGAGTTGTAATTCGATTTAAGCTCAACCAATCTAGTAAATAAATCCAATTCTGATGATAGACCACAACATTTTTATTCCTGAGTGGTTGTGCTTGCTGTTCCCAGTTTTCGATATTTTGTTGCCAGCTTTGTTTAAAGTTTTCTAAATTACTAAAAAATAATTTTTTCTTTGCAGGTAAAAGTAACGTCAAGCGTTTTGCTAACTCTTCAGCGATCTGGATTAGATTATATGGATTTAAATGTATATGAGGATTCCCTTCACTATGAACATCACCCATTGAACGATCTACAGATTCCAATATCTCAAGCCTTTGCACATATTCACTTGCCAGCAAGAGACCGACTTGACCCGGTTGTACCGTAGAATTTCCGGCTTTTTGCAAAAGTACAGGCAGCCATCCGGACTCAAGTGATGCACCGGTACAAAATACAAGTTCTGCCTGGCGCATTTTAGCTAAAAAACTAGGTTTTGCTCGAAGGTGGTGGAGATCTTGTGAGGCTTTCGATGCAGTAAACACCGACACTTCTGTTCCTCCGATTTCTTTTGCAAGTGCGCCCCATTCAGGAGCGCACGCGAAGACGTCTAACTTCGCAACAGAAGTAGCAGGCGCAATTAAAAGTATTATAAGAGAAAACAATACTCGTTTATGCATGCATCACCTCTTTAAAACGGATGGGCTGCATGCGCACCCATGCTCATGATGTATTGAAGCGTAATTTGATGATCGCGATTTTTATCCGCTAGTTCTTCTAAGTTGTACTGCAAACGCAAACGACTGAATTCACTATTAGTCCAATCCGCCATCAATGAAAGGCTATATGGGTCATGATTCTCATCATCCAAAGCACTTCCAATTAAGCCCGCTGGGACATCTCCTGCATTAAGTTCACTGTAACGTGCGCCAATGCGCCATTGTGGATGAAATTTGTAAACGCCTTGTGCATACCAACCCGATTGATCTTCATCGTAAGAAATCGGCCCTGTACCTACATCGAGATCATCGTAAGTGCCATCTTCATCGCGATGAAAATATTCAGCCTGAAGAATTAATTCTTTGTTACGATTGTTTCCTGTAGGTGCCCATATATAGCGGCCATCCACTATATAGATTTTGTTATCACCGATAAAATCCAATAAGTCCTCATTACTGGAACGCTCTAAATCATCAACTTGTAACGTCGATAAACCGACTCGCCATGCAGAATTATCGCCCACATCACCACCAATGCGCCCAAAGGCACTCCATGCACCAATATTGGAATCACCTTCACCCCCGCCTGGAAAGTCACGTCCCCGAAATACCCCGAAGCCAAGCTCTGTATACAAATCAAAAGGCGCAATCCACGTAGTTTGAATACCATCATCGTTGTATTGATTATCTAGAAATACTCGATAAGGCAAGGGACGATCGGCGAAGTCGTCTGCATGACTATGGTATTCATTTAAGTAACCAAGTGCTGCAAAAAATCTTCCGGCTTTTGCACTCACCCCGTAAGGTAATCCAGTGGTTTCGATATAGGCTTCTTCGAGTTCAACTTCCGTTCCGTCTTCTTCGACTAATGCAATTGTTGAACTACCTCGGAACTTATCATCGATACTAGCCGCAAGATTGATTTCGGTCTCATCTAATGTAAATCCTTCTGAGGATCGTTCACCTTCTTCACCTACGGCAAACCCAGCAAATTCAGATTGGCGTTTTGAAAAGCTATTGTATTTACCTTGCAAAATTGCACCAATGGATGGGTTGAAATCATTTGAAGCAATCCTGCGTTGATTAGTAGCTGGTACATTTGCAGCCTGAGTTACAGGTGTCTGCTTAGTTAATTGTTCTTGTTTAGATTGTAATGAAGATAACTTTTGCTCTAATGACTTAATTTTATCTTCATAGTGCTTTCGCATTTCTGCAATTTCACTTTTTAATTCGGTCAACTCAGTGTTTTCAGCTGAAAACCCACTTTGACTCCACAAAATACTGGCAGCCACCACACAAGTGACTGCCCATGAATATAATCTGGACATAATCTTTCCTTTTTAAATTCAATAAAAAATAAATTCTTAAAAGAAAAGAATGGGTGGTGCTTGTGACCGAAAAGGTTTGTTAAGAGATTGAAAACCAACAAATCCCGGTAAACAAAATATTAAATAACCAGGCTTTGATAACTTGAAGAAATAACTAGTCTCAAGGAGAAACTTCTGACTTAAATTTTTCGTAGTAACACATGTTTGACAAATATCACTACTGTTTTCATTATCCTCGGTGCTTCGTTGAGTAGAATGATTATTTGAATCAAGGTGGGAAATGCTATGTCGTGCAAGCACATATTGAGTGCTCACCAAAATCAATAGCAAACTAATAACAACTATTTTCTTTGGTGCGAAATTCATAAGCATTGAACTAAGTTTACTTCTTAAACTTTGATGATTAGACCATTATAAGTTTAAATTATTACGTTATAATATAACATATTTTCATTGTAATCTAGTCGCTATAAAACCACTTCTTAGACCGTACTACTTGTTTGCTAAACAAGCAGATAAGATTACAGACAAGTGAAATGCGAATATTCATTTGAGGCACACATCACATAAAATGCATCGCGATGCCTGCAATGAAAAAAGTATTACTGATACTGTAATACTTTCAATGAACCATTTTTTGAAAGTACGTACGCCAGCTCATCTTTAATGATTGGTGAAACTTCAATGGCGTCTCCTGCAACATTATCTCTACCTACAATTTTTCCATCTTCTTGAGATAACCAGTGCATATAACCTTTGAAATCACCAACGACCACATAATCACCCATTACTTTAGGTGCGGTAAGTTTTCTATATAAAAGTTTATCTTGTCGCCACAGTGTGGCACCCGAAGTTTTATCTAATGCCCAAACACTATCACTTACATCGGTAACATATACTCGAGTTTCATCTACGCTCAGACCTACGTAAGAAGAAAAATCTTTTGTCCAAATACTCTTACCGGTATCCATATCAACCGCTACTACGCGCCCATTAAAACTAACGGCATATACGATGCCATCGAATGTATCGATTTCACCATCAACATCTGAAACACGATCCAATTCAGAGCGTCCACTCGGAACTGAAACCGTGGTTTCCCATAGTGTTTCACCGTCACGCATATTAAGGGCCATCATCTTGCCATCGTCGTAACCAACAATTATGGTATCTCCTACTACTTTAGGTTCACTTGCTCCACGTAACGTCAATGGAGGTGTACCTCGGCTGGCTCTCCACGCAATGCTGCCATTACCCACATCCAGTGCATGCACTTTATTATCATTAGTACGCGCAACAATCACACCATATTTTGACTCTGAGATGGTCATCACTTCACTGCTTACCGAAGCTCGCCATTTTTCGCTTCCATCCGCAGCGCTGAGTGTGATCACTTCTCCAGACTCTGTACCAACCGCAACGATACCCTCACCACCGTTCACACCACCCGAAATACTTTCCTTAAGTGACACTGACCAGATACGTTTGCCATCACTTCGCTGCCAAGCTTCCACACGACCTTTTGCATCCGTGAGATAAATACGCTCATCTGTTATGTAAGGTCGAATTAAATTATAGGCATCTTCTAAATTACCCACCGAATTACGCCAAATAGATTTCACATTTACTTTTTCAGTTTCAATATTTACTAACTTCGTTGGTTCACGAGGATCATCTTCTTTATCAAACCACTGTTTTGGTTTCTTTAATACGCTGCACGCGGAAAACGATAAGCAACAAGTCAGAACAAATAGGATAAAGATCTTGTTTCGAGGTTTCACAAACATGAATAATGATAAATGTCAGCTGCCTAAATCATTGCGTTTAATGCGCAGATATTCGATGCTACTTGCATCAGCAGATTCTAGTGCTTGGTCATAAGCTTGTTTAGCTTGTTCAGTTTCACCTTTTGCAAAAAAAATATCACCACGTATTTCATTAACCAATGAGGCATAGGCTTTAGGTAAATTGTGGTTGATGGTTGCCGCGGCTTCATCGAGCTTGTTGTCAGCTACCAGCACACGTGCCAATCGAATTCGTGCAATATCTTTGACAGAAGCTTGTGAGCTATTATTCATTGCCCAGCGTAAACTTTCAGCTGCCGCATTCAAATCACCCTTTTCTGACTGTAGCTTTGCTTCATGCAAAGTCGCTAATACAGCATAGGGTGTGGATTTATATTTAGAACGCAGGGTGCCCGCTTGGGTTTGCAAAGCTTTGGTATCATTTTTAATCAAAGCATTTTGCACATTAATATAGATATCAGATGCCTGCATTGCCTGTTTTTCTTGATACCAATTCCAACCCCGCCAACCGGCTAAAGCGGCAATACCCAATACCGCACCTGCGATTACCGCAATGCCATTTTGTTTCCACCATTCTTTAAGTGCCTCGACTTGTTGTTCTTCGGTTTCGTAATCAGCCATGCTCTCTCACTTATTTACTGAAGTATTCATTTAAAAATGATATTAAATTATCTTGTGGTATGGTTTCCTGTTCCCGTTGTTCGCGTAGAAACTTTACAGACACAGTATTATTTTTAATCTCATCTTCTGCCAAGATAATTGCAAGCCTAGCATTTGAACGATCGGCCCGCTTCATTTGTGATTTTATACTACCTCCACCACAATTTATGACCGCAGAAAATTCAGGATGTATTAAGCGCATTTCTGTAGCTAGTTTCATCCCCAAGCTCTCAGCCTGTTCTCCCACCAGCACAAGATAAGCATCAATACTATGTTTTCTAGCATTAAGCAATTCAGCAATTCTTTCTATGCCGATGGCAAAACCAGCCGCAGGACAAGGTTTTCCACCAAGTTGCTCGACCAAGCCATCATAGCGTCCGCCAGCACAAATTGTGGCTTGCGCTCCCAAACCATCCGCTATCCATTCGAATACCGTCTTACTGTAATAATCCAAACCTCTAACTAGACGCGGATTAATCGTGAATTCGATATTGGCAGCACTTAATAATGTTTGTAATTTCGCAAAGTGTTCTGCGGATTCTGCATCTAGACATTCCGTGAGGCTAGGTGCGTTTTGTATGATATCTTGCATGTCAGGGTTTTTACTGTCCAATATTCGCATTGGATTACTCTGTAGGCGGCGCTTAGCATCTGCATCTAGTTTATTCTCATGCTGTTTTAAATAAGCAATCAATTTCTCACGATAAGCTTGTCGAACTTCTGAAGTACCTAGACTATTAATTTCCAGTTTTGGATTTTGCGGTAAATTAATATTTTTCCAAATATATTGACTTAAAATGATTAGCTCTGCATCAATATCAGGACCTGCAAGACCAAACGTCTCTACACCTACCTGGTGAAACTGACGATAGCGTCCCTTTTGCGGCCTTTCATGGCGGAAAAAAGGTCCGCAATACCACAAACGCGACGGCTGTCCATACAAAAACCCATGTTGAATTCCTGCACGCACACAGCTTGCGGTACCCTCAGGACGCAAAGTTAAACTATCACCATTGCGATCTGCAAAGGTATACATTTCTTTTTCAACAATATCAGTTACTTCTCCCAAAGAGTGTTTAAACAATTCTGTTTGCTCTAGTAATGGCGTACGAATTTCTTGATAGCCGTATTGCTGCAATACAGCTTGTGACACACGCTCTATCTCCCGTAGCAATTCACTTGCCGGTGGTAATACATCGTGCATTCCGCGAATTGATTGAATCCGCTTAGACATTTGTGCTTCTTATTGTTAGAGGTGAGTGGCTAGTTAAATGAACTATCAGATATTTGAAACCGCGCAGTGCGGTTACTCCTATTATATTGGGATTGATCAAAATATTGTCCATTTACTTCAATAACTACACCTGGTGAATTACCAAGAAAAATATGAAACGGCGCTTTACCACTTAAGTTTCTCACGACTCCCGGTTCAATCAAACCTTGTATAAGTGGATTTTGGTCTGCATCATGAATTTCTGTCCAACTTTTTTCAACATAGGTAACAGTTAAGATATCCATGCCTTCGTTAAGTGTAACTAAGTTTGGATTTAAAGACTCTTCTTGCATGGCTTGTTCAACATCTGAACTTAGCGTTTCGCTGGTATTTGCAGCTTGTACCTCTTCTTGAGGGAAAGTTTGGTTTGATACTTGCTCGATATCCTGCTCGGTATTATGTTCAGGATTATTATTTGAAGAACCCGATAACTGTTTAGCGTCATTCGTTTCATTATCAGCAACGGTTATAAAATTTTCGCCATCGACTACTTCAATAGCTTGCTCCGCAACAGGTCTTGCATCCATCCACCAATTAATAAGTAATCCAACTAAAATAGTAAATACCGCAGCCGTACTCCATAAAATAGTTGAATCATAGCTATACCTTGAGCTTGTTCTTGTCTCCATGTCAGATTCAACGTGATGTTGTTCATTATAGACAGTCACCAAATCTTCGGCATCGATCCCTACAGCACGCGCATAATTACGTAAATATCCACGAATATAAGTGGATTCTGGCAACTGCTCAAAATCATCATTTTCTAGTGCAATAATCGTGCTACGAGGTAAATTAATCTGATCAGCTATATCGGCCTGGCTTAATGCAGCATTATTACGTGCATCAATAAGTAAAGCACCAATACTTACGGTATTCTTTTGCGCCGTCTGCTTCGACATTGTATTACTTACTTTTTTCTGCATGCCAATATGTTTCAGCTAATAATCGTGCCTCATGTGAACTAGGATATTGCTTCTTGAGTTGGTTTGCGTAGCTATTCGCTTTTTCTCGATTACCTAAATTAGATTCTGACTGAAACGCAATCCAAAGTGACTCAGAATTATGCTTGCTAATTTGTTCATAACGTTGAATATAATGACTTGTTTGCGCATATTCTTTTCTCTCGAATGAAAGCTTAGCCATTTGAATAAGTGACGAACGTTGTTCTGGATTAATACTCAACGATTTTTGAAAATAGTCTTCTGCTGCTACTTTGTCTGGGATTTTTAAAGCACATAGTCCTGCATTGGCATAGGCAGATGCTGCTTGGGCATACAGTGGATTTTCAATCGCTAAAAGAAATTCTTTTTCTGCCTCTTGAACCCTATTCTGGTTACATAGGAATGTACCGTAGTTGTTATGCGCTTTGGAATCTTTTGGATTTAAGGATATTGCTTTACGATAATGCCTTTCAGCCACTTTGTTCTCACCTAACCTTTCTTGCAATAAGGCAAATACCCAATGTGCAGTCGATGAGTTGGGATCTTGTTTCAAGGCCCTACGAAGTTTTTCATCAGCTAATTTATATTTACCTTGACTCAGATAATTCACGCCAAGTTGAGTATTAATCTCAGCAGCTTTTTTATTCGGACCAGTATTGATGTCTGTACTCGAATTGGTTGCACAACCAAATACGCTCAGCACTAACGCAATTAAAACCAATATATTTGAAATCACTACACGCATACTGCCTCTATCCTATGGTTTGTAACATTAGTATTGTGCAATTTTTCAAAATGGAGCTTTCGCTTGGTCTTGTCTGTTATCTCTCCAGCTAATTGCCCACAAGCTGCTGCAATATCTTCACCACGTGGTCTGCGTGTAATCGTGGTAATTCCCGCATCTTGTAACCTAGCACTAAATTCATTTATCGCGCCGACTGTTGATCGTTGAAATCCTGAGTTGGGAAACGTATTAAACGGAATAAGGTTAACTTTAGCAGGCAAATCTTTCAGCAATCGTATTAATTGCAAAGCATGTTCAGTGCTGTCATTAACTTCATGCAACATTACATATTCGAATGTAATCGTGTGTTTACGATTTTTCCATTCTACAAAACGTCGGCAAGCTTCCATTAACTCTGCAATCGAGTAACGCTTGTTTATCGGAACCAATTTATTGCGAAGCTCATCGTTAGGCGCATGCAAAGAAACTGCTAAGCTCACATCCAGCTCTTCACGAAGTTTATCTATTTTTGGAACAATGCCTGATGTACTTACAGTGACTTTTCGCTTGCCAAGTCCGTAGGCATTATCATCCATCATGATACGAATTGCCGACACTACATTATCAAAGTTTGCCAGTGGCTCGCCCATACCCATAAATACAACATTACTGATGACACGCTGTTTATTAAATAATTCACGCAAACGATGTTCTGCATACCATAATTGAGAAATGATCTGGGCAGAGCTAAGATTGCCGGCAAATCCCTGTCGTGCAGTAGCACAAAAAGTGCAATCTAAGGCACAACCCGCCTGAGAAGACACACATAAAGTAGCGCGATCATCCTCAGGTATAAATACGGTCTCAACAGCATTGTTATCATCGATACGTAACAACCATTTACGTGTTCCATCTGCGGAAATCTTTTCGTCGATCATTTCTGGCAATTCCAGCAAAGTGTTTTCTTTCAACCATTCGCGTAATGATTTGCTAAGATTTGTCATCAACTCGTAATCTATAATTCCTTGTTGATGAGTCCACTTCATTAGTTGAGTAGCGCGAAAAGACTTTTCATCTAATACAGAAAAATATTGTTCTAAGTCTTGATGACACATCCCCATCAAATTTTGACCAGCAATATTTTGTGAATTAAATTTCATACTAAAAAAATATTCACTCTCGTGGAAAAATTTCATGTTCGGCAAAGAAAAATTTTATTTCACGTTTCGCACTTTTCTTGGAATCTGACCCATGCACTGCATTATGTGCAGTTGATGTTGCAAACTCTGCGCGTATGGTTCCTGGTTCAGCCTCACCAAATTGTGTAGCACCCATTACCTTTCGATAGTTTGCAATTGCTTCATCACCTTCCAATACTTGTACAATTACCGGACCTGATGTCATAAACTCAATTAAGGGATCGTAAAACGGTTTTCCCTTGTGCATTTCATAAAAATCACCTGCTTGCACTTTACTCATTCTAAGCATCTTTGTTGCAATGATTGATAAACCAGCTTCTTCTATCATTGCTTTGATTTTCCCAATTACATTCCTTTTAACTGCATCCGGCTTCAGAATGGATAACGTGCGCTCCCTTGCCATGTGCTTTGCTCCTGCGTTTAAAAAATAAAATTAATTTGAATTCTAAAAAATAATTGTTACGACTTGATTTGCCCGCAAATTTTTCTATATTTTTCAGTGAATTCTACTCCCAGCCACAGGTGAGAGGCAATGCTTTAGAGGGGTCAGAAAGAAGGAAGAATTAACCAGTTATCAGTCGCGTTCATCCAACCAGGCCATTTGAATAGCCTCAAGAATTTTCTCATTGGATGCCTCTGGATCATCATCGAACTCACTTAACGCACATACCCAAGCATGTAAATCAGTAAAACGGATATATTGAGGATCCACATCGGGATGGGCTTCATCTAATTCGATGGCAATATCGAGGCTATCTGTCCATTTTAAACTCATATTAATCTCCTCAAGAAATAGTGTACATACATTAAGTGCCTAAGAAATAAAAAGATTTTCACAACTAGAATAATGAGGAACGGCAACGAAATATCAGCACAAAAGACCTATTTGCTTGGCTAAAAATCGCGGATTTTGTTTCGAGGTGAGCCACGTCCCGAATGAGAAACGAAGTATACCTAGCCCTAGCCGTAAATGATCATCGCAGCGAGGAACAGCAACACAATATCGGGACAAAAGACTCGCTTGCTTAGCTAAAAATAGCGAATTTTGTTTCGAGATGAGGCGCGTTCCGAGCAAGAAGCGCAGTTTACACACCAGTAAATGAGCATCGCAGTGAAGAGGAGCAACACAATATCGGGACAAAAGACGCATTTTTAGCGGCTTTCCGAGACCATGTTAATGGTGTATTTGGGAATCTCAATCACCAAATCTTCTTTACCTACAATCGCCTGACAGCTCAAGCGTGAGTCGGGCTCTAGCCCCCAGGCTTTATCCAGATAGTCTTCCTCATTCTCTTCAGCATCATTTAGTGAATCTAAGCCCTCTCGAACGTAGACATGGCAGGTGGTACAGGCACATGATTTTTCACATGCATGCTCGATTTCAATCTCATTCGCCAATGCAGCATTGCAGATGCTTATGCCAGGATCGACTTCAATGACTTTACCTTCTGGGCAAATCTCTTCATGTGGCAAAAAGGTTAATTTAGGCATTATTCGAACTCTTGTACTTTATGACCCTTCATTACCTGTTGAACACTTCGATTCATACGACGCGCAATAAATTCTTCGCTTGCTTGTTCCAGCTTTTTGATAGACTGTTTAATCAATTCAGTATCTTTGCCTCGTCGTGCAGCTACTAATTTTTCTTTTGCAATTTCTATTTTTGTTTTCTCCTCTTCACTAAGCAACTCATTACCATCTTTTGTCAATGCTGCATGCAGTGCCTGTAAAACTCGATCTGCTTCAACTTGTTGCTCAACTAATTGCCTTACAGACATATCATCTTGTGCATGTTCAATAGAGTCTTTTAGCATAGTTTCAATTTCAGAATCTGTAAGCCCATAGGATGGCTTCACTTCAACACCTGCGTGTGCACCACTTGTTTGCTCTTCTGCATGCACACTCAATAATCCATCCGCATCAACTTGAAAAGTAACTTTAATATGTGCTGCTCCCGCTACCATAGGTGGAATATTGGTTAAATTAAACTTTGCAAGTGAACGACAATCTTTAACTTTTTCGCGCTCTCCTTGAAGCACATGTATACGCATAGCAGTCTGCCCATCTTTAAAAGTAGTAAATTCTTGTGCCCGAGCAACTGGGATTACTGTATTGCGCTCAATGATTTTCTCAACCAACTCACCCATTGTTTCGATACCAAGAGAAAGTGGTAACACATCAAGTAAAAGCATCTCATCATTAGGTTTATTTCCGGCAAGAACATCCGCTTGTTGCGCAGCACCAATTGCAACCACTTTATCTGGATCTATATTTGTTAAAGGCGGCTTACCAAAGAATGCCTCGACTTGATTGCGAACATAGGGGGTACGCGTTGAGCCCCCTACCATAACGACATGCTCTACATCGGTGACCTCAATATTTGCAGCCCGTATCGTTTTGCGACACCAGTTAATGGTTTTTTTAACATAGCTATCAATCAGTTCCTCAAATTGTGGTCGTGTTATTTCGTCTTCAAAAAATGAGCCATCTTTGAGTTGTAATCGAATTGCTGCGTTTTCAGAATCTGTAAGCACTTCTTTTACACGTCGTGCTTCACTCATTACACGACGCATGAATGGATGGTCGTCATCAATTGTTGAATTTATTTTCTGTAATATCCAGGCGGCTAATTCTCGATCAAAATCATCCCCACCCAATGCCGTATCCCCACCCGTTGCTAATACTTCGAACACACCCTTAGTAAGTTTCAGTATGGAAATATCAAACGTCCCGCCACCCAAATCATAAACTGCTGTTACCCCTTGGGCCTGCTGGTCAAGACCATACGCAACTGCTGCTGCCGTTGGCTCATTGAGTAAACGAAATACATTCAAGCCAGCAAGTTTCGCAGCGTCTTTAGTTGCTTGACGTTGCGCATCATCAAAATATGCCGGCACAGTAATCACAACACCTGCAAGCTCGCCACCAAGACTAGCTTCTGCACGATGACGTAGCGCTTTTAAAATTTCAGCAGATACCTCAACAGGTGTCACAACACCAGCCACCGTTTGTATGCGTGGCACATTGCTATTTTGATCTACAAATTGATAGGGCAAATAGCCTTGTAAGGTAGCAAGATCTTGCACCGATCTTCCCATGATTCGTTTTACCGACGCGATCGTATTTAATGGATCAGAGTGGCTGTGCTCAAGGGCCTGCACTCCTAGCATCACTTCACCCGTATCACAATAGCGAACCACCGACGGTAAAATATGAGTGCCTTTTTCGTCTGCCAGTGTTTGTGCTACCCCACTACGAACACTTGCTACGAGTGAGTTTGTCGTACCTAAGTCGATACCTGCTGCAAGCCGATGTTCATGCGGTGCTGTTGACTGACCAGGTTCAGAAATTTGTAATAACGCCATGAGTTGCTATAAAAGCTTTTCTTCAAATTTTTCTTGCTTTTTTTGGATTTGATTCGTTAGTCGCTCATAAAACTGTAACTTCAAAGCAGAATTTTTAGCTTCGCTAAAACTATTCATCGCATACTGAGTTGCGAATTGAGAAATTAATTTTTCCTGTTGCTGTTTAAACTCTTTTGATAGCTCACCCAAGGCCTGCAAAGGATCTTTTAAACTATCTAGTTTCTCTACTCGTTCATGCAATTCCATTTGTTGATTAAGAAATTCAACATCATTGGAAGTTTCTGTTTCTGCATCAAAATCAATATCTTTTAATTTTAGTAAATAATGTGCCCGCTTTAAATTACTTTTCAACGTAGCATAGGCCTCATTTACAAATGCAGTACTTTGCACCGAAATACGCCGTTCTTGATCGCTAGCATTAGCAAACCGATCTGGATGCAAGATCGTTTGGAAGGTGTGATATCTACTTGCCAATTCATCTTGGTCAATTTCAAAGCCTTCCGCAAACCCAAACAACTCGAAATAGTTCCGAGTAAGATCAATATCCATCGGTATTTAAATTTTAAGGGTTATATATGGTTTTTAAAAATAGCGAGATTTGCATCTAGGGAGGCTCTGATTTATTAATGGAATGGCTGAGACGAGGCAAAAAATGTCGAGAAAGCGGAGTGTATATGACAATACATGAGCATTTTGAGACATTTTTTAACAACGTATCAGGATAAATCAGAGCTTCCCTATACGCTGAAGCTCTCGCCACACCCGCATCTATCTTTTTCGTTTGGATTATTAAATTTAAACCCTTCGTTTAAGCCTTCTTTTGCGTAATCTAACTCCGTGCCTGACAAATACACCATGCTTTTTGGGCTGACGATAACCTTAACGCCTTTGTTTTCAAAAACATGATCCTCTTCTTCGACTTGATCCGCAAACTCGATGGTATAAGCCATGCCAGAACAGCCAGTAGTTTTAATTCCCACACGCACACCAACTCCTTTACCTCGTTTTTCAAGGTAAGACTTTACGTGCTCTGCGGCACTATCTGTTAGGGTAATCGACACGACTTGCTTTCTTATCCTTAAGCAATCTTCTTTTGATCACTACCTTCAGCTTTGGACTTAAGGTCACTAATGGCAGCCTTAATGGCATCTTCGGCCAACACAGAACAATGAATCTTAACCGGTGGCAGAGCTAACTCTTCTGCAATATCGGTATTTTTAATTTCACTTGCTTGTTCAAGAGTTTTACCTTTGACCCATTCGGTTAATAGGCTAGAAGATGCGATAGCTGAACCACAGCCATAGGTTTTAAATTTGGCATCTTCAATTACGCCATTCTCATCAACCTTGATCTGTAATTTCATCACATCACCACAAGCTGGTGCACCTACCATCCCAGTACCAACATTTGTGTCTTCTTTATCAAGTGATCCAACATTACGAGGATTTTCGTAATGGTCTAGTACTTTATCACTATAAGCCATGGTTATCGTCTCCTTAAATTAAAAAGCTTTTCTTTTAATGGGCTGCCCACTCTACAGTTTTAAGATCTATACCTTCCTTATGCATTTCCCATAAAGGGGAAAGATCACGCAACTTTACAACTGCCTTCTTAATAAGGTCTATTGCATAGTCAACTTCATCAACTGTAGTAAATCTTCCAATCGTAAAACGAATTGAACTATGCGCGAGCTCATCATCACGGCCCAAAGCACGTAATACATAACTGGGTTCAAGCGAGGCGCTTGTACATGCAGAACCAGATGACACCGCAATATCCTTAAGTGCCATAATTAAGCTCTCGCCCTCAACAAAATTAAAACTGACATTGAGATTGCCAGGAATTCGTTGTTCCAAATCACCATTAACATAAATTTCTTCAATATCTTTGAGCCCATTCAACAATCTATTCCTAAGCATCAATATACGCTCGTTATCCGCTGCCATTTCTTGTTTGGCAATACGAAATGCCTCACCCATACCGACAATTTGGTGTGTGGGCAAGGTGCCAGAACGCATACCACGTTCGTGACCACCACCGTGTATTTGTGCTTCGATTCTCACGCGCGGTTTCCTGCGTACATACAAGGCGCCAATTCCTTTAGGTCCATACACTTTGTGAGCAGACAAACTCATTAAATCCACATTCATGTCTTCTACATCTACAGGCACTTTGCCTGGACTTTGTGCGGCATCAACATGAAAAATAATTTTATGTTCGCGAGCTATCTTACCGATGGAATTAATATCCTGAATCACACCGATTTCATTATTCACATGCATAATAGAAATTAAGATGGTGTCTTCACGAATTGCTGCTTTTAAATCCTCCATATTTATCAAACCATTTTCGCGTGGCTCTAAATAAGTTACTTCAAATCCTTCACGTTCAAGTTGACGACAGGTATCGAGTACTGCTTTATGCTCAGTCTTACAAGTAATAATATGTTTGCCGTTCTTTTTATAAAAATGTGCAGCACCTTTAATCGCTAAATTATCTGATTCTGTTGCGCCACTGGTCCAAATAATTTCTTTTGGATCTGCATTAATTAAACCAGCAACGTTTTTGCGAGCTTCTTCAACGGCCTTTTCTGCACTCCATCCATATTGGTGACTACGTGATGCAGGATTTCCAAAATTACCTTCTTGTGTCAAACATGTCATCATTGCATCTGCAACACGTTTGTCTACAGGTGTTGTAGCGCTGTAATCCAAATATATTGGTAATTTAATATCTGTCACTGCTTACTCCTTACGTGTATCTCATGTAATGTAGAGCAAAATTTTTTACATCATTTCGAATTGGTGTAATCGATGATCTTGGCGATTTGACACTTCACGCACTTGGGAATCACTCACTGCCTGAGCAAGTGAGATACTAGTAAGGTAATCACGTATTTGGTCACTCAAATTTTCCCACAAATCGTGTGTTAAACAACGCTCATGATTTTGACAATTTGCATTACCACCACAACGTGTTGCATCTACATTTTCATCCACCGCATCAATCACATCTGCAATTGCAATTTGTTTTGAATCCATTGCCAAGGTATAACCACCACCAGGTCCACGGGTGCTCTTTACCAAACCCTGCGCGCGCAAACGCGTGAAAAGCTGCTCTAAATATGACAACGAGATCCCTTGTCGCTCAGAAATTTCTGACAAGGAAACTGGACCTTCATTATGATGAAGTGCGATATCAAACATTGCCGTCACGGCATACCGACCTTTGGTACTGAGTTTCATTGCAAATCGCCCCTTATTTGTAAATTAATCCACAATTCTAGGCATACAGTATAACAAATAACCTAGTATTTTAATCAGGTATTATATGGAGAGGCCTATAAAGTCACACTATCCCGTTGGTAAGGGACTAGGTCAGGACCTAAATCAAATGCCATTACTTGAAATAATCAAGCATCTTGTTGGGTATCGACTGAATCAACTACTTTCTGGGTTGAGCTCAGTACTCCTCGCAAAATGTTAATTTCAACTTGCGTTGGGCGCGCACGATTGTATAGATGCCGTAAGCGCCGCATTAACAATTTGGGTTGCTTGGGATCAAGAAACTCGATGCTCAAGAGCACTTCTTCAAGATGTGCATAAAAGCGTTCTAACTCATCAGACGTCGCCAACACATGTTCTGCAGCTGCCTCATTCGATGGTTGACTCAATGTCGCCATAAAGATCTCATATGCAATCACTTGTACCGCTGCAGCTAAATTTAAAGAACCAAATTCCCAACTAGTAGGGATAGTGGTTGCATACTGACACAGATCCATTTCCTGATTAGACAAACCACTGCTTTCGCGACCAAAAACAATAGCTACGCTTCCATTTTGTAGCTCTTGTCTAACTTTTACACCTAAATCTTTCGGTGCAATTTGTGGACAAGGCAAACCTCGCTGACGCGAACTGGTTCCAACTACAAATGTACAGCCACTTATCGCTTCTTTTAAAGTAGCAAAAACTTGCACATGTTCTAAAACATCCACAGCCCCGGTTGCGCGTATAGTGGCTTGCTTATCTGGAAAGCTTTTTGGGTTCACCAATAGCATATTTTCGATCCCCATTGTTTTAGCCGCACGTGCAGCCGCACCGATATTACCTGGATGCGAAGGTTCAACCAGCACAATATAAATTTTGTTTGAAGTACGCATAGCCTGACTTAAGGAAGCTCTGATTTATCCTGATATGGATGTAATTTTAGTATCACAACAAGAGAAGTGTATACGGATTTTCGCATGACAATGCTATGCTGTTCAAAATAACAAGCATGTTAATAAGCAAACAATTCTATGCAAGCAACACTAACGATCGCTATCAATGCCGCACGCCAAGCAGGAAAAATAATCTTTCGTAACATTGAACGAATTGATTCGCTCAACATACAAGCCAAACAAAAAAATGACTTTGTAAGTGAAGTTGATCACTTAGCAGAGCAAGAAATAATAAATATTATTCATCGAGCCTATCCAAGTCATAGTATTCTGGCGGAAGAAAGTGGAGCTAGTGACAGTTCTGGTGATAGCGGAGGGGATGAATACCAATGGATTATTGATCCACTGGATGGTACTACAAACTTTTTACGTGGGTTTCCGCACTATGCAGTATCCATTGCATTACGTCATCAACAGCGCTTAGAAGTAGCAGTAATCTATGACCCCTTTAAAGATGAACTTTATTGCGCTGGACGTGGAAATGGTGCGACCTTGAATGACCGCAAGATAAGAGTATCTAAAGTAAGCAGCTATACAGGTAGCTTGTTAGGCACAGGATTTCCATTTCGAGAAAATCAAAATATCGATGTCTATCTTGCGAGCTTGCGTGAACTTATGCTACATACCTCGGGAATTCGCCGTGCAGGATCAGCGGCTCTGGACCTTGCCTATGTCGCCGCCGGAAGATTAGATGGTTTTTGGGAATTTGGTTTGCATACCTGGGACATTGCCGCTGGATGTTTGCTCATACAAGAAGCTGGGGGTTTAGTGGGTGATCCACAAGGCGGTGCCATGCATTTAGAAACTGGCGATATTGTCGCCGCCAACCCTAAAATATTTCGCTTAATGCTAAATTCGATTCACATTGCAATTAGTAATAATACCTAAACCTGACTACCGTCTTCATTTAAGTTTGCCTTTTCAACCGGCATTAAGTCTTCTTTACTGACATTCAATGCTAATAAAGACGAGCCCGCAACGAATATGGAGGAATAGGTTCCAACAATGACGCCTACGATTAAAGCAATAGAGAACGCATGAATCACTTCGCCTCCAAATAGAAATAGCGCAAATAAGACTAGTAAAGTAGTAAGAGAGGTTATTAACGTTCTAGACAACGTTTGATTTATAGAAGTATTTAAAATGGCTTCCGAAGTGCCTTTACGTATGCGGCGAAAGTTTTCACGAATTCGATCAAACACTACAATGGTGTCATTCAAGGAATAACCAATTACAGCGAGCAAAGCCGCTAATACGGTGAGATCAAATTCGACTTGGGTAATGGCAAAAAAACCTACCACTAAAATCACATCGTGAATTAATGCGGCAACTGAACCTAGTGAAAACCTCCATTCGAATCGTAATGTCACATAGATGAGTATGCCAATTAGAGCATACAGCATGGCTAGTCCACCTTTGTCACGCAATTCATCCCCGACTTGTGGTCCAACAAATTCAACCCGGCGCATTTCCGGATTTCCGGTGGGTGCCAACGCATCAAGCACACGATTGCTAAGCTCCGCTTTATCTTTGTCTTCATCAACTACTGGTAAACGTATGAGTACATCTTTACTGGTACCAAAGTGCTGCACAATAGCATCTTCATAACCACTTGCACGTAATGCTTCACGCACTGGTTCAAGCTCTATGGATTCAGGATAACCCACTTCTACCAAGGTGCCACCAGTAAAGTCGATACCCAGATTTAAGCCACGTATGACAATTGCCGCAATCGAAATAATAATCAGCGCAAGCGAAAGTACTAAAGCCACTTTGCGCTTACCCATGAAGTCTATTTTTAAATTATCTTTTAGAAATTGCATAGTCGTTATACTGAATATTGTTATACCGCTAATTTTGGAGATTTTTTACCACCGTAAAATAAATTGATTAAGGCACGTGTTCCCATAATGGCGGTGAACATTGAACACACGATACCAATAGACAAAGTCACAGCAAACCCTTTTATAGGCCCAGTACCAAACACAAATAAAACAACGGCTGCGATCAAAGTGGTGATATTGGCATCGGCAATAGTGGAAAGTGCCTTGGCATAGCCAGCATGAATACTAGCTTGCGGTGAATTGCCGTTACGCAACTCTTCACGTATGCGTTCAAAAATCAATACATTGGCATCAACTGCCATACCTACTGTTAATACAATCCCAGCAATACCTGGAAGCGTTAAAGTTGCACCCGGTATCAAAGACATAATACCGATGATTAAAATCAAATTGGCTAGTAAAGCAAAATTGGCTGCAATACCAAAAACCCTGTAGTACAAGGCCATAAAGATCATCACTAAGATCAACCCAATCAGAATCGATTTTTTACCCAGCTCAATATTTTGTTTCCCCAGACTGGGGCCCACCGTGCGTTCTTCAACAATTTCCACCGGTGCCGCTAAGGCACCGGCACGCAATAGCAGTGATAATTTCAACGCCTCATGGGTGGAATCTAAACCTTCAATTTGAAACCGTTTACTGAGGGTGTCACGTATCACCGCCTGATTGATAACTTTCTCATCTCTGATGGTTGTTCTTTCTTGCTTGCCATCTTTTTCTACTAATTGTGTTTTGTTATCGATAAATACAACGGCCATTAATTTATTGATGTTTGCAGCCGTTACTTCGGCAAAGCGGCTCGCACCCCTACCATCTAATGTGATAATCACTGCAGGCAAGCCGTTTTCATCAAAACCTGAATTCGCGTTGATAATGCGATCACCGGTTAGCATCACTTCACGTTTTAGCAATACCGGATTACCACTTTCGCGTTCTTCATACAATATACAACCTATTGGGACACGGCCGGTTTCTGCAGCACGAAAGGGATCTTCGGTTTCACAGACCATACGGAATTCGACTGTTGCCGTTGCACCTAATATTTCTTTAGCAGCCGCTGTGTCTTGCACACCTGGAAGTTGCACGACGATTCGTTCCGCGCCTTGTTGCTGAATCACCGGTTCGGCCACACCGAGTTCATTCACGCGGTTACGTAAGGTCTGTATGTTTTGCTGAATGGCCAGACTTTGTATCTCACGTACCGCATCTTCACTGATACTGGCCGTTACAAAATAATCACCACCATTATCTTCTTCACTAAAATTCAACTCATTAACATATTCTTTGCGTAACACCTCAAGACCCTGAGTACGACTTTCTGCATCTTTAAATTTCACCCACAATTTATTGTCTTCAATTCTTACCGAAGTGCGCCGGATATTCGCATCACGCAGTGTAGTTCTAAACGAAGAAACATTATTATTAAGTGCCTTCTCAATCGCCGCATCCATGTCGACTTGTAGCAAAAAATGTACGCCACCACGTAGATCTAAGCCTAGATTCATGGGTGATGCATTGATGGAACGTAACCAACCAGGCGTGGCAGGAGCAAGATTTAAGGCAACATTGTAGCGTTCATCAAGAGCTTCTTTAATTTCTTCTTTGGCGACCAGCTGTTGTTCTTCATTAGCGTAACGCAGCAAAATTTTATTGTCCTGCTGCTCTTCATTTTTCACTTCAATATTTTTTTTCTTTAACGCATTCTGAATTACCGTCAGTGTGTTTCCCGGTAGTTCACCGGATTGATGTGATATTTGTACAGCCGGATCATTTGGATACAGGTTAGGAATCGCATACAAAGCCGCCACTGCAATCAATAATAAAATTAGCAGATACTTCCACAATGGATAATGATTCATTGGGACCACGGTTTTAGCCTGACCTTCCTAAATAATATTCGTTGGTAAGATGTATTTAAGCGAATTAGTCTTGCAACTTAGTCATTCTTTAGGGAACCTTTGGGCAACACAGAAGAAATAGAATTTTTTTGCAGTTTAATCGCCACCCCTTCGGCAACTTCGACTTTAATAGAGTTTTCACCCACTTTTAGGACTTTGCCTAACATCCCTCCGGATGTAACCACTTCATCACCCTTTGACAATGAACTAATCAGTTTTTGATGCTCCTTCTGTCGTTTTTGCTGTGGTCGAATAATCATAAAGTACATAATCGCAAAAAATATTCCGATCATGATAAACATAGAATAACCGGGATTTACCGGCGCAGGCGCTGTCTCTGCCATGGCATCTGATATTAAAAACATAGGCTGTTAGTGCTTCTTAAAAAATTGCAGCGGCGTATTATGCCATAGTCTTCACGTTCTTGGACTGAGACTGCTTGAAAACGTCATGAACGTAGCTTAGCAAGGCAAAAATCGACGAGAAAGCGGAGTTTATAAGTAATAAATGAGCATTTTAAGTCCATTTTTAACACCGCATAAGCAAGTGTAAGTGTTTCAGGCAGTCTCAGACTGTAGATGGTAAAACTCCTTGGAATATTCATCCAAATGCCCCTCCACTATTGCCTGGCGGATTTCATACATCAAAGTCTGATAATAATGTAAATTATGAATGGTATTGAGTCGTGCCCCAAGAATTTCTCCACATTTATCTAAGTGCCGGAGATAGGAACGGGAGTAATGCCGACAGGTATAACAGCTACAATTCTCATCTATGGGGCGCAGATCTTTTCGATAACGACTATTTCGAATTCTTAGCAAGCCATGATGAGTATATAAAAAGCCGGTTCGTGCATTACGCGTAGGAATTACACAATCAAACATATCAATCCCGCGCTTCACTGCTTCGACGATATCTTCTGGTTTCCCAACCCCCATTAAATAACGCGGTTGTTCAGATGGCAGATAAGGTGTTGTGGTCTCAAGCATGGCAATGCGCTCGGCTGGCTCCTCACCAACCGAGAGCCCACCAATGGCATAACCATCAAAATTCATCTTAACCAATTCTGTTGCACACTGTTCACGTAATTTAGCAAATATTCCACCCTGCACAATTCCAAATAAGGCCGCTTGATGGGAATCATGGGCATGCTTACAACGCTGTGCCCAACGCAATGAAAGCTCCATCGAGCATTGCGCTTGTGAATAGGTAACCGGATAGGCAGTACATTCATCTAACACCATCACTACATCTGCATCTAGTTGCTGTTGAATCTCAATGGCTAATTCCGGACTGAGATAAACTTTGGCGCCATCCACAGGAGATTGAAACGTGACGCCTTCTTCCGTGGTCTTGCGCATCGCTGCCAAACTGAATATTTGGAATCCACCCGAGTCGGTCAGTATGGGTCCTGGCCATTGCATAAAATTATGTAAGCCTTGATGCTGTTGAATAACTTCCATGCCTGGTCGCAACATGAGATGAAAAGTATTACCGAGTATGATTTGTGCACCTATTTCTTGCAGTTCCTGTGGCGTCATGGCTTTAACCGTTCCATAGGTTCCCACAGGCATAAACGCAGGTGTATCTACATTGCCGCGGGTAAAACTTAAATGTCCTACACGCGCATCACCATCGGTTGCAGTAACAGTAAATTCCATATTGAAAATTTTATGCAGCTATTTTTTCTCAATAAACATAGCATCACCGAAGCTATAAAAGCGATAACGTTGGGCAACGGCGTGTTGATATGCCGACATAATAGTTTCGTATCCAGCAAACGCACTTACCAACATAAGCAAAGTAGATTTTGGTAGATGAAAATTCGTAAGCAAGGCATCTATAACCTTAAACTCAAAACCAGGATTAATAAATAAATTAGTATCGCCTTCGTAAGGACTCAGGGTTTTCTTTAAAACCATGGACTCTAATGCACGAACAACTGTGGTTCCAACTGCTATCACCCTTCCTCCACGACGCTTACACTTATTTATCTGGTCACAAACCACTTGAGGTACCTTCACATATTCTGCATGCATGACATGTTCTTCAATTTTGTTTGTCCTGACAGGTTGAAAGGTTCCCGCGCCAACATGCAAAGTTATAAAAGCAAACTCCACACCCTGCTGTCGTAGCTGGTCAAACATAGCATTATCAAAATGTAGGCCTGCAGTGGGTGCCGCTACAGCACCTTTGTGCAAAGCATAAATTGTTTGATAGCGATTAAAATCTTCAGGCTCTGACCTCCGCTGTATATAGGGTGGCAAGGGTACTTGCCCACATTCGTCTAATAGACTTTTGACTTCTATCCCACCCTTTAATTGCACTACGAAAAACTCATTATGTCGATCAATCACCTCAGCCCCGACACTATTTTCAAATATTATTCTAGTCCCAGACCGAGGAGTTTTACTTGCTTTAAGCTGTACTAACATGGTGTGCGCATCAAGTATACGCTCCAGTAACAGTTCAACTTTCCCGCCTGATTCTTTTTTAGCATATAACCGTGCGGCAATGACTTTAGTATCGTTAAACACTAGTAAGTCTCCTTCACGCAACAAGTCAGGTAAATCTATAAACTTTAAATCATTAAAATCTGTACCACCCGCAACAAAGTGCAATAGCCTACTTGCCGCTCTTTCAGTTAATGGAAATTGTGCAATTAGCTCGGCTGGAAGTTCGTAATCGAATTGATCAAGATTCACTGTAAAAGGAAATATTCTTTATTAGAAGTTGATTGTTGCTAGCATATCAATTTACGCTACACTTCAACATTCGATGGTCACTGAAATGCCGGGGTGGCGGAACTGGTAGACGCGCCGGATTCAAAATCCGGTTCTGGCAACAGAGTGAGAGTTCGAGTCTCTCTCCCGGCACCACACGTGCGCATGGGTACTATGCGCAAATTAAGGGTGGTGCAGCCACACAAATATATTAACGTGAGGGAGCTCATCACAAATAGAAGTTGTCACGCAAGTGACACCTATTACCTCGTTCTCAAATAATGAACTGCTGCTCGCGTGGAGAGACTCCACGTAAATTAAGCGCCGCGAAGCGCGCTCCTATTCTCTTCCACCTATAGATGATAGGTTTCGTGTAACAAATAACTTCTTAATTAATAGATATGGACGAAACCTGGTATTCCACGCAAATCAAGCATCATGTAGCGATTCATGCTCTTAAAAAATTTTCTTTATAATTACAAACCCAACATCGCCCCGATAGCTCAGCTGGATAGAGCGTCCCCCTCCTAATCGTATTTGATTAAGAAATAATCAATGCGTTATGAAAGTTATTGATATACGAACCAAACTGCTCTGTTCAATGCCGTATCGTGCCAAAAGAATGTGGTGTATGTGTGGTTCAACAATTCTTAAATCTTCGAAGGTGACCACAGGGTGACCAATAAATTAAGAATAAATACTCTGAATTCACAGATTTTATGAATTCAATATGCAAATTTATACCAAAGCTTCTAAAGTGTATGAATGACAAAAGATACAAAAGTTACTCTTTACTTAATCGGGGCTGCAATATTGGGAGGATTGGCTTGGGTGTTTAATCCATTTCCAATATATTTGAATCCCTATATCTTTGCAATTTTGATTATTACGTCATTAACGCTAATAACACCTTTATTCCTCGATAAGATAATTTCAAGTGATTCATCAATTAGTCTAAAGTGTAATTTTAATGCTAAAAAATTGAAGAATAATATTTTTCAATTGGTGGTTTTGATTTCGATTTTAATCATCTTTGTCATTATAGCTTTTGCATACAAAAAACACATTGAATCTCAGATACCAACCGTACATTTTCATAAACTAGATTTGTATCTGGTGGAAACAAACTTAGGAGAATTCGCTTATGGTGTAAATGCACTGTTAGTAAACCGCTGGCATGAACCTTTAATAATTCAGAACTTAGAGTTTAAAGGGAAGTTTAAACATTCAATTCCTCATGAGTCACTTCTGACGCCAGAAGCTATTGACAAAGGTGGGGGTACCTTTAGATTTGATATAGTTTGCGAGAGAAAAAGAGAAAAAGAGAAAAACATATTGAACTTTAATCTTATAGAGATAGATCATAATTTTCATTTGAATGTCGGTGATGTGAAATCTGCTACATTTATAAGCCCTACCTGCTATAGAACTATATACAGCCCAGATATTATTTCTTTTAACGCTCCCAATATAAGATCCTACATTGAGGGCACTTGGTATTTTAATTATGCATACAATGAACCCAATGAACGAAAGCAAAGCGAAATTACAGCTAAGAGAATTTCATTAGATAAGTGGAATAAATTAAACAAATAGTCGTCCCTATTTAGGGGGATGTACTAATTTAAAATCAACAACTTAGTGTTGTGGTGCCAGTGTGGTTGTAAATTTAAAATAAAGAGATGTTAATTTGAGTGTATGTTATTGATAGCAAAAAATAATGCCCCGATAGCTCAGCTGGATAGAGCGCATCCCTCCTAAGGATGAAGTCCGAGGTTCGAATCCTCGTCGGGGCGCCACTATCTTTGGAGTACATTTACATAGTTTTTATTAAATTTGTGTCGCTCACGCGACAACTGCTATTCGCGTGGACTACCCCCACGCAAGGGTGGTTCAACTCCTACTCGGGGCGCCACTATCCTTGGAGTACGTTTACATAATTTTTATTAAAAAGTTGATCAAATTTAAATTGATAATTATTTATTTCCGCAACTTCAATTCACAATTTATTACACATTAAATACTTTTCATCAGTGATACTTCTTACTGTGAGTGAAGATTCGACATATTATTCCAATAAATTCTCGGCAAAAAAATATGCTGATGAATTCAAGTCTTTGGCAAAAGTTTTTAATGCAATAGAAAATTTAATCATAGAATTAGAATCTAAAGGGTTCACATCAAAAGAGATTCAACTCGCATTGAGCATAACTGTCCTTGAATATTCTGAAATTCGAGGAATCTACAAACCCACTCACAGACCGAATTAATTAGATAGATAGCCGATTTAGTTAATTACTTCCTTAATCTTAGAAAATCCTGCTGTGATTGCATTTAAAGCGGATTGTAATTTCCGCTTTGAAATGGACCTCAATTCATCGCGGGTAACAGAAGTTATCCAGCTAAGTTCAATTACTTGTGCATAAGTTTACAGTTGTTAACTATTCCATTTTCTAACTGTAAACATTCGTAACATTTGTTATTTAATAGGCTATATTACTGCTCAAGTGTGTTAAAACTAGTAATCACAAATCGTAACTACTTAAAAAAATAACCATAATTTAGATACTTACATTAACTAAACCAAAACTTTTTAACTTGAAAAAGCTGACTTATTTTTAACTAAATAAACTTATATAGCCTATGATTCTTTCTTTTGCAGACCGGTTAAATTCTTTTGCTCGCACCACTTTGAACAAAGAGCTGGGTGCTCATGGCATGAAATTCAATCAATGGAGATTGATTAACACCATATATTCAAAATCAGTATACACACCTGCAAAACTCGCAGACGAACTCATGATAGAACGCGCTACTGTTAGTCGCTATCTTGATCAATTGGAGGCTAACGATTGTATTAAGCGAACCCACAACCAAATGGACCGTAGAGTGGTGGATATCAAACTTACTGCTAAAGGTGAAAAACTCGCCAAACTGGGAATTTCTTTAATGGATAATGCTTACAAAGAAATGTTCTCTCAGTATTCTGAGTCTGATTTTAAACAGCTGGAGTCTTTAATCGAGAAGCTTAGTAACAATTTAGTTACTGCTTCACACTCGTAAAGTTATGTTTACAGCTTAGCTTAAAATTTAGGCTAGATGCCTAATAAGCTTTTGTGTCCATTTAATCACCCTAATAATACTAAGGTAAAAAACTTTTATACTGCTTTAATCCATAGGGATTTTGCAGCTTATTGCATAAATTTGTTTGCGAATTTTTTTAGTTCAAGCAATACTTAGTTATCGTCGAAAAGTGTCAACCGCGACACAATAAATAACGAATACTAAAGACTATAACTTTTTCGCCTATGACGGATCAGCGTAAAGATAGCTGCATGTTATGCATGCTTATCCCTCTTATTCTAGGACTCATTGGCCTATCCGCTTTATATTGGTGGGCTAAAGAAAGCCGCGCCGAATTCATCGAAAACGATCTAAGCATTAAAAGTAATAGCTTACTTTCTGATCAACAAGTTGGCGGTGTGATCGTAAATATGGATGGCCGAGATGCCATTCTCACAGGCACTGTGGAAACCGAAGAGCGATCTCAGGAAATTGAAACGATTATTGCTTCTCTAGCCGGTATTCGTATAGTAGATAACCAGTTAGAAATCATCAGCAAACCTATTATTGAAGCAAAACCAATAGAGGAAGCTGAGATTGCTGAACAGCCTCAACCAATGTCTGAAATTGCCGAAGATCCTCAACCGCAAGTGGCTCTGGTTCAGGAACCAGAGCAAATCTTAACTGAAGAAGAAGCGGTTGAAGGACTCCTACAAACCTTAGATCTCTCGGGAATCACTTTTTTGTTTGGGAGTGATGAGATTACCGCTGAAGGCATTGTCATTCTTAATGATGTCGTGAGGATATTAAATCAGCATCCCGAATTTGATATCGCAATTGAGGGCCATACTGATAATACCGGCGATAAAAATCTAAATCTTGAGCTAAGCCAACAACGAGCAGCTTCTGTAATGAATTACTTAATTAGTCAAGGCATTCAATCTGAGCGTTTGAATGCGACCGGCTATGGCGAATCTAAACCTATTGCCTCTAACGATACTGCAGAGGGTCGTGCAACGAATCGGCGTATCGATTTTGAGGTGACCAGGAGACAATAAACATGACTTATTTACTAAATGAAATTTTACTCTATTTGATTGTTGCTGCAGCACTTGGAACTTTAGTTGGATGGTTAATGCGCCGATGCGGCTGTAACCGTGATTTAGCAAACTTGCAACAAGAGCTTGACCAATCTAAGAGCGAACTGAATGAAACTACTACTAAATTAAACTCACAATATTCACAACTTAAGTCGCGTTTTGCAGATTTACAATCGAAGTACGAATTACAAAATAGTGATTTAATGCTAATGACTTCACGTTGGCAATCAACTTTAAAACAAGCAAAAGAATTACCGAAATATCAATCATGGTTGAAAAAAATTCAACATAAGTACCTACAAACCTGTGAAGAACGAGATAACTTCTCAAATCTTGCCGAGCAGTATTCGGCAATGCATTTGGATGCAAATCAAAAAATTAAGCGCCTGAACAAGCACGTAGCCGATCAAGAAGCTTATAAATATCAGTTGGGTGAAATGATCCCTAAAGTTCAACGTTTAAATACTAAAGTGACCCATTCAGAAAACAGTATGCGAGGTCTTTACGGCATGATTGCGCAAGTACAAAGCAAATGGCGTAACGACCGTAATGAAGCATCTCATTTGCGAACCATTCAACCTCAAATAGAAGAGCAAAAGAATAGTGCTCAATGGCGTCTTGCGGAACTTGATAAGAAATATACCGAGCAATTTCAGCAGCAGGAAACTCAACATCAACTCGCCGCTGAGTCTTTGCAAAAGCGAATTGAGCAGCTCACACCCCTAGAAGGTGGCCTTCCAGGTCAAGACACAAAATTTAATCGATTTATGGATAAGATTCGTTTAGTTGGCACCTCGAAAAATACTGTTTTGGGCCGGACTTATAAGCAGATAAACGAGGTCAAACGTGAAGCAGTTGAAAAAGAACGTGTATATGTGGATACCTGTGAAGAAAAAGATGCCATTATTGATGATTTGCGCGAGCAAGTACGCACTGCAGAAAATAGAGCACAGGCATCTAGTGCTGCGACAATTCAAAAAAGTAGTACACGTATCCAAGAACTTGAAACCGAATTACAAGCCATGAATAGTAATTTGGCCATGTTACGCGAACACGAACATACTATTGAGGCTTTTAAAAATAAGCTAGTTCAAAAGCCTACTCCACGACTTAGAAAGAGTGCAGCTATAAAAAAAGCTAAATCAGCTAAAAAGCCTTCTTCCAAACCTGTAAAAGGTTTAAAGGCACCGGCAAAAGGTTTAAAAATAGCGGCAGCAAAAGTCAAAGATGACCTAAAACAAATTAAGGGTATTGGTCCAGTTATGGAAAATAAACTAAATGACTTTGGAGTTTACTCGTTTGAGCAACTAGGTAGACTTACAAAGGATGACATTGAATCACTTGCCAATACGCTCGAAAGCTTCCCTGATAGAATACAGCGAGATAAATGGGTTAGCCAATCCAAAAGACTTTTCAAAAAGAAGTACGGTGAATCTCTAGATTAAATTTAGAACCTATTTCAAAATAATAACTAGTCAAGCCTAGATTTAACAACTGGATTTAAACGATCCTCATAAAAAGTCACTGCATCTGAGGTTAACACAATGTGATCGCCTTTTTTGGAATACATCTTTAAACCATTTGTATCTTTATAATCCCAAAAACCAACGGGCTGATCACCTGGGCCAAGCAATACAAATTCTCGTGACTTAATCTTATCTGCAAAGATAATACTCGACCCTGAGTCTTTTGAAATTACATCATAAAGTATAAATCCCACAAAAACAATTATGGCGATACGCATTGTGTTAACAATACGTTCTAAATTTTTAACCCGATCTTCAAGATTCAATTCTGACATCATCTCCTCCAATTGTCTCGCAGTACTATTGTATAATTTGATAGTTATTTAATTAAAAGTGAAACTAATTGACTTAATTTTTGTATTTCAGCATTTGGTTTAATGCTATCACTCCAATGATCTTTATCTGGATTAAACCAAATTGCCTGCCACCCACATTGTCGTGCTCCAATTACGTCCACTTTAGGCGCATCGCCAACTAACATCATTTGGTTGCAGTCAAGCCGCGCTTGAGTTTCGGCATATTTAAAAATTTTTTCGTCTGGCTTAGCAGCTCCAGCCATTTCCGCAGTAACGATAATATCAAACTTGTCGCTTACTCCAATCTCATCTAAATCCGCATTTCCATTTGTTAATGCGCAAATTTTAAAATACTTTTTAAGTTCGTTGATAGTTGTAAATGCATCATCAAAAAAGTCAACTTTATTTCTAAAATAACGGAATAATGCCAAGCCTCTATCAGCCATTTCATTTGGGTAATTAAATTCTTTTGCTAGCTCAACAAGAGATTGGTGTCGTAGCGCAGTAACGTTATGAGATAGTTCTGGGTGTTTCTCACCGTATTGTGCACGAAGCATTTTTATTTCTTCAAGTGAATAGCATCGTGTGATCAATGGATAATGTTTACTTAACCAAGCATACAACTCTTGTTCTGCTTTATTAATTACCGGATCACATGGCCACAAGGTGTCGTCTAAATCAAACGCAATGCAGCGTATTGAAGAAAAATTAGTCATATGAAAATGTTATTCGCCGTGTACTGTAACCGTAATACTTCTTTGGTGAGGTGCAGTGCGATGCTCCCATAAATAAATTCCTTGCCATATACCAAGCGCAGAACAGCCGTTTATTACAGGAATACTTAGTTCTGTCTGCGTGAGTACACTACGAATATGCGCAGGCATGTCGTCATCTCCTTCAGAGCGGTGTGTAAACATGGGATCTCCATCCGGGCTAATCTTTGCCATAAAGGTTTCCAAATCATGCCGCACTGTAGGATCTGCATTTTCACATAGAATAAGGGATGCACTAGTATGGTGAATAAATAAGTGACAAAGGCCTTGTTGAATACCCGAACGTTGTATCATCTCATCAACACTTTGACTAATGTTGTATGTACCCCGTCCCGTTGAGGAAATGGTAAATTTATCCTGCCAATACATTATTCGTTAAATTTAAAATTTTTGATTCACCAAGTATCTATTTGAGATCATCGCTCTGCTAAGATAGGTAATATCATAACCACTTAGCATTGTTTAGAATACATCTCCAAAATAAAATTGTGTAAAAAACTATTGTAATGGCCAGACGTTTAAGCACACTTGTAATGGTGGGCGAAGTTCCAGTCGGTAGCGATTCACCAATCGTCGTACAATCTATGACGAATACAGATACTGCTGATATCGCCCATACAGTTGAGCAAATCTCTGCTTTAGCTAAAGCTGGGTCAGAAATCGTACGCATAACTGTTAATAATAAAAATGCAGCACAAGCAGTACCTGAAATACGTGAGCGCCTGCGTATCAATAGTGTTGAAACACCCCTCGTGGGAGACTTCCATTTTAATGGTAATCGTCTGTTAAAAAAATACACGGAATGCGCAAAATCGCTTGATAAGTTTCGCATCAATCCAGGCAATGTAGGCCGAGGTAATTTACACGATAAACAATTTAGCGAAATTATTGAAATTGCTTGCCGCTATGAAAAACCAGTCCGTATAGGTGTGAATTGGGGCAGTCTAGATCAAGATCTGCTTGCTAAGAAACTTGATGAAAATTCCTTTCTTAAAAAACCTAAATCTTTACAACAAGTAATGCATGACACTTTGATTGCCTCCGCAATAGACAGTGCTGTACTTGCAGAAAAAATTGGACTTGCACACAACAAAATTATTTTGTCTTGTAAACTTAGCGAAGTACAAGCGCTAATTAGTGTATATAAAGATCTAGCAACAAAATGTGATTATGCATTGCATCTGGGTTTAACCGAAGCAGGTATGGGATCTAAAGGTATTGTCGCATCCACTGCAGCATTGTCGGTACTTTTACAAGAAGGTATTGGGGATACTATTCGTATTTCGCTCACGCCTGAACCTGGCGGTGATCGCACCCAAGAAGTACTTGTAGCCCAGCAAATCTTACAAACAATGGGCTTACGCTCATTTGCGCCGCAAGTAACTTCTTGCCCAGGCTGTGGGCGTACTACAAGCGAATATTTTCAGCATTTAGCTGCAGACATTCAAAATTATCTTCGCGAAAAAATGCCGGACTGGAAACAACAATATACTGGTGTTGAAAACATGAATGTGGCCGTAATGGGTTGTGTTGTCAATGGGCCAGGTGAAAGCAAATACGCTAACATAGGCATTAGTCTCCCCGGTACAGGCGAAGAGCCGGTTGCACCGGTTTATGTTGATGGAAATAAATTTACTACATTAAAAGGCGACAATATTGCTCAACAATTTCAAGATATCGTGCAACAATATGTCGAGAGTCATTACAATCAAACTGACTGAGAAATCACATTGTGCTTTTTTTCTTCTGCACTAATTTTAATTGTGATTTTTGTTTCTTATCAAATTCTTTCATCCACTGATCAAAAAAGTGTGACTCTAGCGGTTGAGTAAATAAATGCCCCTGTACTTCATCGATACCCGCTTTTTGGGCCAAATCGAATTGTTCCTCCGTTTCAATACCTTCTGCCAAAACCCTATTAGATAATGCGGAACCTAGTTGAACCAAACCCATGAATACTTCATAGCTATCCTTATCCATTGCAATATCCTTAGTAAAATATCGATCGATTTTTATTGTATTCAGCCCAAGGGTTTTAATTGATTTCAATGAAGTCTTGCGTTCGCCAAATCGATCTATGGCAGTAGATATATGCACACTTTTCAAAGATTCAATATTAGATTGCATAATACTTGTATTATCAATAGGCATTGTATCTGTAATCTCTACTTCTAAACTTTTATCAGGCAAATGTAGATCTATTAAATTTTTCTTTAGCATCTCCTTACAAAGGCTAGATTCAAATTCGCGCACTGATAAATTAATATTTATTCTAAATTTATTCCCATAGATTCCCCTCCAGTTTTTTAATTGAAGGCAGCTGTTCTCAATTACCCACGATCCAATTTTAGTAATTAAATCTGACTCACATGCCAAAGGAATAAATCGGTCTGGGCCCACGATTTCTCCGTCGGAACGCCGCCAACGCAATAATGCCTCCGCACCAACAACTTCCATTGTCTGCACAGTAATAATCGGTTGATAAACCAAGAAAAACTCTTTTTGTTGTAGCGCAAGCTCAATATCTGAAGTTAAAGCCAAGCGTTTCGATGGCGAGGTTCCCATTTCCGAATCATAAAAAGTAAAACTTGGGCCACGTGTATGTTTAGCAAAATACATTGCGGTATCTGCATTTCTTAGTAAATTATCTTCATTCTTAGCGTCATTAGGAAAGATAGAAATTCCAATACTAATCGACATTTTAAATTCAGAGCCTTCCACCACAATCGGATTGTCTAAAGACTCAATTAAGCGTCTAGCAATAACTTCTATATCTTCTTTGCCACCTACATGTGGAATAAGTATCGTAAATTCATCTCCTCCCATACGTGCGATTGAATCAATATCGCGCAAGCATCTTTTTAGTTGCAATGCCGCACCTTGAATCACTTTATCTCCAACATGATGACCAAAAGAATCATTAATTTTTTTGAAATCATCTAGATCTATAAACATCACGACTACAGATTCTTTTTTACGTTCTGCTTCAGCAATGGCACGTTGCAACCGATCTACAAATAACGAACGGTTAGGAAGCCCAGTTAAAGCATCATGAAATGCAAGATGAGTAAGTTGCTTCTCTAAAGCTATACGCTCATTTATTTCTTGTTCTAATTCAACTTCACGAGAAGCGATCTTTTCTGCCTGCTTTGCTTTTTTGTTTTCTAAGAGTCCTTTTAGCAAATCATTCTCGCGTGTTTGCTGGGCCTGTAGTTGTTTAGCCTCATAGGTCTGTGGGACATGCTCAATTACAATCAACATACTATCTACTTGGCGTAAGGCAGTTGCTTCGAATGGGAATTTATTATCTGATGCATCCAATTCAACCCAAATTTGGGATATTTGTCGTTCCTGGCTACTTAGCCACATATCTTGCACATTTATATCTATAAAAGTCTGTAAAGATTTTGAGGTGACCGTTGTAACCCTCTGTGCATCATCGCTATCATCTAGCTTACCAATCAGCGAGAACCACTTAGGTTCTGGTGACAACAACCAAAGACTTTTATCTTGTTGTTGCTCCATTACGACTATTCCCAATCTTCTATAAAGAGAAAGGAGTGTTTGTAGGCTAGTAGAAACCATCAAAAATTAAAACCGATTTGGATAAGCTTCAAATATTACACAACGCTGATGCACACAACTAGCAGATTTTGCAACTCGCGCCCGAGATCCGAACTCTCCCAATCCTTGCGCGAGCATTAAGTCTTCAGGAACACCAAACTTCAATAACGCATCATGAACAGTTCGAGCACGTCTTTCACTAAGTTCGCGATTGACTGTGGTTATGCCTGTTTTATCCGCAAAACCTAAAATCCCAATTTTTAATTGGACGTTTTTCATTTCCGCAACCTCATTTATCCCACTAATTAACTCTGCTACTTCAGATAATTTCTTATACTGATTAGGCTTTAGTTCATATACATTTGGCTGATATTCCAAGACTATCGATTCAAGAGAACCGATGAACTGTCGTAACTTCAGCTCGAAATCGAGCTTAGATTTAAGTCCACTCGAATCTATTTCTTGCACACCCCAAACATAGGGTAACTTAGCCGATAGCTCTGCAATCCAATTTGAATCTGCTTTACCAGATAATATTAACTTTCCTCGGTCGTAATCGATATTTACGGTTGGTGGTGGTTCAATTACCTTGTTGATTCGCTGTAATACTATGTTTTTTTCGTTAGAAAAATAGGATTGCCATTTCCAGGTGATTGGGTGCTCGAATTCCTGTATAGCTGAACTAATCTCATGCGGATCTCTTGACAGTGAATCACGCAATCCCCTTACAATATATCCACCATCTCGCTTTTGATAATCTAAAATAACTACTCCGGGCTCCTGTTGAAACTCTTGTACAATACTATTCCATTGAGACTGCTCGCTAGACTGCTCAATCTTTTGAAAGATTAACCAAGCAAGAGGTAATAGTAGAAGCAGACTTAATGTAACAATTGCAGCCCAAGGTATATTACTTTGATTATCACTCGACTCTTTTATACTTTTCCTTAATAGACATCGGTTTAACTGTGGATAGGTGTCGGGAAATTGCTGTGCTTCCCCGTCGTAGGTTTCGAGCTGCATACTATATAACCTATGTAGCTCTTCTATCTGCTCGCGCAGTGTAATCTGTAGATCCGGCGGCGTGATACCACGAACTGCAGCAACAAGAATTGCATAAGGACCCGCCTCAAATAATAAATTAAGCTGCCCGAATTTAATTGATTTGACATTTTGTTGCTTATCAACAACGAAGGAATCTTTAACAAAATCCGTCACTGCAGTAAGCATGCCGGAAACCATATCCGGATCTTTAACAATTGCTTCTTTAGAGGTAAGGTGATTAATTAATAAACCAGATTCACGGTGGATTAGAAACACTTGCTCTACCTGGTAAAGCACAGTTTCAGATAACATAACTTCTGCAAATGTACGATCAGTACGTAATGCATCGATACGCCACTTAATCGAGCGTATGCTAAAGCTGTTTTCCAGAGCTTGGTTCACCTGCTGCATCATGGAACTGACCGTTTCCGCAACTGATTCTCTAATCGCTGGTCCAATAACTGGAAATAAAGCATTGGCTAATCGCCTTGGATTGCGCTTCACCGAACTATGAATTGCCTCTTCAACAGAAGGTGCTAGCGCATAGGTTAGGGAATTATCCTGCTTTGAACGCAGCGCAATAGCTTCAGAGATAACTTCAGAAATTTTTTTGCTGGTATGTGAATGATCTGAAAACTCGCGCTGCAACTCGAGAAGTTCATGATATTCACTTCCTAAAAGTAACTTGCGCAGTTGGTCTAGATCATTCAAGCCTGTCGCTTGCCTACGGTTTGACTTTAGACTCGTGTCTCGATTACTTTTTTGGGACTGCAACATGACTCTCGCCAGATGCGAAGCATCAATAACTTCGCTTATGAGCCTTCTAAGTTATCAGCAAATTGATTAAAAAGTTGAGCCAGTGATTTTCTATCTAATTTACTGACTAAAGATTCAGTTACTTTACCCAGCTGATGTACATACTCCTGGTGATGCTGCTCGATCACCTCATCAATCCGTTTGGCTTCAAGATCAATCATTGTGCTGATATCTGAGTGAATATTAGTTAGTGAAGTACTAAGACGCTCATCTAGGCCTTCTCGTTCTGTTTCTTCAGAATTGATACGTTTCTGTAGCTGATCAATATTTTTCTCGATATATGTCTTCAACTCATCTATAGAAGATTTCATTTCAGTTCTTAAAGCTGAAATATTTTTTTCTAGATTACTATCTAAAAATTGACATTTCTCATGCAATGCAGCAACTTGCTCACCAAAGAGCATTTCCCTAATTTGATCAAGCGTATCTAACTCACTAGTTTTTTGCTTATCCATCAGCTTTCCATTAGCTAGATCAGTTTTCTCTGATTTCAGCATAGCATTAATAGATTTTTTTGCTGCACTCATGTTACTTTGCTTTATTGTAAGATTTGCAGAATGTCCTCATATTAACCCTTTGCCATTAGATTGGATAGGCCGTCTCCGCCATTTGATCTCTATAATCATCTGGCATAGCTACAAATTTAGTCAATTTCTGAGTTTACACAACTAGAGAAAATATACTGAATCCATCCATCTATTAGATATGACGTGTGATCTCGTGCCGGTAGCGTCCTAATTGCCTCCACTTCTAAAATCAGCTTTAAATCTCAGAAATACCTTACATTTGAGGAGAATTTCAGTGGCTTTACCGCAGCCTAAAAATAAAGACAACTACCCAGATTTATGGGGGCTCACCGCTAATGAAGTCGCAAATCGCAAATCTTCGGCCCTGCTTAGTTTACAGGAATACCACTTAGGCCCAGAAGATGAAGCCTTAAAAAGCGAGGTACGAACCATTAAGAATGTTGCATTCTACCCACTTCATCTACTACTCAATGACTTACCACCTTTCAACTATTCAGTAAAAGCAGATGATTCTACTCCACAAGCATTTTTATCCGTTTTTCAAAATTCGATAAAACTATATCAACTTTATACCTTTTACGTTTATGCAATCAGTGAACTAGGTAGTATCCATGGTGATGAGATCTTAAATATTCAAAGTAAGCAATTAAATAAATGGTTTGGAAATCAACAAGGTGATGTCTTATCTGCACGCTTTGACGATATTACAACTGCAGCCAAGCAACATGCGAAACAACATGCTTCATCACTTAACTATATGTCACTTGATATACCCGTTGAAAACACAATATCTAGAACTTTTTTATTGACGAATCGTGATTCGCCTCTGTATATATCTGATGATAAACAAGGTAGTCCAACCGATATCAACTTTCGTGGAATTGACCTTGCCCTCGCTGAACATTTGGGCCACGCCAAAGATTTAGCCTTACAAGTTTATTCACGGTTTTTCAACTCTGTGATCGTTAAAGTATAAGTTAAAAAATATTAAACCAGGACAAGTGGTAATTATTGACAGACAACTTGCTATATCAGTTATTGAATTTACCAGCCTGTTACCACAACAATACGCCTATGGTTTTCTTAAACAATAAGTGAGCCATCATTTTATAAGGAAATAACATATACAAAAGGATGCTCGATGAAAGAATTCATAATCGATGCGTGTAAATGGTACATCTATGCGGACATGGACAGTGCTGCTCAAATGGATGCCATTAAAAAATTCAAGTCTCGTTATGAGCCACTTCTTGGCTTCTTAATTGAAAGCAAACTATTTAAACAAAACATGCCCAAAAATATTGAAGAATGGCAAAGTTTTGAAATAAAACTTTCAGATTTTACTGATGATGGTTTAGAGCTTGTTATGTATTGCCATGATCAATGGCTAGATAGCATAGAAAAAGGTATTAATCCTGAAAATATAACTCTTTGGAAAAAACAGCTCTCTAAAATTCGTCGTGATTCAAATGAAAACTTGCACTAAGTATTAATACTAAACAGTTGGTGCACCTAGAGTGAAGAGGTAGAACTCATAAGTAACTAACCCTAGATAAATAAATACTGCTGCGATTAACAATATATCTACACGGACAGTATTAAATATTTTAAACCGATTATGTGCTACTAATACGATAATGCACAATGCAGTAACTGCAATTTTAATCGCCACAAAATACTTCGTCCCCTGCTTCAATAACTCATCCATAATAGGATTTATCTCAACTGCACCAAAAGACAATAACTTCATGGTCATGGCAGCATCTAGACAAGAAAGCAAAAGTAAACTCAGGGATAGCACCAAGAGTTTTACATCGTACCAATCGGTGTGGTGGCTTAAATAATTTTCCGCTCTTCTAGGACCTCTGCGTCGCGCGCGAAATAAACCATAGACAAACCCTTTTAACGACGGTCTACGGCGATCCGTACGATCACGGCGCTCTATTGCAAGCTGGGCATCTTTGGCATCTTCTGTCTGCTCGTACGATTTCAAATTATTACCAACTCCTAATGCTTTGCCATCGCCCGCAAAGGCCTTGTTTGGGGAATGAGATGATTTGGCTATAGTTACGGATATCCGAGGTAGGATCAACGGAATTTCGTCACATTTTAGTCAAATACCTCAAAATTTGATGGGAATTTGAACAAAAATCCAGTATTTCTTTTCTTTTCAACTCTAACTACCTTGGGGCAACTGAGTCTTTACTACTCGTCACGAAGTGCGCGACGCAGGATTTTACCGACGTTGGTCTTGGGTAACTCCTCACGAAACTCGATATGCTTAGGCCATTTATAGCGTGTCAGGCGGTCCTTACAATGCTCTAACACATCTTCCTCGGTCAAATTGGGATCTTTCTTGACGATAAATAGCTTGACGACTTCACCTGACTCTTCATCATCAACCCCTACCGCAGCCACTTCCAACACTCCTGCATGGGCTGCAACTACATTTTCAATTTCGTTAGGATAAACATTAAATCCGGAAACCAAGATCATATCCTTTTTACGATCTACAATTCGCACAAAACCTTGTTCATCCACTGTGGCAATATCACCTGTTCGTAACCAACCCTCATCACTTAATACGGCTTTGGTTTCTTCTGGGCGATTCCAATAACCCTTCATAACTTGAGGTCCGCGTACACAAAGTTCGCCGGCTTCTCCAATTCCTAGATGCTTACCTTCGTCGTCTTGTATAGAAATTTCTGTATTTGGAATGGGTAATCCAATTGAACCATTATATTTTTCTAAAGTAATTGGGTTAATAGTAACGGCAGGGGAAGCTTCCGTTAAACCATATGCTTCAGCTAAAACATTTCCGGTGACTTGGTGCCATTCTTCGGCAACAGATTCCTGCACGGCCATGCCACCACCAAGCGTTACTTTGAGATTCGAAAAATCTAAATCAGCAAAACCTTCTGTATTTAACAAACCATTAAACAACGTATTTACACCAGTAATCACTGAAAATTTAACTTTACCTAACTCTTTAACAAAGCCTTTCATATCGCGCGGGTTAGTAATCAAGTAATTTAAACCACCAATACGCGTAAATAAAAAACAGTTCGCAGTCAAAGAGAAAATGTGATACAGCGGTAATGCAGTGATTACAATTTCTTTCTCTTCTTCAAGAATCGGTTTAAACCATGCTTCTGCTTGAGAAACATTAGCCAGCAAATTTCCATGTGTCAGCATTGCGCCTTTGGCTAAACCCGTTGTACCCCCTGTAAATTGCAAAAAGGCAAGATCGTCTTTAGTGATTTCAGGTTTTGCAAGTTGTCTTTGTTGCCCTACTGCAAGGACTTCTTTAAATGGGATGATCTTGCTTAATTTATATTTTGGAATTTTTTTCTGTATATACTTTAAAACAAAGTTAACAATTGCAGACTTTGGAAAGCTTAGTAAATCACCTACACGTGTAAGAATTACATGTTCTACTGGTGTGTCATTAATAACTTCAGCCAATACATCTGCAAAATTCTCTAGTATTACAATCGCTTTTGCACCGGAATCTTTTAAGTAATGTCCAAGTTCATGAGAAGTATATAAAGGGTTCACATCAACCGCCACCAAGCCCGCACGCAAGACTCCGTACATTGCAACCGGAAACTGTAAAAGATTTGGCAACATAATGGCCACGCGTTCACCTTTACTTAGCCCCAGTTCTGCCTGTAAATATGCAGCAAAGTTATAGCTTTCGATATTAAGTTCAGAAAAACTTAAACTGGTCCCCATATTGGCAAACGCAGGAAGCGAACTATACCGTTCAGCACTTTCATCAAACATATGTGCTAAAGATTTATATTGATCTAAATTGGTATTTTCAGGAATACCTTGTGGATAGCTTTTTAACCAAACTTTTTCCATGCTAGACCACCCAAAAATATATTTTTATATAGAGAACTCATTCTACGTACTTTCGATGCACAGCGTTGCCTGCAGCACACAACAACTCATAGCTAATGGTTTCAGCATCCCTTGCGATATCCGTTACCGAAACATGCTCTCCCCATAGCTCAACCTCATCACCCACTTTTGCCTGTACGTTTGATAGATCTACCGTAATCATATCCATTGAAACCCGCCCAACAATTGATACAAGCTTCCCATGGACCATACATTTAGGTGCTTGGGATAAATGCCGAGGGTACCCATCTGCGTAACCCGCGGCTACCACACCTATGACCATATCACGGGGACAACAATAATCGCCACCATAACCAATTCTAGCGCCTTTTTTACAAATCTTTATCGAAATAAAAGGGGCACGAAGACTCATCACAGGCCGTATTTTTCCCGGCATGCTCAGTCCATCTGCCTCTTGCAACGGATTTAGGCCATAGAGCATCAATCCCGGTCGCACCCAATCACGATGAGATTGTGGCCACGCCAAAATCCCCGCGGAATTCGCCACACTTTGTGTGTAATACTGATCAACCAGGGCATGATCAAATTCGGCTAATTGTTGTTGTGTGGCGGAATTATTCACCTCATCTGTACAAGCTAAATGAGTCATCACACTTAGATTGGATTTCGCTGGCAAAATGGATTTTATTTCGGTGATAATTTGTTTAAATAACACTGGCTCAAAACCAAGGCGATGCATACCCGTATCGAGCTTAACGTATACATCTAAGGGCTTTGTAAGCGAAACACTTTGTAATATTTTTAATTGTTCAGATTGATGAATAACAACTTGAATGTCATTCGTTATCGCAAGGTCTAGCTCTTTGCTTGTATTAAATCCCTGTAATGCCAAAACTGGTTTACCCACCCCGCTTTCACGTAATTCCATTGCTTCACTTATATATGCCACACCAAATGCATCTGCAGCAGACAAACTTTTACAAACTTGTAATACCCCATGACCATAGGCATCGGCCTTAACCACTGCCATAATTTTGCAAGAACTTACAATCTTTCTTGTGATTGCAAGATTGTTTTTTAGATAAGAAAGGTTAATCAGCGCGTACGCCGCTCGCCTCATGTAAAGCTATCTCCGCTAAAATTTTCTCCGGTATAGATTTCAGGAACATAGTTTTCAAATCGCGTGTACTGGCCTAAAAAAGTAAGTCGAGTTTTGAATATAGGACCATTGCGTTGCTTACCTACAATAATTTCTGCTGTCCCTTGCTCTGGAGAATCTTCGTTATACACCTCATCTCGATAGATAAACACAATTAGATCGGCGTCTTGCTCAATCGCGCCTGACTCTCGCAAATCAGACATCACCGGTCTTTTATCAGTACGCTGTTCTAAACTTCGGTTCAACTGAGATAGGGCAATGATGGGCACATTTAATTCTTTGGCCAATGCCTTTAAAGAACGTGAAATCTCAGAGATTTCTGTAGCACGATTTTCAGATGTACCACTGATCTTCATCAGCTGTAAATAATCAACGACAATTAACGATAAATTATGTTCACGTTTTAAACGACGTGCCCTTGCACGTAATTCAGTTGGAGAAAGTGCGGCAGAATCATCAATATATAAATTCGCTTCCGATAACATGGATACTGCACTAGTCAAACGTGGCCAATCATCATCTGTTAACTTACCAGTACGCACCCGTTGTTGATCAATACGACCCATTGAAGACAGCATTCGCATTGTTAAAGAGCGGGCCGGCATTTCCATACTAAAAATAGCTACGCATGCTTTATTACGTAGTGCTGCATACTCAACGATGTTCATTGCTAAGCTGGTTTTACCCATAGAGGGACGACCCGCTATAATAATCAATTCGCCATCTTGCAAACCCGCAGTTTTTTCATCAAATTCATCAAAACCACTCGGAATTCCTGTTATATGGTCATCGCGTTCAAATAACTCATCAATCTGTTCAACTGTGGTTTTCAATAGTGATTTAATATTGACAAAGCCTTGTCCTACTTGCGCACTACGATCGGTAATTTGAAATATTTTTTGCTCGGCCTCATCAAGAAGTTGATTAATTTCTTTGCCGTCTTGTGAATAACCACTGGAGGCTATTTCCGTACCAACTTGTACTAACTGACGCAATACGGATTTTTCTCTAACGATATCTGCATAAGCAGTGATATTTGCTGCACTGGGAATCTCATTAGCAAGGCTCCCCAGATAAGCCAGAATATTGGTATCTTTAATTTCACTCCTTTGACGTAGCAGGTCAGATAACGTGAGCACATCAAAGGGCTGACACTTGTCGACCAGTTCATCGATGGCGCGAAAAATTAAACGATGATCAAATAAATGAAAATCTGTCTCATTTAGCTTGTCAGCAATTTGATCCCAAGCGCTATTATCTAGTAACAACCCGCCAAGGACAGCTTGCTCAGCTTCTAATGAATAGGGGGGCGTGCGCAGGCTTTCTGTATTGGTTGCATTAAAGTCTGTACCGATGGTTGTTAGTTCTGCCACAAAAGTATTCTACAAAAAATTTGATGCCTTATATTACTCTTCTCCAACAATTTCTAAATTTATTGTGGCATTGACATCTGTATGTAAATGTATGTCGACTTGATATTCGCCAACATGCCTAAATGCCCCTGAAGGCAAGCGTATTTCTTTCTTTTCAACGTGTTTGCCAGCCTCATTTAATGCATTTGCTATATCAACGGTCCCTACTGAACCAAATATTTTACCTTCCTCCCCTGAGGTTTTTGCAGTAATTGTAATTGTACTGCCATCTAGCTCGGCTTTACGTGCTTGCGCTGTCGTCAATGAATCGGCAGCAAGTTTTTCTAACTCCGCACGACGCGCTTCAAATTCTGCAAGATTTTCTGCAGTAGCAAACTTAGCTTTACCACTTGGTATAAGAAAATTACGTGCATATCCAGGTCGCACTTTGACTTTTTCACCAAGATCACCTAGATTTTCAATTTTAGTTAATAAAATAACTTCCATTTTCTTTCTCTTTTAAAAATTTATAAAAAAATATTTTCTTGATAATTATGTATTTGACTTTGTAAGTTTTATTCGAAAATTAATAAATGAATCCAATACTCCCAAGGCAGATAACACAAAAGCTACCTGTGGAACGATAAAAAGTAGCCCATACACAGCTATAAACCCAAATATAGGACTAGATAGTTGCCCAACTAGAGCATGAACTATTGCCATTCCCTGAATCGAGAACATGCTAAGACATACGATCGCTAACTGCCAGAGAATTGCATGTTTAACAACCAATCCAGCGAATACAAATAAAATTGCTAGTATAGCTAGCACTTTACCAAGCTTTAAGGAAATAAACTCCTTACGAAAAGCCTGGGTATTAGTATAAATCTCTTGCCACCAGCGACCAAAAAACAGCATTAGGCTTGACACAAGCAAATACAACGCAATGAGCCCACCCGTAATCACTGAAGCGATTATTGGCAAATATTGTTCAATCTTTTCACTGCTTAGTCTTGCACTTTGCAGCATAGAATTAAATGATGGATCCTTACTTGCTGCTTGCAAAATATTTTGTAAAAACGTAAGCCATCGATTGGATAAATCAGGAAATATAATCGAAATCAGTAATACTAAAAACAAACCAATTAGCGTTAATAATTGCAATGTTACATTAAGGGACTTGGAATTAAGGTAAATCGTTGCAATCACCATGATTGTTATCCAAACTGTTAATGGCTCAACCACCAATTTTCCAAAAACTAAAAGACCGCTAACCACCATAAGCAGTATACAGATAGCTAAAACACTCACTCCTTGCCTAAAGCCTTGTTGGAGCATTACTAAGACAAGTGCCCCACCACTAAAAATAAGCAAAATGGGAAATGGAAAAGACAACACAGCAAAACCAAATATAACTATAGTGGCTTGAATAGGTCCGGTTAATAAGTAACGAGCCAGTGAACGCATGATTAATTATTGAAAAATACTCCGTCACTAAAGTTAGAGTCCATTCCAAAATAGTAAATAGTGTACTTAGACAAGGCACAGAGCCCCTGAAAAGTAGAGCTCACATGACAACAGAAAATACCTGAGAAAGGTCTACAACACGTTATCAACGTGCTAAATGCATTTTGAGATTGGTTCTTAGTGTTGATCACAATATGGCAACAATGCAACATATCGCGCACGTTTAATTGCCGTTGATAGTTGGCGCTGATACTTTGCTTTTGTGCCAGTCACTCTACTTGGAACAATTTTACCCGTCTCAGTAATAAAGTCTTTTAGCAACTCAATATCTTTATAATCGATTTCTTCAATACCTTCTTCTGTAAAGCGGCAATATCTTCTTCTACGGAAATAATGTGCCATATCAAATACCTCTATAGTTTTTCAATACCATATTCATCTATACTTTATTCTAATACCTGCGACTCAGCGGGTTCTTGTTCTGTTTCTGCATCTTTAGATTGAAACGAATCTTCTAATTGCCCAGGATTATCGCTTTCATCCAATGACTTTGAAGATTTCAAAGAACTCTGCTTTTCACTTTCAGCATTTTCTTTCTCTATAATCTTCATCATTGGCGAAGCTTCTGTCACTGCTTTTTTCATCGCTATGACCATATTGCGGATTACGGCGTCGTTAAACCGAAAAGCACTAGTCATTTCATTTAAGACTTCTTGATCACACTCTATGTTCATCAACACATAATGTGCTTTATGGACTTTTTGTATAGGATATGAAAGTTGCAAACGCCCCCAGTCTTCTAATCTGTGGACTTTGCCGTTACCTTGATTCTCAATGATAGAACGGTAGCGCTCAATCATTGCAGGCACTTGATCACTCTGGTCAGGATGCACCAGAAACACTATTTCGTAGTGACGCATTTAGTTCTCCTTATGAATATATGCCTCCTAGCACATAGACTAGTGAAGCAAGGAGCATATGTATTTTTAAGAGCAGCGCAGTCTACGTGAAGCTACATCAACAGGCAAGCTCTCACCTATTATCCCTTTAGAATCAATCTATACAAGTGCGTTGACGAACGGCCTCGAATAATCCAATTCCCGCTGCAACCGATACATTCAAACTGGCCATATCACCTGACATAGGCATTCTTAGCAATTCATCACAGGCTTCAGCGGTGAGCCGACGCATGCCTGTAGACTCCGCGCCTATTACCAATGCCACAGAGCGACTAAAATCAGCCGTGTAGATCAACTTCTCTGCATCTGGTTGCGTTCCATAGACCCAAATACCTAACTGCTTTAATTCTTTTAGATAACGAACAAGATTTTTTGCAATAACCAGCGGTATGCGTTCGGATGCCCCACAAGAAACTTTACGCACTGTTGGGGTAAGTGCTGCCGATTTTCTTGCAGAACAAATTACGGCATTTGTGCCAGCGGCTTCTGCGGTTCGCAAACATGCACCCAAATTATGTGGATCTACTATTTGATCTAGCACAAGTAACAATAAAGGAGATTGTGCCTGCATACAGTATTCAAGCAAATCTGCTTCACTTGCAGTTTGTCGATTGTTGCAAATGACTACTACACCTTGATGGTTAGCATCACCACAGATTTGTTCAATTTCTTGTTTGGTAACAAATCGATGCGTTATTTTCCTTTCAAGAATCTCAGATTGAATTCGCTGTATACGTTTATCTTCTCGTGACTCTAACAAGCAAACCTCTCGTATATAAAATGATTTCTGCTGTATTGCAGCGAGACAACTATGAAACCCATAAATAATATTTTGCACAATCTAATAAACTTAATGTTTTTTGCGTCTTTTATATTTTTTTTTGCTTTGTTTACTAGCAGACTCATTTAAAACAAAATCTATTTTCCTTTCATCCAGACTTACACGAGCCACAATCACATCCACTGTGTCTCCTAGGCTATAACGTATTTTGCTTTTTTCACCAAATAAACAATGTGATTGCTCGTCATAATGATAATAATCATTTTTCAGTGCAGTTACATGCACGAGCCCTTCTACAAAAACATCATCAAGTATCACAAAAAATCCAAACGCAGTAACAGAGTTGATCACGCCAGTAAAATGTTGCCCTAATTTATCCAGCATAAACTCACACTTAAGCCACGCATCTACATCACGCGTCGCATCATCGGCACGACGCTCACACATCGAACATTCTTCGCCCAAAAGAAGCAAATCATTACGTGATAAAGGAAATGAATTCTTATTTCTTTCATCTAACAAATGACGAATCGCGCGATGCACAATAAGATCAGGATAACGTCGAATCGGTGAAGTAAAATGGGTGTACAGTGGCAATGCTAAACCAAAATGACCAATATTATCTGAGCTGTATACGGCTTGAGCCATAGAACGTAATAAAATAATTTCAATAATATGCTTATCTTTTCTATGCGCAATTTTTTTCATTACCGCCATGTAGTCACTTGGCTTGACTTTGTTTGCTTTAGTAAAACCCACACCTAACGATTGTAGAAATTCTCTTAAATCTCTTTGTTTTTCTTCGGTTGGTCCATCGTGCACTCGATATAAAGTGGGTAATTTACGCTTTGTAATGAATTTTGCCGCTGCAACATTAGCACTGATCATACATTCTTCAATAATCATATGTGCTTGATTGCGTTTGCGCGGAAGAATTGTTTTTATTTTTTTATTTTCATCAAATTTAAAAATGGTTTCTTTAGTTTCAAAATCAATTGCACTACGCTTCGTGCGTTGTTTGCGTAATGCATTATATGTCTTTTGTAAATTTTCTAGATCAGATAATAAATTATGATGTTTCTCACGCGCCTGTTTATTTTTTTCATAAAGTATTTGATATACTTCATCATAAGTAAGCCTGGCGGCAGAACACATAATCGCATCATAAAACGCATGTCTTTTTAACTCACCGTCTTTAGAAACAAACATCTCACAGATCATACAAAGTCGATCGACATCAGGTTTTAGTGAGCATAGCTCGTTGGAAAGTTGTTCTGGCAACATCGGAATAACTCGCTCTGGAAAATATACAGAGGTGCCACGTTTGCGTGCTTCTTGGTCTAGTGCCGAATCTGCTTGCACATAATGCGAGACATCTGCAATAGCCACCCACAAACGCCAACCATTTTCACGTGGTTCGCAATATATTGCATCATCAAAATCCTTTGCATCAATACCGTCTATGGTTACAAATGCTAAGTCACGCAAATCTTTTCGATTATTTAGCTGCTGTTGAATCGAGTCTGCATTAAACTGCTCAGCTTCTTGCAGTACTTGTTTTGGCCACTGGTATGGAAGGTCATAAGAACGAATAGCGACATCAATCTCCATCCCAGGTGCTAAATGATCCCCTAATACTTCGATCACTTTGCCAATCGGTTGTCGAGATTTGTTTGGTTGCTCGATAATAGCTACTACTACAAATTGGCCATTTGACGCCGCATTAGATTGGTCTGCCGGAATCATGACATCTTGATTCAGGCGTTTATTATCTGGCACCACAAAACCTATTCCAGCTTCTTTATAATACCTGCCTACAATTTGTTTATTGTGGCGTTCAATAATTTCAACGAGCTTGCCCTGTAATTTACCGCGCTTAGACTTTCCTGCAGGCCGAACAATTGCACGGTCACCATGCATTAAAACTCGCATTTCATAAGGAGGTAAAAAAAGATCTTCCCCACCTTCGTCAGGTATCAAAAACCCAAACCCTTCAGGATGACCCACCACTCGTCCACGTACCAAATCAACTTTATTAATGGGTAAATAGTGGTTTTGCCGATTACGAATGATTTGACCATCGCGTTCCATTGCACCTAGACGTCGCGCTAGGGCATCAACAACCTCATCTGAATCGACTTCTAACGCTTCATGTAACGCCGACAAGGACAGTGGTCCTTCACTAGTTTCCAATATCTCAAGAATGAGCTCACGACTTGCTATTGGGTGTTCGTACTTCGCCGCTTCTCGTTTGGCGTATGGGTCTTTAAATCTTTTCTTATTCTTGCGTGCCATGGGTGAACGCACTTTACCCTTTTCTAAACACAACTGAAAATCCAATACATTTCATCCAGACACATAAGGACAAATTTATACTGCGTTGACAAAGGAAGTTGCCCTTCGCTAGAGTTCGACACCTTTCCGGTCTATCTGATCGAAAATCGTTCAAAAGCCGAGGTGGCGAAATTGGTAGACGCGCTAGCTTCAGGTGCTAGTGGGAGCAATCCCGTGGAGGTTCAAGTCCTCTCCTCGGCACCACACTTGCGTGTGGGTATTACACGCAAATGGATCTGTCGCGAAGCGACACCTTCTCAAAATAGAATATGCTGTATACGAAGAGAAGACCTACCTCCAAATACTCCTGAAATTTTTTTGACTAAGCAGTAATAGGTCGCACGATAGAATTTCTCATTTCTTTATTTTAGTGGGTGCGACCTGGTTCAATCCTCTCCTCGGTATCACACGTGCGCATGGGTATTATGCGCAAATCAAATATCGCGTAGCGATTCCTTTTCAAATTAGGCGGCTATTGCCTGCAAATTAATTGTGCCGAAGGCACACAAAACCAGTATAACTTGAGTATCCCACCCAAATAGAAGTTGTCACGCAAGTAACACATGTTCTTTTCTCACCCAAAAAAATAGGTCACATGTTACCTAGCAGTTCTAACAACCTACTATGGATGTGACCTGGTAGTACACGCAAATGGATCTGTCGCGAAGCGACACCTTTTTTCTAAACTGTGGATGATAAATACCGTATAAGAAAAAAGATTATTGTGACTTCTGTTTAAGGGATTTTATTTTTTCTCTGCAGAAATTTCTCAATGGGTGAAATCAGCGGTGTAAACGGTCTATTAGAATAGACCTATTTAACACTTTCGTAAAAAAATGTTTGCTACGGTGTGTATTAGGTTATCTCAGATTAATACAGGAATTCTTCATGAATTTAGAAGTAGATAAACAGTTGTCACATTTATACTTCCTTACAAAACTGAGTGAAAATACTTTTCTTCTAGAAAGTAGATTATCCAACCAAATATGGAACATTGAAATACTAAACGAAGAGTCAACAGAGTTTATCGATTGCTTATATGAACAAGACTAATTACATATAAGTAATAGTAAATAGTTCAATAAATATTTCTCTAAATTTTCTGCTAAGAATTTAGCAAATCACACAATATATTTTCCATATTTAGTAGATAAGCTAGTTGGGTCTAATCCTATTGAGCCAACTAAAACTCACTGATGCAATATTAGCACTGCTAAAGTCAATATCTGAGCATACGGTTTACTAAAAATTTCAAATAAAAGTTGATATATCAACTAGATACCAGAAACGTAATCAACAATATAAACGTGTGCAATGCAGAAAGGAATTTGTATTTTTTTGATGAAAATCATTTTTAAACCGACAATCCGAATGCATATAAAACAATAATTGCCGTCATATACATTATATATACTAAATTTTTATATCACTGCCTTAGTCAAATCGGGCAGTGCAGAAGGCAAATTTTATTTCTGCGCAAACATAAATGTTTAATAAATAAATTCATTCGATGAACTAATTAAACATATATGATCACTAGAAATCAATCTGGCTCACTAAAGGCACTTGTAAAAAGCAGTCTTAAACATAAACTTGTTACGGCATTTATTCCCATTGGTATGATCCCAATGTTAATTACTGCATGCATCGCTGTTTGGCAATCACACAATAATATAACCAACCAAGCTTATAGTCAGCTTGAGTCTTTACGTGATAGCAAAATACAAGCAGTCGAAAACTATAGCGACACAATTATCCAACAAGTATTGACTTTATCTTCAAGTCGCGAACTAATTGATGGCATTCAGAAAATTCAAGTTGGATATGAAAAATTTTTACAAGATTCAAACGACCTTGATAATGTACCAAAACTAAAGAAAGAGCTTTCGCTTTATTATCGTAATGAATTTCTACGTCAATTCAAAGAACTAAACGAACAACAAGATATCGATGTAGATAAGCTTCTCGACAAACTAAGTCCTGAAGCCATCGCTTTACAGCATGCATACATCTATAACAATTCAGCTTCGTTAGGTAATAAAGATAATCAAGATGCTTCCTCGTTAAACACAAATTACGATGCTGCACATGCTTTGATTCATCCAAGTCTAAGAAAATTTCTTAAGGCATTTGGATATTACGATATATTTTTAGTGGACAACGAACAAGGCAGGGTCGTGTATTCTGTCTTTAAAGAACTAGACTATGCCACTAGTCTAATTAATGGGCCATTTGCAGACACAGGCTTAGCTGAGGCTTTTAAACAAGCCAATCAATTAACATCAAACGATGAATTTATACTACTAGATTATGCACCCTATTTACCTTCTTATGCATCACCAGCCAGTTTTATTGCAACGCCCATATTTGACGGCAATAAGAAGGTAGGCGCACTGATATTTCAGATGCCCTTAGACAAAATATCAGCAATTATGAATACGCGCTCCGGGATGGGAGAAACTGGAGAGGCTTATCTTGTAGGATCTGACGGTTTATTACGATCTGATTCCTATAAAAACCCAAAATTGTACTCAGTCGAAACATCTTTTAAAAAGAATATAAAAATAGTTAGTGAAACGATTCGCAAGGGAATTGCTGAAACAGGTGTATTAGAGTCAAAAAATTATGCTGGTACAGAGGTGCTTTCAAGTTATGGTCCAGTTAGTTTTGGTCCACTTAACTGGGCATTGGTGGTTGATATAGAGGCTAAAGAAGCATTTGCATCGTTAAACAGAATCAAATTTCAAATTGCTGGGTTGTCTCTAATCGTAGTGATTATATTAGTCATGGCTGCATTAAAATTTGCTAAGGGGATTGCAAAACCAATAGAAGCGATGAGAAAAACTATGGTAGATATCATCACTACCGGCGATTTCAGTCGGCGAGTTGCCATTGCAAGTAATGACGAGATTGGCCAATCGGCAGATAGTTTTAATGACTTGTTAAACAACTTAGAGAAAACTATTCATGATGTAAATGAGGTTGTAAGTGGTATTGCACAAGGCGATTTTAGTCGGCGAGTAATTTCTAACGTGCACGGCGATTTAGAAAAACTCAAAAATAGTGTAAATACTTCTGCGGATTCTATCGATAAAACTATGGATTCTTTGAATGAATTAATGGATGCATTGGTTCGAGGAGATTTCAAACGCCGAATGACATCTGAACTAAAAGGAGAGTTCAATAAATTTGGACAACACGTCAATCGTTCCATGCAATCCATTGATGATGCTCTAAGTAGCATTCATCAAGTAATGTCAATGGTTGCCAAGGGCAACCTTGATTCACGTGTTGAGAATGATTTACCTGGTCAATTGGGGGAAATGAAAACTAATCTTAATTCATCACTGGATATGATAACCAAAGTATTTTCTGCTACAGGTCGTGTGCTTGAAGCTGTATCTCATGGAAATCTTAATGAAAGCATTGCCGATGATTTTGAAGGTGCGTTTGAAAAATTAAAAAAAGATGCCAATGCAACCGTTGCAAAATTAACGGAAGTAGTGAATAAAATTCAGCAAGCATCCGCTTCTGTCAATATTAAAGTTGCAAGCATCGCAGAAGGAAATAACAATTTGAGCGGCCGCACCGAAAAACAAGCGACAAACCTAGAAGAAACAGCTGCAAGTATGAATGAGATTACCTCTACAGTTCAACATACAGCTTCCAATGCCAATCGAGCAAAAAATTTAGCGTGTGAAGCACGTGAATGTGCAATTCATGGAGGCGACGTAGTGAAAGAAGCAGTCGATGCGATGGAACAGATAAGCCTAGCGAGCAACCAAATTGCTGAAATCATAGGTGTAATTGATGAAATCGCGTTTCAGACTAATTTGCTAGCCCTAAATGCCTCGGTTGAGGCTGCACGAGCAGGTACTGAAGGACGCGGTTTTGCTGTCGTAGCAAATGAAGTAAGAAATCTTGCCGAGCGCAGTGCTACTGCAGCAAAAGAAATCAAGGAATTAATTGAAGACAGTGTACAGAAAGTACAATGTGGTTCTAAGTTAGTAACAAGATCGGGAGAAACCCTCAGTGAAATTGTAAATGGTGTGGAAAAAGTGACAACCATTGTTGGTGAAATTTCTACTGCAGCGGATGAACAATCACTTGGTGTCAATCAAGTCCATCAAGCAATGGGGCACTTGCAATCTTTGACTAGTCAAAATGCAGCAATGGCCGAAGAAGCAACAGCTGCTAGCGAGGATTTAGCACAGCAAGCCAAAGAACTCTATCAGCTGGTAGCTTTTTTTAGTGCTAGTGAACAAGCGAGTGATGCGCAAAAAATATCTCAAACTGAAACTCAGCTTCCCTTTGATAATGACCATCCAACCGCTTTGGCCTCATAGTTTGTACATCACTGATTTATCTCATTACTTAAATTTTAAAGAAATGAGTTTCTTTATAACCCAACTCGACTTTGAACGACAATACGACTTGTAGTTCCTAAAGGTGTAATTACCCAGCTAAATGGATTACCTGATGTGAATGAGTTCACACTTAATGTTTGCTTGACTGGTATTATTTTACGTACTTTTGTTGTGGTGAATATTACTAAGGCGAAAAGATATGGAACTTAAATATGATCGGCGCTCTGGAAAAGACCGGCGTACAGATGATAGTCAAAATGTGTCTTTTCCATTGAAAGATAATAATGGTAAAACCGTTGAGAAAAATCGACGTTTGAAAGGTGATCGCAGGACAGAAGGCTTGGAGCTTTCTGTATCCGACTTACCTGATGATGAGTTTAGTAACTATTTCAAACAATTCGAAAAAGAAGACACAATGATCACGGAGAATAGTGCAAATGATTCTGCAGAAAAGTGGGAAATAAATGACTACAAATTACTGCATCGTAAAGATGCTGAGTTCTCGTATTTAACTATTGTGTATAAAGACCAAGAGGATCAAACTTCACCAGATCTTTATGCATTTCGTGTTGAATCTGATACTACTGGTATCAATCAAAGCAATAAACCCACTCAAGTACAATGTATTCATGACACAGATGTGTATCAGTATTACATAGAGCATGGATGGAGTGACATAACGAAGTCTGAAGAAGTATATCCTTGGGCAATTAAATCCTGGCTTGCCCAACACATGAAACAAGACACAATTTAAACTCTATAACAAAACCTATTTCTGCTTCTACACTTAAAGGAAGCTCTGATTTATTAACGTAGTGACTGAAATTAGGCAAAAAATGTCGAGACAAATCTGCCGGGAGCAGATTTGGGAAGCTTTACTAGCCGTAGGCCGAGCACCAGGAAGGTGCGAGTCAATGCGGAATGTATAGGCAAATACATGAGCACCTCGAGACATTTTCCATAATCAATTTTTTAGGGACATATCAGAATAAATCAGAACTTCCTTAGATAAAAAAGCCCCGCCTATGCGGGGCTTTTTAAACACTCCATGTCATTTGCCCATGTTACTGGGCTTTCCTCAGTTATGCTTGCATCTTCCAACTACCATCGGCTTGTCGACAGGCAGTTCCATAGACCTGTTCTACTCGGCCTCCAACTTCCGCATCCATAGTAAATTCACGACACGGGGTTCCATAACCTGAGTCATAAGTACGCGTAGGAGTCACTCTATATTCAGTTCCAGAGTCTGGATTGACCCATCCTTTTGAAGTACCGGTACGTGCAGTTTCTAACGTATATCCTGCACGACGACGATCCAGCTCATCCAGTTGTCGTCCAACATGTGCGCCCACAAGTGCACCAATTAAAGTACCTGTTGCCGCAGCCCATACCTGCCCTCGCCCATCGCCAATGGTAGAGCCTAACACTCCACCGATAACACCACCTGCTACAGTGGCTTGCGTTTCTTTATTCGGCGGATGATAGGTTGCACAACCACTTAAAAATACACTGCCAGCAAAAATGATAGATAACATCAAATTCCTATACATGACAAATCCCTCCACAATAAATTAGTACTGATTAATCATTAAAACGTTCAATAACGTGTTTCGTTTACACAGTTATGTTGTCTACATAGAATTATTCAAAATATATCTGTGTTAGAGGTTGAGACTCAGCTATCGAGCCAAAGATTCCCATTCCAATTATGGAAAAAATAAGGAAGGAATTATTCGATTGTATATAAGCAGTTGTTAAATATAGGTAATTTTTTATGGTTTGATTTTTATTTATCAAAGGCTAAGCCCTATATTTAAGCTCCCATTTCCATGCATGCTCTACTATTTCTTCTAAAGCAGGGTAATCCGTTGACCAATTAAGCGTTTGCTTGGCAAGCGTTGCATCAGCTACGAGTTTTGCAGGATCACCATCTCGCCTAGTTGCTAAATTCACATTTAAATTTTTATTGGTTACTTTTTTCACCGTGTCGATTACTTGTTTGACTGTATAGCCACTTCCATTACCTAAGTTAAATTGCCCACTTGCACTCTTTTGCAACATGTATTCAGTTGCCAGTAAATGCGCCTTACACAAATCTAGGATATGAATGTAGTCTCGCACACAAGTACCATCCATCGTGTCGTAGTCGTCACCAAATATGCTAATGGATTCACGCCTTCCTGATGCGGCTTGCAACACTAAAGGAATTAAATGTGTTTCCGGATCATGCCTTTCACCTAATCTGGTTTTTGGATCTGCTCCGGCTGCATTGAAATAACGCAGACATATCGATTTAAGTCCATAGGCTTGATCGTAGCTCTCCAACATCTGCTCAACAATGAGCTTGCTATGCCCATATGGATTGATTGGAGATTTAGGATGAGTCTCATCAATAGGCACATATTCAGGTTCACCAAAAATTGCCGCGGTAGATGAGAACACAAAATTATTTATCTCGTTGGCAACCATGCATTCCAGCAAAGTCTGTGTCGCGACTACATTGTTACGGTAATATTTAAATGGATCGCGAACGGATTCGCCCACATCGATATGTGCCGCAAAGTGCATCACGACATCAATATCGCGCCCCTTAAAAAGCTGATCGAGCATTGCATAGTCTTGAATATCAGCGCAAATTAATTCAGCGCCGATTACTGCATCCTCAAAGCCAGTAGACAAATTATCCACAACGATTACTTGATGACCCAACTCATGAAGCATAAGTGTCATATGTGAGCCAATATAACCTGCACCACCAACAATTAAAAATGTTTTATTATTCAGGCCCATGAAAAAAAATGAAATTAGTTACTGTTTGTGGTTGCGACCAAAGCAAAATCAAATCGATGAGTTAACAGAAATCATATCAAGTTTAGCGCACCGATTTGGCACAAAACCTTTTCCACCCCATATTACTTTACTTGCGAATATTCCTGGTGAGCTAGATACTATAAAACATGCTTGCACAAAGATTGTTGATCAAATTCAAGGATTTGATATCCCGCTGCAAAAAATCGCTTATAGTGATGCATATTATCGTAACTTTTATATTCTTGCAGAAATTACTTCACCTTTGCTAAACGTTTATAAGTGCGCAAAAATACAATTGAACTACGAATCTGACGAAAAATATATGCCACACGTAAGTTTACTATATGGAAAGCTAGACAACGAAACTAAAGAAAGCTTAAAAAAACAATTTGATAGTGTTTACCCAAAACTACTGCAATGTAGTCGATTAGATCTCTACAATAGCAGTGGCACAATTGTAGATTGGCACCTTGTTGAGTCGTATTCTTTTACAAATATCAAAAAATAGAATTACAAATTATATTGTGTGCACGATCGGGACCGGTTGAAACAATATCAATTGGTACACCTAACAATTCTTGCACTCGATCTAAATAGTCTTTGGCCTGTTTAGGAAGCTGATCAAATTCTGTAACTCCTAAAGTGGATTGCTGCCAACCGGCATATTCTTCATAGACAGGCTCACATTGATCAAATGATCCACCATCCATGGGCGAAAGCTGTAAAGTCTCACCCTGATGTTTGTACTGGGTACAAATTTTTATCGTACTTAGATTATCTAGCACATCCAGTTTGGTAATACATAAACCCGTGACACCATTAATTTGCATGGCACGCCGCAAGGCTACCGCGTCTAACCATCCACAACGTCTGGGTCTACCCGTAGTTGCACCAAATTCTTTACCTCGGCTAGCAAGCTCTTCGCCAACCTCATCAAATAGTTCTGTTGGAAATGGACCACCGCCTACGCGCGTAGTATAGGCCTTAACAATTCCTAGTATATGGTCAATCGAGCTAGGTCCAGTGCCACTACCTGTACATGCACCACCTGCAGTAGTATTGGATGAAGTGACAAACGGATAGGTACCGTGGTCGATATCTAGCAAAGTTCCTTGCGCACCTTCAAATAGAATATTTTTATTTTGTACACGTAATTCATAAATACGCGCTGAAACATCAGTAACCAACGGCTCAAGCATGTTTGCATAAGCTCTACAAAAAGCTTTTACTTCTTCTACATTGATACTGTCATGCTTAAAATATTCTTTAAGCATAAAATTGTGATAATCGATAATATTTTCTAAACGCTGATTGCAATTTTCTTCGTCAAACAAATCGGCTACACGCAAACCACGACGGGATACCTTATCTTCATAAGCAGGACCAATTCCTCTACCTGTAGTACCTATTGCAGCTTTACCACGTGCCTTTTCACGCGCTTGATCCAGTAAAATATGATATGGCAAAATTAACGGACAGGCAGGCGAAACACCTAATCGCTCGGTCACAGGGACTCCTTGAGCTTCAAGCATAGTGATTTCTTCTTGCAATGCATCTGGAGCTAGTACGACACCGTTACCAATCAAACACTCAACCTGATTCCGCAGTATCCCAGAAGGCACTAAGTGCAATATTGTTTGCTGTTCATTAACGACTATCGTATGCCCAGCATTATGCCCGCCTTGAAAGCGTACTACGGCATCCGCTTTCTCAGTGAGCATGTCAACGATTTTACCTTTACCTTCATCTCCCCACTGAGTTCCAAGTATTACTACACTATTTGCCATTTGTTATTTTACTTCTTTGACTATCCATTGTTGATTTTCTTTTTCTAAAACACGATCGCAATTCATGTTTGCTGCATCACCATGCTGATTCTGTAATTCACAGATTACTCGTTCACCCTGCCCTCTTAGTTGAGCTATTTTATTACGTAATTCTTCATCATTTACGTTCGGTGCATATATGCCTCGTATGGTTTTACATGTATTGGGCGAAATTTTTGCAAGTTCTTTTAAATCTAAACTAAATCCAGTCGCGGGGCGAGAACGTCCAAATACTTCGCCAATCATGTCATAACGCCCACCACGCGCTATTTGCTCACCCTGACCAGATATATATGCCGCAAAAACTGCTCCATTTTGATAGCGATAACCACTTAATGCAGCAAAATCAAAATGTAATTGAATATCTGAGTAAAGTTGGTGCACACGCTTAGCAAGCTCTTCAACATAATTTATATTTTCAATTACAGAGTCATTAGTTTTTTGTAAAACTTTTTTCGCATGTTCAACTATGCCTACATCACCACTGAGATCTGAAAGTGACACTAATATTTCTTGCCACTCTTCTGTTAACGCACATTTAGATAAATAATGTTCATACTCAGGTAAAGCTTTTTGTTGTAACAATGTTTGTAATGTTTTTTGCTGATTCTCATTTAAACCAGCCTGTTGCACTAAGCCAGTAAAAATTCCAACATGGCCTAAATCCAAACAAATATTTTTGATACCAACAAGCTTTAATGCCTCGAGCATTAAGGCAATAACTTCTAAATCACTATCTATCCCAGAATGACCATATAGTTCAACACCAAGCTGAAGTGGACTGCGTGTTAAATCACGACCACTTGGGCGCGTATGCAACACAGTACCTAAATAACAAAAACGCGTGGGCGCATCTCGTTTTAACATGTGTGCATCAATACGCGCAACTTGTGATGTCATATCGGCACGCACACCCATCATTCGCCCGGTAAGCTGATCGGTCAATTTAAAAGTTTGTAAATCTAAATCATCACTTGGACCAATCAATAATGAATCTAAATACTCTATTAATGGCGTTATGACCAATTCATAGCCCCAAGTGGAAAACATATCGAGCAATGTGCGACGATAATGTTCAAGCCATGCCGCCTCATCAGGCAACGACTCTTCTATTCCTTCAGGTAATAACCAACGATCTTCTCTACTCATAAATTAGTTAACAAGCCTAAGAATATAAAGAAAAATGATCCCGAGTATCATACTCACCAAACCCATTACACGAAGCGCTTGATCTGGTAATTGACTGAGTTGAGCGAGTGCTTGCCTGAATTTATCTGGAACTAGAAATGGAATAATACCTTCAAACACCAGCACAAGTGCAACTGCAACCAGTATGTCATTCCACATGAATTCAAGCTAGCTAAGGGATGATTATTCTTGTTCTGATTTCTTAAAATATCGGAAAAAATCAGAGTCCGGCTCAATAACCAACACATCACCATTTTGATTAAAGGTATTGGTATATGCCTTTAAACTCCGAGTAAAACTGTAGAATTCTTCGTTTTTAGTATAAGCATCAGCATAAATCTTTGCGGATCGCGCATCTCCATCACCGCGAATCTGTTCCGCTTCATTGTAAGCATTCGCTAGAATTACTGTTCGTTCCTTATCTGATTTTGCACGAATGATTTCAGCCTGTTCTTTTCCTCGTGCACGAAAATCTTTAGCTACACGATCTCGTTCCGCACGCATTCGATTAAATACAGATTCACTCACATCATCAGGAAGATCAATTTTACTGACTCGAACGTCAACTACTTCTATACCAAAGTTTTTAGAATCTTCATTCGATTGAATTTGAATGACATCCATAATTTCACTGCGCTCCCCTGATACAACCTCTTGTATAGTACGCTTACCAAATTCGTTCTTTAACCCATTAACAAGAATCAATTCTAAACGCTGATTGGCTTGTGACTCCTGCCCGCTTGTTGCCTTGAAATATTCCTCTACATCCGAAATTCGCCATTTCGCGTAAAAATCTACTTTAACGTATTTTTTCTCACTGGTAGGAAATTCGGTTGGCGGAACATCTAAGGTAAGAATACGTGAATCGTACTTTTCTATAGTATTTACAACGGGTAATTTAAAATGCAGCCCTGGCGCAAGTGTTGCGTCTTTTATTTCACCAAATTGCAATTTAATTGCTTTTTGTCTTTGATCCACTTGGAAAACAAAAGCCCAAGACGCGATAATGATCGCTATGAGTATTCCTATAATTATTTTTATATTCATATTAGCGACCCTCTCTACCACGCTCGGGTCGCCCCGAACTATTTTGTTTATTGCTTAAGCCAAATTTGTCAGAAGTAAATACATCTTGGGCAGCATTTGGACTCATCGAACGCGGCTTCATTATTTGATCAAGCGGTAAATAAAGTAAATTATTCCCTCCTTCGACGTCCATTAATACTTTATTGCTGTTAGAAAATACCGATTCTACTGCTTCAAGGTATAAACGTTCGCGCGTCACTTCGGGTGCCTTCTCATATTCTGTTAATAATTTCAAAAAGCGTTTGGCTTCACCTTCAGAATTTGCAACTACTCGATCACGGTACGCTTGAGCTTCCTGCAAAATTCTTGACGCCTCACCACGTGCCTGCGGGATGATACTATTTTCATAGGCTTCCGCCTCTTTGATAAACCGGTCACGATCTTCACGTGATTTAATTGCATCTGAAAACGCGGCTTTCACTTGCTCCGGCGGTTGGGATTCCTCTAAGTTTACTTTTTGAATGTAAATCCCTGCACCATATACATCCATAATTCCTTGTAGAAGTTCTCGCGTTGCACTTGATATCTGTTCCCGCCCTTCAAACAGTACAAAATCAATAGTACTTTTCCCAACAATCTCGCGTACGGCACTTTCCATTGCATCCTTAACGGTAACATCTGGATCTCTTAAATTAAATTTATAATCTTCAGCGCTTTTAATTTTGTATTGCGCTTCTAATGAAACTTCAACAATATTCTCATCTTGTGTCAGCATTGAAGTTCTGTGTGATACTTCCCGCACGACATCCACATTTACTTTTTCAACTTTCTCGATCGGAAACGGCCAATGCCAATTTAAACCAGCCGTAGTGGTTCGTTTGTATTTCCCAAATTTGAGTTCTACACCTCTTTCGGGCTGTTGCACGGTGTAAAATCCCGTAAGGGCCCAAGCCGCAAGCCCCGCTATCACAATAAATGACAGCATGGACGCACTGGGTCTTCCCTTGCTACCACTACTACCACCGGATGAACCCGAACCAAAAATTCCGCCAAACTTCTTAGTTAAATTTCGAAATATTTCGTCTAAATCTGGGGGACCCTGATTGCCAGAATTCTGACTCCAAGGGTCATTGTCTTTATTGCCTCCTGGGCTATTCCAAGGCATGGCTTTACTCCGAGAACGTTTTCAGAATTAATTTTTATTTATGCTGCCTAGCATTCTATCAAGTCACTAGAAAAAATCAGCTAGTTAGCTAGCAAGTTGCTTTGACTGTGGAGGAATTTGAAATCCCACAAATCTTTTAAGCCTATGCATGGGAATTTCAGCTTCAATCTGCCAATATCCCTCATCATCTGCAAATTCTTGTACAACTTCATCTTTATCATATAAATCGCTACGCAAATAGCCTGCTGAAGGTGGTAGTCGTAGCCAAATTCGTTTCGTTTTGAAATCAAAATTCTGCCGAAGCGCTTTAATTAAAAGGTCCAAACCTTGACTTCGTAACGCTGAAATCCAAACTTGCTGTATGTTTCCAGTTTGATCCAATTGCACATTGGACAGCATATTGATTTGATCTATCTTGTTATAAATCAAAATTTGAGGAATTTCAGAAGCATTGATTTGTTTAAGTACAGACTCAACTTCTTCAATATTATTGTCACGATTTTCATCGCTTGCATCAACGATATGTAAAATCAAATCTGCTTCTTGAGTTTCTAGCAAAGTAGCATGAAAGGATTCGATCAAATCATGCGGTAAATCTTGAATAAATCCTACTGTATCAGCCAGCACTACATATTGTCCCTTAGATATTTGTAATCGACGTAATGTTGGATCCAAGGTTGCAAATAATTTATCTGCCGAATAAACACTAGAGTTAGTTAATGTATTAAACAGTGTAGACTTGCCTGCATTGGTGTAACCTACGATTGCAACAGTAGGAGTTGTTGTTTTCCTTCTTGCTGCTCGACTTTGATCGCGTTGTGCACGCAGCTTATCCAAGCGTTTAGAAATTTGTTTTATACGTTGTCGAAGTAAACGTCGATCTGATTCAAGTTGTTTTTCACCTGGTCCACGCAGACCGATGCCACCTTTTTGGCGCTCCAAGTGACTCCAACCACGCACAAGCCGAGTAGATAAATATTTTAATTGTGCCAGCTCTACTTGTAATTTACCCTCATAAGATCGTGCTCGTTGAGCAAAAATATCCAGTATCAATCCCGTTCTATCTAATACGCGTCTCTTACATATTTTTTCTACATTACGTTCCTGACTTGGTGATAATGAATAATTAAAGATAATGATATCTGCATCTAGGGAACGTGCCAGGCCACCAATTTCCGCTACTTTACCACTTCCAATCAAAAGCTTGGCATCTGGTGTGTTCCTTTGTACGGTGATAACCGTAGCAATTTCTGCGCCTGTAGATTTAACTAATTCCTTAAACTCGTTGATCTCTTGATTATTGGACGCACTGCGAAAACGTACATGAACAAGAATTGCGCGTTGACCTATATCTGGACGCTCAAACAAACAGTCACTCCAGTGAAAAGTGCAATACTAAAAATATACTTATTCAGGCTGCTCATCAAAGGGTATTTTAACCATCCTTGAAGGTACTATTGTAGAAATGGCATGCTTGTACACCATTTGGTTTACACTATTTTTAAGCAACACAACAAATTGATCGAATGAATCAACCTGGCCTTGTAGTTTAATTCCATTTACCAGATATATTGCGACCGGGATTTTTTCTTTTCGCAATGCATTAAGAAAGGGCTCTTGGAGAGTTTGGCCTTTTGACATTACTGTAACACCTCTAGTTATTGTTATTTTTGTCTATTATTGAGTTACCAACATTACTATGTCTACCACTCAAAAATGATAGTGTACCAGCTCGATCAGTCTATATGTGAGTGAATTTTATGACAAACGTCATGAATATCGTACTTCTCAGCAGAAATACTCGTCAGACCAACTTCATTTTTCAACCAAGTAAGCTGTCGTTTAGCAAGTTGTCGTGTCGCGATTACCACTTTTTCACACATTGTTTTGTAATCATACTCACCATCTAGGTGTCTCCAAGCTTGTCGATAGCCCACTGAGCGCATTGCGGGAAGCTCGGGATGCATGTCATCACGCTGATAAAACCACTTCATCTCATCCATAAAACCCTCTTCAAGCATACATTGAAAGCGATATTCGATACGCTGGTGCAGCAAGCTTCGGCTGGCGGGTAGCAAAGCTATCTTTAGTGCATTCAACGACTGAACAGGCTTTTTATGTTTTGCATGCCAGGTACTTATCGGCATACCTGTTAATTCATAAACTTCTAATGCCCGTTGAATACGTTGAGGATCATTTGGATGAATCCGTGCAGCAGCTTGCGGATCAACTTCATTAAGTCGAGCATGCATGGATTCCCAGCCTTTTAGCTCTGCTTGTTCACTTAACATTTTACGCACTGCGGCATTTGCACTGGGCATTTGTGACAAGCCCCATTGCAGCACACTAAAGTACAACATCGTGCCACCCACCAACAATGCCATATTGTTTCTGGCATGGATTTCCCTGATTAACTGCAAGGCATCCGCTCGAAAACAAGCTGCTGAATACGACTCACTTGGGTCAAGAATGTCAATTAAATGATGCGGATAATTTTGTAATACTTCTTTACTTGGTTTGGCAGAACCAATGTCCAAACCACGGTATACCATTACGGAATCGACGCTGATTATTTCACATGAAAACTGCTCATAAATTTTAAATGCGAGTTCAGTTTTGCCACAAGCCGTTGGGCCCATTAAAAAAACTACCGGAATAGCGCTCAATCGATTTCTATTGTTAGTTAAATCTAAAATTATATTTTTTAGGAGTCTTTAAAAATAGTAATTTTTTTGTGAGAATTAAGGAAGCACTATGCGGACGAAAATATTTAACGTAGGTGCAGTGTAGTGTTATATGAGAATTTAAGCACAGTGCTGATGTAACTATCGCGAAAAAAGTACATTTTTAGAACGATCATTGGCCACGTTTAAACAATTTATCTAACTGTTCCACACTTAATTGCACCCAGGTTGGGCGCCCATGATTACATTGTGCGCTTCTTTCCGTGGTTTCCATCTCACGCAATAAGGCATTCATTTCCGTTATAGTCAATTTTCGATGTGCACGAACCGAACCATAACAGGCCATGGTTGCAAGCAATTGATTATTTGCCTGTTCAAGTTTTTCAGATGAACCAAACATATTTAAATCTGTCAATACATCCCTAATCAATTCATTTACATCGCCCTGCTGTAATAGTGATGGAATCTCGCGCACTACGATGCTTTCATTTCCAAAGCGTTCAATATGAAATCCAAATTTAGAAAATAAATCTTGATACTGCTCAGATAAATCAGCTTCTTGTTGACTCACATTTATAGTCAGCGGCATTAATAATGGTTGAGTAGCTAATTCACCTTGTTGGTGTTGACATTTTAGTTGTTCATACACAATCCGTTCATGCGCAGCATGCATATCAACAATAATTAAGCCACTTGCATTTTGTGCAAGGATATAAATACCATGCAGTTGCGCAATGGCATATCCAAGTGGCGGCGCTTGTTCTGCAGTAGGTAAGCCAATCTCTGTTGTACTGGTTTCTAAAACTGGATCAGGCAGTGTAGTAGTTGTGTAGTCTGTATCGACCTCATGTACTTGGCTATGTGCTTGCGTTGATGCGTTAGAATAATCATATTGCGGCAAAGAACTCTGCGCTTGTGCTGCACGGATATAATCATCCACTACTTCTCGATACTGCTGAGCCGCTTGTTGTTCAACTTTAGGCATGGTCTCGGCAATGGCTTTGGCAATAGTGTGGCGTATAAAGTCATGCACATACCTTGCTTGGCGAAAACGTACTTCGTGTTTGGTTGGATGCGCATTTACATCAACCTGAGTAGGATCAATTTCTAAGAACAAAACAAAAGCTGGAAATCTGCCTTGATATAAAACATCTTTGTAAGCCTGCTTGATAGCATGCGCTATGACCTTGTCACGAATGACTCGACCATTAACATAAAAATATTGTAAATCCGCTTGACTACGCGAAAATGTCGGCAGACTAATCCAACCACGAATACTTACATCCTGAGCTATATTTTCTAAATAGATACTTTGTTCAGAAAACTGCCGCCCACAAATCTTTCCTAAACGAAGTGTGCGATCATGTTCGGAGTTGGCTGAACGAAAATCAAAACTCTCGCGCCCATTATGCTTTGCTGTCAAATTTACATCAAAACGACTTAATGCGATTTTGCGTAATATCGCTTCACAGTGTTGTAATTCGGTTCTCTCTGTACGTAGAAATTTTTTACGTGCAGGCACATTAAAAAATATATCTTTTACCTCAACTGTAGTACCACACTCTTGGCGCGCAGGCACAGGATCTTGTGAAAATTCACCTCCTTCACCTGTCACACACCAACCTGCGTTTCCTTCTACATTTACATTAGATGCAATTTTAAATCTAGAAACCGATGCAATACTTGGAAGGGCCTCACCTCTAAAACCAAGAGAAGTAATTTGTTCTAAATCTTCTAGTGACGAAATTTTACTCGTTGCATGTCGCGCTAAAGCTAGAGGAATTTCATCTTTTGGGATGCCATGCCCATTGTCACTAACCCGAATCGTAGTAATGCCACCTTGATCCAATTCAACCGAAATTTTTGTGGCTTTTGCATCTAAGGCATTTTCCAATAACTCTTTTAATACCGATGCAGGTCTTTCAATCACTTCCCCCGCAGCAATTTGATTAATGAGGTGTGTAGATAACTGTTGAATAGGTTTCATAACTACGTGACTTAAGTTAAAGGAATTGGCTGCTCGTCTTGCAGCTGCAGCATCTGCTGAAAACCCGAGAGCGCATAAGTAACAAATGCAGTCTTATTTGACCAAGAGTTGGATTGATCAATGATCTTCCCAGATTCATCGTCACCCAACTGATCGGCAAATACGCGTACGATGTGAGAACCGTTATCAACCTCGGTATCAAGAGCTTTTTCGCAGGTAATAAACACTTCAGGCTCATTGTGCCCGTCTTTGATAGCTGCAAGCAAATACTCGTATTCCAATCCATCATTTGAAGTAATTTCTTCAAGCGCAACAATCGTATATGCCCCAAACTTATAGCGTTGCTTTGGAATTGCAGTGGAAATACCTGGTTTTTGCATAAGTTTAGAAATGCTCGTGCTAGGATAATACAAATTTTCAACTAAAATTATTCGTTCACATACATGTCAAAGCAAATCTTACGCTTATTTCCGCATCCATCTACTACATTTGATTTGGAGAACCTATATTTACACCATCACGGCTGGTACCAGCCCAATAGAACAAAACCTGTGGTTGCGGCTAACTTTGTCACTAGCCTCGATGGCCGTATTGCATTAAGCAAAGATGCCGATTCAGATCTACACTTACCTGAATCTTTAACCAGCAAAGAAGATTTTCGATTGTTTTTGGAACTCTACACACAAGCAGATTGTTTGATTACCCATGCAGGCTATATGCGCAACTTAGCAAGCAATAAACTTGGCAATATACTGCAGCTACGTGACGATAAAGAATTTACTGCCCTACATGAATGGCGTAAACAAAAAGGGCTGAGTCCAAACCCAGATATTGTGATCGCAAGTTCAACGCTAGACTTTCCCATGCACCCATCCATTCAAGAAAATGGACAAAAGACCTATATTGCTACCGGCCAAAAGACTCACGAGAGTTTGCTGGCAAAATGGCAACAACAAGGATATGAAATACTAACTGCCGGCAAAACAACTTATGTAGAAGGTGCCCCTTTGATAGAGGCACTAACTAAGTACGGCTATAAACACATTTATCTCATTGCGGGCCCAAAGATGTTGCATACTATGGTGCAAGACCAACAATTAGATAAATTGTATTTAACCAGCTCACATCAATTTCTCGGTGGAGAAGTATTTGGAACGTTATTAGATGGAGAACTATTAACTAACTGTCGACTCCAATTGAATACATTATTTTATGATGAGATTTCAGAAAATAGTTATGGGCAATTTTTTAGTAGCTACACGTGCTCATATAATTAATAAAAGAGATAGGATAGATTTAACATGCTTGAATTTATAACGGATTACGGTTTATTTTTAGCAAAAGCGATTACAATTTTAATATTCATCTGGTTGCTTGCAAGCTTAGTCTTCTCATTTTCAAAGAAGGCTAGGTCAGATGACCATTTCGAAATTACCAATCTTAATGAAAAGTACAAATCTATGGCAGACACCTTACGTTTTTCTTTACTGCCAAAAAAGGAATTAAAAAAAGCTAAGAAACAGCGCAAAAAAGAAACTAAGCTAGAAAAGAAAACTGCCACAAGCAAAGATAGAAAACGAATTTTCGTACTAAACTTCTTAGGCAATATAAAGGCGACCGCTGTACGTCACTTGCGCAAAGAAATTACTGCAATATTGTCGGTAGCGACTAAAAATGATGAAGTCGTAGTCTGTCTTGAAAATGCGGGTGGTCTAGTGCATGAACACGGCTTTGCCGCATCACAGTTGCAACGCATTAAACAAAAAGACATCCCACTTACAATTGCAGTCGACAAGGTAGCTGCAAGTGGTGGCTATATGATGGCGTGTGTTGCCGATAAAATCTTAGCGGCACCATTTGCAATCGTCGGTTCTATCGGTGTACTCGCTCAAATACCTAACTTTAATCGCATGCTCGATAAGCATGGAGTTGACTTTGAACTGATGAAAGCTGGTGAGCTGAAACGCACCATCACTATGTTTGGCAAAAACACCCCTGAAGATCGCGAGCACTTTAATGAACAGCTTGAAGATACTCACGCACTGTTTAAAGAATTTGTTAAAGATAACCGTCCTAATTTGGATATCGATCAAGTTGCAACTGGTGAACACTGGCTTGCCAGCCGTGCACTCTCACTTAATTTAGTTGACGAGTTAATCACCAGTGATGATTATTTATTAAATGCAAGTAACGATGCAGATATCTATGAAGTGACTTACACGGTGCCTAAAACAATTAGTGAACGAATTGCAACATCCGTACATACTACGTTGGATAAATTGTCTTTTTCTTGGCAGCAGAAAGAACAAGATTCTAAGCTGTTTTGATAAATTCTTAATAACCGCTATCCACACAAAGTATGAATACACGGATATGCGAGCAAGAATCGTATCTTAGAAAATGCGATCTGATTCAGGATGATTATTTTTGGCCCATGCCGCAAATACATTGTCGCAATTTAACGACTACTTGCGGTCCAAAGTAGACATTCCTATTATCATAGAAACGTAAGGAATACTGGTAATGAGCAACGACAGCACTTTATATTCAAGATTAGGTGGTCGTGAAACGATTTCTACAATCACAAATAATTTATTCTCACAAATTATAGCAGACCCTGAATTGAGTAAGTACTGGGAATGCAAATGTGAAGATGGAATAAATAAAAATAAAGAATACCTTCTTGACTATTTGTGCTCAAGTACCGGTGGACCAGAGCATTATACAGGACGCGATAATAAGACTGCGCATAAGGACATGGGTATTACCCAAAAAGATTGGCTTATCTTTATCACCTATGTTGCAGACACATTGGATAGACATAAGGTTCCTAGTAGAGAACGAGAAGAGATTTTAGATTTATTCGAAAGCACAAAAACCGATATAGTTGAAACAGGGGAAGCGTCAGTTAAAAAGGAATCGTTGTTTGAGAAAATTGGTAGTTTATCCAAGGTGCAAGAATTAACGAGTGAGTTTTACGATACAATGGAAAAAGAGCCTTTTGCAAAAGAGTTGCGAGACTTACATCCGAAAAACTTATTTATGTCAAAAAAAGCCTTAGCTAAATTTATCACTCACTGGCTGGGTGGACCTGAACTATTTGGAGAACAGTATGTAAATATTACCTGGTTAGAATTACGTCATCGTAGATTCGAATTAAGCGAAAGAAACAAACAACAGTGGCTGCACTGTATGAATATCGCCATGACCAATGTAGGAATTGAGGATGATCTAAAAAATGAGTTAAACCAGAAATTTTCAACCATGATCGAATCCATGCAGCTTCAAAGAGCAAAAAAGAAAAGCTAATTCAAGTTACTTGAATAACTACTATCAGCCGCGAACAGACATTTTCTATCAGCGGAAACTAAGTGCCTGTCGAAGGTGGGATCATCAACACTTGCCCTACTCGAATTACATCTGACTTAAGTTCGTTTACTTTGCGCAAGGTGACAATACTCACTTGATAACGATTTGCAATTCCAGATAAGGTCTCGCCACGTCGTATGGTATGTCGACTACTCCTACCTAAATTCGCTAGCAATGCGTCACTAGGAGAGTGATCTTTCAGGTAACGGCGCAAGCCCTTTAACACTGCCTGTGCTAAGTCTTGTTGATGTTTACTGTTTTTAAGGCGCTTTTCTTCTTGTGGGTTAGAAATGAAGGCCGTTTCGACTAACACCGATGGAATATCCGGGGACTTTAATACTGCGAAACCCGCTTGCTCCACACGATTACGTAACACTCTCCCCACTTGACCCAACTCTGTGAGAATGTCTTCTGCCAAATCAATACTGGCATCAATCGTTGCCGTCTGAGATAAATCGACTAATACCGATTTGAGGACCGCATCTTTATCTTCCAGACTCACACCACCAATTTTGTCGGCTTCATTTTCACGCTGTGCCAAGATCCGTGCTGCTTCACTGGTTGCGCCATGTTGTGACAATACATATACCGACGAGCCACGCGCATTACGATTTACTGCAGCATCGGCATGAATAGAGATGAATACATCTGCACTCACTTTGTTTGCCTTTTTAATTCGGCCTCTTAAAGGAATAAAAGAATCATTACTTCGAATTAAGACAGCGCGCATACCTTTTTCTTTATCGATAAGAGATTTAAGTCGTTTTGATATCGACAGCACAATGTCTTTTTCGCGCGTTCCACCACGACCAATTGCACCAGGATCTTTACCGCCATGCCCAGCATCAATCGCGATAACAACATCACGGAAATTTTCTGGAATCGCTTTAGCCTCAATGACTGGAGCAGTTTTTGCAGATATGACTGATTTACTTGTACCTGGTGCTGCATTAGCCGCGGTTAAATCTATTACTAAACGATGATTATTGTTGCTAGAGGGTGCCAGCAAAAAACTCTTTGGAACTACCGCTTTATTTAAATCAAATACCACGCGTAATTTCTCACCCGACTTTTGTGCATAGCGCATTTCTTTTAACAAAGTTCCTGCAACTCGAGTCGTATTTAACTTGCCATTGGCACTGCAATTATCAATATCAAGTACGACTCGATCAGGATTTCTAAGTACAAATACGTGATGATCGGTAGCGGATGATAAATCAAAAACGATTCGCGTATTCTCTTGGCGATCGGCGATGCGCACATCGTTTATTTTTGTGATTCCAGTGGCCGCAAGAACTGAATAACTAGTCAAGCACAACAATAAAGCTAGTAATTGAAACCAAAGCCGATAACGCTGGTGTACCCAATTTGTAGGCAAATTTAGGTTTTTGAATGGCTGCATATTTGAAGGTGAGCGACCTAAGATCCTGAAACCGTGGAGAAAGTGTGACAAATTTTTATAAAATTGCAACAACAACTTTAATAAAACTAATGACCTAGGGCAATTTTTTATAGTCTGACCTTATAATTGGCTGATAATGGACTGTCCACGAGAGGATTTGGCCTGGAACGACGCTGATCGATTCTCTCCTTGGTGCTCAAAGGTAAACAATAAATCGGCCTTGGGTACACCCTCACCACCGTGCTGTGGCCATTCGATGAGGCAAATTGTATCCGGCTCTGCTGCGATATCTCGTATGCCTAAATACTCTAGTTCTGTTGGATCCTGCAGACGATACAAGTCAAAGTGATAAAGCGTTACGCCGTTAAGGTTGTAGGTTTCGGCTAAAGTAAACGTGGGACTTTTGACATTGCCGGTATGGCCAAGTGAATGAATAAATCCACGCGCGAAAGTCGTTTTACCACTGCCTAATTCACCAATCAAATAAATAATCACAGGAGGTGAGCAATATTTTGCGACCTTTGCACCTAAGGCTTCAGTGGCACTTGGCCCAATTAATTGCATGGTGCATTAACATTAACAAGGGTACGCAAAGGTGAAAACAAATCACTGGCAAGTATTCCACGCATGCCTTGTTGTGCTGCTATATCTGCACTCTGTGCATGCAATTGCACAGCTAATCTCGCTGCATCATAAGTATTGAGACCTTGTGCAGCTAACCCAGCAATAACACCTGTTAGCACATCACCCATACCGCCAGTGGCCATACCTGGATTACCTGCCGTACATATAGAAACCTGTTCGCTACAGGCAATTAACGTACCACTACCTTTTAATACGCCGATACCACCATACTGTTGTTGCAGTTGTTGAACTGATTCAAGGCGCTGTTGTTGAATTTCTGTTGTTTCTTTTTGTAATAAGCGAGCCGCTTCACCCGGATGGGGAGTTAACACCCAATTATCTTTTTGCAGCGGTTCTTGTGCCAATAAATTTAGGGCATCGGCATCTAGTATTAACGGCAAATCAAAATCTAAAACACGCATAAATAAATCTCGTGCCCATTGGTCTTGTCCAAGCCCTGGACCAATTGCGATTACCGTCGCACGTTTTAATAATGCATCGAGTTCTCGTACATTCGAGACAGCATGCGCCATTACTTCTCGGCATGAATGCTGTGCCCCAGCTGCATTTGCTGGATGTGTAGCCACAGATACCAAACCACTTCCTACTCTTAATGCCGCTTCTGCAGTCAACATGATAGAACCAGCGTAACCTTGATTGCCCCCAATCAATACTACATGACCAAAATCTCCCTTGTGTGCACTTGCACTACGCGGACCTAGTTTTTCATGCAAATCGGCAAGATCGATGTTATGGCAGGTTGCGCTCATAGACTGATAAACTTCTTTTGGAATTTGTAAATCACTAAAATATATTTTACCTGAGTATTTCCTGCCTGCTCCGGTAAGCAAGCCTAACTTCATACCAACAAAACTAACCGTGGCATCGGCAATTATTGCATCTCCAAGTGGAATTCCACGATTCGCATCCAAACCGGAGGGAATGTCTGCACTTAAAACTGGGGCACTATGCTCATTAGCCAATTGGATTGCTGCCTTAAAATCATCTTTCACAGAACGAGTAATCCCCGTGCCCAACAAGGCATCCACGATTAGATCGCAATCCGGTAACGGCTGGTGTTTAAACGTATTGCATTGACCGCCTTGTTCAACATATAGGTCGTGAGCTTGTTTGGCATCTCCTTGAAGCCTTGTATGATCGCCTACTTGGACAACCGTTACTCGAATATTTGCCGTCAGCGCCAAGCTGGCAATGACATAGCCATCCCCACCATTATTGCCTGCTCCAGCTAATACGATAATTTCTTGAGTATTTGGCCAAATTTCCTGTATTACCTCAAAGGCAGCCTGCCCGGCTCGATGCATTAGGGTAAAACTAGGTACCTGAAACTGCTCAATAGCAATGCAATCCAGTTCACGGACTTGTTTTGCGAGATAAATTTCTTTAGGAATGTCGTACATAATTGAATACTACGTAAGCATAGTCAGAAGCATAAATGCAACATTTAGGTAAATGAACCCATCGATTTCAGATTTTTCCGAATTAGCCCAACAAATAAAATCCTGGGGGAAAGCACTTGGATTTGATGAACTTGGTATTACGGATACTAAGTTGAATGACCATGAAACGCATTTACTAAATTGGTTAGCAGCCAATCACCATGGAAGCATGGACTATATGAGCAAACATGGCACAAAACGTTCTCAACCAGAAAAATTAATTCCTGGTACGATTCGCATCATTTCTGCTCGCATCAATTATCAAGCGCCAGATGCAAAAAATGAAGAAGAGGTATTAGCAAACAAAAACCAAGCTTATATTTCGCGCTATGCATTAGGACGTGATTATCACAAAGTTATTCGCAAGCGTTTACAAAAATTGGCTGAACGTGTCGAAGCCAAAGTCGGTACATTTGGCTATCGAGCCTTTGTAGATAGCGCACCTGTTTTAGAAAAAGCCTTGGCAGAAAAAGCTGGACTTGGTTGGATTGGAAAACACACCAACTTAATCAGTCGCGAATGTGGTTCTTGGTTTTTTCTAGGCGAACTCTACACAGACTTGCCTTTGCCCATTGACGAACCAGTTGAAAATCATTGTGGCACATGTAGCACATGCATGGATGTCTGTCCCACACAGGCCATCATCGGGCCATACAAATTAGATGCGCGACGTTGCATCTCCTATCACACCATTGAGTTGAAAGAAGCCATCCCGGTTGAGTTTAGAAAGGCGATGGGAAATCGTATTTATGGCTGTGATGACTGCCAACTCTATTGCCCCTGGAATCGATTCGAGAAAAAAAGCGAGCTTGCAGATTTTGTTACGCGCAACAATTTAGATGCACCAAATCTGATTGAGTTATTTAAATGGAGTGAACAAAAGTTTCTAAAGAACACAGAAGGTTCAGCAATTCGTCGTATCAGCTATGAATGCTGGCTGAGAAATATTGCTGTTGCGCTGGGTAACGCACCTCATACAACTGAAGTAATTAATGCCTTAAAGGAAAAACAGAACCATCCAAGTGAATTAGTACGCGAACATGTGGAATGGGCGCTAGAACAACACAGCGCTATATAAATTAATAATGTTATGAATTTTAAATCACGTCACTAGGCAATTGATTGAACGACCCAGGCAAACTTTAGATTTTGAAACACCAGCAGAACGATTTAGCCAATGTGTTGCTTCGATCGGTTAAGGTAGCAGTCACTAGCGGTCATTTTACATACTTAACTTTTGTTTGAAACTTTGCCTATGGCGCAGCTGACCACAGAAGTCGCCTTGGTCTTGAGACTATTTGACCCTATTGTTCCTACTTCTGGGTAGCCTAATTTAACAAGTTTTTCACTAAGAATATGATGAATTTCGGCATCGATAGTTGGCTCGGTAGTAACAATAACCTGTTTGTCTTCAACATTTACATGTACGTCCTTTACCCCGTTTATTTCTCTCAATTTTTTTGTAATGGTATTTGCACATCCACCGCATCTGATATTTTCTACTTGAAATTTATATTCCATTCTATTTTCCTAATACTTGTAATTAATCGCATAACAAAATTAGCAAACTGATTATCTAATTATGTCCACTTTGAGTCTCTGTCGACAATAAAAAATTAAAATATAGCACCTCCTAATGACACCCATCCAACTTGGTGAGCAACATGCCGGCCAATGTTGCTCACCAAGTTGGATGGGAAAGTCTAAACGAAATTACTTAGAATATTCAGTGACTACTCCTCCCCATGTTTTTTCTATTTCTGGTAAAAGTTTTTCAAACGCGCTTCTTTCTGCTGTAAGCCTTAAATCATCAACAGCATTTTCGGAACTCCACACACTTGCTAATTTGCTTTCCTTAGAAGTTGCTTCAGCTAGTCCATACAAATATTCTGTTCGTATATCAAATAATGCTGCTGATGCTGTTGTGGTTACAGATACTCGCTTATTTTTTAGAAAACCTAAAGCAATTACATTCAGTGGTAGGAATTTTTGCTCGCCAGCATGGAAAGTAGTATCAAACGTATAAAGTAAAAGAATGTCTGCTTTCAGTCTCGCTGATGCTTCCCTCAATGATTTAATTCTATCCAGATTTTTAGACAAAAGAATGCGGCCTACAGGCGCAATACCTTTCACTTTAAGTAATTTTGATAAATATACGAAGTCTTCTTCATACTCTACGTCACGGGTAGTTACTACACTATATCTTCCTGTTCCAAAGCTATCAGCAGTATGTGATCTGTAATTTGCTGCTTGAACACGTGCAACTGAAATATTAGCAGGAAAAATTGCTGCTGGTTCTTTAGACATTAATTCGTTGATGTCTGCTTCTGCGAGTTCGTTTATCTGTACTCCTCCCCCTGGCGTTGTATAGCTAGCGCAACCATTCAACCCAAATATCAACCCAACAAACAATAATGTAAAGGTAAATTTCAAACAAATTTTCAACATTGGTATTTCCTTTTTAATTTTGAGCTTTAATGCCGTGGCTAGGGTATTACATTTCATTTGAGTTAATGTTAAGTGAAAAAGTTTCAATATGAGTCAGATATGAAAATTACCTCACTGTTTTTGGGAGCAAGATCAGTTTATTTTCAAAAAGCTCTCAAGTTGAGTGTCCACTTTGGGCTCGAGCAATCATCAAAATCCAATATAGCAACACTTATCCGCGCATCACATCATGCTAAAGGGCACATTGTCTTTTTAATAAAACGCTAAGTAAAAAAATAATTCTGATGAAAATTAATGAATAAACTGAACGCTCATTTCTTGCCTTAATTGAGCAATACTAAAAATTAAGAGTATTTCTTATAAAAATTTATGAGGCCATTTGTGGAAGAGTCTTGATCAGTAACTTCTCCCTCATCTTGCATTTTTTCTAACAACTTATTTGCAAGTCTTTTACCCAGTTCAACACCCATCTGATCAAAAGAATTTATATTTAGAATAATCCCTTGTACAAACACTTTATGTTCATACATCGCGATCAATAGTCCCAATGTATGAGGCGTTAGTTCTTTCAATAAAATGATGTTACTAACGCGATTGCCTGGAAAAAATTTATGTGCGGGATACTGTTCTTCACCCTGTGTGAGCACTTCTTCTTGAGTTTGTCCCAGCATTAATGCTTGGGTTTGCCCAATCATATTCGCCAATAGCATATTGTGCTGATGTTCATTACTGTGATTCGCTTTTGCAATCCCTATAAAATCACAACTTATGCTATGTGTGCCTTGATGTAAAAGTTGAAAAAAACTATGTTGTGAATTTGTGCCAACATCTCCAAATACGATGGGTGAACTTGGAACTTCTAGGGCATTTCCTTCTCGATCTACATATTTACCGTTACTTTCCATAACAAGTTGCTGCAAAAAAGCCGGTAAATATGTCAACCGTACATCGTAAGGTAAAACAGCATTCACTGAAGCATCTAAAAAATGCTGATTCCAAATTTCTAACAATGCCAGTAACACAGGTATATTCTCTTTTGCAGAGGTATTTTTAAAATGCGTGTCCATTGCATTGGCACCTCGTAATAATTCTTTAAAGCTAGACATCCCTATATAAAGAGCAATGGATAAGCCTACCGCAGACCATAACGAGAATCGTCCGCCAACTTCATCCCACATGGGAAATATTTTTTCTTGTGAAATTCCAAATGACTTTGCCTTATCCACATTCGCTGATACGGCAACAAAGTGTTTAGCTAGATCATTTTTTATTTGCTCATCACTACACAACCATTGTTTTGCAGTATTTGCATTAGCCAGTGTTTCCTGGGTAGTGAAACTTTTTGAAGTTACTATGAAAAGCGTCGTAGCTGGATTGAGTTTATTTAACACTCGGTTGATTTCAGTGGCATCCACATTTGCCACGAAGTGAACATTTAGCCCAGGCTTGGCGAAATCGACTAGGGCATCACAGACCATCATAGGCCCCAGATGCGAACCTCCAATACCTAGGTTAACAACATCTGTAAAATTCTCAGCATGAACCTCATCAACGAATTTTTGCATCTGTTGCAAAACTTCATGCTGTTTTTTACCCCAAGAAGATGAATGATCATCTAAATTTCTTAAAGCTGCATGTTGTACACCACGATTTTCAGTGAAATTGATTGCCTCTCCTGCAAACATTTTTGCTCGCCACGCATCAAATTCACATTCCTCTAATAACAAAATGAGTTTTTCAATCGTTTCGTTTGTAATTCTGTTTTTAGAATAATCTAACAATAGCTGGTTAAATTCTTGTGAAAATGAACTAAAACGATTTGAATCTTGTGCAAACATCTCGCGCAATGTTTGCGACTTAATTTCAAGCGCATGTTGGCGCAAAGATTGGTAACTAACTAATTGAGGAAGTGGTTTGCGCATAATAAAACAATAGTAATGCACAAAAAATAAGGGCGCTAGTAAAGCGCCCTTTATAATATGCGTTGTTTATTGGTTAGGAATTTTCATCCGTCACACGTTTGAATGTTATAAGCTCGGTAACACTCATATTAAATACGCTTAATTGGCCAATTACAGTAATGATAAACACCAACGCAAAGCAAAGTACGACTAAGACCCACATATTTGTCTCCTTACGAACATAACTCTTTGCATAAAGTATACTGATTTAAGGATTTTGTAACAGCACATTATCAATGAGACGCGCCTTGCCTAACCAGGCTGCTGCTAAAATCACAATAAAATCAGTGTCATAAGTAACCTCTTCAAGATTTTTCGCATCTCGAATCGCAATATAATCTGGTTGAAATCCAACCTTGGTAAGCTGCTTTGCAGCCCGAGCTTCTAATTCGGCAAAATCCCGACAACCTTCTTCGATCTGTTTGCTAATTCCTAACAGTACTGAGTACAAACGTGGGGCTATATGGCGTTCTGCTTCAGTCAAGTATGAATTCCGCGAACTTAATGCTAAACCATCTCCTTCACGCTGAGTTGCGACTTGTTCAATTTGTACAGGTAATCCAAGAGTTTTAACCAGTTGCTTGATGATGACTAATTGCTGGTAGTCTTTTTCGCCAAATATTGCAACATCGGGTTTCACGATGTGAAACAGCCTGGTAACAACTTCGACAATACCTTGGAAAAAACCAGGCCGAAATTTTCCACAAAATTGCTGATTTAATGGGTTTTCAGGAGCACTAATCTGACTTTTGATTTGCTCGGAATAGATTTCTTCATGCTCAGGCATGAATACTAGATCAACACCAACCTTCTCTAAAATAGCTATATCACGTTGTGGTGTACGCGGATACGCTTGTAAATCATCCTCACGATCAAACTGCAGAGCATTGACAAAAATACTACAAATGACTTTTCCACCAAGTGTTTTCGCAAAATTGACAAGTGCCAAGTGTCCCGCATGTAAATTACCCATGGTCGGAACAAAAATTATTTTTTCTCCGTTTTGTTTCCACCCAGAAATTTGCTCACGAAGTGCGGCAACCGTAGCAATCGTTTGCATATAAATAATTTATATAATTTTAACTCTAATTGGGAAAGCGCTGATTTTTTACATCTTGCACATAAGACGTAATGGCTGAAGAAATATCTTTTGCATCGGCTAGAAAATCCTTGGCAAATTTTGGTTTCACCCCTTGAGTAATTCCTAACACATCATGTAACACCAAAATCTGCCCATCACAATCTGCTCCCGCACCAATCCCTATCACCGGTATTGAACAATTTTGAGTAATCTTTTTTGCCAAATCATTCGGCACACACTCAAGTAACAGCATATCGGCACCGGCTGCTTGTAAATTTTCTGCACTATCAAACAACTCTTTGGCACTTGCCTCATCATTGCCCTGCATGGAATAGCCACCCAATTTATGTATATATTGAGGCCGTAAACCTAAATGTGCGCAAATAGGTATGCCACATTCGCTTAACTCCTGAACAATACTGACCTGGCGTGTTGAGGCTTCTAACTTAACCATCTGCGCACCCCCCAACTGAATCAAATCGGTGGCATTATTCAGTGCTTGATCTATGTTGGTGTATGACATAAATGGCATATCGGTCATGATAAAGGCTTGTTTAACTGTAGAGCTTACACATTGGCTATGGTAGATCATATCTTCCATTGTCACGGATACAGTGCTGTCTTGGCCTTGCACCACCATGCCCAAAGAATCACCAACCAATATTACTTCAACACCTGCTTGGTCTAATAACGCCGCAAAACTTGAATCATATGCAGTAAGACATGCAATTTTTTCATTATTAGTTTTCATTGCATGTAAACGCGAAAGCGTAATATTTTTGCGGTGTGCTTGAATACTCATAAAAATGCTTTAATTAGGTGCGTTAACTTACGAATGGCAGTGGATTAAAGTAACGCTTCCCTGCTTCAGTATTTACAATTTCATGCAATAGCTGCTCGTAATCTTTTTCGTTATTAATAAAATCAATATCACTCGCATTTACAATCAAGCACGGTGCATCTGAATAATCATAAAAAAATCTTGCATAGGCTTCATTAAGTTGTTCCAAATAAGCCGATTCAATTAAGCGCTCAAATCCACGACCTCGTTTGCGAATGCGCTGTAATAATACTTCTACAGGTGCTTGCAAATAAACCACCAGATCAGGTATAGGCGCATCGATCGTTAGATGTGAATAAACTTGATCATATAACTCATATTCACTTGCATTTAACGTAACTTGCGCAAATAAACGATCTTTTTCAATCAAAAAATCAGCAACCTTTACAGGTGAAAATATATCGGCTTGTTTAAATTCTTGCAGTTGTTTTGTACGTCGCAACAAAAAATATAACTGTGTTGATAGTGCGGCTTCTCGTGGATTTTGGTAAAAACGTTCAAGAAAGGGGTTCTCTTCTACTTGCTCCAACAACAATGAAGAACCAAATTCATCTGCAAGACGTTGAGCAAGGCTAGTTTTTCCTACCCCAATTGGACCTTCTACCACTATATATTTAAGCTTATGACTCGACATTTATGTTTCAATTTTCATCATCTCATACTGAGGTAATTGTTCAATCAGCTCGCTCAATATCCCTTTACCTGGAATAATGAGGTCAGCTTCTATCTCTTGTAAAGGGATTAATACAAATTCACGTTCTGCAATACCATAATGAGGTATTCGCAGCTGTTTAGTATCCATTTGTAGATTTCCATAGAGCAGAATATCCAAATCTAAGGTTCTGGGTCCCCAGCGTTGAGTGCCTCGTTGGCGACGGTGCCGCGCCTCAATTTCTTGCAGTTCTGTTAATAATTCTTTTGGAGACAATGAAGTTAAAATTTTTGCTACAGCATTAATAAAATCAGGCTGATCTGTTGGTCCCATTGGTTTAGTTTTGTACAGACTAGACGTTACTAAGAGCCTTGTGCTATCTAACTCTTGCAATTCAACAAAGGCTTTCTCTATTTGCAATTTAGGATTTTGCAAGTTGCTGCCAAAACCAATATATGCAACTACCTCCTGCATGTATTATTAATTCAATTATTTGACCAATAACCTAGTGATAAGTTTTCTTGTTAGGTCGATGTTGCATTCTGCTGTTTTTATTCTTTGCGGTTTTTGACATTTTTCTTTGCGTATCTTGATCTACATCTTGAAAGACTGTCCACCATTCACATAATTCATCTACTGGTTCACCTGCTGCAGCACGCAGACATAAGAAGTCGTACCCGGCACGAAAACGTGGATGCTCGCATAGACGAAAAACCTGTCTACCTCGTCTACGATAAAACCGATATTGAAGATTCCATATGTCGCGCATCGGATATCCAAATCGTTTGGGAATCGAAGTATATTGTAATTGCGAAAGTATCGTATCCTCTGTTGCTGCTTCATGCGCAACCTTAGGCGATAAACCTTCTAACTCTAATTGTCTTGATAGCTTACGCATTGGACCCCATAAAAAAATAGCATATAAAAATGCAGGGGTTACAGACTTTCCTGAATGAATACGATCATCAGTATTTTGGAGTGCGCACTGTACAAGTTTTGAGAAAGTGTCCGATGAACTATCATTTAGTATCTTTTCAGTAAATGGGAACATATATTGAAATAACGTAAATTTACGCAATGAATTAAATGTCTGCACTGCAAAACCACCATGAAATAACTTAAGCATTTCATCAAACAAACGAGCTGAAGGTACTTCAGATAGCAGATGACCCAAACGATATATCGCATCCTGTGCTTGCTGCTCAATATTGAAACCGAGTTTATTAGCTAATCTTATTGCACGTAACATTCGCACAGGATCTTCACGAAAACGTAAATCAGGATCACCGATGACACGCAGTAACTTTGCTGCTATATCCTGCCTACCATTAACCAAGTCCAGCACTTGATTAGAATCGGAGTCATAGAATAAGGCATTCACTGTAAAATCCCGTCGAAATGCATCTTCTTCGATACTTCCATAGGTGTTGTCAGTGATAATACGACCCGATTGATTTACATCTGCTCGATCTGATGCACGAAACGTTGCAACTTCAATATAGCCTTCAGGAAAATAAACATGCACGATACGAAAACGCCGACCGATTATACGACTATTTTCAAATAGTCCACGCACATCTTCGGGATGAGCATCAGTGGCAATATCAAAGTCTTTTGGGTGCAAATCTAGCAATAAATCTCTAACACTCCCGCCTACTAGATAGGCTTGAAACCCAGCTTTATGAAGTACAGAAATTACTTGCATTGCGCCCAGGCTAATTTGTGTTGGATCGATAGAGGTTGCTGCAGCAAGCTTAGAGTCGAATATTCCCTTATTATCTTTAATCCATTTCATTGCTGTAGCTGGAACTAATATTGTATAAATTATTTAATAATATCTTTGGGTTATAATAACATTTATATCTAGTTTCTGTAGTTTGAACTGGAATTTCTTTCAGCGCATTAGCAAGATCAAACGTCATAATCACATACTTTATTAATATTTACCTTATTCTAAAAGCATAGCAATGAACAGAAAATGCACTTTTCTTTAATACCAAGTTAATGTTTAACGTGTTAAAATTCTTAACATATTTTTACAATATACAGCTTTAGAGGAAGATCGATGACACAGCTTGTTGAGAGCGTAGGTATCCCGAGTTTTGTAGAACAACGCATTTCCCCTGTAGTGTTACTAGCCATTTGGCTACTTCTAGGTCTAACTACATACGGGTATGCAATGTTCAAAATTTGGGCACCCCAGCTTACCCAGTCACTGTTGATCATCACATAACTATAATTCAACCAAATAATCGTCTCTTCGTATACTTTACGAAGTGTGGTGTGTCTGTATAATTTATCTATACCAACAATAAAATTCAGTTCACGATTGCGGACCAAATATGAGCTCACAAGTAAGAATCGAACGTAGGACACATGGCGATCGCCGTGCACAGATGCACAGCCCAGCTTTTCCTTTTTTTGATAGTGAGCAAACCTTAGTCAGAGAAGATAGGCGTCGAATACCTGATCGCAGGATTAATAATATAGAAATTCATAGTGGCGAGAAAAGTGATACAACAAAATCGCGCTTATTTCTTTGGTACAAAGATGACGTGTGTGAGTTATTAATTGATTCCCCTTCTGTAATCGTTGGTCGAGCTTCAAATTGTGAGCTAGTCTTTCAAAACCGCTATACATCTCGCCAACATGCAAGATTTGAATACGATAATGAAGAATTTACGGTTACCGATCACAGTACAAACGGTACTTATATAAAAAACGACGAAGGTGAAATATTTTTAATGGGTGAAAAATTAACCTTACATGGTAGTGGCATTGTAAGCCTAGGCACCCCAATCGAGTACGTAGAGAAAGATTTTATCCACTATTTCTGTCCTTAGCTCTATTCGCCAGATTCTTCAAACTGCTAAACTCCAGAATGGTTAATTCTCAAAATATAGCCATCTGCATATCGCATTATCGGTAGATTTCTACCATCTGGCTATATGTGTAATTTAAGGTATTTAAACTGTTAGCCGATTCCGCATACTTTGTAAGCTTTTCTATATACTTTAAAGCACCATGGCTGAACGTAGAAATAGTGAACGACGCAAGTGGGGCAGAAAAGTCACCTATCCTTTTATTGATAGTGACGGGGTCCTTGTTACAAAAAATCGTCGCAGACTTGTAGATCGTCGCATCGCAAAAACTGATACAGAACAAGAAAAAGCTGCAGGGGAAAATTCTAAGTCCTCAAAGCGCCCTATACCGCCAACTTTAAGTGATGTACAACCCTCTTTAGATATTAGTGAATCCAAGGTGCAAGAACTGGAAGAAGCACTTCAGGAAGAAAAAGGCCCAGCGTCTCAAATCGATGCTTCTATAAAAGACCTAGAATCTCAGATTCTTACTCAAACAGATGATACTGATAGTTCTGATGCTAAGGAAAAACAAACGAATGCCAATAAAAATGCCATCGAAACCAAACAACCTGAACAACTGGATGCTGAACCTATAGCTAAAGAAAATTTACCACCTCTAGAAATAGAGAAGGAGAAGGAGAAGGAGAAGGAGAAGGAGAAAAAAAATAAAGCCACCATTGAACTATCCTTTAAAGGTGACAAACACGTACTATCTGAGGAACAAGATGTTTTCCACGTAGGCAGAGACCCAAGCTGTGACATTATCGTACAAGGCAAATATGTCTCTAGAGCACATGCAAAAATTATACGTAAAGAAGGCAAATTCCTGCTTCAAGATGAAAGCTACAATGGCACATATATAAAATTTAATAACGGTCAAAAAATTCATGTGTCTAAAAACGAACAAACTCTTATCTCTGATGGTGTGATGTGTATGGGGGAACCCGTAAGAGATGGCAAAAAATCTGTTATTCAATTTAAAATACTTGAATAAATTGACTGGTCTTTAGACCCTACCCTCTCAATTTACGTTTACTAAACCTATTATCTCAGATGTCTTTCGACATTAATGCTCGTCTGGCTACTAGTACTACCATATTAGTTAACACATATAACCTACCAAGCTACTACAATTCAAAATAATAGCTTAGATCGAAATCCTCATTGATTAACGGTGCAGCCGCATAACATGCGAGATTTCCATCTGTAGTCAGCCCATTGAACACTTTAAAAAGCGCATAAGTTTTTTTACCTTTGGATACGAAGTTCCCGATTAATCCTCCTCAAAAAATATCACATCCAGAAATTTAGAAAAATTATCCGCTAATGGTGAAAAGAGCTCTTCAGGTTGACTTGCTTCATGATGCCATATCACAATTTTCGGTTCTTGATTTTGGCTCACGTCATTATAATCAAAACAAATCATGTCACCATTTCCAACAAGAGAAAACGCAATAAAATTCTTAGGAAAGTTTTCTGGTCGATTCGTGTAGCTCCATTCCATGGTTTCAGATGGTGACTCAATATTGCCGTAAGCTAGAAATACCCCAACACCAATAACCACTTCTTTTTTTACAAGGCGACTGTAAAACTTAAGTGCATCCGGCTCAGGAACTGCACCATTGTATTTACTAACAATTTTTTTATACTCGGTAGGTAATACTTGATTGATACTCTTTTCAAAGTCTTGAACTAGACCAATATCTCCTTCACCGTAATATGAATCCCAAATTATATCGTCACGCAATTTAGTTTCCTTGAGCCATCCTTTCTCCACCTATATGACCAGTTCTACGATGAATATCTTCAGGCACTAGTTGCATTCTTCCAATATCTTGGTGATGGTGCCAAGTATAGCCTGGAATTTTATCTTTCCCTGCTCGAATTGCTCTCAACTGCACATTAGTAAACTGAGAAGCAGGAATTTGTCCATTATCAATCGCATCACGAAGCTCGCGAGTAGCCATACGCATTTGACCTCTATAACTTGCAGAAGAAAACTCATCAGCTGACAGACGAGTATCGTACTTTGCTACATCATCAAATATTGGAAAACCACGTTGATCAAACACAATCCCCGTTTCAGGATGTCTTTGACCAGCAAGCTCTACATTCTTGGCGTTAGCATTTGGAACAGTAGTAGATTCTACATTTTCAGCACCATATCGCTCTTCTAATGCGTCTCTTGTTTCTCGTGGGTTATAGGGCGGATCAGTAGGTAAAGCTTCATCCGTTAAAGAATTATCAATTCTAGATGCAACACCCCCAGTATCTGGAGGTTCCATATAATCGCCAACTTGCCGATAACCCGCGTTGCGTAATTGCTCCATCTCGCGACCAAATACTGTAGGACGTTCAGCAACATCATCGTATAGATTTGGGCGAGTAGTTGGACTTCCAATGTATATACGTCGACGTTGTTTAATGGCAGCTTCGATAAACGCATCATTTAGTGCGATAGACCATTGATCTGCCGGAACATCTAAAATTACATGACCAGGCCAGTCTTTAGCCACTGCAGTATCTGGCTGGCGACCAAGCACTACAATGTCATCTGGATTACCTAAAAGATCATCGACATTCAGCCTACCTACATCGTCAACTTTACCCGCAACCTGTCCCGCATCACTGATGTCATCCGCCTTGGTAACAACGTTATCTACGGCATTGGCGGCACCGGCAATGTCTTCGACCGCATCACCGATCTTTCCGGCTTTGCCGAGTTTGGTAGGCGTAAATATGGCAGTAGCCACTTCAAAAGTACCACGGCCGATGGCTTCACCATAGTTACCATTTTTCCAGTCGGTAACAATAGGTTCGACAATGGCATAGGCTACATCTCCAGGATTATTCCAAATTGCCTGCCCTACCTGAGCGTATTTATTCCTAAGAGCAGCCTGGCCTTCCGGATCGAAAACTTCGTATATAAGTGCTGTAGGCCCTGTTAATCTCTGTACATCGTAGGCAAGTGTTCCAAGACCTACTACGGTATCCCAACCTTGTTCACCAACACCTTTGAAAAAACCACCAACTTGTTTGGTAGCCCCCCAAGCTTTACTCCAGAATCCACCACCCCCACCAGTGTCTTGTCCACCTTGAGCCGCTTCTAATCTTTGTTGCTCTAGCGCCCTGGCATCGGCGGCTTTAACTTCATAGTCATAGGTTTCTGTATCTAAATCTGGAGTAGAATTAACATTGCTACTACCACCACCAAGAAAGTTTTCTATTTTAGTCGCAGCGGCCTCAAAGAAACTCTCCATATTTGGATTCATCGCTTGAGCTGCAGCAATTACGATTGTAAGTGTAATCGCCATCACCAATGAATACTCAACGCTGACGGTGCCTAGGTTTCGATGTTTGCTTTTAACTAAAATCATTTTTTTGTTGACTATTGATTGATCACCACTGCCGTACAAACTTGAACCCATCATCATCCATTTTTTCACAGTACCCCATTGACTCAATAGACTTGTCCTTACGTGATAAAAAAGACTGCAAAAACTGCTGAGCCTCTCCGTCTACTAAACTAATGACCTCCTCAGTAATTGAATCGGGATTGAGATCTATTAACTCTGCTGCTCTAGAAAGCAATGGTAGGATCAGTTGTGCTTCACGTTCTTCATAAGAGTTACAACTAAGTACAACTGCGAGAAAACCTAGCTTAATATAGGATGGGTTGTTTTCCCGCACTGCTCGCATCGCCATTCTTTCAGCGAATACACGCAAAACCTTGTCGTGTTGATTCTCAATCGTCGAATTAACTCGCGCAAAATCTTCAACTGAATCTATTGCTCCAACTACTTCTGCAATTTGATTATCTCGTTCCATAGGAATAGGCATATTCAGATAACCAACGTTTGATTGCGATTCTAGAAAATCAACCTTCATAATCTTCGTATAATCTTAATAAAATAAATTTTTCAAAATGCTTTCTACAATTCCCCAACATTATTTGCCATCTGGCCAATTACCCCAAGTACTAGCAACACAATACCCAATCCTATTGACCACCATGAAAACATGGTTCGCTTAGCAAGCTGTTTATCTTTAGTTCGCACATATTGAAATAAACCTATTATTCCCATAACTATTAAAGGAAAAATAAATAAACCAACTATGCGACCAATAATATAACCAGTATTCATAAACTAAATTACATGATTGTGAAATTCCGAATTATGTGTTCAAAAGTAGAATTCATATTATCAACATTATCTGCCCCAGTAGTAAAACTTAGTGCAAACGTGTATGCAGAATGTTGCAAATACAAAGTACGCACATAGAGCGGTATACCATTTAATTCAAAGGTAACGCTTCGCTCAACACCTATTGCTCCTGATAGCGAAATATCTTGATCATTTTTCAGTTCAAATTTTTCAACACCAGATTGATTAATCAAGTAGTTTTCAGTCGCTTCTGCAACTTCGATAATATTTGTTGCTGGAGGTGTAACCAAAACGTTTACCGCAACATTTTCATTGCTATCAGTAGAGGGTTGTATGGAGAAAATCACTCCATCCGAGGGAGGACTTGGAAAATTAACATCCCATCCAAGCGGTTGCGCTGCACTGAATCGATCTTGCTTATCGGTGTACAGTTTGTACCCAGGTTTCAGAGACTCAGTTGTATAGGCTTTGAACTGAGTCGTACCACTGAAGTCGGCACAAAGGCATGTACCATACAGAAAAATTAACCACGCAAATAAAAGTTTATTGATATGCAATGAACTGTTTACCCAACTCACAAAATTCACCGACTGCCTTTGTTTTTTTGAATGTATTTATACTAAAACTTATCGCATTCAGAACAATTTACTTATAACCATATTTGAAACATGGTTTTCTTGATCGAAACACGACCTTTTTGTTTTTTTCCATATTGCTCTTAACGTCATCTTTGCGTCAAGTGAAGTTTATTACACAAAAATAATCAATATATCTTTAGTTACGGCAATAATTTAATTAAAGATTAGTAGGTTATTATTAACTACTTATGTGACAAATGAATTATCGATTATATTTTTATTACAGCTTACCGCTTACTTTGCGTAATTGGCGTCTTTGACGTTTATCCGGTCTAGTTTTTGTTTGTGGCAGTCCCGCATTTAGCAATTTTCTTTGCTGAGCATTTAACTCACGTTTCTCTATACTTTCACTAGTTTCCTCATAAAGCATTTGCGCTTGTTTTGCAGGGCCACGTTTTTCGCTTAAAGCTTTTACCATTACAGTGACATGGGAGTGGCTACGACTAATTTCTAATTTATCTCCAACACACACCGACCGCGAAGATTTAACTCGTTTCCCATTTGCATGCACCTTACCGCCATTTACAGCATTTGAGGCTAATGCCCGCGTCTTGAAAAATCGTGCGGCCCATAGCCATTTGTCTATTCGAATTTTTTCGCCTGCACTCATATTTCTATTCTACTTGTATTGCGTATAATGCCGCACTTGTGAATCATTCATACTAATAATTATGGACTTAGAACTAATCAGCTTTAATGTATGTCCGTTTGTGCAACGCAGTGTTATTACACTAAACCACAAAAACTGCGACTATAAAATTACCTTTATTGATTTAAATAGCCCTCCCGATTGGTTCTCGAAGATTTCACCATTAGGCAAAGTACCTGTATTGAAAGTAGATGACCACGAAGTGTTATTTGAATCCGCAGTAATTAATGAGTTTATTGACGATGTAACCCCAGGGACGTTAAAGCCCTCTGATCCGCTTACACTGGCAAAAAATCGGGCTTGGATTGAATATGGCGGTACTTGTTTAGCTGATCTTTATATGATCGCTAATCATAAAGATGAAAAAGATATGAAAACTCAAATGAGTGAATGTGTGAAACGTTTACAGCGTGTCGAAGATACATTAGACCATTCAACTTACTTTAATGGTGAAGAGCTGGCTTTAATCGATGCTGCTTATGCACCGTTATTAATTCGACTAGATTTCATGAACGAGAAACTGAAGTTATTAGACTGGAACGACTTTCCCAAGCTAAATAAGTGGAAACACAATCTACTAAATTTAGATTCTGTGCAAAAATCCATAATCGACGACTTTGAACTACATTACACCAACAAAATCAAAGGCCAAAACGGACATTTAGCAAGTATTTTGTAATTAGCCTTTATATATTTATGGCTGCAAACGACCCAAAACAGGCATTCAAACAGAAACATCAACGTGCGTCTATCTATAGTTTCTAAGATCTTTATTCTAACAGCATTTTTTTTATTGGCATCTTTCATATATTGGAGTGTTTTTGAATCTTCGGTATTCTCTGGGTTTATTTTGTTGATATTAGTGCTCGCAATAATTGGTTGTATTGAGATAATTATTGCCCCTTTCATGATTTACCTAAATCGAGAATATATTAGCAAACCAGAAACAACGCTTATCACTATCGCTAATATAATTATTTTAATTACAGTAGTAGCGATTAGTCATATACATGGAAAAATAGGTTACCAACTAGAAAAAAAACAACAGCGACTCCAAAATTCATTATCTACTCAGCCGTATGAATGACCGCTATAGGCCGTAGCGATCATTCACTGCACGCTTCTTATTCTCCCATTATGCCTTGCTGATAAGAATTCTTGTTTGTTGGTTTGTAAACAAGGATGTTTACCAAGCTGCGTGAGACAGGATGTCGATTCGCAGCGTGCCGATTAAAACAAGGATTCTTTGCAGGAAATTTGCAGCGTAGCTGCAAATCAAGGTATTTGGGTGTCTTTTCTTTTGGTTCGTTTTCTTTGGACAAGCAAAGAAAATGAACAAACAAACCTAATTATTGTCAGCCAATGAACTGAACGTTCACTTCTTGCGGTGTATAAAAAAATTAGAAAAATCAGATCCAATAAACAATATGTTCTGCTATTTCTAACACATCAGCTTCACTTACAACCCGATCTTTAACTGACATGTTCTGACTATGCACAGTCTTCTTATCACCACTTATTAAATAATGCCAATCCGGTAACTCCTTACCCTCGTATAGCAAACGATACGCACATGTCTTTGGCAGCCATTTAAATTCTTCTACATCATCCGCAACTAACTGCAAACAATCATCGACAAATTCTTTTCGTTTAGAATAATTTTTACATCTACAGGTTTTAGCATTTAAAAGGTGACAAGCCACATCTGTATAAAACAACTCTTTTGTGTCGGAGTCTTCTAATTTAATTAAACAACATTTCCCACAACCATCACAAAGTGATTCCCATTCCTTCTGAGACATTTCATCAAGTGATTTAGATTCCCAAAATTGTTTTTTAGACATATTCAATTAAGGTTGAATAATTGGTCGGACTAAAAGAATCTCTGATTTTTTCTAATACTAGGCAAAAAATTGTTTGGAAAGCGGAGTTTACAAATTAGTAAATGAGCATTTCAAAGCAATTTTTTAACGCCGAATTAGGAGAAATCAGGGGTTCCTTAACCAGCAATTTCGTTGATCATTTGGTTCAAACGGTTTACGAAGGAGGCAGGATCTTCAAGCTGCCCACCTTCGGCAAGAATAGCTTGATCAAATAAAATTTTTGCCCAATCCGCAAATCTATCTTCAGCCTGTTCATTTTCCATACGTTTTACTAGGGCATGACTTGGGTTAACTTCTAATACTGGCTTAGTAGATGGCATATCATGTCCCGCTTGACGCATTAAATGTTGCATATATAAGGCCATCTCATGTTCACTTAAAACAATACATGCTGGCGATGATTTAAGACGACTAGACACGCGCACATCTTCAACTTTATCTTCAAGTACATCTTTAATGCGCCTGATTAAGTCTTTTGCTTCTTTCTCTATTTTCTTTTGTTGCTCTTTATCTTCCTCACTGCCCATTTTTCCTAAATCTAGTTCACCTTTGGCAACCGAGGCAAAAGATTTTTCTTGAAATTCTGTTAAGTGACTCATTAACCATTCGTCGACACGATCAAAAAGTAATAACACTTCTATATCTTTATCTTGAAAGATTTCTAGATGCGGACTATTTTTTGCAGCAGCATAATTATCAGCTGTGATGTAATAGATTTTCTCCTGTTCAGGCTTCATACGCGCGATATAGTCTTCTAGCGAAACTGTCTGCGCATCATCTTTATTATGTGTTGAAGAAAACCTAAGTAATTTTGCAATTTGTTCCTTGTTGGCAAAATCTTCACCTGGCCCTTCTTTCAGCACTTTGCCGAATACAGACCAAAATTCCTGATATTTGACAGACTCGTTCTTGGCAAGATTCTCAAGCAAGCCAAGAATTTTCTTGACCGAACCAGAGCGTATGCTGTCGATGACTTTATTGCTTTGCAAAATTTCTCTTGAAATGTTTAAAGGCAAATCATTTGAATCGATAACACCCCGCACAAATCGTAAATAACGAGGTAATAACTTCTCCGCATCATCCATGATGAATACACGCTGAATATAGAGCTTCACACCATGTGCCGGGTTTGGCTCAAACAAATCGAATGGGGCTTGTTTAGGGATATATAAAAGTGAGATGTACTCGGTTTTTCCTTCAACACGATTGTGTGTCCAGACCAAGGGTTCCGCAAAATCATGCCCAACATGTTTATAGAATTCTTTATATTCTTCCTCACTAATCTCATTTTTAGGTCGTACCCAGAGCGCCGAAGCCTGATTAACTGTCTCCCATTTCGCGGTTGGCTCACCTTTATCATTTTCTTCACGCATCTCGATTGGCAAAGGTACATGATCTGAGTACTTTGAAATAATCGAACGTAAACGCCAACCATTTAGCAATTCATCTTCTTCTTTTTTCAAATGCAGAATCACTTCCATACCACGTTTTTCCCGTTCTATTTCTTCTATGGTATATGAACCCGTTCCTTCAGATTCCCAACGCACTGCCTGATCTTTTGCAAGACTCGCTCTGCGCGTAATAAGCGTGACTTTATCAGCAACAATAAATGCAGAATAAAAACCCACTCCAAATTGGCCAATCAGATGCGCGTCTTTACTTTGGTCACCAGTTAGCTGCGCCAAAAACTCTTTAGTACCTGATTTTGCAATGGTACCAATGTTTTGAATTACTTCATCTCGACTCATTCCGATACCGTTATCACGAACAGTAATCGTGCGATCATCTTTATCAAACTCAACTTGAATTTTGAGCTCGCTGTCTTTATTTAGTAATGAATCGTCAGAAATGGCTTCAAAACGTAATTTGTCACATGCGTCTGAACCATTAGAGATCAACTCGCGTAAAAAAATCTCTTTATTTGAATAAAGAGAATGAATCATTAAATGTAGAAGTTGCGCAACTTCTGTTTCAAATTGTAAGGTTTGTTTCTGTGTTTCCGTACTCATAATGTATTGTTATTGGTATTTGCGTTATCGATCAATTTCACCATTAATTTCTAGAGACAGTTTTTCACCAGGGGCTGAAGTACCATAATCTGTTAAATCTTCAAGCGTTACTTTTAGATTAAGCTTAGATACATCAGGGTGTTTCGCCAGGTGACCGACTATGGCTTCATCCGCTTTTACCCCAAATGTTTTGAGCAATGCACGTATATCTTTTCGACTGTTATCTTCCATTAGATCCTCCATTAAAAGTATGTAGTACTATTTTATGAGGCCATTTTTGCAAAAATAAAGGCTTGCAGAAATTCTTCTAAAATTTTTCCTGCTTGCTGAAATTTTTCTGTTGGCGCCAACATTTCCTCAAGACTTTGAATATAAGTACCTGATTTTTCAGGCTGACCACATTCTTGATAGATAGCGTGCACATTGCTGGGAAGCATTTCGAGGTGAAACTGTAGCCCTAATACATTATCTCCATAGACAAAACCCTGATTTGCACATCCATCACTGACAATAAAATTTGATGCGCCTGAGGGAATATCGAAGGTATCTGAATGCCAGTGCAAAACATCAAAACTTAAGGGTAGATCCTGAACCCGTTCATCTTGTAAGCCTTTGGTGCGTTTAACTGGAAACCAACCAATTTCTTCGTAGGTGTTTTTTTTGACTGACGCACCTAAAATATTGGCAATCAACTGTGCACCTAAACATATTCCAATTACTGGTACTTCGCGTTGTATCACCGACTCAATAAAGCCCTTTTCCAAAGTGAGCCAAGGATATTTATCTTCATCGTGTACGCCCATTGGTCCACCCATCACGAAAAGTGCATCTAAATCATGAATCGATGGCAGTGACTGATCTTGATACATGCATGTATGTGACAAGGCAAAACCTCTATTAACAAGTATATTCTCAATACTCCCTAAGCCTTCAAATGGAACATGCTTAAGATAATGAACGTGCATCTAACTAAACTTGGTTGCTTACTGGTTCATGCTTAAGATAGTGAATATGCATTTAATTAAACTCAGTTGCTGGCCGATTCAAGCTTTAAATAACCTATGTGCATAAATCCTGATTTATGATGCCTAAACGATTATTTATATTTACTAAGCGGCACGGCGATATTCCTGTTCGTGATTCAATAGCCATTGTTTGCGACGTACTAGACTACCATCTGCATCTCCCATAAACCCACCAAGACCTGTAGCACTCACAACACGGTGACAAGGAACCACCAGTAATAGCTTATTGCGTCGGCACGCATTCCCTACAGCACGAGGTCCAGATTTAATTTTTTGCGCAATTTCGCCATAGGTTTGAGTTGAGCCAAAAGGAATTTTTCTGATTTGGTCCCACACCCTAGCCTGAAAGTCTGTTGCGTTTTCAAACAAAAAAGGGATATCAAATTTTTGTAAATCGCCTAGGAAATATGCTTGTAATTGCTTATCGATTTCTTGAGCAAATGATTCTTTGCCTTTTTTAATACGGCTTTGGGAGGATACTTGCCTTACTTCAAGCACAAAATCACTATCATAGATAACCGCTAGTTTACCAATTGGTGTTGCTGTAACAATTTTATTCATGACACCTCTTTCTATCTACTCTAATAGTTATTCACTTGGATAGCATTTTACTTAGTTCATCTCACATGTATACATCTGCAGTCAAAACAAAAACGCCTCGTCAATCGAGGCGTTTTTGTTTACTAATGATTTGAGGAAGCTCTGATTTATTTTGAGGCGAGGCAAAAAATGTCGAAAAAGCGGAATTTACACGTTAGTAAATGAGCATTTTGAGATCATTTTTTAACAAAGTATCAAAGTAAATTAGAGTTTTCGTAGTTAGATTTTTTCTTTGATCCTAGCAGCCTTACCCGTCCTACCTCTCAAATAGTAAAGCTTGGCTTGTCGCACATTCCCTTTTCGCTTTACTTTAATACTTGAGATCATTGGACTGTGTGTTTGAAAAACACGTTCTACACCTTCACCATGGGATATTTTTCTCACTGTAAAAGCAGAATTAAGGCCACGATTCCGAATAGCAATCACCACACCTTCAAAAGCTTGTAAACGTTGACGATTTCCTTCTTTTACCTTTACCTGTACTACTACGGTATCTCCAGCACTAAATTTGGGGATATCTTTCTTTAGTTGTTGTTGATTGATTTCGTGAATGATGTTCGCCATTGTCTTTATCTCTTTAATTTCAGTCTTGCTGCTCTTGTATAAATTCCTCAAGCAATCGCCGCTGTTCATCGCTTAACTTTGCTTTAGCGATTAGATCTGGCCGGCGCAAATAGGTGCGACCCAATGATTGCTTCATGCGCCATTGAGCAATTGCCTGATGGTCGCCTTGCAGCAACACTTTCGGCACATTGCGTCCATCTATACTTTCCGGGCGCGTATAATGCGGGCAATCGAGCAGCCCGTCAACAAAGGAATCCTGTATGGCTGATTCCTCATGCCCTAAGACCCCAGGAAGCTGTCGTAGCAAGGCATCCACTAAAACCATAGCAGGTAATTCGCCTCCACTGACCACATAATCACCTATCGAGATTTCCTCATCAATTTCAGCTTCTACCAGTCTCTCATCAATGCCCTCGTAGCGCCCTGCAACAAGTACAACATGCGGATAAGCGCCTAATCTCTTCACATCAGCTTGCTCTAGGCGATTCCCTTGAGGTGAAAAACAAACTACATGGCTTTTACTGGTATTTTGTGTGGCTTTTTGAATCGCTTTTTTTAGCGGTTCATATTGCAACACCATTCCAGGCCCTCCACCGTAAGGTCGATCATCGACACGGCGGTTAGAATCATCAGAAAAATCACGCAAATTAAGTACATTTAAATCGACTAACTTATTCTCAATGGCTCGGCCAATGACTCCATATGTAGTCAAATTTAATACCATTTCTGGAAATAAAGTTATGATTTCAATGTGCACAGCATTTATTCGACTAAATATAATCAGCTTGCCAAGCTACAGTAATTAACTTCTGATTCAGGTCTACACTTTTAACGACCTCATCTTTTATATATGGGATCAAAATTTCTTCGGCAGACTCGTTTGCGATCACCAAGACATCATTTGCACCCGTCTCTAATAAGCGAGTAACCGTTCCTAAATATTCTCCATCAGTAGTGAACACTTTTAGTCCTGTCAATTGAAACCAATAATAGTCCCCCTCTAACAATTCCAGTAGATCCTCTTTTGATACCCAAATTTCTGCACCCACTAGCTTTTCGGCTTGTGTTCGAGTATCGATACCTTTTAGCTTTGTGATAATGCCATTTCCATGTTGTTTGCCATTTTCAACGCGATAGGTGTGTGTTTCCTCCGCCTTGAGTAATTGCCAGGTGGCATAATTCAGTATTTGCTCCTTAGGACGACAGTAGGAAAACACCTTAAACCAGCCTTTGATACCAAAGACGCCTTGAATCAAACCAAGTTGGATATTTGAATTTTGGTCCAAAACTTGGACAGAATTTGAAAGGAAATCTCGATTAAGCCGCTTGCTTGAGGTGTTGCTTGACCAAACTCGCTACCCGCTCAGAGGGTTTTGCACCATGGCCCAGCCAATGCTCGTAACGATCCATTTCGATTGAAAAGCGTACTTCTTGCCCCTTAGACATGGGGTTAAATAAACCAATGCGCTCAATATAACCACTATCCCTACGCTTACGCGAGTCCGTGACCACAATGTGGTAATAAGGCCGTTTTTTGGCTCCACCTCTAGATAATCTAATCGTTACCATGCAAGTAATATCAGTTTATGAACCTGAATTTAAATCGAGCCGGGCATTGTACGCAAATTCACTCGAAAATAAAGCCAAAAAAGCTTTTACCCTTGCCCTGGGAGGCAATAACCCCTGCATAGCCATAGCCCGCGCGCTTACCCTAATCCTGGCGGCAACCTTCCACCCATCGATTGCATCATCTTTTGCATACCCCCTTTTTTGGAAAACTTTTTCATCATTTTCTTCATTTGCAGATGTTGTTTTAACAAGCGATTAACATCTTGCACTTGTGTGCCAGAACCCGCAGCTATTCTACGTTTACGGGTATTTTTAATGATATCTGGAAAACGTCTCTCCTGTGGAGTCATAGAATTAATTATGGCGATCATGCGTGGTAAAGCCTTATCGTCTGCTAACGCCTTGGCATTTTTCGGTAAGCCGGCAGTACCCGGCATTTTATCCATCAATCCTGCCAAACCGCCCATATTCATCATTTGCTCTAACTGAGCTTTCAAATCGACTAAATCAAAGCTTTTTCCCTTTTTGATTTTCTTCGCAAGTTTTTGCGCCTTAGCATGATCAACTTTCTGTTCGACCTCTTCAACTAAGCTTACTACATCACCCATACCCAAAATGCGTGAAGCGATGCGATCAGGATAAAAAGGTTCTAAAGCCGTTGTCTTTTCACCGGTACCAATAAACTTAATTGGTTTACCTGTAATTTGTCGAACTGATAAAGCCGCACCACCACGTGCATCACCATCCGTTTTAGTAAGGATGACACCTGTTAGAGGTAGTGCTTGATCGAATGCCTGAGCAGAATTGGCAGCATCTTGTCCACTCATACTATCGACGACAAATAATGTCTCGGTAGGCCGCACTGCTGCATGCAATGCAATAATTTCCTGCATCATTTCATCATCGACGTGCAAACGACCTGCAGTATCAATCAATAGGACATCTTTAAATTGTTTCTTCGCATAATCTATTGCATGTGTTGCGATATCGACAGGCGATTGTGTAGTGTCGCTTGGAACAAACTCCACACCCACTTCCTTCGCAAGTGTTTCTAACTGTTGAATCGCCGCGGGTCGGTATACATCACAGCTCACTACAGCAATGGATTTTTTTTGTTGTTCACTTAACCAGCGTGAAAGTTTGGCAATGCTTGTAGTTTTACCAGAGCCTTGCAGTCCAGCGATTAGTATAACTACAGGAGGCTGAGCAGAAAGTGCTAGTGACTCATTGGTTTCCCCCATCAAATGAACCAACTCGTCATTTACAATTTTAATAAAGGACTGGCCAGGCGTAAGACTACCTAATACCTCTTGCCCAAGCGCTTTAGTTTTTACACTTTCAATAAACTGGCGAACAACTGGTAAGGCTACGTCGGCTTCAAGCAAAGCCATACGTACGTCACGTAAAGTATCTTGAATATTGTCTTCAGTGAGTCGCGCTTGACCCCGCAGTTTTTTGACTGTACCAGATAGTCGATTGGATAAATTATCAAACATACATTATTCACCATGCATCTAATCAACATGGTTAACGAAAAGGTTATTAGTTTTAAAAATGTATTATAGCGAAATTACGTCGCCACTTGAGAGTTGTTGGATATCAAAATCTGATATAGCTGTTTTGAGCTGTTTAACGATCTCTTCTTCATTACCCGGCTGCAAATGAGAAATATATATTTTAGGACGGTGGTTAAGCTTGGCTAGGTCTTCCGCCAGTGCATTTGGATAATAATGTTTAGCATCGCGACTAATATTCGCATCTTCATTGGTAAATCCACACTCTACAATAATTGCATCCACGCGTGGTTCTTCATTCAATGCATTCCACAGAGAATCATTTGTAAAGGTATCGCCACTAAAGGCCATAGATGCCTGACCATTATTAATAATATATGCTGAGGCTGGTACAGCATGGTTAACTTCAACCATCTTAATGACTTTATCTTGAAATTCTATACAATCACCTGGCTGCATTGACTCATATACGATAACAGGGGTCTTTGTATTCGGCAGTTCAAAAAAGTTAGGCCACACATCCCAATTAAAAATGTGCTTAGACAAAATATTAAAAGTTTCTTGTTTACAGTGCAAAGTAAGTGGTCTAACTACCAGATGGTCATAGATGGTATCCAGTAGCATAGGCAACATTGCAATATGGTCTAAGTGACTATGCGTAATAAAGACGTGCTGTAACTTGGACATTTCTTCAAGAGACAGCTCTCCAAGGCCTGTGCCACAGTCAATCAGCACAGAATCATCTAACAATAGCGAGGTGGTCTTAAGACCTAAACCAATACCACCACTGCAACCCAGGACGCGTAGTTTCATAGAATTAATAATAAAAAATCAATTAATGTTATCATTGCAAAATGAGCAGAAATGTCTAATCTATCTCACTTCAATTTGTATATTGTGCCATGAGATTCAGACTATTGACCCAGTTCAGCTATTTCTTATCACACAAATCTCTTAATTTAGTGAAATAAGTCACTCTGGCAATGTCAAGCATCATAAAATACAGCACCATCCTATTCTATGCCCTGACTTTCGTGTTGATATTGTGGCGCACACATCGAATTACTGATAGCGGGATTTCTGAAAAACGTGGCTTAATGCTAGCTCTATGGGCCATTGCATGTTTATTGCATGCCAGCCATCTTTATCCACAAACCTTCACAATACACGGCTTGAATTTTACCTTTTATAATTCAGTTTCGATGGTTCTCTTTCTCATCTCCCTGCTTATTTTTTTGTTGTCGATCAGTAAAAAAACAGAGTTTTTAGGTTTAATTATTTTACCTATTGTTATAGTGGGTGTCGCATTGACGATTGTTAAGCCAGAAGTAATTGCATCCACTTCAAATTTACACGGCTTACAGATACATGTTGTAACATCGCTATTTGCGTTCAGTGTATTAACGATTTCTGCATTACAATCTATCTTGTTGTTTACTCAAGATCGTCACTTACGCAAACATAGTATAGGTGGAATTACCCGTGCGTTACCGCCGTTACATGATACAGAAAAATTTTTATTCCAAACTATTACTGTGGGTTTCATCTTATTAAGTATCGCACTTGCGAGTGGTTTTTTGTTTTTAGAAAACATGTTCGAACAAGATATTGCACATAAGACCATCCTATCTTGTATGGCATGGGTTCTATTCGCGGTATTATTATGGGGCCGTTGGCAATTTGGCTGGCGCGGACGAATGGCAATACGCTGGACACTAGGCGGCTTCACATTCCTCATTTTGGCCTATTTAGGCAGTATGTTTGTCCAAGAAATAATACTGCATAGGGTAACCACCATACCAGTCACTTGACAATTTTCGCCGCAAGGCAGTTAATATATGTGTGTTTATTACTGGAGGGTCGCATAGACCTTGGACGAGTATTCGATAAGCACACTATTTTTAGTGTTGTTCATTTTATTTATTCTCTCTGCATTTTTTTCTGGCTCAGAAACTGCATTAATGGCGCTTAATCGTTACCGCCTGCGTCATTTAGTTAGCACTGGTCATCGTGGCGCTAAACAAGCGCAAAAACTTCTAGAAAAACCTGACCGTTTAATTGGTCTCATTTTACTTGGCAATAACATTGTCAATATTCTAATTGCACAACTTTCTGCATATATAGGATATCGTTTACATGGTGATGTGGGAATTGCTATCGCTACTTTCATATTAATATTTGCGATTCTAATTTTTGCGGAACTTACTCCTAAAACACTTGCGGCATTACATTCTGAAAAATTTGCACTCCCCGCTGCTATTATTTATACGCCTTTACTAACTCTTGCATATCCTTTTGTATGGACGGTTAATTTGTTTGCGAATTCCTTGCTACATCTTTTCGGGGTCGATGTCAAAGAAAACCCATTAACATCACTTACACATGAAGAACTACGTACCGTAGTCAATGACACAGGCACATCTATATCCAGCGAACATCAAAAAATGTTGTTAGGAGTATTAGATTTAGAAAAAGAAACAGTTGAAGATATCATGATTCCTAAAAATGAAATCGTAGGGATCGACTTAGATGACAGTTGGGAAGAAATAGTTAAACAATTAAAAAACATTTCTTACACAAGACTACCTGTGTATCGTGGCAACATCGATAATGTCGTGGGCTTTTTACATTTACGAAAACTTTTGCTAAACATCGTTCATAAAGATCTTGAATTGGAAGACCTTGAACAAGCTTTACGCGAACCCTACTTTATACCCGAAGGCACAAACTTAAAAAAACTTTTATTCGAGTTTCAAAATAAAAAACGTCGTTTTAGTTTAGTCGTCGATGAGTTTGGAGACATTCAAGGACTGGTTACCTTAGAAGACTTACTTGAAGAAATTGTGGGTGAATTTACCAATGACCCTGCCACTTATGACATTGAAATTCATCCTCAAGAAGATGGCACGTATGTAGTCGATGGCAGCACACATATTCGAGACATAAATAAAGTGCTTGCCTGGGAGCTTCATGACCACGGTCCTAAAACTATAAATGGCTTAGTGCTAGAACATATGGAATCGATTCCAGAGCCTGGCACTAGTGTGCTGATTGATGGCTACCCCATTGAAGTTGTGCAAATTCAAAATAACGCAGTACGTACAGTACGTATCAGCCCTCGTTTACCACAGCACGAAGAAGTCGCTTAGTTTCTTTCTTTATCCCTGCAAGAAGTGAACGTTCAGTTCATTTATTAGCACCCCTCAGGTATATATGTTCATTTTCTTTGCTTGTCCAAAGAAAACGAACCAAAAGAAAAGACACCCTACCAACTTGCTCTTCGAGTTCACTCACGACATCGAGTAACGTTGGCCGGCATGATGATACCATCCAGGCACAACACGCCTAAAACAGCCATCCCTGGCTGTTTTACCTACCGTTACTTTCGATGTCGCTCATCAAGTTGGATGGGGTCGTTAAAGAGGCGCTTTGTTTATGAACCTCGATCATGAATGACTGCTTTCGGTTGAGGTGGCAGTCGTTAACAGTCATTAAGGTCTAAATATAGCAGCTCTTAATCCGCGCATTACATCACGCCGAGAAGCGCAAGGGCTTTTCGGAAAAAGGCGAGCGCATGTTTGAGCGTAGTGAGTTCGTGAGCCACCGAAAAGACCGAGCATTCGAGGAAATACGTGATGTTCGGCGCAAATGGTTTTGGAAGAAGCAGCTACTTTAATTGAACGCAACATCCATAATGCGAACTCTCACTCGTACTTCCTTGTACTCGCTATTGCCGAAACAAAAGTTCCTCGACTCTGGGTTCGAATACCCAGCTGATAAATAGACAATAAATATTAACCCATCTTTATAGCATGGACTATCCATACCGTACTCTTGGGCTAATTCACTAGCTTGAACAATAGATTACAATACTCGTATGGCGAAAGAACTTAGTTTTATATGCACAGAGTGTTCTGGTTTGTTCACCAAATGGGTTGGGCAATGTCCTGATTGTGGTGCATGGAATTCTATTGAAAAACAAGCCGCCGTTTTTCAAAAACAAAAAACCAGTTCGTTTGCATTAGCCGGTGATATTAATGAAGTACAGACCATTAGTGAGATCACTTGTGAAACTCACGACCGTATTAAAACTCCTCTTGCTGAGTTAGACCGTGTACTAGGAGGCGGCATTGTCTCTGGATCAGTGATTCTAGTTGGAGGCAATCCAGGTATTGGAAAATCAACTTTACTATTGCAAGTATTGAGCTCACTCGACCGCGAACGCGCCTTGTATGTCACCGGTGAAGAATCTTTACAACAAGTTGCCTTACGCGCAGAACGTCTTGGTTATAAAGAATCTAAGTTACGCGTTATTGCATCTAATAATTTAGAAGAAATCCTAGCGAATGCCATGCGTGAACGACCAAACATTATAGTGATTGACTCGATTCAAACTTTATCCTCAGAAAAAACACCTTCGGCAGCTGGTTCGGTTTCACAAGTACGCGAGTGTGCCAGTCAAATTACCCAATTTGCCAAACAGACGAATACCACTGTGTTTGTGGTTGGTCATGTCACCAAAGATGGCTCTATAGCAGGACCAAGAGTTTTAGAACACGTTGTCGACACGGTTTTGTATTTTGAAGGTGATGAAGGTGGACGCTATCGTGTGTTACGCGCTGTGAAAAATCGATTTGGTGCAGTGAACGAGCTGGGTGTATTTGCCATGCAAGATACTGGTCTCAAAGGAGTTAAAAATCCATCTGCCATTTTTTTAGCGCAACGTAGTGAACATACCCCAGGCAGCGTTATTACAGTTACTTGTGAAGCAACGCGCCCTCTATTACTTGAAGTTCAAACATTGGTTGACGATAACCCCACTGGACATGCGCGGCGTGTGTCACTGGGCATTGAACAAAATCGTTTGACTATGTTGCTAGCAATCTTACACCGACATGGCGGTATCGCGATTTATGATAAAGATGTATTTGTAAATATTGTAGGCGGTGTACAATTAAAAGAAACAGGTGCAGATTTAGCTGTACTCTTGGCTGCTTATTCCAGTTTCAGAGATCAAGCACTCGACCGAAAATTAGTCATATTCGGTGAAGTGGGCTTAACTGGAGAAATTCGCCCCGTCTATAACGGATTAGCCAGATTGAAAGAAGCCAAAGAACATGGTTTTAAAAAAGCGATTATTCCAAGTGCAAACAAACCTAAAGAAAAAATTCCTGATCTTGAAATTATCGCTGTAGATAAACTTGCCCAAGCTCTCGAACAAGCCCTTTAAGAATAGATACGTAAGTATGGATAAAGCCTATCGCCCGCATATGTCACGTGAAGGATTAGCACCTACCCATGCAGTAACTGCAATCAATCAGTTTGGTGACAAAAAAGAAGTGCACATAGCTGGCGAGTCACCTTTAACATTAAAAGTAAACGATCGAGAAATTGTCACTTTAATGACTTTAGGCACGCATCCAGAAGAGCTTGCGCTCGGTTACTTGCGCAATCAACGCTTGCTAGAAGAAATTACGGATATTGAATCGGTAAATGTCAATTGGGACAAAGAGCTTGTAAATGTAAAACTTTTGCCCGGCAAAGAAATTACTGACTGGGAAGAAAAATTAAGCAAACGTACAGTTACCTCAGGTTGTGGCCAAGGTACAGTATTTAGCTGTACGATCGATAAACTCTATGACGCAAAACTACCTAGAGTTTCACTTAAACAATCTAAAATTTATGAATTACTTGCTGCAATCACAAAATATAACGAAATTTATAAAAAAGCCGGTGCAGTACACGGCTGCGCACTGTGCAAAGACACTGAGATTTTAAAATTTGTAGAAGACGTAGGTCGACACAATGCTGCCGATGCCATATCCGGTTGGATGTGGTTAGAACACCAACAAGGTGATGATAAAATTTTTTACACTACGGGGCGTTTAACATCAGAGATGGTCATGAAATCCGCCAGTATGGGCATCCCAGTTTTACTATCGCGTTCTGGCGTTACCAATATGGGCCTCGAACTTGCACGTGACCTAGGCATCGTTATGGTTGCTCGCGCCAAAGGCAAAGCCTTTCTTGTTTACAATGGAAAAGAGCAAATTGAATTTGATGCACTGCCAAAACATGCACCTAAATCTGAATAATCTAGCGAATAAAAAGCTTTATATTTTTTTATTTTAGGAAAGAACAACTATGCGCCAACTATTTCTGCTGAATAGATAGCGCATTAATTTTTAAGTCAATTACTTGTTACGCGCGCCGGGGTTACCTGCACCGGCACCTGGAAAATCGTCATTATTGAGTACATCCCCTGAATGGCCAGGTTGACATCCATCATTGACAACAGGAGCACCTACACCCTGATTACATTTACCCATTGAGTTTACAAATCCCTTTGCACTTGCATTAGTCATCATCAGGAGCGCCGGAGGGGTATATACCGCAAATTTTCCCGCAGCTTTTAAAAACTTTCGCCTTGCCTTGGTTGTACGCTTATCCTTTTTCATCTAAACCTTCCATAGTAAAAATGCTGAGAACCAAGCCAATATCATAGGCAACAGCATCAATGCAAAAAGTGTGCTAGTTCACAGAATAATATAAAGTTTGTCTTACTCAATAAAAAACGACCTAATTAAGGTGTGTTTTTAGTTTAAACCCACAAATTTACTATTCCCAAAACTTCCACCATTTTCTACTGTGCGCTTCCCTTGAGGCCTGACCTTGTTCTGAGCCTTTACCTAGCTCTTTGCGCTCTTGATTGGCTTTTTTCTCGCGTTGTTTTTCTAAGCCTTTATTACTGTGCTTATCCTTATCCACATCGTGGTCATCATAATCCTCGTCATGGTCATCGTCATCGTCGCCATGATCTCTATCATGATGTTTTTCATGTTTTTTATCTTTGCGATGTTCTTTTTTATGATCATCATCGTCATGCTCTCGATCCATGTCTTTATCTTTATGATGATCTCTATCATGATCATGATCATCATCTTCATCATCATGGTCTTTCTTATGTTTGTTATCTTTATGTGACTTTCGCTCGTCTTTAGCGGCCTTTTTCATCTCTTTGTGCTGTTGTTTATCGATATGTTTATCTTTATGTTGGTCTGCTACCGCATTATTAAACGCAAACATGGATAGCATTGCAAAAATAATCAACGTAAATTGCTTAGACATAAATCACCCCTTAACTAAAATCGCATATGTAGATCTAATTGATAGAGCCGCATATTGGCATTAGGTTCAAGTAATTACTTCGACTAGTTTGCCTAAAAGTATGAAAATAAGGCATAAGCTGCTATTAAAAGCTTATTAAGTTACTGAAAACATGCATCTAGACACAGAATCTGTTGTTTACATTTTTTTACAGTTTGCCAATAAATTATAGTTTCTCTTAAGCAAGTATCATTTCGGAGATTATTATTAGCCGTCTATCGAGAATTTTGTCGCTCTCATAGTTACTTGTTCTAATTTTGTCTTACATCATAAAGGGAACACATGATGACATGAGTAAGCTGGACACTATTCTCAAAAAAGTAATTGAAAAAACTTCTTCATCAGTTGCAAAAAAGATGCAATCTTCATCCATAGACATTCACGGTGTCGTTAAAAATTGCAGGGATGAAATTCAAAAAGCTGAAGATTCAGGCCTTATGCCTTCTCCAAAATATTTTGAACAAGTGGCAGTTCTTTCAAGAAAAGAGAAACGATATGAAAATGAGATCGCGATATGTGAGATGTATATCGGGCTGGTAAAACAATATGCCATTAAAAACAATTTAAGTCAGGCAGAATTTTCTGATCAAATACTCCCTCAATGTGCGCCCCTCTATAAGCGGTTGCATAATGCAAAAATTATGCTATCTAAAATACCTACTGAATAATAGTTGTTTACTTCTGGGGAAAATACTAGAGCTAATCTAAATCTGCTATCAAAGCTGCGCGAATAGATCCTGGCAATCCATCTATAGAGTGCTGATATTTAGGATGATCAATCCCTATACTTAATGCTGCTCCGTCTTTTAATACTTTAATCATCTCTTGAGTTAATTCAAAACGCATAAAATGTACTGAAGAGGTTTTTTCAGCAGTTTCTCGTGGTAAGTCCTCATCACAAATTGGAAACACTTTGTCATAGCCACTGACTTGAATCCAGGTGACATCTTCAATTCCAATCAATTCTTGTAACTTTACAGCACGCTCCTCTGGGTCCGGAAATTCAATCATAAAAGTAACCTTCCAGTTACTACCGTCAGGTATTAATGGATTATAAGCATCTAACTCTTCTTGAATCCCATCACTTTCAAAAATACGTTCTGCACGCAACATCTCTTGGATTTGATACTGCATGATCAATCGATCTTCAAAGTGCATAGTGATATTAGGACCTACTTGTACAATTCTACTTTTTTTATGCTGCATGACTTGCGCACGGAATTCATCACGCATGGCGTCGTAATCTTCAAGTGAATGCAAATCTTGTCGAGTAAGTTTCTGCATCACAAACCGTAAGCCATTCGTAAAAGGGTAATTGGATGTGTCGGTGTTGAATTGTCTCTCATGCCATTAGCCAAATGATGTCCCGCCAATGGACAATCACTGGAAAAATAATTAGATTCGGCTTTTTTAATTTTGTTAACAACGGGCCGTGCAATTTTCATAGAGACTTCATGAAATTCTTGTTTCACTGCATAGGTGCCATCATGACCTGTGCAACGTTCAATGAGTTCAATTTCAGTATCTGGGATCAGATTTAAAATATCTCTAGTTTTGTTACCCATGTTTTGTACACGCAAATGGCAAGGCGCGTGATAAGAAATTTTCCCCAATGAAGTTTTAAAATCAGTCTGTAATTGATCTTCTTTATGTCTCAAAGCGAGATATTCAAATGGATCAAAGATCGATTGTTGTATTTTTTGCAATCCAGCATCGTTTGGAAACATCAATGGCAGCTCTTGCTTAAACATTAATACACAAGATGGAATTGGTGCGACTATATCCCAACCATCATTGATGACTTCTTGCATGATAGAGACATTATGATCCTTGTTCACGGCAACCGCTTCAAGATCGCCTAACTCTAGTTTTGGCATACTACAACATTTGTCTTGTTTGATGAGTTTAGTGGCGATGTTGTTATGCTCAAATATTTTTATAAGATCACCTACAAGCTCAGGCTCATTATGATTCCCATAACAGGTTGCAAAGATCGCAACCTTGCTCGATGTACTGCCGATAGAAACTGGAGAAGTTACGGAAGTTTGGTGATTACCAAACTGTTTCTTTGCTGATTTACTTTGATAAGAAGGCAAATACGCATCAGGGTGAATGCCCAAGGATTTCTGCATTTGCTTGCGTGCAACGGAATTACTGTTAACCGCATTCACAGTTTGCGCCACGATGGGAATACCAAAAAATTTGCCATTCTTATCTGTATTGCTAAGCATGTTGTCTCTTTTGGTGGCCCCATGCTTTTTGTATTTAATTGCCTTGGCGCGCAGCATTAAATGTGGGAAATCCACATTCCATTCATGCGGTGGCACGTAGGGGCATTTGGTTAGAAAACAAAGATCACAAAGATAACAATGGTCGACAACTTTGATGTAATCTTCTTTGGCAACACCATCGACTTCCATTGTAGAAGACTCATCCACCAAATCAAACAAAGTTGGGAAGGCATTACATAGACTTACACAACGACGACACCCGTGACAGATGTCGTACACACGTTCTAACTCGACATTCAGATCCTCTTCGTCATAGAACTTTGGATCTTGCCAGTCAATAGGGTGCCGCGTAGGCGCTTCTAAGCTACCTTCTCTCATTTAAATAAATTTAGTTTGGGTTGAGTGCACTGTACAAGTCGGAAAAATGTTCGACTTGTACTAATGCAAATTCATCAATTAACCGTCAAGTGTATCTAGCGCTTTTTGGAAACGGTTGGCGTGTGAGCGTTCGGCTTTTGCTAAAGTCTCAAACCAATCCGCGACTTCATCAAAATTTTCGTCACGAGCCGTTTTAGCCATACCTGGGTACATGTCCGTGTACTCATGCGTTTCACCGGCGATTGCAGCTTTAAGGTTATCTGAGGTTGAACCAATCGGTAGCCCTGTTGCTGGGTCTCCACACTCTTCCAGGTACTCTAAGTGACCATGCGCGTGTCCGGTTTCACCTTCTGCAGTAGAGCGAAATACGGCGGATACATCGTTATAACCTTCGACATCCGCTTTCGAAGCAAAATATAAATATCGACGATTGGCCTGGGACTCGCCCGCAAATGCGGCTTTTAAATTTTCTTCTGTTTTGCTGCCTTTTAGAGACATTATCGCTACCTCCAGCTATTATGTTTGGTAATTTCAGTGTGAAATTACTGGTTTTTATAATTTAGAATGAGTCTAAACTTAGTGTTACTTTAGACCAGGTCTAAAAATATGTCAATCATAATCAAGTATGCTCAATTATTGTGTATACGAAAATATACCGATATTGCAACTGTCTAGGTAAAAAAAGTGGCCAGAAAAACTACATCCAAGTCGATAGATTTTGAAAAGTCTCTTAAGCAGCTGGAAGCCTTAGTCGAAAAACTAGAGAAAGGAGAACTTTCTTTAGAGCAATCGCTTAAAGAGTTTGAACAAGGGATCAAACTTACACGTGAATGCCGCCAAGCACTGCAAAATGCTGAACAAAAGATCACACTACTGAGTCAGGAAGAAGAAGATTGGGTTAAAACGGAACTGAGAGATGGAGACTTGCTTGAAAGCAATTGAAGAGATCCTTGATCAGTTTACCAATCGTATCAATCAACAACTAGCAAACTGGTTACCCGAAGAATCTGAGCCTCCAAAAAAATTACACCAAGCAATGCGTTATGCTGTTTTAGGTGGCGGGAAACGCATACGACCTGCATTACTGTATGCAACAGGGCAGGCTTTAGGCACGGATCTGGAGAAGTTAGATACCTCAGCCTGCGCGGTAGAACTGATGCATAGTTATTCGCTAGTGCACGACGATTTACCTGCAATGGATAATGATGATTTAAGACGTGGATTGCCCACCTGCCATAAGGCCTTTGATGAAGCTACCGCCATACTAGCTGGCGACGCCATTCAAGCACTGGCATTTGCAATACTCGCAAACGATGCTAGTACCACAAAACAACGCATAAAATTAATCCAACTGCTTGCAGAATCATCTGGTTCACTAGGCATGGCTGGAGGTCAAGCCATAGATCTTGCTTCTATAAATAAACGGCTCGATAAAAATGAAATAGAACAAATGCATCGTTTAAAGACCGGTGCATTGATTAAAGCCAGCGTATTAATGGCAGTAACAGTCAGTAATATAGAGGACCCAGTAGCCATCAATCGTTTTGCACATTTTGCAGATTGCATCGGCCTAGCGTTTCAAATACGTGATGACATTCTTGATATACAAGTCGACACAAATACGATGGGAAAACCACAGGGTTCAGATGCGGCACAAAATAAACCTACTTATCCAAGTATTATGGGTATTCAGGAAGCTGAAAATACTGCTCACGAACTGCTCAATGAAGCATTAAATGAAATAAAAACGTTAAATTCTAAAGGAGATACCCTACGCGCTATAAGTGAATACATGGTAGTGCGGAACTCCTAGCGTTAAAGCATTACTATAGTATTAATTACTAACATAATTAACCAACATGACTGAGCATCCTTATCCATTACTATCTGGCATTGATTATCCAGCCGATTTACGTGCACTGGATCTTCATCAGATTCCTACCGTAGCAGAGGAGTTACGCGCTTTTTTGCTTGACTCAGTCGCCAGTAGCGGTGGGCATTTCGCAGCAGGCCTTGGAGCAATCGAGATCACTACAGCTTTGCATTATGTGTTTAATACTCCACATGATCGAATTGTGTGGGACGTAGGCCATCAGTGCTATCCACATAAAATACTTACAGGACGCAAACAACAAATCACTAGTATTCGCACTAAAGGCGGACTAGCACCTTTTCCAACACGCAATGAAAGTGAGTATGACCATTTTGGAGTCGGTCATTCTAGTACCTCAATCAGCGCAGCCTTAGGTATGGCCATTGCTAGTGACCAACAAGGAGACAATCGCAAAGTTATCGCCGTTATCGGTGATGGGGGTTTAACGGCCGGCCTTGCCTATGAAGCGCTAAATCATCTAGGAGACAGCAAGGCTGACTTACTCGTAGTCTTAAATGACAATGAAATGTCAATTTCTCCTAATGTCGGAGCCATGACGAATTACCTAGCACGAATGTTGTCTGGCAAAGTATTTTCCACCATGCGCGAAGGCAGTAAAAAGCTCTTAGAACCCATTCCGCCAATTCACGAACTCGCCCGCCGTACCGAGGAACATGTAAAAGGCATGTTGGCCCCCGGCACCCTATTTGAAGAAATGGGTGTTCACTATTTTGGCCCGGTTGATGGGCATGATGTCAGTGGCTTAGTTAAAACATTACAAAACTTGAAGCGTTTGAAAGGTCCTCGTTTATTACATATTGTCACACGTAAAGGTAAAGGTTATGAAAAGGCCGAATCAGATCCTGTCGGTTATCATGCCGTACCGTCTTTTGATCCAAATGTTGGTGTAGTTAAATCAAACAAAAAACCCAAAACTACTTACACTAAAGTATTCAGCGATTGGATATGTGATATCGCTGAACAAGATCCTCATGTAGTTGCTATTACTCCGGCCATGCGCGAAGGCTCGGGACTTGTTGAATTTTCTAATAAGTTTCCTGAACGTTATTTTGATGTGGCCATTGCAGAACAACATGCGGTAACACTGGCTGCAGGTATGGCGTGCGAAAAATTAAAACCTGTCGTTGCAATTTATTCAACTTTTTTACAACGTGCATACGATCAGCTTATACACGATATAGCGATACAAAATTTACCAGTAGTATTTGCAATCGATCGTGCTGGCGTTGTTGGACCTGATGGACAAACTCATGCGGGGAGTTTCGATCTTACTTATTTGCGTTGTATACCTAATATGATGGTCATGGTTCCTGCAGATGAAAACGAAACTCGGCGTATGCTGTATACCGCATATCTACAAAACAATCCTACCGCAGTACGTTACCCACGTGGTACTGGGCCTGGTGCACCAGTACACCCAAATTTGAATGCAGTAAAAGTAGGTAAAGCAAAGATTCTGCGAGAAGGCAATACCGTTGCAATTTTGGCATTTGGCAGCCCTACCTATGAGGCCTTGCAAGTGGGCGAAGAATTAAATGCAACTGTGATAAATATGCGCTTTGTTAAGCCCATTGATGAGCAACTTATCAAACAGATTGCTAATCAGCATGACTATATCATTACTGTTGAAGACAACTCTGTAATGGGTGGAGCAGGTAGTGCCGTAAATGAAGTGTTAAATAAAATTAAACAACCAATTAAAGTAAAAAACCTAGGGCTACCAGATCAATTTTTAGATCACGCCTCTCGAGACGAATTATTAATAGATGCAGGTTTAGATGCTGAGTCGATATTAAATTCTATTAGAAGTTTTACTAATCAAAAAACTCTATCGTTTTCTTAATTATACTTCGGCAAGAAGTGCACGTTCAGCTCATTAATAATTTGTATTAAGTTAGTTTGTTCATTTTACAAAATACTCCCTGTATTTTGCCCTTCGGGCCATCGTCATGAAATGACGATGTTCAAAATCGTTCCAGACGATTTTGTCTTTGCTTGTCCAAAGCCTTAATTAAATGAACTAGGGGAACCAAAAGAAAAGACACCCAAATTTACTTGTCCCCTTATCTACCGAACGGGGATTCACTCGCTGCGCAGAACGACTATGCTGTCGGCATAATTCGCATCCATGCTCAACATGCCTCAAATGAACCTCCTTGTTCATTTGTCAGCAGCCTTATCTGTTTGCTCGTCAAGCAAATAATGGGGAATCCAAGAGGTGGTTTTGATTAATGATTAGAAATAATTTAAATGACTGCTTTCAGCAGCACTCTCAAGAAAGAGCTGTTCAAAAAAAGTAAATTTAATTTGAGAGAGAGCGAAAAGATACTAAATTATTTTAAAATTGCCATAAATCAGAGCTTCCTCTATGCGTTAGGGTAACTACCCGGATACGCCGCCACAATCCTCTGCAATAATTCACGAGCCTTTTCGGGTTTAATTACACTTACGCCTTCATCTGCTTCATGTGCGGTGATAACCGTTTGCTTACCTTGGCCCAGCAAATGAATCTCATAATAAGTTTTTTCTGCAGTAACTTTCTCAGCACTCACTTCAGTAGGTGCAAGATCCAATGACACATAGTACACACCCTTGTTGCGATTATGCTTTTCTACTAATAAGCCAGAACGATCCAAGGCCACTCCTGTCCTGCGCCAAACCCTAGAAAATTCATCACCTACTAACAAAACAGGAACACCACCAACATCCCTGATATCTAAAAACAAAAATTGCGATTCTGCGCTAGCGAATTTATGTTGGGCATCCTCTCTGGAAGTACCTAAAAACTCCATCAATCGAATTGCCATTTCTGCTTCACGTTCACCATTTGGAGGCTGTGGCTTCCATAAGATTTGATTATCTTTATTAATTGCGGCAACTTCGGCACCACGTTGCGTTAAAAATATATTAGTAACGGCATTAGGTTGGCGTTCAAGTCGAATACGAAATTTTTCTCCAGTAACATCAAAGCTTTCTTGTTGCGAATTCGCATCATTAGAACGAACCATATTTTGTTTCCATTCCGTTTCTATATATCCTAATACAGGTTCATCTGCTGCAATTTGAAATTCTTCTTTTTGAAGAAAATTTCGCAACAATGGCCATAAGGTAACGGGATCCGTATCTACTTCCAGCCAATGTGTTGGCCCTTCGCGTCGCACACGTATATCGAGAAACTCTGGTAAAACAGCCGCGCCTAGAGCAGGACTATTGGATTCTAATGCACTGACGCGATCATTTGCAGTTTTTGGAATTTTGAGACTATCTTCCCATTCTGGGGTTACTAAATCAGGAGGAGCCTCAAGTGGGTTGGTACTACCACTATCGGCATAGTCTCTACCTTTAAAAAATCCACAGCCATTTAGTACTAACATACCTAAAATTATTACTAACCAAGAGCGTAAATTGAGTACTTGTATATTCATCTATAGATAAATTTTGATCAAATGCTGCCTGCAATTCGTAAGGCTTCGCGCAAAGTAGGATGATAAGTACTAGATAGTCGCGTCATTGGCAAACGGATACCTTCCGGAAATAAGCCCATTTCAGATAAACACCACTTAACAGGAATAGGATTGGACTCCAAAAACAAGTCTTTATTCAAGCGTTCCAGCTTAGCATTGATTTGTTGCGCTTTAGTACGATCACCATCCAGACACGCCATACATAGATCATGAAATAGCTTTGGAGCAACATTACCGGTGACAGTTATAACACCATGCCCCCCTGCAAATAGAAAATCCATAGCAGTTGCATCATCACCACTTATCAGCAAAAAATCTCCTTTGCTCGCTGCAAGAATTTTTTCACAACGACTAATTTCACCCGTGGCTTCTTTTACACCAATGATATTATCAATTTGCGAAAGCCGAATCACAGTTTCTGGCAACATATCGCAAGCTGTACGTCCTGGGACATTATAAAGTATCTGCGGAATCGCTACTGCTTCAGCAATGGCTTGGTGGTGCAGCACTAATCCCTCTTGAGTAGGTTTATTATAATAAGGCGTCACTAATAAACAGGCGTCAGCACCTGCATCTTTTGCACATTGAGTGAGCTCAATCGCTTCATGTGTAGAATTGGCGCCAGTACCCGCGATTACGGGAATACGTCCTTTCACCTGTTCGACTACGAAACGAATAACCTCACAATGTTCTTGGTGATCAAGAGTAGCCGATTCACCCGTAGTACCTGCCGGTACCAAGGCATCAGATTCATTTTCAATATGAAACTCAATATATTTTGCCAGACAGTCGTAATCGACTGCCCCACCTAGCTGCATAGGCGTTGCAATGGCAACCATGCTTCCTTTAAACACCGACTACCTCAAACGGACTGTTGAACCAAGAAGCTCGCGATATTACAAATGAAATCATGGCATTACAAGCAAACCGAGGAATAAGAATGGCTAACCGTAAAACTAAAATTGCAACTTTAAATAAAAAAGTACCTGCCTTCCAATGCGTAGCTACCCCTGACCAGATCATCAAATTTTCTAATCTTCAAGGCAAAAAGGTAGTTTTATACTTTTATCCCAAAGACAACACGCCTGGCTGTACTACTGAAGGCCAAGACTTCCGTGATCAGCACACTAAATTTAAACGTGCGGGTACGGTGATTTTCGGAATATCAAGAGATTCTCTAAAATCACATCAAAATTTTAAGGAAAAACACAAATTCCAGTTTGAACTAATTTCCGACCCAGATGAAAAATTATGTAAGTTATTTGATGTTATAAAAATGAAAAATATGTATGGCAAAAAAGCTCGCGGCATTGAAAGAAGTACCTTCGTAATAAATGATAAAGGCGTACTAAAACATGAGTGGAGAAAAGTTAAAGTAAAAGGACATGTCGAGGAAGTGCTAGCTACCGTCAAATCCTTATGAGTCAGATGCAGATGTAGCTTGTGCCACCTCTTTTGCATCTCTACTTGGCCAGGCCTTGATTACGGCATTTACTAATGTCGCAAGTGGAATCGCAAAAAACACGCCCCAAACACCCCAAATACCGCCAAAGATTAAGACTGCAGCAATAATCGCGACTGGGTGTAAGCTTACTACTTCAGAAAATAGTAGGGGTACCAAGATATTCCCATCTAAAAATTGGATTACGGCATATGCAATCAGCACATATGCAAACTGTGATCCGAAACCCCACTGAAAATAAGCCACAAAAGCTATAGGTAATGTCACAACAGCAGCGCCTACATAGGGAATTATTACTGAGATTCCTACCAAAAACGAAAGTAGCATTGCATAATCTAAATCAAAAAATAAAAATGTTACATAGGTTATTGACCAAACTACAAAGATCTCTAAAAACTTACCACGTATATAACTAGCAATTTTCTGATTTACCTCAAACCAAACTTCATTAGTAAGTTCGCGATTTTCAGGAAGAAATCCTTCAAACCAGTGCAAAATTTTCTGTTTGTCTTTTAAGAAAAAGAATACAAGCAATGGCACGAGTATGAGATAAACCATAATGCTAATAAGCCCTACTACAGATTCCAAAGGTTGGCTAATAAAATTATGACCTGCTGAAATTAACTGCGAGCGAATAGACCAAATAAATTCTTTAATTTGTTCCTCAGTAAATATCTGAGTAAGACTTGGGTACTTATCCGGCAGCTGCATCAGTATAGTTTGACCGTGCGTAATCATGTTTGGTAACTCACGCAAAAATTGGGTAAATTGTTGTGATAATTTAGGAATTAATCCAAATAAAATTAGCAACAACAATGCCATAAATGCAGCAAATACTATAATCAATGCCAAAAATCTAGGTATTTTGCTACGCCTTAAAACTTCTACCCCACCATCTAAAACATATGCAATGACTATGCTTGCTAACACAGGAGCTAAAATATCTCCTGCCAATAACACTACTGCAAAACCAATAATTAAAAACAGTGCAAGTATGACAACTTGCGGATCTGAAAAATGATCCTGATACCAGTTTTTAATATACTTAATCATGTGTTAATACGATACTAAGAATTCGTAAAGTTTAAGGCAGGTACTATCGACACACCGAATTCAAATGAGTTGTTAATCCAAATAACAGGACAATACTCAACAAACTTCGATTTAATTAGGGAGCAAACGCTCTAAAAACGAAACCAACACTTTAAGCAGTACTAATATTATCGACTACAATAGCCACGTGCGTACTCAAGTAATTCTTCCATCGCATTCAATCGAAATTTTTGCCGTTGTCGAACAAACGAAAAATGCCTTTCTAATGGCGGATCAAGATCGAGTTGGCACAAACTATTCAATTTAAGCTCTTTTTCAATTGTGGATCTTGATACGATCGAGACACCCATGCCTGCCTCAACTGCACCTTTAATTGATTCTGGACTACCAAGTTCTAAACATACATTTAAGTTATTTTTGTCCAAGCCCATTTCAGTCATGTATTCCATAATTACCTCTCGAGTACCTGATCCTTCCTCGCGACATATAAATGGGAAATGCATAAGCTTTTCCATAGAAATTGATTTTCTTTTAGAGAGCTCATGATCAGTTGGAACAATAACTAATAAATGGTCTATATGACAAACTTCCACGAGTAGGTTCTTATTGGTAACTGGACCTTCAACAATGCCCAAATCGATCATGCTATTTTCGACCATCGACACGATGCCTTCCGTATTAGAAACCTTCAGTCGCAGTTGAATATCTGGATATTTTTTTGTGAAGCCGCTTAAAAGACTCGGCAACATATACTCAGCAATAGTAGTACTGGCACCCAACGTCAATGCTCCACTTACATCACCAGTAAGTTCTTTAACGGAATTTTCCATTTCCGCATACAGCTCGAAGATTTCTTCAGCATACTCGTAGGATTTGCGTCCTGCTTCAGTAAGGGTGACGCGGTTATGGGTACGATCAAATAGGCGTGTATTAAAGTGCTCTTCAAGCTGTCGTACTTGAAAAGTCACCGCTGGCTGGGTCATATGCAATGTCTCAGCAGCCTTGGTGAAGCTAAGTAACTTGGCTACGGTGTAGAAAACCTGTAAACGTCGGTCTGCCATATTCGCTACTAGGGAAGCCCATTCATAAAATTTATGGATTAGTATAGCACTTCAATAGTTAACTTATGGGTATGTTTTCAGCTAAATTTATGTGACGAATCCCAAATAAACTCTTGACCTGTAAATAGCGCCAAGGCTGAAGAGCTAAATTTCGTCACTAGAAACCGCCCGTCCGGTCTTTCAATATCAAGATTTTAGTCATGCTATGCCTGTATTTTTGCTAAACTAGAGCATTAATTTAGAGCGATTATCTTGCGTTTATTTTTAAAATCATGATTACAAAAACACTCATAGTTACTTCTTTGACACTGGCAATCTGCTTGGTTGTTAATGCCGGTTCCGTCTATAAATGGGACGAAGACGGAAGAACCATTTATAGCCAGACGCCTCCACCACCCGGAGTTAAATTTGAGATCATCGTTGAAGAAAATATCGGCAAATCAACTGCAGTAGCCAAAGCCAAATCGAGTTCTCCTACTTCGAGCAGTACCTTCGAAGAACGCCGCCAAGAACGCCTGCAAAAACAGCAAGAGAAAGAAGTTCTGGAAGAAAGCAATCGAATTAAACAAGAAAACTGCAAGATCGCTGAAAATAATATGCGCTCCTTAACTAGCCGCGGCCAAGTCACTGTAAAGAGGGCGATATTTATCGTAAACTGACTGAAGAAGAACGCCAAGGCAAAATACAAGAAACCCAAGCTCAAATCGATGAGTTCTGCCAGGGTTAATTTAATAATCTACTCATAAGTTACACTTGCCAAGACTCAACTTGGCAGCTTATATTCCTACTCCTCTACACCATAACAAGAATATATATTCTTGTTGTGTTTAAAAGCTATCACTACTTAAATCACTTCAGATAACACTACATAAGCAAGATACGCTTAAATCACAAAATTAAAATGCGTGTAAGTCAATTTCCATTATTTACTCTTAAAGAAGCTCCCGCAGACGCTGAGGTCATTAGTCATCAATTGATGATACGTGCCGGAATGATTCGTCGACTCGCAGCAGGCCTTTACACCTGGTTACCCTTAGGATTACGTGTGTTGCGTAAGGTAGAAAATATCATTCGTGAGGAAATGGATAAATCGGGCGCAATAGAGGTGTTGATGCCTTCCATTCAACCTGCAGAGCTATGGCAAGAATCGGAACGTTGGGATCAATATGGACCTGAATTACTAAGAATCCACGATCGACATAAAAGGGAATTTTGCTATGGCCCCACTCATGAAGAAGTTATCACTGACCTTGTTCGTCGCGAAATCCGTAGCTATAAACAATTACCCATCAACTTTTATCAAATTCAGACTAAATTTCGTGACGAAATACGGCCACGTTTTGGAGTAATGCGTGCACGCGAATTCAGCATGAAAGATGCTTACTCTTTTCATACGAATAAAAAGTCACTAGAAAAAACTTATCAAATAATGTATGACACCTATAGCAATATATTCAATAAACTAGGATTAGAGTTTCGTGCCGTTGAGGCCGACACAGGTAGTATAGGCGGAAATACCTCTCACGAATTTCATGTATTGGCAGAATCTGGTGAAGATGCAATTGCCTTCTCATCAGGTGGAAATTACGCGGCTAATGTAGAACTTGCACCGACCTTTCCTATAGAACAAGCTAACGCAATTCCAACACAAACTTTGCAAAAGGTTGCCACACCTAATCAACACACCATAGAAGATGTCGCCAAGTTTTTAAGTGTTGCTCCGCAACAAACCGTTAAGACCTTGATCGTCAAAGGCGATCTCAATTCATTAGTAGCATTAGTAGTGCGTGGAGACCACGAACTCAATGCGGTTAAGGCACAAAAGCTACAAGGTGTAGCAAGCCCGTTAGAATTTGCCAGTGAAAGTGATATTGAAAAATCACTGAACTGTAAAATAGGCTCCATTGGTCCACTACAGTTAAATTGCCCAATCTTTATCGATCACGCTGCGTTAGCCCTATCCAATTTCATCTGTGGTGCTAACCAAGATGGTTTTCATTACCAAGGAGTTAACTGGGAAAGAGACGTATCTAAGGAATTGCAGAGTGTGGATATACGCAAAATTGTTGAAGGCGATAATAGTCCTGATGGTCATGGTACTATTTTGATTAAGCGTGGTATCGAAGTAGGACATATTTTTCAACTAGGGGACAAATACAGTAAAGCGCTTAAAGCCAATGTCCTTAGAGCAGATGGCAAAGAACAAATTATCACGATGGGCTGTTACGGAATTGGTGTGACCCGTATAGTTGCCGCGGCAATTGAGCAAAACTTTGATGCACAAGGTATTATTTGGCCCTCATCCATAGCCCCTTTTGATATCTCTATTATTCCTATTAACTTGAAAAAATCTGATCAAGTGAGTACAACCTGTGAGCAGCTCTATACCGATCTACGTAACTTGGGAATAGAAGCTTTATTTGATGATCGAGATCAACGAGCAGGATTATTATTTGCCGATCATGAACTTATCGGCATTCCACATCGGATTGTTATCAGTGAGCGTGGTTTAAAAAATAGCGAAATCGAATATAAAGGTCGCCAAAACACTCAAGCCCAACAAATACCTCTTAATAATATATTAAGTTTTTTGCAGAAAAAATTATCAATGTGAGATAATTTTATATGCAACTTATGCACAAAATTAGATTCTATATACTGATTTGATATTGTCGAAGTTCATACACACATTTACATGAAGAAATTTATGCAACATACGAATGGATCTTACCATGAATAGAAATTTCATCTTTATTCCGAGCTTTCTTATTGCAACACTACTAGTGCTTACAGCATGTGCGACCGTTAAATTAACTCACGGTGGAGAAAAAACACGTGTATTAAGTTCAGGAGAAGTGGCCAATTGTAAAAAACGTGGGGCCACTACGGTAAGCGTGAAATCAACTATCCTCACAGTACCTAGACAACAAACGGTAATTGCTAAAGAGCTACAAATTTTGGCACGTAATAGCGCCGTAAATATGGGTGGTGATACAGTTTCGGCAATTTCAAAAATCGACAATGGCCAACAAACCTTTGCTGTATTTCGGTGCATTCCCTAAAAACATCATTTTTTATTCCAAATGTCGTGTTACGTTTTCATTATTATGCTTAATGTTATTTGTAATATTATTTCTCTAAACTTTAGTTCATTACATAAAAACCTCTATGATTTAGTATTTAAATATATTCTTATATATAGATTTGCGTGTATTTTTAATTGAACTTTTACCTTGAATTCCTATTCTTTATCGCTACACTGACCACAACGCATAGAAACTTAAACTTGTCTAAGTCTATGTGGTCTATAAAGAAACAATAACTTTTTCAAGTTATTTTCTTTTCAACCATGTGAAAAGTATTTTCACAAAACATAATTCAACCCTTGTTAATCTAGTGGTTGTTTATTTGACCTCCTAAATCTAGGAGAGGAGGAGCACACATGAAGAAGAAACTAATGATGGTCCTGATGACCGCGATCGCGATGCTCGGCACCAGCACGAGCGTGATGGCGGAAGACACCATGTACGTCCCGATTCCGAGTTATCGCGTAGGGCCCTATGCGGCTGGCGGCACGGGTTATTTTGGTGGCATCTTGGACTACTACAATCTACTCAACAGTCGCGATGGTGGCGTCAACGGCATCAAGCTGATCTGGTCAGAGTGTGAGACCGAGTATTCGGTAGAGCGCGGCGTAGAATGCTACAAGCGCTTGAAAGATCGCGAAGGCGGCGCGGTATTTTTCGATCCGCTCTCCGTGGGAATCTCCACAGCCCTGATCGAGACGGGCCGCAAAGACAAAATGCCGATTATTGCAGTCAACCACGGCAAGACGGCCGGCCAACGCGGCGACATCTTTCCGTACTACTTTATGCCAGGCATCAACACCTATGACGAGCACTCCATCATGGTGCACTTCATAGGCGATGTGTTAGAAGGCGGACGCGCAAACTTAAAGGGTAAGAAGATCGCGATGCTGTATCACGGATCCCCGTATGGACGCGAAGCGATCGACTTCATGGACAGCATGTGCGAGAAGCACGGCTGTACCCATCATCCCTTAGAAGTGCCGCATCCCGGCAACGAGCAACAATCGCAATGGTTAAACATCCGCAAGCTCAAGCCAGACTATGTACTGCTTCGAGGCTGGGGGGTGATGAATCCCGTAGCGATGCAGACAGCGGTACGCACAGGCTATCCAGTAAGCCGCTTGATCGGCAACATCTGGAGTAACTCCGATGAAGACGTGATCCCCGCCGGAAAAGCTGCGGATGGCTATCAAGCGATCACCACGCATCCCGCGGGCACCGACTTCGCCGTAGTACAAGAAATCATCAAGACGGTATACGGCTCAGGCAATGGCGACTTACAAGACAAGTCGCGCTTAGGCTCCGTGTATTGGAACCTTGGCGTACTGGCTGGCGTGGTGCATACCGAAGCGTTGCGCATAGCGCAAGCGCGCTTTGGCAATCGACCCTTGACCAGTGCCGAAGCTCGGTGGGGCTTTGAGAACCTACGCTTAGATGCCAAGCGCATCGAAGAGCTGGGGGCCACAGGCTTAGTTCCAGAACTCAACCTAACCTGTTTGGACCATGTAGGCGGGCACTTGGCGAAATTCCAGCAATGGGATGCCGGCGCACGTCAGTGGAACATCGTATCGGATTGGATTGAGGGCGATGTCCCCTTGTCACAAGCCATCATTGATGCGGGTGCAGAGCAATATGCTACCGATAACAAGATCGAAGCACGTCCTTGCACCGCCGATAATAATGATGATGATTTTGACTTATAAGCTAAGTCTTAAAATTTAAGTCAACATTTAAAAAGCCGGACTTCTCGCGAAGTCCGGCTTTTTTATGTCTGAATACATTTACTCTTCAAAGTGCATCATCTAAATAGAATCTAATTTTTATCGTTACGATATTGAGGGTAATTTACTACCATGCAGGACAAATCCGTTCTAATCACAGGCTGCTCTTCAGGAATTGGATTACACATTGCGCAAACTTTGCAACAACGTGGCTACAAAATATTTGCTTCTGCAAGAAAACAACAAGATGTAGAAGCACTTACTCAAAAAGGTTTACATTGCCTTGAACTAGACATGGCAGATTCAGATAGTATTCAGCTAGCTGTCGAAACAGTACTCGATGAAACACAGGGAAAACTGTTTGCACTCATTAATAACGCAGGTTTCGGACAACCTGGAGCAGTAGAAGACCTTTCTCGCAAAGTATTACAAGAGCAATTTGAAACCAATTTATTTGGTTTAGTCGAACTCACAAATAAAATAATCCCAACCATGCATACACATGGATATGGAAGAATTATTCAGATTAGTTCGGTACTTGGTTTTGTTGCCATGCCATTACGTGGTGCATATATCGCTTCAAAATTCGCCTTGGAAGGCATTACAGATACTTTGCGTTTAGAATTAGCTGATACCAACATACATGTTTCTCTTATTGAGCCTGGTCCAATCACCAGTCGTTTTCGCCAAAATAGCTTGCAACTGTTTAAAAAAAATATCGATAGTAAAAGCAGCCGATTCCATACAATTTATCAAGCAACGGAAGCAAAATTAAAAAAAGATGGACCGGTTGTACCTTTCACCTTAGACCCAGAGGCCGTGACACAAAAAGTCATTCATGCACTCGAAAGTGCTAACCCTAAAGCAAGATATTATGTAACTTTCCCAACCTATTTGTTTGCGATCTTGAAGAGAATTCTTCCAACCAAGAGCTTAGATTACCTGCTGGTCAAATCGTCAAAGGTAGAACGAAAATAAATTCTATAGTTTTATTAAAGAAACTTAATCCATTTTAATTCAATTGGTTACAAATTAAATAAAAATTGTCAACCAAAATCAACTTCGAGCGTTTAATACAGTAACTACAACACAACTGGAGTTATCTGTATGAATAACAATGTAAATACAATTTCTATCCTTGCCACACTCGTACTAGTATTTAACACATCTATCGCGAGTGCCGACAAAGGCGATAAGGTCGAAGATTATTTAGATCGTAAAGGCGATCGAATTGAACATCGCTTAGATCACAAAGGTGATCGTATAGACCACCGCTTAGACCGTAAAGGCGATCGTGTTGACCGACGCTTGGATCGAAAGGGAGATCGAATTGAAAGACGTTTTGATCATAAAGCGGATCGCGCACGTGCCGCAGGCAAAGATGGCCTTGCCGACCGTCTTGAACGCAAAGGTGATATTGCGAATAATCGCTTGGATCGCAAAGGAGATCGCATCGATCATCGTCTAGATCGAAAAGGTGACCGTATCGATCGTAGATTAGATCGAAAGGGTGACCGCATCGACCGACGCTTAGATCGAAAGGGTCAACGTTTTAATCGAAAGCATTAATTTTTCGAAAAATTAAAAAGAGGTAACCTAAGTTACCTCTTTTTTTATTAGGCTGCGATAGAATTAATATGTGTGAAAATTAGTTTTTCACCATCTACATCCACTTGAATCACCTGACCGGTAAGAATGTCTCCAGCCAACAATGCTTGTGCCAGGGGATTCTCTACCAAATCTTGAATGGCTCGTTTTAAAGGACGTGCACCATAGACTGGATCAAACCCTGCTTCAGAAAGTTTAGCAAGTGCAGCTTCTGAGTATTCAAGCTTAATATCTCGATCATTCAATCTCGTTTGCAAATGAGCTAATTGAATTTCAGTAATTTTACGTATGTGCTCTTTTGCCAATGGATGAAATACAATGGCATCATCAATGCGGTTAATAAACTCGGGCCTAAATCGAGCGCTTACAATCTCCATCACTGCAGCTTTCATTTTTTCATAGTTCTCAGTACCTGCAAGTTCTTGTATGACATCACTGCCAAGATTGGAAGTCATAATGACTACTGTATTTTTAAAATCCACAGTACGACCATGTCCATCTGTAAGACGCCCATCATCCAATACTTGCAGAAGCACATTAAATACATCGGGATGTGCTTTTTCGATTTCATCCATTAACACTACGCTATAGGGTTTGCGGCGCACTGCTTCGGTTAAATAACCACCTTCTTCATAACCTACATATCCTGGTGGTGCACCAATTAAGCGGGCAACGGAATGTTTTTCCATGAACTCAGACATATCAACACGAATGAGCGCATCTTCAGTGTCAAACAAAAACTCTGTTAACGCCTTAGTCAGTTCTGTTTTGCCCACCCCAGTTGGGCCAAGAAACAAAAATGATCCGTTTGGTCGTTTGGGATCAGAAATTCCTGCTCGAGCCCTACGCACCGCATCCGATACCACTTGTATGGCTTCGTCCTGACCAACCACTCGCTTACGCAATTGCTGTTCCATTTGCAAAAGTCTTTCGCGCTCTCCTGACAACATTTTCGCCACTGGAATACCCGTCCAACGCGAAACTATTTCAGCTACTTCGGCATCCGTAACTTTATTACGCAATAGTTTATGCTCTCGTTTATTCACATCACTAGATTGCTGCAATTGCTTTTCTAACTCTGGAATACGTCCATATTGAAGCTCAGACATTTTGGTTAAATCACCAGCACGATGCGCGGCTTCAAGTTCAATACGCGCTTGTTCAAGTGCTTCTTTGAGCTCCTTTGAACCTTGTAAAGTTGCTTTTTCTGATCGCCAAATCTCCTCAAGATCAGCATATTCCTTCTCAAGTTTTTCAATTTCTGTTTCTAGTTCCGCCAGATGCTTTTTAGAGGCTTCATCTGATTCTTTTTTCAATGCCTCTCTTTCAATTTTTAGTTGAATCAATTTACGATCGAGTTTATCCATAGCTTCGGGCTTAGAATCTATTTCCATACGGATTTGCGAAGCGGCTTCATCAATAAGGTCAATCGCCTTATCTGGCAACTGTCGGTCTGAAATATAACGGTGTGAAAGTGTCGCGGCACTGACGATGGCTGGGTCGGTGATGTCTACACCATGATGCACTTCATAACGTTCCTTAAGACCCCGCAAAATGGCAATGGTGTCTTCCACACTGGGTTCATCAACAATGATTTTTTGAAAACGTCGCTCTAATGCCGCATCCTTTTCGATATATTGTCGATATTCATCAAGTGTGGTGGCTCCGACACAGTGAAGCTCGCCACGCGCCAATGCAGGTTTCAACATATTTCCAGCATCCATTGCACCTTCGGCCTTACCTGCGCCTACCATAGTATGCAACTCATCGATGAATAAAATAATTTGTCCTTCTTGCTTTGAGAGCTCTTTTAAAACTGCCTTTAGACGCTCTTCAAACTCGCCACGAAACTTTGCTCCAGCAATCAATGCACTTAAATCTAGTGAGAGCAGTTTTTTGTTTTTAATACCCTCAGGCACCTCACCATTAACAATTCGTTGTGCCAAACCTTCAACAATTGCAGTTTTCCCTACACCAGGCTCACCAATCAGCACGGGATTATTTTTTGTGCGTCTTTGCAAAACTTGTATCGCGCGACGAATTTCATCGTCCCGACCAATCACAGGGTCTAACTTTCCCTGTACTGCACGTTCAGTGAGATCAATCGAATATTTACTTAATGCTTGACGGGTATCTTCGGCATTCGGATCGTTTACGTTTTCGCCTTCTCGCATCGCCTTTAACGCTGTTGTAACTGATGATTTATTAGCCCCTAATTCTTTTAGAATTTTACCCAGTTCCCCTTTATCTTCTAGGGCCGCTAAAGCAAAAATTTCCGACGCAATAAACTCATCACCTTGTTGTTGCGCCAACTTGTCTGTTACGTTTAATAAATTACCTAGCACATTCGATACATGAACTTCACCTGCATTGCCGGATACGGTTGGCAAACGTTGCATGGCTTCATCACAGCGCTGCTTTAATTGATTGGCGTCAGTTCCAGCACGCATGAACAAAGCCGCAACTGTACTATTTTCCTGCGCCAGCATGGCATACATGAGATGAACCGGTTCAATAAATTGATGCTCGCGGCCCACTGCCAAAGATTGGGCCTCTTGTAGCGCCTGCTGAAATTTAGTGGTTAATTTATCCATTCGCATGCCGGGTTTCTCCCATCAACAAATTATTCAATATTGTTATATATATGGTGTCATGCCTAACTATTTTCAACTAGACAGCTATATAAATAATTATGATTTAAGCCAAATTAGTGACGCCATACGTCCAGTCTGGCCATCACGCCGGTAGGAATAAAATCGCTGATCATCGGAGAAAGTACAATACCCTCCTCCATAAATCGCTTTTACACCCTGAGTATTTAGGATGTGTCGCCCCATTTTGTAGAGATTGGCAAGATATTTTCCCACAGCAATATTATCAAAGGCTCCCTTATGTTCAGGATCTTTTTGAATAAATTGCTCTCTTACTTCCGCACCCACTTCAAATTTAGTGGGTCCTATAGCCGGCCCCAACCAACAAAGTAGCTGACTAGATTCTATCGGTAGAGAGTTTAACGTACATTCCAACACGCCTCGAAGTAGTCCTCGCCAACCCGCATGTACAACGGCTACACAACTTCCCTGTGAATCACAAAACAACACTGGAAGACAATCTGCGGTTAGCACTACACAAACTTTTCTAACTTCAGTCGTATATGCCGCATCGGCTTCTGGGTTACTAGTTTTCAAAGATGTTACTTCTAAAACATCAGTGCCATGTCCTTGATTTAACCAAATCGGTTCACTAGGTAAGTGCAATTGTTTGTTTAAAACGTCACGGTTGAATTTGACATGCTCCGCATCATCACCTACATGATGACCGAGATTAAAACTTGAATAGTTGCCTTGGCTACAACCACCATTACGTGTCGTTGTGAAAGCCGCTACATTTTCTGGGGCTGGCCAATCCGGTCTTATCCAGTCAAGCTGTGACATACACTTTATTTTTCTTTCATCTGGAGTGAATCCAGTAATGATTGAAAATCATCAGGGATTGAAACACTCCACTCACAAGTTGTATTACTACTGGGATGGGTTAATGACAAATTTGCAGCATGTAAAGCTTGACGTGAAAATTTTGCCAATGCAATTTGATTAACGTCATTAGTCTGCTTAACTTTCCTTCCATATACAGGATCACCTACAATCGGCTGTTTTATATGCGCCATATGCACACGTATTTGATGAGTTCGACCAGTTTCCAGCTGCACATCCAATAAAGTGCATAAATTATAACGCTGACGTATACGATAGTAAGTAATTGCAGTTTTGCCAGAAGAAGTAACTGCCATACGTTTGCGATCAACAGGATGTCTACCGATCGCAGCATTCACGCTATCCCCTGCAATAACTTCTCCATGTACAAGCGCAATATATTTTCGACTGACTGTTCTTTGCTGTAATTGTTTCACAAGACTAGCGTGACTTTTAAGTTGTTTCGCCACAACCATTAAACCAGTAGTATCTTTATCAAGTCGATGCACGATACCAACTCTTGGAATAGAACGAAGACTAGGATCATAATAAAGCAAGGCATTCGCCAAGGTTCCAGAAATGTTACCAGCACCAGGATGTACGACTAGGTTTGCTGGCTTATTGATTACTAGAATAAATTCATCTTCATACACAATGTCTATGTCAATCGCCTCTGGTTCTAAATAGACTTCATCTACTAACTCGACTTGCAGTATTACTTGCTCACCCCCAAGCACGGTATCTTTGGGACGCATTATTTTACCGTTTACGGATACATCACCACTTCGAATCCATTTTTGTAATCTTGCCCTTGAATAGTCTGGAAACAATTGCACAAGAGCATTGTCTAAACGTAAACCCTTAAAAGAATCAGGAATCACACTACATAATTGCTGTTTCTCAGTCATAGCAGTTCGGATTTAGACCAAATATGGTTATACTTAAATTAATATGAAAGAGTACATGGTTACAACATTTGAATCTATTTGGCGATATACCTTTGTCATAACGTGCATCGTATGTCTTTCAAGCTGCTCGGTTTTTGGTCTGTTTGGTAAAGACGAAAAAGAAAAAGACCCTGAAATTGCAGCAAACGAAACCGCTGCAAGATTATATAAAAAGGCACATGTGCAATTAATAAGCAAAGAATTTACCGGAGCAATTGAAGATTTTGAAGTTTTGGAAGCGCGCTACCCCTTTGGGCGTTATGCACAACAAGCACAACTTGAACTCGCCTATGCCTATTACAAACAAAATAATATAGAACTTGCTTTGGACAGTATTAATCGTTTTATTAAATTAAACCCACTACATCCAAGCATTGATTACGCCTATTACATGAAAGGACTCATTACTTTTGATAGTGGTAAAAACCTTATACATTACGTATTACCTCGCAATCCATCAGACAATGATCCCACGTCTCTACGTGAAGCATTTGATGTTTTTAGTCTGCTCATCGATAAATTCCCTAATAGCGAATATGCTGATGATGCAAAATTACGCATGATCTATTTGCGCAATGAGCTTGCCGAATACGAACTCAATGTAGCAAAGTTTTATATGCGCAGAGGTGCCTATGTAGCTTCAGCAAATCGTGCAAAGTATGTCATGGAAAATTATCAGGGTGCAGAAGCAATGTCTGAAGCAGTTTACATATTAGAACAAGCTTATTTAAAACTTGGTATTGATGACCTGGCTGAAGATACTAATCGGGTATTTGTACAAAATTTCAAAACAGGCAAAACTGGACTTATTGATCAAGATTTTGCACGCGAAACGGAAAGCTGTGCAGAAGGTTTATGGAGCAAAATGCTTGAGAAGTTGCGACTTAGAACTTATTACTGCAACTAGAGAAAATATATGGGGCATTTTTCTACTTTTGTAACCAATTAAAGTTAGCTAGAGAAAAAACAACTACGATACTGGACTGCCACACAAGCTTACGCTTGTTCGCAGTGACGTATTTTTCTCGTCATTGCGAGTGAAACGAAGCAATCCAGTGAGTACAAGAAAGTGCAAATAAGATATCCGTCAGGGAAGATGCAACTAATTTATTAAATGCCATATTAAAGTAACTTTTTAGCTGTTAGTTCTTAAAAATCCCGATGTAATTGGATAACGGCGGTCTTTACCAAAAGCACGCCGGGTTATTTTAACCCCTGGGGGCGTTTGACGACGTTTATATTCATTACGCAATACCATGTTTGCCACTCTTTGTACTACTTGCTTATCAAACCCTTCCGCTACGATTTGATCAATGGGTAAATCCTGCTCTACAAATTTTTCGAGAATCGGGTCTAAAATTTCATAAGGTGGCAAACTGTCTTGATCAACTTGATCCGGGGATAACTCTGCTGAAGGCACACGAGTAATCACTCGTTCTGGAATAACTTTACTAATTTCATTTCTATATTGTGCGAGCTCATATACAAGTGTTTTTGATACATCTTTTAGTGGAGCAAAGCCCCCTGCCATATCGCCATATAGTGTTGCGTAGCCGACAGACATTTCACTTTTATTGCCCGTAGTTAACAACATATTGCCGGTTTTATTGGATACTGCCATTAAAAATAATCCACGGATACGCGACTGAATATTTTCTTCAGTCACATCTTCTGGCAAGCCAACAAATAATGGTGCAAGACTTGTAGTAATTGCTTCATAGGCAGTCTCAATTGGCACCTCATCATACTGTACCCCTAACTGCTCAGCCATTTGTTGTGCATCTTCAAGGCTGATATTCGAAGTGTAATGAAATGGCATCATCATGGCATGCACTCGGTCTGCACCCAGCGCATCCACTGCGATTACAAGTGTTAGAGCAGAATCGATGCCACCAGATAAACCTAAAATTACTCCATCAAATTTATTTTTTCGTACGTAATCTTGCACGCCTAGCACAATGGCAGCATAAACTGACTGTAATTTTGGCAAAGATGAATACATACAGTCGCTCGGTAACAAATCATTTTTATCTTTTGAATATTGGACCGTATATACGCCTTGCTCAAAGGCAGGTGCCTGCAAACATAATTTACCTTGCTTATTTATACATAAGGATTCCCCGTCAAATACCAGTTCATCTTGTCCACCGATTTGATTGACATAAATTATTGGAATATTTTGCTCCACTACTCGCGTTTTTAGCACATCGATACGATCAAGGGTTTTATCTATACAATACGGACTGGCATTAATATTGATAACAAGCTCTGCACCCGCGTTTGTACATTTTTGTAGCGGCTCCGGAAACCAGATATCTTCACAAATTGTAAATCCAATATTAATGTCTTTAATTTTTATAACGCATGCATCATCACCTTGAGTGAAATAACGCTTTTCATCAAATACTTCATAATTGGGTAAGCGTTGCTTATGATATGTTGCCACAATCTCTGAGTTATAAAGAAGCAGTGCTGAATTAAATAGTTGCTCACCTTCTCTGGTTGGTGCGCCCAATAAAATATAAATATCTTTAACTTGTTTTTTTATAGTTTCAATCGCTTGATCAACGCGCTGCAAAATCGAAGAACGAAATAAAAGATCTTCTAGCGGATAACCGGTAAGTGACAATTCTGAAAATACTACAATGTCAGCATGCAAATGTTTGCGTGCAAAATTAATATTATCGATAATTTGTTGGGTATTGCCTTCTACATCCCCAACTAAAAAATTTGCTTGCGCCAGGGCAATGTTTAGTGTGTCTTGCATTAGAAACTATTGGTTCTATATGGCTTCAAGAAGCTTACTTATTTGTATACCAATGTCTGCAGGGGTGTGTACGGTAGATACTCCAGCTTTTTCCAGCGCCTTAAACTTTTGTTCTGCAGTGCCCTTCCCACCACTAATAATCGCACCTGCGTGTCCCATGCGCTTACCTGGTGGAGCCGTAACTCCAGCAATATAGCCAACGACCGGCTTAGTGACTTTTTCTTGAATAAACTCTGCCGCTTCTTCTTCGGCGGTACCACCAATTTCGCCCACCATAATAATACCTTGGGTTGCTGCATCGTCTTCAAATAACTGCAAGCAATCTATAAAGTCCAAACCGTGAATGGGATCTCCACCAATTCCTACACAGGTTGTCTGACCCAATCCATGCTGAGTAGTTTGATTCACTGCCACATAGGTTAAGGTCCCGGATCTTGACACGATTCCTACACTGCCGGCACGGTGGATGTCACCCGGCATGATGCCAATCTTGCATTCGTCAGGTGTGATTACTCCTGGGCAATTAGGTCCAACTAAAAGAGAATCACTGTCTTGCAAAACTGCATTGACCTTTATCATGTCTAAAACGGGAACACCCTCTGTGATGCAGACGATTAATTTAATTTCTGCATAGATAGCTTCCAGAATAGCATCTGCGGCAAACGGTGCAGGCACATAGATAACACTGGCATCGATGTCATGTTGCCGTAATGCTTGATCGATGGTGTCATAAACAGGGAGATCTAAATGTGTTGACCCGCCCCGACCAGGAGTAACTCCGGCAACCATACTCGTACCATAGGCAATCGCCTGTTCAGTATGAAATGTGCCTTGTGTACCAGTTAAACCTTGACACAATACTTGCGTATCTTTATTGATCAGAATGCTCATTTATTTTAATTAATGTTATGCACTTGCTAATTTGATGGCTTGCTGTGCACCTTCAGTTAGTGTACTTACAGGAAAAATTTTTGAAGATTGGTTTTCTAATAATGCCTTACCCTCTTCTGCATTAGTGCCTTGCAACAATATAGTTACAGGAGTTTGTAAATCTACCTGTTTAATTGCATCGAGTATGCCTTGCGCAATTAAATCGCAACGCACAATTCCACCAAATATATTTACAAAGATTGACTTAACATTCTGATCACTGAGCACTAAATTAAATGCTTGTGAAACTTTACCTTGTGTGGTCCCACCCCCTACATCTAAAAAGTTAGCCGGCTCGCCCCCATGATGTTTAACTAAGTCCATGGTCGCCATCGCCAAGCCCGCGCCATTGACAATACAACCGATATTACCATCCAGCTTTACATAGTTAAGTCCTAGTTCTTTGGCATCTGCCTCAGATTTTTTTTCTTGAGAAACATCACGATATTGTTCAATTTCTTTTTGGCGGTAAAGTGCATTGTCATCAAAATTAATTTTAGCGTCTAGGGCTACAAGATTATTATTTTCATCAACGATTAAAGGATTAATCTCCACCAAACTACAATCATTAGTTAAAAATAAGCTGTATAGCTTGACTATAATATCCTGTAGTTGTTTGTGTTGCTCTTTACTCAATTGCAACGCATAGGCAATGTTTCTAATTTGATTAGGTTGAATCCCTGCAGCCGGATGAATATATTGAGTAATAATTTTTTCAGGTGATTGCTGCGCCACTTGCTCAATATCCATGCCACCTTCTGCTGAGGCAATAATTGCGACTTTTTTAGAATCGCGATCAACTAATAATGCCAGATAAATCTCTCGCTCAATTTTCACGATTTCTTCGAGCAATACCGTATTAATGGGCAAACCTTCTTCACCCGTTTGCTTGGTGACTAACTTTGTACCCAACATCTTGCTAACCACTGAAGCCAACTGACTGGGGTCGTCAACTTTCTTAATCCCACCAGCCTTACCTCTACCACCCGCGTGTACCTGTGCCTTTACGATCCAAGCTCGATTGTCTATCCCTTGGCAAATTGACTCAACATCCTCTCCCAATTGAATTACTTGTGATGCTAGAACTGGAATTTCGTATTTCGCAAATAGTGCTTTGGCTTGGTATTCGTGTATGTTCATGTGGTCATGTATCAGATAAGTTGCTGCATTATACGATTTAAACTAGGGTATGCTATCTTGCTATGACTTATCGTGACGGCTTCATTTTAGGCTTTTCCTATTACACATGAGCAGGTTTTTAGAAGACGATACCAACCAACAATGGCCTGCATTACGGTTATTTAGCCTTTACCGAATATTAGTTGCGACAATATTTTTAGGCTTAAGTCTATTAGCCAACAAAGTATCCTTTCTGACTTCTTTAAATCCAGTCGCGCTGCAATGGATCTGTTTAGTTTATGTGCTGGTTTCCGTGACTATTCTGATTTGCACCTACTTTAGATGGATCCCTTATCGGCTTCAAGTTTACTTTTCTATAATTTTCGATATTGCTGCGATTACTTTGGTGATGCATTTATTTGGTGGCGTTTCCACTGGCTTTGGCACCTTGATGATTGCAGTGGTGGCAGGAGGCAGTCTTTTATTGCCAGGCAGATCTGCATTGTTATTTGCTGCACTCGCTACTTTAGCTATTTTGTTACATGAAACCTATTCAAATATACAAGGTATATTCGAGAAAACTTACTATACACAGGCTGGATTACTTGGTGCTGCCTTATTTGCCACTGCACTACTTGCCATTACCATGGCAAAACGCGCTTCAGAAAGCGCAAAGCTTGCTGCACAACGTGGCATTGACCTTGCCAACCTGGCGAAATTAAACGAACACCTTATTAATAGAATGGACTCAGGAATTATGGTGATTGATGACGATAGTTCAATACGAATGATTAATCATGCGGCTTGGAAATTATTGGATCAACCTGAAATTGGCGAACAGACAAAGCTATTAGATGTCTCGGTCCCTTTATTCGACATCTTTAAAACCTGGAATAAAGCCAGCAACAATCCTGAGTACAGAAGTCATCTTAATAAACTCAAACGTGTAAATAAGGCTGACTTGCAAATACGTATTACACCCATTGGCTCAAGAAAACACGACAAAGGATCGGTAATTTATTTAAGTGATAACACTGAAATTGAACGCCAAGTGCAAGAAAGTAAATTAGCATCTCTAGGCCGCCTCACCGCAAGTATTGCACATGAAATACGTAACCCATTAGGCGCAATCAGCCATGCCGCACAATTACTAGATGAATCTAATGATCTAAATAAAGCCGACAAACGTTTAGCTACCATCATTCAAGATCAATCCATACGATTAAATAACATTATCAATAATGTATTACGACTTTCACGCCGAGACAGTGCCAAACCCGAAAAAATAGTCTTGCGCGCCTGGTTGACAAAGTTTATCGAAGAATTTACTCGCACCAACGATCTATCTCAAAACTGGGTTTCAGTAAATATCTCACCACAAGATGCATACGTATCGATGGATCCCAGCCACTTACACCAAGTACTATGGAATTTATGCAAAAATGCCAAGAAATATGGTGCGTTAGAAAATCCCAATGCCAAAGTAAGCTTAATTGCAAAAATCGATAAAACTGATGACTCAGGACATCTAGATGTCATCGACGCCGGTCCCGGTATAAGTGAAGAACATCGATCTCAGCTATTTGAACCTTTTTTTACTACCAGTGAGACAGGAACAGGGCTAGGACTATACCTTTCACGCGAATTATGCAAGAACAATGGAGGAGATTTACGCTATATTAATACTCCTGACAGCAGTAGCTGCTTCAGAATTGAATTTTCTTCACCAGCAGATTTTGGGGAGTCAAAGTCTTGAAAAATGTTTTAGTCGTCGACGACGAGCCTGATATTCGAGAGCTGTTAGAAATCACACTGAGCCGAATGAACTTGGACTCGCATGCCGCAGCAAATGTACGTGAGGCAAAATCATTATTGAACAACGAGCAATTTGATTTATGTCTTACAGACATGAAATTGCCCGATGGTAATGGCATAGAGCTCGTCGAGCACATTCAAGCGCAATATCCACATATCCCAGTAGCCGTGATCACGGCCTTTGGCAGCATGGAAGCAGCAATTAAAGCTTTAAAAGCTGGCGCATTTGATTTTGTATCGAAACCAATCGATCTCAATTTGCTTCGCGGATTAGTCGATAGCGCTTTAAAAGTAGCTAGTACTCCCATCGACCAACCCCATACAACACAACAGCAGAAGCTTTTGGGTGAATCGGAAGCGATGCAGTCGTTACGCGAAAAAATTGAAAAATTAGCGCGTAGTCAAGCGCCCGTTTACTTAAGAGGTGAATCCGGTGTGGGTAAAGAATTGGTTGCTAAACAAATTCATGAACTGGGCCCTCGTGCATCAGCAAACTTCATACCTGTAAACTGTGGCGCCATTCCGACTGAACTAATGGAAAGCGAATTCTTTGGCCACATGAAAGGAAGCTTTACAGGTGCAGTTAGCGACAAAGAAGGCTTATTTCAAGCTGCAAATGGCGGCACGCTCTTTTTAGATGAAATTGCTGAACTCCCTATACATATGCAGGTAAAACTATTACGCGCCATACAAGAAAAAGCCATTAAACCGATTGGCGGACAAAAAGAAATCCCTGTAGACATCCGTTTACTAAGTGCCACGCATAAAGATCTTGCAGAAGAAGTAGAGAATGGCAGTTTTCGTCAAGATTTATATTATCGCATCAATGTCATCGAATTAGTTATTCCACCTTTGCGTGAACGCATGAGCGACCTACCGATATTCGCAGACTTTATGTTGGCAAAAATTTCTAAGCAAAGCCAAGAGAACAGTTACAAAATTTCAACGGACGCAATAGAAAAATTGCAACAATACAGCTTTCCAGGGAACATACGTGAGTTGGAAAATATACTAGAAAGAGCTGCTACACTTTGTGAAGGAAATGAAATCACTGCAACTGATTTAAACCTACCAGAATCTAAGCCAATCGCTGAATCAGAACAACCCAATCCTGATGAATCCTCCATCACTCTTTCAGTGGACCAGCTAGAAGATTATTTAATCCAAAAAGAACGCAAAGCAATTATTGCTGCATTAGAAAAAACCCGCTGGAATAAAACTGCTGCAGCCAAACTCCTTGGAATCACTTTTCGCCAGCTACGTTATCGTTTACAAAAACTAGAATTAGAGTAAAAAAACTTCGTCATTGCGAACGCAGTGAAGCAATCCAGATAGAATTCAACGCATGCATTAAAATATGACAAAATTTGTCAGTCTTGAACATGAACACCAGCTAGTTGACACAATTTACCGTTCATCTGGTGGCACATTACATCACAGATAGCATAGAACATACTGTTTCCTCGTAAGTTATCACACTCAATGGTTGTTGGCACGATACCTGTATAGCTATAAGCATGATTGTTCCATTGTTTGTGGTAGCAATCGCCAGTTTTTCCGGAGTTGGAGTCGTTAAAGACTCTATCAGCAAGGAGTGCTGGGTTTTTAACGTTCAACTTAAATTTTAAAATGTGGATAGGAGATTCCCCATGAAAAAAATGCAAAAAGGTTTTACCTTAATCGAATTAATGATTGTGGTAGCGATCATCGGTATCTTAGCTGCGATTGCTATTCCTGCATACCAGGATTACACCACTCGCGCAAAAGTAACTGAAGTAGTCAATGCAATGGCGCCTGCTAAAACCTCTATTTCTGAGTTTTTCATTTCTCAAGGTAGTATGCCAGCTACTGCTGCTACAGCAGGATTCAACACCCGTGTTGGTAGTAAGTATGTGAGTGTTCTTACTTATAATAAGCCAAGCGCGAACAGTGCGGTACTTACCGTTGCTGCAAGCACAACTGCTATTGGCGGAGGTGTAGCAGCAAGTGATACCATTGATATGCAAGGTTCTGGTGCTCCAGGCCAAAATGTAGATTGGGATTGCGTACCAGGTGCTGCACAGCCAATACCTTCAAGATTCCTACCTGCTGATTGCAGAGTATAAATCTAGTTTGAATTTCAATTTTTATTGAAATTCGAAATTTAAAAAGCGCCCTAATTTATTAGGGCGCTTTTTTTATTCCTATTACTAAACCTCATGTACATGATGATAATAAAAAGCAATTTCTTTCTGCTCACCTTCTTTTCAATTCTAACTATAGCGGTGTACTACCCCGGTCTAGCCGATGGTTTTTATTTTGATGATCATATCAATATCGTAGATAACACTCTATTACATGTAGAAAACCCTACTCTTGGTAATTTTTGGCAAGCCGCTTGGTCAGGCAATAGCGGGCGCTTAGGGCGGCCATTATCGTATTTTAGTTTCAGTGTGAATTGGTTTTTTACCGGAAATAACGCTGTTGCAATGAAGCTTACTAACTTAGTTATACACATCTTGGCTGGAATATTATTATTTTTCTTAAGCAAGAAATTACTGACCTATATTAATCGATCTAATGAAACAAAAACAAATGTTAATTTAATTGCAGCTCTGATTTACGGGATTTGGATACTACACCCAATTAATTTAACCGGAGTTCTTTATGTAGTACAGAGAATGACTAGTTTATCCGCACTCTTTTGCGTCTCAGCTATGTTGTGCTATGCACATTTTCGATTAAAGCAAATTGAACACAAAAGTTATTGGTTCCCTCTTGTATCAAGCACAGGAATATTTACCCTGCTTGCAGTATTTACTAAGGAAACTGCTGTTAATTTAGTTTTCTACTTGGCTTTAATTGAGATTTTTGTATTTAAGTTTTCAGCCTTTAGGAAAGCTGATCAAACTATTCTAAAAACCTGTTTCACCCTAGGTTTTATTATTATTGCTATTTCAATTGGCATATTTTTAATTGCTAACCCAGAATGGCTTGAAGTTAGATTTGATCGAAGGAGCTTTACACTGACTGAACGGCTGCTTACTGAATCTAGAGTAGTGGTTTGGTACTTAAAAATGATTATAGCTCCTAACATTTCTGAAATGAGTCTGTTCTTAGATGATTTCAGTCTATCGAAATCTCTATTTCAACCTTTTACCACATTAATTAGTATCGCGTTGATATTGCTTATTTTAGTATTAGGATTTATTTCACGAAAAATATTTTTACTCGTCGCATTTGGAATATTTTGGTTTTTTTCTGCACACTTACTTGAGTCTACAATCTTGCCTCTAGAACTTGCCTATGAACACCGAAACTATCTACCTTCTTTTGGTATATTCATTTGCTTAATTTCTTTGTTTCAATACTTACTATCAAGAGAAAAAATTCGGTATGTAATATCGATATGTTTAGTTATCTGGATATCCTTAATCTCATATACAACTTTTCTCCGAGCACAACAATGGAGTGACCCTTTAAATTTAGCGCTTGCGGATGTCGAGCATCACCCCAATTCAGCCCGAGCACACGTGAGCTTAGCTGGTATCTATGTAGGAATTTATGCCGGTTTTCATGCTGGGATAGTAAGCTCTAAAGATGGATTAGATGCTGATGATATTTTTCATAAAGCGGATTATCACTTTAAGAAATCTGCACAATTAGATCCTTTTTTCTCGAGTGCCAATGTCGCTCGTCTTATTTTATATAGCTCTTTTGACAAAGAACTACCACGCGAAGATTATTCTAAAATCGTATCTACATTGCAGGAAAAAAAACTTGATTCAAGCACAGTCACAGCACTTCGAAAGCTATCACATTGTCACATTAAAAGGGTTTGCAAGCTATCAACGGAAGATTTTATGGGTGTAATGTATGCCCCTCTTTTACGCCAAGATATTGATAAACATAATTTAGCACTATTATTAGTTTTTTTGTCTGAATACTACGTTGCGGTGTTAAACGACTTAGATACAGCTATTCAGCTGACTAAAATTGCGATTGAAGAACAGCCTAAAGATATTCATTACCGCTTTGTGTTAATAAGATGGCTTACTACTGCTAAATTATATCAAGACGCTCTCGATGAACTTGAGATAATTCGAGCAAAAGATAGATTTGGAATGTTTACTTCTAATGCTGATGCATGGAAAATTCGTATTGATACAACAGCGGAACAAAATACATAGTACTATATAATTTACAAGATAAACTATCTATTTACTTTTAAATGAGTATAAGAAAATCAGATCAAGGGATAACACAAATTGCCATTAGACGAAAATATAAAATTAAGTGTAGTAATACCTGCAAAAAATGAAGCATCATCGATTGGTCTGCTGTTAAAAAAACTACGACAAGAGCTACATAGTGCAGAAATAATTGTTATTGATGATGGTTCAACAGATAACACTGCAGACATCGTTCAAAACAATAACGCAGTACTAATTTCACATCCTTATAGTATGGGAAACGGTGCTGCTATAAAAGCTGGAGCACGAGCAGCAACCGGCGACATACTTGTAACCATGGATGCAGATGGGCAACACAACCCGTGTGATATTAAAAGACTACTTGAAAGGATGAATGAAGGCTTTGAAATGGTGGTAGGTGCAAGAGGCTATAAATCACAAGCAGGCAAACGGAGATGGCTTGGTAATCAATTCTATAACTATATTTCCAGCTTAATCATTGGAAAAAATGTAAAGGATTTAACCTCAGGTTTTAGGGCGGTTAATACAAAAAAATTTAAAAGTTTCTTGCATTTATTACCGAATGGATTTTCCTATCCCACAACCATTACGATGGCTTTCTTTAGAAGCGGTTACCCTGTCACCTATATACCAATAGAATCCAATAAAAGAGCTGGTAAAAGTCACTTGCGCTTATTTAAAGATGGGCTTAGATTTCTGATAATTATTTTCAAAATCGGGACATTATATTCCCCTTTAAAAATATTCGCGCCATTCAGCGCTTTTCTCTTCATAACTGGATTAGCATATTATGCGTATACTTACCTGAGCATAGGAAGATTTACCAACATGAGCGCTCTTTTATTCATAGTATCTATGATTGTATTTATGATAGGGCTAGTCTCGGAACAAATTACAGTGCTACTTTATAAATCCTCTCGTGATTAGCGAGTCACTACATTGCGTATACTATTCGATATAGCACATCCAGCTCACGTTCATTTTTTTAAGAATCCCGCAAGGATACTTCGTGGTCGTGGTCATACAATACTATTCACGAGTAGAGAAAAAGACATTGCATTGGATTTACTTGATGAACTTGAGATTACCCATAAGCCAATATCAAGTTTAAATAAAAAAGGCAATTTAATAGGTTTTGCATCTGAGCTTATCAAACGAGATATTGCACTATGGAAAATTGCAAATAAATTTAAACCAGACGTTATGGCAGCCATTGGTGGAACATTTATAGCGCATGTAGGAATTATTAATAGTGCGAAATCTCTGGTTTTTTATGATACGGAAAATGCAGGATTACAAAACACGATAACCTACCCTTTTGCATCATGTGTAATCGTTCCTTCATGTTACGCGGCTTGGTTGCCTAAGAATCGACATATTCGCTATCGAGGTTATCACGAGCTATCTTATTTACATCCTCACTATTTTACCGCAGATAGAAACTTAGCTGAAAAAAATGGCTTATCTAATACGAAACCTACTTTTTTATTCCGTTTAGTTTCTTGGCAGGCCAATCATGATATAGGTGAACAAGGTTGGACTACTGAATTACTACGCTCACTAATTAATTTTCTAGCGCCGAAAGGTAAAATAATTATTTCAGCTGAAGGTACATTGCCTTCAGAGTTCGAGTCTCTACGTTATCATGGCAAAGTAGCTGAGATACATCATTTAATGGCGTTTTGTCGTTTATTTATTGGCGAAAGCGCAACGATGGCTTCCGAATCAGCTGTGATGGGTGTGCCAGCTATTTACGCAGCGACAACAGGTCGTGGTTATACTGATGAGCTAGAATCCCGCTATGGATTAGTTAAAAATGTAAAACGACTACATTGGAATAATCTAGAATGCGCAATAAAAACCCTTTTAACAAATTCACCACAGTACTGGCAAAATTCTGCAGATCAATTGCTTACCGAGACAATTGATGTCTCTCTTTTTACAGCAAATTGCATAGAGCGGTTCCCCGAAGCACTACAGAATTATAGGTCTGAATTAACTCATTTATCTTCTTAATATGTGTGGCATTACAGGTTGGTTTTCGCAAAACCCTACAATCGATAACGCACAAAAAATGTTACAGCAAATGCTCACAGCTATTGCTCATCGTGGACCAGATGGCAATGATACCTATATATCGAATCATGTCGGATTAGCTCATACACGCCTGTCTATAATTGATATCAATGGCGGGAAACAACCTATGCAAACTGATGATGGACAGATGGTTATTACTTTTAATGGAGAAATATACAACTACCAAACACTTAAAAAAGAATTAATCTCGAAAGGCAGTACATTTCACACTGAATCAGATACAGAAGTAATCCTGCAGCTTTATCAACAATATGGATGGAGAGGCTTCAACCGTTTACGCGGTATGTATGCCTTTGTGCTTTGGGATGCGAGGCATAAAATGGGTTTACTTGTTCGTGATCCAATAGGAATTAAACCTCTTTTTGTGAGCACATTACCAAACAAGAATTTAGTGTTTGGTTCTGAAGCAAAAGCAATTCTCGCGCATAAAAATTATTCTACTAAAATCGATCCTGCTGCATTGCATTTACTACTTAATTTTCGTTATCTCCCTGGTGATATAACTATGTTTCAAAACATAAAACAAATTGCACCTGGTAATGTTTTTATTTGGCATACTAATGGCAAACAAGAGTTGCACAAATTAAAACCAGATTTTTCCGACACAAAAAATAACTTACTAGAAACACTTATTGAAGCAGTTGATTTACACTGCATTGCTGATGTTGAAGTTGGTTGCTACTTGTCTGGTGGAATCGATTCAGCAGCTATCTGCGCACTAGCAAAACGTTCAGGCCAGAATCTAAGAAGTTTTACATTGAATGCTGGTGATGATCCTAATGAAGCCGAGAATGCTGCTGCAACTGCGAGGCTACTTAATATTGAAAACATCTGTGAGATGATACCTTCAGAAATATCTGATTTATCTCGTTTAGTCAGACATCTTGAAGTACCAAAAATCAATGCTTACCAGGTAAGTAGGCTTGCACAGCATACATCACAACATGTAAAAGTTGCACTTTCAGGTCTAGGTGCTGATGAACTGTTTTACGGATATAACGCCCATCGGATATTCAACCGATCGCATCAAATTAGTCGTTACTTACCATCCCAAATAGCTCACAAAGTTGCGAACATAGGAAACTTATTTGCTGAAAAGATAGCCCCAATTCAATGGACCGAACCACAACGAGCATTACAAATGCTTGCTGCCTCAAACAACTGGTTTAGAGTATATGGGTTACTTCGCAATATTTGGGATTCTACAAGCATGCGTAATTTCTTATACGGGCCGCGCATGCTTGACTCAGATTTACCTGATGCATTTACAATATTAGAAAATTTATGGCCCAATAATAATGACCCAGTTAAATCGATGGCTATGTTCGAATGGGAAAATAAGATGGTTAATGATTTTCTCTGGCAAGAAGATCGGCTAAGTATGGCAGAAGGTTTGGAAGTACGAGTTCCATATTTAGATATTAAATTTTCAAACAAAGTTAACTCAATGAAACGAAACGTGTTAATGCCAAAAGGTAAGTTAAAAGGCTACATGAAGCAAATGCTAGGTGATGTACTACCCGCGCAAATTCTTAATAGGCCAAAAAGTGGGTTTCAAGTTGATGCTCCTTCGTTTGTGAATAACTCATTAATGCCATTGATTGATAGATGGTTATCTCCTGATTCCATTGCACACTATGGATTATTTAACCCGATATTCATTCAAAATGTTCTAAGTCAACAACCAAAAAAATGGTGTAGATGGCACTACTTTATGATTTATTTAATGCTTTTAACACACATTTGGATGGCTGAGTTTGAGGATGACAAGTGAACGAAGCTTTATCTTCTAAAAAATTAAATCTTATCCTCGATCAGGTTTATAAGTGGAGTAGCGATCAAAAATATCGTGGGCACAATAAACATGACGCATTGAACAGCCCTCTTTTAAAAATATTATTGGGGTGGAGTAAATGGAGTAGAATATTTGCCATCCAAGGCATAATGAGATTTCCAATCAATGTAAGACCATTTCTTTTGGTCCCACAGACTTATAATCCAAAAGGCTTATCACTATTTATTAGAGGCTTACTATACCGTTATCAATTTCACAAACGTGATATATATCTTGTAGAAGCTCAAAATTTACTTGATTTACTAATTAAATTACGCTCACCAGGAAATTGGAGTGGAATTTGTTGGGGCTACTACTATCCATGGCAAGACCTTGGATTCTATGCAAAAACTAACACACCTAATGCAATAGTTACTTGCTTCGCATGCGAAGCATTTCTTGACGCTTATCGCGAAACAAAAAATCGTGAGTATTTAGACACCGTCAATGACGCAATTCAATTTCTACTAAATGATTTAGTTGAATTAAAAAATACTTCTACGGAACTATGCCTATCTTATATGCCGATAGCTATGAAAATGCGAGTCATGGATGTTAGCATTTTAATAGGTTCGGTAATAAGTCAGTATTGTGTCCTCTCTGATGACATGAAATATATGAATATTTCAAAACGTTTAGTAAATTATGTAGTAAATCAACAAACTGATTACGGTGCATGGTTTTACACTGATCCACCTCAAGATTCTCCTATTAAGCATGACAATTACCATACGGGATTCATCCTAGATGCATTATGGAGATATACTCAAACAACTAACGATAATACATATATTAATGCATATCATCTTGGACTAGAGTTTTATGCAACATCATTGTTCAATGAGGATGGCGCACCAAAGTGGATGAGTGATAAAGATTACCCACATGATATACACGGCGCCGCACAGGGAGTAATCACCTTCAGTAGACATCTAGATTCTTACCCAGGTCTTAGCGAGAGAATCGCTTCCTGGGCAATTAATAATATGTATAACGATTGTGGAAGATTTTATTATCAAAAAACTTCGATTTACATAAAACGTTTTACATTACTTCGCTGGTGCAATGCCTGGATGGCACTTGCTTTAGCGAAGCTCGATTTTGAACTTACCAGAATTTAAACCATGCAAAATATTGAACCTTCTGATATAGAAAACCGCGAATCTTTAACACGTGATATACAAGATTTTTGGTCTCGCAATGTAAATGCTGAACGTATTATGGGTAACCCTGTTACTCAATCTTCAAGAGGTGAAAATAAATACTTTTCTGAACTTGAAGCACAAAGGTACCGCTCACACCGTCATTTAATACCTTGGATAAATTCCATGCAAAAGGATAAAACCGTCTTAGAACTAGGATGTGGTATTGGTATGGATACTTTTTCAATGGCGAAAAATGGTCTAAAAGTCACAGCTTTAGATCTTACTGAAATAGGTGTTTCTACTGCAAAAAATAGATTCCAAAAATGTAACTTTGATGGTTCTTTTTTAGTTGGAGATGCGGGCTTGTTACCTATAAAAGACAATTCTTTTGATTATGTGTATTCTTTTGGTGTGTTACATCATGCTGCCAATACAGAAAAAACAATTACTGAAGTATATCGAGTTTTGCGCCCTGGAGGGGAGGGGAGAATAATGCTATATCACCGTCGTTCTATTAATGAAATTGTTCATCGCATAACTCGTGTACCATTTGAGGATAAAGACGAATTATGTCCTGTCGTGAGACGATTTACTATTAGAGAAGTAAAAATAATGTTTAAACAATTTTCCAAAGTTAACTTGAAACTGGAATATGTATATGGTGAAGGATATGGAAAGTTGTTTTCAATAACACCAAAACTAATATATAACTTTCTATCTAAACATTGGGGTTGGCATATTATGATCACTGCAAACAAATAATGAATTTTTTTCTTAACTTCCATATGACTCCTAAATATGCAACCGTCTGAAAATAGTCAGTCTCATAATTTGCGAATAAATAATAAGTCTACTCACAGTATGTTTGATGTGCCAATAGGTTTGTTCAAACGCCTAGGTTTGTTTTTATCAATGATTCGTTATGGAAATGCGCACAATCTTGACTTTGCTGTAGAACATTATGAATTTTTCGAAAATATGGTGAACAAATTAAATGCGCTTGGTATACATGAAAAAAAACTAAGAGCACTAGAGGTTGGTTGCGGAAAAGCGTATTGGTTAACCTTATTAATGCATAATTACGGAATGAATGTAACTGGTATAGACATTGAATTCACATCCTCGAATAACCAACTATCGAAGTACTTTAGTATTTTTCGTGAAAATGGTATCGAAAGAATGCTACGCACATATGTTTGGGATAAGTTTTATTCTAAACCATATTATAACCAACTTGCTTCACTATCACCCTTTCCACTTAAATTTAATAATGTAGATGTGAGGAGAATGAGTATTGTAAATACAGATTTCCCAGAAAACACATTTGACTTAGTTGTGTCGCACGAAGTTTTTGAACATATTGCAGATATTCCAGGTACAGTACTTACATTAAAACGCATACTTAAACCTGATGGCATTACATATATATATGTACACAATTTTACAAGTCTCTCAGGGGGGCATCATATTGCGTGGAAATATCCAGATACAGAGCCATCAGATACTGTACCGCCTTGGGACCATTTGCGTGACAAACACTTTCCAGATATACCTTCTTGGTTAAATGAGTTAAGAGAAAATGAATATCGCAAAGAATTTGAAAAACATATGGAGATTATTGAGTGGTTACCAATAGGAAAAGAAGGCGAAAAATTACTCACACCCGATATTCGGGTCGAACTTTCTGACTATGATGAGCACGAACTATTAACTAAAGGCTTTATTATTATTGCCAGGCCAAAATTATCATAAGTTAAAACTTTACATGTTATGAAACAAATATTAGAAAATCTTAGAAACGGCGATATTTCAGTTGATGAAGTCCCTATACCAACATTAAAGCACGGGCATATCCTAGTTCGTAATCATTTTTCCTTGATAAGCACAGGGACAGAAGGTGGGACAGTTAAACTAGGTAAAATGAGTCTTATAGGTAAAGCAAGAGCTCGACCTGAACAAGTACAGAAAGTTATGAAGGTTATACGCACGCAAGGACTATTAACTGCATATCACGCGGCAGATAGGAGTCTAGATATGCCCATAGTGCTTGGATATTCAAGTGCAGGTAAAGTAATTAAAGTCGGGACCGGAGTTAAGGGTTTAAAAATCGGGGACACTGTTGCATGTGCTGGCGCTGGTCTAGCTAATCATGCGGAGATCGTATCTGTACCGCGTAATCTTTGTGCGCCTGTACCAGATAATGTGGATTTGCGCTATGCAGCATTTACGACAGTCGGTGCTATTGCTATGCAAGGTGTACGCATTGCAAATGTAAAACTTGGCGAAAATGTTGTTGTAATTGGTTTAGGACTAGTTGGCATATTAACTGTACAAATATTACGTGCAGCCGGGTGCAATGTATTTGGAATAGACGTAGATGAACAACAGCTTTCTTTTATTCAAAATCGTGGATACTGCAAAACGGCGAATTCAAATGTTGATAATTTAGTTGAACAAGTTATGGCTTTTTCTGACGGACAAGGTGCTGACTCTGCAATCATTACGGCAACAACTGCAGATAATGGGCCTGCTATGCTTGCAGGGCAGATTGCTCGCCACAAAGCTCGTATCGTAGCGGTCGGCAGGACCGAAATGAAGGTGCCAAGAGAAACTTATTTATTTAAAGAACTAGAATTTTGTACCTCGTATGCGTATGGACCTGGTACCGGTGACCCAAACTATGAAGAAAATGGTATCGATTACCCTATTGGTTACGTTCGCTGGACTGAAAATCGAAACATGATTGCATTTCTAAATTTAGTCTCACAACAAAAAATTGATCTTAACCCGTTAGTGACACATGAATTTGACGTAGATGAGGCTAAGAAAGCATTTGATGTTATTGCAGACGATAATGGTGAACATTCAATTGCAATAGTTTTGCGTTACCCCCATGTAGAAGAATTTAATGAAGAACATGTGATTCCTTTGCAAGATGTATTACCTGCTGTATCTAAAAATAGCAAAGCTAAAGTAGGAGTTAGCATTATAGGCTCTGGTAGCCATGCAACAAACGAACTTATCCCTCTGTTAAGTCGTATTAAAAATGTAGAGCTTAGAGGGATCAACTCAGCTACCGGTGTAAGAGCTAAGGCTCTAGGTAAAAAATATAAGTTTAATTTCTGTACATCAGAACCTGATTCAATTCTTACAGATAAAGACTCAGACTGTGTTTATATTCTCACACGTCATGACACCCATGCAGAATTAACTGTTTCAGCGTTAGATGCTGGTAAGCATGTATTTATAGAAAAGCCTCTTGCGCTCTCTGAGAGTGAATTAAAATCAGTTAACGATGCCCAACAACGCTCTGGACGAATTTTATTAGTTGGATTCAATCGTCGATACGCCCCGATGGCCATCAAGATGCGAAGCTTTTTTGGTAGTCGTGCACAACCACTGTCTATCCATTATCGTTCAAATGTAGGTTTCAGGCCTGAAAATCACTGGTTACATGACCCTCAACAAGGAGGAGGAGTAATTCTCGGCGAGGCCTGCCATTTCATAGATTTCTGTTATTGGTTTGTCAATGCAACAATCATTGATATAGATATATCCGCACTAAATGGGAATGATACTGGCTTAATTAATGAAGACAATGTACATATTACACTCAAATTTTCTGACGGTTCAATTGCAACAATCAATTATTTATCAAATGGCAGCACATCTTATTCCCGTGAAAGAGTGGAAGTGCACTGTGATAATAAATCTGCTTCATTAACAGACTTCAAAAAACTAACCTTAGCTAACGGGGAAAGAGTTAAACGATATAGCAATTGGGTGTCATCCGATTTTGGACATAGTGCACAAACAAAGGCATTTTTAGAAGCTGTACAGAAAAATGACCCAACATTAATAGACAGTAATGGTTATCTAGAATCAAGCCATGCAACAATACTAGTGAATAATAAACTTCAAGCAATTAATGTTATAGAAACAGATATCAATTAACTATATCCTACTGTTTTTTAATACTGCTCTTCACTAAAAAATAATATTTTTTATATGAATCAAAAACCAGTAAAATCTGATGTTTATGATAAAGCATGGTTGGCTTCAGCATGGGGGAGTAAGGCAAACAAAGAATTACTTGAACAGGATACACTAGTAGCCCGACCACGTCTTGTTCGTGCACTTGAGCTTGCCAATGTAAGTCCTAAACTAAAGCTATTAGATATTGCATGTGGCAGAGGTGAAATGCCACTGCTTGCTGCTGAAAGAGGTGCAGATGCAATTGGTCTTGATTATTCTTTTGCAGCCCTTGATTTTGCAAAAAAACTTACTCATGTCAGAAGTAAAAAAAGTAGCGTTTCATTTAACATCGAATTAATACGTAGCGATGCATGCAGTTTACCTTTTGCTGATAATAGCTTTGACAGAATCACAATGCTAGACATTATTGAGCACTTACTACCCAATCAATTAGAATCTATGCTCCTCGAAGTTCGTCGTGTTCTAAAAACTGATGGGTACGCAATAATACATACATTACCTAATCGATGGGTTTACGATATAACATTCCCAATGCTTAATCTTGTCAACAAAAAATTCCCAAAAGAGCCTCGTAGTGAATCAGAAAAAAAAATTCACATTAATGAGCAAGATATTCCTATGCTTTATCAAACAATAGAAAACTGTGGATTAAAGCAACGCCTATGGCTAGAACAATTTATGCCTGCCCAAGCTCGTTGGAATCAAGGCAAAGATAAATACGGTGACAATAGAGATACTATATATCCAGCTTTTTTAGGTCTTGCAGGCAAAGTACTTGAAATTGTTAGCCTTAGCCCCTTAAAATTAATTTTATCCAATGATATATTTGGAGTTTTATGGAAAGGCAAAACAAAACCCAACATAAAATTACCTTTAGCAGCCATAGAGAGATTTGCCGCTTTTGCCTTATCACCTAAGAATTAACATGGCGAGTTCCAATTCAAAGTGCACCATCAAATGATTCCGATCCAAGCATAAAAATACCAGCCCATATTAAATCGACTAATAACATCAGTAATCTATCTACTATTACAACTGCAACCAAGATTAATTCTGGAATAACATTCAATAACAAGCCAACAGTTACCCCTTCACGTACACCAAGGCCGGAAGGTGCCCAAACTGCTAAAAATCCTGCTGTCCACCCTAGTGCTGAAGCCGAAATAAGCAGTATGAATTGGGACCATGGAAAAACTAAATAGACTGCCTTCACAAGACAAAATAGGCTAATACCGCCTAATAACCAAGTACTAATGGATACTAGCCACAGAACGAAGTTCTTTGTTGGATAAACCTCTATTTTTGGAATATCTAAGCCAAACACATTAGATAAAATGTTAAATAAAACATTCCATATCTTTGGATAAATCAACAACGTCGTTAGTAACACAATACTAATGCTAATTAATGCTACAGATGAATAATTAAAAGAAGTAAATTTTAATAAAGCATAGATCCCTACAGCTAACCCTAGAACTAAATTAAGTCCTAACTCATATGCCATGCTAAATGCACTCTGCTTAATTGGTATTCCCTGCCTCCGTGTTAACTCAATCCGACTTGCTACCGCCCAAATGCTGCCTGGAATGTAATTCGCAAGATTCGAATAAAAAAAAGGCTTAAAGCAAGAAATAGTACTTGGTAACATAGCCTTCGATTCACTATAGTTCAGTATTATTGCCCATCTAAATGCGGCTACAAGCCTTCGTAACATTGCTAGTATAAATGCTAAAAAAAGCCAATATATATTTAAATCCCATTGATATTGTGATATTTGACGGTAATTTTTTGAAAGATACATAACCACAAATATAAGAACTGCTAAAATCCATACACTACTAGCAGCATATTTAATATGGCTGCGCGTATACCAATTACTTAACGATTCAATTTGTATCATTCAATTATTATAGTTCTCAAGCTGAAATTAATATGGTTTGAAGTGATAGCACTCAATGCTAGTTTGAAAAAGATTATGCTTGAGAAACATTGAACTCACTGTTATGCGCCCAATCATTTGCAAGTAATCTAATTTCCAAAACTTGGCCACATTTTCCTAAATCCAAGCTATCCAGTATCCTCCAATCTTTTGAGTAAATATTAACTTTGCCATTAGTTAACCAACGGTTACTACGATTAGCAATATCAGATACACCTACCAGGTTGATATCGTCACCTATGGCAACACCTCTGGGAAATCCTCCTGTTTCGCAAATTACTTGATTCTCTACTGTCTCTATTCTTCCTCTCCCTGAATTACAAACAGTCAAAACATCATTTTCTTTCCACACGTTATGTATATGCGTACCTATGCGAAATTTATTCTTGATAGTTAAATCTGGATATGAAAACTCCCATACATCACTTGGGCCATTATTGTGTCCAACAACAAATAACTTACCTTCATTAAACCAAATAGAATTAAAATGGTGTGTATCTTTATTATGATGTTCAATATAATTTGACGGATACCATATATGCCATTCATTATTTTCTTTTACAATAAAACTATCATCTCTTGAGCATGAACAATATAGCTTGCTATCAAAGTAGGTAATTTGATGTAGTCCACCAGCATCTATCTCAAAGCTTTGACAATTTTGAAGCTTAAAATTGTAATCAAAAACTAGAAGTCTCGGCCTTTCGATACGCGATGTTGGAATAAGTGATGGATACCACCGAACAGCAACATAAATAAAATGCTTATCCCAAGTAATCCCGTAAAATAACCCATATTTATCATTAATTATTTTTTTTACACCACTATCGAGTTCAATTAGAAATAGATATTTAGATGTAGCCACAAGAGCCAGAATATTATTATTTTTGCTCATAACGGCAAGGTAAGTACTAAATCAGGCAAATTAAGCATTTATTGGGATGTATATAGATATTTAAGCGAAGTATCATCGCTTAATATTGACGGGCATAATATGCCGTATATTGTATAAACGAAGCTGTTCGTCAATTGACTAAAGTTGTATATTTAAATAGCAATCATAATGGGTGAAATACGCGATTTTAATAAATCACATGAAATTCTAAACTAATCCATACCGTTTATCGCTGATTAGGCTGCATTTATTTGTAAAGCCACAAAATATACAGCAGGCAAACTAGCATCAAGCTCTCTCCATCGGTAACATTAACGTTTAATCAGCTTTATGCTTGATTTAGATCAAATCAGCTATACTATTAATATATAATAACCGATTGTAACTATCTAATTTCTAAGAAAATCACTAATTACTATTCGTGGCTACAGCAGCATCAACAATAAGAATAAGTGGATTAGCTCGCCGCCTTATTAACGACGGCTTATTATCTGAGCAGGATGCTGCTGATTCGCAAAAAGAAGCCCACGATAATGGTATATCCCTTACCACTTATTTAGTAAAAAATGAAATTGTCGATTCGGGTAACTTAGCCCATGCTGCTTCAAATGAATTTGGAATTCCTCTATTAAATATTACTTCTATCGATCTAGAATCTTTACCAAGCAATCTCGTTCCTGAAAAACTTATCCGCAAGCATCATGCACTGCCTATTCAAAAACGTGGCAATCGTTTGTTTGTTGCAATTTCGGATCCGATGAATCTTGCTGCATTAGATGAATTTAAATTTAATACTGGAATTACAACTGAAGCGATTTTAGTTGAGGAAGATAAACTTGATCCAATCATAGATAAGGCTCTAGAGATCGGGGATAAATCTCTCGATATGGAGGGCTTACTAGATGATGATTTAGATAATCTTGATATCTCTCACGGTGATGACGAACCTGAAGAAAGTGAATCTGAAGTTGATGACACCCCGATTGTACGTTTTGTCAATAAAGTAATGTTGGATGCAATTAACAAAAAGGCTTCAGATATTCATTTTGAACCCTATGAAAAAACCTATCGCTGCCGCTTTCGCGTTGATGGTGTTTTAGAAGAAATCGCAAGTCCTCCGCAAAATTTGGCCCCACGTATTTCTGCGCGCTTAAAAGTAATGGCACGTCTCGATATATCTGAAAGACGAATACCTCAAGATGGCCGTATAAAAATGCAGCTTTCTAAGAAACGCTCTATTGATTTTCGTGTTAATACCTGTCCTACATTATTTGGCGAAAAAATTGTATTACGTATCTTAGATCCGACCAGTGCTACTCTGGGAATTGATGCTCTTGGCTATGAAGACGATCAAAAGCAATTATATCTAAATGCTCTATCCAAACCCTATGGCTTAATTTTAGTTACCGGGCCAACAGGCAGTGGTAAAACAGTTTCACTGTATACAGGTTTGAATATTTTAAATACACCGGATAGAAATATCTCCACTGCTGAAGACCCTGCAGAAATCAATATGCCAGGGGTAAATCAAGTCAACGTAAAGCCCAAGGTTGGACTCACATTTGCTTCGGCGTTACGTGCCTTCCTGCGCCAAGATCCAGATATCATTATGGTTGGTGAGATTCGAGACCTGGAAACGGCAGAAATTGCCGTTAAAGCAGCCCAAACTGGTCACTTAGTCCTATCCACCTTGCACACCAATGATGCCCCTCAGACACTTACCAGATTGGCCAATATGGGGGTACCGCCATATAACATTGCCTCTGCAGTTACTCTGATAATCGCGCAGCGACTTGGTAGAAAATTATGTGAACAATGTAAAGTGCCAGATGATGCCCCTAAAGAGGCATTATTAGAAGAAGGATTTATGGAATCAGAGTTGGAAGAGCTAAAAATTTTCAAGGCCAATGGCTGTGATCAATGCAACAATAGCGGATACAAAGGACGAGTGGGTATATTTCAAGTAGTGCCTATTTCTGAGGAAATGGGCAATCTAATTATGGAAAATGGGAATTCTATGGAACTGGCTGAACAATCCAAAAAAGAAGGTTTTGCCGATTTGCGCACCTCAGGTCTTCAGAAAGTGCGTAACGGTATAATAAGTCTTGAAGAACTCAATCGTGTGACTAAGGATTAATATTATGGCTACCGCTGCAACTGCAACGACTAATACAACATTTGTATGGGAAGGTGTTGACCGCAAAGGCACACGTGTAAAAGGCGAAGCTGCAGCCTCAAATGAAATTTTACTAAAAGCAGATTTACGTAGGCAGGGAATCAACCCACTTAAAGTAAAAAAGAAATCCAAGCCCTTATTCAGTCGTAGCAAGAAAATAGTTCCAAAAGATATTGCCATATTTGCTAGACAACTTGCTACCATGATGACAGCTGGCGTACCTTTAGTCCAAGCTTTTGAAATCATTGGACGTGGACATGAAAAGCCTGCTATGCAAGAACTGATTATGGCTATTAAGAATGATGTGGAGTCAGGTACTGGCTTGGCCGATTCACTTTCGAAACATCCCAAATACTTTGATGATTTATTTACCAACCTTGTAAATGCAGGCGAACAATCCGGCGCATTGGAAACCTTACTTGACAAAATTGCAACCTATAAAGAAAAAACCGAAGAACTAAAAGGCAAAGTAAAAAAGGCTTTATTTTACCCCACTGCCGTACTTGTAGTCGCTTTCGTTGTATCCGGCATTCTTTTGTTATTTGTCGTACCACAATTTCAAGAGCTATTTCAGGGATTTGGTGCTGATCTCCCTGCATTTACTTTATTTGTAATCAAACTTTCAGAGTTCATGCAACAATGGTGGTGGTTGGTTTTATTTGGAATTGGTGCAGCTGTATTTAGCTTTATCAATGCCAAAAAACGCTCTGCAGCGGTAAGACGTGGAATTGATGTATTTGCTCTTAAAATCCCAGTGGTTGGCAATATCTTAGAAAAATCAGCGATTGCTCGATTTGCACGCACATTATCCACCATGTTTGCCGCAGGTGTGCCTTTAGTAGAAGCGATGGAATCCGTCGCAGGGGCAACAGGCAATGCACTATTTGAAGAAGCTACATTAAAGATGAAAGATGAAGTGGCGAGTGGTACTCAATTGCAGCAAAGTATGCGTGCTACTAACCTTTTCCCCAACATGGTGGTACAAATGGTTGCAATCGGCGAGGAATCTGGCTCTCTTGACGAGATGCTAAGTAAAGTTGCAGATTTCTATGAACAAGAAGTCGATAACCTTGTAGATGGCCTAAGTAGCCTGTTAGAACCATTGATCATGGCAATACTCGGTGTAGTAGTAGGCGGGTTGGTTGTAGCGATGTACCTACCTATTTTCAAATTAGGTCAGGTTGTTTGAAATCAAAATAAAGCTTTTGACAATTCTAGCTCTTGGAATTCCCGAGTAATTTCGTATTAAGTTATCTCGCCGATAACATTCCATTATTATTAGCGTATAGCTTTATTATTGGCGCATTTGTTGGCAGCTTTTTAAACGTCGTGATTCATCGAATACCATTGATGTTAGAACGTCAATGGAAAACAGATTGCCAAGAATTGCTTACCCCAAACAAGACCACACCTGTCTCTACAAAATATAACTTATGGGTGCCTAGATCTCATTGTCCTTCATGTGACCACAAAATCCGTGCTTTAGAAAATGTTCCTATTATTAGTTATCTGTTTCTAAGAGGTAAATGCAGCCAATGCAGCACTAAAATTTCTTTACAATATCCTTTTGTCGAATTACTAACTGCCATCCTCACCACGATCGTTGTATGGAAGTATGGATTCAGTTTTCAATCCTTAGGTGCTGTGATCTTTACTTGGTATTTAATCTCCCTCAGTGGAATTGACATCAAGACTCAATTATTGCCAGATAACATGACCTTGCCTTTACTGTGGCTAGGAATTGTTTTCAACATCTTCAACACTTATACAGATTTAACCTCAAGTGTGTTGGGTGCGATATTTGGTTACTTGTCTCTATGGCTTGTATTCCATATCTTCAAATTAGTAACTAGTAAGGAAGGCATGGGCTATGGTGATTTTAAGTTACTTGCCGCATTAGGCGCTTGGTTAGGATGGCAGTCGCTAGCATTAATTATTCTATTATCCTCTGCAGCAGGCGCAATAATAGGCATTATCATGATTGTGACCAAGCTGCAAGAACGTAGCAATCCAATCCCATTTGGGCCCTATCTTGCAGTAGCGGGATGGATTGCAATGTTGTACGGTAATCAACTTATGGAATTCTATCTATCTAAAACCTCACTCTCGTAAACAGTATTGTATCAATAATGCTGGTAGTTGGTCTTACAGGAGGAATTGGATGTGGCAAAAGCATTGTTGCCGACATATTCTACCGTGATTTCAATATTCCCATTATCGATGCCGACGCCATTGCACAAGAGCTATCAAAAAAAGATTATGTTCGCGAATTAATCTTTGAAAAAATTGGCTCAGAGTACCTTGATGAAAACCGTGATCTGCAACGAGAAAAATTACGCCAGGCAATTTTTGCTGATCCAGTGCTCAGGGACAAATTAGAAGCCATCCTACATCCTATCGTATACAAAGAGATTGACCAAAAGCTTGAAATGATTGATGCGGATTACTGCATCGTGGTTATACCATTACTATTAGAAACTAAACATTCTAGTTTTGTTAACCGTGTATTAGTCGTAGACTGCACAATCGAAAATCAGATACAACGTGTGATGCAGCGCGACCAATGTAGTGAATCCCATGTCAGAAGTATCATTGCTACACAAATTAGTCGAGAAGAGCGACTTAGATTAGCCGATGATGTAATTGAAAATCATGACAGCATCGATTCTCTTAACGAAAAGGTTGCTTTATTACATCAAAAATATAGTGCACTGAGTAATAAACCAAATATTGTGCGTCAAAACAGTATCGATCCTAATTTCATTACCTATGAACAACCACTTAATGAACGCATGCGTACTTTTCTTCGCTATGAACAGCTAACTTGTCGCTTTGGATATTTTGCAAAACGAGAAGATACTTCAGACTCACACACAGCATTGATGACTTTAATTGAGATTTTAAGCTTAGTTTCGCGAGGTGATATCAAGCAAGAACTGTTAAAAGAAATTAAACGGCAAATGGATAATTTAGAGGGGCTTGCCGATAAACCTAAATTGGACACCACCATGCTAAGTGACATTTTAGCGAGTCATAAATCGATATTTGACCGTTTACATACAGCACGCGGTCAACTCGGCAGTCACTTAAAAAATAATGATTTTATCAGCAGCATTCGGCAACGTGCTGTAATCCCCGGTGGCACATGCGATTTTGATTTGCCTGAATATCATTACTGGTTGGCACAACCCTTTGTAAATCGAAACAAAATTCTTATGGATTGGATTGCACCCTTTGATATTGTTCAAGAAGGAGCGACACAGGTTTTACAGTTAATTCGTGAAAGTACGCCGTATTCGACCAAGCATGCCCCTAGAGGCTTTTATGACCAAAACCTAGATCCTAGCCAGCCTAATCAATTAATACGCATTGGTATTAAAAGCGACCTACAACTGTTTCCAGAATGCAGTGCAGGCAAACACCGCTTTTCTATTCGTTTTTTAGAACAAGCGGATCCAAATTCTAAACCTAAGCAACGAACGTCAGATATTGAGTTTAAATTAGCCTGCTGTACCTTTTAAGCTAATTTATAAACAAACTTATCTAAAAATCGCAGATATTACACTCAGACAAGGCGCATAGCTTTTTGAGAGCGGAGTTTACTTTATGTGTAAATGAGCATCGCAGAAAAGCTAGCAACGCCGTATCAGTGTAATAGATGCATTTTTAGGATAAGTTTATACAACCCATAAATCACGTATTGCAGCAATACCCTGCCCACCACATTCAATCGAAGTTTCAACATCTTTTGTAGTTAGCCCACCTATTGCATAAGTGGGTAATACGCTTGCTTGAGTCATTGAAGCAAATTTTTGCCACCCAAGTGGTTCGCTATTTTTACTTTGATATTTTTCAATCACGGGCCCTAAAAAAACATAGTCCAGATTTATTTTGATTGCATGCATGAGTTCATTTAAATCATGGCAGGAAGCACTCACTAAGCATTCTTTACCCAATGGTCTTACTTTAGTTTCTAATAACCACTTACTGGTCAAATGTACTCCTGAAACATTCAAGGTTTCAATAACACTTGGATCTCGATTCAGTATAAGTTTTGTATCATTCTTGTTACATAGCAGTAAACATTCTTCAGCGAGTTGCATATATTGTGTGTCGCTTAATTCATGTGATCGAAGATGTATAATGGAGACATCATCACGTTTTAAAGTTTTTTCAAAATTAACAAGGAAGTTATCAGGATCCTGATTATATTCTGGAGTGATAGCGACTAATTTTGGCAGTTGCAATGCACGTATAATGCCATAGTTAGCACTGGGGAAAACTTCAGTGTTTAATGATGAAATATCTTGCCATTGAATTTCTTGAGATTCATTCGCTCTCGCTTCTCCTGAATATTGGTCTACTAAATAAACTTCTAAAAAGAGCTTTCTATCCGAATAAGAATATGGAAATTGAATAAGCTTAGAACAGGACAGCAGGTTTATATTCAGTTCTTCTTTTAATTCTCTAGTCAAAGCTTGTACAGACGTTTCATTCGATCCAACTTTGCCTCCAGGAAACTCTAATAAACCACCTAGATGAGCGTTTTCTTGGCGTCTTGCAATGAGAACTTCATCCTTAGTATTTCTAATAATACCAATGACTACGTGAATATAATCCAATTCCAGCCTAGTTCCCATCTACATTAAAATACTTTAAAACGCTTCTATAAAAAGCGCATTTATACAAGCATCTAGGTACGGTACTCTGCATTGATCTTGACATACTCATAGGAAAGATCCGTAGTCCACACTCTGCTGGCCTTATCACCCATTCCTAAAAGCACGCGAAATAGTATTTCTTCTTGCTGCATTTCTTTGCATGCGAACTCTTCATTATAACTGGCTGCAAGTTCACCGTTTTCTACTACTTCTAACTGATTGATGTACAAGCATAATTTTTGCATTTCTAAGCCCTTGACATCCGCACGACCAATTGCAGCCAAAATTCGACCCCAGTTTGGATCACTCGCAAACGCCGCGGTTTTCACTAAAGGTGAATGGGCAATGGTAAATGCAATTTCCCTAGCACTTGCCTCACTTTTTGCTTGCTCTACCTGGATGGTTATAAATTTACTTGCGCCTTCGCCATCACGAATAATAGCTTGGGCTAAGTCAATGAATAATGTATTCAGATTGGCAATAAATTTGTCTCTCGCAGGTTGCGTCAGCTCCGCCAAGCTTATTTCGGATTTGCCAGTAGCCACTAGTACACAGGCATCATTTGTAGAAGTATCCCCATCTACTGTAATACAGTGAAATGACTGATCCACAGCACGGGTAAGAATTTTATGGAGTTCGTCCAACTCTATTTTCAGATCAGTCGCTACGAAAGCCAACATCGTTGCCATATCTGGACGAATCATCCCTGCGCCTTTTGCAATTCCGGTGATGGTAATTTCATGTCCATCTAAGTTCATTTGCTTCGATACGCCTTTGCAAACAGTATCGGTGGTCATAATGGCATTAGCAGCATCTAGCCAAGCATCTTCATTTAAATCACCATTCATTGAAGAAAAATGTTGGATCATCTTCTCAACTGGTAAACGTGCTCCAATAACTCCAGTTGAAAATGGCAATACTTCTTCCTCTTTACAACCACATGTCTGTGCCAGTGTTGTACAAGATGTTTTCGCATCGATTAGCCCTTGCTCCCCGGTACCAGCATTAGCATTTCCAGAATTGATTAGCAAAAACTTTGGTTGCGAAACACTTAAGTGTTGCTTAGATAGCAAAACCGGTGCTGCACAAAACTTATTTTTGGTAAAGACTGCAGCAGTCTGAGAACCATCAGACAATTCAAATAAAACTAGATCATTACGATTTTGATAACGCACTCCAGCCGCGGCCGTTGCAATCCTTACGCCTTTTACAGGAAGCAGTGAAGTAGGAGCCTTTAATGAAACAGCCACGATGTACCTAACACTAAAATAACCATTTAACAAAAATAGATATGTAAAATCAGAGTGCCTTAGTAGTGTACATTATCTCTGATGCGGCATTTATTCGAACTTCCTTGTGTTCGCTGGATTGCTTCACCAACTAAAGTTGGCTCGCAATGACCGGAAAAACTACTGTCATCGCGAGTGGCCTTCAGGCCACGCGGCGATCCAGTAAAACCTGACATTGCGTCAGTATCAGCTCGCGTGGCAATCCAGTTTTGCAGTTGTTTTATTTCTCCTGACTTTATTCTGTTAGCTTTGTCCATGATACGTGCTCTCACCCCTACATCCATGCACTCGCTTGGATTGCTTCGTCATTTCATTCCTCGCAATGACAAGAAAATAGGTCACTGCGAGCAAGCATCTGCTTGCGTGGCGGTCCAGTATTATCATGGTTGATTGTCTTTACTCATCCTGATTCCGTCGGTTTGATTTACTTTTATCTTCTACACTTAAGATAACTTTCCATGGCAATGTTTAAACTTCTTCCCCGACCCACAATGACACGGATCATTACGACCCAATTTTTTCTGGGCACGTTTAAAGGGTTGTTGTTTGGGTTGATCTTCAGGAACCGGAGCTTGGGCTTGTTCCTGTGGATGCAACACGTCATCAGCTTGTGCATGTTGAAACTCTATATTCTCAGGTACTTGTTGAGCGGCCTCCATCGCCTTAATTTCTTCTAGCGTTGGTAGTTCTGCTCTGGCAATTAAAGATACCGCTTCATGTTTGATTTGTTCTAACATTTGCTGAAACATATTAAAGGCTTCTCTTTTATACTCCTGCTTCGGATTCTTTTGCGCATAACCGCGCAAACCAATACCTTGCCTTAGATAATCCATTGCAGCCAAATGTTCTTTCCAACGATTATCCAAGACTTTAAGCATGATATCTTTTTCAAGTCGGCGCATGATTTCTGCCCCTACTCGATCTTCTTTTTCTTTAAATAATTTGGCAACGCGTTGATGTATTTTTTCACGCACTTCTTCTTCGGCAACGCTTTCGTCTTCATCCAACCACTGTTGTACAGGCAAATCCAAACCCAATTCATTTTCAAGCATCTGTGAAAGTCCTTCGACATCCCATTGCTCTTCCATGCTTCCTGGTGGCATGAAGTCACTAATCATGGTATCGGTTACATCTTCTCGGATCGCGATTAGGTTTTCAGAAATGTCTTCTGATTGCATTAAATCTCTACGTTGTTCATACACGACTTTACGTTGGTCATTGGCCACATCATCGTATTCCAGCAAGTGTTTACGAATATCGAAGTTATGCGCTTCCACTTTGCGTTGTGCGTTTTCAATGGCCTTAGACACCCATGGATGTTCGATCGACTCGCCCTGCTGCATACCTAGCTTCTGCATCAAGCCACGCACCTTATCGGAAGCAAAAATTCGCATTAAATTGTCTTCCATAGACAAATAAAAACGACTGGATCCTGGGTCACCCTGACGCCCTGAACGTCCACGCAACTGATTATCGATACGACGCGATTCATGCCTCTCTGTGCCGATAATATGCAAACCACCCGAATCTATGACTCCATCATGACGCTTCTGCCATTCGCTTTTAATTTTTGGTTTCTCTTCTTCTTTAACTTCCTCAGATAGATTCTGTAATTCCGCTTCTAGACTGCCGCCGAGCACTATATCTGTGCCTCGCCCTGCCATATTCGTGGCTATAGTCACCGTGCCTGATCGACCGGCCTGAGCAATAATGTGTGACTCTTTTTCGTGTTGTTTCGCATTCAGCACTTGGTGCTTAATTTTTGATTTCTCCAAGACCTTGGAAATGAGCTCTGACGATTCGATCGATGTAGTACCCACCAAGACCGGTTGTCCACGTTGCACACAGTCTTTGATATCCGTAATGATGGCATCATATTTTTCCTGCAGAGTTAGATACACGAGATCCCCCATGTCATCTCGTATCATTGGTTTATGTGTAGGGATTACTACGACCTCTAAACCGTAGATAGATTGAAACTCAAATGCCTCGGTATCGGCTGTGCCCGTCATTCCAGATAACTTGTCATACAGACGAAAATAATTTTGAAAAGTAATCGAGGCTAAAGTCTGGTTTTCGTTTTGAATTTTAACTCCTTCCTTAGCCTCCACTGCTTGATGCAAACCATCCGACCAGCGCCGCCCAGGCATAGTACGACCCGTGAATTCATCAACAATAATTACTTGTCCATCTCGCACAATGTAATCGACGTTTTTTTGGAATAATACGTTGGCTCGCAGCGCAGCACTTACATGATGTAGTAAATTAATATTGGCTACGTCGTAAAGCGTTTCACCTTCACTAAGTAACTTTTGACTAGCAAGTAACTCTTCGATATGTTGATGACCATCTTCGGTGAGAAATACTTGTTTACTTTTTTCATCAACACTGTAGTCGCCAGGACCGTCTTCCTCTTCTTGCCTTTCAAGTTTTGGCACTAAGCCATTTATCGCTTTGTACAACTCAGAGTTTTCTCCGGTTGGACCTGATATGATCAAAGGCGTACGAGCTTCATCGATTAAAATAGAATCGACTTCATCCACAACAGCAAAGTTTAAATCACGCTGTACACAACCTTCGGCAAAAAACTCCATATTGTCACGCAAGTAATCGAATCCGAACTCATTATTCGTCCCGTAAGTGATATCCGCGGCATAGGCTTCTTGACGCTGTGCATGCTGCATTCCTCCGGTTACCACCCCAACTTTCATACCTAGAAAATGATAAATTTGACCCATCCATTCCGAATCACGTTGTGCAAGATAATCATTAACCGTTACCACATGTGCACCGCGTCCACTTAAGGCATTGAGGTACACGGGTAGTGTTGCCACCAAGGTTTTACCTTCACCGGTACGCATCTCGGCAATTTTTCCATCGTGCAACACCATGCCTCCAATAAGCTGCACATCAAAATGACGCATACCTAAAGTACGTGTACTAGCTTCGCGTACAGCTGCAAAGGCATCTGGCAACAAATCTTCTAACGCTGCACCATTTTCAATTTGCTGGCGAAATTCAGAAGTTTTTTGTTTGAGCTCAGTATCGCTTAGTGTTTTATACGAGTCTTCAAGTGCATTGATTTTGTCAACGGTCTTGTTGTAACGACTAAGTAATCGTTGGTTACGACTACCAAAGACTTTTTTAGAGATTTTCTGAAACATAGGCTAATGTTTGGACCAAAATGAAGCTTGAAAGTGCAACGGTATTGAATGCTGGTATAGCGAACGAAATTATTTAATAAAAGGCAAAATTACTGGTAAACACGTAAAAACAACTTGGCAACAAGACCTATACTAGCCAATATATTTTATGGGCTGTCTCATGCAATTAGCGAGAACGAACTAAGACTAACTGGATTTAATAGGCTCTGCAATGCGCACATTGCATAAGAGCTCTTTAAGTTTATTGGCCAGGATCAGATGCAATATGTGGGCTACTGAACAAACTTCATAGGATCGATACGAGCCCCGTCTTTGAGCACCTCAAAATGAACATGCGGGCCCGTTGAGCGACCGGTACTGCCCAGCTTAGCAATTACCTGACCGCGCTTAATGGCCTCTCCTGCCTGCACCAGAAGAAACTGATTGTGTCCATAGCGGGTTATATACCCATTGCCGTGATCGATTTCCACAAGATAGCCATAGGCACCATGTTTGGCAGCCTGTGTAACAATGCCCCCAGCTACGGCAACCACATCACTTCCGGACTTACCTGCAAAATCAACACCTCGATGCATTTCAGACTTGCCCGTGAAAGGACTACGGCGTTTGCCAAAATAGGATGAAATCCAGCCATGTATAATAGGACGCCCTTGTGGATAGGTTTCTTGTTCTAGTTTTTGGTCGATCAACAAATCGTTTAATACCTGTAACTGATGCTCACGTTCTTCTAGCTCAGCATTAATTCTACCCAATACCGCATCAATTTCTAAATCAACTTGATTTGTATTCTCATCAAATGCATTTGGACCACCTAAACCAGGTGTTGAATCAAAACTAAATTCATCTGCATCAAGATTAGCCATATTGACTAACCTATTGCCTAATGCATCAATTCGATTCACATGAGCTTGCAATAAACCAACTTTAGTCGTTAGAGCATCTATTTGTGTTTGGCTTTCTTGTTTGGCCAAGTTAAGGTGTTCTTTCTGCTCTATAACGTCAGACTTCCATTCCCCCAAAATTGCTTTGTGCCCAAATGACAAACCAAGCAGGTACCCACCACTAACCAAAACAGCGGATAACGCAACTAATGCCAAAAATATGCCTAACTTATTCCAACCATGTAGATACTTTACATAGGTAAAACGTGTGCGTGGACGAGGAAAAATGATAATGTTCATACTTTATTCTTTATTTTTATTAATTATCGTATTTTTACGTTTAAAATCATAGTTTGAATTCCATTTCGCAAAATACTTAGTTCTTGTGCAAAAATTATCTTCATATATTAGTACCGACTTGCAGAATAAAGCTAAATTTCTGCACAGACTTACTTTAAGTTTAAGGATGCATTTGTCTCCAGAGTTGGCCTGTCATTGTTGGGTAGCGAGCATCCAAGACCGTACTCTTACAATCGTCACAAATGACCCTAATCGAGCTAGTCTGATTCGGTTTCAACAACGTGAAATTCTGAAGCAGTTGAATCAAGAACTAAGCCTAACTGTAAAGGAATACCTGAATCGAATAAAGATTAGAATCGACATTGTTGCCAGCGGCATAGAACCTCCGACTAAGCCCATAGCCTTATCTAAGTCCAGTGCACGATACCTCAATGAATGTGCAAATACCATTAAAGACAAGGACTTACAAAAAGCCCTAGCTAAGCTGGCAAAACATTATGAAAATGGTTGACAATACCAACTAGTCGAGATTTTTGTTTATTGAACCCCGGCACTTATCGGACGACTATAAACAATGGGCACTGCCTCTTCGTTATCTTCAAAGGTAGCCTCTTCCCAAGCCTCAGTCTCAGCAACCAACTTACGCAGCAACTTATTATTCAATGCATGACCGGACTTATAACCGCTAAATGCACCGATCAAACTATGACCTAATAAATATAAATCCCCGATCGCATCCAAAATTTTATGTTTAACAAACTCATCTTCATAGCGCAGACCATCTTCATTTAATATACGGTGATCATCCACCGCTATTGAATTATCCAGACTTCCGCCCAAAGCCAAATTACGCGAACGTAAGGTTTCAAAATCACGCATAAAACCAAATGTGCGTGAGCGTGAAACTTCTTTTACAAATGAAGTAGTTGAAAAGTCTACTTCGGCTTTTTGCGGCCCAGCTTTAAATACTGGATGGTCAAAGTCGATAGTAAAACCTACTTTGAACCCATCAAATGGATCAAACCTGGCCCACTTGCCATCTTCTTTAATTTCTACAGATTTCTTGATGCGAATAAATTTTTTTGGTGCATTTTGTTCAACAATGCCTGCCGACTGGACTAGAAATACAAATGGACCTGCACTGCCATCCATGATCGGCACCTCAGGTGCACTAACATCGACATAGGCATTATCGATACCTAGGCCCGCTATGGCCGACAATAAATGCTCAACCGTAGAAATCCTTACGCCATCCGATACCAATGTAGTGGATAAGCGTGTATCCCCAACATTATCTGGACTGGCTTTGATTTCGACAGGTGGATCTAGGTCGATACGTCTAAAGATCACCCCAATATCCACAGGTGCCGGCCGTAAGGTCAGGTATACCTTTTCTCCCGTATGCAGACCTACACCTGTAGCGCGTATAACGTTCTTTAATGTTCTCTGTTTTATCACGGATCGTTATGTCCCATCGATCTCAAGCAATTAGGCTGTTGTTCCTCACGCAGCGCCATAAATTGCCAACAAGCAGACGCCATACATTTAGTGGGCGACATTATTACACAATTTCTACAATATCGTCGCTATGAGGTTTTGAGCCCTCATAGCGAAAATGGTTCCGATTAATCGGCTTGTCTACGCAAAAACGCCGGAATATCTAAGTAATCCAAATCGTAGTCATCTTCTTTTTCTACGACTTTTGCCCGATTTTCCGTACGAATCGCCACCGCCCGTTCTATATGCTCTGGTTCCTCCTCAGTTACGTCAGGATCAACAATCGGGGTCTCTACCAGCTTAACTGTGGGTTTCACCGGCATAGACAGCGCCTGTGAACCAATCCCAGTAGCCACCAAGGTGACACGAAGATTATCTCCCATCGATTCATCGATTACTGTTCCTACCACTACGGTAGCATCATCTGAGGCCAAGCCTTTGATGTGATTACCTACTTCTTCAAATTCGCCGATAGACAGACTGGAATTTGCCGTTACGTTGACAAGAATGCCTTTAGCACCGGCAATATTCACATCTTCCAGTAATGGACTGGAAATCGCCGCTTCTGCAGATTCTCTGGCACGCTCTGTACCCACTGAGACTCCGGATCCCATCATCGCCATGCCCATTTCAGACATCACGGTACGCACATCAGCAAAATCAACATTTATAAGACCAGGGCATGTAATCAGTTCAGCAATTCCTTGCACCGCCCCATGTAGTACGTCATTTGCGGATTTAAATGCATCCAATAAATTAGTTTCTTTACCTAAAACAGTGAGCAATTTTTCATTAGGAATTGTAATTAAAGAATCTACATGCTTTGCCAACTCTTCAATACCAGTATTGGCAATTTGCATACGTTTGTTACCTTCAAATGGAAATGGTTTGGTAACCACAGCAACGGTTAAAATACCAAGCTCCTTAGCAACTTCTGCAACAATCGGTGCCGCACCCGTTCCAGTACCACCCCCCATGCCAGCAGTAATAAACAACATATCGGCACCGGCAATAACATCATGAATACGATCACGATCTTCTAATGCGGCTTCACGCCCCACTACCGGATTCGAACCTGCTCCTAGCCCCTTAGTGATATCGCTGCCTAATTGTAAGACTGTTTTTGCGTTGGTGTTTTTAAGCGCCTGTGAATCTGTATTGGCACACACAAAGTCAACCCCTTCTATGGATGAGTTGACCATATGTTGCACAGCGTTTCCGCCACCACCACCAACACCAATAACCTTAATTACAGCGCTTTGGCTGTATGCATCCATTAATTCAAACATGACCTTCCTCCTCTAGTTAAAACACATTATATATAAATAAATGAGTTATCAAAAACTCCCCTGAAACCAACTCTTCATTCTGTTAAACACGCCCCCCATATTTGATTCGTTAAAAATAGAACTTTCATTCAACTGTTGATTTTGATGTCCAAATAAAAGCAACCCAACTCCTGTTGCATGAATTGGATTACGCACCACATCGATTAAGCCGGTTACATATTGCGGCATTCCTAAACGTACTGGCATGTGAAACACCTCTTCTGCTAAATCCACAACACCTTCCATTTTGGAACTACCACCGGTTAACACCACACCTGCTGCCACTAAATCTTCAAAGCCACTACGACGCAATTCTGCGTGTACCAGGGATAACAATTCTTCATAACGCGGCTCTACCACTTCCGCTAAGGTTTGACGTGATAATCTGCGTGGTTCCCGATCCCCTACACTTGGAACTTCAATGGTGTCATCTGGATTGGCGAGTTGCCGCAATGCGCAGGCATATTTAATTTTAATTTCTTCGGCATATTGGGTGGGCGTGCGCATCGCAACGGCAATATCATTGGTGACTTGATCACCAGCAATTGGAATAACGGCGGTATGTTTTATCGCGCCATCTGTGAACACTGCAACATCAGTGGTTCCGCCCCCGATGTCTACCAAACATATGCCTAACTCTTTTTCATCTTCCGTTAAAACAGAATGGCTCGACGCAAGTTGCTCCAAAATAATATCGTCCACTTCCAAACCACAACGACGCACACATTTAATAATATTTTGCGCTGCACTCATGGCACCGGTCACTAGATGCACTTTTGCTTCAAGACGCACTCCCGACATGCCAATTGGTTCGCGAATGCCTTCTTGCTGATCAATCACAAATTCTTGTGGCATTACATGCAATACCCTTTGATCAGCAGGTATCGCTACCGCTCTGGCGGCATCGATCACACGTTCTACATCTCCGTTTGATACTTCTCGATCTTTAATTGCCACAATGCCATGTGAATTCATGCTACGTATATGACTTCCCGCAATGCCGGCGTATACGGAATGAATTTGGCAACCGGCCATAAGCTCGGCTTCTTCTATGGCACGCTGAATAGATTGAACCGTCGATTCGATATTAACCACAACCCCTTTTTTTAAACCGCGTGATAATTGCGTTCCAATACCGACAATCTCTATCTGATTATCTTCATTCACTTCACCAACAATGGCAGTAACTTTAGAAGTACCAATATCTAAACCTACCATCATTCCTTTTTCCATTTTGCGGCTCATAACTTACGTTCCAGTTCGATGTTGTTTGCTAATTGTGGATTTTTCCACTCTACTGCCAACCCATTGGTATAACGTAGATCGATTTTTTCGACCTCAGATAAATAAGGAGATAAATATTGTTGGTATGCTGTAATGAACCGTGCAATTTTTTTTACGACATTTCCGTCACCAATTGCCAACACCAATCCATTTGATAATACAAGATGTTTAGATTGGCGCTCATCTTCAAATAAACCTCGTAATTGCAGCCCTAAAGGTTGCAATTGCTTTAGGCTATTCTCAAATACGGTTGCTAAATCTTTGGACCTAATTTCTTCACCAAACAACATTGGAAAGGATGCATAGGGTTCCGTTGTGGATGGAAAAAAGACTTCTCCGTACGCGTTCATTAGCCCAGAATCTCCCCATCTTGCAATCGGATGTTGTTCAATGACCTTTACTGCTAAGGTGTTGGGCCATAATCTTTGTACCGAAGCACGATAAACCCAAGGCAAACCTGTTAACTCTTCCTCTAATAAACCCATTTGCACATGAAAAAAACCACCTGCAGTGTGCTTTTGTATAATGTTTTCAAAAGTAACTCGATCCGTTACATGCAGAACTCCGCTAACCTGCACAGTTTTAATTTGCGGCCAGACAGGTATGTTTAGATGATTATTTCGCATATAGTGTGAGAAATAAACAATCACACTTAATAATAAAACAATCACCATCATGTCACAGACATCACGCCAGGCAAATTGCACCTGTGTTTGTTTCTTTTTGGCGCGTTTGTTATATCTTTTTCTTTTCACATTAAAAAACTTTCTCGGTAAACGAAGTTTCTAAAATTTTAATTACTAATTCATTAAATTCGATATCAACAGCTTTTGCAGCCATTGGCACCAAGCTATGATCCGTCATACCTGGAACCGTATTAATTTCCAGGAACCAAGGCTTATTTTCATCATCGAGCATGACATCGACACGCCCCCAACCTTTTGCAGCCGTTGCGTTAAAGGCTTGTAAGGCCAAGTTCTGAATTTCGCGTTCTAATGTTGATGGCAACCCACAAGGGCAATGATATTGGGTTTCATTGGACTCGTATTTGGCTTCATAATCGTAAAATGTTCTTGGTGTTTCTAGACGAATAATTGGCAGGGCTTGATCATCTAGAATAGCAACCGTGTATTCCTTACCAGTGATCCACTGCTCAGCCATTACAGTTTCTTCAAATGCATGTGCATGTTGCCACGCTTGCTCAATCTCTTGCTTAGAGTTGACTTTAGTCATACCAACACTGGAACCTTGTGATACAGGTTTAAAAATCATCGGCAAACCCAATTCCTGTAACAAGAGATCTTGATCAAAACCATCGTTTAAAATGCAATACTTGGGGGTGGGGATGTTACAACCTTGCCAAATTTGTTTGGTCATTAACTTATTCATACAGATGCTTGAAGCCATCACCCCACTACCGCTGTATGGCAAGCCGATTACCTCCAAACCTCCTTGGATACAACCATCTTCACCAAGAGGCCCATGCAACGCAATAAAGGCGCGAGTGTAATTGCCTTGACGCAATCGTTCAAAAATATTTTCTGACACATCAATTGCCTCGGCTTCAATTTTCATTGTAGTCAAAGCTTGCAATACTGCAGTGCCACTGCGCAGGGAGATTTCACGCTCTGCAGATCGCCCTCCCATCAATACTGCTACTTTGCCAAATGGTGGATTATGCATCACGCTGTCTCACCAATAATCCTTACTTCAGGTATAAGTGATACACCACACTTATTTTTTATCGTTACACGTACTTTATTTATTAGTTCTTCTATATCATTTGCAGTAGCGTCACCTGTATTAATAATAAAGTTTGCATGCTTGGTTGATACTTGTGCTCCACCTATAGTAGTACCTTTTAAGTTACAACTATCAATTAATCTAGCAGCATGATCATTTTTTGGGTTGCGAAATACCGAGCCACAGCTTTGATTGCCTACCGGTTGTGATGCGTTGCGTTGATTTAATAATTCACGGATTTTGTCACGCGCGTGTTGACCATCGCCTTGCGAAAACCCAAACTGAGCTGCAACAAACCATTCATTATTTAACCCCTCAACACTACGGTATCCTATTTGTAAGTCTTCTGGCTTGAGCATGGACAATTTACCAGCCCGGTCTATGGTTTGTACATCGATGACAAAATCCCATGTTTCACTACCATAGGCGCCAGAATTCATGGCTAATGCACCTCCGACGACACCAGGAATACCGGCAAGAAATTCAGCACCTACTAAATCTGCATTAGCACAAAAGCGCGCTAATTTCGCACATGGCACGCCAACTTCAGCACGTATTTTGGTTGGCGAAATTAATTCAATTTGATCTAGACCTCCGCGTAGTATAATTACTACACCACGTACACCACCGTCACGCACAAGCACATTCGTACCATTCCCCAACCAGGTAATGGGCACATCTTTATCTAAAGAAAGTAAAAACTCTTTTAAATCCATTAAATCCGCTGGCTGATACAAAACATCTGCAGTGCCCCCAACTTTCCAACTCGTATAACGTGCCAAAGAGGCATTTTTCTCTAATGTGCCTCGATGCATTGCGATATCTTGTGCTGCGATCATATTTTAATGGCCTATAAATGACTCGCTCAGTATGTTTGCAATGTTACCAATGCTTCCTGCCCCCAAAGTCAATAAAACATCGTCATCTTGCAGTACATGTTCAAGTGTTGTTTGTATTTCAGATAAATCTTTAACCAATATTGGGTCCAACTTACCACGTGCACGTAAGGCACGACTTAAAGCGGGGCTATCTGCCCCAGGAATTGGTTCTTCATTGGCTGCATAAACTTCACATAACATGAGTGTGTCGGCTTCATTTAAAACACGTACAAAGTCGTCGAATAAATCTCGTGTTCGTGTATATCGATGTGGTTGAAATAACACTACTAATCTTTTGCCCGGCCAAGCCTCTCTTGCAGCGGTCATGGTGGCAACCATCTCCGTAGGATGATGACCATAATCATCCACTAATTGGATATGTTTATCATTGATACGTATTTTCGGGTAAGTTTGAAATCTTCGTGCAATACCTTGAAAACTTTCCAGTGCAGTTTGTATATAACCAGGTTTGATATCTAATTGTAGTGCAATTATGGTAGCAGCTACCGCATTTAACACATTGTGTATTCCAGGTAAATTGAGTTCAAATTTGATTGCAGAGTTTTTACCAGGACACTGTAGCGTAAACTTTGTTTTCATACCTACGCTTTCAACTTCCGTAACTTTGTAATCTGCGTCCTGCGTACATCCATAGGTTAGATAAGGACGCGAAATTTTTGGTAACAAATTACGTATTGTTTCATCTTCTATACATAATACTGTCATGCCGTAAAATGGAAGATTATGTATGAACTGCAAAAAGGTATCTTGTAATTTATCAAAGTCGCCGTCGTAAGTTGCAAGATGATCGGAATCGATATTGGTTACAACAGACATAATGGGTTGTAAATGTAAAAACGATGCATCGCTTTCATCTGCCTCAGCGACTAAGTATTGCCCGGCACCAAGTTTGGAGTGACTTGCAAAACTATTCACACGACCCCCCACAATAAAAGTGGGATCAAGCTCGGCGGTTGCAAGGATGGAGGCAATAAGGCTAGTAGTGGTCGTCTTACCATGTGTTCCAGCAACGGCAATGCCATAACGAAAACGCATCAACTCTGCCAACATTTCTGCGCGTGGCACAACTGGAATTCTCTTTTCACGTGCAGCTTTAATTTCAGGATTATCATCTTGTACTGCACTCGACATGACAACGACATCTGCACCTTCTATGTTCTTCGCATCATGTTCTAAGTAGATAATTGCACCTAACTGATCCAATCTCATTGTCATTGCATTCTTTTGTATATCGGAGCCATAGACTTTATAGCCTAAGCTCACCATGACTTCGGCAATTCCGCCCATACCTGAACCTCCGATACCAACAAAATGCACATGTTTGATTCTACGCGTTGCGAAATGTCCAATATTAAATGTCATCATTAAAAATCTTTTGCTAGCCCTGCACTGCTACTACGTTTATCAGTACAAATATCCAAACAAATTTTTGCAACATCTTCTGCTGCATCAGGTTTGGCGAAATTTCTCGCAGCTTTTGCAAAACCTTTAAGCTTAGATCGATTTATAGCAATGTCTTGTAAATGTTCAGTCAATATGTCTTCATCAAGCTCATTTTCTTGAATCAAATAACCCGCCCCCGAATTTACCATTGCCGATGCATTTGCAGTTTGATGATCATCCACAGCATAGGGGTACGGTATAAAGATTGCACCTACACCCACTACAGCAAGTTCTGCAACGGTAATCGCTCCGGCACGACAAATAACAATGTCGGCCCAAGCATAGGCTTCATGCATGGCTTCAATAAATTCATCAACCCGCACCTCTATCCCCAACTCCTTATATTTCTGCTGAGTAAATTGCAGCTTGTTTGCACCTGTTTGATGCCAAACTTCAGGTCGGAGACTTTCAGGAATGCGTGCAATAGCGCTTGGGACAATAGTATTAAGTGCTTGCGCCCCTAAACTTCCACCAACCACTAAGATTCGAATGACCCGACCCGCTGGCTCAGCGATATCATATTCACGGTCAATCTGGGATATATCAGCACGCACTGGATTGCCCACTACTTCGACATTTTTGCGCACAAACGTACTTGGAAAACCGGTGAGTATGTGTTTTGCAAACGGAGCTAACATTCGATTGGTCAATCCGGCAATGGCATTTTGCTCATGAATAACTAATGGACGTCGCAGTAATGCCGCTATCAACCCAGCAGGGCCTGATACAAATCCTCCCATCCCCAACACCGCACAAGGTCGATACTTTAGTAACAACCAAAAAGACTGCGCCCCCGCTACGATTAGTTTTAATGGGGCAAGTAAATAGGTTGTAAACCCTTTGCCTCGTAAACCACTCACGAATATTTTTTCTAAACGATAACCTGCTCTAGTTACTATTTTTGACTCAATCCTTTTTTAGTACCCACCCAGATCACTGGCACATTTTGTTGTTCAATTTTTTTTGCAACTGCAAGCGCAGGAAACACATGTCCACCCGTACCACCGGCAAGGACCATGACTGGAGAACGCGTCTGCTTCACAATGATCACCGCGAGGGCAGCTTAGCTGCTGCTTCCATATAAACTCGGGTGATCAACCCAATTGCCATACACACTACCAATAGACTACTACCTCCAGCGCTGATAAGTGGTAACGTTAAGCCTTTTGTGGGTAATACCCCCATATTCACACCGATATTAATAAACGCTTGCAAACCAAACCAAATCCCAATGCCGTAGCAAATTTGTGCGCCAAATTTCATGCCTTGTTCTTCTACTAACTTTCCAATTGCAAAGCATCGATAAATTAAAACAATAAACAATGCAAGCACCACTGCAACCCCTATTAATCCCAATTCTTCTGCAATCACTGCAAACACAAAATCTGTATGTGCCTCAGGCAAATAAAATAATTTTTGCACACTTGCACCTAGTCCCAACCCCGTCCAGGCACCACTACCAATCGCAATTAATGACTGAGTTAATTGAAAACCGGAACCAAATGGATCAGCCCAAGGATTTAAAAATATCGTTAAGCGCTCAACACGATATGGTGATGAAATAGCCACAAATGTCATTGACGCTGCAGATGCAGCTAATAAGATTGCGAACTTCCATATCTTGACACCAGCCAGATATAGCATACCAAGTGCGGTAGCTAATATTACAATTGCGGCACCAAAATCTGGTTCTAATAGTAATAAAGTAAACAAAATTACGAGTATCAGCATGGGTTTAATAAAACCAATAAATGATTCACGTATTTGTTTTCCCTGCCTTACCACATACCCGGCCAAATAAATAATAAGTAGCAGCTTAACCACTTCAGATACTTGCAAACCAAATGGCCCCAATGCGAGCCAACGGGTACTGCCATTTACTGTTCGACCAAGACCTGGAATCAAAATGAGAACCAACAAACCAACCATAAAAAACAGCAACGCAAACCCTGAATTTTCCCAATGCGTAAGTCGTATTTTAGTAATCAACACCCCAGCTGAAATGCCTATGAGTGCAAAAATAAATTGTCGTTTAAAGTAATATAGTGGATCACCCGTGGCACGATCTGCAATTTCGATCGAAGAAGAAGCAACCATTACTAAACCGATGCCAAGTAATAAAACCGAAGACATCATTAGCAACATATCACAATGTTTTGATAGCTTGATATTCAAATTGGTTGAAATTTGTCGAGCCGCTTGCTTTGAAGATCTCATAAAACAAGCTCCTTGACACAAGACTCAAAATCTTCCCCCCGCGCAATATAGTTCTTATACATATCAAAACTTGCACATGCGGGTGATAACAACACATTGTCACCTGCCTCTACTAAACCATGCGCAACCTTCACTGCCTCATGTATGCTAGTCACCATATGTATAGGCACAAGCCCGTCGAACGCTTGCTTTAGTAAATTTGCGTCCTGCCCAAATAAAACTGCATGTTTGACATGCTTCGTAACCGCATCACGCAATAAGCCAAGATCTCCACCTTTAAATATGCCTCCGGCTAACAAAACAACATTTTCACGCAATCCTTTAATAGAGCTTAGGGTTGCGCCAATATTCGTTCCTTTAGAGTCGTTAAACCAAGAAACACCTTTGGATACTCCTACTAATGAAAAACGATGTGGCAATCCTTGAAACTTAGTTAAGGTAGTTAACATTTTTTCTAAGGGGAGACTTAGGGCATCGCCAACCGCTAAAGCTGCGAGTGAATTTAATATCCCTGACTCACCTAGCATTGTAATTTTACTTGCCGCAAGCAATCGATTATTTCCTTGTGCTAAAAATATTTCGCCAGCGTCTTGAATCAACCCAAATTCTTCCCCAATAGGTTGAGCCAAACCAAAACTATGTACCACTCCTGAAGTATTCATAGTTGTTACTAACGCGTCATCACGATTTATCACACTATGTTTTGCTTGATGGAAAATTTTTGCTTTTATATTTGCATAATTTTGCACATCTCCATGTCTATCTAAATGATCTGGAGAAATATTCAATACTGCAGCTACTTTTGGGGCCAGTGATTGAGTCGATTCAAGCTGAAAACTCGATAATTCAAGAACAAATAATTCCGCGTCATCAAATTTTAATAAATCCAAAGCAGGTGGGCCTAAATTTCCACCAGAATAGGCACACAATCCCGTTTGCTTTGCCATCTCTACTACCAAACTTGTCACGGTACTTTTTCCATTTGAACCTGTGATTGCAATAATTGGCGCATGTGTATGTTTCGCAAAGATCTCTATATCACCACAACATTCAACTCCACTATTTATTGCTGACTGAATGACTTCATTATTGATATCAACTCCAGGGCTTAAAATGATTTGTTTAGCATTGCTAAACAGACTTGTAGAAAATTCACCTAGATAAACTTCAATATCTGGGTATTTTTGTTTAAATACACTAAGCAATGGGGGTTCAACACGGCTATCCACTATTGTAAAAGGTGTGTTTTGGCTAATCAGAAACGAAGCCACCGAAAAACCCGTCTCACCAAGCCCTACAATGATTGTTTCATTGTCTGTATTCACAATTTGTTTTTGCAATGCATAAAGCATATTAATTTTTAATTTACCGAATCTTTAATGTTGCCAAACCGATTAACACTAAAATAACAGTGATAATCCAAAAACGTACAATAACTCTTGGTTCAGGCCAACCTTTTAACTCAAAGTGATGGTGCAACGGCGCCATTTGAAAAATTCGTTTTCCAGTTAACTTATATGACACCACTTGAATCATGACCGATATCGTCTCCAGCACAAATACTCCGCCCATGATCATCAACACGATTTCCTGTCGCACTAACACAGCCAATATCCCCACAGCTGCACCTAATGCTAAGGCACCCACGTCGCCCATAAAAACTTGTGCGGGGTAGGCGTTATACCAAAGAAACCCTAGTCCAGCTCCCACTATGGCTCCGCAAAAAACCACTAGTTCCCCAGCCAAAGGTAAATGTGGAATAGCTAAATAAGTCGAAAAATTAACGTTTCCGCTTAAGTACGCAAACACTCCTAGTGCCCCCGCCACCATGACAACTGGCATGATTGCGAGACCATCTAAACCATCTGTAAAATTTACGGCATTGCTAGATCCAACAACAACAATGTATGTTAATAACACAAACCACAAACCTAAAGGGATTACAACATTTTTGAAAAACGGGACATATAAGTTAGTCTCAACAGGAATAGCTGCGGTGTAATACAACATACATGCTACCGCCACCCCAATTACAGACTGCCAAAAATATTTATGCTTTGCAGAGAGCCCTGTGCTTGATCTACTTAATAGTTTTTTAATGTCATCTACTGCACCAACCATTCCAAACAAAAAAGTCGTGGTTAAAACAAACCATACATAGCGATTAGATAAATCACTCCATAACAATGCACTGGCAAGAATAGACACTAATAAAAAAGCACCTCCCATAGTTGGTGTACCTGCTTTTGCAAGATGGGTTTGCGGGCCATCTTCTCTGACATTCTGATTAACGCTGTAAGTACTCAGCTTGCGTATCATGATTGGGCCTGTCATAAAACATATTGCCAATGCTGTCAGTACACCCAATATTGCGCGCAAAGTTAGATACTGGAAAACATTAAATCCAGAATGATGTTGTGTGAGAAACTCAAACAGCTTAAGCAACATATTCGTTACACGCCGTTTCTGAATTCAGATTTGTTTGAATCCTTTCAATTATTTTTTCCAAACGCATAGCACGTGAGCCTTTAACCAACACACATATCTCTTTATATAAATCATTTTGCAAGGCTTCGATTACTTCAGAATGATTTAAATAATGCGTGGCACCTGCTCCAAACGCCTTTACTGCATATTTGCTTAGTTCTCCGAGCCCAAATAATCGTTTGATTCCATATTCTTTTGCCATTTCTCCAGCTTGCGCATGCAAACGAACACTATCACTGCCAAGTTCCCCCATATCTCCTAACACTAACCAATGCTCGCCACTTAGTTGTGCCTGGGCATCTAAAGCAACAGATAATGAAGCAGGATTAGCATTGTAGGTATCATCTAATATGCTTGAACCGCCAATACCTTTAAGCCGTACCAGTCGCCCTGGTACCGGTTTAGTTGCCTCAAGCCCTTCCCGAATGCTTTCTACGTCAATTCCTAGGCCAATACCTACCGCGGTTGCGGCCAGTGCGTTATAGATGGCGTGTTGACCAAGCGCTTGTAACTGCACACGAATCTCTCCCATCGGAGTTGTGATATCTACTAAATCTAAATCAATCATTTTCACGGAAATATCCGCTTTTTGCTCTATTCCAAATGAAATTTGAATGCGATCTCCAATGTCTTTTTCCCAAAACGCTTGATAAGGTTGGTCGATATTGACTACGGCGATGCCTTGCGGATTTAAATGCCGGTAAAGCTCAGCCTTGGCTTTGGCTACACCTTCTATAGAACCAAAACCCTCTAAGTGAGCCGGTCCAATATTAGTAATTACCCCGATGTCAGGTTTCACTAATTGAGTAAGATTTGCAATTTCACCAGGATGGTTAGCGCCCATCTCTATTATTGCGTACTGATGACTCTCATTTAAGTTGACTAACGTCAACGGCACACCTATATGATTATTCAAATTGCCAACGGTTGCTAACACTTTACCTTGCGTGGTTAAAATCTGTTTGATTAACTCTTTGACAGAAGTCTTGCCATTCGAACCAGTAATTCCTATTACAGGCAAGCTAAATTTATTGCGCCAAGCTCGTGCTATTTCTTGTAAGGCTTTGTATGAGTTTTTTACTACAATCTGTGCAACTTTTGATTCTACTTTTCGTTCAACTACTACTGCTCCGGCATGATCAACTTTTCCCTCTTCAATTAATTTATGTGGATCGAACTTCTCGCCAATTAAACTTACGAACAAATTGTTTTCCTGTAATTTACGCGTGTCCGTTGATAATCCAATCACATCTCTGTCCTGGCCTATTAGCTGGCCGTTCGTGATGCGGGCAATTTCAGAAAGCCTAAATTCCATCATTTAAAAATATTTGTGCAATTTTTTTATCATCAAATGGGAAATACTCATTATTTATAATCTGATAAGTTTCATGACCTTTCCCTGCAATCAATACCGTATCTTTGCAAGTTGCGTGATTTATTACATGAGCAATCGCCTCTTGACGATCATGAATCAAGGTATATTTTGCAGAATTAGAAAACCCAGAAATAATGTCACCCGTAATTAGATTGGGATCTTCAGTGCGCGGATTATCGTCTGTTACGATTGCGCAATCAGCATATCGTTCAACGGCATGGGCCATTAATTTGCGCTTGCCGGGGTCACGATCTCCACCACAACCGAATACACACCATAATTTACCATTGCACTGCTCTCGCAATACCTGCAAAACATTGCTAAGCGCCTGCGGCGTATGCGCATAGTCGATGATTACTGTGGGCGCATGATTATTGGAAGTTACCCGCTCCATGCGTCCAGGGACAGTATGTACATTGGCAATTGCCTTTACCGCATTCTCAAATGGATAGCCATCTACAAGTAGTACAGCTAACGCAGCTAAAAGATTACTTATATTAAACTTGCCGTATAATTCTGTTGCTATCGCAGCATCGCCCCAACTAGAAGCTATTTCAATGTTAGTTTTTCTATCAGAAAAATTAACATTCTTCACGCAAATAAATGAACCAAAATCTTGTTGGCAGTTATTACTTGAATAGGTAACAAGATTTATTTTTTCAGCTAATTCACCCGCTAATTGACAACCGAATTCATCATCAATGTTAATTATTGCATGCTGTAAATTCGGCATTTGAAACAATATACGCTTGGCATTTGCATAATCTTCCAATGTCGCATGGTAGTCCAAATGATCACGGCTTAAATTGGTAAACACAGCTATATTAAAGTCCACACCATTTAATCGGCCTTGCTTTAGGCCATGTGACGAAGCCTCAATAACAGCATTATTAACATCTTGTTTGTTAAAACTATACAATAACGACTGAGTACGTATTGCGTCTGGTGTAGTGTGTGTTGCAGATTGAAGCTTGGGATAGACCCCATAACCTAAAGTACCAATCACTCCACAAGGAGTGCCTAAATGATGAAATGCCTGCGCGATAAATTGGCTCACCGAAGTTTTACCATCAGTTCCTGTCACTCCTATGACATTGATATATTCAGATGGATGGTAATAAAAACGTTGTGCAATCCATCCAATTTGCTGTTGCAGATCAGGAATTGATAGACACGGAATTGAAGTGGGTAGATTTTTTGAATCTATATCTTGATTAAGTTCCCAGGCGATCGCTACCGCACCTTTCGTAATAGCATCATTACTAAACTCAATCCCATGTTTCTGCGTGCCATGCGTGGCAAAAAATAAATCGCCCGGTTGTGCAAAACGGCTATCCAAACTAAGACCAGAGATCATGATATTTGTATCTGCAGTTTGCACTTGCACCCAATCTTTTAGTAAATCAGCCAATGCCCATGACATAGCAGGCATCGTTAACCAGCATGATCTTGCATAGTGTCATTGAAATTAGCCTGCAAAGGCACATCATCAGGCGAAATATTTAAAATGCGTAAGGCCCCACCCATAATTTTTGAAAATATCGGTGCCGCAACTTCACCTCCAAAATAGGTACCACGGCTTGGTTCATTCATTACAATTACTAATACCAGACGAGGGTCACTAGCTGGCGCAAACCCAGCAAAAAGTGAAATATACTTATCTTCTTCATAGCCACCTTTTGTAGACTTATGTACTGTGCCAGTTTTACCTGCCACACTATACCCAGGAATTGCAGCACGTGCTCCTGTACCATCTATTGAGACCACAGCAGTCAACATAGAAATAATGCGATTTACGGTATCAGAAGAAATTACTCTATGCGCACTTTTTTCGCTGAATCCTGAATTAGGTTTATGCAGCATCGAGATGGGCAATTGTTTACCTCCTGATGCCAATACGGCATATGCACGTGCGAGTTGTAAAGTCGTCATAGATGCTCCATAACCAAATGCCAACGTTGCATGTTCAACTTCTCGCCAATCATGAAAGCTTTTTAAATGCCCACTAACTTCACCTGGAAACCCTGATTCCGTTGACTGGCCAATACCGATTGAACTAAGTACTGTCCATAAATCTTGTGGTGGTATCGTTAATGCAATTTTTGTGGCGCCTACATTACTAGATTTAATAATGACATTACTTACACTGAGCATGCCGAAGTCTTTCGAATCTTTAATCAGATGGTCTCCAACCTTATACGTTCCAGGAGCAGTATTAATTAAAGTATTGGGCGAATATCGATTGGACTCCAATGCCGATGCAATCGTGAAAGGCTTAATCGTCGAACCCGGCTCAAAAACATCTGTAACCGCACGATTGCGATAAGTATAACTACGAAAACCTTTGCGGTTATTGGGATTAAATGACGGGACATTCGCCATAGCAATGACTTCACCAGTTCTTACATCTAACATAACTGCTGAAGCGGAGCGCGCCCGATGTTGCGCAAGTTTTGCCTTCAATTCACGATAAGCCAAATATTGAATTCTTCGATCTATACTCAATGCAATATTTTGACCAGGTTCTGGAATACGTATTCCTTCAACATCTTCAACAATACGGTTTAACTGATCTTTAATAACTTTTTTTGCGCCTGGCTGGCCCTGCAACCATTGGTCATAAGCAAGTTCTATCCCTTCTAAACCTTTATCATCTATATCCGTAAACCCAAGTACATGCGAAGTTACTTCTGCAGTTGGATAATAGCGTCGATATTCTCTCTGCAAATGAATACCTTTAATGCCACGCTGCTTTAATTGTTCTGCTTGTTGAGGATCTATATGACGTTTTATATATACGAATTGTCGAGATTTTTTTTGTTGTAACTTTTCTCTTAAGCTAGTATCACCTAACTTTAAAACTTCAGCTGCTTGTTTTATGGATTTCTCATCTTGCAAAGCAATTTTAGGATTTGCCCAAACTGAATAAATCGGCGTGCTCACCGCGAGTAGCTCACCATTTCGATCTAAAATCATGCCTCGGTGTGCTGGCATCTCTACTACTCGCAGATGGCGCGCCTTACCTTCCTCCTCTAAAAATTCATGCTCAAATAGCTGCAAATACACAGAACGAATAAATAATCCAACTAAACTTAAAACAAACACATATACGATCAGTGATCGACGTAATCTATATATAGGAGCTTTTTTCATAGAGTTACTTTATTTTGAGTCACTGTCTTTTAAAAACACAAGACGCTCTTCATGCACTAGGTCCATTTTTAATTTTTCACGCGCAAGTTTTTCGACACGACCATGTGTTGCCCAAGCACTTTGTTCTAATTGCAGCTGCCCCCAATTTACTTGCAGTTCATCATATTTGTTTTGCAGCTCTTGTAACTCAATGAACGATTTGCGCATAGCGTGTTTTGAATAAACAATTCCAACACCTGTAAATACATTAGCGAAAAATAAAACCGTTATTAATGCTAACCTACCTAACATAAAACCCGCTCCAGCACATATAGTTTTGCACTTCGTGCCCTTGGGTTTTTTGATACTTCATTTACAGAAGGTTTAATTGGTTTACACACTCTTATGAGTTTTGGCTGGAATTCTTCTGCAACAGGTAACTTGCGTGGCATGTCAGACTTGCTATATTTTCGATACAGATTTTTGACTATTTGATCCTCAAGTGAGTGAAATGTGATTACCAACAGGCGGCCTGACTGAGCTAATAACTCTATACATGCATCCAATGCCGATGCTAAAACTTTTAATTCATCATTTACGAATATACGAATAGCCTGAAATGTCCGTGTTGCGGGATGTTTTTTTTCATTTGATCGTCCTATAGTTTTTTGAATTAAATCTGCTAGTTCTTTTGTAGAGTTTAATGGCTTTATTTTTTGCTGTTGTATAATCATTTGCGCAATCTTTTTTGCATACCTCTCTTCACCATATGTCTTGATTACTTTTTCTAATTCATTGGCGTTAACATTCTGCAACCACTCTGCAGCACTTATTCCCGAATTTATATTCATACGCATATCCAATGGTCCATCGTGCATAAAACTAAAACCACGATTAGGATTATCGAACTGTGGTGATGAAACTCCTAGGTCAAATAAAATTCCGTTTATCTTCCCAGCAAAACCATATTTTTCTACTACCTGTAATATTTCTGAAAAATTGCTTTGTTCAATCACAATACGTTGTTCATTCTCAAATTCTTTTTTGCCGTACCTAACAGCTTCTGGATCTTGATCAATTGCCAATAAACGGCCTTCAGTGCTTAAACCTTTTAAGATCTCGCTGCTATGCCCCCCGCGTCCAAATGTGCAATCTATATAGATACCATTTGATTTAATGTTTAGTACTTCTATTACTTCTGAACGTAAAACAGGCTGATGCTGATCAACTACATCATCCCGCATAGTTAAATCGAAAGTGTTTCAAGTGCCGCAGTAATATCACTTAATTTATTTTCCTCTTTAATCCAACGTTCACACATTTTCCCCCATGTTTCCTGATCCCAAAGTTCCAATTTATTGCCCTGCCCAATTAACACAGCATGCTTATTTAAACTGGCAAAATTACGCAAAGGTGGCGGCAATAAAACACGATGTTGCCCATCAATTTCACATTCCGTAGCATGTCCAAGTAACAGTCGTTGTAGGCGTCTAACTTGTTTATTAATACTGGGTAACTGCATCAGTTTTTTTTCAATATGCTCCCACTCAGGAAATGGATAAATCAACAAACATCGATCCACATCTACTGTGATGACTAAACTACCACCACAACTTTCTTGAATACGCTGACGATATCGCGCTGGTAAAGACAGGCGACCTTTAGCATCCAGATTAAGATCGTTAACACCTCGGAACATAGATTGAATTTCATGGAGTCATATTCCATGCTTTCCCACAATTTCCCACTTTTTGACACTATAGGAATGAGTTGGCCATATTGCAAGTAAAACCGCACAAAAAACCAAAAAAATTACTTATAAGACAGATAGTTAAGCAGAAGATACCCCTTATTCAATCAGGGTATTTTTGTGTAACTCACACAAATATGAGGGCTTAACCCATAAAGGTAAGATTTTAGATTAACAAGCCAATGAACTTATCGATTGCTAACAACCGACAGACAGTGATGGAAGCTGGCCGATAAGCCGGGTTCTGTCGAGAACAGTCATTCATCTAGAGCTTATGTCGCCATAAACCTCAAGCAACCTACCCAGGGGCCGTTTGGGCAACACGTTGGATTTCTCCTTGCCCCTCTATTTGGTCTTGCTCTAAGTGGGGTTTACCTAGCCATATCTGTTACCAGCTATGCGGTGTGCTCTTACCACACCCTTTCACCCTTACCCAACCACTCATTTAACTGGCTCATAAATGTAGTTATAGTTAAATGAGTGACCGGGCGGTTTACTTTCTGTTGCACTTTCCATGGATTCACATCCTCCAGGCGTTACCTGGCACTCTGCCCATAGAGCCCGGACTTTCCTCCTCTTTACTTATTCTATGTATAAAGTACATAAACTAAGCACTGAGACGACTGTTTAGCCAGCTTCCACTAGTACCATAACATACTTTATTTAGTATGTTTTAAGGCATTGTTCAGCCCTAATGAATAGAGTTGGTTGCGTCCTATATTTGTATGTTTAGCGACTATTTCTACTGCATCTTTATGCGACATATGTGCTTGCAAATCTGCTAAAAGCTGTTGTGCCTGTTCGATAGATTCAGCATCGTTGGATGAATCGTTACCACTTACCACCAATACAAATTCTCCTTTTATTTTCTCAGGATGCTCTTGTAAAGTTTGCTTGATAGAACTGAGATCGCCATGCAGGTGTTGCTCAAACTGTTTGGTTAACTCACGCAAAAATGTAGCTGTTCTTTGCCCACCAAAAACTTCAATAAAACTTTGTAGTGTTTGCTGAATACGTTGTGGCGACTCATAAAACACCATCGATCTTCGCTCATACTTCAACATCTGCAAATAAGCAATCCGTTCAGCAGCTTTTTTGGGGAGAAATCCCTCAAATGTGAAACGGTCTGTTGCAATCCCGGCAACAGATAACGCCGTGATTACTGCATTCGCACCAGGAATTGGACGCACTGGTATGTTTTCGTATTGTGCTGCAGTTACTAGTTTGTAGCCTGGATCACTAATGAGAGGTGTGCCTGCATCAGAAACGATGCCGATGTCTACACCTCTAAGTAATTGCTCAATCACTACCGATATTTTTTCTGATTCATTAAAATCATGTAGCGACTCAAGTTCAGCTTGGATACCATAGTGAGTCAGAAGCTTTTTTGTAATACGGGTATCTTCAGCCAACAGGATCTTAACCTTTTTTATGGTGTCTAAAGCTCGTAAGGTAATGTCTGATAAATTACCGATAGGCGTAGCAATGACATATAGGGTACCTTGGTTGCTCATATATTCTGACACTTACGTTACTAAACAATAATTATTTTGAACATATTCAAATCAGAGTTTTGACAATGCAAAGAATTACTTCCATTGTAATCTCAATTACAATCGTTTTCGCCCTTATCAGTTGTGCCGATTTACCTTTGTCAGAGGGTAATATATTTGATGCAGAAAACGCTCAAATTCGACGCGCTGAAAAATTAATTGAGTCTGGCAAATATCAAGAAGCTGCTGCCGTATTTTGGTCTGTAGCCGAAACTAAATCCTCACCCCAGCGCGAGGCATTACAAATCAGAGCTGCAGAAGCTGTATTACACCCAGAAACCAAGCAACAAGCCCAACAATATCTCAGTGCCATTGATGAAAGCATTCTTTCTCAAGATTTATTAGTCAGAAAACGTGTGGCAACAGCCGAATTGGCATTATTGAATGGACAACCGCAGCTAGCTCTAGATACTGTTCCACTTAAGGTTATCGACCTCTCGCCACAATACAAACCACATGTACTTGCAATTCGAGCTAAAGCGTACAATGCGATGGGCCAAACACGTGAATCGATTACCACTCGAATTGCATTAAACCCTATACTGAAAAAATCTGACCAACTTAAGAAAAATAACCAGTTAATCTGGCAGTCGCTTCTCAAAACTAATATAGAAGAACTGCAAAGCTGGACCTCTAGTAATAGAGACGCCGATATCGCGGCTTGGCTACAACTAGCCGCTATTCAAAAACAGCCACATGAAAATTTACCTGCACTTGAAAACAAGATACAGCAATGGCGCTCTCGCTTTCCACGCCATAAAGTACCAAACCATATTGTCGATTCACTTACCAAAGATTGGGAATCATTTCGCATCGCACCAAATAAAATCGCACTGTTACTACCCATGACTGGGCGATATCATAGTGTTGCTGAAGCGATTTATGCAGGTATTAGTACTGCGCGTGAATTTGATGAGACATTCAACCCACCACCTCAGATTGTGTTATATGACACTGGTGAAGACACTGCTACAGCAGTGAGCTACCATCGTCGTGCAATGGTCGAAGGTGCTGATTTTATTATTGGTCCCTTACAAAAAGAAGCGGTAAATATTTTAGCCAGCCAAGGGCAAATTAGTGTGCCAACACTTTCACTTAACTATGCTGATGATGCTGTAGTCAGCCCACAAAAATTATTTCAATTCGGTTTGCTACCAGAAGATGAGGCCAAGCAGGTAGCCGAACGTGCATCATTGGATAACCATCAAGAAGCTTTAGTATTAGTCCCTCATGGTGAATGGGGTACTCGATTGTTAGAAACCTTTACTAATCGCTTCTATGAACTAGGTGGCTCAGTCCTACAATATGAACGCTATGATCCAAAAAGTGCAGATTACTCCGAGCCCATTAAAAACCTTTTACGACTTAATCAAAGTGAACAGCGCCGACGCAATATCCAATCTATCATTAAACAAAACGTCGAATTTGAACCGAAAAGACGTCAAGATGCTGATTTTATATTCATTGCCGCATCACCGCAGCAAGCTAGACAATTACGTCCACAGTTAAGTTACCACTATGCGTCAGATTTACCTGTATACGCTACTTCTCATGTGTTCACTGGTAATGAAAACATTTCTGCAGACCAAGATATTAACGGTGTTACGTATTGCGACATCCCTTGGCTATTATCTGAAGATCCTGCATTTGAGCTACTGCGCGACTCGTTAGATTTACAACTTACTAGTAGTCAATCTAAATTGCCACGTTTTGCCGCCCTAGGAATAGATGCCTATCAAATTATTCCGCATCTGCAACGCTTAGCAGCCTATGAATATGATCGTTACGACGGCACAACAGGGAAATTAAGCATTGTAGGACAAAATCGAATTTATCGAGAATTAATATGGGCACAATTTAAAGATGGACAACCTCAATCACTCGGCTACCCACCAACCACTATCCCTCAAGTTATATCTCAACAGTGAATACGATCAACAAAGGAAGTATTGCCGAAAATAAAGCTTGTCAATTTTTACAAAAACAAGGACTCACACTTATAGAAAAGAACTATCGCTGCAGAAATGGTGAAATAGATTTAATTATGCAGGACAAAGAAGAACTGGTATTTGTTGAAGTGCGTTATCGAAAAAACGATAGTCACGGCACTGCCATTGATTCAGTAGACAGAAATAAAATGCAAAAACTTATCACTACTGCAAGCCATTATATTGCACGACACCATCTAAATACTCCTGCGCGTTTTGATATTGTTGGTTTCGATGCGTCTTTTCATCCTCAATGGATAAGCAACGCATTTAATGCTTATTAAAATTATAGTTAGAAAACATGAATCTTAATAAACATATCGAAGAACTTTTTACTGCTAGCATTCAAGTAAAACAAGCCAGCATGGCATCTCTACTAACACCCATTACTGATGCTTCGGTAAAAATTCTGCAATCGCTTAAAAGCGAAGGTAAAGTTCTTAGCTGTGGAAATGGAGGTTCGGCTGCGGACGCACAACATTTTTCATCTGAATTACTGAATCGTTTTGAACGCGAGCGGGAGGGGCTCGCTGCTGTCGCCTTGACTACAGATAGTTCAACTCTTACATCAATCGCGAACGACTATGCTTACGAAAGGGTTTTTTCCAAGCAAGTGCTCGCGTTGGGAAATGCTAATGATGTCCTTCTGGCAATTAGCACCAGCGGAAATTCTGCAAACATATTGAGTGCGGTACAAGCAGCACATCAAAAAAACATGACAGTAATTGCGTTGACTGGAAAAGATGGCGGTAAATTGCCTTCTTTATTGCAAACTCGCGACATCGAAATACGTGTGCCTAGTGACTCCACTGCGCGCATACAAGAAGTGCATCTATTAACATTACACTGTTTATGCGATCTTATCGATCGTCAATTGCTTGATCGCTAAACTTTCCTTAGTTATATAAGGATGTCTCTAGATTCTCACATCATTACTCGCCTTATTGATGCTTGCGGGAAAGATTCGGTATTCACCGATACAAGCGAATGTTGGGCCTATGGCTATGACAACAGTAAACAACAAGCCTGTCCCGATGCAGTGCTATTACCTACACAGCACGAGCAAATTCAAGCAATCGTAAGAATATGTAACGAAGATAAAATACCTATTACTACCAGAGGCCGTGGCACTGGCACAACTGGTGCAGCAGTACCGATTCAAGCAGGTGTAGTCTTGTCTACAGAGCGTATGAATCAAATCGTAGAGTTTGATCATAAAAACAAAAACATGCGTGTCGAACCGGGTGTTTTAAACGTAGAGGTACAAAAGCAAGCAGCAACCCATAATCTATTTTGGCCACCCGATCCTAGCAGTGCGGACTATTGTACTGTAGGCGGTAATCTTGCCTGCAATGCGGCAGGGCCACGTGCAATAAAATATGGGACTTGCAGAGAAAACACATTAAGCCTACGCGCAATAACTGGTGCAGGTGAAACCATTCAAACTGGCAGCGCAACCACTAAAGGTGTGGTTGGATTAGATCTAACGCGTTTATTAATTGGCTCAGAAGGAATTCTAGCCATCATTACTGAGGCTAGGTTAAAACTCAGTCCTTTGCCAGAAAGAGTCGATACGATTCGTGCTTTGTACAAAGACACCGATTCAGCAATTGAAGCGGTTGTGAATATCCTTGCGCAAAATGCATTACCCCATGCGCTTGAATTTATTGATCGTGGTTCATTAAATTTAATTCGTAAACACTCCGACTTAAATCTTGATTCAGATGCACAAGCGATGTTAATGATTGAGGTAGACGGATTGCACGATAATGTCGATGCAAGTGTTGAATCTATTCTGTATGCAGCAAAAAATATTGGATGCCTTAAAATTCAAAATGCAAAAAATAAAAAACAAAAACAAGAGTTATGGGCTGCGCGAAAAAAACTATCCCCAGCATTGCGCAGCTTTGCACCAAACAAAATTAATGAAGACATCGTCGTACCTGTTACTCACTTACCAAAATTATTGCAAGAATTAGATGCCCTTAGCAAAAAATATAATATTTCTATCTTTAGCTTCGGTCATGCAGGCAATGGGAATTTACATGTCAATTTATTATACGATGCTGCGATTCCGGCTGAATCCAAAGCGGCTTCACAATGCCTCGATGAGGTATTTACATTGGTTTTAAAACTGGATGGCACGCTTTCAGGTGAACATGGTATAGGCATTACTAAAAGAGACTATGTCAACAAAGAAATTGATCCTACTACACTGTCTTTAATGCAAAAAATCAAACAACAGTTTGATCCAAACAATATTCTTAATCCAGGCAAGACATTACCGAACACTTAATTTCAAATTCTACTTTTAAAATCTTTAGAATACCTACTATCTGCTTGGACCGTTAGCAGGCATTAACAAATATCAGAATCTATCTCAAAATAGTAGATAGTGGGCTAAGCCAAGGCGCAGAGCTTTCGAGAAGCGGAGTTATACGCTAGTAAATGAGCATTTGAGAAAGATCTGCAACGCGATATTAGCGTACTAGATGTATTTTGAGAAAGATTCTAGGCGGCTTGGGTATTGTTACCTAACATTCGCTTATAAATTTCAACATCCACTTCGCTAAAACAACAAGCAATGATGGTTTTAAATTTTGATTCAAATTCACGCATTTGTTGGGTAGCGATTAAAGCTGCGGCTTCTTTTGGATAACCGTACACACCTGTACTGATTGCAGGAAAAGCTATGGTTTGAATTTGATTAGCTAAGGCAATTTCAAAACAACGTTGATAACATTGTTTTAATAATTCTGGTTCTCCCGAATTTCCACCTTGCCAAACAGGACCTACTGTATGAATAATGTGTTTGGCTTGTAAATTAAAACCTGGAGAAAGCTTTGCATCGCCTGTTTCACAACCGCCTAATGTCTTGTTAAATTTACTAAGCTGTAGACCAGCAGCACGATGTATCGCCCCATCTACTCCACCACCACCTAGTAAACTATTGTTTGCTGCATTTACTATAGCATCTACTTTTAGTGTAGTGATGTCATCTTGTAAAACTTCAATCATGATCAAAATCTAAGAGTCGAGCTATTTAACTACACGCAGATGCGTACCCTTGGGTTTAGGGGAGTCATCTTCAGAGCCATCTGTTGGTGGCAATTCATCTTCATCAGCAAACATCATCCCTTGGCCATTTTCACGTGTATAAATTGCCAACACGAATTCGATGGGAACCACTACAGTCATCGGTTGACTATCGAATCTTGCATCAAAGCATACCGCTTCTTGCCCTAAGTCAAGTGACTGCACTGCTGTTGGACCTATATTCAATACAATTTTTCCATCCTCCTCATACTGACGAGGAATTTTTACTTGATCGCTACTCGTGTCTGCAAGAATGTATGGCGTCATCCCATTATCAACAATCCATTCATACATGGCACGTATTAAATAAGGCCGACTTGGTGTCATAACTCGATTTACAAAATAATTATCACTAAAGCCATACTAGCTCATCTATGCACAGCACAAACTAACCTGGCCACATTTCTACTTCTTCTTCAGATAAGCTACTTCTAAATGATGGCCGATCGAATACTCGCTCGGCATATTCCATAATCGGTTTTGCCGAAGCACCTAATTTAATTCCAAAACTAGGCAACCTCCAAAGAATCGGTGCAATGCTTGAATCTACTAAGCTAAATTCGTCACTTAGAAAATAAGGCTTTGCTTTAAATAATTCTATAGCAGCAAGCATGCTTTCTTGCAGATTTTTTCTAGCACGATTGGCGATGTCAGGATTATCTGAACCTACATCATCCAATGGCACATACCAGTCTTTTTCAATGTGAAACAATGCCAATCTAGATTTAGATCGTGACACTGGGTCCACAGGCATTAATGGCGGGTGTGGAAAACGCTCATCCAGATATTCCATAATTACACGTGCGTCATATAACACGAGCTCACGATCAATTAAAGTAGGGACCGAGTTATAAGGATTTACATCCAGCAAATCTTCAGGCTTATTATTTGGATCGATATGAACAACATCAACGGTAATATCCTTTTCTGCTAATACAATTCTTGTTCGATGACTTTGTGGACAGCGTGGATCCGAAAATAAAGTCATCCCTGAACGACGATTTGCAACTAATGCCATTATGAATCTCTTAGTTTAGAAGTAATTATTGTTATTTTGGAAAAAAGCTAGTGCACATCTTTCCAGTAATTCTTTTTCAAGAAGTAAGAAAGTAGACCTAATACAGCAAGAAATAATAATACGCCAATACCTATTTTTTTGCGTACAAGTTGAGCCGGTTCGCTCAGATAAGCCAAAAAATTTACGATATCAGTAACTACTTGCGTATATTCCTTTTCACTTAGAGCGCCTGGTTGAACAACTTCAAATTTATCAAATTCATCATGTTCCTTACCATTCTTACCTTTGCTTTTGTGGAATACAGCTTTTTGCAAACCCTGCAAGTCTGCTAATACATGCGGCATGGCAGTATTATTAAGATGCAAATTGTTTACACCAAATGGGCGCGAGTCATCTATATAAAAAGTTTTAAGAAATTCATAAACCGCTTGAGGTCCAATGGCACGCACATGAGTACTTAAATCTGGCGGATCAATACCTAAAAACCATTTTTTTGCATCTTCACGCTTCATGGCTACTGTCATCAAATCACCAAACTTTTGTCCTGTGAAGATTAAATTTTCCATCATGATTTCTTCACTAATACCCAAATCATCTGCCACTCGCTTGTACCGACTATGCTGAGCAGGATGACAACTCAGACAGTAGTTAACGAAATACTTGGCACCACGTTGCAGTGAAGCTTTATTTTTTAAATCAATATTTACGTGACCAAACGCACCTTTTTCGTGGTTACTACCACCAGCACTCCACGCCGGGTTAGCAACTAACACCAGTAAAACGAATAATAAACTTACCAGTACTCTCATGATGTTACCCTCTCAGGAACTTCTTTATCCTGATCCCAACTGGTCAAAAAAGGTAATAATAGAGTTATAACAAGATAAGCAGCAGGAATAACCCAAGTTTTCCAAATTAATAAGGGACTTTCAGAGCTGTTCATGAATATGTCGTAAAAGGTAATTCCAGCCAGAAGCACGACAAAGCTACCAATCCAGAATCCATTGGATCTATGTTTACTATAGGCCCAAAGTACAAAGAAAAACAGAAAATAAAGTTCTGTGAAACGCAAAGCCAGCTGTGAATAGAGAGGCGTTACCGGATTCAAGCCCAGCCAACCCAAAATGATAAATACAATCGCAAAAATAATAATATTTATCTTAAATAAGAAACTGCGATAGCGAATCGATTTGATGGGATTACGATCAATCCAAGGTAAGAAAAACAACACCACAATCGCAAGACCCATTGCCATGAAGCCACCAAAGGGATTGGGGATTGCACGCAATACCGTATAGAAAGGTGTGAAATACCAAATTGGAGCAATATGATCAGGTGTATTTAATGCATTAGCAGGGTCAAAATTAGCATGCTCTAAAAAGTAGCCATTCATTTCCGGTATAAAAAATACAACAAAGGCAAAGATAGCCAAAAAGACACAGGCACCAAAAATATCCTTAACGGTGTAATAAGGGTGAAAGGGAATTCCATCCACAGGGATACCATCTGGTCCTTTATTCTTTTTAATTTCCACACCATCTGGATTATTTGAACCAACTTCATGCAGCGCCAAGATATGGCCAACGACTAGACCTAGTAATGCCAACGGCACTGCAATGACATGCAAAGAAAAAAATCTGTTTAAGGTAGCATCCGAAATTACAAAGTCACCGCGAATCCATTCAGAGATCGCTTCACCAACAAATGGAATGGTATTGAATAAATTAATAATTACTTGCGCACCCCAGTAGGACATATTTCCCCATGGCAACAAATAGCCCATAAAGGCCTCTGCCATTAGCGCAACATAAATTAACATCCCAAAAATCCAAATCAATTCACGCGGGTTTTTAAACGAGCCATATATCAAGCCCCGAAACATGTGTAAGTACACAACAATAAAAAAGAATGATGCCCCAGTGGAATGCATGTAACGAATTAACCAGCCCCAATTTACATCACGCATAATATGCTCTACCGATGCAAACGCTAATTCTGCATCAGGTTTATAGTGCATCGTCAAGAAGATACCACTAAAGATTTGAATAACTAGAACAAGTAACGCCAACGAGCCAAAGAAATACCAGAAGTTGAAATTTTTAGGCGCATAATATTCAGACAAATGTTCTTTCCACATTTTAGTAAGTGGAAAGCGCGCATCAATCCATCCCATAAGTCCTTGCGATTGATCACTCATGCCGATGCCTCTTCTTTTGTCATGCCAATTAAAATCCTTCCTTCACTAGGAAAATAATACTTTGGAACTTCAAGATTTTTATTTGCCGGCACGTTTTTATAGACACGTCCAGCCAAATCAAACCTGGAACCATGACAAGCGCAATAAAAACCACCAAGCCAACTAGCGCCTAACCCTTCTGAACCTGGTTCAGGTCGAAATTCAGGTGAACAACCCAGATGTGTGCAAATCCCAACGAGTACAAGATATTCTTCATTAATGGATCGAAATTCGTTCTGCGCAAATTCGGGTTGTTGCATTTCTTCAGAATTTGGATCGCGTAATTTTTCGGTTAACTTACTCAGGGTATGCACCATTTCAGGAGTACGACGAATAATCCAGATTGGTTTTCGTCGATAAATTTCTTGAATCAGTTGGCCGGGCTCCATTTTACTTACATCTACTTCTACCGGGGCACCGGCTGCTAAGGCACTTGCACTTGGATTCATACTGGAAGCAAAAGGCCAAAGCGCGATCGCAGATCCAATACCTCCAACAACTGCAACACTACCTGTTAGCGCCTTGCGACGACCATGATCTACACTATCCTTTGACATCTAGAAGTTCTCCTCACTCGCGACAATCGAAACGCCAATATAATTGTTAGCGTGAATGATGATAAACGATATTTGTATTTACAAAAGCTCAGATTTATTCTGATATGTTCCAAAAAAGATGAATTAGTAATGATTTCTCGAAATACTCTCGTGTGCCAAGAAAATAAAGCAAGTATACATTCCGTTTTTCGAAATCATTTTGCCTCATCTCAGTCATTTCATTAATAAATCATAGCTCCCTTAGATATTCTGTACCGACATTCTTTGATTTATTAAGAACATCTATTTACAAAAGACGCGTAGGATGGCGCATGTTCCAAATTTCGTCAAGTAAAAGTAAAAAAAATGCTTTAATTACGCGGGGTTATCGATATCCACAAATTTATGCAAAACATCAAATTTTTGCGCCAGATGTTCTCCCAATGCTCGAATACCATAGCGCTCCGTGGCATGATGCCCGGCAGCAAAATAGTGTATTCCAGCTTCTCGAGCTAAATGTGCCGTGGGTTCTGAAATTTCCCCACTTAGATAAGCATCTAAATTTTGCGCGATGGCCAATTCTATAAAATCTTGCCCAGCACCCGTGCACCAACCTATGGTTTTAATTTTGGAGGGCCCTGCAGGTACATGGGTACAAGTTCGAGTAAGCATCGAATCAATAAGGTGTTTTAAGTCTTCAGCTTCTATGAGCCGAGGAAAATGCCCAATACTTCCAGCTATGGAACTACTATCAGATTGCAGCACATCATCAATTTCGATTCCCAACAACCTCGCAAGTTGAACATTATTTCCAATTTCAGGATGCGCATCGAGCGGTAAATGATAAGCAATTAAACTAATTTCATTGTATATTAATGCAGCTAATCGTTTACGTTTTATACCGGTTACGCGCGGATCTTCATTGCGCCAAAAATAACCATGGTGGACTAAAATTGCATCGGCTTGCTTTACACAAGCCTCATCCAACAATGCCTGATTTGCCGTTACACCGGTTACAATTCGCTCAATTTCACCTTTCCCCTCAACTTGCAACCCATTTGGACAATAGTCTTTAAAGCGATCAATTTGTAAAAAAGTATCTGTGTAGTTTGTAAGGTCTTGTAACGTCACCATAAGGCATACATCGGCCAAATTACGATCGTGGTAGGGTATGTGTAACTATGAATATACGCAAATTATTATTGTTTATTTTTCAAGCCATTGCCGTAGGGGTATTGGCAGCCATATTGCTGTTAGTTTTTTTACCCGACCATATATTAGATAAACGCCCGGTCGTTGAATTTTTAGAAGATCAGACTGATCGCTCGGTAGTTCCCAGCTCAGGACCAGTTTCTTATGCACAAGCCGTACAACGCGCTGCCCCTGCCGTAGTAAACATTTATACAAGGACAGTCGTAGCTTCGGATCGTAGGCCTATTTTTAACAGTCCTCTTTTTCGCCGGTTTTTTGGTGAACGCAACAATCTACACCAACGGACACAAACCAGTTTAGGCTCCGGTGTAATTATGAGCCCGCAAGGTTATGTATTGACGAATAACCATGTGATTGAAAATGCCGACGAAATAGAAGTGTTATTAGCGGATGGCACCACCGTTACTGCAAATGTTGTTGGCGCTGATCCGGAAACCGATCTGGCCGTGCTGACTATAGATGTTAAAAATCTACCCACAGTCGTGATTCGGGATTCAAGTAAATTAGAAGTCGGTGACGTCGTTTTGGCCATTGGTAACCCATTCGGCTTTGGACAAACCGTTACCCAAGGAATCATTAGTGCGACCGGCAGAAACCGCCTGGGCATTAATACCTTTGAAAATTTTATCCAAACAGATGCCGCGATTAATCCCGGAAACTCTGGTGGCGCATTAATCAATGCCTATGGTGAGCTGGTAGGGATCAATACCGCAATTTTTTCAAAATCAGGTGGTTCACAGGGAATCGGCTTTGCCATTCCAATTGGATTGGCATTGAATGTAATGACACAAATTATTCAACATGGCCGCGTTATACGCGGTTGGTTAGGTTTGGAATTACAAAATATATCTCCGCAATTAGCAGAATCATTTGGGCTGAGTAATCAGGCAGGTGTATTAGTCGCTGGAATTGTACGCCACAGTCCGGCTTATGAAGCTGGAATTATTCCGGGCGACATCATTTTGCGTTTTGATGATCAAGACACTGGAGATGCAAAAATGATTCAAAATGAAATTGCAGGCCGCAAACCTGGAGACCAGGTAATGATTACAGGATTGCGTAGAGGCAAGAAATTTACTAAGAAAATTAAAATAGACCAGCGCCCAATTTATCGTTGAAATAAAACTTGTTAAACGGCCTCTTTGAGGGCAGCAAGAAAAATCTGATTTTCACTCTCTGTGCCCACTGTAACACGTAAACAATCTTTAAGTAGGTCGTTATTCGCTACATTTTTTATCATTATTTTATTTTCGATTAAGTAGTTGAATACGAGTTCAGCATCTTTATGTATGGTTTTAAACAAAATAAAGTTTGCTTCGCTTGGAAAAACTTTGATACCTTTAATATTCTGCATTGCGTTAATCAATTGTTCGCGTTGATCACATATGCGTCGTGCTTGCTCATCGAAAACCGAAATATTGTGCAAAGCAAATTCAGCACTAGCTTGCGTTAGGGCATTAATATTATATGGCAAGCGTAGTTTATTAAGTTCAGTCAACCATTGCTCTTCCCCCATTAACCAACCCAAGCGTAACCCTGCCAAACCCATTTTTGACAATGTGCGTAGCATCAAGGCATGCGGATACTTTTCAATTAGCGATATTAAAGAATAAGCAGTAAATGGTGTATAAGCCTCGTCAACGATTACTAATCCGGATGTCTCTTGCACAATTTGTTCAACTTTTTCTAATGGCCAAAGTGTTCCAGTGGGATTATTTGGACAGGCTAAAAAAATCAATGCAGGCTTATGTTTTTTAATTGCTTTGCTTATCAATTCTATTGGTAAAGCAAAGGATTCAGTAACGAGTGGTATTTCGATTACGCGTACCCCTACGTATTCAGCAATGAGTTTATACATTGAAAAACTAGGCGTTACCGTCAGAATACAAGCATCAGGTTTAGCAACGGCAAGTATCAATAACTGGATCAACTCGTCTGATCCATTACCCAACATGATTTCCAGCTTAGGCGAGAACGCAAAAACCTTACGAAAACTTTCCTTAAGTCGACTTGCTTGCGGATCAGGATATCGATTCAATGCTACATTTTTCAGCGTACTTAGCCACTGATCCTGTAACGCTTCAGGAAATGGATAAGGATTCTCCATCGCGTCCAATTTAACAAAACCATCGGAATCAGGGACTTGATAAGCTTGCATGGTTGCAAGCTCCTGCCGGAATAAATTTTGTGGAGTAATACTCATCTCAATGAAAGTAGTTTTAGTATTCGCTAAGCAAGCTCTGATTTATTAATGTAATGCCTGATACGAGGCAAAAAGATTTCGAGACAAATCTGCCGGGAGCAGATTTGGAAAGCTCTGCTAGCCGTAGGCCGAGCACCAGGAAGGTGCGAGTCAAAGCGGAGTATATAAATACATATATGAGCATTTGGAAAAATCTTTTTAACAACCACATCAATTTAATCAAGGCAGAATAAATCAGAGTTTGCCTACTTGCCACGATATTGGGCTGACTTAGCATGCGCAGATAGGCCCTCACTATTAGCTAAGGTTGCCGCGATTTGACTTAGCTTGTTCGCGCCTTCACGTGAACAGTTCACTACTGTACTACGCTTCTGAAAATCATAAACACCCAAAGGAGATGAAAATCTCGCAGTAGTGGAAGTTGGTAACACATGATTGGGGCCGGCACAATAATCTCCAAATACCTCTGGCGAATAATGTCCCAAAAAAATAGCGCCGGCATTACGAATTTTTTTTAACAACTGCTCAGGTTTATCCACACACAATTCTAAATGTTCCGGAGCAATCGTGTTTGCAAGTTGTGCGGCTTCATCTAAATCACTAACTTGGATAAAGGCACCGTAATTATTTATGGAATCTATAATGGTGTCACTACGGTCAAGTTGTTTTAGCAAGTGTTGCATTTTCTCAAACACTAGATTAAAAAATTCAGGGTCTGTACTGATAAGCGTCGCTCTCGCATGCGCATCATGTTCGGCTTGTGAAAATAAATCCATGGCCACCCATTCAGGATTGGCGCTGTCGTCCGCAATCACTAATACTTCAGATGGGCCGGCAATCATATCGATACCCACTTCACCAAATACCAAGCGCTTAGCACAAGCTACATAAGCATTCCCAGGGCCCACAATTTTATCTACCTTAGGCACAGTCTCGGTGCCATATGCCAGCGCTGCAATGGCCTGGGCACCTCCAACAGTAAAGGCACGGTCTACACCAGCGACTGCTGCTGCAGCCAAGACCGTATTGTTTACTTCACCTTTTGGGGTAGGCACCACCATAATCACATCTTCCACACCCGCAACTTTGGCGGGAATAGCATTCATGAGCACGGATGATGGATAGGCAGCTGTACCTCCAGGCACATAAACACCAACTTTTTCTAACGCAGTAACCACTTGGCCTAATTCATTCGCATCTTCATCTTCAATCGTCCAAGACTGTAACTTTTGTTGTTCTGCATAGGTTTGAATACGACTTGCAGCAATATTTAGTGCGTTCTGTTGCTCAGAATCGATACTACCTAATGCACTTTGCATTTGAGCTTGAGAAATCTCCAACTCGCCAATTTGTTTGGCGGTAACATGATCATAACGTTGCGTATGTTCTAAAAGCGCTAGATCTCCACGTTCACGAACGTCTTTTAAAATAGCCTTCACACTTTCGTATACATCATCATCGGTTAACCGATTTTTAGCTAGCCAATTTTGAAATTGTGCAGAGAAGTCTGCGTCTTGAGTATTAAGACGAGTAGTATCCAGCATGCGGATTCAATTACGCTGCGCTGGCTGCGGATTTGAAATGGCGTCGCTCACGCACAGCTTGTGAAAAAATTTGCAACAGTTCTTGCGTCTGATCCCAACCTATACAAGCATCAGTAATACTCTGTCCATACGTTAGTTCAACATCAGGCTTGGCATTTTGCCTCCCTGCCACTAAATGACTTTCTATCATCACACCAAAGATGCGCATGTCTCCCGCACTTAATTGATCAGCTACCGCTTGACCAACCTCAAGCTGTTTTTCATGCTGTTTCGAACTATTGGCATGACTACAATCCACCATAATACGTGGAGCAAGTTTAGACTTTTCAAGCAGTGCTGCGGCATCGTCAATACTCTCAGGGCTATAGTTAGGCTCCTTGCCGCCGCGTAGAATAATGTGACAATCCTTATTGCCAATGGTGGAAAAGATTGCAGACTTGCCAGCCTTAGTCACCGACAAAAAGTGATGTGGATTCATGGCCGAACCGATTGCATCGACTGCAACTTGCAATCCTCCATCAGTTGCATTTTTAAAGCCTACTGGACAAGACAGTCCTGAGGCTAATTCACGGTGTACTTGACTTTCCGTAGTACGAGCCCCAATAGCGCCCCAACTAACTAAGTCTGCAACGTATTGTGGACTAATCAAATCTAAGTATTCTGTGCCGGCTGGCATACTTTTTTCATTTAGGTCTAACAATAAGCTTCGTGCAATATGTAGGCCTTTATTAATTTCAAAGCTGTCATCTAGATCGGGATCATTGATTAGACCTTTCCAACCAACGGTGGTACGTGGTTTTTCAAAATACACACGCATGATGATCATTAAGTCATCTGCTAACTCATCACGTATAGCCAGTAGCCGTTCAGCATATTCACGTGCAGCATTTGGATCATGAATAGAACATGGCCCAACAATTACTAACAAGCGATCATCTTCTCCATGTAGTATTTTTTGCACGGCGGTACGTGCATTAAAAACACATTCGGCTGACTTTTCTGAAACAGGAAGCTCACTGCGTAACTCTTCAGGGGCAATGACTTCGGTAATTTCCTTTATTCTGAGATCATCCGTTTGATATTTCATAATCGTTGCTCTCTTCCCTGAAAATTCTATGGTTTATCAGCTACTTGTTTAAATTGTTCTATAAGGGGTTTAAGTGTAGCAGATTTTATCTTCATTGCTGCTTTGTTGACGATCAATCGTGAGCTGATATCGGCAATATGCTCGGTGGCCACCAAACCGTTAGCTTTGAGTGTATTGCCAGTTGCGACTAGATCAACAATGCAATCTGCCAAACCTAACATCGGCGCTAATTCCATCGACCCATATAGTTTTATCAACTCTACTTGTTGACCCTTGGCGGCAAAATGTCTTCGCGTACTGCGCAAATATTTTGTTGCTACACGCAAGCGTCTATTTTCCGCAACCTTATTTTTCACGCCTGCAACCATAAGCCGACATTTAGCAATGCCGAGATCTACCGGTTCATAGATACCATCCCCGGAAAACTCCATTAATACATCTTTACCTGCGATGCCCAACTCTGCTGCACCATGTTGTACATAAGTGGGCACATCTGCTGCGCGGATAATTAATAAACGTATATTTGATTTGTTCGTAGGTAATACCAATTTACGTCCATCTAAATCTTCTTTTGCAACACTTATCCCCATGTCTGCAAGAACATCCAGACTTTCTTCTAAGATGCGTCCTTTCGATACTGCAATGGTTATCATATTTGTGTTGCTACTATCAGTCATGTTTAGAGAGAAACCAGCATAGAAAAAATTTATTTTAGACAGAGTCTAGCACTTTTAAAAATAGTAATTTTTTTTGTGAGAGCAAGAAAGCACCGCGCGCAGAACCGGAGTGTATAAATAATACATGAGGATTTGAGCACGGAGCTGACGCAGCTATCGCAAAAAAAAGTGCATTTTTAAATCTAGTGAGGGACGCGGCGGATGTTAGCACCTAATTGTGCCAACTTCTCTTCAATACATTCATAACCTCGATCGATGTGATAAATACGATCTACAATGGTTTGACCTTTCGCTATCAAACCAGCCAAAATTAAACTTGCTGATGCACGTAAATCTGTAGCCATAACCGGAGCAGCAACCAATTCTTCTACTCCTGTCACGATGGCCGTATTTCCTTCTACCTTGATATCGGCCCCCATGCGTTGCATTTCTTGCACATGCATAAAGCGATTTTCAAATACTGACTCGGTAATGGTACCCGAACCTTCCGCGATACAATTTAATGCGGTGAATTGTGCTTGCATATCAGTTGGAAAAGCTGGATAGGGTGCGGTACGAATGTTAATACTCTTTGGGCGACGTTCGCGCATATCGATTTCAACCCAATCATCGCCACAATTAATTGTAGCATTTGCCTCTTCGAGTTTTAATAAAACCGATTCGAGTAGTTGTGGTTGTGTATTTTTTAGTTTTACACAACCTCTAGTAATCGCTGTGGCCACTAGAAACGTGCCCGTCTCAATTCGATCAGCTAATACGTTATATTGGCAACCTTTTAATTGCTTCACTCCGTGAACTGCTATTTTATCGGTGCCAGCTCCTTCGATATTGGCTCCCATTTCTATTAAACAATTTGCCAAATCTGTTACTTCGGGTTCACGTGCCGCATTCTCAATTATCGTAGTACCCTCAGCCAGTGTTGCAGCCATCATCAAATTTTCCGTTCCAGTAACCGTCACGTTGTCCATCACCAAATGAGCACCTTTTAAACGCTCTGACTTGGCATGAATATAACCACCTTTAACATCAATCTTCGCACCCATGGCTTCTAAACCACGTAAATGTAAATTGACCGGGCGAGAGCCAATCGCACAACCACCTGGCAACGAAACTTCGGCCTGTCCAAATCGCGCTAGCAAGGGGCCTAATACAAGAATAGAGGCACGCATGGTTTTAACGACTTCATACGGCGCAAATAGCTCATCGATGCTACCACTGTCGATTTCGATGTTCATGCGTTCATCTACAGTAAGCGAAACTCCCATACGCCCTAATAATTCCATTGTAGTAGTGACATCTTGCAAATGCGGCACATTGGCGATTTGCATAGGTCCTTCCGCAAGCAAGGTGGCCGCTAAAATCGGTAATACGGCATTTTTAGCCCCCGAGATACGCACCTCACCTTGCAGCGCATGACCACCATCGATTAATAATTTTTCCATGTAGGGAAAATATCAGGGGTTAAAAAGTTGATATTAAGAATCTGAATAAAGCAGATCTTAACGAACCACAGCATTTGTTACTAGCCAAAACAATAAACAGTTTTTGCAATCAGTTTCAAGCAAGTATGAGCAAATCCTGAAGCTTGTTAACTTCAATTAATTTTCGCACTTTGTCTGAGGCATTACTGAAAATGAGTTGTTTTTTATTGCAATAGGCCCAGCGTGACCAAGCAACTAACAACGCTAATCCGCCGCTGTCTAGTTCTTTTGCAGAACCAATATCAATAACCAAACTTTCTTCTTCTAAATTTGGCAATATTTCTTTTGCCTGATCCCAAACTGATGCTGCACTACTAAAAGTTAAATCTCCAGTTACTTTAAAACTATTGCGATCGATACATTCAAAATCAGTTTGTACATTCATTCTGCCGAGACTTCATCCGTAGCACCAGTCTTGTTGGTATTTGCTAAACGCTCTATTAGTGCATCTAGAGAAGTTTCTTTGATTTCTTGGCCAAAGCTAGTTCGAAAATTCTTCACTAAACTTAAGCCATCTACTGCAAGATCAAACACCTTCCATTCCTTATCCTTATTACTTCTAAAAACATAGGCAACTTGCAAAGGGGCTTTACCAGAACCGATATCAAGTTCAGTTTGCACGGTATGATATTTACTTTCCTTCTTATTTCGATCTGGTAATACTTTAACCTTAGCATGACCATAGTCCACTAAGGATTTTGCATAAGTTCGAATCAGCATATCTTTAAATTCTGCAATAAACTTTGCACGTTGCTCTTCACTTGCTTGCTTCCAATACTTGCCCAGTATCAACTTCCCCATTGAATTTAAATCAACAATAGGAATGATGGTGTCATTGATTAACGTATTGATTAATGTCGGATCTTCTTTTAAACGATCTTTATCTTCATTTAAGGCTCTTAAAACCTCTGTAGAGGTTTCTTCTACAATTTGTTCTGGTGCACGTTGATCAATCGCTAAAACATTACCGGCAACAAATAGCATTACCAATAAAATTACTGGTAATTTCCTGACAAATATAAGATTTACGAATTTCATTAGACTCGATCTCCCCCGCTTCATGAATTTACTATACAACCCCTAAAAAAACATGTAATAACAAATTTTGACGACTACCCATAATCACCCAGATGTTAATTTGACCACTATTTTGCCAATTATTTCCTCTAAAACTAGTGCCGATTGGGTAAATTCTATGGTACCGCCTGTCGTCAACACGTCCTCCTCCGCGCCTGGTTCTAGCGCGATATACTGCTCCCCCAATAACCCTGCAGTATAAATACTGGCTGTTGTATCGATTGGAAAATAATCATGATTCGCATCAATACGCATTCTAACCAGAGCTTCATAACGATCGGCATCATATACGATTTCTGTGACTTGCCCTACTCGAACTCCGGAAACGGTCACCGGTGAGCGCACTTTTAGGCCGCCTATATTTTCAAAATAAGCGGATACTTCATAACCTTCATTTTTACTGAGGCCACTTAAGTTACTTACTTTCATCGCCAGCATGAATAATGCCAATATTCCCAACACCACAAACAATCCCACCATAGTTTCGATAAAGCGTGTTGTCATAACTTATTCTTCCTATTACTTCATAAACACGAATTTACATTTTACAATTCACCAAACATTAACGCAGTCAAAATAAAATCAAGACCCAGTACTGCTAATGCAGAATTAACTACCGTATTCGTTGTAGCTAAACTAATTCCTTCAGCCGTAGGTATGGCATCGTAGCCTTTGTATAAAGCGATCCACACACATGCAATTGCAAATACCACGCCTTTAATCATACCGTTTGCAACATCATCCACTAAATCTACATTTGCTTGCATCTGTGACCAAAACGAGCCCTCATCAACTCCTAGCAGGCCGACACCGACAAATCTTCCACCTAAAATCCCTACTGCAGTAAATATTGCAGTCAACAATGGCACCGAGATAAATCCACCAATAAAACGCGGTGTCACAACCCGTCGAATTGGATCTACTGCCATCATTTCCATACTAGAAAGTTGTTCTGTAGTTTTCATCAAACCAATTTCCGCTGCCAATGCAGAACCTGCGCGCCCAGCAAATAATAATGCCGTTACAACAGGACCTAGTTCTCGTACCAAGGTCATCGCAACTACAACACCAAGCGATTCTTCCGCACCAAAATCAACCAGTGTTACATACCCTTGCAGCCCTAACACCATACCAACAAATAAGCCAGAGACAATAATGATGGTTAGTGAAAGTACACCTATAGAATAAATCTCTTTAATAATTAAACGTGGACGTGTAAATGCGCGTGGTATGGTTAACAATACCCTGAAAAAGAAAATAGATGCACGGCCCATTCTTTCGAATAGACCCAATGTCCAATGTCCAAGATTTTGCAACGCCGAAACGAACATTACCTACCCGCTAACAAATCTTCACGCAAATTTTCTGCCGGATAGTGAAACGGTGCTGGACCATCCGGCAAACCTTGCAAAAACTGCTGCAACCATGGAGAAGAACTACTCCCCAAATTATCAGGCGTGCCGGATTCCACCACCTGTCCTTCTGCGAGAACATAAATGTAGTCTGCGATCGACATCGTTTCATGCACATCGTGGGATACAATTACACTGGTGAGCCCCAGAGTTTCGTTCAACTCTTTTATTAAGGTTACAATTGTTCCCTTCGTAATCGGGTCCAAACCTGTAAAGGGCTCGTCATACATAATCATGGATGGATCTAACACAATTGCACGTGCCAGCGCTACACGACGTGCCATACCCCCTGACAATTCGCTTGGCATTAGATTACGAGCGCCACGTAAACCGACAGCTTCCAGCTTGATCAGGACTAAATCTCGAATAATTTGTTCAGGCAATCGTGTGTGCTCACGTAGAGGAAAGGCAACATTTTCAAAAACATTTATATCTGTTAGCAATGCGCCACTTTGAAATAGCATGCCCATGCGTTTGCGTAGCTCATACAACTCATCTCGATCGACATGATGGATATCTTTACCAAACACTTGCACATAGCCCTTTTCAGGACGTAGCTGACCACCGATTATCTTTAGTAATGTTGTTTTACCGGTTCCACTTGGACCCATAAAGGCAGTAACTTGACCAGCTTGAATATCTAAGCTGATACCATTGAATATCTTGCGTGAACCGCGGGTGAAATGTAGTTCACGAATTTGTACGATCGATTCCACCATTATTTTTATTATCCGTGCTAGCCTTAAGTCTAGCCCATGCCAAATATATACTCTTGAATTGAGTGGTGCATCATACTCGTTTGATATTTTCTTGGCGATGGAAGGATTAATTTGGTACAAGTAGCTTAGATTAGTTGTCCACAAAGTAACCAAGGTATTTTCTAAGTAAAATCATGTTTGTATTTATTATCGCTTTGGTTACGGGCTTTTTTCTGTTGATGTGGAGTGCCGATCGATTTACAGATAACGCACTACACCTTGGTCAGCATTTCCATATTTCAAAGTTTGTGATTGGAATTGTTGTACTTGGATTTGGCACTTCTGCACCAGAACTATTAGTGTCTGCTTTATCCGCATTACAAGGTAATCCAGGTTTAGCCATTGGCAACGCGCTAGGCTCTAATACAACCAATATTTTGCTAACCGGAGGAGCAACTTTATGCATTTTACCTCTTTATATAGACAAAAGAATTGTGTACCGAGATTTCATATTAGTATTTGGAGCAACAATCATATTTACTGTATTAATTCTCGATCAACAGCTTAATTTTATTGATGGCATAATTTTAGTGCTTGCCTTATTCGTAGCACTTTATATGCTGACCCGCTTTGAAAAAAAAGAACACAAGCGGGGCGAACTCTCTCAAGAATCGACACCCAAAAACCTAACAAAATTATTCCTGGGTTTAGGGGTAGGGTTGGTTATTTTACTAGTTAGCTCTGAGATGGTGGTATGGAGCGCAGTTTCGATTGCAGAAAAACTAGGAGTAAGTGATTTGGTTATCGGTTTAACAGTAATTGCACTCGGCACGAGCTTACCAGAACTCGCCGCTTGTATTTCGAGCGCAATGAAAAAACACAGCGAGCTTGCATTGGGAAATATAGTTGGATCAAATATTTTTAATATTCTAGGTGTTACCGGGATCGCAAGTATAATTACCAATTACTCTGTGCCTCGTGAGATTTATTTCCGTGATTTCCCGGTTATGCTTGCCGCAACTTTAGCGCTATTTTTGCTAGCATTATTATATTTACCATCTAAAAGAATTCCACGCTTTTACAGTATTGCATTTGTCAGTGCATATATCGTTTATATGTTTTACATCTATATGCAGGCTTTATAGAGAATTTTGAATTTCATACAAATATTTTTATACTAGTGAATTATTCAAACAACATATTAGAACGTGCAAAATCAGTACGCTTGACTCTGTTTGATGTTGACGGTGTACTCACCGACGGCAAACTTTACTTCGATTCTAATGGTAATGAGATGAAAGTTTTTAATACTCATGACGGTCACGGTATCCGTTTGCTGCAACATTATGGTGTAAGCGTTGGTGTAATCACGGGCAGACAATCTAAAGCACTTGAGTATCGAATGCGAGACCTAGAAGTAAAACACGTACACCAAGGCTGCACAGATAAATTTACTGTTTTTCAGAAATTACTTTCTAGCTTAAATATTAACGAACAACAAACGTGCTTTGTAGGAGATGACATTGTTGACTTACAAGTAATGTCTCGTTGTGGCTTAGCAATTGCAGTTGCTAATGCTAATTCATTTGTAAAGCAACATGCTCATTGGGAAACTACAGCTACAGGTGGGAATGGCGCGGTACGGGAAGTGTGTGAACTCATTTTGGCTGCACAGGGTCTATTAGAACAGGCACAAACTTATCATTTACGGTAAAACACTGTTTTATGTCGCTCAGATTAATTTGGTTATGTTGTTTGATTATCGTCGGCGCTGCTGCGACACTGTGGTTTCTTAACCAACGCACGGAGTATATGGAATTATCAACACCGCCGCTTTCAGACAGACCCTCAGTAAGCTTTAACGATATTGAAATGATTATTAACTCAAGCGATGGCAAGCCCCAATATAAGCTATATGCGCCTAAATACTGGTTATATGATGACGAAAAACGCAGCCAATTCGAATCACCCGATATTGAAATTTTTCGTAACAATGGCAGTAAAGTATTTGCCAAATCCTTAAAAGGAAATACACAAGATGACAATAAAATAATTAACTTGGTTGGAGATGTGGTAATTAGGCAACCTAAATCGGAAGATGATCCGTACCTACTTGAAGTATTCACTGATAAACTAACTATTTACCCAAAAAAACAGCGTGCCACAACAGAATCTCCAGTAACTGCCAAACGTGGCAAGCAAAAACTTAAAGCCATAGGAATGACCTTAGACATAGATACACAGATCGTTCACTTACACAACAATGTTACCGGTTATTATGATCCTTAAGCGCATAATTTTTATCTTATCGATAATACTAACAAGTTCTTACAGCAGCGGAATTGCAGCGAGATCTGATGACGCAAGTAAGCCTATTAATATCAAAGCAGATTCTGCAGAAATAAATGATTTAACTGGAATAAGTGTTTATCGTGGTGATGTTAAAATCACTCAAGGAACTATGCAGCTTACTGGTGAAAAAGTAATTTTAGAAACCGCAAACAAAAAAGTACAAAAAATCATAGCTGAAGGAAACTTAAGCACATTCAAACAAATCACAGATGACGGAAAACTTATTAATGCCGAAGCAAAAAAAATGGTATATAGCATAACTTCTAACGAAATAGTGCTAACAAATGACGCTAAATTAACGGAAGCAGGAAATACCTTTGCTAGCGATCGTATCGTCTTCTATACCGATAAAGAAATTGTCAGCGCAGGCAGTTCTAGTGGAGATGATCGAGTTAACATCACTGTACTTCCGGAAACGATAAAAGAGCAAAGTAATTCTGAGCAAGCGCAATAAACCCGGCGCATATTAACTCGCACTAAGTAGTTTAGTACATGAATAATTTAAGTGCAGAAAACTTGCGCAAACAATTCAAAGCGCGAGTTGTCGTCGATGATGTTAGTCTAACTATTAAATCTGGCGAAATTGTAGGATTACTGGGACCGAATGGTGCAGGTAAAACAACATGCTTCTACATGCTTGTAGGATTGATTCATTGCAACACCGGAAATATTTTCTTAAACACCTTGAATATTACGCAGATGCCTATGCATATGCGTGCCAAGCATGGCATAGGGTACCTTCCTCAAGAGGCATCTATTTTTCGTGGTCTTACGGTTGAACAAAATGTGATGGTAAGCCTAGAGGCTAGAGGTGATTTAAAAAAGAGCCAGCGTAAACAGCTTTGTGATTCTTTGTTATCTGATCTGCAAATTGAACATATCCGCGACCAAAAAGGTACAAGTTTATCTGGAGGGGAAAGACGCCGTGCGGAAATTGCTCGTGCACTTGCCATGCAACCCAAATTTATTTTACTTGATGAACCTTTTGCAGGAGTTGACCCGATTTCGGTTAAAGATATACAAAGGATTCTGAAAACCCTCCGCAAGCAAGAAATAGGACTGTTGATAACGGATCACAATGTGCGTGAGACATTAGATATTTGTAATCGCGCTTATATTCTAAACGAAGGCCAAACACTTGCTGAGGGAACACCTGAAAGTATTTTAAATAATAAGCAGGTACAAGACGTCTATTTAGGCAACAGTTTCTAACTAGCAACATCGATCGTCATAGGAAACCTTATCGCCAATTACTTGGCGATGTTTGTATTTCCCACTATTGTGGGTGGTATTTCGACGACGAATAGTAGGTTTTCTAGTTAAACATAAGCAACTTTCATGCCATACTTTAGGCATGTTGAAGCCAACTCTTCAAGTTCGTCTCGGTCAACAGCTGACCATGACACCACAACTGCAACAAGCCATTCGCTTATTGCAATTATCATCCTTAGAACTCAAAGCCGAGATTCAAGAAGCTTTTGAATGTAACCCTATGCTGGAAACCGATGATGAACAAGCAGAAGAAAGTCAGATTATTGAAAAACCAGAATCCAATGACGATACCAATGAAATTCAAGAGATAACTGCGGACGGTACATTGCCTGATGAATTACCTGTCGACAGTCAGTGGGATGATGTCTATGAACCCGGCCAGATTCCCATCAGCCAGCCAACAGAGGATTACTCCGATTACTTAGAAAATCAGAGCAACGATGAATATGACTCTTTGCAAGAACATCTTTTGTGGCAAATCGAGCTAAGTTCACTTTCAAATCAAGACCAAATAATCGCTAATAGCTTAATCGATGCCTTAGATGACTCTGGCTATTTACAAGACTCTATTGAGAGCATCCATGAAAATCTGAGTAAAAACTCTGACATTGAGTTAGACGAAGTTGAAGCTGTTTTAAAATTTGTACAACGATTGGACCCGATTGGATCGGGTGCACGTAGTCTTCAAGAATGCTTAGATATTCAATTACAGCAAATGCCTAAAGACACGCCTTTTCTGTCAGAAGCTCGCTTACTGGTTGCAAATCATTTAGATTTGGTTGCTTCTAAAGATTACAAACAATTAACCAAACTGACTAAATTTTCTACAGATATAATTGAAAATTCGATTTCACTCATTCAAAGCTTACACCCACATCCTGGTGATTTAATCAATGCACAAAAACCAGAATATATTGCTCCAGATGTTTATGTAGACAAACATGAAGGTATTTGGCGGGTAAAATTAAACATGGATAGTGCGCCAAAATTACGCATTAACGATGTTTATTCAGCTCTAATAAAAAACTCAAATAATAATAACGAAACAGATTACCTACGCAATCAGCTACAGGAAGCTCGCTGGTTTATCAAAAGCCTACAAAGCCGCAACGAAACGCTTATGCGTGTAGCCACCTCAATCGTAAGACATCAAAGGGGCTTTTTTGAATATGGTGAAGAAGCGATGCGTCCTTTAGTGCTGAGGGATATCGCTGAAGAACTAGAAATGCATGAATCTACGATTTCACGAGTTACCACAAATAAATACATGGATACTCCTAGAGGTATCTTTGAATTCAAATATTTTTTCTCTAGTCATGTCAACACAAAAGATGGGGGAATATGTTCTGCTACCGCAATAAGGGCAATGATTAAAAAGCTAATTAACGAAGAAAATCAAACAAAACCATTGAGCGACAATAAGATAGCCACCATTCTTGAACAAAAAGGCATCAGTGTTGCTCGTCGTACCATTGCAAAATACCGTGAATCTATGGCAATACCACCTTCTAATGAAAGAAGACAGTATGCTTAAATAGTTTTAATATATTTGTGACTGTGATTTACTAGTATTCTGCGCCAACAAGGAATAAGTATGCAAATAAATATAACTGGCCATCACGTTAAAGTAACATCCTCACTAAAAGACTATGTTGAAAAAAAATTTGAGCGCTTGACCAGACATTTTGATCATGTAATAAATATTCATGTAATATTAAATGTAGAAAAACTCATTCACCGTGCAGAAGCGTCATTGCAAGTAAGTGGTAATAAAATTTTTGCAGACGCAAGTAACGAAAGCATGTATGCAGCAGTTGATTCATTAGTAGATAAATTAGATAGACAAATAGTTAAACATAAAGAAAAACTAAAAGACCACCACCAGGGCGACGTACAGCACCACGCGTTAAATTAAACAAATCGGCGAAAAGTAATGTATTTAAAAGACACCATCTCTGAAGAATGGATCGTTTTTACTACTTCCGTAAGCAGCAAAAAAAGAGCGCTTGAGCTGTTAAGCGAATCTTTAGCACAGCAGCACACAAGTTTAAATAAAGGTAAAATTCTCGACGCTCTATTAGCACGTGAGAAACTTGGCAGTACTGCTTTAGGTAAAGGCATTGCAATCCCTCATTGCAGGATTGAAGACCTAGACAAAATTTATGTATCCATGCTAAAGCTTAAGGAGGGCATCGACTTTGAAGCAGTAGATGATATTCCAGTCACATTCCTATTTTGCATGGTAGTTCCAGAAGATGCTAATGATGATCACCTTGAATTATTAGCCAACCTAGCAGAGTTGTTAGATAATGAAAATGTTCGCCAATCAATTGAAAAATGCAAAGATGCAGCATGCATTTACCAACTACTTTGCCAACATCCTAAACACCTCGCCGCATAATTTTAGATATTTAGCCGCGGTAGTAATTTTTGTTGAAGCTTATATCCTATGCTCTTGATCTTTTTAAGAGCAATATAAAATACAACCTATGGCAGCGTCTAACTCTAAAAACAATGCTGTAGCTCTTTCTACAAGTGCCCTGTTCTCACAAATTCAAGATAATTTGAAATTATCATGGTGGGCTGGAAACAAGGGAAGCAAAAAAGGGTTTGTACGCCTATCATTTAAATCATCAGAATTGGGATTAGTTGGGTACTTCAATTTAATCCATGCCAATCAGGCACAAATTTTAGGAAAAACAGAACTCAATTTTTTTAAACAAGCAGATGAAGGTATATTAAAAAATGCACTTGCAAAATTATTTCAAAGAAAATCAGCAGCCATTTTCATTTCCGATAATCTAAAACCACCAGCAAATTTTAAAAAATATTCTGACGAATATGACTTACCCATAATCTGTTCACGTCTATCAAGCAATGAGCTGATTGATCAGTTGCGCTATTACTTGACACAGACCTTAGCAGAAAAAGAAACACTACACGGCGTGTTTATGGAAGTTATCAGTGTTGGTGTTTTAATCACAGGTCAAAGTGGCTTAGGCAAAAGCGAACTAGCACTAGATCTGGTTAGCCGTGGCCATCGGCTGATCGCTGATGATGCACCCGAATTTGCAAGAATTGCACCGGATACCATCAACGGAACATGTCCTGAATTATTACAAAACTTTCTTGAAGTGCGCGGACTTGGTGTATTAAACATACGTGAAATGTACGGTGACAGTGCTATAAAAATGAATAAATATCTAAAATTAATCATTGAACTTTTCCCACCCAAGAAAAGCTCATCTAAAAGCGAAGACCGTATAAGATTGTCTGAGAAAACAACCAATATTCTTGGAGTAAATATACCTGCCATTTCTTTACCTGTCGCACCTGGGCGAAATCTTGCAGTATTAGTAGAAGCTGCGGTACGTGATCACTTGCTTATCAAACATGGGTACAATGCCGGAGAAGATTTTGTACAACGTCAAAAAGATGCAATGCAGTAAATAATAATGAGATTAGTATTAGTTAGCGGTTTGTCCGGTTCAGGAAAATCTGTTGCCATTAATACACTTGAGGATGATGACTTTTACTGCATCGATAACATGCCACTGAGCATGTTACTTACTTGCATTGAGCATTTAACTACGGCTTCTCCAAGTTTCTACGAAAAAATAGCAATTGGAGTAGATGCACGTAACGTCAGCCAAGATATTCTCTCGCTTCCAAAAATAATTAATGAACTTAAAGAAAGAGGTATTGACATTGAACTTATTTACTTGGAAGCAGAAGAAGAAACATTAATACAAAGATATAGCGAAACCAGGCGTAAACACCCCCTTACAAAAGACGGCCTGCCATTGGTTGACGCAATAAAAATGGAAAAACAAATTTTGGGTGAAGTGACTCTACTAGCAGATTTACGTATCGATACAACTTCAACTAATGTACGCCAATTACGATCCATCATTACAGAACAAGTCTGCGGTAAAAAATCAACCAAGTTAACTGTGCTTTTGCAGTCTTTTGGCTTTAAATACGGTGTACCAAATGATTCGGATTATGTATTTGATGTGCGCTGCTTGCCTAACCCCTATTGGGAGCAACATTTACGTAAACTCTCAGGCCATGATTTGGAAGTGATCGAATATTTGCAATCACATGACGAAGTGAAACAAATGATCGAGTCGATAGGTAGTTTTATTGAATACTGGTTACCACATTTTATTCGTGAAAATCGAAGTTACTTGAGTGTTTCCATCGGCTGTACAGGTGGACAACACCGCTCTGTGCATATCGCAGAATACTTAGCAGATCGTTTCAAAAATTTTGAAGATAAAGACGTCTCGGTCCGCCACAGGGATTTAGAGCACTAATATGGCTGTCTCATTACTCACTATTACACATGGACGAGTTGGCCATGAATTAATCGCTACTGCTGAAACCATGTTAAGCAAGCTGCCTCTAAGGTGCAAATCACTATCGGTATCGAATACATGCAATCCCGACGATATACTGAGTAAAGCAAAAAAACTTTGTACAGAATTAGATGACGGCGATGGCATTTTGATATTAACGGATATTTTTGGCTCAACACCCAGCAATATCTGCCACAAACTTAATAGTATTGAAAACACTCATGTAATCGCAGGCATGAATTTACCGATGTTGATTCGAGTCTTGAATTATCCGAATCTGGGCTTGGATGAACTCGTTGAAAAAGCGATAAGCGGTGGACATGACGGAATTATAGACTAAGCGATCAAGGAACTTATTTTAATGGTAAATAAAGATCTAAAAATTATCAATAAGCTTGGACTGCATGCGCGTGCTGCTGCAAAGTTAGTAGCACTTGCTTCAAATTTTCAAAGCGAAATATTCTTAGAAAAAGAAAATAAAAAAATAAATGGCAAAAGTATCATGGGGGTAATGATGCTAGCCGCAAGTAAGGGCTCTATTGTAACCGTCATGGCAAACGGAGATGATGAACAAGAAGCTCTGACAAGTATAGAAAAACTATTTAATAATTATTTTGATGAAGATGAATAAATTTCCAGAAAAGGCTAAAAAAGCTCTGATTTCTTATGAGACGAGGCAAAAAATATCAAGACAAATCTGCCGGGAGCAGATTTGGGAAGCTCTGCTAGCCGCAGGCCGAGCACCAGGAAGGTGCGAGTCAAAGCGGAGTGTATATGCTAATACACGAGCATTTTGAGATATTTTTTAACGAAGTATCATGATCAATCAGAGTTTCCTTAACTAAATATGGCGCTAATTGTTTCAGGAATAGGCGTATCGAGAGGCATTGCCATCGGCAATGTGCACCTATTAAGCCGCGGTGCGCCTGAAGTATTTGAACGCAAACTGGATGAAACTGAAATTGACGCAGAGATTGAACGTTACTTAACTGCATTAGACGAAGCATCCAATCAATTAGCCAGCATTCAAGACACAATTCCAGAAGACGCACCAAAAGACGTTGCCTCTTTCATCGATTCTCACATCCTTATGATTAAAGACTCGATGATGCGTAAAGTGCCGATTGAAATTATTCAAGAACAACAGTGCAATGCAGAATGGGCACTTAAACAACAACGCGATAAATTAGTATCTGTTTTTGAACAGATGGAAGACGATTATCTGCGTACACGTATTAATGATGTAGAGCATGTTATTAACTTAATCCAACAAATTCTCAAGGATCAACAATATACAGTAGAAATGAAAGCGCAGCCTTTGAAGGGCAGCATCATTGTCGCTGACGACCTCACGCCTGCAGATACGGTTGTCATGCAAAACCAAAATATCGCGGGCTTTATCACTGAGTTAGGTGGACCACTATCGCATACTGCGATATTAGCACGCAGCCTTGGTATACCAGCTGTAGTCGGCATACAAAATGCTCGATTATTACTCATGCAAGAAGAACATGTGGTGATCGATGGTGCTGACGGCATGGTATTAGCCGGGATCGATGAAAATACGATTAAGCAATATCGACAAAAACAACGTGATCAAAAAGAAGCGCGACGCAAGCTTGAATCCCTGCGCAATATCTCAGCCAAATCCCGTGACGGCCAAAGAATTAGCCTACAAGCGAATATTGAGCTTGCAGAAGATATCAATGCTTTAAAACAATCTGGTGCAGATGGGGTTGGTTTGTATCGTACTGAATTTTTGTACATCGATCGTGAAGAACCAGCAGATGAAACCGAGCAGTTAAATGCCTATCGTAAAGTTATTCGTGCCTTGAAAGGGAAACCCTTAACGATTCGGACGCTGGATTTAGGCGCTGAAAAAGAATTTGACCCAGATTTTCAAGGTCCTTTAACTCAGAACCCCGCATTAGGTTTACGTGCAATTAGAAGATCGCTGAAAGATACCGAGTTATTTAAACAACAGTTACGAGCAATATTACGCGCCTCTTCAACAGGCCCAGTTAGAATTTTGTTACCTATGATCACCAGTCATACTGAACTTGAACAATCATTAGCGATTTTGGATCAAGCAAAACGTGAATTAAAAAACGAAGATAAAAATTTTGATCCTGAAATACCTGTTGGTGCGATGATAGAAGTTCCAGCTGCTGCACTTTCTGCCAATATATTAGCAAAACAATTAGATTTTCTATCTATCGGTACCAATGACTTAATTCAATATACACTCGCTATAGACCGCATTGATGATCAAGTGAACTACCTCTATGATCCTTTACATCCGTCAGTACTAAAGCTAATCAATTTAACTTTACAAGCCGGTCGACGCGCCAAAATACCTGTAGCCATGTGTGGCGAAATGGCTGGAGATTCACGATACACGCGCCTTCTTCTCGGTATGGGTTTACAAGAATTCAGTGCTCACCCATCAAACTTGCTAGAAATCAAACAAATTATCAATAAAAGTAAAATATCGGAATTAGAAAAGCCTGCTAAGAAAATTTTGAGCACCATGGTGCCTAGTAAAATTGGGCCTATGGTGGATGCGCTCAACGAATAAATTGCACTAGCCACCAAACACTTTCTTTGGCAAGTTGGTAACAAGCAGTTACACTTGCCGCGCATATTCAATTTCTCAACGCTAATAATAAAAAATGTCCGAAACTGCAGCAGCACAAACTCAAGACCATACTTTAAAGGTCATTGGAGATGCCTTACAAACAGGCACTATGCAACGTGCGCGCCGTATTTTAAATGCACTACATCCTGCCGAGATCGCTAACCTATTAGAAGCGCTGCCTCACTCTCAGCGCAGCATTGTATGGAATATGCTCGATCATGATGATGATGGTGAAATCCTTTTAAATGTAGGAGATGAAGTTCGCAACGGTTTGATCAAACTCATGGACAGCGATGCGTTGGTATCTGCCACTGAAGGTTTAGAAATCGATGACTTAGCTGATCTCCTTGCAGATCTACCTGACACGGTAACTCAACAAGCGCTTGCAGGCATGGATCATCAAGACCGTCAACGCCTGGAAGCGGTGTTGTCTTACGATGAAGATACTGCTGGCGGGTTAATGAATACAGATACTGTAACAGTAAGACGTGATGTCACCCTCGACGTGGTATTGCGATACCTGCGTGCTCGTGGCGAATTACCGCCTGCTACCGATTCGCTATTTGTGGTAGACCGTTATGATCATTACATTGGCACTTTAGCACTGTCTAAAGTACTTACCCATAAACCAACTGAACTGGTGCGCGATGTATTGGAAGATAATATAGACGCATTTGAAGCCAATACCGATGCCTTAATGGTTGCAAAATCATTTGAAGATCTAGATCTCGTTTCTGCCGCAGTCGTTGATGAGAATAATAAGTTAATTGGACGTATTACCATTGACGATGTGGTTGACGTAATCCGTGAGGAAGCCGAACACTCCGTATTTAGCATGGCTGGCCTATCCGAAGAAGAAGATTTATTTGGTCCTGTCGTGGCATCGACACGGCGTCGTGCGATATGGTTGGGTGTCAATTTAGTCACTGCTTTTCTCGCAGCATGGGTGATTAGCCTATTTCAAGTGACCTTGGAAAAAATCATCGTGTTGGCCATTCTCATCCCTGTTGTTGCCAGCATGGGAGGCATCGCCGGCAGCCAAACCCTAACACTTGTTATCCGCGGTCTTGCCCTTGGCCAAGTTGGTAGAAGTAACTCAAAACTATTACTAACGAAAGAACTTGCAGTCGGAATATTGAATGGTATGGCATGGGCACTAATTGTTGCACTGGTGGTTATCGTTTGGTTTAAAGATCTTAAGATGGGTGGCATTATCGCTGCAGCCATGATGGCGAATTTAATCTGCGCAGCCTTTGCCGGCGTCACCATTCCAATCATTCTGCGCAAACTTGATATCGACCCCGCCATAGCCGGTGGCGTTGTGCTCACAACCATTACTGATGTAATTGGAATCTTTGCTTTTCTAGGACTAGCAACCTGGTTGCTATTGTAGCCATTCTCTAAAAAGATCTAACTCTCTTCAGCTATTACGTTTCATGCTTTTGGCAACGTTACGCCTTTTTGGCCTTGATACTTTCCACCTCGATCTTTATAAGAGGTTTCACATATTTCATCCGATTCAAAAAATAACATTTGCGCAACCCCTTCATTCGCATAAATTTTTGCTGGTAAGGGTGTAGTATTGGAAAATTCTAGTGTCACATGCCCTTCCCACTCTGGCTCAAGTGGTGTGACGTTTACGATTATCCCACAGCGCGCATAAGTAGATTTACCTAAACAAACTGTCAGAACCGAACGTGGAATGCGAAAGTATTCTACTGTGCTAGCTAGAACAAAAGAATTAGGTGGGATTACACATTCATTACCCTGCAAATCAACAAAACTATTTTCATCAAATCCCTTTGGGTCAACGATTGCAGAATTAATATTGGTGAAGATTTTAAATTGGTCGGCACAACGCACATCGTAACCATAACTGGATGTGCCGTACGAAATCATTCGACCATGACCATTCTCACGTACTTGACCCGACTCAAACGGCTCAATCATGCCATGCTCTTTCGCCATTTTACGAATCCAGCGATCAGATTTAATCGCCATAAAATAATCTCAAAAAATTTTACCCTAAGAATTAATTAGAAGAACTACCAACATACGGTAATTTAAATTCATCCGTTTTATCAAACGGGATATTAAATAACCGAGTGTGAATACTGCCAGAAAAATTATAAGAAGCTATACCCGTTTCCACGATTTTTGGAATAGCCTCAAATAACGAGGCATAACTCAATCTGACGGGCACTTCGATTTTTCCTTGTCCTAGTGCCGGTACCGACATACTTTGTGCATTTTCACCACTAATTATATCTACTCCTGACACACTCATGACATAGTCAAGACCCTTAGCATTCAATGCAAACTTGTTTGGATTTTCTATATTTAAAGTAAGCAACGCCGTAATGCCCGACAACGACGCATCTTCAATTTCTATATCGTCTACCATTACATTGGGCTGAATTGGGTGTAAACGCTGATCTAGTGATGCACAACCACTTATAAAAAATAATATAAAGCTAACAAGCAACAATAAATTTTTTAACATCGGAAACTATCCTTAATACAATGATCAAAAAAATAGCACTATACATAGTAGCTTTTTTCAATAGCGTTAAAAAGCTACACACATGTTACACTTTGTGTCTTAATCACTGAGTTGACAACACTATTTTGAAAAAGTGCATTTCTAAGTGTTTTGAATAACAATTTTAGGAAACTTCGCACTATAGTCTTTACCTGATGCTGCTAATTTGGCGGCGGCTTTGCGCGCAATTTCTCGGTAAATCTCCGCTACACGACTTTGCGGTTGCGAAGCAACCGTAGGATTGCCACTATCGACTTGTTCACGAATATTAATATCTAATGGTAATGCCCCTAGTACTTCAACACCCGACTCATCTGCCATACGTTGTCCGCCACCTTCGCCAAAAATCGGTTCTTCATGACCACATTCACTACAGATGTGAATGCTCATATTTTCAACCACACCAAGTACTGGTACTTCTACTTTCTCAAACATCTTAAGACCCTTGCGTGCATCAAGCAAAGCAATATCTTGTGGAGTAGTCACGATGATCGCTCCACTAACAGGTATTTTTTGTGCCAGTGTCAACTGCACATCACCTGTTCCCGGTGGCAAATCGACGACAAGATAATCGAGTCCACGCCAGCGTGTATCGTTCAGTAATTGTTCTAAGGCCTGAGTCACCATTGGCCCCCGCCAAATCATAGGGGTTTCTTCATCGATCAAAAAACCGATTGACATGGCTTGCAGTCCATGGGCCTCCATAGGCTCCAAGCTTTTGCCATCATTGGATTTAGGCTGGCCACTTACCCCAAGCATACGAGGCTGACTTGGGCCATAGATATCGGCATCTAATACACCCACCATAGCGCCTTCCATCGACAAGGCCAGAGCAAAGTTAACCGCAGTGGTAGACTTGCCCACACCACCTTTACCCGATGCGATAGCAATTACATTTTTAATATTTTCTAGTGGCTTAAGACTTTTTTGGACTGTGTGAGCCTCTATATTCCAACCCATATCCACAGTAACACTTTCGGCACCAGCTTCAATTACCTTGGTTTCAATTTGTTTGGTCAATTCACCTGCTATGCCCTTAGCTGGATAACCAAATTTTACTGTGACATCGACTTTGCCACCTTCAGCTTCAATTTTTTTTACGGTATTAGCAGCAACGAGATCTTTGCCAATATATGGATCTTGAATTTGTTTGAGTACAGCTTCTACCTGCTCTTTGTTAAGCTCGGCCATTCTTTTTATGCTCCTAGAATATGGGCTGGTATGTAGATTAACATTAACTATATCACGCAATCTTTAACTGCAAAGATCCCGATATGAGTAGCTCAGTTGATTAATACTACCGTAAAAAATAGCGGTATTTTCTCCAAACTGTTAAGGTGTCGACCGCTAAAATAATCGTAAGTCAATGACAAAGCTTAAACGAAACATACTTGTTACAAGTGCACTGCCCTATGCAAATGGGCCCATTCATATTGGGCATCTTGTTGAGTATATCCAAACTGATATTTGGGCACGATTTCAGCAGATGTGTGGACATAATTGTATTTACATTTGTGCGGATGATGCTCACGGCACACCTATTATGCTCAAAGCACAACAAGAAGATATTTCGCCAGAAGAACTCATTGCAAAAGTAAAAATTGAACACGAAGAAGATTTCGCAGATTTTCATATAGTATTTGATAACTATCACTCTACTCACTCTGAAGAAAATAGATTACACGCAATACGTATCTACGAACGCTTAAAAGAAAATGACCATATCACTACTAAGACTGTTGTAGATTTATATGACCCAAAAGATAAAGTATTTTTACCCGATCGATTTGTTAAAGGTGAATGCCCAAAATGTCATACTAAAGATCAGTATGGCGACAACTGTGAGTCATGCGGCACCACTTATACTCCAGCCGACTTGATTAATCCCTATTCAGCACTTAGCGGTGCAACTCCGATCGAAAAAGAAAATCTGCATTATTTTTTCAAATTAAATGACTTTAAAGAGATGTTGCACGATTGGATTGAAAGCGAACCTTTGCAACCAGAAATAACCAATAAACTTAAAGAGTGGTTTCAAGCAGGCTTACAAGACTGGGATATATCAAGAGATGCCCCTTATTTTGGTTTTGAAATCCCAGATGCTCCTGGAAAATATTTTTACGTTTGGTTAGACGCACCGATAGGTTACATAGCAAGTTTCCAAAAATACTGTGATGATCCGGCTAAGAACAAATATAACTTTAAATTTGAAGATTTTTGGGACCCAAAAAACAAAGAAACACATGAGGTATATCACTTTATCGGCAAAGACATTGCCTACTTTCATATGTTGTTTTGGCCTGCGATGCTGCATGGCGCTAACTATAGAATCCCAACCGCTGTGTACTGTCATGGTTTTCTAACAGTCGATGGACAAAAGATGTCAAAATCACGCGGTACTTTCATCAAGGCCCGCACCTATCTTGATCATTTAAACCCAGAATATTTACGTTATTATTTTGCTGCCAAGCTAGGCAACGGAATTAATGACATTGATTTAAATCTGGATGATTTTCAACAACGTGTGAATAGCGATGTAGTGGGTAAGTTAGTCAATATTGCAAGTCGTTGTGCAGGTTTTATAACAAAACACTTTGACGGAAAATTGACAGGTACTTTTCCTTCTAATCAATGCAATGGTTTGTTTAATGAAGCCACAAGTAAAGCGGGTGATGACATTAGATCCTTTTACGAAAATAGACAATATTCCATGGCCATAAATAAAGTCATGAATATAGCCGACACCACCAATGTCTTAATCGATCAGCATGAACCGTGGAAGAAAATCAAAGATGAATCTAAGCGAGAGGATGTTCATCAAATATGTAGCTTTGGTCTGAATATGTATCGTTTGTTGATTGGATATTTAAAGCCTGTAATGCCAGAACTTGCTGAAAAATCTGAAGCTTTCTTAAATACGTCTTTAACTTGGCAAGATTTAACCAGTGGAAGTACGTTGTCCGAAGGCCATCAAATTAACAAATTTACACCCCTAATCACACGCATTGAAAAAGAATCGGTAAGTAAAATGATTGAAGAATCTAAACAAGATACATCACCTGTCGCTACTGACCCAATCAGTGAAGAAATCACATTTGCAGACTTTGCAAAATTGGATTTTAGAATCGCAAAAATTGTTAAGGCCGAACATGTCGAAGGGGCAGATAAACTACTTAAATTAACTCTAGATTTGGGTGAACCTACCGGAAATGTCCAACGCACAGTTTTTGCAGGTATTAAATCTGCATACTCTCCCGATGCAATTGAAGGTCGCTTAACCGTTGTGGTAGCTAATTTAGCCCCACGTAAAATGCGCTTTGGTATGTCAGAAGGAATGGTATTGGCTGCAGGCCCTGGTGATGAAGACATTTTTTTGTTGCAACCGGATAGTGGCGCCACACCAGGGATGCGCGTGAAATAATTTCGGAAAACTCTGATTTATTCTGATATTTCGTTAATAAATCAAAGCCTCTTGAAGTGGACAAGAAATATTATGAAATTCCAACTGGTAAATATGTGGCCCGCATTATTGAAGAAGAATGCATAGGTTGCACATTATGTATTAAAGCCTGTCCTTTCGACGCCATTAGTGGTGTTGCAAAGCATATGCACACGGTGCTCACACAATATTGCACTGGTTGCAAACTCTGTATACCGCCCTGTCCTGTAGACTGTATCGAACTAGACAACAACACCCAATTTGAAGAACTAAGTAAGGAACTATCTTCTACTGAATTACGAAAATTAAAGAACAAATTTGCAGTCTTATCACGAAATAATAAAAAGCAACGTTCACTCAGACTTAAGAAAATAAAACAAGAAAAACAAGAATCATTTGAACGTAAGAAACACGAGTTATTAGACCGTTAATCTATTCAAAAACTAGATATGAATAAAGAAAAACGTACTGAAATTTTTCGTCGTCTAAAAAAAGCAAATCCAGCACCTAAAACAGAACTCAAACATAAGTCTAATTACGAGCTTTTAGTGGCTGTGATGTTATCTGCACAAGCTACCGATGTCAGCGTAAATAAAGCCACCAAAGATCTCTTCAAGGTCGCGAACACACCGAAAAAAATGCTTGCCTTGGGCGAATCGAAATTAAAAAGATATATCAAATCAATTGGCTTATATAACAGTAAAGCAAAAAATATTATTAAAACCAGTCAACTTTTAATTGATAAACATAGGGGGCGAATCCCTCGAGATCGCGAAACGCTGCAGACGCTACCAGGAGTCGGCCGAAAAACAGCGAACGTAGTGTTAAATAATGCCTTTGGACAAGTCACGATTGCGGTTGATACGCATATTTTTCGCGTTGCTAACCGCACGGGTATTGCACCAGGGAAAAATGTTCTAGAGGTGGAGCAGCGTTTGGAAAAGTTTGTACCGGAAGAATACAAGCTGCATGCCCATCACTGGCTTATATTGCACGGGCGCTATACATGTGTAGCACGTAAACCTAAATGTGGCGCATGCGCAATTTTTGACCTATGTGAATACCGCCAAAAGACGCTAAGCAAATGAAAAGCTTATATTTTTTAAGGCAAATCAGTCATAATAGAACTTTAGCGAGACATTCCACTCAAATATCGAGAAAGACTGTAAGTATTCATACAGCAAAGTAGTTTATAGGTCTTTTTTAAAGACTATGAAATAAAAACTAACAGAAATCGGTCTGCTAAAAGAGAAATCACTTGATTCTAAAATACTTCCAATAAACAACATGTACAGGAGATTAAGACATGTCTAAAAAAACTGAACTCAAACCACTAGCTGCTGCGGTTGGCGCAGCTCTTGCTGCGAGCGCATTCACCATCCCTGCTGCAAATGCAGAATCAAATCCATTTGAAATCACACCTTTATCTTCTGGTTACATGGTTGCTGATGGCCATGTAGAAGGAAAATGTGGCGAAGGCAAGTGCGGTGAAGGTAAAGACGCCGAAGGTAAATGCGGTGAAGGCAAGTGTGGTGAAGGCAAAGATGCCGAAGGCAAGTGCGGTGAAGGTAAATGCGGTGAAGGCAAGTGTGGTGAAGGTAAAGATGCCGAAGGCAAGTGCGGCGAAGGCAAATGTGGCGAAGGTAAAGATGCTGAAGGCAAATGTGGCGAAGGCAAGTGCGGAAGCTAAGCTAACCTAAACTCACTAAATTAAAACGGCGAATCATTGATTCGCCGTTTTTTATTTCACTAGCTCAAAAATATATTTATAGCTCGGGCGAATTCATAACCAGCATTTTATTTACCTGCATATCCTCCATGGTATAAGGAATGCCGCCTACTCCAAGACCGGAATGTTTTAGGCCAGCAAATGGCATACCGTCAACACGAAACGCAGTGTGATCATTAAGCATTACTGCAGAAGCATCGATGTGCTTGTACACACGCATCGCTGTATTAATATCATTCGTAAATACAGCGGCCTGAAACGCATACGGCAAGGCGTTAGCTTGTTGTATTGCCCAATCTAAATCTTCATATTCATAGGCACATATTACTGGCCCAAATATTTCTGCCGTGCTCACTTTGCTATCTAGCGAAGGTCGCGCCAACACTGTACATTCGTAACATGTTTCACTTATAGCATTACCACCAGTTATACATTGTGCTCCTTCGCTCTTTGCTTCGCTCACCCAACTATCTATACGCTCCGCTTCAGCAGGGCGAATCAATGGTCCAACATCGGTATCTGCTGAAGTTGGATCACCAATACGCTGTTGTTGCGCATAATTAGCAAGTTGTTCAATAAACGTATTGACTAAGGTTTTATGTGCAAATACACGTTGTACGGAAACACATACTTGTCCAGCATGGTAGAAACCCCCCTTACCAAGCTTTTGCACTGCCATTTCGACATCTGTGTCTTCTGCCATAATTACTGGTGCTGCCCCGCCATGTTCTAATGCACAACGCACTCCCGGTGCTAGTTTAGATCGCAACATCCAACCTACTTTGGCACTGCCTATAAAGGAAAAAAACCCAACGCGTTCATCGATAACCAGTTTTTCTGCAACATCGATGCTCTCAGGAACGATCGCTTGGCACCATTCAGTGGGTAACCCAGCACGCCATAAAATATCAACAAAGTGTAGGCATGAAAGTGGCGTATCTTCCGCAGGTTTGACGATTGCCGGGCAACCCACTGCTACTGCAGCTGCCACTTGGTGCACAATGAGATTTAGCGGATGGTTAAATGCACTCACTGCGACCACTACACCAATCGGTTCTTTTTGTGTAACCGCTAAACGGTTCACCGAAGAAGCAGACAGACCCATGGGTATGACCTCACCTTGGTCAGTTTTCAACGTTTCAATACATAAATGAATGCCATCGATTGCACGTGCCACTTCAACTTTAGAATCAATTAACGGTTTGCCGCCTTCACGAGCTGCTTCTACTGCTAGAAACTCCTGCTCTTCTTGCATGATGCTAGCAGTAGCTTCAAGAATTTCGATACGTTGATGCAAAGGTAACCAAGTACTCTTATCTCGATAAAGTGAATACGCCGTATACAAGGCCTGATTTACATGCTCTATATTTGCGGTTTCTACTTCGGCAATAACAGAACGATCATAAGGTGCATAAACTTTAAGTAACCCTGCCCGAGGTGAAGACTGATGCAGCATCAATGAATAAGTTTTCTTTGTAGCCATGGTTTTTACATAGGCAGAGTTAATTCACCTAAACGCTTAGTGAGAAGCATGTTTTCACGATAGTCAATTGGCACCACCACAAGACTTGGCGCACCGTCATTAAATGCATGCTCGAGGGTTGCTTGTAACGTCTTACTATCATCGACAAAATAGCCATTCCACCCAAATGATTTGGCAAGTATTTCCCAATCTGGGTTATCGAAAGCTAAATCGGTATGCTTGCCAAATTCATTTTGCTGCTTCCATGCAATCAACCCATATTCCTTATCTTCCCAAACCATCACCACAATATTACTGTTTAGACGTTTGGCAGTTTCCATCTCTTGTACATTCATTAAAAAACCCGCATCCCCGGCAATACCCAAAATCCTTCGCTCCGGATAAACTAAATTAGCAGCAATTGCACCAGGTAAGGCAAACCCCATGGAACAAAACCCATTTGGAATTAAACATGTGTTGGGTTGATGACAATGAAAGTAACGTGCAACCCACATTTTGTGTGCACCGACATCAGATAACAAAATATCATTAGGCCCTAAAACTTGACGCGCATCCCAGATAGCTTTTTGAGGACGAATACTTCCCTTAGTGTCATCGTCTTTATATTCAGCAAGATCTTCTATCATCTCCTGGCGAATTTTCTGCTGTGTTGTGGTGTCATAGTAAAACTTAGCCCTGGCCTTTGCACGTAAATACAATTCCTCAAGGGTATGATTTAAGTCCCCAATCAATTCGATTTGCGGATGATAATTTTGATCGATTTCGGCAGGCAAAATATCCGCGTGAATAATTTTCTTATCGCAGTTTGGATTCCACAACTTTGGATGATATTCAACCATGTCGAAGCCAAGTGTAATCACAACGTCTGCTTCATCTATTAAGAAAGACATGCGATCACGACTACCCAAACCAATAGTAAATAAACATTGCTCAGAGCCTTTATCTATGCAACCTTTTGCCATAAAGGTACTCATTGCACCAATTTTTGTAAGTTCACAAAACTTACGTAACTTTTCACTTGCTCCTGAACGTACGCAACCGTTGCCTACTAAAATAATAGGACGGTTACTTGTTGCAATCATTTCAAAGGCATTATCAATTACAATCTCATCTGGAACCGAACGCATAAAGCGTTGTGGAACCATTGGTTTAACCGTTGTATCTTCTTTGGCAAGATCTTCCGGCAATTCGATATGCACCGCACCGGGTTTTTCAGTACGTGCAATTCGAACTGCTTTGCGCACAATTTCAGGAATAGTTTCTGGATGTAATACCGTAGTTGCCCATTTGGTAACGGGTTCAAACATTTTTACTACGTCCATAATTTGATGTGACTCTTTATGCAGACGCAACGTTGAACCTTGACCAGTCAGTACTAACATTGGCGCACGATCCATGTTCGAATCGGCAACACCAGTAATTAAATTTGTCGCACCTGGACCAAGAGTACCTAGACATCCAGCTGGATTCCCAGTTAAACGTCCATAGATTTCAGCCATGAAAGCCGCACCTTGCTCATGGCGCGTAAGAATAAACTTGATCTTGTCAGTATTTTCAAGTGAGATCATAAAATCGGCATTCTCTTCACCAGGAACACCGAATATGTATTCTATGTTTTCTTCTTCAAGACATTTAACAAATAGGTCTGATGCTTTCATCTAATTCCCCAGATAATTCTTATTCATGGTTATTCTTTATCTCTTATACTGATGTTGAATTGCATTGCTAAAATAGACCGTGATATTGAAATTTTATTACATTAAGTTAATTGTACTCTGCTCATGTTATAGATACCGTCATAATTAATATACAAAAACTCACTTCATTGAAAAAATAAATAACTACTGTCAAAAAACTAGCAGAATATGATTTATTGCTAGGGCCATATACGAGATAATGTGATGAAATAATTTGCGTAGTTTCCCGTTCATCTATCCCACACGCATTAACGATAACTATAAAAAGGGGAAGTTATGATGGCTGAATTACCTACTTTTCTACTACGTTTTCTTGAAGTCGCAGCCATACTATTTATTTTTGCTCTAGGCATATTAGTTATTGCGGTTGCTGTTTTATATATCATTGATAAATCTCAACGCGCACATGCAATTCGTCATAACTTTCCCGTTATCGGCCGATTTCGTTATTTCTTTGAAGAATTAGGCGAATTTTTCCGCCAATACTTTTTTGCAATGGACCGAGAGGAACTTCCTTTCAATCGTGCGCAACGATCCTGGGTATATCGCGCCGCAAAAAATGTTGACAACACTGTAGCATTTGGATCGACACGAGACTTACGCCCAACCGGAACGGTATTATTTGTGAACTGCCCCTTTCCTACCCTAGATGAAGACGCCGTTCCCACCAGCGATGTCACCATTGGGCCTTATGCGAAACATTCCTATACAACAAGCTCAATTTTCAATATTTCTGGAATGAGTTATGGCGCGATTTCGACACCGGCCGTGTTAGCACTTTCAAACGGAGCGCGTATGGCGGGTTGCTGGATGAATACAGGTGAAGGTGGTTTGTCCCCTTACCATCTAGAGGGTGGAGCTGACATCGTGTTTCAAATTGGAACTGCTAAATATGGTGTCCGAAATACTCAAGGAAATTTGAGCGATAAAAAATTGCAGGAAGTAGCAGCACATGATCAAGTAAAAATGTTTGAGCTTAAACTAAGCCAGGGCGCCAAACCGGGCAAAGGGGGTATTCTACCGGGAAGGAAAGTTAACGAAGAAATCTCAAAAATTCGCGGCATCCCTGTGGGAAAAGATTCCATCAGTCCAAATCGTCACCCTGAAATTGACTCGGTTGATGATTTGCTAGACATGCTTATCCGTATTCGCATGGTTACGGGCAAGCCTGTAGGATTTAAGACTGTCGTAGGCGCCTACGGTTGGATCGATAATTTGTTAGATATTATAAAAGCACGCGGCATTGAACAGGCTCCTGATTTTATCACCATCGACAGTGCTGACGGCGGCACTGGTGCAGCCCCGATGAGCTTAATTGATTATATGGGCTTACCCATTGAAGAAAGTCTACCTTTAGTGGTCGATCGCTTAAAAGTACATGGCTTGCGTGATCGAATAAAAATCATTACTTCAGGTAAGCTAATTACCCCTGCTGATGTTGCCTGGGCCTTTGCCGTAGGTGCAGATTTTGTTGTTTCTGCACGTGGCTTCATGTTTTCTTTGGGATGTATCCAAGCCTTACAGTGTAATAAAAATACTTGTCCGACTGGAATTACTACACATGACAAAAAGCTGCAAACTGGTTTAGATCCTGAAATCAAGGCCGAACGTGTAAGGAATTACACTAAAAACATGGTCTATGAAGTAGGCGTTATTGCTCATTCATGCGGTGTACATGAACCACGTCAGTTGCGTCGCTTTCACGCACGTATGGTGCGACCAGATGGCAAATCTATACCCCTAGATGAGTTATATCCGGAACCCACTGCAACGTAGATCGTGTCAGCAATACAATTATAACTATTTAGGAGAATCCATATGTCAGCACTAATCACAACTGCGAATTCATTACAAAATATACTAGATAAATTTCGCAGTATTGATTTCCTTGGGCCACTTGCATTGCGCTTGTATCTAGCACCGATTTTCATTGCTGCGGGTTTAACCAAACTTTCTGGTATTGATAGTTTTGCAGATTGGCTTGGAAATCCTGATTGGGGATTAGGGTTGCCAGCACCCATGCTACTAGCTTATCTCGCTGCTTTGACAGAATTAATAGGTGGCATAGCATTACTTTTTGGTTTTGCAGTACGTTGGTTTGCAATTCCATTAATGATTACGATGTTAGTAGCTATTTTTGCGGTGCACTGGGACAAAGGCTGGTTTGCTGTTGCGCCTGGGGACCCTGAGACAAGCACTGCAAAACCTCTTGCGTCACTTGGTATTCCCGCAGCTAAGCGTAGCCTGGAGAACAGTGAAGAAGTTGGCAAACGAGTGAGTGCAGCAAAATCCTTATTAAAAAAGCATGGTAATTTCAACTGGCTTACTGAAAAAGGTAGTTTTGTCGTATTAAATAATGGTATCGAGTTTGCTGCCACTTATTTTATAATGTTGTTAGTGTTGTTTTTCATCGGTGCTGGAAAATATTTCAGTATTGACTATTGGCTCGCTAAAGCCTTTCGTGATAAATGACGTTATTTCCTTATATTAAATGTAATTAAATTATGAAAAGTAAGTAGAAATTTATTGCCACATTACAAAATAATTATAGAATTATTTTTTAAACATCTACAGAAAAATTGTATGTATGCATTAACTAAAAAAGCTATTAAAGGAACAGCTATTGAACCTGTTGCAAAAAAATTTGCACGTGAAATTAGGCAAAGACGCCGTCCTCGCCTTAATAGATTAAATAGACTATATGATCGTCAGACTATAGAAATTATGTCGCGAGTTCTTGCCGATGACTCGAACTGTATAGATGCTGGGGCACATAAGGGCAGCATATTGAAAGAAATTATGAAAATAGCTCCAAATGGGCATCATTATGCATTCGAACCAATTCCTAAGTTAGCATCAGAACTCAAAAACAATTTTCCAACCGTAAATATCTATGAACTTGCATTAAGTGACCAACCAGGAAAGTGCACCTTCTATCATAGACTCAATAGTCCAGGGATAAGTAGTTTAGATTTGAATACCTCTTATGATAGCAGTGATCAGGTACAGGCAATAAGTGTAAAAACGGATAAATTGGATAGTATTATTCCAGATGAACATAACATAGATTTTATAAAAATTGACGTAGAAGGCGCTCAACTAAAATTATTATCCGGAGCATTTGATTTAATTAAAAGAAATAAGCCATATATAGTGTTTGAACATGGTCGCAATCGAACCAGTGACTCGGATCAAATATATAAGCTATTGGTCGATCAATGTTCGCTAAAAATTTCGCTTCTAGGCGACTGGTTACACAACAAAAAACCACTTGCTCTAAACCAATTTACGCGACAAGTTGAAACTAACTGGTACCGAAAACAAGAAATTAATTGGTATTTTTTGGCACACCCTTAACATCAACTAACGCTTATCATTAATATTATTGGATACAGCCTACAACTCAGGATTCCATAGTTTACATCATTTTATAAGTGAACTTTTATCGCCTTAATCTAATCAAACACTTAGCGATTTTTAGATTCTGTTAGAATACAACACAAATAAAATAGCCTTAATGTGTAAGCTCATCTATTGATACAAGGTCTATTTAGCCAAAGGAAAGGAATAAATATCTCATGAATACCAATCCACAAAAAACATATCCCATAACGGGTTCTGGCCTGGGTTTGCGTCGCGATTTGTTAAACGAGTTGGAAGATAATTTCCCCGCGGGTATCGACTTTATGGAAGTTGCCCCTGAAAACTGGATCGGGATCGGTGGAAAATTGGGCAAACGCTTTCGCGCATTTACCGAAAAGGTTCCTTTTGTTACGCATGGCTTATCTTTATCGCTAGGCGGTCCGGCTCCATTAGATGAATCTTTAGTTCGCGATGTAAAAGAATTTATCGATGAACATAATATTCGCTGTTACAGTGAACACTTAAGTTATTGCTCTGATGATGGACACCTGTATGATCTTATGCCCATTCCATTTACGGAAGAAGCAGTGCATTATGTAGCTAGCAGAATCAGACGTGTGCAAGAAATACTTGAAAGAAAAATCGCTGTTGAGAATATTTCTTATTATGCAGCCCCTGGGAAAGAAATGGATGAAATTGATTTCATTAATGAAGTAGTAAAAGAAGCGGACTGTGATTTTTTACTGGATGTGAACAACATCTATGTTAATTCTGTAAATCACAACTATGACCCCATTGAATTTTTACTGGCCTTGCCCAGTGAACGAATTACCTATATTCACGTTGCCGGACATTTTAATGAAGCCGAAGATTTAATTGTCGATACTCATGGATCTGATGTAATTGATCCTGTGTGGAAAATTCTAGACAAAACTTATGAATCATTTGGCGTGATACCAACTTTACTTGAGCGTGATTTCAATATTCCTCCTATTGATGCTTTAATGAAAGAAGTTCATATCATTCGAAATTTACAAGAAAAGTGGGGCAACTCTTTAGCATCCCTTGCTCAAGTAAGTTAAGTTTTTAATTAATCATGAACAAAGAGAGTGAAAACGCTGCTTTTAAAAAAATTCAATACGAATTTACAGCACATTTAAGAGATCCTGATCATGCGACTGCACCATCTGATATTGAAGATCGACGTATGGAGATTTATCGAGGACTTTTCTATCGAAATATTCAGAATTTTATCGCTAATGCATTTCCAGTATTACGTAAACTTTATAATGATGAAGATTGGCATAGAATGGTCAGAGATTTTTTTGCAAATCATCAATCAACAACTCCTTATTTCAAAGACATTTCTAGGGAGTTTCTCGGTTATCTACAATACGAACGTAAGCTTCAACCTGAAGATCCAGTCTTTATTAAAGAATTAGCCCACTATGAATGGATTGAAATTGATTTATCATTTTCCACACTGGAACTTGATGAATCTAATGTTGATCTAAACGGTGATTTAGTTAAAGGAATACCAGTATTATCCACTCTTGCGCAAATACATACTTATAATTACCCAGTACATAAAATAAAACCCAGCTTTCAACCCAAGCAGGCTAGTGAACAACCTACATTTCTTATAATTTATCGGGATCGTCAAGATAAAGTAGGCTTTATGGAATTAAATCCCATTACTGCAATGCTAGTGGGATTGATTGAGAGTGAAAATGATAAAACTGGCCAAGAACTATTGGATGAAATCGTTAAGCAAATTAATCACCCTAACCCAGAATTAGTTTACAAAGGTGGCGAACAAGCGCTTAAGCAGTTGAGAGCCAATGATATTCTTCTTGGTACTCGTCGTCAGCTTTAAAACATCTCTATCACACACTAAGGAAGAAGCTCAAATCTAACTTATCTGAGCAAGTATATTTATACAAAACAAAGCAAAATAATTTTTACAGGCTGAAGCTAACAAAATCGTTAATGAAAGCTACAAAAAATTATTATAACGAAGTATTAAAAAACAGACTGCCTAAAAGCAAAAAACCCATGGGCGGTGAACCAACCCATGGGTTAAGGCATCCTTGCCAGGAGATGAACTGCAATATCCATAAAGCTTATAAACAGCACATCTACTGTAAATAAAGATATAACAATATTTTGTGACTGAGCACGCATTTTTGGCGTAGTTGTCAACTGCAATTATTTGAAAGAAAAATTGGTCAAGTGTAAGACTGGTTCAATGCTGGGCAATTCTTGGAAAAGAAAACTCATTCTCTAACCATGCAAGGCCATAAAAAGTCAGATACGTAAACATTAGATTGGCAATTATGCTATTGCGAAAAAAAGGCAGCCCAGCGATATAGGCTTGTATTAAACCCAACCAATTTTGTGAATACATATCATGGTGAAGCCAAGCGCCAAAATTAGTTATAAGATAAAAAATAAATGAGGCAGTAATTGTGATTATGCCCAGCCTGAATACAGATATCTTTTTTAGTGTACTACCGAGTAAAACTGCGGCAATAACAGCTATATAAACATACAAAATTGTGCTGTGAAAGCCTAACACTAAATCACTAAATAGCATTGCTGCAAGTGGTACTAAATATGCATATATACGCTTACTGAATACAGCTCCTGCAAATAATGCCATAGCTATGATAGGGGTTGCATTTGGTGGATGCGGCACAAAACGGAAAATTGCTAAAAGAAATACCGTACCCAATAACCAAGCAGGATGTAGTTTTGTTAAAATCATTTTTTATTAACAATAACCTGTTTATGAAGCTTAAAATAGTTAACAAGATCATTAAAAGATCACTCTCATTCTACCATTGTGAATGGCTATTTTAGTAGGCGTTCTTGCTACTTAAGACTGTCATAATCGTCTTAAATATAATCTGGATATCCAACTGTAATGACCAATGTCTAAGATAGTCGAGATCTAATTCAATTCGTTCTTCCATATGTTTGACCTTACTAGTCTCACCACGTAGACCACTTACTTGAGCCAAACCCGTTATACCAGGTAATACTTTATGTCGTATCATGTAACCTTTAATAACTTTTCGATAAGTTTCGTTATGTACCACAGCATGGGGTCGCGGCCCTACTACACTCATTCTGCCTTGCAGAACATTGATAAACTGAGGAAGCTCATCTAACGAATATTTTCTTAAAAAAGCCCCTAACTTGGTAACCCGTGGATCATTACGTGTGACTTGCGTGATCTCATCGTCATCTTCAGAAACATGCATGGTACGAAACTTATACACAATAATTTCATGGCCATCTAAACCATAGCGACGCTGTTTAAAAAATATAGGTCCTTTAGAGGTAAGCTTGATGCCTAATGCTATCAAAAGCATGAGTGGCGCGGTTAACGTCACTGCGATGCCTGCAATCACAAAATCACTTACATGTTTTAATACGCCTGATAAACCAACAAAAGGTGTTTCGCATAATGACACAGCGGGGATGCCATTTATATTATAGGTACGAGCTTGAATTAAATCGAATACAAATATATCTGGCACAAAATAAATTGATGCGGTTGTATCATGTAATTTGTCTAGTAACTTTTTAGTACGCTCGAGATGTCGAATAGGTAAAGTAATATAAATCACATCGATATTATTCTGAGTGACATAATCAGATAAACTGCTGAGATCTCCAATTACTCTGCCATGCTCCAATGACCCTATACGTTCTGCATTACGATCTTCAAAATATCCTATAAATTCCGTCGCAAGATTTTCGTCTTGTACAAACTGTTTCACCAATCTGCGACTTATTTCTGTTACGCCAGCGACTACTGCTCTACGCGTATTCCCCGTACTTTGTACCAAAGCAATATTGAGACGGTTAAGTGCTATTTGCGATAGCAGGAGTGGTAAGGGAGTAATCGTAAACCATGTGAACAGAGCTAAACGAGAGTAAATATGGGAATATTTCGTAGCGTAGCCAATAAGAAGCAAAACACCTACAATCAAGGTCCAAGCCAATAGAAGATTACTAGTGTTAGATTGAAAGCCACTATCGTCTTTTGGTCTAACCGATTCAACTTCACGAAATATAAAAAACGTGACCAGGAAAGTAATCACTGCAAGATTCTGATATGCATCCCTCATGGGGATGTCATATAAGGCCATGGTAAGTAATAAAGTTGCTACAGCAACTAATGGCGGGGTGAGCCAACTCCACAATTTAATCAGTCCAAAGGTTATCGTTCGAGGCAAATAACCACTTGAAGCTACTGATAACGCTTGTGATTTTTCGACCACTTCTTGTTTACGCCTCATCTTGATTAAGCTTATTAGAAATACCTTGCTTTACGGGTTTTGCGAATAAAATTTACCAGAATGGCTTCTAAATAGCTGTGAATCACTTCTGTTTCCATAAGTATCCCTTAACGAATTTAAGCCAAAAATCATATACGCCATACCAACCTCATTTCTTTATTAGGTCAGCTCTTAAAGTAAAGCTGCTAAAGCCGCACCTCTAAAAAGAGCTATATCTGAAACCGTCAAGAGTACCTTATTTGAGTACTATGACTTTGTTTTGTGTAATTAATTTAAGCATTGCGAATACAAAATCAATTTTTCTATAAAGCCTATTAGGTCTTGTCAGTAACTCTATGAAAATTAATAAATTTAAATCATCTGGATTTACTTTAAACCAACTTAAACCAATTATTAATCTCGATTGTAGCTGATTACAATTATTTTGGTTACCAATAAACAACTATTGTTTAATAACACTTCATCGATAAAATTATACCGCTCACCTGGATAGCAATTTTTTCACTTTTTTACTGTGATAGGGTTCACAAAATTTTTGAACAGACAATAAGCATTTGATTCTTCATAAAATTATGAGAATACCAACTAACTGTGTCCTACTATTCCCAACTAGTCTCACAAAGATTTCAATAACCAATCAAAAAATAAAACTCTATTTCAATTTGAGGAGGATAACTTGAATTCTAGCTCTCTTGTAAAACTAATGCGGCCCTTGGTTTTAACGTTTTTATTAGTAAGCCTTACAGGATTTATTAGCCCACCAAGTAGCTTCGCTAAATCAAATGAAATATCCAATTCTAAAGTAAATACCAAAGCTGCGGCAAAGAAAAAAGCTGCTAAAAAGAAAGCTGCTAAGAAGAAAAAGACTGCTAAAAAGAAAACTTCTAAGAAGAAAAAGACCGCTAAAAAGAAAACTTCTAAGAAGAAAAAAGCTGCTAAAAAGAAAACTTCTAAGAAGAAAAAGACCGCTAAAAAGAAAACTTCTAAGAAGAAAATCGTAAAAAATGGCGCCCCACCAACTCACACTAATATCAATCCATTACGTGATCTTGGAATTGATAAGGGCTATGTATGTTTTAGAGTGAAAGCTTATTCAAACACAGAAATATCAGCATTTTCATCGCCCGCATGTACTTACATAAAAAATTCAAAGAATTTTAAGCTCTCTTGGGCTGAAAGTTCAGGCCCTACAATAGGCTACCATGTATATTTTGGAAGCTCAGCCAAACGTACTAATAATTTTCTTACTGATGTGTTATGAGCTAGCAAACTTAATAAACAATTTACAATTAATTTATAATTTAATAGTTACAATAAAATAATAAATCTATTACAAGATATCATGCACCACACAAACTATTCTTTTGTACCATTTATTCTAGAAGGAGAATTATTACTTTAGTTATAAACTAAGATTTGTTTTGCTAAAAATTCTACATTGAGAAGATCCGGATGATTTATTCAATGTAAGCAATATTTTATCGGAGTTGGAAAATGAAATGCACTGTAAAATTGCTTGCTCTATATGTGGTAATCACATTTAGTCTTTATGGGTGCGGTGGTGATAGTAGTTCACCATCTACCGCCGAAGGTGTACCTAATATAGCTTCAGCGACACCTGGGGCCAAACCCAATACAGAATTTAAACGCACACCAAAAACAACACCTCCCTTGACCTCAGGGTTACCTAACTCAATTGAAATAAATCCCCTACGTGACCTTGGATTAGAAAAAGGTGAAAACATCTGTTTTCGACTTAAATCATATAATAACGTCACAGAATCTGATTTCTCAAAAGCCATATGTGGAAAAATCAACAACGATAATAGCTTAATCCTTTCATGGGAAGACGTTATTGGAAATGTTGACGGTTACTATGTTTATTTTGGCAAGAACAAAAATAATGTTGCTAACTTCCTTGCAGATGTAATCGAAAGCTAATAATTCTAATACTTGACAAAACAACTGAAATTATAAAAAGCAACATTAAATTCTTTTAATCCATGTTAATAATATGATTTGATGCTCCTCTGTAATTCTTAACTCCCATATTCAAATTAATAACCAGTTCATCATGAAAATACTACCACCGCCATCAGTTGACAATTTCTATAAATAATTTCTGTGATAGATTCCACAGATTACTGCTTTATTAGAATGAAGGTTTACTAAAATATTTATTAGTTTTAAAGATGTATGTTGCTGAAGTTTAACTAAAGATAATTCTAATTGGATTAGAAGCCGTTTAAAGAAAAGGGGAAATGGACTTGCCCTCATTTCTGTCAATTTGAATCGGAGTTGGAATATGAAAAGTACTGTGAAATTGCTTGGTTTCGTTATAACATTAACACTAAGCCATTTAATCGATTTATCCTTTATATCAACTGTCCAAGCCAATAGTAATACAGGCGCCCTTTCTGTAGCGTCGGGTAAAAGCCCATACGAAGTATATCTTTCCAGCGGATCAGACGATTGGGTTCACTATGGTCCGCGACCCGCCTTAACTGATCGTAAGACAGGAGTTATACCACAGATCAGTGATGTTGCCATTATAGGCAACGAAACTCCTAGAGAATTATATGGCACTGCTAGCAACTATTCATGGACCGATGGAACGCTCAACACCAATAATTCAACCAAAAGTGCTTTTCGTATATTAAAAATTGGAAACGGATTTGAACTAAAAGTACCAGCAGATACTACGACTAAAACCTTGAAGCTGTTTGTAGGAATTAAAAAAGCAAGTGGCCAACTTGAGGTTGCTTTAAGTGACGGAAGTACGACTCCCTTCACTACTCAAATCAAACAGCTTAGCGATAAAAGTAGCCGCATTTACACTTTAAATTATCGAGCTGCTTCAAGTGGGCAAACCTTAACTATAAGATACACACTTACCAATCGGTATGATAATAATGTTAGAAGCTATATAAGTCTTGAGGCTGCCACACTAATAGGTGCGGCACTCTCTACAAGTACTCCTGATACATACAGTTCCACTAAAGATACATCTCTCGAAGTATCACCGGATACTCTTGGAGAAAACGTACGTTCTCACACAACTAATCCGTTACTCGATCTGGGTTTAGAAAAAGGAAAAAGTGTTTGTTTTAGTATTAAATCATACAATACCGTAACGGAATCTGATTTTTCTAAGACCATATGTGGAACAATCAACAATGACCAGAGCTTAACCGTTTCTTGGGATAAGGTTAGTGGAGACGTTGATGGTTATTATGTTTATTTTGGCACTAATGAAAATAATGCTACTAACTTTCTTGCTGATGTAAGTGGGAGTTAGTGTCTACAATCTGATTTTAAAGCAAGTAGCTAACTAATCATTTTTATTAAAAGCGATTTACAAAAGTGCTCATTTAATTAAGCTATTATAAAATGATCTAGATTAGAGAATAAGAACAATAATTTTTGCTAATTCACTCCCAACAACGCTTCATAGGCAGCAAGTAATTTTGGGGCTTCGTATTCCCATGAAAGTTCATTAAGTACACGCTTACGCCCGAATTCACCCATCTTTTCACGCAAATTTTTATTATCTAGTAACTGTAGAATTTTCAGAGCAAAATCCTTTTCATCATTATGCCTGGCATAAAGTGATGCTTCTTTGGCTGAATAGCGTCCTTCAGTTAAATCAAATTGGACAATAGGTTTGCCAAGTGCCATATATTCCATGACTTTATTCATAGTCGATTTATCATTCATTTCATTGGCAACATCAGGATTAACGCATACATCTGCCGTATTGAGCATACGCAACATTTCTTCATCAGGGACTCTTCCAGTAAATGTAACAAACTCGTTTACTTCTAACTCTCTTGCATAATCCATCATTTTCCCCAGTTCTGTTCCGCCACCCACTAAACCAAAATGTATGTCGGTACGCTTTAATTCTCGAACAATATACTGTGCTGTTCTAAGTAAGTAGTCGATGCCTTCTTGCCTGCCCATCACGCCAACATACCCAACTAAATAATCTCGTCCACACTTTAGCTGATTAGATGGTGGCATGATTTTTAATCTATTCAAATTTGGCCCACTTCGAACAACATATACCTTATTTTTGTCCATACCACCTCTTTGTATGGCAATTTTTTTATACGATTCATTTGTCGCAATTGAGACATCAGCAGTTCGAAACGTCCATCTCTCCCATAAGAGCATGAGTTTATAAAAAAAATCTCTTCGCCCAAACTTAGCCTCATAGAGCTCTGGATTAATATCATGATGATCAAATAAAAATTTTTTACCAAATAATTTGAAAATCAAACCAATTAAAAAAATATTGTCTGGAGGATTGCAGGCATGTATGGCATCAAATCCACGTGTCACAGACACTCGTATTGAGAGGATAAACTGCCAAAAAAGAGCCATTGAGTACTCCAACACATAACCAAATGCACCTTTAGCCTCAATTACAAGTGGGTGACGATATATATAGATACCGTCAATAATCTCAAAACCCTTGAAATAATCTTTAGTCTTTGGGCAGATAATAGATACCTGATACCCTGAATTATGTAAAGTAGTTGCCTCTTGCCAAACTCTACGATCAAATGGTACGGGTAGGTTTTCTACAATAATGAGAACTTTTCTTTGTTTACCAACAGATGCCATGATAACGACCCCCCGCCGCATCAAGCTCTGCAATTTTTACAAGATCAATTATCACCTGTTGTGAATTTAGCTTACCATTTAAATTTTTAAATGCTTCATCTCCATTTCCAATTACAACGGTATTGGAATGCTCAAGAACCTCATCAAGTGTTTTACATAGCAATTTAGAAATATGCGGAATGTGATTAAGAATGTAATCTCTGTTAGCCCCCATCAAAGCAGCAATATTTACATTTTGATCATAAATACGAATATCATAGCCTTTACCCAATAGACGCTCAATCATTTCTACTATTGGACTTTCTCTAAGATCATCGGTGCCAGCCTTAAAGCTCATGCCAAGTATCCCGATATTCTTATGTCCAGCTTCAATAACCATCCCTATCCCATTTTCTATCTGCAATTGATTACTGGGAAGTATCGCATTTAAGATTGGCAGATTTAGATCAAGGCTTTGCGCTTTGTATGCTAACGCACGAACATCTTTTGGTAAACAAGAACCACCAAATGCATAACCAGGTTTAAGATAATACGGAGACAAGTTTAATTTTTGATCTTGACAAAAAATATCCATCACTTTATGTCCATCAAGCTCTAGTTGTTTGCAAATATTTCCTATCTCATTTGCAAACCCAACCTTGAGTGCATGCCATACATTGTCAACATATTTAACCATTTCCGCTATTTTTACATCTGTACGAATTAGAGGAGCATCTATATCTTTATAAAGCACAGCAACTGCATTCCCGCTTTTTTCGTCACTTTCTCCTATAACTGTCTTTGGTGGATTATAAAAATCGTGAACTGCGGTTCCTTCTCTTAAAAATTCTGGATTATTACATACTCCAAAATCGATACCCGCTTTTTTCCCAGATGCTTTTTCTAAAGTTGGAATTACAGTATTTACCATACTCCCTGGTAGCATAGTACTTCGAGCAACGACGATATGAAATTCATTTTTATCACGTAATGTTGTCCCGATCTGCTTACATACACCTTGCACATATTTAAGATCTAAATTACCGTTACTTTGACTTGGGGTACCAACACAAATAAGGGAAATCTCGGTATTGTTTATTGCTTCATTGACATCTTTTGTTGCCTGTAACTTTTTCTCCTTGACGGCAGAGAAAATTATCTCTCCAATGTCTTTTTCAACTATGGGTGACTTTCCTTGATTTATTAAATCAACTTTGGTTTGATTCGGGTCTATTCCTATTATCTCATGACCATTATTTGCTAAACATCCGGCCGAGACTACACCAACATAGCCCAATCCAAAAATACTAATTTTCACTAATTTATACCTGATCTTAAAGTTTTATATAAAAGTACATCCTAATAAAATAATTATAGAGGAATTAACACTAATGAATACTAAGAAAGTTCGTATAATTAATCTATCATGACAATTTTTTTATAAATTATGCAACTATCTTCTATCATATTTGACTTCATAAAACTGTGAATAATTTCTTGTTACGACTACGATGGCACAGAAAGCGGCTTTCTTCGATGTCGTTTCTAGAAATTCTGCACCGATTTAAAGAGCAATGGAAACGTATAGTGTCTCGTTCTTATATCCCAAACCTTATCTATGATTTCGATAAAAATCTCAGTCTACCAAAACTTCCAGGCATTGGGGATGGATTAAATAATTTTCAAAATAATGATAAATTAGTACAAGAATGGAGAGATTTAGCCAAATCGACCATTAATAAACATTTCCAGTTTTTAGGCATTGACTGGCCTGATATTTCTACATCCAGTATCTGGCACCTAGATCCAATTTCAAAAAAACAATGGCCTTATAATACTTATTGTTTCCAAATTAATTATAGAAATACAAAAGAATTTGGAGATGTAAAATATGTTTGGGAATTAAATCGACTTCAATATTTACAGCCATTAGCAGCTTTATCTGTTTTAGATAAAAATGAACAGCTTGCAAAATTTTGCCTCAGTGAAATAGAAGACTGGATAGACAATAACTCTCCAACCAAAGGGATCAACTGGGCATCAGGCATTGAACTTGCTTGTAGAGTTGTCAGCATATTGATAGTTATCTCTCTTGTAGATGATAGTCTATTCACTTCACAGCAAAAAAATAAAATCCATATGTCATTAGCTTTTCACGGTTATTGGCTAATGCGGTTCCCATCACGATATTCCTCTGCCAATAACCACCTTATTGCGGAAGCTAGTGCTTTATATCTGTTAGGTAAATTAGCTCCCTATATGTTAAGTGCTGATAAATGGAGAGCATATGGCAAGAAGACTCTAATTAAAGAAGTATCTAAACAAATTTATGAAGATGGAGTTGGAGCAGAACAGTCACCGACTTATACAGCTTTTACACTTGAATGGTTACTTCTTTGTGGCATAGTTGGTAAACAGCTCGATGATGACTTTCCGCATCAATATTGGCATCGTATCGAGAAAGCGGGTGAGTTTATTCGTTGGTTAACCGATAAACGTGGTAATCAACCACGCATAGGTGATGATGATGAAGGAAAAGTAATTTATTCTCAAATCTCAAATGAGCTATATGTAACGTCTATACTTTCTTGTATTGCAAGTTCGGCCCAACGAAAAGATTTATCTCCTCCAGTCTATGTTCCACATCTGCGTGAAGCAGTATTTGGGAAAACTAATTATGTATTCAAACCTTTACAAGGCGTTAAATGCTTTAAACAAGGAGGATATACAATTTCTAGGACTCATGTGAATGATACCGAATATCTTCTCGTGATTGACCATGGTCCTCTTGGTTATTTATCTATAGCTGCACATGGTCATGCAGATGCTCTAGCAATATGGCTTCACATTAATGGATTTCCTATTTTAGTTGATGCTGGAACTTACCTTTATCATTCTGGAGGCCATTGGCGTGATTATATGCGCAGTACATTGGCACACAATACTTTATCTATTGATGGAAAAGACTCAAGTCAAATTTCAGGTACTTTTAACTGGGGGACAAAGGCAAATAGCATATTACTTAAATATGATAGTGAAACAGAGTATTTAAATCTTATCGCAGAACATGACGGATATGAAAAAAAATTTAATGCTCGCCATAGACGACAAGTACAACAACATTCAAACGGGAATTTTATTGTCAAAGATAGTCTACATGGTGTTGCTAATGAGTTACCTGTAGAAATTGGTTTTTTAATACATCCCGAGTTAAAGATTGTTAAGCAAAATAATGTATGGATTATTTTTCAAGGCAATAAAAGTATATTAAAAGTAGAAAGCCCAACAGATTATTTGAAAAGTTCAATTAAACAAGGGCAGCAACAACCGATACAAGGCTGGTATTCTGAAGAATTTAACCATATTGTGACCGCTCCCAGACTTGTCTTCGAGGGAACATTAAAAAATAGTACCGAATCTATCATTCATTTCAAACCAACATTTTCTTCTTAGTTTTACTTCAATAATTTATTTAAATCACAGTGTGAACACAATTATCGGATTTTCTTATATTTCGTTTATCTTATTCCAACTCTGTCCAATACTCGGCCAAATCTATTACTTTTCCAACAACTAATGATTTTTCAGTCGCCAAAGTTAGAAGGGTAGTATCAAATATACTTTCTAGAGATATAGGCATAACCGAATTATTTATAATGGATGATATGAACTCATTCATTTCTTCATATTGACCTTTATCTAATCCTTTTGTTTTATGTACATACTTTTTATTTTGATCGTAAATGACAACACGTTCAAAATTATGCAGCTGTATTGTCTTTCCCCCCCCACAGATCTCTAAGTACTCCTTTGGTAATTTTGCTCCACCCTGAGTTAAATAAGATAAGTTTGCTACTGAACCATCCTCGTAATTGACTAGCACACAAACATTTTCCATATCATCATGAGTAATTTTTTCTGGCCTTAATGACCTTGCCATCACAGATATTGGACGCGCCTTGATAATAGCGGAAAACACATCAAAAAAATGGCCTGCCTCACCCACAAATCGTGACCCATGACTAGGATCTAAATACCATGAACCTGATTCGATTTGTCCCGCATGAACTCTATAGTTGACTACTAGTGGTTTGGAATTTTCATCGACCAAATCAATTATCTTTTTCATTAAAGGTGAAAATCTTCGGTTAAAACCCACCATTAGACGTTCATTGCCAGTTTCGCTAACTGCATGGCGCACTAATTCAAGTCCATTTAAATCAATTGCTAGAGGTTTTTCTACATAAACAGTCTTTTCTGTATACAATGCTTCAGCAACCATCGATGCATGAGACGAATGACGCGTCGCAATTATAATTGCATCTACATCCTGAGAATCTAAGACGGTTTTATAGTCTGTACTGGTTCGCTCAAAGTTGAATTTTCTAGCTGCATTAGCAGCTGATAAACTCGTTGCTGTGGAAACTACTTTAAACTCCACTTCATCTATTTTAGCCAAGTGTGGTAGCAACATGCTTGATGCATAATTACCTGCTCCTATAACACCTAGCCCAACATATTGTTTGTTAGATTTTTCTCTACTAACTTTTAAACTATCGCTAAACTCAGGTAATGATTTATTAGCAGAAACTTGTTCTGCATGTTTAAATACAATACCTAATACTGAATCTTTTCCTTTTATAAGGTCAGTGTAAACTTTCTCGGCTTCAGAAAAAGGATGAACTGAAGTTATTATTGGATCTATTAAGATTTTATCTTCACTAATTAATTGTAAGAAAGAAGACATGTTTCGTTGTTCTGTCCAGCGTACATAACCAATAGGATAATCAGTTCCGTTTTCTTCATAATTTGGATCGTAACGACCAGGACCATATGAGCGAGAAAATTTTATATCTAACTCTTTCTCATAAAAATCATTCCACATTAAATCAAGCTTTGTTTTACCTATATCTACTATTCGCCCTCGATCTCGAGCTATTTTGACTGCAAGTTCAATAGGTGCGTTTGTATTTCCTCCAGCAGTTATAAATGAACAATCAATACCAATATTATTGGTTACCCTATTAATACTATTTAAAAGTCCTGAATCATCAGGGATCATAGCAAACGTAGCACCTAAAGATTCTGCCAATTCACAGCGAGACTTCATTAGATCAATCCCTATTACATTTACACCTGACGCCTTGAGTATCTGTACCAATAACTGACCAAGTAGACCTAAGCCAATAACACATGCCGTTTCACCAAGCTGCATTTGCGCTTGACGAAAACCTTGCATTGAAATTGCTCCAATAGTAGTAAAAGCGGCATGTTCCATTGCTACATTATCTGGAACTGGCACTACTAAATTTTTAGGCACGAAATTAACTTCAGCATGATTTGCATAACCTGCTCCTGCACAAGCAACTCGTTGTCCAAGTTGAAACTCCTCTGCACCTGGTTGAACTTCAATAACTACACCTGATAACGAGTATCCCAACGGTGTAAGCGAGTCCAATTTATTCATTACCTTTTCGTAAGTGGATTTAAGGCCCTGTTGCTGAACAGACTGAATTACTTTCTTAACCTGATCAGGTCTAGCTCTGGCCTTACCTATATAAGACATATTACCTTCTTTGGCTTTCATTCCTTCTGTACCTGCAGAAATGACACTAAATTGCGTCTGAACCAGAATACCTCCCCCTTTAGCCGCAGGGGCGTTTACCTCCTCTAAACTTATTCGCCCAGTTTTATAGTTCTGGCTAATTTGTTTCATGGCAACCCTCTAAAATTTTTCAAAAAACTTGTAAAAGCTGATAATTACATCCATCTATACTCTTGGACAGTATAAAACGTATTGTTTACGTTCTACTAAAGTGCATTCGATACCAAAGTTCAGTTGTCAGGATATTTAAGATAACTAGTGAATTATCTTCGAGTCCCTTACGATTTTGTTCAATAATCTTTGCAACCATTTTAGGGTTGTAAAGTTCTCTTGTCTGTATATTAGTTTCCGAAAGAATATCAGCGATCATAGGCGCAAGTGCGCCTCGAATCCAACTCCTCAAAGGTGATCCAAATGATGCTTTTGGTCGGTAAATGATATCGTGGGGGAGATATTTTTCTGCTACTTTTTTTAATAGAAACTTTTGATGTAGATTATTAATACGAAATTTTGGAGCAAGTGAAAACATAAATTCGATTACACGATGATCAGTTAAAGGTGGGCGACTTTCTATACTTGCTCCCATAGTTGCTTTATCAGTGTATGTAAGATTATGCTCAGGTAGAAATAGTTTTGTATCATTAATGCACATCTTTGTGAGTAAGCTACTTTCGTATTCATTAAAATACTCTTCATGTTTTTTATAATATATCGATTCTTTATAATGGGCATGCCTCATTAACTGTTCGAACTGCTCTTTAGACAAGGCTAAATCTGAAGCTAAATATCGCTCTAATTGAGACAAAGAGGCAAAAGAAAAAAATCGTTTTGCCCAACGAAGAGTTTTAAACCCTCTAGATGTAGTTGCAACAGGTATCGAGGCAAAAAAGTTCTCAATTATTTTTCGAAGAAACCCCGGTATTATTTTCTGATAGTGTTCAGCATGCAAACAAGCCATATGCTTTCGGTATCCACCAAATACTTCATCTGCCCCCATGCCGTTTAGCAATACTACTATGCCTTCATCACGTGCAGCCTTAGACATTAAGTATGTATTAATTGCAGCAGAATCTGATAGCGGCTCATCCAAATGCCAAATCAGTTTAGTTAAAAGGTTCTCTATATCAGGCTTAATTTCGAATTCGTGATATTTGAAATCAAGATGCCGTGAAACCTTTTTGGCATAGTAACTATCATCTGGCATCCTTTCATGCTTTTGATCACTATCTGAAAATCGAATCGTAAACGCATGAAGATCCTGCTCTGTATTTTTCCTCATTAAAGCGCAAATTAGAGAGGAATCCAGACCTCCACTAAGAAATGCTCCAACAGGCACATCTGCAATCATTTGCATTTGAGCCGCATCATTGATTAGTTCATCTAGCTCTGCAGTAAGATCATCAAGCCGCCCATGTCCTTGTTCTTGAATGTTAAAATCCCAATACCGATTTATTGTCAGCTTGCCATTTTTATAAACGATGTAATGTGCCGGTAGTAATTTAAAAATATTTTTGAACCCTGTGCACGGATGCACCTGGTATCTTGCAGGAGTCATGAGGGCCGCATAATCAGGCTGTTTTATGACTAATGGACATTCAAAAATAGCTTTTATCTCTGAAGCAAAAACAAACAGTTCATCTTTTTGATAATAATAAAAAGGTTTAATTCCAATGCGATCTCTAGCCGCAAATATTTTGTTGTTACGAGAGTCGTATATAGCAAAAGCAAACATCCCATTGAATTTCTCAAGGCATTTTTCACCCCATTCTTCATAAGCTAATAGAAGTACTTCAGTGTCACTTTGTGTTCGAAACTTATGCCCTTTTTGTATTAGTTCAGTACGAATATTTTTATAATTATAAATTTCTCCATTGTATGTTACCCAAATGTCTTTATTAGAATTTGCCATCGGCTGGTGACCACCAGGACTAAGGTCGATGATACTTAATCGTCTATGTCCTAGTGAAACCCCTTTATCATTGAAAACTACACTTCCATAATCATCAGGCCCTCTATGAGATTGGACATTCACCATTGCCTTAATCCAATCAGCACCCTGCGCTCCAATAACACCAGCTATACCACACATTAATTATTTCCTTCTTTCAAATGTTTTATAGAGTACTAAAAGCAAAAGTCCCAATCAGATTCTACGATGTTGGTACACACAAACTTACAAACAGAATGAAATTTGAGTTTGACTCATCAGGCTACTACAAATATTTGGGGTAAATTTAGTAATACCAATTCATAACCTAACTTATGAAAAATCATCATATTCGAAATTACCTTGTAGTAATATATTGATTAAAAATGTGGTGGTTGATAATAAGAATGTAACTATAGAATATCATTTAAATAAATATGCGTATGATGTCTCAATTCCTATACTAGTATTTTAGGCGCCTTTTAAAATTAGTATTACAGCAAATATTTTACTTCAATCCTATATAAAGACCAGGGCATTGAATATAGATTAGTTTACTAATTTAGCTTTCCATATTTGTTTATAGATCTTTTCAAGTTCGCCAACAATTTTAACTAAATGAAAATTTTCATTGACCAACCGAAGGCTTTCTATACCCATACGTTTTCTCAATTGATCATCACTACAGAGTTTTTCAAGAGCCTCTGATAATGAATTACAATCACCTGGATGTATTAAATACCCATTCACTCCTTGAATAACAGCCTCAGATATACCACCTACTGGGGTGGAAATAATCGGCAATCCAGCTGCCATAGCTTCCAAGATTGAAACAGGCAACCCTTCGTTATAAGAAGGCAATACATATATATCGGCATTTCGAAATGCATCAATTTTTTCTTTTCCAGATATCCAACCTTTTAACTTTACTTTGTTATATATACCTTTTTTCTTAATTAGAATACGAGTTTTATCAATTTCACCATCCCCCCCAAGAATAAGGAAAACATTAGGAATTTTATTACACATTGAATTAAATGCATTTACTAAATCATAAGAACCCTTTCGCGCTCCTAATTCTCCCATAAATAAAATGTTAATTTTATTTGAGTTGCAAATTTTTGGTGCAAATAATTCTGGAAGCGCTCCATTATATAGTATATAAATGCTATCGTTACTGCATATACTCTGAGCAAATTCTTTCCATTTTTTAGATAATACGATTAATGCATTTGCATGATCAAACATCCATGAAATAATTTTTTTCCGCAGGCGTCCACCTGTTGTATAAAATATTTCAAAATCCGAGCCATGCAAATGAATAAGTATTAAATCTTTTCTTAAATATCCTATTAAGAAAATTACAAACTTTCGGTAAAAACTTGTGCCATGAGCGAGGTGTATATGAATTAAATCGTAATCACCTTGCTTTGTAAGTAGAAATTTTATGTATGAACGAATTCCATTACTTAGTTTTAAAAAATATCGGCCAGGACCATTAAAATCTATAGTGGGAATATATCTTAAGCTAACAAACTCATCTAACTCCGCAATCTTCCAATTATTCACTACAGCTGCTATACCTGATGCAGCATCAAGGGCAGGTCCAAACATTAAGATCCTTAGTTTTTTATTACCAGTCATCACTATACAATCAAGCTTCTTTTATATTAACTCGAGCCCTTTCAGTTAATTGTAAGCCCAAGCTATATTAAAATTACCATATTAAGTAAGCTTAGCTTAAAAAAACATCTTCATCAGTAAAGTACATAAACCGCCTTTCAATTTTATTCCCAGTGCTTTAACTGTAGAATGATTAACTCAGGAAAACACTTTTTAACCTAAGAACTAGTACCCTAAATAATTATATTGCTACAATGTTACTCGAGTAGCGATCTGTTTCACGAAGTTTGCAGCCAGCCTGAAAGATCACGTTGAATCAACTCCTGCAACCTCAACACATCTTCCTTGTAATATCTAACTAACTCATTGCGTAAAGCAGGTGGAAGAGAGGGTGGTTTCTTTAAATTAGATTGCCTTATCTTAGTAACCGTGCGACGCACTTTTTGAGGCAAGAATTTTTTAACTATAATTTTAAATCTAGGATGATTTTGATAAAGTCTACTATATATTCGGTGCAATAATTTAGTTTTTGGAATACCACTAACATTATAGTGGAATGATACATCTGGAAGAAATTGCTCATCTACACCCAAAAATTTGTATAAGTCTCTTGCTACATATACCCCATCTCTTCTGAGATCGTCATAAAGAATAACGTGGATTTGTTCATGTGAGAAAAGGTCAAAATATCTCTTTATATTCTCATAGTAGAAACTTGTTTGTAACCAGTGAGCTTGCTCATTAACAATATTATCTAAACACCATATCTCTTGACCCGAACGTACTCTCATCAAATAGTTCGAGTATGCGCGGTCAGCTGGATTACGTAAGCTCACTGCTAGTTTTACGTTCGGAATTAGAGCATGCATTTTATCTGGAGCCACTCTACTAACCAGATATCCGGGCGATGCTTCACCACGTATTTTCTGACCTCTTGCGTCAGCAAATAACGCTTGATACTGATCGGTGGTTCTTATTGGAAATACTTGATTTGGCTTTCTTCGATGTTCTGGATTAGTCTCATCGTACATAAAAAATCGCGCTTCTTTTAATGGACTCATATACACATCTGGATGCTGATCGCAATAATTATATAATGAGGTAGTGCCAGCTTTTTTAGCACCTATAATAATGAAGTTTGGCAGTGTCATCCGCTTCTCTAAAACCTTGCCTCAGTCCGCACCTTGGTCTCGTTATGTGTTGTATAGCAAATTAATTTTAGTATAACGGTCAAAACACACTCGTTTTGAGATTACGCCATTGGAAGTAACCTGACAAATGCTTTTGCCGGCTCATAATATAGTTTTCTAAGCAAGTAATCCGCATAGTGTTTTCCATTTGTGCGATTTATTGCCTGATTTGCTTGCTTAAAATTTTGAACATCGCGCTCAAAACTATCACCATATGACTTTTTATATTCAGGAATCAGCTCTTCTTTGGCATATTTATATAGCTCCAAATCAAGTTGATGCAATTCTTTAATCTGCTCCAAATGTTTGCGTAGTAGTCTATTCTTAGCATCCTTGTTTTTTGATTCACGTTTAATTTTATATGCTGGATTAAAAGTTTTCGGTAATACTTTCTTTGAAAGTAATACTAAAAATTCATCAAAGTTCTCTAATAACCCTACAAGAGAAATCCTTTCAGATAATATTGCTTTTGCTTGAGTTATATCTTCTCTTCCAGCGATAAATCTAGTTTGCAAATTACGTAACCACTCACGAGTGAGAAATTCCTCAAAATTTACAAACCCATATTTTCTAACACGTTGCTGATATTGTGATATACACCTGTGAATAGGGTCTCTTAGTAATGTGATATATTTAACGTTGGGGAATGTCTCTGTTAGATCACTATGTGGTTTAACAGAATGCCCCATTATACATTCTGTAAACGGATTTATTCGCAAAATTTTTCTCATATCATCTGCACGAAAAATTTTATCGTCCACTTTTGAAAACGGTACAACATCAATACATCTAGCAAAATAATTATGCCGAAGAATATGTATTAAGGTTGTTCCACCAGTTTTGCCTATATGTGCAAACGCCAGAATCTCTCTTTCATTCTTTAAATACGTTCCATTCTTCTCCGACTGCATGATTTTGTATCTATATTGGTACTAGGTATGTGACAGTATCTAATGAGTAAACATTCTAATTTATAAGTATGCTTCGGCAGTTTTAGAAATTTCCAACCATATCACCTGAGATTAGCTAAACCTGTTCTTTTTCTCTGCTGATCATGCAGCGAAGATTGCTGCTCTATTGTCGATAATGGATTATGCGCGAAAGCTCTAAATCGCACTGCAGTAGCCATCACATATCCGGAAAAATACCACGACAGATACCCTAGAACATTTGAATAAATCATATTCTTATACATAAGAGCTACCATGAATACTATCATGACACTAGCCCATCCTAGCCCAATAGCGCTCACTAACCCGGGTTGATTTCTAAGGTATAGCGCATCACGTAGAATCAAAAAACAAAACACAATCATGAATGCGGCTCCCAAGTACCCAATTTCCCAAAGTAGATGAGGTAGAGTTGGACCCTTCAATTCCCCATACGTCTCATTGTATTCTCCTGCAAATTTATCCCCTAGAAATGACTTGGATACATTACCGATACCAAATCCAAAAACAAGCTTTACAGGATCTTTCGAGAGTGCCTCATAAGACAAAATGATTGAATCAATACGCCCTTCTTTCCCTTCTTCTATTTTACGCTCACTCTTTTTTAGATAACCTAAAACTCGCCCTTCGGTAGTAAAAAACTCTACTATCCCATACCCCCATCGTGGCTTCATAAAATGGTCATATACAGGAATGAATACACTCAGAAAAACTATCCCTATTAACCCTATACCCATTAAATTTTTTAACCTCTTTTTTCCACGGCCTAAAAAAAACACAGGCGCTAATAAAGCGAAAGGTAATAAAATTAATGAGCCTTTTGATTCATTAAGTGTTGTTGGTAAAAACAGTATAACCAGCAATATACAGAATTGACCAAGTGATAACCTCTTTTTCAGATAAAAAGCTATAACAAAAGACACTGCACAAAGTAAATAAGTGGATAAATGTGCAGGATTTTGCAAGGTCCCACCCACATAATCTCCTGTCAATAAACCTGCTGACTCTATAAAACGTTGATAGAGAGCAACAGGTAATTGCAAAATAGAAAATATAAGTAACAGCTTTAATTGTTTTGCCATATCGGTCTCACTAAATGCAAATACCGCCGGCAGCAGAAAAAACGGAAGATACCTAAAATAAGCACGAATTCCACTAAACAAAGCAAATAGAGGTGTATTGTTTAATATCACACCCAAAAGTATATGTAAGCCAATCATCAAGAAAAGGATGAGGTAGGGAAAGCTTATAAAAACTACTTTTTGTCTTGATGCTCTGAGTAGCACAATAAGTAAGGCAACCATCGATAACAACTCAGGTATCCATGTCATTTGGCGAACGATAAAATCGTACCGCTCCAGAAAATCAAGCAGAAAAATACTTGCAAAGAGCAAATAGACTAAAAACTGCATAAATCTAGGTGTTAAATCTCATTGACAACCGCTGATAATGACCGACATTCGTATCTGAAATAGACCCACTATTTATAAATAGTTGTTGCAAGCTATACAGAACCGTATATCAAGAAAATGTAACCATTCGTCCTAGATATTGATATATACATGAATGCGGTTATTTGATTTGCTATATTTAGTACTTGATTAGCTAAAAACTAAGTTAGTACTATTTTTCTAGTTACAATCTTATACCTTAAGAATTTAATAATAACGTAATAATAACATTTAATTTCTGTTACCTAAATTTAAAAAACTTCAACTTTTTGTGGAGGCACTGTGTTTATAACTAAGCTCAAATCGTTATCCGTTTTAAATGTAATACTTTTATTAGGCTTATTAGTAACGATTGCATGTATGCAGTCAGTGTTTGCCACAATGATATTTAATGAAGATTTCGAAAGTGGTTCAGTAAATAATCCTCCAAATTCTAATAAGTGGGGACGTTGCTCAGGAAACTGTACAGTTATTACTACTGAATATACCCGATCAGGTAAAAAAGCGCTCAAAACCTATTTAAATCGCAAGACAAGTGATGTTTCATATCGAACTGAAGCAGTTCCCCGAGGTGAAGTTAGAGAAAATACTCAACAGGGTCAACATTACTGGTACGGCATTAGTGTATTAATTCCTAATAATCATTCCCCCGACTCGCGCGCAGGAGATACTATATTACAGTGGCACCATTCCCCTGACCAACATCTGGGAGAAACGAATGGTGGTATTGGTGGACCTCCCTTATCGTTACAGATTCATAACACAAAACTTGTAGTAGTAAATCGCTGGAACCCTAATGCTATTGGCTCAAAACATGATCCGGAATTAGGCACCAAACACTGGGATTTGGGAAGCTATCAACGTGGTAAATGGATAGATTGGGTATTTCATATAAAGTGGTCTTATAAAGGTGATGGCATTCTAGAAGTTTGGAAAGACGGTAAAAAAGTAATCAGCAAGGCTGGGCCTAACAATTATAATGACCAAAAAGCACCTTATATGAAAATTGGATTATATAAAACGGATTGGCGAAAAAAGAATGCTGCAGGTATAAGTTACGATGCCGACATCGTAAGCCGAACTTTCTACCATGATGAACTACGCATTGCTAAAGGATCAAATGCAAAGTATAACGATGTCGCACCTAGTGGCAATGCATCAGTGTCAACATCTGCTAATGACACACTTAAACCGCCAACAAATATCCGTATAACCAATAATTAAGGGCCTTGCACTCTATACCTAGACCTCATGGTCAATAAAAAAACAGAATATGAAGCTAAGAAAATTAGATAGAGGCTCAATAATCTGATTATTGATTTTTCGCTATTTGATAAAATAAATATTACCTATTTTATATGGGTCAGGTTCAATAATAATTATACCTGCTAAGATCAAGATTATAGCGATTATCAAGAATGCGGTTGTCGTCACGAACTCTATCTAAAATCACATCACTTATTTTATAAAGCTGACTTTCTATATTGTGAGTGCCTCGAAAAGGCCAATGTTCATGCAGTATAAATGAAGGCCAAGTCCATTCAATGTAACGGTTTCTTATCTTCGGGATCTTGGGTATTAATGCATCTGGATTTAAGTGACTCTTAAAAAACTTGTTTAAGATACGGCTAAGTTCCATACCAGCAGGCCCCAAACTAGTCTGGTTGCTCTTTGTAAGCACGATATTTGGTACTGGTATATCTATAAAATCACATAATTTTTTTAGAAATACAGATTGTTGTTCTAAAAATTCTTCAAAAACAAGTACTAGAACGCCAGCCGGAAAACAACTCGCAAGCTTGTCAACATACGGGCTAAATCGAAAACGATTCAAGGGAAACATAGCTGTTGTTTTGGTATCAAGTCCATAAAATTTATCTACGCTTGCCGTCCCACCTCGCTTAAGATATTGTCGATATAAAGATCTTGCGAGCCTATCTTGTCTTCTCAAAACAATAATGATTCTAGCCTCCGGTAGCGATGCCTTTAAATTTTCTAATATTGAAGAACGATGGTCTAAGCCATGCTTTATTAATCCAGCGTATAAAGCACCAGAAAAAGATTCAGCAGATAACAGATTTGGAAGATCATGATGCAAATATGGAGATAACAGTTTGCGTTGATTTTCAGCATCATAAAATATCGGGTCACTGGTTACTACTGCACGCTTGAATTCACTGATAACAGGCACTCTAGAAATATAATTCAACTCTTTGCAAACTGGGAAAAACTGCTGCTGTAAGGTGGTTGTTGCAGTTTTATGCAAGCCAATATGCAGAAATATATTTGTCACTTTTACTACAAGATCACACTAGATCATTAAAATAGATAAAATTTGGCAAGTTATATATAGATTAAACATTTACTATTATTTAACACTAATAATAGTTATAGCTTTTAAGATTCAGATTAAATTTATTATCCAGCACTTCATTATCTTCTTGCACCATCTTAAATATTTGAGATGCAACTTGAAAAACCTCACCTTCTTTGATTTTGCCAGCTTTAGGCCATTTGTCATGCAATAATTGAACTGGGCTTATTCGATAATTAGCTCCTTCTCGTGCCGGGTCAATTCCTGGCAATATTCCACCAGGATTAAGCAAACTACGGAACAAATGATTCAACATACGACTGACTTCCATGCCTAGCGGACCAAGACGTGTAGCGTTCTCCTGCTTAAGCTCAATATTAGGCATGGGTACGCCTATAAAATTGGTAATTTTTTTCAGGAATAAGGGCTGATTTCGAATGAATTCTTCAAACGGTAATATTAAAACCTCCGCCCGAAAAAAAGTAACGATTGCATCGACATATTTAGAATAAATAAAGCGATCTAAGGACATCAACGCTGGACCCTTATCTGTTTCGAAACCATAAAATCTCCGCACTCCTCGAGTACCACCAGATTTGAGGTATTGTCGATAAAACGATTTTGCAAGTGCATCTTGCTTTCGCAACACTAATATCACTTTGGAATCTGGTAATACACTAGCTAAATTACGTAGCACTGGTGAACGGTGATCCAGGCCCGCTTCAATAACACCTGCATATGGCGGCCCCGATAAAGATTCATTCGATAACAGGTTTATTTTTTGTGTATTAACTTCAGAAAAAAAAAGCTCTTTAGCTTTTTCTATATCAAAAAAAAGTGGATCACGCCTCGTGACCTCTTCTACAAATGCCTTTATCATTGGTTTTCTAGTAGTGAGAAGATTTAATCCTTCACACGCAGGGAAAAACTGCCGTTGTAGCGTTCCAGTTGCCGTTTTGTGTAACCCTAAATGTATAATGATCTTAGACACTTTAATCCTTCATTAGCTCTCTATTAGAGAAATCAATTTTTTTACATTTCTAGGTGAATAATGCTCAAAGGCATAGGACTGAGCCCGCTCCCCCATCTCGCACTGTAATTTTTTATCTTCTATCAACTTTTTTACAGCAGCCTTTAAACCTTCATATGTTCCTCCGAAAAATCCAATATCATTTTTATCCAGAACATTATCAGCATTAAATGTCATACTAACGACGGGTACTTTGCGCATCCAGGCTTGTATAAAGGTATTAGGGAACCCTTCTGCTACACTCGTATTAACAAAAATATGAGCCAACGCTAGTAACTCGTTCACATCTTCAATCGGAATCTCACCAAGATAATTTAGATTTTTCAGTTGTAAAATCTCTTTATGCAAATTTTCATATAATTTGGACTCTCCTGTCCTCCCCACCATAATAAATTCTACTTTATCAATATACTGGAGATCTTTTGCTAACTTCACAAAAATCTCAGGACGTTTCATCGGTTTAAAATTTGCAACCCACACTACTTTTATCGGCCCAGACTTATCAATCGTCTCGTGAGGTAAAGGATGAAAATTAGGAATAATGGCAGATACCTCACGTTGATAATTACTATGCAACATATCAGCCTGTTGTTTTGTCTGAACCACAATATGCTCCACCATTTTCAGACCATATTCTGCAATTGAATTCTCAATGATTTGAAAAGGGAGCTGTAGTGTAAGCCAGTTCGTTACTTTAGGTTGCACATTGCGATCATGGGCAGTATGAAAAATCATTTTGCAAGAATGTCTGTTTGCATAATAAGCTGCAATCCCAGTGTAAGACTTTAATCCTCGCTGATAAATCACATCTGGCCGAATATCTTTCAAAAGGCGAAGTAACCGTCTAGCATCAAAAAAAAATGCATACCTTCTTAAGCCTTTATGTTCAGCAATTTTAACAATTTGGTAACCTTGCGGATAAAACTGGGAATCTACAGCACGCGCGAGATAGTAAATTTCATAATTCTCGACTTTCTTAAGCTCATCTACAATGCATTTGGCTTGATATTGCGCTCCCCCAATCGTGACGGAAAAATGCCCTCCCATGATAATGCAGATAACTTTTTTTTCTTTAGCTGTTTTGGAACACAAGATTAATCTCTCCTATACCCCCAAAACTCTGTGTATTCCGGCATTAATGTGAATACTTTCTGAGCATTAGCAACAACCTCTAAATCAGACTCGTGCTGCCACCTGTTAACTCGAATATCTGAAATTTTATTTCCATGCAGCTTATATTCCTCTTGACGAATAGGATTTAAAGCATTAAATGCACCTATATCACCTATGGCATTCGACTGATCTCCGACAAACGACAATATATTGCTTAAGATTGTTTTATCTAAACAAAAATCCTCGTAGCGTACTTTCATACTTGAGCCTGTATCGAACATCTGTAACTGACATTTAAATTCCCGATTTAAATCACGCGCAAGTTGCTTAGCAGATAACCCCGACTTAAAGGTGCCTATGCCTTTAATTGCTCGATTGTATACGGAGATATATATATCCCTAGGATCTCGTGCAGTTAATATGATTTTCATATCAGGGAAGTGGGAATAATATGCTTTCCAGTTACTATGATGGATTTCCTTTACGCCAATTTGGGAAATAACTGCAAGCAACTGTGGCATTATTTCTGATTTGAATTTTGAAATAAGCTTTCCATGTTTTACCCATCGTTGAATGGGTGATTTTTTTGACCAGCGATCTACAAATGGCTGCAGGTCGATTCCATATTTTCGCAATAGTTCAATATCGCTCTTTTTTGCAGTAAATCTATTTTTTGCGAGCTTTGGTTCCCTAAAGATGAAACGCTCTGGGAGAGATGTCAACGCTTCGCTAAGCACTGTAGAGCCAGTACGCCTTAGGGATGCTATATATATAAACGAAGTTTTCATAAACACTCCCTGAATTAGTTCTCATTCAAAATATTCTTTATACGCCTTCCACTAAGGCCGAATAACCGTGATATTCAAGCATTTCTCCAGCAATAGATCGTATGGTTTCGATATCATCACGAGAGAGCCTTTGAATGCTTTCATGATTAAAGTTGCGAATAGTTTGTCCACGGGAAGTTTCTAAATTAAAGTGCTTACTATCAAGATCAATAAATTTTGCTAACTTTTGAATACTGTCTGGTTTTCTTTCAGCTATATCTTCATAATGAACTTCCAAATAATTAGCTACGGATTTCGCATCGTTGATCATTATCTTATTTACAAGATCCCAATGCCGAGCCCCACGCTCGACTGACTTACCTCCTTTTCTTCGAATACCCTCTGTTACTGCATAACCGTTACGTACAATTCCAATAAAATAACTATTTGGAAATACTTCTTGTAACCAAGTCATTCGTACAGCATTCGCCGTGGTTTTTTCTACAATTATTCCCCTAAGTGGAGATTTCATTGACTCTACCCAATCGTGAACCAGTCGTGGCACACATGCTTTTGAATCTTCTTGTGTAAGTCGAAGATCCTTTAAATATTCACTCCATACACGCTCATATCCACGTTTGTAAGCACGTGTTAAGGTTCTAGTGTAACGTTGCCCCTCAAAAGGGAATGTGCTTATCTGGCCGGATTGCTCCAGAATTCTTTGCACTAGGCTGGTACCCGAATTATTGCAACCAACAATAAAACACCATTTATGATCATTTATAATATTTTGACTATGTTGTTTGTAATGAACGCGGTCATTCATAACATACCAATTAAATGCACGTCTTATATCATTAGCTGCAAGTAACGATCTTGCATGTACTCGCTGCGCTCTATCCTTCCACAATTGAAACTGGCTCGTCAATTTCCATTCCTTTGAATTAATTTACATCTTTTAATGAAAAAGCATTTTTAACTGCTTGACTAAATGAAACTGAATTCATTAGTTGCTTCCCACTTTTACACGCTCCTTCAGACAAGTTCATATATAGATCATTATCACTCAACAAATTTGAAATTTTTAATTTCAGATCTTGAACTGAATCTGGGATATACAGTAAGCCATTCAAACCATGGTTAATCAAGTATGGAAATGGACCAAAATTTGGTGCGATAACAGGAACTCCCATTACTAAACTCTCCATAGCAGCCATACATCGACCTTCAGGGAAATCAGAGCGAGTAGGCGTTACCACAGCAATACTCAGCTTGATAATGTGCACAAGATCATCATGGGGAACTTTTCCCAATAATAATACTTTTTTAGATAAACCAGCTTTTTCAATCTTGGCTTTAAGTGTTTCTATTTGCGATCCAGTACCTACATAAACTAGCTGTAAACTTGAATCTTCTTTAAGTATTTCTATGTAAGCAGTTAATAGATCGAAAATCCCCTTATTAGTCTCAATACGACCAAAGTACAAGATAAATCTAGAATCTATAAGATCTGTGTAGTAAGACGCTATCAGGTCTTCCTGTTTGCATTTGAGCAAATCATCAAAGCTCACATCGAATTCGAAAATTCGATGTTTTGGTACACCTACATCCAAAAGCTCTTGTTTAAGAAAAGGGCCATGGCAAATAACGGCTTGTAGACGACAAATGCACCAACGATCAATACATAACGACAACTTTCGGTGCCAAGATTCTGCATTGCTGGAAACTCGATTATGCCTAGAATGCACCAATGGAGAAGAAAAAATCTTTGATATAACAAAACAAGCCCACAACGGGCCCCCTGTGGTTCCACACAATATTCGTTGCGGTCTAAATAAGAGTAAATGCAAAAAAATCCGAATAGTTGAGACAGGTCCTTGCAATAATCTACCTAAATGAGGCCCGCGCTCCATAAACACTCTAGCCTTTACTGCACTTTCATCTTTTTGAAATAAGGCATTACGTGTGCTTCTGGATAGAAGTAGCTTTGGATTATTCTGCACGGCTTGCAAAAAATCGTAAATGAAAGCATCTGGCCCACTAGTTATTTTTTTAGCTCCAGCCGCTAAGATTCTTTCAAACTGTGCAACGACATCACCGTTTTTCACATAGGCATAACGAATTTCGTCTATAAAATCGTGTTGATCTGTTTGCAATCCAGACACTTTTAACTCATCTATTTATATTGAGATCTTAAGCTAAGCGACTTGAATCTGTCATAATCTGTACATTGTCAATACCGCAAATTCGCTTATATGTGGTGTCTACTACGCCAGCCATTGCACTATTACTACGATATTTTTCTACATACTGTCTCCCCTTCAGCCCCATAGTATTGGTCTCGATTGGATTCTTTAATAAAGTAATTATAGCCTGAGCAAATGCGGCCTCCTCCCATGGTGTGCAAATTCCTGCTCCACTTTGTTCAATCACAAGCTTTTGTTCAGGGTGATCATTTCCAACTACTGCTTTTCCCATCGCCATGTATTCGATCAATTTGGTAGGAGAAGTTGAGTTAAGAATTGGAGTAGGAAAATAAGGGGAAAGACATACAGAAGCATTTTCAATGTATTGCCATGCTTTTTTCATTGGCATATACCCTGTGAACACAACTGCCTCTTTTAGCCCTAATTCAGCTACTATGGATTTTAGAAAAATTTCATCATCCTCCATATCACCTTTTCCAATCATATAGAGCTTAACCTCCTGGTACTGCTCGAAGACTATTTGAAAAGCTTTGATAATGAAATCAAGTTGCCTCATCCGGTTTAATGTTCCAAGGTAAACAATACTTTGATCCATAGAATCAGCATCAACTTTAGAACTTGTAGTAGGCCTTTTTTTGTATGGTATTACTTCTAAATTTACTGAGCCCGGAATGGGTGTTAGCTTCTCGCCTTGAATTCCTTCATTGATGATATCCCGCTTCATTTGTTCACTCTGAACAAATGCATGATCAGCTGCGGGAAAGATAATTTTGTAAAGTAGAAACTTTAAAATATATCCCCTAAGCCAATATAAAATCTTATATCTAGCTATGCCTTTTTTAGATTCATAAATCGAGGCTTCTGCATGAGGGAAAGCAATCCAAAAAACCAGAGGAATTCCAAACTTTTTTGCAGCAACAATGGCCATTAAAGTTGACAAATACTTATCTTTAACCTGTATCACATCATATTGACGCTGCTTTGCAAGTTTAAATAACTTGTAATCATTAATGATATCAAGCATATGCTTTTTTATACGCGACAATCTCGAATTTCCCAAATCTGTTGCACCAACGTAAATAGTTCCACTACCATTCACAGTAGTGTAATCACTATTACAAGCACCCTCTGACTGTAAAAGCCAATCAATTCGATAACCCCTCATGGGAAGCTCTTCCATATATATAGCCTTAGCTGCAGGACGAAAAGGTGGATACTTATCTGAACTAATAAACAATATATTTAGTTTTGAATCAGAGTTATATGCAGTAGAAGACATTTTTATTTGTGTTCACGTAAATGTAAATATGAGCTAAGCAGGTCGAATTGACAACAGTGCTTTGGCCTCATCATAAACTGGTTGGCAAAAAGACTTTACGTATGCAGCTTCCTTACTTGACTGATAGCGGGTTGCTTTGTTTGCACTCTTATCACTTAATTGCAATGCATAGTGGTCACTAAATTTTAGATCTGCAAACTTATATATGGCGCTTAGCATATATTGCTTGTCAGCAATTAAATCTTCATAGTCAATAATCAGTAATCGATCAGAACTAAGATTTTTCTGTAACGCATATATTTGAGACACCTTAGCGTTATAAGAAAAACAAGCACGATGAATTCGTCTAGTCGCCCAAACCCCATATCGATTGTACCTTTGTTTTTCCTTGCCATTAAGAATTTTTGACCCACATGATTTAAAAAGCCGATTAAGAGCAGAGCGGCGCCAGTTGTGTAACATAGAATATACTACTGAAAAAGGATTTCGCAGCACCCATATCAATTTGAAATCTTGATGTGAAAAATATTCTTCCACACAATTGTTGAGATAAGTAGTCTGAAAACAGTATCTACCTCTGGGTTTGTGATTAACATGCCCTGAAAGTATTAATGCCGCATCAAGTTCATCATCTTGACCAAACCAGTAATTGACCATTTCCTCGTTTTGTGTAATCAGTCTAGCTAAAATAGTTGTTCCTGAACGTTGGCAACCTGCAACTAAAATTGATTTAGGAAAATTATCTAGTTTATCTAATAGACGACATCCCTTTGAACGTATATTACGATCAAATTGCGCCCATGTTTTGATCGGACGTATATTTTGTGTATGAGTATGCGTATACATCACTTCATGCATTCTGTATTCTAGACATTTGTTTATAAAGTTCTAAATACATAGTGGCAATTTTTTCCCAACTAAAATCTTGTACAGTCTGTAAGGCTTTGTCTCCCATTTCATTTTGGACATGATTATTTTTTAATATCTCTAGAATTTTATCTGATAATCGATGAGAATCTGACGGAGGGACCAGAAAACCATTTTCTCCATTTAAAATAATATCCCTATTACCTGAAACATCAGTACCAATAATAGGCAAACCTGATGCCATTGCTTCTAAGACTGCTAAGGAAAGACCCTCGGCACCTTCTTCGATACCAGCTGATACGTAGACACTACTGTTACGATAAATATCAACCAACCTGTCTCCTCCTTCATACATGTTTGGTTTCGCAGGAAGCTTAACCTCTCCCAAAAGTAAGACACTATCATTTAACCCAAGTTTTTGAACCAAAGAATTCAAAACATTAGTACCACGACCCACAATCACTAATTTTGCTCGAGGCTCTTGTTTCAATACTGAAGGCATCGTGTTGATTAGCACCTCATGCCCCTTACGCGGATTGTAATTGCCTACTGTTACGATCAAACGCGCATCTTCTGGTAGCGATAAAGATTTACGAACATCAGTATTAGTTTTCTGTTGAAAACGTTTAATATCTACTCCATTTGGTATTTGATATATTTTATTCGGGTTAGCGCCCGCATCTAAAAGCGACGCGCGTATACTACCGCTGATTGCCGTTAGGGCATCTGCATCTTGTAATACCTGTTCTATTTTTGGTTGTAAAAATGGATTCAGTCTTTTGCCGTGACCAATCTCAGGAATCTGATGAATATCGATCCCGTGTGGCGTGATGATTACTGGTGTCTGTGATCCCTTTTTTTTAAGTCGTGTCGCAATATAGCCTGATGGGTGAGTTGTATGTGCATGTATAATGTCACAGCCCCATATTTTCAAATCTACAGCTAGTTGCAAAAGAAGTTCTGCTTCACGCAACCGCGCTTTAATTCCGGGTTTAGCTAATGATTTGCGACCCGCAAAAGTTGGATAACGATGAACGGGATACTCATACTTAACTCCTCTAGTACGCCACCAAGAAGAAGGGCCAACTACTCTCACTTGATGCCCTAGACCCTTGAATGCCAGAGCCAGATGATGCACAACAAGCTCTCGCCCTCCCACATGTGGCAGGAAAGTATTGACGTAGAGGACTATTTTCACTTGTATTTATTTAACAAAGTAACCGCGAAAAACATATTCATCGATAAAAAGAAATTAACTACATTGATAAACAACCACATAGTGTAGCTGACTATTAACTAAAAAAGTGTGCATTACCTCATACCAATGAGAGTTTGCGAAAGTCAGTTGGCTAATTCAATCCCAATGGAATCCATATCTAGAATTAAGTTCCTCTAATTCATCCTGAAAAATTGCGTATAACATTTTACTATATTGCAAAGGTAGAGTATCTGTACTAGTGGTATTGACTTGTACTTCTGCAGCTTGAACATAGGCTGCATCGTAGTCTAATCCTAGAAAGATGAAGATTTTTTTAAGTAATTCCTTAGGAGCATGAATAATTTCATCAAACAAACCAATAAAGAGGTTTCCATCTTGTAGCTGTGTTGACCATTTATCGATTGCCATTGTGTACTTTCCACATGCAACCTGATACGGATCTTTGAGAAAATACTCGATCTCATCTTCGGAAACTTCATTTATGGATTGCAATCTTCTACGTTTTACTAAATCCTTTTTTGCATGTGACCATGCTCTTTGCAAAGGATCTCTGATCATGAGAATGATCTTTATTTCTGGATTTAGTGTAATCACCTCCGAAACCAAATCTTCTTCCATAGCGGCATAGCTTGCACAAGCTTCTCCTCTAATCTTTGGCTTATACACCTTTTGATATCTTAGGTAGCAGCTTAGATACTTTTGCACATAGGAAAGTGGTGTGTCGTAAAAGAACTTCAAATACCAGCCCAAATCAGCTGATCTGTATTTAACATGTTGAGTCTTGTTTAACATATTAAAAAAATGAATTTCTTTTTCTTTACTCATGAACACTTCTGGATGTCGAATAAGATTTTTATACAACCAGGTAGTTCCCGTACGCTGTGGACCAATAACCAAAAAATTAGGGAAATGACTAAGATCAATATTTAAATTATTTAATTTCACATACTTTAAACTAGACAAAGTCATTTACTTACTGAACTTAATTTCAAACTATATTCTGAAGTTTATCTAATTTTTAAATTATACTGTATATATTCTCTTCATGAGCGAAGCACCCCTTCTGCTTTATTGAGCCACTCTTCTGGGTAATTTGTTTCGAGTGATGAAAATCGTTTTGCTAATTGCTCAATCTGATCGTAATAAAACTCAGCCAGGTACTTATTCACGGCAAGTGGTATTTTATAACCGCTACCTGCTGTCACTTTCCTTTCAACTTGCTTAGGGATATATGAATCTTCCGCAGTAACCCCAATAAATCTATAAATCTCTAATAATAATTCTCGTGGGCGACGCGCTATATCTTCGTTAAATGCGTAGAAAATCTGTTCTAGAGGATAATGGCTTTCCCAAATTCTAATCGTTCTTAAATAGTTCCCCCTTAGCACCACTTCCTTTTTGTTAAAATGCTGAGTCAAGACACTATTATCAATATCATCAAAATTCCCACCACTTTTCTTGTAAAGGTCTCTTTTTTTATCAAAACTCATTTTTACATGTGACCACGCCCGTTCAATCGGATCTCGCATTATAAAAATGATTTTTGCTTGTGGCATAATTGAATACGCATGAGCAACTGCACGTCCATCCATTTTTGAATAGGCTGGTGTTATATCACCCGAAATTTTATTTCTTCCTGGCTCAAAAATAGACTCATACCATCTATCGCTTCTTAACCCAAAGTAATATTTAAAATCCCAAACGAGATTACGGTAAGAAAAATTAGTAATATCGCGTTTAAAAGTGTGATATAACTTTTGCCGCCATCCTTTTACCATAAGGCGCTTAAAGCCTGCTAACTTACCTTGATCTAATCGACTCAAATAATGAATTTCTTTAATAGGCGGCAACCAAATCTCCGGATGCTGAAGCAAGTTAATAAAGAGCCAAGTAGTACCAGCTTTTTGTGCTCCTATGCATAAAAAGTTTGGATAAGATTTTTTATTCATGCATAAATTGATAATATTTCTGGTTTGATAAATAATAATTTAAATGTTTTTATAAATAATTGTGGCTTTATATTATAAGCTTTATTATCGCAGACTACTTATTTTGTTTAATACTAAGGCGCAAATCATAGAAGAACTATACATTTTATAAGTACTGTTACGCACTAATAGATCAAGCAAAATTACTTTAAGAGTTAGCACCGTTGATAACATAGTAGTACATGGTTTTCAATCATGTTTGGTTAATATCAGACGACCTATACACTTTTACTGATAATTATTATCGGATCATAGAAAAACTTAAAAATCGAATTTATCTTTATGCTTTTTAGTACATTTCATCATAAAATTAAGCTAAATTTATTTAACATACTTTAAATAAGCCTGACTAAGCATAATGCATGATTTAAACGTAAATATTATTACATTGAGGATGCAACATCATGCAAACGTATCTGGTTATGATCAATTGGTAAGTTATCTAGATGCAGATGTCATAACCACAACAAAAAATTTAACACTGCCACAAAGAGTGTTAGTGCGCTTATTCTTATCAAAAATAAAGAGTTCGAGATCTCTTTGGTATCGCCGTGCAAATTTCATAACCGAAGTGAATGCCGCTCAGAAGTGGATGATAAGCAACCAACAGATTTTTCACTTTCTCTATGGAGAAAATTCTTTTAGATACCTTGGAAAATTTAAGTCTCTCAAACCAAAAAATTATATAATTTGCACTTACCATACTCCACCTAGTCGCTTTAAAGAACTTATCACTGACTATAAGTTTCTTAAGTTACTCGATGCAATAGTTGTTGTTTCTACAGTTCAGTATGACTTTTTTGCAGACATAGTTGGGTCTGAACGCGTTCACTTTGTACCACATGGTATTGATACAGATTATTTCCACCCCAATGTAAAGAAAAATAAACATGAAAACTTACGTTGTATATCTGTTGGAGGTCATCTTCGAGACTTTCAAACTCTAGCAAACGTAGCTAAATCGCTTAAATCAAAAGAGATACAATTTATAATTGTTGCTCCAGATAAATATCGTACTAATTTTAATGGTATGGAAAATGTTGATTTTTATAGCTCTATCAACGATGAAGAATTACTTCATCTTTATCAGTCAGCTGACATACTACTTCTACCTCTGTTAGATTGCACTGCAAACAACGCACTTTTGGAAGGTATGTCATGTGGTTTACCGATAATCACCACTGACCTACCTGGCGTTAAAGATTATATAACCAATAATTGTAGTGTGCTCGCCCCTAAAGGAGACTCAAAAACTTTAGCAGACATCATTTATTCACTGCATGGAAATAAAAAAGAACTTCATGAGCTTAGTCACAATAGCAGAACACACGCAATGAATTTTTCCTGGCCAAATGTGGCAAAAAAAATTAAAACTTTATACGAGTATGTATCTAATTAGTGTTTATAACGCTATACTTTACCTGCCAGATACACAGCGCAAACATATTATAATTAAAACCTTTTAAAGATTTGCTCAACTGTTCTCTTTGGGTTAAGTATTTTATCTAGAATTTGTGAAATAATGGCAAAAGCTATATCTTTGCTTCCAAAAGTTATTCCGATTTTATCTAATCCTACTTTATGATATTGAATGTAATCCTTATTTCTACCATTTAAATAACTTTTCCCAAGCTTGTTTCTATAGGCTCTTAATCTTTTTCCCAAACAATTCTGATATTCAATATCATCTAGATACATAGGACCATATTTTACAAACATCTTCAAATTCTCAAGCATATTGGTATCTAATTTTTCAGCTTTGGTCGATGTCTGGGTATCATCATGCATTCTGGTGTAGCTTAATATCTGATGCACAAATCCAAAATCAAAATCTTTTAATATTTCAAAACAAACTTCTACGTCCGCATGATAATTATCTTCATTGTAAAATTTTTCCTTACCTTGAATTAAATTTGATCGTATTAGTGTAGAGGATGGAGACCCAAAAACATAATAATCTTTTCTTAAAGTTGATCGACAAATGTCATGTCCTGAAATCACAGATGTAGGATAAGGAATGCCAATCCCCTTTACTTGCTTTCCTTTGAGGTAATACGACCCAATGATGCTTACTGAAGGATTTTTTTCAGCAAGGAGTACCATTTTTTCAATACAGTCCGGCCACAATAAGTCATCCGCATGAACTACTTTGCAATATTTACTCTTCGTTGAAATTTGTCTAAGGGCATGATTCCAGTTTGGCATTAAATCTAAAAATTTTTTATTAGTACTAACTCTTATTTTTGATTCACGTTGTGCATATTGTTGAGCAATTTCTAATGTGCGGTCTGTACTACAATTGTTAACTATGACGTACTCCCAGTGCTCATATGACTGATTTAAAATACTTTCGATGCACTCCGATAAATATTTCTCACCGTTATAAACTGGCGTTACTATACTTACCAATGGGCTGCTTGAAGACATTTATCAAAGCTTAATACTTGTCTGATGAACTAACTTTTTTAAAAATACAAATTCATGGCTTATTTTCTCGTGCCTATGATTTTTGCTGGCACCCCTGTAGCAATCGTGCCTTCTGGAACATCACTAGTAACAACTGCACCTGCGCCAATAACAGCACCTGCACCAATTTTCACATTATCTAATACAGTTACCCCAACACCTAACCAAGCACCGTCTTCTATCACAATGTCGCCTTTTGATTCTAGTGGCTGACTATATATTGATTGATCTTTTTTAAAACCGTGGTTGTATGAATAAAAACTACACCTAGGCGCAATCTGTACATGTTCACCTATTATGATAGAAGAAACATATGCTGAAAAATTGCAATGCGGCTGTATGGCAGTGAATGCACCTATTTGGATAGTACCGCATTCACCAGTTTGCATAATAGTGTTCCGATATATATTAACATCCTCTGCTAACATGACTTCTCCCCCCTCTTTAGCTTGATAAATCAAAACGTAATCATCTATAAAAACTTTTTTCGATGAAAAAAAGGAATTATGGTGAATAGTTGCAAATGGAGAAATATATCCGTTCGGATGAAGAGCAGCGAGTTTACGTCGTCCAATATACGGCGGTGTAAATAGACTCGCTAGCCACGTTGCCACCTTCCCAAACTTGCTTATACCGGAAAGGCGCATCCAAAATACTGACCATGCTCGTTTTAATCCAAAAGACATATCTAATATTTAAAACAGTAGCTTAGAAATACTCTTCATAAGATAGAGCCTACACATCAATACAAAAGAAATTAATTACAAAACTATCTTCTCACTTGTGAGGCCTCGATTCCAGTTGGACTGGATATCAAATATATCTGATTCTTTATCGACACTTATAATTAACATCTGTAAGTGTGCTAGGCAATACTTTTACTAATTATGCTATTTAAAAATAGCTAATCTGATCTAATTCAGGTTGGGTGCGATTTAAGATGATAAAGCTAGTAATATTGAGACTTAATAAGAAGAATGATAACACTATTTGGTTAAACTTAATCTAGTTTTGTATTTAATAAGCACTGATTTGTAAAATGTAAAAGCTGCTTTACCATGTTGTTTTGCTGTTCGTATTTGCTCTCTAGAATAAATCATAGCTTAGGATTGGAAATTTAAGGTAATTTAAGATTAGAGAAATTTAAGCTAAACCTAATCTAAGTGTTACTTTATAAAAGTAAATGCAGTTATATAAATAAAGTGTTAATTAGTTATTACTGTCTGTTCTGTGATCTTCCATTCACCAGTACTTACTTGACTTAGATGTAAGATTATCGCTTCAATGTAATTATCAGGAAAATGAATTTCTACATTCACATCTTTCTTTTTATCTGTTAGATCTTTAATGCCGGTAACATCCACATATGTATCTGTATAGTATTTACGTAGATATTCTGGATATTTTTGGTTTTTTGTTAACAGCACTTTGATTTGTGAATACAATGGTTCATCAATATAAGTTTCTATAGTTTTTACGTCTCCATTTTTTAATGCTTCAAAAAATGGTGTTATTGTATTATCGATAATAGGGTCTTCAGCAGGTAATACAGCTGTTACATGCAGTATGCCTATTATCACAAAGCCGCATAGAATAATTTTTTTAAGCATGACAACTTACCTCTTAAGGCCCAGAAGAGAACACACCAAGAACATTCAATTCAGCCATAGAGGTCCAAGGATTTCCCTGAATCTCTTTTTTAGCCACTAGCCTTATATAGCGTGCTGTCTGCGTCGAAAATAATACTTCTTTCTCAGTACGATTTTTTGGTTTAAAGGAACCATCTAGTACTTTGAGCCAATTTACTCCATCCCCACTCACATAAAAGCTATATCTATATATCGTTCCATCTTTGCTCTCAGGCCATTGACGTGGCAAATAACGAAAACCATCAATGTCGTAAATGGCGCCTAAATCGATTTGGATCTCATGCGGATGCCCCGGATTCGAACTACCCATCGCGGTGTGCCATTTCGTACTAGGATCCCCATCAAAGGCATTGGTGGCCGGAAATTCCGGTAACTGCTCACTATCTACATATAAAAGACTCCAACCCGACTGGGGAATAACACCGCCACTGGAGCCACCTCCAACTACAATCGTACGCTGCGCTGGGGTTGGATCTGCTAAGCCTAAAGAATCAGTAACGGTAAAGGTAACGTTATATGTACCGGGATTATTGAATTGAACCGGTCCAGGATCTTCTGCGGTGGAATTGGGTGCGCCACCCCCGAAATACCAAAAATACGTTAAAGAAGTATCACCGTCTGGATCAGAACCCGTACCGGTAAAACTCACAGACTGGCCTACATTGATGCTGACACTCGATGTAGGGCTGTTAATGACACCATTAGGTGCCTGATTAAAGGAACTCAGCGAATTCGCCCATAGTCCAGCCATACCCTGATACCCTGCCCCATTTGGGTGGACATTGTCATGGAACTGGTTCGGATTAGCTTGAAAATATGCATAGAAATCCGGCGGTGTCACGGCAATGGAATTCGCAGAGACGAGCTCATCAATTACTAAATTATATTCAGCCATCCGCTGACTCAGGTTTGGTGCAGTGGGTGCATATGGCAATTTGGCTAAATAGGGCTCCTTACTCACCCCAGAAGAGTTTCTAATTAGATCGATAATCTGTTGCATATTGTGTTTATAGGTGCCTGGATAACCTGGGTCACCTGAATTTAAGCCAAGACCCGACGGAACAGGGATCACACCGCCCCCTGTGGCATCATTGGTGCCATATTGAATGAGATAAAACCGTGCGTCTGGATGCTCAGCTATAATCGAGGGCAATAAACTTAAACCCTCAATCGATTTGTGTCCTGACACTCCCTTATTGACTACCGTATGGGGATAAGATTTAGACTGTGTCAGTAAATCGTTGAGAATCGGAGTATATCCTTGGCTTTGGTTGCGTCCATCTTGTGAGGTGTCATCCGAGGAAATATTATCCCCTACGCCAAAGGTTATGCTATCTCCGATGGCAACATAATAATCTCCAGAACCAATTTGGGTAACGGTATCGCTAGTATTCTGTCCAGAAACTTCATTGCCATTATTGTCTATGATTACAGCTTCAATAGTATGACCATCAGTCATGGGTACATTTGAAAATACAGCCGCATAAGGTGATGAGAGATCAGTAATTTCTGCACCTCCCTGCGAATTTCCACCATCGAGTTTGAACTTGACACCACTATGATTTTGACTGTCTAAACATGCATTAGTAGTAACCGTAAAATTTGGTGGCGCTTGTATTGCTTTTGTAAGCGGCTTGGTGATTTCTACAAATAGGCTGCCACAACCACCATTGTTAGTAACGGTAATCGTTCTTTGACCTGGAGTGGGATCTGATACATTTGAAGAATCGGTTACCGTGAATGTGACGTTATAAGTACCTGGATTATTAAATTGTATAGATCCAGGGTCTTCTGCAGTCGAGTTGGGGGCGCCACCATCAAAATCCCATAAATAAATGAGAGAAGGATCCCCATCTGGATCCGATCCTGTACCAGCAAAGTTTACAGTTTCCCCAGCATTGATACTGACATTGCCTGTGGGGCTATCTATGACCCCATTGGGTGCCTGATTACCAGATACTATAGTTCCTAAAACATTCAATTCAGCCATAGAGGTCCAAGGATTTCCCTGAATCTCTTTTTTAGCCACTAGCCTTATATAGCGTGCTGTCTGCGTCGAAAATAATACTTCTTTCTCAGTACGATTTTTTGGTTTAAAGGAACCATCTAGTACTTTGAGCCAATTTACTCCATCCCCACTCACATAAAAGCTATATCTATATATCGTTCCATCTTTGCTCTCAGGCCATTGACGTGGCAAATAACGAAAACCATCAATGTCGTAAATGGCGCCTAAATCGATTTGGATCTCATGCGGATGCCCCGGATTCGAACTACCCATCGCGGTGTGCCATTTCGTACTAGGATCCCCATCAAAGGCATTGGTGGCCGGAAATTCCGGTAACTGCTCACTATCTACATATAAAAGACTCCAACCCGACTGGGGTATGACTGCTGCATACAAAGTCGAAGTTGTAAAAAATAAAATTAAAACGAAAAGGAGTTTTTTATAAAAAACGGCAGATATGGCTTTAAATATGACCATTTATTTTTATGCTAATAAAATTACTGTCCTGGAAACCAATACGTTATTTTCTCACATACAGTTAAGAAATTCGCGATCAATTGTGAAATTAATTTTACATCCAAACAATAAATTTTTATATGCTCAAAACTATTTGGATGAAAGGGGCATGCTATTAATTCTTAAGTAAAATAGTAAGTTATATTATAAAGTAGGAGTGATTTATATTTTTAATAGTTAGAACGATTAACTATTTTTTACAACACTTTTACTTTAGAGTTATTGGAGATGTTATTAATTATTATAGGAATGCAGTTAGTAGGGTTCATATTTAAAGTTAATTTAACTACAGAATCAAACCCTACTAACATTATTTTTAATTTAAATATTTAACTTAATTAATTTATGGACACTGTTGCAGAATCGCTGGACGATTCGTTCCTGTTAAAACGCTATATAGCATATCGCCCATGATAGTAAAGCCAGCAGTATTTGGATGTAACCCATCTTGATACAAGGCCGCATTCGGTGTGGCTCCACCAAACGCAGTATACATATCTACATTGGCTTCATTGCCTCCATAGACAATCTGATCAGGTAGGCCTACAGGATTATTCATCAACCTATCTGTAATTCGAGCGATCACATTTGTGTTATAAACTTGCACTTGTGGATCAGCAGACATTTTAGGAATAATTTGCATAACTACAATGGACACCGGATTACCATTTGCACTATCTTCCCAGCGTCCTATTTCATTCAGAATTGTCTCTAAGTCAGTTGGGTCAGGATCTACGACTGGGGGATTGGTACCGATATGTAACAATACAATGTCGGCAGGATTTTGTTCCAGTTCATCATAGATACCAGTCAAATTTGGTGCTAAACCAAAGCAATTATCTAAGCCAGCAATATCCTGATCTCGACATCCACCATAACCGGCATGCGATGTCTGGCCTGCAGGTAATAAGTTTGCCCCTGAAGACTCCTCACCCACATACTCAAACGAGTACGCACCACCAGCTTGGCCTGCATCTACCAATCGATTGAGTAACTGCAAACGATAGGCGACTTCTTCACCTGCTGGAGGTACAGCACCGCCACCAGTACCCAGAGTAATAGAATCTCCTAAAGGCATAATTTTAGGATTAACAATAACCATTTCAGTTGCAATACTAAATGAGGTTGGGTCATCTACACGAAACTGGAATGAATCCCTTCCACGAGGACCAACGCCTTGTGCTGGAGGTGTATAGGTAAACGCACCTGTCGTAACATCGGTCAATTCAACCATTCCTCCATTTGCAGTAGCCACTGGCCCTGCGACCATAGGAGCATTCACGTCCAGACTAAAAGATATCGGATCAGCATCCGAAGCAACCAACGTCCCCATCAACTGATCTGACTGGTTTGTGCTTGAGCAACCCGCGGTGATTGATGGTGCGGTATTTCCACCCACTGCACCGCCACCACTACCGCCGCCGCCAGAGCAGCCAACGAGTGCAATGACTAGTGTCATGCATATAAAAGAGCATTTTAATGACGTAATTCCATTACGTGACTCTATCCAACTCCATATAGAATTCATTGCATCCCTCATCTTTTCCAATGGTTATTTAAAGTAGGGTATTTTAGTGTTTTCCATCAGCAAAAAATGCAAATTAGGTCACTTTTTTGAACTGGCGCACATTATTCTTTGATACCAATCACACAATTACTGAATAAAGCTGCGCCATATTAATTTTAAATACAGGCATTTACGCAATTACTAGGCCTTTTAATTTTATGACTAGAATATGTCTAGAATCAGCTTAATAAAATTATGATACATAGTCCTCATTCATGGACTAAATAAATTGAATCCCCTATCAGGCATTTTGAATATTTAGTACATTGTATTTTATCTAATGTGAGTAAATGTGCGTGATGATAGTCAAAATCAAGAAAAAAATTAGATGGACCATAAGGGTTTTAAACAAGAAAATTAATGAAAATTACCCAGCATTTATTCATATATACAACCAAAGAAAGCATGTAGAGAACACACATCGGTCTTTAGAAAAATTAAACCTTCTAGCAAAAAGTTTATATGATGCATATGTTAAGCGCAAAACAATATTATTCTATCCAGATAAACCTTTACCACTCCATGCTCTCTATAAAGTACTAATGTTTTTGGGATTTCGTATTACAACGAATCCAAGTGCTAACTGGGACATTGCTATGAAATGGTTTAATGCGTATGACGGCAATCCATTTTTACCAACAAAGGAAAACATTCTAAAAAATGTTGCCGTACATTCATCAAATTCGAAATTCCTGAATCTGAGTTGTGAAGATATTAGTAAGAATTACATTAATAAGGTTTTTTACGAAGTTTTTGAATATCAAATATCTGTTGATCCAACAAAATTTAATGGCCAGTGTGTTGCAAAATCAAACTGGAATGCGCTTCATGAAGGCAGAGTAATACAATGTCCTATCAAAGAACGAGAGCCAAATGTTACATATCAAAGACTTATCTATAATGAAGTTTCTGAAGATTCTGTCGAGGATATTAGGGTTCCTGTATTTGGAGGCATCATCCCTTTTGTATATCTGAAATACAGGCCTATAGAAAGCCGTTTTGTTGATAGAAAACATACAAACACAAAAGCCAATATTGCAGAAGTGGCTGAAGTTTTATCTAAGGAAGAACTAACAAAATTGAATAGATTTTGTAAAAGGCTAGGTCTCGACTATTGTGAGATAGATGTACTTAGAGATCGCCATGACGGTAAGATATACATCGTAGATGTAAACAATACTCCTAGTGGCCCTACATCATCCTTAAATGATAATAAAAGTAAAACTGCTGTGTTTCGACTTTCTCAAGCATTCGAAAAAGCGTTTAGCTGGTAAGAAATACCTAGAGGATAACTATGCAAGTGACCCTATTAAGGTCCTTTGAAGAATTTGATGAATTAAAAGTTAATTGGGAGGATGTTTATAATGCCGATCTCAAAGCAACAATTTTTGTATCATGGGCATGGACCAAGGCATGGATAAAGTTATTCCCCCGAGATTGGTTAGTTATTGGAGTACGACAAAACGAGCAAGGCCCTTATGTTGCCTTTATGGCGTTGCGTCGAAAAAAAGACATTTTTACTTTAGTCTCTGGTGGAGTTCCACTTGTTGATCATACTGGTTTTGTTTGTCGAAAAGAATACGAAAAGAAAGCCATAAGCACAATAGCTGAGTTTATCCAAAATTCATTAAAATGGAACACGCTTTCACTTGAAGCTGTATTTGATACAAGACTCGATTTATTTATTCAATCATTTTCTACTAAAAAATACAGTGTTTCACATCAACCTGACACACAAGCCCCTTTTATTTCTCTACCTGAAAACTGGGAAGATTATTTAAGCAATTATCTTAAAAAAAAGACACGTGGAGCAATACGACGTTCACTTCGAGAAGTTGATAGACTTTCAGGATTTTCCGTTATTGAAACTACACAGGCTAATCTTGAAGAACAGATAGAGACACTACTGAAATTTCGTGTAAAACAGTGGGGAAAGTTGCCTATGCGTGCCGAACGCTATCGTAGTTTGTTTAGGATAACTTTTGCAGAAGGATGCTTAAGGCTTATTGTACTCAAAGATAATGAGGTAGTAATTGGAGCTTTTGCAGGATTTGTAGACCCAATTAAGAAAGCGTTATATGGATACAATATCACTTACAACCTTGATTATCATGGCATACACTCTCCCGGGCTTATAGTGAATATATTGAATATTCAGTATGCGTTAGAACAAGGCTTTGAGATATTTGATTTAGGTGTAGGTGATGAACGTTATAAATTTAGTTTAGGCGCAAAACCACGCTTTAATCAAAACGTAACGATTGAACGAAAAGGTATAGTCAGAATCAGGCCTTTAATAAGAAATGCTTGGCGCATCGGAAGGCGTGCTGTTAGAAATCCACGACCCAAAATAAAGGAATCAAAACAGTCTATAGATAAGTTTAATTTTAATAGAATACAAATATACGAACATGACGTAGTCAAGAGCTATAAGCACGATAGTAAAGCATGGACGCAGGGCATAGTTTTCGACGAAGGAGTTTTATACGAAAGCACAGGGCAGAAGTGGTTTTCCTCGATTCGTAAAGTATGCCTTGAAACCGGCAATGTTATTGCAATGAAGGAGTTACCAGCCCATCTATGGGGAGAAGGAATAACAATATATCACGATAAAGTTTTTCAACTTACCCACATGACTGAAATGGGGTTCATCTACGATAAACAAAATTTGAATATTATTGGTGAGTTTAAGTACGAGGGCGAAGGTTGGGGACTAACTAATGATGGGGAACATCTAATAATGAGTAACGGCAGTTCCATTTTGCGATGTTTTAGCCCAGAAACCTTCAAAGAATTTACACAAATACAGGTTCACTGTAATGATAAACCACAAAATGGGTTGAACGAATTACAGTTCATAAACGGTCTGATCTACGCAAATATTCATCCAACTGATTACATTGCAATTATAAACCCTCAAACTGGTCAAGTAGTAGGTTGGATTAACCTTGAAGGCCTATTAAGCATTAAAGATCAAGAGGGAAAAACGGATAACTTGAATGGTATTGCATATAATAACAGTAGTAACCAATTTTTCGTCACTGGAAAGTTATGGCCAAAACTCTTTGAGATTAAACTACGTGATTTGCCTGAGCTGAATCAGTAACCAATTTATAACTAGATTCAAAATACTCGATCAATGAAGGTGAATCGAAGGAGATAGCGAATCATGTATCATACTCTATTATTTTAATAGCAAAATCTAATTACCTTTAAATAATTATTTTCTGACAAGGTAATTTCTAATAATGGGAAACGTAAGCAAGTTGAAGAACTCGGTAATCGTTGCCGCACACCCAGACGATGAGGTTCTGTGGTTTAGTTCTATACTAGAAAAAGTTCAACAAATTATAATATGTTTTTCCAATGAGTTAGCAGATCCAAACTTTGGAGCGCGGCGCATTAAATCAATATCAAACAGCCCAATGCAAAATGTTTCTTGTCTAGGTCTTTCCTCACTCGGTGTTTGGAGGCCGCGAAGCTTTGAAACACCAATCTTCAATCAATATGGGCTAGAATTTGTTGGGAAAAACAACACACATCTAACAGACAAAGATATATATCTGAAGAATTACTACGAACTAAAAGAGAAACTGAGTCCTATACTAAGTCAATATCAAAACATATTTACGCACAATCCTTGGGGGGAATATGGTCATGAAGAGCATGTACAAGTTTATCGCGTTGTAAATGAATTACAAGCGACAATAAACTTTAACCTCTGGTACTCTAACTATTGCAGTACTAGGACAATTCATATTGTACCGCAGTATACTCATGTAGAAGAAATGATAACGTTTCCCGCAAAAGATAATATCGTGAAAAAACTTGTGAATCACTATCAAGACTACAAAGTTTGGACATGGGAGAAAAATTGGCATTGGCCTTCAGAAGAAACTTTTATTAAGCAAAAATCTCACGCTTCAGCGGATATCAGTTGCGAAGAGGAGAAACACCTCTGGACACGTAATAGTGCGGTGCCTTTAAACCTCATCTTGATGCGTCCTATACCACAAAAAAATTCAGAACAAAATTTTAACATGTTTAAGCGACTAAAAGTCTTTACTCAAAGAGCAATAAAAAAATTAGCTAGTTCTACTATTAATACCACTAGAACTTAGAAACTTTAGTGCTAATTTCAGCTAAATTTCAATGACACAGAAAAATTTTATTTTTTTAAAATAGAATAATGAAAAAAACGATCATAAGCCCTGCTCAAAGCAGTGAAGTCTATACATATGTTCAAGCGCTAAAATCCTGTTTTCGTAGTACTAAAAAAAAACTGAAAACTGAAAAACTTGATCGTATTGTAGTCAGGCTCGAACCCGAAGGAACAGCACGCGGGAAAGTTCTCTTTTCTTACATAATTAATGGGTTTCTTGTTCAGTCCAAAGATCAAATTGCCAATAATCACACTAATATATGGCAATCGGTAAACATGGCAGAGATTTTTGTCGAACTTGGCTACATTGTCGATGTAATCAGTTGGAGAAATGATAAATACATCCCGGAGGGAGAATATGCAGCATTTGTAGATGTACGCAGAAACATGGAGCGGCTTGCCCCATTACTTAATGACGACTGTGTAAAAATAGCTCATTTAGATACTTCCCACATACTTTTCCATAATGCTGCAGAAGCAAAAAGATTATTAGAATTGCAAATTAGACGCAGTATAATTTTACAACCTCGAAGATTTGAACCACCTAATTTACTTATAGATTATGCAGACTATGCCACCACTGTTGGCAACGATGCGTGCATCAATACGTTTAGTTACGCAAATAAAAAAATATTTAAATTGCCCACCCCGTGTGCAACTACTTATGACTGGATTGAGGATAAAAATTGGAATCATGTTAGAAACAATTTTCTTTGGTTCAGTAGTAGTGGCTTCGTACATAAAGGCTTAGATTTAGTATTAGATGCATTTCGCGATTTACCTGATTGCCATTTAACCATTTGTGTAACACTAGAAAAAGACAAAGATTTTATTAATGCTTATCATAATGAATTATTTAATACACCTAATATTGAAACAATTGGCTGGGTTGACATTGAAGGCGATCAGTTTAAAAAAATAATTAAAAATTGTGTTGCCATGCTGCATATAAGTTGCTCTGAGGCCGGTACAGGTTCTGTAAAAATGGGTATGCACGCAGGATTAATCCCTATAATAAGCTATGAGACTGCATCAGATGTTGAAGATTTTGGCCTGATCCTTAATAACAGTTCGGTCGATGAAATTAAGCATTCAGTAAGATACATCGCTAATTTATCCGCTGAAAAATTAGAAGCTAGATCACGCAAAGCTTGGGAATTTGCCAGGAAACATCACACAAGAGAAAACTATGCAATAAAATATAAAGAAGTTATTTCCGAAATTCTTTATTTATAATAATTACAACCATAATTTATAAATTCTTTCTTACTAAATATTGTAAATCTACTCTGCAGCGTGTGATTAATTATTTATTACATTATTTATTAATTAAATTGTTAAAAAAAATAATTCTAAAAATAAGCATATTCCTAGTTTACATACTAGGTAGTACAACACTTAGCTCTAGTCCACTCACAGTCCATCCTGATAATCCACGCTATTTTGCAAATGCAAAAAATGAAATTGTTTATCTCACTGGTTCGCACACTTGGTCATTTATAAAACCAGGGTCTTTCAATGAATTTTCTAAAATGCTTGAAAGGCATGGCCATAATTTCATTAGATATTGGATGAGCGAACACACTAAAGGAAATGCATATACTGAAGAAGGCGATACTGTCTCAATAATGCCTTGGCAAAGAACCGGCCCAGGGAATGCTAATGACGGCTTATTGAAATTTGATTTAAATAAATTTAACCAACTCCATTTCGACATTTTAAGTTCCAGAGTAAAAATTGCTAAATATCGAAACCAATATATTAGCATTATGCTGTTTCAAGGCTGGAGCATAGATACTAGCTTTGGCAATCACATTAATGTATTTAAGTACCATCCATTCAATAAATCCAATAATATCAATGAGTTAAACGCTGATTATTTGAACCGCAATGGTGAGGGCGAAGAATTTCATTCTGTATTAGATAACACCATCCTTGAGTTTCAGAAGGCCTATATTCGAAAAATTGTCGATACTGTAAATGATTTCGATAATGTCTTATACGAAATTTGCAACGAAGATCCTGGTATGGACAAATTTTGGGCTGAAAAACATAAACAATGGCAATATGCGCTTCTAGACTATCTCAATCATTATCAAGCTACAAAACCCAATCAACATCCAGTTGGCTTAACAAGCCACAAATCGTTGGGAAACAAATTTGTTTTTGAAAGTGATGCGGATTGGATTTCTCCCATCCAAAATAAAAATAATGGTGAAAATTATAGAAAAGATCCACCACTTGCTAACGGCGAAAAAATTATTATTAGTGATACAGACCATTTATGGGGCATAGGAGGAGATAGAATTTGGATTTGGAAAAGTTTTCTAAGAGGTTTAAATCCCATTTATATGGATCCTTTAGGTGGCCACTGGAAAAAGTGGAACTTAATCGATGCTCGAAAGAATATGGGTTACACTTTAGAATATTCAAAAAAAATTGATTTAGTAAACATGGTGCCTTCGTCTAATTTAGAACACTGCTCTACAGGTTACTGCCTAAGGAATCCAGGCTTAGAATATCTCATATATCAGCCCAACTCTGGCGCCTTTCATGCACAAATAGTTTCAGGTACTTATAAATATGAGTGGTTTAATCCGGCATCTGGAAAAATAGTCGAAACTGGTATAGCTAATTTACAAAATAAAATGCAATTTAGTGCACCATTTAATGGCGATGCAGTCTTATATTTACATATTAAACATAAATAACAAAAATACTAAAGTAATAGATTCTTATTTTATTACTAAGGTATAAATGGTTTGCATGGGTTCGATAATCGACCTTGAATTTCCCCAACCAGGAACCCGGTTTTTTGGGCGAATTTTGGGAGCCATACAAACCTATTTTCTTTGTTCTTCAAACAATTACGCATTCCATTTCTCAATAGCAATGTCCATTCAATAAATATTTTTGTAAATGGTTTAGGGGCCCGCATACCATATTCTTTATAGCGCTTATAAAGCCAATAATTTGATGCCGCTTTACCTTTCGCTTTACGAAACCTATAAGATAAAGAAGAATTAGCTTGTGGTAAACGAATTTGAATAACTGCATCTTGCACAACATGCAATTTATGACCTTTTAATTGCAATCTCCAAAAATAATCTGCGTCATAAACATTTTTAAAACATGTGTCAAAACCATCAATACTGTCATGAACAGATTTCCTAATTCCATAATTGCCACTTCCACCACCAGGCAAAAATCTTCCCACATAAAGCCCTGTCTCCCAGCCTTGTAGAGCTCGTTCCGCATCTTCAGGCGCATTAAATTTATCAAACTTGAATTTACCGCAAACAATTTCATGCTTACTCAAAGCATCTCCCATTGCCGCTACCCAACCTGGTGTTACTTCATCATCAGCATCACAAACAGCAATATTATCGGAACTGGCTTCGATCACTCCTTTATTGACAGCGTTCGCACCACCTCTTTTTTCAGATGAGTCTACAATTTTAAAGGCATGAAACCTGTCTTTGTATTGCTGTGCAATCTCATTTGAATTATCAGTTGAACCGTTATCGGAAACGATTAATTCCCATGGCTTAGACCATTTTTGAGCACTAAGCGCATCAAGCTGCTCGGCTAATGTAGCGCCGGCATTGAAGCAGGGTATTATTACACTGAGTTGTATTGTAGATGCTGTCAATTCGTTAGTCCTGAGCTAGAAAAAGTAGTTAAACTTAATGTATGAATCGGAACTCACACTTAGTTCTAGACGGAATAAAACCTAGGCCATACTTTTAATTGGCCAATTGCATACGGATTTTCCACATTTAATAATCTCACTTACAGTAATAAATCGAAACTTGTTTTTAAGTTCAGTAAGTGCATTGTCAAGACCAGTTAACATAGGTTCACGATCATGCATTTTAGCTGTACCCTGCTTCTGACTATCATATATAGCATCATGTAAAAGAAATATATTTCCTGGCGCAACGCGATTTACAATTTTTCCCGTTATTTCTTCTGCTTGCTGCGGTATCCAATCCTGCGCAGAAACGTTCCAAAGTACAAGCTTATACCTCAAAATTGATGCATCAATCTGAATGCGTTTGTCTTGTGCTCCATATGGTGGTCTAAATAAACGCGTGAAGTAAGGTGCAATCGCTTTCGAACCTTTCCACATTAACTTCATTCGATGGCGTCGTGATTTGATTAATGTTAGATTTCTATGTTTCCAAGTATGAGTGCCTATTTCATGTCCAGCTGTAGCTATCTGCTCAACAATATCCGGATATTTAACGGCTTGTTCACCTACAAGAAAAAAAGTAGCTTTGGCTTTATGCTTTTTGAGAATATGCAATAAGCTGGGTGTATATACGGGATGAGGACCATCATCAAAGGTCAATGCAGTTACTCTGTCATTTGTTTCGACATTTGTTATGACATTCTGAAACATAATTTTTCATGAAAACTAGTGAAAAGCAAAAAATATATTTATTTCTAAATATTAACCGGACATAACATTCGATTGTTCTAATGCGATATATTGTGTTTCCCAATTCAACTTAGGTCTAACCACACCTTCCATCTCCCCAGCCCAATCGCCTCTAGCCGAATCACCTTCCATCGGGTCAACAATCTGAGCCGCAACTGTTTGACGTTCAATAAATTGTGGAATATTTGGATTCACTGTAGTAAGTGCACAAGTAATTAAAATCGAACCCTCTGCAAGGTAGTTACCAGGAATCCATGCTGTACTGACAAAGCGTCCTAGTGGCCGAGGCTTAGATCTCCATTCAAGATCTTGATCCATGGTCTTAAATGCTGTCACTCCATCTTCATTATTGATATAAAAAAGAGGAAGCATCGTATAACCCGTTTCAATCACATCAAATTCCATTTGAATTCCAACCTTATTTCTTATATCGATAATTTCAGAAACATTACTATCACTATCAATAATTCTTACCGCCCGTAGACGTGCGACATTCTCGCCAGGTGCCTTTGCAGGATCAGGCCATTCTTTCGCAGCTGAAGTACCTGTGCCACTAGATAAGTAAGTACTAACAACTTTATGCATGGGTCCATCTTGAATCACAGTACCTTCGTCTAACAAAATGCCACGCTCGCACAATCGACTCACTGATGCCATATTATGTGAAACGAATAAAACGGTTCTACCATGTTGACTGACATCTTCCATTTTGTGTAAGCACTTTTTTTGAAATGCCGAATCTCCAACCGCCAGGACCTCATCGACAATAAGAATTTCCGGTTCCAAGTGTGCAGCTACTGCAAAAGCCAGGCGTACCCGCATCCCACTAGAATATCTCTTCACAGGTGTATCGATAAATTTTTCTACCCCTGAAAAATCTACAATTTCATCAAACTTTCTATCGACTTCATGTTTTCTCATCCCTAGTACAGTGCCATTGAGATAAACATTTTCTCTTCCAGTTAATTCTGGATGAAATCCTGTACCCACCTCTAACAGACTTGCTATTCTTCCTCTTATTTCTACTCGACCGCTTGTAGGGTGAGTTATCCGCGCTAAAACTTTAAGTAAAGTTGATTTTCCGGCACCGTTACGCCCGATTATCCCAACCGTTTCACCTCGTTTAATATCAAAAGATACGTTATTAAGTGCCCATAAAATATCAGAAGATTCATTGTAATTTGATTTGCTATGAAGTTCATCTTCACTAAATTTGTATAGAGCGCGATATTTTTTATAGTTTTTTAAAGGGCTCCTAGCCAGATCAAATAGAATTGCACCAAGACTATCTTTCGCAATATTTTTTGCGCCGAGTCGATATATCTTGCTAATATTTTTTGCTCTAAATGCAAATTCTTTAGTATCCATAGCTACTTCAATAAATTTTGACAGCCCATTAAATTACGTCAACAAATATCGATTCCATCTTTTTGAAGTAAATTGCACCACTTATAAATAAAACTACTGTTGTAATAATACCTGGAATTATATATTCATATTGTATTGGTATACCTAATAAACAACTACGAAATCCCTCTATTACTGCTACAAGCGGGTTTAACGAATAGAGAATTCTATAGTTTTCTGGTATTGACGAAGCAGAATATAAAATTGGTGCCGTATAAATTAACATCCTGAGCACAAACGGCATTGCAAATTTGACATCTCGATACCTAATCGCAAGTGCAGACAGCCACAAACCGATTGCGGTGGGAATCATAATCATTAATACAATCAGTAAAGGCAATAACAAGAGATTCCAGGTTAGTGGAACTCGATAGTAGATAACAATTGCTAAAAGTAGAATTAAAGATATTCCAAAGTCGACTAGCTTGGCTAACACTGGAGTAATTGGGAATAACATTCGTGGAAAATAAATTTTACCTAGCATACCTTGGCCAGTTACCAGGCTAGCACTAGATTTCATCATTGCATCCGACATATACGTCCAAGGTATGATCGCTACAGAAGAAAACAGTACATAAGGGATCCCATCTGTAGGAAGTTTCGCGACTTTTCCAAAAATTATTGTAAAGATAACAATTTGAATAAGTGGGTTAAGAATTGCCCACGCAAATCCTAAGATAGTTTGAGCATATAATGCTTTGATATCGCGCCAAACAAGAAAATAGAACAAGTCTCTATATTCTTTAAGCTCTTTAAAGTCAAAAGCAGACCAACCTTTCCTTTGACTATCAATTACTATCATTTTATCTTCAGTAATCATTTTAAGTTGAACTAAAATAGTATTTAAAATTCAGTTGTAATTATTTCATGCGAATTTAATAATGCAGCTGCTTCACAAATAATTTCAAAATTAATTCCAGACTGTTTAGTAATTTCAAGCAAAGATTTTGTTCCATCTGATTGGTTTAAAACCCATAACATAGCTAACTGCTTTGTCGCTTTATCCAGCTCACCACCTATAGCACGATATAACCCTCTTTTTCCAAGCTGTGGTTCACACTTAGGAAAATTATTTTTGAATGTTTTATTACATTCAAAAATATTCAAAATGTCTTTAATCAACTCATATGATTCTTCTAAATATGCAGGATGGATAAAATCAAGATTGTCTGCTGAAGTATGATACTCTGGAAAAGATCCATACTTGCTTCTTTCAAATAAGCCAACATTTAAATTTATTCCAGGCGAACAATATTGTCGCTCGTCATACCCATATGGTGAAAAATCTTCTACAGTGTATGGCAAACCGCTATTTTCAAGTGCATAAGCTACAACTTGATTAACTTCAGCATCCTTTTGCCTACTACATTTATACGTAAAACTACCTGCATCTCCGACGCAAGAAATTACTAAGCCATGTTTAATATGATTAATTTTATCTTCGTTTTTAGCAAGCCATGTGATCGAACCAATCGTACCAGGAGCAAATATCAATCTATAAGTATAGCGACGACGAGGGGTATCACTTAAATGCTTAGCAAGATATGTCAATACCGTAATTCCCGATAAATTATCATTGGCGAGAGATGGATGGCATACGTGTGCAGACAGAAGAATTTCTTCTTTGCTATCGCCTTCAATCAAGCACTCACCATAAGTAAGATGGCCATCAGAGAGATCAGAATCAATATAAACCTCATAGAGCCCATCATCCAAAGTTTTTAACTGATTATGTGTCAGACAAAAACCCCAAGTATCTTCATAATATGAAGTGCGATAGGGTATACAATCTGGCTTTTCTGGAATCGTATAGAGATGTTCTTTCAGCTCTGTCAGTGTGAGTTTTTTATTTATTGGTATACTGTAACTTATAACATGTAGATTCGAATTTTTAAAATCTACTACTCGTTCTCCTTTTTGATTTTTTATATAGGCACCCCGAATATTCCATTCGCGTGGGATGGTCCAATCAAATACATTTGTATTACTAGGAATCTCATGAGTCTCAATAGGGATATGCTCTTTAATAATGCTTAAAGTTTCTCTTACTCCATCACCAGAAATACTTCTACAAATTGGGAACAAACGCTCAGATAACGCAAACATTTCTTTACCAACACTCATAACTTATATATAGCCATACTAATAAACAAGAATAGATTATTGGTTTAGTCGATAACCTTTACAGAAGGAATAGGTACAACAAATTTGCACCCCCAAGAGCGTACTTCTTGCATTTGCTTAATAATTTCATCCTTCAAGTTCCAAGGTAAGAGGAGAATATAATCTGGGCGTGTCTCAAAAATCTTTTCAGGATCATAGATGGGTATGCGTGTGCCTGGCAGACAACAATTTTGCTTAACTGGGCTCCTATCTACGGTATATTGAACAAAATCTTTACCCACTCCGCAGTAATTAAGCAATGTATTACCTTTAGCCGGAGCTCCATACCCCACAACTATCTTCCCTTCCTCTCTGGCATTGATGAGGAACTTAAGTAAATTTCGCTTGGTCTCATCAATTTGATTTTGATAGCGTAAGTAGTGTTCTAGTTCTGTAAATCCTTTTTCGGCTTCCAAATTTTTCAAATTAGATACGCGATCAGAGATTGGTTTACTGTCATCTTGTTGATGTTTTGCAAAAATACGTAACGAACCTCCATGAGTTGGAAGCTCCTCAACATCAAATAATGCCAGACCATGATGAGCAAAAATTTTTTCGACAGTAGTAAACGATAAATAAGAAAAGTGTTCGTGATATATCGTATCAAACTGATTTAACTCCATAAGCCGCAATAGGTGTGGAAATTCCATCGTAATTACGCCATCTTCTTTTAAAATTATTTTCATACCACTCACAAAATCATTAATATCAGGAACATGTGCTAGAACATTATTTCCCAGTGTCAAATCGGCCTGTATTCCATCATTAACCAAATCATTTGCAGTTTGCACACCAAAAAACTTGACAATAGATGGAATTCCATTTTTTTCAGCAACTTCAGCTACATTAGCAGCTGGCTCTATGCCTAAAATTGGCACTCCTTTTTGTTTAAAATATTTCAACAAATAGCCATCATTGCTAGCAATTTCGATTACTTTTGAATCTTTATTAAATCCAAAACGATCTATCATCATGTCAACATAGTCGCTTGAATGCTTTAACCAACTATCAGAGTATGAAGAAAAATAAGTATAGTCCTCTGCAAATATGTTCTCAGCAGTCTGATGCTCTGGTAACTGCACTAATAAACATGAGTCACAGACATAAACTTCCAACGGATAAAAAGGCTCCATAGAATGTAAGTTCTCTGCCTTAATATAATCATTTGCAATTGGGGTTGAACCTAAATCCGCAAATACATGGTTAAGTTTCGTCCCACAAAAGCGGCAATTAAAATTAGTCATTATGATATTTCCAATTAATAAAATTTTTACCCAGTATAATTACAGTGATTGCTCTCAAGCTATATTCTGATAATTCCGTTTATTTTTTCGCGTAATAAGAATTTTTCTCGCATGAAATAACTACTATCGCATAACTTTCATTGGGCGTACTGTTATATCGGTAATCTCAGCATCACGAGGCATCTTAAATGATGAAACTAACAGTTTGGCAACTTGCTCAGGTTGAATCATGAATTCTGGATTATATGCAACACCCCCAGTTTCACATACAGCCTCTTGCATTGGAGTGGCTGTACGACCAGGATAAACCGTTAGCACTCTTACGCCTAATGAGTTTATTTCCATACGTAGACTATCAGCTAAAGCCTTTAAAGCTGATTTTGTTGCACAGTATTGAGATAGATTACTCTTTGCGCCCATCGCCACTGTTGAATTAATAAATGCTATTTGTCCAACCTCTTTGTCAAGTAAAGGCAAAAGCTGCTGAGTGAGCAAATAAGGAGCGCGTACATTTATTTTATATTGATCATCAAACTCTTGTACTTTTGCTTCTTGAATACTTCCTACAGAATATATGCCAGCACTATGCACTAATATATGTATAGCCTCATAGTCACTCTTAATAAATTTCACTACCTCATTTATTTCACTATCTTTAAATAAATCAACTTTCACGGCTCTAGTTAGAGGAGAGATTTCCTTTAATTCTTTTTCAATTTTGTTTAACTCACTTGTATTTCTTCCTAACAGACATACTGATACACTTTCTTTAGCCAATGCATAACAACAAGCTTTACCAATGCCACTAGTGGCACCAGTTACTACAGCAACTTGATTTTTTAGTTCATTCATTTGTTAATTTTTATATGCTTTATATGGAACTATCAAAAGATATATTTAGAAATACGTACCACGTTTCTAACTATGAAAACTACTCCAAGCCAAATCCTTTTCAGCAATCTCTTCAACAGCAACAGGCCACCGTATATTGAATGTTGGGTCGTCATACCTAAGACCACGTGCAGCTTCTGGTTTATAATACTCTGACATCTGATAATAAACTTCTGTATTATCTTCAAGCGTTATAAAACCGTGCGCAAACCCTTTAGGAATATAGAGCATGTCACGATTTTCTTCGTTCAACTCAACTCCTAACCATTCTAAGTAAGTGTTGGACTGTTTGCGCAAATCGATTACTACATCATAAATTGCACCTTTTATACATCTGACGAGTTTAGTTTCTCCATAAGGCTCTACTTGGTAATGCATGCCTCTTAAAGTGCCTTTCAATCTATTGAATGATAGATTTGTCTGAACATAGTCATTAACTAGCCCATGCTCAGCAAATTCCTTTTTACACCAAGATCGCGCAAAAAATCCGCGTTCATCCGTTAAAGTCTCCAGTTTTACTATATGAACGTCTTTGAGCTTGGTTTTTTCAAAAATCATCACTCTTTAAGCTTGCAATTTTACTCACTGAGTTACTCGATTTGTCCACTCTAGTTTTTTAGATAACAAACCATCTTTTCTCAGTCTAGATAGCACTTTGAGGCGAATGTATTCAGAATCTCTAAAATTTGTGTCACTAAATTGGATTTTTTCCAAGCCATTTTTTAACTCAGTTATCGACTGAATTAGATCTACCTGCGGCTGGTGATGAGGAGCAAGTTTTTTATATAAACTAAAATCTACACGATAGGATCTTTTATCCGGCTGCGCATCAGAATTAATCTCAATTTCAATATCTGGCATAATTTCATTTACTTTTTCGGCTAATTCCTTTACTTGATAATTCCATTCTGTACGACCAACATTAATTGCCAAAAATAGTCCGCCAGCATCTGAAGTTCGATTTATACCCCAATCTATTGCTCTTGACATATCTTTGACATCAATCAATGGTCTCCAAGGTGTACCATCACTTAAAATAGTAATCTTTTTTGAGGCTACGGCTGATGCAACAAAATCATTCAAAACAAGATCAAGTCGTAAACGATCACTCATTCCACAAGCTGTAGGAAATCGAAGACTCGTAATTATAAAATCCTGATCTGCCAGATTCTGAATCGCTTTCTCTGTGTTAATTTTTGACTTAGCATAAGCGGTCAATGGATTTAAATCTGATTCTTCATTTCTGGCATCACCTTCAGCATATCCATACACACTGCAACTCGAGGCAAATACAAATGACCTTACTCCAGCTTGTTTGGCTTGTTTAGCGATATTCACACTAGCTTGGTAATTAATTTCCTCTGTTACATCTTCAAATGCATTGCCCATAGGATCATTTGAAATTGCTGCCAAGTGAATTACCGCATCAATGCCCTCTAATAAGTTATCCGGTTGTTTGCGCACATCTGAGATATATTGAACATCTACACGGGATTCCGGTATTACCGGCGCACCGGTAAGACACTGCCCAAAAAAACCTAGATCAACTCCATAAATTTCTAAATGAGGATAAATTGACCTCAAATAAGCCGTTAGAACTGGGCCAATATATCCCATATTTCCAGTGATAAGAATTTTCTTTAAACTACTCAATTAAGTCTCCTATTAATTTTACTAACTACATATTTTGAAAATGGTATCGAACAAGTCCAACCAGGTGAAACAGCGTTTAGAACGTGCATAGATCTTTCATCGCCTTCTAACACAAAGTCCATTTCAAGTTTACGATTTTTCAAGTCAATTAACTGTGCACGAATTCCCGGCTTTGCCCATTGCCTGAAAAATTTTTGTTGGATATCAGGCACCAGACTTTTTGCGAGTCCTATCAATCTCTTGCGGGAGTATTTTTTAATCTCATCAATCGCAAGTTTAGAAAAGTTGAAATTTGAATGTAACAACAATCCTGCAGACCTTGAAGAAATATCTACAAATTCATTGAACTTAAAATTATCCAAATATTTATACTGTTCTCTCCAGAATGCAGGTATTGCCGTAGGCCCAATTTTTACCTTGCCATCTACCTGAATTGTAAAATGAACTCCTAAAAATGGATTTTCTAAATCTGGCACAGGGTAAATATGGGTCTGATAAACGCCAGCAGGTTCATTAGATTTTAAATAGATTCCTTTAAACGGCAAAATTGTATAATTTTCACAAAAATTAAAATCTCGTGCTATTTTATCAGCATATAATCCAGCTGCGTTGATTACATATTTAACATTATAAGAACCATTTGTAGTTTCAATTTTGTTATTCTTATTGCGAAGATATTTTGTCCCATAATGAATATCAACACCTACACTTTTAGCATCTGCTTCCATAGATCGAATTACTGCCATAGGATCTGCAGAAGAAGTTGTAGGAGAAAATATTGCACGACTCCAAGAATATGCTCTTGGTTCAATTTCATGCATTTCCTCTTTTGAGACTTGCTGTAAATGAACTCCGTTCTTAATACCCCTTTCCATTAGGAGGTCTAAGAGTTTATCTTCTGTTTCATTCAGCGCGACTACAAGCTTGCCACATTTATTTATAGGTATATTTCTTTGTTCACAATATTCGGTAAGTAGAGCATTTCCGTTTCTTGTAAACTTAGCCTTTAGACTATCCGCCGTATAATAAAAGCCTGCATGTAGTACACCACTATTACGGCCACTTGCATGAACTCCAAGAGATTGTTCTTTTTCGATGATTATTACTTTGCAATCAGAAAATTTATTTTTCAGCGCTAAAGCAATATTGGTTCCTATTATCCCACCACCAATAACAAGAAAATCTGCTGTGTACACGTCGTTACCATATTTTCCATGGCGGGCTATCACTGTCCCAAAGATCTTCTAATACACTTTTATCTCGAAGTGTGTCCATCGACTGCCAAAAACCATCATGCTTGTAAGCAGACAATTGTGAATCATGCGCTAAACCAGTTAGTGGTTCTTGTTCCCACACGGTATTGTCATCTTTAACATATTCTAGTACGCCGGGCTCAAGCACAAAAAACCCCCCATTAATCCACGCGTTATCACCTTTTGGCTTTTCTCTAAAATGTTCAATCTTAGTTTTGTCCTCAGATAAGGTAAACGCACCAAATCTACCAGGAGGCTGTACTGCGGTTAGTGTCGCGAGCCTATTTTGCTCTTTGTGAAATTTGATAGTCTTTTTAATATTAGAGTCAGTAACACCATCGCCATATGTCATACAGAATGTTTCATCTCCCAAAAACTCCTGCACTCGTTTTAAGCGACCACCTGTCATCGTAGAATCACCAGTATTAATCAACGTAACACGCCAGTCTTCAGCATTATTTTTATGGATCTCCATTTCATTATTTTTAGTATCGAAAGTAACGTTGGAATTATGTAATAAGTAATTCGCAAAATATTCTTTTATCACATGACCTTTATAGCCACAGCATACAATAAACTCTTTTATTTCATGCGCATGGTATATCTTCATAATATGCCATAGAATTGGTTTTCCCCCTATCTCCACCATAGGCTTAGGTTTTACCACTGTTTCTTCAGATAATCTTGTACCCAATCCTCCTGCAAGTATTACCGCTTTCATTACAAACTTCCCATCTCTTTGTAAAAATTTAAATACATTTTGCACGAACAATTAATTCGTCATCTTTTTGAAACTTGTTAATGCCCCAAGGTCGCCCTTAGTATGCCAGATTAACTTTATAGTGCGGAAATCTTAGAGATACTTAAATATTAAAACTTTATTTAATAATAATAACTATCATTTTGAGGACTTTCTTTAGATTTATTTAACACCGTCCCAATAATATCAATGCCCTCTAACAATTGTATTGACCGTTTCAGCTTATCGGAATCTGTGCCTCCTTCTTCAACTACGAACAAGGCCGTATCTAAGTTAGGAGCAAACGCTACGACATCGTCGCCAACAAGAACAGGTGGTAAATCATATATTACAATACGTGTTGGATACCGTGTTTTTAAATCTTTGGCTAAACGCGACATTTTAGGAGAAGACAATAATTCAGACGATGCATCTACGTTTTTATTTCCTGGAAGAATTACTAAACGATCAATATCAGGATTTACCAAAACTTTATCAAGAGGTACATTTGACTTTAAGTAATCAACAAGCCCATATTCAGGCTCAAACCCAAATAATTTATGTACACTTGGATTTCTAAGATCTGTATCTACAACTACTACCGAATAATTTTGTTTCATTGCGATACTGATTCCGAGATTTATACTTGTTAAAGTTTTGCCATCATTTTTACCGGCACTGGTTACCCCAAGACTTTTCCAAGCATTCTGTCGCATACGGCGAAGTACACGTGTGCGCAACAATCTATAAGTGTCAATTACTTGGTGATCACTGATTGCCGTTAAAACTCGGTTTTTTCTAAGTACATTATGACTAACTATAACTTTATTAGTTTTGACATAATCGGCTTCAATGGCGGCATGATCGCCATTACTTTCAATAGGGCTCTTAAGAAAGGCTCCTTCCTTTCTGGCAAGTTCTACAGCTTTAGAAATTCTGCTCATACTTTAGTATTCCATTATTTGTTGCGGTAATATTTTATTCCCTAGAATCACTCATTTTTTTATATTTCTATAAAAGGCTGTATGTTAACGATAAAACTGGTAAAAAGGTAAAGGAACAAATGTTTCCAGTACTCTTTATCACAATACTTACCGAAGGACTTAATAGTATCGTAGCCACCTAAACTTTAACCTTTACTAATGAAACTTCTATGCCGCACGAGGTAAATCTTTAGAGGTGTCTTTAGGTTCATCAATATATGGAACAACTACCAGTGGTGGTGCATTAAATATAGACATCAAATCCTTTGAGTTGTAGATAGTACGATCTGTATATTCCCTGATTGTCATACCACCAATCCCACAACCACATGCGAGTAGAAAACCAAGAAGCCCAATACCTAATCGATTTGGACGTTCAGGACTAGCTGGCAAATAAGCAGGTTGCACTATAGAAAATCGTTCACCCTTATCAGTAGATTCTAAATCTACAGCCAACGACGCCTCTAATTGTTTCTTTTTGATCTCATTATACTTTTTCCGAGCTATTTCATAGTCCCGAACCAATAATTTATAATCTCGCTCAACTGCAGGCGTTTGAAATAATCTTTTTTCATATTCAGCCAATTTTTCATTCAACTGAGCAAGCTTAGCTTTTTCTGATTTTAAATTACTTAAAGCTGCACTAAGTTGTGTCTTTAATGAAACATAACGAGGGTTATCAGGTGCACTTGATAGCCTCGTCGAATGACCAGACGAAGAAAGCGACGCTGCTTGCAAGCCTCTCTCCACGGCGGCGACCGATTTCTGGATGCTTATGACTTCTGGATGATCAGCTGAGTACTTTTGTTTTGCTTTCGATAATTTATCTTTTAAAACTGTAAGATTCTCAATTAAGGCCGTCACACCACTGACATCTTTTTCGCCGCCAAGCGCTTCAATCTCTCGACGAAGCTTAACAAGATCTGGGTGTTGCGCTGAATATTTTGCAGATAAACTTAAATATTCGGCAGTTAATAAACTAAGACGTTCTTCTCCGGCTAGAACTCTTCTACCTGTATCATCAATGATATCCTGGTTCGGATTGGTAATTGCCATTTCGGCCTGTAAGGCTGTTGTACTATCTTCGTATGCTCGAATTTGTTCTTTTGTTCGTTCTATTTCGTTCTCGGTTTTCTCATATAGCCGCAGATTAAGCTGCATTAACTCAGGCAACTGCTCCCTTTGTTCCTGTTTAAAGGCAGCTAATTTAGATTCCAGCTCACTTATTTGCTGACTTAACCGCTCACTCCCTTGTTTTAAAAAGTCTGATACATCTCGTGCATGCTCTGTACGCTTTCTTTTATTTTCTTCAATAAACAATGATGCCAGTTCATTAGCAACCAACTCAGTTTCGGCTGCATCTTTAGCTTCATAGGCTACCGTAAATGCAATGGTTGCAACTCCTTGCCTTCTTTGGTCAGGCTCACTCGTTTTTACATCAACCATTTCTACAGCTATGTTTTTTCGCATTTCAGTGACGATATCAAACCGATTTTCATCATCCCGCTGCCCCTTATACAGATCGAGCTTATCAACTATATTCCATAAATTTTTCCGCGTGAGTAGTCTTTTTGAAATGCCTTCAATTCTTTCCTGAACATAGCCCGTCACTGTGGTTTCTACTAGCTCCTTTGGTATTTCTTGCCGTTCAATTAAGATTGTCGCTTCTGACCTATATATGGATGGAAGCAAATAGGCTAATGATATGCTCGCAAGCATGACCAATATGAAGGGAATTATGAAAGCATATTTTCGTCGCTTTAATATTTCAAAGTAGTCTCCAAAACTCATTAATTGAAGACTTTGTTGCATTTCATTAATTGTAGAGTTGCTCATATGTTTATGTCCCAAATAAATGAGTATCTAAAATTGTCTTGGCGGAGAATAACTAATGCTCACTTGTGCCCCATTATTATCAGCACTTCCACCAACAAAATTATCTCGATCTTCTTCTGTATATCTGTATGAAACACCAGCCACCCAAGAAGGCGAAAATCTCCACTTTAATGAGGGTGATAATGAAATATACTCACGGTCAGATGCTGAGTTCGTGTTTCCAGTTGTTTCTGTATCAAATATTCGCCCGTCAAAATTGAAACTCAATTTTTCTGTAATCGCTCTATCTACATAGATAGACAACTCATCAACCTCTGCTTGATTTCCAGATGCACTTGGATTAACTTTTCTCTCTAAATTAACTCTGTATGTTGTCAAACCAGTGCGTTTTGTCGCTCCAATGTTTGCCACAAAGCCTGAGTCACTACTCTTTCTTGCATTATCAAAGTCAGACTCACGTCCACCAAATGTAAAATCCATTTGCAATGTCTCTGAAAAATCACGAATCCATCCTATTCTTGCCTCAAGAGTGTCTACATCTTGATCCGGACCATCATTATCTGGACGGAAATAAGATTCACTGATCTTGCCAGTAATCGTATCTTTTTCAGTAATTTTTCTCGTTAGGTTAGCACTTATAGTTTGCCGATCTGATTCAACCAAGCCTGAGTCACTCCCGCCACTAAAAGATAGATCCTTATAGCGATACCCTAATCCAATATTTGTTCTTTCATCTATACGATATCGCCAACCTGTATTTAATGTAAAACGCTTTCTTCTTAAATTTCTTTGAATTATATTTACATCGATGTCTTCATCAGGATCTAATGCCACATCATCATCAATATCTCCAGGTAAGGCAATAATTCTCGCCGATCTCAATATTGTGTCACGAAGAAGATTAGATTTAAGAAAGAATCTATTTTTTTCTGTAGCTTTATAATTTGAAGATAGACTAACAAGCTGGTTATTTCTATCGCTTAAATTTCTATCATCACCACTATATTTAATCGCGTCTAACCGAACCAATGCTTTAACATCGAGACGTTCAGATTTTCCCTTTAGCGCTAATTCACCAGTAAGATTTGTAGTACTAACCTCATCTTCATTTGAAGATTCAGACTCAAGTCGGTAATTATCATCATACTCCTGCGATAGTGTAATAGTCGGATCAAACAACCATACTGCTGCATTAACTGAATTCGACGCGATCACAAGCGCGCTAACGGCGCAAGCAGTTTTCAAAAATAATCTCCCACTTTTATTCTTCATAGATAGCTTCCCAATATTATTCATAACTACTCTCTATTCTTTGATTTAGTCTTAATTATTTATATAAGCAGTTAATCACTTTTCAAAAAAATAACTACTTAAGGAACAACAATAGTATCACCACTTTTTAAAATTATATTTTGCTCTAGGTTATTCCCCTTCTTAACTTCTTTATAGTTGAATCTATGCACTACCTGCTTGCCGTTCTGTCTTCGAATAACTTTGATAGAGTCTTCTTTAGCAAAAGTATCTAAACCCCCAGCTAAAGTAATTGCTTGCATGACATCCATATACCGACCAACAACAAATTTACCAGGTTGCTTTACTTTACCGTTTACAAAAATCGTGTAACCAGAAACAGTTTTAACAGAAACACTAACAACTGCTTCGGGAATATAATGTTGGATTTTTGCTGTAATTTCCTGCTCTACTTCAACAGGCGTTTTACCAGATACTTGAATATCACCAGCAAGCGGAAAAGAAATTCCGCCATCAGGTCTTACCAGCACCTCACGTTGTAATTCCTCTTCTTTCCATACAGAAATATACAAAACATCTTCCGGACCAATCCGGTAATCAGCAGGATTAGTCGAAGCACCTGAAAACTTTTCTCCGGCCACTGAAACCCCAATAGAAAAGAACAAAAGTATGAAAATAAATAAAATAGTCGTAGTAAAACGGAATAAATTAGTATTAAAATGTATAGACATGCGCTGTTTTGCTTGCAAATACAAACTAGGATTAACTGAAATCATTACTTACTCCTTGAAGCCTATTATTAACTAACTACAATACAAATCTCTTTATTGAACACATCGATAAGATGTATTTATTATTTGTATCACTCTCCGTTTGAACTACTGTCTGACAGCTTAGTTCACTACTTTATGAACTCTGTCTACTTAAAGGCCGCCCAAACCCGCACAAATAAAATCCACCAATAGTCATAAGAATCTATACCACAGCATGCATGTGGGACAAACCATAGTATAGTAAATTCGTTACGATAATTTGGTTGTGAGGTGACTCACATTGTCCCCTGATTTTATTGATGTTTTTTACGACAGATGGGAGAAAATATAGCCATTAAACTAGTTTTTGTAGGGTTTTAGAGATTAGAGCCAATGCTTAACGAGAGAAATCGTCCTAATACCTAGGGCTGGCGATTATCCCATGTCGTGATCCCAAAGCCATGCCGCCCCTCTTACTCCACTCGCATCTCCAAATTCCGGTGGTAACAATTCTGTACTCACAGAATCAGAAAATATCCACTGCTGCCATAATTTTGGGACATTACTATACAAATGATCTAATTTGGATAGACCACCGCCTAACACAATTACTTCAGGATCTAAAACATTAATGACATGCGCCAAACTTCTAGCCATGCGATGTTCATATCGAACTAAGACAGCCTCTGCATTGGCATCTCCTCGTGAAGCTAAGAGTACAATTTTTTCGACACTTAATTTTTTACCTGTAACTCTTTCAAAATCATTTTCCAAACCAGGACCGGATAGAAAAGTTTCGATACACCCCTGCTGACCACACCAACAGTTTGTGAGTTCAAGTTCATCTGGCTCTGGCCATGGCAAAGGATTATGTCCCCATTCACCGGTTACGGCATTAATTCCTGTTAACACTTTTTTATTTACTACAATTCCACCACCAGTACCGGTTCCAACGATCACACCAAACACTACAGCAGCATTGTTAGCGGCTCCATCTATAGCTTCCGATAACGCAAAACAATTAGCATCATTCGCAATACATACTTCTCTTTCTATGGACTGCTCTAAATCTTGTTTAAAAGCTTGACCATTGAGACAAGCTGTATTTGAGTTCCGTAATAAACCTGTTTTTGGGGATAAAGAACCAGGAGTACAAATCCCGATAGTACATTTCTGATTTAATTCATCTTCAGCATTGTTTATGAGCGCTGTAATTGAGCTAATAATTTCTGCATAATTATCTCTCGGTGTTGGAATGCGTTTGCGTAACAACTCCTCACCGTGATTATTCAACACCAAGAGCTCAATCTTGGTTCCACCCAAATCAATCCCTAAACGAATAAAAATACTCCTTATACTTAACGATCACTTGACCAAAGTGTTTCGTCTCGGCCCACATGTCTTGCTAACACCCTGCATGCTACAAATAAAAAATCTGACAAACGATTCAAATATATTTGCAAATTTGGGTTGATCTCTTTGCTCAAAGTCATTGCAACTACACTGCGCTCTGCGCGCCTACATATCGCACGGGCTAAGTGACAGGTTGCAGCGGCATGACCACCTCCCGGAAGAATGAAGTTTTTAAGCGGGGGTAAATTTTCATTATAACCATCTAGATACTTCTCTAACTGAAGAATCATCTCTTTTGAAATTAAACTTAGCTTGGGATTGTTTAACTCAGCCCCTAAATTGAATAACTGATGCTGTATATTCTCTAAGATTGATTTCAATTCACTCGGCATGTCATCAACCAGTACCATACCTATAACCGAATTCAACTCATCCACATCCCCAATTGCTTGAACCTCAGGGCAATCTTTACGTACCCGCATACCACCTGATAAGCCAGTTTCACCTTGATCACCAGTTTTTGTATGGATTTTTGTAAGACGATTCGACGTCATTTTAAAACTTCTTGATTATTCATTCCGTAAATTTGATGCGTAACTCTGCGAAAATTGATTGACCGGGTGTATTAAATCCTGATGCTAGCTCGTAGTCCTTATCAAATAAATTTTCTGCCTTTATTGATAAGGTTGCATTAGGGAAAGTAACACCAGCAACGATGCTTACTAACCCATAACCTGGTAAAGCCTCGTTGCCAAAATCTCTTCTCTCAGAGGTCAATAATCCATTTAAAACAAAATAATAGCGTTCATGATTATATCTCATTGAACCATTTAGCGATCGTTTTGCTCTTCGTAACAATGGTGAATCATCCGTTTCATTGCGAGGATTTTGCATTACTCCTGCTATATCAATATCCCATTGCTTGGCTGCATGCCGAAATGAAAATTCTAATCCACGTATACGCGCATTATTCACATTTCGATTTTCAAAAATGAACGCACCTGGATCAATCAAAATGGTTTCAATTAAATCTTCAATTTTATTTTCATATGCTCGCAAGGATGCCTTAGTATTTTGATTAAACTCGTAGTTGACTCCTAATTCAATTGTGTGTGAAGTTTCTTCACGCAAATTGGGATTACCTCCGAATCCGAATCGCGCATTACTATCTGGAGCCCGAAAGCCAGTGCCTATGCTAGCGAGTAGTTTTGCACGATCACTAACTGCATAAGCGTATTCCAGGTTCCAAGTTATAGTTTCATCAAAATCCTCATGATCTGTATACCGTGTTGAAGTAAATAAACTATGCTTGTCTTTAATTAGCTGATCATGTAAATAAATTGCATGTAGATCGGTTTTTTCCTTATAGCTTGTTCCAAAGGATAAAGACTTAGTATCTTCGTCTGTTTTAGAGATACCTAAGGTCAGATGATTATCATTTAAAGTTATATCGTTTTTCCAATCATAAATGACCCGGTCGGTATGTGCGAAATCCTCATCTCCCAAGAAATTAAATTGATTTTGACGAATTTCATCTTTTGTTTTGGAAATCGAAAAAATAGATTTCCAATTTTCTGAGAATATAAAATTCATTCCTACATTGAATACATTATTTTTACGATCTTGATCTAAGTCGACCCCAAATCCATCGTACTCTGTATTTCCCTGCGTCTGCCAATAACCAATCTCAAGTTCAGTTAACCCAAATGTGGTACTCAGGTTGAAATCAAATGTGTCGTTATCGTGCCCATGGCGAGTATTAGATGTCGTGGTTGCAGGAAAGCCATCGGTATCAATGCGGTTAAATGAAAAGTTACTACTTATATTATTATTTCCATATTCAACATCTACCCCTTGTTCCTCAGTTGAATACCTGCCATTAGATAAATGTATCGCAACTCTATTTATTGGTTTCTCGTTAGAAGTAATGATATTAATGACACCACCAATCGCTTCTGACCCATAGACTGTGGAACGAGGACCTTTGATGATTTCAATACGCTCAACTACTGCGGGATTAATCATTTCCAATGCTGCCGCGCCTGTCGTTGCGGAATTCATTTTTACACCATTGATAAGCACAGCGGTATGATTACTGTTTGTGCCTCGAATAAACACCGAGGACTGTTGCCCAAAACCGCCTGTACGAGCAATATCTAAGCCTGCATGCCACCGCAATAGGTCAGCAATATCGGTAGCATAACTACGCTCGATCGTCTTTCGATCAATCACAATTACCGAAGGCACGACTTCGTTTATTAATTGTACGTTTCTTGATGGTGTTACTACTACCTCATCTAATGCATGCACAAATCCACTTGCACATAAAATGACTAATATTGATAGGATTTTAAAATTCATTTTGTACACCTTGTTATTGTGATTGGCAGGTGCACAGCGAAGCACGCAAGCATATTCGCTTGCATAGTTAGACTTCAGCTTGAGTCGCCCGCCGCAACCCTACTAAACCCCTTTCAGGGAACAACTAAAGGCCGGTCTCCGGGCTGATGAGCGTTACATTTAAAAAATATAACTAAGTAAGCTACCTTCCCATACTCTAGGTACAGTGGTTTTTAAGCTTACTTCAAAGGAACACAAGGGGGGCATTGATTTATCGTTGAGACGAGGCGAAAAATATCGAAAAAGCGCAGTGTATATGTACATACATGAGCATTTTGAGATATTTTTTAACGCTGTATCAACGTAAATCAGTGTTCTCTAATCACTCAATCACCGTTGCGGGGGCAGCGCCTGATCCACACAGACTTCCCAGTTTCACCCTTGCACATAGATTCCATCTAAGCCAAGGACACCTTCAGCGAATTAAAAAAGAATAGTAACAGATTTATTCTTGTGTTTGCTGTAAATCTTTAATAGCTGCGATGACCTCATCGCTATGAGTAGCCGGTTTTACACTACGGTATATTTTGGCCAAATTCCCATTTGGATCGACGATAAAAGTATGTCGCTTAGCAAATTTTAGTGGACCCACTTTTGTTAAGGCGCCGTAACTTTTCGCAATTTTGCCTTCCGTATCGGCCAATAGGGGAAATTGCAGACTATATTTTTTAGCAAATTTTGCGTGGCTATTTGTGCTATCAACACTAATACCGAAAACTTGGGTGTTTAGGCTTTGTAAGATTACAATATCATCACGAAACTCACACGCTTCTTTAGTACATCCTGGTGTATCGTCTTTTGGATAGAAATACACCACTACCCATTTCCCTCTGTAGTTCGATAAAGCATGAGTAGTTTCCGTCTGATCCAATAATTCAAATTCAGGAGCCGTTGAACCTACTTCAAGCTCAGATGCGTTCGTGTCGCTAAATATTCCCATCAATGAAGTAAATATAATTAATACCCAAAATTTTATTTCCATAAGCACTATTCACTGTACCAACTTATAAATAGAACCGCGATAATCAACTACGTCCAACTCATTACTTGCACCCTTGCGTGAAACGGTTAATCACGTAATACACGACCCTACAACCATTTCATTAATAAACCAGAGCTTCTTTAAAGTTTTGCTCCAAATGACTTCACTGCTCCTGCCGTCACGTCTTCTTCGGGATTAAACCAGTGTAATTTCTTATGTAGTTGTACTACAGCACCGATAATGACTAATGTAGGTGGTTTAACATGATGTTGCTGCACTAATTTCGGCAAGGTATTCAAATTTCCAATAATTACTTTTTGATTGGTAGTTGTTCCTTGCATAATCAATGCTGCAGGAGTTGTCGCATCTAGTCCATGCTTGTTTAGGTTTTCACAAATATTCTCTAATCCTTGCAACCCCATGTAGAAAACTAGAGTTTGGTTACTATGTGCAAGCATCTCCCAATTCAAATCTACCGTGCCGTCTCGCAAATGGCCGGTTGCAAAAATGGCGGCTTGAGAATAATCACGATGTGTAAGAGGTATGCCTGAATAGGCGGCACAACCTGTCGCGGCAGTAATACCTGGAACAACTTGAAATGGAATTTGCTCATCGATAAGTGTGGCAATCTCTTCGCCTCCTCGTCCAAAGATAAATGGATCGCCACCTTTTAGACGCAATACGCGTTTTCCTTCTTTAGCAAGACGCACTAAAAGCTCATTTATGGTTTCTTGTGGCAAAGTATGTTGAGAACGTTCCTTACCCGCATAAATTTGTTCAGCATCTTTACGTACTAAATCCATAATTTGTTGTGAAACCAACCTGTCGTAGACCACCACATCCGCTTGCTGCATTAAACGTAAAGCTCGAAAAGTCAACAAGTCTGGATCCCCTGGACCGGCACCGACTAAATACACTTCACCTTGTGAAATTTCATTTTTGTCAGCAAGTTGAATATTTTCTGCTAACAATTTTTGCGCAGCATCTATTTGATTGGCAAATACTAACTCTGCGATTGGGCCTTGTAGCACTTGCTCCCAAAATTTTCTTCTTTGATTAACACTAGCAAATTTTTCTTTTACCCTCACTCGATTATCTTCAATCAATTTTGCAAGTGCCCCATATGCTGCAGGCGTACAGTTTTCCAACTTTGTACGTAACATTCTAGCCAATACCGGCGATGCGCCACCTGTTGATACTGCAATCTGTACTGGAGAACGATCAATAATAGATGGCAAAATGAAATCACAATTTTTGGCATCATCTGCTGCATTCACTAAAATATTTTTTTGTCGACAAAGCATTGCTATTTCAGCATTGACATCACGATTATCCGTAGCCGCCATTACGAGTTGGTAGTCTAATAAATCATCCTCTACAAAGCTTTTTTGCTGCCAAGAAATACTATTGCTGTCTACTCTGCGTTGTAGTTCTTGTGTGATTTCAGGTGCGATAATTGTAATTTTTGCTTGCGCTCGTTTCAAAATAGATACCTTGCGTTCAGCAATAGCCCCACCACCAACAATTAGGCATGGTTTATTTTTTATATCTAGAAATAGAGGAAGAAAATCCACAATAATATTTCTTTACTAGGTTTGCAGTACCCTTAAATAATCAATAATCGGCTTGGTTACCGGTTCAATTCTTTTTCTCATTACAGATCCAATTGCATCGGTGATCCCAAAAATAGGATCCACTAAAGTTTCATTTACCATCGATAAATAAATTAACGCTTTAAGTTGCAATTCCAAAGATGAATCAATGACTAGGATTTTTTCAGACTCTGAACTTTTTGCATATACCTCGTCCGCATAATTAAATAAGGATTGCATATCTCGCCATTTGGATGCTTTTTTATTTATTTTCTTAAAATAGTCTCCAATCGTATTCAGTGTTTCTACTACAACATCTTGATCATTTGGTTTATTCAACACTAATTCAATGGTTTGTAAATAGGCTTGGCCCGAAGCACTGAATATCTGGCAGATTAGTTTTGCCACTTCATTTCCCTGTTCAACCTCGACTTGTAAAGCGCTAGATAGATCCTTCCACTTTTTATGCGGCTTTGTTTCTAGTGGCAAATCATGGGGCGTTTGTTGCAAGAAACCAACATAGTATGAATTTTTACGCTTGGCTCGCTGCCAAAGATCATTGCGCATTTCATCGTCGATTAATCCAGGCTGCAATACTAAACGTACACTATCTATGATTGCTTTTTGCTGTTCTTCAAATGGCAAAAACTCCACTAGAAATTGTGCAAGTTGTTTCCCCATATTGCCAATGACTACATTTTCTTTTTCTAGCATGCGTCGCGCATTTTCTGCATTTTCACCAGACCACCATGCACGACGTGCTAATTCATCAGTAAGACCAGATGCATGAACAACTGCTGCAACTGCTTCGGGTTCACCAATGAGTAACAGTTTTTCTAAACTATCATCACGCGCTTGACCCATTCGTGTCCAACGTCTTAAAAAAACCGGGTAGCCTCCAGGCGACCCCAAGTAATGTGTAGACAAAAATTGTCGAATAAGACGAACATATTTTTCATCTTTACAAGTCGGGTTGAGCTGTATTGTTGCCTCACCTTTTTCAGACAGAGCATGTACACACATACGCGACTCATCAATACGTACAGCTTGCAAAGGTTGTGCAACTAAAACATTGAGTCGCAATTGATCTTCACTCGATAACTGCATTTTATTTTATCGAAAATTTATCAGACATATTCTTCACACGGATTTCTAAGAAGCTCTGATTATTGAATAGGCAAGGCAAAAAATATTGAAAAAGCGCAGTGTATATGAACATACATGAGCATTTTGAGATATTTTTTAACGAAGTATATTCAGTAATCAGAGTTTCATTAATTGAGTTGGATGCGTTGTCCCCATGGGGGACCTTCTTTCCCTTTCACTAACCAAATAACGGGGTAACTGGGTGTAACGTCAGGAAATGTTCCTAGGCAATCAGTAAAATACACTAACAGATCTGGATATTGATCTTGTGTATCTAACCATTCAAACACCGGGCAAAAATTAGTGCCACCTCCACCTTTAAAATCGCTTGGCAACTCAATTTCTTCCCACGGCTCAAATATCCATGGCGCCCCTTTAGCAAGCGCTGCATCACAAGGTAATAAAGTAATTCGTGCACGCACATTGCCTTTGATCGCATCGACTTCTGAAATAAATTCATTTATTTCTTTATCGTCTACTGAACCACTAATATCAATTCCAACCGCAATATTAATTTGTGCACTGCGCAAACTTGGAAAAATTGCAGGGTCACCACGACGCGAAGACGGTCTTGAATAACTATAATCATCGCGTGCGCTCGCTGTCATGTATTTTGCCAACAACATACGCCAAGGTAATTTTGGTTGCAGCATGAAATCTACCATACGTGCCATGGAGCCCCCCAACTTACCTGCCTGCATAGCCTGTTGTGCCGCTCCCGCTAAACGTTGCTGCCATTGAATGGCTAGTTGTTCTTGTTCTTGCGGTGATAGATCCGCTGGCCGTGGAGCGAGATCTTGCTGCTCATCAATATCTAAACTTGGATTTACTACTGATGAATTCTGTGTTTGTTGATCTTCATCTTTATCGCCTTCCCTTTGCGTGGGGTCATGAGTTTCGTCATCATCTTGGTTTTGTTTATCAAAATCAGAATCTTCATTATCGAACTCATCGATATAGTGATAGATCTCCTCTGCAGTCATCCCCTCAAATTTTTCATCCATCAGAGTTCCAGGAGGAGCTTTTAGCCCATCGTTAATTAAAAGTGGGTTTACTGCATAATCACATGCCAATTCCCAACGTTGTTTAATTCGATGTTGTTTTCGTGCGAAATGAGAAAGTGCGCAATGTAGCGCTTGTTTGGCTACTACAAATTGAGTTTCTTGGATATCAAGTGCGTCAATATAGTCTTGATTATAAAAAAGCTTTTTTGCATCGGTGGCTGCCGTCTTACACCACTTAGGATCCGCTGCAACTAATGGTAAGCGTAAAACAAGCGCGCCTAAAAAAGGTTTGTCTAAAATTAACCGCGTTCTCGCTGCTGCAAGTTTGTTTTGAATATCCGAATCGGTCATTTAGACTCAATGATAACTTCTAACAAAGCCACTACTCGTTTTGAAATAAAATAAAACACTCCTGATACTTTCTAACAAACTTAAAGTAGCTCTAATTTATTTTGAAACGAGGCAAAAAAATGTTTAAAGAGCGGAGTTTACAAACTAGTAAATGAGTATCTTTAAACATTTTTTTAACAAAGTATCAGGATAAATTAGAGTTACCTGCTTCAATAGATCATGATATCGGCAATTTTATCTGCCCACTTCGCAAATTCAGGCAAACTAAATAAATCTTCACCAATAGCACGGTGCATGTCCGACACCATCATTACCCCCATTTCGCGCTGCGGGAATTTGTTTGCATAATTCAGAATATTGCCTTGTACTTTAAAAGGATCAGATGATTTTTTGGCCCGGATCGCATGACCGACTAATGCCGTGGCGACTGCGTATTGCAAATCAATTTCTTTTGGTGCTGCGATATCGTCACCTCGTACAATCGCTTCAAGATCCGGCATTTGATCTAAGTTAGAGATAAATGCATTCAATTCCACGCCAGCAGCCGGACCAACACAAGCTTGCAGTGCTCCAATTAACAAATCTGGTCTTTCTAAAAACTTTTGTAAGGCACGATGAGCAAATTCCCAAGAACGTGGTGAAGGAAAAGCAATTGGATTATGTGCGGGATCAAAATCAAATAATAAATCAGGGCGAAAACGTAAAAAGGCGATAATTCTCTCATCAACTTGATTGGCGTAAGCCCAAGCCACCCAATCATCTAAATTTATATCTACTTCGAAATGCGAAAAGCGATTCGCTAAAGGTGCGGGCATAGTATAAGTAACGCCACGGTCTCCTTGTCGATTTCCCGCAGCAAAAATAGCCCAACCATTGGGTACTTCATACTGCCCTAAACGACGATCAAGGATAAGTTGATAAGCCGCTGCCGAGACACTTGGTGCTGCAGAAGTAATTTCATCTAAAAAAAGAATCCCTGATTCGCCATGACGTTTTATATTAGGCAACATCGCAGGTATTGCCCACTCAACAGAATCATTTTCACGAAAAGGGATACCACGTAAATCACTAGGCTCCATTTGCGATAATCGAATATCAATTACTTCGACATTATTTTTCTGCGCAACTTGCGAGACCATCTGCGACTTACCCACACCTGGCGGACCCCATAGCATTACTGGAGTGTGTTGACCCGAAGCTGCGCCTTGAAATTCTTTTTCTAGAACAACTAATAAATGTGCTGGACGCATGGTTTGATTATTGTCTTTTAACGTAATTTCTTTTACCTAAGGAAGTTCAGATTTATTAATGAAATGGCTGAGATTAGGCAAAATGATTTTGAAAAAACGGAGTGTATACTTCCTCTATTTTCTTGGCATACATGAGTATTTTGAGAAATCATTGCTAATTTATCTTTCTTTGGGACATATCAGAATAAATCTGAGCTTCCTTAGATTTCTTCAGAGGAAAAGCCTGCTTTTGCATACCACTGCTTAGCTTTTTCTAAATCTTTTCTAACGCCACGCCCTTCTTCATACATCATCGCTAACGTGGTTTGAGAACCTTGCAACCCCTGTTCCGCAGCTTTGGTAAACCACCTTGCGGCCTCCTCACCATTTTGTTCTACACAATCTCCTTCCATATACATAAAACCCAAACCATGTTGGGCCAAATCATGACCCGATTCAGCGGCGGCTTTCATCCATTTAAAGGCCGCCTCGGGATTCACGGCCACACCTAAACCATTTTGATACATAATTGCACAACGATGTTGTGCATCGGTATTGCCTTGTTCAGCAAGTGGAGAAAGTATTTGCATCGCGCGAGAAAAGTGCTTGGCTTCAAAAGCCATCATGCCACTATTAAAATCCAGCTCATCGTCAGACATATTTGTTCCCGATGTTGAATCAGAGTACTAATTAGTCAACCATCATACTTGAAATGCCAAAATCCTAGTAATAGCCATATTGAGATTAATTCCCGATCACAATACCAAGTATAAAAGTAGTGGATTTTGCTCTCGAACAAGATACGGTGTTTTTGAAAAATAGGGCTTATGTATGTAAGCAAATGAGTAATTGCCAAAGCAAAACAATTTAGTAAAAGGGTAAAAGACACTTTTTTGTTCCCCATTCGTACCTCAGTAGAGATATATTTTGGTGAACATCCCATTTTGTATCCTGCCTTGCCAGTTTTTTAATGGCATCATTAAGACTATGTCCCTAGCTGAATCACAAATAAACCCGGATGCAGCACTTGCGATGCGTTCGTATATACAGCGTGTTGCTACTGGACCTGAATACAGTAAAGACATCTCTTTTGAAGAGGCGAAAGATGCTATGCATCATATCTTGAACGGCACTGCTGATCCCGTTCAGGCAGGTATCTTTTTAATTGCCTTGCGCATGAAACGAGAAACCCTGGATGAAAACGGCGGTTCCTTACAGGCAATTATTGATTCATCCAATATCGTTACAGCAGATGTTGATCATGTGATTGATGTCGCTGATCCTTATGATGGGTACACACGTAGATTACCGATCTCGCCATTTGTGCCAGCAGTACTTGCTGCATGTGAACTCCCTGCAGTATCCCATGGCGCCGAAGCAGTTGGACCAAAATACGGGGTAACACATCGTAAAGTATTACGCGCTGCAGGCATTGATGTCGATTTGAATGTGCAACAAGCCACTAAACAAATTAATAATCCTGAAATTGCCTGGGCCTATGTAGATCAAAAAGAAATTTGTCCTGCTTTGCATAGTTTAATTCCTTTGCGCACTCAAATTGTTAAACGCCCAGTTATTACAACTGTAGAAGTTTTAATTGGCCCTGTACGAGGAAAACTCGGAACACATTTAATGACCGGTTATGTACACAAACCCTATCCTCCTGTATATGAACACTTAGCCAAGTTATCTGGCTTTGAATCTGCAGTTTTAATTCGTGGGGTGGAAGGAGGTGTAATACCTTCTTTAAAGCAAGAATCTAAATACTTTCAGTACCTCAATAAAGGTGAGTTACAAGAAATTGAAATTCATCCAAGTCATGTCAATGTTGAACAAGACGTGCGCGCAGTACCTTTGCCAGAACTAAATGCTGCAAAGGCAGCTGGCGATGAAACTGCTGCAAACATGGATATCGATCAACTCGCTAGCAAAGCTGCAGAAATTGGAATCGCAGCACTGCAAGGCGAACGAGGACCTGCACATGATAGCTTAATTTATGCTTGCGCGATTATGCTCACGCACATGGGTATTGAAAACAATCTACAAACTTCTGCCGAGAAGGTTAAAAAAGTTATTGATTCTGGTAAAGCACTTGCTCATTTTCAACAAAACAAACTATATTAAACACTATCTAAATATAAATGGAGGCAACATGGACCAAGCATATCGAGACGCTGTCACAAAAATGGAATCTGTCGGAGTGGATCCCGAATACATTGTAGGTTGGCAAGGTGGATACTTAGGCCATCCTGAACGTGAGGAACAGCGTGTAACAGAGGCTTACACAGCTGGATACGAAGACGGCCAAGAAAAAAATGCAGATAATTTTGATAAATGGAAGAAGTAAATACTAAGTTTCTTGTTCGATAGATTTATAGAAAGATAATTATTACGTTGGTTACACCTTTGAAATTTATGGTTTAGACAAAACAAATGCTTGTCATTCCTGATAGACCCATCGATCATCTATACGAAGTAAGTAACGATTCTTTGACTGCCACACAACCTGGCCACAGTTTTTAACTATGTCCAAAGTTGTGGAATCAAATACCAACAGTAATCGTATTGGATAAATCAAGGGCTCCCTACAACCTTTTTCAAAAAGAGATTTTTTATATTCCATACGGTTATTCCATTTTAGTATTTCCGATGGCTTATGTGACATAGCTTTCCAGGAAACAAAAGTAGGACGCGGGAGCTGGCGCGGTAATCCAACATAAGGATAACCATACTTTTGTACCTCTTCTATTAAAACAATTTCTGTAGGTTTAGATTCTGCTTCAATGACAGCAGTTAAAGCAGGAAGATCTCGAAGCACTCGAGGTTTACGGTATAAGTCTACTTTAGATTTTACTTCTGTCCACACGAATACCGATATAAGTACTACGGCTACAAGTCGCAATATTAAAGTTATAGTGTTCGAAGAAGTCTCGCGATCAACAAAATTTACAGATAAGACCGTAGCTAACGCGAGCAAAAGAATAAGTGATGATGGCCGAAATAAGAAAAATTTACTCAAAATAAACGTATCTTTATCAATAAAGCTGGCCACAAGTGCAAAAAGAAGATAAAGCAAAAGTATCAAAATATACACAGGTGGTATTGAAGCTTGTGTTCGCTTAGTGAGCACTACAAAAGCTAAAGCCATCATAATCGTTGTAAAAACCCCTGTAGTCCAATTGTTCCAAAACTGTCGATAGCTGGAAAATGGAGCTACGATATGTGCATTTCGCATTGCATAAAGCTCGTTGGGATTGACTCCGCTGACTTCAGGTTGCCTGACAAATTGTTCAAATACGATAATAGCCAACAGAGGGGAAATAATTAAAAAGTATAAAAGTAAAATGTAAAGTGCCCTTAGAAACGATCCTGCTCTAATAAAAACAAGCAAAGCCAATGCGACTACCCAAAATCCACCAACTAGAAAATGAAAGTAAGTCGCGATTCCTACAAGGATAGTGGCAATCAGCCAACGATCATTCAATGCCAACCCCAGTGCGGCTACTACAGCAGCGTAAGCAAATGTTTTATGCTCAACTCCACCAAACAGCCATTCACCACCGAATAGTTGTTGGCCCATGAGCATAAATATCACAATAACAATGACTGATCGTAATACTGAAAGCTTTAGGGCATTAAAAAGAACACCAAAACTCACTGCGTAAAGCAACGCCATCATTATGCGTGCAATAGAATGGGCATTCTCATAACCAAATATCTTTATGAGATTGCCAAGAAAATAGTCTATGATAAAGCGCGCATTGGACTGACCAAATAATAAATGGAACTCTGAAAATTTTTCCGGTGCGACGCGGCGATAAGCTGCCATAAAAGTGATTTCTTCATTGCCGATCCAAAATACTGGTAACTGAAGTAGAAGAAATAGAGGTAGAAGTACAAGAAATAGTCTACCAAATGTTGTTTCTTGATCTAATTGCTTAAGTAGCAATTCAACAGCATTAGTAAAATTTTTTGTGCTTAATAATGAAAACATTATTTATTACTAATCGATAATATTTGTAAGTTCATTAAGTTATTTAACTAGCTTTTCTGTGAAGAACATGCTCACTATACATATGTTGGTTGTTAATTTATTGTAGTTCAACATATTACGTTGATAAACTGAAACATGTTGTTTGAAAAATGACCATTAAAATAAACCTGCAAAAAAATAAGCTTATGTTGAGGTCATAATTTTTGAGTATGCACATTCCAGATAATTCAAAACTTAAAATAATTGATACTCATATCGAGATTCTGACTAAGCATTATTGTTGTGTAATTATGAATACGTATAAAGCGTGATTCGAAGTTCGAGCCCCTGATTACATCTGCCTAAATTTTATGAGGTTTAGTTGAAGAAAAAACAGCTATATATCCCTCAAGGACCGCAAAAACCATTGCGTTTAGCGCTATCGCTTCTTTTCTCTAAGAACCCAGCAGCACGATCGGCATTGTATTTTGCAATTGGCGGGTTGGCGATGGCGCCACTCGATTTGCTACTTAAGCCATTTGAAAATTCATTTGTACACAGATATGACCGTCCAAAATTGCCTATATTTTTAGTAGCGGGCCCACCTAGAAGTGGCACATCATTGGTTGCACAATATTTGGTAAACGTATTCGATGTATCTTATTTAAATAATCTTACTTCATTATTCCCTAGATCGCCTCTAACAATTAACCGTATCTGGGGTCGCAATTCAATTTCAAATACTGGTGACTACGATGCATTTTATGGTCGCAGCAAAAATTTCAGTGGGTTCAACGATGCCCTATACATATGGGATCGATGGCTGGGTCGGAATCGGTCCGAAGTTCCCAACGTACTTGCACATGGTAGCGAGTTCGATATGCCATCTTTTTTTGCAGCCCTTGAAGCGCTGTACTCTAAACCGATCGTTGGCAAAGTAAATAGACTCAATGTGTGTGCAAGTATTGTCGCACCTTATTTACCGACAGCAAAATTTCTTTTTGTTAAGCGTGATCCATTGTTTTTAGCCCAGAGCTTACTAGTTGCGAGGGAGCGCATTGTCGGTAACATGTCATTGCCATATGGTGTAAATCATAGCGATGCTGATCCAAGTGATCCAGTAACCGATGTGTGTCGACAGGTAAAATTTCATTTCGACTCCATGCGCAGAGAGGCTAATGCAATCCCACCTGATAACATTCTATGGGTTCAGTACGAAGACTTTTGCGCAAACCCAGTTAAAGTGGCTGAGAAAATTAAGTCAGAAACTACTGAACTTGGGTATCGTAAGAACATAAACTCGCAGCCTACGTCTTTTAATATATCTGATAAACGAACTTTGTCTGCACAAACTTTTGAACGTTTGCAAAAACTAATAGAGGATATGAAAATAGAATATTAAGGTCTGAGTTATTATTAGCTCAATTTAACTCTCAGTATTCGCGATACTTTTCCATGAAAGGGCGTAGCGATGAACGAAGAATGTACCTACACTCGTTATCCCAACCCAAGTAATGACATGATAAAACACAGCAGCAGCAAGTGCCTGCTCCTTTTCAATTCCAAATGCTGAAAGGCCCAACACAAAACAATATTCGATAACGCCTATAAAGCCAGGCGTGCTTGGAATGCTAATCCCTATAACAGTAAGCACCAAAACATACAAAGCTCCTAGAACAGGGATTTCGCAACCTGCTGCAATGCATGCGACCCAGATACCGGCACCCAGCAAGGCCCATTGCAGAATAGAATTTAAAATCAAAATTAGTGCTTGCAGTGGTGATCTAATTGGAGTGAATGCTTTTTCAAACGCTTGAACTCGTGCTACCAGATAACTATGCCAACGAACGGGCAGTATCCTTAATACATAAGTAAGAAAAGAGACTATTTTGTGTGAAAATATTGAAATCAGCAGAATTGCCATCATACAAGCCAAAGCGACGTGAGTGAAATAGGCTTGAAATGGAAGCGAATCACTACTTTTTCCTATTTGCGTTAACGCAAGTGCACCAAGTAGTAAAATTGCACTAATATCAAAAAACCGTTCTATTATTAGTGAGCCTAAAACTGTAGTCTTACTGATTTGAGTCTCTTTAGCAGCTAGTAGTAAACGAATCAATTCACCAATGCGAAATGGCAAAAGGTTATTTGCTGCAAATCCAATCACCATTGGACCCGCCAAATCACCTCTACTTGGTTTTGTCGATGCCGCGCTTAATAGCAACTGCCATCGCAGTAACTTCAGGTAGTAAAACAAAAATAGAAATAACACTAGCGGGATTGCATAAAGCAACTTTACCTTTGAGAACGCTTCTAATAACTCACGCCCGTCCACTCCACGAACCGCAAGAAACAAAGCCAGTGCACTTACAACAAGCCCAATAAACAAGATTACTGATTTTTTTTGCACTATTAGGATTTATACACGTCTCATATGACGTGTTTTATTTTTGTAGTTTACTTGTACCCGCTCGTGATTCATTTCGCAATTTACTTTCGCACCACCATTCCCTTATTAATGAAATACAATCATTAATAAATTATTTAGTTTAAGTTTTTTCTTAAATTAGACACGTATCATTTTAGTAACAAATCTAATTTCAAATAGTTTATCTTTAATCTGCTTGCATCATCCATGATGCAATTTTTATTCTTCTCCCCATACCCCTGATTTCGGTATAGGTGGTGGTGCAAATTCAGTTTCGTTTAAAGATGGATGCTGCCCGGCAAAGACTCTTTTAAGTCCAAGTAATAATTTAGGAATCTCGGAATCAATTACATAATCAGGAATCCATTTATTATCTTTTTCTCCCATCACAGCTTGTACATGGTTGCCGACTATACTCCGCATTGAAAAACTAGGGCCATCTTTCTCACTGTAACTAAATTCGGAGTATTCATTCATCCTTATATTTAACAAATTAATAAAATCTTTATGATAATCCCCCTTGCCATAGAGCTCCTCGCAATTAGTTTGCATTGTATTAGCAAGATTATGGCCTAGCGCATTTATAAATAGCTCTCGCTCAGCAACCGTCATCTCATCAAATACCATACGATCCGCAATATGCGTGCCAAAGGCAATAAATTCTGCTATGACATCCAAGCGCTGAGATTGTGTTTGAGTTTCAAACCCTTCATTTTCAAGGAATAGGCATGACTCGCCTGCTAAGATCCAAAGATTAAAGCCAATTACACTAGCAATTTCCTCAGGTGTACGCTTACGATCTTTTAAATTCCATTTGGTTTTTAATCTAGCCATGGTTTAAAAACTATCCTACAAAATAGGAGGTGTGTTTCGTTTCATCAATAATGTCTTTTGGCATGCAATTTGTAATGTTAATTTGATTACTTTTTAGATCGTATCATATACAGCGTATAATAAGCCCATGGATAAATCAGATCATATACTATGTGAAACAGTGCAGAAAAATTGCGATATTTGTGATGCACGTTATGCTGCAAATTACACACTATGTGTCTATCTACTAAAAATGCGTGAATACTTTCGTTGGGAAAATGGTTATACCTACGATGATACGTTACCTAACGAGGCTATTGGCAGCTGGGTACAAGAGCGAGAAAGTTTATGGGAAGAATTAGAGAAAGAGAGCTTTATACCACTATTAATCGATGGGAAGAAATTCGATCCTTTTGATACCGATAACATTAATAATGCCTTGGCCCCTAAGGGCTATGTATATAGCGGCGGTATTGGCTTGCGATCGGCCCCGCATTTTTTCTTAGGCAAATTAGAAACAAAAGAAGTCTACAACGATTTCACTATGTACGTATCAGCGGATGAATGCGCGCGTGATTTAACTGCACCTCCCGCGATGACATTAGGAAAAAACGTTTTTATTCGCCGCGAATCATTACGTCGATATTTGTGGGAAAAATTTCAAGAATGGCAATGGCATAAACATGACAATGCCATGGCTAGAGCACTAGCATTTTACGATTTTGACCATAATGTAGAAATCGCACTTGATGATATGACCGACAATGAACTAGAAGCCGTAGCTTTACATGAAATTGGTGAATTTATTGCAACCCAACAATTAAGTGAAAGCTGGCGCAAAATGATAATAAGCCTGCCTAGGTCACGTACAGAAATAATGGCAAGGGCAGTCAAAGATTTACTTGCAGATTGTTTATCTACTTTGCCAGGTTTAATAGAAAATTATAACCCCGCATCTCTACATTTTTATGCAGCAAATTTTGTTGCTATGCGCAAAGAACTTTTCCCAAGCTTTCTACAAGCATATCAAACTTGGGTAGATACAAATGACTTAAAACCCTTAAAGAAAATAGTTGCCAGGGGTGTTAAACACTGGTCTAACTTAGCTTATACAATGCTCGATTATTATGAAAAAGAAAAAGATGTTTGTATACCTAAGTTAGAAGGCTTAGTAGAGCAAAATACACTATAAACAATGCCTCATAATCAAGAAACAGCCTCGTGCAACGTACGAGCTACAACATCATCACAAACAATAAGTGAAGTAAAACCCAATAGTTTTATTTTTGAGCAACCCCATTCACTTTCTGAACAATTTTGTACAGATGTAGTTCAACGATTTGAGAATGCTAAAGATGAACAATACGAGGGACGAATAGGGCAGCTCGCTGATAAAGACATTAGCATTAAGAAATCCACAGACCTTGTAATAAGCGGGAAAAAACACTGGCAAGATATAGATCGGACACTGTTTCGTGCACTAGGATCTGCCATTCAAGAATTTCGTGAAACCTATCCTTTTTTTAAAGGCCCATTCAAAGACATGGGTTATGGCATTCAAAAAACGAGTGCAGGTGAATATTATCACTGGCATATTGATGGAGGCAGCCACGATTTCAGTCATCGCCAACTTGTCGCCATATGGTATTTAAATAATGTAGCAGGTCCTGGTGGTGAAACTGAATTTTTATTTCAAAATGTAAAAATTAAACCTGAAATTGGTAAATTGTTATTGTTCCCGCCATTTTGGACTCATGAACATCGTGGCGTTACGTTAAAAAAAGGACTTAAGTACATCGCAACTACCTGGGTTGTGTTTGCCTAACCTCATTATTTTGATTGTCTACAAATCTCCAACAACTACTCAGGAATTTAAAGACTATTTTTTGTTTCGATGGGAAATGCTGCGAAAACCACTCGGACTCCCACGCGGTAGCGAACAAGACGAATTGGAAAAAAGCGCTTTTCATATTGCTGCTTATCATGATCAAAATGTGATTGGTGTGGGCAGAATTCATATCGAGCCCGATAAGTCAGCACGCATTCGATATATGGCAGTGCATGATGATTATCAACGGCAAGGGATCAGTAGTTCTATTCTTAGAGAACTTGAGCAAATTGCACATTCTAATGACGTGCAAGTTTGCTGGCTATATGCGCGCGAAGTTGCAATACCATTGTATATTCATAATGGTTACAAAATAGAGGGTGACAGTAAAAGTGAGTTGCTCGCACTCAAGCACCAAAGAATGGAAAAATTCTTGCGCTAAATGACCATGATTCCATACAAGTTTTTGACTATAAAATAAACTTTTCAGCTATATAAACATTAATTGGATGAATAATCGCTACATCCAGGCTTTTAACTCTCCTGGATTTTATTGCTAATTAACTCCGCCCATTTTCTCGTTAGCTATGTAGATACTGTATAATTCATTCTAGCTAACATAATAGTTCAATAATAATTTTTTATTGTTTTGCATAGAGGGATAAGTTTATGACCACATCTATAAAAAATGATTATGCGCGTGCGTTTATATCTGAAGATTGGACAGAAGAAGATACAATCAAAGCAGCCACCGAAGAAGGGTTAACTCTAACCGAGGACCACTTTAGTGTAGTTCACGCCTTGCAAGAATTTTATTCACGCCACGAAATCAACCAAATAAATATGCGCGAACTTCACGATGCATTAGAAGAAAAATTTCATCATAAAGGTGGCATGAAATATTTATATGACTTGTTTCCAGGTGGGCCAGTCGCACAAGGATGTAGAATAGCAGGACTGCATGCACCTGCCGGGGCAGTTGATAAAGGGTTTGGCAGCGCAGTTTAAACGTTAAGCGAAAAGTTTAACTACGGAGTTGTTATTTTTTGATCGTGTTTTTTAATACGATAATCCCATCTTGATGTAGCCGCTCGGACAGACTTCTGAGCAAATATGACAACCTACGCATTTATCATAATCGGTATCCACATAGCGTCCCATTGCACGCTGCTCTTTTTTGACTCTAAATATCGCATCTTCAGGGCAATACACCACACAGTTATCGCACTCGAAACACATTCCACAACTCATACAACGTTCGGCTTCATCAATCGCTTTTTGTTCTTCTAGTGCGGAAAATCTTTCCTGAAAATTATTTAGCACTTCATCAGCAGTGATATTGGCTTCATCCCGCCGATTCATGGGAACTTCTTCAAAGTAAGCCAGATGTAATTGGTCGTGAGTCGCGATTTCTGTAGCGGAACGATCTTCGTAATTATGTACGGCAAAATCTGAAGAATCGGTGCCCCACACTTCTTGTGGTTCAAATTGCGTGGGTGCTAATTCACGTTCACGCAATTCATCTAATAATTTAAAATGATGAGAATCAATCTTGGGACGAGCCGGTATTTCATCTCCCATTAAGTAATGATGCAACCCTTCTGCTGCGATCGAAGCTTGACCAATTGCCGTGGTTAATAAATGCGGATTAATTGCATCGCCTGCGACAAAATGTCCGGGCTTGCCGACCACTCTGTAGACTTTATCCGCATCCATTAGGCCACGCCCATTGTCGAATTCTTCAATACCCCGATAATCACCGGTTTGGCCCGTTGCGCCGACAATTAGACTACATTCGATTTCAAATTCCTCACCATCTCTGGTTTTCAATTCGCCATCAACCATATCAACAGGCACCACCTTTAATGCCTTGGCTTTGCCCTCTTCATCTTTAATTACTTCTACAGGAGATAATCCATCGTGGATCTCCACACCTTCACGGATTACCGCTTCCAATTCATGCTTGGTTGCTGGCGCCTGAGAGATGGGACGTCGATACACTACCCACACATCAGCACCTTTGCGCCGCGCTGCCTCGGCAACGTCGTGTACGGTATAGCCCAGAATTACATTTTCCGGACGATCTTTTTCTGTAACATGATGAATATTGCCAATACGTCGTGCCACAGCCAGCACGTCCATCGCGGTGTCACCCGCACCAATTACTAAAATTCGTCCACTGATAAATTGCAGGCGTCCTTCATTAAAGGCACGTAAAAAAGACATGCCATCGACAACATTTGCGGCGTCGCTACCTGGAATAGGCAGGGCCTTACCCGCAACCGCACCAATTCCCCAAAATATTGCATCGTAATCCCGCTCTAACTCTTGCACGGAAACGTCAGTACCAACGCGGGTATTGAGTTTAACTTCCACACCCATATCGATAATCCGCTTAATCTCACCTTCAAGCACTGAGCGCGGGGTACGATAACCTGGAATACCAAACACCATCATGCCACCGAGTTGGTCGTACTCATCAAAAATTGTACAGGCATGGCCTTTTTGACGTAGAAAATAAGCTGCCGTTAAACCTGCGCAACCACCACCAACAATGGCAACTTTTTTACCGCTATCAGCCTCTGGTGTAGCGAAAGTAAGATCATGTTGTAAAGCCCAATCCCCTACATGTTGCTCTACTGAATTAATACCTACCGCTTCTTCTACTTCATTGCGATTACAACCATCTTCACAAGGTGCCGGACACACTCGCCCCATTACCGATGGAAACGGATTGGACATGGTCATGCGTCGAAATGCATATTCCTGCCAAGCAGTATCACCAACGGGCTTATCAATACCGCGGACAATAGAGAGCCAACCACGGATGTCGTGACCGGAAGGACAACTCGCCTGACATGGAGGGGTACGATGAATATAAGCCGGGCAAATCTCAGACAGCCCGTTTTGAACAACATCCCTATTCCACTGCGTCGTTATATGATCACCATCCTTGTAGCGTCGAAACGTGAGTTTCTCCTCCGCCATAAATACCTCCCGCTTACAGGTATTCCGACACTTAGAGATTGTCGGAAGAATTAAAATCATGTTGTGGTAATTTAGTATTGCTGATTATGCAATAAAATGCGAGCCAGTACATAGGTTACAACACTAGAAAAAGTGTTGATTAAAAATCTATATAATATTGGTTTTGCAGGATTTCCGCTCAGAAACAATACCAACGACTTTTTAATTGGTCACAATTTCAGTCAGGGTCATATCTCCCGAAGTATCGATATCAATCGCTTCAACTTTAGGTATTTTATACATGATGTATGCAGCCATCAGGCCAACTGTTGCCGTTTTTTCTCGTTGTATAGCCGTTAACATTTTATCTGCGGCAATTTGACAACGCTGCAAATCGTTTGGCCTATCTACCCAAACTCTACTCATTTGCCATCCTTGATTCATGTCATCATCCATTTTTTTAAATACATCACTACCACGATGTATCATTTCATCATCGACTTGTAGTGGAAATGTTTTTTCATCAATCGTAACTTTAAGTATCATTGCCTTATATGTATTTGAAAAACTTTACTAAGTATAGCCTGTTAGCAAAATACAAAAAATGTTAGTCCTGATTGAACATATTCTGGGTGAAAAAGAACTGCAGCAGGTTCAAAACTTATTAAAGAATGCAACATTTGGAGATGGAAAACAATCGGCGGGGAAAATTGCAAGAAATGTCAAAAACAATGAAGAGCTTGATAATGAACAAATTATTGCTGGGCTCAATCAAATCGTAATGCATAACCTCGTGCGACACCCTCAATATCAACGAGCTGCATTGCCACACAGAGTTGCAGCACCTTTTTATGCACGCTATCAAACAGGCATGCAGTATGGGGAGCACATAGATGACCCTATTATGGGAGAAGGAGAACGTTATCGCTCTGATCTTGCGCTAACCATATTCCTTAATTCTCCAGATGAATACCAAGGTGGCGAGTTGATTATTCAAACTCCTTTTGGAGAACAAGCGATAAAAGCCAATGCCGGAGATGCCGTGTTGTATCCTGCAACTACACGACATCGTGTCACAAAAGTAAGCAGTGGCGAGAGATTAGTTGCAGTAACTTGGGTACAAAGCTTAATTCGTAACAATGAACAACGTAATTTATTGTATCAACTCAGCAAAACCAGAGAAAAAATGTTGCGTAAAGATCCCGAGTCAGAAGACACCAAGCGCATTGATAATGTCTATGTGAATTTGGTACGAATGTGGAGTGAAGTTTAATAATCTACCTCAAAATGCATCTAGCACGCTGATACTGCGTTGCAAAACTTTCTTCAGATAGCTCATTTACTACTCGTAAACTCCGCTCTGAAAAAAGTTTGCGCCTTGTCTAAGCGCGCTATCTACAATGTTGAGATAGATTATATTGATATTTAATTAAATATGTTCCGCTCAATAAAAAAGGCCACCAAAAAATGGTGGCCTTTTTTAAAAAATTAATGATAGAAAATTTAATCTAACGTGATGAACCTACTTCTTCATGCGCATCATCCACCACTTCCATAGCGAGTTTCATATATTCTTCTTTAAATCCATCAAGGTTAGAACCATCTTCAGGTGCCCAATAATTTGCTGCGGTAATTTCACCACTTTGCTCCAACTCAATGAATTTCTTTTGCATGTCGAGCAATTTTTGAATCTTTTCTTGTTTCGAACTCATATTGAATCCTCAGTTAATTTCTATCTAACAATTTAATGATTTAGTTAGTGCTGTCTGTATTCCACTATGGATAAATAGTAAAGCTTAATCTGAATACTTTTTAACTGGATTGCTACGTCACTATTACTCCGCATAACGACAAATGATGTGGGTTTACTCTACAAACTTCCAGTTAGTTCATAGTGTATCTATTTAGAGCCTAGCTCAAAATTCAAGATTTTGCTTTGAGGCAAGGCCCGAGCTTTTCGAGAAGCACAGTTTACACGTTAGTAAATGAGCATTTGAGAAAAGCGAGAACGAAGCATCAATGCAAAAGATTTATTTTGAGATGGGTTCTAGTAGCCACCCTTACGACGACTTTCCGGCAGCCCACCAATACGTCCAGCTTGCTTACTTGGATTACCAGGAAATAAATCATATAAGACCTTGGCATTTAATTTCTTATCGCCCCATGCCTTAGCCATCGCCTTAACCATAGTACGGGTGTTTGGCTGGTTGCCGTTATTATTTACAAATTCGTCTCTGAGATAATTAATTACATCCCAGTGCTTATCAGTAAGCTCAACATCTTCTTCTTGTGCAATCACTTGCGCCACTTCTTTATTCCAATCTTCTAAATTAACAAGAAACCCTGAATCGGTAGTTTCAACTTCTTTGCCATTTACATTCATACCCATACTTCACTCCTCACTTCTAACAATATAAACAACAATTTTTATAATAGTTACTAGGCCATAAATGGAGATTTTTAATTTTCTAAAGGAAGCCTTGATTTATTTTGAAACGAGGCAAAAAATATTGAAAAAGCGGAGTGTATATGTAAATACATGAGCATTTTGAAATATTTTTTAACAAAGTTTCAGAATAAATCAGGGCTTCTAGCATATTATTTTTGCTGGGCTTGTCCCACTGCGTCAATACCCTTATGGGGAAGAAACAACCCACAACCCACTTTACGTCCTTCGCCCAAACCCTGCTGTTGCAAATAAATTGACTGCTCCACTTCCAACCCATCGATCATCAAGCTACGCGTAGACAAATTTTGTCCCGGCATACGCAATACATGGGCGCGCCCACTCATCATCTTAGTCACCTGAATCCCTTTTTGTTTTACCAACTCAGCGGCTTGGTCTAAGAAGGCCTCTTCGTTTTCAATATTTTCTGTAATGATATAGCGCGCAAATATGGTAGTCAGCGGGGAAAGAAGTTTCTGCTGTGGATTGCTCAGCACCAACTCATGTCCGCCTACTTTTAGGGTTTTACCTGCAATGAGATTTGCATCGTCAATACGCTGCTTAGGTAATCTCAACATAAAACGTGTGCGCCGAGACAAATTCAAAATTGCATCAGGTTCTTGGGGTCGAATCCAACCATTGCCTGACTCTGCACCATGGATTAAATGAATACCCGCTTGCGGTTCATCTGCAATCCAGGGTAATTCTTTCTGAATGGTTTGTGACAACACATAAGCATGGTCTAATGGCAATTGTTTACACTGTACTTTGAAAGATAAATCAACGATATCGTCCGGTACGACATATTGTTTATCTTTTTCCTCTTTGTCTTGCCAATACATTCGTAGCTTACTCAGGCTGATTATTCACCGATGTAAATACAGACTCTAGAATATCCTCCCAATTTTCAGGAGTATCTTGAAAAGGTGGTCGCACGTCCATACGAAAAAACATTTCTCCTTGTTGTGCGCGTTCACTTAACTTTTTTTTAAGTTCTTCAAATGACCTCAACTCATGATTTTGCATAAGGACTTCACTTAACCACAGCATTGACTCACCGTTTCCATATCATTATCAGAATGTTTTGATTTTGATACTCGTTCATAAAAACGAGCTCGGTACAGTAATCGTTTTGCTGTAGGATCATCTACAAACAAAGTTCTATTGTGTAATACATTGTTACAAAGCACACCTTCGCCTGCTTGTAAACGATGCCGGAAAACATAGTGGTTATCATTTAGAATTTCTAACATTCTATTTCGTGCATGTTGTGTAACAGTGTTGTCATTCCAAACAACATTGCGTGTTCGTGCGCTATAGCGCATATATAGTGTTTGTGTATTCTCATCGATTAAAAATACAGGGCCAGTTTTTTCACCACGAATTTGCTCATGGTCTTGTAGATTAGCTGGAATCATCATTGCATTTTTATCCATCAAGGCTTCAATATAATCGGGATTTTCATCACGTAACAAAATGTAAAGAATTTCTGGATCCAGATAGGCATTGATTCCACCTGAGCTTGCAGGCCGCACACAATACATTAAAAATGCGCGAATACGTTCTTGATCTTGGTTGTAGTAACCATCGGTATGCCAATTTAAAGGTTTATTGGTATAGGGAATGTATGTGCTACTACGCCCTTTATCGACCACTTGAATCGCAGAAATTTTATCTTCGTCTGCACATAAGTTGGCATCCATTTGTTGCAATCCAACTTGAGCAGCCAATGCAGATACAATATTACTATCAGTGACATTTTTACTGAGGCATCTATAAATCGCTAAATTTGTTTTTTGACATATAGCGAGCAATGCATCTCGCTCCTGAGTAGTCAATTTGAAGGGATTACGAATTTCCACAACCAACTGCTCACTATCCACAGGATAGTCGCGTAATTTGGCTTCTCGCCATTGCCGATACTCGTGACGGTTTTGCAATAAAAATGGTTGCATAACTTATGGAATATGGGAGCTTCCGATGATAAAGCTTTGTAAATATACCGGTTACAAATTAATAATTTAGATTACTCTAAGTACAGTAAATTTCATTTATCTCATCGTCCCCATAAATCCTATCCCTATTGGGGTAAGCTGTATTTACCTCGGCACCCCATGGAGGGGATTTTGCCATTTTCATCCTACTTCTAGACTGCTAAACGTATATTTTCATGGTTTTTAAGGCTGTTAACCTTAACGGGCCCTGGTATGTTTTTCATGTACCTTAAAGATTCAAAATACTGAATCCCACATTACACTACTTAGGAGATTCCGCATGGCCAATAAGCAACACCCCACTCCGATGCTAGATGAGTTGGAAAAAGGCCCTTGGCCAAGTTTTGTTTCAGGCATTAAACGTTTACGCGATAAACACGAAGACGAGCGCATTCAAGGCGTAGCCAATTCTTTGCTGGGTCAATTAGAACACTCGTACGAGACACGCAAAGGCTATTGGAAAGGTGGTACCGTATCGGTATTTGGCTATGGCAGTGGAATCATTCCGCGTTTTTCGGAAGTAGGTTCAGCTTTTCCAGAATCAAAAGAATTTCACACCCTGCGTGTTCAACCCCCTGCTGGCAATTACTACACCACAGATATGCTACGGCAACTTGGTGATAGTTGGGAAAAATGGGGTTCAGGTTTAGTTACCTTTCATGGTCAAACCGGCAATATTATGTTCATCGGTGCAACCACCGAAAACACGCAACACTTTTTCGATGAGATCAATGATTATGGTTGGGACTTAGGTGGCGCAGGTCCGTGTGTTCGTACTGGCATGTCCTGTGTGGGTGCAGCACGTTGCGAAATGTCCAATGCAGATGAAATGAAAATTCATCGTACCTTACTTAATAACTTTACCGATGATGTTCATCGACCAGCACTTCCATATAAATTTAAGTTTAAAGTTTCAGGTTGTCCCAATGACTGCATGAATTCAATTGAACGCTCGGATTTCTCCATCATTGGCACTTGGCGTGATGACATGAAAGTCGACCAAGACGAAGTTAAAAAATTCGTCAAACGCAAAGGCCGTCAGTATGTAATCGATAATGTAATCACCCGCTGCCCTACCCAAGCCCTTGCGCTTAAAGATGACGACACTTTAGAGGTAAACAACAAAGACTGTGTGCGTTGTATGCACTGTTTGAACGTCATGGTAAAGGCGTTATCACCTGGTGATGATAAAGGCATCACGATATTAATTGGTGGAAAACGTACCCTTAAGATCGGTGACTTGATGGGAACGGTAATCGTACCCTTTAAGAAACTTGAGACCGAGGAAGATTACGAAAGTCTGGTTGAGCTTGCAGAAGAGACCATCGATTTTTGGGCTGAAAACGGACTGGAACATGAACGCTGTGGTGAGATGATTGAACGCATTGGTTTAGTTAACTTCTTAGAAGGCGTCGGCGTTGACGTAGATCCAAATATGGTCAACGAACCGCGTCAGAGCTCGTACTTCCGTTCTGATAGTTGGGACGACGAAGCTGAGAAATGGTTTAGTAAACAAGCCGAGCAAAAACAAACTGCAGCTGGCTAGCCAACATCAAAAAACTTATTACTTACACACCTTTAATAAATATAAGCGTAGGAGAAAAGTATGGCGCAAGATCATCGCCCACCTATTGAGTCTGGCTGTCCTGATGGTTTTCAATACATGCATCCTTTGATGCGTAAAAATTATGGCAATTGGGATTACCATGAGCATCCGCGGCCCGGCGTGTTACTTCATGTGGCTGCAAATGGGGATAAGATCTGGACCGTACGTGCTGGTACACAACGTATATTAGACGTCTTTACGCTACGTACACTGTGTGACATTGGTGATAAATATGCCGAAGGACATGTGCGCTTTACTATTCGTAGCAATATCGAATACATGGTTGCAGACGAAGCAAAAGTTTTACCACTCATTGATGCACTAGAATCAGAAGGATTTATTGTTGGTGGCACGAAAAATTCGGTAGCTATGATTTCGCATACCCAAGGGTGGCTGCATTGCGACATTCCAGGGACCGATGCTTCAGGTGTGGTAAAAGCAATGATGGATGAACTCATCGATGAATTTCGTGAAAACAATATGCCAAACCGCGTTCACATTACTACGTCTTGTTGCCAAATTAACTGTGGTGGACAAGGTGATATTGCGATTAATGTTCAACACACCAAGCCACCTAAAATTAATCACGATCTAGTCTCTAATGTATGCGAACGACCTTCCGTCGTTGCACGTTGCCCGGTTGCTGCAATACGACCCGCACAAGTCAACGGCAAACCGTCTTTAGAAGTCGATGAAAAAAAATGTATCTGTTGTGGAGCTTGTTACCCACCATGCCCTCCTATGCAAATTAATGACGCCGAACACAGTCTGCTCGCAATTTGGGTCGGTGGGAATCATAGTAATGCACGTAGCAAACCTACATTTCAAAAATTAGTGGCTGCGGGGATCCCTAATAACCCACCGCGTTGGCCAGAAGCTACTGCAGTGGTGAAGAACATCTTGCGTGCCTATCGCGATAATGCCAAGGACTGGGAACGAATTAATGATTGGGTAGAACGCATTGGTTGGCCGCGTTTCTTTGAAGTCACTGGACTTCCATTCACTAAATTCCACATTGATAACTGGCGTGGTGCACGTCGAAGCCTAAACTCTTCAACGCACATACGCTTTTAACCATGAGGGATCGCTGTGAAATTTGGAATCGTTATTAATGAGGGCCCGTATACACATCAATCGTCTGACTCTGCATTGCAATTTACTAAAGCAGCGTTAAACAAAGGACACGAAATTTTTCGCGTGTTTTTCTATCATGATGGAGTAAACAACGGCACAAGCTTGAGTGTACCTCCACAAGATGACCGTAACCTTACCAACGAATGGTCTGAGCTAGCCGAAAAACATGGCCTCGATTTAGTGGTATGCGTTGCCGCTGCCCAACGCCGTGGAATGTTGGACGAAGATGAGATGAAACGTCATGGTAAAAACGCAAATAACTTGGCCAAAGGCTTTCGCATTTCAGGATTAGGACAACTCATTGAAGCCGGTATTCAGGCCGATCGCCTGGTAACTTTTGGCGATTAACATTGGAGAGTTAAATGGAAGACGGCGAAGGTATCGTTAAAAAGTTTTGTTACATAAATCGTAAAGCACCCTATGGAACCATTTACGCTTTAGAATCATTAGAAGTAGTATTGATTGCAGCTGCTTTTGATCAAGACATCAGTCTGGTATTTGCCGACGATGGCGTTTATCAACTTACCAAAGATCAGGATACCACTGGTATTGGTATGAAAAACTTTTCTAAAACGTACACCGCCTTGGGTGATTACGATATTAAAAAAGTTTACGTTGAAAAAGAATCTTTAGAGGAACGCGGCTTATCAGCTGATGATCTTCAAGCCTTGAAATACGAAGATGAAGACGATGATTGGGCAGAAAAAGATTCGTTATTTGTCGTGGGACGAGATGAATTGTCCACAATTATCGATGAACAAGATGTAATTCTAAGTTTTTAAAAATCATTATGGCAACATTACATACCGTAAATAAATCTCCCTTTGAACGGAATACGCTTGAATCCTGCTTGCGTTTAGCAAAAAAAGGCAGCTCAGTTCTTTTATTTGAAGATGGTGTTATTGGCGCGATGCAGAATACAAAATTTAGTGATACTGTATCTCAAGCAATGAGTAATTTTTCATTTTACGTCTTAGGCCCCGATATCAAAGCCCGCGGCCTCAGTGACAATAATGTGGTCGATGGTATTGAAGTTATCGATTATGACGGCTTTGTAGATTTAACGACTGAACATGACACAGTTCAGTCTTGGCTTTAATTAATTTTTATTACACAGGAGAGTCGTATGCCCTTAGAAGTAAATGGCAAGTCTTACGAGACTGATGAAGAAGGTTATTTAGCTAACCTCAATGATTGGCAACCAGAGTTAGCCGAAGCAATGGCTGCAGCCGATGGTGCAGAACTTGGAGACAACCATTGGGAAGTTATTAACTTCTTACGCGAATACTACGAAGAATACCAAATTGCTCCCGCTGTACGCGTACTTACTAAAGCAATTGGCAAAAAACTTGGCAAAGATAAAGGCAACAGCAAATATTTATACGAACTGTTTCCGTATGGTCCCGCAAAACAAGCTTGTAAATATGCTGGACTGCCAAAACCAACGGGTTGTGTATAACATTTAAGACATTCTGATTTTTGATGCTGCGTAAAAAAATGTACTAAATAAATCAGAACCCCCTTAAATAAATTGAGCAATGGCAGCTAGTCTGCCTCTCAAAAACAATTTTAGTTCGTATTTGTACGAAGCATGAAATGTGAAAGACTCACAATTGATGTCAACCTTGACCGTAACGTATGCATTTTTATTTTACCTAGCGACTGCTATTTTAGTTTTTGGTGTCGCTTATAAGGCTTGGTGTTACGCTAAAACACCCGCACCTCTAAAAATTCCAACCACCCCTGCTCCTACCACACGCGGCGGAGTCGTATTTAGAATGATCAAAGAGCTCACTATTTTTGAAAGCCTGTTTAAGTCCAACAAGTGGACCTGGTTATTTGGTTGGTTATTCCATTTCGGTTTACTTTTAGTGTTGTTACGACATTTGCGCTATTTCATAGATCCGGTTTGGGCTTGGGTTACTTTTTTACAGCCATTTGGGAAATACGCCGCATTTATGATGTTGATTGGTTTAATAGGTTTGTGGGGAAGAAGACTACTTGTCGATCGTGTGCGTTATATTTCCGCACCCTCTGATCATTTAATGCTACTGCTGTTAATTGCAATCGGAGCAACCGGGGCATTGATGACCTTTGTCGACCATGTTGACATCATTTCGTTGAAATCATTTTTACTAGGTCTAATGACTTTTAATTGGTCGCCTTTACCTAACGATTTAATCTTAATAGTGCATCTAAGTTTAGTTATTTTATTAATGATTATTTTTCCATTTAGCAAACTTTTACATGCTCCAGGTGTGTTTTTTAGCCCGACACGAAATCAAATGGACAACCCACGTGAACGTCGTCATATCGCGGAATGGGCAACAAAACTTGCTTCTTCTAAATCATCTGAAACGAATTAATTATGGCTGCTACAGAATTCGATACGCCGGAACTTAAAGAGTATCCAATTATCCCTCATCTACAAAAAGGCGTGATGGCACATAGCCAACCTTTTGTAGCCAAAGCGGAGTTCCAAGAAAAGCTCGGCTTTCCTGGTGAGCTGGTGGATAACTGGCAGCAAGTCGCGATCGATAAAATGGGCGAGCTCAATAAAAAGTATCGCTCTTTGCAAGTGTTTCTTGACGCCTGTGTAAAGTGTGGTGCCTGCACCGATAAATGTCATTACTACCTAGGCACAACCGATCCAAAAAATATGCCTGTGGCAAGGCAGGATTTATACCGCAAAGTCTATCGTCGTTATTTCACTCTCTCTGGCAAACTTTTCCCAAAATTGGTTGGTGCGGAAGATCTAACTGAAGAAGTACTTGATGATTGGTATAGCTATTTCCATCAGTGTTCTCAATGTAGGCGCTGTTCGGTGTACTGCCCATATGGAATCGATACCGCAGAAATTTCCATGGCCGCGCGTGAAGTTATGGATGCCGTGGGCAAAGGACAAAAATATTGCAATGAAATTATCGGCAAGGCACAAACCATTGGTAACAACCTAGGCTTACCCGAGCCCGCATTAATCGATACCTTAGAAGGATTGGAAGAAGATGTGGAAGAAGACACCGGAGCAAAAGTTCGATTTCCGGTAGATGAAAAAGGCGCAGAAATTCTACTTATTACACCTTCGGCCGATTTTTTTGCCGAACCCCATATTGATGGATTAATCGGTTACGCCAAAGTTTTTCATCAAGCAGGCCTTTCATGGACCCTGAGTTCTTTTGCGAGTGAAGCCGCAAACTTTGGCATGTTTATCGGCAGTTATGAGAACATGCAAAAACTTGCACTACGAATTCGCCAAGCCGCAATTGATCTCGGCGCCAAAAGAATTGTTTTTGGTGAATGTGGACATGCATGGCGTGTGGCTTATTCATTTTTAAATACGCTTGCAGGGCCATTTGATTTTCTCGATCCAAACTATCCGGTACCCCAACATATTTGTGAAGTGACTCACGAATTAATTAAACAAGGCAAACTTACTTTAGATCCCTCACAAAATGATGACATGGTCGTGACCTACCACGACTCCTGCAATGTTGCGCGTGCTTCGCGCATGGGAAATAAACCCGGTGGTCAATTTGAAATCCCCAGAGACATTATTAAATCAGTTTGCAATAACTTTGTGGACATGCCGAGCTATGCCATTAAAGAAGGTACCTATTGCTGTGGTGGTGGTGGCGGTTTATTAACAGACGACTTGATTGAGTTGCGCGTGAAGGGTGCCCTACCCCGAATGGAAGCACTCAAAAATGTTGTTGATACTTATGGGGTAACCCACATGGCTGCAATATGTGCCATTTGTAAGAGTCAATTTTCAAAAGTATTCCCGTATTATGATTTTCGTATGGATCAAATAGTGAGCCTGCATCAGCTGGTCAGCAATGCCATCGTGCTAGAACCAGAAGAAGGCACTTCTGCACAGATGGATGATGATGAAGAACAAGCTGAAGCGGCTTAATATTATTTTAACAAGGTATTTTGAATGGAGCTTAATTATTAAGGAGTAATTCATGGCAACCCCGAAGGAACAACTAACTCACAAACTAACTTTCAGAAAGTTTGAAGATGGAGATTATGAGTGGGGAAATTTTGGCGATAAGATTTTTGAAGCCGATCATTCACATAAGTGTCCGACTTATGTGCATCGCACACCACCCTGTCAAGGTAGCTGCCCATCCGGCGAAGATATTCGCGGTTGGCTACAAATTGTGCGCGGTATTGAAAAGCCGCCGGCAGAGATGTCTATGCAAGAATATGCCTTCTTACGTTCAACCGAAGCAAACCCGTTTCCATCCATGATGGGGCGTGTTTGCCCTGCTCCTTGTCAAGATGGATGTAACCGTAACCATGTTGAAGATTTTGTCGGTATCAATGCCGTTGAACAATACATCGGTGACAGTGCCTTTGAACAAGGTTTTAAGTTTGAAGCGCCAACCGAATTATCTGGAAAAAAAATAGCCATTATCGGTGGCGGACCTGCAGGACTCGCTGCAGCGTATCAATTACGCCGCAAAGACCATGCTAGTGTAATTTTTGATGAGCATGAAGAGCTTGGTGGAATGTTTCGTTATGGTATTCCCGGTTACCGTACACCACGAAATTATTTAGATCACGAGATTCAGCGCATTTTAGATATGGGCCAGATTGAAACACGTTTAAACACGCGTGTAGGAAAAGATATCTCTGTAAAAGAACTTGAAGAAGAATTTGATGCCGTACTTTGGGCCATAGGTTGTCAATCTGGACGCGGTCTTCCTGTTGAAGGGGGCGACGCACCTAACTGTGTATCTGGAGTGAAGTTCTTAGAAGCATTCAATACCGGTCGATTACAGGTTACTGCAGATCGCGTGGTATGTGTGGGTGGCGGTGATACATCAATTGATGTGGTCTCGGTTGCGCGCCGACTCGGAAAAATTGAAAAGCTAAAACAAGATGAAGCTCCTGAACATGTTATTGGTGGCTATGTTGCACATGATGCTGCCTATGCCGCATCACGCCAGGGTGCAGAGGTAACGCTTACATCACTATTTGCGCGTGAAGAAATGACTGCTGCCGAACACGAGGTACATGATGCCATGCGTGAAGGCGTGAAAATTAAAGATGGAGTAATGCCAGTAAAAGTAATCCTTGGTGAGGATGGGCGTGCCACGGCATTACGTATGGCCGAATGTAAAATGGAAGATAATCGTCCAGTTGTGATTGAGGGCACCGAATTTGAAATTGAGTGTGATTTAATCGTATCTGCAATCGGCCAAGGTGGTGACCTTGATGGCCTAGAAGAATTTGATAACGGTCGCGGTTTAATTGATGCCGATAAATTTTATGCAATACCCAACCGTGAGGGTCATTTTGTATGTGGCGATATCATTCGCCCTCATCTTTTAACCACCGCCATCGGCCAAGCATCGATTGCTGCAGAAAGTATTGATTACTTTCTTACCGATCAAGAAATCACTAAACGCCCCAAAGTCGATGTACATCACTTCGATCTATTAGAGAAGCTACAAGAATTTGGTCTAGAACCTGAAAATTATGAGCACGGTTCTCATCGAGGTACGGATCAATCTGAATTTTCTGTGCACAACTATGAAGATCGTGCAGAACACGAAATCATTGCACACGACGAATTGTTTTTAGGCCACTTTCCATTTACTCCACGCAACCTTCGTGAAGAACACGGCCCGGATGCCAAACAAGTCCTAGGCCATTTTGAAGAACGCATGAAAAACTTCACGGAAGAACAAGCCATCGAAGAAGCCAATCGCTGCATGAGCTGCGGCATGTGTTTTGAATGTGATAACTGTGTGGTGTATTGCCCACAAGATGCTGTGTTTCGGGTTAAAAAAGATCAGTCTACAACCGGTCGTTACGTTGATACCGACTACAGCAAATGTATTGGTTGCCATATTTGTGCGGATGTTTGTCCGACGGGGTACATCGACATGGCACTCGGCCACTGAGGGTACATCTAAAAATGTGTCTTTTCCGCCATAGCTTCGTCAGTCCCGTGCTCAAATCCTCATGTATTGACATATACACTGCGGTTTTGCGCGCGGTACTTCCTTGCTCTGACAAAAAATCCACTATTTCTAGAAATACCCTCGAATTATTAGACATGTGCTCAGTCGGTCATTTACTTCATGTAAACTCCCTCCCTGTGCGCATTTTTGCCTTGCCTGAAAGTAAAATACCAGTCTGTGTAAAGTCTTTTATTTACATTGAAAAAAAATCTACTATTTTTAGAAGCACCCCAAACTCCTTAAATAATAATTAAAAATGAAAAAATTGTGGAAGAGATATAGCAGCTATTTATTGTTACTCATCACACTAGTTTTTTGCGGAGTGGGTTTGCGTATGGTGTATGCAGGAAACCCTGAAGACATTCCTCCACCTAAAGGTAAATACAGTGAAGAAACTATATGTGTTGAACCGGTAGAAGTTATGCGTAGACAGCACTTTGATTTCATTTTAGATCACCGTGACCGCACAGTGATCGAAGGGATTCGAACTACGCAATATAGTCTAAATAGCTGTATTGATTGTCATATTACGCCTAATGAGCAAGGTGAATATGCACGCTATTCTGAAGACACTCATTTCTGTGCCAGCTGCCACCAATTTGCGGCGGTAAATATCGATTGCTTTCAATGTCATTCAGATCGACCTGAAGAAGCGATACGTAAAGCACTCGATGCGAAAGCTGATTTTCCCATGCAAAAGATTCATAAGTCATTGCAGTTAAGCAACTTACCTTCTCAATAACCATGCGTTACAAATTAGATCCAAAATTAAACCAAGGAGAAACTAATCTCGAACGACGTGAATTTCTCCGGTGTGCCGTTGTTTTAGGAGGTTTAGCGATTGCACCAGGTATCATGCTCTATCAAACTACTAGTGCGAAACCGGCCGACCAAGCCGTTAGCAACCAACAACGTTGGGGCATGTTAGTCAATACTAACCTCTGTCAAGAAGATTGTGATGCCTGTGTGACGGCATGTAATGAGGAACATGGACTCTGGAGCTTGGATCGACCAGAAACCGATGCACAATGGATACGCAAGCTTAATATAACCGATAAACAAACTGGTCACGTTATTTCACTACCGATGATGTGCCAACACTGCGAATACCCGCCCTGCGTAGATGTTTGCCCAACCGGTGCTTCATTCAGACGCGAAGATGGCATCGTCTTAGTCAACAAACATACCTGTATTGGATGCCGTTATTGCATGATGGCGTGCCCCTATAAAGCACGCTCGTTTATACATGAACCATTACAAGATCAACTACCGCATTCGCCACGCGGTAAAGGTTGTGTCGAAAGTTGCACTTTGTGTGTACACAAAGTGGACCGCGGTGACAACAACACCGCTTGTGCCGAGGCCTGTGCCAAAGATGGCCACAAGGCGCTTTTATTTGGTGACTTAAACGACCCCAATAGTGAAATTTCAAAACAATTAGAAAAACATGGTGGTACTCAGATAAGAGCCGACTTGGGGCTTAACACCGGTGTCCGTTATCAAGGTATTTAAAATGCATCTTTTGTCCAAATACATTGTTGCAGCACTTTCTCCGATGCTCATTTACTTTTATGTAAACTGCGCTTCTTGAAAGCACTGCGCCGCGTCTTTGAACAAAATCTACAATTTAAATCAAAGCTTACTTAAAAAAGTGAACTAAACTAATGGAAACTACTAGATTCTCATCCATTGACGCCAAATCCATCCAATATTGGATTTTATTAGGCGCACTTGGGCTTGCTGCCTTAGTGGGCTATTTAGCTGCGCACCATATGGATGTGGAAGGCCATCATATTACCGGTATGACTAATCAAATCGTATGGGGTTTCCCACATGTAATCGCAATTTTCTTAATCGTTGCAGCATCCGGTGCATTAAACGTCGCTTCGATATCGTCGGTATTTGGAAAAACTGACTACAAACCATTGGCAAGACTCTCAGCCTTATTAGCTATCGCCTTGCTAGTTGGTGGCTTAATAGTATTGGTATTAGATCTGGGTCGACCCGATCGATTGATCGTCGCTATGACTAAATATAATTTCAAATCAATTTTTGCTTGGAATATCTTTTTGTATACCGGCTTTCTCCTCATCGTTGCGATCTATCTATGGATGATGATGGAAAGAAAAATGAATAAGTTCAGTAAGCCTGCTGGATTTTTTGCTTTCATCTGGCGACTCATACTCACCACCGGTACCGGATCCATTTTTGGATTTTTGGTGGCACGCCAAGCTTATGATGCTGCCATTATGGCACCTTTATTTATCATTATGTCATTTGCATTTGGTCTTGCGATTTTTATTTTAGTTTTAATGGCTAGCTATAAATGGACTCATCGTCCACTGGGTGATGCGATTTTGGATAAACTTAAAAAACTATTAGGTATTTTTGTGGCGACCGTACTTTATTTTGTATTGGCATACCACCTAACTAATTTATACGCCACAGAACACCATGGGATCGAACGCTTTATTTTGTTAGATGGAGGTATTTACACCTTTTTATTTTGGGTAGTACAAATCATTATCGGTTGTTTAATTCCTCTAGCCTTAGTTTTTATCAAGCCAATGAGTCAGTCTAGAAGCATGTTGGTGTTGGCAGCTTGTCTAGTCATTATCGGTGGTCTTGCACAACTGTATGTAATTGTTATCGGTGGACAAGCTTATCCTTTAATATTGTTCCCTGGCATGGAAACTACTAGTAGTTTTTATGATGGAGTAGTAGCTGAATACGCGCCGAGTATTTTCGAAGTGCTACTAGGTATTGGAGGAATCTGTTTATCGTTAATCATCGTTGCAATTGGTATTGCCGTACTGGAGTTTCTACCAGAAAGTCTATCCGACAAGGCCCTTAACTTAGGGAAACTCTGATTTATTTTGAGATTATTTTTTAACGACCTAAGAAAATTAATTAAGGCAGAATAAATTATAGCTTCTTCAATTAAATTGTGGCACATCTACTAATTTCCGCCGCCCACAAGTCCTCCGGTAAAACCGTCTTAAGCCTTGGCATATGCGCAGCATTGCGCGAAAAAGGCTTAAACATACAGGCCTTTAAAAAAGGTCCTGACTATATAGATGCTATTTGGCTTAAAGAAGCCAGCGGACGTAGCTGCTACAACCTAGATTTCTGGACCCAATCCAAAGCAGAAATCCGGTCCATGTTTGCAACCCATAGTTTAAATACAGACATCAGCATTATAGAAGGCAACAAAGGCCTACACGATGGACTCGCCACGGATGGTAGTAATAGCAATGCAGCCCTTGCAAAATTAATCGATGCGCCCGTAGTGCTGGTGCTTGATACACGTGGCACAATTCGCGGAGTTGCCCCTTTAGTTTTAGGCTATCAACAATTTGATCCAGAAATAAATATTGCAGGAATCATTTTAAATTTTGTCGGTGGAAACCGTCATGCAGCAAAATTAACTGCCGCTTTAGAACACTATACAGATATTCCAATACTTGGAACTGTGCAGCGCAGCGCAGAACTAGAGCTAGTTGAACGTTACTTAGGCTTAATGCCGAGCAACGAAGACAAACTTGCCCAAGAAAAAATTCTGCGCATTGCGAAAACACTTTCTCAACAAATTGATCTGGATCGTCTAGTAGAAATTGCAAATACGACCGCAACAAAAGTAAATAAAAAAAATACGAATGTCACGCCGACGGAAACTAGTCATTTAAAAGTTGCCTATGCCAAAGATGAAGCCTTTGGTTTTTATTATGCAGATGATTTAGATACGTTTGCACAACATGGTGCTGAATTACTTGCTTTTGATACCTTACAAGACAGCCGACTGCCTGAAGCCGCGCATGCATTATTTATCGGTGGAGGTTTTCCAGAAAAACGTATGCAACAACTCGCTGCAAATAAAAAAATGAAACAATCTATTCAAAATGCAATCGAACAAGGCATGCCTGCCTATGCGGAGTGCGGTGGTTTGATGTATTTATGTAAGTCGATCATTTATAACTCTGAACAAGCTGAGATGGTCGGAATTATTCAGGCGGATTGTGAAATGCACACAAAACCTATTGGAAGGGGCTATACACTTCTAGAAAACGATTCTCAGCATCCATGGCCGAATTGTTCCAACGAATCCATACCAGGACATGAATTTCATTATTCAAAGCTAAACAATATTCCAACCGATACTACATTTGCTTATCAAGTTAAACGTGGTTTCGGTGTAAATGGAGAATATGACGGTATTGTTCATAAAAACCTTTTGGCCTGCTACGCACATCAGCGAAATACGCTGAAAAATCAATGGATTCCAAACTTTATTAATTTTGTAAAAACATGTGACTAAGATGGTTTAAAATAAATCAGAGCTTCTTAGAGTCGCAGCATGTCTTTTGAAATTACTAAAACCGCAGCCAATATAATTAAAAAATCTGCGATTGAGTCAAAATTAGAAAATACTCCGTTACGTATTGCTGCCACACGTAATGCGGACAACTCTATTCATTATGGCTTAGGATTCGATGATATCGGTGGAAGTTCAGACAAGGATCATTATTTTGAATCAAATGGAGTCGAAATCGTCATCGCCGACAGTAGTTTGGAATTACTTAAGGGTGCAACGCTTGATTATGTAGAGTTAGAGCCTAAGCAATTCAATTTTGTTTTTTTAAACCCCAACGACCCAAGTTATTCTCCGCCAACAGAAACATAACTACAAAAAAGGAGACTCAAAATGAACGGTAAAAAATTTTCCATCGCCTGTATAACAGTTTTTCTATTTATTTTCATATTTGATTTTTTGTTTCACGGCTTCTATCTGAAAAGCACATATGAGCAGACGGCTAGTTTGTGGCGACCTCAAACAGATATGAAAGATTATATGATTTGGCTCACGCTTGGACAGCTCATTATTTCGATTGGTTTTGTTGCGTTGTTTACCAAAGCATTTAAACGCGGCGGTATTGCCGAAGGAATAGTGTATGGCTTATTAATAGCAATAATCTTTTGTGGTCACTATTTAATTTGGTATGCAGTTGCACCTTACCCTACAGGCCTGTTAATCAATTGGGTAATTGGTATTTTAATTGAGTTTATTTTAGCCGGAATTATTGTTGCCTTTATCTTTCGATCTAAAACAGCTGACACAGCTTAAGGAAATATTGATTTACAAATAAATCAGAACTTCCTTAAAAAATATTAGTTGCAACTTATTCGTCAACTTTGTACTAGAACGATATGAAAAAATTTTTAGGTTTCATTTTTTTCTTACTGCTGATATTAGGAGTTATCGGTTATTTTTTACCAACACAGTATGCAATTAACAAAAGTGTGACCATTGCTTCATCGCCTGCGCAAATTCATGAATACGTAGGCGATCTAACTAAATGGCCCTTATGGACACCTTGGACAGGTGAAGATCCCGACGTTCAGATTACTATGGGCAAAAAAACTAAAGGGATAGGGGCCGCTCAAAGCTGGCAAGACAAACACGGCGGCGGCTCACTGATGTTTACTTCCTGGGCACCTGATAAAGGCATTGAGTACGATTTATTTTTTCAAGGCGGTAAATACACCTCTAAAAGTGCAATTACTTATGATTCGTCTTCAAGTAAAAGAACCAAGGTAAATTGGTCACTACGCGGTGATATGAACATGCCTATTATTGGGGGCTATTTCGCACTATTCATGAAATATTCTATTGGCACGATGTTTCAACAAGGATTGACTCAGTTAAAGACCAGAGTTGAACAGGGTTAACCAGGATAACTTTCCTCATAATTAGAACCTAACTCAAAATAGTAGATAACCGGTAGTTTTACCTTACTAACGGTAGGCCCTGGTATTCGAGAAACTGCTCGAAATCGCTACACTCTAATATTCAAGAGGTTTAGTTAGCGGGACAAGCATGCATAGTATTCGCTCTTTTACGCTATTCATAAATATTTTATTCATTATTGGGTTAAGCAGTTGTGCGACCCAATACCACGCCGATGCCGATGCCGATCAACTTGTAGCGGCCATGCAAGACTTGCCCAATGTTCAGCCTTATCTAGCCATCACCAACTTCTACCCGGAAGCAAGTACCTCTACAGGCAAAGCTGAAGCTAATAATGCCGATACCCGCAATCTTAAAACCATTGTCTTTCCAGAAGAAGAAATGCTCAATCTCGCGGGACACGCCAGCATATTTCGCTGGTTCCAATATGACAGTGAGAATGAAAATGAAGAAGTGCCAGAATTAAATATTCATGCACGCATATTTAAACTCGATCATTCTCTAAAAGTAGAAGGTGGTCAAATGCGGCCAGTAGCAAAAACCAAACTTGAAGTTTTTTTGACTGACTCGCAAAACAATCGAATTTACGAAAGTGTATTTACCGCAAATGCACAAGGTGAGTTGATAAAACGCTTTCGCAATAAACGTGAAACACAAGATATGTATGGCTACACAATCTATAAGGCCTTAACACTGGCTTTCGAGTCCGCCTTTGAGGACATTACACAGTCATTTAACCTCAAACCCACAAATTTTGATATAGACGAGATCGAATTGGAAGATGCCGAAGTAGTAGACACTACATCGGAAAACGATCTAGAAGAGAAAAGTTAAGCTATATCGACTGACTGTCTTAACACTAGATTAGGTGCTTATTGTGCCATTTTTGTCACAGTATTGTGGCGCCGATCACCACCTAATCTCCGATTGTGCTGCTCGCTGTAAAGTGTATGAATTCCAGTCTCACTAAACGGATCACGGCGTTGCTCATGCCGTCTATCGTCATGATGTTTAAAGCGGCATCGACAACTTTGTTGATCACACTCAGATAAAGGCAATATAGGCGCTTCAGCAGATAAATAACGCTTACCATGCTGCTGCATAGCTGCATCACAAGCATCATAAGATATTTTTAACTCAACACAGTGATAGGGACTTACTTTTGGTTTAGTAACTTTAGTAGAACTTTTCTTCTTACTTGAACGTGATGACCACAAAACCATAGTAAAATCCAACTCTTTTATTATTCAGTGCCGAAACAAAAAATTTCATGGACCGACACAACCGTGTAACTAATTTTATTTGATGAACGTTAACTTTTCTAGCACTAATCAGTGCTGCTACAAAAATTAACGTAATAAAGATATGTTACAGTTCTGTTACTATAGATAAAGTAGTGTAAGAATCAAAAACTATTCAGAAGTTTTAGCGCAAAATAAATCCCCCTCAATAAATGGGTATTTATTGTCGGAATATTCTTTACTTTGCATTTCCTGTTTTACGATCTGATAATCAAATTCACGTGACTTACATAATTTTTCAGCTTTGCCCAACCACTTTTCCACAGCAGTATCTAAGCTCATGTCCAATTCTCCGTAATATGCCAGATAGTGCCTACCTGGCTTGAGTTCAGTATGGCTATATTTTGCTTGCACTTCTTGCTCTGATTTTGGCAAGCTCAAACAGGCGCTGCCAACACAAACTATAAGGCTAGCTAAACCGACCAAACAAAAGTGGGTTGAAAAATTCAATGTAATAAAGGTTTTGAAGGATAAGTGGACTTATATATTTGATTACTAACGACAAAATAGGCGCTTATGAAAATCTTCATAGCGCCCACAAAAATTCTCCTCTTAATTAAAATTTACCAACAATGGCAACAATCAAAATGATGCATGGAATAGCCATGGCAGCAACCACCAGCATCGTTTTAACAAACTCATCATCCATATCTATACTCCTACGACTTTTTGTTCTGGAATTGCCCAGACCAAGCGACCTGGTCTTGGCGTATTATCTCCAAACCTATGAAAACCTACAAGAAAAGCCTAAACAATTTACGAAAAATTATGCATTATTTCCATCCACGCCGTTTGATTTGATCAATTAAATTCCGAAATGACATTTTGTCCCGGCCTGAACCACTATAGGTGCGTAGTCCCAAAGTGCCCAGAAAACATGCAAATTTATTATCTTGCACGCCATAATAATGCCGCATCGTGACAACATTTTCCTTTGCGGTATCGGTAAGCCAAGTAAGAGAGATGTACTTAATTTGATCACTATGCTGATCCCAAGCCAGCAAAATATTTTCTATAAATTCGGCCTGCAATTTTTCAGAGGAGCCACATTCTTTACCAGAAGGATAACCAGACTCTAGAAAATGTATATCACGCTCAGTATATATTTTGCTTAGCTTGTCGAAATCTGTGAACACAGCGCTTGGATCTCGTACTGAAAAATCCTCATTTAACGGATAGTAAGTGACAAGAATAACGTCACTATATCGGTTCAGTGCTTTTATTTCTTTTTGATGTTGTCCAGTTAAACCATAAAACATGGCTTTAGTGCCTACTTGTAAGTCATCACGTTTTGTACGCGCATAAGTAGAAGTTTGCTTATAAAAATCTTCAAATTCAGACCAATAACCAGTTTGCTGTGAAAGATATCCATCTACTTCATTACCAATCGATATCGATACTAAATCTAGGTTAGTAATTTTATTAAATACATGGTCTAGAAACTTCTTAAACCGATGGACAACTTTAGGATCATTAAATGCTAAATTTTGCAAATCATCAGGTAATCGCTTTTGATTAGTATCGATCACTGATATTGTCAGCGAAATTTTCAAATTCTTTGCAGGATAATATATATTTGCAATTTCAAGCCAATCTACTTCAGGATTATATTTTCCTGGTTCGTTCTCATAGTCGTCCCAAAATATTGCCAGATTTGTAGCATCAATTCCCGCCTTCAATGCTTGCTTTAATGCCTCGTCGTAATCATTATCACTAGCCATTGTGATATCCAACGCAAAAAATCGATCACCCTTTGGTACAACATCTTTCGCCAAACACAAATTGTTGAAGAACAATAAAAAACTAATCAGTAAAATAGCGCCTTTATTCATCATCATTTCTTTTATGCTTTAATCGTGACCAGACGTCGAAAAACGAAAACTAGGTTTTGGCTTAAACCATTTTATTGGATTCGAAATGTTATCTTCGCGTTCATAGTCCTAAGTATATTAGTGACACTTTCATTACGTTGGTTTAATCCTCCTTATACAAGCTTCATGCTTGCAAAAGCAATATCCTCAAAACAAATTCCAATAAAGCTATTTTGGGTAAATATAGAAGAAATCTCTCCACACTTATTAATTGCTGTAGTTGCAGCTGAAGACCAAAAATTTCCCACACATTTTGGGTTTGATTTTAAGGCCATTCAATCTGCCATCGAAAAAAATAAACAAAATAAAATGCTGCGAGGCGGCAGCACCATTACCCAACAGGTAGCAAAAAATGTATTTTTATGGCCAAACAAAAGTTTACTCAGAAAAGGCTTAGAAGCTTACTTTGCCATATTGATCGAGGCGATGTGGCCAAAATGGCGAATTTTAGAAGTTTATGTCAATGTTGCAGAATTTGGGCCAAATATCTTTGGCGCTTACAATGCAGCTTATGTGCATTTTGGAAAAACCACTAGCACACTTAACCAACACGAAGCCGCCTTATTGGCAGCCGTGCTTCCTAATCCACACAAAATGTATGCTTCCAAACCTTCTGAGTATGTAAGCAAGCGTGCAGCACATATTTCTGAACAAGTTAAATTACTGGGTGGTAACTACCATTTACGCGAAATTTGGGACTAATTCGTGAGAATTTACAAGCTATATAAAGCGTATAATTACATTTTTACATCAAACTAATAACAAGCACTAACATAGACATATGAGTAAGGCCCAACACAAATCATTCTCATCATCTGAGAATGAGTGGCAAACAGTATCAAGCAGTCTCTTGAATAATTTCTTATCTGCTTTGCGTTCGTGGACGCAAAAAATTCGTGCGGGTGAATTATCAGCGCGTATGCCATTACCCATAGAAACTGAATTGTCCGAGCTTAGTCAAGATATCAACTTTGTTGCTGAAATGCTGGAATCTTTATCAAGAGACGCTGAAATTCAATTACAAAAGCATACAAAACATATCGCGAGCAAAAATAAATCACTTGAAACCCTTTATGATGTAGTCACCAGTATTAATATGTCACGTGACTTACATGATCTACTGTCACGTTTTCTACACACGATGACAGAATTTGTTGATGCCAGGGCTGCTGCAGTGTATCTAGAAGCCAAGAAGGATAGCTGTACACTTATTGCTGAAATTGGGTTAGACAGTACCTTTCAAGACAAACATCCCTATTTGCCTGAAAGCGATTCCAGTGCTAGTGAACAACAAGCCATTCCTGTAGCGATCATTCCATGCCCTAACGAAATTAGTAAAAACTATTTTAATAACGAAGAACTAGTCATATTAGTGGTGCCGCTACAGTATCGTGGAAAAATTTTAGGCGTATATAATTTTTACGTAGATCAAAATAAACTAAATACTAACAGTGACTACCAGGAATTATTTAAAAGTATAGGTAAACACCTTGGTATCGCAGTAGAAAAGTCACGTTTAGATGAAGAAGCCAATGCCTTATCCATTATGCGTGAGAGAACTAATATCGCTAATGAACTACACGATTCACTGGCTCAAACCTTAGCTAGCGTAAAATATCAAGTGCGTGTGTTGGATGAAACCATACACCAAGGTGATGAAGCTGCAACCTGGCAAGAACTTGAGCGTATTGAATCCTCCATTGACGAAGCCTATACGGAATTACGCGCCCTAATAGCCCAGTTTCGGTTACCCATTGGTCAAGACAACCTGACGGAATCTGCCGAACAAATCGTTGAGCGCTTTAAACATGACAGTGATGGGATGCACGTCTACCTACAAAAGGAATGGCCAAACATAAAATTGCCCGCACAAATCGAGTTACAGGTGTTACGTATCATTCAAGAGGCCCTTACCAACGCACGTAAACATAGCGAGGCAAGTACTGTACGGGTACTGATGCGAGGGGATGATAGAGGCCATTACACAATATTAATTGAAGATGACGGCATAGGGATTCATGAGCAGCAAAAACAAAACACAGCTGGCGAACACGTAGGAATCAGCGTAATGCATGATCGAGCCAGTCGTATCGGTGGTACACTAAGCATAGAAGGTGAACCAAATGAAGGGGTACAAGTCCGCTTGGAGTTTGATTATTTGCCGGATGCCCTGCAAGATACCTGATAAAACTAATATACGTTATGACGACTGATATGAAACTGCGTATTGTGGTCATCGATGATCACACACTATTTCGAGAAGGGCTGCAAAGCCTGCTAGGCCGCCATGGCATTGAGGTAGTTGCCTCGGTGGGTGATGGGCGTGAAGGTATTCGCTTAGCCCAAGAATTAAGACCTGATATTGTGCTGCTTGATATGCGTATGCCTGGAATGTCGGGTTTGGAAGTATTAAAGCAATTTCAACAAATTAAATTTGAAGCTCCAGTTGTAATGCTGACGACTAGTGGCGATGAACGCGACTTAGTGGAGGCCTTACGTAATGGTGCCAAAGGTTATCTGTTAAAAGACATGGAACCGGATAATGTCGTCGCGGCCCTGCGTGAAATCATCAAAGGTGAAACTGTAGTCGCGCCCAATCTAACTCAAATACTGGCTAAGGTTGTCAAAGGAGAAGATCCGCTGGAACCCGAGCCAAGTCCATTGGATAACTTAACCCCTAGGGAGCGAGAAATTTTAAGTCTACTAGCCGAAGGTCAAAGCAATAAAGTCATTGCAAGAAATCTCGGTATTTCAGATGGCACAGTAAAATTACATGTCAAAGCCATTTTGAGGAAACTCAATATCCACTCACGTGTAGAAGCTGCCGTGATTGCAGTTGAACAAGGGCTTAGAGCCAAAAAAACCTACACGGATACGTGAAGCAACACTTAGCTTAATCGCTTGCTTTGTGCTTTAAACTATAAGCGCAACCACTACACTGCTTATGAAATCATTTAAAGACTTGGTTGCAGAACATGAAGAACATGTAGATGAGATCATGCCCTGGGATCTTGCAGAGAAACTTGCTAATAATAAAAAACTTTATCTGCTAGATATTCGCGAACCAAATGAATTTGCGTCTATGCATATTAAAAATTCCATCAATGTTCCACGTGGTATCTTAGAAAGTGCGTGTGATTATGGTTACAGTGAAACCATCCCGGAGCTCGTACAAGCAAGGGAAACCGAAATTGTAGTTATCTGCCGCTCTGGAAATCGAAGTGTGTTAGCAGCACACACCATGAAACAAATGGGTTACGCCAAGGCGGCATCACTTAAAACGGGGCTTAAAGGCTGGAATGATTATGAGCAAACACTTGTAGATGGAAATCAAATGGAAATTAACCCTGACACTGCCGAAAAATTTTTAAGCCCTAAAATAAAACCAGAACAAATTGCGCCTGTTAATCAAGGTTAATCCAATATTCTATGCGACCCTGGCAAAGAAATAGAATGGTTTTAGCTCTGGTAATTTTACTATCAGTGATCATCATCAATATCCCTGCTTTTACCTTAGCTCAGTCACTATCTTTAATTGCATTACTTGCAGCTTTATTTGCAGGGTATGTTTTATTTTGGAATTCTTATAAGAATAAGAATTAGCCTATTTTGTAAAGCCTTTAATCCGCACTACTATTTGCACAAATACAAATCGAATAATAACCACTAATAAAGTATTGTTTTAATTCTTTTTGTTAAACAACAGATATCTTATTTGCCTGTTATTCAATATATAAAGGTAAAAGAAAAAAATTCTGTGTAATTGAAGTTTATTGTCATGCTTATTGCTGATTAAGTAGATATGATTACACAATAATTATAAGTAGTTCGCTACACAAACCTTTTTCCTACGGAGGATAATTCTATGGCTATGAAACACTTTAAAAATGCACAAAAAATGGATATTAGCTCATTAAACATCGATGGAATAAATGCATATCTACAAGATGTAGGCACATCTAATGATGCTGACGCACCGATAAGTTTTGGTTTTTTTAGAATGGAAGCAGGCAATCCTCTCGAATACACCTACAGCTATGATGAATGCAAAATAATCGTTGAAGGTGAAATGACCGTCGAAGAGGTTGGTGGTGAAACTGTAAACGTATCTCCAGGAGACGTATTATTTTTCTCAAAAGGAACCAAAACGATATTTTCTTCTAAGTCATCTGGACTTGGTTTTTATTGTGGTCAACGTGCTGAGGGTGAATTGTAAACTGCTGCCATAGTTAGTTAGGCAAATAATGTGAAAATAACACCTCTGTGCAATTGACGAGCAGTAATGATTAATTTTTTGGTTTAGCAAAGTAGGGAGAGTTGAAATTATACAAATCCGACATGGTTACAGTGAGAAAATTCAAGCCATAGCAATGAATTAAGATAAGGCCAAGATGACCAATATAGTTGTACCATCTTAGCAACGCATAAAATCTATCTTGAGAAAGACCCAACCAAAACCCCACAATAATGCGGAGTAAGGAGTTTTATATACATAAAACTCATACTATTCATAATAGAATATTTGAAATATTAATGATAATCATTACTATTTAGGCTTAGATGAGATACTCCTTTACCATTGCTCTCTTTTGCCTAATGACTGCTATTTTACAGGCAGAAGAGCTGGATCCTGCGGAAATAATGTTGGGTGAACGCCTATTTCTGGAAACACGCTTCGCTCAATACTTCAAAGCTCATTTAGATAGTGGCGGTGAAATCAATGCCCCATTAAAAAACGGTGACCCCGCTTTGGAGAAGACCGTGCGTTTTTTTGAACAAGCCCCCTATCAAATTCCATTTGCCGATGGACCTTATGCTGGCCAAAGCTATAATTGTCGTGCTTGTCATCTTGTCGATGAACACCTCGAACAAAAAGAGCTTGGCATGCGTTCGTATGCCGATTTTGCATCCCGCAGTCCTATACCCACCCGTGATGATGGGCAAAATACTACTGTACGCAATGCTCCCGCTTTAGTGGATGCCTCATTACCCAGAGAAAATTTTCTATTGCATTTCGATGCAGAATTTTCTTCATTACGTCAATTAGTAGGTGGAACATTAACCGGTCGAAACCTTGGTTGGCTGCCTGGCGAAAAACCCATTGCGATTGAGCATATTTGCAAAGTAGTACGTGAAGATGATGGTAATAATTCTTTGGCGCAAGAATTTGGTGAATTATCTTATACAAAAGTCTTTTTAGGCGAAAATGTTGTCGATGATTATTTAATCCCTGAATCATTACGTGTAGACATACAAAAGACTTCTTGTAACGAAGTATTCGAAGCCGTAACAAACTTAATTTCAATTTACACAGAAGATCTGATGTTTGCACAAGACGAGTCAATTCTTTCTCCCTATGATTCGTTCTTAAAAGCAAACCATTTGCCAACCGCACCCGATAAAAACGAAACACCATTAGAGTATAGTAAAAAGTTACTAACCTTTATTGACAGACTAGAAAAAAACAACAAACTTCAGTTTGTAAGCAAAAACCCAAACACCGAACATGGTGGCTTTGAATTTCATGACCGAGCCTATGAGTTTGGTATGCAACAACTACAAGGAATGCGAATTTTCTTCAATCAAAGCGAAAACGAAGATGTTTCCATTGGCAACTGTATTGCATGTCATGCGGCCCCGCATTTTACCGATTTTGGTCTGCACAACACCGGGATTACTCAAGTGGAATACGACACTATCCATGGACAGTACGCTTTTAATAAATTAAAAATTCCAAACATTACACAACGCAACAAAAAAGCTGATCTCTATTTACCTGCTACTCAAAAACACCCCAACCGAAAAGAAATATTTAGACAAATCCCATCTGAAACTAATCCTTTAGCAGTGGATTTAGGCGTGTGGAATGTTTTTTACAATAAAGACTATCCAAGTTCACAGGAATCCATTAAAAACCTAATTTGTGGCACTAACACCGAAGCTTGCAACTCCGATGACCATGCTCTGCAACGTAGTATCGCAACATTTAAAACTCCCAGTCTACGCGATCTTGGCCATTCAGCACCCTATATGCATAACGGTCAAATCAGTGATCTACGTGCCGTCATAGGCTTTTATTTAGCTGTCTCTGTAAACACGCGCCAAGGCATGATAAGAAATGCTGATGATGAAATTGCCAAGATTAATATTAAACCAAAAGATATTAGTCCCCTGGTACTTTTCTTAGAATCATTATATGAAGACTATAATTAAGTAAACACCGCTTACGATACACAAATAAGCGATTAAGAAATTCCCATAACGAGGCATCAATGCAATAGCTGCATTTAAAAAGTCTAACCTCAAAAAAAGCCCCACCATAAAGGCAGGGCCCATGTCACGTAGAAAGGGAATGGAGGAGTTCTACGTATCAAAAAAGAGCCAGTAATAAACCAAATACAGCGCTCAAGGCTACTGTAAATAGCAAAAAATCTGGCACCAGTATGTTGTAAAAAAATGCGTTCTCTACATCACTCATCGTTATATCCTCTAGTTAATAGTTATGGGTCATTCATGTCGTTTGCCCAACGACCAGGGTTAGATGGGACCAACCACATTTTGTTCCAATAAAATATTAATTTTTTATTACAAAAATTCAGTATTTTTTGATCTCTAGTCTATGTAAGTGCCCTCAATATTCTTTATATATAAAACAGCAAATGTTATGCCAATTTTCTGTTTTGTTAGTTTTCAAGCACTTACTTTTTCAACTCCACTTGATCGAACAAAAGGCTGTGCAACTAAAGTGCACTCGTGTCTAATAATTAAGCATGCAAAGAGTTTTTATGAGTTAGCTATCCAACCAACAACTGCACCTTAATAGCGACAAGCTAAAATATTATGAAAGTTAGTTGAAAGAAATGTAAAGCGCGACAACTGCACCATCTAATAGGACCAATAGACTATTTCTAAAAAGGAAAAATCTCATGTGATTAGGAACTGAGATGTCGATAGAGAAACAAACACTGGAAAATAACTGAATTCAATTGTTAACCATACACTACAATAAAGTAACCAAAGCAATCATGAATGTACGATCTTATTTATAGTCAAAAACGGGATCGAATGTTCCAAATCTATATTTATAGAAAAAAATAAACAATAAAAACATGCAAAGAAAAAGGTTATTAATAGAAAACTTACAGCAAAACAAATTTATAGCTCACCTTATTCATAAAGAAACTAACTTTACAAACAAGCTGACGTAAAGTCCGTAAAAACCTATACTTACCCTTACACAAAGCGCTGCATAAACAAGGTCAAATTAAATCTTTTTGACAAATCCTCGGGTTGGCGCGGGACCAAAAATAAAAAATCGTTGGCAAGCAAATACCACTGCCTACGAAATAATGAGAAGTTGGGATGTACAATGCGAAGCAAAGACTAACCAATCCCCTTACCACGCATAGGCGCAAACCGCTGTTACGACTGGCGCAATGGGCAGCCATATTATTTGTTCTCAGTGTAAGTGGAGCACTGAGTTCATCTGTTCACAGTGCCGTAGTAGGCGGCTGTGGGGCAGACGGTGGGGAGCCGAATCCATGTGAAGGCGCAGCTGATCCCGGCAGCACTGCCCAGACGGGAACGCCTAACGTAGGGGGTGGTAATCCCATCCATCTCATCACCGGCAACAAATACCAACGCGAAATCGATCATCAACCCTATATGGGAACTACTGCGACCAAGCTAGTATTCATGCGCCATTACAACAGTGCCAACACCGACAACGACTTCGGCTTAGGCCCGGGTTGGAGCATGAGCTACGACACCCGCATCGGTCAACTCAGTGAACAACAACTCCAGATCGTACAAAGCGACGGGCGACGCATCGTATTTACACGCAAATCCAACCCCGAAACCAATGAAAGTAAATACCAAGCCGTAAATCCCACCGATGGGACAATCTATCAAAACGACCACCACTATCGCTGGTATCTACGTGATGGTCGTGCACTCTATTTTAATTTAGACGGCCAACTGACCCGCATCCATCACCAAACCCGCAATATCACCTTAACGATGTATCGCAATACCCGAGGCTGGCTCACACAAGTCCGCGATGATGCCGAACGCCGCATCCAGCTGCAGTACTATGACAAAAAAGATGCGCAGCAAACCAACGGTATAAACGTAACCGACAGGCTACACGGCAAACTTCGTCGCATCACGATTCCCACTGGCGAAACCATCCACTACCACTACGATCAAGCCGGCAACCTACGACAAGTCACCTATCCCAATCAAACCACTCGCAGCTATCACTACGAAGATGTAAATCATCCGCATGCCCTCACGGGCATCACCAATGAAAAAAACACAAGAACAGTGACCTGGGGGTATGATCAAGAGGGGCGCGCCAACTTATCTGAACAAGCCGCACAAGTAGGGCGAGTGACCCTAGACTACCAATTGCCCCTGCATGCAAACGAACTTGGGCGCACCCTGGTTACCAACAGTTTGGGGCAACAAGCGACTTATACTTGGCGGCGCGATGCGCTACAGGCGCAAGCCTTACTCCTACGAGGTGAAGGGATTGCTTGTAGCAGCTGTCCCAAGACTGGGGTGCAGTATCAATATAACGAAAACTATCAGCTCAGCGAAGCTACCTTTCAAGATTATCTCTCTATTCGTTATCGCTACGACAATTTAGGAAGATTAAGCAGCCTTACTCAACAGGCTGAAGACACGCCTGAACAAATGATCGAACGTTTTGAATATTTAGGCGAAACCAATTTAAAAACGGCTATCCACCGGCCCAGTGTTAAACCAAATGCCAACAAAACTATTACCTATGTCTACAATGAAAAAGAACAGCCGGTCCAAATCAGTGAAAACGGTTATCGTCCTACAACAGAAGGAGACTATGTTGCGATAACCAAGACCACCCAACTACGCTACCAGGATCAAGACCTGGTGGCGATCGATGGACCCCGTGAGAATGTAGAAGATATTGTCAAACTCCAATACGACGACCACCGTCGCCTCACCCAACTCACCACTCCGGATCAACGCACTTTACGAGTATTACACTACGACGAATATGGACGCCCCACCCAATTACAACAACAACAGCAAACCCCGATCGAAATCACCTATAACGAAACAGGCCTGCCCAAACATATTCGACAAGGCCTAAATAGTGTGGACTACCGTTATGATGCCACCGGCAGTCTTACTCAAATTGAAACGTCAGATGGCAAAAAAATAGAAGTAACCTATGATGCAGCCGGACGTGCCCAGCAACTCACCGATGGTGAGGGACGACAACTCAATCTGGAACTCGACACCGAAGGTAAACACATCCACCGAACGCTGAGCACTCAGGGCCAACAATGGCAAACCCTTTCTTATCTCTATGATGCGCAAAACCGATTACAAAGCATCCAAGATCAACAAGGAAATCAACTCGCCGAATACGGCTATGACGACAACGACCGCATCACCAGCATAACTGATCGCAACCAGAACCAAACCCAACTCGACTATGGCCCCTTTGGTCAACTGCTGGCCGTGACCCAACCCGGGAATGTAACGACGCGCTACCACTACAACCAACAATCCCAACAGCTCACTGGACTCACCGATGCAAGAAACAATAAAACGGAATACCTACAAGACGACTTCGGCAATGTCGTGCAACAAACCAGTGCTGATACCGGTACCACCAACTACCAATACGATGCAGCCGGCAATCTCATCCAAAAAACCGATGCTGCCGGCAACCTAACCAAGAACCACTACGATGCCGCCAATCGACTAGTACAGCGACAAACCGAAGAAGGCCCTAACATACATAAGACCACACTAAGCTATGACTCTAACAGTGGACGTCTCGCAGTAATCAAAACCAATGCCACCACCGAAACCTTTGCCTATAACGAAGCAGGTAATTTGATTGCCCACACAAGAGAAATCGATGACCACAGTTTCATCACAAAATACGCCTACAACGAACGCCAACAACTGATCAAAAAATACTTACCGGATGGCCAAACCCTGCGCTATCACTATCATCAGAAGGGAGAGAACAAAAACAAACTCCGCGCCATCACCCGAGGAAATCTGATTGGCCGAACCACTATCATCGGCGAACTCAATAGCAGTGACACACCCACTCACAAACATGTTGTGCATGGCAATGGTATCGTCACTGACTATACCTATGCTCTAGATGGCAAACTGCTGGCCATCGAAAATACCCAGGTACCGAGCTTTAACTACACCTATGACGAACGCGGAAACATCACTGGCATCAATCAAGACAGTTATCAATACAACGTCTTAGGCCAACTCACCTACGCCCATGTGCGAAATCATGAATACTGGTATGAATACGATGCAATCGGCAACCGCATTCAGAAAATTAAGAATGATGAAACGACCACCTACACCTATCGAAGTGAAGGCCAAGGAAATGCTCTCACAACAGTAACCAATGAAAGTGAAAACACGGAACAACACTACCAATACAACCCAGCGGGCAGTCCAGAAGCAGTTACTTCATCAAATCAAAAACTAGATGAAAAACGCTATGTCTACAACAGCCAACAACGGCCTGTTCAATACTATGAAAACAACCAACTGAAAGCTGAATATACCTACAACACCTTTGGGGAACGCATCAAGAAAGTTGTTTATTCACAAAACCAAAAACAGGTTACCTACTACTTATATGATGGACACACCTTAACTGCCGAAGCCAATGCACAAGGAAGCATCACTGCACAATATATTTATTACAAAGAACACCAGCCGATTGCCAAGCTGGAAAAGAAAACGATCTATGCGATCCATAGCGATCACTTGGGCACGCCACGAAGTGTCACCGATAAACATAAAAATATCATCTGGCAAGCCAGCTATTCTCCTTTTGGAGAGGCTGAAATTACCCAACCCACATATCACCGATCATTTGTCCTCAATCTACGCTTTCCAGGCCAATACTTCGATCAAGAAAGTAGCCAACACTACAACTATTTAAGAGATTACGATCCACAAACCGGTCGTTACCTCACTTCTGATCCGATTGGGCTCAAAGGCGGGCTGAATACGTTTGCGTATGTAGATGGAAATCCACTAAGTGGAATGGATCCACTTGGACTTCAAACCGTTGCAGGAGATGTTGGATTTAATACAACAACAGGGCCATTTGGTTTTCCCAAAAAACCAACTGCACGGGATTATGTATTAAGCCTGACTCCAGGGGGGCTTATCTTTGTAAATGAACACTCTCGTGAAGCTGCATTTGAATTCGGAAAAGCTTTAGGCGAAGACATAATTGGTTTGGGTCAGCTCATTCTTGATGGAGCAGTACTCACCGCTGACACCTCGATCTTAGGTCAGGCTACAGACATAATTTTTGGGAACGACGTCCCTTGGTGGTTACCAAGCAATAGGAGAGGTCAACAAACTCTTGATGATCTCCGTGCACTTTTAGAACTACTAAGAGAAGACCCTTGGTTGGTTTGGGAAGCTCTCAAAGGACCTTATGTAGAACTTCTCGATGACTGCGAGTATGCCAGGGTATTTGGACGAGGTACGTATGATAGCCTCTCACTCGTTATTGGCTTGGGTTGGCTCGCCAAACTCGGGAAGGCGGGTAAACTTTCTCAAATCCTTGCCAGAGTTAAAGCTAAGAAGACTGCAGGTGGTATCGTAGCTGCCAAAACAACAAAGTTAGGCGCAGAGACGTTTTATAGGGCTATGAGTCGAGCAGATTACGAGGAATTTCTTCGCACTGGTAAAATACCGGCAACTTCGGAAACTTTCATTTCACCCACCCAAGCTTATTCAGAGAAATTTAGAGGTGTACTAGTTAAGTTTAATGTTAAAGCCGGAACAAAAGATCAACTTAAATCTGTTGGTGTGTCTGACGGATCTAAATTAGTGAAACAACAAGAAGGAAATTTGCCTAAAGTTACTAAAGGCTGGGCTGACGAAAATAAAGCGTATTTTAAAACTGAAACGAGAAAATCTGATAACCAGCAACAAGTTAATATTGGCTTAGGAAAAGGGAAGGCGCTTGACATATTTAATAAAAATATCGAATCACATGAAGTAATTCAAAATTGAAAAGATTAACTAATATAGAAAAAAAATTAATTTTAGATTTAGCATCTAATACTATTTCTAAAAAAGAGTTTCTTTCTAAATATCCTTCTAAAGAAGTAAATAATGATGACTATCTAACAAACTTGTTAAAAGATACCTTAATTACTAAGTCAGGAGAGGATTTAGAATATATTTTCTATTTGCCTGCTGGAACAAGAGCATTTAATGCTGATGACGTGCCAACATTGTCTGAATTAATTACCGCTGATTGGCATAGACAACATGAAGATATTGCAACAATGCTACAGTGGTTTAAAAATCCAACTTGTATCGATCATGTTGTAAAAGCCATGCATATGTCGCTTGACTATTGGTATGATGATGGAGATGCGTTTATTCGAAAATGCGCCAATGTTCTAGGAGCAATAAAAACTGACGATGCAATTGAAAAACTTAAATCACTTGCATCGTCAGATAACGAAATCATAAAAAAGCATTGTCTACATCAATTAGAAATTTTGGATGAAACAGATTAAGAAGCATTAATAATATTCCTAATAGTGCCTGAAATAGGATATATTTTCTCGTGAGGTAATAAGCTTTCTGCTTGTTCAATTTTATTGCTCGATAATAAAGAGTGTATTTTTTTGCAGTCTTGTGAGATATCAGAAATATTAACTATCCACTCGTTTACGTATTTTTCAACAGCAGCGCCAGATAAACCAACTTGAATCGATTTATATTCAAGATTATTTAAATAAATATCTTTTTCAGGATCCCATTGTATTCGAACTGGTTGTTTCCGTAATTCATTTCCCCATTTTTCTTCGGATGCATATAGATTTTTTCTAAAGTGAGACAAACAAGAATGATTCAATGCCCATTCCCAACCTTCGCGAGTTATTTTTATCGATAAGACATGTTCCTGGCCTTCTTTATGCGACCATCCACTTCGATACATCATCCATAGAAAAGACGGTTTAATCCAAGTCATGCGATTCATTTTAAATGGAGAAATAAAAGTTTGATTTTTAATTGCAGGCTTTGCAATCTCAGCTCCATAGGCCTGATATACAGTTATTGTATGATTATCGTATATGGCTCTGATTTCCCTTTTTTTCATTATTAGGTGAATCCAAGATTAAAGGCACCAGCTTAAAAGCACTAAATTCTATAAAAAAATATAAGAAAAGTTAGACGTAATGTTTGTGTTCTTTACGTCTAGTCCCTGCTCGTTGCACAATCACGCCACGAATAGCTTCTATCCCATTTATTTCAATTTCTTCATAGCCATCATTAAGTGCACGTAATAAATGATGCCCATCTTCAATGATGTACTGGCGAAAAATATATTCATCATTGACCATTGCCAACACATAACTGCCACTTTCAACTGCTGCCGCCGAATCGATAATAATGATATGACCATCTTTAAATTCAGGCTCCATGCTATCGCCCATCACACGTAGGGCAAACGGCTCAGAATTGGCACAGCCACCATGATCGGCCAGCTCCGCATGCAATTTGATTTCCTGCTCAGAAATTTTCTGGGATGGATTTTTCGGGTCATTCATCCAATCTATTTTAGCAACTTGCCCAACCGAAAAAATTTAAACGGTCGTTTTTGAAAGCTTGCTCAGGATAAACGGTTAAAATTTGAAAAAATTTTATAAAACTTTTCTATTGATTCAATCGAAAGATTTTAATGTAGAAAGCAAAAAAAATGGTTGCAATTTTGTAACCCCACTAACGCTCAGGGTTTTTAATCTTGCTGTAATAATTGAACGGTCTTATCCACAGCTTGTCCAAAGGAATTGGAATAAATATACACAACATATTGTGCTTGACGAGTTGTAGACCCCAATTTATAGTATTTGGCATCCCACAGTCACTCTCTTCGACCGATCTCGGAGGACATAAAAAACACTCACGAGGACATGTGGTAAATGGAATAAAAATCAACAACTTAGAACATATTGCTGAGAGACCGAATGCAGCCAGAACTTGCCACTATTGCCGACGAAAAAAGACCCAGTCCAGACCAAGAACAAACTGAACCTTCAAGCCTTGAAATAGCGGCTACTGCGCCTGGGCAGTACCGTGTAATTCGCCGTAATGGCAAAGTCACCAGCTTTGATCGTGACAAAATCAAGGTCGCCGTCACTAAGGCATTCCTTGCGGTAGAAGGGGGTAATGCCGCGGCCTCATCCCGTATTCACGAGATGGTGAATGAAATCACCGATAAGGTTTTTTATGCCCTCTCCCGTAGCCGGCCTCAAGGTGGCACTTTTCATATAGAAGATATTCAAGATCAAGTGGAGTTGGCCTTAATGCGCTATGGCCAACACAAAATTGCCCGCGCCTATGTTCTATACAGAGAGCAACGTTCACAAGAGCGTGCACAACAAGCCAAACAAGAGACCGAAGAAGAAGAACTGCAACAAGGTTCTCCTGACATCAATGTATTGGATGCACAAGGCAAACAAAAACCATTAGACACCGAGCGCTTAACCCGCATGGTGCAAGAAGCCTGTGTCGATACCGAACACGTAGCAGCGCAACCTATCATTGACGAAACCTTACGTAATTTATACGACGGTATACCTGAAAACGAAGTCGGTACTGCACTTACCATGAGTGCACGTACCTTGATTGAACAAGAACCTAACTACACGTACGTTACTGCACGCTTATTACTCGATACGTTACGTCGTGAAGCACTGAGTTTTGTACATGGTGTACCTTGCGAAGCCACTTTCAAAGAAATGTCGTTTCAATACGCAGATTATTTTGAGCGTTATATTCGCAAAGCCGCAGAGCTGGAGTTATTGGACACAAAACTGGCAAGTGAGTACGACTTACAAAAATTAGGCAAGGCCATTAAGCCCGAACGAGATCACCAGTTTACCTATCTGGGCATGCAAACTTTGTATGATCGTTACTTTATTCATAGTGAAGGCACTCGCTTTGAATTACCGCAAGCATTTTTCATGCGCGTTGCCATGGGTTTAGCCACCAATGAAGTAGAACGCGAGGCACGCACCATCGAGTTTTACAACTTGTTGTCATCTTTTGACTTCATGAGTTCCACCCCAACCCTGTTTAACTCCGGCACATTACGCCCACAGTTATCTTCGTGTTATTTAACTACGGTACCGGATGACTTACACGGTATCTTTGAAGCCATTCAAGACGATGCCATGTTATCTAAGTTTGCCGGTGGCTTAGGTAACGATTGGTCACGCGTACGCGCCATGGGTTCACACATCAAAGGCACCAATGGCAAATCCCAAGGCGTGGTTCCTTTTCTTAAAGTTGCCAACGATACTGCTGTAGCCGTGAATCAATGTTTCGCACCGGACACTACGGTGTATACCGCGGATGGAACTAAATCCATTAAAGATATTGAGCCAGGTGATTTAGTACTTGGCCAATGCGGTCAATATCGCGAAGTCATCGACAAAATGGCCTACAACCAAACCGACCCTATGGTGGAGATGTGCGCCAAACATTCTTTAACGAGCATGCAAGTTACGGCCGGCCATCCTCTGTGGGCCATTCAAGGCATCCCCATGGAACAAACTAACGAGCGCACTTATAACTGGCTAGAAAAAGGCAAAGCACGTGCGCAATGGATTGAAGCCGGGCAATTAAGCAAAGGCGATTATGTTGCACAAGTAATTCCGCAAGAAGTGATTCCAGTAGAGGGAATGGACGAAGACGATGCACGCTTATACGGCATTTTATTAGGTGATGGTCATTGCACTAAAGATGGATTGGAATGGGGTGTTTCGGGGAACCCAAATAAAGATGAATACTTGGAGTTTGTACGCAATTACCTCAAGCAACATGGAATTCATTTCTGGGAAAAGAATCAGCGTAAAAACTATATGCAACTTGGTTGGGCGGCAAATGTTGGAGTTGCACGTGAAGCCACTACCGGGCGTTTTATACGCGGTGACCAAAACGGCTTTATTTTCTCTCGCGATGATTTGTATAACGCCAATAACAAAAAACGTATTGCCAGACGCTATGCGCATTTGCCTCCTACACAAACGCTTTCATTAATTAAAGGCTTATTAGAAACTGATGGGGCCAATAAAAATAAGACAAGTAGTCGCGGCAAAGAAATCTACTTCACCAATACTTCACAAGCATTAGTTGAAGGCTTACGTTACCAGTTATTGCGCTTAGGCATTCCAAGTGCAGGACAATATCGTGAACGACAGCAAGATCACTGTGCAACACGTGCCGATGGTGAAAAGATTCAATTCAAAGGAACGGTTAAGGCCTTTGACCTGCGCATTCCTGCAGTAGCGAAAATTGCCTCATTAGTGAACTGCAAAGCGATTAAAAAACAAAACTGGTTGCAGTGGAAAGGTCACATCTTTACACGCATTCGTTCACACCGTGAAATTAAACCCCTGCTTTTTGTTTATGACCTTAAAGTAGAGGGCGATGAGAGTTACATGACCAGTGCTGCCCTTGCACACAACGGCGGCAAGCGTAAAGGTGCCATGTGTGCCTATTTAGAAACCTGGCATTTAGACATTGAAGAATTTTTAGAGCTGCGCAAAAACACCGGTGACGATCGTCGTCGTACCCACGACATGAACACCGCCAATTGGGTGCCGGATTTATTCATGAAACGTGTCTGCGAAGAACAAGACTGGATATTATTCTCACCGCATGAAACGCCGGACTTACACGAACTAAGTGGCAAAGAGTTTGAAGCGCGTTACCTAGAGTATGAACAAAAGGCCGAGCGTGGCGAAATTAAAAACTGCAAAAAAGTAAATGCCGTGCACCTATGGCGCAAGATGCTAGGCATGTTATATGAAACAGGCCATCCGTGGATTACCTTTAAAGATCCTTGCAACTTACGATCTCCGCAACAACATGCAGGGGTAGTGCACTCTTCTAATCTGTGTACGGAAATTACCCTCAATACCAATGATGATGAAATTGCGGTATGTAACTTAGGTTCCGTGAATCTCGCAGCACACATTGACGAGAACGGTTTAAACCTGAAAAAACTTGAAGAAACCATTACCACTGCCATGCGCATGTTGGACAACGTGATTGAATATAACTACTACAGTGTATCCAAGGCACGTCAATCCAACTTACGCCATCGCCCAGTGGGGTTAGGCATGATGGGTTTTCAAGATGCACTCTATAAACAGCACATTCCTTATGGCAATGAAGAAGCCGTAGAGTTTGCCGATCGCTCCATGGAAGCAGTTAGTTACTACGCCATCAAGGCCTCCACCGATTTAGCTGAAGAGCGCGGCACTTATTCAACCTTTAGAGGCTCACTGTGGGAACAAGGCATATTGCCGATCGATTCCATCGAGTTATTAGAACAAGGTCGTGGCAGTTATTTAAATCAAGACCGTAGCATCAGCATGGATTGGGACAGCCTACGTCAACGGGTAAAAACCGTAGGTATGCGCAACTCCAACACCATGGCGATTGCACCGACTGCAACCATTTCTAATATCTGCGGCGTAACTCAAAGTATCGAACCTACCTATCAAAACCTATATGTGAAATCGAATTTATCCGGTGAATTCACCGTCAGCAATCCATACTTGATTGAAGATTTGAAAGAACGTGATCTTTGGGACGAAGTCATGGCCAATGACCTCAAATATTTTGATGGCAGTGTGCAATCCATCGATCGTGTTCCAGCAGAGTTAAAAAATTTATACGCCACTGCGTTTGAAATCGATCCACGCTGGTTAATAGAAGCCGCATCGCGGCGTCAGAAGTGGATTGATCAAGCACAGTCGCTCAACCTCTACATGTCCGAGCCATCCGGCCAAAAATTGGATAACTTGTATAAGTTGGCGTGGGTACGTGGTTTGAAAACTACTTACTACTTACGCTCAATGGGCGCAACACATGTAGAAAAAAGTACCATCCAAGGTCGAGAAAGCAAACTCAATGCCGTGAGCAACGGCAATGGTAGCGAAGCACCAAAGGCTTGTTCGATCTTAGATCCAGAATGTGAAGCCTGCCAATAGGCAGCACAAAAGTAACTAGACCAAAACTATGACCAGAAATCGTAATTTTTTAAGCAGAGCAAGGCAGCAACACGCGCAAGACCGGAGTGTATATGCAATACATGAGGATCTGAGCATGTTGCTAACGAAGCTATGCTTAAAAAAGGACATTTCTAGATGTGGTTTGAAATAGAGGAGAAAGGGCACCATGCAAAACTGGGAAGATCCAATTACAGATGCAAAAGAAAACCGAACAAGTGCTACCGGGCCTGCTGTATTTGCCGAATCATCTGAAGATGAAAATACCACACCGCCCGGAAGACCGATACCAACATTAACGACCTTTGAACAAGTCGTAGCAAACCCGCGTGATTCCGGTATTGTGAAAGCAGCTGAAGAAATAAACGCCTTACGCGAACAAGCAGAACACCATGAGATTGAAGAAAACAGAGGGGCTACCGGTTTAGAAAATATTGAAATGGGCGCCAGTCGTATTCAAGTAGACGACAAGAAAATCATCAACTGTCGTGCCGACTTAAATCAACTGGTTCCATTTAAATACGAATGGGCTTGGCAAAAATACCTAGACGGATGTGCCAATCACTGGATGCCACAAGAAATCAACATGACTGCGGATATCGCACTGTGGAAAAATCCAGAAGGCCTAACCGAAGACGAACGCACTGTTATTAAACGTAACCTAGGTTTCTTCTCCACCGCAGATTCATTGGTTGCCAATAACTTAGTACTAGCGGTATACCGACACATCACTAACCCAGAGTGTCGCCAATATCTATTGCGCCAAGCGTTTGAAGAAGCGGTACACACCCATGCCTATCAATACTGCATTGAATCCTTAGGCTTGGATGAAGGTGAAGTGTTTAACATGTATCGTGAAGTGCCTGCAGTCGCCCATAAAGCCGAATGGGCATTACCCTATACACAAAGCTTAGGCGATCCAAACTTTAAAACGGGCACGTTAGAAGACGATCAACGTTTACTACGCGATCTAATTGCCTTCTACGTCGTGTTTGAAGGCATCTTCTTCTATGTTGGCTTTGTGCAAATCCTTTCCATGGGCCGTCGCAATAAAATGACAGGTGTTGCCGAACAATTTCAATACATTTTGCGTGATGAATCTATGCACATGAACTTTGGCATCGATGTCATCAACCAAATCAAATTAGAAAACCCGCATTTATGGACCGAAGAATTTCAACAAGAAATGATAGAGCTCATAGAAGACGGCGTGAAACTAGAAACCCAATATGCCTACGACACCATGCCGCGTGGCATTTTAGGGTTGAATGCACCCACGTTTGAAGAATACTTAAAATTTATTGCCAATCGAAGATACGCACAAATTGGTTTGCCGCAACAATACACTGGAGTGAGCAATCCCTTCCCATGGATGTCTGAGATCTTAGACCTCAAAAAAGAAAAGAATTTCTTTGAAACTCGCGTTACCGAATACCAAACCGGGGGAGCCCTTACTTGGTAACAGTTAGAGTTTGATGTAACCGGCGTTATGGGGCCACCACTTATGGTGGTTATATTAAGGGAGCAACCTCTGCTCCCTTTTTTTTCTTAGTCAAAGTCACTAGATTTCTATGCATTTGACGATTTATGCTATTATGCACCAATAGTATGACTATTTATGCAAAGAAAATGGAGACTATATGGGAACAGTCCGCAAAACCATCACACTTACTGATCAACAAGATGACTGGATCAAAACTCAAATAGAAAATGGCTATTACACCAACGACAGTGAATATATTCGTGATTTACTACGCAAAGACCAAGAGCAAAATGCTAAATTTCTAATTTTGAAAAATGCGATACGTGACGGGTTAGAAAGCGGTATCAGCGAGAAAACTATCGAAGAAATATGGAAGGAAGCGGAACAACGTTATACTTCCAAACATGGCTAAGTATCGCTTAACCACTTGTGCTACTTCAGATATTGCCAAGATTGCTGAATTTACCATTGACGCTTTTGGAGTAATACAAGCACGTGACTATTTAGATAATTTAATAAACACCTTACAAATTCTCTCAAATAATCCAAAACTTGGAAGAGCCGCAGATGAATTATCTAATGGGCTTAGACGTTATGAATATAAGTCACACACCATATTTTACACACATAAAAGACAAGAAATTTTGATTGTGCGTGTGCTTCATCAAAATATGAATTACACCCAACATTTAAAATAATAACTTGAGGTCACAAATTGTGACCTCAAGTGGAATTGAACTCTTGAGGTACCCTTTTGGATACCTCAAATTATTTGTCATTGCGAGGTAAGTACATGGAAGTGCGAATGAGAGCTTACATCATGGAAGATGTAATCATTAGGTTTTGAGATCACTAGTTCTGATCTTAAATAACTTTTGTTATTGAGACGAAGTAATCTAATACAATTAAAGGTAAAGAAACATAGTTATAAAAATTTTAAGCTCGCAATATGCGACCTCAGAACTACCGTCATTACGAGGAACAAAGTGACGAAGTAATCCAGTAAAATATAAGGAACGCAAATTTTTAGATTGTTTTGAGAATGAACAAATTTGACTTTTCTAATCAGGTTGCCGTAGTAACCGGAGCAGCCGGTAGTTTAGGCAGCATGGTAGCTGAACTCTTTTTTCGAGCCAGTGCGGATATAGCATTAGTCGATATCAGCTTTGAGCGCTTACAACACCCGCGTTGGCGACATGCAAAGAATGTTGGGCTGTTTGAAACCGATTTAACCGATGTGAATTCAGTCAACAACTCTGTTGAACAAATTATTCAACGTTTTAAACATATTGATTGCCTCACCAATATCGCTGGCGGCTTCAAAATGGGCCCAGCCGTGCATGAAACACCGGTCAGCGATTGGGACTTTATGATGAACATGAACACAAAGTCAGTGTTCCTAATGTGCCGGGCAGTGATTCCACATATGTTGGAAAATAAAAAAGGCAAAATCGTAAACGTCGCCGCACGTGCAGCAACAGAAGGTAAAGCCAATATGGCGCCATACTGCATAAGCAAGGCAGGCGTAATTATGTTGACTCAAAGCCTAGCTGCAGAACATAAACACAATAACATCAATGTAAATTGCATTCTGCCGGGGACAATCGATACACCACAAAACCGAGAAGATATGCCTGATGCAGACTACAGCAACTGGGTACTCACAATAGATTTAGCCAATGAAATTTTGCACTTGTGTTCCGAACAAGCGAAAGGCATAACCGGCGCAGCGGTTCCGGTTTACGAAAAGAGTTAAATTTAAGAATAAAGGCAATTTACGATATAGATTTATCTGCAATGGCTAGCTCAGACTCGATTATCTAGTAAGCCAAAAATCATTTGGAAAAGTCTGAGTTTGGCAATATGCCTGCTCTATCTCAAAATGAAATGCTTGCTGAGTAATATGAACAGGTATTACACTCCCAAGTCCAGCATAGATATAATTCTTGTTGAATGTATCTCTTAGCACTTTGAAGGCAGGTTCACCTGTGCAGTGCCCTGCTGCTAAATTTTGAATGCTCCATTCATTCTTCAATGCGTGAGCAATACGATTTATCTCTTGATCATCCGCAGGTAATAAATGCAATCCGCCTATAACGAGGTGTATGGGCTTGTTAATTACATTTGTTGCAGTCTCAAGAATTTTTTCTATACGTGGATGACTACAACCAACAACTAAGACGATACCTTGTGGAGTATCAATGGCTAAAGAAATTTCTTTTACCGCAAGATCCACTCCCCAGTCTCCATGCAAATGGATAAGGTGAAACCTGGGTGCAATTTCAATGGTTTCTTTAACTAAAGTAAATTTTCCTTTCGGCCATGGTGTACCGAAATGCATGGTTTTGGGTGGCTTACCATCAAAATAACGCATGTAATGTTCCAAATGTATTTGTTTGCGATAAAAACTACCCGGCAAACTTGCTCCAAATACACCAAAGTTTTCTTTGGGTACATAAATTTTTACATCTGGATTTACCTTAATTAAGTGACTTAGACCACCCATGTGATCACCATGGCGGTGTGAAACCACAGCAAAATCAAGATCAGTTAGGTCAATATTTTTTGTATTGACATTATGTGCAAATATTTCAGCATTGTTGCCGGCATCAAACAAAATGCGTTTACCTAAAACTTCTATAAATGCGGAGAAGCCCCAATCTTTTCGTAGCTCAGATTCTTCACCAAATGCATCATATAAGATTGTGATTTGATTATTTCCAGTGGATTGACTATGTGCTGAAAATGAAAAAATAAGCAAAATAAATAGAAACAACTTACTTAAAATCAAACTTAATAAATGATAATTTTTTAATTTAACCATAACTATAAACCTTAAATTTTTAAAATTTTCTTTAAATATTTGCTCCCCATACGGATATACTGAATCCTAATTATAGCAGTAAGGTAACCACCACCGATTTAGCGAGTGAAATACCGTACTTGTTTATGGAAAAAGCTAGACCTTTCTCAAATCATTGCGTGAGCACAAGGAAGTGCGAATAAGAGTTCCATCAGGGATGATGCAACTAATCCGGTCATTGCGAGGAGCGTAGCGACGAAGCAATCCAAGTGAACTTATATTTAATCGGACCCATTCTAGGTCTTATCACCCCCAAATTGGGCCTTTCGTGACTTAATTTAAGTCCACAATTAGACGCTGAGTTAATCGACAATTGGACGCTATACTAATCGACAATTGGACGCTATACTAATCGACAATTGGACGCTACATAAATTATGACCATATATCCTCGATATATTGAAGACCAGATAATTCAGGCATTAGCACACAATCCTGTAGTGTGTATAGCGGGCGCTCGTCAAACAGGTAAAACCACCTTAGCTAGACAATTAGAATCAAAACGAGATTACCTAAATTTTGATGACCAGACACTTTTATATGCAGCAAAAGAAGATCCACGAGGATTTGTAGAAGGACTAGGGAATTCTGTAATTTTAGATGAAATTCAGAAAGTACCTGAGTTGTTACCTGCTATAAAGATGGCAGTGGATGAACAACGTATAAAACGAAAAAAGCAATCAGGGCGTTTTTTACTAACAGGTTCAGCAAATCTATATTTATTACCCAAAGTTAATGAATCTTTAGCAGGACGGATGCACGTTGTCACGTTATATCCGCTTTCTGAATTAGAAAAACAAAAAAATAAAAATTACTTATTGGATAACTTGTTGAGTGGGAAAATTAAGCCCGCAATTAAAACAAAACCAAAAAAAACTACAACAATTCAAAATGCGATATGTAGTGGTGGTTATCCAGAACCAGTAAATTTAACTAAAAAACGTGCAACAACATGGTATCAACAGTATTTGCAAGCAATCATACAAAGAGACATTAAAGACGTTGCAAATATACGTGACACTGACGAAATATTAAGGCTGCTAGAATTAATTTCTATAAGAACATCAGGCTTATTAAATCTTAGTAGCATTGCAAATGAACTCGATAATGATCGAACAACTATAGAAAAATATATTGGAGTACTCGAAAAATTGTTTTTAGTACGACGTTTACCTGCATGGCATAGCAACAAAGCAAAACGGTTAATCAAATCGTCTAAAATACATATTATCGATACTGGTTTGGCTACCTCGTTAAATAATTTAGGTACTAAAGATTGGATAACTAACAGTAAAGAATTTGGTTTTTTACTAGAAAGTTTTGCACTACAACAGTTAATTTGCCAATCGACTTGGCTAAATAGAAACTTACGCTTTTATCATTATCGAGATAAAGATCAAATAGAAGTTGATGTAGTTATTGAAGAAGGACGTAATGTATGGGGTGTTGAAATAAAACGTTCAAGCAGTGTAAATCAAAATGATGGCAAAGGTCTGGCACGATTAGCTTCACAAGCAGGAAAAAATTTTAAAGGTGGCATACTGTTATTTAATGGTGACTCTATACTTGCTATAAAAAGCACTCCTAATACTTATGCAGTTCCATTAAATCATTTATGGTCATAATAACAATTTAAAAATACTAAATGACAGAAGATCAAAAACGTAAACTTGAACAAAAGCTTTTCAATATTACAGAATGCGCCTATTACGTCGATTCAGAAGTACAAATTATCCAAAAATCTAGAATACTTAGTCATAAAGTCCCCTTTAATAGATAAACATAAGCTGTGAATAATTAGACCAGCTTTTTTAAAATATTCTTACATTCAAAATACTGATTACTACGATGATTATTTTGAATCGTTAAAAGTGCAATCAAAAATTCTCAAATTCTGTCTATTAGATTGTAATTGATTAAAAATCTTAACAAAGGAAATAGACATGAAAGCAAAAGCAATTGTATTTACATTATTACTTACCGTAACGGGTATGGCCTTTGGTGCGGGTGGCCGCAGTGTAGATAACGTTGATGTAAGCAACATTACCCCTACAAAGGCAGAAGTAACTCCAATTAGCGTTCAAGGCCCAACTGATCAGTTCAATGTAAAAATTGATGGTGATGAAAAAGTGGATTCTAGTTCACTTAAGCAATCATACGACGGCAAGTCATAACTTTGACGGTGTGCTCAAAAAATATAGGGAATACTAGAAGAACAAGGACGTTCGATTACAATTTAACCCGTAAAAATTTAGACTTACCAAATAGACGATATCAGAATAAGTTGTGCTTTCCATCCACGAAGGATGCTGGACTGCCGCGCAAGCTGGTGCTTGCTCGCAGTGACGCTTGTTCTTGTCATTGCAAACCAATTGTTGTGATGAAGCAATCTAGGGACGTTCAATTATCATTTAACCTGTAAAAGAATTTAGACATTCTCAAACAGACGGTATCAGAACAAGTTGTACATTTTATCCACTAAGGATGCTGGACTGCCGCGCAAGCTGGCGCTTGCTCGCAGTGACGTATTTTTCTCGTCATTGCTGTATAGGTTACGTAAATCGTTGATGAAAATCACTCATCCGATAATCTTAGATAAGTGTCTAAGCAACTCGGAACAGGAGGAGAAGCCATCATGCGAATCAACAGTCGAGATAGCACGTTAAAGAAGAACTACATTCAGAAATATCAATATCTAATAGCTGAATACGAACAAGTTAAAGCCAAGCAGCACCCGCAGTATCGCCGGGTCAAAGACTTCTATGCGGCCCACGGTACTTGTCCTCAAACGTTTTTAAAATACTACGCACGCTATCGTCAAAGTGGTAATGTGGTTTCTTTATTACCCGCCAAACGTGGGCCGAAATGGCGTACTCGACGCACTTGTCCGCAGATCGAAGCGCAAGTCCTCAAAGCGCGTGCGCAAGGCAATAATCGCTATGAGATTCATCTTATCTTACAAGCGAAATTAGGTCAGAATACGCCCTCACCATCATGTATCTATCAGATCTTCAAACGTCATGGAGTGAACCGATTAAGGCCTGCTATGCAAGAAGAAAAACGCCGCATTATTCGAGAAAAGGCAGGCGAGCTCGCCCATATAGACTGTCATCACTTGAGTAAGGATATGATTGCCAATGAATCCAAGCGTCGCTATTTAGTGTGTGTGGTGGATGCCTACAGTCGTATTGCCTGGGCGCAAGTGGTCGAGGATATTCAAAGTCTAACGGTGATGTTTGCTACGCTGCGTTGTTTCAACTATTTATCGAGTCAATATGGGATTCAGTTTGCAGAAGTCCTGACAGATAATGGACCGGAGTTCGGAGTCAAAGAGTCGAAACAAAAACCCAAACATGCCTTTGAGCGCATGTTACTAGAGATGGGCATCAAACATCGCTATACAAGACCTTATCGTCCACAAACCAATGGCAAAGTGGAACGCTTTTGGAGAACCTTGAACGAAGATTTGATTGATGGTACTTACTTTACCTCAGAAAAACACTTTGCAGATGAACTGAGTGCCTACTTAATTTATTACAATGAAGCGAGAGCCCATCAAGGTATTGATGGCAAAACTCCCGCTTCCATGCTACAAAATCTATCAACGAATTAGATAACACATACAATTGCGAGCCAATTGTTGTGGCGAAGCAATCTAGAGACGTTCAATTATCATTTAACCTGTAAAAGAATTTAGACATTCTCAAACAGACGGTATCAGAACAAGTTGTACATTTTATCCACCAAGGATGCTGGACTGCCGCGCAAGCTGGTGCTTGCTCGCAGTGACGCTTCTTTTGTCATTGCAAGCCAATCAATGTTGGCAAAGCAATCTTTAGACACTGTTAACCGTTTTACATAGCAACTTCGCTTAAACTGCCTTTACTCCAACTCATGACTTTTTTATACGCATCTTCAAGGGCATTTTCTAATTGCATATTTAATTCTTCAATTGAGATACCTTTAAGAATTATTTTCTTTTTTGTTAACTGCAAACTGTTTGCATATTGATAGGCACAGATCCACAGCGACCAGGTAAGTTCTTTCTCATCCTCAAGATAAATCTCAATTAGCCTTTCTATTTGGTAAGTCCAACGAAATTCTCGATTTGGCCAGTTCTTGGTAATCTTGCCCAAGGGTAAATCTTTCTCATTGGCAAATTTTTCTAACTTAGCGTCGATTCTTTCCAGTGGCTCAGTGATTCTTTGCCACGCTTGGGGTGATCCTTGAAAATCCTTTGTCATCGTGAATGCTTCTTTATTTATCTCTATCTGCCTTAGGGTATACCAAAATCAGTTAAAAAAGGAAAAAAGGCTAGAGCCTTTACATACTGTGTGGTTATAAAAACTAAGACTTGGTTACAATAGTAGGCTCAATTCAGCTATTTCAATCACTAAATTGAATCGAGGGTTGGATGGAAACGATTAAGATCTTTATCTTTGCATGCTTAGTCTTGTCACTGCTTACGGGTAGTCGGTGTTCTTTTAGTAGCAGTTTTAGTAGTGATGATGACGACGACGATGATGAAGTAGTCATTGTTGTTAGCAATGCAGAAACCACAAGTATTGAGACTGTAGAATCTTTAACACAAACTCTCTTGATTGCTGATGTTGCAAGTCAATCATCGAAATATATCGATAGCTTTAATGCACTTACTCCATCTCGCTATACTTGCGCGAATGTTGGTGGCATGGTTTCAATCAATACAAATAATGCTAATAAGATTTCGATTAAAAACAATTTATTACTTAGTTATATCAATTGCTCTGTAGATAATGTAATTGTTAACGGTGATTTAACAATATCTTTGCTGGATACCAAGGGAATTGATATCGGAAGATTTGATAGCGGGACTGACTGGCTATACTCAATTAACGTTAAAGCCGACTCTCTAAAACTTAATACAGGAAGTGAGGCATTTACTGTCGATAGTGACATGATAATTACCATTGAGTTTGATGCAACATCGGCTGAATTGAAGGCTGCTATCAACAGTGACTCGCTATCGATAGACAACGGATCTGAAAACGTCCTCTCTGATATCGATATTTCTCAATCTATCAATCTAGCGGTTATGCCATCGAGTTACACATTAAGCGTAAATTCATTAAAAATTCTCAGTGACACCCAAAATGGAACAATACATGCAAACACTGAAGCAAATTCAATCTCTGGAATGGAGCTGTTAAGCTTGGATGAATATTTTGTCGATCTGCACTCACCAGAAAATGGCAGGATTAGTATCTCAGGCAAACACTCAAATGCCGAGGTTTCGATTATGCCCGATCAATTAGTCACGATTGATGTAGATACGGATGGTGATTCAATTACAAATACTGTAATCAACTCTACTTGGTCACAAATTCAATTTCAGTAGATTCATCAGCACTATTAATAGGTGATTAGAAATACCCGCTAATCGCCTTATTTATACCATTTCTCCAGAACCGAGATTATATGAACTCTTAGTACCTATCCTTTTGCCTGCTAAATCATAAAAACAACTAAATAACATTTAAATTTGTTGGGTTTGACTTGGTCAATACTATATTTTTGGAGTTGGAAAAATGCGTAATTGTACTTCCCTGGCGTGCAGCTTTTTTATTTTACTTTCTTGTTTTACGTTCATTGCCTGTGGAGGCGGAGGTAGTTCGTCCAGCAGTGGTCCTGGCACCGGCCAAGTAAGTTTTGCCATAACTGATTCACCAGTTGCTAATGCAAAAAATGTAGTGGTGTCATTTGATGGCATGGAGATTCAACATGCCAATGGTGAACGTACCAACTTTACGTTCGATGAGGTAAAAACCATTGACTTATTACAACTGCAAGGTAACGAATTTGATTCGTTGCTCAATGAGGCAACCGTTACTGCTGGGAGATACCAATGGGTACGGTTATCTGTGTTAGCAGAACGCGGCAATGATCAAGACTCTTATATCATTTTAAATGACGACAGCCGTTTTTCCCTGTATGTCCCTGGTGGTGCTCAGTCGGGTTTAAAAATCAATACTCCTTTTGATGTTGAGCAAGATAACTCAACTTTTTACACCATTGACTTTGATTTAGCGAAATCTGTCAACAACCCTCAAGGTTTCCCAGACTATCGACTGCGCCCAACCTTAAGACTGGTTAAAAACGAGATGGTAGGTTCTATATCCGGTACGGTGGATCCTGCTTTGGTGATGGATGCAGATTGTACGAATTCTGAAGCGCAAGATGATGTTGTGTATGTCTATAGTGGCTTTGATGTAATGCCCGATGACATTGATGCTATAGAACCTGATCCCATTAGTACGGCAAATGTAACATTGGATCCAATGGATGGCATGTATAAATACACGGCTGGTTTTATTGAGCAAGGTGACTATACCGTTGCATATACTTGTCAAGCTTCAAAGGAAGATCCTGAAGTGGACGACATGATTGAATTTGTTATGCCAACCAATGCGCCAGTAGTTGCAGGTAAAACTACCGTTGTAAATTTTGCACCGGTTTTGTAAATCAGCACTTAGTTTGAATAATTAAGAACAAAGACGGTTTTATATTGCATCTATTGGTTACCTTAAAACTGCTTTAATACATTTAATATGTAATCGATGTCTTTATCGGTGTGATTTGCCGCGACTTGCAGTCTGATTTCTTCTTCGCCTTTAGGCACTACCGGATAATTAAGACCCGTTGCCAAAATATTATTCTCAAATAGATGCTCCACCAAAGCCGAAGTTTTTTTCGTATCGCGAATTAATATCGGCACGATGGGGTGTTCGCTAGCGATGGTTTCAAATCCTTGTTTAACTAAGCCCTCGCGTAACTTTGCAGTGAGACTGCGTAGGTTTGCGAGTAACTTTTCGCCTTCGGCACTATCCAGAACATCTATCGCTTGTAATGTGGCGGCCGCCTCGGCTGGGGTAATGGGGTTGGAGTAGATATATAAAGGTGCGGTTTCCTTTAAATAATCGATTACGGTTTTATTCGATACGATATAACCGCCATTCACGCCAAAGGCCTTGCCTAGCGTGGCGATGAGGATATCGGCTTGAGCTTGAGTGTATTCTTCGGTGCCGCGTCCATGATTTCCAAACGCACCTACACCATGTGAATCATCCACCATGAGAATTACACCTTCTGCATAGAATTGTTCATGGCGTGCGCAGATGGCTTTGATTTCATCTAAAGGTGCATGATCTCCACGCATACTGAAAATGCCATCGGTAATTACACAAGCACGATTCGCTTTGCCTGGGTTAGCTTCCAAAATGGTATTTAATGCTTGCAGGTCCAGATGCGGATAGATGGCCTTGTTACCCGTGCCCGATAAACGTATGGCGTTGATTATGCAGTTATGATTGAGCGCATCACTAATTACCAAGGTGTCTTTATCTATAAACTGTGGCAACACGCCTATTACGGTGGCATAGGCTGAACTCATAATCATGCAGGCCTCGCGTTTGTGAAATTCTGCAAGTCGGGTTTCTAAATCGATGTGGGCTTGATAGGTGCCACTGATAAAGCGTACTGCGCCGGGCCCGGTGCCAAATTGTTCTGCCGCTTCACTTTCGGCTGCGATGATTTTTGCATGATTCGCAAATCCCAAATAAGAATTGGAATTCATTCTTAAAAATGGACGGTCTGGGTAGCCCTGTAATAGATAACGTTCACTATAGCCAGCTTTTGCGGCTTGTTTACCGATAACTATTTTTTCTTGACCTTTTGAGATTCCCTGGCTTTTTAATTGCTCGATATGCTGGCTTAGCTTTGGTGTTATTTTTTCAAGTGCCATGGATTACTCCATCTATTGATCTAATTTTTTAGCCAGTTGCAGCAGCATGTCTTTCACCATAGTCGAGAGTGTATAGCTTGGTCTCCAACCCCATTCTTGGCGAGCAGCACTGTCATCCATATAGTTGGGCCACGAATCCGCAATGGTTTGGCGTATCGAGTCAATTTTATAATTGATTTCAAATTCGGGGATATGGGTTTGTATTGCCTGCGCAAGTTCTTGCGGAGTAAAACTCATCGCCGTTACATTATAGGCATTGCGATGTAGTAGTTTTTTGCTATCCGCTTGCATGAGATTTACTGCGGCATGCAGCGCATCGGGCATGTACATCATGTCAAGTTTGGTGTCAGGTTTTAGATAGCAATCATAACGTTGATCTTGTAAGGCGGCATAAAACATGTGCACCGCATAATCCGTGGTGCCGCCTCCCGGCAGGGCTTGATAAGAAATAATACCTGGATAGCGTAAGCCGCGAGTATCTACTGCATAGCGCTTGTAGTAATAATCACACAGTAATTCACCACTTAGTTTACTGATTCCATAGATTGAATTAGGACGTTGAATAGTGATTTGCGGAGTGTTATCTCGCGGTGTTGTCGGACCAAATGCACCGATTGAACTTGGAAAAAATACCGCACAATTATTTTCACGCGCGACTTCCAACACATTGATTAAGCCATTTATATTTATTTCCCACGCGAGTTGCGGATTTTCTTCTGCTTTTGCTGAAAGTAATGAAGCCAAATGAAAAATGGTGTCGGCTTGATATTGTTTAACAACTTCTTCTAATGAATTTTGATCTCTAATATCAAGCTTACAAAAAGGCTCGGCTATCGATGCAGCTCTCATCGATTTGCTATAGATGGCGGCAACTACATTCTCATTGCCGTATTGGTTGCGTAGCAACTCGGTTAATTCAGAGCCAATTTGACCGGCAGCACCTGTAATTAAGATTTTTTTATCTTTCACATCAAAAATCATAGCCTTTTTAAAGTTCGAAATTCATACTCGAAAACCCATGCCTAGATCAGAGAATGAGGTAATTTGATTAGTTTTAATGAACTCCACGGCTGTATATTTTTTGTTCGATTAGCTTTGTTACATATAAGGCAATTAATAGCTAAGTGCTTGATTTTGGATGTTTTCAAACTTTGATTGGTGTTATGAATAGTCTATAGTTTCAATAAAAATTATATATACACAGGAGTCGAATCATGCGTCGAGCATACCGTACCTCTATAGCTGCCATTTTTTGTTTTTTGCTTGCCAGCTGTGGAATAAACAATATACCTACTTTTGACGAAGCCGCTGATGCAGCATGGAGTGAAGTATTAAACCAATACAAACGTCGCGCGGATTTAATCCCGAATTTAGTTGAAACCGTAAAAGGCTTTGCCGCACAAGAAAAAGATGTTTTAACTTCCGTGATTGAGGCACGTGCTAAAGCCACCCAAACACAATTACCTAAAGATATATTATCCAACCCAGAAGCCTTTAAGCAGTTTCAAGCCAATCAAGATGCACTGAGTTCGGCTTTATCACGCTTGATGGTCGTAGTGGAACGTTATCCCGATCTCAAATCTAATCAGAACTTTTTAACCTTACAGTCTCAACTTGAAGGCGCAGAAAATAGAATTGCTGTAGCCAGACGTGACTATATTCAATCCGTACAACGTTACAACACCGAGTTGCGTACCATTCCGGGTAGATGGTGGCGAGCTTTATTGTATTCTGACTCCGAGCCCAAAGAGAACTTCACTGCACCGGAATCGGTACAAGAAACTCCTGAAGTAGATTTCTCTACCGCACCGAAAGTTGAGCTGGAGAGCAACTAAGTTTCAAGTTTAATTTACATGTCGCAATTTTTGCGAGCACCTTCTTGGCCTGTTACAGGGTTGCTCCTTGCCAGCCTGTTTGTCGCTGATGTTTTAGCAGCACCGCAGTTTCCTGTCTTAACCGACAGGGTAGTAGATCAAGCCAATATTTTGTCTGCAACTACCGAAGTTGAGCTCAAAGCTTTGCTCAAAGCGCATGAGACAGAAACCAGTAACCAGATTGTGGTGGTTACGCTGAAGTCTTTAGATGGATATGCCATTGATGATTATGGTTATCAGCTAGGCAGGCATTGGGGCATTGGACAGGCGGAACACGATAACGGCGCCTTGCTGATTATTGCCCCGAATGAACGCAAGGTACGGATCGAAGTAGGTTATGGACTTGAAGGTACGCTTACCGATGCGTTAAGCAGCTATATCATTAATAATGATATTGTCCCATGGCTTAAAATTAAAGACTTTGATACCGGCGCTAAACGCGGCATCGAAGCCATGCTATTAGCATTACAACAAGAGCCCAATGAGTACAACACTTTTAGAAAATCGCGCAAGAAATCCGGTGGCGGTAGTTCTATCTTCACACTGTTTCCTCTCTTTATTCCGCTAATTTTTATTGGTGAGCTATTTTCTTCACGGACTCGAGGCAATTTATTTAGGAGCTTATCGATTAGCGGATTTTTTGGATTATTAGCGTGGGCGATTACCACTTCTATTATGATTAGCCTAGGCGTTTTCGCGGTGATGTTTTTGATTAGCATGTTCAGCCGCGGTGGCGGTGGCGGAGGTCTCGGCAGTGGCAACGGAGGTGTGTATTTCCCTGGTGGTTTCGGTGGCGGAGGTTTTGGCGGCGGTGGCTTTGGCGGTGGTGGTGGTTCCTTTGGTGGCGGTGGCGCTTCAGGAGGATGGTAACGCAATGCATCTAAGTGAAGCCGACAGACAAGAAATACGCGAAGCCATCCGTGAGCAAGAAATACATACCACGGGTGAACTTGTTACAGTGATTACTCACGCAAGTGATAATTATTATTACATCCCAACTCTTTGGGCGGCCTTACTGGCCTTGATTACTCCTTATATATTGCACCTTTTACATTATCAATTTCATTTCTTGAATGATTTTCCACTAATCTATCTGAGCAAACAGTTGCACTTAAGTATTTACCAAATACAAGTCATCGTTTTTTGCTTTTTTGCCTTATTGTTTCGCTGGCCTTGGTTAAAAATGAAGTTAATCCCTAAAACTATTCGACATGCCCGTGCACGGCGCCTTGCACACGAACAGTTTTATGTACAGGGCTTACATACAAAAGATGAACGCACTGGCATTTTATTGTTCGTATCGGTTGCTGAGCATTATGTAGAAATTTTAGCCGATAAAAATATTAATGACGCGGTTGAAAAAAATACCTGGCAGTCTCTCATTGACAACTTTATAAGTTATGTAAAAAAGGGCGCGATCAAACAAGGTTACCTTTCTGCTATTGAGCAGGCCGGAACATTGTTACGCCAACATTTTCCCTCAGTGCCTGAGAAAGACAAAAACGAACTACCTGATCATTTGATTGAAATTGGTTAAAAAACGGGAATATATGTATAAAGACCTCGTTTATTGATCATTATGGATCTAAGCTGGGTAAATTGGTTAAAACTTACCGCTAGATATACTACAATTCGCGCTGTGACAGAATAGTGGCTGTCTATGCTCTAAGTCATAAAGCGGTAATACTCATGAAACAAGCCTCATCGATATTATTCTAAGGGAGAAAATATTCATGTCCACTCTTGATCACCCACCCACTGATACACAAGTTGACACTACGGAAAGTGAACAGGAATTGAAAATCCCTAAACTTGAGCTAGATGCGTTGCGGTCTGATTTTGATGAAGCTAGTAACGTAAGTGACGAATTACAAGCCAAGCTTGCTGCTGCCGTTAACTTTTCAAATGAACAAGCTAAGCTAATCGAACAACTTAAGGGCGAGCTCTTAGAAATTGATGAATTGAAGTTTTTCTTAGGCAAAGCCACCGAACGAAATAATTTGCTTAACGTCAAGTTACAAAAGCATAGAGATGAAATTGAGGTATTACTGGAAGAAACTTTTAATGCAGATGAATTGAAAATACAGCTTGAAGACATTACAAAAATTAATGCTTCATTAAATAAAGATCTTGAAGAACGCAATCAGGAAATTAATGCACTACGTGTAGAAATATCTGAACAAAAGGAACTAGAAACACAATTTGAACAAGCTGACCAAAAAAATCGCCAGCTTAACAAAGAGATTGAAAACCAGCGTAGAATGTTTGCTACTCGTAATAAAGAATATGAAGCTCAAGTTTCATCTTTTATTACTTTGCAAAAAGACTTTGACTGCCGAGGTGCCGAATTAAAAACGATCCAAAATGACTTAACCAGCTCTAACAACAAAATTAGCCAGCTCGAGGAACATATTAAAAAACTTGCACAAGTAGAAATAACATTACAACAGCAAATTGAGAATGAAAAAGGTCGTGTTGCAGCCTTAGAAAATGAGATTCAGACTCAGGACGAGCAATTAAGTGAACTAAATTCTGAGCTTGAGAATCGTGAAAAACAAAATATTGACCTTAATCAAATATTAGAGCAAGAACGTCAGCGTATTCCGTCTCTTCAGGCAGAGATTAAAGAAGCACACTCTCTGATGCAAAATTTACAAGGTAAGCTTGAAGAAGCCAATAACTCTATCCCCTCATTAGAAAATAACATTCGTTTACGAGACAGCAAAATAACTTCACTTAAAGACAGCATCAGTGCACAGCAAAAACGAATTGAATCTTTAGAAGCTACTTTAAAACAACGTGATAATAATGTTACCTCACTTGAGCAAGTGCTGAATAAAGCCAAACACCAAATTACCCCACTGCGTGACAGCCTTACCGCACAAAATACTCGGATTCATGAACTTGAGGAACTTTTGCACGACGCTAAGAAGGTAGTCGCAATGCCGATACGTGAAACTTCGGAAAAACCATTAATAAAAACTGAACCTACGGATGGTAAGATGCAAGCCTATGGCTTAGAAAAACCAACACGTAAGCCGGATGATTTGAAACTCATTTCTGGTGTGGGTGAGTCTCTTGAGAGGATGTTAAATAATTGTGGCATTTATTATTTTGAGCAAATTGCTGGATTTACACGCCAAGATGTAGCAGCCGTAAATGATATGCTGAATTTCAAGGGACGCATTGATCGCGATAAATGGATAGAACAAGCTCAAGCATTAGTGCGTGATAGCACCATTCAATAAAAGCACATAACTTTGGAATAACATATAGAGTAGTATAAGAAGTAAATTCTTGTACGGTTTGTTATTTTTGCATGCATTACGCTTTTTTTATATTTGTAATAATTGCAACAATTGTTAATTTTGCGTTAATCGCGATTAACTCTAAGTTTGGTTTTGGCTTGCTAATCATTTTGCCGTTAGTCTTACTAGGTATTCGAGATCTTCTACAACAAAAACATAATCTGTTACGTAACTACCCTATTATTGGGCATTTTCGTTGGTTATTCGAAAAAATTCGCCCTCAAATTCATCAATATTTAGTCGAAAGTAATACCGATGGCCGTCCATTTAACCGCGATGACCGTACTGTAGTGTATGAGCGTGCTAAACAAGAAGGTGGGATAAAACCCTTTGGCACTGAGATTGATGCCTATTCAGATGATTATCGTTGGGTCAACCATTCCATCACGGCTAAACTTTATGATAAAGAACTATATCGAGTACTTATCGGTAACGAACAGTGCAGCCAACCCTACTCGTCATCTGTGTTTAATATTTCTGCGATGAGTTTTGGCTCAATCGGTGCTAACGCTATCGAAGCCCTGAATAAAGGCGCATATCTTGGAAAATTTGCACATGACACCGGCGAAGGGGGTATCAGTGAATATCATAAAAAACATGGTGGTGATTTAATTTGGGAAATCGGCACAGGTTATTTTGGTTGTTGTACGGATGATGGCCAATTTGATGAATCACTTTTTGCTGAGCAAGCCGTCCTCGAGCAAGTCAAAATGATTGAAATAAAACTTTCTCAGGGCGCCAAACCCGGTAAAGGTGGCATGCTACCAGGCGAAAAAGTAACGCCCGAAATCGCTGCCACTCGCAAAGTTCCGACATATCAAGACTGCATCTCACCACCCTTTCATTCTGCATTCACCACGCCTATCGAGTTACTGGAGTTCATTACAAAACTACGCGAGCTATCCGGTGGCAAACCAACTGGATTTAAACTCTGTATCGGTGAACGCTTTGAGTTTCTAGCCATTTGTAAAGCGATGTTAGAAACAAACATTTATCCGGACTTTATTGTTGTGGATGGTGCAGAAGGGGGCACCGGTGCGGCACCTTTAGAATTTTCTGATCATGTCGGCACCCCTCTTCGTGAAGGATTGTTATTCACGCACAATGCATTGGTCGGAGTTAATCTTCGCGAGAGAGTTAAGATCGGTGCTAGCGGTCAAATTATTACGGGCTTTGGCATGGCCATTAATATGGCTTTAGGTGCAGACTGGTGCAATTCAGCACGTGGATTTATGTTTGCGTTAGGTTGTGTGCAATCGCAGAGATGCCACACGGATCATTGTCCTACCGGAATTGCTACGCAAGATCCCAAACGTCAGCGCGGTATCGTTGTGGATGAGAAGGCTAAACGAGTCGTTAACTTTCATCACCATACGGTATGGGCACTGGGTGAAATGGTTGCCTCGGCAGGCCTCTATCACCCAACTGAATTATGCCCTAGAAATATTTGCTACCGCTTAAGTCCCACAACTATTCGAACTGCGGATCGTATTTATAATTTTTTGCAACCTGGTGAACTGTTGGAAGGTACCGATCAACCAGGTTATCGAGAATTTTGGAAAATGGCGACACCTGACAGTTTTGATCCGGCTTTAGACTGGAAAGAGACACAGCTTAAATTTGGACCTATGTTCCATCAGTCGTTTCATTGACTCTATTGTATTTCATTGTACAAAACAAACCCGACAGAAAATGTTACTGCCGTAGATGAATTGTCGCCAAAGTCTGGAATGATTCTAGACACAATATAGTATCGCTTATAATTAAATTGTACTTCAGGGATGAGCATCGGCTGTACTTCATTTGCATCGGTATCATCTTCGTAGCCCGTCACTAGGCCTGTTACAAATCCTGCTTTAAAAAATTTTTTTTGAATCGGTAGCCATTTTGTACCAACATACACTGACAGTTTGTCATACGAATTGTTAAATGCACCAGCAATAGCATAAGTTTTTGGGCTTAACTTGTAGTTGTAACCTGTTCCAAAATTAGATTCGTTGAGATCTTGACTACGACTATAATGATATGAGGTTAGATGCAGTTCTATTTCATCAGCCATACAAGGCGAAACAAGAGCTATAAAAATCATTGTTATTAACAGCTTATTGGTATGCATCATTGCTCCCGCCGTCATTTTATTAATTTAATATATTAACTCAATTATAAATCTGCAAAATCAAACAGAGCTAGAATTGCTTCACGAAATACAGAATTTATAAGTTTACTAAAGCATGAAAAACAGCAATGAATGCATAGTTTTTATATTCTGGTAATAAGTTTTTTTTGTAAAAGAAATAAAAATGATATTAGAGCTTTTTTGCTCTTTTGGTCTCTGCGAGAACAGACCATGCTGGTACTAAAAATATACGTTTTAAAACTCTGGGTTCATTTGACTTAAATCAAGTTACATTTTTTGGTGTTGTTATCGTATCTGGTAGCATAGGCAAGCATGGGACAGGAAATTGAAAAGACCTTTTTTGCTAAAAAAGATTTTGAGCAGTTTCAATCCTATCTAGAGGACGAAACCAACAAGTTAATTGCGTGGTTTGAACAAGGTGTTTTAGCAAATAACAAGCTCGTTGGCGGTTTTGAGATTGAAAGTTGGTTATTGAGTAGATCTTTAGCACCAGCTCCTGTAAACAAAGAGTTCTTAGAACGATTTAATAATCCATTAGCTTCACCTGAATTAGCACGCTTTAATCTTGAGTTTAACAATGTCCCGCGTAATTTAACTACTTCTGTATTTTCTGATTTTTACGAAGAAATGCTAACTACATGGAGTAATGCTGAGAATGTTGCCAAAAAATTGAATGACCCAACTTCGTTATTGATGATTGGCACATTACCAACTCTAAAGTTAGCCGATCTTAATGCGCAATCCATGTCTGACATGAAGCGATATCGAGCTTTAAATGACCAGATCATGGCGCGGCGTGGTGGCAAACCTGTACATTTATATATTCAAGGCCATGAGCTGCTTGATGTACGTAGTCACAATGTGATGTTAGAGGCCTCTACTACATCTTTTCAAATACATACTCAAGTCCCGGCTCAACACGCACATTACTATTACAATGCCGCATTGATGATTTCGGCACCATTAGTAGTTATTACCGCAAACTCCCCTTATGTGTTTGGAAAGAACTTATGGAGTGAAACCAGAATTCCTTTGTTTGAACAATCTATCGATACGGCAAACCCAAATGCGCCTTTCAAACGAGTAAGTTTTGGAAGTGGGTTCGCGCATGATTCAATAATAGAATGTTTTCAAGAAAATCTCGAAGCATTTTATATCTTGTTGCCTACTGTTGAAAATGATGATGGCACCCTTGCACACTTGCGTTTACATAACGGTACGATTTGGCGTTGGAATCGACCATTATTGGGCTTTGATAATGCGGGGCAACCACATATAAGAATAGAGCACCGTGCAATTTCTGCAGGTCCAACAGTTATTGATATGCTCGCAAACGCTGCATTTTTTTATGGCTTACAACATTATTGGGCCCAACAATTTAAAAACAATCATGCCCTACCAACATTTGATGAGGTAAAAGCTAATTTTTATTCTGCAGCTGTACACAGTTTTGAACATCCTATTCATTGGTTTGGTAAACAGATGGCGCCTGTCGAGCTGTTACGTGATACTTTATTGCCACAAGCCAAGCAAGGCTTGGCGCTGTTAAAAATCTCATCCACTGACATTGAAAAATTTATGTCTATCATTGCTGCGCGCATTGAAACGCAACAAACCGGGGCAAATTGGCAACGCAACTACGTTGCTAGACATCAATGTGATATGACGGAATTAACTCAAGCGTATCAACGGCTTCAACAAAGCGGAGAACCCGTTCATACTTGGAGTACCGAGCTTACTCCAACACAAGAATAATTACATTGAATAGCTTAGAACTACAACAAGTAGAGAATTACCCACAACAGCTATTAGAAATCGGCTGTGAAGAGCTATATACCTTATTTCCTGGACACACCTTATTACATTTACCAGGAAAGAAACCAGAGACGGTATTCATTAGCATATTATTGCATGGCAATGAGAACACTGGATTTTATGTAATTCAAGAATTATTAAAAAAATACCGGCATTCAACATTACCACGTTCTGTATCTATTTATTTCGGTAATACCCAAGCAGCACGCTTTAGCAAGCGGTTTTTAGACAATCAACCTGATTACAATCGCATTTGGCCAGGAACCATTGCACCGTTTTCACAAGAAACTATATTAATGCAAGATATTGTGAATGAAATGAAAACTAGAAATCTGTTCGCAAGCATTGATATACACAACAACACTGGCTTAAACCCACATTATGCTTGTATCAATAAACTGGAAAACCAATTTTTACGTATGGCTTCCTTGTTTGGGCCCACCGTCGTATATTTTTTAGCGCCAAAAGGTGTACAATCTATGGCATTTAGCAAACTGTGTCCTGCAGTAACACTGGAATGCGGTAAATCTGATTCTGCTAGCGGAATCATACACGCCTTGGGATATGTAGAAGCAATTTTACATATGCAAGAGATTTCGAATGATCCCGTTTTACCACAAGACATAAATCTATTTCATACCATTGCACGCGTTAAAATTCCAAGTGATGTTTCGTTTAGTTTCTCAGACAAAAATGTTGATATTCTATTTAATAAAGAGCTAGACAGAATGAATTTTTCTGAAATCCCTGCGAATACTTGTTTTGGCACTATTCAGTCAAACAATAATGCTCGCTTATTTGCCTATAATGACGATGATGAAGAGGTTGGTGAACATTTATTTTATATAGACGACCAACACATTATGCTTTCTAAATCTATGATGCCAGCGATGATCACATTAGATGAAACCATTATCCGTCAGGACTGTCTTTGTTATTTAATGGAAAGATTACCCTACTCCGAAAATTTACAAACCAAATAATTTTTGAGATTTGCATCATTCAAGCGGGTTTAAATTCTGCAACATCGTAGGGATTAATTCTGAAACTGTTGGATGTACATGCACTGCATTTTTAATGACGTGATAGGGCTTATTGGCATACATATTGTCAATAAATAAATGAATGATTTCATCCCCTCCTATGCCCAAAATAGCAGCTCCTAGTATTTGTTCGGTTTCTGTATCAATCACGACTTTCATAAAGCCCTGTGTTTCACTGCGCTCTTTCGCGCGACCAATGCGTGACATGGGCATTTTCCCAATCAATGCCTTGTTTCCCGATTCACGTACTTGGGCCTCAGTTAAACCTACGCGCCCAAGCGGTGGATCAATAAATAAGCCATAGCATAGAATGCGGTCACTGACGCGTCGTTTTTTTGTAGCAAATAAATTATCCGCAACGATTTCATAATCGTTATACGAGGTGTGAGTGAATGCCCCTTTCCCATTACATTCACCCATGGCCCAAATACCTGGAACATTGGTTTTAAGCTCGTCGTCTACTTCAATCATGCCAAATTGATTGACCTCTACACCCGCTTTATCCAAACCTAAGTCATGCGTATTGGGAACCCGCCCAACGGCCAGTAACACATGACTGCCCATCGACTCTTGCATTTCTTCGTTACAGCTTACCTTTACTGCAATATTGTTTTGTCCCTTTGCAAAGCTTATACATTCTGCATTCAATCTTATTTCTACACCTTCGTTTTCAAGAATCTCTAACACAGCTTGAGAAATATCTGGATCCTCCCTAGGAATCAATCGATTCGCCATTTCAACTACTGTGACTGCACTGCCAAAACGTCGATACATTTGAGCAAACTCCAAACCAATGTAACTACCCCCTATAATGATAAGGTGTTCGGGTAGATAGTCCACGTCCATGATGCTGGAGTTGGTAAAGTAATCAATATCATTCAAGCCATCCATCTTTGGAACACGTGCTCGCGCACCGACATTGATAAATATTTTTTCAGCCTCTAATAGATTTTCGTTCACGGTAACTATATTTGAACTTTCAAACCGTGCATGACCTTCATACACATCCAGGTTTTCCATATTTTTCATCCAACCCGTCACGCCTTGATTAGACTGTTGTACTACCCCATCTTTACGTTCTTTTACCTTCTTCATATCAACGTGTATGTCACCAGTGATGTTCACTCCGAAATCATTACCTCGATGCGCCATATGCGCAGCGCGTGCACTGGCAACCAATGTTTTGGTGGGGATACAACCTGTATTAACACAAGTGCCACCAAATAAATGGCGTTCAATAATGGAAGTTTTTAATCCTTCTGAGGTAAGACGTGCAGCTAATGAGGGCCCTGCCTGCCCTGCACCAATTACGATGGCATCGTACTTTTTATTCATTGTTCTACTCCTGCTAGCAACCAGGCTAATTAGGATGATACTCCTTGCACATGAAAATTGGACTACATCTGCAAATCTGTGAAGGCGTAAAATAAACATCTATGAAAAACACTATTGCGAAAATTGTTTCAGTGAATGTCGGCACCCCTAAGGAATTTGAATACAAGGGGCGCATTGCCAAAAGTGCGATTTGGAAAACTCCTATTTTAGGTCGAGTTATGGCTAGAGGCGTAAATATGGATGGCGATGATCAAGCGGACCGTAAAGCTCATGGAGGTTATGATAAGGCAATCTATGCCTATGCGAGTGAAGACCTATTGTGGTGGGGACAACAAGTCGGTCGTGCACTTGTATATGGCGAGTTTGGTGAAAACATTACAACACAAGGTATTGAAGTAAACGATGCCCTGGTGGGAGAACGCTGGGAAGTTGGTAATACCGTACTTGAAGTTTCCGAACCACGTATTCCTTGCTGGCGATTGGGCGTACGCATGAATGACAAAACCTTTCCACGAAAATTCACTCAAGCTTTGCGACCCGGTTCTTATCTTCGAATTATTAAAGAAGGTGATATCGGCTGTGGAGATAAGATCAACGTAATTGAAAGACCTGATCATGATCTCAGTGTTCGTGATGTGTTTCGTATCTACACAAAAGATCATGCGGAAATTGAACGTATACTTAAAGTAGATAAGATATCGAAAGATTGGAAAAGATGGGCCAATAATCAACTTAAAAAACTAAAACATGTATAACTGAAAACATAGCAACACCTAATTGTTATTAGTTTTCAATAACCATTAATTTTCTATTAAAACTTTGCATCAACTAACTCTTAAACATACTAAGTAATTTAGATTTACATTAATTAACAATTAGAATTACATTCACTTGTATTTATAAAAATTATAAAAATCACTATTTTTTAGTTCGTTACACAAAGACTTTAATTACACCTATGTAAGTTACTAATTAGAGGGTGTTACTACATACTAATTATTGCTTGACTAAATTTGAATAATTACGATAGCTTTGTTTACGCTGATAAAATATGTTTAAAGACATATAAAAATTAATAACCATAAAAAAACAATATAACTGCTTGAGAATATAAAAAATAATTTTAACTAATCATTAACTAATATTTTATTAAATTCTTAAATCAGTAGTTACAGCAGTATGTGTTTATGACGACAACTTTCATTTAGGGAGGGGGAGCATGAACTTAGTCAATTGTATCAGACGAATTCATCATCCAGTTTTTTCTGAAAATAGTTTTAAATATTTACCTACTTTAATCTTCAAAGCTTTTACAAGTTACTTTGCTATAACTTCTGCATTGCTTGTGGGTTTATTATTGACCCAAAACGTACATGCAGAATTAGTACCTTGTGACAAGGTTGTGGGTACAATAAATGCGCCTGGGGGCTGTATTGCAAAACGACTGGATGAACAAATTGGCGCTGGGCACGGGGATGAAAATACACCCGGTTCTGCTGTTTATTTAATTAAGCGTGATCCTGCAAGATCAATTCGTCGTGGGCGACAACTTTTTCAACGTAAGTTTTCTGCCGATGAGGGCGTAGGTCCACGTGTCAATTTTATGTCCACGGGTGATATCACACAAAATCGCGCATTGGGCGCAGGGCTTACAGATAGTTGTGCAGCCTGTCATGGACGTCCAAGAGGATCTGCAGGCTTTGGAGGCGATGTAAATACTCGACCCGATAGCCGAGATGCACCACATTTGTTTGGTTTAGGACTAGTCGAGCAGCTTGCGGAAGAAATGACAGAGCGATTGCGTGATACACGGTCCAAAGCTCTTAATGCGGCAGCTAATCGAAATCGTTGTGTAACCTCTCCATTACGTGCAAAACATGTGTCATTTGGATTTATCACGGCCTGCCCAAATGGTTCAGTTGATACTTCTGAAGTTGATGGCGTTAATGCTGATCTGCGTATACGCCCATTCTTTCATCAAGGCGGCACGGTTTCGATTCGTGAATTTGTCATTGGTGCATTTAAAGATGAAATGGGTTTGCAGGCATGGGATCCCGTGTTGTGTGCAGTTACTGATCCAGATAATCCTCAAGCCGCTACTAGTCCCGCTGGGTTTGCATATGACCCAGAACTAGATGAGTTTGAGCGTCCTCCAGTGTGTGATGCAAGTGGAGACGCAGATAATGATGGAATAGTAAATGAAATCGATCCAGCACTGGTTGATCACATGGAGTTTTATTTACTAAATTACTTTAAGCCAGGACGATATAAAGTTACGCAAAAAGCAAGACAAGGTCGTGTGCTAATGGAAAAAATTGGTTGCACTACGTGCCACAAACCAAATTTAACTATTAAAACTGATAGACGAGTCGCTGACGTTGAAACGGTGTATAACCCGAGAAAAGGCATTTTTAATGATTTGTTTGCGACAGCTACTACTTTATTTACTCCAGAAAATGATGGAAGCGAATTTCCAAAACTTCTACCAACTGGGGAAAAGTTTGTAGTTAAAAATTTCTTTTCTGACTTAAAGCGTCATGACTTAGGACCTGCATTTCACGAACGTGAATTTGATGGAACAGTTGTAAAAGAATTTGTAACTGAACCACTCTGGGGTGTGGGTTCTACTGCACCATATGGTCACGACGGCCGTAGCATCAATTTAGATGCAGTAATCAGGCGCCACGGTGGTGAAGCCATTGAGTCAAGAAATGCCTACGTGCGTCTTGGCGATAATCGTCAACAAAAAATTCTCGCTTTTCTACAGACATTAGTGTTATTCCCTCCCGATGATACGGCTTCAAACTTGAATGAAGGAGACCCTAATGACTTACAAGGTATTCAATCTCCAGATACACACGGCACGATAAATTTAGGTGCCCTATTTCAAATATTAAGTGAGGGAGGGGAGTAGTCAATTTATAATTCTCTAATGACCTAAACTTTAAGCTACTAAAATAAAAAGGCTCTGTTATATTAGACAGAGCCTTTTTTATTTTTAAAGCGTAAATATATGGTAGAGCTAAAAACAAAACCTACCACGGCAAGTGTTACGGCATTTATCAAGTCCATTGAAAATAAATCCCGACGTGATGATTGCAAACTGTTGTATTCAATGATGCGGAAAATTACTGGCAAGCGTGCCAAAATGTGGGGAGATAGTATTATTGGTTTTGGAAAATACCACTATATATATAAATCAGGACGCGAAGGTGATTGGTTCGTAACCGGGTTTTCGCCCCGCAAACAAAATTTGACCATTTACATTATACCCGGCTTCTCTAAATATAAATCTTTGCTGAAAAAGATTGGTAAACATAAAACCAGTGTTTCCTGCCTATACATAAAAAATCTGGCTGACATCGATTTAAGAATATTAGAAAGGCTCATTCAATGCTCTGTAAAAGAAATGGGAAAACTTTATGAATGTACATGAAAAAATTGACTACGTGGAATTTCCTGCTAAAGATATAGAAGCGACAAAAACATTCTTCACAACCATATTTAACTGGTCTTTTACTGATTACGGCCCGGACTATACAGCCTTTACAAATCAAGGTATTGATGGAGGTTTTTTTAAATCAGATAAATTTTCTTCTACAAATAACGGTGCCGCACTAATTGTTTTCTACAGCAACTCATTGGAAGAGACACAAACTAAAATAGAAAGTGCAGGAGGTTTAATACTTAAACCAATATTCACTTTTCCAGGGGGACGTCGCTTTCACTTTAGTGATCCAAACGGAAATGAATATGCAGTGTGGTCTGCTACTGCATCATAAAAAAACTCCGACACATGCAAGGCTTTTACTTCGAAGATACTATAGTTATATTTATATTGTAGTAATCACGGGACTTAGGAGCCAACAATACCACCATCTGTTTGAATAAATAAACAACCATCTGAATCTGCTAGCGCCACAGGTAGGAAGTCTACTAAACCACTGTGATTTTTCTATGCATAGGTAATAAAACTATGACCAGAGCAAATGGTCGATCCCCCGATTGGTTACAAATATCATTATCATGATCATTGCGGTAAATGTTGGACATGCGCTTCTCATCTTTCTGGTTATTTCTAGCAAAAACGATAGGGTAGGTCGTTTCTGTGTAAACAGTTTTACCAAGCCATGAAGATTTTTTTACGTTTACGTTACGAATTTTTTCCAGTTGATGAATATTTTTCTATTATATAAATGAAAGCAAGATAGAAGCTTGCCGAACTACATTAGGAATTAATGCTAAGTCATTGGTGCGTGAGTTTAGTTTCATAAAAAAATATTCGCTACCATGAATTCGAACCTGCACAATTGATTACAACTCAACCAACGAACAATTTTTGAACAATTCGTTTTTCATTTAGTGCCAACTAACGTGTAAATACTTTATGATAAAAAAATACAAATTAATGTTTGTAGCATGACAAATTTATGACAGCTTACGTTATAATTGATAAATGAAACCTTTTCGTAACCCACCATTTTTATCTAGCAAGGGAAATTATTAATGTCCTATCTCGTATCCCAAAATTTAATTTACGTTAGTTTCTCTTTGTTATTGGGGCTTTTATTAATTTGGTATATTTGGAACAATTTTAGAAAGCAAGCTATTGCACAAAATACTAATGAATATGTACATTACGAAGATATAAGCCAGGATTTTCAGCCATATCGAATGCAAGCGGATACTTTAGAAGAAAGTGATCTAAGCTCTAGTACTTCTCAAGTAGAACTATTGGAAGATAAATTGGAATCATTACGTAATCAATTTGAGACGCTGAAAGCCAACCGTGATGACTTAAAAACCAAGCTAAGTATTGCCATCGAGCATTCTAAAAAACAAGCTGAGTTCATTGAACAAACACGCCGGAAGCCTTCTGAAACAGATGAATTAAAGGCCCTGCTTGGTAAAATAACTGAACGCAATAACCTACTCAATATTGAGCTAGGGAAACGTGAAGATGAAATCGTTGCATTACGTAAAACACCTACTGTAATTGATGATTTGAAATCTCAACTCAAAACTACATTAGAGCTTAATCGTTCCCTTCACCAAGAATTGGAAAGCCGCGACAAAAAGATAAGTTCAGTACGTAAAGAACATGTCGAAACTAGTGAATTGAAGCTGCAGCTTCAGCAAAGTACTGAGCGTAATCATGCCTTAAACAAAGAGCTTGAAAACCTACAAACACAACTAACTACACGTGATAAGGAATTTAATAACCAAGCTTTATTATTTACTAACTTAAAAAAAGAATTTGAAAGTAGCAATGCTAAACAAAAATCATTGCAGGCTGAGCTTGAAACTGCTAAGTCAAGGCTGATACCTCTTGAAAATGAAATAAAAACACATAAACAAAATTTAGCTGCGTTACAACAACAATCAGCAGAAATGATTTTACTTCGCTCTAATCTAGAGAAGCGTGATCATGAGATAATCGAATTAAAGCAAACCTTGGAGAACCAGCGCAAAAAATTTCAGTCACTAGAAGCCGAAACAACGAACTCTCAAACATTCATGCGTGGCCTACAAGATAGGTTAGAAGATGCAAATAAACGTGTCCCCTCCTTGGAAGAAGACATTCGAATAAAAGACAACAGAATCTCCTCACTAGAAAATGAGCTCGGCACGCTGCAAGGACAAATTACGTCTCTAGAAGCCTCTATAGATAGACGAAACGAAAGGATTACAAATGTTGAAAAGCAATTATTCCAAGCCCAGCAACAAAACAACCCGCTAAGAGATGATCTCCGTAGACGGGACCAAAAAATTAATGATCTCGAAAAACAACTACAAGAAGCTAAAAAAGTAGTACCAATAGCTGCTATACATGAGCCAAAAGAACGCGAGACTATTAAAAGTGCGCCTAAAAAACGCAAAATGAAGCCCTATGGTTTAAATAAACCAAGTCGAAAACCCGATGATCTCAAGCTCATATCGGGAGTGGGCATAGTACTGGAAAAGACTTTAAACAAATGTGGCATTTATTACTTTGAACAAATTGCGGGATTCACACGTAAAGATGTTGCTGCCGTTGATAACATGCTTAAATTCAAGGGTCGTATCGATCGTGACAAATGGATTGAACAGGCACGCATTTTAATGCGTGGTGGAACCTATACTAAAAAACAAAACAATAAAACCAATAAAAAGCCAGCCACTCGCCGCACAAAAATAAAACCTTTGGGAATGAAACGTCCAACTGGCGATCTAGATGATTTACAACTTATCACTGGTGTAGGCCCCAAATTGGAACGTAAATTACACCGTCTTGGTATTTACCATTTTGAACAGATCGCAGGATTAAACCGCAAAGATATCGAGCTAATAGATAGCAAACTTGGAAGTTATCGTGGTCGTATTGCTCGTGATAATTGGCCTGCTCAGGCGCGCAGATTACATAAAAAGTTTTATATATAAGTGCGTTTCAAACATTATTGACAAAGCCTTTAATTTTAGCAAACAACTCATTTATTTTTAGTTAAGTCGTTTTTGATCACACAACCTGATACCGATACTCGATCAACATCAACCAGTTATCGGTCTTGAATAATCTAATCTCGGTCATAAAAAAATAAACTATTCAAATGGTTTATTTGTTTCGCATGAACGGCAGGTATTACCCTGGTATGACTCCCCGCATAGCGTGACAATATGTGTATGTTTAATGGAATATAAGGATGTAATTATGCGATTCCATTCAGTCTTATTATTTTGTGTATTCTTATTTTATTGTGTCACAGGTTTTGCTGGCGAAAAATATGTCTGCAACCATGGTGATGCGAAAAGAGTCATTAGTGTTTTATATAAAAACGCTGAAGAACATCTACCTTGTGAAGTTCAATATGACAAAGGTGAAGGTGTACAAACGCTGTGGACAGCCCAAAGCGAAGCCGGTTATTGCGAAAACAAAGCCAGAGAATTTGTCGAAAAACAAGAATCTTGGGGCTGGTCATGCGAGAAAGTTGAGCACGCCGCCAAAGCAGATGATCTAGTCTCTGATTTGTATTAACCCACTTTAAATACTCTAAAAAAAGCCTCACATTCCGATGTGGGGCTTTTTTGTTTGCAGACTACTATAGATCTGTCATATTTATGCTTCCTAAAGCAGGTATTGTCTTCATATGCTTAGTGCTCGCAGTAACCTTCCATCCTCATATGATCCTATTCGTCTAAAACGGTCGTTTCTAATCGTGCTAATTTTCGCGGCACTTTTATGGATAATTAAAATTGTCAGCAATATTACAGGCTTTAATTTATGGGCTCTAGGTGTTAATCCAAGCAGCACCCAAGGGCTTGTAGGCGTTGTTGCAGCACCATTAATACATGGTTCATTTGAACATTTGTTATCAAATACCCCTGCATTACTTATATTGGGGACAGCATTAATATTCGGCTACCCACGTTCATGGTGGATTGTTGTACTTATCATCTGGTTAGGCACCGGTTTAGGTGTGTGGTTTACGGCACGACCCGTATTACATTTTGGTGCAAGCGGTCTTACCTATGGGTTTATGTTTTTTATTTTTATTGTGGGAATTTTTCGTCGTGATCGTCTTGCGATTGCATTGTCATTATTAGTTTTCTTCTTATATGGCACGATGATCTGGGGAATTTTCCCACATCAAGTTGGAATTTCGTTTGAGACTCATCTCTGGGGAGCAGGCTTAGGTGTACTTTGCGCAATTTTGTTACGTAAACGCGACCCTGCTCCTGCGGTTAAACACTATGAATGGGAAAATGAAGATACAGAAGATCCTGTTATTGGAGATGCATGGAATAAAATAGATAACGACACAAAACAAGACGGTGAAGGTGAAGGTTAATGTAGATTATTCTCTCCACGTACTAAATACATAGTCATTATCTTTTTGTGCTGTGTGACATACAAAACATGCATCTTTGTAATTTTTTCCAACTGTTCTATTTTCTGATTCACCCGCCACAAAACCTTCGAAACTCCAACCAGTAGTATCTGCAAATCGTTTTGAGTCTTTTTCCATAACACCAAGCATTTTTCTTGTATTTTCAACAATGGCATTGCCTTATATAGTAGCGGCTAATAAATCAAATATTATGATAGATCCTTCCGGGAAAGCTCCTGTTTTATAACCTTACAGAGCTTTATTGTTTGCGTAAATATAGCGTAAAGTAGTGCTTTAAAAATTTAGTAACCACACTAATACATGACTCAACATTCACAAAGATTTACTAAGCTTCAGAAGCAGTTAAGACGCCAGACTGGCAAGGCAATTAGCGATTACCATATGATCGAAGATGGCGATCGAGTCATGGTATGCCTTTCTGGAGGCAAAGATTCTTATACTTTACTAGACATGTTAATGGGGTTGCAGCCAGTTGCACCGGTTAGATTTGATTTGGTTGTTGTCAATCTCGATCAAAAGCAACCTGGGTTTCCAAAATACATTTTACCAAGCTATCTAGAAAAACTTGGTGTGGATTACCGCATTATCGAACGTGACACTTATAGTATTGTTAAAGAAAAAATAGCACCAGATAAAACCACTTGCTCGCTATGTTCTCGATTACGCCGTGGAATACTGTACAACGTGGCCCAAGAACTAGATACAAATAAAATTGCACTAGGCCACCATATGGATGATTTGGTTGAAACGATGTTTTTAAACATGTTTCATGGTTCAAGACTCAAAACTATGCCACCAAAATTAGTTAGCGATGATCAACGAAATATTGTGATTCGTCCCTTAGTGTACTGTCGGGAAAAAGACATCGCAAACTATGCAAAAAGATGTGCTTTTCCAATCATCCCCTGCAACTTGTGTGGTTCTAAACCAAATTTGGAACGAAATCGCATTAAAGAAATGTTAACTGAATGGGACCAACAATCCCCAGATCGTATTCGTAATATATTTCGTTCTATGCAAAATATTACCACTAGTCACTTGCTTGATACTGAATTATTTGATTTTGAATCAATGCATCAAGAGTCTGTTCATACAAACAATGAAGTAATCAATATTCTTGATGCTTAGTCGTGTTCATAAATTTAATCTTTCTTTACGAGTTATATGTCAATTTATAAGCATCCGCTTACAAGCCATATACTAGTATTTATTCAAATGAGTGGAATTGCATTGAGTTGTATTCCCGTCGGCCTAAAAAATTCTGGCAGCTTTTATTGGCTTATCTTGTGTGCGCTAGGAATAATATTGGGAATTACTACACTATTTTATAATCAGATTGGTAATTTCAGCGTATATCCTGAACCGAAACCGCAAGCAAGATTAATTACTTCAGGCCCCTATCGATATGTGCGCCATCCGATGTATGTGAGTTTGATCCTAATGATGGGGGGTATTGCTTTATTCAATTATCATGAATTAAATTTTATTGGACTGGCCATGGTGATTTTGGCAGTAATTTGCAAGGCAAATACTGAAGAAACCTTGTTAAGCAATAAGTTTGTTGGTTATTCAACATATCAACAACAAACTAAACGATTTATTCCTGGTTTGTATTAAAAGTATCCGTATTTGGTTTGTCATTTATAGCATGGCATAATTTACTCACTGTTGTTAGGGAGGAAAACAACAATGTTAAATATAATTATAGTTCTGGCATTACTTGCAACCATTGCTGCGCTAGGCTTGGGCCTATTATCAATGGGGATTGGAGGTTCACTAGACAAGGACGCCAGTGAGAAGTTCATGTGGGCACGTACTATCCTGCAAGGATCTGCAGTATTGCTTATTTTAGTGGCACTGTACCTTGCCAACGCCTAACAAAGCTCTGATTTATGCTAATGCATCAATTTGCTTAGCAAGGAAATAATAAAATTATTGCTAGCACTAGGTCTAGCGATCTCTTGGACCCAGTGTTTTGAATTTATTTTTGCGATAGCTTTTCTTTTGTCGCTGTTTGGTTTTCTGGTTTATTCTTTTTTTGAGAATTGTTCACAAATACGGCAGGTCTAGAAAGATCTGGCGCAGATCGATTTGAATGCAAATGGTTTTTTTGCTTCATGTGAGATGTCCCTCCTTGAAAAATATCCTTGCTTTCTACAGGTATAGCGTCCCTTAGAAACCAACTCTTTTATGCCATACGGCTGTTCTAATCCTTTATTATTGCGACGTTTCGCTTGCTGTGCTGTGCATTTCATTACAGAATTAGTGACTTGTATCATAATCATTTTACATAATAAATAAACACACCATAATTAAGGATAATAGTCCTGATCCTTTGTCTGCTTTATAATTCGCGGCCCTTTGCATGGACATCATGAGATAAGTCAGTGTTTTTCTATGGCAATATACTCATGTAGATTTATTTTTTTACTATTTACCTTCTTTTAGTAGTAGATAGATTAACGTGTAAAACCCTTAATATAGTAAGAATAATAATTTGTCTTGAATCGAGTATGAGAATAAACAATATCCCGTCATCCCAAGGTCTATACGATCCATGTTATGAACATGATGCCTGTGGAGTAGGCTTTGTTGTTGACATCAAAGGACGTCAATCACACCAAATAGTTGAAAATGCGGTAACCATCTTAAAAAACCTGATTCACCGTGGCGCATGTGGTTGTGAAGAAAACACCGGTGATGGCGTGGGCATGCTTATTCAAATGCCACATAAATTCTTCACGCGTATCTGCCATGAACTAAATATAGCGTTGCCTGAATATGGACACTACGGTGCAGGCATGGTGTTCCTGCCTAATGATGCCGCACAGCAACAAAACTGCATTGATCAATTCAACCAAATTGTTGAGGAAGAAGGACAGCAGGTTTTAGGATGGCGTGATGTTCCAACTGATGATTCACCTTTAGGATCTATGGCGCAAGCTGGTGAACCACACTTTAAACAAATTTTTATTGGCCGCAATAGTGACATAAAAGATGCAGCGGTTTTTGAACGTAAACTCTATATTATTCGTAAACGTATAGAGCATATTATTTTAAATTCTGATTTATCAGAAAAAAATAAGTTTTATATCCCATCTCTTTCATACCGCACATGTGTATACAAAGGCATGCTGACTGGTTCCCAGTTTGAACCGATGTTTCCAGACATCTCGGAGTCAGATTTTGAATCTGCTCTTGCTTTAGTACACCAACGTTTTTCAACTAATACCTTTCCTTCCTGGGATTTAGCACAACCGTTTAGATATCTCTGTCATAACGGAGAAATCAATACGGTTCGCGGTAACACTAACTGGATGCATGCACGTGAATCATTATGCAAATCCGAACTATTCAGTGATGATGATCTGCAAAAACTTTTCCCAATAGTGATTGAAGGCGGCAGTGATTCTGCTACTTTTGATAATGCGATGGAATTTTTGCATATGAGTGGCCGACCCTTACAGCATGCAATTTTAATGATGATTCCTGAAGCATGGAGTGGCCATGAAACAATGGATGCAACACGTAAAGCATTTTATGAATATCACGCCTGCTTAATGGAACCCTGGGATGGTCCAGCATCGATTGCATTCACGGACGGCGAAGTAATCGGTGCTGTGTTAGATCGAAATGGTTTAAGACCTTCCCGCTATTATGTCACTAAAGATGACATGGTGGTCATGGCCTCTGAGGTAGGTGTGCTTGATATTGCACCGGAAAATGTATTGATTAAAGATCGCTTGCATCCCGGGCGTATCTTTATGGTAGACACCAAACAGGGCCGTATTATTGACGATGAAGAGATTAAAAAAGAATTTGTTGAAGAACACCCGTATGCCGAATGGTTAAAAGAAAATCTGGTTGCCATTGAAAACTTGCCTAATCCCAAACAAATTCATGGCTCAGATAAAGAAACCCTGTTGCAACGCCAACAAGCGTTTGGCTACACCCATGAGGACTTAAAAGTTTTAATGGCACCGATGGCAGCCAATGGCATGGAGCCAACAGGTTCTATGGGAACTGATGCAGCCTTGGCGGTATTATCGAATCGCTCTCGACTACTATATGACTACTTCAAACAATTATTTGCACAAGTCACTAATCCTCCACTAGACGGCATTCGAGAAGAATTAGTGACACAAGTGGCAACTACGGTTGGGCCTGAGAAAAATTTGTTAAACCCTACACCTGAGAGTTGTCGACAAATTAAAATACCTTCACCAGTACTCAGCAATGATGAACTCGCTCGCATACGCGATGTAAATCTGACAGGACTAAAAACCAAAACAATTTCTATTCTTTATCCTGTTTCCGAAGGTGGGCCAGGTTTAGACCAAGCCTTGCAAAAAGTTTGTACTCAGGTTGATACTGCAATTGATGAGGGCTACACCAATATCATTCTTTCAGACCGTGGTATCACTCAAGAACTAGCAGCCATCCCGGCATTATTAGCCACTGCAGGTGTACATCATCATTTAATTCGTACCGGTGCACGTACCAAAGTGGGGTTGATTCTTGAATCAGGCGAGCCACGTGAAGTACATCATTTCGCGGTATTGATTGGTTATGGTATTTGCGCCGTAAATCCCTATCTTGCATTTGAATCGCTTGGAGACATGATTGGTAAAGGTCACTTACCTGAAATGCAGCATGAGAAGGCTGTTAAAAACTTTATAAAAGCAATAAATAAAGGCCTGACGAAAACCATGTCGAAGATGGGTATCTCTACTGTACAGTCTTATCGTGGCGCACAAATCTTTGAAGCCATAGGTTTGAACAAAGAGTTTGTTGATCAATACTTCACTTGGACGGCTTCACGAATTGGTGGCATTGGCTTAAAAGAAATTGCTCAAGAGACAAGCATTCGTCATCACAATGCCTTTCCTGATCGTCCAAGCAAGCGACCAGATTTGGAATGGGGTGGTGAATATCAATGGCGTCGTGATGGCGAATACCATTTGTTTAATCCTGAAACCGTTTTTAAATTACAACACTCTACGCGTACAGGTCAGTTCAATATTTTTAAAGAGTATACCGACAAGGTAAACAATCAAAATGAACACCGTGCCACTTTACGTGGATTGTTTGAATTTAAAATGGCTAAACAGCCGATCCCCATCGAAGAAGTCGAACCAATTGAAAATATAATGAAACGCTTTTCAACCGGCGCTATGTCCTATGGGTCTATCAGTAAACAAGCACACGAAACCTTAGCGATTGCGATGAATCGTATTGGTGGTAAATCAAATACCGGCGAAGGTGGTGAAGATCCTGATCGTTATGTTGCAGATGACAACGGTGACTTACGCAGGAGCGCAATTAAACAAGTTGCATCAGGTCGTTTTGGTGTCACCAGCGAATACTTAGTAAATGCCGACGATATACAAATCAAGATGGCACAAGGCGCAAAACCTGGTGAAGGTGGACAGCTTCCTGGTACCAAGGTATACCCTTGGATCGCTAAAGTACGCGGCTCCACACCTGGTGTTGGGCTCATATCACCTCCACCACATCACGATATTTATTCCATTGAGGATTTAGCGCAACTGATTCATGACTTAAAAAATTCAAATCCTGATGCACGTATACATGTAAAACTGGTGGCCGAAGTCGGTGTCGGTACTGTAGCCGCAGGGGTCGCCAAGGCGCATTCCGATGTTGTATTGATTTCTGGGTACGATGGCGGCACCGGTGCCTCACCAATGAGCTCTTTAAAACATGCTGGTCTTCCATGGGAACTTGGTCTTGCGGAAACACAACAAGTACTCATACAAAACGGTTTACGTGATCGCATCGTAGTACAAACGGACGGTCAATTGAAAACCGGTCGTGACGTCATCGTTGCGGCATTATTAGGTGCAGAAGAGTTTGGATTTTCCACAGCGCCTTTAGTGGTAATGGGCTGCATTATGATGCGTGTATGTCATCTGAATACTTGCCCAGTAGGTGTGGCAACACAAAATCCAGAATTGACAAAAAAATTTGGTGGTCAACCTGAATTTGTTGAAAACTTTTTTAAGTTTATCGCCGAAGAGGTGCGTGAGTACATGGCACAACTAGGCTACCGCACGATGGATGAAATGATCGGACATGTTGAAAAATTGGATGTAACCCCTGCAGTCGATCACTGGAAAGCGCGCGGTTTAGATTTCAGTAGTATTTTACACAAGCCAGAAAATATTATGGGTACAGAAATGTACTGCGCTACAGAACAAGACCATGGCCTAGATAAATCTTTAGACGTAACGACATTAATACCTCTTTGCAAAGACGCTATCGAGGGCAGCAAACCCGTAGACATTATTTTGCCAATACAAAACACCAACCGTACTGTAGGTACAATTCTAGGACACCACATCACTAAACGTTACGGTGCGGAAGGTTTACCGGAAGACACCATTCGTGTGCACTTTAATGGTTCTGCAGGCATGAGTTTTGGTGCCTTTGTACCGAAGGGAGTAACTTTGACCTTAGAAGGTGATGCGAATGATTACTTAGGCAAAGGACTTTCTGGTGGCAAAATCATTGTGTATCCACCACGTCCTTCAACTTTTGTTGCGGAAGAAAATATTATTGTTGGTAATGTGTTGTTGTATGGCGCAACTTCGGGTGAAGCCTACATTCGAGGCATCGCTGGCGAACGTTTTTGTGTGCGTAACAGTGGTGTGAGTGCCGTAGTAGAAGGTGTTGGTGATCACGGCTGTGAATACATGACTGGAGGTCGTGTTGTTGTAATAGGACCGACGGGTCGTAACTTTGCGGCTGGCATGTCGGGCGGCATAGCTTACGTATTAGCTGAGAAAGAAAACTTTGAGATTCAATGCAATACAGACATGGTAGATTTGGACGAACCTGATGAAGAAGATATAAAAACTATAAAAATTTTACTCACGAAACATGTCGAATACACTAAGAGTACCGTTGCTAAAAATATTTTAGATGACTGGAAAAATCACTTAGCAAAATTTATAAAAGTGATGCCTAAGGATTACAAACGCGTACTTGCTGCAATTAAAAAAGCAGAAGCTGAAGGTACTTCGGTAGATGAAGCCGTAATGGAAGCCGCACACGGATAACTATGGAAACTCTGATTTATTCTGATATGTCCCAAAAAAAGATAAATTAGTAAAGATTTTTCAAAATACTCATGTATTCCTCTATACACTCCGTTTTTTCAAAATCTTTTTGCCTAATCTCAGGCATTTCATTAATAAATCAGAGCTCCCATAATAAGGAGTTAGGATATGGCTAAAATCACTGGCTTCATGGAGTATACACGCGCCAAACAGCCATACCGTCCTATCGAAGAACGCATTCGTGATTGGAATCAAGTGATGGCGCCATGGCAAATTGATCCTTTAAAAGATCAAGCCGCGCGTTGCATGGACTGCGGTATTCCATTTTGTCACGAAGGTTGTCCATTAGGTAATTTAATTCCTGATTGGAACGACTTGGTATATCGAGATCAGTGGCAAGACGCCATCAAAAGACTGCATGCTACCAATAACTTTCCAGAATTCACAGGCACACTGTGCCCTGCACCATGCGAAGGCTCATGTGTGTTAGGCATTAATGATGACCCAGTCACCATCAAAGGTGTTGAACTTACGATTATTGATAAGGCTTGGGAAAATGGCTGGGTGCAGCCACAGATAGCCAGTAGCAAAACTGGCAAGAAGGTCGCCGTTATTGGTTCCGGTCCTGCCGGTTTAGCTGCGGCTCAACAACTTGCACGCGCTGGTCATGAAGTTACTGTATTTGAACGTGCCAATCGTATCGGTGGCTTGCTGCGTTATGGAATTCCTGAGTTCAAAATGGAAAAACGTGTATTAGATCGGCGCCTGGAACAAATGCAGGCTGAAGGTGTACAGTTTAAAACCAATGCACATGTAGGAGAAAATATTGCTGTTGAAGATCTCCGCGATAATTTCGACGCATTGGTTTTGACAGGTGGAGCTTGCCAACCAAGAGATTTACCAGTCGAAGGTAGGGAGTTAAAAGGCATTCATCAGGCGATAGAATATTTACCCATGCAAAATAAAATTTGCGAAGGTGATGCTAGGCCGGAAAACTTTATTACTGCTGAAGACAAGCACGTAGTCATCATTGGTGGCGGTGACACGGGCGCCGATTGTTTAGGTACTGCTAACCGTCAAGGCGCGCTATCGATACATCAATTGGAAATCATGCCGAAACCTCCCACAACACGTGCAGAAGATAATCCATGGCCCGAGTGGCCACGCATTTTCCGTACTGCATCCGCTCACGAGGAAGGCGTTGAACGCTGTTATTCTGTATCCACCAAACGCTTCATTGGCGATGAAGCTGGAAATGTTAAAGGCTTAGAATTGGTGCGAGTCGAGATGGTTAATGTTGACGGGCGCGCTACAGTCAATGGCGGACGCTTAACCCTAGAAGAAGTTCCAGGTAGCAATGAAACATTACCTTGTGATTTAGTGCTATTGGCGATGGGCTTTCTTGGCCCAGAAAAGCCTGGAATGTTGGAACAATTAAATGTCGAATTAGATAATCGCGGTAATGTAGTACGCGATCAAAATTGGATGACCAATATTGAAGGTGTGTTTACTGCTGGTGATATGCATCGCGGCCAAAGTCTAATTGTCTGGGCCATTGCTGAGGGCCGCAGTGCCGCACGCGGAGTGGATGAATATTTAATGGGAAGTTCCGATCTTCCTGCCCCGGTAGCTTAATTTACTGACTTTCGCCATTCAGCCCCATTACGCAAACAGTTATCAGAAAATCTCTCTGTGCTTTTCTGATCTGAAGCAATATATTCGCTTCGAGAAGAGTCGAGGTTTGTGATGGAAGGATATGTAATCGGTGCATTGGCGCTACTTGGCGCAATATTGATTAAACTAATTGCTAAGCAACGTGCTAAAAAAGCTGAAATTAAGCTAGGCAAAAGAACAATCTCTAACGCTACAAGACTTGAACCCAGTGCAAATCTACCATTGTCAGATCTCCCAGTAATCTCTTATCGCAGTAATCGCTTTATTCTTTCCAAAACCGAACAAACTTTCTACAGGGTGTTACTGCAAGGCCTTGGTGATCAATTCTTTATCCTTACAAAAGTACGTGTTGCTGATATTTTGCGGCCAGCAAAAGGGTTAAGTAAAAGCGCGTGGCAAAGTGCATTTAATAAGATCTCTGCAAAACATTTTGATTTTGTGCTTTGTAGCCCCAATCAATTTGAGATTATCGCTGCAATAGAACTAGATGATAGTAGTCATGATCGCGCCACTAGAGCTAAGCGCGATAAATTTTTAAATGAAGCATGTGAAAGCGCAAGCTTTCCATTAATAAGAATAACTGCTAGGCAAATTTATGCAGTGCCAGAAATCAAATCTGCAGTATTAAATTCATTACGTGATTATAATATTAATAAGGCAGCTTGAAGTATTTTTACTAGCCTCTCTCTAAACTCAGTGCAAACACGATAGGAATTTTTATCGTGCACATGAACTAAGCTTCCCTGCTTATAAAAATAGCGCCATCCAAAAAGATGGCGCTGACTTCGTTTCTACTCTGAATTAATAAGGGCAATAAGTTCTACGAGAATAGTTATATGGTCGGTGTTTATAGTGACCATAAGCATGGCCACGATGATGTCTTTTATGATGTCGTTTATGTTTACGATACTTATGACGTGGTTTATGGTAATAATGGTGATGCTCTACACGACGTGGCTCGTAGTAATGTCTGCCATAATCATTGTAACCAATAAGAATGCTCCAAGGTGCATCCTCAATGCCCAGGTTGCCAAACACTCTGCTATCTGCATGTGATTGGGCAGAAAGTATTAATGTAGCCAACCCAACCACTATAGGCCCAATAAGTTTAATCTTATTCATAATACCGTTCTCCATGTTTTGGTACTTGTTAGTTTGACAAAACTAATAGAATCTAAGTCGCAAAAAATGTGTAAAAAATATGAAACGCTTTAGCTTCAATACTAAACGGATAGATATATGAGATTAGTGGTTAAGTTTAAAAACTATCGATAAGAGAATAACTTAAGATGCATTAGTACTAAAAACCGTCTAAACGCTAAGCTTGACAAGCAAATCAAGCTATCTTCGTAATGACAATATGCCCAATAAAATATAGATATTCGCTATTGATTAGCTAGGATCATCACTAAACTATAGCTTGAACTTTGAAAAGCAAAAACTTCTAACTGGGAGTTAAACATTAATCAAAACAAACATCGGTTGATGATAATCTTTTGCCTAGTTCTTGCTGGCGAGATGATATTCAGTCTACCATTTCATGTAGCGCGTTTTTATCGCCCAACTGTACTCGATGTATTTAATCTTTCTAACGCCACACTTGGAGATATCTTTGCAATATATGGAATTACTGCAATGCTATCGTATTTTCCCGGTGGCGTAATTGCTGATCATTTTTCAGCACGAACCTTACTTGCGCTGTCATTGTTAGCCACCACAATAGGTGGCCTATATATGGCACAGTTTCCAAATCAATTAGGTTTGTCGATGTTGTTTGCCTATTGGGGGATTACTTCAATTTTATTATTTTGGGCGGCTTTAATTCGTGCTACGCGAGAATGGGGTGGTAGATTACTGCAAGGGCGTGCCTTTGGTTTTCTTGATGGCGGCCGAGGATTGGTCGCAGCAAGTGCTGCTTCAATTACTGTGCTTATATTCGGTATGTTGTTACCCAGCGAAATAGAAAGCGCTTCAGAGTTACAACGTAGTCAAGCATTAGCTGCGGTTATTTATACTTATAGTGTAATGACTTTTTTAGCAGCTATATTAGTCTGGTGGTTAATACCAAACCATCATGATCAACCATTAAAATCCACTACATCACCATTATTCGGCATAGGTAAGGTATGGCGCCAACGTGTTGTTTGGTTACAGGCCATTATCGTCATTTGTGCTTACAGTGGCTATAAAGGTCTTGATAACTATGCGCTCTATGCAGTCGAGATACTAGGCATGAATGAAGTAGAATCCGCACAATTTACTTCCATTGCTGCTTATCTTCGTCCTATAGCAGCAATTGCTGCAGGTTTTCTTGCAGATGAGTTCTTAGCTAGCAAAGTTATCAAAATTTCTTTTCTACTATTAATCATAAGCTATGGCGTGCTTGCCTTATTATCTCCATCTACCTCATTACTCTACATCATTTATCTCAACCTGATTATTACATTTGTTGCAGTATTTGCAATCCGTGGTATCTACTTTGCATTATTAGAAGAAACTAGTATTGCTGCCCCCATAACAGGCACAGCTGTAGGTCTAATTTCTATAATTGGCTTCACACCAGATATTTTTTTCTACCCCATCGCAGGCCGCTTGCTCGATGCAACGCCAGGCGTACAAGGCCATCAGAATTTTTTCTTGCTGCTCACTTTCTTTGCCATCATAGGCATGGTTGCAACTAATATATTAAGTAGAATTAAAATGAATCGATAACCTTACTTCATTCTCGAATACCTATTTAGCTTATTAATAGACTAGGTTCTTTATAGGACCAAACAAATAAAATAAATAGTTGTTAATGACAAGGGTCAATCCTCCTAAACTCGTTATTTTTTGCGCTTCATCCGATATCTCCGAGCATTTATCTATATAAACACTGCGAGACTAAAAAACCGTGTAAAGTCATGCAGTTATAGAAATTTACACTTGCAATTGACTCTAATAAGAAATCTCTGCATCACATTTATTCGTCATGGAAGATATTCAGCAGTCACTACGTGCAGCAAAGCTAAAACTGTTAATACAACAGACAACCTCAGGTATTGCAGCCACTACTTTAGCTACCTTGCCTTTGCTTTTACTTTTATGGGGAATCTCACCAGCTCATAGACTTATCACCTGGTTTACAGCTGTAGTCCTGGTAAGCGGTATACGCTTCTTGCACATCCTTTATTACAAAAAATACCCCGACATTGCGCTTAACTCCTTCACCTGGCTCGCTTTGTTGTATATAGGTCTTGCCACTTCTGGGCTTCTGTGGGGATTTTCCGTTCTTTATTTAGTTCCGCTGGATAACTTAGTTTACATGGGAGTAAACACACTATGGGTATGCGCTATTGTTGCAGGTGCTATAGGATTATATTCTGTTTTAAAAATTGCATACTTTAGTTTCTCTGCATCTGCAATGCTACCGATTATTTTATACTTTTCATTTTACAGTGAAGCGCATAGGGATATAGCGCTTGGGCTGTCACTGTTCCTTTTATATATGCTGGGCAGTGTATTTAAGCTTAACCGTATTATTAGCAAAAATTTTATAAGCGTTATTACTGAACAGGATAAAAATAAAGAAATAAATAAGCAAAAAAATATACTTCGTGTTATTGCTGATACTTCAGAAAGATTACTTGAAGACTCTTGGGAACTAGCTATACCTGAACTTTTAGATAATTTAGGTAACGCCATTGACGTCAGTCGTATACAAATTTTCGAGAATTCACAGGATGAGAACCTCAAATACAATACTACACATTCTAGATTTAGATGGTCTTCCTCTAGTGCGCCTGAATATGAATATGACACCCTCTCTATTTCATATCGTCAACTGAATCTACAAAGATGGGAAAGTAGCCTAGCTGCAGGTAATGTGGTATTTGGCAGCATTGATGCCTTCCCAAAAGATGAGCAAAAAATATTAGCATCAATAAATATACAGTCATTAATAGCTGTACCTATATTTGTTGGCTCAGAATGGTGGGGATTTATATGCTTTGACGAATGTCGAAGAAATCGAGACTGGAAATCTGAAGAAGTTGACGTTCTAAAAACAGTTGCGGCAATAATTGGCGCGGCAATCAAACGTACTTGGACAGAAGACAGGTTAACTTATCACGCTAGCCATGACTCATTAACAAACTTGAAAAACCGTAGGGCATTTGAAATACATCTTGATAAAATTGTTAAATCGTGCGAAGAAACGCGTGGAGCGCATGTGTTGTGTTATATCGATCTCGATCGCTTCAAAGTAATAAACGATACCTGTGGACACAATGCTGGCGATAATTTATTACGCCAAATAGGTAATGTTATGAGACAAGCCGTACGTAAGGACGATTATGTTGCACGTCTAGGCGGAGATGAATTTGCAATTTTATTAGAAAATATTTCGATTGACGAAGCTAAACAAGTTGCAGACAAAATACAAACGAATATTGAGAAATTTTCATTTCGTTGGAATGATAGCGTCTTTAAAGTAGGAGCAAGCTTAGGGCTTGTTGCAATTGATGCAAAAACTAGCAATGTAGATAAAATCTTGCAAACTGCAGATAATGCTTGCCGCGCAGTAAAACGTTCTAATACCAGCCAAATACGCATCTATAGTCTGGATGATACCGAAATGAATCATCAGCGCTCAGATTCGCGATCGTATGTTCATATTAATCATGCCTTAGAAAATGATGAGTTCACATTGTTGTTTCAGCCAATCACTACACCAAAAAACACAAAAGAATGGGATCATTATGAAATCCTTATTCGCATGTTTAATGAAAACAATTCTCTTATTACACCAAATAGATTTTTACCGACAGCTGAACGTTATAATCTAATAAACAAGATTGACCGTTGGGTATTTAAAGCATGTATTAAAAAATTAAGCGAACACAGTGAGCTGTATGAAAAAATAAAAATGTTATCTATAAATATATCTGCTGCTACATTATGTGAACCTCAATTTTTAAAATTTGTTATTTCAGAATTTGAAAATTGTGCTGTACCGGCTGAAAAAATTTGCTTTGAAGTTACAGAAACAGTTGCCGTCTCCAATTTACCTGAAGCCAATAACTTTATAACGCGCCTGCGTAAACTTGGGTGCAAATTCGCTCTTGACGATTTCGGAACCGGTTTCTCTTCATTTGAAATTCTTAAGCACTTGCCAGTAGATTTCGTCAAAATTGATGGCATCTTTATACGTGAGATTGATACTAATCCTATTGATTACGAAATGGTTTACTCATTACACAAAATAGCCAAGCTAATGCGTATCCAAACTATTGCAGAATATGTGGAATCTGAAGAGATCTTACATACCTTAGAAGATATTGGTATAGATTATGTCCAAGGCTATGCAATAAGTAGCCCAATGACTCTGAACGAAGTTTTAAACCGTGACCCTTCGCAAAGCGACATATTGAAATTTGCTAGCTAAGTACTAGCAATACCCTACCCTTAAATAATTTTTGAAAATAATACTTCACGATTTAATAAAATTATATTAATTAAATTTTATACGGAAAAATTGCAAACATTTTCATAGTATGACTATTCATCGCTGTAATCAGTAGTTTTATCGGCAACACATTTGTTAACTAACTGAAATCTAAGTTAACCATTCGAGGTTAGGCTACACTAACGCAAAACGGATGGGGACAATTACTACGCATATACCATCTAAAATTAAAGGTTTACTATGGGTAGCAATATTGTCAATGGTGTTTCTTCATGATTAAAGCACAAACACACCTCTCTATTAAAAATGCACATACAATCTGGGATGCATTTTTTAATTGATGAAATCTAGGGGATAAACAATGAATTTATTTAGACAGTTTTTAATCAGCGGCAAAGCTCTATTTACTACTTTGTTTATTTATATGCTTGTGGGTAACTCTTGCATAGGAGGTTCTACTCCTGAAGAAGTCACAACTCTCAAAATGAAAGCGACTGCAGCAGAACAGCAATTAAAAATTGCTGTTGCTAACAATAAAGACGTATCAAATGTTGTACCAAAAATGAAACAAGTCAAGGTATTAGCGGATAATGGCAAAATAAAACTAGCAAATGCTTTACTAAACGAAATTCTATCAGACTTTGAAAAACTAAATTCACCTTCTCCTGGAAATGGAGCATTTGTCAATCCAAGGCGTGTGCACATTATTAACAACCCGTATAACGCAATGGAACCTTTTATTTCACGAGATGGAAACATCCTTTTCTTCAATAGCGAAAAAACGGATACACCAAAAACTGATAAAGATATTTACTATGCGATACGTATTGATGACACTACATTTCAGTTTATGGGAGAAGTTAAAGGTATTAACACAAATAGCGTTGACGGTGTGCCCACTATGGATGTTCATGGAAATTTCTATTATGTATCTACCGCCTACTATGGCAAAGATAATGGCTACACCACTGTATATAGAGGAAAATTTATCAATGGCGAAGTAGTTAACATTACCCCAATACCTGAATTATCTCTGCATAAACCGGGCTGGCTGAATATGGATATCGAGATTAGCGCAGACGGATCTAGTATATATGCAACACAAACTTTATTCAGTGGCCAAGCTTGGCCAAAGGAATCACATTTCTTTACAGCATATCTGCAAAATGGAAAATTTGTAATCGATCAAAATTCCAAAGAAATTTTCAAACATATAAATACAAAAAGCCTGGAATATGCTGCCTCGATATCAACAGATGAACTCGAGCTATTTTTCACGCGCTTAAATTTAGAGAACGGGGCAAATTTTGCTACTTACTACACCAGTAGGCCAGATAAAAATTCACCTTTTAGAAAACCGGTTTTACTCGAAGCAATTAACGGGTTTTCAGAAGCTCCCGCCATCACTGGTGATGGCAGATTGCTTTATTATCATAAAAAGGATACTAAACGATTTAATATTTATGTTCTGGAACGAGCAAGATATTAACAAAAAGTGTATACGTACATATTAGTTACTTATTAAATTACTTTTTAAAAAACCATAAAAGCAGCGACACGACAACACTTATAATAATCATCGTTGTAACTGGAAAGTACAGCTGAAACCCTTCTTTCTTGATTGCTATATCTCCTGGCAATCTACCAAATGGCATTTTGGTGATGACAGGCCAAAGTAATCCAATAATAATAATTGCCGCGCCAATAATAATAAGTGTTTTATTCATTTTTCTAAAAATTTGTGATTGAAGACTTACATTTTTTTTCTATAGTATAAACTAACCGTAATGATTACTGTTAAAGGATAAATCACTTATTTTTTACATGTTTTAATCGAAAACGTTATTTCTATCCAATTTATCCTTACTGTACTATAGCAATACATGATTAATTAAACTCGTTAATCGGATGAGCTAGGAAATAGTTTAAACCACATGCAATTAAAGAAGTTTCTTGGTGTATCTACAGCACTACTAATCACGGTTGCTCTACTATTACTACTTACCAGTCCATTATGGATAGGTTGGATGATGGAGCACGAATACAACAAAACCAAAAATGCATTAGCGAATCACTCTTTACAATGCGAAGAAGGCTCATTTGAAAAGCGTGAAGTCTGGAGTAAGCTTGGAATCGCTATATTTTGTGAAAAAAATGAAACTAAACATGGGATTTGGCAAGCTTGGGATGGTGGATATATGCATATATCCGGCAAATATCTCAATGGGGAAAAACACGGGTTATGGAAGTACTTTAATGCACGTGGAGAACAATGGGGCGAAAGAAGCTACGACAAAGGGAAAGAAGTATCTAAATTAGTCAATTTACTCACTGCCGATTCGGTATTACTTAAAAAAAGCGAACGCAAGCTACGCCTAATAAAAAATGGAAAAACCTATCGCACTTATGATGTAAGCCTCGGCGCCAATCCGCTGGGACACAAACAAAAGCAAGGCGATGAACGCACACCTGAGGGACTATACCTCCTAGACAATAGAAATGAGAACAGTAAGTTTTACAAGTCTATTCATATTTCCTACCCCAATAATGAAGATAAGAAAAAAGCGCTTGAGGCAGGTTTTGACCCTGGAGGTGAAATTATGATTCATGGACAACCTAATGGCATAGGCTGGGCTTGGAGGATTCTCAAGCTATTCGATTGGACCGACGGGTGCATTGCAGTCAATAATGAAGACATGGACGAGATTTGGGATCTAGTGAAAAATGGCACTCCGATTGAAATAACACCTTAATAATAAGTATGTTCTAGTTTTTATATGAGGTTAGATTCTTTCCATAGTAAATACTTTGTTATGTGGTTATCCATTACTAAGCCAACACTGCCCATTCATCGGGTACTGTGATTAGCATGCAGGGATGTATTGCATGCTAACCACATGTTTAACCCCCTGATAAAGAAAGCCCTATCAGTATCACTAGCTTTTGGAATACTCATTGCAACGTATTCTCTATTTTCAAAAGAAACCAACACAAGTCCTGAAAATCTGCTCTTACATGCAAATACAAAACATCTAGAGCAAGAAAAAGTTATACAACAACGCTTATCTGAAGAATTTGAGAAGGCTTTTATAAAGCAATATACCCCGCCCATTAATTGTGAAAATTTTGAATATGAGATAAGTTCTGTCGAGTGTGACAATCATCTCATTAAGGCTAAACAAGCCTTTAGACAAGAATTTATTAAATTACGCGGCTTGCCTAAAGACACCTTTGAACATCAACAATTTAGCTTTGCCGATTAACTTGTTCACTTGGCAATAAAATAAATTGCTGTACCCCCTAGTTAGATCAAGTAGCCGAAAAAATTACTTTTTATATATCTTTTTTCCAATCAGTATAATTCGAACTGCTCGCTCAGCGGCATTTTCTATATAAGCTCGTGAATTTCCTATAGCTTCTTCTAGTGACATATCTTTTGCAGATGCACTTTCAAGACCATCAATTCCATGTGCAAATACTTTCTGCGCATCATCTGCCAATGCCCCACCAATTGCAATTACGGGTACCTTGTGTTGTTTTGCTGCTTTAGCTACCCCAGCAGGGGTTTTTCCAAACGCAGTTTGAAAGTCAATTTTACCTTCTCCTGTAATTACCAGATCAGCACCTTTTATATACTTACTTAGCTGCGTGGCCTCTAATACAATATCAATGCCACTTTCTAGCTTTGCACCAGCAAATGCTACCAATCCTGCACCCAAACCCCCTGCTGCACCTGCACCAGGCATTCGCCCTACATCTTTTTTAAGATCACGCTTCAACAATTTACTAAGGCGCTTTAAATTGGCATCCAGTGTTTCAACCATTTTCGGTGTTGCGCCTTTTTGTGGTCCAAACACATAGGCAGCACCTTTTTTACCAAAAAGTGGATTCTCTACATCACAAGCAACCACGATATTTGTATTCCGTACTCTGCCATCCAAATTTGAGATATCTATACTTTGTATTTTAGATAGCATCCCTCCTGATCCCAATTCTTGAATGACTCGTCCATTTGCGTTTAAGAACTTCACACCCAGGGCTTGTGCCATACCTACCCCGCCATCATTGGTTGCTGAACCACCAATACCAATAATGATCTTGTTTGTTCCTCGATTTATGGCATCAAGTATCAATTGGCCCGTGCCATAAGTAGTTGTCTTAAGTGGATTCTTTTCGCGCCCATTTACCAAGGGTAAACCAGAGGCTTCTGCCATTTCGATCACTGCAGTTTTATTGCTAGCGATCCAACCATATTGAGCAGTCACTAATTTTCCAGCAGGCCCTTTGACTCGTTTCTTAACGATCTTGCCTTTTGCCGCATCTACCATAGATTGTACGGTACCCTCTCCACCATCTGCCATGGGTACTTTTATGCATTTAATTTTTGGCAATACGCGTTTAATACCTTTTTCAATGCAGATCGCTACTTCAAGAGAAGTAAGATTGCCCTTGAAAGAATCTGGAGCAATAACAACTTTTTTCATAGTTTATTTTTTACGGATTTTTTAGTTATACATTTATTATAGATTATATATTAAGCAGACAGAGTAGCTATATTATCAAGAAGCAGCACTGCTGGCAGTTTTGTATGGATCTGTTGACTGGGCTCGAATTATCGTGGAAAAATTAGGTTCATCTATATACTTTCTGACTAATTCATCAATCCTTGCCATGGATTTTACTTTTTCAAATGCTAGAGTCGTATCCATTTTACCAAGGTCATATAATAATTTTCCCGCCTGTGCAGGGAATAAAACTTCATAACGAAAACCAATCTTATCATCGTAGTGTCGATCGATGTGCTTGACAAGTGTGGTGGTGCAATTATCCCGAATTGTGCGGTAAAACTTTGCTTGTTGGTGCAAACCATTTGCAGATTTTGCCAAATCTTCAAACAGATTAACTATAAAACTTCTGTTTGCTTTAATTGGATATAAATATAGCTCAGAATTCCGATGTACTGCCCTTTGAACAAACAGATCTCTTTCATCCCCAAATATATAAATAAGTTCAAACTGACGTAATGCCCCGGCCAGTATACCGTATTCTTCCTGTTGTTCTTTTCTTGCCTCTACGGATACCACCACGTAACCTTGGGACCCAAATCCAAACACTAACATGGTATGTGCCATAAACCTCGAATCTCTAAAAGGCTCAACAACGAGGTCAAGACTATCAAGATTAGCTAAATTATAGCTACGAGTTTCCCAGTTGGGATTGGATTCTTTAAGGCCTTGCCAATGGAAATTGCGAAATTTTTCTATCGTTACTTGGTGTTCCTCTATCTTAATACTCGGCAATATAGAGGTTTCCGGCCACCAATTTCGATCATTTTTTGGCTGTATAATGGTCAACCATGCCAGTAAACCGATCAATAAAATAGGAGGCAAGAGATTAACAACATCAATCTCTCTAAATCTCATCCATAGCATAAGACCTGCCACTAGAATAAACAAACTTAACTTAGTAGAAGGGTCTATGAGGTGATGCAGAACCACTACACACACCGTCCAAATCAAAATAATTGACATTTGTTTAATCATGAAACTATATGATTTAACTAGCAGTACTGACGCAATTAATCATACAACAACAAAGCATCCATATCGGTTAAAACTGACATTGAAAATTCATCAATCATCTGAGCTTGCATTTTTTTGCACGAAGACGATACATGTGGTTATACTTGTACGTGCTTAATAATCTATAAATTCTTTTCTCTGATACGGAGGCGGAAATGGCAGGAAAATTCGAGATATTTAAAGACAAAAGAGGTGAATTTCGTTTTCGATTAAAGGCGTCAAACGGTGAAATCATTTTGGCGAGTGAGGGCTATAAAGAAAAACGCAGTTGTAAAAATGGCATTGCGAGCGTAAAGAAAAATGGGAGGGCAAGTAAACAATTTGAAAGAAAATCTTCCAGGAATGGTAAATCTTACTTCGTTCTCAAAGCTAAAAATCACCAAGCTATTGGCAAAAGTGAAATGTATAATTCCGTAAAAAGCATGGAAAATGGCATTACAAGTGTAGGCAGGCATGCTGGCTCAGCAAAAATTGATGATCTTTGCTAGCCTTGATCTAATACTAAGACAAGCGCAACGAGTTATATTGATAACTCGTTGCGTTTTTTAACTAAGTCTTAAATTAGTTACGAATTTAAATATATTTGTCAAATATTCAACTAGCCCCCATACAATATATCTTTCAGTTTTTACTTTGTAAGTTACTGTTTAACCACATTGAATACTGAAAATCACTTGCGCTCATCCTGTTGATCAACATTTCTAGACCATTTGCTCTTTTTTTCAAAGTCATTTATGTGAATGTGATACTTTAGCTGTATGATACTTCAATCAAATCCATTAATAAGGAATTTGCAAACTTCATGATCTCATTTAATCCTTTTGCCGATCGCTTCCATTTTTTAATTCCAATTATTTTACGTATTTTATTAACCATCTTTATAATTACAGTAGTTAGCTTAGTTGCTTTAGCTTTTTTGCTGAACCACTAATTAAATCAACGCAAGGCTGATACGACCTTTAAAATTTCAGCTTTCAAATCATCAATCTCTTTATCTATTGTGTTATATGCAGTTGAATTTGTTGCAGCAATTTCTGCATTATTTTCTTGCCATACTTTATAAAAATTATTAGCTTTTTTTTGTATGTTATTTGGCATTGCCAAACTAAGATCTCGTAGAGATAGTACATGAGACCAACCTACAGTAGTATCGCCTCGTTTATCTTCTTGGTTATAACGGGCAAACAACATAACTTGTTGAAGCTCTGATAACTCAGAAATCATTTCGAAACCTGCTTGACGCACAGTTCGATTTGCCTCGGTTAATTCATTTCGATATGTGTTGTAGGCCAAACTAGTTAAAGCCACAACTAAACTAATAATAGCTACTGCGTGGCGCCGTAATTGCTCGGATATTCGGGTTTGTGGCATAGCTCAAATTTATATTTTTAGCTAATTTAATGCCTCACAGGACATATTGATAAACAATGTTACATATTTAGCCTTATTTCATGGAAAAAAACCAATATGCTTTTTTATTTAGTTAATTACGATCAAGCTGGAGTAGCTTCTGAGGTTAACCATAGAAATTACATGAAGCCTGGCATGTATCAGGCTTTGATGAGGGGAATGGAAACTAAGCGGTCTTAGTGTGCAATTTCACTGTACCTTACCGATACCAAACATCTGACTATTATCTGGAACGATTATTTGATGCAGAAGTTTTAGCAGAAGCACCTTCGCTACGGAGCCATTTGTAATACCCATCCACACCTAAAGTCCTGACCTTCTGTATGCGATAGTTTTGTTCTTCCAAAGTAATTTGACCAAGCATATGACTTAGTTGTATTTGTTGTTCAAGTTGCTCTGCTGTAAGACCAGCAGCACCCAAATATCCTATTGGATTTACAACAATTAATCCCATACAAATAAGGAATAAAGATAAGCGCTTTTTCATAGTATTTGCTCCCTGCTACTATTGTAGACCAGAATATCAGACCATCGTTCTATAAACATATCGACACAGACTAATTGGCCTACAAAGCAAGATCGAAGGTATAACTTATACATATGCTAGCTTATATAGATAACTGTGTCACATAATACTACTATTATAACCTTGACATTATTCCGGTAACTAATTGTGAATTGTGATGTTTATCAAAATTTCGGATGCTTGACCTGAAAATACACTTAATCACCTATTTATTTATTTAGGAGGTTTCATGCTGATTTCAAACTTAGAACAAGTGCCAGGTAGAAAAATTATCCAGCATTTTGGCTTAGTACAAGGCAACACCATTCGTGCGAAACATGTTGGCAAGGATTTTCTTGCTGGGTTGAAAAATATTTTTGGAGGCGAGCTCGGTGCCTATACGGAATTGTTGGCCGAATCCAGAAAAGAAGCTACTGATCGAATGGTTGCACAAGCAAAGGCAATGGGTGCAAATGCGATTGTCAATGTTAGATATAGCACGTCCTCAGTAGCACAAGGCGCTGCAGAATTATATGCCTACGGAACAGCAGTAAAACTTGAGTCATGACTGAATTAGGCGTACTGCTAACCTTACTTGCTCTTGGCTATATCTTTGGTCAACGAGCTGAAAAAAGGCATTTCAAATCTATTATTGAAAGAGAAAAAGCTACTTTAGATATTCCTATTGTTACATTAAAAACTCCACCTTTGATAAAGCACAATCGTTTACATACCGAGCTGGTGAGCGGGAATGTAGTGATATCGATTGACTTCTTTAAAAAATTCGTGGCTTCTCTAAAAATGTTATTCGGTGGCAAAATCACGCCTTATGAATCACTACTAGATCGCGCACGCAGAGAAGCATTACTGCGCATGAAAGAACAAGCACAACTTTCTAGTGCATTTGTTGTTATGAATGCTCGCGTAGAAACTTCATCTATAAGTAAAAACAGCCGACGTAGAAATAGTGTAGGTGCAGTAGAAGTTCTTGCTTATGGTACAGCTGTTTCTATTGAAAATAATTTGTAGTGAAATATACCCCTGTTCAACCTCCAGAAGGAATTAATGTAACCCCTGAACATCCATTAAAACCTTTTTTCATTTTAACAGCAGGGACAATTGGGTTAGTTTTAATAGCAGTAATAATTCTTGGGTTTGCTGCAGATCATTTGGTTGGGTACATTCCAATTGAATATGAGCAATCTCTATTTGGAAAAGAAAAAGTATATATAATGCCTTTTCCTTCTGATAGTAGTGCTGAGGGAGAAAAAGTTCAGCATTATTTGCAAACACTAGTGAATCAACTGCATAGTGTCACTGAAGATAATTTTTCAAAACACCAATTTACTGTAGCGGTAACGGCGCTTGACGATGCAAATGCTTTTGCAGTCCCAGGCGGACACATTGTAGTAACTAGAGGATTACTACAATCAGTAGAATCTGAGAATGGACTCAGTATGGTGCTAGCACATGAAATGGCACATCATTATGAAAGGCATCCTTTACGCAGTACCGGTAGAAGCATTGTGGTCGGCTTATTTTTACTTGCTTTAGTTGGGGCAGATGGTAGTGATTTTGTGCAACAATTTCTTGGTCCAACTGCATCCATCGCAAATTTAGCGTTCAGTCGTAACCAAGAAGCTTCGGCCGACGAGACCGCGACGGATTTACTGCTAAAATACTACGGGCATGCCTCAGGTGCCGCAGAATTTTTTCAATCCATTCAAAATGAAGCTATAGGTTCTTCCAAAATACCAAATTTTTTAAACACACATCCATCTACAGAAGACCGTATTCGTATATTTACAGAGCTAGAAAAACTGCATAGTGGAGAGAAAAAACCATTACCAAAATATGTAAAAGATTATGCTGTCACGAGTATCCCTTAATAAATTCATATATATTAATCATAGATTTACATACTTACCGTAGGGTTCCTCACCATCTGTCTGTAAATTACCGCTTTCTAACGTCCCTATCAGCTCACTTATTTTACAGTGGCTTACACTGGAGTATCGGTTGGAGGTGTTTTACATGAAGGTATATGTTCTTCAAAGGCTTATTTTTGTTTTAGCGGCAATCTTGCTCTTTAGTAACTGTTCTCACCTAGAACAAACCGCTTCGAGCGCCAGTCATAAAAAAATTGGCAACAACATCGCTAAATCAAAGTTAAATCACGCCTCGGTCTTTTTTGGGAGGGCCCCTTTTAGTAAGGCCTATGAATTTAACTTCACTACTATTCACAATAATCCATTTTCACTGGTTTTTAAGCTAAATGAAAGTAGTTTTTCTAATAGCACCCTTACTTACACATCAGAAAACAAAACTCATCTAGACACCAACCAAATTAATGAGGATCTTGGGTTTCTTACTGCCCTTAAAAAAAATCTCCCTCATGCTAATGAAGTTGCTTGGCAAACCGTTAGTCAACAAGCTGCAGATGAAACTCGAGAGGGTTATAAGTTAATGCATCAGTATATCCGCTATAAGCGCTGGGAATTTATTCAGTAGCATACTGGAACTAATTCTCGTTTGCCTGTTCCAACCCTATTATGCAATAGACGAATTCGTTGGATTCGTGAAAAAATCTTGTTAAAAATGCTGATAAACGGCCATTTTTTTTGAATAAGCTTTTACATTCAATATTGCAATTCATTTTTATAAGAGTATAGTTCGCCGCCGATGAATATTTTTATGCAAAAAACAAGATTGCGCACAGGGGCCCTATCATGGGCTAACACCGTGGTGTTTATGCGCACAAGTAGCAAGATGCTCTGTAGCCCGATCTATTTACTAAGGCATATATTTGGGCAGGTAAAAAGCATCCTGTAGCGAGACTTTCCATATACCGGAAGGTCGTAGCTCACCTTCCGGACTAAATCAAAAACCCCGGTAGCGTGAGCACCGGGGTTTTTTCATGCCCAATGATTTTATTAGATTAGCGATTTATCACATATAACAGACCCAACTAGAGGACAATTTTTAAATAGGTGACAACATGAAAAATTTAGAAAAAATCATAAATGACAATGAAAGCGTGCGCTTCATGTTTTTCTTGTCTGGAAAATTGTGGTACCGCACGGATAGCGGTTTTAAATTTCCTGTACCAATTAAGGGATCAGGGCAGTCGGTTTTCTTAAATGAAGACCGCGCTAAACGCTTTTATCCATACATCAAAGCTCACGCCGAAAAACTGGATAAAGCTAAGGCAGCATAATTTTATTGTTTAAATACGAAGTTTTATATAGGTGAACTATGAAAGCTAACAATATAATCAGTAATGCTAAAGCAAAATTTTTACGTTACCAGCAAGGTGTAGCGTACTATGCTGTGCCTGTACCTTATAGTGAAATGCTATACAGTTTTCCTGTGCCATTGAATGATATCGAAGATAATGTATTGAAAGCAGAGGATAAAACCATCTTTTTTATGGAATACATCAATAAAGCTATTCAAGAAGGTACTTTTAGCAAAGTAACTCAAATTAGTTAACAGATAGGAGGTCAATATGAGTAAAAAAGCAAAATTGTGCAGACGTAATCCATTATACAATCACCCTTTGCTATTTAAAGGTTGTGTACATCGAAAAAATAATAAGTCGAAACGTAGAATGGAAAAAGTTAAGATGAAAAAAGAGTGGCTTCCCCAAAGCATATTTCCACGAGTATATTTTGGAGAAGATATTCTATTTTGTACATTTCCTAATTACGAAAGACTAACTTAACAAACGATAACAACTTTTATATACAGTCATTACTATTACAATTTAATATAGAAAACTCTTTTAATACAAAATTGTAACAATATTTCACTATTGCAAGCAGCATGTGATTAGGTTAGCCTTAGCACAATTTAAATGCTCATCATATTAAGTTAGCACTGCAACGATTAATATTACAGTGTGCACATTACAAAACAATACTTCAAAAATAGTAATGGAGGAGTTGGATGAGTAAAGGTTTAATCATATTGCTAGGTTTAACTCTACTAGCAATTCTTGGTTATTTTTGCATCTATCAACATCGCACCGAAATTCAAAACGACGTTCAAACACGCACGGTTGCATCGCTGGCGATAGAAGGTCTTAAAGATATAAATGTATCTATCGATGGCCGCGATGTAGCACTCACCGGTAAAGTCGCAAGTAACAAGATAAGAAAACGGGCGGGGAAATTAGTTAAGAATGTATATGGTGTACGTACTGTTAATAACCGACTCGTTGTAGTAATACCGAAGTCAGATCCTGACGAAGAAGTAATCGAACAACCAGAACCTATGACGACTAGTGAGGAACCACCCATAATAGAAGAACCTCCTACTGTTGAAGAACTACCAATAATAGAAGAGCCCTCAACAGTTGAAGAGTTGCCAATTGAACAACCAGAAACGGTACTGGCGACACCTAAATTAGAGCCGTTACCAGAATACACTTGCCAACAAGACTTCGACTTATTACTTAGCACAAATAAAATTCACTTTGCGACCAATAGCGCTGAGATTGAGACATCTAGTTACAATTTGCTCAATGACTTAGTAGAAGTTACTAAACAATGCCCAGATGCTGAAATCGAGATTGGTGGGCATACAGACTCACGGGGTAAGGACGAATACAATCTACGCCTAAGCCAAGAACGTGCATCCGCAGTATTATCTTATCTAGTAAGCAAAGGCATCGATTCCTCTCAATTAACTGCAGTAGGTTATGGTGAATCGCAACCGATTGCTGACAATGAAACTGAAGAAGGCTTAGCAAAAAATAGAAGAATTGAATTTAAAGTAAAGGGGCTTCAACCATGAGTTATTTAATTCAACAAATGTGGTTTTGTTTATTGCTCGCAGCACTCATTGGCGCAATTGTAGGTTGGTTGTTAAAAAAATTATTCTACCGAGATGAGCTTGCTGAATTAGATAAAGGTTGGCAGGCCAAGTTAGCTAAAATTGAAAGTGAACGTGACGATCTACAACGCAAGCTCTCTAGCACAACAGCCGAAACACCCATTACAACAGCGACCATTGCAGAACCACTAGCTGAAGTAATAACCCCAACAGAATCAATAGCTTATCCCATCGAAGAGGTAGAAGGTATCGGTGCGTCTTATGGCAAATCGATACGTGAAATGGGCATAACCACTACCCAAGAATTATTGGAAAAATGCTGCAATCTAGAGGGACGCATTCAAGTGGCAGAAAAAGTAGGTATAGAAGATTTTGTAGTACGCAAATGGGCCAGTATGTGTGACCTCATGCGTATCTCTGGAATAGAAGGGCAGATTTCTGAGTTGATGGTATATGCAGGAATAGATTCGGTACAGGATTTAGCACAGCAAGATTCTGAACGTTTGTACCATACCTTGGCCGAAGCAAATCAAATACAAAACCGAGTACAGTCAGTACCCGACATCTCTTCATTAGGACCAATGATTGATCAGGCTAAAACACTGAATGCCATTATGGAGGATATATAAAAAACTCTAGGATATATTATTAAAAAGATATCTCAAAATAGTAGATAGTACCCTTATTAGTTAGACTAGGGACAAGGCGCGAAACTTTCGAGAAGCGGGGTGTACACGATAGTACATGAGCATTTGAGAAAGTTTTGCAGCGTAGTATCAACGCACTAGATACATTTTGAGTTGCCTTTTTAAATTTCTCCCCAACTCTTGCGTTTTCTCCAAGGAATCTTAGTAATAATTAACCCAAGTATTAAACTTCCAAGTGCTATTACTGCACCCGTAATAAGCCACTGCCGATCCATGTGTATAGATTTAAACTCACGGTTTTCTTGTTTAATACTTTCAACCTCAGCACGTTCTTGTTGTAGTGTTTCTTTTAGTCGTTGATTTTCTTCTTGCAATTCTAATGGCAATTTTGAAATTCGCTTTAGTCTCTCAACCTCTTTTGTAAGTTTTTCTGTGCGTTGTGCAAGCTGAGTGTCAAATTCAGTTTTTATTTTATCATATTCTTTTTTTAAAGTTTGATACTGTTCACGACCTGCAGGTTCATTAATCAAATAACTTTCTAACGTCCAACCAACTTTTTCATTCTTAGTAGCAACTAATACATAGCCTTCATCACGTTTAGTTTTTAACACTCGTACAGGAGTACCACTCTTAAGTTGAGTGATAATCTCACTACTCAAGCTCATATTGCGATGTAAAGTGATTTCCAGCTCATCTGTTACATATCGAACATCCTCTACATCATCTTCTGCATACACACTAGTACAAATAATTACATATAGTAATAAAAGAAAAATTGCATTTTTTATGCAGCTCATCTCATTCTATAGTTAGCAGTTGAGTTTAGATTTTATCCAATGGCACTCGTGTAACTTGGTAACCATCTTGTTCCATTAACGCCAAAATACCTTGATCGCCATAAAGATGCAGTGCGCCTACAGCAATAAACGTCTTTTTTTCCCGCATCGGTTTACGCATATAGTGCTCCATAACAATGTTTCTATCTTTGACAACATGTTTTAGATACGTTTGTCGATAACGTTCGTTTTCTGGTTTATCAGGAATAAAATTAGTACTGATTTCATACATCTTAGACAAATCTTCTTCCAAATAGGCCTCAAGCATCATATTAATCGTATTTCTCATTTTGTCATAGCTATTAACCGTAAATTCAAGTAGTTTTATTTGTACGTCCTGAGGCATTGCATAAAAAGTAACTAAAAATTCTTCTATGCTTTCAACTTGGTAAAGTTCTTTCCTTTGTGAAGCCGCACGATCTAACAGCTCATAATCCAAAATTAAATCTTCGGTATTTTCCGCTTTAACGGCAAAGCTCCGCATCGCAGCCCAGGGTTTCATATGTAAAATTGTGTCTTGATCTAAACCCAAATTCAGCAATACTTCTTCAACCCTTTTATATAGATCCTTACCAATCAACTGCTCTAAAGTTTGCCCTTTTGGTAAAGTCATATCACCCTTAATCATTTGACCACCATGATAGGGATTCCAGTAATGATCACTAGGAAAAGACTCCATGGCGAAGCTATTCATCTCATCAAATATCCCCATTATGCTCTTGCGAATCTCATTTACTCTCTTATCATTCATGTGAATCGTGCCAAACAAGTAACCTATAAACTCCTTATTTTTTTCTATTTTCCACAATACGCCTTCGGTGAATTTGCCTGACTCCTTTTTAGGCTTATTTAATTCATCTTGTAACTTAAGAAGTTCTTCATCTGTAAGTTCTCCAATTTCTTCAACAACTGGCGTATGAACTTTTTGGGTAGATGAAGCCGCTTGGCTAATTTTTATTTCACTTGAATACATCAAAAAAGACATAAGCACTATAGAAATGAATGCCGACCATGTGATTTTCAAATTCATACTCAAAACTCCAGCCAATTATAAAAGTGTATATATTATTAGACACTTGTCTGCACCAAGCTATCCATTCTTTATTAAACCCTTATAACAAAAAAGCTGCTCTTGAAATTCCAACAGCAGCTTTATTTTTTATCCAAATTATAAATATTTTTATTGAAGGTATTTGCTATGCGCCTCTTGCGATATGTTCACTAACTATATTTTCTTAGCGTTCTAGGCGTTTTAGCATAGTCAGCAGAAATCGCATCATGAGGGCAAGCATCGACACATGCATAACATCGAATACATTCATTCTCATCAATAAACAACGAGTTGTAGTAGAGACCTGAAGTCTGTGCAGGTGTTACACGATCGAAGCTCGTGATTTCTCCACCACCATTAGTTTTAAAATTTGTAGCTTCCACCAAACAATTTGGAACAGGTTTAACCAGCAAGCACTCATCACACAAAACACACTTCGTATTGTCAACTACAGGTGCAGGTGATCTGGCATCTTCGAATTTATCATAATAAATATCACTATCGTCAAGCCCCGCTTCTTTTAATGCCTCAACCCCAAGATCGATCATTGGTGGCGGTCCACAAAAATACGCTTTAATGTTCTTAACAGAAACTACGCCTTTGTTTAGATATTCCTCTTTAAAATGATCTGTAACAAACCCACGAGGACCATCCCAATCACTATCTTCTGCTTCTTCTGATAGCACGGGTATGAATGTAAACGTGGAATTTTTATTCCACTGTCTTTGTATATCTTGCATTTCCTCTTGCAGGTAGAGATCCGCTTGAGTTCTAGCGCCATAAAAGAAATAACAATCACGTTCAAGTTGTAAATTACAGGCATGCTCAACAATTGCGTTGATCGCACTCATTCCACTTCCACCTGCGATACACACCATGGTTTTATCAGAAGGATCCAATGAAAAATTACCAAGCGGGCCAGATATTTTTACATGTTCTCCTTCACGATCATCACCTGCAATCCAACTAGAGAGCTTACCACCATGCACTAAACGAATAAAAAACGTATGTTCATTAGGATTTTCATTTTCAGGTGCCTTGGCAATTGAATACGAACGCGGCCTTCTACAGCCTGGTACTGTGATTGTCGCGTATTGACCTGCTTTAAAAACTATTTGTGGTGCATCTTCACCACATTGAATTACTACTTTAAAGGTGTCATAAGTTAGCTTATCGATACTTTTTATAATGCCATTGTTGACTGTGACACGCTTTCTTTGAATATCTCGTTCTGGTTCTGGTAGCTTTCTTATGTAGTAATCAAACGGATCATGAAAGTTTTTTTGTGCTGTGGCCATTTGTTTTTTTCTCCTCTCTTCTTAGCCTTTAAGTGTGACCCTTAACTGAATATTCCAGGATGTTTTTCCTCAGCAAATGCCAATATTTCATCATCACTTGCTTTAACTTCCTGGTTAAGTGGATCTTCCCGCCACTTTTTGATGTAGCCCTCTTTGCCACCCCATTCTTTTAACAATGTTTGTTTACGCATTTCGTCACTGGCTTTTTCAATTTCACAAAGTACTGAGTAAAAAGTTGGGCTGGTTCCAAAATCCGTTAACATTTCCGTATTTAATGCATTTACATTAACGCCACTAGGTGTATTACTTCCCTTAAATTGTTTTTGCGTAGAACAAATACCATCTAAAAGACCATCAATTATCACTGCATAGGCGTAAGTTTCCCCACGATCATTGTATAAACGACATAGGTCACCATCTTCAATCCCGCGAGCCTTGGCTTCATTTGGATTTAATTCTACTGTCGGTCTGGACATCATCGCCTGTAAACGTGGCACGGTTTGAAACGAATCTCCAATAAAGTAATGCGATGCACTACTTAAAATCTGTAGTGGGTATTTCTCACGTTTAGGATCTTCTTGACCTTCAATTTCCGGTACATAAGTAGGTAAAGGATCAACACCCTCCTCTTTTAAGGCTTCGCACCAAATATCAATTTTTCCTGAAGGGGTTGGCCAACCATTCTTCATGAAATCTCTGCTATCCGTACCCGTATTAGCACGAACAAAACCCTTATTTTCGAAATCCTCGTACTTAATACCTTCCATCAATAAATTAGACTTACCTTCATCACATAAAATGTCACGAATAATTTCTTCATCGGTTTGTGTAAAGGCATTATCACCTTCTTCAACATAACCCATCTTCTGCGCTAACATTCGAAATAACTCTGAGTTTCGAACGCTTTCCCCAAGCGGCTCGATGACAGGCTCATTCATAGTGAAATACCAATTGCCATAAGTTGCGACCATATCCATACGTTCCAACTGGGTGTCGGCAGGGATTACAATATCGGCGTACTGGCAAGTGTCGGTCCACATGGTCTCATGCACTGCTACAAATAGATCATCGCGCATTAAACCTTTACGCACATTGTTTGTGTTCGGCGCACAATTGGCGGGATCCGAGTTGTAAATGAAAATACTCTTAATTGGTGGATCCATTTTATTGCCATCGGCATCGATGTCATCCGCAAGGGCTCGACCAATTTGTACCATATTGATGGCGCGCTTGCGTTCTCCTAGATCAGGACGATGCAATGCATCGCTCATACAACGAAACCACATCTCATTCAAGGTGCCAAAACTTGCACCACCACATGGTTCACGCAAAGCTCCGGTTATACATGGAAGAATTAAAACCGCTCTGCACATTTGGCCGGCGTTCTGGTGACGATTTAATCCGTAGTTTGCGCGAATACATGATTTCTTGGTAGAGGCATATTCCAATGCGAGCTTTTCAATTTCTGCAGCCGGTACCCCGGTAATCTTAGAAACTTTATCGAGTGGATAATCAGGAAGTTTGGTCTCCAATAGCGCTTCCCAACCATTAGTTTGTTCTTTTAGAAAATCAAGATCGTGTAGATTATTATCCACAATCACTTTCATCATACCCAATGCCAGTGCGGCATCGGTTCCAGGCTTAGGTTGAATATGCCAATCCGCCATCATGGTAGTGCGAGTTACTCGTGGATCGATGACGATCAATTTCATACCACGCTCTTTAGCTTCACGAATAAATGGAATGGCGTGTACGCCCGTACTGACAAGGTTGGCACCCCACAAAATCATAAGATCCGCTTCTTCGGCGGCTTCATGTACAGACATATTGGGATGTGCAAGCCCGTATGTATGTAAATCGGCCCACATTGCCGCATAAATGCAGATCGATTGAATCAATCCTGCCGCTTGCATCTTGTTCCAAAAGCGATAATCCATGGTCCAATAGCCCACCATGCCCATGGTGCCGGAGTATGAATATGGTTGTACGGCCTCGCTGCCGTATTCTGCGATTACACTTTTGAAATTGTCGGTAATCGTATCTAAGGCCTCATCCCAAGTGATACGTTCGAACTTTGCGCCAGGGCCTTTGGGTCCAACACGTTTGTGTGGGTACAGCACACGATTTTCGTTATAAACCAGATCAAGATAGTGATTCACCTTATTACATAAGTATCCACGAGTGATAGGATGGGTAGGATCCCCTTGTACACGTACCGCCTTACCTGTCTCATCATCTCGCGTAACTAACATCGAACATGAGTCTGGACAATCATGGGGACATGTAACGTGGTGAACGGAATGCCCTTTGGGCGCTTTAATCTTGTCGGTCTGCATAGGTTTCCTCCGCAACTCTATGATATAGAGCGTGTGATATGACTTGCTAAATAGTCACTTCCTTTTAAGTAGACATTACTACAAGGTTTCGCACTCTACAACTCAACTGCCATACCAAAAATTGAGAAATAAGACTATAAAATATAAGGGATTTAGTTTGTGTAAATTCAATCATATAAAGTGCTTTAGTTCGAACAAAATAATGGGGATTTTTATATGGTATATGGTTTAAATTGGATCCTAAAGCAGACTTAATTGTTGCTCCTTTTTTAAACTTTTTAGGGCTTCCAAATTAGACACTGTCACCCCTAATAAGCGTACGCGTCGGTTGTGCACCTCTGCTTTAGTCAGCAATTCCTGTAAATGCGCAGTAATATTTTCCAATGAAGTAATGTTATGACTCACTGACTTGGCGCGGGTCACCTGCACAAAGTTATCAAACTTTACTTTGACAGTAACGGTTTTAGCCGTAACTTCTTTTACCTGCATCTCTTCCCACACCTCACCAGCTAGATGCTGCAATTTAGTCAACATAACGTTGGGGTCCACTATGTCCTCGTGAAAAGTTTTTTCAGAACCAATGGATTTACGCTCGCGATGGCTTTGTACCTCACGCTCATCGATGCCGCGTGCCGCGTAATAATAGTAGTGACTGGCTTTCCCAAAAAAGGGTTTCAGTTCTTCTATGGACCAAGCCAATAAATCCTCACCTGTGTAGATCCCTAAATTTTGCATTTTGGCTGCGATCGCGGGACCGATTCCATAAAACTTATCAATGGGTAATTGTTTTACAAAATCTGGCCCTTGTTTTTCCGTGATCAAGGTAAGCCCATCAGGCTTATCCAAATCCGAGGCGATTTTAGCCAAAAATTTATTGTAGGAAATTCCTGCCGATGCGCTTAATCGTGTACGTTCAAATATTTCTGTTTTTATAGTTTTAGCGATTAATGTGGGGGAACCTACACGGCGTTTACATTGAGTCACATCAAGATAGGCTTCATCTAGTGATAGTGGCTCTATTACATTTGTATAACGGTACATAATTTGGCGTATTTGTTGTGAAATTTGGCGATAGATTTCAAATCGCGGTCGCACAAATATGGCTTGTGGGCACAAACGTAAGGCATGGGCACAAGGCATGGCCGAATGAATACCGAATTTTCGCGCCTCGTAACTGCAGGTTGCCACCACACCACGAGCGGCGGGATCTCCACCCACGATCAAGGGTTTATTGCGATATTGTGGAAAATCTCTTTGTTCCACCGCAGCATAGAATGCATCCATGTCAATATGTATGATCTGACGTGTCATTTCATTTTTTTTAATGATTGCATGTATAAATAACTAGAATAATTTTAAGGCATAAGCTATCGATCACATGCATAAAGATCTACAATTACGTAAAATAGCTCATAATAATTATTACCTAAAACCATAACGAGGTAACTACAATGGCCGCACTACATGAAAAATATTTTTGGCCTTTAGTCGGGATCGTAATCCTTGCGGTACTAGCCGCATTTTTTATCAATGGCTGCAGTAGACAAAGTCAAGAACCCACTAAAACTACTGCAAACAAACAAGCTAGTAACGATACATCTCCAACGACTAACAAGTCGTCCAATTACCAAGCCAAACAATCGACTCAATCTACTGAAAAAAAATCTAGTAACAAAACTACAGCTAAAGATAATAGTACTAACCATAAGGGCTTCTCAGGTTCAATCGACGATTATCTTGCACAATTAACGACAAAGCGTAATAAGCAACTAGAAGCTGCTGTCAAAGATCATCAAGGATTCTCAGGCTCAATTGAAGACTACCTTGGACAAAGCACGCAAACAGCATCAACTAAACAAGCATCATCAGGTCATGCTTCGGCTTCTTCCATGACGATGGAGGAGTACACAACAAAAGCTGAAAGGAAATCTTCAAGTTCAGACAAAAGTGATAGTGATGCCTATCATGGTTCGATTGATGGTTATCTTGCAAAATTTGGCGACGGTAAACAAACACCTCTATCTAACTCTGAAGAAACCCCATTTAATAAAGAAGAGCATCAGGGTTTTCATGGCTCTTATGAAGAATATGCCAAAAAATATAATTAATCTGGTTTTCAAGCTCGCATAAAAAAACGCCGCAATAACTGCGGCGTTTTTTGTTTAGGTATAAATCTATACTTATGGAGGAGGAGTATTAGTCCAGAAGCGATCTCTAAGCCCACCTTTCGGCAATATTTTTTTCTTTTCTGGAGGAAATACACCTACTGTCTCTTTGTTAGTATGGATCAATTCAATACCTGGAAGTATACCGTGAGTATTAATCGTGACATACGCTTCATGACCGTTTCCAGGGTTGCCGTCAAGATCTTGGGTGGCCCTACCTTCAAGATCTACTACGAAAAAGTGGGCGCCATTTGGATCGTTGTTACAAATCGTTGCAGGTGGGAAGTACGTTGTAAAAAAGACTTGGCTATTAGCAATCGTAGCTTCATTAAATACTTTTTCACCTGTCCCCAGTTGTATTAACCAACCCGTCTTCGAAGTATCTGTATAGCCCGTTGTGAAATTAGTAATATTTTGCAAATTACTTTCAGTAACTGCACTGGGTGGGCTACTTGGTGCAGCATTGATGTTTGGATCATAGATAGTATAAAAACGATCCTCAACTGCTGGATCTAATGGATGCGATCGATGGCCAGAACCAAATGTAACTGCCAACTTACCATTGGTAGTCAAAGCAACAACTGGTCGTGTGAAGAAACGTCGATTGTCATTCACTGCACTACCATTCAGATCTGCAAATAAATAACCTGAATAGTCGTTAGATGGACCAGCTGAACCTGTTTTCAAATCACCATGAAAATCTACTCGCCAAACATGTCCACCTGTATCACCAAAGTAAAGTCGGTCGGCTACCTTATCGTTATTGAGATCGATTACGGATACATCTCCCGCGATACCATTCTCCATTGCTAGTTTTAAATCATGTAAATCCGGACTCGGATTTGAGATCGAATTCGTACCTACAGACCAAAGTTTCTGGCCAGTCTCCGCATCTACGATATACACTGCGCGCCCTTTTGTGTCTGCAGTGTATGTGGCGGCTGAATCTTGCGTGGTGTCATAACCACCACCGATTACCAACGCTAATTTATCCATGCCATCGTGTCTCACCTTAGCAGTAATTGGCTTAGACCAAGATTGACCCATTTCTTGGAAATCGCCACTACCACCCTCGATTACCCACATGAGGGAGGGGCTCGTCGGGTCTGTTACATTTAAGGCGTAATAATTCATGCCGCCACGACGCATACCAAAGTATAAATATTTAGGCCCACTAACATTAATGAGTCCACCCACTTGATGTAATGTGAGTGGCCCGTCTAAACCATACACTTTTGGATCTCCACCAACATTTCTTCGTAATGGATCTATGTTGTCTAACAACTCACTAGGCATGTAGGCAAACAATTCTGTACCCCCACTTGTCGATGTATTACCGGTTACATTAATCGCATGCACAAAGCCTTCGTTTGTCATGAAATACACAACTCGATCGATGGGGCCGCCTAATGCCGGATCAGTATATGAACCATCATAGTTAGCAACAATTGGATTCGTGTGTAAGGCATCACCGATAAAATTGCGTGCATCGGTGTTGCTGCCATCACCATCTTCATCGTCGACATCTACACCTCGTGCCCACTCGATATGAGCTTGCATAGCAGCTGTAGAGGTTGTGCCCGGTAATCCAAATAATGCTGGATCACTTGTCAAAGTAGTATTTGATGAAGATAAGTCTTGAAAGCTACGTGATGTTCCAGGCCCATCATCTGTTTTTACAGTTCTTGTACCTGGATTGAGTTGGCCTGCTGCTCCACCAGCACCAACATTACCACCATCTGCAGTAATAGACCAAAAGCTGCGTGTTGCAGAATTAAAATCTCCGTTTGCTAAAAATGTTGCGTTACCATCTAAACCAACTGAAAAACTTATAGGGTCCAACATATAACCCTTTAAATTTCCTGGCCAACGCGGTTGATTAGGCTCTGGAGTAAACAATGGCATGTAAAGCTCATTGCGACTTTGTGAAAGGTTACTTAAATCCAGTGTGTTAGCCACGCGTGCAATCGTACGAGGTTTTTGTGCGATACTCCCAACGATGTTTTGTAAAGCGGTTACCAAAGAAGATGGATCACCTGCATTATAAAAATTACCCCCACCAGCTTTGGCTAACTCATCTAAATATTTTTTACCTTCTGAAGTTGCACCAAGCTGAAAACCAATGGTGTGAGTAGTGATAAACTGATTACCTGGTTGATTGGTACCAGCAGTACTTGAGCTTTGATCTACTGTGTTTAAATACTTTAATAAATCAACGCCACATGCACCTTTATCTATAATCGTTGTATCTGTAATTCCCAGTGCACCCAAATCATCACAGGTAGATTTTCCAGTCAGCGTTTTAATACCTTGATCAGTCCAATAATCATCTTCAGTTGGAATGCCATCGGACAACAACACAATGTAATTTTCCGTACAAGCTGACTGAATGGGCGTTACATAGTTTGAACCTACCAAACGTTGCTCAATAAGCCTACAACGCTCATGTGTTTCACTGATTAAACTTCCAGAACACGTCCAACCCCCTGGACAATTCCCTTCTGAGGTGGTTCCACCATTACAGACATATGAGCCAGTACAACGCTGATCTGTATAATTTTCACAGGTTGAAGTATCTATAGACTGGCTGCCACACTCGCCATAATCTGAACCAGAAAACCACGGCTCATTTAAACACCACCATCCGTTTTGAGTAACGATGGTTCCGTTTTCATAGGTGCGTAGACCCGCAGAAGTCCAATGACCTCCCTGATATTTGGCAGTTGAATTGTTCCAACTTGTGTGTGGGTCATCACGATCCCCTTCATGTGGTTCGGCACCACGAAAATATAAAGCTGCTTCATATAGAGCTTCTACTGTAGGAGTATCACCACTTGCACTTAGCGCATTTGTGCTACGTGTTAGTAGCTCTGCGTAAGTCTCAGTCGAACTAGTCACTCCAGGCTCAACATTATTAGCAAGTTGATTTACATCGGCAACCGGCAAATCGACACCGCTACCCGTCCAGCTTCTAAAATCCATAAATCCTACATTCAATAATGAGTATGGTTGGCTTAATATGCTGCCAAAAGCACTTTTAACAACATCTAAACGAGATGACCCACCGCTACCCGCAGGGTCATTCATGCTGCCTGATGCATCAATTACAAATAATACATTGGGTATTGTTTGTGTACGATTATAAATTTCAATATCGTCTGCTAGTCCTTGCGTAAAACTAGAGATAAATATCAGTGATGATATTGAAAGACTTAAACTAAACTTCCTTAATAGTGTTTTCATAATTTCCAACTCTTTACTATTTAAATTAAACTAAATTCCTTTTCGGTCTACTGCACTTGTTGACAAACAGTTGTATCAAATTTTATACCTATGCCTGTAATAAACTGTGCACCTCGACGTAAATGCCGCTCTTGTGTACCTAATGTGGCAACCGTACCGGTTCCCTCAACATCATATACACGGTCTAAATTACATGGATCTAAGCCATTGCAATATTGAAACCCCACTGACTGTTCTTCACCACAAAACTGAATATCTGAATCAGCCGTTACTGCTACATTATTGCCACCACTCACATTCACGTCATAATTAGTAGATGCGGCTAATGATCCAGGAGGCGTTGTAGCCGTATATGCATTAATGGATGGCGTGACTGCAGTCGGATTAAACACATCGTGAATCGCAGATTCTGCAGCTTGAAAACTTAAGGTTTGAAACTGATTGTTCGCAGTCATACGCTCATTGGAAGTCGTGCCACTCATTGCAGTAACTCCTACAATGGTAATTACCAATAGCATCAATAAACCAACGACTAATACAAATCCACGCTGTTGTTGATGTGTGTTCATATCTTCAGCCTCACTAAATAATTGACTTGTTTCGGTTACGTAAAGGAATAGTGGTAGTGAATACACGTCGCGGTGTGGTGTCAGTAATCTGAGTCGATTGGTCAAGCAAGTTATAAGTAATTGCTTGTGCCTGATCGAGAGTATTGGCTTGCCCTTGTACCAATATGGCTATTCGCACCGAAACTACTTCATTCCATGATACACCTGCAATGCCCGCCTGCACCTGATCAGAATCTGCGTAGGAGTTGGCTATACCATCATTGTCAGTATCTACCCCATACTGCACTTGCATATTTTGAATTCCGTCTACTAAGTCTTGGCCATTACATTGCAAACGGCCATTGACAATCTGAAAACTATTAGTTGCTGTTGGATCTCCAGTAATCGGAGGGACCAATGGCGTCGGTGCATTAACACAATCCGCCGTCGATCGAAACTGTACAATGATGCTGTCACTACCTGCTGTGATAGCATTATTTACAGGCAAAGTAGGAAACGCATTTACATTTGCTTGACGCGGGTACCCCGCTTGTAAAATATTTTCGCGTAAAAAGAAAATGGCAAAACGACCATTTTCTTGTATCAAACTATATTGATCTAGAAATCGATAAGTTTGTTTATTACTAACATACATTCCTGTCGTAATCAGTAGTACAACTAATGACAATGCCAAAGCAACCATTAGTTCTACTAAAGACAGACCATGTTGTTTCGTATATACATTCATAATCTTTTATAAAAATCTTGCATTAATTTGTACTTGCAAAGTGGAATTAACATTTCCCTTGTCATCTGGATCTTGCCAACTAATCGTAATAATTCGTGTGTTATCACCGGTACAGGCAATGCCGTCACCCGCATCGGCATCGGTACAGGTAATTGCAAGCCTTCCATTTGGGAGTAAATTTGTTACTCCACCGATCAATGTATTGGGACCTGCGAGAAATTGCCCACATACCATTCGAAACACGTCAACTTGTGCAAGCTCAGTGACAGTGCAAACATTTGTCCTAGTACAAGCAGGTGCTGGATTAGCGGGATTAGACGGATCGCCTAGATTGGTGCAATTGGCACCACCATTTAACGCCGTATCTGCATCTTCATAATCACCATTACTCACCGCATCCGGATTGGCGTGCATTCTTTCAATTAATTCATTGGCAATCGTAGTGGCTTGACTACGTGCATAAGAGTCATGGTTATAACGCATGCCAAAGGCCTGCATTCCCGCTATACCTAGCAAGCCAATCGATAGCACTAGTACTGTCACTAAAATTTCAATCAACGACAAACCCAACATGTTTTTGTTAGCAAAACATGTGCTCGTACTGTCGTTGAATTTAACGTGATTCATAATCTGTTAATAAATTCCAGTTATGGACATGCTGCTAGTCCGCCTTTAGCTGTTTGCACACGACCTGTTGGCGAAACGGAAATTTGTCTTCCTCGATTTATATCGGGATTAATTCCACTACAGAGTCGGAAATCACCTTGCGCTGCATCTTGTAAACCCGAAGGTAAATAAGTAACGTGCCTATTCATCGGTGCAGCAGCTCTTAACGTATTACCAACACTCAAAGCACCGACTGCTTGAATAATGGTTGCTTCTCCACCATCTAAATTGCCATTTCCATCCGTTGCATCCGCTAAGCTGTTCTGATTATCGTCAACAAAAACAATCCAACCAGTTTCCCAGGTTTGTGCGCCATCATTTACACAACTTGCGCCATCTGCTGACCTACATACTGATACTGTGGTACGTAATTTAAGAGCTTCAGAACGTGCGAATTGTAAAGACATGACTAAGCGATTCGCTTGTGTTACCAAACGATTATCGTCAATCAAGTTTTGAAAACTGGGTACACCTACTACGACAAAGATTGCCAATACTACAACGACAATCATTAATTCGATCAGGGTGAAACCAGCATGCTGTGCTGAAAATGTCACCACGCTCTCCATAAAAGTCCAACTCTCTTAAGGAAATACTGTATAAAAACAGCTCGTCTATTACTGAGATATAGCTACAACTTTGCTTCAAAAGCGCACTGTATCTGCACTAATGGAAGGGATTAGGTGACTAGTGGGTAGAGCTCATGTGAAGAACGTCACAAAAACCAAAATTCCTCTTAATTATCAGGTATTTGAGCACGCAATTGGTCCCGATCAAACCACCACTGATCGGCCGTCATTACGTCTAAAATCTTGGCTAATCGCACAAATAATTTGTCGGTGTCATTGAGCTCTAGAATTTCAATCCAAATTTTGATCGATTCTTCATCTTCGATATTGCGATGACGCTTGGCTACTTTGGCGATAATTTGTGAAGTAAGGAAAGTTAAATTTTTATGTTGGTCTACTGCACGCTTATCTGCAATATAGTGTGCCGTCATAGCAGCGACTGCTGCACCATCTGAGTTATCTGGTGTTTCATCCACAATGTCATGCAACATCTCTACTGACAACTCAGGGTCGATTGGATAGGTAACTGCTAACCAACAGCCCTGTCCAAGTGCAGCAATAGATGCTTCTTGATCGGCCTGATATAAAACTTTACAAGCACGAACTGCATGTTCAAATTTTTTTTCAGCAATAAAAAGCTCAACAAGGGGCCGCGCACTCTCCCATGCCTCTTCAAGTCGATTTAAGCCAATCAGTGCTTGCGCTATTTCCAGCTCGATTTGGGCACGTTCAAAGTTACTTGTATTATTTGGTAAATCATTACGTTGCCGACGAAGTTTTTGTAATTCATTTTCAAACCATGCACGTTCATCTGTAGATTGCAATGAACTGACTACATCTTGTAAGGGTTGTTTTGTGGGATCAAACTTTTCGGTCATGTGAAATCTTTTTTGAAAAATTTGTTTATCTACATTCAGTTAAACATTTGTAATTTAAAGTTATAAAAAACTTTAGGCAAAAAAAGCCCCTATTCTCGGCATCTGCAGAGAATAAGGGCGGTAGGGGGTTGGCTTCGCTAGGGGGCTATGCGTAGCCTGCTTGTTGATTCATCTTCGCTGCGATCTTTAACTCGCCTTCACTCGCCATCTCGTCATCCCACTTTGCCAGCTGTTGCTTCATGTAGCTGTGAAATACCGGTGGTAATAGGCCTAAGGCAAATAAGGTGAAGTACCCGCGCCCACAATTCGGCGCCCCCACTTCATCCAGCTCCCAAAAATGCGTCTCGCCGCGATCATGATGGTCGGCTTGCCGGCCGATCTCGATGAAAAACCAGCTGGTAAACGCTGTGCTGTTGTCCCAGCTATGCCGATAGTCGATCGGTTGCCCTTTCTCGCGGATCAACCCATAGTGCTCTAAATAGTTCAGCACTTCCAGCTCGAAGTTGGAGATGATCCACACCCCCGCTAAACACAGCATGCCGATCCATCCCCCAACAAACCAAAACAAAAATAGCGTCGGTAGCGCCATGAAGTACCCCCGTATCCAGCGGTTTTGCCAGCTTAAAAATGGTGCGCCTAAGCGCTCCAGGCGTTGCTTTTCCATCATGAATAGAAATTTGCTTTGCCCTAACCCACAGATCGGGTAGTGCGCATACATGCTGCGCCCGCGCGGGGCCGTCGCCGGGTCGTCTTGATGCCCCAACTCTAGATGGTGGTTGTACACATGTGCATAGCAAAAGTGTGCCTTGCCACTTAAGGCCATCATCCAGCGTGAAATCACGAAGCTAAAGCCTTTGGTGTGCGCCAGCTCGTGCCCATAGATGATGCCGATACCGGCAAAGATCCCGGTCGAGTACACCGCGCCGGCCAGTTGTGTGCCGGTGATCCCGTCTTGCACCGTTAACCCTAAAATCTCCGTGGTGCCGATCGGCACGCCATTTACGTATTGCCAGATCCGCCACGCCAACGCCACTTGTAAGCAGATGAATACGCCTAGCATCCCGTACATGGTCCCGTTTAATAACGGCACTACGCCGTAGGTGTCGCCTTCGTCATCGACCCCCGCGCCCGGCGTCTGTGCGGTCGTTAACGTATCGACGATGATCCCGACCCCGAGCAATACCACGCCGGTCCATACCCACGGCCCGCCCGCTAATACCCCAAACATCGCGCATAAGATTAATAACGGCGCTAAAAAATAGCGGATGTTGATTATGAATTTCTTCATCTTGATCTCCTAGTACTTCGATTCAACCTAAATAATTATGTTTAAAAATATACCATTCTCGGTCGTATATAGGAAGATGGGACATGAGTTTTGACCTATTAATGTCCTATACATAAATGTAACAATACCCCAGATATGCTAGAATTTATCGATAATTTTTCTACAAAAACTTAGACAAATCTAGGACAGATGAACGTGGCAGACACACAGACAGGCGCAGTCGGTACCCAACATCCAATTCAAGTAGTGGTTAGACGTACGGGACTTAGTGCCGATGTTATTCGTGCATGGGAACGTCGCTACCAGGCCATCTCACCGCTACGCGCTGCAAATAGACGCAGGTTATATACAGACAATGATGTCGAAAAATTAATCCTGTTACGGCGTGCCACTACCGTCGGCAGAAGAATTGGTGAGATAGCAAGTTTATCCATTAGACAACTACGCAAGATGGTAGATACTGATGAAACCGCAGCGGTTACACAACTCCCCGTTGCAAATACTCAACAGCGACCCAATACCGGTTCTGTGATGGAATATTTTGATGAATGTGTTGATGCTATTGCGCGTTTTCACAATGGAGATTTACATCGTTCGTTGAGTGACGCAACTAAATCACTTGGTATTTTATTTTTATTAGAAGATCTATTAAGACCGCTAATTGCACACATCAAAGAAGAGTGCCGTCGTGGTGTATTACGTGATGCTCACTACTCATTAGCGCTACATACTTTGCGCAGTTATCTTTCTAGCTTATTAATGAGCGAGCCTTATGTAGATGTTGACTATAAAATTGTATGCGCATCTCCCACAGGGCAAGTACATGACCTTGCCACATTACGTATTGCGGTGGCAGCTAAAGCATATGGTTGGCAAGTAATTTTTCTAGGTATCAATAATGCAGTCGAAGAAATAGTTCACACACAAGAACAAACCAATGCTCAGCTCGTGGCGATAGGAATTACTCGGCCGACTGATGATCCATTACTCGCTAATCAACTACGTCGCCTACGTAATGAGTTGAATGAAAATATCGAAATCGCAATCACTGGGAATGGTGCTGCGGCTTATTTTGACATTTTGCAAGAAATAAAAGCCAACTATATTCAAACAACGAGTGAACTACCCCTTTTGCTAGATCGAATTAAACAAAATACTCGTCTCACTACATAATTACTTCGATCAAAATCCCATTAGCAAGTAACTTTTGCTACACTTGAGTAACATTAATCATCCTCACAACATTACATTATCTTTACACGGACGCAGTTTAAAAACAAAGAAAGAAGTTAATCAAACGTGACTCAAAAGAACTCTTTTTCATATGAAGAATTGCTTGCCTGTGGTAGAGGCGAGATGTTTGGGCCTGGTAATGCACAATTGCCCATGCCTGATATGTTAATGGTAGACCGTATTACTAGCATTACACATGACAAAGGAAGTTATGGTCGTGGCGAAGTCAAGGCAGAGTTAGATATAAAACCGGAATTATGGTTTTTTGGCTGCCACTTTCCGGGTGATCCTGTGATGCCGGGCTGCTTAGGTTTAGATGCCATGTGGCAGTTGCTAGGTTTTTTTATTGCCTGGCAAGGCAACCTAGGTAAAGGCAGAGCCTTAGGAGTCAATGAAGTACGTTTTACTGGACAAGTGCTACCCACGGCTAAAATCGTAACCTATCAATTGGACATCAAAAGAGTTGTTAAACGAGGCGCAACCATGGGTATTGCGGATGGGGTTATGTCCGTAGACGGTAGGGAGATATATAAGACTAAGGATCTAAGGGTTGGACTATTTTTATCCACTAGCGACTTTTAGAACGATGTAACTCTGATTTATTCTGATACTTTGTTAAAAAATGTCTCAAGATACTCATTTACTATTATGTAAACTCCGTTCTCTCGACATTTTTTGCCTCGTCTCAGTCGTATTCACTAATAAATCAGAGTCACTTTAAATTTATTACATCGGAATCTGCTTTATAAAACTACTCTGCTGTAAATTCTATTTTAGTATGGGTGCCGTCGCAAAATGGACTATTGTGACTTTGTCCACATCGGCACAAAGCTCCAACTTTACGCAAAACATGCTGCTGTTTCGTATTCTGTATACTTGCTACTCCTTGAAAAAGTAATGGACCATCTTTCTGAACTTTAATTTCCAATTTGCCTTCGTTTAGCATACCTTTCTCTGATTCGGGTGGTTTTTTAAATTCGCCGTTATCTTGAAAATTAATTTTTTTATGCTGCCCATCGCAATAAGGTTTGTTATTAGAGTGCCCACAGCGACATAAATATAGCTCTTCGCCACTTTCAATCAATTTTCCATTATTGTCTCTTAATTCAAGTGTTCCAGTAATATGCAGTGGACCACTTTCAAAAACTGCAATAATGTTTTCTTTTTTCATCTACTCGTCAGCACAAAGTTAAAGAAATTTTGATTTATTCCCAGGCTAGGCAAAAAATGTCGAGAGAACGGAGTTTACACATAGTTTGCGATTTCATCGCCCCATATCTCGAGATATTTTTTAACAACCAAAAAAATTAATTAAGGCAGAATAAATCAGGACTTCCTAGAAGCTATCTCAAAATAGCAGATCATCTGCTCAGACAAGGCGCAGAACGTTCGAAAAAGCGCAGTTTACAAACGAGTCTGCGTTTATCAACGCCCCGCATTTAAGAACGTTCTGCAACGCTGTATCAGCAGACTAGATGCATTTTGAGGTGGGTTCTAGTAGTAAAGCGGGCCATTCGGACCTAGTGGCAATCCAACCCCCATCCAAATAAATAAGAATAATATCCAGGTAATCGAAAACGCAATGGTATACGGAAGCATAATGCTTACTAATGTACCTAATCCTGATTTAGGTAAATACTCTTTTAGCAAGGCCAAAATAATGACCAAATAGGGATTTAAGGGTGTAATTACATTGGTTACAGAATCGCCAATACGGTAAGCCACTTGCGTGAGTTCAGGACTAATACCAAGTTGCATGAATATCGGTACAAATACCGGTGCAAAAAATGCATATTTAGCTGACATGGAACCAATAAAGATATTCCCCATCATCACAATTAAGATAAAGAAAGCAATTAATATATAAACACTGATATTTATAGCGGCTAACCATTGACCACCACCAATCGCTAACATCAAACCTAAGTTTGAAAATTTAAATGCTTCGATAAATTGTGCAGCAAAGAAGGCCAGTACGATATAGGGGCCTAAAGAAGCAATTGTCTCTCCCATCATGCGTGCGATATCACGATGGCTTTCAATCGTTTCTGCTTTTATCCCGTAAACGACTCCTGGCATTAAAAATATTATAAACAAAAGAGGAACACCTGCCGCGGCCCAACGAGGAATTTTCCCAACATCACCAAATAAAGGTGCGTTCGGAATAAGAACTAAAATTAATATCAAACCGATTATGAATATGAAACTCAACAATGCATGTAAAATCGCTTTTTTTTCTTTAGCTGTGACAATGTCAATACTTGTAATGTGCTCAGGTATTGAAACCTCATGGTTAGAAATAAATCTTGGCTCAACATAACGCGAGGTTACAAACCATCCTACTGCCGTAAGTAAAATTGTTGATACAAACATGAAATACCAATTACAAGTAATGACGACTTGATAATTTGCATCAAGTACTTGAGCTCCTGCTTGGGTAAAGCCTGCGAGTAAGGGATCTAGACTTGTTATCAACAAATTTGCTCCAAAACCTGCCGAAACCCCAGCAAATGCCGTCGCAATACCTACAATAGGCGAACGTTTAGCTAACACAAACAAAACCGCGGCAATCGGTGGTAGTACAACATAACCGGCATCTAACGCTATTGAAGACATAATGCCCAAAAAGATCATTGCTGGTGTGAGCCATATTCCTTTTACCTGCATACTTGCCATATACAAAACTGCAGGCAAAAACCCACTACGATCCGCTACTCCAATGCCCAACATTCCGACTAGTACAATTCCAAGTGGCGGAAAGTTGATAAAGTTATCGACCAAATGGCTTAATAGCCACCATATTCCATCAGCGTTTAACAAGCTTTTTGCACGAATTTGCGAACCAACATCACTAGGGTCTGCTACTGACCAACCCAATATAACCGCAATGTGCGATAGCGCCATCACAGTTAATAGTCCAATGAAAAATAATACGGTCGGATCGGGTAGTCGGTTACCTATACGCTCTAGCGCATCAAGTGTGCGATATGAGTGGGATTTATGTGTTTTTTCGTTCAAGTATAATTTTTCTTGCAATCGAGCTACAAGTTATAAACTTTTAGACACTATCTCATACACGTCTTTAGACAGGTGTTTATGTTTAGCAATATGTTCTAGCTGCTCATACATTAATTTTTGATAGGGATCGGCATATTTTTTCCAGTTCATCAATGTTCGTGCTAAGCGAGAAGCAACTTGTGGATTCATACTATCTAACTCAAGAACTTGTTCGGCCACAAACTCATAGCCACTACCATTAGGATTATGAAATGCAAGAGCATTCTGTCCAGCAAACACACCTATTAGTGCACGAACTTTATTGGGATTTTTTAGTGTAAAAACTGAGTATCGCATAAGTTGTTTAACGTTTTCTAATGCATTAGGAATTTTTGAGCGGGCATGAAAGGCAAACCATTTATCCATTACCAAACTATCATGTTGCCATTGTTGTTCAAATGCCTGTAGGACCTGCTCTCTAGCGTCGGTTTCGGAATGCAGCAAAGCATTTACTGCCCCAACTTGTTCAGTCATATTTGTAGCATGGTTAAATTGGTCTAAAGCAAGTTTAAAGTATTCAGCCTTATTAATAGTAGTAAGCAATTGTAAGCAAACGTTTTGCAGTCTTCTGCGTGCTACTTCTTCAGTCTTGTATCGATATTCGGTTTTATCATGAGACTGAGGATAACAAACTCGATAGGTTTGCAATAACTCTTGTTCAAGGGATTGTGCTATGGTTTTTTGTAATTGTTCACAAACTTCTACACATTGCTGCACTTCTATTAACTCTAAATATTCCTCTAAATCCTTTTCACTTGGCAATGTAAACAATTCTGCTAACAAGCTTTGATCAGAATCTTTGACTTGGATAGCATACATCAAAGCCTGCCTGAGCGTATCAACCATATATAAATTATTTTTACTATTGAGTTGGCCCAGTAATACATTTACAGCTAAGCGGTTGCCTGCATTCCAACGATTAAAGGCGTCTGGTGAATATTTAAGTAAGAATGCTAAATCTTCATCACTATAATCGTATTTCAAATTCACCGGTGCCGAAAATTCCTGCAATAAATCTGGTAATGGTTTTGCTTGAATATTTTCAAAGTGAAAACTTTGCTGTTTTTTATTTATAAGCAAAACTTTGTTTTTCCCTTCAGGTAATTCGATTACTTCTCCATTAGCATCAAGCAAGGAAGTTTTTACAGGAATAACAAATGGTAGTTTGTGGTCCCTTTCATCTTGAGGCGTTGCCGGACAGGATTGCGTAAAGGTGAGCTGATAAGTGTGCGTAGCAGCATTCCAATGATCTTTTACCTTAACAGTTGGTGTACCTGCCTGTTCATACCAGTGTTTGAATTGTGACAAATCTATTCGATTAGCATCGGCTATAGCTGCAGTAAACTCATCGGTGGTAACTGCCTGACCGTCATGACGCTTAAAGTACAAATCCATTCCTTCTCGAAAACCATCTTTTCCAAACATGGTTTGGTACATACGTACAATCTCAGCTCCTTTTTCATATACCGTGAGTGTGTAGAAATTATTAATTTCCACATAGGATGTCGGGCGCACGGGATGTGCCATAGGGCTGGCATCTTCAGCAAATTGATGACTGCGCAAATACCTTACATCATGAATGCGTTTTACTGCACGCGAAGTTACTTCTGCAGTAAATTCTTGATCGCGAAAAACGGTTAAGCCTTCTTTTAGACTGAGCTGAAACCAATCTCTACAAGTCACACGATTTCCCGTCCAATTATGGAAATACTCGTGGGCAACTACCGTTTCTATGTTCTCATAGTCTGCATCCGTAGCGGTATCAGGTCGTGCCAATACACAGCTCGAATTAAAAATATTAAGACCCTTATTTTCCATTGCCCCCATGTTGAAATCATCCACTGCCACAATCATGTAAATGTCTAGATCGCATTCCAGTCCAAAACGCCCTTCATCCCACTGCATTGCTTTTTTGAGGGATTGCAGAGCGTGCTCACATTTATCTGCATTATGAGATTCTGAATAAATACGCAATTCGATATCCTTGCCAGATTTGGTGCGATGGACCCCTTTAAGACAGACTAAATTTCCAGCCACCAATGCAAATAAATAACTGGGTTTAGGGAAAGGATCTTCCCATATAGCGTAATGCTCACCATCACTACATTTACCTTCTTCTCTCAAATTGCCATTTGATAGCAACACAGGGTAATGCAATGAGTTTGCCTGTATGCGTACCTTGTATTTGGCCATTATATCGGGGCGATCTAAAAAGTAGGTTATCTTGCGAAATCCTTGCGCCTCACACTGAGTACAAAAATTACCACTGGATTTATACAGCCCTTCAAGTGATGTATTCGTTTGCGGGGTTATTTCGGTTTGAATAGTTAATGCAAACCGGTCCGGCACATCACGAATCAACAAGGCCTCATCTGATTGCACATATTGAGCTGCTGTAATTTCTATACCATCTAACTTGATCAAACATAGTTTCAACTCTTCACCATCTAATTCTAAAGTAGTGGTTTGATCATTAGAGACAGGATTTCTGCAGACTTGAATCGTAGATGTCACTAAAGTGACCTCCTCGCCTAGAACAAAATCAAGTTCTACTTGAGTGATCAGAAAAGGTGGGGGAATATAGTCTTTTAGATATACTGCTTGAGGATGACCTTCTTTCATAATAGCTACGCTATACTATTATAATTTTTATCAAGGAAGTTCTGATTTATTAATGTAATGGCTGAGATTAGGCAAAAAATGTCGAGAAAGCGGAGTGTATATATAAATACATGAGCATTTCGAGACCTTTTTTAACGCCATATCAGAATAAATCAGAGCTTCCTTAAATTTTCATTCGTATGCAAATGCAAGTCACTAATATTGCCGGTTATCAGTTTATTGAAATTGCTGATGTGGAGTTTATACATAATCAACTGCAAAGTGTATGCAGCCAAACCCATTTAAAAGGTTCTATTTTTATCAGCAAAGAGGGCATCAATTTAAGCTTGGCAGGAAGCCCACGAGATATAGAATTTGTATTGGACTTTTTACACTCTAGCTGCAGATTCTCAAATTTGCTCATCAATACAACCTATTCAGACGAAATTCCTTTTAAACGCCTACTTATCAAAATCCGTGATGAATTAGTTCCTACTAGTGAAGACGATGCGCCTACTATAAATGCTCATACAATAAACAAGCCATCTTATATTACTAGTGACGAACTAAAGCAATGGCTAGATGATGGCTACAAATTTACTCTACTAGATACACGTAACTCTTTTGAATACGAACTGGGCAGCTTTGACAATGCAAAACATTTAGGTTTAAAACAATTTAGACAATTACAAAAAGCTAAAAACCAACTTAAACAAATTCCTAAAGATAAGCCCATCATCACCTTCTGCACTGGAGGAATCCGTTGTGAAAAGGCAGCTCCATTCATTCAGCAACAAGGCTTTAACCAAGTGTATCAGTTGAAAGGTGGAATCTTAAATTATCTAAATAAATATAACGATCAACATTGGCACGGTGATTGTTTTGTTTTTGATGATCGAATCAGTCTTAATAAAGAACTCAAACCAAATTATGCAAAACTATGTAGGAGTTGTCAGACACGTTTACGAGAAAGTGAAGATCGTACTTGTAATCATTGCAAAACTTTAGCTTAGAGGAACTCTGATTTATTCTGATATGTTGTTAAAAAATGTCTCGAAATGCTCATGTATTTACATATACACTCCACTTTCTAGACATTTTTTGCCTAATATCAGTCATTTCATTAATAAATCAGAGCTCCCCTAGTTTTTTGGGTTCAAAATGGAATTAGTCGATATAGGTTTTAATTTTACCAGCAACGCATTTCGCCAGGACGAAACTAAGGTTATTGAGCGAGCAAATAATGCTGGTGTTACTCGCTTTATCCTAACTGGCTCAAATATCGAAGACAGCGAATATGCCTTAAAACTTTCAGCCCAATATAATGGTATGCATTCGACTGTAGGCGTACACCCTCATTTAGCTAAAGAATTTACTGAAGAAACTCCCGAACAGTTACGTAAATTAGCTAAACACGAAAATGTGGTAGCGATTGGAGAAGCAGGATTAGACTACAATCGAAATTATTCTGAACCACAACAACAAAGGTACGCATTTCAATCCCAGTTGGAACTTGCTGTAGAACTGGGCATGCCAATCTTTTGCCATGAACGTGACGCGCACCATGACTTTGTAAGTTTACTACAACAATATCGTGAAAAACTAAATAAAGTAGTCGTACATTGTTTTACCGGGGCTGAAAATGAATTGAACTGTTACTTGGAACTAGATTGCCACATTGGCATCACCGGCTGGATCTGTGACGAAAGACGTGGTCATCACTTACATACTTTGATTCAGCATATTCCTAAAAACCGTTTAATGATTGAAACCGATTCGCCTTATTTATTACCCAGAAATCTACCTGCAGAACCTTCTTTCCCCAAGCCTCATGGAAGACGTAATGAGCCTGCATACTTACCTCATATTTTAAAAACGGTAGCAAGTTGTCGAAATAGCACAATGGAACAAACCGCCGAAGAAACCACTCAAACTGCAAAGGAATTTTTTTGTATTGAGTAAATTACTTCAAGGTAGATATTTAGAATACAGGTCGTTATTGCTATAAAACTGTTATGACAATTCAAGCCAGTATAGAAAAAAAGATCAACGATGCTTTGCAACCTGATTTTCTTGAGGTTGCAAATGAAAGTCATATGCATAATGTGCCACCAGGTTCTGAGTCACATTTTAAAGTTACCGTGGTAAGTTCGGCATTTGATGGAAAAATGCTTGTTGCTCGACATCGTATACTCAATTCATTGTTGAGAGACGAGCTAGAAGGGCCTATCCATGCACTTTCATTACATACGCTAACACCTTCGGAATGGCAGGATAAAGAAGGTGGAATACGTAAATCACCGCCATGCCTTGGCGGTTCAAAATCAAGTTAAGAAGCTCTAATTTTATTCTGATACAAAATTAGGTTTACGAGGCCATTTCTAAGCGAGTAAGTGCATCGACTATCATTTGTTCTTCAATTGGGTAAGCAAACGTTGCAAAAAAGTTGTAGCGAGCAGTTAATTTTTCTAATTGGTGTAAATATTCTTTTTCGTAAAAGATTATTAACTTTACATCAGGATTTTGCTGCGCTACAGCAATTAACGATTCGAGACTACTGGTACGATCACGAAAATCAGATTGATAATTAAATTCTGCAACAATAACCTTTGGACTTATTTTCTTTAACAGTGTTAATGCCTTGCGCATGCTATAGACAACACTCCTCTCATATCCATAGCGTTTATACACTTGTCCAAAATCTGGATATCCCCCAAGCTCAATAATAGAAAGCAGAGATTTTTCATTGGCCATTTATATCAATTAACTCTTGAAAATATTATTAAAACCTATTACAGAATAGCAGATAGTTGGCTCAGACAATGCACAAACTTAGTGTACTATGTGATGGATTTTTAATAACGTTTAATTTTAAATGTACGATCAGGTAGCCGACACATATCACCATAGTGCAAACTAAAACAATTGTTACGTTTATCTTTAAAATATAATTCCAGGCTTTCTTTAATCACTGGAAAAGCTATTTCTTGCCAAGGGATGTCTTTTTCTCCCATTAGTGCAACTTCCAAACTTTCGTCTCCAGGACTTGCTCGGCCATTTACCAACTCGCCTTTAAAGATTGCATATACCTGATTAATATGGGGCAAGTTATACATAGTGTACAAAGTTAAACTGGAAACCTCAGCAGTTGCTTCTTCGTGTGTTTCGCGCGCTGCGGCATCATGCATGGTTTCTTCGTTTTCCATAAACCCTGCTGGGAGTGTCCACTTCCCATAGCGAGGCTCAATTGCACGTTTACACATTAGTATCTTGCCTTGCCACTCGGCAATGCAGCCTGCAACAATTTTTGGGTTATGATAAAAAATCTCATCACAGCTTTGACAAACAAAGCGTGGGCGATTATCACCATCGGGAATGGTTAACAGTATTTCAGCAGAACCACAGCTGCTACAAAATTTCAAAGAAAATACCTCGCAGCAAATTTTTTACCAGCTTAACAGAATACGATGTTTGTGGTAAAACTTAGAGAGTTATAGTGAACTAAAAGTTCAGAACTTTGATTGTACGTAGAAAAAAGTGAAACTTTAACAAATGTAATTACAGCGTATCGTCTGGCTCGGCAATTTCAGATTCAACAACAATAATCTTATCTAATTTTTTAGACTCTCCAAAGTAATAGCCCTGTCCATAGTCAACGCCTATTTCATTTAATTTATCTAGCACTTTTTCATTTTCAACGTACTCAGCTATGGTCTTCATTTTCATTATTTTTCCAACATCATGAATGGCTTTAACCATGGCGTAGTTAACTGGCTCGGTATTGATACCTTTAACAAACATGCCATCGATTTTTAGAATGTCTACTGGCAGATCTTTAAGGTAAGCAAACGAAGAAAGACCACTGCCAAAATCATCTAAGGCAAATCTGCAGCCGAATTCTTTAATCTTTCTGATAAAATCTGCAGCCTTATTAATATTTTTAATTGCCGCATTTTCTGTTACTTCAAAACTTATTTTCTTACTCGGGATATCGTCATCGTTTAATTTTTCTTCAAGGAACGTTAGAAACTCCTGATCACCAATGGAAGCTCCGGAAAGATTAATGGAGCATAGACTTAATTCTTTACAGTGGTCTGGATTTTTTTTAAGCCAATCGAACATCGCATTAATAACCCATTTATCTACGCGAGTCGCCATATCAAATTGTTCAGCTGCCTTTAACAGTTCACTTGGAGCTATAACATCACCACTAACATTGATAACACGCAACAATACTTCATAATGATGTCCTTCCTTTTCATCACTATGCAGTGGTTGTATGGGCTGAAAATTGAGTTGAAATCGATCATTGCGCAAGGCATCTTCTAACTCCATAACCCATTGCATTTCATCATGACGTCGGATCACGGTTGAGTCGTGTGGACGATATTCGTGAATACGATCTCGACCAGAATCTTTTGCTGCAGACAAGGCTACATCAGCAGATCCGAGGATTTGGCCCAGCGTCTTATCTGCTGTGATAGGAACAAGTGCCATACTCACACTCGTGTCAAATACTTTACCATTCCATTCAAAATGAAAGTCCTTGGCTGCCTTGTGAATTGTGTCAGCAACCTTTCTTGCTTCCTTATTTGTAGAATTGGTAATAACAATGGCAAACTCATCTCCACCTACACGTGCAAAATAATCAGATTTTTTAACGTATGAACGCAGATGTTCAGCAATTTTACTCAACAAGGTGTCACCCGCTTGATGTCCGCAGGTATCATTAACTACTTTAAACCGATCTATATCGAAATAACAAAATGTATTGTCAGAAGGTTCTTTTCTTATATTTTCTAATAGCTGCTCAATTTTACGTTGCATTTCATGCCGATTTAACAACCCGGTTAAAGGATCATATTGTGCTTGATGCTCGATCTTTGCATTCAACGCAAAATTTTCCGTTACATCCCAACAAGCTCCTACGGTGCTAAACACATAGCCTTGTGAATTTTTAAAAGCTTCACCACGATTGATAAGTACTCTTGTTTCTCCATCTGGTCGCACAATTCTAAATTTGGTATCAAATTTTCCACCTTCTTTATAAAGCTTATTACCAATATCAATTTGTTCTTTACGATCTTCAGGAACCATAAATTCAAGAAAATCTCTTTTTTTACCTGAATAAGTTCCAGGTTCAATACCAAACAATTCATGCATGGTGTCGTCCCACACTATACGGTCGGTCATTAAGTCCCAACTCCATATACCCACTTTTGCCGCTTGTAATGCCATGTTATAACGCTGCATAACAATGTTCAGCCGCTTTAGATTAGGTGGACTACGTGGTATATCTTGAAGCGTGACTAAAATACAAAGGTTATTATCAAATCGCGTAAGTGATAACGATGCAGAAACCTTGATGGGTTTATTTTCTGCACTTGTTAAAGTTACTGTACTCGGAGGGATGATAGTGCGTCGTTTCAGCTGCTTGAAAACTAGACTACGATGTTTACCCGTATCAAACAGTCCTGGAATAGCTTTGCCTAAAAGATCATCTACTTTTGATTGAAGTAACGCCGCCATCATGGTGTTGGCATACAATACATGCCCATCGTTAGCACGCAGGATCGCCACAGGGAAAGGCAGCGACATTGCATCTAAATGTATAGGCGCAGAGTAGCTGGTATTGTCTGCCGGTAAGGCAGATACATTTTTTAGATTGACCTGATTAATTCTATTAGCCTTGAGTACGTTACCTTCATATCGATACGGAGAACCGTACGAAACGTAATGTTCCTGGCTAATATTAATGAGCATTGTGAACTGGCTCTATAAACGAGCATATAGAAGGGCTAAACGAGGAGATTAAACTGCAAAATTTGATGAATTTCAAAGAGATATTTGGATAAATCATACCTCTCCGGTAGCTATCGCCCGACTCGAATCTTTGATCCATTCGCTCCAAGATCCCACATATAACCGTGTCATTGGTAGACCGGCAATACTCATCGCCAATAAATTATGACACGCGGTTACCCCTGAGCCACACATATTAATAATTTGATCTTGTTGATTGTCAGCAAATACTGATGCAAAGCGTTCATTCAATTTATTTGGTGGTAGAAATAAGCCTTGTGAATTTAGGTTCCCCGCAAACGGATAATTCACTGCGCCTGGAACATGTCCAGGGACAGGGTCCGTTTTCTGGTCTTGAGCAGTAAATCTTTCTGCTGAACGTGCATCGAGCAGACTTATTTTTTCTTGTTTAAGTTGCTGCCGCACGAAATCAATATCTACCCACATTGAATTCTTAGCTTCTCCAACAAATGCTCCTGTAGTTCTTGTTTGAACTTCTGTTTCTAAAGGCAGTCCTTTTTCGCTCCATTTTTCAACGCCCCCATCTAATACGGCAACATCTTGATGACCTAGCCAACGTAATAACCACCACATGCGTGCAGCAAAGGCACCTGAGATACCGTCATAACAAATAATTTGAGAATTATTGCTTACCCCCCAAGCACGCAACTTATTTATAAATTCATTTGGATCCGGCAATGGGTGACGCCCTGATGATTGTGTCATTGGTGATGATAAATCTTGATCCATATCTGCAAATTGCGCGCCTGGAATATGGCCTTGATTAAATTTATCAACCCCACCTTTTGGATCTTTTAGCAAAAACCTACAATCAAAAATAAACCAGTTTTCATTGCTTAAATTTTTATTCAAGTCATCTACAGAAATTATTGTTTGATAATTCATTTTTTTCTCCAACAGCTTATATTTATTTTGTTTTTGTTTTACGTGGAATTTTAAAATCCAGCATGTGCTTAATATAATTTTCATGTGGTATAGATTCCACTGACCCAAAATGTTCCAGCGAATGATTTACTAAGCAGAAAATATTATTCACATGATCAATCTCTGTATTATTCCCAAGCTCTCTTTCTAACCCTAATAAACCACCAAATTGGATTTTGGTGAAAATACTTTGTGGGGTTTTTAATAAATCATCTTCGGCATCAAATGCCGGCAGTCCCACTTTTTTAAATGCAGACAATAAGTTATTGCAATGCTTACTAGCATCTTCAGAAGAACAGGCGATGTCAGGACCAGCACGTCGAGTGACCATTTTAGCTTTTTCACATGCAAAATTATTTTTGATTAAAGTCGCTGCAAAACTACATTTGTAATCCATCATGATTCAAGCAGAAGTGTGTATACATTTTAAATTTGGATTGCCACGGATAATCTCATGGTGAAACTGATGCTCCTTAAATCCCTTTTGTATTAATAACTGCTGCACTAATTTCGCTACGGGCTCTGGTGACACATTATATATGTCAGCATCTTTGAGGTGATCAATAGATTGTAGTGCGCTGGTTAAACGTTCTTCGATAATACTCATACCTTCATATTGACTATCTAAAATTTCATTCGCCGCTTTTGATAAGTGTATCGGAAAATACTCTAATTGATCTAAAGCATCTGCCCAAGAACGACACAGATTATCTAAATATAAACCCTCAGCCCCACAAGCTAACCAAAACAAATAGATATTTCTTTCGTTGTCTTGCGCTGTTATATGTTCAAGCAAACTTTTGATCGCCGCAAAACCTGTATCAAAGGCAATCATCACTAAAGGGGTATCTTGCTGTTCATTTACAACAAAATCACCAAACGGGCCTTGAATATCTAACCAATCACCAACACTTAGATTTTCAAAAATAGAATTGGAAAAGGCGTCTCCAGCCGACTTTCGAACATGAAACTCAAGCCTTTTTTCGTCACATGGACAACTTGCAATTGCATAATCATGAGATTGCTTTTGTGCATCACCAACACGCATATATTGTCCTGCGATAAATCTAAGTCGCATACTGCGTGGCACTTGAGTCGTAACAATGGCAAGATCTTCACTAATTCTATTGATCTTACGGATTTTTACACGCAAATTCTGTACCGGAATGTCAGATGCATTTACCGCTACATCAGCATCTATCACGACATCACTTTGGCATGTCGTCGAACACATCAAGGCGTAACCTTGAAACTTTTCCGCTTCACGAATTACAAAATCATGCTGGCGTAACAATTCCACATCACCATCAATAACCTTTGCTTTGCACAAACCACACAAGCCATTGCTACAACCATAGCTTATTGGTATGCCTGCACGAATTGCTGCGTCTAAAATTGATTCATGCGACTCAACACAAAAGGAAAACTCTTTAGATTGTAGTTGTACTTTATATGCCATATGTATGTATAACCATTTTGCCAGTTAGCATAGTGTTGTAACCGTTAATCAACGATCGATTGAGAATAATTTAATACACCTTATGCTTGCATAATGCGTATATTTACATTTAAAAACCTTCGCATCCTAATTCTAATATTTATTCTGTGTTCCGTAGCACTTTATAGCAAAGATCAACGCTTGGTTACACAAGGTTGGTATAAGCCATTAGATATAGTTATTTATCCTATCAATGCAGAGGGTACTGTTGAGATAGATCGTTATATTGATGAGTTGTCAGAAAAAGATTTTGCTGCCATAGATACATTTATGAAACGCGAAAGCAACAAATTTGATGATGTGGTCACCTCTATTCCGACAATTACTAATCTAGGCGAAACAGTGCATACCCTTCCACCCAAACCACCAACACCAGATGCAAATCCTATTAAAATTGCTTTATGGAGCCTGAAATTACGCTGGTGGACAATGCAAAATACACCGGACAACAAATCGAATAAACATCGCGTGCGCATTTTTGTGCTTTATCATGAAACAAAAAATAATAAAAAACTCGAACATTCGCTTGGATTACAAAAAGGTCTGCTAGGAATCGTACATGCCTTCGCTAGCGATGATCAAAGCAAACAAAATAACGTCGTTATTGCCCATGAGCTGCTACATACAGTAGGAGCTACTGATAAATATGACATAACTGGCAATCCCATACCTCCTGATGGACTGGCGGAACCAAACCGTGATCCAATCTACCCGCAAAGACGCGCTGAGATTATGGCTGGTACCGTTGCCTTGTCTACTACACAATTTAAAATGGCAAAAAGTTTAAAAAAATGCGTAGTAGGTAATAAAACTGCTAAAGAAATCGGTTGGCTGAGATAGCTATTTGAAACAAATCTTTACTTATTCTAGATTTATTTAAAAACCTAGACTAGCTTGCTTAGGTAAGTCGATAGCGCGAAATTTAATGATAGTTATTCTGTTTAGTTTGTTCAGTTAATCTTCCTTCAATAATTTCACCATTTGGATGCAACAAAGATAGATACTCAAGTTTTCCATCTGCAACAACGGCAACCCCGTTATACCGATCCGTACCACCTACGCTGAACTCAAATGCATAAAATCTACGAATACATAACTTTCGATTTGCTGCTCTGCCTAGGCAAAACCTTGCTACATATACAGACTGATCTAAAAACTGCACATTCTGCTCGGCACAAAAGCGTCGGCAGTGTTTCAGGGTAATCTCTCGAGCACGAAGACTATCTTGCCAATACCAAACTGCAACAATGATTGAGAATAATGCTAGCCAAATTTCCAACTGAAAAATTAGCTTAAGGCATTAAATATAGAGTCTCGTATCTCTTCAACGCTACCTATACCATTAATTTTTACATATTTTGGTGCATTGGCTTCATCGCTAGAAGCCCAGGAAGAATAATAGTTGATCAGAGGCTCCGTTTGTTCATGGTAAACACTTAACCGTTCCCGAACGGTCTCTTCGCTATCGTCCTCACGCTGAATTAAATCCTCACCGGTTTCATCATCCTTACCATCAACCTTGGGAGGATTAAATAATACATGATACGTACGTCCTGATGCCAAATGTACTCTGCGTCCACTCATGCGCTTTATGATCTCTTCATCGTCAACTTCGATTTCAACCACATAATCGATATTTACGCCTTGAATTTTTAGACTTTCGGCCTGAGCAATTGTACGTGGAAAACCATCAAACAAAAAACCATTGGCGCAATCATCTTCTGCAATGCGATCTCTAACTAGGCCCAATATAATTTCATCCGAGACTAGGCCGCCTGCTTCCATGACTTCTTTTGCCTGTAAACCTAAAGACGTACCAGCCTTGACAGCAGCTCGCAACATATCACCGGTTGATATTTGTGGTATATTGAATTTTTCTTTAATGAAATTGGCCTGAGTGCCTTTTCCTGCGCCCGGTCCACCTAATAAAATAACACGCATTGCATTAACTCCTTTTAGTTCACGAAAACTCTGATTTGTTCTGACAAATCAAAGCTTCTTTAACTAATATGTACACCAGAATCAACGCATTGCCTACTACTCTAATTAGCTAGCATTGAATAAAAATTCGAATAGGCATATAAATGAATATGCCTGAACCAGATATCCTATTACACTAACATAAGAATAAAGTACCGAGGCAATTATAACCACTGAGGAAAAGATAATATTGAAATTTAATTAGTGAATGCAAAAGTATCGCTGGACTCTAAAAGCTTTGAATTCGCTGAATACTCGACATTGTTTTGGCTCGTAAATGAATATACCTTTATAATTATCAAAAGTGGCTAAATAAGTATAAATATAATTTTCTTTATAAATACATAATAATTAACTTATAGAATTCAAAATTATGGAAAAACGCAACGCATTTTACGCTCAATCTGGTGGAGTAACGGCCGTCATCAATGCCACTGCATGTGGAGTAATCGAAACTGCCCGTAAACACAAAAACAGGATTGGCAAAGTATATGCCGGTCGTAATGGCATTATAGGAGCCTTAACAGAAGACTTGATTGACACTTCGAAAGAATCAGCAAGTGCAATTGCTGCATTGAAACATACCCCTTCCGGTGCATTCGGTTCTTGCCGTTACAAACTAAAGAGTATTGAAGAAAACCGCGCACAATACGAGAGACTCATTGAAGTTTTCCAAGCTCATAACATTGGTTATTTTTTTTACAACGGGGGTGGCGACTCCCAAGATACTTCACTTAAAGTCTCACAGCTGAGCAAAAAAATGGGCTATCCGATTCAATGTATCGGTATTCCTAAAACGGTTGATAATGATTTACCTATAACGGATAACTGCCCAGGTTTTGGTTCCGTTGCCAAATATGTTGCGGTATCCATTAAAGAGGCCGCTTTTGATGTGAGATCGATGGCCGAAACTTCGACCAAGGTATTTGTAATGGAGGTCATGGGCCGTCATGCCGGTTGGATTGCTGCTGCCAGCGGACTTGCAAAAGAAAACGAAGGTGATGCGCCACATATTATTTTATTTCCGGAAATTCCTTTTGAACAAAAACAATTTTTACAACGCGTTAAGGAATGTGTAGAAAAATATCAATATTGCGTAATTTGTGTATCTGAAGGTGCGCGTTATGCAGATGGAACTTTTCTTGCTGATGCAGGAAGCACTGACGCATTTGGGCATAAACAGTTAGGCGGAGTCGCACCGGTGATTGCCAATATGGTGAAACAAGAACATGGGTATAAATATCACTGGGCCGTAGCGGACTATTTACAACGTGCTGCTAGGCACATTGCCTCTAAAACCGACGTGGACCATGCCTATGCGATGGGTAAAGCGGCGGTGCAATTTGCATTGCAAGGGAAGACTGCAGTGATGCCAACTATCGTTAGAACTTCAAACAAACCCTATCGATGGAAAATTGGCAGCACGACTTTAGCTAAAGTCGCCAATGTAGAAAAAATGATGCCACGCAGCTACATCAGCAAAGATGGTTTAAGCATTACAACCCGCTGTCGAACATACCTTGCACCTTTAATAAAAGGTGAAGCCTATCCTCCTTACAAAGAAGGTTTACCGAGATACATTCAACTAAAGAATATTCAAGTACCTAAAATATTGAATACAGAATTCAAAGTTTAATCCTCAGGTCATTTATTGGCGTATCGTTAGCTGATCACCCTGGTGAGTGACTGATAAATATCTTAAAAAGGACATCCCTAATAAGATTTCACTTCCATCCATATGCGGGTTGATATCGGCCTTAATGTCTCGCAGTACGATATCACCGATACTGACGGCATCTAGATTTGTAGCATACACAGTGACATTACCATTGGCAGTAGAGACTAATAAAGGCGCACCTTTCTTTAAACCTATCCTATTTGCAACACGTTCTGGAACAGAGACATAACTAGCGCCTGTATCAACCAAAAAAGTAACCTTTTCATTATTGATTTTCCCTGTCGCAACATAATGACCATGTGAACTACTTTGCAAGACTACTTCTTTTTCTCCTGTTGTCAGCACATGAGTTTGTACGTTCTGATTCGGATTACGTTTATTAGTTTCTAGAACCCCAAAAAACCATACAAGTAAGCCAAATATCAAAATCCACGCAGCAAATATCATACCTTTGCCAATGCGTTTAGTTCGTTGCTGTGAATTTTGATTCATAGTAAATACCAAAATAACAATATAGCACCTCTCTCTAAATCTCATCCAACTTGGTGAGCAACATCGGAAACAACGGCAGGGGAAACAGCCATCCATGGCTGTTTTAGGCATGATTAATTACAAGTCAATCAATTTTTGTTTCTCTTAATTGTTTTGCAGCTTCTTCTGGACTAACCGTGCTTACAAACAAACCTGAGCCCAACTCAAATCCCGTTGGTATACTAGTACGAGGGCAAATTTCCAGATGCCATTGATAACTATTATAATGCTTTTTAAATTCATCACCGTGAGGAATGGAATGTAAAAAATAATTGTATTGTGCACCACCGATAACCTTATTCAAGCGTTGCATAGTGCGTTTTAGTATTAATGCAAAATCTTCTAGTTCTTCATCATTACAATGCAAATAATCTGCTTGAGGAAATAATGGGAAAATTTGTACCTCCCATTCAAAACGACTAGCAAAAGGTTTAATTGCGATAAAGCGATTATTTTTTTCTATTACATATTGTCCAACACTAATTTTTCGTCGTATTTCGCCTGATTCACGGTCATAAATCGTCGCTTCAAAAGTCAATGCCTCATCTACTAAATGCGAAAATATATTTTGATTAAATTTTTGAAAATGAGCATATGAATAATGCAATTCATTTGCCACATTTTCTGGTACTACTGGCATTGCTACAATTTGGCTATGGGTATGTGCGATACTGGCACCTGCAGCAGGACCGAAATTTTTAAATACCAATACATATTTAATACGAGAATCACTTTCATACAGTATTAGCATACGATCACGATACATTTTGAAAAGTGCGTACAAGTGTTGCTGCGACATTTCATCTACATGTATGGAATGATTATCATGATCAATTACAACTTCATGGCGACCATAACCATCGATTACATGTTGCAGTCCAAAGCTTAGGTTTTTTGATATTTGTCGATCGCTTAGCACTGGAAATAAATTCTCTACGATTCGAATTGTCCATTCATTGTCATCAGGCCAGCTACTTAGAGTAGGAGGCGTTTGCTCTTCATTGCCTTTACAAAATGGACAGGAATCAACTTTTGATTGTGTGCTTTTTGGCGGTGGCTTTTCTTCTTTACGTGGGCGCAGACCCCTAGCCGTAGAAACCAATACCGATTCCGTAGGAACAATGGGATTTATGCGAATTTCTCTAACATTCATTTGGGTTTGATTTGTTTTCAGTGAGTAGACAAATGCCTTATTAGTCTTATTTAGTAACCCTTAGTCCAATTTTGGCAAGGCACTTCGCGACATTTTACTTATTCATTATTTTGGAAACATATCAGAATAAATCAGAGCTTACCTAGTTTAATAGGTTCTATTTTTAGGAATAACACTCCTAACACCACCTCTTGGATCAGGAACATCCCCAACATACCTAGGGATTAGGTGTATATGTGTATGCGGTACTGATTGGCCCGCGGCTTTACTTACATTAATGCCAATATTATAGGAATCAGGCTTATGTTTTTTTTCAACAAGCTGTTTAGCGAGGTGCACAGAATCCCACAATTCTGATATTTCTTCCTGGGTACAGTCGAAATAATTTGGCACATGTCTACTTGGAACGACAAGTAAATGCCCAGGAGACACAGGGTGCTTATCCTGACTAATAAAAGTCAGCTCACCTTCGTATATCAGATCTTTCTTTCGACAAAAAATACAATCAGAAGACATAAAATTAATATTCTCGGATTTTTAGGTTGATCTACTTTTATACACGTTCAGCAAACATGGTACTGACAGACTTATCACCCTCTTTTTGATATTACAACTACATCAATTGATCCTCCAAAAGTTTCTATTAATTCTGTCATACGTTTTTTAAATGCTGTTAAATTCACTAAAACTTTGCTATTGATAAACATTAAGAAATTTAGGCTACTAAAAAGTCTCAAAAAAGTGTGAAAATTATTAAGCCACAAAATAGAACTTTGCTTCGCATCAATATTTCTTTCCAGATAATCCCGTGTATCACACATTTGAGTAAGTAATTTCTTGCATGTTTGTCGAATTCAATGTTAAAACGCGCTTCAGATTCATTAACATCATTCTATCTCTTCCAAGTGCAGTAATAATTCAATATGTATGAGTTAAATGACCTAAAGGTCTTAATCAAATCCAAGACACCTCTTGTTGTCATCGAGACCCATGAAGAAACTCGTGTATTGCAATTATTTACCCAGTTAGTCATCGAGTTTCCACGACACCTTTATAAATGGACGGTTACCGAGGGTCTGCAAAGAATTGATGTAGAAGATATGCGCCCCCAAGCATTCAACAAAGAACCCCTGGAAGCATTACGTCATATCAGAAGCGGGTCAAAATCAGGAATATACTTATTCATGGACTTTCATCCTTATATGGAAGATCCACTCAATGTACGTACGATTAAAGAAGTTGCTCTACAACATGACGAAAAACCCAACACCCTTGTATTCGTCAGTCACAATTTAAAAATTCCAACCGAATTAGAAAAATTTACTGGTTATTTTGAGTTGCGTCTTCCTACAACAAAAGAACTTCGCAACATTGTTGTGCAAGAAGCTATTCGTTGGCAGGGCAAAAATAATGCCAAGCATGTAATTCAAGACGACGAAATAGTCGATTTGCTTGCACGTAATTTATCAGGCTTACCCGAACAAGATGTACGACGACTTGCACGTATCGCTATTGCTGAAGATGGCGCTCTTACAACTTCTGACTTGCCTGAAATTATGGCAGCAAAGTATCGATTATTAAGCAAAGATAACGGGCTGTCATTTGAATACGACACAGCAAAATTTTCTGATGTTGCTGGGATGAAAAAGCTTAAAAATTGGCTGAATCAACGCAAACAAGTTTTTATTTCAGAAAATCCTCCAAAAGGCCTAGACCGTCCTAAAGGCATTTTATTAATAGGTGTGCAAGGAAGTGGTAAAAGCTTAACTGCAAAAGCTATCGCTGGTGTTTGGGACTTACCATTGTTACGCCTTGATATGGGTAGCTTATTTAACAAATTTATTGGTGAAACAGAAAAAAACCTGCGTGAAGCAATTAAAACTGCAGAAGTAATGTCACCTTGTGTATTGTGGATTGATGAAATTGAGAAAGGAATAAGTACTGGAGATGATACAACCGGAACAAGTGACCGAGTTTTGGGAACTATACTTACCTGGATGGCAGAACGTAAACAAGCTGTATTTCTGGCGGTTACTGCCAATAATATAGAAGCCTTGCCGCCTGAGTTAATACGCAAAGGACGCCTAGATGAAATCTTTTTTGTTGACTTACCTAATCTAGAAACTAGAGAGGAAATTTTCCGCATACATTTAAATAAACGCGATATAGCTGTTGATAAATTTGATCTTGCTAGACTTGCACAAATTAGCGAAGGTTTTTCTGGCGCAGAAATAGAACAAGCAGTAGTTTCTGCTTTATATGCAGCCCATGCTGAAAATTCACCACTTAAACAAATTCAATTGTTAGAAGAGTTACTCAATACCAAACCTTTATCAGTAATCATGGCAGAAAAAGTGGCTAGGTTAAGAAATTGGGCCAGCAAAAGAACCGTAAGCGCAAATTAATCAATATATTTTAAAAACTTGAATTGACGTACAGTTCGACTCCATTTAAAAACATCTGGACAGCTAATAAAATAAGAATCATGCCCATAAGCCGTTCCAAAACCCGCGCACCCTTTTCACCAATCAATTTATAAAACCAGGGTGATGGAATCATAATTATTGCAACTAAACCCCACGAAATTGAAAGTGCTAGTATCCAAGATAGCGTAGTGGCGAGCTGACTACTGCCTATGATTAATACAATAGCGATTGCCGCAGGCCCAGCCACCAAAGGCATCGCCAGTGGAACCAAAAATGGATCCTCATTGTTATCAACGACTTTCATGCCTATGCTTGGAAAAACCATGCCTAAGGCAACTAATAAAAGAATGATCCCGCCTGCTATATGTAAAGTAGATACTCTAAGATTTAGATAAGACTGTACGTAATCTCCTAGTATTAAAAATCCAAGTAATAATAAATATGCAAAAATTAATTCTCTACTAATTATCTTTACACGTTCTGATGTTGATTTATTGCTTAGTATTGAATTGAAAATTGGTATATTCCCTATTGGATCCATGATAAGAAACAATAAAACTGTGGCTTGAATTAAATTCATCTGAAGCCGTATTTAAGAGCCTTAAATTTTAGAATTGGCAACCTTTATACATATCTATTGCTCCAAAAGTAATCTTCTGCAAATCACTGGAAATATTTTGGGAATGATGAATAACATTTAAATATTCGTCGTCTATTGAAAATAACAATTCCCGCTTCTCTTCCTGTTGATCCCATCTCACATATGCCTGCACAATTAAAACTTCCGATTCATTAATTCTCTTAAAATACTCCCAATCTATTGCCACTTCATCCAAATTCGGTATTAAGTGATATTTAAAGTAATTTAATTTTGCTCGATCTAGATTCTCCCTCTTATTTAAAGATCTATCCAGCACTGCTATCTTATGGCGGTTCAATTTAAGATGGTCTACCCGCCATAGTAGTCCAAGTTTAAGTTTAAATATAACTGTTTCGCCTAAAGAATTGCTATCATCAACAATCTCCAATTGCCTGCTTAAAGCACCGCCAGGTAGTTTGCATTTAAAGGATTCGCTAGGTGATATGTAGTGGCCATGGCTCAAATGGCCATTTAATAAAAGCAATACACAAGCCGATAGCATTGAAATACAAAGACAAGCGGTAATAAATTTAAGCGCACGAGGCAAGAAAAACATACGCTATCTTAGAAATCTACTTCGATCAGGCTGGATAAATTGAAAATTTATAACGTTCTTGTTTATATTTTTTTAAGGAATATCCTTAATTACTGTGCCAAGAACCTCACTAAGATCAGGATCTAACAATATCCTTCTCCTTTCTTCCATAACTTGTGTGACTTCGCCACAGTGAAATTGATTATTTTGAAATTTACGAATAAACATTTGTTGCTCATCGGCTGATAATGCAGCAAAGGCCTGCCCACCATTAACTTGTGAAGATTTTAATCTATCAAGTTCTGCAGTGATCTGCGATTTATACGCAAGCGCGGATTCACGACTTTGAACTTGTGAAAGTAATTTTCGTAAATGTCCGTATTCCTCTGCGAAACTTTGACCCTGTACTTGAATATGTAAACTCTCCGCCTGCACCGTGAATAACGATGATAAGCAAAATATAATTACTGTGATAATTAGCTTGAAATTCATACCAATTTAATTTTCAGGGCATATTATATAGACCAATCTGAACTAAAATTTATACATAAAAAATTAGCTGCCAAATAATTATAATAAAAACAATAGACTACGTCATTGCGACTGTGATGCAATACTCATATCACATCTTTAGATAGATTTAACCACCAGGAGGCTTAGTAGGTGGTCCCCCCATGATGAGATCAAGGGTATCGCGCAGCGCCCATGCCTTATCATGGTAACTTTCTTTAGTCTCAGCGGTTGCTATACCGGCCTGTAATACATCACTTAGGTCCATACATTCATCTTTTATGGTAAACAAAATCTTATAAACTGTTCCTTCGTATATGCGGTTGGTAAGACTGATTCCCCCTGCATTAAAAACTCTTGTACCAAGCTGGATAGTTTCTGCAGTCGTTAGTAAAACTGAATTAAAGTAAGGACAATTTTCTTTCAAACCTTCACGAAACTGCCTTGGTGCATCAGCGGCCTCTTGAAACATTTGTTGTTGCCGTTTTCTAATTTCTTCTTCTGATACCGGAGTTGTTGCATTTGCTAAGTCATTTTGTTCAGACGATATACCCTGCTCATCTAAACACGCTGTTAATGTAATTAATATAGACAAAATTAAACCATAAATTCGCTTTTTCATAATTAGCCCTTCGGCGTTATTTTGATCTTGTCAAATATGGTGCTTAAAAGTGGCATTTGAAATAATTAATATTTTTACTCAAAACTTGCTTAAAGAAAATAAAAAAGGTGTATAGCTACGTGGCTATACACCTTGATCATGAGCAGTAAGTGGTTTTTACAAATTCAATTGCCTTAGTTATCGTTCTCCTCAAATGCCAATTTATAAACTACACCCGCAATAACTGCTCCTATAATAGGGGCCACCCAAAACAGCCATAGTTGACCCAATGCTGCAGCCCCTTCAAAAAGTGCAGGCCCTGTACTTCTAGCGGGATTAACAGATGTATTCGTTACCGGAATTGAAATTAAATGAATAAGTGTTAGACACAAGCCGATTGCAATGGGCGCAAAACCTGCAGGAGCACGTTTATCTGTTGCCCCTAAAATTACCATCAAGAAAATAAATGTCATCACAATCTCACATATTAAAGCTGCCATCATGCTATAACCACCTGGCGATCGATCTGCAAAACCATTTGACGCAAGACCACCTTCATAACCAGCTTTTCCACTTGCAATTAAATACAGGACACCTGCAGCAACAATTGCGCCTAACACTTGGGCAATAATATAAGGGATCAAATGGCTTGCCGGAAAACGTCCCCCTGCAGTTAAGCCAATTGATACCGCTGGATTTAAATGACAACCAGATATGTGCCCAATCGCATAGGCCATAGTTACAACGGTTAGACCAAATGCAAAAGACACACCGACTAAACCAATACCAAGAGGAAAATGAATACTTTCTCCAATCATGGCACCACTTGACATAAACGTCGCTGCCAACACTGCACTTCCACAACCACCCAATACTAGCCAAAATGTGCCAATGAATTCAGCTATAAGACTTTTTGACAATTGCATAGTTTTTTTCCTTTTTTATATATTTATTATTATTGGTGTTTTTATATAACATGCTAATAATACAAAATATTGTCAATCTATGTAATTTATTAACTTCTAATAGTGAAATTTACATTGGTTTACAATCTACAATAAAAATAACTAATTTGACTGTATCTCTTGATTTAGCTGAATCGGCAGAACTTGGTGCTACACTAACCGTCTCCGCACCCACCCACTTCACTGATATCACTTAAAGCTAGATTAAAGGCAAGTCCTGAGCAAATCAAAGGGACCAGACACGATTGCATTGACGGGATAGGATGAATTCACCCCCAATTAACAAAACTGACAAATCTTTATTTAAGGTTAAGAAATCAATGGAGTATATTCAATGCTATCTGATTGCATTCAATAGCAACCATCCTGCAGGAATTAATAGTGCAGTATAAGTGGTGAGCATTCCAAATATTCTGGTAGGTAAAACGTTTGGAATCTTCAACATGGTAAAAGCGTGCAGGATCCTGCCTAGTACAAATAACCCGCCTATGGTCCATACAAGAGTAGCTGTAGCACCTTGTACTTCTATTAATAACAGTAACAGTAAACATATGGGGACATATTCACAAAAGTTTCGCAGGGTTTCTCTTCTTGTTAGTAGAATTTCATCACCCGCATCCCCCAAACTGAAACCGGTTAAATCATTTGCAGCTTTTCCTAATGCAGCTCGACGCATGGATACTATCCAGGAGAGGACAAATGTTGTAATTGCAAAAATTGCGGCGATAATTGATGTAATCGGAATGGAAAACATTAGTGACTCCTTTTTAGTTACTAGTGACTAAATCATCTAACCTTTCAAGTGTACTAATCCAACCTTGATGATGACGGGTTATTTCATCTATAGATGGTAGTTGTTTGTGAGTAATAATTACTTCTGTTGTATCGCCTTGTTCTATAAACTGTATCCGTACGTTGGAAGATATGCCGTGAGGTTCATCGTGTTCCCACGTCCAGCTCATGCACAATTCCTCTGGTGGTGTTAACGTTGTGAACTCACCCTTCAACACGGCTTTATTTTTATCAGGAAGGCTATAAATAATTTGGTAATGACCACCAACCCGTAAATCATATTTTATTAATTCAAGCGTAATATCAGAAGAAGGGGAGTACCATTGTTTTAAGAGCTCAGGAGTTGTGAATGCTTTGAAAACTTCTATACGTTTGGATTTAAAAATTCGATGAATAACGAGTGGCTCTGTGATGTTTTCATTTTTCTTTTCTTTTTTGGTTTTTAGATAGAAGCGTATCCAATCGGTCCAGACTGTTTTCCCAAAATACGAGGCGATTACCCAACCATTTTTGTGCTTCTTCCAGGGAATCCGCAACCAAAGTGAACTCATGTCTTCGGCCTTCAATATGACGAACGATCAGGTTAGCTTTTTCTAACACTTTCAAATGTTTAGAAATAGTGGGTTGGGCCGCATCAAAAAGCTCAACAATTTCTCCAGCTGAGCAGCGTTGTCTTTTGCAAAGTGTTTCTAGAATTTGTCGACGAGATTCATCACCTAAGGCATGAAAGGTTCGGTCTAATGAATTATGATAATATATAGCCATATGGCTATATATTATCTATCACATTTATATTGTCAATGGATGAATAGTAGTTAATCAGTGTTGGTGGTACTTTACATAATTCAGAGGTATATACTAGTATATACCCATGTTTCTTTACGATGTATGTAAATTACTGTCTGAAAATAAGGTGTCTTATGCAGTCGTTGGTGGTCACGCTGTCGCACTGCATGGTGCCGTACGTGGTACTTTAGATATCGACATTGTAATTAAATGGACACTCAAAAATTTACAGAAAACAGAACAAATTCTTAACACGTATGGTCTGGTTTCGCGATTACCATTGACGGCAGGTGATATTTATCAATTCAGAGATGAATACATAAGAAACAAAAATCTTACTGCATGGAATTTCTATCATCCACAGCAACTAAATAAACAAGTAGACATTATTATTAGTTATGATCTTACTGGCAAAAAAACTAAATCTGTAAAAATATCCGGCGGTGTAATTAAAATATTATCTCTTAATGATTTAATAAAGATGAAACAGAGAGCTGGTCGGGAGCAAGATTATCTTGATGTTGAAGCCTTGCAGAAAATACATAAAAGCCAATGAAAGCACTACAAAAATTTAGTGACGATTATTTAGAGACGTGCAAACAAATGTCTACAGAAGAAATCGCTCAATTCCTTGAAGATTTTCGACAAACGCATGGTGGAACTCAAACTGAAAAATTAAAGCTTATAAGCTTAAAAGTTGCACCATCTTTGCTAAATGCTTTCAAAACTAAATGTAAACTGGAAGGTTCACGCTATCAAACAAAAATTAAAGAACTCATGACTAACTACGTTAAATAATTCAAGGCTAAATTTATCTGCGCGATCTATTACTGTTTTAAAGATTTCTAGTCTGTTCTATAAAAAAGATTTGTCACAGCCCTATAGACTACATCCTTATTCAGGAGAGTCAGTGGTACTTGGGGTTGTAGCAGTTGTCTCTGTATCCATCTCAGGAGTGTCACTTAAAGCTTGATTACAGGCCGATCCTGCATTAGCAGCACGTTTAAACAATCCTTCTACTAATAAGGAAAGTCCCCCTGTTGATACTGCTGCACCTAATGCCGCTCCACTTTTTAGTATCCCTACCGGATCTGCTTCAGGATGGGGATTGCTCAATGTACCGCCCAAGCGTACAAACTTGACTAAACTGCCTACATTAACCCCGACACCTTTTTTCGCAGAAGGACTAAAGCCAATTTCTAACTCTTCCGTATTCATATCGATGACACCACCACCGACTATTTTCATTTTTGTAGTTTCAACTGCCATTTGATTTTTGCTGGTCAACACTCCGTCTTCAGCAGTGAATTTTACCGCTGCACATTCAAGTTCAGTAGTTTCATCTTCTTTCATAAATGGATTCAGCATTGTGAGCAGTTCCAAAATTATATCGGAGCCAATTATCTCAAAGGCATCATTTTTAATAATGCCTTTTTGCACTTCCGCCACCATTTCTCCATTCAATGAGGCCATAATATGGTGTAGTGATTTACCTTGACCATTGAAGTCAGCCACCACATCAGTAGTACCCCCTTCCAAGACACTATCTCCTGTTGCCCCTAGAGCCGCCAGGCTTAAATTTATCGCATCTAGCTTAGTATTAAATTTTGCTGCATCCCCCGCCTTATTAAGTGTCAACACAGTATTAATCGTGCCATCAGCAAAAAAAGCTTGGAACGGTTTTATATTCAACGCCCCTTTACCAAGCTCTATTTTTGTTTTAACTTTATTGAATACATTGTCAGATGCGATTAACTTATCGATACCTAAATCAAAATCTACATCGTATGCTTCTAACCATGACCAATCTATTGGCTCATCACTAAATACTTTTTCTTTTTTCTCTTGATTATTTTTATCCTCAGAAGATTTTTTTTGGCCTTCTTTTGGTTCAGCCATTAAAGGAGATAGGTCAAGTAATCTTGAAAGCACCTTGCCTTTAGCTTTTACAACATCACCTGACCAGTCAATTTCCACATTACCCGCAATATCGCTATCCTTAGAATTAGCCGTGATTTGCTGTACATTGATTGCATTAGCCGATGTCTCAATCTGTGCATTAACTTTGGCAGGCAGATACGGAGAAAGATCGGTTTGTAAAAATTTTGACAGCGAGTCTAAATTAGTTGCATCGGCATTTATTTTTAAGACATCACCTTCTACACCATTAATATTTGCATCACCTTCTAATGCTAGAGATGCGTTACCATCTGTTATATTGACGGCAAGTTGAACATCCTTGCCCTGCGTCTTCTCGGCCAAGGGTTTTAATGTACCTGAAATTTTAATTAAGTCTGTAATAAATGACTGTTCGGGATTTTCCTTATTCTCTAACTGATAACGTGCATTTAGTGAATCGATATTTAAAACACCCTCATTTAGTTTTAATGAGGAAGCAAAGTCTTTAAGCCGATGTTCATTTGCCAGTATTTCACCAACTTTTAAATTTATTTCCGAATTTAAAGCATTCATCCAAGCCCAATCTATCTCAGGCTCACCCACATCTTTCTTTACATTTTCTTGTGTGGCTTCACTACTCTTTTCTGCACCTTCTGCAGGAATAAAAGGCCCTAAATTAATTTTTTCTGAGAAAAGATTGGCACGAACAAATGAATTACTTGTATCGTATAAGACATCCCCAGACAAAAGATTTTCTCCCATCTGCAGATTAATTTTAGAAACTTCGTAATTACCTTTTGTTGACAATAAATCCAGAGATACGTCGATTGGTGTCACAGCTGGAAATGTTGTTTCTAAAAATTTCTCAAGCTCTGCTAAATTATCCGACTTTGCTTTAAGAGAAACTTTGGTTCCATCTAAATTATTTGGATTAATAGCACCATTGGTTTGCAAATCGATACCTAAACCGGTTGCTTGCATAGCAAATTGCAGAATTTGCTTGGCAGGGTTTTGACCTTCAATATCAACCACACCTTCTATATCAACATTTTGCTCTTTATAGATCCCAGCGCCCTGTAATTTTACTGAAGCATCACTTGTCCTTTTCAGTAATAAAGAGCTTATATCGATTTCTTCTGTTACATCTGGTTTTTGTTGCCTAAGCTTGGCCTGATCAATACTGACTTCTGAAAAACTAAGTACATCTTTCAAGTTTAGTGGTTCTTCACTTTCAGGTTTGGGTTGATTGGCTAAAACAGACGTATGCCAATTTAACTTTCCATCATTATCTTCTATTAATTGAACTTCGGCGTTATGTATTTCTGCCTGCCAATAGGGAAGTTGTTTATTTAGTAATTGTTTGAGATCTACTGAAACATCTGCGTTTCCAACAGTTAGTAATTTAGGATCTTGAGACCATTCTGGGTTATTAAGTTCTAGTCCCTGAATTGATATTTTTGTTGGAGAAAGCTGTATCGAAAGGTCTTGAGTCGAATATTGATAACCTGTTTTTTTATACACAAGCTTATTTAACAAACCTTCGTACGCACGCGGATTATATAAGCCAACCGCCAGTGCTATTCCAGTGAGTAACAAAAAGAGAAGAACAGTATAGAGAGCAACCCGTAGCACTTTTTTCATAAAATTATTATTATCCAAAGCAATTTTTTAATTTATCACGAGTAATTATAGACCCCTTAAAAAACAAAGTTATTCAAAATTTAAAAAAATATTGTTAAATATCGTTATCAAAATATATTTCAAAACCATAATTTTAGTGTCGTAAATAATCGTTTTACTGAGTAAAATAGTCTCTATGCGCGATCACCTCCATGCCCTAATTCGCTTGTTGTTACTTTTTCTCTTTATCTATACAAATAGTCTCGCCGCAGAAGAGACAGGACGTTTTGCTGGCAAAGGAATCATTGTAGGACTCGAATATGCAGGCCTAGACTCACCCAACTATGTAAAAGGTATGGCTGGTGCATTAGGCGCAACAGGCATGCCGGGTATGAAGCATTATGCAAAAGCCATCGCATGGGGTGAGATGCAAAAAGGACCAAACAAACCTATTAATTTTTCTAAATTAGATTTGTTTGTACGTGAGTATCAAAAAGTTGGTTTTACTGAACTCACAGTAGCACTTAAGTCTCATTCCAAATGGGCAGATAAGGACGGGAATAATTTTAAATCGACAAACCCAACTCCAAAAAAGAAATTTAAAAAACTATATCACAAATGGATACACGATGTAGTTGAGCGTTACGACGGTGACGGCAACCATGACATGCCGGGGCTACGTTGGCCAGTGCGTTATTATGAAATTGGTTCGGAATTTTCAAGCTATGAACCAGAACCAGTAGTTGAATATTTGCATATGCTGACATTGGCATATAAAGCGGCGCACCAGGTTTACTCGGATGTATTGATTGCACACGCCGCGTTTTTAACAACTCCAGTAAACTTGCATGTCACAAGCAGCCAACAAACTATGAAAACGTTTGGCAAACTACACCTCGTCACGATACGCACCATGACCTAGAAGATATGCGAGTGATTTTAGATCGACCCGATCTGTTAGATGTAATAAACATTCATAACCTCGGCGATCCATATGAGATTGAGCATCAAAGTACTTGGTTACATTATGAAACGGCTATACGCAAGTATACAAAACCCATAATTATCAGCGATACGATTCCAACTTCTTATATTGCCTGGGGACCAGCTACTACATGCAAGGGCAGAGGTTTAGGCGTAGTAATACCACCTGCTACTGAACAAGACCGTTGTGAGTTAGCACATTACTTTACGAAATTAGTTAACAAAGATAAAAAAACACTTACCTGGACGCGTGAATTTGTTGCAGCCGATCATGTACAAAAAACCATTATTGCTGCAGAACAAGGCATAGCCTTAATCAATTTGTCTTTCACAATAGATCTGCCATTTTTAACTGCAAAATTTATGCAGGCAAGTGCAGGGATTTCCGCTTGGGCAGGAGCATTAAAAATTAATTTTAATGGAAAGGTTACTGAAAAACGCCCTCTTTATTACTCTATACAACAGCTTATGTCACACTTTAATAATTACGATAAAGTTGAACGCATACCTCATCATAATGACCAGGCACGTATCTATAAAATCACAAGAAACAATAGTGTGTTTTGGATTGCTTGGTATAATGCAAATAAAGTTGTATTACCCGAAAATTATTCTGAAGGTATCAAGGTGTTTTTACCTATGAGTGCAACTAAATTTGCAATTGAAGAATTAACCACTTCCAACAATGCGCCAAAGCGCTCTTATACCAGTGCATCTAATGGAAATTTAGACTTACAACTTTCTCATAAGCCTATATATATTCCCAACATCTTAAAGTCTAGAAGCTGCTATAAAAAATTCAAAACATCTCCGATGAATCAACATCAGTCTCTGCATCTGCTTCCATAGCATTGCGCGTTGGAATATGATCTCCCGTTATCATTTGATCATAGCTCATCCCTGGACCTACCATTGGATAGACACCCGCATCGGGATCAATCATGACTTCTAAAAACGCCGGGCCCTTAAACTGCATGAATTCTTTAATAACCTTGGGTAGCTCATTTTTGTCACTAAGGCGAACTGCATAGTTATAGCCATCCGCCTCAGCAGCCCTTACAAAATCTTTTTTGTGCAAAGATTTATCACTGGCCGACAATCTGCCTTTGAAAAATAATTTCTGCCATTGTTTAACCATGCCATCGCCCAAGTTATTCAGGACAACCACTTTAACAGGCAACTTATACGTTGTTACGGTTTCCAATTCACCAAGATTCATACGCATACTTGCATCACCATCAATATCAACAACTACTAAATCAGGTTTTGCAAATTGCGCGCCGATCGCGGCAGGTAACCCAAAGCCCATAGTGCCCATACTTCCTGAAGTTAACCAAAGTCGTGGTGATTTGAAATCAAAATACTGCGCTGCCCACATTTGGTGTTGACCCACACCTGTACTAATAATCGCTTCACCATTGGTGTATTTATTTATCTCTTCGATCACTGCATAGGGCTGAATCATTACGCTTTCTTTGTCGTAATTCATTGCATAAGTACTTTTTAACTCCGCAATGTGCTCATGCCAAAATGAAAAATTTGTAGAACATTTTTGTGCGTTCTTTCCATACTCCAATAACTTAGTTAATGCTTGCGGTAACAAGCCTATATGGTGCCAATCCACCGTTTTTACCTTATGAATTTCAGATGGATCAACATCAAAATGCGCAATAAACTTCGCTTTAGGGGCAAATTTAGCTGGTACTGCTGCAACACGATCGTCAAAGCGTGCACCAATTGCAATTAAAAAATCGCAATCATCTACTGCATAATTCGCAAAGGCTGTGCCATGCATACCGAGCATATGTAAAGATCGCTCTTGAGTAGTGTCATATGTCCCAATACCCATTAATGTTGTAACTACAGGGATCTTAAATTCGTCGGCAAATGCACGTAGTTCTGGTGATGCATTGCCATTAATTACACCTCCACCTGCATAAATTAATGGACGTTTAGATTTTTCAAATGCTTTATAAAAAGAGTGACACTGTTTATTGGTTAAGACATTCTCTGCTACTTCTTCAATACGTTCTCGATAACCTCGAATAGGCAAATGCCCCTCACCCTGAAAAACACCTTCCCAGTTTTGTACATCTTTAGGTATATCAATCACCACCGGGCCCGGCCTACCTGTTCGTGCAATTTCAAAAGCCGTGCGCATGGTCGCTTCGAGCTTTTCTGGATCCGTCACCAAAAAGATATGTTTCGCAACCGCACCCATGATGTTTGCAATGGGTGCTTCTTGAAAACCATCACTGCCTATCGCCGGTGTAGGGACTTGACCACAAATCACCACAATCGGGATCGAATCAGCCATGCAATCACGCACCGGCGTAACTGTATTGGTAGCCCCCGGACCAGAAGTTACCATTACCACTCCGACTTTACCGCTGGCGCGGGCATAACCTGAGGCCATAAAACCTGCACCCTGTTCATTAGCTGGCACAATTAAGGGCATGGAGTCATTAGTTTCAGCGTTGAAACGAAACACGGCATCGTAGGTAGGGAGAATGGCTCCGCCACTGTAGCCAAAGATTACTTCGGTTCCTTCCTGTGCAAGTACTTGTATAACAATATCGGCACCAGACATCTTGGTACCAGCTAATGGGTGGCTGTCTTCTATTCCACCATTTTCCTTAGGTAAAGCTTGCTGCATATCGTCTTAGCTATTTAACAGGTATTCACTCGAAGTGATTGAATTCTAAACTAGATTTATTGGACTATAACGTTAATTAGATAACAGGCCAAGCCATCTCTGTTACCAGACATACATTAATAAAGAGATTAAATTGATAAACAATGCAATTTGAGTAGGTATATAACACTTATTCCGCTAGCACTGCACCTAAATAAATTGCTATGAAGTTGTCAAAGTAAATAGTGAATTTTCCAAAAAAAAGCCCTTGGAAAGGGCCTTTTATAATTGCATTTTGATATAAGTGTTTAATCGATAACGTGGTAAACAGGTTATTTCTCCATTTGCCAATTATCGGATTCTTTATCGTATTGAGATATGGCCATGTAAAAGCTCATGGTCGTTTTGGCGTTGTATATTCTGCCTCTTTCTGGAACGATTCCCAGATAGTTTCATACCCAACGAAGCCCTTTTCATTAGGCGCTTTCTGACGTGTTTTGAAGTAACGAGCCTCGCCCTCAGGGACCTTGGGTCTGGTATTTTTTTGCTCACTCATAAATCACCTTTCGCTTTATAAAATAGAAATAGTTCGATTGGAAAATTGTAGCAAAATTACACTTTAGGCTGACACAATCTCTTTATGTATAGTAAAAACGTATCTATAGCGTGAACACAGGGCCGAGATGCATAGATGCAAGAGATAGAGTAACGCAGGTGCAGTAACGAAGATGTCGTTAGTGGCCGTGTAAATATGAGTTAAAAGAAGGCATCATCCCTGATGCAACTCTCATTCACACATCCTTGTGTTCACCCTTTTTCATAATGGGTTTTTATACAAAGTGGGATTATTCCGAAGAATATAGAGCATGGACCTTTTTTTGGTTTACTCTGACCCAAATGGATCATCTGATAGCATGATACTGATATAGGGTGCATAGGTTAAAACCGCACCTTGGCTTGTTCCTAGATCGTTAAATACAGTAGCGACCTCAACCAACTTTGAGTGATCTTGCGGAGCTTGTTTTAGTGACTCTAAAGCTTCGATTAGGGGATGAATCTCTTCATTGTTTACATACATTTTCAGCATGCGAATTGCATTCTCGACTTCTTTGACATTGATTGTCTTGTCTTTGCTGATATTTGCGGGAGAAGTATCGCCGAACTCAGGTGGTTTTTCATAAGAATTTCCATTAAGTGTAGTGGTAGATTTAGCGCTGACACTTATTCCGGAAACGGCATTGTATTCCGCCTGTGCTCTTTGTTTTAGCGTGGTCACAAAGTCGTTAAATTCTTCGGGATTCGGTTTATTCAAATACAAAGATAGCAGTGGTCTACACTTCACACGACTATGAAAATCCAGTCGCAACTTACTGGTAACTGGCTCAGGATTCAACATTGCCAAAACAACATCAAACTCTTTTTCCCCCTTCAGGAGGCTATTGATCCTGACTTTGATTTTATCATCCAGTAATTCGAACTCTTGCGTGCCGTGCAAAAAATGTTTTTGAATTAACTTGTACGTCATATCTGGTATTGAGTTATGGGGTTTTGTCTTTACTACATTACTTGCACATGCGCTTCTGGCAGATCACAAAGTATAAAGAATGCCATCTCTGCGCTTGTCCAGCCCCGGCTGATCTTCTGTAACGCTGCACAATTTGGCTTTGATATATGGCACAACCATCAACGACATTAGTATCCACATTACACCTCGAGTAATTTCACTAACTCTTTAGATAGATCTCTTCGTTCTTCAGCCAGTTGTAGATAACGAGTCAATTCTGCACTGGCAAACAATTTTGTCACCTTATCAAATTCGGATGCCGCCATTAACGCCATATCGACATAATCTGACTCCTCTGCCAGAGCATGCATTGCTGAAGCACGGTTTGCGGTAACCATCGCCCACATCATAGGCACATCATCTTTTGGTAACGCCTTTAACGTTGCATCATAAATGGGGATCGACTCCTCAAGAGATGGAATGTCTTCTTCATGTGTGCCCAATGCCTGCAAAGTAGCAGCAAGATTATTTTGTGCAATGGCCCAACCATACGCCGATTTATCTGGCGTGCGTTCAGCCATGGCATTGCGCATTACAACTACTGCCTGTTCCAAAGTGCGTGGCCCTCTGCGATGCGTGCCCAGTAAACATAATACATTCCCAACACTGCACAACATTGCTGCCCAATCATCTGGATGTTCATTTCTCTTTATTGCAGTTGAAGCTTGTTTATAGGTTTGCTCGGCTTGTTTTAACAAATGAGTATCATCTTCAAGTTGTCCAAGTGTTTGCATTACGATACCGAGGTTATATTGCGTACTTGCCCACTCGAATGGGGTTTCTTCAAAAGTACGCACCTCTAGTGCTTGTTCATAAGACATAGCAGCTTGCTCAAGAAAATGGGTACTCCCACTACGTTGTCCAATGAAGCCCATTACATCACCGATATTGTGATGAATAGCCGACCATTCAACGGGGTTGTCTTCTTTTTCAACCATCATTTGCAGACCCTGGAATAGTTCGATGGCTTGTTGAAAAACATGCGCTCCACCCAGTCTTAGTTCTCTAACATCTGCTGTATCGACAAGAGTATTTTGTGAATTAGCCCACTCAGTCAGCGTTTCTTTATTAGGCGCTAATTCAAAGAAAGTATCACCATAGCGATCAATTGCCTGAGTAAGGGCACCACAGACCGGCGAATCACGATCAAGCAGATCAATCAGATACTGTGCTTCATTCTGATACCGCCATGCCATCGGCACCCCCAGACCTGGGGTTAACAGAGTTTCAGCATACAGGTTCTGAGGCAAAGTGTTTCTCCGTCAGATCAGCATTAGAAGAACCTATCCCAAAATGAATCTTTTCCGTTTATGGTTAGTCTTAGCTTTTTGCAAACATTCAAACACAACCTCCGGAGGAGATGGTTTATTCTCGCTTTTCTCACAAAATCGTCTGGAACGATTTTGAACATCCTTGGGATAGCCCGTTAGGGTGAAAACCAGGGATGGTTTTCGTAAATGCTCATGTACTAACGTGTACACTGCGCCTCTCGAAAAGCTCGAGCCTACCCCTTTGTTAAATAAACTTGGAAAAAATCTTCTATTTTGAAATAGGTTCTAATAACTTATGAAAAATTAGTGAATTGGACGCACTTTTTGGTTAGATCCGACAATGTCACTGATATCTGGCTCAGCATCTACTGGACCACCCACTTCAATTTCTTCTTCTGTAGCATCGCGTACAGTTAGAATCTCAAGTTTGAAAATAACTTCTCGGCCACAGAGTGGATTATTACCATCAATGGTGACTGACTTTTCATCGACTCTTGTCACAAGGAAACTCTTTGTCTGACCTTGTTCATTTTCCATCAGTATCGACATACCTACTTCACGATACTCTTCAGGCACATTATCAATATGATCAATAAAAACTAAGGATTCATCTCTCGGGCCATACAACTTATTACAATCGATGGGTACGTCAATCACATCTCCGACAACTTTGCCCTCCAATTCTGCAGTCACTTGTGGCGAGAGGGCTTCAGTGACACCATGAATATAACCAATCGGGTATTCGACTTCAGTAAGAATAGACTCGGTTTTTGAATCAATAACTTTGTATCTCAACTCGACATACTTACCTTCAGTGATTACGTTCTCGATAATTTTACTCATGTTTGTATTCCCAGCCAGTATTTTTTAGTAACAACAAATTTTATTCAGTTAATAAGCTAAGTTGGGTGTTAAAAAGATCTCAGGTGAGTGCGAGACAAGGCAAAAATGACCGAGAAAACGGAGTTTATATGCAATTTGCCGCTTCACGGCCCCGTATTTTGAAGTCATTTTTAACACCGTATCGTGCCAGCTGAGAGTTTTTCAACGATTTGCTAGAAAATTGATGCAGCAAAAATACGTATCTCACCTTTCTCATAGCCCAGCACAAGACGCCCAAGCCATTCGCCTTCCTTTTTGGTGCTTTTTACGCGATATAAAACCGTCACATGCTCACCGCGACGAATAAGGCCGAGATAGTCATATTCTGTATCTAAGTTTCTTGTCAACTCACTCCTGGCAAACTGTTTACCGACTTCAACTTCATTAAGACCTAATAGTAAATCATAGGAAAACTTACGTATAAATTTGCCATACTCACCTTCGTTGGAATATTTGATGAGGTCGTCCCACATCGGGTGCGCAATTTCCAAAATTTCTTTGTCCGTCTTTTCAATAATGTTCATGTGAATCTCTATAGCATCTATCGCAACAAAAAGTTTGTGAGTTTATAAAAAAAAAGACCAACAGTTGTTGATCTTTTTTTAGTAACCAAAAGTCTTATAGCTTTTTAAAGGTGCCTCAAAAAATTAGGATTTTTTTGTGAGAGCAAGGAAGCACCGCGCGCAAAATCGGAGTTTACACGAAGTAAATGAGGATTTGAGCACGGAGCTGACACAGCTATCGCGAAAAAAGACAATTTTAGGGGTACCTTTAATTAAGCGGCCTTTTCCTCTTCATCACCCACTAGATGATAACAAGGTGCCTTCTCCATGGTGTACTCACCGGTTTCTGGATCACGACGAGAAACGGTCAGTACGTGCCAGTTAGCGTCATCCACTTTCATGAAGTCGCCACGATAGTAGTAACCAGGCCAACGAGTTTCCTTACGGAAAAGGGTGTGTTGCAAGACGGACTCAGAGGCGAGTTGACGATGCTTCAGTTCCCATGCACGCAGTAGTTCATGGATGTTCTCTGCAGCAATCTTCTCAAGATCTTCTTCCAGAGTCTTCATTTTCTTCAGACCGATGTTGAGCAACTTTTCGTTGGTCATGTAGTTAACGGTTACACCACCGCCGTACTCGTCCATCAGCTTTTGCAAGCGATCAAGACCCTGACGTGGGTTGATGTAATTAGGGTTAACATCACCCGCTGTGATCTCGTTGCGGTTAACCTTATAGTGTTCAAGTGGCTTGTAGATTTCTTCACGGCGCTTATCAATCTGCTGCTGAGAAACCTTAATACCTTCTGCCTTGCCATCGTCGATATACTTACAGGCATCTTTGGCTGCTAGACGACCTTCGGTGAAGGAACCGGAAGAGAATGCATGTGGCGTACCGCCAACGGCATCACCTGCACCGAACAAACCTTCGACTGTAGTCATACGGTTGTAGCCCCAGAAGTACTCTGGTGGTGACAAATCTTCCGGACCTGAACACCATGCACCGCAACCGGTAGCATGCGAACCCATTACATAGGGTTCTGATGTTGTTAGCTCTGGATTCTCGTACTTAGGATCTACATCAGTAGCCGCCCACAGTACGGCCTGACCAACAGTCATGCCCAGGAAGTTGTGCCAGCCAATTTCTTCAAGATGTGGATCCTGGAACGCTTCCATAGTCACCATGTGAATCGGGCCACGACCCGCGTTTACTTCCTGGATGAACGCATGGTTACGCAGACAGGTCGGAATGGGACGATGAGTTAAGTGCGAAACTTCCGGATCTAGGTATTCCTTACCCACCATCTCCTGAAGTTGTGGCCACCACTTGGATTCATACTCTTCACCCAGACCGTTCTGAGTGTAAGTCTTGAGGTGGAGGAAGTAGGCACCCACCGGACCATAACCGTCCTTGAAACGCGCCAATACAATTTTGTTCTCCATCTGTGTCATTTTGGCACCCGCACCAATCAACAAACCATAGGCTGAGCCCGATGACCACGGCGCATACCAAGTACGACCCGAACCTTCACCAACCGAGCGTGGCTTATAGATGTTCGAGGCGCCACCAGCAGCAACAATAACGGTTTTGGATTTGAATACGTGGTAGTTACCGGTACGCACGTTGAAGCCAACTGCACCCGCAACACGGTTTTCTTTTGCTTCATCCATCAGCAGATGAGTAACACAGATACGGTTAAATACCTCGTCTGCCGATTTCTTTGCGGCTCCAGCCACAATAGGCTTGTAAGACTCACCGTGAATCATAATCTGCCAACGCCCTTCACGCTGATAGGCGCCCGTCTTAGGGTCGCGCATCAGTGGTAGACCCCATTCTTCAAACTGGTGAACCGCTGAATCTACGTGACGTGCCATATCAAACGCCAGGTCTTCGCGAACCATACCCATTAGATCGATACGCGCGTAACGAACGTGATCTTCAGGATTGTTTTCACCGAAACGAGTTCCCATGTAGGTGTTGATTGCATAAAGCCCCTGCGCAACTGCACCGGAGCGATCGATATTAGCCTTCTCGGCGATGACGATTTTCTTGTTCTGACCCCAGTATCTAGCTTCAAAGGCAGCACCTGTACCCGCCATACCGGCACCTGCTACCAGGATGTCAATGTCGTCTTCGACAATAGTTTTGTAACGCATTAGTAGTAGACCCCTTCTTTCATCTTCAAGCCGTTCGACTCAAGCGTGTGCAATCCATCATCGTCCATGCGAATGTATTTTGGTTCGTTGAAAAGTAATTGACTATCACGCATTTCCTGACTTGGAGCTGCCTCTTCACTCAGTTGCGGAATTGCCGTACCCCATGGTTTTGTCGTGATAGGTGCCAGCAGGTTCATGTCTTTTTTACCGTTACGGGATTTGATGCGCCAAGCAATGACACCTTTTTCTTCATCACGGATAACACGTACCGAGTGACCCAATGGGGCGAAGTCAGCGTAACCTCTAACATCAATCGCGTTGTGGGGACAAGCCTTTACACAGGAGTAGCACTCCCAGCACATGTTTGGCTCAATGTTATAAGCTCGTCGAGTAGTTGTGTCGATGTGCATGATGTCTGAAGGACAGATATCAACACAATGTCCACAACCGTCGCAACGAGTCATATATACGAAGGTAGGCATAATATTTCTCTCACTAAATTCGTTACAGATAAGTATTAATAATGACGAGGGGCTTCAGCTTTGATTCCAAGCCCCATGTTGGGCGGATTCTCGCCCATATATTCCGGTATGTCCGGATATTTTGCCTGTATGGCAGGATCAGAAAGGTCTCCAAGCTCGGGTAGATTTTCATATGAACCGTCCGCCTTGATGCAACGCTTCTGATATGCCGCAGCAGGCTTGAAAAACATGTGGGCAAATTTGGACCAAAACACCGTGCTGAACAAGATAGTGGCAGAGGCAATGAACAACACCAAGAAAATCATGTTCAGCAAACCGCCGCCCAATGTCCAGGACCATAGTAATGCGAATGTAGCCATGCTAATTAAGCCGACAATAAAAATGTCGCCACGACCGTTGAAGTTGTACCACTTCACGCCTTCAGAAGAGACGTCTACACGGATGAAGAACCAGAACCAGTAACCACCCACACACAGCATGAGGGCGCCGATGTGCCACAAAGCAGTCAAAATTGTTGGTGCATTAGCCTGAGTGGCATAAGCAAAAATCAACCATGCGGTAGTTACAACAAAAATAATGAAACCATACATGGTCAGTAGATGAGAAAAGCGACGATTTGGTCTGCTTGCAAATTCAGCGGAGGTTAATACTTCATTCGCTACAGTAGCAACGGCTAACGAGGCCTTTTCGCCACCGCTTAAAGTGCGTTTCGCATTCTTTTTTGCTTTTTCAGCATTTTCGAAAAAGTACTGGGCACTCTTTTTGTGAGCCATGTCGAGAATTGTGCCGACGACAACCAAGGCAAACATCAGCACGACATACCCCTGCAAAATTGAGGGCGAAATTAATGCCGAAAGTTCGGCGAATGGATTAACATCGAACATAATTAAGGTTTTCCGCTAAAGTTATTTTTTTGGGCCGATAAGTCTGCTAGCTATTCTGTAACAATTCAATAAAAATAAAATTATAGTGCTTTTAAGTACCTTTATATCACTGTGGTGTAAGTTATTCATTTTCAGAACTTATTTAGGATTCCTATACAGTCTATAGTCGCAAGCCATAGATAATTCTGTGTAATGTACATAAAGAACTGCTCATCTTACATAAACCTGTAAATTTACATCCTGATCTTGATTAATATTATTGTGCGAGAAACTTTGATAAACAGTACTATTGAGAACCTATTAGTAATGTAACGACCACTATGCAAGCTAAATCTTTCAAACCTGAAGAATATTTCATTAAGGAAGAACCATATTATGAAGCCGTTAAGGACGAAATTGAAGTGTTTGATGCGGCTTATAATAACGAGCTTCCGGTTTTACTTAAAGGCCCCACTGGTTGTGGCAAAACTCGCTTTATGGAATACATGAGTTGGAAATTGAAACGACCATTAATCACAGTCTCCTGTCATGATGACTTAACTGCTTCCGATTTGGTTGGACGTTATTTAGTCACCGGCGCTGAAACTGTATGGGTTGACGGACCCTTGGCACGTTCAGTCAGGGCCGGCAGTATTTGTTATCTAGATGAAATCGTAGAAGCACGTAAAGACACAACTGTAGTTATCCATCCACTTTGTGATGATCGACGTGTATTACCCATGGAAAAATTGGGTGAGATTTTAGAAGCCCCGCCGGAATTTTGTATGGCGATTTCTTATAACCCCGGTTATCAAAGTGTATTAAAAGACCTTAAACAAAGTACTCGCCAACGGTTTGTTGCACTGGAATTTGATTACCCGGACGCAGCCATTGAACAAAAAATTGTGGAAAAAGAAACTGGAGTAGACAAAGATGTCGCAAAACAGCTAATCAAGTTCGCACAGATGACTCGTAACTTAAAAGGCAGTGGTTTAGACGAAGGTGCGAGTACACGTTTGTTAGTGCATGCAGGAAAATTGATTGTTACCGGTGTTAATCCGGTTACTGCTTGTTCAAGCTGTATTTCACAAGCATTAACCGATGACGCTGAAATGTTAACTGCAGTTAATGAATTGAGTTCATCTGTATTCTAGATTTTATTGGGGCTTTGTTTGTTGTGATTATGGATTGAACAAAAAAACAAATAAGTCACGCTTTTTGGATACATAGAATTTTGATATAGATGAAAATTAGGATTAATTTACAATGCAGTCCACGTTGTATTGATCATTTGATCCACCACTCCATCGCCATTTTCATCAACGTCAATTCGTACCAGGCCTCCTGCCATAACGTTAACAATAGCACTTGATGTCAAGCCATCAATTCTAAGAACTCCAGAATCAGGCAAATCTATTTCAGAAAAATACTCATCGATTTCTCCATCCATATCATCATCTAGGTTTTCCATGCCCCCAAATGCAGTCACGGTTCGAGCTGTAACAACACCTGCAAATCTCGTACTGGCTACAGTCAAAACTTGCCCGGAAGGATTTACATTAACAAAATATGCCGAAGGATTTGTTGTCACATTGGTTGCAGTAGAAGTAATGGATGCATTTTGTATTGATCCACACTGACCGCCTGCAAAAGAAAAAGTAAATGCCGAGTTCGTAGCAGTCGCAACAAGTTGAAGAGCTGCAAAAATAAAATTCACGTTTGAAGTTACATCACCATCGGCAGTTACATTAATATTATTGTCGATAGAACTCAAATTGACCAAGTTACCATCAATATTAAACGCCCAATCATTTGTGGCAACAATACTACCAACGCCTACTCCCGATGCACTGTTAATCAACGCTTCAAATATACCGTTAATTGATCCTGACATAAGAACACAGTTTGAAAAATTGGTAGATAATAAATCACCTAGCGTAATTGTTGCTGATGCATCGAAGTCAGTCACTGTTAAGCTAAGGTTGCCGCCACTGCCACATACTACAGTTGTAGGGTTTGATATTGGTAGATTCAAAAAATCAATAAAAGCACCATTCAAATTAGCAAATGCCAGTATAGCTTGAACTGCACCCACAACCTCACTAGCAACCGTCTCTGCATTGGCTACAGTGATCGCTATAGTATTTGTAGGTACAGTACATGTTGATGGAGCTACCGAACTTCCACCACTACTTCCACCTCCACCACTACATGCAAAAAATGTAAAAGTGAATACGATTAAGATAAAGGGTGATTTGTAACTTCTCATGCGGCCCCCAGTAATGTTACAGCTATAGAAAAGTTTATCTTTTCAAATAAACAATATCTAGTACTTTAAATGTATATCGAGCAGCTAATTAATTAAAATATACAGCCCCTTAATCAATAGCGACCGGCGTTTAGAACGATGCAGTCAAATTATATGTAGGAAAAACTAATAATAAACGACCCTAGCAAATTTGTATTTTGATAAATGCAATCTATGTGTTGAACACATATGCCATTCACGGCTTAGCGTATACCTGCGTCCAATACCAATTTACTTGTGCAATCCCTGTCTGGTTATATTCCGCAGACATCATATTGCTGCAATGTCCAGGGCTACTCAACCAATCTTCTAAAACTTCTTCTATGCTGCGTTGATTATGCGCAACATTTTCTCCTGCAGTGCGCCATTTATAATCAGCTTCCTCTAAACGTTCTACTAAAGTGTCACCATCAGAACTATGATGATCCAAAAACTGGTGCTCGGACATGTCTTTAGAATGCTGATAGGCAGTTTGCGTTAAACGCTTATTTACTTTCAGGGGCTTTGCTGCGGGAAAATATTGATCACCACACTTTCTACCTTCAGCTCGCAATTGATTAAGTTTGCTAATAAATCGCTCTTGCAAAGCAAATGATGCAGGGGTTTCTACAACCTCAAGATTTACATTATTTTTAGTTTGCGCTTGGTCTGAAGATACACACCCAGTATTGAATATAGAAATTACAAAAAAAGTAATTCCAATTACTAAATAATAAATATAATTTTTCATAATGCTAAATCGAATATAAGTTTATTAAAATTTTTTGTAGCAGTTCGCCATCTTTTTTACTTAGGCCATGCATTGTACCCAATCGATAAGTCTTGCTTCTACCACGCAACGCATATACTTCATTCATGTCTTGACTCCATGTTGGAACGATAAAATCTTGCACCGGGATATTTGCCATAATTGAATCATCGCTTGGTTCTCGCACAATAGAGAAATATTGCGCAGCAGGATGCACTTGATAGTTTAACCAACCAATTAAGTTATCAGATCGATTTGGAATAAGATCAAAAAAAAGTCCTTGTGATTTATACAATGTGTTAAGTCCTGGAATTGGCTCTAACCAAGCAAATAAATTTTGTGACAATAGCTCTACGTATTCCGCCTTATCCGTTCCTAAATGAGGACTAGCTATAGTAATTAAGGCAATAAGGTCATCGCGATATTGCTCGACCATATACAATCTAGCCACTACACCGCCGGCCGAATGTCCAACTAATATTATTTGTTCGTCTGGATGATGCTGTCGAATATGCTCAACGTATTTATGCATTTGTTCGGCTTGAGCTTGTATAGATTTCTCACTTTGAAAGCTTAGTGTATACATGCGCCGCATACCCGAAGGCACAAGCTTTTGAACACGCACAACTTCATTAACTAAATTTAAGTTGCCGGCATGATGCCAACCTACGCGGTCAAGTTGTGTAACGATGCCGGCTCGATGCCATTGTTGGCTTGAACCCATATATCCATGTGCTAATAACAGGGTATCTGCCTGCACGTTGTTACAGACAAAAACTAAACCCGCAATTAAAAATGGAAATAGCTTCATATATATTAGTATTGTATTGGAGTAGCTACTATGATTTTAGAAGCTGATCGCAAAAACAAGTTCCCTTACAGAAAATACTACAGAAAATCAAAGCAGTTTATTTGATATGACTGGAATACAGCTGGTTGATTTGCTTAAAAATAAAAAAGCCAGTATAGCGAAGAGCCATACTGGCATTGTTTATTTTATGAAGAAGGGGTTTTATTTAAAAAAGATTAATCGCTATCGCAAATATCAAGGACATAACTACAGTAAGTCCTGCGGTTTCTATCCAAAGAGATGTTACGAAATCATCGATTTTTCCAATTAGTTTGTCCATAACTCATTCCTTAAGTAAAGATTAAAAATTTATTATGGACAATTATAAGTACTATATTAGTATTTTATAATATTCCTATTTAGATATGTTCTATATAATTTTATAATTTATTGTTTTTTAAAAATTTTATTTTTATAAAAGCGATTAAATCAACTTTTATCCAGACGAATACATTGGCAGTTTTTTATTCAAGTTGAGCCAGCCTTTCACTACGCGATAGATCCACCAAATGTAGGCCACGACCAGTATTGGGTATCCAATAATCCCCCCAATAATTGTGAAGATAAGAATTGATGCAAGCCCAAACCAAAGTAATGAAAACCAAAAAGTTCGAATTTGCCAGCGGAAATGACTTTCTAAAATCGAGCCTTTTACCTCACTGCGTTTCACATAGTTGATAATCACGGCAACAATTGCCGTGGGTGGAATAAGCAAAGCAACGGCCTGTAAAACATAAACTAGTGTTGTTATGTCTTTTAAGTTTTCATAATTCTCTATGCCTGTACTAAGAATTTGGGAATGCTCGACTTTAGTATTTTCTTCTGTCATATAAGTCTCCTATACACCTACTGCATACATGCGAACCACTTACTCATTTAGAATCATTGGGATAATATTGAAGACACTTTTTTGCGTAATTGTGGAATAGTTTGCGATTCAAACCAACTGTTTTTTTTAAACCATCTTATATTTCTAGGTGAAGGATGAGGCAAAGGAAAATAATTCGGGCCATATCTCTTCCAGTTTTTTACAGTCTCTGCCAACGTTGGCCCCAGATCATTTAAATAACTTTTTTGTGCATACTGTCCAATGAGCAAGGTAAGTTGAATATTGGGCAAAAGCTTTAATAATTTATTATGCCATAGTTCTGCACATTCCTTACGTGGTGGAAGGTCACCTGATTTTCCTTTGCCAGGGTAACAAAAACCCATCGGTATAATTGCAATTTTAGATTCATTATAAAATACATCTTCGTTTAGATTCATCCATTCACGCAAACGTTTGCCACTCGGATCATTCCAAGGAATACCACTATGATGTACTTTTGTGCCTGGTGCTTGACCAATTATCAATATTCGTGCACTACGTTTAGCACGTAGAATAGGATTTGCACCCAAGGGAAGTTCTGGCTCACAAACACGACAAGAGCGAACTTTAATTAATAATTGATCTAGTTTCGTTCTCGCCACTTCAATTAGCTAATTCACTAATGATTATTTTTTCTCAATCTGTTCCGTCTAGGGCGAAGTTGGTAATTAGATATAAACTGCATAAGTTTTGAGTAAGGAAGTTTTTTTAGGTTTTTATACTCGCTTACTAAATCATCTAACAGGCTATCTATATCCTTCACACCTTGATTGCTATTACTAACTAGAGATTGTAGCCCTAACAGTCCGCCATTTTGTATTTTAATCTCTTCAGTATGAGCCGGTATTTGATTTATTTCTACGTGTTGAAAAACAAACCTTGCATTGCTGTGTAATCGAGAGATCAAAACACTACAACGTTGTCGCCCTTGTTTGGAATTACACGCAACACCTTCACGATCTGCAAGATTAAAACGTTGTGCTTTATTGCAATTACAAACTCTTGAATTTATAGCTTTTTCAAATACACAGCGATCTGGGTTAATGGAATGATAAGTAGATCTGTATTGATGTTCATCCATTAGATAAAATCATTTTTCCCATTCTCTCAAGATTGGCGCATTCCTTGGCTCACGAAGTCTTTGCTCAGCTTCTAACTCGTCTTCTGCAAAGATCATTTTAATTGCTATTCTGTTATCCAGCTCCATTTGAGAACGCTTTTCTCTAGCAAATTTTTTTGCTTGCTTGAACTCATCATATTTTTCAATGAACTCAAGTTCTTTGATGGCTCCTGTGGAGCCTGATGTGATTTTATAAACAAAGTACGGCATGATTAACAAATGTCAGTTTACCAACTTCCATCCTTTTAACTATGGGCTCTAAATTAAAATACATTGAGGTAGCATCATTATCAGATATCCCCTCTGGTCAAACACTAAAAATTACTACAAGTAGTGGCGATATCTTACTGGCCAATGTTGAAAACAAAATATATGCCGTTGACGATATGTGTACTCATGAAGACTCTTCTTTATCACTTGGTTGTCTTAAAGGTGAACTGATTAGTTGCACTTTGCATGGCAGCCGCTTCAGTGTACGTACTGGCAAACCTATCGAAGAACCTGCTACCGAACCATTGAAACGTTATCCTGTGCGTGTAATACAAGACCGAATCGAGCTCTACCTAGAGGCAATAAATGCAGAATAAATGGGGGCGAAGAAGCCCTTTTTCAAGCTTTTCCTTGATAAATTTACTCTTTTTAACCGCTTATTTTTTAATGTAAGCTACTGTATCCAGGGCACTCTTCATAACTTCTATGGTCAAATAAGTACTGTCATATGTAAGGGGTATTCGATTTGGACGAATTTTCAACACTAGCACAAACCATTGCCTTAACCATGGGTGTCGCATGGGCAAGTGGTATCAATCTCTATGGTACCTTATTGGCATTGGGCATCATGTCTAACACCGGTTATGTTGAGCTACCTGCAGACTTGCAAGTGGTAGGAGATCCATTGGTACTGGGTGCGGCTGGCTTGATGTATGCAGTCGAATTTTTTGCGGATAAAGTCCCTGGCGTGGATACCGGATGGGATACTTTACACACTTTTGTAAGAATACCAGCAGGTGCGTTACTCGCTGCCGGTGCCATTGGTGACGTACAACCTGCAGCTGAATTAGCCGCAGCAATTGTCGGAGGTAGTATTGCTGCCGGAAGTCATTTCACAAAAACGGGTAGCCGTGTAATGATCAATACCTCGCCCGAACCAGTAACGAATTGGACCGCTTCAATTCTTGAGGATATTGCCGTGTTTGCAGGAATTTGGGCTTCAATTCAACACCCGTATGTGTTTATTGCATTACTTGTATTGTTCTTAATACTAGCAATTTGGTTATTGCCAAAATTGTGGCGTGGTGTAAAACGCATATTCAACTTCTTTATAAATTTATTCAGTGGCAAACCCGCTAGCCCACCTGATATAAATCTCCCAGCAAGTAAATAATTAATATTATTCGTACTATTCACGCCTATCTATCTAGGCGTGAATAGTTGATTTTTACTTAATGCACCTCTATGTTGCGTGCAGGCTAAATTTTTAAAGTAATAAATCTAATGAGCAATTGGGTTCAAGGAAAGGTAATTGAGAATAAACACTGGACTGATCTTCTTTATTCACTGCGTATAGAAGCAAACATCGATCCATTTATAGCAGGTCAGTATGGTCGTCTTGGATTAGATATTGAAGGGCAAATAGTGGGACGTCCCTATTCTTTCGTAAACGCGCCACATGAAACTGCATATGAATTTTATTCCATTACCGTTTCTGAAGGACCGTTATCTCCAAGATTATCAGAATTACAAGCCGGTGACTCTATTTGGATCGACAAGCGTGTTAATGGTTTTTTTACTTTAAACGAGGTGCCAGATGGTAGAGATATGTGGATGCTGGCAACCGGAACGGGGATTGGCCCATTTTTGTCGATTCTAAAATCAGATGAGGTTTGGAATCGCTTTGAAAACATTGTGCTAGTACACGCTGTGCGGTTTACAAAAGAACTAACCTATCAAGATACTATTCAAACTTTTCTTGACGAGCATGCAAAACGTTTTCAGATAGTGCCTTTTGTAAGTCGTGAAACTACTGATTTTGCATTGAGTGGACGCATACCAGCGGCTATTAAAAATGACACGCTTGAGGAAAAAGTAAAAATTAAAATCACTCCTGAAAATTCTCAAGTCATGATTTGCGGTAATCCAGATATGCTTGTCGATACTCGCAAGGCATTAACAAAAAAAGGTCTAAAGAAAAATTTACGTAGAAGCCCTGGTCAGATTACAACAGAAAGTTATTGGTAAACAATTTTTGCTAAAACTACTTTCTAACGAACGTGATCACTTAAATTACATCACGTTATCATATTATTCACTAAGTTTACCTATATTCCCACACTTCCCAATAAATGTAGCTATGCTTTCTATAGCTTCGAATCATGACTTGATTCTTAATTGCTGATGCTTTCATTAACGCGTTTTTATAAGCAAGTGAATCCGCACCTCGGCTAGTAGCTCGATAATCTACAACTAGTTTCCACTCTTGATTTAATTTATCTGCATGTCGGCCATCTGAACACTGGCTTGCGTTTGGCATTTCTCCTCCCTAAGAACTTATATAATTCGTCAATGAATTAAAGCCGTATTTTTATTAATTTGCTGATTATAAGTCTTTTTATGTGTCGCATTTTGTAATAATCATCTCAATTTCTAGACGAAAAGACCCCATAGTAATGGGGCTTTATAAATTATTTCGACATTCGATTAAGACTATGTCTAGAGAACATAAATGTGTACTAAAAAAGCTTTTTAGGCACTCACTTTGTCTGATTTCGAATGACTCGTTTAACCACAATCGTACCAACAAGCATGTAGTGCCATCCTTGTTTTCGCTTATCTATTTCGATCCAAACAATTCCAAAGATAGTTTGTTACTTCAACTGGCTAAATAAAAAATCAGGATCAAAATATCCTCGCACTTCCTTTATTTTTCCATTTTCAATCGATATAAAATCACAGCCTGGAAGTGTAATTTCACGCCCTGTAGGTTGAAGATCTCCAACCGGCCCTTGGTGAGTGCCGAATAGCAACCAAGGAGCAGCCACCATACCGTTACTAGCCACAGTGTTAGCAATTAACTCCAATCTCAAATCCAGGAACGCATTGAATAAACTGTTTGCATAGTCAACGTAGTTATCCCCAAATAAATTTTGACCTCCTATTGGATCACTGTACACACCTTCACTAGTAAATGTATTCAGAATAGCTTGTGTATCGTGAGCATTCCATGCATCAAAATAAGCCTTAACTACTTCAGTTTCTAGTGCCATTTTTTATCTTCCATTAGTGTTGTCGATAATTTGAGATAAATCACAGTCTCACTGTCTACCAATCCATATTTTCAATATGGCGACGCAATTGACCTACCGTTTTAAACTTTTTTAGAATCAGACTAGATTTCAAACCACAACATATATATTTAATTGCATCTGGTTGTTTTGCATAATGCTTTGCACCACCAAGTGCTTCATGGAAAACTTGAATAAGTGTCAAGATATCAAACTTTCGGCTTTCCCGTTTAGGTTCTTTTGCAGAAAATAAATCAACCAGCTTTAACTCAAACTCCAAACCAAATTTATTGACAATGATATTGTCTGAATGAAGATCACCATGATACTCATTCATACTATGGATACATTCAATACCTGTAGTCAGCGCATATAAAAGATGTAAAGCTTGATAAGGTGTTAGCCGCTTGCCAGGAAAACTTTTTATAAATTCTGAAAGTAATTGCCCTTCTACATATTCTGAGATAAGAACCGTTACTGGTATTCTTTTAAACACAAAATTTTCTTTAGTGTGGTATTGAATCAGAATGGGACACTGCCGTAATTTGTGCAGCTTTTTGGCATTAAATTTTGCAGTTTTATTATTTACATTGCGATGTGGATAAAAAAACTTAGCCGCTCGTTCAATACCTGAACCAGCCTCAACTATTTTATATACTTCGCCTTCCCAACCACCTCCAAGCTTAGAAACGATTTCATATTTCTTAGCAATGACACGGCCGCTAAGCAAATCAAATGATGTAAATTTTGGCTTCGGAGATCTTGGCATTCTTACTTCTTATTTTTAGGGAAATCGAATTCAATTATTTTACCGGCATGTTGAGTAATATCACTCCAGGCTTCCACATCAAATTGAATATGCGCTATACCACAAGTTGGTATATTGTCGAGCTCTGCATCACTTAAGTAATTACATAAATAAGTAAAGCTCGGGTTATGGCCCACCAAAACAGCACGGTGATATTTATCATCTATTGTAGAAACGACATTTACTAAAGTATTTAGTCCTGCTTCATAAATTTCGGCTTGTTGGATTATTTTTTTCCTATCAAAATCGATTTCAGTCGCGATTAATTTTGCTGTTGTAATGGCACGCTTTGCTGGACTCGAGATTATAATATCTGTAGTAAAATTCTTAGCCGCTAAACGCTGACCCATTTCCGGAGCATTCTTTTGCCCACGCTTATTTAAAGGTCGGTCAAAGTCTTGTAAACCAACTTCGTCCCAACTTGACTTGGCATGCCGTATGAGAACAAGGAGCCGATGCATATGATATTTTTATTATTTGCCCAACAATTTATTTTTTAAATCAACTTGCACTGGATCATCCCCTAACCAAATTGCAAATAATGCAGCCGAAAACTCTTTATTATTAACTTCCCCTAGGAATTTGTCGTTTTTCGAAACAATTGTTGAGTCTTGCGGGATAAATGAAAACTCAAATACATCTCCTTTTTTTATAGGTTGCTTTAACCAACTTAGAAATGTCTCAATTTCTTTTTCAATAGGTGTTGTATTGCCCTGTGTAGATTTTTCAAAACCCTCTCGAGTGGCTTTAATCATTTTTTCGGCAGTAATTTTCCCCGAAGTTATATGTAAGTGTATACATACTGGTTGATTTAATTCTAATAATTGTTCTGCTTGATCCGTTTTACTTTCAACATATAAACTCGCGACATAAAGTTTAATAAATAATTTTTTTCTTACCCCTGCGCCGTTTAAAGTTAACTTATTTCCCGAACACTCTGCAACTTCTTTAATTGAAACTTTATTGATGGTTTCCGCATATCCGTTAGAAAAACTAATAACTAATACAAGCACTAATAAAAGATATAATTTATTTAGCATGGTATGTACCTCTGCTTTTTATAATATAAAATCCATCTTACTCTATGAAAGTCTATAGAAGCCTACGGAAACCTATGGAGGCTCTGATTTCTTAGCGAGAAAGCGACTGAGACGAGGCAAAAAATGTCGAAAAAACGGAGTTTACACACTAGTAAACGAGTATTTTGAGACATTTTTTAACAAAGTATCAGAATAAATCAGAGCTCTCCTAATCTGAATTACGGGCTTTTGCTCCTAAGTATCCGCCATGGTGGCGTTTGCCAAAATCTTGCCTGCCAAAACCTTTTAATTCCATCAATAACAAAGCCAATGCATCACTAATGGCCAGCATTACTGCCATGCTAGAAGTTGGTGTCAATTCTAAATGACATGCCTCTTTTATTTCACCCATATCAATGACTACATCACTAAGCTCTCGTAATATGGAATCGGTATGCGAAGTGATACCGATGACGGTATGCAAGCCAAGTTCGCGCCCAGCATTCAATAAATCTAATACCTCTCGGGTTTTACCACTAGTAGAAAATGCCACAATGGCGTCATTTTCTTCAATCAAACCCAAATCGCCGTGTGCGGCTTCGCCAGGATGAATAAACGAAGCCGGTGTGCCAGTAGAACATAATGTTGCGGAAAATTTATTGGCGATATGACCTGCTTTCCCCATTCCGGTCGTCAATACCTTACCACTACAATCTTGTAGCAAGCTTACTGCACGCTCAAACTCATCGGTTATCGGTATTGAAGATATCGCTTGTGCTTCGACGGTAAATATTTCTTTTATACGTTCTTTGATATCCATTAATCGTTTTCTCTATAAAAACTACGCATCAAAACCACAGACCGTTCATGTGCCAACGCGGTCGCCTAGTTTCGGTAGCAGGTAGAATACCAGCATGCCAACCATCTGTGCGCGTAAGCATGGGTTGTTGTTGATATAAATCTTTTTCAATTTGCATTAGGCGCTCAATTCGATCATGTGTATGTGGATGCGTGCGTAATAAAGACGGCTCTGGAATTTTGTGTCCAGGCAACATGATTCTTTGTAATACCCCTGCATGCAAGCGCTCTAGTTTTTGTAGTGCAAATGCAAGTGAACGCGGGTCTTTTGTTAGCTCCGCTGCACCCAAATCCGCGTCATATTCTCGCGCTCTTGATAATCCAAGCTGCATTAAAGCTGCAATATTTGGTGCAAAAATCAGCAATGCAATTCCCACCCACGACATGGAGCCCCTGCCCATGATAATTAAAGGTAAATTTAAAAGTAAGAGCAATTGACCTAATCCAGATAATATATGTGTAACTCGTGTGATCGTGTCTGCCAAACTCATTACCCTGATATCATTATTTCGAATATGACTAATTTCATGGGCTAAAACAGCAGCTATTTCTGGTCCATTAAGTGCGCGCAGGATCCCTTCAGTCACTCCAATTAACGCATTGTCACGTGTTCCCGTTGCAAAAGCATTTATCATCTTACTAGGGATATAATAAAGTTGTGGAATTTTGGATAGTCCAGCTCTTTTCGACAGTTCTTCTACAATACTAAATAATTGTGTATCTTCCTCAACCGCAACTGGTTTTGCTTTGTACATGCGGAACACTAACTTTGGAGTCACTTTTGGTCCCGCAAGTATTAAAAACGCACCGCCTAATACGAGTATAAACAAGCCTATCTTTCCAAATAACAAATATCCGGTAAAACCTAATAGAATCGCCATACCGCTTATAAGAAGCAGTGTTTGTAGGTCATTTTGGACACGATGGGATAACATTTTAGTTTTTATTATAGTTGTAGTTTATGTCTAGTGAAATAAATAGTTCTCAATAAATGTTGATTAAAATAGCTATTACCTTATTGGTGTTTTATCTACTCGCAATGCTTGCGATCTATTTTATGCAAGCATGGTTTATTTATGCGCCACACATGCCATCTCGTGAATTATTAACAACACCTCAAGACGTTGGATTAAACTTTGAAGAAGTTTTTCTACAAACTGAAGATAGTGAAAAAATACATGCCTGGTTTATACCTACTAATTCTTCAACCGCATGGGCAGAAAAAACCATACTATTTATGCATGGTAATGCTGGGAATATTTCACATCGTTTAGAAACTATACAAATATATCACCGGCTCGGTTTTAATTTCTTTATTTTTGATTACCGCGGTTTTGGCAATAGTACTGGCAGTCCAAGTGAAATCGGCACCTATCTAGATGCAAAGGCAGCTTGGAATTTTTTACGTAATGAAAAAAAATTAAAGTCGGAAGATATTATTCTTGTTGGACGTTCTTTAGGTGGCGGAGTAGCAGCTGAAATTGCTAAAGACTTCTCCCCAGCTATGTTAATCCTAGAGTCAACTTTCACTTCTATGCCGGAAGTTTCAAAAATACATTATCCATTTATGCCTACCGAGCTAATTGTAAAACATGAGTATGAGACGATTGACAAACTAAAAAATATTTCATCTCCCGTAGTGGTTATTCATAGCGTAGATGATGAAGTCATTCCATTTGCACACGGAAAGACTAACTTTGAAAATGCCAATCAACCCAAAAAGTTCATCGAACTTCGCGGCGGTCACGGCAATGGCTTTCTATTATCAAACCAGATATATATAGAAGGGTTGCAAGAAGCTTTTCAATCTATGTTGCAGTAATGATTTCATGCTTCAACGATTGGGTTGCGAATACTGCCAATCGATTCAATTTCACATTCCACAATGTCCCCAGGCATTAGATACTCAGGGGGATTACGTACATAACCCACGCCACTTGGTGTACCTGTTGCGATGATATCTCCAGGTTCAAGCGCCATTCCCTTAGACAAGCTCTCTATCACAGTTGGCACATCAAAGATTTGAAATTTTGTATTTGAACTTTGTTTGATTTTGTCATTTACGATACTCTTTAGATTAAGCACTTGAGGATTAGGAATTTCGTCCGTTGTTACAATCCATGGCCCCATAGGGCACGCGCCGGTAAAACTCTTTCCGATAAAAAACTGTTTATGTCGTTTTTGATAATCTCGTGCTGAAATATCATTAATGATAGTGTAACCAAATACATGTTTTAGCGCCTGATCACGTGGTATACCTATCCCGCCTTTGCCAATGATCACTCCCAGCTCCACCTCCCAATCCATTTTGTTTGAGACTTCCAAATTTACCGGTATATTTGCAAAAGGCCCATTCATACTCGAAGCAGCTTTGGTGAAGACTATGGGATATTTAGGTAGCTTTGGCGCTTCCAATGTTTTGCCAGTAGTCTCTTCAACATGCTCCGTATAGTTCCAACCCAAACACATAATATTTTGGCGTGGTCTAGGGATGGGGGATAACAACTCTACTTCTGATAGGGGAATCCAATCCTTGCTTGGTGCTTGTTGCACGATCTCATTTAGCTTCTGTAAGGATTGCTCACCACCATCGATCAACTGTAGCATGCTATTCAGCTCAAGGGGGAAACCGACACTGATTGCCGGAATCAACAAGGTATTATCTTGGACGATCGCAAGATAGTCTTGGTTATTATATTTACAGGTCGCTAAGCGCATAACAAAAAATTTCTTAATCTATATTGTAATCATAGCTTAAAGTATGATTCTACTCTTGCATAATAATTAAGCACATTTTTTGTTATTAGATTTTATAAAATGAAAAAAATCCTGATTTTATTGCTAGTCACAGCATTAATTGCTGGATTTTTCATTTTCGACTTGCAACAGTATTTTGATTTCGACTATGTCAAATCAAAGCAACAAATTATTACAGACTATTTTCATTCACACCCGTTAAAAACTGCACTGATATTTTTCTTTGTATACGTTGCTGTTGCAGCCTTATCACTACCCGTTGCAGGAATTTTGTCGATACTTGCAGGTGCAATATTTGGTTTGTTTTTAGGTGTACTAATTGTTCTTCCTGCCGCGACCATTGGTGCAACCATTGCGTTTTGGTTTTCACGTTATATTTTTCGCGATTTTGTACAGAATCGTTTTGGCGATAAATTACGAGCCATTAATCGGGGTATTGAAAAAGATGGCGCACTGTATTTATTTACACTGCGCTTAATACCTATTTTCCCTTTTATGGTTATCAACCTAGCCATGGGTTTAACCCCTATGCGCACAGTAACATTCTTTGTGACAAGCCTATTAGGGATGGTTGTCGGTTCTATCATTTTTGTGAATGTAGGCACTCAGTTAGCCACTCTAAATTCATTAGAAGGGATACTTAGCCCAGGAATTATATTTGCGTTTGCTCTGTTAGCGGTTTTTCCTTGGATTGCAAGGAAGCTAGTAGGAATTATTAAAGCACAACGCGTTTATGCGAACTTTAGTAAACCAAAAAAGTTTGATCGCAATCTAATTGTAATTGGCGCAGGATCCGCTGGCTTAGTATCGGCTTATATCGCTTCTGCAGTAAAAGCCAAAGTCACTTTGATCGAAAAACATAAAATGGGTGGTGATTGTTTAAATACTGGATGTGTTCCTTCAAAGGCGCTAATTCGTTCTGCAAAATTTATTTCGCAAGCCAAACATGCAGACCGTTACGGCTGCACTCCTATCGAAGTTGAATTTGATTTTAAAAATATTATGCAACGCATACAACGCGTGATTAAAAAAATTGAACCACATGATTCGGTAGAACGCTACACAGATTTAGGCGTTGAATGTATACAAGGTGAAGCCAAAATTAAAGATCCATGGACAGTGGTAGTAAATGGAAAATCCCTCACCACTAAAAATATCATTATTGCTACTGGCGCAAGTCCCTTGGTGCCCAATATCCCTGGATTGGATAAAGCAGGGTATTACACTTCGGATACCATTTGGGACTTAGACAAACTTCCTCAACAAATGGTGGTATTAGGTGGCGGTCCGATTGGTTGTGAACTTGCACAGTGTTTTGCGCGCTTTGGATCTAAGGTAACACTTGTAGAAATGGTATCACGAATCTTGATCCGTGAAGATGAAGAAATCTCTGCCATGGTGGAAGAAAGTTTAAAGCAAGATGGAATCGATCTACTGGTTGGTCATACCGCATCTCAAGTAGTAAACAATGGAAACAAAAATACCTTAGTATGCACTCATGAAACAGGAAATATCCATGTTGAATTCGATTGTTTATTAGTTGCAGTGGGAAGACGCGCCAATACAAAAGGTATTTGGGATGAAAAGCTGAATATTGACTTGCAAAATAACGGCAAGCTAGAGGTAAATGAATACCTACAAACAAATTACCCAAATATCTATGCATGTGGAGATGTTGCAGGGCCGTATGAGTTTACACATACTGCAGCGCATCAAGCCTGGTATGCAAGTGTTAATGCTTTATTCGGAATGTTTAAAAAATTTCCAGTCGATTACTCTGTAATACCATGGTGCACTTTTACAGAACCAGAAGTTGCTCGCGTTGGCATAAATGAAGAAGATACACAAAAAGAAAACATAGAATATGAAGTAACTCATTATGACATTTCTGATTTAGATCGAGCTATTGTCGATGAAGAAGCACAGGGCATGGTAAAAATAATTACTCCACCAGGAAAAGATAAGATCCTTGGCGTCACAATAGTGGGTGATCACGCAGGGGATATCATTTCTGAATACGTGTCCGCAATGAAACATGACTTAGGTCTAAACAAGATACTTACCACGATACATATTTATCCAACACTAGCTGAGGCAAATAAATTTGTCGCAGGCGAATGGAAAAAAGCTCATGCACCAGAAAAATTATTAAACTGGGTGAAAAAATTTCACTCTTTTATGCGCAACTGAATCATATAAATGAACAAATAGCATGCATGAAACACTTCATTTATTAGAAAAAACCGATTTTCCAAACATTCAACGTGGAAAAATCGAAACTTTACAAGTTAATCTCGGTTATCGATGCAACCAATCTTGTGTGCACTGCCATGTCAATGCGGGTCCAAACCGCACTGAAATGATGGCACCAAAGACGATTAAAACCATTATCGAATATTTACAGATCCAAGATATTCGAACTTTAGATATCACCGGTGGCGCACCCGAACTACATCCACAGTTTAAAGAACTGGTAAAAATTACTCGGCAACAATCGAGACATGTAATTGATCGCTGTAACCTTACTATTCTTGAAGAACCCGAAAATGAAGGTTTAGCTGAATTTCTAGCTACGCAGAGTGTAGAAATAGTTGCCTCACTACCCTGTTATCTCGAAGAGAATGTAGACAAACAAAGAGGTAAAGGTGCATTTGAAAAAAGCATACGAGCGCTAAAAAAATTAAACTCTTTAGGCTATGGAAGTAATGATAAGAATTTAAAACTTACATTAGTATACAACCCCCAAGACCCGCATTTACCACCCCCTCAAGAATCATTGGAAAAAGATTATCGTGAGTATTTGAACCAATACGATGTAAGTTTTGATCATCTAATCACTATCACTAATATGCCAATTCAAAGATTTGGCAGTACCTTGATCAGTCAAGGAAAGTTTAATCAGTATATGCAATTATTACGTGATTCTTATTTTGCAAAAAACCTTCAGTCTGTTATGTGTCGTTCTTTACTCAGTGTAGATTGGCAAGGATATGTATACGACTGTGACTTCAACCAAATGCTCAGGCTTCCACTTCTTTATAAGAATAAATTTCGTCCTCATCTATCAGAGCTTATTAACATCGATCTAGAATCAAATGAGATTACTGTTGGAGATCACTGTTATGGTTGTACTGCCGGCCAAGGTAGCAGCTGCTCAGGATCACTTAGCTAACTTTTACTATTGTCCGCAATCGAAATTAGTCTGCAAGACTAGACAATTTTTTTGAACCTACACTCGTATTAAGTGCACTACCTGTTACAAGTTGTGCTTTGATTACTACACATGCAGGGGATAGGCATGGTTCAATTTTGTTTAAGAAAAAAATACATTTTTTTCTGCATTTTTATTCCATTAATAGCAAGTTGTGCAAATAAGCCACTAATTTCACAAAAATTACCACTTATTTCTCATGCCCATATTGGACATGCATTAACTGCATGGCGTGGAACACCAGGTGAACAAGGTTTATTTATTGTCGCGGAAAAAGAGATACAAATAGTTTTAAACGAAATTACAAAAGCGCTTAAATCAAATGAGTCTAAACCTGAAATACGTGAACATTTATCAAATACATTACATGCACTGGATCCAAAATTACAACTAAAAGGGACCGGATTGAATTATGGAGCAATTCGCTCACTAGACGAAGCAACAAATCATATGTTGTATGCCGCACAATCCAAAGATGCAAGTGATAATTTAAAGGATATGGTGGCCAAATTTAACGATTCACAAGTATATGTATCTAGCAAAATGAAGCTCGCGGTAGAAATAACTCAACTTGTTCAACAGGTTTCTGGCCCTGAACAAACTGAATTGCTTAGGCAATTACAGCGCACTCTCTATTCTGTACTCAATGGTGAAGACTACAACCACGACGGCAAAATTGACTTGTCCCCGGATGAAATTGGACTGCTGCAATTACGTAAAATCATTTCTAAGGGATTGCGTAACGAAGTACCTGCATACCAACCTGTGGGGAAAAAATATCTTTTAGGTTTAGTACGCTTACCAAATGGAAACTGGGAATATAAGTTTAATGCCAGCAATAGTAGAAAACGTTTAAGTTTCTATCACTAAATACTACTTTTATGAAACACTTAATATTTCCAATTCTGCTCTGTTCCCAATTGATATCTATTGGATTAGCGGTAGAACTTGAAGAATGGAAAAATTATGCGCCTAATAGTGATGCTGCATTAAAATTTGGACGTGAGTATGCTGAACAACACCAAAATGATTTAAACCAAATTACTCAATTAGCAGATATTTTACTAAAAGATCATCGTATACATGATGCTATAAATTTGTACCAGGCGGCACTTACTTATAATCCAAATCATCGTGGATTATTATACCGATTAGGCCTAGCCAAAAGCGACTTACAAGAAACTAATAGTTTAAAAAGTTTTAACCATCAACAACATAAAAAATTCAGCTCGGTGAATTTACGCAAACTTGATGAAATTAAGTGTCAAACTTTGCGTAGTAACGAAGGAAAAGATGCATGTAAACGTTTAGGTAAAGAAAGACATCCACTTGAGATAGCTAAAAGCACCTATACAAATTCAGTAGAGAAAACTACTTGTCCAGCTGTAGAAATAAATAAGCCTTTTGAGATCGAAGAAAAATCGGTTCCAAATAATATTACACTGAATGCATTTAACGATATTGAGATTGGTGATTTTCATGCTTTGGTTATCGGTAATAATCACTATAAGCATTTTCCGAAACTTGAAACTGCTGTATTTGACGCAAAAGCTGTAGCAGGAGTACTCAAAAATAAATATGAGTTTAAAGTGACTGAGTTAAATAATGCTAGTCGCTACGAAATTTTCCGACAGCTTTCACAACTCCGCAAACAATTAAATAGTGAAGATAATTTGCTTATATACTATGCCGGCCACGGTCATCTTGATGAAGATATTCAACGTGGCTACTGGCTTCCTGTTGATGCAGAAGAAGATAACTATGCAAATTGGGTATCGACTAATGACATTACTGACATGCTTAATGGCATGTCTGCTAAACACGTTCTAGTGGTGGCAGATTCATGTTACTCAGGTACGTTGACAAGAAGTGCACATATCCCTTTACATTCCCCAAACCCTAGCCAATTTAAGTGGCTACAGCATATTGCGAAAAAGAAGTCACGCACCGTAATGACATCTGGCGGTCTCGAACCCGTGCTTGATTCTGGTGGAGGCAATCATTCAGTTTTCACTAAGGCGTTTATCGATGCATTGATCAAAAATCAAAGTGTTCTTGAGGCCTCACAAATATTTGCTTCAGTACGTCGTTTTGTAATGCTTAATGCAGATCAAACACCAGAATATGCCGACATAAGAAAAGCAGGACATGAAGGCGGTGATTTTATATTTATGCGAAAAAAATAATATTTCACTTTTTTTAAGCCACTTAAATATGCATATCTGCCGTGATTTAACATTTAGTCGCAATATTTATTAAATTACTTAACTTACAGAACCTATTAAACAGCAGATCACACCATAAGAGTGCAGCAAAACCAAACAAGGAGAATTAAGGTATGCAAATAATTAGATCAAAATATCTAGAGACCATCTCGATCACTAGAAATAACATATATAAGCTTATGGTTAGTTCATTATTACTCGTCTGTGCAGCTATGCTCGATGCACAAGATTTATCCAAAGACGATATTTATACTAAAGCACCCTCGCCTCAGGAAATTGCCGATAAGCTTTATAAACCCCGTTACCGAGCAATCGTTACTAATAAAGACACGGCACAACAGAAAGCGGAAAACTTGTTTGCAATGTTAATCAATTTTGAATTTGACTCCACTAAAATTCTACCACACTCATATCCTCTACTAGACTCAGTTGGCCAAATGATGAATTTAAAAAGTGTTGGGCAAAAGAAAATAATTATTGAAGGACATACTGATGCGATTGGAGATAGTGACTACAATTTACTCTTATCGCAACGCAGAGCACAAGCTATTAAAAATTATCTTGGAATCCACTTTGGTGTTGCACCTGAGAGAATGATGATTACTGGCAAAGGTGAAACAGAGCTTTATGATGCCAAAAGTCCTCATAATGAAATAAATAGACGGGTTCAATTTCGCCCACAGAGTTAACTACATTAAACAAGTTATATACACTTAATTGGATCTTCATGACTTTAAGGAGGAGCATAATTTATTTTTATTCAATCTAGCCCAGGGTGGTATAATCCTTTATTATTTTAAGCACATAATATAAATAGAATTATAATAATGTATAAGGTTGGATTTATTAAAGATTTACTAATACTTCCAGTTTTCGGATTCTTTTCTGTTTGTGTAACTCTACCTATACATGCGGAGTCAGGAATCTTAGATTCCTTAACTATCTCAGGTAGTATATTTTCTGAACCTCAGCATTTAGGCATATCTGAAGCACACGGACACCCAGGTGCTGCATTATCTTTGGATTTAGAACTTGGTGAACACTTTTATGTAGGTATCAATGGCTACCGCGCAACTGATTCACGACCGCCAAATAGGTCGGAAAATTACACAGTATACGTAGGAACTCATTGGGGAGATGAAGCCAGCACTCAATATGCAGTTACACTACTGCATCGATCTTATCCGGGAGACTTTGCCATTAAATGGGATTATTCCGTATTACAATTTGACGTTCACTTTTCGCAAAATCTTGCATTATCTTTAACTGGCGCAATTGATTATTATGGACTCGATGAAGCGAACAGCTTAGGCATAGTTGGAAATTATATACACGACTTTTCTGACAATATTTTTGCGCGAGTTGAAGGTAGCAGTGTTCGTCTTGATGGTAGAGGTTTAGATTCCTATGAGTATATAACTTTAGGTGGAGGCTATCGATTTGATCGCCTTAGCTTTGAAGTTTTTTACAAAACTAATAACGCAGAACCCAACGCTGCATTTAAACGGCCACAACTTAGAGATGGCTTTGTGGCAACACTGACCTGGTTAATTTATTAGACTAGCGGTTATTAACAACTAACTTGATTGTTAATCAAGTGCAATGCATTGCAAATATTAATGCTTGTGGAATTAGCGTTTTGCACCACACTCGCTTGCAATAGTTTTTCCAATTCATTCACTTGTAGATTTGGGTTTGCTTCTAATAATAAAGCGATCGCGCCACTTATGTGTGCAGCAGCTAAAGAATTACCGGTTAATACATCATAAGTACGACGTGGTTGTAAGGTTAGGATGTCACTGGCAGGAGCAGGCAAACAATTCATTTCTTGGCCATTTATATATTGGTTACCGTTTTGTCCGTAAAACACTCCTTTTTGTGATTGTGGAAACCTATTTTCAGTCTCTCGCCTCTCATCATATGCGCTTACTACAATAGTTTTTTGTTCAATGATTCGTGACAACAAGCGCTGTAACAATGGGTCATCAGGACCAGTGAGGCTTAAATTTAGAATTACAGGCTTTTCTTCAACGACACGATCTAAGGCCCTTGAAAGGGTGAGAGTATTACAACGTGCTTTTGAAGAATCTGAATCGTTTTGCCAACAAGCGCGTAAGCCGTACACCGACACATCGGGCGCAACTCCTGCGATACCAATACCATTATTTGAACGTGCAGCAATTACTCCGGCTATCCCTGTTCCATGACGTTCAGCTAATAATTTTTGCTCATCAACTAAGTTTTCCTGCCAAACAACTACACCATTTAGATCAGGATGCTTGGTGTCGATGCCCGAATCAACAATCGCAACAGATATCCCCAAACCCGTTACATATTTATGTGTTTCAGTAGTAGCAAGCTGTTTTAATGATACTTGCATACTATGATAAGGATCAGGCTGACCAAGAAGTTCGAAAGTATTCATCGCCTGAACGGATTCAACTCGTGCATCCGCATTAATTTTTTTGAGTAATGTCTTAATATCACCGCGCGGGAACGTGGCGACCAAACAATGTACATTAAGGTTTTTGATCGGCCATTGGGTAACAATATTAAATTGATATTGCTCTGCCAGTTGGCGCGACACGCGATCAAGCTTTGGGTCTGCATCGTAGGTGCCTTTAGATATATAGCCAATTCCTGCTGCACGCTGTTTCCTGCGTTGTGAACGTGGGTCTCGCATTACAATAATCCACTGTTCAGCAGAAGTATCCGTTATTTTCTTATCAGTCTCTTGCGCAGAACTCTCTTGTGCAAAACTATGCGTTTGACAAAACAAACAAAATACTATGATAAATATTAGTCGATGCATTAATTTTCTGTACTTGTTTGTGCCAAGGGCTCAATCATTAGAAAACGAGAATCATCACGAAGTCTTTGTAAGGCATCTGTCGATCGCGAATCGTCTTTTGCCAAGCTAATAACATAAGAATTCAAGCTATCGGGACCAAACTCGATATCGAATACAAATTTGTCAGATATGATTTGTATCTCGGGTTTTGTAATCCCTGTAGCAATAATAACGCGAAAATAATTCCTATCGTGCTGGTAAGCAATTTTAGTTTCATCACTAGATAATGTTTCGTAGTTATCTTCTAAAAACTGATTCCTGTCTTGCAAAAACAGCATATAGATCCCAACACAAATTACGGCAAGTGAAGCCAATACAAGACTAGGGTTGAACCCGTGCAAAGAACTTTCACTATTCCTAGAAAATATATTCCACCAATTATCGCTTCGATTAGATACTTCAATTTGCTGTTTCAACTCATGAAAAGATGGCATGATTTCCTTAAATTCTGATTTGGATTGCTGAACGTGGTTTGCCAATTGTATTTCAAATTGTAGTTTTTCGTTAAGTTCACGATCACTTTTTGCGAGCTCTTCAACAAACTGACGTTCTGATGTATTGAGACGATTCTGTACATATGGAACTAACAGTTCTTCAAATCTTGTTTCATTGCTAACTTGGCTCATGACTTTTAACTCAAACTATTGACTATATCTCGAAGCTGACGTCGCGCATGAAACATACGGGTTTTAACTGTGTTAACCGGACAATTCACAATTTCAGCAATCTCTTCATACGAACGATCTAAAAAATAACTTAATTCAACTACCATTCTGTGTTTTGGAGATAACTTATTCAGTGCTAAGGCAATTAGATCTTTGTTATCATCGATAGCAACTGTCTCATCTATCCAAGTAGCACTTAGTTTTTCGTATTCCTCACCACCAACTTCTGGTCGCCAAGATGATTTTCGCAGGACTTTAATACAGATACGGTAGGCAATACTAAATATCCAAGTTGATACTTTTGATTTGCCATTAAAATTTTTTGCCTGCTTCCACACTGCCATCATTACATCATTACAAACCTCTTCAATATGTTGAGGATCCGATGTTAAACGTTGCAAAAATTGTGAAAGCCTCGGTGTATAAAGCACGTATAGTTGCTCCAGTGCACGCATATCTTGTAAATCGGCAATACGAGCAAGCAAACGACGCTCATTCGCATCAGCAAATTTTACGTCCTGCATAGCTGACTGCGTATAGGTTGTAGAAGCTGGCACAGACATATTTTGGTTATGTACACACTCCATAAATTTTACTCAACCACCCCCTGTAAGACTATTGCTATGGAGTAAGTACTCGATAATAACTGCAAAGTTCATTATGTAGAAAATAACTAAAAAATTTTTATCTATCTGATTTCTAAGCAATAAAATACTTATTCTGCATAGTTGAATGTATAGTTTTTCCATAAAATCGCTCAATCTCCAGCCATTCCATACCACATAAAAAGTTATCCTTTAAAGATTGGTTCATTATTAATTACGGTGCATATAACCTTACAATTAATACTGCAACCTTTCGGTTTCAGCACTGAAATTGATGTATTTCTTCATATACAATCCATGTCATGAAACGTTTAGCAGTGACACTAATAATTTCCTTCATTTCTGTACTACATGCAGAAGACAAAAAAACTCCTCCACCTACATTTGTAGTTGCACAACCAGCGGTGAAAAAAAATATCGCCCCGACCGCAATGTATAGTGCGACGGTAATTAGCCGTGATGATGCAAATTTAGCTGGTGAAATATCTGGACGTGTAACTTGGGTTGCCGAAGTTGGAGATGAGATAAAAAAAGCAGACCCAGTTGCCAAACTGGATGATGTATTCATCGAACAACAAGTTATTGAAGAACGTGCCACAATCCAAAGCGAGAAAGCCAAATTTAATTTACACAGCAAAGAAGTTAAACGTTTTAAAAAATTGTTATCGAGTAATAACGTTGCTCAAAATCAACTTGATGAGGCAATCTCAAATCAAGCCGTTGCAAGAAGTAATATTGCTTCTGCAAAAGCTCGTCTAGCACAAGCTCAAGAACGTTTAAAACGCACTCATATCTTGGCACCTTTTGATGGTGTGATATCCGAGCGTTTATTACAAACTGGAGAATGGGCAGATGAAGGAACTACCATTGTGCGTTTAGTTAGTGCCAACAATTTAGAAATACAAACTCATATTCCTGCAAGCGCCTTGCAATTTGTTACCATAGGCAGCCCTTTAACTTATACAAATGGAGCCTCCAAAGGTGAAGGTAAAGTTCGTGCTTTAGTGCCGGTTGGAGGTGATGTTTCACGTTTGTATGAATTACGCGTTTCTGTAACGGACTCTTCTTTGAGTGCAGGAAATTTATTACGTATTGCTATCCCCACAGCTCATGCACGTGAAGTCATTCTCGTGCCAAGAGATGCTTTAGTGTTACGTAGAGAGGGAATATTTGTCTATCGAATTAACGATGAGTCAATAGCTGAAAGAGTCAATGTAGAAACAGGAATAGCCGATATTGAAAATATTGAAGTGCTTGGTGCAATACAAGCAAATGACATGGTCGTCACACGTGGTGGTGAAAATCTTCGACCAGGCGTGACTGTTACGGTTAAACCGCTACAAGCGGGCTCATGAATTTTATTAAGCAAGCATTAGACAATCCAGTTGCAACTTTATCAGGTTGTTTGTTAGTAGCACTATTTGGAATCATTGCACTTACGCGTCTTCCCATCCAGCTCACACCAGAAATTGAAAGACCTGTAATTGTAATCACGACCAATTGGCGTGCGGCTGCCCCTCAAGAAGTTGAATCGGAAATCATCGAGCCTCAAGAAAAACAATTGCGTGGATTACCTGGTATGACGCAATTAGTTTCTACTGCTAGTAGAGGTCGAGGAAAAATCAGAATTCAATTTGAAGTGGATTACGATTTAAATCGTGCATTAATCGAGGTTATCAACCGCCTTAATCAAATTCGCAATTTTCCAGAAGATGCAGATGAGCCTCTATTAAAAACTGCAGGTGATCGAGCACGACCCATTGCCTGGTTTATTATCAAGACCAACGATGATAATCCGCGTTCTATCGAAAGTTACCGAGATTTTGTAGAAGAAGTCATTCAAACTCGATTTGAACGCATTACTGGAGTTGCACTTTCTGAAGTGCGCGGCGGCCATGAACATGAAGTTCGTATCACCATAGATCCTTATAAAGCAGCTGGGCTTGGTATAGATCTACCCAAGGCAGCGTTACTTGCTGGTGGCAATGAGGATACTTCTGGTGGTACTGCGAATGTAGGAAAGCGCAGTTATTCACTACGCTATATCGGCACCCTCAACCCCAAAGATCTTAGTGAGCTAGTTTTAGAATGGCGTGATGGTAAACCCATTGCATTACGAGATGTTGCAAACATAGAAGTTCGGCCTGTAGACCGTTATAACTTTGTAATCAATAACGGCGAGCAATCCATTGCTGTCAATGCCTATCGTGAAGCTGGTGTAAATGTACTGAAAATTATGAGTGATTTACGCCAAGCAACTCAAGAGATCAAAGAAGGCCCTTTGCAAAGAGCCAATCTTAATATGGAACAAGTCTATGATGAAACCATATATATCAATAGTGCAATTGAATTATTACGCAATAATCTAGGACTAGGAGTGTTATTAGCCGTCGGGATTTTATGGTGGTTTTTAAGAAAACTGCGTGCCACTTTAATTGTAACCATAACGATTCCACTTTGTTTATTCATGGCCTTTATTGTAATGAATATAACTGGACGCTCGATGAATGTAATTTCTCTTGCTGGCATGGCATTTGCGGTAGGTATGGTCATGGATGCAGCAATTATTGTGTTGGAAAATATTGTACGTATGCGCGAGCAAGGATTACCTCCTTTACAAGCGGCCTTGAAAGGGACCACACAAGTCTGGCCGGCATTATTGGCTTCTACCTTAACGACTGTAGCGATCTTTTTACCGGTAATCTTTATTAAAGATCAAAGTGGACAACTGTTTGCAGATCTTGCCATTGCAATATCTGCAGCCATTGCAACTTCACTTGTTGTGGCAAGTACTGTCATTCCTACTGCAATGCTGAAATTTACCGCAAACTTAGCATTACAAGATCAACATACTCAGTGGTGGGACCGTATCACTTCTTACATCATGAAAGTTACCCACACAGCGCCGTTACGTTGGCTATGGATTATTAGTTTAATTGCGGGCTCTATTATTATTACAAGCCTATCTTTTCCTGAAACGGATTATTTGCCAGGAGGAAATCGTAATCTAGTATTTGGTATAGTAATCCCTCCACCTGGAGTCAATATAGAGCATATTGAAAATGAAATGGGAAAGGTAATAGCAGAACGTATGCAACCTTACATCGATGGAAACAAATCTCCAAAAATTAAACACTACTTTTTTGTGGCAAGTGCAGGCTCAATTTTTTTGGGCGCACGTGCTGAAAACACAAACAAAAATGAAGTAGATAAAGTATTAGACGTAGTAGCTAATGTGGTAAATGGATTTCCAGACACTTTTGCCAGTGTCCAAAAGGCCTCTCTATTCAGCGGTGTAGGTGGTCGCACAGAAATTGATATTAATATTCAAGGCAATAATATAGAAAATCTATTGCGAGCCGCTCAAATTGGCTTTTTTAAAATTCCTACCGTATTCAGCGGTGCACGTGCAATACCTAAACCAGGTATACAATTAGCCGAACCGGAATTGCAACTAACCCCAAATGAAGATCGGTTAGTAGAATCGGGTTGGGATCGAACCACTATGGCTAACATTACTAGACTATTGGGGCAGGGATTATTTGTAGGTGAATATTTTGATGGGGAGAAACAATTAGATATTATTGCGCGTGTCGAAACCTGGGATACACCTGAGCAGTTAGCTGCGATACCTTTATATACTCCAAACGGTGGCACTTTACCGGTAGCAGAACTGGTTGATCTCAAAAGAACAGCAGGCCCTGATGTAATACGTCGATTAGATCGACGTCGTACAATCACCTTAGAGTTAAGACCTCCTCAAGATATGCCACTCGAAGTTGCCATAGAGAAAGTGCGACAAGAAATTGTTCCTTTGGTGGAAAGTGAACTTGCTGAAGATGGTGAAATACGCATCAGTGGCTCAGCAGATAAATTAAATACCGCCATACAAAACTTTAGAAATAGTTTTCTACTCGCTGTAATTATCCTTTATTTATTGATTAGCGCTCTGTTTCGGTCTTTTATTGACAGCATTCTGGTTGTGCTCGCCTTACCTCTAGCAACTGTAGGTGGTGTATTGATGCTGCAATTATTAGGGTTACCAGCTGATCTATTAACTATGCTAGGCTTCATTATTTTATTAGGCTTGGTAGTTAACAATGCAATACTACTAGTTCACCAAGCCCGCACTGCTGAACGTGGCGGTAAAACACGTAGTGAAGCAGTAAGAGAATCTGTACGTATACGCTTACGACCAATTTTGATGAGCACCCTAACCAGTATCTTCGGCATGTTGCCTTTATTAGTCATTCCTGGCGCAGGTTCAGAACTCTATAAAGGTCTTGCTGCTGTAATCGTTGGCGGCATGTTAGTCAGTACAGTTTTTACCTTAATATTGTTACCCAGCCTTTTACAATTAGGTAATCAAAAACAAATACCGTTGAAAAATATCAGCACTACAGTTTAGTAATAGCAGCCGTGATAAAGCATATTTTCTTTTTTACACTTTTAGTAGCCGCAAGTATTGGCTTTATTTTTTTATTAAGGCCGTTTTTTGAACCGATAATATGGGCAATTACCTTTGCTGTCTTATTCACACCTGTATATAAATTTCTACTTAAACGTTTTAAAGGCCGATCATCACTGAGTTCATTTTTAACCTTGTTGTTGATTCTTATTGTTGTTGTAGTACCAACAATAATGCTTTCGGTTGCCGTAATAAATGAAGGTGCGGAGCTATATAATGACATACGTGAAGGCGAGTATGACTTTTCAAAACCTATTGCCTGGGTGCAACAGAGCCTACCTATAGTCAGCGAGCTGCTTGCAAAAATTGGTATCGACTTTGAAAAATTAAAAGAAGGTTTTTCGGATACAGCATTAAATGCCAGTCAGTTCATTGCGACCAATTTACTTAACATTGGTCAAAATACCTTAACCTTCACTGTGTTATTTTTATTAATGTTATATATGCTGTTTTTTTTCCTAAAAGACGGCGAAAAACTGGTAGCACTAATTATTCGTGTGTTACCGATTGGCGATGAAGCCGAGCGACATCTATTATCAAAATTTGCTGAAGTGTCACGAGCAACCATTAAAGGTACATTGGTAGTTGGAGTAATCCAAGGCACTTTAGGAGGCATAATGTTTGCGCTGCTAGGAATTGAGTCAGCGGTTTTTTGGGGCGTGGTAATGATAGGTCTATCGATATTACCTGCAGTCGGTTCAGCTATTGTGTGGGGGCCTGCGGCAATAATCTTTCTGGCTAATGGAGACTGGGTTAAAGGAATTATATTATTAATCGTCGGCGCTGTGTTTATTGGTATGATCGATAATGTATTACGACCCATCTTAATTGGTCGCGACACCAAAATGCCGGATTACTTAATTTTACTTAGTACACTGGGTGGCATAGCTATTTTTGGATTATCGGGCTTTGTGATTGGTCCAATTATCGCCTCTTTCTTTCTCGCCATCTGGGCAATGTTTGAAGAAGAGTACCATCCTGATTCAATAGGAAAATTTTTAAGATAAAGCCCACAACATTATGGGCTTTAGTTATGCTCAGCAGAAAAACTATTTAAATTGAAAAATGAAATTCTATTCCCATAGAGAAGTAATCTGCAGTATCTAAGTCGTCGACATCAATACTTTCCCATTCTCCTCGTACAGAAACTTTTTCATTAAAGTTAAAACGCGCCCCCAAACCAAATGAAAAGTCTGCGCCGTCTTCATCATCCGAACCAAAACCTTCTACCTTAACTTTCGCATCCCAATAGGCAACACCGATTTTGCCAAATAGATCAAAACGATCAGCAATCGGCGCTATCCCGACTAAATTCAACCCTATCGTTTCAAATTCGATTTCCGTATTGATACCTGCAATATTATCTTCGGTATCACCAAACACTGTGTAGTTGGCTTCTACGGCAAAATTTCTGTGAAATTGATAACCGCCAAAGGCTTTAAAACCTGTGTCTTCATCCTCAAAATCATCGCCGAATAATACACTGTCCTCTTCTATAGTGTTTTCACCGACACTAACCCCGAGATAAAAATCTTGTTCCGCAGAATAGGTTACGGATAGTGGTGCAAACAATAAAACTAATGTGATTAAAAACAAACGATAACTATGCATTGCTTAGGCCTTCAACTAATTAACAGATTCAATAAAGACTGCATACAACACGGAATACTTGTTGATCTCAAGTACTATTGACGATGAGTGTCGCGTTTATTGAGCTAAACGGTTGATAATCACGGGTAATGATAAAAGTTTTCGTGTTAACTGTTTTCGCCTTGTTTAACACTCATATTAAATAAAGCAGAGCCTGCCAGATTCATTCCACCATCACACACTACTTGTGTGCCAGTAACATAGGCTGATAAAGGTGATGATAAAAATACTGCTACTTGCCCAATTTCTTCGGCTTGACCCAATCGTCTTAATGGGATGGAGTGCAATAACATTTGTTTTTGTTTTTCACCAATAAGTCTTTTTACACCTTCAGTGCCTTCTATCGGTCCTGGTACTACGCTATTCACACGTATTCCATACGGTCCCCATTCCAATGCCAAATTTTGCATTAGGCTTTCAACACCGGCCTTGGCTGCACCTGCGTGCGCTTGATGTGAGTAAGGCATATAGGCCTGTCCTGCAGACACCATAAGGATGTTACCTTGTGTTTCTTTTAACTGTTCAAAGGCCGCACGTGCGGCATTAAATGAGCCCATTAAATCAATGTCGACTACAGTTCGAAACGCATTTGCACTCATCTCATTTGCCGCACATAAAAAATTCCCCGCTGCACCACAAACAAGGTCGCTAATGGGTCCTAAGGCAATTTGTATTTCGTCACACGCGTCTTGCAAAGCACCAAAATCTCTAACATCAGCCACTACGGCATGAACCTTAGTTTCTAATTGCTCTAGCTCACTTTTCGCATTATCAAGCTTGCCCTCATTGCGACCACAAATTGCTACCTTGGCACCAACTGCCGCATAACATTTCGCGATGCCTAAGTTAATACCGCTACCACCACCTGTAACAAATGCCGTACGATCTGCAAAGACTTCTTTCGGGAAATAATCAGCAATATTCATTGATGAAGCTCAATTTTTATTATGAATTATCTATATGATTATACATTTAAGAGAAAATAACTACGTATACATTTCACTGTGATTGATTTATGCCACAAGGTATTCGTGTATCCGAACAAACCTGGCCTGAAATAGAGGTCGCTTTTGCGAATAAGGCTATTGCCATTCTTCCCATTGCGGCTAGTTGTAAGCAGCACGGCAGACATTTGCCGATGGCAACGGATTACATTCAAACAGAATGGTTAGTTTCTCAATTGATCAAGCAAATCAATGCCGTGGTATGGCCAAGTATCAGTTATGGGTATTATCCCGCTTTTGTTGATTATCCGGGCAGCTGCAGTTTAAATGAGACAACTTTTGCAACCGTAGTCGTTGAAATCATACAGAACATTATCGACAGTGGTGCCAAGGAAATCTATTTGCTTAACAGCGGCATCAGCACGATACGACCGCTTGAAAAAGTCATAAGCCCTTTAAGTAGTTCAATAAACATCCATTTAATAAATATATATAGTGGCAAACATTTTTGTAACGTCGAAAAAACCATCAAACAACAAGCAAGAGGTAGTCATGCCGATGAAATCGAGACCTCTATTATGCTGGCGATTGCCCCTGAAAAAGTAAAGATGGAACTGGCAGATACTTGTATTATCGAAAAACAAACCGGCCCACTTAACCGCACACAGCCTGATCAAGTCAATTACTCTCCCAGTGGCGTATACGGTGATGCACGCTTGGCAACTGTGGAGAAAGGTCAAGCACTTGTCACAGCCATGTTAAAAGATGTTTTACAAATTTTACGTTGAGACTCTTGCCTTGCATGCAAAAGTCTCAAACCATCAAAAAGGCATTTTATCTAGCGGTTAGTTTAATCTCGATTCTTCTATTTTTTGCATAGGCTTGCGCCGTTTCCGCTCCGTCAAGTGGGTGGAACTCACCAAACCCAGTCGCAGCAAGTCGTCTTGCGGACACCTTATTGGCAATCATAAATTTAACGATTGCCAAGGCACGTGCTGTGGATAATTCCCAATTGGAAGGATATTGTGGTGAGCTAATCGGCCTTCGATCGGTATGTCCATCGATGCGCACTACCCATTCAATATCACTCGGTATTTCCTCGGCTACAGAATTCAGTATTTGCGATAATTTAGTTACTTGGGACTTACCACGTTCGCCAAGTTCAGCGGATCCAGTTTCAAACAACAACTCCGATTGCAAAACAAAACGATCTCCTACAATTTGAATATCGGGATTATCCCCCAAAACCTGACGTAATCGACCAAAGAAATCAGATCGATAACGAGCTAATTCTTGTGCTTTTTCCGCTAAGGCAACGTTCAAACGCTCAGCAATTTTCTCTATGCTTTCATTTTCTGTATCCAATTCCAAACCCAATGCCTTAGAAACGGCGCCAAGCTGTTCGCGCAAGGCTTTTACCTGACGATTAAGCAATTCAATCTGTGCAAGTGATTTTGCAGAAATTTCTTGCTCTGCTTGTAAACTCTCATCACTCTCTTGAAGCTTGCCCGCAAGGCTTGCGATATCCTTTTCTAATTGCTGCCGTAGTTCAATTAGTGACTCAACATCGCTTTGCAGCAATTCAATATTTTTACTTTTAGAAGATAATTGTGCAGTCAACTCACCTACTTTATCTTGAAGCTCTGTACTAGTAGTTTTCTCAAGGGCCAATAAATCTGCCAACTTAGCAACTTCTTGATTTAATTTTACTAGAGTTTTCTCTTTTCCTGTTAACGTCTCGGTTAAGTAAAACTGTCCAATAGTGAATACCAGTAACAAAAAAATGATCACCATCAATAATGCTGCTAAGGCATCGACAAACCCTGGCCAAATATTTACACTCCGACGTGATGAATAGGTAAGTTGCACAGTTAATTTATATCCTGTCGTTTGGAGAGGGATGCGCCAATGGTTTTGGTAAGGATACGCAGTTCTTTACGCAATTCATCCGAGAACGGTTGTTGATCTCGTTTTAAATGTTCTCCAAGCTCTGCGAGCTGTTGAGTAAGTGTAAGCAGATTCGCATCGAGCCTGGAACGTTCGTTGGTTTGCTCACTTAAGGCCCTTTGTAAGTCATTAATCCCATCTGCGGTTTGCTCCAACAGCGCTTGTACATAAACAGGAACTGGTGCCTCACCATCTCCAGGTAAAGCGCCTGAAGATAAATGCGTTACCTCCGATAACCACTCCTCAAGTTCATTAAAAAACCGTCTTTGTGCATGCCCAGCTTGTAGATCTAAAAAACCCAATACCAGTGAACCAGCTAACCCAAATAATGAAGAGCTAAAGGCAATGCCCATACCCGATAGAGGTTGTTGTAAACCAGTTTTAAGAGTCTCAAACAACAACAAATTATTCCCATCCCCTGTAGACATATTTTTAATTACATCCCCAACCGAACTCACTGTAGCCAATAAGCCCCAAAATGTACCCAGCAAGCCTAAAAAGATTAGCAACCCGATTAAATAGCGCGATATATCTCTAGACTCTTCTAAGCGATTCCCAATACTGTCCAACAAAGATCGCATAGACATCGTTGATAACGTCAAATTATCACTTTCTCTTTTTAACAACATACGCGCCATAGGGGCTAACAAAGGTGTAATTGCACCAGAAGCCCTGGCATTTCCTGAGTTACGAAAATTATCTATCCATGCGATTTCTTTATAAAGCTTAATGACTTGTTGAAAATTATGCGCAATTCCAACAACTAGTACGATTAAAATTAAGGCGTTAAACCATGGATTGGTTTTGAATGCGAATAATACAGGGTCATACACAAAGGTAAGTGCAATAGCTGCACCAAACACAAATACCACCATCCACATTAAAATATTATATGGTCTTGTCATAATTCTTAACTTATAAAAAAATTTTTTGTTTCTTGTTAAATAAAATTAGCTTTAACTTCTTATAGCTTACATTTTGGCAATCATATGTTCGAATAATTGTATAATTTCACTCCCAAATACTTGCCTCAAAGTCTAACTTATCCATGACGATTCGCATATCGATATAGCCGTTGATTATTCTCTTACTGTGTGAAATTTAAACATCTGTGTTTTAATTCTCATTATTCGACATTTACAGATTGAGCCCCAAATAATTCTGCTCCGCCAAATCACTGGGTAAGAAACTTATACAGTTTAAGACGTGACATCATTATTTTTTTAGATGCATTGTTAACAGTCTTTGTGCTACCTCTTCGATTTCCATCACATTATAGAACTCATTTGCAAGTTTTCGTATTGCCGACAACTCCCCATCCTCTCAAAATGCGTTTCATAAAGTTATTTTATACGCTGTGCTTTAATAAGCTCATAGGCCTTCTGTATTTCTTGCGTCTTATCCGTTGCTATTTCTATCATTTCTTCAGGCAACCCCTTTGCAATTAACTTATCAGGGTGATGTTGGCTCATTAATCTACGATACGCCTTCTTGAGCTCCGCATCGGTTGCTGAAGCATTTACACCCAATATTTTATAGGCATTTTTCAGCTCTGATGCAGTACTTGGCCTACTGCGACCAGTATTAGAATATTGATAACTCCTCTGTTGTGCAAAAATTAAAGACTCTAATTGTGACAATAGTGCCTGTGGATAACTAAGCACCTCACATATATGTCTTAAAATACGTTCTTCTTCTGGATGTTTTGTGCCATCTGCATAAGCGGCTTGTAGTTGAATTTCGATGAACATCTGTATCAGCGTGATTTTGCGGCGACATTCACGACGAAATTGCTCTAACACTTCGTCGATTTCAAAATCGTCTTGTTTGCCTTGATTGAATAGTGCGATTGCAGCCTTGCGTTGTTCCTTATTTAAACGCATTTGCGCGATCACTTGCTCAGCCAGTTGAATTTCCTGGGGCGAGACGCGGCCATCGGCTTTGGCAATATGTCCCATCACCGAGAATGTTGCTGCAAAAAATGCCGCTTGGGTGCGTTCTTGTGAACCTGGATCATAGCCCACACGTCCATGCTGACCAGACGCTGATTTATCAAATTGATGGCCCAGGATCGCCCCAATCATGCCACCAAGTGGGCCACCTAGTGCAAACCCAAGGCCACCTCCTGCTAATTTACCCCACCAACTCATTGGAAAACTTCTTTTTTATATAGTTGTATTGATAAAAAGTAGATTAACGAAAGATATTCATACTCGGCCAACTTATAGGCACTTACCTAGCACAAGTTCTAAACCCGGCAAACACATCATTTCGATCCGGTCCATAATAATTACGCCAGGTATTGCGTAGCATGCGACTACGGGTGACCCAAGCACCACCACGTAATACCTTTGTCTGCTTGAATAATGGACGCGAATATTCTGTATACCAGTCCGGTGAAAATCCTGGATAAGGTAAAAAAGTTGAAGCCGTCCATTCCCACACATTGCCAATCATTTGACAGCAACCCCATGCACTATCGCCTGCCGGATATGCTCCAACTTCTACCGGACCTGAATGATTGGTATCTAGATTTGCATTACCCCGGTTATCGACATCTCCCCAAGGGAAATCTCGCTTAAACATTAGATTTTTTTCTTGATTATTGGGATCACATGCCGCTGCAAACTCCCACTCAGCTTCAGTTGGTAATCGTCGATTTGCCCAATTACAAAATGCCTGAGCTTCATACCAACTGATATGAATTGCAGCGTCACTCATACCAAGCGGCAACCATTGATTAAACTGTCGTTGATACCATTTTTTATCGCTGTCTTGTTTCCAGTAGACCGGATGATTTAGTTTAGTTTTGTTACGCCATAACCAACCCGCCTCACACCAATACTTTTCATTTTGATAGCCATTTGCTTCTACAAATTCTAAGTAGCCTTCATTACTAACTGCGTATTTAGCAATTTTAAATGGCGCAAGTGTAATTTCATGCGCCCATTTTTCATTGTCAAAAATAAAGCCACTTTCGCGTGTCGCCCCGAGCAAAAATTTACCGCCCGGTATTTCAATATCTTCTTGCTTAACAGCAGAATATAACTCTTTATTTTGCTTTTCTTGTATAAAACTCGGTCTTGGATAAGCCAAAGTTTGCCGCGCGTACGTAAAAGCCTCACCGTGCATATCTTCATGAAATAACGCCAGCAAATAAAAGTATTTTGCATTGTCATTTAGATCGATTTGCTTAAGTTGATCCAGTTCGTTTTGCAACACATCATTCATATACACAAATGTGTCAACAAGATTCGGCAAAGGTAATTCCCAACGCTCGTCATGTTGAATAGAAATTGAATCAAACAACGCATCTGCATCTGTACGTATGGGTGGATACTTGCCTAAATGACGTAATACCCAAACCTCATGAAAATACGCAGTATGGGCAATCTCCCAACGTAATGGGTTAATCGTTGGCAAAACAGGCCCTTGTAATTGCTGCTCATTTAACCCTTCAACCAAAGCTAATGTCCTAGAACGCGCATCTAGCAATGCAGCGGATAAAGATTCGGCGGTAGCCAGGCTATAATCCATCATTAACAATAAATACAGCAATAGAAAATGATTAATCTAGTATCCAATACCATAACGCATTTATATTGTGGCTCCTATGAAAATTATACTTATCACGCCAGCATTACCTCACTCACGTGCGGGTAATCGCGCAACAGCCATCAGGTGGAAAAATATCCTCGTTGACCTAGGTCATCGTGTAGAAGTGGCAACCGAATATACTAAAAAGAACTATGATGTAATGGTAGCTTTACATGCTTGGCGCAGTGCTAAACCTATTCAACAGTTTGAGATAGATGCTCCAAATAAACCATTGATCGTAGCTCTAACTGGGACAGACCTTTACAAGTTTATAAAAACTCATCCAAAACCAACTTTACATTCCATTAAAATAGCCGATGCATTGATAACTCTGCATGATCTGGCCCACCTTGCTATTCCTAAAATCTATCGAAACAAAGTTTTTGTAATCCATCAATCTGCAAAGGCAATTGCCAAAAAGAAAAAAAACAATAAACGCTATTTTGATATCTGTGTAATGGGTCATTTACGCGAAGAAAAAGATCCCTTGCGTACCGCCTATGCAGTCCGCAACTTGCCCAAAAGTTCACGCATTCGTGTTAGGCAATTTGGTAAAGCGCATTCTCAACCTTGGGCCGAACGTGCATTAAAAGAAATGCAAATCAATCCTCGCTACCATTGGTATGCAGAAGTCCCGCATTGGCGAGTACGTAAAGAATACGCCAGTGCAGATTTAATGGTGTTGAGTTCAAGAATGGAAGGCGGCGCCAATGTAATTTCTGAAGCTTGCGTAGCAGGATTGCCGATCGTCGCTTCAGATATAGATGGTTCAATTGGTTTGTTGGGTAAAGACTACGCGGGTTATTACGCAGTAGGTAATACCAAGTCTTTACGAAATTTACTACTAAGAGTAGAAACTGATAGAGCCTTATTAAATAAATTACAACTAACTTGTAGAAAAAAGGCCAAATTATTTACCTATGAGAAGGAAAAAAACGGTTGGAAAAAGGTTTTAAATAAATTTATTTAATTACTGCCAGAAATATAATTATTGTATATAATTTGTTCGCTCAAACTTTCAGCTTTCGATATGCACATTTATGCTGCAGACTTAATTCAAGCTTATTAACAGCTTATAAAGAAAACTTGATTAAGAAGTAATTACTCCTATATGTTTTATAAAGCATTTGTTAGTACTCCTTCCATCTCAACAGGTTTACTTTTTAGCCAAAAACATGACAAGCAGTAGTATGATTCGTACTACTGGCATTTCATTAAAGCACTTAATTAACAACATAATGAAGTTTTAATTGTGTGAATAAAAAACTCGGCGTAACTTAGCACCTGTAGATGTTTTATTGTTGTTTGTGAAAGTAGGCATACCAAACAACTAAAAGCAGATCGACATGGCGTAACTTAATATTCCTGTCTTAGATAAGTAGAATATTACTCGATAAGACAAAATTAACGTAGCCACGCATGACTCGACGCGATAAAACATCACAAACAAAAATCCAGCCTACAATGAAAGCCCGCTAAAAAATAAGCGGGCTTTCTTTATATAATATAGAAAACAAAATTTTTAAAACTAATCCCAGTTTTAAAAACAAATTCTACGTCGATCTAATCAATGGTTTTAAACTTAAGATTTTCAAGTTGTCGGTTATGTAGCCTGCTGAATGTCAGCAAGCCAATGATTGCACCGAGTAAAGCAAACCACATATCAGACTGAGTATCCCAAGCATAGCCTTGAGTACCTAAGAAAGCCTCGGCACTTTCCCCAGATGCCAATGCTACCCACCATTCAATTAATTCATACAATGCACTTAATGCCAAACAAAAACAAACGATAAAAAAACTTTGCCAAAATGCATTTTGAATAATATTTTTTCGAATTATGATTTCCCTTGCGATCAATGCTGGGATAAAACCTTGTGCAAAATGACCTACTTTATCGTAATTATTGCGAGTGAAGCCAAACAGATCTTGCAAACTATCAAACAAAGGGACTTCTGCATAGGTATAGTGTCCCCCAATCATTAGAATAATGCAGTGAATAAGTATCAGGATATAAACCAGTGGAGTAAGCCTGAAAAATTTATACGTTACCCCCAATACCACTACACCAATGATAGCCGGTAAAACTTCTAGAAACCAAGTGAGTTGATCTTTAGGATTAATTCCAGACCATATTAAAACACTTGCAAAAATACTGAGCCAAAGATATTTAATGTTAATACCTACTAATTATGAAAATAAATGTGCATTTCGAGACATTTTTTAACAAAGCTCGCTTAAATTTAAACACGCCAATTCTCTCGTGCAAGTACTTGTTCGACTCGACTTAAATCTTCTGGAGTACCAATGTCAACCAACTCACCTTTATTAAAAAATACATGTTCAAATGTCATACCTGCTTCAAGAGCTAACTGAAAAAATGTACCTACATGGCATTCCGTACGGGTTTTTGTTTCAAATTCATTTAGCAATTTCTGCAAACTTTGATGCATAAATTCAGTATAGACAGGACTCCAAACGGTCAAAACCCATGTCCATACTAGCGTAGTATGTTGTGGTTTAATCTGAATCGATTCAATTCTTCCTGCTTGATCAAATGCAACCATATCCATTTTTTTGGGGTCAGGCGCATGAAAAAGACCTAACACTACCTCCGCCTTGGTTTGTTGTTGCTTTTCTATTAAAAGCTTAATCGCGTGACGCGGAGTAAATAAAATATCCGGGAACCCTGTTGCTATATATTTCCCCTGCACCTGAGAATAGGCTTCATCTAAGGTATAGGGTGGTCCATACGGTTTTTGTGTGTACAAGTAATCAATAGCAACACCATATTGCTTACCATCGCCAAGTTGTTTAGCAATGTCTTCCTTGCCCTGACGGATGATCATCGTAATATCGTTAACATTTGCCAAACGAAAGGAATCCAACAAACATGAACATGCTGGTTGTATACGTTCTTTTCCGTCTTTAGTATGTATGCGCAGTAAGTAGATTTCTTTACTACATGGTAAATTTTTTAGACGTGTTGCTTGACCTGCCGCAGGGATAAGCCCAACATATTTGATATTATGTTTTTCTGTAACACTCATTACTAGAACCTACCTCAAAACACATTTAGACTGCTCTAGGGTAGTCGTACATACAGAAATTTAACTTGTTTTAATATAAATGGACTCGACAACATCAGCCTGTTGTTGAACTTGGCCAATCACGCAAGCGTGTGGATAACCTAGCTTATGCAAATTCGCAATGCATGAATCTGCATGTTCTGTAGGAACCGTTGCCAATAACCCTCCTGCTGTTTGTGGGTCAAATAATAATGGGTAGAGCTCATGTTCAACTGCCTGTTCCTGATTTTTAATAGCACGACGTAACCGAACATTTGAAGGTTGCAAAGAACTGAAAATTCCAAGTTGTATAGTTTGCAAAGCTCCTTCAAGAATAGGTAGAGCATTTATATCGATGTTGATATCCACCTCAGCTGCCCGCAACATCTCTACTAAATGGCCCAATACACCAAAACCGGTAACGTCTGTACAGGCATGCACAGCATAATTATATAAGCATTGTGCAGCATCGTGATTAGAATGGATCATAGAGTTAACCGCATTTGTAATCCATCGTCCTTTAGCCTTACCGCGCATATCTGCTGCAAACAACGTACCTGTACCAATTGGCTTGGTAATCAGAATAGCATCGCCAACTTGCATACCACCTTTTGCTAATAATCTTTGCTTTTCGATTAGACCGGTAACACTTAGCCCAAAGGAAAGTTCTGCACCTTCACTAGAATGCCCGCCAACCAGGGACGCATTGTGCTGATTTAATACCTGTAAAGCACCCTCCATCATTTGATGTAGCTGTTGTTCTACCGCTTGCTCTTTACCGTAAGGAACTGTTGCAATAGCCATCGCGGCCTGTGCTTCCGCACCCATGGCAAATATATCCCCTAAACTATGGTTTGCCGCAATCTGCCCAAATACATAAGGATCATTAATAAAAGAACGAAAATAATCTACCGATTGTACTTGTACTTTGCCTAATGGGACTTCAAGTACAGCGGCATCGTCTGGCGCATTCAGGCCTAAAAGTACATCGTCACGCTGCACGGTCGATAATTGATTTACTACTCGACTTAAAACATTACTACCCACTTTCGCACCACAGCCTCCACAACGCATCGCGATTGCAGAAATTTCTTGCAAGGCATCTGCACTGACTAAATCGCTTTTGATCGTTTCATCTTCCACCATTTCAGGAAGCTCGCTATATTTACGCATAAATTTACGATCGATATAGTCCTTGAGCTTCCACACCCATCTCCCTTCCCATGCAAATTTGCTGCGTGAGGCTACTGCATACTTATTTCCGGTACTGATTAAGCTTAAAAAGCTGATTTGAGGCACATGCCTTTCAAGAGGCCGACTAGTGAGCGCACGTTTAATATTCTTATATAAGGGCGGGCCCTGACGCACTGCAAAGACACCCGATTTAGGTCGTGGGTAATCCGTTACGGTTGCAATATCACCTGCTGCAAACACATCAGGATGTGATACAGATTGCAATGAATCATTTACTTTTATAAACCCCTGCTCATCTACACTAAGACCGGACTCTTTATACCAACTTGGTGCTGAAGCATGTGTGGCCCATATTATGGCATCGGCATGCAGTGATTTTTCATTGTCTAGTTCGATAATGTTTTTATCGACACGTTTTGCTTTACAACCACTATGCACGGCGATATCGCGTTCAAATAAAATTCGTTCAAAACGTTGTTGCACTGATTCATTATGGGTAGGCAAAATCGTGCCATTACCAGAAATCAAATGGTAGCGAAGTTTATTCGTTGGCAATGAATTTTCACTTAGCAATTGCCGTAAATGAAATTGCGTCGCCAGCGTTACTTCTACGCCTCCTGCACCAGCACCGACCACAACTATTTGATAATCGCCTTTGCGTTTAACCACATCATGCATAACGGCATCCCACCCACGTAAAAAATGATTAATGGGTTTTACGGCTAGTGCATGTTGCTTCGATCCAGGAACTTCAATATGGGAAGGGGTGGATCCGGTATTGATTGAAAGTACGTCATAAGGAATGGGTGGACGATCACTACACAGGACTTGTTTATTCTCTAAATCTAGAAATGTTGCAGGCATATGAAAAAGCTGAGCGCCGGCAAAACGGGCTAGCGGGCGCAGGTCAATGTGACTCTCATCATAAGAATAATGACCAGCAATATAACCCGGTAACATACCTGAATAAGGCGTATGAATATCCCGCGTGATCAAAGTAATTTGTAGCCCGGACAACGGTTGCATGCCAAATTTCTTCAGCACGGCCACATGGCTATGCCCTCCTCCTATTAATACTAAATCCTTAATAACAGGAGTGTTTTTTGAGGTTTGCATCAATAAATTAGGTTAAATATTCAGCGTTATGGCAACGTGTTTATAGATTTATAAGTTTTCCACTGACTTAGATTAACCCAAATCGATTATTTATTCGTTTATTAAGTCAAGAACCAGATATGTAATCAAAAAGGGAATATCACATGAACACATATATTTTTAAATTAGGACTTTTATGGTCAGTATGGGCCATAAGTTTAACAGCTTCACCCATGGCATTGAGTAGATTTGATGGTAATTACCGTTCAGTTGAGATCGATATCATTACTGATCATGGTAGTGCCTTGCCAGTTTATCCAGTTACTAAGCGTTACCTTAAAAACGAATATCGCGCCTATCTTGAAGCAATTAACGGAAACAATTATGCATTGCGCATTCGAAATCATTCAAACCAACGATTAGGTTTGGTAATTGCTGTAGATGGTCGGAATATTATTTCTGGTAAAAAATCATACTTAAAGCATCACGAGAATATGTATATTTTAGACCCCTATCAAACACAGACTTATTCAGGCTGGCGTACCAGTAGTAGTGATATCCATCGCTTTTATTTTACGGATAGCCAAGACTCTTATGCTCAAGCATTTGGTGATGATACTGCTATGGGCGTCATCGCCATTGCGGTATACGAAGAAAAACAGGATGCGTTTAAAAAATTTAGCCAAAAAGAGCGTGCGAAATCTAGAGTACCTGCTGCGGAAAACGGGTCATATGAAGCCAGTCCTGCCACCGGCGATATGATAAAACGAGAGGCTGGTACAGGATTCGGTGAACATGCCACTTCGCATGCTTATCGTGTGCACTTTAATCCTAAGCGTAGCGCACAAGCCAAATATTTCTATAAATATGAATGGCGCGAAACCTTATGCCAAAAGGGAATTATTATTGACTGCGGATTTTATAGAAATAAAGACACAAATCGATTTTGGCCAGACGACTATGAAATAGGTTTTGCCCCTTATCCGCCAAACTATAATTGATCGCTGATTATAGCTATTAAACCAGTTGTAGTGACTCTAACTGCAGCTGGTTTCAATTTCAGCCTGTAATTCTTGTATTCTGTTTTCTAGCTTTTTGTCTGAAAGGTAAACACGTTCTCCAGTTTTTTCATCTATATCGTACCAACTAACATGATCGTTCATAAAACTGTTTAATTGGTTTTGCAGTGTCATGCAGTATTTTTTTTGTTTGGCCTCTTGCTGTTTCTGTTCTTCACGCTCCTCTGCACGTTCTTGACGCTCAGATGACAAATAATTGAGGTATTTCTTTTGCTGCATAAAACGTTGCTCAGCATCGTGACCTGACCCACCTAGGCTTGCTGCACCACTCGATATATCTAATTTAACCGCTGCAGCATCAACCTTGCGATCACTGTAGTGCACTTTTCCATTTGCATCCACCCACTTATAGACTTCTGCAAAAACACTTCCACTTAGCAATACCAAGCTAATAAATGCTAAAGCACAAATTAAATTGCCAGCTCGTATCATGCCACTTCAGCCTTTTCAGAAAGTGTATTTGAAAAGTAATTATCCAGGAATTGATCAAAAGATGTTGTGTCTGAAGCCTCAATTTGTCGTTGTTTTGCAAGCGATTGTCTTACCGCATCTGCGAAAAATTTTAGGTCAGTTTCACTTAAACTACTGTTGCGTAGTTGATTTTGATGTAAATTTGAGTGCCGCTTAGCAAATTCAAAAAAAGTCTCTTTGTTGGCACGCATCTCTTCCAGCATTTTCGCGGAAGGTGTCAAAGCAGCATCCTCAATAGCAGCCACTTGCTCATTCAATGCGGCGCTGTAGTCATCATGACCATGCTGCTGATCTAGAATCTCACACACCGCTTGTATTTCGTGAAGAAGCTCACGACCCCATTGCTGCAATGAGATTTGCCGTTTTTCTCGTTGCAATTTAAGTGCAGAATCACGACCTTGATGCGCAGTTTTATGTTCGTTGCTATCAATTGCTTGTCGTTCTGATGCATCGATTCTAGGGCTTTGCTGCAACAAACAAAAAATCATAAACGCTTCTAAAAAATACAGCTGCGTTTGACTAATTCCGATTGGATCAAACAAATTTACATCCAAAGACCGCAATTCGATATATTGCACGCCCCTTTGGCTTAAGGCATGAGTAGGTTTTTCATTATTTATCTGCAGCTGCTTAGGGCGGATCGTACTGTAATATTCGTTTTCAATTTGTAGAATGTTAGCGTTTAACTGGCGATACTCTCCAGAAACTTTGACACCAATTTTTTCATATTCTTCGCAAGGGGTTTCTATGGCATGCGTTAGACATTTCACATAAGATTCGAGACTGTCATAACAAGCCTTAACACCAGTCTCATTTTCTTTTTTGTTTGTATAACCAATATCACCCATGCGTAAGGTTGTCGCATAAGGCAGATAAAAAGTTTTGTCATCAAATTTTTCTAATTTTCCTTGTTGTCCTTTCAAAAAGGTTTTACAAATTGCCGGCGAGGTACCAAATAAATAAAATATCAGCCAACCATAACGTTGCAAATTACGGATTAAACAAAAATATTGTTCTGAAATAAAGTCTTGTAAAGATTCACTTTGATTTTGCAGGGTGTAGAAATATTCCCAAAAGGTATTCTGCATTGAATAATTAAAATGGACGCCAGCAATAACTTGCATCATCTTGCCATAACGATAACCTAAACCTCGACGGTATACGGTCTTCATTAAGCCTAGATTGGAGTTGCCGTATTGAGCAATTGGAATACTTTCTTCGCCTTTAACAACACACGGCATACTTGCATTCCAGAGTAATTCATCTTGCAGGTGCATATACGCAAACTGATGAATTTTATACAAAAATTCCGTTGTGGCCTGAACACCTTGCTTGGGGGGTGTAATAAATTCAAGTAGGGCTTCGGAGTAGTCGGTAGTGATATAAGGATTGGTAAGAGCGGAGCCTAGTACTTGCGGGTGGGTTTGCTGAGAAATCCCACCTTCACCATCTACACGTAGTGATTCTTTCTCAAGGCCAATATAACCACCAAGCAACAAATGCTGCTGATTGTCTTGGCATATTTTAGATAACTTGTTTTGTAGTTGTTTATACATTAAAGCTGGGGTATGGGTGATTTTTTATTTTGAGTGGAACATAATTATTAAGGGCCATGAGGGCTTTTGTTTCTATGACTATTTTACACTTTAAATATATTCAAATCTGCATAAAAGAAAGGTAAATGGATTTTTATCAAACACCGGCTCATTCATGTGGTTATTTACCGAACCACTATAGTGTGAATGTCTTTGCTGATCCAAATGTAAAATTATCAACTCAGACGTATAGCTGGCTGATTGATCATGGCTTTCGTCGTAATGGCATTCATCTATATCGTCCACAGTGTCCAAATTGCTCAGCTTGTGTACCAACGCGTGTATGTGTAAATGAATTCAAACCAAATCGTTCACAACAACGTACTCTACGTTTAAATAAAGATTTGAAAATAAATATTCAAGTTAATGGCTTTTATCAGCAGCATTACGACTTATACAAACAATACATTCATACTCGTCACGCCAATAGCCCTATGGATGGGTCTACTGAACAAGACTACCGCATTTTCTTATTAGGCACATGGTCGGACACTCAATTTTTCGAGTGCTATCTAGATAAAAAATTAATCTGTGTGGCTGTATTTGACACGCTTCCACAAGGCCTATCTGCCGTGTATAGCTTCTATGATGTAAACTTAAACAAACGCGGTCTTGGAACTTTTGCGATACTAAAATTAATTGAAGAAGCTACAAGACAGGGCTTGTCTTATGTGTACTTAGGTTACTGGATCGAGGCGTGTAGCAAAATGAATTATAAAAAAAACTTTAAACCAATCGAAGGTTACATTAATAGTACTTGGCAAAAACTTTAGGCCAATTGTTCGCGCAAAAATTTCCAATCAAATACACGGCCCGGATCAGTCTTTCGTTGCGGAGCAATATCCGAATGTCCAACAATATTTTGTTTGCCAAGCATTGGGTAAGCGATACGCAATGCATCAATCAGAGTAGTTAGAACTAAGTATTGAACATCTTCATAAGGAATTTCATCAGTGCCTTCTAGTTCGATACCAATGGAAAAATCATTACAACAAGATCGACCCTCGTAACTAGACTCCCCCGCATGCCAAGCCCGACGATTAAAAGGCACAAATTGTGTAACGCTACCATCACGTCGAATCAATACATGTGCAGAAATTTTTTGATGTTGAATTTCTTCAAAATAGGGATGCACATTAGGATCCAACTGGTTAGTAAACAACTGCTCGATATACGGCCCACCAAACTCATTTGGCGGCAAACTGATATTATGAATAACGATTAGCGATGGAGAACAATTCTCAGGTCGCTCATCACAATTAGGCGAAGGTGTGTAGTTCACTCCAACTACTAAATGACTCGCAGGATCAACTCGCATTACTAATTTCTATAATTTTATACTTTTATGAATTAAAAATGTCCGCTTAAGGTTGCCGATTCAATCGGTCAATGCAACACCTTGCTAAACTTTTAGTAATAAAGAGGTTGACTCAAACGGATGACCATTTAGTGTTGAGTTGTTTTTGGATGAACCGGTTACATTAAATACTGCATTATTACTTGCTTCGAGCCATCTTTTATTGATCTACTCTTAAGATGTTGATGTAATTGCATTTCTCTTAGCTTTTGCAACCTTTTTTCACTCTATTTCAAAGTGTTGCATCGACCTATTGAGACCACAGTCAATAGCAGACATAAAAGCATCTACTAAATTAGAACCGCTCTATAACAAATACAAATGGAGTTAATTCCACCCGAGTTGTTGCATAGTAATCGTATCATTCCATATTTTCGTCATGTGTTGAATACGATTGCCTTCGAATACCATTGCATAAACATAGTCAGCAGTAAAAGATTTTCCAGTGGGTGCCACCGGACCACCTGGACCTGTTTGTGTCCCGTGAAATACACCATAACCAGCAACAGTTTTACGAGCTTCATCAGCTGCAAAAAAAAGCAATTCATAACGGCCATCTGGTACAGGTATAAACAAGTCCTTCACCCATTCACAGTAATCTTCAAGTGTATTTATTTCAGCAAGTACTCCTGTTTGCGAAGAGAATGTTGCATTAGGTAGACAGTATTCCTTACAGCCAGCCCATCCTTTTCCAGTCTCACAGGCATCAAAGAATTGCTTCGCAGACTCTAGAATTTTACTCATACAATCCTCTTTTTTAATTTAGGAAATAATTAATAACTTATATAAAGTAGTCTCCCTATAAATTCTCAATAATCCTAGTTCTATTTGAATGTCCACTTTGTATATGGACACCGCCAGTTTAGCAAACAGAAATTGATAAAGAAAAAGACGCAGATGTATATTCGGCTTTTTCGTGAAGTTGCGATCTTCTAGCCCTGTATGTATGCGCACTTCGATGCCTCATTGGGTCGATGGATTCTATTTATCCTCAAAGCGGAGCAGGTTTCATCGAAGCGAATCTCTTTATTCTTTACCTAGGTCTACTTGCCTAACCTCTTCTACACTTTTATGTAACGTAGTGTCTTGGTTTTGTTTTTATGCAATGTGCATCGTGGTTGTATGTTGTTTATTGTACGTTGTCCCCCGGGTCAGCATGGCCCATGCGGTGCGCACATTTTTGTTGGCTAACGCTACCGCCGCCTTGCCATAGCCGGCACGTTCAATCAGTGCCAGCAGCCAGCGATCTTTTTGGCTTTTCGGTTCTTTGAGCTTGTGCACATAAGCACGTGCTCCTTGAATGAGTACGGAGCGCAAACGTTTATTCGCAACCTTTTTACTTATCCCAATAAGATTCGTTTTCCCGCCACTGCTGTATTGCTTGGGCGTTAACCCTAAGTACGCCGCATATTGTCTACCTTGGCTAAACGCATCGCCACTACCAAGGCTGGCATACAGTAATATCGCACTGATTGGGCCCACACCTTCTATCTTCATGAGCGTTTCGCAACCTGGATGTTGTTTGATGAGGGCGGCAATTTGTTGATCAAGTATCGTGATGGTTGTTTTGAGTTGCACTAAGCGTTCGTACAATATCTGTAACGTCGGGCGATATAGATCGGGTAGCTCGTTCTCCCCATCTTCTAGTACCTCGGGTATCTGTTGATGCAAGGCGGCAAAGCCTTTAGGAATGACGATGCCAAATTCCATCAATATGCCACGGATGTGGTTGGATAGACCGGTTCGCTCTTGTACCAAAAGCTCTCTTGAACGTTGTACGGCTTGCAAGCCTTGTTGTTCAACACTCTTTAATGGGGCTTCAAGTAGGTGGGGACGGCTCGCCGCTTCAGCGATCGCGCGGGCATCATTGATATCGGTTTTATGGCCTTGACGATACGGTGTGATCGCTTTTGCCGGAATGATTTTGATGGTATGCCCCAATGCTTTGGCTTTTCGTGCCCAATAATGACTACTGGCACATGCTTCAAAGGCGATGACACTGCGCTGTTGTTTAACGAGAAATACTGCAAATTTAGTACGACTATAGGAACGATTGATTACTTCTTGTCGCTGCGCGCGCATCACGCAAACTTGGATTACGTTTTTTGCTAAATCAACGCCAACTATGTTTAGATGTTTCATGTATGGACTCCTTCTTTTGTGTTTCTAACACCACACAAACTAATTGCTTAGCTTGGAGGTGTCCATACATTGGGTAGCAGCCAAAAGCAATCATTACTCTAACAGCAACTTTTCTGTTGTTGAATAGGCGGGCATGGCGTATCGCCATACGAACAATACACACAACAATCTCCTGTTTTGGGCTTTAATAACGCACCACAAGAAACACATTCATAATAGTACTGGCAGGCGTTTGTAGGCATTTTTTCTTTGTATTTTTTCCCACACTCTGGGCATATAAGTGTCGAAAATAATTGAAGCGGACCTTTTGTCATATGTTCAAATTTGATTTCAGCGCATCTGGATATATAGATTGGCGTGCTCTCGTTTCCAGCTTCACATCCTTTGGAATTAAAAAAACGGCAATGCCAATTAAACTTGGCACGATAATAAGATCATCTAAGTATCCAAATATCGGAACAAAATCAGGAATAATATCGATAGGAGAAACCAAGTAAGCAATCGCGATACCGATAAGCCATTTGGAAATCGCTGGTGTGCGTGGGTCTAATGCCAAAGCCCTATAGTACCCCAACTGATCTTTAATGGTTTTTACAAAAATACTCCATCTACTCATCATTCAAGAATTATTCAATGTTAACCAGATTTGATAATAGCGCACTCATAACTTAAATGTCCGCTTTGTATATGGACACCGCCAGTTTAGCAAACAGAAATTGATAAAGAAAAAGACGCAGATGTATATTCGGCTTTTTCGTGAAGTTGCGATCTTCTAGCCCTGTATGTATGCGCACTTCGATGCCTCATTGGGTCGATGGATTCTATTTATCCTCAAAGCGGAGCAGGTTTCATCGAAGCGAATCTCTTTATTCTTTACCTAGGTCTACTTGCCTAACCTCTTCTACACTTTTATGTAACGTAGTGTCTTGGTTTTGTTTTTATGCAATGTGCATCGTGGTTGTATGTTGTTTATTGTACGTTGTCCCCCGGGTCAGCATGGCCCATGCGGTGCGCACATTTTTGTTGGCTAACGCTACCGCCGCCTTGCCATAGCCGGCACGTTCAATCAGTGCCAGCAGCCAGCGATCTTTTTGGCTTTTCGGTTCTTTGAGCTTGTGCACATAAGCACGTGCTCCTTGAATGAGTACGGAGCGCAAACGTTTATTCGCAACCTTTTTACTTATCCCAATAAGATTCGTTTTCCCGCCACTGCTGTATTGCTTGGGCGTTAACCCTAAGTACGCCGCATATTGTCTACCTTGGCTAAACGCATCGCCACTACCAAGGCTGGCATACAGTAATATCGCACTGATTGGGCCCACACCTTCTATCTTCATGAGCGTTTCGCAACCTGGATGTTGTTTGATGAGGGCGGCAATTTGTTGATCAAGTATCGTGATGGTTGTTTTGAGTTGCACTAAGCGTTCGTACAATATCTGTAACGTCGGGCGATATAGATCGGGTAGCTCGTTCTCCCCATCTTCTAGTACCTCGGGTATCTGTTGATGCAAGGCGGCAAAGCCTTTAGGAATGACGATGCCAAATTCCATCAATATGCCACGGATGTGGTTGGATAGACCGGTTCGCTCTTGTACCAAAAGCTCTCTTGAACGTTGTACGGCTTGCAAGCCTTGTTGTTCAACACTCTTTAATGGGGCTTCAAGTAGGTGGGGACGGCTCGCCGCTTCAGCGATCGCGCGGGCATCATTGATATCGGTTTTATGGCCTTGACGATACGGTGTGATCGCTTTTGCCGGAATGATTTTGATGGTATGCCCCAATGCTTTGGCTTTTCGTGCCCAATAATGACTACTGGCACATGCTTCAAAGGCGATGACACTGCGCTGTTGTTTAACGAGAAATACTGCAAATTTAGTACGACTATAGGAACGATTGATTACTTCTTGTCGCTGCGCGCGCATCACGCAAACTTGGATTACGTTTTTTGCTAAATCAACGCCAACTATGTTTAGATGTTTCATGTATGGACTCCTTCTTTTGTGTTTCTAACACCACACAAACTAATTGCTTAGCTTGGAGGTGTCCATACATTGGGTCATTAGCGATTACTCAAGATTACTTTTGACACCTTCATTTTCACGCAGTTGTTTTTGACGTTCTAGAATGTATTTATAACGGCTATCTAATTCTGCAACTTTTCCATTATGTTCTTCAGGCCAAGCCAAACAGTATCTACTGTAACCCCCATATTCTTCGCCTCTATCACTAGATAGTGTATGTATACCTACATCCTTAAGACGCTGAGACATTAGTTCTGTACGGTCTTCATCGTCACTACATATTTGCTCATAACCTTTAGGTCTACCCGTCATAACTAGATACCGAATTTCTTCAAAAAAATTTTTGTCTTCTTTGCTGTACCCAATATATTCTTCCCCATGTTTTGTGTATGTTTGGAAATCGATTGATTTATCATTTAACGCTTGCTTAAGCTTATTCATGATCTCTTGATCGTCTACCGAAAATTCCATTTCTCTAAACTCAGAATCTGGTCCTGATG
>CBDCUI010000007.1:0-822884 GCA_965222615.1 Gammaproteobacteria bacterium | reverse complement strand
TGCCCAATAATGACTACTGGCACATGCTTCAAAGGCGATGACACTGCGCTGTTGTTTAACGAGAAATACTGCAAATTTAGTACGACTATAGGAACGATTGATTACTTCTTGTCGCTGCGCGCGCATCACGCAAACTTGGATTACGTTTTTTGCTAAATCAACGCCAACTATGTTTAGATGTTTCATGTATGGACTCCTTCTTTTGTGTTTCTAACACCACACAAACTAATTGCTTAGCTTGGAGGTGTCCATACATTGGGTCGATAGCAGTCATTTTGCACTTGTATGTAATTGATTCCAACCAACTGCGTCCCATTTTATGTTTCCTTTCGGCCAATAGCTGTCATTTATTAAATTCCAATAAGCTTTGTTATTGTTTCTAAAAAATCAATTTCACCCGTCTTTATGAAATTCACCCAAGTAAGTATGCAAACAAATGGCACAACTAATAATATTGCAAATATGTAGAGTGATGCTGGCTTAACAAGGAAGTTATTGATGAAATATAAAACTATTAAAAAGGCTTGGCAGCCAGCAAGGGCGATAGCTACAACCCAATAAAACTGTCTTATTCCCTCTACATTATCATTCGTAAAATCATCAATTTGGTAAAGCCATATAAAATAAATAGCGATTATTAATGCTAACAAATAAAGCATAGGCATTAGCCAGCTGCCGTTTAAATTCAATTTACTCATTTATTTTATAAATGTCCGCTTTGTATATGGACACCGCCAGTTTAGCAAACAGAAATTGATAAAGAAAAAGACGCAGATGTATATTCGGCTTTTTCGTGAAGTTGCGATCTTCTAGCCCTGTATGTATGCGCACTTCGATGCCTCATTGGGTCGATGGATTCTATTTATCCTCAAAGCGGAGCAGGTTTCATCGAAGCGAATCTCTTTATTCTTTACCTAGGTCTACTTGCCTAACCTCTTCTACACTTTTATGTAACGTAGTGTCTTGGTTTTGTTTTTATGCAATGTGCATCGTGGTTGTATGTTGTTTATTGTACGTTGTCCCCCGGGTCAGCATGGCCCATGCGGTGCGCACATTTTTGTTGGCTAACGCTACCGCCGCCTTGCCATAGCCGGCACGTTCAATCAGTGCCAGCAGCCAGCGATCTTTTTGGCTTTTCGGTTCTTTGAGCTTGTGCACATAAGCACGTGCTCCTTGAATGAGTACGGAGCGCAAACGTTTATTCGCAACCTTTTTACTTATCCCAATAAGATTCGTTTTCCCGCCACTGCTGTATTGCTTGGGCGTTAACCCTAAGTACGCCGCATATTGTCTACCTTGGCTAAACGCATCGCCACTACCAAGGCTGGCATACAGTAATATCGCACTGATTGGGCCCACACCTTCTATCTTCATGAGCGTTTCGCAACCTGGATGTTGTTTGATGAGGGCGGCAATTTGTTGATCAAGTATCGTGATGGTTGTTTTGAGTTGCACTAAGCGTTCGTACAATATCTGTAACGTCGGGCGATATAGATCGGGTAGCTCGTTCTCCCCATCTTCTAGTACCTCGGGTATCTGTTGATGCAAGGCGGCAAAGCCTTTAGGAATGACGATGCCAAATTCCATCAATATGCCACGGATGTGGTTGGATAGACCGGTTCGCTCTTGTACCAAAAGCTCTCTTGAACGTTGTACGGCTTGCAAGCCTTGTTGTTCAACACTCTTTAATGGGGCTTCAAGTAGGTGGGGACGGCTCGCCGCTTCAGCGATCGCGCGGGCATCATTGATATCGGTTTTATGGCCTTGACGATACGGTGTGATCGCTTTTGCCGGAATGATTTTGATGGTATGCCCCAATGCTTTGGCTTTTCGTGCCCAATAATGACTACTGGCACATGCTTCAAAGGCGATGACACTGCGCTGTTGTTTAACGAGAAATACTGCAAATTTAGTACGACTATAGGAACGATTGATTACTTCTTGTCGCTGCGCGCGCATCACGCAAACTTGGATTACGTTTTTTGCTAAATCAACGCCAACTATGTTTAGATGTTTCATGTATGGACTCCTTCTTTTGTGTTTCTAACACCACACAAACTAATTGCTTAGCTTGGAGGTGTCCATACATTGGGTCGTAAGGAGACATTTTAAGTTTGTATTTCATTGAATCCAACCAGTTTCCCTTTAGATTTTGTCCGCTTTCGGCCAATAGCAATGGTATGGCCTCCCTCAACTTTAAACGGCATCGTAATGTGCCCATACTGGAAGCGATAGAACCAGTTACTTTGAATAAAGGAGACCATACATGAACAAGATTACACGCATGGGTGTGGATTTGGCAAAGCATGTTTTTCAACTACACGGGGTGGATCGCACGGGAAAGTGCGTATTCAAACGACGCTTATCTCGAAGCAAGTGGCTTAAGGTATTAGTGGAGCATGTTGAACCGGGTGGTGAGATTGGCATGGAGGCCTGTTCGGGTGCACACCACTGGGCTCGTGTATTACAACAACGAGGCTATGTGGTGAAATTGATTGCACCCCAGTTTGTAAAGCCTTATGTAAAGAGCAACAAGAATGATGCCAACGATGCCGAAGCCATTTGCGAAGCCATGAGTCGCCCCAACATGCGCTTTGTCACGATCAAAAGTATTGAACAGCAAGACATTCAGGCCCTGCATCGTGTGCGTAATACTTTGGTGCAACAACGCACCGCTAAAGCCAATCAGATTCGAGGCTTAGTGAGTGAATATGGCTTAGTCGCACCCCAACAGTTACATCGATTACGCGCTGCAATACCGACTTGGTTAGAAGACGGAGAGAATGGCTTAACGCCACACTTTCGTTCTTTACTACAGGGACTTCAACATGACGTACTAACATTAGATGCGCGTGTAAAAGAACTTGATCAAACGATTGAACAACAGGCCAAACAAAACGAAGTCACCAAGCGTCTACAACAGCTACGAGGGGTCGGGCCGATGGTGGCCACAGCATTGATTGCCACGGTAGGCGATGCCAAACAATACAAGAGCAGTCGCCAGATGGCGGCAGCCTTAGGCTTAACCCCCAGACAACACAGTTCAGGCAATAAAGAGCGTTTACTGGAAATCAGTAAACGCGGCGATGCCTATCTGCGCACCTTACTCATTCACGGAGCAAGGGCTGTCGTCTCGCAAGCGAAACATAAAGAGGATCGATTGAGTCAGTGGGTCACGCATCTTTCTAAAACCAAACATACGAATGTGGCCGCTGTCGCACTGGCGAATAAAACCGTGCGTATGGCATTTGCAATGTTGCGAGATGAAAGTGAATATGATCCGAACTTTGCGCTTATGTGAAATAAAACAATTAACGAAATTACATGTACTTACACTTAAGAGGATTATCTACCACGATTGCAAAGTAATTTATTAGATGGCAAACCGGTCGAACCGACCTAAGCGTAACCCGTGAATGTCCAGGTACTTCGAGTACGTAATAGCGATTGGGTGCTTAGGTGCGAATACACCATCCTGGCCCAGCATCAACGCTTGCTATCAATAGAGGCCGAATATACGTGTGCAGTCGACTCTACTTTGTCATTGAATATTTTGCTTGCAAACGGAGGGAGGCCATATACGGTCATTCGATTTTATAACCAACGAAGGCCCAATAACAAAAATATTGTGCTACCAATAATACAAACTAATACTGCTCCCCATCTGAACAAAGAAAATCGAAACAATGCAAGTCCTGGCATAGCATGAGATTTGGATTTCAGATTATCAGCATCTATTTTTACAAATATGAGACCAATACCTATCAAGAACCAAACTAAACTGAATAGAATAAAAGTTAGTTGTTCAGTTGCCATTTCATTAAATTTAAAATGTCCGCTTTGGGTCGTTAGCAGTCGTTTTAGAACTTGATATTTGAGTTTCCAACCAATTTTCCCTTATAAAGATTTAAATTATGACCGCTTTCGGCCATTAGCGGACATGACATCCAAAGCAGTCTTTCCTTCTATTATCAATTTAATAATTATTTGCTCGTAACAACCTTATTTTGTAGATATTCATTAATACCCCCATGAATTTCTATTGCTTCATCTACCATTCTCCCTTCAACATAACTTTCAAGAGCTGTATAACTTACACCAAAATCAGTTATTCCAATTAGCTGGCAAGTTGTTCCATTACACTTTATACAATATATCCCTTTTATTTTTTCGATTGGGTGGTATAGGTAATGAATTCTTGGGGGTTTAGTCTCTTCAGTAAACTTATAACGATAAAAATTACCGGCTTGTCCGTCTTCCGAGAATTTTTTAAGTCTGCCATCAATATGACAATGAAATGTCGTTTTCTCTTCAAGAGTCATACTAGGGTCTAGGATAGTATTACTACTGGAAGCGCCAACTCTTAAATTGATTTTTCTATCTTCAGGATTTGGCTTGGTACTCAGCTTTTCTTGCTCTTCACTTTTTGACATCCAAACATTTGGAGAAGCCGCATCTAATAATGATGGATACCACAATGAAACAGACACGCGTCTATTGCGATCATGCTCCCATCCTGGAAATCTAGAAACGTTAGCATTACTAAATCGTAAAGTAATCTTTTCTGTCTTTTCTTTGTTTGTGAAATCAAATTCATAGTAATCAACTTCAGAGCTAACCTCAGAGTCAACTTCGTTGCCACAAGCGCAAAGCAACAAAACCAGGATTGAAACTATTAATTTATTAAACATAACTGAAATACCATGTATTTTTACGTGGATATCACTGCGTTTGTTTAAACTCTGAAATGTCCGCTTTGTATATGGACACCGCCAGTTTAGCAAACAGAAATTGATAAAGAAAAAGACGCAGATGTATATTCGGCTTTTTCGTGAAGTTGCGATCTTCTAGCCCTGTATGTATGCGCACTTCGATGCCTCATTGGGTCGATGGATTCTATTTATCCTCAAAGCGGAGCAGGTTTCATCGAAGCGAATCTCTTTATTCTTTACCTAGGTCTACTTGCCTAACCTCTTCTACACTTTTATGTAACGTAGTGTCTTGGTTTTGTTTTTATGCAATGTGCATCGTGGTTGTATGTTGTTTATTGTACGTTGTCCCCCGGGTCAGCATGGCCCATGCGGTGCGCACATTTTTGTTGGCTAACGCTACCGCCGCCTTGCCATAGCCGGCACGTTCAATCAGTGCCAGCAGCCAGCGATCTTTTTGGCTTTTCGGTTCTTTGAGCTTGTGCACATAAGCACGTGCTCCTTGAATGAGTACGGAGCGCAAACGTTTATTCGCAACCTTTTTACTTATCCCAATAAGATTCGTTTTCCCGCCACTGCTGTATTGCTTGGGCGTTAACCCTAAGTACGCCGCATATTGTCTACCTTGGCTAAACGCATCGCCACTACCAAGGCTGGCATACAGTAATATCGCACTGATTGGGCCCACACCTTCTATCTTCATGAGCGTTTCGCAACCTGGATGTTGTTTGATGAGGGCGGCAATTTGTTGATCAAGTATCGTGATGGTTGTTTTGAGTTGCACTAAGCGTTCGTACAATATCTGTAACGTCGGGCGATATAGATCGGGTAGCTCGTTCTCCCCATCTTCTAGTACCTCGGGTATCTGTTGATGCAAGGCGGCAAAGCCTTTAGGAATGACGATGCCAAATTCCATCAATATGCCACGGATGTGGTTGGATAGACCGGTTCGCTCTTGTACCAAAAGCTCTCTTGAACGTTGTACGGCTTGCAAGCCTTGTTGTTCAACACTCTTTAATGGGGCTTCAAGTAGGTGGGGACGGCTCGCCGCTTCAGCGATCGCGCGGGCATCATTGATATCGGTTTTATGGCCTTGACGATACGGTGTGATCGCTTTTGCCGGAATGATTTTGATGGTATGCCCCAATGCTTTGGCTTTTCGTGCCCAATAATGACTACTGGCACATGCTTCAAAGGCGATGACACTGCGCTGTTGTTTAACGAGAAATACTGCAAATTTAGTACGACTATAGGAACGATTGATTACTTCTTGTCGCTGCGCGCGCATCACGCAAACTTGGATTACGTTTTTTGCTAAATCAACGCCAACTATGTTTAGATGTTTCATGTATGGACTCCTTCTTTTGTGTTTCTAACACCACACAAACTAATTGCTTAGCTTGGAGGTGTCCATACATTGGGTCGTAAGCAGTCATTTTAGAATTGTTATTTAGAGTTTCCAACCTAGATTCCCGTTATTTAGTTTGAATTGTGTCTGCTAACGGCTGCCGATTCAATTGATCATCGCAACACTTTATCTTAAAACACAAAGAAGATGGGGTGAAAACGATGAAATATCGAACACGCATTTATTATAGCGAAGCACAGAAACAGGTGATGTGGGATCGCTGGCAGCAAGGCGACTCTCTACACGCTATTGCTCGACTTTTTGACCGTGGGCACTCATCGATACGACGGATACTTGCACAAACAGGTGGCATTCGTCCTCCTCAACGAACACGATCACGACTCAGTCTGACGTTATCGGAACGCGAAGAAATTTCTCGTGGACTCGCTTGTGACTTATCCATGCGACAGATTGCCAAACAATTGAAGCGTTCACCTTCCACGATTAGCCGCGAGATTCAGCGCAATGGCGGCGTTGTGACGTATCGTGCGAGCGAAGCGGAGCAAGCTGCGTGGAATCGAGCGCGTCGCCCGAAAGCGTGTAAACTCGCTACGAATCCCTACTTGTGTTATGTCGTGGTAACCAAACTGCAATTACACTGGTCCCCAGAACAAATTGCGGGTTGGCTAAAACGTACCCATCCCCATGATGAGAGTAAGACCGTGTCACACGAAACGATTTATCGCAGTCTGTTTATTCAAGCGCGTGGCGCCCTGAAAAAGGAGTTACTTGTGTATCTGCGCACGCAACGTACCTTACGACAGTCAAAGCAAGCCAGTTTGAAAAATGAAGGTTTAGGTCAAATTACGAATGCCGTATCCATTCGACAACGTCCGGCATCGGTGGAGGATCGCGCCGTGCCAGGGCATTGGGAAGGGGATCTCATTGCAGGCTCAAACAACAGTTACATTGCTACCTTGGTTGAGCGACATACACGCTATGTGATGTTGGTGAAAGTCAAAAACAAAGATACCAAGAGCGTCATCAATGCACTCATCAAACAATCAAAAAAACTACCAAGTGAACTGTATCAATCCTTAACCTGGGATCGCGGCAAAGAGATGGCAGATCACCAACGCTTTACCTTAGCGACAGACATCAAAGTATACTTCTGTGATCCACAAAGTCCGTGGCAACGAGGCTCCAATGAAAATACAAATCTACTACTTCGTCAGTATTTCCCCAAAGGCACAGATTTATCGGTACACTCTCAACACAAACTCAATGCGGTTGCTCGCCAACTTAATGAGCGACCTAGGAAAACATTAGAATTTGAAACACCGGCAGAACGATTTAGCCAATGTGTTGCGATGATCAATTGAATCGGCAACCCAAAGCAGACATCCGATTTTTCGTTATAAAGAATTATTCTTTATTTAATAAATGTTAAAGCTACTGCGTAAAAGTTATTTTTATTTATTTATATTAATAAATATTCTCTTAATTGTATTTGAAATTTTCATTCCAGAGGCTAGTCTTGGGCCTAACGAGATACAGGACTACGTAATGTGGGCAACGCTTCCGTTTGGAATTGTAGCTTTGTATGGATATGCGTATGAGCGTTATATTTTTAAACAATGGTTTTGGATAATAATTGCTTTAATAATTATAGGTAATGAAGTTGTATTTGGAATTGGATATGTGGTTATTGCAGCAATTGAAGGAATAAAATTTCAGGAATGGAAATCATCAGATTTGTGGTACATAGTTGCACCAATATTATGCTTTGTACCTTATTGGATAGGGGTAGCTAAATACGCTTTTATTGAGCGATACTGGAGAGTTAGATAAATTACTATCTTATTTTGAATGACCGTATATGGCCTCCCTCATAATGCAAGTAAAATATTGTTTGGCAAAGCAAGGTCGACTGCACACGTATATTCGGCCTCAATGGTTAGCATACGTTGATGCTGGGCCATGATGGTGTATTCGCGCGCAAGCTCTCAATCGCTATTACGTACTGTACCGTACACGGACATTCTCGAGTTTCACTTGCACCGGTTCGACCGGTTTACCATCTAATAGATTACTTCGCAATCGTGATGTGAATTTCCTTAAGTATCGTTATTTTGTTTTTAGGTTACTGCCAACGCAGGATCATAATCGGTTCCATTACGTAGCATGGCAAATGCCATGCGTACAGTTTTATTCGCCAGTGCCACCGCGGCCACATTCGTATGTTTTTGCTCTGCAAGATTAGTCCCCCAGCGACTTAAACGATCCTCTTTATGTTTGGCTTGCGAGACCACAGCACGTGCTCCATGGATGAGTAAGGTGCGTAGATAGGCATCGCCACGTTTACTGATGCCGAGTAAATGTTCTTTGTTGCCTGAGCTATGTTGTCTGGGCGTTAACCCTAAAGATGCGGCCATCTGACGACTATTTCTATATTGTTTTGCATCCCCGACAGTTGCAATCAAAGCGGTGGCTACCATTGGTCCTACGCCACGTAATTGCTGTAACCGGGTTGTTACTTCGTTTTGTTTCGCGAAGTGTTCGATCGCTTGATCTAATTCTTGTACACGCTGATGTAATCCGATGAAATCATTCCACAGCCCTTGCAATAAAGACCGAAAACAATCCGTTAAACCATTCTCAGCATCTTCCAACCAAGTGGGAATTGTTTTGCGTAAGGTATGCAGTTGTTGTGGTGCGACCAGGCCGTATTCACTCACCAAGCCGCGTATTTGATTGGCTTTGGCGGTACGTTGTTGCACTAAAGTACTGCGAACACGATGCATGGCTTGAAGGTCTTGTTGTTCAATGCTCTTCATGGTTACAAATCGCATGTTAGGACGACTCATGGCTTCACAGATCGCTTCAGCATCCTTGGCATCATTCTTGTTGCTTTTTACATAGGGCTTTACAAACTGGGGAGCAATGAGTTTTACGACATAGCCACGTTGTTTTAATATCCGTGCCCAGTGATGCGCACCGCTACAGGCTTCCATCCCAATCTCACAATCCGATTCGGCTGCAGCACACAACGTATCGATCCACTTACTTCGACTCAAGCGTCGTTTAAAAACACACTTTCCCGTGCGATCTACGCCGTGTAATTGAAAAACATTCTTTGCCAAATCGACACCCATGCGTGTAACCTTGTTCATTGTATGGTCTCCTTCTTTTACTGACTGGTTATAATCGCTTCCAGTTTGGGCACATTGCGATGCCGTTTAAAGTAGAGGGAGGCCATACCATTGCTATTGGCCGAATGCAGACATTCATTATAATCTAAATTCAAAGCCTCTTATTCGCGCATTACATCACGCTGAGAAGCGCAGTTCTTTTCGGAAAGAAGGCGAGTGCCTGTTTGAGCGAAGCGAGTTCACGAGCCGCCGAAAAGTACGAGCATTCGAAGAATTACGTGATGTTCAGCGCAAATGGTTTTGCAAGAAACAGCTAATTTTAACTGAAAGCAACATCCATGATGCGAACTCTCACTCGTACTTCCTTGCACTCGCTATTACCGTAACAAAAGTTCCCTGTAGTCAGTCATGAGGACTTGGTTACGTAGAACTAATTTATCAAAGTGCACTCCGTTGGGTCCGAGAACCCAGCGACAAGATTATAAAAATGAACTGAACGTTTCCTTCTTGCCGAAATAAATAAAGTAGATATAAAAAAGGCCTCGCATTGCGAGGCCTTTTCGTAACGAGAGAGTATAGAACGAAATTACATCATTCCGCCCATACCACCCATACCCATATCACCCATATCAGGTGCACCAGCATGAGAGTGCTCTTCCTTCTGTGGTTGCTCTGCTACCATCGCCTGCGTGGTAATCATCAAGCCTGCAATCGATGCAGCATTTTGCAATGCAGTACGGGATACTTTGGTGGGATCAAGAATTCCCATCTCAATCATGTCACCAAATTCGTTTGTCGCTGCATTGTAACCAAAGTTGCCTTCGCCTTCGTCTACTTTGGCGAGTATAACGGAAGCTTCTTCACCGGAATTAGCCACAATTTGGCGCAGTGGTTCTTCCATCGCGCGACGTGCAATACTAATACCCATATCCTGGTCATGATTGTCGCCATTAAGTCCATCAAGTGCTTTGCGTGCACGTAATAATGCTACGCCACCACCGGGAACTACACCTTCTTCAACCGCAGCACGTGTTGCATGCAAGGCATCTTCAACGCGTGCCTTCTTTTCTTTCATTTCAACTTCGGTTGCGGCACCAACTTTAATCACGGCAACACCACCAGCAAGTTTTGCCATGCGCTCTTGCAGTTTTTCTTTATCGTAGTCAGAAGTCGCTTCTTCAATTTGTGACTTAATCTGATCAACACGTGCCTTGATGTCAGATGCCTGACCTGCACCGTCTACAATTGTAGAGTTTTCTTTTGAGACACTAATGCGTTTGGCACTACCCAAGTCGTCGAGACTGGCTTTTTCTAATGACAAACCAACTTCTTCAGAAATTACCGTGCCACCAGTTAACACTGCGATGTCTTGTAGCATGGCCTTACGTCGATCACCAAAGCCTGGTGCTTTCGCTGCACACACTTTAACGATGCCACGAATGGTATTTACTACCAAAGTAGCCAATGCTTCACCTTCAACATCTTCCGCAATAATCATCAACGGGCGACCTGCTTTTGCAACACCTTCTAATAGAGGCAATAAATCGCGAATGTTGGAGATTTTTTTATCGTGTAACAGAATGTAAGGGTCTTCCAACTCAGAAGTCATATTGTCTTGGTTATTGATGAAGTATGGAGATAAATAACCACGATCAAACTGCATACCTTCAACAACTTCCAGCTCATTTTCTAAGGCGTTACCTTCTTCAACCGTGATAACACCTTCTTTGCCGACTTTATCCATAGACTCTGCAATGATGTCGCCAATTGAATTATCCGCATTGGCAGAAATACTACCGACTTGAGCAATCGCTTTAGAGTCTGAACAAGGCTTAGATAGAGTTTGCAGATTATCTACTGCCGCAATAACGGCTTTATCAAGCCCACGCTTAAGGTCCATAGGGTTCATGCCAGCGGCAACGGCCTTCATACCTTCGCGTACAATCGATTGTGCCAATACGGTAGCAGTGGTCGTTCCATCACCTGCAACATCAGATGTTTGCGAGGCAACTTCTTTCACCATTTGCGCACCCATATTTTCAAACTTATCTTCTAATTCGATTTCTTTTGCAACCGATACGCCGTCTTTCGTTACTGTTGGCGCACCAAAAGATTTATCTAAAACAACATTGCGCCCCTTGGGACCCAAAGTTGCTTTTACTGCGTTGGCCAGAACATTGACACCCTGTGCCATGCGTTGTCTGGCTTCTTCGCCAAAACGTACTTCTTTTGCACTCATGATTTTTCCTTCCTAAATGCGTTAAAAATTTTTGTATTAATAATTAGCCTTCGATTACGGCCATGATGTCGTCTTCGCGCATCACCAGTAGTTCGTCGCCATCCACCTTCACTTCGGTGCCGGAATACTTACCAAATAACACCTTGTCTCCAGCTTTCAAATCCAGCGCACGAACATCGCCACTGTCAGTAATCTTGCCATTGCCGACGGCAATGACTTCGCCTTTGATGGGTTTTTCAGTGGCCGAATCAGGAATCACAATACCTCCTGGGCTGGTACGTTCTTCTTCCATTCGCTTGACGACCACTCGGTCATGTAATGGACGTATCTTCATTGACGCCTCCTCAATAAGGGTTAAGTTAATAATTTTTAGTAGTAAATTTAGAGCGCTTCATTGTTAGCACTCTCAGTTAATGAGTGCTAATCATACGAACGCGGCTTATTAAGTCAAGTAATTTCTATATCCACTTAGGACTTATTGGTCTTCAGAGTGGTGCCTAACTTCACCTTCATAGATGTTACCGGGTCCATTTCGGCGGCTCACACCCTGTATATCGATATGAGCGATAGGGTTAAAACGCGCAATCAACCATGCCACCAGTTCTTTTCTAGTGAACGGTAGCAAACACACAAAGCCTATAGCGTCGGTAAAAAACCCCGGAGTAAGCAATAGCGCTCCTCCGAGCAACAAAGCCACGCCCTCTAAAATCTCTGTTGCCGGCATACGCCCTTCCGCTAAAGCCTGATTAAAGCGTAAATAGGTCTGCAGCCCTTGTGCCCGCAGTAAGGCAGCACCCATTACCGCGGTCAATATAACTAAGCCAATTGTGGGTAAAACACCAATCATGCCGCCTACCTGGATAAGCAGATAGATCTCAATAATGGGTACTATTAAGAATATTGCCATCAAAATGGGGAACAATCTGGCTCGAATTGGTGTGCTCATTAGGGCTCCTTACTATAATGACAATATGAGGGCAACCAATGAAATCTTCAATAGCGATGAAAACAATAATTCTAACCCTTAGCCATTACTGAGCGTTGCACGCCTCATGACCCAGTCCCTAATCGCACTAACCACTTTTCCAGATATCGACACCGCTCAGCGGCTCGCCAAGCAAATGGTGCAGGCAAAACTTGCGGCATGTGTAAATATTATCCCTCAGGCGCAATCGATATATATATGGCAAGGCGAGGAATGCAATGAATTAGAGTGCATCGCACTAATAAAAACAACCGAACAGGCTTACCAGGAGCTAGAATCCTTTATACAAAGCCATCATCCTTACGAACTTCCAGAGATTATTGCGACTCCAATAACTAATGGATCAGAAAAATATTTAACATGGCTGACCACAAATACAAAATCATGAATTCCTTGCGCTGCATATTCATATTAATTTTCATCGTACTGAGCGCAAACACTTGGGCTGAAAATCAACTATCTACACTTGTTGGCGAAAATGAAGATGAATTTTTAGATCCAGATGTAGCCTTTCAGGTCAGTGCCGAACAAGGTGATGCAAACAACATCATTACCAATTGGCATGTTGAAGAAGGCTATTATCTTTATAAAGATAAAATAAGTGTAACTCCAGGTGATGAATCAAAAGTTTCTCTTGGTGCGATGGAACTACCGAAAGGTGAGGAAAAACATGACGAATACTTTGGAAAAATTGTAAGTATTGATCATAGTTTCCAAGCAACTATTCTAATTCAACAATTAGCAAGTAATACAGACGCCGTAGATTTAATTGTTAAGTACCAAGGTTGTGCTAAAGCAGGTCTATGTTATCCACCCATCACTAAAACGCTGAAGGTAGCTCTAGATAATTCTGCTGGGTCGAGTGCAGCAGCTACCACTACGAATAACACGTCGTCTAGCTCTTCAAATGGCGGCGCTAGTTTTCAATCTGAGCAAGATCGCATCGCTAACACACTGGCATCAGGAAAACTTTGGCTAACAGTTTTAAGTTTTTTTGGTTTAGGTTTACTACTCGCCTTTACCCCTTGCGTGTTCCCCATGATCCCCATTCTGTCCAGCATTATTGTTGGGCAAGGCGATAGTCTTTCAACATCTAAAGCCTTTACACTTTCACTTGTATATGTATTGGCGATGGCTATTACCTATACCGTAGCCGGGGTGATCGTCGGGCTATCGGGTGAAAATATTCAAATCTGGTTTCAAAACCCATGGGTATTAAGTGTGTTTGCTGGAATTTTTGTATTGCTTTCTTTGGCTATGTTTGGTTTTTATGAGCTGCAAATGCCTAATGCAGTACAGTCAAAATTAAACACGATTAGTTCCAGTCAGCAACAAGGTTCCTATGCGGGTGCTGCAATCATGGGATTCTTGTCGGCACTCATTGTAGGCCCTTGTGTAACGGCACCATTAATTGGTGCGCTAATCTATATTGCCAATACCGGCGATGCATTAATTGGCGGTATTGCATTATTTGCACTCAGCATGGGGATGGGTGCACCGTTGCTAGCCATCGGTACCTCGGCTGGAAAGTTATTACCCAAAGCGGGTCCCTGGATGGACGCCATCAAAGCTGTATTTGGCGTGTTATTGCTAGGGCTTGCCATTTGGATGCTAGAACGCATCTTGCCTGCACCAATAATTCTATTGCTTACCGGAGCACTGTTAATCGTGTCGGCAATTTATATGGGTGCCTTAGAGACGATAAAAGAAGGCGCTTCTGGATGGTTTAGATTGTGGAAAGGACTTGGCCTTATTTCATTAGTCTATGGTGCAATATTAGTGATTGGCGCAGCAGGTGGTAGTCATAGTCTATTGCAACCACTACAAGGTTTGTCTGCTCCGCAAATTGCTTCAACTTCAACTAATGAATCGCATGGCGATCACGCACTCGCATTTCAACAAGTAAAAGGCTTAGATGAACTCAACGCAGCAATTCGACAAGCCGCAAATGCAGGGAAACCTGTGATGCTGGATTTTTATGCTGATTGGTGTATTTCATGTAAAGAAATGGAATCGTTTACCTTTAGCAATGCAAAGGTACAAGCTTCTTTAAACAACTTTGTAATTCTTCAATCAGATGTAACCGATAATGACGAACTCGATCAAGCTTTATTAAAAGAACTTGGTCTGTTCGGCCCTCCTGCAATCTTATTCTATGATCCTAATGGTAATGAGCTGCGTAATTATCGTGTCGTAGGCTTTATGGATGCACCAAAGTTTGCATCACATATCGAGAGCTTTAAACAATCGGAAACGATTGCCCTAAACGATTAATTAAGTTTGTTCAACTATCTTAGGGTAGCTATTTGGCTTTTCTCCCAACTGCATGCATTTCTTTATGCGAAATTGTAGTAGGGGTGATTCGATCATTCTTACCACACAGAAAGTCTCGAAAATACTTCTGCTCGATTAATTTTTTCAATAGCGAATTATTAGAATAAGTCGGCTCTCATAACGAGCACCATAAAAGCGTCTTGCAATTATCTCACTAATAAACAGTGTTCTATCTGTGAGCTAAACGTTTTTGAGCTTTATTTCTTGTGATGGAATCACTATAAGCCCATAAAAATATTGGATTTTTTTATTATTAGCGCTTGTGGTTAAATTATCCCTATGACTTGTCCAGGGATTATTCAGTCATTTAAATAAAGTTACGGGGTTGGAGTATGGAAACACTTAGTATCACTGACAAAATTGCAATTGCTTTGTTTGTGTTTGGACTCGCGTTCGCACTGACAACAAGATTCAATAGTTATCTAATTACCTCTCCAGCCAATAGTATCGCCGACAACATACCCGAAAAAGAAATAGTCTTGACACAAACTCCTAGTTGACAACAAAGCATCTGCTTCCAATTAAAAACGTCATCGAATAGACGATTTGCTCTTTCGCTATTTATCACTCTTGCTTTACAACTTCCCTATTGGTTTGACGTTATTGTTTCTGTGCTCATTATGGGTACAGTAATCTATAATCAACATGTGTTGATACACACAGTTTCTTTATTGTGGAAGTTACATCGAGTGCATCATGCTAATTTAGATTTTGATGTTACAACCGGTTCTTGTTTTCATCTCTTATCACTCATTCTTGATATTTATCAAAAAATGTTCTATCCAATTATTGTTAACAACATGCAATTGTAAAAACTATCTTCAAAACAAAAGTTTTTCGTGTAACGGCCGATGAAGATAAATATCAGATTTACTAGCTTACCTATACCGCTGTTGAATTAGAACAATCTAATGTGGACTAATGGCACAAAGAGTAGCGTAAAGATATTTTTTGCGGGGACGTTGGGATATGAACATATATCGTAAAGTTAAGCGTCAAGGTGCAAAAAAACAATGATTCATTTTGCAAATATATCGTTGAAATGGAAACTGTTGATCGGGTTTGGAATACCATTGGTTCTAACGGTAAGTGTTGCTGCAATGGCGTACTACAGTTTGGAACGTCTACTACAAAGTAGTAAGTGGGTAGCCCACACCTACGAGGCCATAGAACTTGGTGATTCAATTACAGCCTCCTTGGTAAATATGGAGACCGGCTTACGTGGCTATCTAATTGCAGGTGAAGAAGTGTTTCTGGAACCTTTTAACCAGGGAAAACAAGAATATCAAGAATTGATGTCCAGAGCTAAGAAGAAGGTTGCAGATAACCCCGCTCAAGTGGCTCGGCTAAACCAAGTCAATTCTCTACAAGAAAAATGGTTCTCTCAACACATTAAAGTTGCGATGCAATATCGTAAAGAACTCAATAGCAGCGCAGATGCGACACGTAATTTTATAGAGCTTTCAGCGCGCACCATTGGGAAAGAAAAATTTGACGCGTTAAGAACTAAGATTGCTGAGCTTGATCAGCTTTTCATTCAACTTAATGACCATAAAGCGCATGACCAGATCCAGACGATTCTGATAGATATGATCAATCAGGAAACTGGTGAACGTGGCTTTTTATTATCAGGTCAAGAAGCATCTCTTGAATCTTTCAATACTGGTTTAACAGAATTCAATAAACACATTGAGGATCTGCGCAATTTGGTGAAAAACACTTATGCTCATGGTGTAACAACAAATAGCTCTCCATCCGGCAATTATATCCAAAAAATTACCACATTAATTGATGCCATTGTTGACTTGTCTAATGAATGGGTGAGTGAGGTCGCACAACCAGAAATCGAAGCTCGAAGAAGAATGAACAATGTGACTCGAACGCAAGATGACATTTCTAATTTTATCGAGCAAGGTATCGGCAAAAAATATATGGATGAGATGAGAGAAGTGCTAAATCAATTTGTTGAAACAGAAAATATATTGATCGAAATACGTAACGAAGAACAACAGAAAACAGCAACTACAGTTAAACAAGTCATCATAGTAGGCACATTACTGTCAATCGCTATTGGTTTACTACTCACCACTTTTATAACACATAAAACTACAGCCGCTATCCGTAAATCTGTAACCATTGCTAACAATATTGCCGAGGATGATCTAACAAATGTAATTGATACAACAGCAAAAGATGAAATGGGTCAGTTGCTGCTTTCACTAGACATTATGCAATCTAAGATAAAAGAACGTCTCAATAATGAACGCCAAGCAACCATTGAGCTTGGTCGCGTCAAGCAAGCTCTCGATAACGTTAGCACTAACATCATGGTTACCGATACCGATTACAATATTGTCTACATTAACAACGCGTCAAAGGAATTGTTCGAAAACTTTGAGGCTGATTTTAAAACAGAGTTTCCCGATTTTGATAGCACGAAGCTCATCGGAACCAACATCGACAATTTCCACAAGAACCCTTCCCATCAGCGTTCTTTACTAGAGAAACTTTCAGACACTTTCATTACCGAAATTAACCTCGGTAGCCGGGTTGCAAAACTAAAGGCTCACCCGATTATAGATAAGTTAGGCAACCGTATTGGTACCATAGTCGAGTGGAACGACCGTACTCAAGAAGTAGCTGTAGAGGAAGAAGTGCAAAGTATCGTGACCTCAGCTTTATCGGGAAATTTAACTCAACGCATTACACTCGACAACAAGCAGGGTTTCTTCAAAACCCTGGGACAAGGCATTAACGAGTTGGTTGACGTATCTGAGCAAGTTGTTAACGATATGGTTCGAATTATGGGTGCAATGGCGCGCGGGGATCTGAACGAACACATTGAAGCCAATTACCAGGGTTCATTCGGTCAACTTATGGCCGATGCCAACTCCACAATCGCTAAGCTCACCAATGTTATTAGCGAAGTCAAACAGACATCGTCCAAGGTGCTAAATGATTCTAATGAGATTTCCTTAGGGAATGATAGTTTACGTCAACGTACCAAATTGCAAGCTTTAGGTCTTGAAAAAACTTCCTCGAATATGGAAAGAATGACCAATATTGTGCAAGAAAATGCAGAGAATGCTAAACAAGCTAACAAATTAGCCATCGGTGCACGTAATCAAGCACAGCAAGGAAGTGAAGTGGTGAAGGATACGGTTTTAGCAATGTGTGACATCAATAAAGCCAGCACCGAGATTTCTAACATCATTGGGGTAATTAATGATATTGCGTTCCAAACGAATTTACTGGCACTGAATGCGTCCGTTGAGGCGGCTCGTGCCGGGGAACAAGGACGCGGATTTGCAGTAGTGGCCTCTGAAGTACGCAATTTAGCTGGTCGTAGTGCGACCGCGGCGAAGGAGATCAAAGAGCTAATCGAAAACAGTGTGGAAAAGGTAGAAGAAGGATCTCGGTTAGTAAATCAGTCAGGCGAAATGCTGGAAGGAATTATTGAGAGTGTAATGCAAGTGACGGATATAGTAGGAAACATCTCAGAAGCTAGCCAGGAACAGGCTGCAGGTATAAAGCAAGTGAACAAGGAAATTATCCATATGGATGAAAACACACAAAAAAATGCAGTTTTAGTAGAAGAAGCCTCAACAGCAGCGAAATCGATGAGTGAACAAAGTAATAAACTAAGTAATTTAGTAAGCTTTTTTACAATAGATGCACAGGATGAAAATCAATCAGAAGAGTATACGACAACTGTAGTAGGGCAAGAGCAAGTGGCATAATTTTTTATACCAACACAAGTAATCAATAACTTTTAGTAATTGAAAAGGTATTGTGTCGTCTTAATAAAACCCCAATCCCATGACCCCAACACCCACTGTCTCAGTTTAATGCAGTTAGAGTGAACTCACCTTTGAAAATCCAGACGTATCGTATCCTAGATTCGGTGTTAACCAACGTTCGGTTTCATTAACAGACATCTCTTTGCGTTGAGCCAATGACTCGACCTGATCACGATCGATTTTACCAACGGAAAAATAATGTGCATCCGGATGTGAAAAATAGAATCCACTTACTGCAGCAGTTGGATACATTGCGTATGCATCAGTGAGGCGTAAACCAATATTCGTTTCAACATTAAGTAATTTCCAAAGCTTATCTTTCTCGGTGTGGTCAGGACAGGCTGGGTAACCGGGTGCCGGTCGTATGCCACGGTATTTTTCGGCGATCAACTCTTGATTGGACAAATTCTCATCAGGATCATAGGCCCAGTACTTTTTACGTACTTGCTCGTGCATGTATTCTGCTAATGCTTCGGCAAACCGGTCCGCCAATGCCTTAAGAACAATGCTGCTGTAATCATCGTGGTTATTCTCAAATTGTTTAATGTACGTATCGACTCCGAATCCAGCGCTTACTGCAAACGCGCCGATATAGTCTTCCACACCACTATTGACAGGAGCCACAAAATCAGCGAGACAGTTCTGACTCTTTCCTGCTGGCTTTTTGTATTGCTGGCGTAAGTGACACAGGCGAGTTAGGACGTCCTGACGTGTATTGTCACTAAACACATTTAGATCGTCATCATCGATGGAATTTGCTGCAAAAAATCCAATTACAGCTTTTGCCTGTAACCAGTGTTGTTTAATGATTGTGTCAAGCATGGTTTCAGCATCTTTAAACAAAGATCGTGCAGCTTCGCCAACAACTGCATCATTCAATATATCTGGATATTTTCCATGTAATTCCCAGGCATTAAAAAAAGGCATCCAATCGATATAATCACGCAACTTGGCAAGATCGATATCATCAAAAACCCGCGTGCCGGTGAATACAGGTACTGGTGGCAAATAATCTCGCCAGTCACATTGATGCTTCTTGTTCCTCGCCTGCTTTAGTGATAACTGCGGTGCGAGGCGTTTCTTGCCGGCATGCTGTTCCCGCCTCCTGGCATTATCGAGTCTGGTTTTTTCCACCAACACATCACGGCTTTTGTCATCAATGAGTGCTTGAGCGATTCCGACCGAACGCGATGCGTCTTTAACGTAAATCACTGGCCCATTGTAGTTGGGTTCAATTTTAACTGCAGTGTGCGATGGCGATGTAGTAGCACCACCGATTAATAATGGCAATTCAAATCTCTGTCGCTGCATTTCCGAAGCAACGTTCACCATCTCATCAAGAGACGGAGTAATAAGCCCGGATAACCCAATTATTTGTGCATTTTCCTGCCGTGCCGTTTGCAGGATTTTCTCGCAAGGCACCATAACGCCAAGATCGATGACTTCGAAGTTATTGCATTGCAGAACAACACTGACAATGTTCTTGCCAATATCGTGTACGTCACCTTTTACTGTTGCCATAACAATTTTACCATTCGATTGTATGGCTCCGTCTTTCTCTTGCTCAATAAACGGGACCAAGTGACCCACTGCTTTTTTCATTACGCGAGCCGACTTTACAACTTGCGGTAAAAACATTTTACCTTCGCCAAACAGATCGCCAACGACATTCATACCCGCCATCAGTGGTCCCTCAATAACGGCAAGTGGTCTGTCCGTGTTAAGACGGGCTTGCTCAGTATCTTCGATGATGTATTCGTCAATGCCGTGCACAAGGGCATGTTCAAGACGTTTCTCCACCGACAACTCACGCCAGCTCAGATCTTGGATATTTTGTTGCCTTGTAGTGCCCTGGCCTCTATAAGACTCTGCTACAGTTAATAAACGCTCAGTCGCATCACTAGATCGATTCAGTACTACATCTTCAACAGCATCGCGCAACTCGGCCGGCAAATCCTCATAGATCGCAAGCTGGCCTGCGTTGACAATTCCCATATCCATACCTGCCGCAATTGCATGATAGAGAAAGACACTGTGAATGGCCTCCCTGACAATATTGTTGCCACGAAATGAAAATGACACGTTACTGACTCCACCGCTCACCAGTACATTCGGCAATATTTTTTTAATACGTTGAGTCGCCTCAATATAGTCAAGCCCATAACTATTGTGTTCTTCGATACCGGTTGCTATGGCAAATATGTTTGGATCAAAAATGATGTTACTAGGATCGAAGCCAACGGTTTTCGTTAAGATGTCATACGAGCGCAAACAAATTTCAACTTTGCGTTCTATCGAGTCGGCCTGTCCTGTTTCATCGAAAGCCATGACAATGACAGCAGCCCCATAATCCATTATTAGACGTGCCTGCTGTATAAAAGCGTCTTCACCCTCTTTTAGACTAATCGAATTGACTACAGCCTTACCTTGTATACACTGCAAGCCGGCTTCAAGCACCGACCACTTTGATGAATCAATCATCACTGGGACACGGGCAATGTCGGGCTCCGACGCAATGAGATTCTGAAACATGATCATTGCCTGTTCTGAGTCAAGCATACCTTCATCCATGTTGACATCGATGATTTGTGCACCGTTTTCTACTTGCTGTCGCGCTACTTGAACTGCTGATTGATAGTCATTGGTTTCAATCAGTTGGCGGAAATGGGCTGAACCGGTTACGTTGGTGCGCTCGCCAACATTAACGAAAAGATCATCGGACCCAATAGTTAGTGGCTCAAGCCCAGCGAGTCGGCAACATGAACTTACTGTGGGTATGGCTCGAGGAGAAGCGTTCGCCATAATTTCACGTAACATACAAATATGTTCTGGAGTGGTGCCACAACAACCTCCGACCACATTAACTAAACCACTTTGCGCAAATTCGCCAATGAGTTCCGTCATTTCCTCAGCCGTCTGTTCGTATTCACCAAATTCATTCGGCAAACCGGCATTCGGATGTACGCTAACGCAGGTATCAGCAATGCGCGAGAGCTCTGCAACATAAGGCCTTAACTCCGCAGCACCGAGCGCACAATTTAAACCAACTATAAATGGATGAGCATGCCTTACCGAATGCCAAAATGCTTCCATGGTCTGACCCGACAGGGTCCGACCCGACGCATCGGTGATGGTCCCGGAAATCATAATGGGTAAAGTAGTTTGCGAAATTTCGAAGCTACGTCGAATTGCAAAAATTGCTGCTTTCGCATTCAAGGTATCGAATATGGTTTCAATCAAGATGAAATCAACTCCACCTTCGATTAGCGCCAATGTGGCTTGTTGATAAGTTGTCACCAGGTCGGTAAAGGTAATGTTGCGATAGCCCGGATTATTGACATCGGGCGAGATGGATGCGGTACGATTACTGGGGCCTAATACCCCTGCAACGAATCGTGGCTGACCACATTGTGCTGCATATGCATCAGCGGTTTTACGCGCAAGTCGTGCCGCAGCTAGATTAAGTTCACCAACCACAAACTCCATACCATAGTCTCTCATCGAGGGATGATTCGAGTTAAAGGTGTTGGTTTCGATGATGTCAGCACCAGCCTCAAGAAACTGATGGTGTATATTTTGAATGATATCTGGGCGCGTCAGGGTCAATAGATCATTGTTACCCTTCAAATCTTTTTCCCATTCGCAAAACCGATTGCCACGAAAATCATCTTCGTCGAGACGCTGCGCTTGTATCATAGTGCCCATCGCGCCATCAAGCAGTACTATCCTCTGTTGCAGCATTTGCTGCAATGCGGCAATTCGTTGTAATCGATCCATAGAGCTAAGCTGCTAACGGTTGTGGTCGTATGCCGAGTGCATGACATATTGCATAGGTCAGCTCGGAGCGGTTAAGGGTGTAAAAATGAAATTCGTGTATGCCCTCCGCTTGCAGCATTCGAACCTGTTCGATCGCGATACTCGCAGCAATCAGCTGTCTGGTTTGTGGGTCGTCGTCTAGTCCCTTAAAACTTTCTTGCAACCAGGCTGGCACGCTTGCACCACATTGTTCGGCGAAACGTGTCAATTGTGGGAAACGGGTAATTGGCAATATACCAGGAACAAGCATTGAATCGATACCGGCGCGGGCACAACGATCGCGAAATTGAATATATTTCTGTATATCGAAAAAAAACTGCGTAATTGCCCGTGAAGCACCAGCATCGAGTTTACGTTTTAGGTTATCAAGATCAAAATCTGCATCAGGGGCTTCTGGATGTACCTCTGGATATGCAGCCACAGAGATATCAAAATCAGCAACCCGTTTAAGTCCTGCAACAAGATCGGCTGCATAGGAATAACCGTCAGGGTGTGGTTGGTAACGGCCCTTACCTTTGGGCGGATCTCCACGCAAGGCAACCAAATGACGTACGCCAAGATCCCAATAGTTTCGTGCAATATCATCGATCTCACCTCGACTGGCACCAATACATGTCAGATGTGGTGCTACTGTCATTTCAGTTTCCCTGAGTATCTTTGCGACAATATTGTGAGTTCGCTTTCGAGTTGAACCGTCGGCACCATAGGTAACGGAAACATATCGTGGTCGCAGTACTGCGAGATGTTTGATCGACTTCCACAATGTTTGCTCCATTGCTGGCGTATGGGGTGGAAAAAATTCAAATGTAACCTGAGTACTGAATGCACTACCACTTTCTATTGTAGGTTTATACTGTTCCATGTCCATTTACTCCATACACTATGTGCGCAACAAAATTGCGAAAGTCATCAATATGGCAATATCTGCTACTAACCAAAAGTGAAAAATCTGCTCTTACAGTAGAGATACTGCACAAGTGTAGAAATACTAATGACAAAGTAGAGTTTGTCGTCTTGATTTGAAAGTTTTGGTCAATTATTTCTAACATGACACCGTCTCCCAGCCCAATGGATGATTACGTTGGTACGTTTATTGGGCCCAAAAACGGCAACGCTTTAGCAGTATTTTTGTATCGCCCTGCAAGTTGTTTATTAAACCGGCGATCATAAAAAAACCCACATCGGCACAGCCTTATGTGGGTTTTATAATTTCTTCCCGCTTTAGCCGTACTTGTAATGCGCCCGCAAGCTGATGCTCAAATCAGCGCTAGTAGGTAGATTAATTAATTTTATGGGAAATGTCTAGCAAGAATAGCGATCGATTTCACACGTTTGTCGATAAGTTGTGGCAATTAATTTACTAGGCTTAAGTGCGGCACAGGCGACCCCCCTGGTTGCAGCGGTTAGTGTGCGTGGTCGGTGGTTAGTACAAGTGGTCCTACTTTCGTAGCAGCAATTAACGTGCAAGACCTGTTGTTGGGACTAATAGCCCCGCCTTGGTTGCAGCGATTAATGTGCCGGGTCAATGGTTGGTACAAGTGGTCCCGCTTTCGTAGCAGCAATTAACGTGCAAGACCTGTTGTTGGGACTAATGGCCCCGCCTTGGTTGCAGCGGTTAGTGTGCGAGTTCTAAAGATGGTATTAATGGACCAGCTTTTCCAGCAGTGATTAACGTGCGAGACCAGTGGTTGGTATTAACGGACCAGCCTTAGTTGCAGCGGCTAGTGTGCGAGATCTAAAGATGGTATCAATGGACCAGCTTTTCCAGCAGATCCCCCCCATAACTCTTTAAGGCGTTTATCACGGCCACATGCAAAACGGTAGTATTTGTAACGAATAGGGTTCACTTGGTAATAATTCTGATGATAATCCTCGGCTGGATAAAATGTTTTTGCAGCTTCTATCACCGTTACAATCTCATCTTTGAAATAGTTTGATTCCATGAGTTCTTGTTTTGAATTTTCGGCGAGTTTTTTTTGCTCATCATTTAAATAAAATATCGCTGTGCGATAACTATTTCCATTATCACAAAACTGCCCCCGATCATTTAATGGGTCAACGTTATGCCAAAAAACATTTAGCAACGTTGCATAATCAATTTTATTGGGGTCGTAGGTAACCTCGACGACTTCATAATGACCCGTAATATCAGATGACACCTGTTTATAAGTAGGATTTTCAGTGTGGCCCCCGGTATAGCCTGATACCGTTGACAAGACCCCATCCAATTTGTCGAATGGTGGTTCCATACACCAAAAACAACCCCCAGCAAAAATGGCCTTAGCATGCTGACTGTCGACTTCGACTTCTCCGTCAGATTTCTCAGACCAAGCCCAATTGGCTAACAAGGCAATACAAATCACAGTTGTAACGATGGCGATTATTTTGGATTGCATAAGTAATTGATATTTAAAGATTTAAATGAGGCTTTGCTCTTTTTAGAGTTTTTTTAAAACAGTGAGTTCCTGCACTAATTGAGTTACATAGTTATTATTTTTTGTATGACAATTCAAGTATTTGGTCGAGTGTTATTAAAATTTCGCTATCTTGCTACTAACTTCTTTGAATTTCTGAGAAATCGCCTATTTTATAAAAATAGACTGTCACTCTCATAAATTTCATGTAAACTTAGAAATAATCTAATAAACCTGCAAATTAACAACAAATCGCAGCGAAATAGCCACAAATATGCTCAAACTTCTACTATTAAATGGCCCAAATCTAAACCTATTGGGTCAGCGTGAGCCCGAGGTCTATGGCTACGAATCCTTGTCTGATGTGATTCAGCGTGCATACCAGGCTGCGACGCAATTGGGGCATCAACTAGAAGACTTCCAAAGCAATGCTGAACATGAATTAGTAAATCGCATTCATCAAGCCAAACAAGATGGTGTGCAGATGATTATTTTTAATCCAGGTGCTTTTACGCATACTAGTATTGCCTTACGTGATGCGCTGCTAGGTGTCGATATTCCATTCATTGAACTACACCTTTCTAATGTGTTTGCACGTGAAGAATTTCGCCAACATTCGTTTTTATCCGATATCGCCGTTGGCGTGATATCGGGTATGGGAGCACTTGGATACGAACTTGCAGTCACAGCTGCCGACTATAAATTATCTGAGAATTAAGCATGGATATTCGTAAAGTAAAAAAATTAATCGAGTTGCTAGAAGAATCCGGCATGGCCGAAATTGAAATCAAAGAAGGTGAAGAATCTGTACGCATCAGTCGTGGTAATACTTCTAGTAGCAGCCAAATTATTGTGCCGCAAACTAACCCTGCACCACTAGTTTCAACTCCTTCACCTATAGAAACACCAGTAACTGATGAAACCGTTGTCATGTCAACGGAACACACGGTAAATTCCCCCATGGTAGGCACGTTTTACGAAGCTCCTGCACCAGGACAAAAACCTTTTGTTGAAGTAGGGCAATCAGTAGAGGTTGGTGACACCCTATGCATAATTGAAGCGATGAAAATGTTAAACCAAATTGAAGCCGATAAAACCGGTGTTGTCAAAACTGTGTTGGTTGAGAATGGACAGCCTGTTGAATATGGACAGGCACTGTTTGTAATTGACTAATTACTGACTAAATCAAGCCCTGTGTTAAAAAAAGTAGTCATTGCTAATCGTGGTGAAATCGCTTTGCGTATCTTACGCGCATGTCGCGATATGGGAATTAAAACCGTAGCCATTCACTCTGAAGCTGACCGAGACTTAATGCATATCGGTATGGCAGATGAATCAGTCTGTGTAGGCCCAGCTCCCGCGACAGATAGCTATTTAAATATTCCTGCCATCATTAGCGCGGCAGAAGTAACCGATGCAACGGCCATTCATCCAGGCTATGGTTTTCTATCTGAAAACGCAGAATTTGCTGAAATTGTTGAATCCAGTGGTTTCACTTTTATAGGGCCCAAGTCAGAAACCATTCGCATGATGGGTGACAAAATTGCTGCGAAAAAAGCAATGGAGGCAGCAGGAGTGCCTTGTGTGCCAGGCACTATTGAACCGATTGGTGATGACATGAGCAGGGCCAGAGAAATTGCATTGGAAATTGGCTTTCCGGTTATGGTCAAAGCAGCCGGTGGTGGTGGTGGACGCGGTATGCGGGTAGTGGAGAGTGAAAGCGAATTAGAAGAGGCAATTTCGTTAACCCGAACAGAAGCCGGAGCCGCATTTAATGACGACCGCCTGTTTATGGAAAAATTTTTACAGGCACCTCGACACGTGGAGTTCCAAGTACTAGCTGATACATACGGTAATGCCATACATCTTTGTGAACGGGATTGCTCGATGCAACGCCGTAATCAAAAAGTTATTGAGGAAGCCCCTGCCTTTGGCGTTACTGTTGAACAACGAAATCAAATTGGTGAGCGAATTACCGAAGCTTGTCGACAGATTGGTTATTGCGGCGCCGGAACTTTTGAGTTTTTATATGCAAATGGTGAATTTTATTTCATCGAAATGAACACTCGTGTGCAGGTTGAACACCCTGTAACGGAAATGATCACAGGAATTGATATTGTAAAACAACAGCTCTTAATAGCTTCAGGAGATAAACTCTCTTTTACCCAAGACGACATCAAGATTCGTGGCCATGCAATTGAGTGTCGAATTAATGCCGAGGACCCTTATAAATTTATCCCATGCCCAGGGAAGATTACGCATTTTCACTGCCCAGGTGGACCAGGCATTCGTGTGGATACACATCTATATAATGGGTACACCGTACCACCGCATTATGATTCAATGATTGGAAAATTACTTGCCGCAGGACATAGTCGTGATGGAGCTATTACACGCATGACAGGTGCTTTACATGAAATTGTAATTGATGGCATTACGACCAACATCCCTTTATTGCAAGACTTAATGCGTGATCCCGTATTTGCGGACGCCAACCATAACATTCACTACCTTGAAAATAAGCTTAAAGAATAGCTTCTTCTCACATACTTGTGTTTGAAATTAACCTATGCGTTACCACGACACAACATATCGCCGTGGAAGCGGTTTTAGAAGAACTCGGCGCATCATCAATCAGCTTACACGATGCAAAAAACGAATCCGTTTTCGTACAGGAGCTAAACAAAACACCGTTGTGGAAACATATATTAGTTACTGCACTCTTTGATAAATATATAGAACTGCAATTAATTCAGGATACACTTGAACAAGTTCTGGCTTGCTCAATTGAGATTTCGCAACAAACTGTTCACGATCACGATTGGCAAAACACTTACAAACAAGACTTCCAGCCTATGCACTTTGGCAAGCGCCTTTGGGTTTGCCCGAGCTGGTGTATTACGCCCGATCCGTTTGCGATCAATATTCGACTCGACTCAGGAATTGCATTTGGTACAGGCACTCATCCAAGCACCGCTCTATGTCTTGAATGGCTAGCAAAGCATCCACCGCACAATTTGCAGGTTATGGATTTTGGATGTGGTAGTGGTATTTTAGCGATTGCGGCCTACTATCTAGGCGCCAAATCAATTGTAGCAATAGACCATGACCCTCAAGCAACACAAGCTTGTTACACTAATATCAAACACAATCGCGTTCCACTTCAAACCATCAACGTTATAAACGCTGACGATGTGGATGGCACAGGCTATCATTTGGTGATGGCTAATATTTTGCTGCGACCTCTTATTCATCTTGAGCAGCAATTTGCAAAATCTTTAGCAACCGATGGAAAAATAATATTATCCGGTATACTTCAGACCCAATTAGCAGAGTTAAAGCAACACTACTTAAGCCATTTTAGTATCGATCAGGTTTACGTAAAAAAAGAATGGTTATTAGTCGAAGTATCTCGGCGTTAATATAAAAAAATTCATGCATGTATACCAAATGCCCTGAATGTAACTCCGTATTTCGCATCAGCACGGAACTACTTGAAATGGCCGATGGCTTAGTACGTTGTGGCATCTGTGATGAAATTTTTAACGGTACTGATCACCTGCATGAAGACGATAAGGAACCGTTATCTGAAGATGAAAGTAAGATTGAGTATAAGCATGAGTTTGAAGTCGATTCAGAGCTTGATAATGAAACTTATGTAGAAATTGATGACGATCACCAAGACGATGAAGATACCTTAATTGATTCAGACTCAATCCCAACAGTAATTAGAGATGACTTTGGTGGCAACGTATTAGCCAAAGCAAACAGCCCTTTGCAAATTATAATGTGGACGTTAGGCTCTATCGCACTTGCACTTTTTTTCCTAGGCCAAATTACTTACTGGCAAAATGTAAGTGTACTGCCACAATCATGGGTAAATAACTTTTGTGCAATAGTTGGATGTGATTCAAATGCTGAGCGTGACCTATCCACCGTTCGCATATTAAACCGAAATATTTTTACTCACCCAAATGTAAAAAATGCACTAATGATTACAACCTCTTTTGTTAATGAAAGTGATCATGTGCAGCATTTTCCATTTCTACAAATTGCTTTACTCAATACACATGGAGAAATTGTTGCAATACGGCGCTTTTCACCAGCTGATTACTTAGTAAACAAAGACTTAATTGAAGCAAGGATGCAACCCAACCAACCAGTTGGTGCACGCTTGGAAGTATTTGATCCGGGGAGTACGGTGATCGCCTATGAAATCGAGTTTTACTAAATAATTTAGACTGGTTCTAAATTCAATGAAAATTGGACCCTATAAATTAAAAAGTAACATTTTACTAGCCCCTATGGCTGGGATAACAGATTCAATATTTCGCAAAATCTGTATGCAACACGGCGCAGGAGCAACCGTTGCCGAAATGCTGACCTCTGATATATCTTTATGGCAAAACCCTAAAAGTTATACGCGTCTTATCAAAGCTACAGACCCTGAACCGCGTATTGTGCAAATTGCAGGCACTGATCCAAAAAGGATGGCAACCGCAGCTCAAGTGTGTGTGAACAAAGGTGCGCAAATTATTGACATCAATATGGGTTGCCCCGCTAAGAAAGTTTGCAAAAAAAAGGCGGGTTCGGCTTTATTAGAAAACGAAACTACTGTCGCTGCAATTTTAAAAGCTGTAGTGAATGCAGTTGACGTACCAGTTACTTTAAAAATTCGTACAGGTATCTCTCCACAACGTCGCAATGCTAAAAACATTGCAATAATTGCTGAATCTATCGGCATACAAGCGCTTGCCATACATGGCCGCACACGTCAATGCCTATATAAAGGTAAAGTTGAATATGAAACCATTAAACAAGTCAAAAGTGTGGTCGGGATTCCAATAATTGCAAATGGTGATATTAATTCACCAGAAATTGCAAAAAAGGTCTTGGCTTTTACTGAAGCAAATGCGATTATGATAGGAAGAGCAGCGCAAGGTAATCCTTGGATCTTTAACCAAGTAAATTACTATTTAAAAAATAACAAGACGTTGCCCACACCCTCATTGGAAGAAATCGAAAACGTAATACAAGTACACCTTGATGGTTTGTATTCACATTATGGAAAAGAAGTGGGAGTTCGTGTTGCTCGAAAACATATCGCCTGGTACTTAAAAAAATTTACAAGCTATGCGATATTTAAAGATAAGTTGTTACGAACTGACAATGCGTTGCAACAAAAACAATTGTTATCGTCTTTCTTTAAGTATCCGCAAGCATACAACATGGAGTTAGCCGCATGATTGCATCGTTTTCTACCGCACAAGTAACCAACTTACATAGCGAACGCCGCAAACAACCATTACGTGATACGGTTACAAATTCTTTACGTCTTTATTTAAACCAATTAAGCGGTCATGAGCCTGAAGACCTCTATAAAATGTTCATAGAGGAAGTAGAGCGCCCCTTGCTTGAGTCAGTTATGCAATATTGCAACGGTAATCAGACCAAGGCAGCACGGTATTTAGGCCTAAATCGCGGCACTCTTCGAAAAAAGCTTAAAATGTATGGGCTAAATTAATAGCCTTTTCCTCTTTCTAGATTAGCTCTTTGGCTAGTTCCAGTAGGCAGACGATTCGTCGTGCACTAATCAGTGTTTCCGACAAAACCGGCATCGTCGAGTTCGCTCAAGAGTTGAGTAAATTCGACATTGAAATCTTATCGACAGGAGGCACTGCTAAATTACTTAATGAAAATGGTCTAAAAATCACACAAGTTTCCGAGCATACGGGCTTTCCAGAAATTATGGATGGACGTGTCAAAACCTTACATCCAAAAATTCATGGTGGAATACTTGGTCGTCGAGATGTCGATGCAAAAGTCATGCAACAACATGACATTGATCCCATCGATTTAGTAGTAATCAATCTTTACCCATTTGCAGCAACTATTGCAAAACCTAATTGCACTTTGGAAGATGCAATTGAAAATATTGATATTGGTGGTCCTGCAATGTTGCGTGCCGCCGCCAAAAATCATACGCATGTCGCCGTTGTCGTAGACCCAACTGATTATGCCAATATTTTAGATATGCTGCGTAGTAATGATGGTGCAGTTGATGATGAGTTAAGATTCAATCTTGCTGTTAAAGCCTTTGAATACACTGCACAATATGATGGCATGGTTGCCAATTATCTTGGCAAAAAACTACCCAGTAGTAATGAGACATTTCCTCGAACCTTAAATCTTCAATTCCATCAAGCTCAAATTTTACGTTATGGCGAAAATCCTCATCAACGTGGTGCGTTTTATGTAGAGGAAGGGGCGCTAGAAGCTAGTGTTGCGACCTCGAAAGTACTGCAAGGTAAAGAGCTATCATTTAATAACGTTGCAGACACCGATGCTGCATTGGAATGTGTAAGGCAATTTACTTCTCCGGCCTGCGTAATCGTAAAGCATGCCAACCCATGTGGAGTAGCTGTAGGCAACGATATATTGCAAGCTTACGAACTAGCCTATCAAACCGATCCAACCTCCGCCTTTGGTGGCATAATCGCCTTTAATAAAGAACTCGACGAGCAAACTGCTAAATCTATTACTGATCGTCAATTTGTTGAAGTGCTAGTTGCTCCAATTATTTCCTTTGCTGCACGTGAAGTATTAGCAGGCAAGAAAAACGTTCGTGTACTGGAATGTGGCACCTGGTTAAACACCATTTCATCTTTTGATTACAAACGTGTGCTAGGGGGATTACTAGTTCAGGATCGTGACCTTGGCGTGGTCGAAAAAGACGATTTAAAAGTTGTATCAAAACGTACTCCTACGGATGACGAGATACGCGACCTATTATTTGCCTGGAAGGTAGTTAAATTCATCAAGTCGAATGCCATTGTCTATGCGCACAATCAGCAAACTATTGGTGTAGGTGCAGGGCAAATGAGCCGAGTATACTCTGCAAAAGTCGCCGCTCTAAAAGCTCAGGATGAGAATTTACCAGTTGCAGGATCAGTAATGGCTTCAGATGCATTCTTCCCATTTCGAGATGCGATAGATGCCGCGCATGAAATCGGCATTGCAGCGATTATTCAGCCAGGTGGATCGGTCAACGATGATGAAGTTATTAAAGCAGTGGATGAACATGAGATGGCAATGGTTTTCACAGGGATGAGACATTTTAGGCATTGATTTGCTACTCTTTACATTAGGCAAGAAGTGAACGTACGATTCACTAAATAAAAACATTTAAAATGTTTCATTCATTTTCTTTGCTTGCCCAAAGAAAACGAACCAAAAGAAAAGTGCCCTTGCTAGACTTAAATTACTAGCGCTTAAACATTAATTACATGCCTTTCCCCACCAACTTGCTCTTCGAGTACGTTCGTAATATCAAGCAAGTTTGGCCGGCATGATGACGCCGTCCAGGCGCAACATGCCTAAAACACCCATCCATGGATGTTTTACCTTCACTTGCTTTCGATATTACTCACCAAGTTGGATGGGAATTATTAAGAGGTGCTAGTATGTCCGTTAACAATCTAAAGTAACCATTCTAAAAATATATTAGTGAAAAAATTTAAATACTTTATTCTACTTTCAATAGCGTTTTTAGTATTTGGTCTTGTAAGCTATTTCTCTCTTTATGGATCCCCGCCATCAGACTATGATGCTTTATTTGGTCCTTTCTTAATCTTTAGGTTTGGCATAGATAAGTCAGATATATTATTTGCAGGGATATTCGCAATTTTTAGTTTGCCTTTGATTATGCTACCCACTATTTTTAAAAATGATATTTCAATTTATTTATTATTCCTCGGATTATTTATTTGGATTTTATCCGGTATGATTATTTCAGGCATTCCATGTTGCTGAATTTATAAAATGTCCGTATATGGCCTCCCTCCGTTTGCAAGCAAAATATTCAATGACAAAGTAGAGTCGACTGCACACGTATATTCGGCCTCTATTGATAGCAAGCGTTGATGCTGGGCCAGGATGGTGTATTCGCACCTAAGCACCCAATCGCTATTACGTACTCGAAGTACCTGGACATTCACGGGTTACGCTTAGGTCGGTTCGACCGGTTTGCCATCTAATAAATTACTTTGCAATCGTGGTAGATAATCCTCTTAAGTGTAAGTACATGTAATTTCGTTAATTGTTTTATTTCACATAAGCGCAAAGTTCGGATCATATTCACTTTCATCTCGCAACATTGCAAATGCCATACGCACGGTTTTATTCGCCAGTGCGACAGCGGCCACATTCGTATGTTTGGTTTTAGAAAGATGCGTGACCCACTGACTCAATCGATCCTCTTTATGTTTCGCTTGCGAGACGACAGCCCTTGCTCCGTGAATGAGTAAGGTGCGCAGATAGGCATCGCCGCGTTTACTGATTTCCAGTAAACGCTCTTTATTGCCTGAACTGTGTTGTCTGGGGGTTAAGCCTAAGGCTGCCGCCATCTGGCGACTGCTCTTGTATTGTTTGGCATCGCCTACCGTGGCAATCAATGCTGTGGCCACCATCGGCCCGACCCCTCGTAGCTGTTGTAGACGCTTGGTGACTTCGTTTTGTTTGGCCTGTTGTTCAATCGTTTGATCAAGTTCTTTTACACGCGCATCTAATGTTAGTACGTCATGTTGAAGTCCCTGTAGTAAAGAACGAAAGTGTGGCGTTAAGCCATTCTCTCCGTCTTCTAACCAAGTCGGTATTGCAGCGCGTAATCGATGTAACTGTTGGGGTGCGACTAAGCCATATTCACTCACTAAGCCTCGAATCTGATTGGCTTTAGCGGTGCGTTGTTGCACCAAAGTATTACGCACACGATGCAGGGCCTGAATGTCTTGCTGTTCAATACTTTTGATCGTGACAAAGCGCATGTTGGGGCGACTCATGGCTTCGCAAATGGCTTCGGCATCGTTGGCATCATTCTTGTTGCTCTTTACATAAGGCTTTACAAACTGGGGTGCAATCAATTTCACCACATAGCCTCGTTGTTGTAATACACGAGCCCAGTGGTGTGCACCCGAACAGGCCTCCATGCCAATCTCACCACCCGGTTCAACATGCTCCACTAATACCTTAAGCCACTTGCTTCGAGATAAGCGTCGTTTGAATACGCACTTTCCCGTGCGATCCACCCCGTGTAGTTGAAAAACATGCTTTGCCAAATCCACACCCATGCGTGTAATCTTGTTCATGTATGGTCTCCTTTATTCAAAGTAACTGGTTCTATCGCTTCCAGTATGGGCACATTACGATGCCGTTTAAAGTTGAGGGAGGCCATACCATTGCTATTGGACGAAAGCAATCATTTTTGATGCTGCTTAAATTCCCATTATTTGCTTGACGAGCAAGCAGATAAGACTGCTGACAAATGAACAGGGATGTTCATTTGAGGCATGCTGAGCAGGATGCGAATCATGCCGACAGTAAAGTCATTCTGTGTAGCGAGTGAACCCGAAGGGCAAGTAAATTCGGGGGTCTTTTCTTTTGGTTCCCCTAGTCTATTTAATTAAGGCTTTGGACAAGCAAAGAAAATGAACAATACATTTTAGAACGCTCAATTTATATTCATTACTAATAAAAGAACAAAATAGAGAAATGGATCTTTTTATACAAATTCTTGGGATTATGTTTCCGATTATTGCAATTGTTGCCTTGGGTACGGTACTTGGTCGAGTCTGGCATTTAAATATGGATACCGCGAATCGCGTAAATTTAGATGTGTTTGTGCCGGCTTTGGTATTCGCGTCACTAAGCGATCAATCTTTTGCGCTTAATGAACATCTCTCCCTTGCAATAGCGGGTTTGGCAATTGTGTTAATTGCAGCAGTTATTGCTTGGTGTATTTCTAAGTTCAGTTCCTACCCATTTCGAACCATTGCACCGCCTATGATGTTTCACAATGCAGGCAATGTCGGCTTACCCTTAATGACGCTAGCATTTGGAAAACCTGGCTTAGTTACTGGATTAGTTTTGTTCTTAATCGGCAATGTCACCCATTATGGACTTGGAAGTATGATATTAAGTCGTGGCACTAATCCATTTATTGCGCTTAAACAGACGGTGATTTGGGCCGCAGTAGCAGCATTGCTATTCAATGCCACATCGACTTCTCTCCCCAAAAGTATCATGTTACCGATTGATATGTTGGGGCAAATCGCTATTCCATTAATGCTGTTTTCTCTAGGGGTACGCCTAGCCAGCATTGATTTTCAAGAGTGGAAAATGGGAGTGTTGTTTGCTCTGTTGATCCCATTGGTGGGCTTTTGTTCAGCATACGTCTTGGTCATATATTTTGATTTTTCAACCATTCAAGCTGGTTCATTACTGTTATTTGGAGCATTGCCTCCTGCCGTGATGAATTTTTTATTTGCTGAACGCTTCGGTCAACAACCCAAAGCTGTGGCTTCAATTGTGTTGTTTGGCAATCTTTTCGCTATCATTACATTGCCACTCGCATTGGCATTCGTACTGACTTCATATTAACAATAACTAATCACGGAAAGTCGAACTCAAATGAAAATACTCGTTGTCGGTGGTGGTGGACGTGAACACGCCTTGGCATGGAAATTAGGTCAATCCCCACAGGTTTCTGAAATTTATGTTGCACCGGGTAATGCCGGCACTGCCGCCGAGCCCAAAACACACAACATTGCTATCGACGCAGAAGATATTGAAGCATTGCTAGAGTTTGCCAAACAACATGCTATTGATTTAACCGTAGTTGGACCTGAGGCACCTTTAGTGGCAGGAATTGTCGATCAATTCCAACAACAGCAATTGCCCATCTTTGGGCCCAGTGCGATAACTGCACAACTAGAAGGCTCCAAGGCCTTTGCAAAAAAGTTTATGCATGAACACAACATCCCGACAGGTGAATATGCAGTCTTTACGAATACTGAAGACGCGACTACTTATATCAAATCTAAACCTGTCCCCATTGTAATCAAGGCCGACGGATTAGCGGCCGGTAAAGGCGTGGTAATTGCGCAAACACATGCTGAAGCTCTGCAATGTGTCGAGCGCATGCTAAGTGGTGCTAGTTTTGGTGAAGCAGGGCATCGTATTGTCGTAGAAGAGTTTATCCAAGGTGAAGAAGCCAGTTTTATTTGTATGGTCGATGGCAAACATGTACTTCCTCTCGCTAGTTCACAAGATCATAAAGCCCGAGATGAAGGAGATCTAGGACCCAATACTGGTGGCATGGGTGCCTACTCCCCTGCGCCGATTGTGACTCCCTCTATGCATCAACGCATTCTTGATGAGATTATTTATCCAACCGTGCAGGGATTTGCTAACCAAGGCGCACCCTATACAGGATTTTTATATGCCGGAATCATGATAGATGCACATAATAATCCCTATGTACTGGAATTTAATTGCCGCTTTGGTGATCCAGAAACACAACCCATCCTTTTACGCATGCAGTCTGACTTAACTACACTATGTATGGCCGCGCTTTCACAACAATTGGATCAGTATGCAATCGAATGGGACCCGCGTTGTGCGTTAGGGGTTGTGCTCGCTGCAGGTGGGTATCCGGAAAACTACAACAAAGGCGATGTAATACAAGGACTACCACAACATGAACTCGAAACACAAAAGGTGTTTCATGCCGGTACAAAACTAACTGATGGTCAAGTAATTACTAATGGTGGTCGCGTGTTGTGTGCAACTGCATTAGGCGATGATTTGGCCACGGCTCAACAACATGCCTACACCTTAGTCAAACAAATTTCTTGGCCAAAAATGTTTTATCGTACTGACATTGGCTATCGTGCTTTAAGCACTATCTAACGCTTCATCGCCTCAAAAAATCCTTCATTCGTTTTAGTGGTTTGCATGCGCCCAAGCATGAAGTCCATAGCTTCGATTTCATCCATGGGATGTAAGAACTTACGTAATACCCATATCTTTTGTAATTCTTCTTGATCGGTAATCAACTCTTCACGTCGTGTACCGGAACGATTAATGTTTACTGCAGGGAATACACGTTTTTCAGCAATACGACGATCCATATGGATTTCCATATTACCGGTACCTTTAAATTCTTCGTAAATGACTTCATCCATCTTCGAACCAGTATCGATTAAGGCTGTAGCAATGATTGTAAGGCTACCACCCTCTTCAATATTTCTAGCGGCTCCAAAAAATCGTTTTGGACGTTGTAGGGCATTGGCATCTACGCCTCCGGTAAGTACTTTTCCAGATGCGGGTACTACAGTGTTATAGGCGCGTGCCAATCGGGTGATCGAGTCAAGTAGGATAACTACATCACGCTTATGCTCTACCAAGCGCTTAGCCTTTTCGATTACCATCTCGGCTACTTGTACATGACGACTTGCGGGTTCATCAAAGGTACTCGATACCACCTCACCTTGTACCATGCGTTCCATCTCTGTGACTTCCTCAGGGCGCTCATCGATAAGTAAAACGATCAGGTAACATTCAGGATGATTAGAGGTAATGCTTTGCGCAATGTTCTGCAGCATTAATGTCTTACCAGCTTTTGGAGGCGAAATAATTAAGCCACGTTGACCTTTTCCAATCGGCGCACAAATATCGATTATCCGTGCAGTGATATCTTCAGTACTGCCGTTACCACGTTCTAGTTTTAAGCGTTCATCTGGATGCAGTGGGGTTAAGTTCTCAAATAAGACTTTGCGTTTTGCATTTTCAGGCTTGTCAAAATTAATTTCGTCCACTTTAAGCATAGCGAAATAACGTTCACTATCTTTTGGAGGACGAATTTTTCCTGAAACAGTGTCTCCAGTACGTAGACCAAACCTTCTAATTTGACTAGGAGAAACATAGATGTCATCTGGACCCGCGAGATAAGAGCAATCAGCGGAACGCAAAAAGCCAAAACCGTCTTGCAAAATTTCAAGCACACCATCGCCAAAAATATCCTCGCCATTTTTTGCATGTGCTTTGAGAATTGAAAAGATGATGTCTTGTTTTCGCGAGCGAGCTAAATTATCGATGCCCATATCCGCGGCCGTATCGATCAATTCTGAGGCAGGTTTTTTCTTCAATTCGGTTAAGTTCATGACACTACAAGTATTTTGTGATTAAAAGTTATGGGTTTATATAATCGGCCACACAAAAAGATATGCCTTGCATACTTTGTGTAGAACTCGGTTAACGCTGCGAAAAGCGTCTTATTTATCCAGAATTTCTCAGCGTGGTTGGTAAGTGTTGCTTATGCGCTATTTAATATTATTGGTTAATAAATTTTGATAATTGAATAGGAATTTTTATAAAAAACTGGTCTATATACTTTGATCAATAAATGCAGTTAATTGCGATTTAGATAATGCTCCAACTTTTGTAGCTTCGGCATTACCATTTTTGAAAATCATTAATGTCGGGATACCCCGTACTCCATATTTCGGCGGAGTGCTTGGATTGTCATCAATATTTAGCTTAGTGATTTTGAGTTTACCTTTGTATTCACCCGCAATTTCATCAAGTAAGGGTGCAATCATTTTGCATGGACCACACCACTCTGCCCAATAATCCACTAATACGGGTTGGTCTGACTGTAATACTTCTTTGTCAAAGCTGTCATCCGTTATATGACTAATATCTTCACTCACTCAACTAATACTCCACTGTTATAAAAGCTAAAAGCGTTATTCGTGAAATTTCACGCCTGGAATGGCGAATTTAAGGGGATCTCTGCAGCTAATTTCTGCAACGTATATTTTTATGCATTCTTAAATCGATTACAAGTCTGGATGATAAATTCGGCAGTTTTTGCCGATAGGGGCGCGTATTTCACGACTAATCGACGAACAATAGGTTATTTTTTAGCCGCGGATAGTACCTTCAGTTCCAAATAAGGCGTCAAATTTATGTATATAACAGTTGGCCCAGATCGCTCGTACAATAGGCACTCACACACCATAAAACTGAATTTAGTACTATGTGGATAAAAAAGCAGTAAATAAAATGAAAAAACTATCCATTTGTGTGTTGGGTGGAACTGGCTTTGTCGGCAGTCATTTATGCACGGAATTGGTAAAACGTGGGCATAACGTGAAAATATTGACACGTCGTCGCGAAAAGCATCGAGAACTGCTGGTTTTACCTAGTTTGCAGATGGTTGAATCCGATATCCATGACGAGTCACAACTTACTATGCATTTTCAGGATTGCGATGTAGTTGTAAATCTAGTCGGAATTCTTAACGAAAAAGGCCATAGTGGAAAAGGCTTTCACATTGCACATGTAGAACTAGCGCGAAAAGTCGTTGCAACCTGTTCCAGCTGTAAAGTTACACGGTTATTACATATGAGCGCACTCAACGCAAATCCAGATGGCACTAGTTTTTACTTGCGCACCAAAGGCGAAGCCGAAAATTACGTTCACACCTTTGCAGCAAATAAAATGGCTATCACGAGTTTTCGACCTTCAGTAATCTTTGGTCCAGATGATGACTTTTTAAATCGATTTGCATCGATATTAAAAATAACACCATGGGTATTCCCTTTGGCATGCGCCAACACTAAATTTGCACCCGTATATGTTGGTGACGTAGTGAATGTGATGGTAGATGCAATCGATGACCCAAAGACATATGGTAAGAGATCCGATTTATGTGGGCCAAAACAATATTCACTAAAACAGCTCGTTCAATATATAGCGATTGTTTGTGGGTACAAAAGAAAAGTAATTGGACTACCAAACTGGTTATCTAGATTGCAGGCACAAATTTTAGAGTTTGCACCAGGCAAACCTTTTTCTATAGACAACTATAATTCTTTACAAACAGATAGCATATGCAGTGAAGCTTATAATTGCCTCACACCTATAGAAGCTATTGCTCCCAACTATTTGCTAAGTAAATCCAGATACGCTAAATACCAAGATTTTCGTGCTAGAAAAAATACTTAACAATCACTGCCAGTAGCGAGTGTTTGCAGACGTTGCTCTTTGGCAAGATGTGAAATTTCTTCAGCACGTTTATAAAAACGTTCAAAATTATTTCCACACACTTTAAAAAGCTGAACAAAATCTGGCACTAAATCTCGATATAGTGCAATCGCACCAAATTGTGCATTATTCAATGGCCCTGACATCCAGTTTGAATATCTAGATAATTGACGGTGTTGTTGTGTAAGTACTGTAAATCTTTTGCGAACGTCGGCAATTTTATTTTTTTTCTTTGTTCGCATGATCTCATCATTAAGATCTTGAGCATAAAGCTGTTTATATTCTTGTTGAACTGTCTTAATAAAATTAAAAAAAAGCGTCTTCTGCTGCAACCATTTCTCATATTTTTCAAGATCTTGTCGGCGTTGCTGTTGCTGCAACCATTTACGTACACCAATCTCTTCTACTGCAGTAGCAAAGGCTTCATTAAAGGCAGAATCACCTTTTATATAAAACTGCTGGTGAGCGAGCTCATGAATAACGTATGATGCAGTTACAATTTCACCTCGATCAATCATCGTGCTCAGTAAGGGATCATCAAACCAGCCCAAGGTGGAATAAGCAGGGACCCCTGCAACATAGACATCCAGGCCTTGCTTAGCTAAATTTGCTGCGTAATTCCGTGCGGCCATCTCATCAAAATAGCCACGATAAGAAACGCATCCAATGACAAGAAAACACCATTGTTGCAAATTGGTGGAGAATTCCGGCGCCGCAAACACATTCCATGTAACATACGGCCGATCTAACTGAACATAACTACGGTAACTATCGTTTTCTGGTAATTTAAGCGTGGCACTCGCGAATGATCTAATCTGTTGTGCAAGCATTAATTGCTCGACTAGTCTTTCGTCGCGTGTAGAATCGCTTACGATATCCTCAATTCGTTCACGCTTTGAGATTAATGCAAAATGGCCACTAATAGATTGATGATAGTAGCTTATCGTCGTACATCCTATACAGCTAAAAACTAATGAGCCAAGCAAAACTAGACGATATATTTTAACCATGCATTTACGTTATCACATTTACAAAATCTAACAATGGAAGTTTACTTAGTTGGCGGAGCAGTACGAGATGAACTGCTAGGTTTGTCAATAAAAGAACGCGATTGGGTAGTTGTTGGTTCTACTCCCGAAGAAATGCTAACACAAGGCTTTAAACCCGTTGGCAGAGACTTTCCGGTATTTTTACATCCACAAAATAAAGAAGAATATGCCTTAGCCCGTACGGAACGGAAGAAAGGGCGTGGCTATTATGGATTTGAGATACACGCATCCCCAAGCGTGACGCTTGAAGAGGATTTACTCCGCAGAGATTTAACCATCAATGCCATAGCAAAAAGCAAGAGTGGTGAACTCATTGATCCTTATGGTGGACAACGAGACTTAGCTGCCAAACTATTACGTCACGTATCTTCTGCATTTACAGAAGATCCTTTACGTGTGCTACGTGTCGCACGCTTTGCAGCAACATTTCATCATCTTGGTTTTACTATTGCCAATGAAACACTACAGCTTATGCGGCGTATTGTAAAAACGGGAGAGTTGGCTGATCTAGTACGAGAACGTGTATGGAGCGAAACCTATACTGCACTAGCTACACAATCTCCCTCAATATTTTTTTCAGTATTGCAAGAAGTAGATGCATTAGCACAAACTCATTCAAGTATTAGTAGTCAATTTAAAAATACAACTGCACGGGAACTTGGATTTAGCTCACTAAATAAAATTTCTCTTCAAGAAACACAACCGTGCGTACGCTTTGCAACCATGATCGGTGGACTTTATTACGATTTTCAAGACGACGCTTACCCTGATGTGCAAAAATTATGCAAACAATTGCCTATTCCAAATCCTTGTAAAGAATTGCTTAACCATACTGCTAATCTACAACACCTATGTCATCAAGCTTTAGAATTAAATGAAAAGCAACTTTTAAGTTTGCTGCATAAACTAGACGCTAGAAGGAAACCGGAACGCTTTTCTTCTTTATTGAAGATCTTTGCAACCATTTATATGATGGCGACGAATGAAAAAACTTACCCTCAAGCAGATTGGCTTACTCTGGCATCAAAAACAATCGATAGTATCGATGTCGGACCTTGGATTAAACGTGGTGTAACCAGTCAAGAGCTCGCAGATAACCTAGAAAGTGCACAACTTAAATTGTTAAAACAATTAATAGAAGAAAGACATTCTAAGTAGAAAAGTAGTAGCGCGTTACAAGTAAAAATAAAGTAAAACTATCCCTAGTAATACTCTATATAGCACAAATGGCATCATGCCGATCTTACTCACAAACTTAATAAACCAGTGTATACACAACCAAGCAACAACTGCCGAGCAAGCAATTACAACTAAAGCCAAACTCCATTGAAAAACTTCATCCTGAAGTACAGCGCGATAAATCCCGTATAAAGAAGCTGCAAGAATAGTAGGTATTGCTAACAGAAATGAAAAACGTGCCGCTTCGACACGCGTAAGCCCTAACCATAACGCAGCCGTCATGGTGATTCCGGAACGTGACGTGCCTGGAATTAAGGCAACGGCCTGCGCGAACCCGATAAACATTGCATCAAAAATTGTTAATTGCTTTGTAGTACGCGTTTGTTGACCACGCCAATCTGCCAACCACAACAATAATCCAAAAAATATTGAGGCAACAGCAATTACGATGGCATTGCGTACATATTCAATCAAGTAACTTTGCAAAAGTAACGCAATGATCATTATCGGTAACGTAGCCCAAAATAGTAACCAGGCAAGTTTTGCGTCCTCATTATTCTTATTAGAAGGAAAAAATGAGCCACACCAGCTACTGATCAGCTTGCGTAGATCTTCGCGAAAATAAAAAACTACCGCCAATAAACTACCCAAGTGTGCAGCTATATCTAACACAACACCTTGATCTTGCCACTGCATGATGATTGGCAACAACACTAAATGAGCAGAACTGGATATCGGCAGAAATTCTGTAATACCTTGTACAATTGCTAACAAAAATGCATGTAGTGAGCTCATTTTTTATCATCATCCTTTATAGTCGTGCACGCATATCACGCAATGTAAATCGATCTGCTCCATAGTCGATGCCTTTACCCAATACCATAACTTGAAACCGCTCGCTCATTGCTGAACCCAGTGTAAGCTGTTTTAGCTGCGCAATCTGAGCAATATGTTCCATATCATCTCCCGATGGTCGCCATTCAAGTAAATGATTCGCTAACATAAAATTTCGTTGTGAGCTAAATGCAAGTACACCAAGTTGTAAATAACTGGCAATTTTTGCCACTGCAGAAAAATCCACATCCGCTGTAATATCCTGTAAGCCAGGATAACTAAATGGATTTTCCGATAACTGGTGCTTAAAATAACAACGTAACGTTCCCATATTACGTTGCGGATGGTAGTACTCACTACGTGGATAACCGTAGTCGATAAGAAACATGATGCACTGTTCACAACTTTGCGCCCAAACTGATAAAGCTGATTCTAAATCAACATTAATTTCACTCTGATAGTTTCGTGCAAGAGGTTGTTCTAACATAACAGTTAAGTAGTCCAATACCGAATTTAACGCCTCGGAAGGCTTTTGCAACTGCCAACAAAATTCTTCGTGCTGATTTAAGCTTACAAATCTTTCCTTTATTTCATGTTCGTGAATTTCAAAACACTTTACTGGTAGAGCATCTAAAACTTCATTGGCGATAATAATGACAGTTTCTAACTTGCAAGATAGATCTGGCAACCATTCAATAAGTGAAAAGTGGTCAGGTATTTCGCACTGTAGCAAATCCTTTTGCTTAGCCCGTAGGACTGCACTTGGTTCATAAATGTAATATCGATGTGGTAATTGTCCCCAAGTGTGTAAACACTGAATAATATCAAGTGCCATTTTACCACTGCCTGCCCCAATTTCTAAAATGGCACGTTTGGAATCATCGTAAATTAGCTTCGCACAAGCATGCGCTAGACAATAGGCAAGATGTACTGAGATTTCTGGCACCGTAGTAAAATCTCCCTGCCCTGCAAAAATTTCAGCTTTGGAGTGATAATAGCCTACGGTTTCATCATGCAATGCCAGTTGCATATATTCATCAAAGCCAATATTCCCACCTTGTTTGATGATTATATCTTTAATGCATTGTGCACATCGTTCTGTTGCAGCCGATTGTACATCGGTAAGCATAATAGAAGTTATATTAGACATGCCGTCTATCCAGGCAAGGTATGTTAGAGTTTATGCAGTAAATATCTGTTAAGAAATAAGTATGAGTAACAAAAAAGTAGTCATGATTACGGGGGCGGCACGTCGGGTAGGTGCTGCACTTGTGCAACATTTACACCAAGCCGACATGAATATTATTCTACATTATCGTAGCTCAGAAAAAGATGCTACTGATCTGGCCAAAAATCTTAATGCACAACGCGCTGAATCTGTAAAATTACTACAAGGTGATTTGAAAGAATACAAAAAAATTCCAAACCTAATCGAACAAGCAATGTCGCTGTATGGGCACATCGATGTATTGATCAATAATGCCTCTTCATTTTATCCCACTAGTCTGGATGAAATTGATGAAGGCCTATGGGAAGATTTAATTGGGGTCAATCTGAAGGCCCCATTGTTTTTGACTCAATCCATCGCGCCTCATTTAAACAAAACAAAAGGTTGCATTATCAATATTGTCGATATCCACGCAGATCGACCTTTAAAGGATTATCCGGTGTATTGTATTGCCAAAGCCGGTTTAGTCATGCTGACTAAATCCATGGCCCGGGAACTTGCGCCAAACGTACGTGTAAATGGTATTGCGCCCGGGGCCATCATGTGGCCAGAAATAGAACACTATGAAAGCATGCACGAAAAAATCATTTCTCGGACTGCATTAAAACGTAAAGGGGCTCCTTCCGATATTGCTGATACCGCCTTATTTTTAATCGATCATGCAAATTACATAACTGGGCAAATTATTGCAGTTGATGGCGGACGCACTCTTAGTAATTAATTAGTAATTATTTATTATAAGTCGCTCACTAATAACCCAAAGTCTGGTTTATTGCCTTTAATTTTTGCATCTACTGCAGCTTCTGCAGCACCTAGCGCGAAAGAAAGTGCCTCATCCCTTACCTTAAACGATCGGTTAATATCTAATGTAATGGAGGTTTCACCGGATTTAAAAAGCGTAGCAACAGGATTGTACAATCCATCTTTTGTTTCGCGTGCATTAAACAGGATCGTATAGTTTTTATATTTTTTAAGGTCTGCTTTCACATTTTTTTCTAGCACATATTTATACATGCAAGGACGATTATAAATATAATTTGGAATTTGTTACTGGAAATGCTTGAAATTTTACTTGTAAATATAAGCGCTGACATCAAAGAACGATGAAGAGCCTTATAATTCTGCTAAACAAGCCTGTGGAACCTCTGACTCATTCAGAGATTCCTGTGGCACAAGAATATACCAACAAAATCAATGACTTGTAGTCATTGATTTTGTATGCAAAGTAAAAATCACATCTTTTACTTTACGTGTGCTGAAAATTCATGGATGAATTGTTCAAAGCTTTTCTATCTATTTTGATGTGGTACTCAAAAATTTATCTCAGTAAATGTAGTTACTGAACATCTACTTTTAGGGGCAAGTGATCAGGCTAATCTACTTATCACTAAAACAGTACATCAAAATTCATAACGTACCAATGTTAATTCCCCATTTTCTAGATGTGATTTCCAAAGTTCTTCTATGCTTTTTTCTTCCTCAGGATGCATAGTTTCACCCGCAAGTTCTGCAAGTGGCTTTAAAACAAAGTTGTAACGCAAAATATCAGGATGTGGCACATTAACCCCCTCCATTTGCATTACGAGATCACCATATAACAACTGATCTAGATCGAGGGTGCGCGATTCAAACTGTTCCTTGCCGCGTATACGATTATGATCGGCTTCGATCTGCTTTAATATTTGGGCAATTTCTAAGGGAGATTGAATAGTATCGAACCCAACAACTAAGTTGTGAAAATCTTCACCTTCGAAGCCAACCGCTTTAGTTTCGTACACGTTAGAAATTTCCATTTCACCAAAATGCTCTTGCAGAGCCCTGATTGAAGAAGGGATATTTTTCTCTTTATCGATGTTGCTCCCAATACTAATGTAAACCCTTGCCATGACTATGTGCGAACCCCTCGTTCGATAGTAATGCCGACATCTCGAGAACCACGTACTGCACCAGGCTTACTTACTGTGACGCGTACCCAGGGGATATCGAATTCTTGCAACAAAATCTCGGCTATTTTTTCGATCAGGGTTTCGATTAGCTCATAACGGCTGTCTTCGACAAATTGCACCACGCGCTTAGCAATAGCCTTGTAATCCAGCGTATCCTCAATGGCGTCTGTGGCAGCGGCCTTAGCAATATCCGCCCCCATTTCCAGGTCGATGCGCACTTTTTGCTTAATACGCTTTTCCCACTCAAAGATACCAATCGTGGCATCAACCTCTAGATCACGCAGAAAAATTGTGTCCATTTTTGTGATTTCTACTGTTATTTTGAAAACTGCCGACCATTTAGCCGCTTATCTTAGCCTACGCTTGTGCCAATTTTGCGATTCTGCTATCTTCACGCGCCCTGTTTCAACGGATTATGAGGTAATAACCATGTCTCGCGTCTGCCAAGTTACCGGAAAACGCCCTGCTTCTGGCAATAACGTATCACATGCCCATAATAAAACACGGCGTCGTTTTATGCCTAATCTCCACACTCACCGTTTTTGGGTGGAAAGTGAGAACAGATGGGTAAAATTACGGGTTTCTAGCAAAGGCATGCGCATCATCGACAAAAAAGGCATTGACGAGGTTTTGGCTGATATCCGCAAACGCGAATCAAAATCTAAGAGAACATAACAAATGGCAAAGTCAGTTCGCGAAAAAATCAAATTAGTTTCCAGTGCCGGTACTGGACATTATTACACCACCAGTAAAAATAAACGCACCATGACCGAAAAATTAGAGATGAAAAAATACGATCCGGTTGTGCGTAAACACGTGATCTACAAAGAAGCCAAAATCAAGTAGCTCTTCCCAATTACCACAAGAAGTAAACGTTCAGTTCATTTATTAATTTTCATCAGGTTATGGGATGCTAAATCTACATCCCGTTTATCGAAGCTCTGCAAACACCCTTGCTTGTAAACCAAGTCTTCCTCTCAGTAAGGCAGATGAGTGATTCCTAAGAGGGGTTTTTTTACCTAAAAGTTCGATGTTGTGATAAAAGTGTACTAATGCGCGAATATCACACTATGAAGCGAAATTTAGACGATCATGGCAATTTTATCTCATAAGTTGTGATAACAATGCAAAATTACTATGTACTAAGATGTTAGCTTGCTGTCGAGCTGGTTTCTGTTTTGGAACTTAGACAATGGCAATAGAAGTACCGACACCGAACTATGACGACCCTAAAGAGGTATGGGCTTTTTACGGGCTTGCCGCCTACTCGGCTAATTTGATTGAGCAAAGCTTGATTAATCTCGGCGTAGTGCTTCAGCTACCTTCGGTTAACGTTCTCACTAGAGACACATTTGAGAAGATTTTCTACGAGTTCGACAAAAAAACGCTTGGTCAACTTCTTGAGGCAGCACGAAAAACTACAATTATCCCTGAAAACCTAGATGAATTGTTGCAAAAAGTTCTTGATAAGCGGAATTATCTGGTCCACAGCTTTTTTCATTACCACTCTGAGGATGCAATATCGCAGTCTGGCCGGCGGAGCATGGTCGACGAGCTTGCTGAGTTGATCGATCTGTTCAGAACAGTCGATCCGAAGCTGGAAGAAATCTATTTACCACTCTGGGAAAATCATGGTGTGGATGAAGCATTTATGCGGGACGAGTGGGAAAAGACGCAAGCCAGGATTAGGGAACGGGATGTAAGTTGACAAGGTGCTACATTGAACGCAAATTATGCTGCGCTTCAACTCCGCCAGTGAATTTAGGCATTAAACGTTATCAGTGAGATATGAGAAATGAACGTGCAACGAAAAATTAAGCGAATAATGTCCAAAGATAAAAGTGAACGTGAAGTTGCATTACGCAAGCTCGCGCAAGAATTGGGATGTAGTTTATTCTCGACCTATAGTGGTGATGGAAACAAACACTTAGAAGATGAACTCATCCGAAGAATTCAGGAGGCGGCACGAAGCATTCGAGAATTCCGTCTGTGGTGGATCGCCTTACTCTCTGGATTGGCCTCGGTAATTTCTGCTTTTGCGGCATGGTATGCCATCGTATTTCGGTCAGGAGTTTGTTAACAGACTATGGATGAACGTTTTTAGTATATGAAAATTGTAGTACAGGTAGAACCAGAAAAGGTAGAACTTATTTTAGATGAGCTTGAGGGAACTGATTTCATAGTAGATCAGGAAACATATTGTTACTTTCGTGATGAAGTATTTATAAATGAAATTCTAAAATTCATTGAAAAAATAGCTCCTGGAAAAGTACTTGAGACAAAAGGCTATGAGAGTGCTGAAAGTGTAAGAAGATGGAATCATAATGTAAGATTGATAAACAAATACTACTTGAAATTTAACAAAGAACGGGAACGTTTCTATCTTTATAATAACGAAATATACTCGTATAATTTTTTGGGTTTTGTGAATATAACAAACGAGATCCAACTTTTAAAATACGATATGGAAGATATTTTCTATATTCTCAGTAATACACCAGTAAATTTACTTAATAGACTAAAAACAAAACTAGGATGGAAATAACAGCACCTAACACGACGCTAAATCCAGACGCGCAAAAGTAACGTGCTTTGTTAATTATAGCGTTAGTTTGTAGGGTTTAACTTCTTTAAATAGTTTTTCTATTTACACTTTATCTTCTCGAAGGTCATCAAGTTTAAGCAGGTTTTTGATCACTAAGTTTTTACAGAGGGTTTATTAATAATGCCTTTCGGATAATTCCCATCCAACTTGGTGAGCGACATCGAAAGAAACGGAAGGTAAAACAGCCAAGGATGGCTGCTTTAGGCATGTTGCGCCTGGATGGCGTCATCATGCCGGCCAACGTTACTCGATGTCGTGAACGAATCCGCAGGACAAGTTGGTAGGGTGTCTTTTCTTTTGGTTCGTTTTCTTTGGACAAGCAAAGAAAATGAACAAGTAAATCTGATGAAAATTAATGAACGAACTGAACGTTCATTTCTTGCCTTAGTTAAAAAAATTATTTAGACCGTGGCAGGTTGTAATGCGTAACCACGTAAACTCTGCGCAAAATCTTGCAACACTTTAATACCAGTTTCTTCTGCTTCTTTACACCATTGAATAATCGCTTGAATTAAGCGTTCGTGACTAGCATAAGTCTCACTCCATAGTTCTTGCAATTTACGGCGAAACTCATAGACCGTGTGCATCGTTTCATTATTTTGCAAAAGTTCTTGCAAATACTCTCGATGTAAAGGTTTAAGACGGCTATCTTCACACACCAATGCTTTGCGCATTTGGTGCATAATTTTTTGATAGCGGCCATCATTGATAGTAGGAAATTCAGTTTTAAATGTCGGTAGCGTGACTCGCTGTGCGTAATCTGCCATTACGTGCAATTTACTTGAGATAATTGCCTTAGCGGTTTCAAGATCTACCATATCTTTATTAAGTAGCCGAGTTGGCTGAGGTGCACGTCGGCGTACTTTTGCCAAATGCAAATAAGCAAGTAATTGGATATACAACCAACCTAAATCAAACTCCCACCATTTGCTGGAAAACTTGGCCGAGCTTGGATAGGCATGATGATTATTATGTAATTCTTCACCGCCAATAATTATGCCAAGATTTACAATATTGGTTGAACCATCTTCACTTTCAAAATTACGGTAACCCCAGTAATGACCGATGCCATTAACCACCCCCGCTGCAAATAATGGAATCCACATCATTTGCACCGCCCAAATAGTTAAGCCAAGTGGTCCGAATACAATTAAATTGATAACAAAAATTAATGCGATACCGTTATTACTAAAACGTGAGTAAAAGTTACGCTCAATCCAATCATTCGGTGTACCGTGACCATAGTTATCTAGAGTTTGTTGATTTTTGGCTTCCTCGCGATATAGTTCAGCACCCTGCCAAAATACCTTGCTAATTCCTTTGGTATATGGACTATGTGGATCATCTGCAGTTTCAGTTTTTGCATGATGTTTACGATGAATAGCAACCCACTCTTTGGTCACCATGCCCGTAGTTAACCATAACCAAAAACGAAAAAAATGTGCCACGATTGGATGCAGGTCTAAGGCACAGTGTGCCTGACAGCGGTGTAAATATAGGGTTACGGATATGATCGTTATGTGGGTGAGAATTAATGTGATTACAAGGTAGCCCCACCAAGGAAGAGTAATTAATCCATTAAGCATATAGTTGATCCTAGTTAATTATTATTATTTTTTTATGAAAAACTGCTTAATCCATAAGCAGGTAAATCATACGTGTTGCTAGTGGGTGTAAGCAAGCTAGTAATGATAACCGGCGTGCTCTTATAGACACCTGCTCACTTTTTATCCATTCGCTCCAATAATAGGCCTCCTGAAGCCTGGGCGGTTACTCGCCAATGAGGACTTACATAAACTGTAGCCTGCCGCTCAATAATGATTGATGGCCCTAAAAGTTCTTGTTTTTGTTCAATATTTTCACGTTCATACACCGGCACTTCGGTATTTAATTCGGCTAACCAAGTGTGTTCATGTGGTAACGAAGGTGCCGTCGATGATTCTTGACTAAGTGAAATTTTATGGCTTTCGCCACTAGCGGTCAGACGTAAATTTACGACTTCGACTGGTATACGTAAATGATGACCAAAACGGCTTTCATGTTTAGTATGAAATTTTTGGGTGGCTTGATGCAGATCCTGCCATAATAATTTTAATGTTGCGGCTTGACCTTGATAACGCAATTCAATTTCTCGTTTGATGGAGAAACTTACATTTTTTTCTGAATGTAAATCGCGAGAAATTTTTTCTTCAAGTTGCAAAAATAATTTATTTATTTCTGCATCACTACATTCACTAACTAATTTGATGTGGCTTTGTGATATTTCTTTTCCTGGCGGTGCGATCAACAAGCCAAAAGCAGATAATACGCCTGCATAGGCTGGAACTAACGCGTATTTAATATTAAGTGCATCGGCTAAATCACATACATGTAATCCACCTGCACCACCGAAACTCACCAAGGTGAACTGGTTTGGGTCGTAACCACGATGTACCGACATTACGCGCAATGCTTGTGCCATTTGTTCATTGGCTACGCGCACAATACCCTGTACACAAGCATGTACATCTAGTTGCAGACGTTTGGCAAGTTTAGCGATCGCCGCATAGGCCGCATCGCGATCGAGTGACAAATTCCCTGCCAATTTGCTAGTTGCAGGCAATCGCCCTAACACCACATGCGCATCGGTTACCGTGGCTTGTTCACCACCTTGTCCATAACATGCAGGACCAGGTGCTGCGCCCGCAGAATCAGGCCCAACTTGCAGTAAGCCACCTTCATCTATCCAGGCAATTGAACCACCACCCGCACCGATGGTATGAATATCTAACATCGGTACGGCAATCGGTAAGGCTGCCACTTCGCCTTGATTGGTTAAATTAAAGCCATGATTAATAATAGATACATCTGTAGAAGTCCCGCCCATATCAAAAGTAAGCAATTGTGTGTGATCGATCGCCTCACCTGCATGTAGACTCGCCCACAACCCTCCTGCGGGACCCGATAACAACAGACGCACCGCATTGCGTTGCGCCGCAGCCGCATTCAGTGTTAGGCCATGACTCTGCATCACTGAAATACTTGAATTTGGTAGTTGTTTACCTAAGCTAGAAAGATAGTTGTGCATTACCGGACCAAGATAACTGTTTAACCAAGTAGCCAAACCGCGTTCATATTCACGATGTTCAGCCAATACTTCTGATGAAATAGATACAAAGTATTGCTCGGAAAATAATTTTCTAATTGCTTGTTCATAACTGGCATCAACAAAGGCAAACAACAAGCAAATAGCAATTGCTTCAGGTTGTAGTTGGTCAATTTTTGCGATCAGTTGTTTACATTCTTCGGGTAACAGTGGTTGAATCGTATCGCCTTGTGGATTGATCCTGCCTCCGGTTTCCAAGCATAGCTGCGGCTCAATCAATGAGCGCTGTTTTTTAGGAGTAAGGTTGTATAATTCTCGGCGCGTTTGTCGACCGATTAACAATAGATCTTTAAAACCATGATTGGTAATAAATACTGTACGTGCCCCTTTGCCTTCAAGCAGAGCATTCGTAGCTACTGTAGTACCATGTACAATATGCAAATCTTTAGTATTCACACCCAACGCCGTAATGCCTTTAAGAATGGCACGCTCTGGTGCATCAGGCGTTGATAATTCTTTATGTGTCAACAAGTGTTGTCCGTCAAAATAGACGAGATCGGTAAAAGTTCCTCCAGTATCTACACCTAGAATATGCATACTATGTACTAGCGAAATGATTTAGTTTATGACTCAAGAAACATTGTTATCGGTACAAAATCTCAGCTATGGCTATGATGGCAAAAAGGCTATTCATGATGTTAATTTTGAAATTCACCGCGGTGAAGTAGTCGCATTGTTAGGCACCAATGGAGCAGGTAAATCAACAACTTTAAACGCTATCAGCGGCAACATAAAACCTGACACTGGCACAGTAAAAATCTGCGATCAAGATATTTCTATTCGACCTAAACAAGCAAAATTTAATCTAGGCTATTTACCAGATATCCCGCCACTGTATCGTGAATTAACTGTACAAGAATATATACAGTTCGCAGCTCGTATCCATGGTATTACCGCTAGCCAAGTCAAGCAAACTGTTGACCATAGCATAGCAGTTTGCAGTTTAACTGCCGTGCGCAATAAGCTTATTGCTGATTTATCAAAAGGTTTTAAACAACGTGTCGGCATTGCACAAGCCATCATTCATAAGCCTGCATTAGTAATTTTAGATGAGCCCACCATTGGTCTTGATCCAGTGCAGATGCAAGATATTCGTGCTTTGCTTAGTGAACTGTCCAGTAATCACAGTGTTTTATTATCCACTCATATGTTGGCAGAGGCGGAGTCAACTTGCGATCGTGTGATGATTATTGACCAAGGAACATTGCTACTCGATCAAAGTTTGCAAGAGCTAAACAAAAGCTCCGGTAAACGCATTAAATTACGCTTTAACGCTAACCCCAGTATAGAAGAGTTGAATGCTATTGCCGGTTGTGAATCCGTGAGTTGTTCACAATACGGTAATTACATATGTCGTTATAACGATGCTGACTTTATTCAACAAGTACAATCATTGGCCTTGCAAAACAACTGGCAACTTTATGAAATTTCGCCTATTGCCAGTTCTTTAGAAAATGTGTTTTTAGATCTTGTGGTACGTGATGCAACGATGCAATAACTAACAATGAGTCTTGCTATCATACACAATGAGCTCAAGCGCGTATGGTATTCGCCCATTGCCTGGATATTGTTTGGTTTGGCATTATTTGTACTGGGCTTATTACTACTATTTTTACTAAGTAATTTTTATAGCGAAATTCAAACCAAGCTAGTTGGATTAGAACAAGCACCCGGTTTAACTGATTTAGTTATCGCACCCTATTTGTTTTGGGTGGCAATCGTCGGTAGCTTAATCATTCCACTATTTGCTGTGCGCAGTTGTACAGAAGAACGTCAACAAGGTGCGAATTTACTATTAACCAGTGCACCATTAAGCATAGTGCAAATTGTATTGAGCAAATTTTCGGTATTAGCCATTCTGGCATTGATATTTATTTTGGTTTGCAGCAGTTATGTACTCGTACTCGGTTATTTTACTCCCATAGATTACGGTAAAATTGCTGCTGCTTGTGTAGGGGTTTTCTTATTCTTGAGTTCATTGTGCGCGGCCGCATTATTTCTCGCGAATTTAACGCGCACACCTATTATTGCTACTAGTACAATTCTAGCTTTATTGTTAGGTCTTTTTTTACTTTACATGTCAGGTTCTGCTACTGCTAGCAGTAGCGAATTATTTTTGTACCTATCTAGCTATACTCATTTATTTAGTAGTTTATCAGGCTCAATCGATACAACTCATATCAGTTATTTCATTTTGTTCACGATTTTGTTTTTAGGCCTATCTATCTGGAACCTTACTTATAGACGTTCACTTTAACTTATTAAAATTGTTTACAGAATGCGTAGCAAACCGCAACTAATGAAATGGATAAGCATATTGGCGTTTATTTCACTAATCGCCATGGCTGCCTGGTTAACCCAGAAGTATCACTTAGTATTTGATTGGTCCCGAGATAATCGCAATACCCTTAGTAACACTAGCCGTGAAATTTTAAGACAAGTTAACGAACCGTTGCGCATAACTGTGCTGGCAAACAAAGCGGCAAGTGAACGGCGTAAACTACGTAATACTATTGAAAAATATCAACGCCACAAAGCAGATATCGAAGTCATTTTTTTAGACACCGATAAACAATTACCACAGGCAAAAGAGCTACATCTTAATAATCATGGTCAGCTACGTCTGGATTATCAGGATCGTTTTGAAATCGTTGATCTCATCTCGGAACGTGAAATCACCAATTCACTACAAAGACTAACGCGCACCTCTAAACCTTGGGTGATTTTTTTATCCGGACATGGTGAACGTGATATCTTTAACGAAGACAACCAGGGTTACAGTACTTTAATGAAAACTCTGGATACCAGCGGCATACAAACACAAGATATTAATTTACTGCAAACTACTACCCTACCAAACAATATATCCGTACTCGTTATCGCCGCGCCACAAGCGGATTTATTGCAAGGCGAAGAAGAAGTAATCATTGAATACGTAGAAAATGGGGGGAATTTACTTTGGTTGCACGAACCAAACAACCGTGATCTATTAGATGCTCTCGCACAAGAACTTGGTGTTCAATGGGTCAAAGGCACTATTATTGATGCCAATCAGCAACTGCGTTCTATCCTTGGCATTCAACACCCTGCTGTAGTACCGGTAATAGAATATCAACCACACACGATTACTGAAGCCTTAACCAATCAAACTCTTTACCCCTTTGCCGTAGGGCTTGAGTTCGCCACACAGTCTAAGTTTCAAATGCAGCCATTATTTTATTCGCTACCACGTGCCTGGTCAGAAACCAAACCACTATCAAACGCTGATGCAGTATTTAATACCGAGGATGGTGATACTGCAGGTCCATTATTAATGGCAGCAGCACTGACGCGCAAAATTGCCAACAACGAAGCACAACGCATTGTCATTATTGGTGACAGTGATTTTATGGCGAATGGTTATATCGGTAACGGTGAAAATCTAACACTAAGTGTAAGTGTATTACAGTGGTTAGTACATGATGACCAACGCATATCTCTACTCCCGTATCGAGCTCCGGATAGTTCGATAGAATTTAGTAATGTTGCTATTGCCAGTTTAGCCAGTACTTATTTATTGATCGTGCCACTTGGCGTATTGTTAGCGGGTGTGTTCATTGGCATACGCAGACGTAAAGCCTAAGGAAGCCCTGATTTATTCTGATGCTTTGTTAAAAAATGCCTCAAAATGCTCATTTACGTAATGTGCAAACTCCGCTTTCTTGACATTTTTTGCCTCGTCTCAGTCGCTGTTACTATAAATGAGGGCTCCCTTAAAAATAAAACTAATCCATGAATTAATGATACTACTAGCTAGCGACTCTCAGCAAAGCACGCTACAGTAAAAACTATGACTTCTCTTTCCATTAATGAGCTGACTTCGGCAACAGCAAATTTAAACATTGCTGTCAGTGAAGATCCTACACCGATGCAAACCGATCAACCATTATTGACGTATTTATATTTCGGTCAGAGTGACGAGGACAATCACATCCATGACCATCATTTATCGATTCAAACCAGCTTAAATGTGCTGGGATCGAATTTATTTTCCCAATATTGGTTTACCGATAAAGAAGTCAACCGCAGCACTTATAAAAACGTGCACTATGCAGGTAATGCGCAAATGCTTTTTGGTCATGTTCAGTTGCCCTGTACAGATGATGAAAGTTTTATTTATGGTAGCGAACAGGCATATCAAGAAATATTTGAATGTTTAGCTAAAGCAGGTTGTAAACATTTATTACGTACTTGGAATTACTTTCCTGGCATAACGAGTATTGTGCAAGGTTATGCACACACAAATCGTTATGAATTATTTTGCCGTGCTCGTCTCAATGCCATGCAGAAGTGTAATATCGATAATGCAATCTACCCAGCCGCTACCGTAATCGGCAATCAACAGCAAGTGCTGCAAGTTTACTTTTTAGCCAGTGATACACCTGGCATTGCGGTAGAAAACCCGCGGCAAACCAGTGCTTATCATTATCCCGTTAACGACATACTAAAACGACCATTATTCTCACGCGGCATACTTAAGGTCTGGGGCAACCGCACCCATTTTTATGTCTCCGGTACGGCAAGTATTGTTGGACATCAAACCCAACATGTCGATGATGTCTGTGAACAACTCAACGAGTCCATCAACAATGTAGAAACTTTAGTTGCACATGCTAACGATCAACATCAGACCCAGCTCAATGCACAAGACGATTTACTCTACATGAAGGTATACATTCGACATCGCAAAGATGTTGCACATATTAAAAAAATATTAGCAGCACGCCTTTCTGGCACTACACCACGAATTTTATTACTCGGCGATATGTGTAGAGAAGATTTGTTAGTCGAAATTGAAGCCTTTTATCAAGCCTAGCACTTTTAAGTGTTATGCCAGAATTACCCGAAGTTGAAACCACACGACGCGGCATTACCCCCCATATACATGGCAAACAAATAAATAAAGTTATCCTCCGTCAACGACAACTCCGTTGGCCTATCCCCAGGAACCTGAATGCGCTAGTTAAAAATCAGCACATTAATAGCATTTCACGTCGTGCTAAATATCTGCTGTTTGCAACTGACGCCGGCCATATTATTTTACATTTAGGTATGTCAGGTAGTCTGCGCATTGTTGCGAGTAATACCAATCCAAGAAAACATGACCATGTAGATTTTGTATTCGGTGATCAAACTTTAAGATTTCACGATCCACGCCGCTTTGGCACCATTCTGTGGACGCGTAAAGACCCATTGCGACACAAATTATTGAGTCAGCTAGGACCCGAACCACTTAATGAAGACTTCGATGGTAAATATTTACATTTACGTGCCAAAGAAAGAAAAGTAAGTGTTAAAAACTTTATTATGAATAGTCATGTCGTGGTAGGTGTCGGTAACATCTATGCCAGTGAAGCACTTTTTTTAAGTGGCATACATCCACAGCGTGCTGCCGGTAGAATATCTAGTCAACGTTATGCAATTCTCGCAACTAAAATAAAAGAAGTTTTACAAAATGCCATCGATATGGGAGGTACCAGCTTGCGTGATTTTGTGCGCGAAGACGGCAACCCTGGTTACTTTGCAAATCAGCTCAATGTTTACAATAAAAAAGGTCAGCCCTGTCCACAATGTGGCAGTCCAATTCAAGCACGGGTGCTAGGTCAACGCAGTAGTTTTTTTTGCTCACATTGTCAGCATTAAATAAAAAATCAGTTGCCCTAAATTTCAAAATAACTCCAATTAATAATACTGCTAATCATAGGGTTACCATTCAGTAGTCAATATATACCAGTTGTCCCAGGTACAAGTCATTCATATTTTGGTTCTGTCCATACGTCCTAAACCCTGAGTACCACAGATAAAACCCTTTTAAAATGCGGCACTTGGATTATAGTCATGACAACAAAAACCCCGACATTGGAAGCTACCGATCTTGATCGCTATTCGATCGAAGTGATCGATGACAATACCTTGATGCTGACGGATACGAATACTTTACAAACTTGGCAAATTGAGATTCTTCGCAATAACCTAAGTAGCTCTTTAAAATCTGATAGTAGTGATTGTAAATCGTAATTTGAACACTCTTGGCAGCTTGTTGTTTAGCTAATCCCTTATCCAACTTTTCAGTTTTATTTCCAGATCTGCACAGGGCATATAGCCATGCGTCAACACTGTTATTGAGTCTTCTTTCATCCCCACCAAGGTCGGATAAGCATCAACTTTTAGTTGTTTACAGAAATTAAAGTCTTCTTCAAGAAGATTGTGCACGGCTTTCGCATGTAGGTCCTGGATAAATTGATCGATATCTACAGAATAAGGACGTAACAAATCAACTAATATTTCCTCATTGGTTACATTTAAGTTTTCAGTATAAAAAGCCGCTTGTATAGAGTTTAGAAATTCAAGTTCAAGTTCGGGTCGTTGTTGAGAAAATGCCTTAATGGCAAGACAGGTTGACTTGGTGTTATAAATAAAATCAGCGCTCATAGCAAAATTAAAATCAAATGACTGTCCTGTAGTGTGATGAACTTTGTACCACTGTTGTAATACATAATCGCGTAAGCTCTTATCCATAGGTGTGGTGTTATCGATTCGAAACGGTGTCAGTACCAAGCGCAATTTAATTTGTTTTGCAAAGATAGTCTTGATTTTTTGCATTACTGGGGCAAATCCCCAACACCAAGAACACATGGGACTGGCAAAATAAACAACCTTCACTTGAGGAAACTCTGATTTATTCTGAGATATTAGTGGATTAATGTGGACCAACTTGTGCATGACCAATGCCGCGTGGGTCACTTGCAGCAGTTACTTGCTTAGTTTTTTTATCCCACATGATTGCATGCATATTGCCATAGCTGCGTTGCATCTCATGTAGCTGATGCCCCATATTAATCAGCACCGTTTGCGTAGCCGTATCCAGTGCGTTGCTTTCAAACTGTATTTGATCTGGTAAAAACTGATGATGAAAGCGTGGCAATTCAACCATAGTTTGTACATTGGCACCTTTTGCAAATTCCAATGCTGCTAACAACACCATGGTAATAATCCTACTCCCTCCCGGCGTACCTAAAATAGCTATTCGATTGTCGTCATATAAAAAAGTCGGCGACATACTGGATAACATTCGCTTGCCCGGTGCAATGGCATTGGCCTCACTACCGATTAAGCCCCATAAGTTTGGATGGCCCGGCTGAACAGCAAAATCATCCATTTCATTGTTTAACAACACACCGGTACCCGCAGGCACAAAACCAGAGCCAAAGGGATAATTAATCGATAATGTTGCCGCGACATAGTTACCATGTTGATCGATAATAGAAAAGTGCGTGGTATTTTGCCCTTCCTGCTGCACATCCCCATCCAATAATACCGGGTCGGTTAAAAAGTTTTGACTGGGAGTAGCGGTGTGCACATTAAAATCGGCTATAAGTTGTTGGGCGTAGTCTTCGGATAACAATTTTTCAATGGGAACTTCTATAAAATCCATATCACCTAGGTGTTTGGCACGCTCGGAATAGGCACGCCGCATGACTTCTACCAGTGTATGAATACGTTGTGCGCCATGTAAATTTTCAAGCTCCTGCGTTGCCAACATATTCAGCATTTGTATCAACACGATGCCACCTGAAGACGGTAGTGCAGCACTTACAAGGTTGATATCTCCATATTGACCAAAGATAGGTTGGCGTTCTTTAATTTGATATTGCTGCAAATCTTTTAATTGCCAGATGCCTCCGGCTTGTTGCACCCCCCTCACCAATTTTTGTGCTACAGCACCGCGATAAAAGCCGTTTGCACCTAGGTCACGAATCTGTTCTAAGACATGTGCCAATTGTGGCTGCTTAAGGTTATAACCTACGCTTGGAACTTCGCCTTGAGTAAGAAAAATTGCCGCGGTCTGTGCAGATTGCTGCAGCGATTTTAAACGTGCAGTAGCTAAGCGATGATAACGTTGGTCGATCGCAAATCCCTCATGTGCGACCCGGATAGCAAAATCCAAGCTGGTACTCAATGGTAAACGACCATAGTGCTTGGAGATATGTACAATGCCTGCCGGCACACCGGGAATACCTGCCGCTAGAGGCCCTTCCACCGACTGATCCGTTGGCTTTCCATCCGCACCTAGATACATATCTTGTGTGGCTTTACTTGGTGCCATTTCGCGTCCATCAATCATGATGTCTTGTTGGGTATCGCCACGATGCAACAACCAAAACCCACCGCCGCCTAAACCAGAGGCATAAGGCTCCACCACAGCTAATGTCGCAGTTACAGCAACTGCTGCATCAAAGGCATTGCCGCCTTGCTGCAAAATCTCGATCCCGGCCTGGGTCGCAAGTGGATGGGCGCTAGCCACGGCAAAGTTAGGTGGAAGAGGGGTTTCATTTACTAATTCGCCTTTAAATCCACAGGCGCTTAAAAAAAGTAGTGAGGTAAATACAACTGCTCGATACATCAGCCGATAGCACTCACTTATTATGCTTGTTATTTTGGGCTTTTTTTTGCAGAGCTTTTACTACGGCAGGAGATACAAATTTTGAAACGTCGCCGCCCAAACACGCAATTTCACGCACTAGGCCGGATGAAATAAAGGCATGCTCCTCTGCAGGAGTTAAAAAAATGGACTCAAAACTATCATCGAGTTGGCGATTCATGCTGGCGAGTTGAAATTCAAATTCAAAATCGGAAACTGCACGTAGCCCACGCAAAATGGTTTTTGCATTTTGTTGGCGTGCAAAATCTACCAACAAACCATCAAAACCTTTCACACTAACATTTGGAATTGCAGACAATGCTTGCTTTGCCAATTCTACTCGCTCAGTTAAATCAAAGTATGGTTGCTTACTACCACCCGTAGCGACCCCTACAACGACTCGGTCAAATATACCGCAAGCACGTCGTACAAGATCTGCATGACCATTGGTGATGGGATCAAACGTCCCTGGATAAACTGCAATCAGCGCCATAACTAAATTCTAATATGAAGCGCTTTGTTAGTGGTGAAATTATTTACAATTATTGAAATTATTTTGAAATTTCGTATAACCCATAATGCACTTCTCCAGCTACTTTATCACGTAGACAATGTAACTTCTGCAAACTAGTAGAGGCTGTTTCTTGTACACTGCTTTCAATATATACAAACCCCTTAGGCGCCATGATCGAACCTTCGCTCAAGAACCGTAAGGCTTGCCGAAGTAGTCCGCTGTTAAAGGGCGGATCTAAAAACACCAAATCAAACTGCTGTGTGGTTTGTTGCAAATATTGCAAGCCGTCTTGATGTACAATTTCAAGCTGTTGTGCATCGAGTAACTGTTTCTGTTTAAGCAACATTTCAATACAGGATTTGTCCTTATCCACCAACACCACTTGACTGGCGCCTCGTGATGCAGCTTCAAATCCTAACGCACCACTTCCGGCAAATACATCTAGACACTTGGCACCATTGATCGAATTAGACAACCAATTAAATAAGGTTTCGCGCACACGGTCAGGCGTGGGACGAATTTCAGGATGATCGACAAATTGAATACGACGACTGCGCCAAGTGCCGCCAATAATACGTAAACTATTCTTCTTCTGAACCACCAACAATAATCTTTATCATATTATTTAATTGCAATCGGCGGTTGAAGGTTTCTCGAATATCTTTTTGAGTAACTTTTTCAATATTTTTTGTAAAGGTTTCTAAATAATCGAGTGGCAAATCGTAATAACCAATCAAAGATAGATAGCCCAAGATGTCACGATTATTATCAATACGTAAGGGAAACCCACCAATAATATTATTTTTTGCTAATTGCAATTCTTCTACCGTAGGACCTTTTTCAATAAACTTTTTTACTGTATCTAATGAAACCTTGGCAGCAAGTTGTGCTTGATCACTGCGTGTCTGTAAGCCCAACACAAATGGACCATTTAATTGCATGGGGAAAAAGTAGCTGTATACGCTATAAGATAACCCACGTTCAACGCGCACTTGTTTTACTAAACGCGAGGTAAAACCGCCACCTCCAAGCACATGATTTCCTGTATACAAAGTAAAATAATCGGGATCACCACGTGGAATGCCTAATTGTCCTAAATACACATGCGCTTGTTGAGACGGATAAGGAATAAAAATGTCTTGCGCGGATAATTGAGGGCTAGGTTTAGCGATGGGTGCAGGTTTTTGCCCACGCGCTAGACTCGATGCAATTTGATTAGCAATTTGTTTGGCTTTGTTTGTATCGATACCACCGACGATAGCAATCAGTGCATTTTCAGCAACTAGGTATTGCTGATGAAAATTTTCAATATCTTTTAATTGAATCGTATTGATGCTGTTTTGATTACCTAAGGTCGGTTGTGCATAGGGATGCTCGTTGTAAATTGCTTTATAAAATGCTTTAGTGGCAATATCACCGGGGCGCTGTTCCTCATCTTTAATTGCAATAAGCGCTTGTTTCTTTAAGCGTTGAAAATCTTTTTTTGGAAAACTAGGTTGGGTAAGTATTGCGATAAAAGTAGTTAGGGCTTGATTAAATAGTTTTTCATCGGTCAAGCTACGTAATGCAACACTAGAGCGGTCTAGATTTACGCTGGCACTAAACTGAGCGCCAACGTCTTCAAATTTTTCAGCGATGGCATCGGCATCTAACTGACCCGAACCAGAATTTAACAAGCTATGGGTAAGCTGTGATAAACCGGCAAGTTCCCCATCCCGTCCACTACCGGCATCAAAAGTGATAGCGATATCAACCATCGGCAATTCAAGTGCCGACACAAATAATGTTTTCACACCGTTTTCAGATTGCCATTGCTGAATATCCGGTGCAGCACTGACAATGTTAGTCAGACATAGGCCTATTAGAAAAGTATATAGCTTAAGCTCCATAAAATTATTCTTGTAAAGTAATTCTAGAAAATAAATTATTGTGTGGATTCTTGCTGCGTCTGAGTATCATTTTCCAATGGCTCAAGCATTGCAACAGTTAGGCCTTGCTCAACTAAATACTTAACTGCAACTTGTTGTATTTGTTCGGCAGTAACTTGATTAATGCGCGTGCTGTATTCATTCATTAGTTGCCAGCCCAAACCTATGGTTTCTAAGCTACCGATGACTGTAGCTTGTCTCTGAATAGAATCTTGTTGGTACACTTCGCTGGCAATCACTTGTGCCTTAACACGTTCCAGCTCTTTTTCATCTACTAAAGTTTCTTGCAGTTGTTTAATTTCTTCATACAGTGCTGCTTCGATTTCCTCAATAGTGTGTGCTGCAGCGGGTGTACCGTCAAACAAAAACAAAGTTGGATAACGTGCATAGAGGTTGTACCCGGCACCGGCACTAGCAACCAATTCTTTTTCACGCACTAAATGTTTGCTTAATCGTGCACTGCGACCACCATCGAGTATACCGGCTAAAACTGACAGTGCATAAGGCTCCCAATCATGTTCTGCTGTGGCCAGTGATGGCACTTTATAGCCAAGCATAATATAGGGTAGCTTAGCTATTTTTTTAACGGTAACCCTACGTATACCGGTTTGCGGATGCTCTTTTCGAGGTTTGCTGTCAGTGACTTTCCGCGAGTCGAGCCCAGCGAAATATTTTTCAGCTAGTGCAAACACTTCTTGTGGATTCACATCCCCCACTACAACCAAGGTGGCGTTATTGGGGGTATACCAACGCTCATACCATGTTTGTAAATCTTCTACTTGAAGATTATCTAAATCATTCATCCAGCCAATAATGGGATGATGATAAGGACTATTATTAAATGCTGTTGCATAAAGTTGTTCATAGATCAAGGCATTAGGATTGTCATCAGTTCGAAGACGTCTTTCTTCTTTTACTACTTCAAGCTCACTGGCAAAATCATTCGGTGACAATATTAAATTCAACATTCGATCTGATTCTAATTCAAAACTTATTTCCAACTTACTCTTCTCCATAAGCTGATAATAGGCGGTGTAGTCGCGACCCGTAAAGGCGTTATCCCGTGCGCCGATTCCCGCTACCGTAGAAGAAAAGGTTCCAGATGGATATTTTTCTGTGCCTTTAAACATCATGTGCTCAAGCACATGAGATACACCAGTAATTCCACTATGCTCTTGTGCCGAACCTACTCGATACCATATTTGTGAAATTACCACTGGCGCTCGATGATCCTCCTTAACAATCACTTTCATGCCATTATCAAATATTTTTTCATGCGTACTGATTGTTTTGCTATAAACTGATAGCGAAACCACCAAAAAAATAAAAAGCGGAATAATTTTTCTTACTTGCATAGCATTCTATCGTTATATTTGATGTTAGGATTAGCGCCGCATTGTGACGCCATTAATTCCTAGTTAGACCATACTATAAATATTTGTTCAAAATCTATGTCTGAGAGCGGAGTTTTATCAAGATTACGACAAGGATTGGCCAAAACCAGTGAAGCGCTTACTGACGGGTTATCTAATGTTGTAATAGGCAAAAAAGAACTAGACGAAGAACTTATCACTGAGCTTGAAGATCGCTTAGTACTAGCGGATGTTGGCATCGAAACCACGAACAAAATTATCACTGGTTTGACAACTCGAGTACAGCGCAAGGAATTATCAGATATTGATGTGTTATACGATGCACTACAAGATGCGATTACGGAAATTCTTCTTCCCTGTAATAAACCGTTGCTTATGCGCGACATTAGACCCTTTACTGTTTTAGTGGTCGGTGTCAATGGTGCAGGCAAAACAACCACCATTGGTAAAATTGCTCAACGCCTTGCTGAACATCGTATAGCGGTGATGCTAGCTGCGGGCGATACCTTTCGAGCCGCAGCTGTCGAGCAATTACAAGCATGGGGAGCTAAAATTAATGTACCAGTCATTGCGCAGGCAAGCGGTGCAGACAGTGCTGCCGTGATATTTGATGCCTATCAATCTGCCAAAGCACGCAAAATGGATATCTTGATAGCCGATACTGCTGGCCGCTTACATACTCAACAAAATCTCATGGATGAATTACAAAAAATCAAGCGTGCCATGCAAAAAATTGAACCTGAAGCCCCACACGAAATACTCTTAGTGTTAGAAGGTGGTACTGGACAAAATGCAATCAAACAAGCTACCGAGTTTCATCAAGCTCTCAACATCACGGGCTTATGTATCACTAAATTGGATGGCACCGCTAAGGGTGGTGTGGTAGTTGCTATTGCCGATAAATTAAAATTGCCGATACGTTATATTGGTGTTGGCGAAGCGGTGGAAGATTTACGCGTGTTTGATGCACGGCATTATGCCGCTGCACTACTCGGTCGTGAAGCCATTGACAAAACTATCTCATAAACAACTGCTGTCTGGCAATGATTGAACTGCAGAACATCACTAAGCGTTATCCAGGCAATCGTGAAGCCCTTTCGCATTTGAATTTAACCTTAGAACAAGGAGAAATGGCATTTCTTACTGGCCCGTCAGGTGCAGGTAAGAGTACTTTGCTCAAATTGATCGCGGCGATTGAACGACCTACTCGTGGCCAGTTATTTATCAATCGAAAAAATATTACCCGCATCCCAAAAAGAAAAATTCCAGCCTTGCGTAGACATATGGGTGTGGTATTTCAGGATCACCATCTATTATACGACCGTAATGTATTTAACAACGTCTCACTGCCACTTCAAATTGCTGGCTATGCTCAGGCCGACATCAACCGTCGTGTGCGTGCCGCACTAGACAAAGTAGACTTGTTAGACAAAGAACAAGTAATGCCTGTAACGCTGTCTGGTGGTGAACAACAACGTGTGGGTATTGCGCGTGCAGTAGTAAATAAGCCTGCAATCCTGTTGGCGGACGAACCCACTGGAAACCTTGACCCAGAGTTATCAGCTGAGATCATGCAACTCTTTGCAGAATTTAATCAAGTAGGCGTGACCGTATTAATTGCTAGCCATGATTTAGACTTAATTTCTCGAATGCGCAAACGCATAGTACGTTTACATAATGGAAAATGTATTGACTCAGAAAGCGATCAACAATACAGAGAATTTACCGCTACTCATTAAAGAATAAATATTAAAGTTTTATGGCAAAAGCCAAACGACCACAATCACTTTTAAAACCAAATTTAATAACGCGCTTACGCGCTTATGGGCGTGATCATTTACGTGGTTTAGTTTTTAGTCTTGGAAAATTATATCGACAGCCATTCGCTACTACGCTTACTTTGCTTATGGTGGCAGTGGCACTAGCTTTACCGGCCTGTTTGTTTATTTTGTTAAACAACCTGCAGTCCGTAACCCATGATTGGGATGATGCAGGCCAAATCACGCTGTTCTTGTCTGCTGATACCAGTAAAGATGCAATTAAGCAATTACAAGGACGTGTGGAAAAATTAGCCGAGATTGAATCGGTTCGTTATATTGCTCCTGAAGAAGCCCTAGAAAAATTTCGCCATCGTAGTGAATTCGGGGAACTGCTAGAAGGGCTGCCAGACAACCCTCTGCCAGCTACTTTGGTACTTACACCAGTCGAATCTGTTAAACAAGCCGATAGCTTGGATAAACTCGTCAATAATTTCCGAGCTTACACGAACGTAGAACGTGTGCAACTTGATATGCAATGGTTGCAACGTTTACAAACCATCAGTGCAATTGTGCGCCGAGCGATTACCATCATCGGTGTAATGTTAGCGGCCTCGGTATTACTCGTTATTGGTAATAGTATACGCCTCGATATCGAAAATCGTCGTGAAGAGATCGAAGTCACGAAACTAATTGGCGCTACGGATAGGTTTATCCGCCGCCCTTTTTTGTATGGCGGTGTTTGGTACGGTCTAATCGGTGGCATTATTGCTTTACTACTCGTGGTAATTGTTTTATTAGTAATAAAAAAACCTACACAAGAATTGGTAGGCTTATATAACAGCAATTTTCAACTGATTTTCCCATCTATAAAACAAAGCCTTGGTTTGATTGCACTAAGTGTTGCACTAGGTTTAGTCGGTTCTTGGCTAGCCGTTGGCCGCCATATCGCAAAGATCGAACCAAGCTAATATCCGACATAAGTAACCAGCACTAGAATAATGACCTCGCACAAATGACCTAATACAGGAACTAGTAACTAATTCTGTTGGATTGCTTTCAGTGACTATTATTCTAAAATTTGCAAATTAGCAATTAGAAATTACAAAAAACTTCTTAAAAGACGTTTGTATCGTCCAAGTTGATTTCATCCCTTTGTTGAATGAAACAATATCACCCTCTTGTAAATTAACCGTATCACCGCCTGCAATTTCAACCACTAGGCTACCTTGCAGTACTTGAAATATTTCGTCGCCTGGAAATTCATATGCAAATGTCATGGGTTCACAACGCCACAGGCCTGAATAAGTTGCCTGTCCGCTTGAGTTGGTTTGTGTCAACCAATGCACTTCCCCTGCTTGTTTATCACCCACCATAAACGGTTCATAAGTATCCGTTGAGATACTTGATTTAAGATATTCAACATCGTTATTCATATTCTCCTCCAATGTGAATGGACTACTTGAGTCTATCATTAAGTTCTATATTAAGTTATTAACAATATATATAGATTGAGGTTAACAACAGTTTGCACTGTCTTTTTCTACGCTATTAAATTAGCGCCTTCCGCCTAAGCGTGCAAAGGGATATTTTTTTAGCAATTCAGTATAGGCATTTTTTGCTTCGGCTAAATCTTTAAAGCTTTTACTGACTTTGACCCATTTATCATCACGCATGTTGATGATGTAGTATGCAGGTTGGTTGGTATTAATTTGTTGGGTATCTACACTCATCCTTGAGCACACTTTATTATGAAGTTATCAAACTAAGACTTTGCGTCACCATTCATGTTCTAAGTTAGTCACTGATAAACGCCAGTTAATTGCATCTGCAGTATCGAAGACTAGTTCGCGTTCATCTGAATGCACAGCAACACCTTTCAGTCGTTTGCGAATATAGGGTAATCCACGTCGAATCCAATGATCTATGGTAGGTTGGTCAACGCCAAATATATGCGCCAAATCCGATTTGCTTACTTGTACGCCAGCCATTTACGAGAAGTTACAATAGGTCATTTTAATAAATTGTATGAGCATATTTATTAAGGCGTTTGCGTATTAGACAAAGTCTAATTTTGGGCCGATGGAAGGCCGAGCAAATTTCTGTCGTAATTGCACAATGAGCAAGCTCTCTCTGTATTCATTCGACCGCCTTAAATCTCAGCTAAAGATACCGAGAGAATCTCTTAAGACAAGCTGCAATTGGGTAAAACGTGCAGACAGAGCGACGTAACCACCAAATCAGATGGGGTCTGATTGAAATGAATGAAAACCAATCTACGACCAATGTACTTGTTGTCGATGGCTCCAGCGCCAGTCGTAAACTAGTAGCCAATAAACTTAAGCATATGCGGCCAGAGCTGGTGATTGATACCCGTGCAACGGTTAGCTCTGCAATACCCAAGTTACGTAAGCAGAGTTATGACTTAGTTGCAATCGGGTTCACCCTACCAGACGGGAACGGTTTGGATTTAGCCACTAAGATTCGCAGCTTAGCACCGAATGCCGATACGCCTATCGTTATGATTTCCAGTAATGCAAGTGCAGACGATACTCAAGTCAGAGTTGCACATGGCATTAATGCACATTTTGATAAATCTTTAGGTATTGATGCACTCATTGAATATCTAGAAAGCTTTCTGCCTAAACCAAAAATACCACCCCCGCGAGTGTTGTTTGTCGAGGATAGTAAAACGGTACTGACGGTCATAAGTCGTATCTTTGATCAAAATGCAATTCCTTATTCAGCGGTGAGCTCTGGCAGCGAAGCCAAGATATTAATTGACACCTTACAAACCCAATTGAATACTGAATTTGATATTGTAATCACCGATTTAAATCTCGATGACGACGTATCGGGAATAGATTTGGTTCGTTATATTCGGCATGACTTAGGCATCGATAAAAAAGCATTACCGATATTATTAGCCACTGGAAGTAGCTCTACAGAACTGAACTACACCGAATTACGTCAGCTCGGTGTGAATGATTTTATTAGCAAGCCGGTGAAAGAAGAGGTTTTATTTGCACGCATGGAACCCTGGGTATTCATTAAACGCAGCCTACATTAAAAAGTATTTAACCATATATATATTATGGTTAAGTGCCGCTTATCCAAGCTCTTTGCGCACTAACTCATTGAACTTCTCTCATTATTAGCACTCTATAACTAGGAGTGCTAAAATCATTTTATATTTATTCGGGGTTTCATTCTATGTCGAAATCGAATACATCATTACAACCCATGATGGCTGTACCAAGTGGCAATATCGAAAGCTATATCGCTGCAGCTTATCAGGTACCCGTGCTCAGTGCTGAAGAAGAACAATCTTTGGCGTTGCGGCTGTATGAGCATGATGATCTCGATGCAGCGCGTAGCCTCATTATTCACCACCTGCGTTTTGTCATCCAAGTTGCACGCGGCTATACAGGCTATGGCTTACCACTGGCCGATCTCATACAAGAAGGCAATGTCGGGTTAATGAAAGCCGTTAAACGCTTTGATCCGCACAAGGGTGTACGTTTGGTGTCCTTCGCAGTGCATTGGATTCGTGCAGAAATCCATGAATTCGTATTGCGCAATTGGCGTATCGTTAAAATTGCTACCACTAAAGCACAACGAAAGTTATTTTTTAATTTACGTAGTTCTAAAAAACGTCTAGCTTGGCTAAATCAAGATGAAGTAGAAAATGTCGCTAAGGAGCTTGGCGTCAAACCTGCTGAAGTCTTGGAAATGGAGAAGCGTTTGAGTAGCACAGACCTCGGCTTTGATTTACCAAACGATGCAGAGGAAGACGATGTTGGTACTCAAACGGCATTTGCGCCTGCCAGTTATTTGAGTCATGACGCTGCAAGTCCTGAAACACAAGCAGAAGAGAATGATTGGCAAGCCCATCAAACTAAACAGCTACAATCTGCTCTTACCACATTAGATGAACGCAGCCGTGACATTATTGCTCAGCGTTGGTTAGCTGAAAGTAAATCGACATTGCAAGAATTAGCACAAAAATATGGTGTTTCAGCTGAGCGTGTGCGACAAATTGAAAATAACGCGATAAAAAAATTGAAAACTGCAGTTGCAGTTGGATAAATCTTACCAAGCTAGGCCTGCCTCAGTTTAGAAAAATACAAAAGACTGATCACACTAAGTAATAGTAAAGCAGCACCAGCATTATGCATAACAGCAACTGCAATGGGTAAATGCAAAACAATATTGGAAACACCAAGTACCAACTGAACTAATAATACTATTAAGGTAACTATTGCCGCAGTCCGTACTGTGTATGTCTCACGACTGCGTAACAAATGGAACAGCAGATACAACCAATACACTGCAACAACGATTGCCATGATGCGATGGCTCATATGAATGGCAGTTCGTGCCGGATTTTCTAACACCCCAAATTCATAGTTAATCCCTAGCCCACGCCAAAACACAAAGGCCTCTTTAAAATCAGTAGCTGGCCACCATTGTCCTTGGCAGGTGGGGAAATCAGTGCAAGCCAAGGCCGCATAGTTGGCACTGGTCCAACCACCTAGAAAAATTTGCCCGAGTAAAAGTATCAAACCAAACACGATCGCAGGACCAAAATTTCCAACGGTGTTTTGTGCGACAACATGAGATCTCGAACCGGTACTTAACGCCAACCACCAAAGCAATGACAATATGGCAAGACCTCCTAATAGATGCAGCATTACGATCACTGGTTTTAATAACAAAGTTACCGTCCACATTCCAAGTAAAGCTTGAAATATCACTAGTGCTACTAAAAATATCGGTAGTGCTACTGGCTGATGCGTAAGCTTTCTATTTTTCCAGGCCAGTATTGCCAGCCATAAAATAACTAAGCCCAACGTGCCGGCAAAGTAGCGATGTATGACTTCTTTCCAGGCTTTATGTTTCTCTACCGCGCGTTGCGGAAATTCGGTTTCAGCTTGTTGAATCTCTTGTGTCGATTCTGGTACACCCAGCAAATGACCATAACAGCCAGGCCAATCGGGACAACCGAGTCCGGCATCTGAGAGACGCGTATAAGCACCCAATACCACTACAGCAAATGCCAGCAGACACGCAAACACAGCTACTCGATGAAATAACTTGGATACTTGTAAGTCAGCCAATTCTTGAAACCTTTAGCAGCCGTTTTAAATCTTTCTTTATACCTTTAGAGGTCGCGTGCTTGGAGTAAACCATCATCAAATTCCCAAGCGGATCAATAATGTAAATAGAATGTTTATGCAAATCCTGAAACTGAGGCAACTGTATACGAAATACGGCTGGATCAAACCAAGCATTTTGCATGTTTGGATATCTTGCAAAAATTTCTTGCAGGCCTTTTTTATTCAAGTTTTTTCCAATACTAAAATATTTACGTTGAATACGCGAACCGTCCCGCCCCAATGATAGTTGCACTTGCCGCATCTTAAATAAGCTTGCTTCACAATATAAATCACAGCTGCCATCGCTTAAATACAAAAGTGTCCACTTATCTAAAAATTTTTCTTGTGTCCAAGTAGTTGCATTATCCGCTGTTAAGCTAAATTCGTTTAATGGTCGAGGGGGTTGTATTAATACACCATGATTTTGTTTTTGTGTCGTCAACCAACTACCCGCACCAAAATACATCCACATGGCAACCAACATAGGCACAAAAAATACCCCAAATAACGCCAACAGGTATAATCGGTTTAATGTCTGTTTTTTCATTTGCTTGATTCCTTAGACTGTCTTGGCATATGCAACACGATAAAGATTACTAACAGTGTAATTGCCAACGCAAACCACTGTACTGCATACGCCAGATGGCGTTTCGGTGTAAGCGTGGCTGTTGGCCACTTGGTTATAAAACCACTATCTTGGCCGGCTTCTAAACGTAACGTTAACGGTAACAATTTATGTTCGAGACGTGTTTCAAGCGCAGCAAAGTCCAGATATTGAATTAATCGTGGCCAATCTGTTTCACCATTATCGATTTCTCCTAAGGTATACGGTTCACCAAACGGTACGTATACAGTTGCAACGACAGTTCGCAGTTCACCATCAATATCAATGTTAGGAAGACTTTTACGGGATGGGCCTAGCGCTACCCAACCTCGATCTACTAACACCACAAGCTTTGAGCCATACAACATAAACGGCGTTAATATGTTGTAGCCCACTTGGTAATCGAGCACTTGATTGTCTAATACAAATTGGCGTGACGGTATGTAATGTCCTTGAAGTTCAACTTTTTTAAATCTCAAGGCCGTTACATCATCAATGGGTAATTCAAGTTTTTCAGGATTAGAATTATTTTGTCGTTTAATATCAAGTATGATCTGTTTCTTTTCTTCCGCTCGCTGTAATTGCCAGGCGCCCAAGCAGCTTAGAAAAAAAACACCCAGTACAGTAATGCTTGTTATTAGCCATGAGGGCTTTCGCCAAGTATTATTTGTAGTCATAGCGTAGAAAATTAAACGAATAAGATAAAGCTCAACATGTTAATCAAAATTTTTGTCGTCATACTATTTATTGCTATTTTATTCAGTCTCGGATCTGGTCTGTTTTACTTAGTTACAGATAAAGGCAAAACAAAACGTACCGCCAATGCGTTGACATTACGAATTGCAATCTCACTAATCGCATTTTTGTTACTCATCATTGGATATTTTACTGGGCTTATTCAACCACACGGAATTTCAGGCTAGATAAATTGAAAACATAGAAAAAAGCTGCCGCGAGCACAGCCAAAGACATATCATCTATAGATGTATTTAAAAATAATAGGTGCTTTTACTAAGAGATATTTTTTATAGCCAGTATACGAATATAAATAAGCCCAACCATACTACATCCACAAAGTGCCAATACCATGCTGCAGCTTCAAACCCAAAATGATGTTCGGGTTTAAAATGGCCGAATATACAACGTATCAGTATCACAGCCAGAATTATGGCCCCCAAGGTCACATGAAAACCATGAAACCCAGTTAGCATAAAAAACGTTGAGCCATAAATACCTGAACCCAATGTCAAACCCAAGTGATGATAAGCCTCGTAATATTCTATTCCTTGAAGTACGACAAATATCGCACCCAAAGCAACGGTTAAAAACAATCCAAGAATAAGTTGTCCACGATGGTTGGCTTTTAAAGCATGATGTGCCCACGTGATGGTGACCCCGCTAGTGAGCAAGATTGCAGTATTAATCGCCGGCAAGCCCCATGCCGCCATGGGTTTAAAATCACCACCGATTTCAGCCGGGCCATTTGCCGTCAACGGCCAAATAGATTCAAACCCTGGCCATAGGTAGTTGTTGGTAAGTGCACCGGAACCTTCACCTCCTAACCAAGGTAATGCATAGATACGCACATAAAAAAGAGTACCAAAAAAAACTGCAAAGAACATCACCTCGGAGAAGATGAACCAAAACATACCCCAACGAAATGAGACATCGACTTGCTGATTATAGGTGCCTGACTCACTTTCTCTGATAACCGAACCAAACCAACCAAATAACATAACTAATAAAATCAATGCTCCGATTATTATTAGCCATTTTCCCCAAGTATCGCCATTGAGAAAGTTTGAAATTCCAACCATAAGACTACAAATTGCAATGGAGCCTACAAAAGGCCAATGACTTCCATGTGGGATGTAATAATTACTTTCTGCGTGTGCCATATTTTGCTCTTACTATGTTTTTTGGTTTGAATTGCTTAAATCTTTTTTATCTATATTTTCAGCTGAATTACTTATATCAAAAAATGTGTACGAGAGCGTAACTGTCTTTACTCTCTCAGGTAATGCTGGATTAATTACAAACACGACTGGCATTTCAAGCTCTTCGCCCGCTTGTAGTGTTTGGTTTGAAAAACAAAAACACTCTGTCTTAACAAAGTGATTGGCAGCCGCGAACGGAGCCACACTTGGAACGGCTTGGCCAATCATGGTTCGATTGGTTTTATTGTTTACAAAAAAGCTAGTTTGATAGGCTTTGCCAGGATGAACTTGCATTTTAGTTACGGCCGGCTTGAAATCCCACAGCATGCCTTGATTGAGATTAGTGATAAATTCAACGGTAATTGTACGTGAGTCATCTACTTCAAATGACGCTGTCTGCGGTTGTGTTACGGTTTCTGATTTTCCATTTAAGCCCGTCACATCGCATAATAAGTCATACAAAGGCACCAGCGCATAACCAAAACCAAACATAGCTACCACAACTACACCTAGCGTCAATACTATCTTTTTAGGAGATGTATTCATGGTTTTAATTATTTACCTGCCATTAAAAAATAAAAGCCTATATAAAAAATCAATACAACTACGGCAAGTAGTATCGCCGTACGTTTAACTCCGCGTTTTTGTTGTTTCAACGTGTTCATGTGTAAACCAGTTCCATTCGCCTTCTACATTCGGAGGAGTTGTAAAACTGTGATATGGCGGTGGTGATGGCAAGGTCCATTCTAAACCCACTGCACCTTCCCAAACATTATCCGTCGCCTTCGCTCCGCCTCGTATAGTTTGAATAACTATCCATAAAAAAATCAGTTGTGCAAAACCAAATCCAAAGGCACCAATTGAAGCAATTAGATTATAGTCTGCAAACTGTAATGCATAATCGGGGATGCGTCGTGGCATACCTGCCAAGCCAACAAAATGCATTGGAAAGAAGGTAACGTTCACAAAAATTGTAGATAACCAGAAATGGGTTTTGCCCAGGGTCTCGTTGTACATATGACCCGTCCATTTAGGCAACCAGTAATAAGCTGCAGCGATGATTGCAAAAATCGCTCCAGGTACTAGCACATAATGAAAATGTGCCACGACAAAATAGGTATCGTGGTATTGAAAATCAGCTGGCGCAAGTGCCACCATCAAGCCGGAAAATCCACCAATAGTGAATAGCACGATAAATGCAATAGCAAATAACATCGGAGTTTCAAATGTCAATGCTCCCCGCCACATGGTGGCAACCCAATTAAACACCTTCACCCCTGTAGGCACCGCAATAAGCATGGTGGCAAACATAAAGTACAACTCACCCGCCAATGGCATACCTACTGTAAACATGTGATGCGCCCATACAATAAAAGATAGAAACGCAATAGACGCTGAGGCATATACCATGGATGAGTAACCAAATAGTGGTTTACGTGAAAAGGTCGGTACGATGGTCGAAATCACACCAAAAGAAGGCAGAATTAGTATGTAAACTTCCGGGTGACCAAAAAACCAAAAGATATGTTGAAACAATACTGGATCACCGCCCCCCGCGGCATTAAAGAAACTAGTACCAAAAAACTTATCTGTTAACAACATTGTTACGCCACCAGCAAGCACAGGCATTACTGCAATTAATAGATATGCCGTAATTAACCAGGTCCACACAAACAATGGCATTTTCATCAAGGTCATCCCCGGTGCGCGCATGTTTAAGATCGTTGCGATAACATTGATGGCACCCATAATCGAAGACATGCCCATAAAGTGAATCGAGAAAACCACAAAGGGCAGTGCATCACCAGTTTGTAAAGTAAGTGGCGGATATAATGTCCAGCCACCTGCTGGACCACCACCGTCCATAAACAAGGTGGAACTGATCATGGCAAATGCAAACGGTAGGATCCAAAAACTCCAATTATTCATGCGCGGCAAAGCCATATCGGTGCCACCTATCATCATCGGAATCATCCAATTCGCAAAGCCAGTAAATGCAGGCATGACCACTCCAAACACCATAATCAGGGCATGCAGAGTAGTCATAGAATTGAAAAACTGTGGATCTACAAATTGTAAACCAGGTTCAAATAATTCTGCACGAATGATCAAGGCCATGAACCCACCAACAAAAAACATGATCAATGCGAACCACAAATATAAAGTTCCAATGTCTTTATGATTGGTAGTGGTAATCCAGCGCATAATGCCGGATGGATGTTCTTCGTGGTGTTCCTCTGCTGCCACAGTTGACATGATTTAAACTCCTAAGCTTTTTTAATATTTAATCTGTTAAGACATTGGCTGCACGCTCATTAGCAGCTAAATTTTTATCTACGTTCTGTTCTGCAACCCATTGCTCAAATTCCTCTGGCTCTACAGCACGTACCACTATCGGCATAAAGCCATGATCACGCCCACAAAGTTCGGCACACTGGCCGCGATAAACACCAGGCTTGGTAACTTCGGTCCAACCTTGATTGATATAACCAGGAATGGCGTCTTTTTTAAACGCGAGTTCAGGTACCCACCATGCGTGGATTACATCATTTGAGGTAAGCAAAATTCGCACTTTATGATTTATGGGAATTACCAATTCGTTATCAACTTCTAACAAGTAGTTCTCGTTTTTTTGTTGCTTATTATAGATTTCTCCACGTGGCGTACTTAGTACACTATAAAAATCAATGTCGTGATCAATATACTCATAGCGCCACATCCATTGATAACCAGTTATCTTAATTGTCATATCTGAATTGGTTGTATCTTCCATTTCAATAAGTGCTCTCGCCGCAGGAATCGCAATCACAATTAAAATTGCAAATGGAATAATAGTCCAAAGAAATTCTAAGACTAAACTTTCATGGAAAACGGCAGGCTTATGCCCTATAGATTTACGGTGCATCACAATTGAATAAGTCAATATTGAAAATACCACTACACCTATCCCGCAACAGATGTAAAAAACAAGCATATGTAAATCAAATGCCGTCTTACTCGCTGCGGTAACACCTTCAGGCATATTGTAAGGCTGCACAGCCCACACTAATTGTGAATTAAAAATAACTAGTACAGTCAATAAACTATAGCTTATGCGTTTAATCCAAGTTTTTTGTTTCATTTAATACAATCCCAATTACAAACTTTATCTATTAATCAGTGGTATCTGTAGCACCTCAACAATTGATTGCGCCAAACTTTTTCGCTCATCATTGGTTAAGTGCTTAGCGATTTCGCATTCTCTTCCTTTTGAGCGAACCATTAACTTACTAGGATAACCATTATAAAGCGGTTTCTTTAATTCTAGTTGCAGCCAGGCTCGATCAAATTTCCATTGTTGTCTTGGTTTTATTCTGCCTTTTTCAACTAACAATTTTTCTTCATCAATCGTAATCACTTCGCGATCATGACTACGCAAACAACAAACATACAACCCGATAGCAAGGGCTAGTACGTACAATCCTGCAAACGGTAATATTAGCCACATCCCTAAATACGCAAATATACAGCCGATCCCTAGTAATAATATCGCCATATAGGCAATAAATACCTTATTTCCATACCATGAAAGCGATTGGTTACGTTGTACTATAAATTGAGTAGGGCTAGAAACTTTAGTCGCAATCATCAAATTAAAAATCTTTAATAACTACTATACATTTAGCATCAACTATTTCCCTAATTGTATCTCTCCATAAGTAAAATTTAATAGCTATGCTGCTAGCCAGTAGAGATAGTCTTTCTCTACGGATATTTTATGAACACTTATATCGTTATCAAACTAAATTATCTATCTTCCTATATCGCTTATTGGCACTTTGTATTCTTGATTCTTATTTTTTGATTGCCCACCATCAGGCTTACGGGCATAGCCGTAAATCACTTCATAACTTGCAGGTAGTAGTCCATTTTTTTGACGGTAACTTTCATAGGCTTGTTGCAAACGCTGGTATTTTTGTTTACTCATCAGTCCTTTAGTATTCGAGGCCACAATATTAGTAAATTTCCCGCGGCTCCCTGTGTCTTTTAAATCCTGTAATAATTGCCGTAAGGATGGATACTGTACATCTATTGTTTCCATATCGACTACCGGATCTAAGAATTGAGTGGCAAGCAATAAATCTCCTATGTCATGCATATCCATAAACTTATGTACATGGTCAAAATCGTCCACTTGCGCCCAACTGTTGCGTAACTGCACCAAAGTATCTGGCCCAAAAGTAGAAAAAATCAGTACGCCATTGTTACATAATACGCGCATGCACTCTGACAATACTTGATTCAAATCAGTACACCATTGAAACGTAGAAGTAGAAAATATCAGATCAAAGCTTGCATCTGCAAAAGCCAACTGTTCTGCATCATTACATACCAAATGGGTTTGGTATTTACTATATAACCCTTGTTTACACTGCTCTAGCATGGGTAAGGCAAAATCACATGCGGTGAGAGTGCAATTGGGAAAACGAGATCTAAGCCCTTGTAAACTACGACCGGTACCCGACCCTATATCTAAAATCGATAGTGGTTGTTTATTGAGCATATCAACTCTTTCCAAAGTGCGATCACATATTTCGTGCTGCACAATGGCTGCTTCATCATAGCTACATGCAGCATTAGAGAAGTCCTTGCGTACGTGCTTTTTGTTAATTTTTACATTGGCCATGCAATTAACACCAAGCTTCAACTTGTTTTAGAAATTGATTTAAATGTGAAATAAAGGGTGCATGACCAGCATTCGATATTTTTTCTAAATGTGTGTTGCCCCACTGTTTGACCATATCTTGTGCGGCAAAAAATGAACATATGGCATCTTTATCGCCATGTAGTATATGAATCGGCCTATCAGTAAGAGCTGCTTCTGTACGCAAATCTATATCCCGCAACCAATGCAACCCCCACTGAATATTGTTTAGGTGTTTTTGTTGATTAGATAATGCGTTCAGCAAAATTGAATGGGTTTTCTTGGATAAATTAGTATTCAACACTTGCAGGGAATAAAATTTCTGTAAGGTTTTGCGCGGGGATTTTACAAATTGTCGAGAAAAATTTTCAAACTCATCTTTTGGCATTCCATGTGGCCAACCTGAATCAGCTATAAATTTCGGAATACTTGCAATTAACATCAGTTTTTTCACACGTTGTGGGTACTGTGTGGCATATAATTGTGCATACAGACCACCAAGTGACCAACCTATAACCGAACAGGTTTTCGGCAAACTTTGAGCCAACATTTCCACACCTTGTGCAACACTATAATCCCACTTAACTGCATGGCTTTCTCCATGCCCAGGCAAATCTATACACCACACGCAAAAATTTAAACTCAGCTTTTCTAAACATAACCGCCAAACTTTCGAACTTGAACCCCATCCATGTAACAATATTAGATCTGGGCCTTTACCAAATTTTGAGATATGTAGTTTCGCCATAGTGAATTTTTAGGATGAACTTTTTTGATAACGTTGTTGTTCAGATTCTACTTGTAATCGGTGCATATTTGCTTGGCTCAATCAACAGCGCGATTTTAGTCAGCCAAGTAAAAGGACTTCCGGATCCTCGTACTTTGGGCTCAGGCAATCCCGGTGCGACCAATGTGCTGCGCACTGGAGGTAAATTGGCTGCAGCAGTTACTTTATTAGGCGACATATTAAAAGGCTTTATCCCCGTAGCTATTGCCATGTTCTTCGATGGAGATGCTCAGTTAATTATAGCCACTGCTTTAGCAGCTTTATTGGGACATATGTATCCGCTTTACTATGGTTTTAAAGGTGGCAAGGGCGTTGCAACTACACTTGGAGTTTTATTAGGTTTCGATTGGTCATTAGCAGTGGTGTGGTCTGCCTTTTGGTTAGTTGTTGCCTTCATGTTTCGTTATTCTTCTTTGGCGGCTTTAATAGCAATGTTACTTACTCCCATTATTGCTTGGTACTTTAATTACGAAGTTTGGAAAATTGCCTTACTTTGCGTGATTGGCTTAATCGTTTATTGGAAACATCGCAGTAATATTAAGAATCTAATTTCTGGAGATGAAACAAAAATTGGAGAGGACTAGGAAGCCTTGATTTATTAGCAATAGCGACTGAGACGAGGCAAAAAATGTCGAAAAATTTGAGACATTTTTTAACAACGTATCAGAATAAATCAGGGCTTCCTTTAGATATCTTCGAGGGACCAACGTGGCTGTACTTTGATACGCAAGGGCTCCTGATAACCATTTTGTATGCGTAATAAACCCAATTGAGCAACCATCGCGGCATTATCAGTACAAAATTCCGGTTTAGGATAAAATACCTGAACCGCCTTCTTCTGTAAGCGTTGTTTCAATTGCTGACGCAATTTCAAATTGGCACCTACTCCCCCTGCTACTACCAATGTTTTTGCATCACATGCCATAAGTGCACGCTCAGCTTTTATAATTAATGTATCGACGACTGCATCCTCAAATGCACAGGCCACATCGGCACGAGTTTGCTCATCGAGATCTTCGCATCCTTGTAAAGTGTGCAACACATGAGTCTTTAAACCACTAAAACTAAAATTTAAATCTGCGCGATCAATCATGGGTCTTGGAAAATTAAAGCGCTTGGGATTTCCCTGTACGGCTAATTTGGCAATGGCAGGACCGCCTGGATAGGCTAAGCCCAGCATTTTTGCGACCTTATCAAATGCTTCCCCTACGGCATCATCGATGCTTTCACCTAGAATTTTATAGTTGCCAACAGCTTTAACTTTCACTAACAAGGTATGCCCACCTGACACCAGTAAAGCGACATAAGGATAGTCTGGCGCAACTTCTTCCAACAACGGCGCGAGTAGATGTGCTTCCATATGGTGTACCGCAATCGCCGGTTTCCCCATGGCCCAAGCCAGACTCCTACCCACACCCGCGCCAACAAACAACGCCCCCATCAAGCCAGGCCCAGAAGTGTAGGCAATCGCATCGACCTCCTGGATACTCGCGAGCTGTGCCTGCTGCAAAGCCTGCCTAATCAAAGGCCCTAGTTTTCGTATGTGATCACGTGAGGCAAGCTCAGGCACTACGCCGCCATATTCATTATGCAAAGAGGTTTGTGAGTAGATCTGATTCGCGAGCAAACCAGATTCCTCGCAAATGATCGCGACAGCAGTTTCATCGCATGAAGTTTCAATCCCTAGTACACGCATACGCAGTATTATCACGTGAATTCACGTAATACACAGCCTCGGTTTTATTTCGGTCGTGATATTTATAGGCTTTAAGCTTAAATATTTGAATTATCGAGGCCTATCGGTATAATCGCGGCTCTTTTTGATTGCAAAAGTTGACTTTTTAACAATAGCTAATTCATATGCCAGGTGTACGTGTAAAAGAAAATGAACCTTTCGATTTCGCATTGCGACGTTTTCGTCGTTCCTGTGAGAAAGCTGGCACTATCACTGAAGTACGTAGACGCGAGTATTATGAAAAGCCAACTGAGGTCCGCAAACGCAAAGCTGCTGCTGCAGTCAAGCGTAATCTCAAGCGCGTAGCTCGAACGAGCCTGCGCCGCCGCCGCTTGTATTAACTGAATATTTCTAACACCTCGCTGGTGTCAACTCTAAAATCTAAGCTCACTGAAGACATGAAGTCTGCTATGCGTAGTGGAGAAAAGTCTTCACTGCAAACGATTCGTTTAATCCTTGCTGCAGTTAAACAGCAAGAAGTAGATACACGTAAAGAACTTAGCGATGACGACATCATCAATGTGTTAACAAAAATGCAAAAACAACGCCGTGAATCTATTACTCAATTTGAAAAAGCCAATCGCCAGGATTTAGTAGACAAAGAAGTACAAGAACTGGCATTGATCAATACATATCTGCCCAAAGCATTGAGTGAAGACGAAATAGATGAACTAATTGGCGAAGCCTTGTCTGCGAGTGGTGCCACCAGCATTAAAGACATGGGGAAAGTCATGGGAATCCTGAAACCCAAACTTACTGGCAGAGCAGATATGGGAAAAGTGAGCGCTAAAATAAAGACTAAATTGAATAGTTAGTACCAACAGAAACCGTTAGTACTGCAATTAAATTGATATTAGATAATCTGCATTTGTAGTAACAAGTAGATCATCTATAGTTATTCCATATCACTACAAGCAACTATAGACTCATGTCCGATTTACAAAACGATCTTTTTTTACGTGCGCTCTTAAAGCAGCCTATTGAACGCACGCCCCTGTGGATTATGCGTCAAGCAGGCCGTTATTTGCCGGAATATCGGGAGACACGCAAACGGGCAGGGAATTTTTTAACGCTTTGTAAAACACCCGAACTTGCTTGTGAAGTAACACTGCAACCATTGGGGCGTTATGATCTGGATGCAGCGATTTTATTTTCTGACATATTAACCATCCCTGACGCGATGGGCTTGGGTCTGTATTTCAGTGAAGGCGAAGGACCTAAATTCAGCAAGCCGATAAGCAGTGTGGGTGACATCAAACGTATTGCAACACTAAAGCCCATCAATGATCTCGCATATGTGTTCGATGCAGTGCGTTTAATTCGACAAGAACTAAATGGGAGAGTACCCCTAATCGGATTCTCAGGCAGTCCTTGGACACTGGCTACTTATATGGTTGAAGGTCAAAGTAGTCGAGAGTTTCGCAACATTAAGACCATGCTGTATAAAGAACCACAAATACTAAAACAGTTGTTAGAGATTTTAGCGATTGCAGTTAGCGATTACTTACGTGCGCAAATTGACGCTGGCGTTCAGGCCGTGATGATTTTTGATACTTGGGGAGGGGTATTATCCAAAGAAGCGTATCTCAAATTTTCACTCTCTCCTATGCAAAAAATAGTTGCAAATCTCATGCATATAAACTCTGAAACTAATGTGCCAATCATTCTATTCACGAAAGGTGGCGGAAATTGGCTCAATGAAATGGCTGCAACAGGTTGTCATGCATTAGGCCTAGATTGGACTACCGAAATTGACCAAGCGCGTGCTTTGGTTGGTGAAAAAGTTGCGCTGCAAGGTAACTTAGATCCTAATGTTTTATATGCAGGTGATGATGTTATTCGAACGGAGGTAAAAAAAATATTAGATAAGTTTGGACATGGTAGTGGACATGTCTTTAACTTAGGACATGGGATTCAACAATTTGTTGATCCTGAAAAAGTCACTGTTTTAGTGGAGGCTGTGAAAGAACTCAGTCCTGCCTATCACTAGTTTCGGCTTTTGCTAGTAAATTTTCTAGGTTTTTTAAATTCATCCTTTGCAAGCTACGGTTTTTAATTTTACTTTTGGGAACCTGATGTTGTTGGCGTAAGGTAAAAATTGTAACTGCAATTTCATTTTCTTGGAAAAAAAACACTATAGTTGGCAAATAGGCAGTTTCTTTACCAAACTTCAGACGTCGCTCTTCTATTTTTAAATCAATATCATTACGTTCAATTATTTCTACTACTTCTTCTACCACATCCGATGAAACATGAATAGTAATCGCGGTGTTGGCATGAGCGGTGCCTTCCAATACTGGGCCTACTAAATAGGGAGAATATTCTCGCAACCAGCGCATAATAGTAAGTGCCGTCTTGCGTTGTTGTGCAAGTATGGCATCATGATCAAGCAAAAAAGTGTGCTGAAAAGAACATACTGCCTGTTCAATTTCGCTATTACTGGGCAAAGATCCGCGATTAGAGTTACCTATACGTTCACAGGCCTTACGTTTTGCTTGTTGGAAATCACATACACCCTCGGTAGCAATGATCTTTGCAGCTTCATGCGCAAGCATTTTTCTTAATCGATCATTTTTTTTATGCTCCACGGCTTTAAAATAGCTGCTCTGGAATTTCCATTTCTTCGCCACTTTCTATATAGGTGGATTGATTATCAATTTCTGCACTCAACGTTGGCATATACTCTTCACGGAAAGTCTCTTCAATGCCCTGATTGCTATCTTGATCGACTAAAAGCCCAGTCTCTGGATCGATTCGCAAAGTAACAATACCCGCAGGCTGTTCAAGCGTATGCTCCGGTTTACCTTCCAAAGCCGAGCGCATAAATTCGATCCATATAGGTAGAGCCGCGACGCCACCCACTTCTCTTTTGCCAAGAGGCTTAAGCTGATCAAATCCCACCCAAGCAGTCGCGACATAATCACCATTGAAACCACTGAACCATGCATCATGCTGATCATTGGTAGTACCTGTTTTACCAGCGATATCATTGCGCCCAATTTCGCGGGCCTTGGAACCCGTACCACGCCGGATTACATCTTGCATCATACTTACCATTTGATAGGCATTTTCTCGTGATAACACACGTTTTGCTGAACGAATCGCAACGGTGACCGCAGAATCTTCTTCCGTATCATCGATGGAGATTTCACTATCTTCTAACTCCATTTGTTTCTGTAGAGCCTGACAATCTGCTTCACATACCATCAACGGGCTAGATCGATATAACACCTTTCCTTTTGCATCTTCTATACGCTCAATCATATAGGGTTCAATGTAGTAACCACCATTGGCAAATACCGCATAGCCCGTTGCCAACTCAAGTGGCGTCACTGCACCTGAACCAAGCGCAAGTGTTAAGTCATATGGAAGTTGCTCTGGATCGAAACCAAATTTATTGACATGCTGCATGGCATGTCGACGACCGATATCTTTTAATAAACGAATTGAAACCATATTGCGTGACTTGGTGAGCGCATCTCGTAAACGTGTGGGTCCAAAGAACTTGCCACTGTAATTTTGCGGCCGCCAGGTGTCTTCCAGCGCCACATCTTCAAACACGACAGGCGCATCATTAATAATACTTGCCGGCGTATAGCCAGATTCTAATGCCGCCGAGTAAATAAAAGGTTTAAAGCTTGAACCAGGTTGACGTTTTGCCTGAATGGCACGATTAAATTTACTATGGTTGTAATCAAAGCCGCCTACTAAAGCCAGAATACTGCCGTTTTGTGGATCGATGGCAACAAATGAACCTGATACTTCTGGAACTTGACTCAAAGTCCACTGATTCGTGTCGCTTTCTACTACTCGAATCACATCTCCTGGTTTAAATATTGTAGTAAAGCTTTGTGGCTCTTTATCTACCGCATTTTCATTTAGATAGGGCTTGGCCCATTTAACTTGGTCTATCGATAAATTTCCTAAGCGCTCTCCACCTAAATAAAATTCGACCTTGGTATCTTCAACCTTAGTCACGATAGCCGGAACGAGGCCACCAATTTCGTGCAGTTCAGTTAAAGCTTCATCTATTAGTTCAAAATTTAGCTCTGTTGAATCAGAGAAAATGTCTCCAATATTTGTTTCCGGACCACGGAAACCGTGTCGCTTATCATAATTAAGCAGACCATTCTTAAGTGCACGTTTTGCCGTTTCTTGTAGCTTTGTGTCAATGGTCGTATAGACATGGAAGCCTTTATTATAGGCATCTTTTCCATAGGTTTCGACAATATAGGCCCTTGCCATCTCGCCTATATAGGGGGCATTGGCCTCCACGCGTGGATAATGTCGCGATGCCGTAACCGGCGTGTCGATTGCATCTTGATACGTCGTATTATCAATAAAGCGTAGCTCATGCATTCTGCCTAGTACGTAGTTACGACGTAACAAAGCGCGGTCTGGATTGATAATGGGATTGTAGCGTGAGGGAGCTTTAGGCAAACCAGCAATCATCGCTACTTGGGCAATATTGAGCTCGTCAAGGCCGAGGCCATAATAGACATCCGCTGCCGCTCCAACGCCATAGGCACGATTACCTAAGTAGATTTTATTTAAGTAGAGCTCTAAAATTTCGTTTTTAGTTAACTCATGCTCAACTCTAAGCGCTAATAATATTTCCCTCAACTTACGCACATAGGTTCGTTCGTTACCTAAAAAGAAATTTCTCGCTAACTGCATAGTAATGGTACTGCCACCTTGACGCTTCTCGCCAGTAAGCAAAACATCGATAGCGGCGCGAATCAGACCTTGATAATCCACCCCAGGATGTTCAAAAAACCGATCATCTTCAGCCGCCAGAAACGCTTGGATCACTTGCTGCGGAAATTCACCATATTTGAGCGGCTGACGGCGTTTTTCTCCATACACCGCAATGAGCTTGGCATCACGACTGTACACCCTAAGTGGCACCTGGAGTTCTACATCCTTGAGCGTGGCTACACTGGGTAGGCCAGGTGCGAAGTAGATATAGGTACCCAAAGCTACGATCCCCGCTGCGACGGACATCCCGAAAAATCCGATGAATATTAGGCGTAATAGCTTTAAAAACAAGGGCATAACCTTACAATGATCATTGCTGTAGTAAATTATCGATCGAATTCGATATCAAAACCTAATTTAAGCGGTACAGCAAGTATTTTGCTTAACCCTCCGATTGATATAGAGTTACGTATATTCTTTAATACAGACATATAATACTTATTTATAACTATCGTAAAACTAGTTAGATTAATAAAATCGTGCTTCTGTTCAACAAAAATAAGGGACCCGTAATTGGTATAGATATTAGCTCTTCGTCAGTTAAAGCGATGGAATTTTCGCAAACGAATAGTGGTTATCGTGTAGACCATTATGGTGTCGAAGCCTTGCCCCCCAATGCCGTTACCGAAAAAGTGATTTCAGATGTCGATGCCGTAGGTGAAAGCATTCGACAAGTCATGAAGAAATCAAGTTCCAAAGCCAAGAATTGTTGTTTAGCCGTAGCGGGCTCTGCGGTCATCACCAAAGTGATCAATATGCCTGCCAACCTCAATGAAGAAGAATTGGAAGGACAAATACAATTAGAAGCCGACCAATACATCCCTTATGCATTAGAAGAGGTAAATCTAGATTTTGATGTGCTCGGACCTACCGAAGATAATCCGGAAACGATTGATGTACTATTGGCTGCTTCACGTAGTGAAAACGTAGACATGCGCGTTGCTGCTGCAGAAGCTGCAGGACTCACCCCTATCGTAGTTGATGTTGAGGCTTATGCAATTGAAAACGTATTTCCGTTGATTACGGACACGGTTGAAAATCAAGGTATGGGGAAAACGGTTGCGGTACTTGATATTGGTGCCACAATGACCAGCCTTAATATTATTCAGGACCACAAAATGGTGTATACACGGGAGCAACCTTTCGGTGGCAAACAACTCACGGAAGAAATCATGCACCAATACGGACTTACCTTTGAAGAGGCAGGTTTAGCAAAAAAAGAGGGTGGGCTACCAGAAAATTACGTCTCTGATTTATTAGAACCATTTAAAAATACTGCAGCACAACAGGCGAATCGCTTTTTACAGTTTTACTATTCAGCCAGTCAACATGTAAATGTTGATCATCTACTTTTAGCTGGTGGCTGTGCAGCAATTCCAGGTCTTGATGAAAAAATCGCAAATGAAGTAGGTATTACCACTACGATTGCAAATCCCTTTAGCCAGCTTTCCCTCGGCTCTAAAATTAACCCACAAGCATTGGGTAGTGATGCACCTTCTATGTTAATTGCTTGCGGATTAGCGTTACGGGCATTCGATTAAGATGGCAAGAATTAACTTATTACCCTGGCGAGAAACGCGTCGACGCGAACAACAAAAAGAATTTTTCACGTTGATGGGTTTGGCGGCTGCATTATGTGCTGTGGTCGTACTGCTAACGCATTTTGAAATTAACGGCAGAATTAATCACCAAGAACGACGCAATCAATATCTCACCAATGAGATTAAGATTCTCGACGACAAAATTAAGGAGATTAAGAAGCTAGACTCAACCAGACAAGCACTGATCGAGCGCATGGAAGTTATTCAAAACCTGCAAGCTACGCGCCCAGGTATTGTGCACTTATTTGATGAACTGGTGACTACCCTGCCTGATGGTGTACATCTAACTAGTCTCAAGCAAGCCGAAAGTAATTTACAGATTGCAGGTAGGGCGGAGTCTAATGCACGAGTCTCGTCTTATATGCGCAATATCGAAGAATCAGACTGGTTAACAAATCCTAGCCTGGGAGTGATCGAAACTAAAGAAACGGAACTCGCCCGTATTAGTGATTTTAATCTAACTGCGGCCCAGACAGATCCGAATAAAGAAAAAAATTCTGAAGAAGAATAAGCATGAGTTTTCTTGACGACATAAGAAGCACAAACCTTAACAATATTGGCACGGCACCGTTGCCATTAAAGGTGTTAATGATAGGCCTCATCTGCTTCGGAATTTTATTTGCCGGATATTATTTACATCACAAAAATCAACTGGAAAGTTTAACTCGCGTCAAGGCCAAGGAACAAGAACTCAGAAAAACGTTTGAGAATAAGGCGGAAAAGGCAGCGAACCTTGAGTTATACAAAGTGCAGCTAGAAGAGATGCGCAGAACTTTTGGTACCTTGTTACGCCAGTTACCCAGTAAGACTGAGATCCCCGCGCTGATCGTCGACATCTCACAAACCGGTCTTTCCAGTGGTTTAGAAATTGAATTGTTTAAACCGCAGGCCGAATCCATTAAAGAGTTTTATGCGGAAAAACCTATCGATTTGCGTGTGCGCGGCGATTACCATCAGTTTGGAACGTTCGCTAGTGAAATTGCAGCCTTGCCACGTATTGTAACACTGCATAATATTTCACTTACTCCTAGTGAAGAAAAAATGACCATGACGGCAACGGTAAAGACCTACCGCTATTTAGAAGAGGATGAGGAATGAGTACTAAGACAGCATCTCATCTGCATCCACTTTTGATTGCAGTGGTGCTTACTTTGGTTACTTTAATTGCCGGTTGTGGACGCGAGATGCGCGACTTAGAAGATTTTGTCGAAGAGGTAAAGTCACGCGAGCCTCCTGGCATCGACCCTATACCAGAAGTGAAGCCTTATCAGATATACAAATATCAAGTCAGCAATCAGCGTGATCCTTTCGATACCACAATCTTTCAGGCTAAAATTGTAGAGAAAATTAGAAAACCAAATTCCACAATTTCACCAGATCCAAATCGAACCCCAGAATTTCTTGAAAGCTTTCCTTTGGACACGCTACGCATGGTAGGCACCATGCAGCAAAGAGGAAGTTTATGGGCTCTGATTCAAACGCCTGAGAAAACCATACAAAGGATTTCTACAGGTAATTATTTAGGCCAAAATAATGGCAAGGTTATAGAAGTGTCAGACGCGGGGTTAAAAATAGAAGAAATTATTCCAGATGGCTTTGGCGGATGGCGAAAACGCGATGGTTCTATTGCGTTGAGTGAATGAATGATTAATTAAAGTAGTTGTGATAAAACACATACTAATTTACTAGGGAAAGTTTAATACGAAGGGGCATTGTGCCATGAATTATATAAATCAAAGCTTAGGTAAATCTAAAATAAAGGCTTCTTTTGTATTTTGTGCAAAATTCAATGCGCGTATACAAAAAGCTGCATTGTTAAGTTTGCTTTTTATTTTAGCTTCAGTTGCTCATGCACAAAATGCACTGCAAGACATTAAAGTTTCAAGCTTGCCTAATGACCAAATCCAATTGTCCTTTCAATTTAGTGGAACTCCAACTGAACCACTCGCTTTTACCATTGATAACCCAGCTCGAATTGCATTAGATTTTGCCGCCACAGAAAATGCTTTAGCCGATCGATTCCAAAAAATTGACGTTGGCGTAGCACAAAGTGTAAATACCGCTGAAGCAAATGGCCGAACGCGAGTTGTAGTAAATTTAACTAGATTGGATGATTACACTACGAATATTTCTGGAAATAATTTTATATTAACTATCGGCTCAGATGCCGGAGGATCAAGTCAAGCACAAATTACCAGAAGTACAGGGGCCACCTCTCCAGTCGCAAGACAAACATCCAGTGGTGCCTTTAATATCAATACTGTGGATTTTCGTCGTGGAGAGGGTGGAGTAGGACGGGTTGTAATCGGACTTTCCAATCCTAATATCCCTATCAATTTACGTGAACAAGGTGGGCGCATTTTGGTTGATTTCAAAAACACTTCCTTACCTAGCAACTTAAGCAAACGTTTGGACGTCGTTGATTTCGCAACCCCTATACAGTTGGTGGAAACCTATGCCGATGGGCCCAACACCAAAATGGTCATCTCACCGGATAGCAGTAAGGAAATCGAGCATCTCGCCTATCAGTCTGATAATCAATATGTAGTAGAAGTACGCGAAATACCAAAAGAAGTGGTTGCACAACGCAAGCAAAAGGTATTTGAAGGCGAAAGACTATCGCTGAACTTCCAAGATATCGAAGTGCGGTCTGTGTTGCAGCTGATTGCAGATTTTACCAATCTCAATATGGTGGTAAGCGATGCCGTGAGTGGCAATTTAACCTTACGCTTAAAAAATGTTCCTTGGGATCAAGCCTTGGATATCATTTTGAAGACCAAAGGCTTGGGTAAGCGCCAAAATGGCAATGTCATTTATGTCGCACCTAGTGAAGAAATTGCCGCACGCGAGAAACTAGAACTAGAATCCCAACAGCAAGTGCAAGAATTAGCACCACTGCTTTCAGAGTTCATTCAAGTTAATTATGCACGCGCCAGTGATTTGGCTGGATTATTAAAATCTTCTGACAATACCTTATTATCTGAGCGTGGCAATGTCACGGTAGATGAACGTACCAACAATTTACTAGTCCAAGATACCGCACAGAAGTTGGATGAAATTCGACGTTTGGTACAACGGCTAGACATCCCAGTTAAACAAGTGCTGATCGAGTCACGCATCGTTGTGGCCAATGATGATTTCACTAGATCTCTAGGGGTACGCTTTGGTATTTCCAACAAAGATAATCGCCTTCCTGCAAACGATAATGATTTTGATGCAGTTGCAGGAAACTTAGAAGGCACTGAACAGGCACGACTTGGTGGAGACATCTCATTAAACAACCGCTTAAATGTAAATCTTCCAGCACCTAGTGCGACAGGCAGTATTGGCTTGGCGCTGGCTAAATTACCTTTAGGCCTAATACTCGATTTAGAGATCTCTGCTGCACAAGCCGAGAGTCGTGCCGAGGTGGTATCGACTCCGCGTGTGATCGCATCCAATCAAACTACCGCACGTATTGAACAAGGCACTGAAATACCGTTTCAATCTGCTACTTCAAGTGGTGCTACCGATGTAGAATTCAAAAAGGCGGTGTTGTCTTTAGAAGTCACCCCCCAGATCACTCCGGATGATCGCGTATCCATGAAACTCAAAGTCACCAATGACAGCGTGGGTGAAGAGGTCCCATCCGGTTTTGGTGGATTTATTCCTTCCATCGATACCAACGAAGTTGAGACCGATGTATTGGTAGACAATGGGCAAACTATCGTGCTAGGTGGCGTTTATCAGCAAGATAAAACCGATTCAGTTAGTAGGGTTCCGTTTTTCTCAGACCTACCTTTCGTTGGCGTGTTATTTAGAACCACTACCTTAAGAGATGACAAATCGGAATTGTTGGTTTTCATCACACCTAAAATTATCAGCGAACAATTGACCCTCGTTCGCTAAGCAAACGTAATCTAAATAAAAAAAGCCCTCTTTCACGCGAGGGCTTTTTTATTTTGGTCTATACTCACACCAGAATTAAAATTGCTCATAGATTTCTTAACTCACATATGTTTATGTTGTGATAGCAACTAATATTATTCTCATTGGTGCAATGGGCGCTGGAAAATCCACAGTTGGTCGCAGACTGGCGAAAAGATTGAAAATTAAATTTTACGACAGTGATAAAGTAATCGAAGAAAAAACCGGTGTTGATATACCCACCGTATTTGAATACGAAGGCGAAAAGGGCTTCCGCTTACGTGAAGAAAAAGCTATTAAGGAATTATGTCAGTTAGAAAATATTGTACTTGCCACAGGTGGGGGCGCAATTCTTTCTGAAACCACTAGAGAACTACTTTCCTCAAGTGGCACTGTATTTTATTTACAAGCCACAGTTGAATCACTTGTTAAGCGGACAAAAGACGACTCTAGGCGACCTTTACTTAACGTAGCGGATAGATCTCAAACACTTCAAGCGTTATTACAACAAAGAGAACCACTGTATAAAAAAGTCGCTGACTATGTGATCAAAACAGACCGACACACTACAAACTGGACGGTTAATCAAATTTTAAAGTATTTAGAAAGAAATAGTGACTAATACAAAACATACTTTTTAATGTCTTATTATTCATGATGACTACATTTGAAGTACAATTGGGTAAACGTAGTTACCCAATCTATATAGGCGAAAAACTACTTACAAAGTCACATTATCTGCAGAATCATATTTGTGGCGATAGTGTATTTATTGTTAGCAATGAAAAAGTCGCGCCTTTATATCTAGAAAGTATTTTACAAAACCTTACTGAATACAAAGTTCACCAAATTATTCTACCCGATGGAGAAACGCAAAAATCATTAACTACAATGAACATGATTTACAGCGCCTTATTGGAAAATCGCTGTAACCGAGATACTACATTGATAGCTTTAGGCGGAGGTGTTATTGGAGACATCACTGGGTTTGCCGCAGCCACTTATCAACGGGGGGTAAATTTTATCCAGATCCCCACGACCTTACTTGCGCAAGTAGATTCTTCCGTAGGCGGGAAAACTGGCGTGAACCATGCATTAGGTAAAAACATGATTGGCGCTTTTTATCAACCACAATGTGTCATTGCAGATTTGACTACGCTAAATACACTTGATGACCGTGAATTAAGCGCTGGCATTGCAGAAATTATTAAATACGGGCTAATTTGTGATACCGAGTTTTTTGCTTGGTTAGAAAAAAATATTGCAAAGCTGTTAGCACGTGAGCCAAAGGTTCTCACCGAAGCAGTGTGTCGTTCATGCGAGAATAAAGCACGAATTGTAGCCGAAGACGAATTAGAAAAAACTGGCAAACGCGCTTTATTAAACTATGGACACACCTTTGGCCACGCTATTGAAACTGCCACCGGCTATGGAACATGGCTACATGGAGAAGCGGTAGCTTGTGGCATGCTCATGGCAGCCAACTTATCCGTTAACCTTAAGTGGCTAAACCAAGAGGACTACTCAAGAATCAAAAGCATATTGAAATCCGCTAAATTGCCTACTCAAGCACCTGCAACTATCCAACCCAACGAATATCTAAAAATAATGTCGATAGACAAAAAATCACGTGCTGGCAATCTTTATCTAATTTTGCTTAAAAATATAGGCAATGCCATATTAACAGCTGATTTTCCTGCCACTTTATTAGAAGATACTTTACAGGAATTTTTTAACGCATAACCCCATGAGCGCAGTCACAATTCCAAAAACTGATTATGGCTCTTCGCAGTTCATACTTGCATCCTATGCAGCCCAGGATGCTTTATCTAAGGGAAGAGTTTATCCTGAATCTAAAGCGCCCAATCGTGGAGAATTCCAACGCGATCGAGAACGAATTATTCATTGCACCGCGTTTCGCCGACTAGAATATAAAACACAAGTATTTGTAAATCATGAAGGAGATCTTTTTCGCACACGGCTTACCCACTCGATTGAAGTCTCACAAATTGCGCGCGCAATTGCACGTGCACTAGAACTTAATCAAGACCTATGTGAAGCCATTGCATTAGCCCATGACTTAGGTCATACACCTTTTGGACATGCTGGCCAAGATGCGTTAAACGAATGTATGCGCGAACATGGAGGTTTTGAACACAACTTACAATCTTTACGAGTAGTGGATAAACTAGAACTTAAATATCCACGCCATGCTGGTTTAAATTTAACTTTTGAGACAAGGGAAGGTATTTTAAAACATTGCTCTAAAAAAAATGCAAAACAATTAGGCGCATTAGGCAGGCGTTTTTTACAACGCACACAACCTAGTCTAGAAGCTCAGCTTACTAACATCGCTGACGAAATCGCTTATAATAATCACGATATTGATGATGGACTACGTGCTGGATTAATATCCACTAAACAATTAGACCAAACCGAACTATTTAGAGAACATTTTCAAAGGACTTCTAGTGAATATCCAGATATCGGTGAACGTAGAAAGATATATGAAACTATTCGTCGAATAATTAATGATTTAGTTACAGACTTAGTTGATGAAAGTCAAAAGACGATTTTAAATGAGCAGCCTAATTCAATAGATGATGTACGTTCTTCTGATAAACCACTCATTCAATTCAGTGAATCCATGCGATCAAAAAATCGTGAATTAAAATCTTTCTTACACAAAAATTTGTACCAGCATTATCGCGTACATCGAATGAGTAACAAGGCAAGCAAAATTATTTTTGACTTATATACTGCATTTTATCAAGACGTACCTTTATTGCCTGATAAGTATCGCGAACAGGTGGCAAGTGCTCAGAAAAAACATGGTGATAGCGGACGAGCACGAATAGTTTCTGACTATATTGCAGGGATGACGGATCGATTTGCGATTGCGGAACACGAGCGTATTTTTAATGCAAGAATCATTTGATAATAGTTACAGCCCCGATGCCATTTCTGATTTGGACACCGGTTTTTTATCGGTAGAATGTCTGGAAAAGTTGGGCTTAGATGAAAATCCGTTTATCGATCATGCCAGAGATCCATTTCTTTTTATCGATCAGCAGCTTGAGATGTCAGTAAATGTATTAGTGGACTACTTGCAGAACCAAAATTCTACTCTGGCATTATTGGGTGAAATAGGTGTAGGCAAAACAACCTTATTACGCATTCTTTTAAGAAAAGGTTACCAACACTTTAACTTTTGTACATTGCGGGCAAAATCTAGCACGACTTTTGCACATATAGAACAAAAAATAAAAGACCGCTGGCGAATCCCTGGAAATGATACTGAGGAAAACATCGCAACAGATGAACATGTAAAAAAATACATCGAAACTGACAAATTCCCTGTCATCATTATTGATGATGCACATCGCTTAAGAACTCACGAGCTTGATTCCCTATTGCAATTAAAACATCGAGTAGGCCTACAATCCCCACAGACATTAGGTCTGGTCTTAGCAGCTGAACCAAGTATCCAAACAAAACTCACTGAGCTAGAACAAACTAATCCTGCTGCATCACATATATATCAAATCAATACGCGTGCATTTGATGTGGCACAATGTGAACAGTACATAAACTTTCGTCTAAAAAAAGCCGGTGCAGATAATTTTGATCTATTTCCTCAAGAACAGATTCAAGAGTTTCACAACAAATCTCAAGGCTTGCCTAGAGTAATCAATTCACTAGCGCGTGAGGCACTTACTAAACGCTGCCAACAAGATTCTCGTCGTGCAGAACAATCACATCGTTCTGGATTATCGCCATTTACACGCTTAGGTTTAATTTTGGCTGGTTTAGTCGGTATTGCATTTTTAATTGGCACATTTTTCAAACAACCGCAAACATCGGTCGAACTTGAAATCGGCAAGCCTGAACTAAATCAACCAGAAAACCAAGCTACAGCTGAACCAAAACAGGTCGAAGATCCGCCAATTGTCGAAGAAGACCGCGCATCAAGCGATGAGCCTAAACCTAAAAAAGTACAAAAACCTTATGTTGCGCCATTAGTACTTGGCCCGCTAGAGATTGAACCGCCAACTGCATCAGAAAAGCCAAAAGAAAGTGTTGTGACTGAAAAAGTAGTCGCAACTGAGAAAATTGCTGAGACCGAAAAAGCTGACGAAAGTATGGAACAGACACCTCCATTTCCACCCGCTTGGTTACTCGAGCAAAACCCTGATGCTTACACTGTGCAAATTGTGGCATCCCCTAGTCAAGAAAACTTATCGGCATTTGCCAAAAAGAATTTTGCAGACCAGCAAACTGCATACTATGTTAAATCAAGCCAAGAAAAGCAGTGGTATATATTAGTGTACGGACTATATCCCACACGCGATGAAGCCCTTGCAGCAATCGAAAAACTGCCTTCTAATATAGTAAAAAATAAACCCTACCCACTGCAAATTGACAAAATTCAACAACTTCTTCGCCAATAAACACATTTTAAGTAACGCTTTTTCATTAGTGTAGTTCGAAAAACTGCGGCATTGAATGCCGCATACTTGGACCCTATACTGATTGGTCCGTACAAAGATTTACTAAAGGTGCTTGGTGCCAACAAGAATTCCGCAAACATTCATCGACGAGCTCATCACGCGCACTGATATTGTCGAACTAATAAATGGCTACGTTTCATTAACCAAAAAGGGCAAAGAATATATGGCTTGTTGCCCATTTCACGATGAAAAAACACCTTCTTTTACTGTAAGTCCGGATAAACAGTTTTACCATTGCTTTGGTTGTGGTGCGCATGGCACCGCGCTAGGTTTCTTAATGGAATATGAGCACCTCGACTTTATTGAAGCAGTTGAAACCCTTGCTCAGACCTTAGGTCTTGAAATCCCCCGAGATGAAACTGCTACCAGTTATAACAAACATCAAGAGTTATTCGTTCTTCTCGAACAAGCAAATAGTTATTACCAAAAGATGTTGCGTGAACACCAGGCTGCTATTGATTATCTCAAAGCGCGTGGTGTGAGTGGTGAAGTCGCCGCAAAATTTGGATTAGGGTTTGCTCCTGATGGTTTCGATAATTTGCTAACTCAGTTTGAAAATGCCGCAACCGAGGAGCAGCTCATTAAAATTGGATTAATTAAAAAGAACGACAAAGGCAACACTTACGATCGTTTTAGAAACCGTATAATTTTCCCAATAAAAGATCGCCGTGGACGTATAATTGGATTTGGTGGAAGAGTATTAGGTGATGAAGTACCAAAGTATTTAAATTCCCCTGAAACTCCCGCGTTTCATAAAAGTGAAGCCTTATATGGTTTATATGAAGCACGTAAAATAAAAGACACTGCTCATTTTATAATCGTTGTGGAAGGCTATATGGATGTCGTGGCCTTAGCACAGCATGGTATTGAAAATGTTGTGGCCACATTGGGCACGGCCACCACATCTCAACATATACAGCAACTGTATCGTTATACACAAGAAATAGTATTTTGCTTTGACGGAGACCGAGCCGGTCGCGATGCTGCATGGCGTGCAGCACAACAAACGATTCCATTATTTAAGGACGGCTGTGAAGCAAAGTTTTTATTTTTACCACAAGGTGAAGACCCAGACAGCTTGATTCGCTCTCGTGGTAAAGAAATATTTCTACAATATGTTAACGAAGGTGAGTCTTTAGCAACTTTTATCTTCAATAAACTGGTAGAAAATATCGATATTCGAACTCCTGCAGGAAAGGCTAGGTTCGTACAGACCGTAAGACCTATCATAGAGAAATTTCCTGATGGTGTGTATAAAAAATTAGTCCTAGAAGAGTTAGAAAAAAAAGTTGGAATTCAAATTCATTTTGCAGCATCTACTAAAGTTTTACATAAGTCTGGTGCTAAAAAGTCGGTAATTAATAAAGCCACTCCTGTGCGACTCGCTATCGCTGCCTTATTGCACGAACCTTCGCTTGCAATGAATACTCACTCTATGGCGACGTTAGAGAAATCTGCTATACCTGGTGTCGCGCTATTGGCTAAAATCATTCAGGCCTTGAAACAAGAACCAGATTTAAAGCCCGCCGCACTATTGGAGCGCTTTCGCGGCCAAGCTGAAGAGACACAATTACAAAAGCTAATGGCCTGGAATCCGCCTGAGTTGGATGATCCAAAACGTACCTTTGAAGATGCTCTGGCCTGGGTTCAACGCAAATCTCACAATCAACGAGTACAGGAACTCATTGATAAAGAGACTACCGATGGTTTGACGGATGACGAAAGGCAAGAATTTAGGAACTTACTGCACCAAAAGGCATCTTAAACAAGCTACCTATATCAGTATTATCTGATATACTCGCCGGTTCGCTGAATTCCCTCACACGAGGTCTGTACTAAATGGACGAAGATCAACAATCCAGCATTAAACAACTCATTGCCAAAGGAAAGGAACAAGGATTTCTTACTTATGCTGAGGTAAACGATCATTTACCTAGCGGTATTGTCGATCCTGAACAAATAGAAGATATCGTTAGCATGATCAACGATATGGGTATTACCGTGCATGAACAGGCGCCGGATACTGATAGTTTATTGCTCTCGGATAATGCGGCAACGGATGATGATGAGGTTGCCGAGGAGGCAGCGGCGGCTTTAGCAACGGTTGACAGTGAATTTGGTCGCACTACTGATCCAGTACGCATGTACATGCGAGAAATGGGGATTGTTAATCTATTAACAAGAGAAGGTGAAATCAAGATTGCTAAACGCATTGAAGATGGTTTGCGGCAAGTACTATTCGCCATTGGTCATTACCCAGCCACCATAGAAAAACTATTATTTTTCTATGCAAAAGTTGAGTCAGAAGATCTACGTTTAACAGATTTAATTACCGGCTTTGTTGACCCTGATGAAGATACTGATGCTATCCCTCCTCCCGCGACCCAAATTAACCAAGCCAGTAACATGGAAAGTGATAGTGAAGACGAAGAAGATAGTGATAGCGAAGAAGAACTGGATACAGGTCCTGATCCTGAAGAAACACGTGCATATTTTAAGAAACTAGAAAAACTATATACAAAACTATCCAGCTCAAGTGTAAATAGCGACCCTAAAAAACTTGCTAAAGCACGCGAAACACTAGCGGAAGAATTCACTATGGTGAAACTAGTGCCAAAGATTGTTGATATTTTAACTCGAGAGCTTCGTGGAATGATGAATCGAATTCGCTCTCATGAACGCAATATCATGCAACTCTGTATTCACGATGCAAAAATGCCACGCTCGAAATTTATTGAGACATTTGCTGACCATGAAACGGATATCAGTTGGGTATCGATGCACGCACAGTCAAAAGCTAAGTACTCGCAAGCAATTGCAGAATTAGAAATGGAAATTCAAAAAGAGCAGGAAAAGCTCGTAACTATTGAAGATGAAACTGGGCTTAGTATACGTGAGATTAAGGACATCAATCGGCGCATGTCTATTGGCGAAGCAAAGGCACGCCGAGCTAAAAAAGAGATGGTGGAAGCGAATTTACGCCTGGTGATTTCTATTGCTAAAAAGTATACCAATCGTGGCCTACAATTCTTGGACCTCATACAAGAAGGCAATATTGGCTTAATGAAAGCGGTTGATAAATTCGAATACCGCCGCGGCTATAAATTTTCGACTTATGCAACCTGGTGGATTCGCCAAGCCATTACCCGCTCGATCGCCGATCAGGCAAGAACCATTCGTATCCCGGTACATATGATCGAAACCATCAATAAACTCAATCGAATTTCTCGACAAATGTTACAAGAGATGGGACGCGAACCGACTCCTGAAGAACTGGCAGAGCGCATGGAGATGCCAGAAGATAAAGTGCGCAAGGTATTAAAGATTGCTAAAGAACCTATATCTATGGAAACCCCTATTGGCGACGATGAAGATTCCCATCTAGGTGATTTTATCGAAGATGCAACCATTGAGTCTCCGGTGGATTCTGCATCTTCTGAAGGACTAGGTGAGGCCACTCGTGAGATTTTGGCTTCGCTGACACCGCGTGAGGCAAAGGTGTTACGCATGCGCTTTGGTATTGATATGAATACCGATCACACCTTAGAAGAAGTCGGCAAACAATTTGATGTAACACGAGAGCGAATACGGCAAATCGAGGCCAAGGCATTACGTAAACTTCGCCACCCAAGCCGTTCAGAACAATTACGCAGCTTTCTTGAAATAGAATAAAATTCTATTATTCCACTTAGCAATTTATTGGGCCTGTAGCTCAGTTGGTTAGAGCAGAGGACTCATAATCCTTTGGTCGTAGGTTCGAGTCCTACCGGGCCCACCAATAAAAACAATTAGTTACTGTTACTCAAATTCGCTATATTTTACATAGCGTTATTTTCACCATTCTTTCAGCAACTGCATTATTAAAAATAAATTCTGTTTCAATGGACACTGACGTCCCAAAGCAGGCATTAAATCTTATAGGATTTAGATTTAATTGAAATTAGCTTATTTGCCAACAATGAGTAACAATTAGACACTAAGGTTGTTGTCGATAAAATTTAAAAAGAATCTTACTTGATGTCTATATGAGCACTGAAAACTCTTCGGCTCGTTTCGTTAGTCGACTGACGAATCAAACTATGGCGATTGTGCTTGCAGGAGGACGTGGCTCGCGACTGGAAATGTTAACGGATTGGCGTGCAAAACCTGCTGTGCCATTTGGTGGCAAATTCCGAATAATTGACTTCCCTCTTTCCAACTGCCTCAATTCAGGGATACGCAAAATTTGTGTACTCACACAATATAAATCTCACTCTTTAATGCGGCATATCATGCTTGGATGGAATATGCTGAACATGGAAATGGGCGATTTTGTGGAATTGATCCCTGCACAACAATGGGTAGAGGAAGATACCTGGTTTGAAGGGACAGCGGATGCGGTATTCCAAAGCCTCGATATAATTAAAAGTCACTCGCCTAAATATGCACTGATTCTAGCAGGAGATCATGTGTATCAAATGGATTATGGTGAAATGCTCGCAGCACATGTACAGCACGATGCTGACGTAACAGTAGCATGTATGCCTGTAACGATTACAGAAGCTAAAAGTTTTGGTGTGATGAGCATTAACGATGAATTTCAAATCGCCGATTTTCAGGAAAAACCAGAACAGCCGACCTCTTTACCAAATGATCCTGAACATGCCTTAGCTAGTATGGGGATATATATATTTTCATATGAGTATCTTGATGAACAGCTACAACGAGATACGGAACTTGAAAATTCCAAGCACGATTTTGGAATGGACCTAATTCCTCATGCAGTCAAAAATGATCATCGTATATTTGCTTATCCCTTTAGTGATCAGGTTGCAGGCAAGAATGCTTACTGGAGAGATATTGGAACTATTGACGCCTATCATAGTGCGCATATGGAAATACTCGTCCATCCTCCTGCATTCGATTTATATAACTCAAGTTGGCGGATTTTTACCTATCAAGAACAATTACCACCTGCTAAATTTATAGGTGCTGGTAAGAGTAATTTTGGAATGGAGAGCGATACAATGGTGAGCGGCGGTTGTGTCGTAGTTGAATCCAACCTGAAAAAGTCTCTGCTCTTCTCTAACGTAAAAGTAAATAAACATTGTGATTTAAATGAGGTGTTGGCCTTGCCTGGATGCGTAATCGGTGAAAACTCTCGTTTGCGAAAAGTGGTTATAGATAATGGATGTGAAATTCCACCTGGAACAATTATTGGAGAAGACCCCAAGAATGATGCAGAACGGTTTCATATAACCCCCCAAGGGGTTGTTTTTGTCAGTCGAGATATGCTTGGCCAAGAAAGACGCTACACTCCAATCAGTGCAACACAAATTCAAGAGAGCTAATCAAGTTAAGTCAAATCTTTACAAACTAAGAATTTATTAAATATTCTTTAATTCTATCTTGTGCGTTTATAGTGTATTGAGAATCTATTAATTCTGAATGCCCTCTCGCAGCGCACTCTTTTATCACGTGCAGATACCGCTTTGCCGTTTGTGCCCATGTGTATTTTTCATTAACTAATATTTTAGCTTTATCAGCTAGATCCGTTGCATGTTTCAATGCCTGTATACAGCCTTTAGCAATATCTTCAGTATTAAGAGGATCGACAAGAACCCCTGAACCATTTTGAAATATTTCTGAAGGACCGCCATTTTTAGTTGCCACTACGGCAAGACCACATGCAGCAGCTTCAATAGGTGCCAAGCCAAATGGTTCGTACAGTGCAGTAAGTGCAAAAACTGAATTTCGTGCAGCAAAAAAACGATACGCTGCGGCTAACTCAGCCTGTGATCGCATATCAATGAAATCGACTAGATTTATGATTGCAGATTGTTCTATGACATCTAAGATAGGTTGTAAAACTTTTTGCTCATCTTCTGTGAGAGTTGAAATATCGGCAAATGGATCACTAACTCCACGTATAAAAATTGCCAGTCTAGCAATCTCACGAAGTTCCTTTGATTCTGCATAAGCTTTTACTAAAGAGAAAATATTTTTCTTGTGATCGAGTCGACTTGAGGAAATGATATAAGGCTGATTTTGTTGAGGTAAGATTGCGCTGATTTTATCAAATATCTTTTGGTCAGCTTTTTGCTGTTCTGAACAAAATATCTTCGAATTTACTCCTGGAGGTATCACTTCAAACTTTGCATCCTCCTGTGTATCTATGGCTCCTATATAGAGTGGATGTGAATACTGTTCCATTCGTTCTTGTCGGGTTGATGTAATAATTTTGCATGCGTGTTGCATGCTTATGCGCTCTGCATCAATACGCTTGGAGAAATAAAACTGGTCTTCGATTCTGTCTATATCGCCCAGTGTAGTAATAAGCTTATCTAGCTTCTGTGCGCCTAAGGAATGACCGGTAAAAGTAAATCCTCGACCACTCTTATTTTCTAGTAGCGCTGCACAATATCCAGCATCGGCATAGTGTGCAGTAAAAAAGTCTGGCAAATCAGAACCATAAAATTTCATTATATTGTCAACAAATTCTGGAAGATATGGCCATAATGCTTCTTTGTTGAGAAAACGGTTGCCACCACACTTAATTCGTACTATGCGCGGATTGTTATCCTCTTCAGAAAAGTAATCTATCGGCTTTTCAAAGCCCGACCATTCTGAATCGTCAATCCACCTCGTTAAAATATCTACTTGTGCGCCTAAATCCGCAAGTGCCCGACAAATCTCCTTAACATATACAAGCTGACCACCAAAATCAGGATGTTCCGTGAGAAATGAATCGTATTTGTCAAAATTTCCTTGTGGATTGATAAATGCAATATACAAAACTTGTTCCTTTTTTATGAATTACGTATTACTGAATAATCCTTGTTAATTATGATGTCAGCTTTTTCTTTATGGGCTGAAATAATGTCATGTTCAATAGTCAATACTGAATCTATGAATTCATCAAGCTCAGAAGAATCACGCATGCGTCGTTCTCTATGTTTTTTTGTATCCATATAATTTCGATCAATAAATATACGTCGGTTGATGTTGCTTAATAATGATGTGTATGTACCCTCAGCGATGGCTATGCGTGCCAAATTGAATTCCAGAAGTTCAGTTGTAATTGCATCATCAACATAACTAACTAGAGGTTTGTTAACGGACTGTTTCCCGTCTATGAAATCCCGGAGGTGTTCATCTAGTAAGCCCAAATGTACCTCTTGCGGTCCCACCCAATTTATATCCTGCCTCCTTGTATGATCATTTGTTTTGGGTGGGTACACAAAATAATCGTCTTGTTGGAATATAACCGTAGTAAATGCATGTGTTTCGAGCTCTTCGGCCAAAGCCATCGCGATCTCTGATTTTCCACTTCCAGATTCACCTGCGATTGTAAGTGTAAAACGGCTATTTATACTATTAAGCTCAGATAATAGAAGTTCACAGACTCCATGTGCTGATTTTCTGTGATGTTCTTCTATAACTATGGAATCACCTTGCATAAATTGTGCCCTCTTAGCTTGTTAAGGATTATATATTCAGTACAATACGCTGCTTTTACCGGCTTACGACGCGATATACAACTATTATTTTTTGGATGAATAAATATGAAAGGGAATTTATTTAACAAAAAGGAATTTGATGAAAGTTGGTACAAACTGGGCCTTCATCTAAAACAAATTGAACAGCGAGATGGACTGGCAAAAACTGTTGAAGCGTTATATCAAAATCAAAAAGAGCTAGGTTTTGTCAAAGACGATTTAGCAAATTTACAAAGATTTCAATTTCCTCATCCTGAGGACGCAAGTAGATATTTAAGCATTCAATATAACCCAAATCGATTGAATCGTTTTAGTAGCGCTAGAAAACCTCCCCCCGGTGCAATAGAGATGCATAAAAGTTGTGTGTTATGCAGAGATAATATTGGCTGGCAACAAAATGGAAAAGAGTTAGGTTATGATATTTCTATTAACAACACTGCCTATACTGTTTTAATGAATCCTTTCCCACTGATGCCAGTGCATGCATTAGTTGTAACGCGTGAGCACATTGCACAAGCATGGGATCGAAATAATAAGGACCTAGATGCATTCTCAATTGAGAAAATTATTGATGACACTATTGATTTATCATCCAAGCTGCCAGGCTATGTAGTTTTTTACAACGGTATTAATGCAGGTGCATCTATATCTGCACATTTTCATTTGCACGTAATTAAGCGAGAGAATGATGAATATCGTTTTCCCATTGAATTAGCACCTAGGCAAAAAACTACCAACGCACATCAGTCTTTAGACTACCCAGTACACGCATGGTACTGGCAAGGTCAAAAAAGGGATATTATAAAGCGCGTTAATAATTGGGTAAAAAATTGGTTAATAAATAACAATAAAGTACAAAATCGGCTCTCAGCAAATATTATTTCCTCATTGAATAATCATAGTGGAGAGATTGAGTTTTATTTTATTCCACGTGATCAACAACGTGCTCGTTCATTAGACATGCAAGGCATCATTGGCGGCCTTGAGGTACTCGGTGAGCTTGTGTTTATCACGGACCATGAAAAAACTCGAATAGACAATGGTGAAGTAACTTACAAACATATTGCAAAAATTCTCTCAAGTACCCGCCCACACGATTCCATACAAATCTGACTGCAAGTTTTATTATATTTAATACAAATATTATAAAGTGTATGTCGGTATGACATACTCTGTTTATCCATTCACATAATCTTGGCATATTGATCACTCTTTTAAGACTTACCAATCGTTGCAGATGATTTAACCCTCAAAACAAGCCTTTTGTGGATAGAAAAAAACACTAGTAGGAGAGAAAAATGAAAAAATTCATGTTGCTACATTTTGGATTTGAAAAACCCACGCCGGAAATCATGGCAGCATGGGGCAAGTGGTTTGAATCAGTTGCCGACAAAAGTGTGGAACACGGCGGTTTCCATGGCGGTGCACGAGAAATCTCGCCTAGTGGCACCCAGGACTTGGCAATGGGGATGGAATCCATTACGGGCTATTCGATTATTAATGCCGAAAATCTAGATGATGCTGAAAAGATTGCTCGGGAAAATCCATTTGTTGCAAGCATCCGCGTTTACGAAATAACAGGGTAGTAACTCGGTGAAGGAGTCAGAACTTGCGAGCTAACACCATCTACATCTCAGGCATTTTTGAATCACTCTTCTTGCTTTGAAATTGGGATGGCAAGAGTTTTCGGATATCGTCTCCAACTAAACGGCATATTAAAAAGTATCGCTACCAAAAATATAATAACGACATTAAACATGACGGGGATCAATACAAATTCGTAGCCCAGCGCATGTACATGCTGACCACCAACGACAGCACCCAATGCCGTGGCCCCACTCGGTGGGTGAATGCAACGTGCATAATGAGTAGCCCCGATAGAAAGTCCAACACTTGCTGCCGTGGCAACTAATTCATAGCTGAAAATTTTTGCACAACTTACGCCTATAACTGCAGCAATAAAGTGACTACCTAAAACATTCCAGGGTTGAGTTAGCGGACTTAATGGGGCAGCAAAAAGTAAAACCGCCGTTGAACCCATGGATGCAATAATAATAAATTTAGATTTATCATCGCCTAAAACCATATCGCAAATAAAATATATCGCCGCAATGCCTACAAATCCCCCTACTGCAGATATGATGCGTTCTTTGTGACTTACATCGCTGCAATCAATTCCAAGATAATCTACTAGCTTTGAGTTTTTCATAAATTTTTATTATAGAAATTTTTTATTGTCTGTATTTCGCTTCGCTATTTAAATATTTGTCTTACTTATACTTTAAATAGTTTGGCAATCCAGTACAGTGAAACCAACCCTGAAATGTAAATTAGACTTATACCTAAGTTGTGTTGCTCATCGATTAAGTAGTAATTGCATAAGCGAGTCGGGGCTTCGATATAAAGCCATGCCAACACAATTAGCATGCTTAAAATGTTTGTGATGATAAATGCCTTGGTGATTGGACCTACATTTCTCCAACCAAGTCTAAGTGGAAGACCTAGTAAAAACGGTAATGATATAAATTTTGCCCACACATAACTTGAATGCTCAAGTGAGATATCCAACATGCGTGGCAACATCCAAATCATTGCGGTAACTAACGCAATGGCTACGAGTGGAAGTGAATATTGATACGCAATAGTGAACTTAGTTTGTTCTACCATATCATCAGCAATGCACATACCACATATCACTAGTAACGGGAGTTGAATGAGTACATGCGTTAGCATGTACTGTTCTAAGCTTTCCCTAACCAGCGGAGTTGCAAGCAAAAATATTAGAGCCAATGCAATAACCGTTTTATAACTGACCAAATTGAATAAAGTAGAAAATAAATTCAGTTGCACCACTCTGTGACTATTTAATCCATAGAATGGTGAGTAATGACTTTGTTTATAAGACATGATTTATTGATTTTAAGTCGTTCAAAATCAGTTCCGTAGCAGCATAGTCATATATTTTGGCTAATTTCCCAAACTGATTAATTAGATGAATAGCGCCGTTATGCTCATATTGGCCATCAGGTGCTGGGATCACCACTATCCCAAATGTATTTAACAATTCTTGTAGATTCTTTTTATCGGTAACCGTGGCAAACTTCCACAAAGCAGTATTGGCTTTCACTGCCCCAGCATATTCAGCTAATACTTGATTTGTATCTCGATCAGGATCAAAACTTACCGTAAGTAGTACAACAAACTCCTGCAATGGCGAGGATTGCAATTCCTTTTGTAATGTTCGGAAATTTTGCGTCATCATTGGGCAAATGCTTGTGCAATTTGTAAAAATAAAATCAACTAATACGATTTTATTTTGCAAGTCTTGAATAAAGAACTCTTCACCTGATGAGCTATTTAGAGGAATGTTAGGTAAAGTAATAGGGTGCTGTTCAATGTGAAGCCTTCTTGCGCCTTCTGAAGTAAATGCCTTGAAGCCACTGGTAGTAAAAAACAGGACTACGATACCGACGAGTAACGTCAACGCCGTATTTCGAAATACCTTCATGACGGATATCTATACAGGCTTGGAATTTAAACGCAATATGAACCGTAGCGTAAATATCGCTGCACCGAGTAAAATAAATATGGCAAAAATCGAAGCGATGCTGGAATAACTCTGCCATTCAGGGAAATGTACTGCAAAGCGCCTAGCAATACCTTCTTTACCGGAAATTAAAAATATAAACACGAATACCGTGCCAGTGATGGCATAGATCCAAAAGCCACCGCGATCGATTGCATTATCGGTACAGTTTTTCTCCGCTTTAAGTAAGTAGTACATAAAGCCAAATACCATCGCAACCATTCCCAAAATTAAGTAAAAATGAAAATGGCCAGGCACCCACATGGTATTGTGCATGACGTGATTTACGGCAATGGTTCCGTCGATCACTGCGGGGATGACACCACCGGCCCAACCAAAAATAGAAAAGAAAAGTAAGCCGGATGCCAGATCCCATTTAATACCAGAACGATGCACAATAGCTAAGGTTCCAATCATGGTGACAAGTAATACGGGCAGTCCACTTGTGTAGGAGATGATTTGACCCATGACAAGCATCCAGGTTGGCATAACGAAATCCATAAACAAATGATGAGGATACACAATCAGCACCATGATGGTAGATGCGGTCCAAGCAGCTAAAAATATTTTGTTAGATTTCCAAGGACGATTGGTGTATCTAGGCAAAATTTCGTATACAGAAATAATCGCCATATATATCGTCGCATTGATGAAGGTATGACCAAAAAAGTAGATTAAATTCTTAGCAAGCAGTGCATCTACCTTAAACGATGGAATTAATATATTGATAATCATCATGACCAATATTGAAGCCCCTGCAATCAACGCTAAAGTATTTACAATAGTGACCATCGTGCTTGCCACAACGGTTGGAGGAGGGGCATTGCCATCGTCGTTTCCAAACAACTGTGGCCAACCCAAAGACTTTGCAAAGCTACCGTATTTCGAAATAATGGCACGCCCCGCATCTAAGTAAAACAATAAAAAGCCGACACCAATAATTAACACACCGCTGAGAAACAATACGGCGGCTCCTGCAGGCCATGCGCCTGCGGATTGACCAGGCAATGGAAATAAAAAAGTCCAGCCAGCACCAAATTTACCTAAAAATATAGCCGCAAGAATGCACACTACACCAGTGAGAAACAATAGTAGGTTAGTAACCAAAATCCCCGTATACAACTCAACATACTGGCGTAAGAAGTACCACATGATGGCCGCACCCCCTAAACCAGCGATCCCCACCATACCAACTCCATGTGCAGTCATAATTTGATAAAAAAAGTCGGGCGCAATTGCAAGTGTGCCGCCTTGTGCAGCGCGCATGACTAAACCCAGAAACATCATAAGCACCACTACCGCACCAAATATAGCGATATAGGCGTAAATCGTTCTCTTTCCTGCGATGGGTACACTAAGCGTATTCATTTTTAGCCACCTCTCTTTTTATTCACTAACATTTATTTCTGTGACCATGTCATGATGCGCCACACCACAAAACTCTAAACAAAGGATTTTATACGTTCCCGCTTTTTGAAAAGTAATGAGCAAATTATTCGTATAGCCAGGCATCGCTTGAGTCTGGCCAATAACATTGAGATCAGGATCGTAGACACCAAACCCATGATTCACATCAGCAGAAGTGACCTTATATAAAACCGTTTCACCTACTTTTGCACTGGTATCGCTTATTTCCCAATGCCATTGATGACCAATTGCATCGACTACTTTTGAAGCTTCTGCAAGTGCTGAATTTTTTGGATACGGCATCTTAGTAAGGGTATATCCAATAACCGGGATGATGATAAGCAATATCAGAAAGAACAGTTTTGTACGTAAACTATATGCGTTTTTTTGAATTGCGGAGTAATCGGTGTTTGTAACCGAAGCATTTTTTGCAACGATAATAAAAAATAACGCCAACAATGCCACAAGGATTAATGTCACAACCCACGAGATTTCTTGATACATAATACTCTCCTCCATATTTTTAAATCGACGTAGCAAATAACCTGCATTTAATAATGCTTTCCAGTCTATTTAGTTAAACATCTATTTAAAATAGATGGTAAAATATACCTAATAAGATCTAAAGTAAATAGATCTTTTTAAGCACTACTATCTGTTCGTAAGATATGGGCTATTGTTTTATGGCTGAAAACAGGATATTTATTTATGCGTGTAACAAAATTTTCCGATTATGCTTTGCGAGTCTTAATTTATTTAGCCAGCAAACCTGATGGTAATTTGATCACCATTTCAGAATTGGCAGAAGCGTATTCAATCTCCGTTCACCACATTCGTATGGTTGTCCATAAGCTTGGTCAACTCGGTTACATCAATTGTATTCAAGGTAAGGGGGGCGGATTTGAATTAGCACTAGATCCCCATGACATTTCGCTTGGTGATGTAATCAGAAAAACCGAATCTGATTTTCACATTGTTGAATGTTTTGACTCAGAAACTAAATGCCCAATAGTAAAGGTATGTAAGCTGCAACATATATTATCAGATGCGTTAAGTGCATTTTTAGAAACATTAGACCAATACACACTTGCTGACATCTCTGTAAATAAACGCAGCATAATGAATCGATTAAATGTTGCTTGAAGTTATTTGAAAGTGAATGTTGTTACAAACAAGAATATTCAAATCACTTACGAAGAAAACGATTAGTGTCAAAATCCAGATAATCTTCTCTAACTTGAATGTTTGCTAATCGACGATCAGGTGTTGAACGCCGATCTACTTTGATAATTTTCCCAGTACCGTCGATAAAAGGAAATCGTGTCGGTGGGCCAAAAACTCGCCGATCTTCGCTTTCACCACGTCTATTATTTAAGTAAGGCTTTGCTTGCGCTTGCCTCTTTAGTCCCCACATTATTCCAACTCCAACTCACTACGTTTTATTTTATTAGACTAAGTGCATAACTTGCTTTCTTCCTTGTAAATGGTCCAATTAGTAGGACAAACGGCATTAAAATCATACATCTTGTAATTAGAATCTACAAAGACTGTAAATAACCGCTAAGAAGCAAATACAACCATGTTAAAACTACTGTTTCGAATATTTTTAAAGTTACTATTTGTTTTTGCTGTTGTGTTCGCTGTCTTAGTACTTGCAAATTTATATACCTACAAACATTTAATAGATGAAAAACCAATTGCACAACTAACTTTTAACCAAATTAATACTCAAGAATATGATGCGACAATTCGTCTTGGCAATTTTTGCGATAGCAACGTATATAAAGTATACGGAGACGAGTGGCGTATCGATGCCCAATTTTTGAAATGGAAATCATGGGTGAACTTATTTGGAATTGATGCTTTATATAGAATTGAACGACTATCAGGTCGTTACACTGATATACAAGATGAAAATTCTAAACAACATATTGCACATGACCTTAAACCCATTACGACTCTTGACCTAAGTAAGATCGCTGAACAATACAATGAAAAGTTTGACTTGGTAGACACCAAATATGGCAGTTCTGTATATGAAAAAATGAGGACAAATACAGTTTTTATTGTGTTTCGCACACAGTCTGGTCTTTTAGTACGTGAACAAGAATCAAAATCTGATGATTTTCAAAATACAAACAAATGTACAAATGACCATTCAGTCTGGAAAAATAGTATTATTAGACTGGACCAAGGTTTAGCTACTTTGCTTATGGCATTACAAATTAAATCGCCTGTAACACCTTAAAAAATAGGTCATAAAAACAGTCTAGAACCTTCATTAGCTATTTTATTAAAGCTTGAATTGAACCTTATTGTGAAATACTTCCACTAACTAATAGGTCTTCTTAACCATATAAATAACAACGAGGCGACTATGAAAACATTTATTTCAATTTTTATACTATCTGCAGTCGCAATTCCGGCAATTTCAATAGCTGGTTTCGGTGCGGGTGGCGGTAAAGGCTATGAGGATGGATTGTTCTGGAGTGCAGATTTAGATAGAAATGAGCGTCTTGACCGTGATGAAGCTAAAAATGTTTATAATCTAGCGGATGATGAGATCTTTGCGCGTTATGATGAAAATAATAATGGCACGATTAACCGTTTTGAATTTTTAGAGTTTATGCAACAATCCCCATGGACAGATAGATTTATTCATCCAAAAGATAGGATAGAGCAAAACGAAAATTACTAAAATAAAGCGAGTTAAAGTTAATTACCAATGACTTTGCCTTGCTTATGAGTTACTGCAATCACTGCGGGGCGTGGAGGCATATTGTTATCAAAATCTGGCCAACGAGTAGTAGGCTGATCAAAACTTGAATCGTCTCCAGGGTGCTGTACAGAACAAAACATGGTTTTGTGATCTGGTGTAAAGCAGGGACTACAAATTTCAGCCTCTCTTGGTGCACGAAGAAAATGTTTACACAAGGCCTTGTTATCACTCTGTGTTGCACACACCCAAATTCCATCTGAATGACCAAAACGGTAAAAACCATCAGTCGCAATCCACAAGTTGCCTTGATGATCGAATGAGCAATTATCAGGACAGGAAAACCATCCGTTTTTGCTAAGCTCTGTATGATAAAAGGCTTGATCCAATTTATCTTGAGGATCCCCTGCGAGTAAAAATACCTCCCACTGATACTCGCGTGCACTATGATCTTGTTTGGGGGGAATTAGTTCGAGTATGTGTCCATGCCGATTGAGTACACGTGGGTTTGCTGCATCTGTTTGTAGCGGGCCGCGTCTTATATTATTGGTAAACACAGCAAAAACATTTCCTGAAACAGGATTCACTTTAATCTCTTCAGGGCGATCCATTGGGGTTGCACCTACCAAATCAGCAGCTCTTCTGGCCTCAATCACTACATCTGCTTGACTGTTAAATCCATTTTGCTTGATATGAGGATTTCTACCCCAAACCAGAGGATGCCAAGTAACTGTACCTTGATCGTTAAATTCGGCTACTGCTAACTCCCCTTCATCCAACAATGACATATTATGCTTTTTATTACCCGGCCGATATTTTTCCTTACTGATAAACCTGTACACATATTCATACGCTTGATCATCACCCATATACACAACAACCCGACCATCTTTATTAATAACAACATCACAACCTTCATGTTTACAGCGACCCAATGCCGTTCTTTTAATAGGAGTAAAGTTCGGATCAAATGGATCTATTTCTACGATCCACCCTGCATGGTTCCCCACCTGCGGATGTTTATCGAGATTCCAACGTTCATGGTATTTGCCCCAAATAGAAAGTGCGGTTCGATCGCCTAATAAACCAAAGCGTTTATAGTTAGAGTATTCATTGGTGTTTTTCGCTTGACCCATAAAATAGGCCTGAACGTTTTCTTCAGCGGTCAATACCGTACCCCAAGGTGTTACGCCGCCGGCACAGTTAGCAAAAGTACCGATACATTGTTTGCCATCGGGTGCAAACGAAGTGCGTAAGCGTCGATGTCCAGCTGCAGGGCCAGAAAAAATCATTCCGGTATGAGGAGTGATGCGTCGATTTTTATTTGATTCAAGAATTACTTGCCAGGTGTCTTTTTGCTTTTGAATTTCGACAATACTTAAACCATGTGCAAATATTTCAGTATCAATTTGTAGTTTGTTCAAATTATCCGCTTTTGGTGAGCCGGAATGCATTAATGAACTATTAACATATTCATGATTGACCACCAGCAAACCATGCTCAGAAGAATTTTCCTTTAATTGCAATGGTATGTAGGTGACAAAATCATTATTGTAACCAAACTGCTGTTTTTGTGAGTGGGGGGTTTGATTAAATGGATCAAATTTTGGAGCGTGTTTGAAAATCGGGTCGCCCCATTTCAATAAAACCTGGTGTGAGTATTCAGCTGCAACGTGTAGCCTTTCATCTAAGCCGTGTGAAATTTCTGTAAAACCAATACTAGAATCTTTTTTAGCATTAGTGGTTGCACATATAGTTAAATTTGTACTTAGCAAACCAGTGTTGATTAACAACTTGCGCCGACTGATTCGGCTTTGCAGTAATTTATAAAACGCAGTATTGATACATTTCCTTTGTATTGGAATATCGTCCCAATCAACCGTATATTTTTTAGTCATTACTCGATAGACTTTGATAAAAATAATTAATACAACTTGTTATTTGTAGATCTTACCGTTACTCTCAATAAAGGCCTAATGATAAAAGTTAATTACACCTAAATCACTCTACATCACAAATTAACTGCAGAATATGTAAGTACAATAAAAAAGAAAAGGTGCTCAATGGTCTACACTAAAAAAACACCTGCCCTATTTATTATTGGCATCATTATGCTGGCCATTTGGTATTTGGCCAATTCAGATTTACTAGCAAATTATATCCAACATTTAGGTGGGACTAAGTATAAGTACCAAGATGAGCTTGCCACCCTGCCTTTGTATTTTGGAATCATTTCAATTGTGGTTGGAATTTGGCAATGGTTAGGTACACACAAAGAAGGTGCGGGTGACTATTACTTATCCACGGTTGCGGGTGCAATGTTTATTCTACTTATTGCTATGTTGGTGCGCTGGTTTATCGCACCTGAGATAGAAGTGCTGAGTACTGCAATGGGTGAAATCGGTAATACTGGTAAACACCTGCACAAAATACTTGGTTTAAATTACGTTGTGCTGGGGATTCTTGCCGGAATCATTATTGTGAATATGTTTAGGGTTCCAAGTTGGGCAGAAAATGGAGTGCGACTTTCGCGCCTGGGGTTAAAAACGGGCGTCATCCTTTTGGGAACACTTTACAGTGCAGCAGAACTTAAAAACCTTGGTGGGCTTTCTATTATCATGATTGGTTTTTTCGTACTGGGCTCCGTAGGCCTTGTACTTTGGCTAGGCCGACGCAGAAAAATTCCAAATTCAATGGGTGGGGTTTTATCTGCTGGCATGGGTGTATGTGGGGTTTCGGCAACCGTTGCTGCTGCACCTGTTGTACAGGCAAAATCTGTTGAGATCGCTTATACGATTGGCACCATTTTATTATGGGGTGTCATGTGTATGTTTTTGTTCCCCATTGTAGGTCATTTATTAAATCTCTCTCATGTACAGTTTGGCGCTTGGGCAGGTACTGGAATTTTAAACTCTGCACAAGTAGCGGGAGCAGCGCTTGCCTACCAACCTGATGGAATAGAAACCCTTAAGGTTGCAGAAATTTTTAATATCACCCGTGTATTAGTTCTACCTATTATCGTACTGTGGTTAGCAATCTGGTATGTAAAACGTGAAGACACAGTAACCACACAAGTGAATGTAGGCAAAGTAGTTTTTGAAAAATTCCCAGTCTTTGTTTTAGGTTTTATTTTATTATTTGCATTATCGACTACGGGAATCTTTGCACCGGCTAATCATTACAAAGGAAAGTATTTTGGCAACACAACAAGCTCTGGCTTTAAAAAAGAGAATTTGCTTACTTCAGATGAAGTCTCATTGTTAAATAGTGAGCTCACAAAAGTTCAACGAGAACAACGCAAACAAGCACTGCAACGATTAATTACTAGCGGCAAGGTAATGTCTATCGATGATGACGATACTTTACGTGGACTCGTGAATGCCAAAGTCCTTTCTAAAGAGGCAAATGCTGTACTTAAAAAATCGCATAAGGCTGTGCGTCACACCGCTAAAAAAATTAAAGCCTTTAGAGACTGGATTACCTGGTTATTTGCATTTGGCTTGGTTGGTCTTGGTATGCAGATTACTGTGTCTTCTATGCGGCAGGCAGGAGGCCAACCTGCGGTAATAGGTGGAATTGTAGGTGCTATTAAAGCGGCGCTTTCGCTGATTGTTGTGGTATTACTTATTTCAGAAACAATTTAAGGAAATTACAATGGATGAAACCAAATTTGATCGTGGTTCAAAATTATCGATTTTTAATAGTGACCGTAGAGAAGACTTTGTTGCATTAGTCTTGGCATTACTCATTGCTCTACTCGTGTATCTCGTTTATTGATCTATAAAGTAAGATGTGTAGAAACATTTTGTTAGCTAGCCATGGCTCTATTGGCGCGAGACAAGCAGAACAAGTTGCTTTAAAGTTTAGCGCTCCAACAGCACATGTAACTCATCTTCATGTAATACCAGAATTTTGGCAACATATCTTAGGGGATGATTGGCTTAACAATGTTTGCACCCAAAGACAATTTGTTGATTATTTAGAAAATCAACTTGAACAAGAAGCTCATCAAAACTGTATGCGTGTACGTGAAGATTTTGAAAATCATAACGTAAACTATGCACAAAAAATTTTATTTGGCCAGCCACAAAAGTGCCTGTTGGATACCTATTCACAAGATAATTTTGATTTAGTCGTAATGGGATCAACAAGGCCTAAAAAAATGCACGGCTTGAAATCGAAAATGTTGTCTAAAGCCATTACCAATACTTTGGCTCGAACACTCATGGTAGTACCCCATCCAAATGCCTGAAGATAAAGCCTGGGCAGAATTTAAAACACCTTTAAATAAACGCGTCTTACTAAATTTTTGTCAAGATGTAGAACGTTTACTACGAATAAATCCCTTTTTAGATATAAAAAAATGGGAAAAATTGTCAGATCAGCATTTTCTTTTTCATGCCATCAATCACAGCCAAAATCCAGCTTTTGAAATTACAACAGACTTACAAATACAAAAGAAAACAGATGGATTAGAAATCCTCTATCGGCGAGGACTAAAATCGAGCACTGCATTTACTATTCAGGAAATAACCAATGGCTCAAAATTGACAATCACTGAAAAATACACGGGACTGCCAGAAGAAAAACGCCGTCAAAAACTTCATAAAGTTGACAAAAGTCTAAATAAATGGGCGGAAAATTTACAAGAATTTCTTATCGATTGGCATCGTTGGTCTTGGTTTTCACCTTGGCGATATTATAAAAATCGCATTTGGTTACCCATGCGGCCCACTGCAAGAAGAGTAACTTATTTAATATTATGTATAAGCTTTATTGAAATAGTTCTGATCGCTTTAGGTTCAGCGATCTATATTATTGAGTATAAGTAGTCTTGTTTAAAAACTATTGGGTAAACTCGGAAAGGCATTGGCTACTTCAATGTGTTTAATCTTACCGTCATACAAATTTAAGGCATTGCGCATCCCTTTGCCTTGATTCAGAAAACCTTCTAAGCCTAAATTACTCAGCTTACGTATGTACGGTAAAGTTGAGTTACATAATGCTTGACTGCTGGTACGACTTACCGCACCCGGTATATTCGTGACACAGTAGTGAACAATATCGTCGACAATGAATATTGGATCATGGTGTGTCGTCGGCTTGCTGGTTTCAAAACATCCGCCTTGATCAATCGAAACATCTACTAATACCGCGCCGCGCTTCATTTGTTTCAGCAACTCATGGCTAATCAATCTAGGTGCGCGCGCACCAGGAATAAGTAACGCACCAATTACCAAATCGGCTTGTAGTGCAAATTCTTCTACTGCATGTGGGTCGGAATACATAGTGGTAACGTTAGCAGGCATTACTTCATCTAAATGACGAAGCTTTTCAATATCGATATCCATTACCACGACGTTTGCACCCAAACCTGCAGCAACACGCGCCGCATTGGAACCTACGATACCGGCTCCTAATATCAATACATTTGCAGGCGCAACTCCGGTTACACCTCCCAATAGAATCCCGCGCCCCATCATAGGTTTTTCCAAACATTTGGCGCCTTCTTGGATTGACATCTTGCCCGCTACTTCGCTCATCGGTTTAAGCAATGGCAATTGTCCATGTGTATCAGTTAGCGTTTCATAGGCCAGTGCAGTAACTTTTTGCTGTAGGCACTTTTCGGTCAATGTTTTGGAACTGGCAAAATGAAAATAACCAAACACGATATGCGAAGCAGATAAAAATTCTAGTTCTTGCTCTTGCGGTTCTTTTACTTTTACGACTAATTCACATTCATTAAATATCGTTTGAGCCGATGCAACTATTTTTGCACCCGCCTTAATATACTCTTCATCATGATAACCACTGCCACGCCCGGCTTGTGTCTCGATTAAAAGTTCATGACCATCTTCAACTAATAAATGTGCGCCCACTGGTAATAGCGCAACTCGGTATTCATCTGATTTGGTTTCTTTTAGTATTCCAATACGCATTTGAATAGAATTTTAGCAATTACAAAATAAGCTTCCAGATATCCTCGAGGACGTTTATTAAATGCGAACAAAAGCGTGCTGCATCGGCTCCATTGATCACTCTATGATCGTAAGACAAGGATAGAGGAAGTAATTTTTGAGGTTGCACGCCTGGTTTTTCTATCACTCTTATCTTAGATAAACCCAAAATTGCGACTTCAGGCGGATTTATGATCGGTGTAAACGCTTGTCCACCTAAATTTCCTAAACTTGAAATAGTCATGCTTGCACCTGACATTTGTTTTGCTGTCAACTTTCTTTGCCTTGCCAGTTCACTTAGTTCTATTAATTCTGCTGCGACTTGGGTAACGGTTTTTTGATCCACATCTCGCATCACTGGTACTAATAATCCATGTGGTGTATCCACAGCAATTCCAATATGAAAATATTTTTTAAATATTAGCTTCTGAGAAGCTAAGTCAAGCGATGCATTAAATATTTGAAATTGCTTTAAGGTAGCCATCAAGGCCTTAATCACAAAGGCCAAAGGCGTGAGCTTGATATTTTTTTGTTTTAGTTCTTCAGCAAGTTGTTTCCTGTGCTTTTCCAACAAGGTGACATCGGCCTGATCAAAATGAGTCACATGCGGTATGCTCTGCCATGCGTTTAACATGTTTTTCACAGTAACTTTTTGCACTTTAGTCAAATCTTTTTCTTCTACTTCTCCATGCATGGAAAAATCTAAAGGTCTTTGCTTTGTGGCACCCAAAGTCTGAGTATCACCACTACTATTTAACTGATGACGCACGTATTGCTGTACATCCGCTTGTATCACTCTTTGTTGGCGTCCACTACCGGCTATGTTATTCAGGTTCACCCCCAGTTCACGTGCATATTTTTGTACCCCAGGACTTGCATAAGCTACCGTAGTATTTGTTGTAACCACTTTGTGCATATGGCCAGTTTCTACTGGTGCTGGACTAGGTTCTTTAATCTCTATATTCGATTCCAACATATTAGATTTAGCATCGGTATCAACAGCTTCCAGTTGTTTAGTTTGCTTAGCAGCAGATTTTTCTTCTGTTGCAATCACAACTAATGTGTCACCTTCCTTGACTTGCCCACCCTCTGTAACGTTTACTTTTTGAATAACCCCTTTATAAGGCGATGGAAAATCCATCATAGCTTTCTCACTTTCTATCGTAACAAGTGGTTGGTCAATTTCAATCGCATCACCTTCTTTCACTAATACTTCTACAACATCAACAGCATCAAATTCCTCAATGTCGGTAATGTGTACTTCTTTCAAGGCAGCCATTTTTAACTAAGAAACAACAGGATTCGGTTTTTCTGTATCGATCTCATATTTTTTTATCGCAGACTGAACTATTGATTTATCGATTTCCCCGTCTTCGGCAAGCGCATGTAGTGCAGCCATTACAATATTGCGAGCATCAACTTCAAAGAATCTGCGTAGTTGGTAACGTGTATCGCTGCGCCCAAACCCATCTGTTCCCAACACTATATATCTAGATTTAATATAAGAGCGAATTTGGTCTGCGTAGATTTTCATATAATCCGTTGCCGCAATCACGGGTCCTTGAGCATTGCTAAGACAATCTTCCACATAGGTAGTTTTTTGTTGCTCTTTAGGATGCCGCATGTTCCAACGTTGCACCTCCATACCCTCTCTACGCAAGCGATTAAAACTGGTTACACTCCACACATTTGCGGAGATATCAAAATCTTCTTGCAGTAATTCTGCTGCGCGCAATACTTCGCGCAATATCGCGCCACTGCCTAATAATTGGACCTGCATCTTATTAACTTGATTTTTTTGCAATAAATACATGCCCTTAATGATGCCTTCTTCACAACCTTGCGGCATAGGTGGATGTTCATAATTCTCATTCATTACGGTGATGTAGTAATAGTAATCTTCCTGCTGCACATACATACTTTGCATGCCATGGTGCACAATCACAGCAAATTCGTAAGCAAATGTCGGATCGTAAGCACGACAATTGGGAATGGTCGAAGCAAGTATGTGACTGTGCCCATCTTGGTGTTGTAAACCTTCGCCTGCAAGAGTAGAACGACCTGCCGTACCACCAATTAGAAATCCTCGCGCGCGACTATCGCCTGCGGCCCAAGCCAAATCTCCGACACGTTGAAATCCAAACATCGAGTAGTAAATATAAAATGGAATCATCGGCATGTTGTGGTAACTATAAGAAGTTGCAGCAGCAATCCATGAAGACATCGCGCCTGCTTCTGTGATGCCTTCTTCTAATATTTGCCCGGCTTGCTCTTCATGGTAGAACATGACTTGATCGGCATCGACCGGATCATAAAGTTGGCCTTTGTGTGCATAAATGCCCATACTGCGAAACAGCCCTTCCATGCCAAAGGTGCGCGCTTCATCGGGAACAATGGGCACGATGTATTTTGCCAACTCCTTATCACGAGTAAGAGAAAGTAAAACTCTCACAAATGCCATCGTTGTAGAATATTCACGACCGTCGCTACCGACTAGTAAATCTTTAAAAATATCCAGTGATGGAATAGGCAAATCAATTTCAGGGCTATTGCGCTTGGGGATATCACCGGCTAAGTTACTACGTAATTCTTTCAAGTAACGCATTTCTGCGCTGTCTTGTGGTGGTTTATAAAAAGGTGCGTTTTCTAATTGATCGTCGTCAATTGGAATTCGATAACGATCTCGAAATGCAATTAAGGATTCTTTGGCCGGCTTTTTTAACTGATGCGCAATGTTCAAACTCTCTCCACTTTTACCCAAACCGTAACCTTTCACTGTCTTAGCTAAAATAACCGTAGGTTGACCAATATGTTTTACTGCAGCTGCATAAGCGGCATATATCTTTTGTTGGTCATGGCCGCCCCGATTTAAACGCCAGATGTCATCATCGGTAATATTCTCGATAAGTTTTTCAAGTTCTGGATATTTACCAAAAAAGTGTTTGCGCACATAGGCACCGCCTTTAGCTCGATAGTTTTGATAATCTCCGTCTAAAGCCTCTTCCATACGTTTGCGCAAAATACCATCTTTGTCTCTTGCTAACAGTGGATCCCAATTGCCACCCCAGATCACTTTGATGACATTCCACCCAGCTCCTCGAAACACGCCTTCGAGTTCTTGAATAATTTTACCGTTGCCACGTACGGGTCCATCCAGACGCTGCAAGTTACAGTTAATGACAAAGATTAAATTATCTAACTCTTCTCGCGCCGCTAAAGAAATGGCACCTAAAGCCTCGGGTTCATCCATTTCTCCATCACCGGTGAATACCCATACTTTGCGGTTTGCCTTATCGATAAGGCCGCGATCATGTAAATATTCCATAAATCGCGCTTGGTAAATTCCCATAATCGGAGCAAGGCCCATCGATACCGTAGGAAACTGCCAAAAGTTGGGCATTAACCATGGATGCGGGTAAGAAGATAGGCCTTTACCTTCAACTTCGCGACGAAAATGCTGTAGCTGCTCTTCGCTCAGACGTCCTTCTAAATAGGCACGTGCATATACGCCTGGTGCCGCGTGTCCTTGAAAATAAACCAAGTCCCCGGCAAATTCAGCCGAAGCAGGACGGAAAAAATGGTTAAAGCCAATACTGATTAAAGTAGCAGCAGATGCGTAAGTAGAAATGTGCCCACCGAGTTCAGGATATTTTTTATTTGCTCGTATTACCATGGCTAATGCATTCCAACGCTCCAACGAGCGTACCCGATGCTCCATTCTTGGATCACCCGGCAAACGTTCTTCTTCATTTACCGGAATGGTATTTACGTATGCCGTAGTATTACGATAAGGAAGATTAACCCCTGCAATACGCGCACTATGTATCAACTGTTCAATAATATAATGTGCGCGTTCACCACCATCTTGCTCTAAAATAGCATGTAATGCATTCAACCATTCTTGTGTTTCTTGGGGATCAATATCATTCATATATTCTAAATTCATAGTTTGTGAAAACCTGACTAAGCGTTTTAAAATAAGCTCCTCTTATAAATAGGCTAACGATAAATTTTTACTTTCTTGAGTCGACTGTTTAACGATTCATACTATATACATTTGAATATCCATGCGCATTACAGTTGATTTCTTTATAGGCCTACTAATCCACTAAAACAAGATGCTAGATGCAAATAACAATGATCTGGGACTAGCCATGACTGGTGGTGGTGCACGTGCAGCATATCAGGTCGGAGTATTACGCTATATATGTAAAAAATATGACAGTTTTCAACCGCCCATTATTACCGGTGTTTCTGCGGGAGCAGTTAATGCCGCGCATCTTGCCGCATATCAAGGTACATTTTGTGAAGCCGTCGAACACCTTACTGAGCTATGGCTAGAATTAACTACCGACAAAGTCTTTCGTACCGACAGTGGTTATTTCTTAGCAAACTTTTTTCGTTGGGGATTTGGGTTTATTTTAGGTGGTAGTGATATTGGTCCTCGTAAGCGAAGCCTTTTAGATAGCGATCCACTACGTCAATTTTTAGTAAGAAAATTACTATCTGCAGCAACTGAACCTATTCTTGGTATTCAAGAAAATATCGACCGCGGACGTTTACGTGTGTTAGGTATCACCAGTACAAACTATGGTACGGGTAAATCCATTACTTGGGTACAAGGTCAAGGCTATGAACATTGGCAAAGACCTAGAAGACATAGTGAAACAGCAGTGATAACTGTCGATCACGTAATGGCATCGGCTGCATTGCCACTAGTTTTTCCGGCGGTAAAACTTGACGACGGTTGGCACGGCGATGGAGGTATACGATCGATTGCACCACTTTCACCTGCCATGCATTTAGGCGCGAAACGTATCTTAGCCATTTCAACACGCTTTCGTGGTGGACAAGTTACACCGGACGAATCTGTAATTAGCGAGTATGCACCTCTTGCACAGGTTATTGGCATTTTATTAGATTCGGTATTTTTAGATTTGCTTGATCATGATGCCGCGAACATGAATCGCATTAATGAGCTATATGAAGAACTAGATGAACAAGCACGTGAAGAATTAAACAAAATAGAACTATTGATACTTCGTCCCAGTGAAGATTTAGGAAAACTTGCCAGTCAATATGAAATTCGTCTACCGCAACCGTTTCGTTACTTTACACGCGGCTTTGGTACACGGGATACAAAAAGTCCAGATTCACTGTCACTACTTATGTTTCAACCAGACTATTTAGATCGTCTGATTCAGCTAGGTGAAAAAGATGCTGAAGAAAATGCGGATCAAATAGAGGAGTTTTTACATTTATGAAAACGTAATAAAGAAAGCCCCATGGATCCTTCCACAAGGCTTTCATAGTTTGCCACTGGAGTTGGAACAATGTGGCAACGAAATAGTACCCTTTTTTTATCGCCAGTGGTAGATTTGTTTCAATAACTGACTGTATTTGTATGATTTATTTAACGATTTATCACGAAATTGTGATTCAAATCACAAATTTACAGGCATTTTCTTAGTAATGGGCTAGACGTTTCGACTTGGCTTGTTCATGTGAAACTGGAAATGGCATTTAAATTTTCGACTCGTTTGAGTGTACCAAAGATTTCCTCGTCCTGATTCATACAGATGTAAGGTAAGCCTAGCTCTTCCAACCACTGTACACCATCAATATCACCCTTCAACATGGCGATCGTTGATGAAGTGCCGGCAACCACACATTGCGGTGCATAAACACTGGTACTGGCAAGACTCTTAACCGGCCAGCCGGTTTTTGGATTTAGAATATGGGCATAACGGACACCGTTGACGACCATATAGCGTTCATAATCACCACTGCTAGCCAGGCCGCCACTAGTTAAAAATACAAAAGACATAGGTTCATTCGGCTTGCGCGGATGTCGCACACCTACTTTCCAAGCGTTGCCATTTGGATGTGGGCCGATAACACAAATATCACCACCCAAATTGACCAGGCCATTAGTAATTCCAGCATGTTGGCAGGTATTAGCCGCAACATCAGCAGCATATTCTTTTACATAACCGCCAAAATCTAATTCCATACCTTGTTGTGGTAAACAAATTCGAGGCGAATCCCAGCTAATTTTATTCCAACCGATTAGAGGTAAAATCGATTCAATATCTGCTTGCATAGGAAGTTCATTAGATCGAAAATTCCATACCCTGCGCAAAATTCCCGACGTGATATCAAATAAGCCATCACTTTGTTCATACCCTACTTGTGCATAATCGAGTAAGCGTGCAGTCTCTTTATCAACGACGACACCATCCTTATCACCTGCACTTTGGTTAATGGCGCTGGTGACACTATCATCGCGATAACGAGAATATTTTTTTTCTAAGCGATCAATCTCGGCAATAGTCTGTGCCGCAATTTGGTCTGCTGTGTCTTTATGACCGGCATAGAGTTTTAGCTCACAGGGCGAACCCATTGCTTTAAAAGGAAAGCTAAACAGTTGCAAACAAGAAAACCCGTTTAAACGAAAAACTTAGTGTACTAAATTTTTATCCAGAACAGGATGTTAAAAGCTATAGTCAACACCAAATGAAAATAAGGTGTAGTCCAATAAGGCAGGATTTTCAACATCGACTTTTTGCACTGAGTAAGATTTGTCACTGACGTAACGTTCGGCAGCAATTTTTACAGTCCAATTATCGATGGTCTCAGACAAGCCTAATCGAAATGCAATTGAGCCGTATGGCGATAATCGATAATCACTGGAATATTCTCCATCGGCACGCGTTTGTCGATAAAATGGTTCATAGAAATCGGCCTGTGTCTGAGAGTAGTAACGAATGGAAGAATCGAAGGCCCAACCACTGTCGGTAACTTTATGTATACCTAGATCCAAGGTATGCGATCGCACATCCCAATCATCGTAATAAAAACGATAATCTACATGCAGTGCTGCACCCAATAATTCTGAATAGCGGCGTAAGCGAGTTGCCCAGGTATATTGCGTCCGATCACCCGGTCGACTATCCGGTAATACACTACCGGCTACCCATACCTGCTTATACGGGTCAGATAAAAACCCATCAAAAACTGATACTCCCAATGTCGTCTGTATGACGGTGTATTTGTTGATGACCTGTGTCAGGCCACCAAAAATTGCGTAATTTTCTTTATCGTCGCTACTGATTCTGGTTTGCCCAGTAAGTTGGGTAGGATCGATTTCATCAAACGAAACCGATACTCCTCCACGTATGGAAGTGGCCTTGTTGGGAAATTCATATTCCACCTCGACACCACCACTAATGGCTTCATAATCTTTTTCGGTTGAATACCCGACACTTGGTGAGACGGTAAATTTTTCGCCAAAGTAGTCCGCTTTGAGGCTGAAATCGTAACGCGTATCATCGATAGTCGCACCACTCATCACAACCAATGGATCTCCTGTTGCATTTGCAGTATCCGTCGGTCTTACATACCAAGGTGAAGAACCACTCATATCATCATAGGCGAACCCACCGGTGATCTGCCACTGTGCATTGATGGGATATAAAAACTCTATTAGCGCAACATCGATGTCGTAACGATCACGATCCCCCACCACGACATCGGCATCTCCACTTGGAATACTGTCTTCATCATAACGCGTATATTGCAACGACAGCTTAGGTTGATTGGCAACGACGCCTGCTTTCACAGATGAACTAATCCCCGGAAGCGCCATAGCGGCAGAAGTTAATGCGGCCAAAGTGGGGCTAGGGCCGCCTTGTTTTTTTCCCATTTTTAAGTTCTCTAACTTCTTTTTAAATTTGATCTAAGTATGTTTAATTACAACCGCAACCACCGCCTCCGGCGCCATATCCCCCATTAGAGCCTTCTTTGCTGAAGTAGACATGTTCTTGTAACTTTCCCTGTAATACATCTGGTTCCCACGCCATTTCTGGCTTAGCAAGAATGCCACGCTCCCAAGGGCTTACCGATGTGCAGGCACTAAGTAGAAAAACACTTAGTAGTAGTATTAAAGTACTTATGTTTTTCACTGTGCGATCAGATTTAGTTAGCGATTAACTTTTCAATTTCGTGCTTAATTTTTTCGATATCGCCATCTTTAAACGCAGCATGTACGTATTTCACAACACCGTTTTTGTCGATTAAATACGAAGTAGGCATGGCCTTAACTCCAAACACACCAGGTAAAATACCTTTCGGATCTTTAGCAACAGGATAACTTACTGGATGTTTTTGTAAGAATTTCCTAGCCTCGTCGGTGTTTTCATCAACGTTAATTGCCACGATTTCAAAATCAGCTGTACCAATTTCTCTGCGTAACTGATTATATTTAGGTAACGACTTGAGGCAGGGAGGGCACCAAGAAGCCCAAAAATCTACTAGCACAACTTTGCCCCTATAATCTTCAAGTGCCACGGTTTTACTTCCATCGATTGTCCTTGCTTTAAATGATGGAACGGTGTCACCTACTGAAATTGCAGAAACGCCAAATGGTAAAACCACCAACATTATTAGTATCAGTTTGCTAAGTAGACGTGATTTCATACCTTTACCTCTTAAATTTAATAAATAATTACCAACCTGTTTGATCGAATTTCTCACTCTTCGTTTTATCTATATTTCTTTAGTGTGAGTTGCCGCACACACTTGCTTGGTATGAACAAATTATTCTGTATTATTAAAAAAAATTGGCCTAATAACGCACTGAATGGGTTTAAATTTCTGACTAAACAAATAGATGTATCTACTTATGTGCCTAGGATTTAAAAGGCTCGTTGTGATATGAATTTAATTTCAATGTTTAGGCTCGCAAATCAAACTATACTAGTTCGACCATGTTTCAGTGTTCCTTTCATCAGGAATTGCCTACTGATTATCGTTGCTAAATAGTGCTCTTAGCACTTTGTTCTTTTCCAGTAAAAATCGTCCAATCATTTCTTTACGCATACATTTTTCAAACTTAAAAATACAACTGTGTCGATTTACACAGTTTCTTATAACTCACTAATTACATTGAATATATTTCATTTTGTGCGAGCCTTCACATTACAAAAATTTGAAAATATTTATACCTTTTGTCCATTCAATAAGACCTTTTATCTTGTAGCAGGCTCACAAATTATTTGATTAATTCAAAGTTCGTTATGTTGGATTCAAAAGCTGTGGTTTAACTCATGTTTAATCACAGCAATATTGTGTGAGAAAAAACTATTTGGCTTGTACTTAGCAAAATATTTTTCATGGAATAAATAATGTGAATAGGCTCTAAAGGAGTTGAGCAAGCATTCACGTGCAAATGGAGTTGTGACCTATGAGTTGTTTGGTACGTTGGTTTGGTCTTTTATTACTATCTACAGTTTTTTTAACTGCATGCGGTGGGGACTCGTTATTTGATGGTGACAGCAATGACGATGATGAAGTTGTTAATCCCATTCCTAGTACACCGGAAATTCAAGTAACTCCTTCTACTGGACTGGTCACGTCAGAAAACGGAGACATGGCTGCATTTAGTGTGGTGCTGGTGACACAACCAAGTGAAGAAGTTTCTATAACCTTAAGCAGTAGTGACAGCAGTGAAGGCATGGTGTCACCTACTTCTTTAAGTTTTGATAGTACCAATTGGAGTCAAGCGCAAACCGTTACGGTTACTGGAATAGACGATGGCGCGATCGATGGCAATGTTGCTTATACCATTGTTACCGCCGCAGCCATAAGCATGGATATTAATTACAATGGGTTGGATGCTAGCGATGTAAGTGCAACGAATACCGACAATGATGTAGCTACACCTGGTGCTATCAATGTAAACCCAACTTCAGGATTAAGTACTAGTGAAGCTGGTCAAACTGCAAGTTTCACGGTGGTTTTAGCTTCAAAACCGACTGCAGACGTCAGCATTGGTTTACGCAGTAGTGACACGACCGAGGGAACGGTCAGTCCGAATGCGGTTAATTTCACCATCGACAATTGGGACACCCCACAAACCGTCACGGTAATTGGTCAAGATGACGCGGTCATAGATGGTCCAATCAACTATATGATCATCACCGATGCGGCAGTCAGCCAGGATGCAAGTTATCAAAATTTAGAGGCATCAGATGTTGCAGTAGTGAATACCGATAACGACGTGCAACCGATTATCAATCAATTCAGCGCCAATCCAACTGCTGTTGAATATGGTGCTAGTGCGACACTTTCATGGATGTCAAATGCAGAAAAATGTCTAGCCTCTGGATCTACAGCGGATGGCCAATGGCAGGGCGTCATCGCGGCTTCGGGTTCAAAAGTACTTAACAATCTCATCAGTGCAGGCGTAAACAACTTTATGCTGAGCTGTTCAATCGGCAATATTAATTCGGAAGTAAAATCAGTAGCGGTTACGGTAGCAGCGAAACCCAACGCACCTACCGTGAGCCTAAAAGCCGATCCAATGGCTAATATTGAATATAACGGCGCTACCGTTTTAACCTGGACTTCTACGAATGCGGATAGCTGTGAAGCCAGCGGTGGATGGTTGGGTAACCGTGCAGTAAATAACCAAAACGGTGTACGCATCACTCAACTTATTAAAGATACAAGCTTCACGCTGACTTGTAGCGGTAAAGGTGGTAGTTCTTCTTCTACGGTTACCGTTACCGTGGTATCCGCAAAACCAGAATTGACCTTTACTGCTGCGCCGACTTCAGTGGAACAGGGCATGGCAACGACCTTGTCGTGGCAATCTAAAGATATTAGTTCTTGCTCTGCCAGCGCAAACCCAGCAAATTCTGCTTGGACGGGTGCCAAAGCCGTTTCAAATGCTGGTGGTGAAAAAATTTCTAATCTACAAGCTACAACCACCTTTACCTTGGCTTGTAAAGGCATTAATGGTGTTGATGTAAGTAAATCTATAGAAGTGAGTGTTGTGCCAGCAACTCCTAGAACAATTAATGTAAACCCAAGCTCTGGCCTAAACACGAGCGAGGCTGGGCAAACTGCAAGTTTCACGGTTGTTTTAGGTGCAAAACCTACTGCAAATGTCACCATTGGTTTACGCAGTAGTGATACAAGCGAGGGAACGGTTAATCCTAACTCGGTTAATTTCACGGTCGATAATTGGAACACTCCGCAATCTGTCACCATAACCGGACAAAACGATGACCTGGTCGATGGTCCGATTAGCTATATGATTGTGACCGATCCAGCAATGAGTGCTGACAACGAATACCAAGGGCTAAATGCATCGGATGTTACAGTAATTAACATGGATGACGACGTGCAGCCTGTTATTAGTCAATTCACGGCTACTCCAACTTCAGTGGAATACGGTGGTTCGACTGCACTTTCTTGGACTTCTAATGCTGAAAAATGTGTGGCCTCAGGTGCAATGGCTGCAGGACAGTGGCAAGGTGATGTTACGGCTTCGGGTTCGAAAACATTAAGCAACCTGGTTGATTCAGGCACCAACACATTTATGTTGACCTGCTTTATCGGCAATATTAATTCACAAGTAAAGTCTGTTGCCGTCACTGTAGCGGCAAAACCTAATGCACCTACTGTAAGCCTAAGTGCAAACCCAATGGCCAATATTCCATATAACGGTAATACAGTTTTAACCTGGACTTCTACGGATGCAGATAGTTGTCAAGCTAGTGGTGGATGGTCTGGTAACCGTGCAGTGAATAACCAAAACGGTGTCAGCATTACCAACTTGATTCAAGACACGAGCTTCACGCTGGCTTGTACCGGTAAAGGCGGTTCTTCCAGCTCAACCGTTGCCGTCACAGTTGTCCCTGCTATGCCGGATTTAACTTTTACAGCATCACCGACTTCGATTGATCAGGGCATGGCGACGACCTTATCTTGGCAATCTAAAGATATAAGTACTTGTACTGCCAGTGCGAACCCCGCGAACCCAGCATGGACGGGTACCAAGGCGGTATCTAACGCTAATGGCGTAAGCATTAATAACCTACAGGCATCTACTAGCTTTACGTTAAATTGTCAGGCCATTAACGGCATCGATATAAGTAAATCGGTTTCCGTAAATGTAAATATCGATACCACACCGAACCCAGACCGTGGCATGTTCTTATATAACAATGCCATTCCTGGTTCGAATTACGCAATTTCATGTGCGGGTTGTCATGGAGCAGACGGTGTTGCAGTAATTGCGCCACGCGATATTAACGTTAAACCCTGTGAAGCAAACCGTTGTGCAGATGAGGCTACGTTAGCTACTTATCTTACTGCGCAAATGCCTGTGCCAGGTGTATGTGATGTTCAATGCGGCAAGGATATTGCAGCTTATATGTTCCGCGACATTATTAAAGAAAACGGTGATCAAACTGAGCCAGTAGATAACTCGGCATTTTACACTGGCGTAAATGCGATGTCTGACCAAGACGTGATGCGTAAAGCCGCCATAATGCTTGCAGGACGTCTACCTACCTCAGCAGAATTAAATACTGCAGGTGATCGCGCGCAAATGAGACAGGCTTTAATCAATATGATGAATGGGCCTGAATTTGAAAAGTTCGTAAGTGAGACCGTGAATGATAAGTTGTTAGTCACTGGGGCATACTTTATCGGTAACTTGCGGGACGACGACTACCCACGCTTGGCAGAAATTGAAGCGGATACTCAACGACGCAATGTTCTAAGAGACGCCCTTAGATATGAACCACTGGAGTTGGTAAAGCATATCGTACGTAACGACAGGCCTTATTCTGAAGTCATTACTGCAGATTACACTATGGTCAATCCAGAAAGTGCGTACTTGTATCAAGCAACTCTTTTAGATCCTATGCCAAATGGTGCAGATGCAAAGACATTTGTTCGAGCACGCACAGGTATAAACATGAATGGTCGTATGAGTGGTGCCTATCCGCATGCAGGATTGTTGACCCAGCCCAGTTTCTTAATCAAATGGCCATCTACAGATACCAACCGCAATCGCATGCGCGCGCGCGTAACTTCTGACCTTTTCTTAGGGGTAGATCTAGAGGCCTTGGCAACACGTGCAATCGATGTGGATTCAGTAAAAAATGAGCTCAATCCGACATTAAATAACCCTAATTGTACAGTGTGCCACAACACCGTAGACCCCATCGCCGGAGCATTTCAAAATTGGTATAACAGTGGCGGTAGTTATCGTCGAAGAAACATTGGCGGGACCTTTACCAACATTAGTTACTACTACGCCAGCAATGCTCGCGATGAAAATGGAGTTAAGTATTATCAAAGTGGAGACATCTGGTATCGAGATATGGTTGCTCCAGGTTATCCATTTTCCGGCACTGGTTTACCGACTTCTAGAAATAACACCTCTTTGCGCTGGTTAGGCGAACGCATGACCGCCGATACCCGCTTTGATTCCGGTACGGCTAAATTCTGGTACCAAGGTTTGTTTGGTCGTAAACCACTTGCCGCACCGGTTGAGCCAGATCCCGTACAACAGGCTGCATACGACGCGCAGACCGTGGTATTTAATCAGGCCGGGCAAATATTTAGAAATAATAATCACAACCTTAAGCATTTACTTGCTGAGCTAGTTCTCAGCCCATGGTTCCGTTCGGGCTCAGTGGATCTAGCCAATGCAGGCCGTGCCGAGCTTGCTGACTTAGGTACGAGTCGCGTACTTACTCCTGAGCAATTGGACCGTAAATTAACGGCGCTGCTTGGCAAAACCTGGACCAGGTTGATAGGTGATAACAATTACTACCTCATGTATGGCAATTTTGATGCCAGAATTGAAACTAGGGAAAATACTCGTAACACACAAATCAGTAGCTTGATGGCTGCAATGATTGACCGCATGGGAGCGGAACTTTCCTGTGAAGTGGTAAGAGATGATTTTAATCGCAATGCAGGTCAACGTTTACTCTTCCCAAGTGTTTCACCTAATGACACACCTGCGAATGCAGAAGCTGCGATACGTCAAAACTTGGTGCATCTACATGCGCGATTTCTAGGTAAAAATCTATCAGTTAATGATACTGAGATAGACCGTACTTTTAACTTGTTGCAACAAGTACGCAATGCGGCACAGTCGGATAATACTTCTGCACCTTGTAGTTCTGTTACCGATAACAACTTTATGAAACGCTCTTGGATGATCATGCTTACCTATTTCATAGGTACGTATGAATTCCTTTACGAATAAATGAACTGGAGTTTACATCATGGAACGTCGTGACTTCTTAAAACTCATGTCTTATGCCGGGGCAAGTTCGCTATTGCCTTTTGGTTTGAATATCAATACCGTCAGAGCGGCCTATCCGCATAGCGGTCTATTGGTGATGAATGTACATGCAAATGGGGCCTGGGATACCAGTAGTTTTTGTGATCCAAAACAACGCACCGATGTAAATAATTGGGCTAATAACGATAATTCGCGTGTTGCTGGAAATCTACGATATGCGCCTTTTGCTAATAACGCCGCATTCTTTAATAAATATTACCAAGACATGCTGGTCATTAATGGCGTCCATGGCCACACCAATGCACATCCTGCGGGCAGGAGACATCAAGTTACGGGTAAATTGGCAACCGGTTTCCCCACTAGCGAAGGACTTTATAGTGCCGTAGTTGGACAAGACTTACCTTTGGCGTACCTTGGTCAAGGACCTGTCACCGAAACAGCAGGCGGCATTGTTAAATATACCCGTGCCAGTGCCAACAGAATTAAAGACGTATCTTTGCCGAACAAAAGAGGAAATGGTAATTACTTTTCACAAACTGCACTTGATTTAGTCAGACAGGCACAATTACAACGTGCACAAGACCTGCTACAGCAAAACCACCTACCTAAAACCAAGGAAAAAATTGCCGAACTCAGAAACAGTCAAGCGAACACTAGTGTATTAGAAAATTTTGGGAACAATCTCCCCGCCTCTTTTGATAACAAGGATCTAACTGGTAAAACCAATTACATGATTACCCATGCCGATGTGGCTTTACATGCGATGCGCGAAGGCGTGTGTTGTTCCGCTGCGGTTCAATCTTTTGGTTTTGACACGCACTCAGATCACGATGCCCGACAGGCAGTAGCCTTAACGGATTTCACTAACCTCGTCGACTACATTTGGACACGTGCCGGACAACTCGGTATCGCAAATCGTCTATTAGTGGTATTAACCAGCGACTTTGCACGCACACCTAAATATAACGGTGGCAATGGCAAAGACCATTGGGCGGTAGGCAGTGCGGTCTTAATGAAGAAGAATGTTGGCTGGACTAATCGTGTAGTGGGTTGCACGACTGGCACCCAAGATGCATTAAAGATCAACCCAAGTACGTTGCAAGAAGATGCTAATGGGGTCGAACTTGAACCTAAACACGTACATAGCTTGGTCCGTCAGCTGGCCGGGATTACCAATACCGAGTTGGCAATGAATCAATTTGCACTGGGTGCAGAAAACGTTAGTTTCCTCAATCAAAACCGATCTACAGGTTTCCCGCATCTTAGCTAATAGCGATTAGACGCAAATACTTACCAGTACAAGTTCACACTAAAAGTGCGAGCTTGTGCGGTTATGCCTACAGGATTTATTTGCTTGCCGCTAAGGCTTGATCTAAATCGGCAATAATATCTTTGGCATCTTCTAAGCCTATTGATAATCTTACTACATCTGGCCCAGCACCCGCGGTAATTTGTTGTTCTTCAGTGAGTTGTCTGTGTGTGGTGGAAGCCGGATGAATAACAAGTGAGCGCGTATCACCAATATTAGCTAGATGTGAAAACAGTTTGCAGTTACTTACTACCCCTGAACCAGTTTCATAACCACCTTTTACGCCAAAGGTAAACACTGAACCCGCCCCACTTGGGCAATACTTTTGTGCCAAGCTATGAAATTCATTATCTGGTAAACCTGCATAGGACACCCATGAAACTTTCTCATGACTCTGTAACCACTTTGCTACTTCCAAGGCATTGTCTGCGTGCCTTTGCATGCGCAGAGGTAAAGTCTCTGCACCGGTAAGTGAAAGATAAGCATTCATCGGCGACATGCTTGGACCCAAGTCTCTTAACCCCACGGCAATGCAAAAAACTGCATAAGCGAGATTACCAAAGGTCTGTTGAAATCTTAGACCATGATATGCCTCACATTCTTCTACCAACCCTGGAAATTTATCATTTTGCGACCAGTCAAAGTTACCACTATCTATGATCGCACCCCCCATTGCATTACCGTGACCAGAGATAAACTTGGTCGTAGAATGCACCACAATATCAGCACCATATTCTATTGGCCGACACAGTGCAGGTGAAGGTAAGGTGTTATCTACTATGCACGGAATACCTGCTTCATGTGCTATCGCAGCAATTGCTTCAACATCACAGACGATGCCACCCGGGTTTGCTAAGCTTTCAATAAATACTGCTTTAGTTTTTTCATTAATCGCTTTGCGAAAATTTTCGGGATCAACTGGATCAACAAAATTTACTTTCCAGCCAAACTTTTTGAAACTATGCCCAAATTGAGTAATTGAACCACCATAAAGTTTATTAGAAGCGACAAACTCATCTCCACTATTCATTAATGCAAATAGCGCAAGCAATTGCGCAGAATGACCAGAGGCGGTGCAAACCGCTGCAACACCACCTTCTAAATTTGCCATTCTATCCTGGAAAACACTCACCGTTGGGTTGGTAAGACGTGAATAAATAAATCCGAATTCCTCTAAACCAAATAACGCTGCAGCATGATCCGCATCGTTAAAAACAAAGGCAGTAGACTGGTGGATAGGTGTAGCACGGGCTCCCGTACTTGGATCTGGTGCAGCACCTGCATGAATGGCACGTGTTGCAAACCCATAATCAGAATTATTACTCACGTTTTCTCCTTAATGGTTACACAAAAAACTTTTGGTTTGCTATACACAGATAGTAACAGATGTATCGTTTATCGCCATGATTAGCATGACTATATTCACATATGGCCCGATGCAGAACCAAAACAAATACCTAAGTGACCGTAATATTTACTGGTAACTCCATCCCATTGATGAATCTGTTAATGGTAGAAGACGTAATATTTCATGCAAAAATTGACCATAAGTACTCTTATTTGTCCAAAATTAAGCAAATAATGCTGCTTAGAAATGTGCAACACCCACCGTTTGTACTTAGTTTCATACCAAATAATATTTGTGTCTATACAGGCGTTGGTTTATTCAAGGATTGGTCTAATTTATGCAGTAAATCAGTATATACCGAGCCAATACAGGGAGTACACGATGTTAAGGACCCTCGTTATATCTGCAGCACTTCTAGCTAGTTCACAAGCTTTCGCTGAAGGACATCCTGAAATCACTCGCTTTTGTTCTTGGAAAGCCAATGCCGCACGCGTAATTGCAATGAATCGTGACATTGGATTAAAAGAAGTGGAATTAATTGGCCACTACCTTGATCAAGGTAACGATTATGAAGAACAGAAAATTGTGCTGAGTTTAATTGATAAAATTTACGGCCCATATCAATTTGTGACTAACGATACAATTTTCTTACAAACACGAAAAACTTGTATTAGAGATTTTTATATAAATCCATCCAAAGAAATAACCGTCTCCAAGCTTTAGCTTGTATAAAACTTTTACTTCATAACCTAGATTAATTTTTAATCTTAAGTTCAAAAATTTTCCCATAGAATAATTATGGGAAATAGCTTTTTTTGCACTTACTTGTAAAAAAACAATCAAAAAAGGCGAAATATCACTTTGTTAACACGCTTGTTCTTATATTATAGACACTTATTAATTTGTAACTGTTTTATACTACTTTAAAAACAATGAACACAGCTACACACACTAAAATACCGACTTTAAGAAATGAAGTGGATCTTACATCTGCACCACCAAGTGTTGTAAAGCGTGTTCAAAACGAAATTCTTATTTCTATTCAAAATCGTCCTATTACTATCTTACTAACCGGCGAATCCAAAAAAGGCAAAACAACCTTGTTACGGACGATTAGTACTAAGGTAGCTGTGAATGAGCGCATGATCTTTCTAAATGGTCCAGATTTACTTAGTTCTTATTCAAAGGATAACAGCGAAGAGGAAAATGACTTCAACTCGATTAAGGATTTCATTCACGAGTCAGCCTTATTGGGAGAAGAATTAACAGTAATTGTAGATTCTGCAGATTGTCTGCCCACCAATATATTACAAGATCTGTTTACTATTAATGAGCAACTTGCCTACAGCGATTCAGGGATAAGCTTAATATTGGGAGGTTCGCCTAAATTAAAAAACCAACTTGAGAATATCGAAGATATCTCTTTACAGGACTTTATTCATTGTTCATTGGATGAGTTGAACGAAACTGATATACGCATCTATTCAACAAAAAAAGATTATCGAATTAAACCTAGAAATGACGAACTGCAATTCGATCGAAGTGCTTTAAGTTTACTTGCTAAGCATGTCTCTGGCAATTTGCAACATCTGGATGTACTACTGGAATGGTGCTCAGCACTTGCATATAAAACTAAGACTAGTTCAATTACAACGGACATCGTAAACCAAGCGGTAGCTTTTGCAAAACAATCTGCCAAAGACAGTGGCGCTCAGCTAGAAAATTCATATCCCACACAAAAAGAAATCAACCGACTTATTGCTAATATTTCCTTTAGAAAAGAAAAACAAAAAAGCAGTACACCTATTACCCAAACTAAAAAAAGCGATAATCTAGAATCTATTGCAGCGGTTATCCCAAAAATTGCTGCTAGTAAAGACAACGAAACATTAGACTACTCTCACAGCGAGATTGCTGAGTTAGAAAAAGAAGTCATGCCAACACAGTGGGTCTCCACATCCAATTCGATGGCTATCGATAAAAAGTCATCTTTTATAATGCAATCTATAGCTCCTTTGCTAGTTATTGGATTAATTACATTAATCTATTTTCAACTTCGCCCTTTTATTTTAGATAAGGACTTAGGTATTGACGACGAAAACATTGAACAAGATTACGGTAATGTCGAGAGCCCTCGCAGTACGATTATCGAGAACGAAACTATAGAGGAAACGGCTGAACCACGTATTATTGCCGAGGAGCTACCAACTACGATCGACCCGCTGCCTGACAAGGAAATTGAAACAGTCGCCGATCAAGTCGAACCACCTGCTATTGCCGAGGAGCTACCAACCACGATCGATCCGCTGCCTGGCAAGGAAATTGAAACAGTCGCCGATCAAGTCGAACCACCTGCTATTGTCGAGGAGCTACCAACCACGATCGATCCGCTGCCTGGCAAGGAAATTGAAACAGTCACCGATCAAGAAGTTGCGGTTATCACTGTTCCTGAAAAATCTGCTTCGGAAGAATCTGTAATGGAGCCCTCAAATGAGGATAAAGCTCTTACTAAAATTGACAACACGCAAAATTCTACTGATGCATCCGTTCAACAAGACCGCCAACAAATAACCAGCCCCTACGATGATCCAGAAGTTGTTGAATTGTTAGCGCTTGCGTCACAACAATTTGAAGCCAAGAACTTAACTACTCCACCAGGTGAAAATGCCTTAGAGACTTATCAATCTATACTGTCAAAGTATCCTAACTATTTGGCTGCAAAACAGGGAATTAAAAACATACACGAAAGATATGTAAGCTGGGCAAATTACTATATGCGCAACGATGATCTTGATCGTTCCATATATTTCTTTAAAAAGGCCCTTGAAGTTGACCCCGATGACCAAGTAAGTCAACAAGTACTTAGAAATCTAGATACGCAACTGGTGCAAGCTAATACTTTGTCTGAAACCGAGACCAGTACCATTAATGCAAACAAATCAGACGTGAGCATGGATGATAATGATGCCAATAATTTATTGGTTGGTACGTTATTGATAAAAGCAAAACAGCAGTTACAAAATAAAAACTTAACCTCCCCACCAAATGACAATGCATTTGAAACTTATAAGCAGGTACTTCAAACCGATCCTAATAATGATATAGCACTACAAGGTATTTCTATCATTAAGAAAAGTTATGTAAGCTGGGCCGAACAGGACTTAAAGAAAAATAATCCCCATCGTGCTGCTCTATTTTATAAAAAGGCCCTCGCTATAGATCCTGCTGATAAGCAACTTGTGCAGAGGTTAGAAGAGATAAAATCATTGCGTACTACCCAGAGTTCGAATCCATAAAGCACTCACTTGCAGCATAAATATAAAAATAGCTGCAGTGTATAAATCAATGTTGTTCTTTTTACTCAGTCGTGCATAACAACACATCTAACCTAGTCGTAGTGATACTAAATAATTCAGCTGTTCTTGAGTTTAATCGAAACAAACGATTATCTCCTGCACAAAAAAAGTCCTTACAGTTAATGGATACAAAATTAGATCAAGGCATTACTTTAAGAGGACAATTCCTTGCCCATCCAACGCTAGAACAACGAATTGAGTTTGTGGCAACAAATCTCACTACGGCCTTATTAAATGAAAATGATACGCTTGCAGCCGCAAGTTGTGCCTATATGGCAACGGCTCTACCAGAACTTAAACAAATTAAAGCAACTGAGAAAAATACCGAAGTAACGATTGAGTTAATTTTGGATCGCGAATATCAAAAAGAAATAAAAATGAATTATTTGCCGTTAGATAAAATTACCACACAGCATTAGTTAATATTAACTTATCGTGTATTTGGCTATTTAATTTAATTTGAGATTAACACTGCCGCCCCAACAATAAGTATAAATAACGCAATTAAAAGATTGATCGTCATCCGCTGAAATCAATGTTTGCATATCAATCTCACCAGTTTATGCTTTCCCATTCACAGCTCGTGCAAATTTTAGATCGAATCATATAGTCAGCCGATAAACTTGGTTTTAGTTTCGTTTTTCATTCAGTAACTGTGACGAAGTGTCACTCTACGACTCGATCAATCTACATTTTCATTGTTTAACCGCTAGCTTACCCATTTAATAAAAAATAGTTCAAACAAATCAACTAGTTATATCTAGTTTTAGAGGCTTGTTGCAAATTAGCAACAATCTATAAGATGATACGATAAGTTTGAGCGACGATAAAAACCATTCACCTGCAATTCCAATCCGCCTATATCTTGTAACGGTAATATATAAGATACACTATAAATTGTAGGTACAAATTGTTGTGCAAATACAACATAAATGGCTTGACTTACCGAGGTTCAACAGGCAACCTGTCGTACAAATACAACTTCTGTTGTATTTATCTTGAAATGGAAGATTAGCAGGGACGCTGATTTTTTCACTCAGATCGAGATTCAACATGCAGAGGGAGGGAAGCGCCTTAATCAATAACTAAGGCCGCAACTACAGCATGTGAATTCTTTGTTAGGAAAATTACTCGAGTATTTTTCTTGTTGAAATTTATAGTTAACGAAGAGGAGTATCTTCATGAAAACTAAACTTATCGGAACTGCGCTAGCACTTGGACTCGCGACCTTGCCACTGGCATCGTTCGCAGGCGGTGTTGGTGGCGGTAACGCAAATTCAAATTGGACTATCTACGGATGGCAAAACTGGTCATATGAATTTGTCGACGTTGAAGACCACTATGGTCCAGGCGTAGACAGAGATTTAACTCGTATCAGTAACAACGCGGCCAATCTTGGTTTCTCAGCAGATATTGATACGGGTGTATCCGTAGCTGGGCAGGCTGTTAAAGCAACTTTCCGTTGTGAACAGTTCACTTTCCATAACCGTTTTGTCGGTTCTGGCTTCTTTGGCTTTAACGATTTCTGTAATCGTAATAGTAAAATCGGTTTAGCCGGCCCTTGGGGTGAAGTCATGTTTGCAAACTGGTTGTTACCACACAACGAAATGGTCGCGCAATGGGTAGACCCCTTCTATGATGCAGGTGCGGATTCTCACACCTCAATCATGGGTAACGTTGGTGGTGGAACCGGCCGTTTCTTTAATGGTGGTTTTGGCTTTGATAACGGTGGCGGCTTTGGTGGTCTCACCAATTTCGGATCTGGATTTGGTTCTGAAAACAATGCTTTCAACCGACGTCAAAATGGTGTTGTACAGTGGATGTCTCCTAACTGGGGTGGATTCACAGCACGCATTGCTACAACCAGCGCACAACAAGACCCAGGCTTCAACTACTTCAATGGTAATGATGAAGTCCGTGTGACCACAGCAATTGGCACCGCAGAATTAGATCCTCGTATCTGGTCTTTGGGTATTGCTTATGAAACCGGCGTTGGTGGCGGTGGCTCTAGTGTTTGGTTTGCAGTTACATATGAAGAGCATGATGAATGGGCAGCTGTTGACTTTGGTTGTGAAGATTCTGACGATTCTTCATGGCGTCTTGCAGGACGTTACATCCATGACTGGGGTAACGGCCACTCTACCTGGATTTCTGGTATGTACGAAGATCTCGAATACGAGCATGATGATTGTGCTAGTGGTGATGGGTTCTTAGGTGGAACCGGTGTTGCTGGCTCAACAGAAGTAGAGCGTGATGCTTGGATGATCTCAGGTAAGCACAACTTTCCTGGCCCTCTAGACTTCCGCTTCTCATACATGGATGCAGACGACCTAGATTGTGATCTCAATGGAGTGAGTGGTGTTTGTCTTGGAAATGCAGCTGGCACAGACAACAGTACAGATGCCGATGCCTATAACGTCGGCTTGTTCTACACCATGCCTGCAGGAACAGAGCTGCGTGTAACCTATTCTGAAGTATCTAACGGCAACAATGCTCACTATGACTTTGGCATCAGTCCTGCTGGTGTTGGGGTTGGTGGTGATCTAGAAATGTTTGCTTTTGGTATCGTTCAGTGGTTCTAAATTGAAAAGGACTTTTTAAGCTAAAAAGGACTTTAGTGTTGGAAAATAGGCGTCTTCGGACGCCTATTTTTTTGTCTTTTTTTCTTGATTAAATAATAAGTTAGATAAAAATCGGAACTATTTACAGTAAATGTATGTCTTTAGTTAGACTCGTTTCGTGTATAGTTCGGCTTATTACTACCTAATTTTCGTCATGCATACAAAGTTAATTATTACAATTTTAACACTCGCAACATATTCAGTTTCTGCGTCTGTATTTGCAAAATGTTCAAAAGACGACATTGAATTCTATTTGGAAAAAGGCTTCACACAGGAACAAATTACCCAACTGTGTGCAACCTCTACTTCCGAAACAAGTGCGCCAGATTATAAGCCTTATCAACAGCAAGTCGTTATCTATAGAGATGGCGGATCCCCAGAAGTTAAAGATGGTTTTAACCAAGAACAGAGGGAAGCTATAAAGACTTTAAAGAAAGGCACTAATATATACAACCTTAACGTAACTCAAGATAATATAAAATTTACACGTAGAGTATGCTTGATTACTGGCAACGGTCGAGATATCGATTATCGTTATAAAGATTGCCCCATAGTAAATTTCACAATCGCGCGTGAAAATCTAAAAGTACATTCCGCTGGGAAAAAGTTTGCGATATTTGGTCAGGGTACAGTAACCTTAATTGGCAATGTAAAACCTGAGTTAAAAGGTAGTTTTGACGACTATCCAGTAGAATTTCGTGAAGGATTAAAAAGGCAATTTGAATGGAAGGAATCTAAAGACTCAACGGATATTCCTGTTAAAGGTGATTTTTCCATTACTGCTGTAGCTAATGCATTCCGAACATTATCTAATGAAATTCAAGATGAAACAGTTCCAGGAGGAAGTGTTTTGGATGATGAGGTTCCGGAAGAACCAGTGCAAGAAGCTAGAGCCGAAGAATCAAAAAAAAAGAAATGGTGGAATCCGTTTGACTAAGTTTTGCTTATTCAGTAATTAAATACTTTCTACATCAAAATCCATTTCTAGGTATCAATAATGATTCGCCTGTCATTGCGCCGGGCTTTTCAATCTCCATCAATTCTAAAATCGTTGGTGCTACAGAACTTAAGCCTTGACCATTGGCTAAGCTCCAGTAGTTATCTTTATCGATCACTAAACAGGGTACAGGATAAGTGGTGTGTTGTGTGTGTGGTTCGTGGCTTAATGGGTCTACCATTTCATCACAATTACCATGATCCGAGGTGAGTACCACTGAAATATTGTTTTCTATGGCCGCTTCGAGCACACGACCTACATGAGTGTCCAAGGCCTCAAGCGCTTGAATAATGGCTTGCCTCTTTGCAGTATGTCCAACCATGTCTCCGTTGGCAAAGTTAGTGACAATTAACGCATAGGCATTATTGTTAACCGCTTTAATGACTTCATCAGCTACTTCTTCTGCACTCATTTCCGGTTGCAAATCATAGGTAGCAACTTTTGGAGAAGGTACCATTTTGCGATCTTCACCCTCATAGGCATCTTCCTGGCCACCATTTAAAAAGTAAGTAACATGTGGATACTTTTCAGTTTCTGCACAACGGAACTGATTTAAACCCGCTTTGCTAATTACTTCTGCTAAATTGGTTTCGGGTTTCCGAGGTGCAAACACAACCGGCCCAAGATAATCCTTGCTGTATTTTGTCATCTTGGTGAGTTTGACAGGCTCGTAATCCGGACCACGATCAAAAGCTGTAAAATCGAGTTTGGCCAATGCTTTGCTTAATTGTCTGGGTCTGTCATTGCGAAAGTTAAAAAAGACCACTTCCGATTCAGCCGTCATGGGCATAGCACCACCTAGCACCGAAGGTGTAATGAATTCATCGGTTTCCCCTCTTGTATAGGCTTGATTAATTGCATCCATTGCATCGGTGCACTTCTCACCCTTCAACAGCACTAAGGCTTCCCAGGCTTTAATCGTTCGCTCCCACCTGCGATCACGATCCATAGCGAAATAACGTCCTATTATTGTGGCAATAGAACCGTTAACTTCTGCTAGTGCATCACTTAATTGTTGTACATATTTTTTTGCACTCTTTGGTGGAGTATCACGACCATCTGTTATCACATGTACAACAGGGCGCACTTGGACATCTCTGCACAACTTTAAAAGCGCAAGTGTGTGATTAATGTGGGAATGTACACCACCATCAGATAACAAACCAATGATATGGATATAGCCTTCTTTCTTTTTGGCATTTTCCAGCGCACGATGCAGTGGAGACATTTCAAAAAAACTACCATCAGCAATGGCATCATTGATTCGAATCAAATCTTGCTTAATGATTGTCCCACAACCAATGGTCATATGACCGACTTCTGAATTTCCCATTTGCCCTGGTGGTAAACCAACTGCTTCACCGGATGCTTCTAATACCGTATGCGGATATTTAGAAAAATATTCATCAAGCTTTGGTGTAGTAGCTTGCAGCACAGCGTTATTAGCTTTACTTGGATTGACACCAACACCGTCCAGAATAATTAGCATCGCTCTGTTACGTAGTGTTATTTTATTATTTGCCGCCATACAACGAATCGATTATTAATTTAAAGTGATACAAGAAAGCTATGATTAATCAGTAGGACCCTCAGAATCATTTAGTAGTTCGGATTCATTTAGTTCTACTTCACGTTCTTCATCGGTAAGTGGACTAAAGCGAGGCTCAGTTGTTTCTTCCGTATCCGTTTCATCATCATTATTGATAGTCACGCGCGCAAGAAATAGGCCAAGCTCAAATAATATCCATACAGGAATGGCTAATAAAATTTGCGAGACTACATCAGGTGGAGTCAATAACATGCCAACAATAAATGCTGCAACAATTACATATGGCCGCTTAGAAGCCAGATCATTTGGCGTAGTAATACCCAGCTTCACCAACACTAAGGTTACGATGGGCACCTCAAAGGCGACACCAAAAGCGATAAAGATCTTTAATACAAAATCTAGATAGCGACCGATATCGGTCATCACCGCTACTCCTTGCGGCGCGACTCGGGTAAAAAAACCAAACATCAACGGGAACACGATAAAATATGCAAACGCCATGCCTATATAAAATAAAATCGAGCTAGAAACGAGTATGGGAAAAACTAAACGTTGCTCATTCTTGTATAGGCCTGGGGCAACAAAGGCCCAAACATGGTAAAGAATAATCGGTATCGCCAACACAATGCTAATCAAAAAGACAAGTTTAAACGGTGTCAAGAAAGGAGAGGCGACATCAATGGCAACCATCGAGCTACCTTCCGGTAGATGTGCCATCAATGGTCCAGCTAAATAAGCATATAGTTTATTCGCAAAAGGGAATAGCCCTAAAAAAACAACAAAAACGCTGCCTACAATCCAGAGTAGCCTGGTGCGCACTTCATATAAATGCGAGAGCAGAGTTTCTTGGGTATTATTTTCGTCTGAAGTTTCTTCAGTCGGATTCATGCTTTTTTGCGTCAGGGTTTAAACTAAGCTCTTGTTGTTTAGTAGATTCAACATGATCTTCTACCGCTTTAATAAAATCACGATTGTCTTCGTCATAGAATTCTTTTTCTAATTTTTTTTGTGTATCAGTCAAAACTTCTTTGAGTTCCCCTATTTCATTTTGTTGTTTTTTTAAAATCTCTTGCAATTCAGCGGCTTTAATTTCAGACTCGATGTCCGAACGGATACTTCGCAGTACTCTTTTCGCCTTGCCTACCCACCGACCTACCTGCCCCGCCAATACTGGAAGACGTTCTGGCCCAACAACTAATAATGCAACTATCATGATGATAGTGAGCTCCCAAAACCCTAAATCAGGCATATCGAAACTCTGATTTATTCTTTTGGTGGAGTTTCTTCAGTTTCTGAATCTTCCGGTTCACTTTCGTCTTTTACGGATTTCTTGAAATTTTTAATCGCGCCACCTAAGTCACTACCCATATTGCGTAATTTTTTAGTACCAAAAATCAACACAATAATTAGTAAGACAATAAGTAGCTGTAACGGTCCAATAGACATAGCTTTGCTCCAATAAAAAATCTAAAAATTAATAATGTCAATTTACCTTGTTGCGTTGCGCTTTTTCTACAAGCCCCGAAGTTCCAAACCTATTTCTAAGTTCCGCCAATACCGCTTCATAACTTGTCTCTTTATATGCAAGTAGCACCATACAATGAAACCACAAATCGGCAATCTCTTGAATTAAGTGTTGCTCATCGTCCTCTTTTGCAGCGTCAATCGCTTCATTTGCTTCTTCGTTTATCTTAGCAAGGATTTTCTCAAGACCTGATGCATATAAACTAGCCACATAGGACGCTTCAGGGCTCGAGTTTTTCCGTTGCTCAAGTATCTCCGTTAATTCTCGTAATGTATTAATTGTATTCATTATATATTGGCGAGCTCTTAGCTGTAGTATTCAAAAAGGTAGTTACAACGTAATATAAGTGATATATCGCACTTCACACAATTTAAGTAAACAATTTCTTATACTAGTTTCTTACTAAGATGCCTTGGGCGGCCATATACCGTTTAGCTTCCTGAATCGTATATTCACCAAAATGGAATATGCTTGCAGCTAATACGGCTTCGGCTTTACCTATTGTCACGCCTTCGGCCAGATGTGCCAATGTCCCCACTCCCCCAGAGGCTATAACCGGAATACCAACGGTTTCACTAACCATTCGAGTAAGCTCCAAGTCAAAGCCTATTTTAGTGCCATCACGATCCATGCTGGTTAGTAGAATTTCACCGGCACCATAGCTTTCCATTTTCTGAGCCCATTGCACGGCATCGATACCGGTGGGCTTACGTCCCCCATGAGTGAAAATTTCCCATTTTGGCGCTTGATCTTCTTGACTGACTTGCTTGGCATCGATGGCCACAACAATACATTGTGAACCGACTTTTTTACTGGCTTGTTTTACAAATTCTGGATCGAACACTGCTGCAGTATTGATACCAACCTTATCCGCACCCGCATTTAACAGTTTGCGAATATCCTCGGTTTTACGAATTCCTCCACCAACAGTTAATGGGATAAAAACTTCCGCGGCAACCTTTTCTACGACATGGACAATCGTTTCGCGATTGTCAGAACTGGCTGTGATATCTAAAAAAGTAATTTCATCTGCACCTTCTGCATCATAACGCCTAGCCACTTCAACTGGATCTCCGGCGTCTCGGATATCTACAAATTTAACCCCCTTCACTACACGACCAGCATCGACGTCTAAGCAAGGGATGATGCGTTTCGCAAGCGGCATAATTAGTAAAGAAGCTCTGATTTATTCTGATATGTTGTTAAAAGATCTCTCACAATGCTCATGTATACTTTTACATACACTGCGCTTGCTCGAGATCTTTTGCCTAATATCAGTCATTACATTAATAAATCAGAACTTCTTTTAATTTAATTGTGGGAAAAACAGGAAAACTGCTAAACAGTATTTATGAATTATTATGGCTGATAGGAATCGGCAAGTTTTTGTGCATGCTGAAGCTCTATCGTTCCTTCATAAAGTGCACGCCCTACAATGACCCCAATAATACCTTCCTCATCACACTCACATAATTTTTTGATATCTTTCTCTGAGGTAACCCCGCCTGATGCAATAACCGGAATATGAATGGCATTGGCTAATTCTGCAGTAGCTTCAACATTCAATCCTCGCATCATGCCATCGCGACTAATGTCTGTGAACACAATAGCAGCCACTCCATCTGATTCAAAGTGTTGTGCCATATCAATAGCATCATGATGTGAAAGTTTGGACCAACCATCGATTGCAACTTTTCCCTCTTTGGCATCCAGTCCAACAATAATATGGCCTGGAAACTCCAAACACAGGTCGTTTACAAAATGAGGGGCACTGACGGCTTTTGTACCAATAATTACATATTGAACCCCAACATCAAGATAGGCTTGCACCGTGTCTTCATCGCGTATCCCACCGCCTACTTGAATGGGGAGGTCTGGATGATTCGAACAAATGGTGTGGATTATTTCAGCATTTTGGGGACCCCCTGAAGAAGCGCCATCCAAATCCACAATGTGCAATCGCCTTGCACCCCCTTTCACCCATTGTTCTGCAACCGCAACTGGTTCTTCAGAAAATACTGTTACATCCTCCATATCGCCTTGGCGTAGACGAACACATTTTCCATTTTTTAAGTCTATTGCTGGAATAATTAACATGGTATGTACATTTAAAAACTTAACTCACGGTATAGCTACCATCCCATTGCACAAAATTATGAAGTAACTGTAAACCTGGTTTTGCACTTTTCTCCGGGTGACACTGCATTGCAAACACATTGTCCTTCGCAATAACAGACGTAAAGCTTATTCCATAATCAGTAGTCCCCACAATGAGTTTTTCATCATTGCATTGTACAAAATAACTATGCACAAAATAGAAATAACTTACATTTAAAATATCTTTCCATAATGGGTGCGCCTGTTGCTGTTCAATACAGTTCCAACCCATATGTGGGACTTTATAACAACCTTCGGCTGAGCCAATTGAAAAATGGTTACCAAAGTAACTTACATTACCTTCATAAAATGCCAAGCAATCTGTTCCACCATTTTCTTCACTAGTCCGCATTAGAACTTGCATGCCCATACATATTCCTAAAAATGGTTTTTGTTCTGCAGCAGTAATAATTGCCGACTGTAGATCATACTTATGCATGGCAGACATACAATCCTGTGCAGCACCTTGACCTGGAAATACCACTTTATCACTGCTGATAATTTCTGCTGGACTTGAAGTAACGATTACACGATCGGCATCAGTAGTCACGTGTTCAACTGCTTTGGCGACGGAATATAGATTGCCCATACCGTAATCAACTACTGCAATTTTACTCACCATAAATTCCTAGTGCGTTGTACTTGGACAAAAAACTTGTCAATTTCCATAACCATGCTACAAATTTTTACTTGATCTAGACAATCATTTGTATGCTTAGGCAACATCCTAGAGGCTTCCTTTAGTGGATGGAACCACTCCTTGCATACGTTCATCTGATTCAACAGCCATACGAACCGCTCGACCGAACGATTTGAATATGGTTTCAGCGATATGATGAGAATTTGTTCCACATAAATTGTCGATATGCAAAGTAACATTGGCATGGTTTACAAACCCTTGAAAGAATTCATGGGTAAGATCCACATCAAATTCACCAACACGTGCGCGTGGAAATTGCACACGAAATTCAAGCCCGGGACGACCCGAAAAATCAATCACCACCCGTGAAAGCGCCTCATCTAATGGAACATAGGCATACCCATAGCGCCGTATCCCCTTTTTATCACCAAGCGCCTGCGTAAATGCTTGCCCTAATGTTATGCCTATATCTTCAACGGTATGGTGAGCATCGATTTCAAGATCGCCTTGAGCATCGATATTGATATCCAGCATTCCATGACGAGCTATTTGATCCAGCATGTGATCAAAAAAAGGCAATCCCGTTTTTAGTGTAGCTTGACCGTTGCCGTCCAAATTCAATTGAATGGCTATTTGTGTTTCTTTGGTATTGCGCTCAACACTGGCAGTTCGTGATGTCACAGTAATATACAAAAAAATATTATGAGGCTTGAAAAATCAATTTAGGAAGTTCTGATTTATTATTTCGTTCACTCGTTAATTTTGTAGCCAAAAGGTAACCGGACCATCATTGGTCAATTGTACCTGCATATTGGCTCCAAATTTACCGGCTTTAACTCTAGCATACTTCGACTTTAGTGTGCTCAAAAAATAGTCGAATAATGTGCGGCCAATATCTGGTGGAGCTGCGTGAGAAAAATTTGGCCGCATCCCTTTGTTGGTATCTGCCGCAAGCGTGAACTGTGGCACCGCTAAAATATCCCCTTTTATATCCATGACATTTTTATTCATCTTATCTTGATCGTCGGCAAATATTCGATACCCTAAAACACGTTCACACATGCGTGTAATGGTATCTTCGTCATCATGCTTTTGAACTGCAACAAATTGCAAAACTCCTTGTTCAATAGATGCGATCGTCTTGTTATCGACCACGACGCTGGCTGTAAGTACACGCTGTAAAAGTACGATCATATTTTTGCTGAAATAAATTGTTGTGTTGCTCTTACTAGTGCATCGACAATCTCAGGTTCGGTAGCAGAATGTCCTGAGTGGGGTGCAATTATAAATTCAGCTTTTGGCCATACTTGATGTAGAGCATAGGCCTGTTCAATAGGACACACTACGTCATAGCGTCCATGTACAATTACTCCAGGAATATCCTTAAGTTTATTTGCATTCAGCAGTAATTGATCTTTTTCTAAAAACGAATCGTTTATAAAGTAGTGACATTCAATACGTGCAAGACTTAAAGCAATATTGTCACTTGCAAAATGATCGAGTACGGAAGATTTTGTAACTAAGTTTGAAGTACGTCCTTCCCAAATCGACCAAGCACGTGCTGCCTCAAGTTGAATGTTTTTATCAGCTGAGGTCAAACGTTTATAAAATGCGGTAACTAAATCATCACGCTCTTGTTCAGGTATGACTTGAATATAGTCCTGCCACAGATCAGGGTAAATATAACTTGCGCCTTCTTGATAAAACCACTGAATATCGCGTTTGCGACACAGAAATATCCCTCTTAATATCAAACCTAACACATGGTTTGCATGTGCCTGCGCATAAGCAAGTGCCAAAGTCGAACCCCAAGAACCGCCAAACACTAGCCATCGATCGATATTTAAATGGTTTCTAATGTGCTCAATATCGGCGACCAAATTTTGTGTGGTATTCTCGCGTAGCTCTGCATGCGGCGTAGAACGACCGCAACCACGTTGATCGAACAAGATAATTCGATACTGTTGCGGATCGAAAAATCGTCGCTGAAACTTTTCACACGCAGCACCAGGCCCACCATGCAAAAACACAATGGGTGTTCCGTTTGAGTTGCCGGACTCTTCTATCCATAAAGTATGTAGATCGCTTACTTTAAGCTGAAACTCGTGATATGGATCGAGCGCAGGATAAAGTTCAAGTAGTGCCATTCAATTTTTTGAGTAGAGGATTGGTGTTTTGAAACTTATCAGATTTAATCAGCGTTTTTGTGCAACTAGCAATGCACAATCACGCTGGCCTTGCCTAATATCTCCAACACGCCCCAGCTCTTGATAAACTAAAATATGTAATGGTGTAAACATTTTTAATAGTTCATTCTGATCTAAACGATATTCTGGATTACGTGGTCCATGTTCAGTTACACGTTCAGCAAGAAATGTTTGATAAAACAATAAACCACTAGGTTTCAGTGCAGTAATTATATTCTCAGTAATTCCGCGTTCAAGAAAATAACTTACACAGATCACGTCGAAAGAGTTTACAGCAGGTGGACATTCCTGCACATCACGTACTGAAGCGATAAGATCAATGTCATTCTGTTTACAAAATTGTGAAAGTTTTTTAATGGCTTGTTCAGAAATATCCCATGCATGAGTTTGTAAGCCTTGTTGTGCTAAAAAAATAGCATTGCCACCTAGACCACAGGCAACATCCAGTGCAGTTCCCGAGTTCGGCAAAAGGTATTGAAATTCTGACAATACATACGCGGGTGTTATCGAAGTTTCGTTACGATCACTATAAATTCGATTCCATTTCTGTTTAGCCTTCTTATCCATATAGATACAAATTTAAAGGGGCACTGATTTATTTCAAGACGAGGCAAAATATGTGGAAAAAGCGGAATGTACTTGCAGTTTGCGCGTCCCGCATTTTGACAGATATTTTAACGAAGTATTGGAATAAATCGGGGCTCCCAAGCTACTGACGCCAGAAGGCGGGAGTAAGAATCACTAACAAAGTAAAAATTTCTAATCGGCCTAACAACATGCCTAAACACAATACCCATTTGCTAAAACTGTTAATACTTGTGTAATTAGCGCCCACTTCGCCTAAACCTGGGCCGAGATTATTCAGTGTCGCAGTTACTGCAGAAAATGCGGTAACTTGATCAAGGCCAGAGGCCATCAATAGCAATAGCATGACCACAAATACACCTATATATGCCGAGAAAAACCCCCATACCGCTTCGACAACTCGACTATCTACTGCCTTAGAACCAATTTTCACCGCGATCTTTGCATTTGGATGGATCAGACGTAACATTTCCCGTAGGCCTTGTTTCACCAATAGCAATACGCGGATCACCTTCATACCACCTCCGGTAGAACCGGTACAACCGCCAATAAAACTCGCTAACAGCAATAGTAAAGGCAAAAAACTTGGCCAAAAGTAATAATGCGAGGTAGTAAAACCAGTTGTAGTGCCAATGGAGACCGCATGAAAAATTGCTTTAGCAAAGGCATCGTCCCAGCTTAGATACACTTCATTAACACGCAAAAAAACCGCGGTTATGAATGTAATTGAGAATATTACAAAGAAGTAGGTTTTAAATTCTGCATCTTGGAAATAGTGGCGCAGACTCTGCGATTTCCAGGTAATAAAATGCAAACCAAAATTAAGTCCGGACAATAACATAAAGATGATAGACACCGTTTCGATTGGCGCACTGCGAAAATATCCGATACTTTCATTGTGTGTGGAAAATCCACCAATCGCCACGGTTGAAAAACTATGCGAGATTGCATCAAAGACATCCATACCGGCTATCCAATAACCCAGTGCACAGGCAATCGTCAAAGATAAGTAGATATACCAAAGTGCTTTAGCCGTTTCTTTAATACGTGGAGTGAGTTTGCTGTCTTTCACTGGGCCTGGTGTTTCAGCACGATATAACTGCATACCTCCAACACCTAACATAGGCAATATTGCAACAGCTAATACAATAATTCCCATGCCGCCTAACCATTGTAATATTTGTCGGTAAAACAATAAGGATTTAGGTAACTCATCGAGGTTGGTGATGACTGTGGCACCAGTTGTGGTTAGCCCCGAAACGGACTCAAATACTGCATCGGTTATGCCTATCGTTAAAGATTGACTAAATAATAAAGGCAAGGCGCCAAAGGCACTGAGCACGGTCCAAAATAACACTACGATTAAAAAACCATCACGCAAACGCAAATCATCACGATACTGACGCACTGGATACCAAGTAATTAATCCCGTAATTAGGGTAACTATAAAAGCTAGTATAAAAGGTGTGATTGCCTCGTCTTTATATAATATGCCAACTAATATCGGTGGCAACATCGTGACACTAAACCAAGCGAGTAATATACCTAAAACGCGTTGTATAACCTGTCGCTGCATAAGTTATATTTTTGTTTTTTTAGAAGACAGTTAAAACGTGTTTAACAAAATACAAATTATTAGGCTGCAAGGGTATTTCTAAAAATAGTAATTTTTTTTTGAGAACAAGAAAGCAATGTACGCAAAACCGGAGTGTGTAAGTAATACACGAAGATTTGAGCACCATGCTGACGTAGCGATCATAAAAAAAGTGCATTTTTAGAGGTGCCCTTAAATGAATGTGGCGCTCACTTGAAATAAGCGTTCTGTTTCTCTAACACCGGACTTGTCGGCCAAGAACATAATTACGTGATCTTCAGGCTCAATGGTAAGATCGGCTTCAGCCATAATGACCTCATCACCACGAGCAATTGCACCGATGGTCGCACCATTAGGTAGATTAATTTGTTCGATGCTACGCCCCACAACTTTTGATGTCTTTTTATCTCCATGTGCAACTGCTTCAATTGCTTCTGCAGCGCCTCTACGTAAAGAATGTACCGCAACAATATCACCTTTACGTACATGAGTTAGAAGTGTACCTAACGTGACTTGCTGTGGAGAAATTGCAATATCAATGCTGCCACTTTCTACTAAATCTACGTAACTCGGTCGATTGATAAGCGACATTACTTTATTTGCGCCCAGTCGTTTGGCCAACATCGCAGATAAAATATTTGCTTCATCATCATTGGTAAGTGCGCAAAATACATCCATGTTTTCGATGTTCTCTTCTAGCAACATATCCTGATCAGCAGCATCACCTTGTAATACAATGGTCTTATCTAACGACTCAGATAAAAATTTAGTACGCTCTGGATTACGTTCAATAATTTTAACTTGGTATTTGTTTTCCAATGACTTAGCTAAATGAAATCCTATATTACCTCCACCCGCAAGTAATATACGTTTGTATGGTTTGTCTGTTCCACGTAATTGTGTAGTCAATGCCGCCGCATTTTCAGAAGATGCCAGGAAAAACACTTCATCTTCGAATTGAATAACAGTCTCACCGTCAAGCGCAATGGAGTCATTATTGCGATAGATCGCTACAACTTTTGCTACGGTTTCAGGCATCAGCTCACTCACTCCTTGTAAATGCTTACCAATTAGTGGACCATCTCGATCTGCACGAATTGCGAGTAGTTTAATTTTGCCGTTAGCAAAATCTAGCACTTGTAGGGAACCAGGATGTTCAATCAAGCGTTGTATATATTGTGAAATTAAATGTTCGGGACTGATCAATACATCTACAGGCAAGGCCTCTTGAACAAATAAGTCACTGTAGGCGAGGTACTCAACTGCTCGTATCCGCGCAATCTTGGTAGGGGTATGAAACAAGGTGTAGGCGACTTGACAAGCCACCATATTGGTCTCGTCACTATTGGTAAGCGCAATAATCATATCGGCATCTTTGGCACCTGCGCCCTGCAACACCGAAGGATGTGAGGCTTCACCTATCACTGTACGCAAATCTGCTCGGTCTTGAATATCTTTCAATACTCCCGGGTCAGTATCCACAAGGGTAATATCATTGGCTTCATGGGCGAGGCTGAGTGCCAGTGAACCACCCACTTGGCCAGCACCTAAGATTATGATTTTCATGAATATTCCTCACTCAGCCGATTATCTACTTAGTGAATTGCTGGCGGCGCAGCATAGGGGATATTACTTGGCCATTGCAAGTGTTATTCGATCGCCACAACAATTACACCCTTGTTGATCAATATTCCACCCATCATGAAATTGTCGATCTTTACTAAAACGTACATTTTATCAAGCAACAGTAAGTATTAACGGGTGGTTTGAAGTAGTGTGCGGGCTAAGATTCCTTGGTATTAATGCCCAAGGCGCGGAGTTTGCGATACAAGTGTGTACGTTCCATACCCACTTTTTCTGACAATTTACTGACGTTACCATTTACCTGTTTCAGTCGACGCAACAAATAACTTCGTTCAAATGATTCTCGTGCTTCACGCAACGGCAGCTCATAAAGCTTTTCATACCATGAGGTTTCAGATGGCTGCACCGAAGTTTTTTCATCTAGTGCCAACTCTATTTCCTCTGCCGAAATTTCATCAGAAGTACTTAATATGAGTAATCTCTGCACTAAGTTTCTTAATTCTCGAATATTCCCAGGCCAGTTGTAGTGCAACAAACGATTTTGCGCTGCAATAGAAAAACTACGATAGGGGTAATTTTCTTGTGAGCAATAAAAATCAATGTAGTAACGTAGTAAGTCAGGCACATCCTGTACATGCTCACGAAGTGCTGGTATGCGAATTGGTACAACGTTGAGCCGAAAAAATAATTCGTCATCAAAACGATTTGCCTTAACTTCTTCCTGTAAATTGCGTTGTGTAGCTACAATTATACGTGCTTCAAGCTTTTGTTGTGTGTTGCCTCCAATACGACTAAATTGCATTCGTTTAATAATACGCGATAATAATTTTTGACCTTGATCACTGATATTAGCAACGTCATCAATATATATTGTTCCTCCTTTACATAATTCGAGAATTCCAGGTGTAATTACATCACCTTCTTCTGCACCAAATAATTCTTTGCTTGCATCTTTTTCATTAAAGTTGTCTTCACTTACAACGATAAACTTTTTATCTTTATTCGATCCAAGGGCATGCACGTAATTAGCGAAGGTCTTTTTTCCCACTCCTTGTTCACCAGTTATCAATACAATATTATCGTGCTGTGCCAATTTTTTTGCTTGATCACGTACCGCTTTTATTTGCATGCTGGAGCCAATCGGCTCTTCAATTATTTGATTAATACCAGCGCTAGAATCATCCTTTGCATTTGCAGCATCTAATGCGCGTTTTACACTTACCAATAATTTTGCTGTAGTGAGTGGCTTTTCAATAAAGTCATAAGCACCTAAACGTGTCGCTTCGACTGCTGTTTCCACAGTACCATGTCCAGACATCATGACTACTGGGCAAGTAATACTGCCACTACCTTGCCATTCTTTTAACAAACTAATGCCGTCTTCATTTGGCATCCAAATATCCAGCAATACTAAATCTGGAGCTAGTGTGTTGGCATGCTGTCTAGCAGTTGCAGTATTTTCTGCAACTCTAACTTGATAGCCTTCATCAATCAGGATCTCTTGAACGAGATTGCGAATATCAGGCTCATCATCCACCACGAGAATATTTTGTTGACTCATGCAGCATCCCCTTGAACCTGTATCGGTGTCTTAGTAATTTGAATGTTGGTAATAGGTAAACGAATTTTTATCCTTGCGCCACGTTCGGGAGCATTTTCAGCCATAATCGTACCACCATGTTCCTCCACTATCTTTTTCACTATTGCAAGCCCTAAACCATTGCCTTTTGATTTAGTTGTAACATAGGGTTCAAAAATTCGCTCTAGCATATCAATTGGAAATCCTGGACCATCATCGGTTACTACAAGGCTAACAAATGGTACGCCACTAATTTCAAAACAACGCGTTGTCAATTGTACTTTGGCATTGCTTTTTTCATGCATAGCTTCTAAGGCATTTTTAATGAGGTTATGTAACAACTGTCGCAAGCGTACATTGTCGCCTTTAATAAGGGGTGGAGTCTCGTCCAAAGATGCGATTACAGCAACATTATAGATGTTGTTTTGGTACAGCTCTATCACTTCTGCAATGAGCTTGTTCAGATCCAAAGGTGTAATCTCAATCTGTGGTGCACGCGCATAATCGGCAAAATCATTCACCATCGCCTTCATTGACTCGACTTGCTGCACAATGGTACTAGTGGCTCGGTCTAAAATATCAGCTTCTTGTGCATTTAAATCAGGAAGTATTTTGCCCCGTAAGCGTTCGGCCGATAATTGAATTGGTGTTAATGGATTTTTTATTTCATGTGCCAAACGCCGTGCAACTTCACCCCAAGCAGAATCTCGCTGTGCACGAATAAGCTCCGTAACATCATCAAAAACTAATGCATAACCACCTTTTTGTTCAGAATCGTCAGGTAATGTCACACCACGACACATAAGTGTTTTAGTACGATCTCTATCAAATAATTTGATTTCTGTTTGCCATTGCTTTTCACTACTTTGAATCATTGGTATTACTTGATCACAAAAACTTTTCAAATTTTCATGTTGCATGGTTAATTGTGCGATATCGAGTCCAACAAATTGACTGATATCTTCTCCTAATATTTGTGAGGCCGTAGCATTTGCGGTTTTTATAACGAGGTTTTGATCTAAACTAATCACACCTGACGATAAATTTTCTAAAATCGTCTGCAGATATAATCGCTGGCTATCAATAAGCCGTTGACTTAGTTTTGCTTTATCACGAGCTAGTGATAAGCGTTCTGTCATTTGATTAAACGAAGCGACTAACATGCCCAAATCATCTTGTCGCTCAACCGGTAATTTCTTGTGGTACTGCCCAGCAGCAACCGCCCTTGTGCCTTGTGCCAGATCTTTGATAGGCGCCACCAATCTACGTGCAGAATAAAATGCGGCCCACACCGCAAACAACACACCGAGTAACAACACCAATGTCAAAATTACATTAAAATTTTGCTTCAAGGGTGTGCGTAGATAAACTAACTGATTATATTTACCAAAGCCTTCTTGCACATTCAGGGCTAGATCACTAATTCGATCTGAGATTGGATATAGAACTTGTACCATGCGCTCTTCTGTTCCGGGCCGATTGGAGCGCATTGGAAAAACTAATCGAATGTGCAATCCAGAATCTTTAATTGGATCTAAGCCCACATAGGTTTCACCCTGACTTACCAAGCGCATTACCGTTTCACCAGGTAAACGTGGTAATACTGCAGCACCGACTTCGCCGCCAGAAGCAATAATACGACTGCTTCGATCAAACAATACTATTTCTGCTGCTCCACTACGACTCAACAAATCGTTAATTAACAACGGTGCATCTAATGAGGTGGCATCTGCTAATTCATTAATCATGGGCTCTGTTTGTCGGCGTAATTTACGCATATGTAAATCAAGCGAAGAACGACTTAGATCTACCGAATCTTGCAATGCCTGTTCCACATCTGCATCAAACCAACTATCTACACCTTCTTGTAACAACCAAATCGAAAAGGTATACACAATCCCCACCGGCACAATCGCTAACAACACAAACATGAGCAGCAAACGTAGCGTAAGCTTCGAACCAGGTTGGCGTTTAATAACCTGTGTAACCAACCGAGCAATATTGAAAACAATTAGAATTAAAAAAACGGCTAGCAATAAAATATTAAACGGCAGCAGCCAGTAGTGCAGTTCAGCAAAACTGGTCTCGCTTCGCGTGGCATCTGCCATGAGATACAAAGAGCCCATAAGCAAGATAAACAAAACCACAATCGGCCAAATGCGAATGACTACTTGTTTTTCTACAATGGCCATACATTCCACCCGCTTGATAATCTCCACTTAGGAGAAAAATAGCTTTTTATACGCAATGGTAATGGTAATTTATCGGTCAACATTCGTGAGCGTAAACGCACAAAATGTTTCTGCTGTTTGTTTAATTTTGCGATCTCTGCAATATACATTGCAGAAATATTACCCTGATGGGCCAGGGCCGATTCTAAATCGGGAAACGTGTCATTTGCTCCCGTATCTAGATTTTCCCAAATATATTGTTTACTCAAAGCATGATAATTAAGTACATAGGTATGTGCAATTTCAGATATAGTTTTGTCCCAACCCCATTTATGTAAAGCCTTTACTTGAACTTCAACTCGAAACAATATCGAAATTCCATTTGCCAATGCCTCTATAACTTCATCATTTAATTGATACTCAATCTCTGCATCCAAACGTAGTTCTTCTTCAATCTCTGTAATATTTAAATAATTTATTTGAAAATCATTACTTTTTGCATCTACTTGGCTTGATAACAAAATTAGCAAAGGAATAGTCGATAAAAAAAGACCAGATTGAATGACTATGTAGCGCACAGTAGTGTTACACATGGTTATATTCACGACACTACGACCTCATCATTACGATAAAAACATTGATGTGTAATGTTATGTGCATTGTTAAAATCTTTTGCGTTAATAACTTTTCCTCCAGATAACTGCAACGCAGTAATAAGCAGTATGCCTTTACCTGTTGCGACTGCAATTCCTGCATTACTCGATTCGAGCACAGTACCTGGCTTATGCTGACTTTCAGCATTGTTCCTTACCACAGCTTTCCAGATTCTTATTCGTGATTCATTCAAGTACGAATAGGCCACAGGCCATGAATTGAAAGCGCGTACCTTTCGCTCTATTTCCACTGCACTTTCCAGCCAGTCAATATTGGCCTCTTGTTTGCTCAGTTTTTTTGCATAGGTCACCAGACTCTCATTTTGTTGAACAGGTGTAAGCAGCTTATTTTTTAGCTGTTGTAATACATTTGCGATCTCATTTGCAGAGATCTTTGCTAAGCGGTCATGCAGTGTTACGCCGGTATCCATAGGTTCGATTGCGCATTTTTTTTGATACAACACGGGCCCGGCATCCAGCTCTTCAACCATTTGCATAATGGTGATACCGGTTTCTCGATCGCCCGCAATAATTGCGCGTTGAATCGGTGCGGCACCACGCCATTTTGGAAGCAGTGATGCATGGATATTAATACAACCCAGTTTGGTTGCGTTTAACACCGAGGCAGGTAACAACAAGCCGTAGGCACTCACCAATATGACATCGGCTTGAAGTTCATGGATACGTGAGCATTCATCGTCATTAAATGTAGTGGGTTGGTAGATCGGTATATTTGCTTGTAGCGCAACTTCTTTTACTGCACTCATACGCAGATTTTGCCCACGACCGGCTGGGCGATCAGGTTGTGTGTATACCGCGATGATTTGGTGCTCACTCGCCAACAGAGCTCGTAAAGAGATGGATGCAAACTCCGGTGTACCTGCAAATATTATATTGAGACCTGTTGTCATGGCAGTAACCGCCAAATGCTCTCGCAACAATGCGTATTGTTAGATCACATTGGCTTGCTGAGGAGAAGGGTGTTCGTACTTTTGCTGTTTAAGCAGTTTTTTCTTGATACGCTCACGCTTGAGAGGAGATAGATAGTCTACAAATAATTTCCCTTGCAGATGATCCATTTCATGTTGAATGCAAACTGCTAGTAAACCGTCTACTTCATGAGTAACCGAATCTCCGTTTTGATCTAAAGCTCGAACAGTAATTTTCTCAGCCCGTTGAACATTTTCAAATATTCCTGGTACCGAAAGGCATCCCTCCTGCATTTCTTCATCCCCCTCCTTAGTGATAATCTCAGGGTTAATCAAACACAATGGTGTATCTTTTTCTTCCGAGACATCCATAACGATAATTTGTTGTTGAATATTCACCTGGGTCGCGGCTAGCCCAATGCCAGGAGCTGCATACATGGTCTCAAACATATCATTCACCGTCTGTCGGACATGATCATCCACCTTATCGACTGGCTGTGCCTTTTTTCGCAATCGCGGGTCCGGAAAGTGTAAAATTTCTAGTATTGCCATTGAGTTACAGAATAAATTATAAGTTCACTTAAGTATTGTCTTTTAACCTCGCGACTATAGAATACCCGCTTGTAACCAGGGATTTCTATGCGCTCTAGTTTAACAAAAAATCATCTATGACAAGGGATAAAGCGACCTATGCTGGGGAATTATAAAATTCATCTTACCTTACTTAAGCAATTGATTATTATGGTTTTTGTTGCGAGTCTCGCGGCATGCACCACGACCTCCTCTGAATCCGATGAAGACAATAGTGGAGTAGAGATTGGTGAGCCTGCAGTTGAAGTAAGTTCCACCGAAACCCAGGGACTTCCCGATTCGATGGAACCTAGACTTGAAGATCTGCCAGTTTCTCCTCAGCAACACAATGTGGAATTTCGCGCTTCCGCGCCAGAACAGTATACCGTGGTCCCTGGCGATACCTTATGGGACCTATCCAATCGTTTTTTAGTGGAACCCTGGTATTGGCCTGAGATTTGGTATGTAAACCCACAAATTAAAAATCCTCATCTAATTTACCCTGGAGATGTCATTACATTATTTTACGTCGGTGGCAAGCCTTATCTCACCGTTGGCGGTGGCCCACGCATTGCCGGAGCGGAACGACTATCACCGCAAATTCGCAGTGAGGACATCGACGCCAGTGCCTATGGTATCCCGATTCAAGCCATCCAACAGTTTATTATTCGGCCTCAAGTGGTAAGCGAAGAGGTGTTGGAAGCTGCGCCCTATATTGTCGGCTCTCAAGAAGAACGCTTAGCTTTTGGTAGTGGAGATCGTGTTTATGTACGTGGGCTCGATGCCAACACACAAGATAAATATACGGTGTTTCGCGCCGGAGATGCACTCTATGATCCAAAAACCGAGGAATTACTTGGCTATGAAGCGATTATGGTGGGTGACGGGGAAATCATACGCTTAGATGATCCGGCCACCTTTGACCTGGCAGAAACTAAACGTGAAGCATTGCGTGGTGATCGCTTATTGCCAATCGACTTCAGTGATATTGACACCGAATTTGTACCGCATGCCCCCAGCAACGAGGTTTATGGCTATGTGATTTCACTGTTTGATGCCATTACTCAAGTTGGCACCTTTCAAGTAATCACCCTGAACCTAGGCAATCGCAATGGCATTGAAAAAGGTCATGTATTGGCCGTGAATCAAGCCGGCCGCGTCATTCAAGATCCATTTGAAAAGCCCGGTTCGCTAGTGGACGTACAACTACCCGAAGAGACTGCAGGAGTTGCCATGGTATTTCGTACTTATGAAAAAGTCAGTTATGCCTTGATTATGGATACTTCTCGACCAATTCAAGTCGGAGATTCCGTGGTAAACCCCTAAGTAAACTTTATCTTAAGACCCTAGGTCTAAAACAATAACCTTTGCCGTTTTCCGCTTTCATCCCATAGTCGCTACAATGGGAAAAAAATAATAAGCATAGCGCATGCCTTCACATAAGGAGTGGTTAACACTCATTCATATCGATCAGCTAGGCCCGATCACATTTAGTAAATTATTACAGCACTTTGGTACAGCAGAGGCGATTTTAAATGCTAAATGTAGCGAGTTAACTGCTATTGGTATCGTAAATTCAGTTATTGAAGGGATCCTTGAGCCCAATGAAGCAGAAATTGTTGAGGACCTTAAATGGTTGCAACAGGATAACCATTATTTAGTAACGATCGAAGACACTGCCTATCCAAGCTTACTAAAACAAATTGCCGATCCGCCTATTGCGTTATATGTGATTGGAAGTCAAGCTGATGTCTTAGCGTTGTTATCTGAACCGCAACTTGCAATAGTCGGCAGTCGCAATGCAAGTAATAGTGGCAAACAAATCGCAGCAGAATTCGCACAAAAACTGGCCCAATCTGGAATAATTATCACCAGTGGATTAGCAAGTGGTATCGATGGTGCTGCGCATCAGGGAGCATTACAAACACAGATTGGGACAACCATAGCAGTAGCAGCTTGTGGGCTTGACCGTGTGTATCCTGCTGAGCATAAAAAATTAGCCGAACAAATTGCGCAGCGCGGTCTTATCATTTCCGAATTTCAAATTGGCAGCATGCCTAAACCTGGGCATTTCCCACGTCGCAACCGAATTATTAGTGGCTTAAGCTTAGGAGTTTTGGTGGTGGAAGCGTCCACGCAAAGTGGTTCCTTAATTACAGCTCGCCTTGCCGGTGAACAAGGTCGAGAAATATTTGCAATTCCTGGATCCATACACAGTCCGCACAGCAAAGGCTGTCATCAGCTTATCCGTAGCGGCGCAAAACTTGTCGAGACGGTTGATGACATTTTAGAAGAGCTGAAACAATATATAGATCTGAACCAAATTGAAAATTCATTAACGAAACCTTGTGTATCTAGTGATCATGATTTGGATCCAGAACATAAAAAATTACTTGACTGCATGGGTTATGAGCCAATAAGTATCGACAACTTGATCAATCAAAGTGGGCTTAGTGTCGAGGTGGTCTCTTCTATCCTTTTGATTTTAGAGCTGAATGGCCATGTCACGCATAATGGCAATGGGGTCTATATACGCACTCAATGAACTTAAATATAAACGCCGAGCAGCATTGTACTACCTCTTAGACTAGGCTTCAGCTTGCAGCTTATGTCACTTGCTATCATAAAAAAATTACCATTAAGCATTTACAAAAGCGTAATAAACGCGTATTAGTTCGCCGCGAATATCATTCTTTCGAAGTACAAGGATGAATTTAGATTGAAATTAATTAATAGTTTTAAACAATTTTAACCAAATGAGTAAAAATTTAGTCATTGTTGAATCTCCTGCCAAAGCCAAAACCATAGAAAAATACCTTGGCAAAGATTTTGGTGTATTGGCATCTTATGGACATGTGCGTGATCTAATTCCAAAAGAAGGCGCAGTAGACCCTGATAATGACTTCGAAATGAAATATGAAATTATTGAAAAAAACGAAAAACACGTAGCTGCCATATCTAAAGCCTTAAAAAAAGCGCAGGCCCTATATCTCGCCACCGACCCTGATCGTGAGGGTGAAGCCATTTCTTGGCATCTTTACGAAATTCTAAAAGAACGCGGTTTACTAGATGAAAAGGATGTCTTCCGCGTAGTGTTTCATGAAATTACTAAACGTGCAGTCAGTGACGCCATAGAAAATCCCCGCACATTGTCAGACGATTTAATCAGTGCACAACAAGCACGACGCGCCATGGATTACTTGGTGGGTTTTAATCTATCGCCATTGTTATGGAAAAAAATCAAACGTGGACTATCTGCAGGTAGGGTACAAAGTCCTGCGTTACGGTTACTTTGCGAGCGTGAAGAAGAAATAGAGAAATTTGTACCACAAGAATATTGGACAATTGAAGCGGACTGTGAAAAAGACAAACAGGCATTCATATCAAAACTCAGTATTTATCGAGACAAAAAACTTGAGCAGTTTGATATTAATAACGAAAAAGATGCCGTCGATGCCAAACAATTGCTTGAGAAAAACGCCAATGGCAAGCTCACAGTTAAAACTGTAGATAAAAAAGAACGCAAACGAAATCCTGCCGCTCCTTTTATTACCTCTACTCTACAACAAGAAGCTGTGCGCAAATTAAGATTCTCTGCACAAAAAACCATGCGTGTGGCACAGCAGTTATATGAAGGTATAGACTTAGGTGATGGGGCTGTAGGTCTGGTCACTTATATGCGTACAGATTCAGTTGCGTTGGCGCAAGAGGCGCTGAGTGAATTACGAGACTATATCGTGCAACGCTTTGGGAAAGATAATTTACCTGAAGAAGTACGTGTCTTTAAGACAAAATCTAAAAATGCCCAGGAAGCACATGAGGCTATTCGCCCTACTTCTTTCTTACGCGCTCCTGATGAAATTAAAAAATTTCTTTCAGCCGATCAATACAAGCTTTATAGCTTAATTTGGAAACGTGCCGTCGCCAGTCAAATGATTCATGCGACTCTAAATCTAGTAGCGATAGAATTCGACTGTGGGCCAGGTAATGTTTTCCGCGCCACGGGTTCATCGATTAAAAACCCAGGCTTTATACAAGTCTATCAAGAAGGATTAGATGATAAAAAAGAAGAATCTGATGAGCGCATGTTGCCAAATTTAGAAATTGGTGAGGAGGTTGCACTCCATGAAATTCGTGCCGAACAACATTTTACTGAACCACCACCAAGATTTACGGAAGCCAGTCTAGTCAAGATGCTCGAAGAATATGGAATTGGCCGACCTTCAACTTATGCAAGCATTATTTCGACTTTGCAAAATCGCGAATATGCCGAACTCGAAAATCGACGTTTTACACCAACCGAGATGGGCCGGCTGGTAAACGACTTTCTTACTAAACATTTTACACAATATGTCGATTATGATTTCACTGCTAAGCTTGAAGATGAGCTGGATGAAATCTCACGTGGTGAAAAAGAATTAGTACCAGTCTTACATGCCTATTGGAAACCATTTAACACCCTTGTTATAGATAAAGAAAAAAGCGTCTCACGTGAAGAAGCCGTACAAGCGCGAGAACTCGGCATTGATCCTAAAACTGGCAAACCGGTCAGTGTACGTATGGGTCGATATGGTCCATTTGTACAAATTGGCACTCGTGACGATGAAGAAAAACCAAAGTTTGCTGGTCTACGCCCGGGACAAAAAATGGCGGAAATTACCTTCGATGAGGCCATGGAGCTATTTAAACTGCCGCGTAAACTTGGAGAAACCGCCGAAGGTGAACCGGTACAAGCCAGTATTGGCCGCTTTGGCCCCTATGTTAAATACGGCAGTAAATATGTCTCGATAAAGGATGACGACCCTTATACGATAGGCTTAGAACGTGCACTTGAAGTTATTGCTGAAAAGAAAATTGCCGATGCAAACAAAATAATTAAAGTATTCGAAGAACAAAACATACAAGTCTTAAATGGCCGTTACGGGCCCTATGTTACAGACGGCAACAAAAATGTAAAAATTCCCAAAGATCAAGAACCTGCAGCACTTACACTAGAAGAGTGTGAAAAAATGATTGCCGAAGCGCCCAAGAAAAAATCATGGCGTCGCGGCAAAAAAGCCGCAAAAAAGAAATCACCCAAGAAAAAAACCACGACAAAGAAAAAATCCACTACGAAGAAAAAAGCCAGCAAAAAGAAAACTGCAGCCAAGAAAAAAACTACTAAGAAAAATCAGTGACTCGACAAAATAAGTTTTTTTAAAATAAATCTATAGTTTTGCTCGCTAATAATATTTCCCAAGCCGCCACGATCATAAAAAGAGGCGGTGTAATCGCGTACTCAACAGAAACCATTTTAGGTCTCGGCTGCGACCCTTTTAATAAGAAAGCGGTTGCAAGTATTTTGTGGCTAAAAAGGCGTAGCCCCGAAAACGGCCTAATCCTATTGGTAGCCAATCTAGACAGATTAAAGACTTTTACCCAAACATTGTCACGAGAACAATGCTCACTCATCGAAGCTGCTCTCAATGAAGCACCAACTACCTGGTTAGTGCCTGCAAATAAATCCGTGCCTGCTTGGATTAAGGGAAGACACGATAAAGTTGCAATACGTATAGCTCAACATCCAATCGCAAAAAAATTATGTGATCATTGTGAGGCAATTGTATCCACTAGCGCCAATTTTTCTACTTATTCAACTGCTATAAATCAGCAACAATTGAAAGATTGGTTTGGTCCACACTTAGACTATGTAATGATAGGCACTCTAGGAACTGGATCACCTAGTGTAGTGCGTGATCTAGTCAGTGGAAAAACGCTACGTAGCAACCGGTAAAGAGATATGACACGAAATATTGATGAAATTCTAAAATACTTGCATAGCTTGCAAGATCATATCTGCGAACAATTAGAAACTGTCGATAAGATTGCAAAGTTTCAAACGGATATGTGGCAACGCCCTGAAGGTGGTGGCGGGAGAACGCGTATTCTTCAAAATGGAGGGATATTTGAGCAAGCAGGAATCGGTCTTTCGCATGTCTATGGTGAGCAACTTCCGCCTTCCGCAACTAGTCAACGTCCGGAACTCGCGGGACGTAACTTTCAAGCAATGGGGGTATCGTTAGTCTTTCATCCAACCAATCCTTATGTGCCCACCACACATTGTAATGTACGCTTTTTCATCGCTGAAAAAGAAAACGAACCTGCAGCATGGTGGTTTGGGGGTGGATTTGATCTAACTCCTTATTACGGCTTTGAAGAAGATGCAGTGTTTTGGCACCAAATTGCTAAACAGGCCTGTGATGTTGTTGATGAAAACCTGTATGCAAAATTTAAACAGTGGTGTGATGAGTATTTCTTTTTAAAACATCGTAATGAAGCGCGCGGTATCGGTGGCTTATTTTTTGATGATTATTGCACTGGTGACTTTGAAAAAGATTTTCAGTTAATCAAAAGCGTCGGTGATCATTTTCTAGAGGCCTACTTGCCCATTGTCGAACGTCGCAAAGATTTACCTTATAGTGAACGTGAACGCGGTTTTCAATTGTACCGCCGTGGGCGTTATGTCGAGTTCAATTTGGTATATGATCGCGGTACTTTATTCGGCCTACAATCAGGTGGCCGCACCGAGTCTATATTGATGTCATTACCACCCCAGGTGCGTTGGCAATACAACTGGCAACCTGAACCAGGCAGCGAAGAAGAGAAATTGTACACGGAATTTCTACCAGTTCGTGATTGGCTGACGTAAATAGCATGGCTTTCTGACCGTTAAACTCATAATCTTGGTCAACTTAGTCATCCACTCATTATTCATGCGTCAGCTTTGATAATATCGCTAGTTACCTAGTACCTGTTACAAAATAATCGTATTAAGATAGCACTATGAGTGCACAGTATCCCAACACACGAATGCGCCGTATGCGTGCCGATGAATTTTCACGGGAGTTACAAAAAGAACATCGTATTCATATTAGCGACTTAATCTATCCGGTGTTTGTGATGGAAGGCACCGCACAACGTGAAACCGTAACTTCAATGCCGGGAGTCGAGCGGCTTAGTATCGATGAATTAGTGAAAGTAGCTAAACAAATACAACAACTTGGTATTCCGTCCATTGCAATTTTTCCAGTCACCCCTGTAGAAAAAAAATCCACACATGCTGAAGAAGCTTTCAATCCCAACGGACTTGCGCAACGTGCCATTAGCGAGGTTAAAAACGCACTTCCAGATTTAGGCGTGATCAGTGACGTTGCCCTGGATCCATTTACTTCACATGGTCAAGATGGATTGTTAGATGAACAGGGTTATGTCATGAACGATGAAACCGTAGAGGTGTTGATTAAACAATCTATCTCTCATGCGCAAGCAGGGGCAGACATCGTGGCGCCATCAGATATGATGGATGGCCGCATTGGTGGCATACGCACAGCTTTAGAGAGTAATAACTTTCGCAACACGCGTATATTGGCCTATTCAGCAAAGTATGCATCAAGCTTTTATGGACCCTTTCGAGATGCAGTTGGTTCTGCGACAAATTTAGGTAGCGGGAATAAATATACCTATCAAATGGACCCTGCCAACACTGATGAGGCTTTACATGAGGTCAGTTTAGATATTCGCGAGGGTGCAGATATGGTAATGGTAAAGCCTGGTATACCCTATTTAGATATCGTTCGACGTGTAAAAGATGAATTTAAGATGCCGACTTTTGTCTACCAAGTAAGCGGTGAATACAGCATGCTTAAAGCAGCTGCACAAAATGGCTGGTTGAATGAGCAAGAATGCGTAATGGAGTCTTTACTTTGTATTAAACGTGCGGGTGCCGATGCCATACTGACTTATTTTGCTAAAGACGTTGCAAAATGGTTAGCAGATTAACTTTATTAAACATATTGCATACTTTCAGCTTTAGATATTTTTACCTCCCATATACTCATCGTATTTAATACTGCAGCTACCGCATGTGTCAATGAAGCACAAAATTCGATGCAAAAAAAAATTAATAAAACACCTGATCGTTATGCAGTGATTGGCAATCCCATCACGCATAGTAAATCACCTGAAATACATCACTTATTTGCAGATCAAACCGGCGAGCATATTCATTATGAAAAAATATTCGCTGAAGAAAACAGCTTTACAGAAGTAGCAACTGAATTTTTTAACAGCGGTGGCAAGGGTTTAAATGTAACCGTGCCTTTTAAAACCGACGCATTTAAGTTTGTGGATGAACATACTGAGTATGCCAAACATGCAGGTGCGGTAAATACTATTATCTTACAAGAAAACGGCAGGTATCTTGGCGCTAATACGGACGGAATTGGTTTATTACGTGATTTAAAAAAAACAATACACCTACAATTATTAAACAAAGACATTCTAATTATCGGTGCTGGCGGTGCAACACAAGGTATCGTTGAACCACTATTAAAAGAAAACCCTGCGGAACTTATTATTGCGAATCGCACCTTGCACAAAGCGCAATTATTAGCAGAAAACTTTAAGAGCATCGGTAAAATTCAACCATGTGCAATCGACCAAATACCGACACGACCATTTGATTTGGTCATCCATGCTACCTCGGCAGCATTACACAGTAGTGAATTGCAATTACCTTCTGAAATAATTTCCCCTCAAACGTGTTGCTACGATCTTGTATATAGCGATAACGACACAGCTTTTATGCAGTGGAGTAAAGCCTGTGGTGCAGAAAAAGTAGTAGACGGCTTTGGTATGTTATTAGAACAAGCTGCAGAATCATTTTATCTATGGCGTGGCAAACGCCCAGATACAACGATGGCATTAAACTACTTTCGGCCATCAACTAAAACATGATTCAAGTACCAAAATCATCTATTTCGAGTGAAAGCCGCTTAGCTTTATACGCAAGCTTAATACGTCTAGACAAACCCATAGGTATCTTTCTACTATTGTGGCCAACTTTATGGGCCTTATTTATTGCCGCAGAAGGAATTCCCCAGCTTTCGTTACTGATTGTCTTCGTGCTGGGGGTTGTATTAATGCGTTCTGCCGGTTGTGCCATCAATGATTATGCCGATCGCCATATTGACCCATTTGTTGCACGTACACAGCAGCGACCCGTTGCAAGTGGAGCAATACAACCGATTGAAGCCATAATCGTATTTGCAGTTCTTGTATTGATGGCATTTTTATTGGTAGTCATTTTTTTAAATCGCCTAACAGTATATTTTGCGATTGCCGGTGCACTACTTGCAGCGACTTATCCATTTATGAAGCGTTTGCACTTTCTCCCACAAGTACACCTAGGAATCGCCTTTGCCTGGTCTATTCCCATGGCATTTACGGCAACTAGTAACACCTACCCCCCACCCATAGCATGGTTACTTTTTACTACTGCAGTGTTGTGGACCACCGCATATGACACGATTTATGCCATGGCAGACCGTGAAGAAGATTTGAAAATTGGAGTTAAATCTACCGCTATATTACTGGGTCCAATGGATAAAATAGCCATCGGGTTTATGCAATTTTTAGTCTTAGTCTGTCTGATACTGATCGGTATTAATACTAATATGAGTTGGGTTTATTATGCTGCAATTGCCGTCGGGGCAGGCCTATTTATCTTTCAACAAATTCTCATTAAACATCGTTTTGCAGATCGATGCTTATACGCATTTTTAAATAATCAGTACTTTGGTTTAGTAATTTTTATAGGGATTTTTTTACACTATTGGATTGCCCACCACAATTAATTATCTATTTTAATAAGACAAAAAATATTTTTTATTTTGCTGAATATAGTAATTACTTCTTTCTTTTGCTTGACAATTCAAATGAAGGTTTAAGTTTTTAAAAAATATTCAGCGAGTTAGATGCATTTTGAGATAGGTTCTAGATAAAACCACTCTTAATCTGATTTACATCAGTTACCCACTTAAATAAAACTATTCTTATCTGATTTGTATCAGTAATGCGCTTAAGTAAATTTGTTAGCTTGAATAGACAGTAAGGTGATGAAGTTATTTCAATCGACATAACACAGGTGTAACTGTGCTTATGTAAACCATAATAATAAATATTATTAAAGGACTTCTAGTCATGTGCATAAGGATCTATACGGTATTAGCAATTCTATTGCTAGTGTTTTTTGTACCTTCTAGTTTTGCTTATGATAAAGGAACTTGGTTTGCTAGAGTTGGCCCAGCATTAATTGAGCCAAACGATAGTAGTAATGATGTAGATGGCATACCAAATTCTGAAGTTGGTGTAGACAATGATGTTACTTTAGGATTCACCATCGGTTATATGCTTACTTCAAAATTTGCCATTGAATTATTAGGGGTGACCCCATCTAACCATGATTTGAAAGGTAAAGACGCGATCGGTGCACTAGGTAAAATTGCTGACGTAGATGTCTTCCCTCCAACTTTATCTCTGCAGTACCACTTTACCGGCTCTGCTCGTGTACACCCCTATGTCGGGATAGGGATAAACTATACTCATTTTCCCGATGAAGATGTTTCATCAACTCTTGAAGCCGCTCTAGGGGGAAGTACTCGTTTAGACGTGGACGACTCATGGGGATTAGCTGCACAAGCAGGAGCAGATTTCTCTATGGGTGACAAGTGGTTTTTAAATGCAGCAATTTGGTATGCAGACATTGATGCCGATGCCACATTAACTACTGGTGGTGTGGACCGCGATGTCGATATTGACATCGATCCGTGGGTATTTTTTGCTGGTATAGGTAGAAAATTCTGAGTTGCCTATTGCATCATCCTTGATGCAACTTAAAAAGTATTGATGTCGCTTCGCGACGATTCATTTGCGACTCTCAATCAGTTTGTGTGACTTCGTCACTATTCATTTGCGCATAATACCCATGCGCACGTGTCCCACACGCAAGTGTTTTCCCTGTACTTACTAGATTGCTTCGCCAACTAAAGTTGGCTCGCAAAGACAAGAACAACTGTCACTGCGAGCAAGCGACAGCTTGCGTGGCAGTCCAGTGTCGTTGTTGTTTCTATTTCCCCTGACTTTAATCTGTTGCATCATCCTTGATGCAACTTAAAAATATATTGGTGTCGCTTCGCGACGATTCATTTGCGTGTACTACCCACACGCAAGTGTCTTCCCTGTGCTCACCCGTGCAATGCACCATACGTCTATCTGCCTTGCTTGTGCTTTCTTTAAACACTTTGCAACTTCATTTACTGTACTTCCTGTTGTCATTACATCATCAATAATCACAACGTGTTTCCCTTTAAGGCTAGAATCTGTTGTAAGCAATTGAAATGCATTTTTTACATTTGCCTGCCGTTTTGCTGCAGGTAAGTCCATTTGTGCATGTGTAGACCTTACGCGACGAATATTTTTTTTATTAATCGTGCTACCAATTTGCTTATTCAGTATTCGAGCAATTTCCAATGCTTGATTAAACCCCCTGTTGCGAATTCTATTTCGATGTAACGGTACTGGAATCAATACATCTGGCAGCGTTAATTGATGTAGCAAAATTTGTCGGAGCAGAAGGGTGGCTAATAACTTGCCATAGTTTAACTTATGGTTAAATTTAAACTGATGAATTGCATCACGCACAAATTCGTCAAATAACAAAGGTACAAACGCCTGATCAAAATAAATTTTGCGATTACTGCATGCACCGCAAATCGATGCACTTTCAGTGGCTAATGGTAATGCGCAACGCTTACACGCAAATTCTATCCATGGCAAATTTTGATAACAGCGAGAACAAAAATCGATACCATCTTCACCGGCAGCCCCACAATTAAGACAAATGTGAGGATACAAAATAGAACCTGCTTTTCCTAATATTGTATGGATCGTTGCGCGCATAAGTTGACAGTACCCTACAAAGGACTAGACTTGCATTTCCTGCTTATAAACTTTTTCTTATTTCAATACTATGCAAAAAGTACCGCTTCGGCATGATTGGCAACTACAAGAAGTACAACAGCTTTATAATTTGCCATTTAACGATCTTTTGTTTCAAGCGCATTCGGTATTTCGAACACACCATGACCCCAACAAAGTGCAAATAAGCACATTATTATCTATTAAAACCGGGTCTTGTTCTGAAGATTGCGCCTACTGCCCTCAAAGCGGTCATTATGACACCGATATTGAGCCTGAGCGTTTATTATCACTTACTGAAGTTAAAGCAAGTGCCTTAGCTGCCAAGGCCAATGGTGCATCCAGATTTTGTATGGGCGCGGCCTGGCGTAATCCTAGCGATAAAAATCTACAACACGTAATTGATATGGTCGAGGCAGTTAAACAGATTGGTCTAGAAACCTGTGTTACCCTAGGTATGCTTACCCAACCTCAAGCGCAACGACTCAAACAAGCTGGACTAGATTACTACAACCACAATCTTGACACTTCGCCAGAATTCTACGGCAGTGTAATTACCACACGTACTTATGAAGACCGACTTGAAACTTTAGAGTATGTACGTGAGGCAGGTATTAATGTCTGTTGTGGTGGGATACTCGGTATGGGTGAATCACGTAACGACCGAGCCGGTTTATTACAACAGCTTGCGTGTTTACCTAAACATCCTGAGTCGGTACCGATTAATATGTTGGTGCAAATCAAGGGTACACCATTATATGGGTTGAATGAACTTGATCCATTTGAGTTTATCCGCACTATTGCCGTGGCAAGAATAATGATGCCTGCATCCTATGTGCGTTTATCGGCAGGGCGTGAAGCGATGAATGATCAAACTCAAGCCTTATGCTTTTTTGCAGGAGCAAATTCTATTTTCTATGGAGAGACCTTACTAACAACCAAAAATCCTGCCATGAATAAAGACAAAAATTTGTTTAATAAGCTTGGTATTCAAGCAGACCAGCTTGCAACAGAGCAATCTGTTCGCGTTAATTAATTCTTAACTATCTATTTCAATTATGGATCTAGCATTCAAGCTAGATAAATTGCGAAAGGAACATTTGTTTCGTTTGCGTAATATTAATTCTGAAGCGCAACACATCGAACCAATAATAAACGGACAAAAAGTTTTATCTTTTTGTAGTAACGACTACCTTGGACTAGCCAATCACCCAAAAATAATTGCAGCACTAATCAAGGGTGCAAATAACTATGGTGTTGGTTCCGGTGCATCTCACTTGATTACCGGTCATCATCATAGTCATTACTTATTAGAAGAAGAGTTAGCAGATTTTATTGGCTGTGAAAAGACATTGCTTTTTTCAACTGGGTACATGGCTAATCTTGGTGTGGTAAACGCACTTGCTGACCGAAATACTGTTATCTTTCAAGACCGCTTAAACCATGCATCTTTGATAGATGCTGGGGTTCTTTCACGAGCACGTGTGTTTCGCTACAAACATTTGCATATCGATGAACTCGATAAAAAAATATTGGCTGCAAAAAATAAGCCAAAGTTAATTTTAAGCGATGGTGTATTTAGTATGGATGGCACCGTAGCCCCGGTAAATAAATTACAATCCGTCTCAAAGCAGTACGATGCAACGCTTGTGATAGATGATGCCCACGGTATTGGTGTACTGGGCGATAAAGGTAAAGGCTGTACGGAAGGCTTATTGAAACCGGAGACCATTTTAATTGGGACTTTAGGTAAAGCGTTTGGTACCTTCGGTGCCTTTGTGGCAGCAAATCAAGATACTGTTGAATGGTTGATCCAACGTGCTCGAACTTATATCTACACCACAGCACTTCCGCCATCTTTGGCCGAGGCCACGCGTGTAAGCTTACAACTTATATATAATGAGTCTTGGCGTCGAGAGAAATTAGTAACATTAGTCAAACACTTTAGAGAACTGTGTGAGCAATCTAGTATTGCTTTAAGTGCTTCATCTACGCCCATACAGCCCATTATTATTGGTACAGCCGAACTTGCCATTAAGGTAAGTGAAGCTTTGCTTGCTAAAGGAATTTTGGTTTCGGCAATACGTCCTCCAACAGTAAAGGAAGGTACCGCGCGTTTGCGCATTAGTTTTTCAGCAACTCACAATGAGGCCCATGTAGAGCGCTTAGTCGCTGCACTGAATCAAACAATGAATAAATATTGTAAGTAGTGGCAATCTGATATCACTTACTTGCATAAGGTTTTAATGAACATTAATAACTACTTGATAGAGGAGGACAATAAGTAATGAGTATGATCAGTGAATTTAAAGAATTTGCCCTTAAAGGAAACATGATGGACATGGCTACGGGTATCATTATTGGTGCTGCAGTATCGGCAGTTGTAGGCTCTATGGTTGATGACTTGTTAATGCCCATCATAGGTTTATTTACTGGCGGAATTGACTTTAGCAACCTATTTATAAATCTGGGTGAAGGTGACTATTCGACATTAGCTGCAGCCAAAGAAGCTGGGGCACCAGTGTTTGGCTATGGCGCATTCATACAAGCATTTATAAATTTCTTAATCATCGCCTTTGTGATTTTTTTAATTATCAAAGCAATCAATAGCATGAAAAGAAAAGAAGAAGAGGCCCCTGCTAAACCACCAGAAGATATCGTATTACTACGCGAAATTCGCGATAGCCTAAAAAAATAAGTATTATTTTTACTTAAACAATAAATACTGATCACTTCACTACTTGATATCTATGGGCTATTCAAAAGCAGTAGCTAGCTCACAACGAAATATCAGTGAACTAGATGCATTTTGAGTAGCTTATAGGTAGCCAAGTTCTGCCAGCGACTGTACAGTATCTCCAACAATTAAATGATCTAAAACCTTTACGTCGATTAATTGCAGAGCTTCAGTTAAAGTTTTGGTTAAGTCGATATCGACTTGACTAGGGTTTGCATCACCAGAAGGGTGATTATGTGCAAAAATAATTGCATGCGCATTTTTTTCAAGTGCACGCTTTACCACTTCACGCGGGTGAACTTCTGCACTATATAACGTACCGGTAAATAGCTGTTCAAATTGGATAACACGGTTTTTTGTATCCAGATATAAGCAAGCAAAAACTTCTTTGCTGTAATCTCGCATCTGTAACAACAAAAATTGCTTAGCATCATCAGGATTGGTGAGAGGACCTTCGCGGTCTAAAGATTCCTGTAAAAACCTACGTGACATCTCTAGACAAGCTTGTAGTTGCACATATTTTGCTTGCCCTAGGCCCTTAGCCTGACAAAATGAACTCACATCTGCACATAGCAATTGGCGTAAACCACCAAATTCATTCAATAATTCACGTGCCAAATCAACTGCCGATTTGCCTTTAACACCAGTGCGTAAAAAGATTGCCAGCAGCTCTGCATCAGACAAAGAGCTGGCTCCACTTTGAAGTAGTCGGTCCCGCGGTCGCTCTGATGCAGGCCAGTCTGATATCGCCATTTATTTTTACCGAGGTTTATGTATTGGCTTGAAATAGTCTAACGTACTTAGGACCAAAGGCTATATTATGGTTGGTAAAATGTGGTTGAAATTTAACCACTAGCAGACTGGAATTTGCTAGACTTGAGCCCATGTCATTAGCCAACAAAAATATATTACTAGGAATTACCGGTGGTATCGCTGCTTATAAAAGTGCCGAGTTAGTACGAGAGCTAACTAAGGCCGGCAGTCGCGTACGTGTCGTCATGACACGTTCTGCACATGAATTTATTACTCCGCTTACCTTTCAAGCATTATCAGGAAACCCCGTAGCAAGTGATGAATTTTCTGCTACCCAAGCTAACAATGGGATGGATCATATCGCATTGGGCCGCTGGGCAGATGCGGTGTTAATAGCCCCTGCCAGTGCCAATACCATAGCGAAACTTGCCCACGGTCGCGCAGATGATTTACTCAGCACGGTTTGTTTAGCCACAACAGCACCTATCGCAATCGCGCCGGCTATGAATCAAGCAATGTGGACAAATACGGCAACTCAAGATAACTGTGAGACCTTAGAAAAACGTGGCGTGATGATATTTGGGCCGGGTACGGGAAAACAAGCTTGTGGAGATGTCGGTGAAGGCCGCATGTTTGAACCCGGACAATTATTACTTTCTTTATCTAATTTATTCAGCACTGGAGAATTAACCGGATTAAACGTATTGATCACTGCGGGACCAACACGTGAGTCGATCGATCCGGTACGCTATATAAGCAATCGCAGCTCGGGTCGTATGGGTTTTGCGCTAGCCGAGGCCGCACGTGATGCAGGCGCCAAGGTACAGTTGATTGCTGGACCGGTTACTTTGCAAACACCGGAGGATGTCCAATCTATTAGTGTCACCACTGCATTGGAAATGTTAAGTGCTGTAGAGCAACATATTGAAGAACAACAGATCTTTATCAGTTGTGCAGCAGTTGCCGACTATCGCCCAGTAGCCAAACAAACAGAGAAAATCAAGAAACTACATAGCGACTTATCGCTTACTTTAGTACGAAATCCTGATATCGTTGCCGAAGTAACCAAACGTAAAAATAAGCCTTATGTAGTCGGTTTTGCTGCCGAAACACGAGAGCTGGAGAAGTACGCCTTACAAAAATTAAACAACAAACGACTCGACATGATCGCTGGCAACAATGTAGCCGACCCGCTTGTTGGGTTTGACAGTGAAGAAAATGCGCTTGAAGTTTATTGGTCAGGTGGACATTGCTCGCTTGAGCGTGATAAAAAAACTAAAATCGCACGCAAATTAATAACTCTAGTCGCTGAGCGTTATGCCAGCACACAAAAAAGAAGCAATGTCACAATCCTTAAAAATATCAAAGACAGAAGTCAAAATCCTAGATAGCCGAATTGGCAAAGAAATTCCTCTCCCTACCTATGCAACAGCAGGTTCAGCAGGAATGGATTTGCGCGCCTGTGTAGAAGAACCGTTACAAATCGCCCCTGGTGAAACCGTATTAATCCCTACAGGGATTTCCATCTATATTCAAGACTCTGGTTTAGCTGCCACTATTTTGCCGCGTTCTGGTTTAGGCCATAAACATGGCATCGTGTTAGGTAATTTGGTTGGTCTAATTGATTCTGATTACCAAGGACCGTTGATGGTATCACTTTGGAATCGTAGTAATAAGGAATATCAAGTAAACGTGGGTGATCGTATCGCACAATTAGTACTGGTTCCGATTATTCAAACTGAATTTGAAATTGTAAAAGAATTTACCGCAACAGACCGTGGTGCTGGTGGCTTTGGCCACACCGGTACGGTTTAACTTTTTCTTAAACAGATATGCAAATAGATCAAAATATTTTTCGTGCCTATGACATTCGTGGCGTGGTAGAAACTGCACTTACGCCCGCAGTAGTAAAGCTGATTGGCCAAACCCTGGGTAGCTTATATCCGCAAAGTCAAACCGTAGTCATCGGTAGAGACGGTCGCTTATCAAGTGCAGCCTTGGCAGATCATCTAAGTCAAGGCTTTCAGGCCAGTGGACGTGATGTCATCGATATAGGTGAAGTGCCCACACCGGTTTTATATTACGCCACCTATAAACTTGATACGGGTGCAGGTGTGATGGTAACGGGTAGTCATAACCCGCCCGAATACAATGGCTTGAAAATCGTGATGGATGGCAAGACCTTATATGGAGAAGACATACAAGCTATATACAGCGGCATTATTGATAACAAGCTAACTAGCGGCCAAGGAAATCAACAACAGCAACATCTGCTCGCAGAGTATCTTCAACAAATAGTTAGCGATGTAAAACTAGATCGTGCATTACGTATTGGAATTGATTGTGGTAACGGAGTGCCGGGTCCTACAGCAGTAGAACTATTTACAAAACTAGGTTGTGAAGTGGTCGATTTATTTTGTGATATCGATGGTATGTTTCCCAATCACCATCCAAATCCCAGTGACCCAAAAAACTTAGAAGATTTAATCCAAGCGGTAAAACAGCACAAATTAGATCTCGGCCTTGCCTTTGACGGTGATGGCGACCGTGTCGGTGTTATTGATGACCAAGGCGAAGTACTGTGGGCAGATCGACAAATGATGCTCTATGCACGTGATGTGCTATCCAGAAATTCGGGCGCAAAAATAATCTTTGATGTGAAATCAACGCGAAATTTGCAGACCGTAATTGAGCAGGCAGGAGGTCAGCCAATTATGTGGAAAACTGGACACTCCTTTATAAAAAATAAAATGGCAGAAACCGGTGCCTTATTGGCAGGGGAAATGAGTGGACATATCTTTTTTAAAGAACGTTGGTACGGTTTTGATGATGCCCTCTATAGTGCTGCGCGTCTGTTAGAAATCATTGCAAAGCAAAATTTATCTAGCAGTGAATTATTCGCAACTTTGCCTAATGCAGTAAACACACCAGAAATCAATGTGCACTTTAAAGAAGATGGCGCACAACATAACTTTATGCAGCAATTTGCCGAACAAGTAGAATTACCCGGAGCAAAAATTACTACGATCGATGGCATCCGCGCTGATTACCCGTATGGCTGGGGTCTGGTACGTGCTTCGAATACTACGCCATCATTGGTAATTAGGTTTGAAGCTGAAAATCCAGCGCAAATTGAAGAAATGAAAACTTGTTTTCGTGAACAAATGGGCAAAATCGATAACAGCTTAGATCTATCGTTTTAATATAAAGATGCAACCGCAAAACGCTGCAAACATTGCGCAAGTTCTAACTGAAGCACTTCCCTATATTCAGAAGTTCACTGGCAAGACTATTGTGATCAAATATGGTGGCAATGCCATGGTGGATGAAGATCTCAAAAGTAGTTTTGCACGCGATATGGTGTTACTAAAACATGTAGGCATAAATCCAATAATCGTACATGGTGGCGGACCTCAAATTGGGCAACTGCTGGAAAAGTTAGGCAAAAAGAGTGAATTTGTCGAAGGCATGCGCGTAACGGACAGTGAAACCATGGATGTGGTTGAAATGGTATTAGGAGGCTTAGTAAATAAAGAGATTGTGCAATTAATCAATCAACATGGTGGGCGTGCCATCGGTATCACCGGCAAGGATGGTGGTCTAATTTACGCAAAAAAGTTAACCATTACCCGCAAATCACCTGAGCTCGAGGTACCTGAGATTATCGACTTAGGTCACGTAGGCGAAGTCGCGGGGATCAACCCAGGATTATTAAATCATCTTAAAGAAGAACGTTTTATTCCCGTTATCGCGCCAATAGGCATCGGTGAACATGGCGAGGCCTTAAACATTAATGCCGATTTTGTAGCAGGTAAAATTGCTGCGGTGTTGCAGGCAGAAAAATTAATTCTGTTAACCAATACCAAGGGAGTTAAGAAAGATGGCAAATTGTTGACTGGACTTAAGCATCAAGAGATCGATGAACTCGTCTCAAGTGGCGTCATTCAAGGTGGTATGTTGCCAAAGGTGAATTGTGCATGGGATGCGATTTCTTCAGGCGTTAAAACCGCCCATATCATAGACGGTCGCGTACAACATGCAGTGTTGTTGGAACTATTCACCGATCAAGGGGTAGGGACTTTATTGCGAGGCTAAGCCAGGCTGCTTGAGCTCTAGGTAACGATTGATATCACCAGCAAAGCGTTTTTTGATGACAAGCTTTTCTCTTTCTTTAATCTTGAGAATTTCATTCACATTGGCAAGTTGTTCTTCATAGTGCTTGCGGCTGGTAATTAACCAAGGAGGGGTATCATTTCCTTGTGCTTTCATGCGTTGTTCCGAAGCATCAAGTTCTTGAAGTTTCTTAACGAATTTCCTTTTACGCAATTTGGTGATTTCAATTGCGGCTTGTACCGTAGCGATTCTTTCATCGCGCACCAGTTCAATATCATCCACGGTTAAATACATCGCTAGCAAAGTACGGTCTCTAAGCTCTACTTGTTCCTTTTGTTTACGTTTTTCTTCCTTAATTTTGGCAAGACGGGCCTCTTCTTCAAGTTCCCCTACCGTTTTTGGGGCAGGGATAGATTTCACCGTACGACCCTGTTCATTAAGAATATCCTGCTTTCGTTGTGACTCTTGGGGAGGTAGGCTATCGCTATAATGTATGGTGCCATCATCATCCACCCAACGATAAAAACCAGCTTGAGCTGAGCAGACAACAGCCATACATAGCATAATTAGGATTAGCTTAAGTCGTTGTGAAAACATATTTCGATACCAAATTCTCAACAAATAATTTTACTACCAATTATTAATAACTTTGAGCACACTGGGATATTTTAATCGCCAAACTAAGTGCGCTCGTCATATACTGATTACTGCAAATGGTTAGGTCCTAAGGCCATTCATAACAATAATCTTTTTATAATCAATATTATAGAGCTTTATACTCAGCTAGATACGCCTTTAAATTTTTTAACTCCTGTTCATATAACTGCTTGGATTCCGCATACTGAATTAGCTCATCTGCTTTGGCTACCGAGATGACTTGAATAGCGTACTTTTGCTCGACACTGCTTACCGCAGAGCTAGTACTAGTGCTACCTCTTTCTTGACGATCAAAAGCTATCGTCACCCCTACCGGTTCGGCCTCTGCATTACGAATAATCGTTACCGCCTCATGGATGGCCGTACCGGCAGTGATGACATCATCAATAATCAGTACTCGGCCAGCTAATGGTGCGCCGACCGTACTGCCGCCATCTCCATATTGCTTAGCTTCTTTACGATTAAAGGCATAGGGCATATCGATATTATATTCTCTTGCCAAAGTCATCGCAGTAGCTGCAACCAGTGGAATACCCTTGTAGGCTGGTCCAAACAACATATCAAATTCTATTTTTGCATCTACAATTGCCTGCGCATAAAAATTACTTAATACTTCTAGCGCATGACCACTACTAAACAAGCCTGCATTAAAAAAATACGGGCTAATACGCCCTGATTTAAGCGTGAACTCACCAAACTGCAATACTCCAAGCTCAATGGCAAATTGTATAAACTTCGAGCTATTTTTCATGTGAATACAAATGTTTCCAATATCTTTGATAAATGCTGCTGCACTCGCTAGTGTACTAAAAAGTATATCTCAATGAACTAATTAGAAATCTATGCGAGTCATTACCATCAATGTCAATGGCATACGTGCGGCTGCACGCAAAGGCTTTTTTACTTGGCTGGCTAAACAAAAAGCGGATGTGGTTTGCGTACAAGAAACCAAAGCTCAAATACATCAACTAGAAAAAGATCCAGTGTTTTTCCCTGCCGGCTATCAGCATTATTACGTAGACGCAGAAAAAAAAGGCTATAGCGGTGTAGCGGTATTCAGTAAACACAAGCCAGTTAAAATTATTCAACAATACGGGGATGCCGAGTTTGACAAGGAGGGCCGTTATCTTGAATTACAGTTCGATGATTTAGCAGTAGTATCCCTTTATGCCCCATCAGGCTCATCCAGCGATCAACGCCAACAGGCCAAGTTTCGTTTCATGGATAGTTTTATGCAACATTTGAAAAACTTAAAACGCCGCCGTAAAGATTATCTCATTTGTGGTGACTGGAATATCGCGCATAAAAATATAGATTTAAAAAACTGGCGAGGCAATCAAAAAAATTCTGGTTTTTTGCCCGAAGAACGCGCATGGCTGGATACGCTGTTTAACGACATAGGCTATATCGATGTGTTTCGTGAAATCAATCAACAAGAAAATCAATACACCTGGTGGTCGAACCGTGGTCAAGCTTGGGCCAAAAATGTGGGTTGGCGTATTGATTACCACATCGCTACTCCAAATCTTAGAAATACAGCAAAACGTGTGGCGATCTACAAAGAAGAACGTTTTTCAGATCATGCACCTTTGACAATTGACTACCAATTAACAATTTGACTTCACAAGCTGAAAAAGTTTCTTGGCGGCAATCCTTTGGTGTTTACCTCAAACCCAAAGTCATTGCCATGTTGTTCCTGGGTTTTTCTGCCGGCTTACCCTTGCTATTGGTATTTGGAACCTTGTCTTTATGGTTAAGAAGAGAAGGGGTTGATCGTAGTACCATCGGCTTTGTTTCCTGGGTTGCGCTACTGTATGGATTAAAGTTTTTATGGGCACCGCTCGTAGACCGTTTACCTATTCCATTATTAACTAATCATTTTGGACATCGCCGCAGTTGGATGCTACTTGCACAAACTGGTGTCATTGCAGGTTTATTTTTGATGGCAAATCAATATCCCAGCGCGCAATTAAACTCCTTGGTTTTATTCGCATTATTGGTCGCCTTCGCCTCGGCAACGCAAGATATCAGCATTGATGCCTGGCGCATTGAGTCAGTGTCGATAGACTTACAAGGTGCCATGGCGGGAACTTATCAACTCGGTTATCGCCTTGGACTTATTTTAGCTGGTGGTGGCGCAACTATTATTGCCGGAAGTACATCATGGAACGATGCGTACTTATTTATGGGTCTCGCCATGTTTATCGGCATATTAACAACCTTACTCATTTCCGAACCGGAACGAAAAATAACGCAACAAACCTGGGCACAAGAACAACGTGTAGTAGATTTTCTTGAAGGTTCTTCACACCTTCCAAAACGCTTGCAAGCCATTATGGCTTGGTTTATTGGTGCAGTGATATGCCCATTTACCGATTTCTTTGCACGCAATGGATCGATTGCACTGATTATTTTGTTGTTCATTGGTTTATTTCGCATCAGCGACATTACCATGGGCATCATGGCGGGCCCACTTTATGTAGATATGGGCTTCACCGATACACAAATTGGTTGGGTTTCAAAAACTTTTGGAATAATCGTTACCATTATCGGAGCTCTGTTCGGTGGGGTATTGGTAATGCGTTATGGGATCATGCGCATGTTAATTATATCTGCGCTATTGGTTGTGTTGACTAATTTAGTCTTTGCTTGGCTTTCCACCCAAGGACCTGAAATAGTGTTACTCGCCATAGTGATTACTGCAGATAACTTAAGTGGCGGGATTGCCGGTTCAACTTTTATCGCCTATTTATCTAGCCTGACGAATCGTGCTTATACTGCAACACAATATGCGCTATTCAGTTCTTTGATGTTATTGCCCGCTAAATTTATTGGTGGATTTTCCGGCAAAATTGTAGATAGCTATGGCTATATACACTTCTTTATTTACGCGGGATTACTTGGCATACCGGCAATACTGCTTGCCATTTACTTTTACGCAAACAATGAAAAATTATTTGGAACAAACCGAGTCGCCGAAAGTCAGAATATAAAATAATAAGATTATTAACTGGGAATCACCATGAAATTCAAGTTGTTAATGGTTACTCTGTTCTTAGTAACTGGCTTCTATTTGGTAACTTCTGTACATGCAGGATGGTTGGACAAAGCCAAAGATTTATTGAACGAGTCTGGGGTGACCTCTAACACAGTAAGTAATTTGACCGATGGTGAAATTGTTTTAGGTTTAAAAGAAGCCTTACGTATCGGTTCCGATTTAGTAGTTAATCAACTCGGTATTAAGGATGGGTTTAATGCCGATCCAACTATTCATATCCCTTTACCAAAAAATTTAGAAAAAGTGCAATCTACTTTAGATAAGATTGGCATGAGTAGTATGCTTGATGATTTAGAAACCAGATTAAATCGTGCCGCGGAGATTGCCACACCTAAAGCCAAAGAGCTTTTCTTCAATGCCATTTCCGCTATGACTCTAGAGGATGCAAGAGATATACTTGGCGGTGCTAACGATGCCGCTACGCGTTATTTTCAATCCAAAATGACTCCGGATTTAGTCAAAGCCTTTACACCTATTGTCAACGATAGTTTAGCGGAAGCCGGCGCTATTAAAAGCTATGATCAAGCGATGGGACAATATAAAAAAATTCCTTTAGTGCCTGACGTTAAGGCAGACCTAAGTAGCTATGTAGTCGAAAAAGGTATGGGTGGAATTTTTCATTATTTAGCCGTAGAAGAAGCTAAAATTAGAACTGACCCAGTAGCACGTACCACCGATTTGCTCAAAAAGGTGTTTGCAAATAAGTAACTAGCTTTACGGAATAATTTCTATCGGTGTGCCATCTTCAACGGCATTCCATATCTCTAGCATTTCATGGTTTTGCACCGCGATGCAGCCTTCGGTCCAATCATCTTCGTGAAATAATAATCTGGTCTTTTCAACCCAGCTATTAGGCTGCCCATGAATCATAATGGCACCACCTGGTGAATTACCTCGCTCACGTGCATCGCGGCGATCACTGATATTCGGATAGGAAATATGTATAGAGCGAAAAAATTTACTATTTGGATTGCGCCAATCTAATGTATACACACCTTCAGGGGTGCGTGAGTCTCCTGAACGTTCTTTATGTCCATCAGGTTGTTTGCCTAAAACAATTCTATATGTCTTTAAAACCTCGCGACCTTGGTAAAGATATAGTTTTCGTTCAGCCTTTTTTACTATTACATAATCCGCTTTACCCATAGGCTCCGTATTTGGGTTTGCAAAAAGCTTGTTGTTAATAAAAAACGACAACATACAAAGTATAAAAAAAACTATTGCTTCAGCACTGAGTCGAACCCAATTAATTTTATTCACCATAAATACTCACTGATATGACTACACAAAAAGTGCGACAAGTATTTTGTCAGAGAATAAATCTTACGGTTGGCTACGTTTACTTTTCACCCACTTTACGATGGGCTGCCATTGTTCACGGTCTAAATCGGTAGCCGCAGGTGCCATTTCGAAAATCCCCATGCCTCGTTCAGCACCACGTATGTAATGTTGACTATCGCGTAGCATGGTTAAAAATGGAATGCGTTGCTTACTTAAAAAGTCATCCAGCTCCCAATAAATATTAGTAAAGTCACGTGATCGATTGGCAATTAATGCAAGTTTGGCTTTTTTGCGTTGCACAGATGAGTTTTTTTTGATCTCGGCAATAAAATCAGCCGCTGCACGCATATCTATAGGCGACGGTAAAACCGGAATAATGATCGTCTGCGCCTTATTGATCATCTTGCTTAATGCCCCACCATGCAAGCCCGCTGGAGCATCGATAATGACAAAATCGGTCTTGCGGCTAGGACGTTTTGCACTTCGTTTATATGCGGCAATTCCTTGTATTGGAGTCTTCGCCGCAGAACGTGCAGTTAACCATGCCATGCTGCTGCCTTGAGGATCGTAATCCATGAGTACGACTTTTTTATTCTGGGTAGCAAGATAGGACGCTAGGTTAGTGGCAACTGTAGTTTTCCCCGAACCACCTTTAGAATTTATCACCATGATTTTACGCATTGACACTCCCCCGAGTAGGTTTTGGTGAAACGAAGTTTCGCTTAACTATGTCACAATGCCAAGTACGAAATAGTATAGGTGTTGTAATCAAGATAATAACGCAGCATGAGTTGTTAACTACGCATGCCTATTGACTAAAGAGCGACATATGGTCCGCGCCAGGGCACTACTACCCATGCAGTAAGCATGGAGTAATTCAAGACATGAATTTAATACCCCTACTCTTTACAAGGTTGAATGATTTTGTGCCGACGATGACTTTGCTTAATGAAGCATTATAAAAAAATTCAAACAAATACCATTTTGTAGATTTTATCGATATTTAGAGGCATGATCGATGAATTTACCACAAGAACTCGGCAATGACCGGGGCGTGATCGGAAGGGCGTTCATTACTTCGTGGTGCTTTATCAACACTGCTGAAACGACAAATCGCTTCCAGTGGAGTACTGGCAAGAATCAGGTCGATACGCAAACCCAGGTTACGACGAAATGCTGCAGCACGATAATCCCACCAGCTAAAGCTGTTTTCTTCTTGCTCAAATAGCCGAAAGGTATCGACAAATCCTAAGTCGAGTATATTTTGTAGGGCTTGGCGCTCTTTGCTACTACACAGAATTTTTTCTTGCCAAGCTGTTGGATCATGTACATCTTGATCTTGTGGGGCAATATTAAAATCACCCAATATGATATACCTTGGGTATCTTTTGAGATCTGTTTTGATAAACGCAGTAACTTTTTTGAGCCAGTCTAGTTTATAGGTATATTTATCCGAACCCACTTCTTTACCGTTGACGACATATAGATTGAGGATACGTACATCCTCCACGGTTACCGCTAAAATTCGTCGTTGCGGATCATTCAGATCTTTGATGTCTTTTACTACATCGGTACTTTCTTGCTTGGTCAACACAGCTACACCGTTATAGGTTTTCTGACCCGAAAATTGAACTTGATAACCCGCCTGATTGATTTCTAACTGTGGAAAGTCTTCATCTACAAGTTTAGTTTCTTGTAAGGCGAGTACTTCTACTGGATTATCTTGCAACCACTCTAAAACTTGGGGCAATCGAACGCGTAGCGAATTAACATTCCATGAAGCTATTTTCATTTTGTTACTACTACTACACCTAACATCAATTCAGTTTATTCCAAGCGAAACCCATGTAGGCGTTTACGCATACGTAGAGATGACACCTTTAAACCAAACAAAAAGCTTAGTATTACCAATGCTATTGCTACAGCAATTAACCAAGGGATTTGTTTTGAATAGTTGTGTGTGGCTATCTTGGTACGGATGGTTTGCTTAACATCGGTAGATTCTGGAGAAAGTTCGACAGTTCGTTCTAAATTAGTTAACTGCTCTTGTAACTGTAGATTAAGCTGCCTTTGCTTCGCTAAAGCTTGTTCTAGCTCCTCAACTTGTTGTATTTCATCATTACCACTGGAGTTATTTTGCAGTGTCTCTATCTGCTGTTTAAGTTCTTTGTTTTGTTCACTTACAGAATAATAAAGTAGCTTTGCAGGCGGCTCCTCAACAATAAATGCGGACTTGATCCAGCCTACCGTGCCATCGTAAATGCGGACTTTGCTAAAATCTCCCTGCTTTTCAAGTAGCTCGATGGAATCCCCACTATCAATGGTCTCCAGCACTGAACTTGTTTCATCTGCACTAGAGTACACTCGCAGAAGCAAGGAGTCTGTAATGTAAGCAGTTTGTTCAGCTAATAGTGTTCCACCACTTAACCCAGTAATAACCAAAACCACGATTTTCATTAAATGCCTTTTCATACAATGGCATTATGCCTTAACTAAATCGCAGTGAAATTACTTTTTAAATTCAGAGAAGCCCTGATTTATTCTGATACGTCGTTAAAAAATATCTCAAAATGCTCATGTGCTTGTGTATACACTCCGCTTTTTCGATATTTTTTGCCTCGTCTCCCGTCGCTATCGCTGATAAATCAGAGCTTCTTCAAACTTTACCAAGCAGTTTAAAAACAATCCCCACCAATAGGACTACAAACACGATAGCCAAGAGAATGGAAGATATCTTGTTACTGCGCGAGATATGCGATTCTTCCTTAGCCGAAAGTAAAAACGGTTGGTGCTTAGATTGTTTAGGTTTCTTCAGTAAATGCGTCGATTTTGGTAATGGGTTGTTCAACTGTTCTTGTGCAGCGGTTTGTTTAGCATCGGTTCGGGCATGCTCCCATTCTTGTTGATCGATATCACCATCATGGTTCGCATCATATTGTGCCAGCCTTTTTTTATCGCGCTTCAATCTATTTAAAAAGTCTCGAACCAAATGATCAAATTCTTCACGATAATCTGTCCCCACTGAGATGAATTCACCGATGGCATAAAGAGGTTCATCAAGATTTAAGCGCCGTTCAGTATAGCGATACGGCGCACTTGATATTGCAACAGTCTTGCTCAACACATCAATTGCAGGATGTACTTTCGTGGTATTAATTGCGCGGTTAGGCCTAGACCCATACCAAGTATCTGTAGCACTAGGAGTAACAACAGCACCTTCGGGATCAACGACACATTCACCGGTATTATCTTTTAGTAAAAATAAATGTTCACTTACTCCATAATCCACACGACGCCATTTATTATTTCCATGTTGGTTACGTTCTTCTATTGAAAAAGAATACCAAGCACAAGGTAGCCCCGTTAATGGCGCATTGATCTCGGGTCCATCCATCCATACAGCATTACCATATAATTCTACATAGCCCTGTATAGCAGAACGAATTTTAGAAGTAGGCATATTTTCTATTAGACGTGCTTGATGAAACATTTTAATGGAAGCAAGTAAAGAGGCTACAGCTCCCACAGCAAGAGCTAGCAATAAAAACCAATCCCCATTGCTATATTGTTCCAATCCCAACATAAAAGAAGCGGATGAAAAGCAACTATGTATTTAATACTCGATGTAAGGGCAATACTTATTAGGTAAACAGTGCCTTAACGTCAACATCTTTAATTTCAGATTGATCAAACTCAAGTAATTCAAATGCTTTAAATGAAAATAGCTTTGCAACAATTACATCTGGGAATTGCTCAATACGAACATTGTTACGATTGACACTTTCGTTATAAAACTCACGTCGATCTGCAATGGAATTTTCTAGACCTGAGATTCTCTGCTGCAAATGTTGAAAGGTTTCATTCGCTTTAAGCTCTGGATAATCCTCCGCAACTGCAAATAAATTACCCAGGCCCATTCGCAACATGCCTTCGGCAGCACCTAGCGCACCCATATCACCTTGTTGCTGAGCATTAGAAACCTTGGTTCTCGCCTCCATTACTTTTTGCAAAGTTTCTTGTTCATAGCCCATGTATTGTTTACAAACTTCTATTAATTTCGGTAATTCATCATGCCTTTGCTTTAACAATACATCGATGTTGGACCAGGCTTTACTCACGGCATGTTTCAAAGAGACCAAACCGTTGTAAATAACAATCCCGTAACCAGCAACAAGCACTAAAATTGCGAGAATGATAATGCTACCTACTTCCATATGAAGCCCCAAAATGACAAAGACATATTTCTGTCCTTAAGTAGTTATTTGACTCAAATATCAAGACTAAGCAGCCTAATTGCAAGCAGAAATAGGATTAGATAAATAGTTAATGAGATAAATCGATTACATCAAACATCGATATTCAATGCCGCAAGCGCATTTTGTTCGATGAAGTCACGACGCGGCTCAACTTGATCTCCCATTAATGTCGTAAATACTTCATCTGCAGCTACGGCATCTTCAATATTTACTTGCATTAAGCGACGTGAGTCTGGGTTCATGGTTGTTTCCCAAAGCTGTTCTGGATTCATCTCTCCTAAGCCTTTATAGCGTTGAATAGTTTGTCCACGTTTTGCTTCGCCCTTTAACCACCCCATCATTTCAATAAAGTTCTGAGTCTCAAGTTTACGTTCTCCGCGTTGAATAAAAGCGCCTTTCTCTAATAAACCGTCAAGTTGATTGGCTAAATCTCGTAATAAACGAAAATCTGCAGATAAGAAAAACTCTTCACTAAACGCATCGTCTTTAGCCAAACCATGCACCCATTTCACCATTGTAATCTGTGCAGGTTGTACATCCCATTCTTCATTGACGGTAAATTGTATTCCAGCATTTTGTTGCGTATTCAATTTCTTTGCAATGTTGTTAAACCACTTACTTAATGCTTGCTGAGATTTTTTATCTTCTAAAGCATCAAACTCCGGTGCAGGTGTACGTAACATCTCAATTAACACATCGTATTCATGGGCTCGACTTAACCTTTGTATCGTCGACATAGCAATAAAATAATTTTTACTTAGCTCTTCGAGTGCACTATTAGATATAGCAGGGGCTTTACTATTTACGTACAAGTTTGCCCCGTCTAGAGCTTGTTGTAAGAGATGTGCATTTAACTCTGCATCGTCTTTCACGTATTGCTCTTGCTTGCCTTTTTTAATTTTATACAACGGCGGTTGCCCAATATAAATGTGCCCACGTTCGATTAATTCCGGCATTTGTCGATAGAAAAATGTTAACAATAAAGTGCGGATATGCGAGCCATCTACATCCGCATCCGTCATGATGATAATGCGGTGGTAACGTAATTTATCGGCATCGAATTCTTCTTTGCCGATGCCACAACCCAGCGCGGTGATAAGTGTGCCAACTTCTGCCGAAGACAACATTTTGTCGAAACGTGCCTTTTCAACATTTAAAATTTTGCCCTTAAGCGGAAGAATCGCCTGCGTATGTCGATCGCGTCCCTGTTTGGCAGAGCCTCCTGCTGAATCACCCTCGACTAAAAATAACTCAGACAATGCGGGATCTTTTTCTTGGCAGTCTGCTAATTTTCCAGGTAGCCCAGCAACATCTAAGGCGCCTTTACGGCGTGTCATCTCTCTTGCTTTGCGTGCTGCTTCACGCGCACGAGCGGCTTCAACAATTTTTCCAACGATCGCCTTTGCCTCAGCGGGATTTTCCATTAAAAAATCTTGCAGGTATTCAGAAAGCGTGGATTCCACTACACCCTTTACCTCAGATGAAACTAGTTTATCTTTGGTCTGTGAGGAAAATTTAGGATCAGGTAGCTTGACGGACAATACTGCAGTGAGCCCCTCACGCACATCGTCACCAGTCATGGAAATCTTATATTTTTTAGTAATCCCTTGTTTTTCCATGTATTGATTGAGCGAGCGCGTCAGTGCGCCCCGTAAGCCTGCCAAGTGTGTTCCACCATCACGCTGGGGAATATTGTTGGTAAAACAAAAGATATTTTCTTGGTAGGAATCGTTCCACTGTAATGCGACTTCTATACCTGTATCTTGTCGCTCAGTGTCTATATAAATCACTGTATCATGTAGCGGCGTTTTCTTTTTATTGAGGTGCTCTACGAATGCACGAATGCCCCCATCATATTGAAATGTATCACTTTTTCCCGAACGCTCATCCTTTAATGCAATACATACCCCAGAATTTAAAAACGACAACTCACGTAAACGTTTCGCTAACACGTCATAATGAAATTCGGTATCGCTGAAAATCTCCGCACTTGGAGTGAAACGAATCGTGGTGCCAGTCTTATCGGTTTTCGCTAATTTCTTTAATGGGTATTGTGGCTCACCAAGTTGATATTCTTGCTTATAGCTATGTCCACCTCGATTAACAGTCAGAATTAGCTCTGAGGATAGTGCATTCACTACCGAAACACCGACCCCATGTAAGCCTCCCGATACTTTGTAGGAGTTATCATCAAACTTTCCACCAGCATGCAATACCGTCATGATGACTTCTGCAGCAGAACGATTTTCTTCCTCGTGCATATCCACCGGTATGCCGCGACCATCATCTGCCACTGAGATGGAATCATCGGAATGAATATTGACTTGAATTTCAGAACAATGCCCCGCGAGCGCTTCGTCGATCGAGTTATCGACCACCTCGAATACCATATGGTGCAAGCCGGTACCATCATCGGTATCTCCAATATACATCCCTGGACGCTTACGCACCGCTTCCAGACCTTTTAAGACTTTAATATTAGTGGAATCGTAAGACATGGGAATCCCGTTAAATAAGAATAACTTATAATTATAACAGTAGTTTAGCTCAATAGCTCACATGTTCCTTGTTTCACGTGGAACACTGCGGTTTCTGTCCATGCTTGTAAATCCACTTGATTTGGTTCAATTGCACTGGCAATGATTTGGCTATCTAATGCCTGTAATGAAGCAAATAGCGCATTGGTGTGGATCTGATCCAGCTCGGCACGAATATCATCCAATAGCACGATACATTTACGCCTACTTGTATTTTGCATATGCTCAATCTGTGCTAATAGTAAACACGCAGCCAGTAGTTTCTGTTGCCCCCTTGATGCCGCCGATGCTGCATTTTGCTGCTCCAGTAAAATCTTAATTTCTGCACGATGAGGACCTCTTAAGGTAGTCCTCGCCTGTCGTTCTTTCGCAGCACTATGTTGTAGCGCTTCTTGGAGGGAATATTCTTTGGGCCAGCCACGATTATAAATCCATGTAATTTGACACTCTGGTAATAACTTGCGCGCATATTCATTAAAAATAGGGCTAATTTCTTGAAATATCTTCGATCTTGTTTGATCTATCGTCTCGCCCAACATACTGAGCTCATGCGTCCAAGCCGTAATTTCTTCTTGATTACCACATTCTTGTCGTAAGATCTGGTTGCGTTGTTGTAGACATTTATTATATTTGCGCCAATCCGATAAAAATTCCTGTTTCACGTGAAACGCTGACCAATCTAAATATTTACGCCGATTTCGTGCCCCTCCTTGAATAAGTTGATGACAATCCGGATGTAAGCAAATCACCGGTAAATAATTCGCGTGTAGAGAAATAGAATCAACTTTTTGTTGGTTACAATGCAAAATGGTTTTTTGTGCAGACTTTTGAATGCCGAGGCGCATTATCTGTGAACCATTTTGAACTTCACCGCTTACCGTAATGGCTTCATTTACAGGACCTAATAAAGGCTGCAAGCGCCGGCTCCTAAACGTCCGGCCGCGACTTAAGAAATCTATCGCTTCAAGTATACTTGTCTTGCCTGCTCCGTTTTCACCACAGAACAACGTGGCATTCTTAGCCAGAGAGAGTTCAACCGTTTTAATAATACGAAGATTTTTTACTAGGAGGGTATGTAACAACAAATGAAATAGTAGTTAGACAATGAATTAAAGACGCATTGGCATGACTACATAACGACTTTCCTGCTTACCAGGTGAAATAATCAAGGCGCTGCTATTTGCATCTTTGATAATGAGCTCAACCTCATCGTCTTCTAAGGCATTCAGTACATCTAGTAAATAGACTACATTGAATCCAACTTCCATTGCTTCGCCTTGATAGTCAATTTCCAATTCGTCCTCTGCCTCTTCATGTTCGGGATTATGTGCTTGTATGGTTAATTTATTATCATTAAAAATTAGACGAATGCCCTTATATTTCTCATTAGACAATATCGATGCACGCATAAGCGCCTGTTTTAAAAGACTTTTATCCATCTTGGCTCGATTACCTTCTTCCTCAGGTAACACTCGCTGATACTCAGGAAAACGACCGTCAATCAACTTAGAGGTAAACTGTAACTTAGGTAGATTCACGCGAAGATGATTCTTACCTAGTGAAACCGTCGTTTGATTATCTTCATGGGTAAGCAAGCGCTGTAGTTCTTGTACTCCCTTGCGAGGCACAATCACTTGACGCATATCATCAACATCTGATTTATGTTCAACTTTAGACAAAGCAAGACGATGACCATCTGTCGCAACGGTTTTGATCTGCTTAGCATCCACTTCCAGTAACATCCCGTTCAAATAATAACGCACATCTTGCTGTGCCATCGCAAAGGCAGTCTTTTCTATCAAACTACGCAATAGGTCCTCTGTAATCACTACATCGGCATCTAATTCAAGATCATCGATAGTCGGGAAATCTTCAGCAGGTAAGGTAGCCAAAGTAAACCGACTACGGCCTGAGCTAACCTTAACTTTTTCATTGCCAGAACTAATTTCAAGTGTTGCCTGATCGGGGAGAGATCGACATATTTCTAATAATTTTCTCGCCGGTATTGTAGTGTCACCACTTTCAGCTAACGTAGTTTCAAGTGCGGCAATTAGCTCTACTTCAAGGTCTGTTGCAGTAATAGATAAACCATCATTTTTACTACGTAGTAATAAATTACTGAGCGCAGGCATTGTCTGACGACGTTCAACTGCACCGATTATTTGTTGTAGTGGTTTAAGTAGATCTTCGCGTGTTATAGATAACTGCATATTAGTTATATTTAGTTGTTGTTATTAAGAGCGATTTTTTCTGTGGATAACACTAATAATACTTTTGTAATTAATAAGTTAATCTAAAAAATTAAAAGAGTAACAAGTGTATTTTAGACCTACTACATCACTGTGATTTGGTATAACTGTGGATTGTTACCATCCTAGTAAACTATATCACCTTTTATTCACAGGCAATTAACTACTTAAGCTACGTAATAGATTAATGTAGTCGTCATTAAGTCGTGTATCACTTTCACGTAAGCTGGCCATTTTTCTGCAGGCATGTAACACCGTGGTATGGTCACGTCCACCAAATGCATCGCCGATCTCAGGTAGACTATGGTTGGTTAATTCTTTAGCTAATGACATCGCCATCTGTCTAGGTCGAGTAATAGAGCGGCTACGTCGTGCTGAAAGCAGATCAGAAACACGTATTTTATAGTATTCAGCGACAGTCTTTTGAATATTATCAATCGTGACGAGCTTGTCTTGTAATGCTAGTAAATCATGTAGAGCATCTTTAGCAAAATCGAGGGTGATTTCGGATCCCGTAAATTGTGCATTAGCAATTACTCTACGCAAAGCACCTTCGAGTTCACGGATGTTAGATCGGATACGTTTGCCAATGAAAAAAGCCACCTCACTAGGAAGCGTGACCTGTAATAATTCAGCTTTACGTTGCATGATTGCGACACGAGTTTCCAATTCAGGCGGTTCAATCGCTTGTGTCAGTCCCCACCCAAAACGAGACTTAAGTCGCTCCTCTAAACCCTCTACTTCTTTAGGATAACGGTCACAGGTTAGAATCACTTGCCGTTGACCTTCCAATAAGGTGTTGAAAGTGTGGAAGAATTCCTCTTGAGAACGTTCTTTACCTGCGAAGAACTGAATGTCGTCGATAAGTAAAGCATCTACGGAACGATAATAACGTTTAAATTCACTAATGGCGTTATGTTGTAAGGCCTTGACCATATCTGCAACAAATCGCTCAGAGTGTAAATAGACAATTTTCACAGAGGGATCATTGACTAACATTTGATTACCAATGGCATGTAATAAGTGTGTTTTACCTAACCCTACGCCTCCGTAGATGAGCAAAGGGTTGTAGGCCTCACCAGGGTGATTGGCAACTTGTAAAGCAGCGGCTTTAGGCAACTGGTTCGATTTGCCTTCAACGAATGTATCAAAGGTAAAGTTTGGATTGAGGTTATGTGTATATTGTTGCAGCTTGGCCGCTGCTAGCTCCTTATTTACTGAAGAGCCTTGTATGTTAGAAGCTAAGATGGTGTTTTCGTTACTACCGATTTCTAGCACTACATGGTGTTTACTAGTTTTATTGTTGCTATGAATTAATTCATCAATGCGCTTAAGGAAATGCTCATGTACCCAATCTAAGACAAAGCGATTTGGCGCTAATAAGGTTACTTCACCATTTTGCTCAATGGCGTGTAAAGGACGGATCCATGTATTAAGCTGTTGTTCGGTAAGTTCAGATTCAAGTTGATGTACACATGATTTCCAAAGAACGCTTGTCATGCGTGAGACTCCAGTATAGTTGTAATGTTTAATATGGGGGTTGATCAGTCTATCCAGTATTGGGATTGTTATCTACTGTTTAATATTCGACAATAGTCGTTGACAAATGTAAGTAGCGCGATTATTTTTGCGCACCTTATTAAATCTTTTTCCTAAGCCTTTAAAAGTTAGTAATAATTAAAAAGTTATAAAATTGGAATAACATGAAACGTACATACCAGCCTAGTAATCTAAAACGCGCACGTACTCATGGATTTAGAGCTAGGATGAAAACAAAAAGTGGCCGCGCAATAATCAATGCTCGACGTGCGCGAGGTCGTGCACGTTTATGCCCGTAACAACAATTGTCTGTAGGCGATTTTTCGTTTACTAATCTAGAAAGGCTGCGGACAGCAAGCCAGTTTCAACGAGTCTTTGAGCAGGCCAAAAAATCAAGTAGTGATTCCTTTATCGTTTTATCTAGAGAAAATACTATTGGTTATCCACGTTTAGGAATTGTTGTTGCCAAACGGAATGCGAAACGTTCAGTGGATCGAAATTTGATTAGAAGAATTATTCGGGAAAGTTTTCGATTAAATAAAGCACAATTACCAGCCTGTGATTTTATTGTGATTTTAAAACGGCCAATTGGGAAAGTGCAGCGTGAGAAAATGAGACAGCAATTAATGAAATACTGGAATGAAAACGTTGCATCATGAATGCCTTTATTTGTAAGTTAATTATCGCATTTATCAAAGTCTACCGCTTTGTAGTAAGCCCATGGCTTGGGAATCATTGTCGTTTTCATCCCACTTGTTCGTCTTATGCTATTGACGCTCTGCAACAACATGGTGCAGTGCGAGGTGGTTGGTTAGCAGTCAAACGAATTTCATCTTGTCACCCTTGGCATCAAGGAGGAATGGATCCTGTACCTGGTAAAAGTGACCTTCATGGATAATCAAAGATATTTTTTGTATATCGCGCTGGCTTTTTTGCTGTATATGATTTGGCTTACTTGGCAGCAAGAGCATGCTCCACCACCGGTAGCTCAGCCAAATACAGAACAAAGCAATGTAAACGGTGAAGAATTTGCTCAAAGTATGGAAGATTTACCGGAAGAATCGAATAGCACGAATAACAGCCAAGACACTTCCTCAGCTGATGTAACGGAAGAAGAAAAACCATTAGTTAGAAGCCAACAAATAAGTGTTAAAACAGATGTATTGGATGTGACAATCGATACCCGAGGTGGAGATATACGTCAGCTAGATTTGCCGACTTACCCTGTTTCACTACAACAACAGGATCAACCATTTCGTTTATTGCACAATGATAATCAAATTTATATCGCACAATCTGGATTGCGTCATGACAAAATCGATGGTGTAGCGGTAGCAGGCAATGTTGCGCCAACACACCATGAAATCTATACAGCGGAACAAACACAGTATAAATTAGTAGATGGTAAAGATCGTTTGGAGGTAACGCTTAAATGGTCGGGTGATAATAATATTAGTGTTGAAAAAATATATACTTTCTATCGCAATTCTTTTGTATTTGATGTCACCCATAAAGTTTTTAACCGTGGTACATCCCCTTGGATAGGAAGACAATATCAACAATTAAGACATAGTCCTATTTCTAAAGATCGTGGTTGGTTACGCCTGCCAACCTATACGGGGACAGCGTATTTCGATGGCGCTTATCACAAACATTCTTTTGATGATGTGGAAGAAGATCCAATTAGCCAAGATGTGACAGGTGGTTGGGTCGCTATGTTGCAGCATTATTTCGTGTCTGCATGGGTTCCAAGTGCCGAAGAAGAAAATAAATTTTACAGTAAAAAGGTGAAAGCACCGGGCGAGTATCAATATTTAATCGGTATGTTATCGCAAGCCAAGACCATACAATCAAACAGTAGTGCTGAATTTAAACGCCGTCTTTATGCAGGGCCAAAACTGCAACATGAAATGGAGCAAATTGCAAAAGGATTAGACTTGAGCGTTGACTACGGTATGTTTTCAATATTGTCTAAACCACTATTTTGGTTGTTAGAGTGGTTTCATAAACTGGCTGGTAATTGGGGTGTGGCTATTATCTTAGTCACGGTGGTAATCAAATTACTGTTTTATAAACTATCCGAAGCAAGTTATAAGTCTATGGCACGTATGCGCAAAATCCAGCCTAGATTTAAAGCGCTACGCGAGCGTTACGCAGATGATAAGGCAAAGTTAAATCAGGCCGTGATGGAAATGTACAAGAAGGAGAAAATAAACCCGCTAGGCGGATGTTTGCCTATTCTGGTACAAATGCCAGTATTTCTGGCGCTATACTGGGTGCTGGTTGAAAGCGTAGAACTACGCCAAGCTCCATTCTTATTTTGGATTCAAGACTTGTCTATTCGTGATCCAATTTTTGTATTGCCTTTATTGATGGGGATAAGCATGTTCATTCAATTTAAATTGAACCCTACTCCTCCAGATCCGATGCAAGCCAAAGTATTTGCCATGATGCCGATTATGATGACAGCCTTTATGGCGTTTTTCCCCGCCGGGCTAGTACTGTATTGGTTAATGAATAATATTTTATCCATCGCGCAACAATATGTAATCACGAAACGCATTGAAAAAGCGGATTACTAAACCATGATAATTTTTGCCCGGTAAATATTTTACAAAGGGGCGTTTACATGCCCGAAAAACCACAAGCAGAACCAATTTGTGCACTGGCAACGGCTAGTGGGCGCGCCGCCTTAGCGATTGTGCGTCTATCTGGGTTAGGGGTGGCTGATATCGCGCATAAAGTTACACACAGAAAACTAGAAAAACGGCAGGCCACGTATACAAAATTTTTTGATCAAGACAATGAAGTAATTGATGAGGGCGTAGCCATCTATTTTCAGCAGCCGGCATCTTACACTGGCGAAGATGTTGTCGAATTTCAGTGTCACGGTAATCCGATGATCGCGGAATTATTACTCGACACACTATGTAAACATGGTGCACGGTTGGCAACACCAGGCGAGTTCAGTCAACGTGCATTTTTAAATAACAAAATTGATTTGGCTCAAGCTGAAGCCATCGCAGATCTAATCAGTAGTACGACCGAATGTGGGGTGCGTACTGCTACACGATCATTGCAAGGCGAGTTTTCAAAACGTGTGCAAAAAATTTTAGCAGCACTTATCGAAATTCGAACTAATATAGAAGCGTATTTAGACTTTCCAGATGAGGAGATCGATACCCAACAAGGTAGAGAACTGGAAGCTAAGCTTGTTCATCTCCATGCGGAATTAACTCAATTGCTGCAACAAGCGCAACACGGTGAAAAATTACAAACCGGCGCAACCATTGCTATCGCTGGTAGACCCAATGCAGGTAAGTCGAGTTTAATGAATGCCTTGGCACAAAGTGAAATAGCCATTGTCACAGAGATTCCAGGCACAACTCGCGATCCACTTATGGTAGACATTGACATTAAAGGTTTGCCGGTTCGCTTAATCGACACTGCGGGGTTGCGCGAAACAAAAGATACGATTGAAGTACTAGGAATCGAACGAGCGCAACAAGCATTATCCCAGGCAGATCTAATTTTATGGGTAACTGATGTATCTCAACCAGAACAACAGCTCCCACAAGATATCGATGAGCATAAAACTGTTCACGTACATAACAAAATCGATTTAATTGCTAGGCAAGTAAGCGCAAATTTGAATGAGCTATATATTTCAGTAAAAACCGGCCAAGGTTTAACAAACTTAATCGATGTCATCGCTAAGCGTTTTAACCAAAGTGAGCTAGGTGATACGCCCTTTTTAGCTAGACGGCGTCATTTGATCGCACTTCAGCGGGCTCAAAAGCATGCACAACAAGCGCTGAATCAATTCAAGCAAGCTTCTAATTTAGAACTGGTGGCAGAAGATTTGCGTATTACCCAAGATTGTTTAGGGGAAGTCACAGGTGAATTCACCTCTGATGAGCTACTGGGTAAAATTTTTAGTGAATTTTGTATTGGTAAATAGACTAGGGAAAATAGTCGAGCTATTGTCAGTCAGTGAGTACAATGACATTTACCTATGAAAAAGGCTGAACAACAATTTGATGTAATCGTAATCGGCGGCGGTCATGCCGGAACCGAAGCCGCATTGGTGGCTGCACGTATGGGCTGTGACACCCTATTGATTACGCATAACATCGAAACCATCGGCCAAATGAGCTGTAACCCTGCCATAGGCGGCATTGGAAAGAGTCATTTGGTCAAAGAAATCGATGCTATGGGTGGAGCCATGGCTCTGGCAGCCGATCACGCTGGGATTCAATTTCGTATTTTAAATTCACGTAAAGGTCCAGCAGTGCGCGCCACACGTGCGCAGGCCGATCGTACTTTATATAAAGCAGCAATTCGTTCCCAAGTGGAAAGTCAAGCGAATCTTAAAGTCTTTCAGCAAGCAGTTGATGATTTAATTATCACGCAGCAAGATATTCGCGGTGTGCTTACGCACAGCGGGCTCAAGTTTTTTGCACCCACAGTAGTACTAACCACAGGAACTTTCTTGGGCGGCAAGATTCATGTCGGCGATATCAATTATGCCGCGGGGCGTGCCGGTGATCCGCCGGCAAACACACTAGCACTACGATTGCGAGATTTGCCGTTTCGTGTAGGGCGCTTGAAAACTGGGACGCCACCACGTATAGACGGACGCAGCATCGACTATTGCCAAACAGCGATACAACCTGGCGATATCCCCACACCAGTGTTTTCATTGATGGGAAGTGTTGATCACCATCCGCGACAAGTGAACTGTCATATAACTTACACGAATTCGCAAACCCACGAAATCATTCGAGATGATCTGTATTTATCACCAATGTATAACGGCAATATCGAAAGCACGGGCCCTCGTTATTGCCCTTCGATAGAAGATAAAGTCACACGTTTTGCGGAACGTCAACAACACCAAATCTTTATCGAACCGGAAGGTTTGCAAACCCGTGAAGTGTATCCAAATGGGATTTCTACCAGTTTACCGTATGCAACCCAGTGTAAATTTGTGCGTTCAATCAAAGGCTTTGCAAACGCGCATATTACCCGTCCTGGTTATGCCATCGAATATGATTATTTTGATCCCAGAGATTTACAACCGAGCTTGGAAACCAAAGCCATTCGTGGTTTGTTTTTTGCAGGCCAAATTAACGGCACGACAGGTTATGAAGAAGCTGCTGCACAAGGATTGGTTGCCGGGATTAATGCCGCCAGACAGATACAGCAAAAGTCGCCATGGATTGTGCAACGTAGCGATGCTTACATAGGTGTAATGATCGATGATTTAGTCACGCGTGGCACCCTAGAACCGTATCGAATGTTTACCAGCCGTGCAGAATATCGTTTGCTACTACGTCAGGACAATGCAGATTTACGTTTAAGCGAAACGGCACATAAATTGGGTTGTTTGCCGGATAAACAGTGGCAAGCATTTGTCAAAAAACGTGAAGCGGTTGATCGATACACAAAGAAATTACAAAGCACCTACATTCAACCCGAAGATATTAATGCTAAATCCTGTAAAGAAATTTTGGGAACGGAACTTAAACGTGAGCGTAGTATATATGAACTACTACGCCGGCCTGAAGTGACGATAAAAAATCTACAACAATTAGCACCACATAAAATGGACGAGGTACCAATGATGGTTGCAGAACAAATTGAAATACAGGCAAAGTATGCTGGTTACATCGATCGCCAAAATGCTCAAATTCAACGTTTGGCACAACAAGAAAATTTGCTCTTGCCACAGGATTTAGATTATTCAGCTGTAACGGGCTTATCCAATGAAGCCAAACAAAAACTATTACAGATAAGACCGATAACGCTAGGACAAGCCGCTAGAATATCGGGGATCACGCCTTCGGCAATTTCTTTGTTACTTGTGCACTTGAAAGCAGATAAATTTTCTAAACAAAGTGCATAACATCTAGAAAACTATTGGCTTAGTAGTAAAGCTTATGAATGACTCGCAATTGCTGCAAAGCAAAGTGAGGCAACTTGATGCAAATATTACTCCAGTGCAAATAGACGCATTAGCGCAATTTGTAACATTACTGCAAAAATGGAATAAAACCTATAACCTCACGGCGATTGAAACTACGCAGGAAATTGTAAATAAACACATTTTAGACAGTATTTCTGTCGTACCGTATCTAGCTGGCAGTAGAATTATCGATGTTGGCAGTGGAGCAGGCTTACCGGGTATCCCCTTGGCTATTATGTGCCAAGATAAACAATTCGTATTGATTGATGCCAACATTAAAAAGACGCGTTTTATTCAGCAAAGTATCATTGAGATTGGGCTAAAAAACGTTCAAGTACTCCATCGACGAGTGGAACAGTATGCGCCATCGCATGAGTTTGATACGGTAGTTAGCAGAGCCTATGCAGCAAGCAGCAAATTTTTTGAAACAACAAAACATCTAACTACGCATGGACAATTTGTTTTAATGCTTGGTAAGCAAACAACACTCACTGATTTACCTACTAGTGTAGAGTTGATCAATGTATACCCAGTACAATTATCACAGCTGCAAGTTAGCCGACATGTTGCAGTGGTAAAAAAAGTTAATGACTAAGACTATTTCCGTTACTAACCAAAAAGGTGGGGTAGGAAAAACCACCACTACCGTTAATTTAGCCGCCTCTATGGCAGCGACTAAGCGCAATGTCCTGTTGGTAGATTTAGACCCACAAGGGAATGCCACTATGGGTTCGGGTATAGACAAACGCACGGCCGAAAAAACGACGGCACATGTGTTGTTAAATGAATTACCGGCAAGTGAATGCATTGTCTATGCAACGAAAGCTGGATATGACTTAATGCCTGGCAACGAGCATCTTACGGTTGCCGAAGTGAAATTGCTTGAAATAAACGGACGCGAATTTAAATTACGCAAGGCCTTACAAGAGATCAGCGCAAACTATGATTATATATTTATAGACAGCCCACCTTCGCTAAATATGTTAACGGTTAACGGTCTGGTAGCTGCTAGTAGCGTCATTATTCCAACACAATGTGAGTACTATGCCTTAGAGGGTTTGTCGGCATTAACGCAAACCATCGAACGTATACGTATGACGGCGAATCCCGAATTAACCATAGATGGCCTACTCCGTACGATGTTTGACCCGCGTAACAATCTTGCCAACGATGTCTCGGCACAGCTTACTACGCATTTTGGTGATGCAGTGTACCGTACGATTATTCCTCGCAATGTAACCTTGGCAGAAGCACCCAGCCATGGACTACCGGTGTTACTATATGACAAACGATCTCGTGGTGCGTTGGCCTATCTAGCCTTAGCTGGAGAAATATTAAGACGTGATAAAAATCAGATGAGGCAAAAACCTGTGCAAGCAAATGTAAATTAATTCAAACTAGATTTATTACTATGTCAAAGAAAAAACGTGGGTTAGGAGCATTGGGAGTTGATGTTTTACTTAGTGCAGCCGATCACGAGCACACGGTTGTTAGTCCCACCACCACGGAAAAGTCTTTGCAGCAACTACCGATAGAAGTAATTCGCCAAAGCCCTTATCAACCACGGCAGGTCATGGAACCTGGTGCACTAGAAGCGCTGGCAGAATCGATACGCCAGCAGGGCGTGGTACAACCGATAGTAGTGCGCAAAGTGAATAGTGGCTATGAACTTATCGCTGGCGAACGCCGTTGGCGTGCTGCGCAGCAAGCAGGATTACAGAACATTCCTGCAGTAATCAAGTCTGTCAATGATCAAGAAGCTGCAGCGATTGCCTTGATCGAAAATTTACAACGTGAGGATCTCAATCCGCTAGAAGAAGCTCAGGCATTTGCAAATCTAGTCGACAACTTCACCTTAACCCATCAAGAAGTAGGTGAAATCGTCGGGCGCTCGCGAGCTGCGGTCAGCAACAGTTTACGTTTATTGTCTTTGGCTGAACCCGTTAAAGAGATGTTACATCAAGGACAAATCGAAATGGGCCATGCACGAGCCCTGCTTGGCTTAACCGTAACACAACAAATAACTTGTGCTCAGGCCATCTTGCGAAGACAACTTTCGGTGCGTGCTACGGAGGCTTTAGTAAAGCAAACACAACAAAAAGGCACGAAGCCTAAACGATCCAGCCGTCATCAAGACCCAGACATCGAGCGGATGCAACAAAAATTATCGGATCAGCTTGGTGCCAACATTACAATTCAGCATAGCCAAACTGGCAGTGGCCGCTTGCAAATCCGCTATGCCAACCTCGATGAATTTGAGGGTATCGTGGAGAGATTATTAGGTAGTACTAAATAATTAGAATTTGCTTTTACACAAGTGCAAATCAGCGTTTAATTCTATTGAGATTTCAGCACCTAAATTCTATACTGCGCGCGTCAGCGATAGATGATGATTAAGCCAAGCGCGGGCAAGAAAGGGAGAGCGTATTCATGGTCGTTTCAGCGAAGATCTGGCTGAAGACCCGAGCCGCATAAAAAATTAAAATTGGTTCGTAAGTTAACAATACCTTCGTATGTAAATCGCATACTCATTGCGCAGTGTCTAGTCACGCTTTGTGTAGCGAGTATTCTTTTTTTAGTAAAGCGTGAGCTGGCATTGTCTGCATTGATAGGCGGGCTAGTTTGTGTACTACCGAATTTATATTTTGCGCAACAGGTTTTTACAAAGCGCCGCAATGCAGAGCCGTATAGTTTAGTCGGGTCTATTTATGCAGCGGAGATTATCAAGATAGTGGTAACCGTTGCGTTGTTTGCAGTAGTATTTATAAAGTATAAGGAAGTCCATCCGGTAACATTATTGGTAACGTACCTCATCGTACAATCGTGTATGTGGGCCGTTCCATTGATTACGTCTAGCAACCCAATAATTAAACAGTCTCACTGACATATGGCCAGCGACACCCTTACCTCATCCGAATATATTCAACACCATTTGACCAACTGGACCTTTGGTAAACATCCAGATGGGCATTGGGGGTTTGCGCACAGCGCCGAAGAAGCTGCGGAAATGGGCTTTTGGGCTATTCATGTCGATAGCATGTTGTGGTCTATCCTATTAGGAACGCTTTTCATACTTATTTTTCGTAAAGCCGCTAAATCTATGACTACTGATACACCAACAGGGTTGCAAAACTTTGTTGAATGGGTTGTCGATTTTGTAAATGAAAATGTGCGCGGATCGTTTAGTGCCAAAAATGATTTAGTTGCACCACTTGCCCTAACGATATTCTTTTGGGTGTTTTTAATGAATTTGATGGATTTGGTTCCTGTGGATTGGCTACCACACTTAGCTGGGATCATTGGTCATTCAGTTTTTGGTGTGGATCCACACCATGTGTACTTTAAAGTTGTACCCACCACAGATCCCAACATCACCTTTGGCATGGCCTTGGCAGTTTTTGCATTGATGCTTTATTACGGCCTTAAAATCAAAGGGCCAGGAGGGTTTTTTGGAGAACTAGCTTTACAACCATTTGGTAAATGGGGCATGCCGGCTAATTTATTATTAGAAGGCATTTCACTTATATCAAAACCCGTATCGTTGGCACTGCGGTTATTTGGAAATCTATATGCCGGTGAAATGATTTTTATATTAATCGCACTACTCTATAGTGGAGGAATTATTTGGGGAACACTAGGAGGGTTTTTGCAATTAGGATGGGCAATTTTTCATGTTTTGATCATCCTTTTACAGGCATTTATTTTTATGGTGTTGACCATTGTGTATTTAGACATGGCGCATCAAGAGCATCACTAGTCGTTTTTTAAAGTATTTTGTAACAGGAGAAAAAAATGGAAGCACAAGCTTTACTCTATATCGCCGGCGCACTCATGCTAGGCATCGGTGCCGCAGGTGCTGCAGTAGGTATCGGTGTATTAGGCGGTCGATTTTTGGAAGGTGCTGCACGCCAACCTGAATTAATCCCCATGTTAAGAACGCAGTTCTTTATCGTCATGGGTTTGGTGGATGCGTTGCCGGTAATTGCGATAGCAATCGGACTTTATGTTCTATTCGCAGTGGTTCCGAATTTTGGTTAAAGCACTTCTGCTTTATACAACAGGATTACTAAGGTAAACGTATGAATATTAATCTTACTCTATTCGGGCAGACCATCGCATTTATTGTATTTGTTTGGTTTTGCATGAAATTTGTATGGCCACCGATTATGGCAGCACTTAATGAACGCAAAAAGAAGATTGCCGATGGGTTGGCTGAAGCTGAACGTGGCTTTAAACAACAAGAACTGGCCGAACAAAATGCGCAGAAAAAATTAACTGAAGCCAAACAACAGGCGTCTGATATTTTAAACCAAGCACAAAGACGTGCGAATGAAATCGTTGAAGATGCAAAATCAGTAGCGGTTGAAGAAGGCAATCGCATTAAAGAAGCAGCACACGCCGAGGTAGAGAAAGAAGTGAACCGTGCTAAGGAGACGTTGCGCACACAAGTTTCGGCAATTGCCGTAGCAGGTGCCGAACGAATTTTGAAAAAAGAAATCGATGCTAGCTCGCATCAAAATATTTTAAATGACTTGGCAACACAAATTTAATTTTTATTTTTTTATTAAGGAGACGCTGATTTATTAATGAAATGTCTGATATTAGGCAAAAGAGGGCGAGCAAACGGAGTGTATATGCTAATACAAGAGTATTGCGAGAAATCTTTTAACGACATATCAGAATAAATCAGAGGTTCATCAACGGAAAAATGTCAGAACTTACTACCACAGCAAGACCTTACGCAAGAGCGGCATTTGATATTGCAAATGCACATAGTGAGCAACAGAAATGGACTGATATGTTGGCCTTTATGGCTACAGTGGCCCATGACCCAACCATGCGTGCGGTATTAGATAGCCCTACTTTGTCACAACAACAAGCTGCGGATCTTTTCATTTCAGTTTGTGAAGAACAAATAGACCAACGTGGCAAAAACTTTATTAAGTTACTAGCTGAAAACGATCGTATTACATTGCTACCTGAAATTGCAGCACTATACGAACATTATCGTGGAGAAGCAGAAGGTACGATTGATGCAGAAGTTATTTCAGCAGATGAAATTCAAGAATCACAACTCAACAAAATAGCGACATCGCTGAAACAACGTTTAGGCAAAGAAGTACGTATTAGTTCTCGTATAGATCCGGCGCTTATCGGGGGGGCAATTATCCGAGCAGGCGACTTGGTGATTGATGGGTCTGTGCGCGGACGGCTGAATAAGCTTTCTACCGCCCTTACTAATTAATTATTTTAACGCGGGGTTATTAGAGGAAATAAATATGCAATTAAACCCAACTGAAATTAGCGAACTGATAAAAAAACGCATCGAAAATTTTGATGCGGTTGCAGAAGCGCGTACTGAAGGCACGGTAGTCGGTGTAACCGATGGCATTGTACGCATACATGGCTTGGCCGATGTAATGGCTGGAGAAATGTTGGAATTTCCACAAAATACCTTTGGTATGGCCTTGAACCTTGAACGTGATTCAGTTGGCGCAGTGGTGTTAGGCGATTACAAACATATAGTAGAAGGTGACAAGGTTTCTTGCACCGGCCGCATTCTAGAAGTACCCGTCGGTCCTGAAATATTAGGGCGAGTGGTAAACTCTCTTGGTGAGCCGATTGATGGTAAGGGACCTATCAGTTGTTCGCATTCATCCCCTATCGAAAAAATTGCACCAGGTGTTATTGAACGCCAATCCGTAAGTCAGCCGGTACAAACTGGCTTAAAATCTATCGACTCTATGGTGCCAATCGGCCGCGGGCAACGTGAGCTAATTATCGGTGATCGTCAAACAGGTAAAACTGCATTGGCAATAGATACCATCATTAATCAGAAAGGTACCGGAGTTAAATGTATTTATGTTGCCATCGGCCAAAAGAATTCTTCAGTTGCTAATGTAGTGCGTAAGTTGGAAGAACACAGTGCCATGGAACATACCATTATCGTTTCGGCAAGTGCTTCAGAATCCGCAGCGATGCAATACATTGCACCATACTCAGGTTGTGCGATGGGCGAATATTTTCGTGATCGTGGTGAAGATGCCTTAATCATCTACGATGATTTAACTAAGCAAGCTTGGGCATATCGTCAAGTATCTTTGTTATTACGACGTCCACCGGGTCGTGAAGCCTATCCCGGCGATGTGTTTTATCTACATTCACGCTTATTAGAACGTGCTTCTCGAGTTAACGCAGACTATGTTGAAAAATTTACCAATGGCGAAGTCAAAGGTAAAACGGGTTCATTGACTGCGTTACCGATTATTGAAACTCAAGCAGGTGACGTATCGGCCTTTGTGCCCACCAATGTTATTTCCATCACCGATGGACAAATCTTTTTAGAGAGTGATTTGTTCAACTCTGGTTTTCGTCCAGCGATTAATGCGGGTTTATCCGTATCACGTGTAGGTGGTGCGGCGCAGACCAAGATTATTAAAAAGTTGGGTGGTGGCGTGCGTTTAGCACTTGCACAATATCGTGAACTTGCCGCTTTCTCACAATTTGCTTCCGATCTTGATGAGCAAACTCGTAAGCAATTAGAGCGTGGTGAACGTGTAATGGAATTCATGAAGCAGCTACAGTATTCGCCGTTGACGATTGCCGAAATGGCGGTGTCTTTATTTGCGGTAGATAAGGGCTATGTTGATGATGTTGAGGTGAACAAGGTTGTCGATTTTGAAAAAGCCATGCACGACTTTATGCGCTCTCAATATGGAGACTTGCTTGATACGATCAATAGTAGTGGTGATTACGATGATGAGATTGAGGCCGGGTTGCAAAAGGCCGTAGAAGATTTTAAAGCCAAAGGAACTTGGTAACACACAGATGAGCTCGCTTAGCTAAACTAAAAATGGCAAACGAAAAAGAAATACGCACACAGATTGCGAGTATTAAAAACACGCAAAAGATCACTAAGGCCATGGAAATGGTGGCGGCAAGTAAAATGCGTAAAGCCCAGGATCGTATGCAAGCTACACGGCCTTATTCACAAAAAATGCTGAATGTAATCGGTCACCTTGCCAATGCTCATGCCGAATACAATCATCCGTTCTTGATTGAACATCCTGATGTGAAGCGAGTCGGGTATATCATCGTCTCTACGGATAGGGGCTTATGTGGTGGTTTGAATATAAATGCTTTTAAAACTGCTTTAAAAGATATGCAATCCTGGCAAGAAAAGAATGTTGAAATCGATTTATGTCTAATCGGTGCCAAGGGCACACAGTTTTTTAAAAAATTCACCGGAAATATTGTTTCTCAGGTCTCACATTTAGGTGATGAAATTCATTTAAGTGAATTAATCGGTACAGTTAAAACCATGTTAGATGCCTATATCGATGGCAATATCGATCGTTTGTTTTTGGTTGAGAATGAGTTTGTTAATACCATGACACAGAAACCAAAAGTTTCTACTTTGTTGCCATTAGAGCCGGAAGACAATGAGGAACTCAAGCATCATTGGGATTATATCTATGAGCCAGACGCTAAAACCGTATTAGATGGTTTATTAACCCGTTATGCAGAATCCATCGTCTATCAAAGTGTTGTTGAAAATGTGGCTTGTGAGATGGCAGCAAGAATGATCGCTATGAAAAGTGCTTCCGATAACGCCGGCGAGCTGATTTCAGAATTACAGCTGGCTTATAACAAGGCGCGTCAGGCAGCGATTACCCAGGAGATCTCAGAAATTGTAGGCGGCGCCGCCGCGGTATAATTTTTATGGCTCTGAATAAATCATCCTTGATTTCTCAGAGCACGAAAAAAGAAAATGCGATTTTCTTTTTTCTCTCATTTTATGATTACCAAGATAATCATAAAATGGTGGTACATCCATGTACCACACTCGTATTTGAATTGATGTAAGAGTTTTTAAAGTTTGTTATTTATTTTGTAAAGAGGAAATATCATGAGTGCGGGTCAAATAGTTGAAATCATCGGCGCGGTGGTAGACGTTGAGTTTGCACGTGACGAAGTACCTAACGTGTATGATGCTTTAATCGTAAATGAAAAGAATCTCACCCTTGAAGTGCAACAACAGCTCGGTGATGGTGTAGTACGGACCATTGCCATGGGTGCCTCGGATGGTTTGCAGCGAGGACTAAGTGTTACCAATACGGATGCCCCGATTTCAGTCCCGGTAGGACCCAAGACATTGGGCCGAGTGATGAATGTATTGGGTGAGCCGGTCGATAATGCTGGTGCTGTCGGAGCGGAATCAAAGATGCCGATCCACCGTCCCCCTCCTTCGTTTGAAGAACAGGCCGGCGGCAATGAACTGTTAGAAACCGGCATTAAAGTAATTGACTTACTTTGCCCATTTGCTAAGGGCGGCAAGATTGGGCTGTTTGGTGGTGCCGGTGTGGGTAAAACCGTAACCATGATGGAATTGATTAATAATATTGCGAAAAAACACTCGGGTCTTTCCGTGTTTGCCGGTGTAGGAGAACGCACACGTGAAGGCAATGATTTCTATTATGAAATGAAAGAAGCTGGAGTACTCGATAAGGTTGCGATGGTGTATGGACAAATGAATGAACCGCCCGGCAACCGTTTACGAGTTGGTTTAACCGGCCTAACTATGGCGGAACATTTTCGGGATGAAGGTCGTGACATGTTGCTGTTTATCGACAACATCTATCGTTATACCTTAGCCGGCACAGAAGTGTCGGCATTACTTGGACGAATGCCTTCTGCAGTAGGCTATCAACCGACACTTGCAGAAGAGATGGGTGCACTGCAAGAACGTATTACTTCAACCAGCACAGGATCGATCACTTCGATTCAAGCCGTATACGTCCCTGCAGATGACTTAACCGATCCTTCCCCGGCAACGACCTTTGCACACTTGGATGCCACCGTAGTACTTTCCAGACAAGTTGCTGAGCTGGGTATCTATCCTGCGGTGGACCCTTTGGATTCTACTAGTCGCCAGCTTGATCCATTAGTGATTGGACAAGAGCATTACGATACGGCACGCGCAGTACAAAACACTTTGCAACGTTATAAAGAACTAAAAGACATTATTGCAATCTTGGGTATGGACGAATTATCTGAGGAAGATAAAGCCGTGGTAGCACGTGCTCGTAAAATACAACGTTTTCTATCACAACCATTTTCCGTTGCAGAAGTGTTTACCGGAACCCCCGGCGCACTGGTTTCCTTGCAAGACACCATTTCCAGTTTTAAATCCATTGTCGATGGTGAGTATGATCATTTGCCAGAACAAGCGTTTTATATGCAAGGTGGTATCGAAGATGTGGTTAAGAAAGCTGAGGAGTTATAAAGCACTATGGCAATGACCATGCATTTAGATGTGGTAAGTGCCGAGAAAGAACTTTTCTCGGGCACTATCTCCGCAGTGTTTGCTCCCGCACAAATGGGGGATGTTGGTATATATCCACGTCACACGCCTTTAGTTACCGCACTGCGTCCTGGCGAATTAAAGATCGAAATCGAAGGCCAAGAAGACCAATATCTCTATGTCTCCGGTGGCATCTTGGAAGTACAGCCACATGTGGTAACCGTATTATCTGATACCGCCATTCGTGCTGAGGATCTCGATGAAGCCAAGGCATTGGAGGCCAAGCAACGTGCAGAAGATGCGTTGAAAGACCAAAAGGGTGATTTCGATGCTGCTAAGGCACAGGCCGAATTAGTCAGGGCCGCCGAGCAACTACGCATGATAGAAAGAATGCGCAAGACACGTAAGTAGTCTCATTTTTCCCTCCTGGTCCCTTTACAATGGCCACTTAGTGGCCTTACCGGCATAAAAAACTACCGTGATCCTGCGAGTTGGTACACAATGATTTAGTACTAAATAGTTACTCTTTTATATTTTAATCACCTAAATAATTCGTGAACTAGTAATACATCCGATGGGACTAGAAATTATTATTCTTGCGGCCGGACAGGGCACGCGCATGCATAGTGACTTACCAAAAGTGCTGCATCCTGTAGCTGGAAAACCTATGTTGGCGTATGTAATCGATTGCGCCACAAGTTTATCGCCACAAAAGATTCATGTAGTGATCGGTCATGGTGCTGAGCAAGTTAAACAAGCAATCAACAATAATGCAATTGATTGGTGTCTGCAAAACGAACAGCTGGGTACGGGCCATGCCGTACAACAAGCAATTCCCAATATAGAGGGGGAACAAGATGTATTAATTTTGTACGGAGATGTGCCATTACTCACAGCCGATACCTTAGCAGAACTTCTACAAACACTTACGACCCAAGATTTAGTGCTGTTGTCCGCCAATTTAAATAATCCCACGGGCTATGGGCGAATAGTTAGAGATACACAAAATAAAGTTCAACGCATTATTGAACAAAAAGATGCAGATCCAAACACACTGGCGATAAATGAAATAAACACCGGCATTCTTACAACGCGTTGTGCAAATTTAAAAAAGTGGCTAAGTAAAATTGATAACAACAATGTACAACAAGAATATTATCTAACAGATTGTATTGAATTAGCAGTAAGTGACAAAAATAAAGTTGAGGCAATTATTTGTGATAATTCTAATGAAGTATTAGGGATCAATGATAAACAGCAACTTGCATACGTAGAACGACTATTTCAACAACGCAATGCAGAACAGTTGATGACAAAAGGTGTAACGTTAATTGATCCATTACGTATCGATGTAAGAGGTCAACTAGAGGTAGGTAAAGATGTCGAGATTGATATCAATACCGTCTTTATAGGAAGTAATCGACTTGGTGATCGAGTCAAAATTGGTGCCAATGCAGTAGTGATTAATTCCGAAATTAAATCGGGAACATGTATCTATCCGAATTGCCATATCGAAAATACTGTAGTAGGAGAAAACTGTGAAATCGGTCCATTTGCGCGCATCCGTCCTGAAACACTCTTAGATGAGAATGTGAAAGTAGGCAACTTTGTGGAAATTAAAAAATCGAATGTAAAGACTGGCAGTAAAATTAATCACCTGAGTTATATTGGAGATAGCGATTTAGGTAAGGACGTTAATATTGGGGCAGGGACAATCACCTGTAATTATGATGGAGCTAACAAACACCGCACCTCAATTGGTGATAATGTTTTTGTTGGATCAGATACACAATTTGTAGCTCCAGTAAAAATAGGTGATGGAGCCACGATTGGCGCTGGTTCAACGATTACCAAAGATGCTCCGGAAAATAAATTGACTCTTGCGCGGAATAAACAAACTACCGTAGACAACTGGCAACGCCCCAAAAAAGAGTAATTAAATAAAGAAAAGAAAATATCATGTGTGGAATTGTAGGTGCCATAGCAAACAGAGATATATCGCCGGTATTATTAGAAGGCCTGCGACGTTTAGAATACCGTGGTTATGATTCTGCAGGTATGGCAGTACTTGCTAATGGCGAACTAGAAAGGATTCGTAAAACCGGTAAGGTAAATGAATTAAGCAAAGCCTTAGATGAATCTGCTCTTACAGGAGAGCTAGGCATCGCACATACGCGTTGGGCAACGCATGGCATTCCAGCTGATAACAATGCTCATCCACATATTTGTAATGGTCGTGTTGCCATCGTACATAATGGCATTATCGAAAACTTTGAAGAACTCAAGGCACAGCAAACTAAACATGGATTTAAATTTACTTCCGATACTGATTCAGAAGTCATTGCACATCAAATTGTATTTCACCTCGATCAAGGGAACTCTCTATTTGAGGCAGTAAATAAAACGCTAAAAGACCTAAAAGGTGCGTATGCATTGGGTGTCATTGATAAAGACGATCCACATACATTAATTGCAGCAAGGCATGGAAGTCCGCTGGTAATTGGTATTGGTAAAAAAGAAAACTTTATCGCATCCGATGTGCAGGCTTTGTTGAAAGAAACCCAAGAGTTTATATTTTTAGATAATGGTGATATCGCTGAAATTACTCGCGATAGCATTAAAATAGTTGACCAAACTGGTGCTGTGGTAGAGCGCGCAACGAAAACCAGCAAATTATCAGCTGACGCAGCCGAAAAAGGCGGTTATCCCCACTACATGCTCAAGGAGATCTATGAGCAACCCCAGGCCATTGCAGATACACTGGAAGGCAGATTATTTAATGGACATGTTGCTGAACAAATTCTTGGTCCCAATGCCAAACAAATATTAGATCAAACTCAAGTAATTCAAATTATTGCCTGTGGCACAAGTTTTCATGCGGGACTTATTGCCAAATTTTGGTTTGAGGAATTAGCGGGAATTCCTTGCTTTGTAGATGTTGCTAGCGAGTTTCGTTATCGCAAACATGTGGTGCAACCCGGTGCATTGTTTGTGACCATTTCGCAATCGGGTGAGACCGCAGACACCTTGGCAGCGTTACAGCAAGCTCAACAAGAAGCCTATATAGGTTCATTGGTAATTTGTAATGTTCCAGAAAGTTCCTTAGTTCGAGAATCGGATCTTGTACTTATGACCCATGCTGGACCGGAAATCGGGGTTGCCTCCACTAAAGCTTTTACCACGCAACTCGTTGCATTGTTAATGTTGGTGATCACTGCAGGTCGTCGCCACGGCATGCATAACGAATTGGAAAAAATAATAGTGGAACAGCTCGTCAATCTACCGGCGCGAATCAATGAGGTCTTAATGCTGGATGCGAAGATTAAAAAGTTAGCAAAACACTACGGCGATAAACAGCATGCCTTGTTTTTAGGTCGAGGTATTCACCACCCCGTTGCCATGGAAGGGGCATTAAAATTAAAAGAAATCTCATATATTCATGCCGAAGCTTACCCTGCTGGTGAACTCAAACATGGGCCTATTGCCTTGGTAGACGATAAAATTCCTGTCATTGCAGTAGCGCCTAATGATGAATTGTTGGAAAAATTAAAATCCAACTTAGAAGAAGTGCGTGCACGCGGAGGTGTGTTGCATGTGTTTGCCGACGCCAGCTCTGGCTTTATTTCAGAACCCGATACCATCGTTATTGAAGTGGATGCTCCTGAAAATGCGGTAGCACCGATTATATTTACTGTGCCATTACAACTTCTTGCTTACCATGTTGCTATTTTAAAAGGGACAGATGTGGACCAACCACGCAATCTGGCAAAGTCAGTTACCGTTGAATGATAAGAGCTTATAATAAAAAGATAAAAAGTATAATTTTTTAGTGGTTCAGTTTAATAATTTTGTTTTTGATAATTTGCAATAACCACTGTGTCAATTAAGAACACCAATCATGCCTATGGATCAATCGCAAAATGGTTGCATTGGTTAATAGCGTTTTTGTTTCTCTGTTCTTATGCGGCGGTAAAATATCGCCACTGGTTCACTGAAGAAGAAACCTCTGAAAATTGGACTGCACTGCAACTACATCTCTCAGTGGGGATTACAATAGCGGTTTTAGTATCCTTAAGAATTATTTGGCGCTTGTTAAATCGTGTGCCGGATCCAGAACTGGGTAGTGCATTCGCACACATGGCCGCAAAGCTTGGTCACTATGCCTTATATGCAATGATGATTCTCATGCCTTTAACGGGCTATATCGGCACCGGCGTGAATACGGAATATTTTTTTCTATTTGATATTATAAAATTTGAAGATACTCAAGCCTTCACTACGCTGGTTGCAAATGGTTTAAATATGACCTTTAAAGAATTTGAAAAGCCAATTGATTACATTCATAAAGAATTAGGCGGAGAGTTGTTGGTATTAGTGCTAATATTTGGGCATATATTGGCTGCTTTATATCATCATTTGGTTAAAAAAGATCGAACCCTGAAGAAAATGACTACCGCATAAAAATAAACCATTATGAAATATAAAGGTAGTTGCCATTGTGGAAAAGTTACCTATGAAGTAGAGACACCTGCTGATCTTCAAGTAATTGAGTGTAATTGTTCAATCTGTACTAAATCGGGTTATTTACATTTAATCGTTTCTAAAGATAAATTTAAACTATTATCGGGCAAGGAAAATCTTGAAACCTACACCTTTGATACCCATGAAGCCAAACATTTATTTTGTAAAACTTGTGGTATTAAATCGTTTTATGTACCAAGATCACATCCGGATGGCTATAGTGTAAATGTTCGTTGTTTAGATGAGTCTCAAATTAAATCTATTACTATTCAGAAGTTTGACGGTAAAAATTGGGAAGAAAATATCGATCAAATAAGAATGACTAATAATGACTGAACTTCACCGTGTTTTTTACTTCTAATATTCAAATTCTATATTGGGCACAGTCATGAAAACGACAACATATATTCTTTCATTTATTTTTCTACTAGCACTTTTTTGCACTTCGGCTTCAGCAGAAAAAATTGCAAAAGGACCTAAAGAAGGGGCAGTTATTGAGGACTTCTCTGGAATTACAATGAATGGCGCACCCTTTCAACTTTCCAAGCATATAGAAAAAGGTAGTGTAGTTTTAATCATGTTGCGTGGGTTTCCTGGTTATCAATGCCCGGTTTGTTCTACACAAGTGGCGGGTTATATTGCTAAGGCAGAAGAGTTTGAAAAACAAAAAAATACACCTGTGATTTTTATTTACCCAGGTGAAGTTAAGAATTTAGATAAAAAAGCCAAAGAATTTACTGTACCTCTTGAAGAAAAACAGGATTTACCCGCTAACTTCATTTTCGTAATCGACTCGGATTATAAAATCACCAACCAACTAGGACTTAGATGGAAAGCACCAGACGAGACCGCTTACCCTGCAGCATTTGTCATTGACCATAAGGGTTATATTCAATATGCAAAAGTCAGTGATGATCATCATGGGCGCGCCACAGCCGAAGAGATTTTGGAGTTTTTAGATATCATTCATTAAAAATAAAGCGGTTTAAAAAACATTGCCCCGAAGGGAGTTTGAGGGGAGGAGTATCTTCGAAAAGTATCGGGGCAATGAAAAACTCAATCTATATGGTCATGATAGGTGATTTCTGCTATAAGTAAATTTCATTAAAATCATTATAGTGATCGATTTTTTAGATGATTAATCTGCCTACGGTAAAGCAGCTTAGATATTTAATCGCCTTAGAGAAACACCTGCATTTTGGCAAGGCAGCAGAGGCATGTTTTGTTACACAATCAGCATTCAGTGTTGCCATTAAGGAGCTTGAGTCTCTACTCAATACTTCCCTGGTCGATCGCACTAATCGTAGTGTAGTGTTTACAACTACAGGTAAATTAGTCGCACAACAGGCCCGCTTAGCTATATTTGATTTAGAAGGCATTGTCGATATTGCCAAAGTCTCACAAGAACCACTAAGCGGTATATTAAAAATGGGAATTATTCCAACCATTGCCCCGTTCTTGTTACCGAAGGTTTTACCCAAGATTCGCAAGCGGTTCCCAAAACTGGAGCTGTATCTAAAAGAAGAGCAGACAAAGAAAATTCATCAACTATTGCTTGAGGGCGAGTTAGATATTTTATTATTGGCATTACCTTTTGAACTTGTTAATACGGAAACCATTTCTATATTTAATGATCCGTTTAAACTTGCATATAAAAAGGGGACTAAGCTAATTGATCCTGAAAATTTTTCTCCGACTAAGCTAGATAAAGAATCTATCCTGCTTTTAGAAGATGGGCATTGTTTACGTAAGCATGCCTTAAGTGCATGCAGCATAAGCCGTAAGGATAAATTAAGTAAGTTTTCTGCTAGTGGTTTGTACAGTTTAATCCAAATGGTGGATAATGATTTAGGTATAACTTTTGTTCCACAAATGGCCATTGATAGTGGACTGTTAAAAAACACACGTGTACAAACCAAAGATTTGAAAGACAAGTCTTATCGCGAAATTGGATTGGCGTGGCGAAAATCTAGTGTTAGGAAACACGAATTTAAATTATTGGCTGACGCAATTCGTGACTGTATTGTATAAATCTTTTATATCATTGATATATCTACAGCAAGCACCGAACAAAGTAGTTCGGTGCTTTTTAAAGTTTAGCTGGCCTTACGTATATCAATGATAGAAGCAATCGCTTCACGCACTTTGCTTCCATATTTTGGATCACATTGATCAAAGTGAGGCAACATGCGTTTTTGTACTTCAGATGAACACTGACTTAAACCACCTGCAATATTGTTTGCTAATTGTTGTTGTTGATCTTCAGACATGAGGCGAAACAAATCTCCAGCTTGTGAGTAATCGTCGTTGTCTTTGTTTCGATCATAGCGATCGGCATCACCGGAAATTCGCAACGCTGGTTCCGGTACTAGAGTACCCTCTACCGGTCCACCCTTAGAGTTCGGGTAATAGTTTGCTCCACTATGGTCAATACTGTTTTGGTAAGAGCCCGGTTGCATGACTCCCGCCATCGCGCCAGCACGTTGATAATTTTGAGCACGTGTGGCATGTGGACAATTCACATACACCTGATTGTAATTTGCGCCGATGCGATAACGATGCGCATCTTGATAGGCAAACAATCTAGCTTGCAACATTTTATCAGGGGATGCACCAATACCAGGAACCATATTACTAGGGGCAAAGGCAGATTGCTCAGTTTCCGCAAAATAGTTTTCCACATTGCGATTGAGTTCCAAAGTGCCAATCTCAATCAATGGATAATCGCTATGATTCCAAACCTTAGTGACATCAAATGGATTGACTTTATAGGTTTCGGCTTCCTTCTCTGGCATGATCTGAACGTTAACACTCCACTGCGGGTAATCGCCATGCTCAATGGCCTCGACTAAATCACGTTGTGCACTATCTGGGTCTTGTCCAATTATTTCACGCGATTTTGATTCGCTAAGACATTGAATGCCTTGTTTGGTTTTAAAATGAAACTTAACCCAAAAGCGTTCAGCGTTTTTATTCCACATGCCAAAGGTATGCGAACCGTAACCATTCATATGTCGGTAAGAAGTGGGCACGCCACGATCAGACATCAAAATGGTAATTTGGTGCATGGCTTCTGGATTCAAGGACCAATAATCCCACACTGCTTCCGGTGACTTGAAATTGGTTTTAGGGTCACGTTTTTGGGTATGAATAAAGTCAGGAAATTTATGCCCGTCTCGAATAAAGAAAACCGGAGTATTATTGCCAACGATATCGTGGTTACCTTCTCGAGTATAAAACTTCACCGCAAAACCACGCGGATCGCGTTCCGCATCTCCCGAACCCATTTCACCGCCAACAGTTGAAAAGCGTAAAAAGACTTCAGTTTGTTTATCTTTACCATTTAAAAAATCTGCGATGGTATAGTCAGACATATCGCGTGTCAGGGTAAAAGTTCCATAAGCCCCGGTTCCTTTCGCATGTACTACGCGTTCTGGAATCCTTTCGCGATTGAAATGTGCCAGCTTTTCCATTAACGCAACATCTTGCATTAACACGGGGCCGCGTTTACCTACAGTCACGGCATTTTGATCATCCACGATCGGAATGCCAGCTGAGGTTGTCATTTTATTGTTTGCCATAATTGTTCTCCTAAAGTTGAAGGTGTCGATATGCTCTTAGCTTGTGTTAGTTAAGGGCGTGAAAACTACGTTTAGGAATAATGATCAAGCAAAAGCTGATTTCAGTAAAATGAATTGTTTTCATAGTAATAATTCATTTTATGAAAGAATGAAAAGACCAGATATAGAAGTGGAAGCGCTCTGTGTAAACTATCGGCTAATTACTACCGTTTGTTGTCCTTGGCTCGATAACTTATTGAATTTTAAGAGAATTAAATAAATTTGAGCCTAAGCCACAGTTAGATTCATGGGCCAAGAAATTGTGACTGAATTCAAGCTATTCATGCATAAACCCACCTACACTGAACACGTTGATAAATTTATTACGGAGTAACCAAACTACTGAAAAAAGGCAAACCTATTGAAAGATAGGGGCGCAAAATTACCGGTCTACGGAAGCAAGGATTCTAAGACAGCGGGATTGCCAGATAGTGAACCTCTCTTCTCCAACAACTCTCATTCTCTATTTCTAATCCCCGTCTACCTTGCTTCCACACTTCCCTTAGCTAGGATCCTCACATCTCGATACTACAACGTGTCTAAGTTATGGTGACAACTTATCGCCATGATTTTATTTTATAAAGCTGAAAAAATTCGATAGTTAAAACTCAGTATATTAGTACCATAGATTGGCATTATCTTTGGCAGTCAATTTATGCTATAGAAGTTTGCTACCGTTATTATATAAAGAGCAATTCTTGATCCTAATAGAACCCGCTATTTGCAAATAATATAGCAGGAGGAAATCATGAGTAAAAAAACACTATATGAACGATTAGGTGGTTACGAAGGCATTACTTCTTTTGTTGAAGACCTATTACCGCGCTTAGAGGCGGATCCACAACTAGGTCGTTTTTGGCAACATAGAGGGGATGATGGAGTAGCGCGAGAGAAACAATTGCTTATCGATTATTTATGTGCAAATGCCCAAGGGCCGATGTATTACACGGGACGAGATATGAAGGCTTCCCATGAAGGCATGAGAATTAGTGAAAGTGATTGGGCAATTTTTATGGGTTATGCTGGAGATACGATGGGGGCTTTAAATATTCCCAAGCAAGAATGTGATGAAATTGCGGCTTTTGTGACTAGCTTAAAGGAAGATATTGTTGAAATTAAATAACTACTTTTAATCAAAAGTAGTTATTTAGAAAGTGGAAATTAAGCTTAATAAAGTGCTTGTTATTTAGACCTTGTTAAAGTTCGTGCTAGTAACAAAAACAATGACAAAATATAAAAAGCACCACCACCTCCTCCGCCACCACCACCAGAAGAAATAACAGCGTTGGTAGAAGAGGTAGCACTTGGTGTACTAGCTGCGACTACTGCGCCCATGTTATTACTTGCCGAGACGCGGTACGTATAGGTCGTGCCTTCAACAAGATTGGTGTCTACATAGCTTGTAGTATTTGCCGCAATGTTATTTTGAATAACCGTATACATTACGCCCGCATCTTCACTACGTTCAATAATAAAACCAGCCTCATTGTTACTGTTATCGGTCCAGCTTACTTGAATGTCTCCAGTGGATAATGCGATGGCTTGTACATTACTCGGTGCTGCAGGAGGTGCAGCCGCCGCATTTACATTAATAACTTGCGTTAGCTCTACAATACTATTTTGTGGTTCGATGTCTACTTGCTGATTGGCAACGACATTTCGGTATTCGGTTGTAGATTTATATTGGCCAGTACCTATAGCTGTGACGGTTTCGACGATTTGTTGAACATCGGCATTGTTGGCACCAATGGTTGGAATCGAACAAATATAAGACTGAGCATTTGCCGCAATGCTACAGGCGTTGCCTTCTAAGGTGACTGCACTATATTGTGTATTGGGATTATTGGGATCACTAAGATTTGCTAATGTGCCAGAGATATTAATATTGCTGAGGATTACATCAGCCATATTACTTACACTAAATGTTCGTACACTTGTGCCACCTTGATTTAATGTATTGTTAACGGCAGGGGTAACATTTTGTAAGCTAATTTGCATATCGATAGGCTGTTTGTAACAGGTTTGTAGATTTGCGTGAGAATCGATATTAGCAATAGAGCACTGCGAAAATTGTGTAGCAACCGCATTAACAAATGGCGCCATAATAAAACCACCATTCGCAGGGCAAGTAACAGAGGTAACCGGACAGAGATTTAGTCCTGCATTTAGGATACCGTCTCCATCATGACAAGATCCAAAATTATGGGCAATTTCATGTGCGGTGATTACAGCAGATGCGGCCTCGGTACCCCAACCCTCTGAAACACTCACACCTAGATTGCTACAAGTGGTTGCAATAAAAGCCAGTCCTGCGACGCCATCACCTACAGTAGTATCGTCTAAGTCATAACCACTAAACATGGCCCCTACGGTACGTGTGTTTCCAAACAATGCTGCACCGTTAGCTTGAATTCTAGTTAAATATGCGGTGGCGTCTATTTCAGGACGCGAGCCGTTACTGAGATCGGGACTGGCGTCGATGATATCGGCAACATTAAACGGTAATGTATTGGCGTATACATTGACACTTACATTATTAAGCGCGATGCCCAAGCCACCTGCCCCCGTAGCGGGTTTGTTTTGACGATAAAACATATCAGCCCTATCAAGCGTTCCTAATGCTCTAATTACAGCATTCGTCGCGCCACCATGTACGGAAACATATTGTGGGTCTAAAGCCAAAGCAACATCGGCGACCAAATTTACATTACCAACTGCAAATGCAATGGGAGGCAAACCATTCGTGTTCGTATCCATGGTTACCATAGCAGTCGCTTGCATTTCTTGGTGTTCATGGGTATGAATCGGGCACATTTCTTGTGTCACATTTTTCGCCATATCTGCGATCTGGATTTTTGCACTTCGCATAGAAGTGTTTGACTGATTATTTAACTTAGACATGGTGCCAGCAATCTCATGGTATTCACCATAAAAGAATACTAAGCCATTTAAATCATCACCGGCTTTAGAAAGAGTGACCAGTGAATCCGGATGACCAACGACTTCGCCACGATAAAAACTGATATCTATTTTATCTGCATCAGCTTTATCAGTACCTACGTAATTTATATCTAGTTCTTTAGCGAAATAGCTAGGCCAATACTTAATTTGATAACTTTCACCATTTATTTCTATAGGGAGAGTTTGGTTGGAATGGGCTGTACTTAAAAGGGTAAATAGTGAAATAAATACTATAGCTAAAAAAATTTTTTTCATACAAAGCTCAACCCATAAATTTATTTTAATTATTTTTTCTGTTTCATATTAGAAGCAATAAATGTGAACTCGTCGTCCGCTATATTTTCATGGTAATCAACAGTAAGTTCTTTAATGTAACCATACTCTGTATCATAAGCAATGCTAATATCTGCAGGGTTTTTATCTAATGCTTGTTCCACTAATGTAAACATTCCTTCTATTGTGTTTAATTCGTTATAATGACTAGGATCTACCTGTTCACCAGAATCTGCATAACGTACATCTTGTATTTCATTATTCTCTACATGGAATATCATTAAACGAACAGCATCTGGTTCACAAAAACATATTTTCTGTATTTCAATTTCATACTGTTTAATTTCATTTGATAACCATTTTTCTTTATTGGCATGTACCTCTGCGACAATATCACTGTCGCTAGCTTGTTCTACTTGAACAGAAGAAGTTGTAGATTCTTCAGTTGTAGCAGGTGTTTCATTATTGTTTCCACCACATGCAATTAAAATAAGCGATGTTAGGCATAGTAAGCCGCAAATACTTTTAAAATTTCCCAACCGTTTGAAATTCAAAATTTGATAAACGTTAAGTGGTGACATTTTGTACTCCTTGAATAGATAAGACGGTTTTGAAGATGTGAATGGTATATTTCTCACGATAAAATGAATTAGGGGTTTCGTGTTTATTTTGCTAGAAAAAGTAAGAATTAATATAAAACTATGTTACTTCAATCAGTTAATCACAATATGCAGCAGTAAACTAGTCGCTGCTAAATTGTTAAGGAAGCTCTGCATAATTCATTCATGAATTCTCAGCGCATGCAATGTAAAAAAATGTGATTTCTACGTTGCTTTCAAAATCAACGGTCTGTGATCATCGATTTTGGTGGCAAGTCCTTGTATCGCAGAACCTCTGAATTAATCAGAGACCCCTTAAGTTTGAATAACCTCTCTAACGGCTATGAGAAGTCAATCCAACAAATGTTCCACCGTTTTGTTCACACAGGGCACGCATTAACGTGGCGAACCGAATTCCAGTAATTTGTTCTCTTTCTGGTCGACTGAATTGAATAGGAAAGCCTACTGCATGAATACGAACACGACGATTTCCAAATTTGTCTTTTTTATTGATAAGGTCTACTTCGCGCAGTACAGATTGTATCGATGGGCCAGTAAATTCATCGCCAAATACGTATAAACTAATTTTTTTGTTTTTAGAGTAAAAAGTTCGTATTGCAGCCGTGATTCCTTCAACTGGACTACTGTTACTAAATGGTTGCCAATTACGTAGACGTTTTAACACTACTTTGCGTCGCGCAGGCGTATCTGGAATCCATTTACCAGTGTACTGTGAAAACATATATTCACCCATGTCATTCATCACTTGCATACCTTTTACTTTTGGGTACACATTTAATACTTCACGGAGTTTTTGTTGCACAGTGCCCCAACCGTGATTTTGCATACTTCCAGATGTATCGATAATAAAAATAATATATTCACTATCAATAGGGATTCCTCCAACAGTGGCATCTGGCTCACTGCGTTGTGGCAACTCTTGTTCTTGTAAACGGCGTATTTCTTCAGTGAGATCCTGCTTAGCTGATGCAAGTTGTCCTTCAATTTTATTTTGTATGACTGCATCATCTTTTGACGCCGAAAATTGTCCTAGAATAGAGGATAAATCACCTTGCAGGCGTGCGATCTTTTCAACTTCAAGGGCAAGCTGTTCTTTCTTGCTCACCAATTCGCGGTTCAGGATATGAGTTTCACCACGTATTTCATAGAGTTCTTCATGAAGTTTAGCTACGACCTTGTCTAAATTCTTACTGTACTCTTCGAAGATAATCGGTTCTGCAGTTTTTGATAGTACTAATAGCAGTATAAGTGCGCCGAACCCGCAGCAAACACAGTCTAAGAAAGACAGGTTAAATATTTCTATATTTCTACGTTTTTTCATTTTTCTTACTAAGGCCAATCTTTGGAAGGACTGAAAAATGCGCCATTGGATCTTTGCGCGAGTTTCCAATACAAGCTTGATGCCTCTGGATCTCCTTCCATATGGAATAAAATTATATTAATGGGTATGCCAGTTGGCAGTTTGTTTAGGGCTTTATTAAAAAGTTTTTTACGATCCTTAGCGCTAATCTTTGAGCGAATTGATTTGTTCGCACCTTGCGTGGGTAACCCGTCAGTGAGTAAATAAATGTTATCGGGTGGTGGAGAAAGTTTATTTATGCTCTGAAATGCATTTAATAGACTTGTCCCTTTATTTGGGGCAGTTGCGAAGAAGTTATCTACAGCCGTATTCAAATGTTTAATATTGCCACCGTCTAACCACTGCGAACCTTCTATTGTATAAACAGGCGAACTGGTCTCATTAAATGTATAGATCTGAAATTTACTAGAGGGTGGTATGCGCGTAGTGATCCAATCAACGGTGTACAATACTTGTTGCCATTTTGCTGCTCGTATTCTTTCCGTCTGTGGTAGATTGCGAAAACGTAAAATATTGATAATCCGATCTGCTAGCATACTGGCGGATGTATCAACCAAAATCAAAATGCGTTCGCCACCCATTTTTAAGCCAGTTAAATATTGTCGTTGCCCTTGCCCAGCAAAATATCTTAACCGTTCACCTTGTGATTGTGCATTCGCAGCACCGCCCTCTAGCCGCTGGTTCGCCTCCTCAAGTGCTTTTAAATCTGCCTTGAGCTTATTTATTTGTTCGATCGTAGCAAGGGTTTCTTTGCGTTGTAGTGCGATTTGAACTTTTTTGTCAGTAATGTTTTCAATGACTTCTTTTGAGCGCCCTTGAGTTTTCACCAACTCTTCATTTATTTTTTGCAGTGTGTTTTTAAGCTCAACAAGAAATTTTTTTCCTTCTAAAACTTCAGCATCTAGTTTTTCAGCCTCGCCAGTAACGACAACATTAATTTTTTCCCTTCTTTCATAAGTATTAGCGTTAATGATCATAAAAAATAGGATGACCGCACCAAATCCACAAAACATCACATCCAAAAAAGCTAAACTAAATGCATTGACAGATCTTCGCTTCATATTAATTCACATTAATAAAAAATAGCTCATTAGTATCTTTGTTGATACTCAGACGGTCACCGATTTGTACAGATTGTTGCTGCGTAATTTCAACTCCATTTAAATGAAGCTTCACATTTTGCGTTTTTTCAACATTTACTAAAAATTGATTCATCGTGATTTTGCATACACTACTTTGACTGCATTCTAGGCCTATAGTTATCTCTCCTTGTTTATCTTGTGCCAGATAATTTGTTTGTGAAAGCGAATATGCATGATGGTTTATTAGTAGATGTGTAGGCTTTTTGTTTAAATCTGATAAAGATCCAGAATTAAAGTTTAAATCAAGCGAAGCCAAATCCTGGTCAGTAAGTGATGTTGTGTAATGTATTTGAGCACTTTTGGCGCTAATCTGATTTTCATAAAGCAATGCTTGCTTAGCTAAATCGATGTGGCTTAGGGTTTTTACCGCACAGCCAGGAAGTGACATTAAATGATCGAGTAATCCAAATATTGATAAACATGTAGGTGAACAAATGATAAGGACATTTTTTTGATCCTGCGCAAATGACATTAAACTATTAGCAATAGCATCAAATGTTTTCTTATTGCAGAGCAATAAGTAGTCTTTATGAATCTCAACATGGTATTCGCCAGAGCTTGAACTTAAACTGCATTGTATACTGTCACTTGATTCTAACTGGTATAACCACATGGCTAATTTGTCATAAAAGAGTTGTTCATCTTCTGCAACATGTAAGGGGTCAAAACGCGTTTCAGCAATAAATTTCTTGGCAATGTGTTTTGCTAGGTTATTTGTTAAATGTTGAATACCGTTGTCTATAAATAAATTGGAATCTGATGTTGATATGCTTGATTTTTTATGCAGTATTTCTGTAATGATGATTTGTTGTTGTAAAATATCTAGGTAAACAACACGACAGTCATCTGCATATCCATGCAGGGCAAGTACAGATTTACTGACAATGCCAGCAACGGCTATGCAAAGTTTTTCGCAAATACCTAGTAATAGCCCTAAATCTTGCTTAGTTAATACATTGGGAATGGCTAAAATGACTTGATATGCTTGATCTTCAATCTGTTCCCATACGTATTGCAAATGCCTACATGCAATCTCAGCATTGCTTACAACGTGCTTGGTATTACTAGTTTTTGACAGTTGTTGCCAAAATTGTGTACTGATTTCCCGTGGGCGAATGTGTGCTTGTTGTTGAGCAGTTTCACCAACAATGATGGTGTTATCAGATTCAATTAAAGCGAAGCTTGCACTATTGGCAAGAATACGATTTCCATCGCAAATTAGTACACCACTATCATATAAATCAACAACTACAGCCGTCATATATCTGATGCTATGGAACTTGTAGGTGGCGTATTAAATTGTTGTTGCAGTAATTTTGTGTATCTAAAATAAACCTCTCTTGTAGGAGTTGTAACTGATGCACAATAAACATCAAGAATATACTAATGCACAAAGCAATAAGTGTTGAATTAAATGCCACACCTAAGCTTTCTGTTACACCAGCTATATCTCCTTCTACTGCTTTATGCGCTTGTCCAAGTGCATCACCAATGCCACGAACGGTTCCTAGAAATCCTATGGAGGGAATTGCCCAAGTGATGTAACGGATAATTGATAACTCAGAGTCAAGACGTTCTGATTCTGATTCACAAACTATATTAGTTGCTGATGAAACGTCTTGGATATTTTTCGTGGAGCTAAATCTATGTAGAGCAACTTGTAATGCACGCGGTAGTAAATAATTATGTTCTTCTTCAGGTAGATTTTGTATTTGTCTGGATAATTCGCGTGTGTCTTGTGGTAAAAATTTCATGCCATCTTTGGCATGTAATATGTCTTTTTCAAGTAAGCTGCGTTCGCGAAATAAATTAGCTGCTTTATAAGACATAATTACTAATGCCCAAAACATTAGAATGAAACATGCTTCTTGCTCATAGTCGCGTATCAACACATATATTGAACGCTTTGGCACATAGTTTTTGTCTATATTAATTTGTGCAGCTTGTTGTTCCAGTTCGGCTTCGGCATTAGGACGAATTACTGCGACATATGCAGCATGTACAATGATTACAATTATCAATAAGCTAAAAACTTGATATATAAACTCAAAGGGATAATGTTTTTTCATTATTAACTAGATATCTATTGGGAAAGAAATTGGTTTATCTGCGGAGACTTCTTCACTTGGAATAAATTCTTCCAAATTTTTAACTTCGCTGCGTTTCTTTGAACTGATTTTTGGCCTAGCAGTAGTGCTTTCATCTTCAACTGTGTCTTGGTTTTTTTCTGTAGTAGCTTCTTCTGCGATTGCAAAATGGTTACTTGTATAAAATACAAATGATATAAGTATAAGTAATAGGGTTTTTTGAGTTTTCATATCTTTAGTCTATGTATTTAGCGATACGGAAGCCAACATCAACACGTTTTTTGTTGGCTCTGTCTCGGTGACTCAAGCGAGTACTACTTAAATCTCCACTCATCCAAGAGGCACCACGTATCACGTGATTTACCCCTGTCGAAGGACCACTGGGATCGACAAATACTTTGTCACTTAAGCTGGGGTAAATACTGTGATAGTCGTGACACCATTCTGCTACGTTACCGCCTAGATTGAAAATTCCCAAGTGATTAGACTTGAAGCTTCTTACCGGAGCACTGATGGCGAAACCATCATCGTAGTCCTCGATTACGCTATCTAATATCGTTGCCGCTGACACATCGGCGAAGTTCGCGACAACTTGCTTTGGCGGGTAGGTATCTCCCCAAATATACCTTTGTGTATTGCCACTAGCTTGTACGCGTGCAACCCACTCCCATTCACTTTCTGTTGGTAGCCTATAACCGTTAGGAATGGGATGGATGGCTTTTAACTGATTACCTTCTTGTTTATACACCTTATCTAAACCTTCTTTTTCACTCAGCCAATTACAATATTTTGCAGCATCATTCCACTCTATATTCACAACCGGTAGGTTTGATCTAGATAAATCATTACCTTTATAGATTCCAGAGTTATGTGTGCGGTTAAACTCTAAAAATTGTGCATTGGAAACTTCATTTGTACTTATATAAAAAGGCCTCTGTAGATCAACGGTGTGTAGAGTTTCATTGGAACGGCGACCCTGTTCACGACGTGCAGCACCCATAGAAAATTTGCCACCAAAAATTAATTTTAATTCCTGTCCCTGACTAGTTTGGATCAAACTAGGTTTATCGGTCTTGGTGGCACTAGTGATACGATTTAAGACCACATCAAATATTTGTGGCGAGTCTGCTGTAGGTGTAATCATTTTTTCAAAAACTTCATAACCTGACTTTCTAACCTCTATTCTATGTGGACTACTCGGGAGCGAAAGTTTTACGTTACCGCTACCAGTAAATTTACCATTAATAAATACTTCAGAGTCCTGCGGTTGTATATTGAATACTACTGTCCCTAATATTGCTTCAAGTTCAGCAGAAAGCGTTGACTGTTCTCCTGGTTTCAATAAAACAGTTTGTTGATTATCCCTAAATCCGGCTCTGCTAAGTGTTAAAGAATGTTCAGTATTTGGGTTTAAACGTAAAGTTAAAGGTGTTATGCCTTGTTCAATACCTGCCAGTAATACTTTGGCTTTAGAGGGGACGCTAGTGATGACTAAATGACTAGGGTTGCTAAATAACTCAGCTAAGGGCAATTCTTGAGGTTCGTTTGCAACCACTAAGAAATCAGATGTATAGGGTAAATAATCTGAATGACGTAGTTCCAATGTATAACTACCTGCTTGCAAATCTAGCTTCAAAGGCGTGGTGCCTTTGTTCATTCCATTTATCCAAACTTCAGCATTACCAGGTTTGGAGTTAATCGATATTTCAGCCCAATTTGGTAGCAGCTCTATGCTTAATTCTTGGTGTTGCTCTTTACCTTCGACGACCAGCTGGGTGGTATAGAGTTGATAATCATCAATAGAGGCTTGTACGGAATAAGAGCCAGCATCTAACTCAATTTCTTCCAGTGGCGTGGTTCCATATTCCTTTTCATCAATGAGAATACGAACACCATCACTGGGGTGACTATTTATTTTTAAGTAACCGGGCTTTTTTTTCAGCGCAAAGGATAGGCTTTGCGCTTGATGGTGAGTGACTTTAATTTCCTCTTGTAATGGGTAATAACCTGATTTTTTTACTTCTAATGCATATTTTCCAGGTTGTACGATGTATCGGTGCTTAATTTTTAAAGGCCAGATTTTTCCACTTAAAGCAACACTGTCTGGCTTCGGTTCAATTTCGATTAATAGAGATTTTGCTGTAAAGATATAACCAATGACTAAAGCTAGTAGCGCAAAAACTAATAAAACTAAAATTGATAATAAACGAGCCAGTTTGTTCTTTTTTGGTATTTGGTATGCTTCTTTTAATTCAATTGGCTCAATTAAATCACCGTGAGAGGCAACATCATGATCAGTTGCAACAAGATGCTCTTGATCATCATATAGAGAAATAGAAAGAGTGTCGCCGATATGCTCACAATGAAATGTTGTATTTTCAATTTGCAAGATATCGTCATGCTGCAATTCTTGCTGGCCGACTACACGCTCATTATTAATTAATATATCGGCATAGTTGTTTTCCGTTTCAATATAAGTGCGATTGACAATAATGATTAAAAAGGCAATAGGTGAGGATGAATTGTCGCTTTCGATGTGAATATCAGCCCCAGGGTGCGTCCCAATCGCAAGAGGAAAATCTGCATGAGTATAAAATCTTGGCCCACCAATATCCGTTACACATACTTGTTTAATCATTTCCTATTACACGTAGTTAATTATTTGCAGTAGAACTTGAAAATTTATATTGGTTCCTCGCAACGAACTAAAATATTTTTGTTTGTCATGTCAGCAGTAATCGTTAACACTTTTCTAACATCTCGATATCCTGGTCGCGATCCAACGATAGTATATTTACCAGGTTTAAGCTCTACTTTATGACTTTCAAAACGACCGAACTTTCCAACCTTAAATATTACTACATCGGTTTGGTTATCTGACTGTAAAATAATGGAGACTGGCTGACTGGCACTAGCCAATAATTCTTTTAATGTGGTAGCTCGTTGCAAAATTTTCACACCAGGTGTTTGTAAAGATGCAACCTTATTTAATAAGTTCCCTGCTTCTTTGGCAACGTCTTCAGAATATAATCGTTCAGGGTTTTTGAGATAGTCGTCGAGATTTCGCAATAGAGCAGCTCGTTTTTGACTGTGTTCAACACCGTTTTGCGCAAATGAGGAAGCCGAGTCTAGGCTGAGAATCTGTTGGTAGCTTTGCATTGCATGTTCCCACTCTTCAAGGTTTTCAAAATGTTGAGCTTCAACCGTCAAAGTGGAAATTTTCTCTCGGCGAACTGCAGTTGCTACTTTTTTTAAACCCTGCTTAGCTTTTTCGGAAGATGGCATTAGTTTCTGTGCGGCTAGGAATGCTTTGCGTGCATCATTAAATTGCTTAGCTTCCAAAGAGCTATAGCCTGACGCAATTAATTGAGTGAATTTGATTTCAACTAGACGCTTTGAGACTCTTGCAATTGCGGTCTTTGCCTCAATGGATAAGGGATCTAAATCAAAGGCTTGTTGATAAATTTGTTTGGCATCTTCAAGTCGATTTGCGGCTTCTAGATTTCCACCCTGTTCTAATAATTTAAATAGCTCTTCAATGGTTTCAGCACGTTTTATACCATTAAGTGCCTGTGTGTTTTCTGCGTCAATCGCCTGAGCAAGCTCAAAATGAAACAATGCTGTTTCACGATTGGCTTGTAATAATGCGTGTTCACCTTGCTCTAAGTGTTTGGCTAAGGTGGGTGCAACATTATCTTCTAAGAGTTGCAAGGCATCGATGGCTTGTTGGTAGGAATTTATTGCATCTGGATATTGTTGTTTACGAAAATATTCATCACCTGTTGTTGCATAAGAACTAGCTTGTGAGAATTCTTCCTTGGCCCATTTTTCAATCCCTTTTGACTGTAGTAATTCCTGTTTCTTGATTACTTGAAGTAATAGTTCCTCAGTTTCAGCCTTGAGTTTACTTAGCTCTGCAGCTGATAACTTTGTAGATTCTTCTATTATAGGTTCAGTTATTTCTGGTGTTTGTTCTGCTTCGATGGGTGTATTTGATGGAGGAGAAATCGTAACTTGCTTTTTTGGTACAAAGTTTGGCAGAAATACAAATACTCCAATAGCACAGGTGATGAGAAGTAAAAAAGCCAACCACAATTTAGAGTTTTTACCTACCGATATCTGTTCAGCAGGTTTAGTTTTTTCTGTATGTTTGTTTAGCGATGTAAAGTCAATCGCTTCAATAGGAGTGGGATCTTGTTTTTCCATAGCACCCAGGTGCAAACCAGACTAAGCAAACTCTAATTTATTCTGATCCATCGTTAAAAAATGTCTCAAAATGCGGGGCGGGCGAAGCCGCAAACAAATGTGTAAACTCTACTTTGACTCGCACCTTCCTGGTGCTCGGCCTGCGGCTAGCAGAGCCTCCCAAATTTGCTCCTGGCAAATTTGTCTCGACATTTTTGCCTAGTCTCAGTCGCTATCGCTAATAAATCAATGTTTCCTTAAGTTTTTAAAATTCAGTTTAGTGCGCTTAGGTTACGCGCGTAGAACACACGAGCTAAAGTTGTGCGCTTTCTGTTGTGCTGTCGTCTAAGGCAAAACCGGTTTCATTAATATAAATTTCGCGTAGTAACTTGCGCCACTTCTGGTATTGCTCTTCAATCGAACCAGTCAACTCAACAGTTTGTCCTTGTATCTCTACAACCAAGGGGCTAACTTCAGCCTGCAGAGAGTCACCGAGCTCACGAATGGCCTCATCGTGAATATCGGCTTCATTACTTATATCCATTCCGTTTTTATATAAAAGTGCTCCAGTAGTGAATAAACCAGGCCCTCTAAAGATACCTGCTATCATTACCACTGCAGCAATAAATTTTGTTTGATTAGCGCGTCGTTCTACTTCACGTCGTTGTTCAGCTTCTATTAAATAAAACTTTCGCCAATTCTCATAAGGGTCCCACATTTCATTGTAAAAGTTTGAGTAATGCTCATTTATAGTGTCAACAAATAAAAACTCACGTTCTCTAACTTTACGCACGCGATTTAACATTGGGTCGTTAGAAGCGGGCAATCGTGCAATAGTGTTTTGTCCATTTGGACCAGAATCAATATAGTTTGCAAATGGATCGGGTGAAAGGCCTGCTGCATAGCGCAATTCAGAAGTATTTCTAATCGTGATAGTTTCTTTTTCGGTTAATTTTTTTCGATGTTTGCGTATGTCATTTGCTATACGGTTATAAACATGTTGATAAACATCTCTGCCAGGTTTTGCATAACGATAAGATTCTTCATCGGCAGCAGTTTTATAGGTTTTTTCAAACCATAACTGACCTGTGCTATCAACGATGTTCATTTTTACTATTAATTCTTCACCGTTAGAGGAAATAATTGTACCGCGTACAATCACATCGGCTATTTGCGATTCCGTTGGTAACACACGAATGGCCCCCCAGCCATTGGCGCGTTGCATCGTTTCTTTAAGGTGATAAGCCATATAACGTGCTTCGGCTTTACGTATGTCTTCATGCACGCCTTCATCTTCTTCTTGCTTTTCAGTTATTTCACCTTTTTCGAACAACAATATACCCACGTCTAACAAGTTGTCTTCTTGTAACTGTACAGTTTCAGTTTCTATTTTTTCTGCACCATCAACTTTTACTGTATTTGTTGCACAGCCGCTGAACTGAAAGCTGCTAATGAGAATTAATAATAAAAGATGAAAAAGGCTTGCTTGTTTGTTCATTTTTCTACGTTAGGGGTTGGAGCACTAACACTTGCTTGTTGTTTTTTATATTTACGATATTCTTCCCATAGTTTTTCTCGAAGTTCAGGGTTAGGTTCTTTTTCTGCTGCCTCTCTTAGTTGTCGTGCGACAACATCATCATCGTCACCACTTGGGATATCTTTTGGGGTTCTACCAGTAGCGCCTTTGTCTTGTGTTCCAGTGCTTGATTGGCTGTTCTCACCTGCATCACTATCGGCTGAAGGTTCAGCGGTGGGTGAACCCGCCTTAGCAACTTGTTCACCTTGTTGGCCAGACTCCTGTTCTTCACCAGTGTCGCCAGCCTCTTCCATGGCTTCGTCTTCTGCTGATTCTAATTCGGCTTGTTGTTTGGCTTCTTGTTCTGCAGCTTGAGCTTGTTTTTCTGCTTCAGCTTTTTCTAGCTCTTTGTGTAATTCTTCATCGTAACTTCGCAATTCCTCTTCCAGTTGTTTGTCGAGTACCGCTACTTTTTCTTCTTCGGTCTGAGCACTTGCTGGTGCCTCGTCTTGTTGTTCTTTACTGCTGGAACTGTCTGCTTGTTTAGAGGGCTTGCTTTGTTCAGTTTGTTTGGCTTGTTTTTCGGCTGCTTCAGAGCTAGTTTGTGGTTCACTGGATGAAGGACTGGGGATTTTAGGCAGGCCGACAGACGAGGAGCTACTGCAGGCTCCTATACCTATCGCAACAACAAGTACAAATATTAGCCGATACACCATATTCCTAAATTCATCTTATAGCTTAAACAATCAAGCCTATCAGGCATTTAGACTTGCTAAAGTCCACACTATACTGCAATTGGGATTACGAAGGGCAAATAAAGTTGTAACTCTATGACAAGCCTGTGAATGAATAAGTTCCTACACAGATTGTAAACTTAACAAAACCTTAGTTTTCGTACCTTATTCAGGCATATACAGGATAGCGGTTAAAAATCATCAGTAATAATATTACTAATGCCACGGTCTTTTATACGTGGGCATGCAGTTTATTTTAATAGGAAAATGTAACACGGATGTTAAAGCTTATTCGAGAATTACGGCGAACTAAAAATAAGAAATACTGTCATATAAATGTAAGGAAGTCCCCAAAGCCAAGGAAGGCACCCCTCTAATTTTTCATGCCATTTCCAAGCAAGTTCTAAATCAAATTTGATTTCGAATCAAAGTTCCTGATTTTTGCTAAATGCTAATCAGTAGCGAATATTTTATTAGTTTAAGCATATTATTTTTCCTCGATGTTAGCTTCTTTCATTTTGACTATGGTGTTAGTAATTAACATGATCAAAATTGCCGCCGACGCATAGGCATATAGGCCGATATGTTTTTCGACATCTGCTATTGCACCTAGCTTTACTACCACCACAAGTATTGCTACGACAAATACGTCTAACATCGACCATTTGCCTATTCGATGTATCAGCGCTAAAGTTTTTTCACTACTTGCGCTAATAGCATCTGAGCTAAATGTCAGTTTGGTAAGTAAGCCGAGCTTAAATATTGGTAAAATGATGCTAAATAATGTAATGATTACAAATAAAAACAACTGTCCGTCTTGTAAAAGTTGCCAAGTCCCACTAAGTATAGAAAATGTATTTTGAATAAAGATAAATTTTTTAAAAGTAATAATCGGCGCGACTAAACCTATAGCAAGCAAAATTGCTGCTAATAGAATTAATAGTAACAACCAAATTTTGTAAGAAGACGAGCGCATTTTTATTAGATTAGATAATAAATTATTCAGGCATGGAAACCATACAAGAACTTAATGCAGATCGCAGCCAGCGTGTAGTTTTGCAGACAGAGCATATGGAATGGGAGACTTCCGAGGCAGAGGGGGTGTTACGCAAGCGCCTGGAAAGATTAAAAGGTGATTCTGAACCTGTGACCACTGTAGTGCGATATTTACCGGGTAGCTCTTTCCCACCGCATAAACACGTTAATGGCGAGGAAATATTCGTATTACAGGGTACTTTTTCCGATAACCATGGAGATTATCATGCCGGTTGTTATTTGCGGAATCCAGCTGGCTCTAGTCACGCGCCATATAGTGAACAGGGTTGTACCATATTGGTGAAGCTACAGCAGTTTCAGGCAAACGATAACCGTCGACTAAATATTCAAACACAACAACAAGCTTGGCTTCCTGGCTTAGTAGAAGGTTTAAAAGTCATGCCTTTGCATGAATACAATGGGGAACATGTTGCGTTAGTAAAGTGGGAGGCCAATACGGTGTTTCAACCGCATACACATATTGGTGGTGAGGAAATATTTGTTCTCGAAGGGACTTTTGAAGATGAAATGGGTAGTTACCCAACCGGGACTTGGTTAAGAAATCCACCAAACAGTTGTCACACGCCATTTACTAGAGAAGGCTGTGTAATTTTTGTTAAAACCGGACACCTGTGATTTTTGCAAGATAAAACGATTAGTCTTGAAACTCTGCTAACGGAGCTAAATATTCATTGGCTGGCATGAATTGATGTGTAGCATGTGAATTTACACGTCGCTCGAGACCACTTCTACGATCGCGTTTAATGTAACGACCTTTAGAATCTAAAATTGGAAAATATCTAATTTTGGGCGCTTGTCTACGGTCTATACCTGAGCGTCGCTCCTTGCTGCTCGACATAAAAAAACCCCTGTTCTCCTCTACAAGGTTACAGCGTAAATTAAAAATAATAGGGTAACTAATATCTTCAGAGTTAAACGGATGATTTATTCGGATGAATGGTGTACTAGTGTTGAAGATCAATTCATCTGTGTATGGGTAGTTTGGATATTTTTGTGCACTTGTATGAGTAGGTTTTGGGATCTTCAGTCACTAATCAATCATCCTTAACAAACCAGTGACACTTTAAAAAATATCTTCTATTACAATAAGTTATGCTTTTAAACGCTCACCGTTTTATCGAGTTCCCATACAGTTTGCATAAATAAGCCACCCTAGCGGGCCAATCAGAAAATATTCCTAAGTATACAAACATCATATCCCAATACATTCAGCACTCAAATACATATCGCTATCTACACGCACCCCAGCACGTGGGCCATTCCATAAGTCTGAACGTTCAAAGGTCCAGGAAATAAATAATATTAAACTGTATTTGACTATTACACATAGTTATTTTTAAAACTAAGAATATTCAGTGTATTAATACTCAAATGTATTGAATGACCGTTGTTAGCACGACAACTAATTAATAATTAATACTAGGGTTTGTTTTCTTTTATTTACAAAATAATAAATTAACATCAACTCAATAATTTACTAAGTTGAAAAAATAAAAGGTAATAATCAAGCGATAGAATGTGGAAGTAAAACTGTAATTTCACTTTACAAAGTTAAATTTTTATAAAAAGATAAAGCAAATAGAGGAGCTGAGGAGACTTAAGGTTTGACAAACACAGTCAAGCCGCGTGTAAAAAAATGGAAGTTTTTGCACATATAATGGTTTATAGATTTATCGAAATTTGGGGCTGGGTAAGCCACGCATGCGTAGTTGTTACAACACTGTTGTTAACGATGGCGCTATATGAAATGCCTTTGCAAGATCATTATAAGATTCTCGTTGTAGTTTCATTTTTACTAACCTTTTTTATTATTCGTGAAATAGAGTCTTTATGGTCGCAAGACGCAGATAGTTTTAAAGATAACAAGGCCAATTTGTTAGTAGTATGGATGATAATCATAGGGATACTTTTGCTTATAGGAAATTTGATTAAATACTCACAGACATATTCTTACCTTGTGCTTTTTACGTGGTTTGTTATTACACCTTTGCCTCTACGGCTTATGCAGGTAGCACTAAATCGTCTCAAGAGTGTTTTATTTCCAAGTACCAGTGATGCACGAAGAGTTGTGTTTGCAGGTGCAACGGAAGTGAGTCAAACATTAATTGAGCAATTCTCACAAAATCAAAATTTAGCAAGAGATTTTGTTGGATACTTTGATGATCAAAATATAGAACAAATTGAGCCACTTAAGCAAGGCAAGGTGCTTGGTCAAATGTCTGAGCTGGCAGAATATGTAAAACATAACCATATCGATGAAATTTACATCTCATTACCAATTCGTCATGCGAAACAAATACAAACCCACTTAGATGCATTACAGCATACCACTGCATCGATTTATTATGTGCCAGATACTTCATCGCTACCGTCTTCAAAACTATGTTTTGTGGGACGAGATCACTATCATATTTACAATGATACTTAGCGATAGAAGTATTTATAGGTGCTTTTTATCCTATTAAATTTAGCAAGTAGTAACGCTAGCTGAATTTTTTAGTGACCAATTGTTTTTCTAAACTCTTCTTTATTTTTCGGTGAAACCATGATGGCCTTACCGTTATGGTAGTTTATTCGAAGGCGATCTAAGGAAAGCGCTGGACTTGATCGTGAATTTCTAGTGTCTTGTACGGAAGATATTGAAGCAATCGGAATTGTCCATGAAAAAGGCCCAGATCTTACAACCAGTTCTTCATGATCGATAATATATTTTGTTGATAGCAGTACCCAAAATGGTAAAACGATCCCGATTAAAAAAACAATTAGTGCGGAAAGATAACCCGTTACTCCACCTTTTCTAATACTAACAAAAGCTGCCCAAACACATACTAAAATTGTGACAATAAAAATAATAAGTAACCAGGTGTCAATTTTAGACGAGAATTCTTCCATCTTACTTAAACTTTCTAGAGATTTAACGCCATAGATGTATTCGTGGTTTACTTAATTATCGCACATGCCCGGTTTGTTTATGAATATGGGGTGATTACAAAAAGCGGAAATTGACTAGATAAATCCGGTATTGTCAATAATAATTTAGCGTTTATAGTGGCGTATAACTGTAAATGGAATCGAATTAGTAAAGGGAGCTTAAAAATATGTTTGAGATGATTGATCAAATGGAAGCTCTATCATTAGAAGTCACAAGACTTCATGATAGTGTCACAGTTGTTAAAATGTTAATAATTGCTCTGGTTGTAATCACCGCGATGAACTTGCTTATTAACTTTGTGCGCTTTTTAAAGGGTCGTTAATAATTAAAATAGACAGGCCCTTTTATTTCATACAATTATTTTTATAAAGGAAAATTATGAGCTATTACTTTAGTACCACAATGAAAATTCCGTTCGATGAAGCCGTAGAAAAGGTTACAGAGGAGTTAAAAAAAGAAGGATTTGGTGTACTTACAGACATCGATGTGAAAGCAACTTTGAAAAAGAAATTAGACGTCGATTATAAAAATTATCGAATTTTGGGCGCGTGCAATCCGCCATTTGCATATCAAGCCCTGCAAGCAGAAGATAAAATAGGCATTATGTTGCCATGCAATGTAGTTGTTCAAGAAACGAATGATGGTGAGATAGAAGTTTCAGCCGTGGATCCAATTGCCTCTATGCAAGCAATTGAAAATGCTGAATTAGGGGATGTTGCGAATCAAGTACAAGAAAAGCTGAAAAAAGTGATTGAATGTCTGTAGATACAGCATATAAAAAAGGGCTCTGGCTTTTTTCCTGTAGCCTCAGGGGTGAGTAGCCTTGGGGCTCTGTCAATAACTGTATTTTTGGGGTAACTGTCTACACAACCAAGAGAGATCATTCAGTAAATAGAGCAGAGCAGCCGATTTTCGCACTTTTCGATATTAGAAAATGCTTATATCGAAAACCACCCTATAATTTGACATTAGCTTGATTGGCCCTTACATTTCGATATTATAAATCCTTTATATCGAAAACTAGCTACTTATTTGACATTAATGGACATAAACGATTATAAATCAGGCAGTTATCAGCAGCAATACCAATATAAGAGTTTTAAACCAGAACTCATAAATCACCCCTGGTCATTATCTGACCCTGAAATACAACAATTACTAAGCGAAGCTGATCGCGTATTGGGAGAACTTAATGCGTTTTCACAGTTAATTCCCGATGTCGATTTTTTTATCAAAATGCATATTACTAAGGAAGCTACTCAATCCAGCCGAATTGAGGGCACACGGACTAATATGGAAGAGGCTTTGTTAGATGAACAAGATATTGAACCTGAGAAACGAGACGATTGGCAAGAAGTACAAAACTATGTCGAAGCAATTAATTACGCTATTGAACAGTTAGAGGAACTACCGCTGTCCAATCGATTGTTAAGGGATACGCATAGAATACTAATGCAAGGTGTCAGGGGTGAGGGTAAACAACCGGGAGAGTTTCGAATTAGTCAAAACTGGATCGGGGTTAGCTTAAAAAATGCTGTATTTATACCGCCTCACCAAGATGAAGTAGTAGAGCTAATGAGTGATCTGGAATTGTTTATACACAATGATGTACTTCAAATACCGCACTTAATCAAAATTGCAATTCTCCATTATCAATTTGAAACAATCCATCCATTCCTAGATGGTAATGGAAGACTTGGGAGGCTGATGATTGCTCTTTACTTTGCCAGTTTTGGATTACTACAAAAACCTGCTCTCTACCTTTCTGATTATTTTGAACGAAATAAAACTCAATACGTTGATCGCTTAATGGCAGTTCGTGAATCAAATCATATGAAGCAATGGGTGATTTTCTTTTTGTATGGTGTGGTCGAGACTGCAAAAAACTCTATCCAAGTCTTTAAAGATATATTTGAACTAAAATTAAGATTAGAGCAAAAAGTGTTACCACATTTTAGTACTCGGAGACAAAAAAATGCCCAAACGCTGATGAAACACCTCTATGAAGCTCCAGTTGTGAACATTAAATCTGTATCAGAACTTCTGAATATAAAAACTAATACAGCCGCGGCACTCGTGAAAGATTTTGTTAAATATGGTGTGTTGAAAGAATTTACGGGAAGACAACGAAGCCAGATGTTTTGGTTTGAAAGCTACTTGGCGATTTTTGGTAAACAAGATTGACAATGATTAAAGAAGCTATAACAAATATTCTTTTGTGAAAGTAGTGAGGAGATGTGACTGATTTGAAAAGAGGTTCGATCTGGAAGAATTGGGATCTATACGTTCAGGAATTGTTTCGTCGCGCAATTAATAAAAGGGGTAAGTTCAGGTCTAAGTTATAGAACAAGATTCATAATGGAAATTAAAAAGAAGCCGCTTCGCGACAAATTAATTTACAACTTTTTAATCTGTTTGTGTGACTTCGTCACTATTTGCTTGCGCATAATACCCATGCGCACGTGTCCCACACGCTTTTAAGAAAAGTATGTGTCGCTATCGCGACGATTTAATTTGCGAATAATACCTAGTCGCATGAAAGATAGAATATGAGTGGCTGCGCCACAAATTGATTTGCGCGTAATAGCCACGCGCAAGTCTGGTGCCGGAGAGGTGATTCGAACACCCGACCTACTCATTACGAATGAGTTGCTCTACCAGCTGAGCTACTCCGGCACGTAGTGCGAGAGGAAATAATAGCGCGTTAGTGAAAAGTTTGTAGCTTTTTGGTCAGCTGTTGCGGTGCACTCGGATGATGACGTCTACGTCTTCGATCTGTAGGTCTTCAGGCAGTTCAGGTAATTTGGCTATTTCGATGTCCTGGTCTGCAATATCTTCCAGCTTGCCTGTATCTGAATAAAATAGATGGTGATGCTTACTTAAATTGGAGTCATAAAATACTTTAGACGGGTCGACGATTACTTGACGTATCAAACCGTTTTCTGCAAATAGGCCAAGTGTGTTGTATACCGTAGCCTTGGAAACTTCATCGTCATCTTGATTGACGGCAACTAACACTTGTTCCGCAGATAAATGTTGTGGACGAGCAAATAGCACTTTGCCGATTTTAATGCGCTGATGCGTGGGAGTAATACCGTATTCGCGTAACAACGACACCACTTCAGCACGTGATTTTGGGAATTCTGCATTTACATCCATAGTTAAATTATAGTCATAATTTAGACAAAGTCTATTTATGTTCCTAAATACTTGTTTAGTTGGATATGCAAACTATTTTCCGCCATGTTTAAGCGAAAATTTGTGATGTATTCAGCTTATTAGTAATTAGCTTGGAAACCATTCTAGCAGTAGGGATACTGGTTACAATACCGTAACGATAATGGCCAGCGTTGATATATAAGCCTTCTATTTCTGGGTGTGCATCTACATACGGTAATTCCTGTGCCGTACCTGGACGCAGTGCTGACCAATGCTGTACCAGTTTTGTTTCTCGCAAAGTTGGGCACAAACCATAAGCTTGTGTACTCAGCAATTCTCTAGCTTCTGGTGTAGTGTTTTTGTTGAACCCCACTTGTTCTACAGTGCTCCCACATAACACGTATTGGTCTTTTCGTGGAATGAGATAAAACCCGTCTTTGACAATAATATGGGAGAGTACATTTTGTTGGGGTTTAAATAGCAACATCTGTCCACGTACGGGTTCAATATCGGTAAGATCTTGACTGATTTGGCTTAAAAATTGCTGTGCCCATGCACCATTACAAACGGCAATCTGATCAGCAAACATGGTTTTATCTTTAGTTTCGATCCCAATTACTTTTTTAGCTTGCAGTACTAATTTATTTGCCGCAATCCCTTCATATATATCTACACCACGATTTAATAGAGATTGTTTTAGTGCTTTAATTAATTTTGGTGGGCGCACTTGCATGGTTTTTGGCATATATAGCGCAGCAGGAATGTTATGGTTTAAATTCGGTTCTAATTGATCGATCTGTTTGCGCTCGATTACTTGAATTTGAGTTTTATTTTTTTGTGACCACTCAAGTGCTTTCTGTTGTTCAGCCAAATCGGTAATGATCATGCCACTATGCAAGAGTTGTGCATCGATACCGGTTTCTTCAAACAGTTCTCTCGCCAATGTAGGAAAAGAGGTTTGTCCTTGTGTAATAAGTTGTTGCATGGCCTCGCCTTGCTGCCACGGATACAGCTTGGACAAAATGCCGCCGGCTGCCCAACTGGATTCAGCACCAAGTTTATTTTTTTCAACTAGTGCAACATGCAGTCCTGCAAGTTTTAAATCACGTGCAGTGAGCATGCCTACCAAGCCGCCGCCTACTATTAAAGCGTCATAAGGCTGAGTTTGAGTTGCATTATTCATAATGTTCACTGATTATAACTACTTCGACAAAAACTGTTTAATTAAGAATATGCCATGCAAATTTTTTTAAATGGCGCAGAAACTGAAATTGCCGAAGACCTTACTACACAGCGGCTGATTGAAGAATTAGGCTTGCAGGATCGGCGTATTGCAGTGGAAATTAATCAAGAGCTAGTGATTCGCAGTGCCTTTGCTACACATAGGATTCAGCCAGGTGATCGAGTGGAAATCATTCAAGCGATAGGTGGCGGTTAAATATCTCGTGTCGCCGTTTGGCGCGTAGTGTTTAAGACGGTAGATTCTTGTTTTTGCAATGACCGTAGTTTAAGAGCGGGAATAATTTGGATGACTGCCAAAAACATAAAAATTGCCGCCCAACATTCAGAACATTCTTCTATTACCCTTCCAAAATGAGTGTCATTAAAACCGGTCCTATCACATAGTTGTGAGACAAAGAGAACCACTAACCAAAACAAGAGTGCAATTGCCCATGGTTCGCGACTGAATACTTTTCTCCATATTAATTTCGTAAATTTGAATAATAAATATAAAAGACATACTGCCAGAAGTAGAAATACTAAAGCAGCACAGAACTTTTGCCAGAATGGCACATCTGACATGGTGTAAAATTTACCACGCGTAACATGTTCAACAGTCAGTAAGCGATGCAAATCGGCTTCACGCATAAAATAGATTAAAACCACATAAGAGGCAGCAACTGCAGTTAGTTTTGAGGCAGCAAAACGTGAATTAAAAGTAATAGTAAGTAGGGTAAAAAATACACTGCCTATAAAAGTCAGTGTTATGATAGAAACAAATCCGGCATCCTCGATACCACCATAGCTTAAAGTAGGTGGGAGTAAATAAGTATGTATATATATGTATACAGGTAGTAAGGCTAAAATGAGCAGATTAACAACGTTGTCAGTCCATGAGTTTGCCATTGCAAAAATGACCTTATGAATGATGTTAGGTTGTAGTAAAAATGTAACATAATTGTAATGACATGACAGTAAGCCAGATATCAATACCTAAGGATGAGCATAAAGATGATGGTTTAATCATTGCGGGAAAACCTTATCGATCGCGCTTGTTAGTAGGCACAGGCAAATACAAAGATTTGCAGGAGACACGTGCTGCAATTGTAGCGAGTGGCGCAGAGATGGTTACCGTTGCCATTCGCAGAACCAATATCGGGCAAGATAAAAATGAACCCAATTTGCTTGATGTGATTCCACCAAGTGAATTCACCATCCTGCCAAATACTGCTGGCTGTTATTCTGCAAAAGATGCAATACGCACTTGTCGACTAGCACGGGAATTATTGGATGGTCACACCTTAGTTAAACTTGAAGTGCTCGGCGATGAAAAAACCTTGTACCCAAATATTGTTGAGACCTTAGAGGCTAGCAAGATCTTAATCAAAGAAGGTTTTGAGGTCATGGTCTATACCAATGATGATCCCATTGCTGCGAAGCAGTTTGAAGAAATGGGCTGTGTTGCCGTGATGCCTTTAGCGGCACCCATAGGCTCGGGTTTGGGTGTGCGCAACCCTTATAATGTTCTCACTATTGTCGAGAATGCTACGGTGCCCATCTTAGTAGATGCCGGGGTAGGTACTGCATCGGATGCCGCGATTGCCATGGAGCTTGGTTGTGATGGTGTGTTGATGAATACGGCCATTGCCGAGGCAAAAAATCCAGTGTTGATGGCCAGTGCCATGCAACACGCCATCGTAGCGGGTCGTGAGGCATTTCTTGCCGGGCGTATGCCGAAGCGACGTTTTGCATCGGCTTCCTCGCCTATAGACGACTCTATACTTTAGTTAAATTTACCTTATCTCTTGCCAAAAGCTCCATTCGCAGTCCGTAGTTTTGTACGTCGTGAAGGTCGTTTTACCAAGGGCCAACAAATCGCGTTAAAAAAGTATTGGCCTGTTTATGGTATTAATACCAAAGACCGACAGCTTAATTTTCAAGACCTATTTAGAAATTCACAACCAGTTATTTTAGATATTGGATTTGGTAATGGCGATGCCTTGTGTTCACTTGCCTTACAACATTCACATTTAAATTTTCTGGGCGTTGAAGTATATCGACCAGGTATAGGTGCATTATTGAGAAAGCTATTTGAGGCCCAAATTAACAATGTGCGTGTGGCGAATATAGATGCTGTTGATTTGTTGCAGGAGTGTGTCGCTTCTAAAAGTTTGACTTCAATATTAATTTGGTTTCCCGATCCTTGGCCCAAGAAACGTCATCATAAAAGAAGATTAATCCAAGCAGATTTTGTAGAACTTGCATCTAGCAAACTAGTAGATGAAGGAGAGCTTAATATCGCGACGGATTGGCAACCCTATGCGGAACATATCGAACATGTTTTACAACAAGGCAATTTGTTTACAGCAATAGATGCATCAAACTTTATTACTCAGCGGCCGAAAACAAAATTTGAATGCCGTGGGGAAAAACTAGGACACCAGGTATTTTCTCAAATTTATAAAAAGCTCAAGTAGGTTCTAACTGGTGGAAGTTTCTTTTTCATTTATAGGTAGAGATAAGCGTTTTGCAGGACATTCCTGTTCTTTTGCAAGTGGACAAACCTCTTCATCACAGTGATCGATGTTTTGCCAGGCAAACTCGATGGCACGTTCATCCGTGCGATAGAAGTGATCAATCCAGTCGGCACCTGCAAATCCGGTACGCACAAACACATCCATCACTTGACGTTTAGTGCGGGCGAATACCAATTCAATACCTAATGCAACTAGCCGCAAGGAAAGTTGGTGCAGCATGTCCTCACCGGTAGCATCAATTTCTGTAATCGCTTCAGCATCAATAATAATGAATTTAAGATCGGGCTTTGCAGCAACACGTTCTAAGACCTTTTCTTCAAAGTACATGGCACTGGCAAAGAATAATGGCCCCTCGAAACGCAGCACTGAAATATGTGGGCATGTTTTGAGAATATTGGCTTCTGCATCACGTAAAGATCCATCTGTGTACCGGGATAGTACAGAGATGTGTGGATGCATGGTTCTGTACATGAATAGCCCAAGTGATAGTACGACTCCGACAAAAATACTTTGTTCTAAGTGCGGTGCTAGGATCAAGGTTAGTACAAAGGTAAGTATGGCAATAAAGCCATCGTGTTTATGCACGCGCAATGCATATTTAATTTGTTTTATTCGTACCAGATTGATTACTGCAGAGATGATAACGGCAGCTAGAGTGGCTTGGGGCAAGTAATATAAGTATTGTGTGAAATATAAAAGTATTAGTGATACCGCAACGATTAAACCAGTGACAATTGCAGCAAAACCGGTCTTTGCCCCTGCAGACATATTTACCGCCGAACGTGAAAATGATCCTGCAACCGGGTAGGCACCTGAAAGGCCCGAGACGATGTTGCCCAAACCCTGCCCAACCAAACCCTGATTTGCATCAATGCGTTGTCTTGTCTGTACCGCAATCGCTTTTGCAATTGAGATGGCTTCCATATATCCGACTACCGCAATAACTATTGCTTTACCTACTAAATCAAAAGCGATCGACATATCAAAATTGGGAAAACTTATGGCCGGCAAACCAGCCGGCACATTGCCAACTACTTTTCCACCTAGCGATTCGTAACCTACAAACAGAGAGATAAGACTGGTTACAACTACGGCAGTAAGTACTCCAGGGATTTTTGGTGCATAACGTTTAAGGCCAAAGATAATTGCTAAAGCGGTAATCCCCATGGCTAGCGTTGGAAAGTGAGTATGCTTGGATGCTTCAACCAGCACATTCCAAATAGTCAGATAAAAATGATGTCCAGCTTCTGCGGTTACTCCGAATAACTTGGATAATTGAGAGGTCGCAATAATAATTGCGGCAGCATTGGTAAAACCAATTACTACCGAATGTGATAAAAATTCGACTAAAACTCCTAAACGTAATAACCCAAGTGAAAGCTGGAATAGCCCAACTATGATTGCAATCACGGCAGCATAGACTAAATACCCTTCTGGGTTTGCAACAGCCAAAGGCTCCAATGCCGCAGCCGTCATTAAGGATACGACGGCGACCGGACCAGTTTGCAATTGGCGCGAAGAGCCAAATAGTGCAGAAACAATCACTGGTAAAAAAGAGGCGTATAAACCGTAATATGCAGGTAAACCAGCGAGTTGCGCATAGGCCATGGATTGAGGGATAAGCACTAGAGCTACGGTCAAGCCCGCAAGACAGTCTTTCCATACTATTGAAAGATCTTTTAACTCACCCAACCAATTTATATAAGGGATGAATCGCCTAAACAGTTCACGTGTATATTGTTGTGCTGAGATCAACCGACACTCCTGATCACGCTCCATAGTCCTTTAACTCAACCACAGTTGAGTAGCGGGATTTTCATTAAGGTTTCCTGCCTTTTGGCCAGACTACTCGGCAGGTGGTAACAAAGAGGTTACATGTAGTTAAGCAACTATCTTAACATGCTTTCTTAAACCATGGGCCTAATCGTTGTTAATCTATAGAGTTATAAAAAAAATTTGTATGAACTTGATCTCGAATTTCGTTTTGTCGCTAGAACACGGTAAAGTGATTGCCAAAAAGGTAAGACTCATGCCCGGTAATTGTATGGTTATGCGTGTCCACGAGCTATATAAAAATACTTGCCATATTAGGGGATAGAATAAAATCATGTCCGCACGATATCCTATTATTGCCGTAACAGGGTCCTCAGGCGCGGGTACCTCAACAGTACGTGAAGCATTTGAATACATCTTTTCCAAATGTGGAATTAGCCCGATCGTTGTAGAGGGGGATAGTTTTCATAAATACACGCGTGCAGAGATGTACGAACGTATAAAAGTACCGGATTTATTTGGTCGTCGTATGACGCATTTTGCTCCCAATGGCAATTTACTGGAAGAATTAGATCAACTATTTAATGAGTATGGACAAAATGGTACCGGCCTAAAACGTCTATACCTGCACAGTGAAGAAGAGGCGACTGCTTATCCCGGATTGAAACAGGGGGAATTTACTCCATGGGAAAAAATTCCACCTGGATCGGATTTATTATTTTATGAAGGTCTACATGGTGGCTTGGTTACAGAGGACTACGATATTGCTCAACATGTTGATCTTTTAATTGGAGTTGCCCCCACCACTAACTTGGAGTGGATACAAAAAATTCATCGTGATAGTGCAGAACGAGGCTATTCACATGCAGAGGTTGTCAGCACCATAGTGCGGCGCATGCCAGACTATGTGACTTATATATCTCCACAATTTTCGAGAACAGATGTAAATTTTCAACGTGTCCCTATCATAGATACAGCCAATCCCTTTGATGTACAAGAAATACCGGCGTTACATGAAAGTTTGGTCATTGTACACATCCGTCGCCCGGAAAAATTTACTTTGAGCATAAATGAGTTGCGTGAACAAATAGATAACTCATTTAACATCAAACCCAATCAACTGGTGATACCTGCCGAGAAGATGGTGTTTGCCATGGGCCTACTCCTCACACCGGTTATAAAAATGTTGGTAGAAAAACGTACAGACTTAAAGCAGCAGACAGGCTAACCACAGAGCTGAATACTACACAGTATGGCCGAATCGTTTCTACTCGCTACTGCCTTTAGTCAACCCATGCGCGAGCTTGTAAACGATTGTCTGCGACAACTTGGTGAGGTGCGAGGCAGATTCCAGCTTGGTTTTATCTATGCAAACGATACATTAAGCAGTGACTTAGAACACATAGTAGGTAGACTTAAACAAGAAACCGGCGTTGAACACTGGGTGGGGACAGTGGGCATTGGTTTATGTAGTACAGGCACAGAGTATTATGATGATGCCGCATTAATAGTGATGCTAGCGGATATTGCAGCGAAAGATTTTGCAATCATTGGTACAAATGAATCAAACGAAGAGCAGTTGCTAGAGCAAGTATCGAGTTATTGCAAGGAAGAATTACCTCACGTCGGAATTATTCACGGTGATCCTAGTAATCCCGCTACACCAAACTTGATTGAAAAAATTTCAGAAACGGTACCTGCCGTATATTTAGTCGGTGGTCTTACTTCTTCGAACTTTCAGAATTATCAAGTCGCAGAGCAGGTAGTTAGTGGTAGTGTATCAGGGATTTTTTTCTCACCACAAGTACACACAATTGTTGGACACACACAAGGCTGTACACCTTTAGATCAACAACATGTAATTACCAGAGCAGAGCGTAACTTACTTATTGAACTAGACCATCGTCCTGCACTCGATGTGTTTCGAGAAGACATTGGAGAAGTGTTGGCAAAAGATTTATATAAGATAACGGGTTATATTTTTGCTGGATTACCGATTGAATTTTCAGATACTGGCGACTATTTAGTAAGAAATATTGTCGGCTTTGATGAAAGTGAAAAAATTATCGCAATAGGTGATTATCTGTATGAAGGTAGTAAATTCATGTTTTGTCGGCGTGATGGCAATAGTGCCAGACAAGATATGTTACGCATGCTAAGTACGATGAAGTCTCGTATGAGCAATCCTCCACGTGGTGGTGTCTATTACACATGCTTAGGACGTGGGCGTTATCAATTTGGTGAAAATTCAGAAGAACTTAAAATGATACAAGATGAATTAGGCGACTTTCCTCTCGCTGGTTTTTTTGCAAACGGAGAAATTTTTCATAACCGACTATATGGATATACAGGTGTACTTACACTATTCACCTAGCTAATAAATCAGAGCTTCTTTGATATGCAATTTAGTGAATTAGGTGATACAGGAGTAAAAGTCAGCAAAATTTGCTTAGGTACCATGACGTTTGGTGAACAAAACACCGAACAAGAAGCACACGCGCAACTTGAATATGCCGTCTCAAGAGGAGTTAATTTTATCGATACCGCTGAGATGTATCCGGTACCGCCTAAAGAGAACACCCAGGGGCTTACCGAACAATATATAGGTAGTTGGCTAACGAAAAGTGGTTTACGCAAACAAGTAATTTTGGCAACCAAAGTTGCTGGGCCTGGCATGATGCCCTATCTGCGCAATGGCCCACAATTAACACCTGAGCACATCAATGCTGCATTAGAGGCCAGTCTCAGGCGATTGCAAACAGACTACATCGATTTATACCAAGTGCACTGGCCAGCACGAAACACTAACTACTTTGGCAAACTTGGTTATCAACATGATGAAGACGACAGCTCAACATCTATCGAAGATACTTATGCGTGTTTAGTTGATGCGGTGGACCAAGGCAAAGTTCGTTATTTGGGGATCAGTAATGAAACTCCGTGGGGAGTTATGCGGTATCAGTTTTGCGCATCTAAAAATTCATGGCCACGTATTGTGAGTATCCAGAATCCATATAGCCTATTGAATCGTACCTATGAAGTAGGCCTGGCAGAAGTCTCGCATTGCGAAAATATTGGTTTACTTGCATATTCACCACTCGGTTTTGGTGTATTAAGCGGTAAATATTTAGACGGCAATGCACCAGCAACTGCGCGCCTTACCTTATTTGAACGTTTTGATCGATATACTAATGAACAAGGTATCACAGCGACTAAATCATATGTTGAATTAGCACAGCGATATGGTTATTCGGCCACGCAAATGGCGTTAGCATTTGTCAATACTAGACCTTTTGTAACATCCAACATAATTGGCGCAACAAATCTAGAGCAACTAAAAGAAAATATTGACAGTATTAATTTAGAAATATCACAAGAAGTATATGCTGAAATAGAAAAATTGCACCAACTACAACCCAATCCTTGTCCATAAAGTTTACACACGCCAACACAGGGGTAACTTTTTATAAGGCCTTTTAGAAATCAAAGTGTATCGAGCATTAGTTTTTACATTAGTTTTTTGTGTACTTTCCAAAGTTGTTTTTGGTGGTGAAGATGATCTGGTATGTGCAAAATTTAGAGAAAATTATAAATGGTCTAAAGGTCAAGAAATCGAGGCTGTTATTACAAGTGGTGATGCATTGAATAGAAGCTATAAGACGCATAACTACAGCGGTCACTCTACATATGTAATTATATATCTGGATGGTGAGGACCCTTATATTATTGAACTGAATTCACCATATTTGTTGGGTGATGGTTCTACAGGTGAAGATCAGCACGGTAGACGTTGGAAAATTATTAAAACAAAAATTTGTTTTTAAACATCTTTGAATTGCATAGCAAATATTCAAGGATAAGACCTAATAACTTTTTACTCATATAGTTTTGTATTTACCAAAAAGTTTGTGCTAATCAATAGCAGTATTGTGCAATTTTCCCATTTAATCCTCAGTATTTACTTTAAAGTAGCTTTATAAATATCTATAACGTTTATTTAAGTGTGAATAAATTCACATTTTCAATTAACAAATCAAAAATAAACAAATAATAATTTGTATAATCTTACCTAACGTTGGGGAAGTAATAATCAAAGCTAAGAGGAGTGCTTATGATTATGAGATGCGAGTGCCAATGTTGTGGAGCAGATTGTGGTGAACAATACTGCCCTTCATGTAGTGCAGATATACATACAAGAATAATTCGCTATAGCGTGATAAGTGCTATTGCGGGTCTAGTTTTGATAAGTGGATTATTGGCGGTAACCAAATTCACTATAGAGAACTATCATCAAATTTATTCGCAAGAACAGTTGGCTTTAAAATAACCTTCAGTCACCTAGCTGAATTTTATTAGAGTAAAAAGGTTTTTTAAATAAACCTTTCATAGTGATGATTCTAGTACATCGCGTTGTGTACTAATCCAATCAAATACTTCTTGATTAATTTGTTCTGCGGTTTTGCCATCACTATGTATTACGGGACCGACTACCATTTGAATAGTGCCCGGTTTTTTGGTGAGCTGCTTTCTAGCCCAAAAACTACCTGAATTATGTGCCACGGGAACAATAGGAACACCCGATTCAGCAGCGAGCATTGCACCACCAATTTTAAATTTTCGCTTGGTTTTGGGCGGGATGCGAGTACCTTCAGGGAAAATTAAAATCCACCGCCCAAGATTTAATTTTTTTTTACCCTGTTCTACGAGTTGATCAACTGCCTTGCGGCCTGCACTACGATTTAAGGCAATGGGATAGGTTAGCGCAAGTCCCCATCCGAATATGGGAATTAAGAAAAGTTCTCGTTTTACTACCCAAGTTAAAGGTGGAAATACCATTCCAAGTGCCAGAGTCTCCCAGGTTGACTGGTGATTCGCCATCACAATACAAGGTCCAGAGGGGATGTTTTCTTCACCGACTACGGTATGTTTTAACCCACATGTTACACGCAGCCACCATAGATTAAATACACACCAATACAGAATAAACTTATAACGAGTTTCGTAAGGTATTAAAACAGTAAAAAGGCATAAAAAGCCAAAAACTAAAGTAAGTGTGGCCATACCTAATAAATAGAGTATCGAGCGGATTGTTTGCATAAAAGCAACGCTATATTTTTTAATTTACTGAGCTAATAATGCGTCCACGGAGCTGGCTAGGTCATCATAAATGGGGATATTTCTTGGTAGCTGTTCGCTTTGCGCTGTAACCGAGCCGTTACCGGTACGTACCAATATAGGCATCGATCCATGCGCAATCGCGGCCTGAACATCACGCAATGAGTCGCCAATAAAAGGGGCTTTCTGTAAAGATATTTTTGAACGTTTTTCAATTTCAACAAGCATTCCTGGGTTGGGCTTGCGGCATTCACCTTCCTTATAAGGACAGATAAAAATCCCGTCTATGTGGCCACCATGTTGCGCAAGTTCGGCCAACATTTTTTGATGAATTTGGTTTAATACATTGTAATCATATAATTCGCGTTCAACACCAGATTGATTTGAGGCGATAAATACTTTCACCTTGGCATGATTTAATTTTGCTATGGCTTCTAGACTGCCTTCGATTGCGATCCATTCTTCAGGTGATTTTATGAATTCGTCTGACTCTTCGTTGATTACACCATCTCGATCCATGATTACTGCTTTTAATTCACTCATAGCTAAATACTACCTATGGAAGCTCTGGTTTATTAATGAAATGACTGAGATGAGGTAAAATGCTGAGAAAGTGCAGTGTATAGGCGAATACATGAGAATTTTGAGACATTTTTTAACTTTATATCAGGATAAATCAAAGTTTCCATATATTTTTATGACTGTAGTCTTGAGAAATCTGCAACATGCATAAATAAGGAATCAATTTTAGCAAGTAATGCAATACGGTTAGTTTTTAATGCCTCATCTTCATCCATTACCATTACATCATCAAAAAAAGTATCTACAGGCTGACGCAAGTCTGCAAGTTTATTTAGCGCTTGTTCATATTCATGTTGATGAAAATGGATTTCAACATCTTTAGATAGTTTTTCTAATGCATCATTTAAGTCATTCTCGGCATTTTCTCTCAATAAACTCTTGTTTACTTGACCAATTGAGTCACGATCGATTTTTTTCAATATATTGCGAATACGCTTATTAGCAGCAGCAAGGCTTTCAGCATTAGGTAATTTGCGAAAATTACCTAAGGCTTGTACACGTGCGGCGATATCTTTAGGTGAGTTGGGGCGATTGGCTAAAACGGAATCAACGGTATCTATGGCTATACCCTGATCAGAAAAATAGCCACGCAACCGCTCAGTAATATAATCATATACATCACCAACAACAGAAGCAGCATTGAGGTCTTTTGGGAAAAGATTTGCAGTGGTTTGTAAGATTTGTCGAAGATCAAGGTCAATATCTTTTTCAATTAGTATCCGCAACACAGCTAATGAAGCGCGTCGTAATCCGTATGGGTCTTTAAGCCCCGTCGGTTTTTTGCCAATGGCGAAAATTCCAATTAAGGTATCTAGGCGATCGGCAAGTGCAAGGGTTTGTCCTGTAGTGGTGTTTGGTAATTCACCGCCTGCTTGTAACGGCAGATATTGTTCTTCTAGCGCTTGACTCACTTCTTGCTCTTCGGCATTTAATAAAGCTAAATTTCTACCCACAATCCCTTGTAGTTTTGGAAACTCTGCCACGGTCTCAGTGACTAAGTCACACTTACTTAGTTTTGCTGCACGTTCACAATGTGACTGATCCGCATGGGTAAACTTAGACAAATAAGCAGAAAGTTTTACCATGCGATCAGTTTTATCTTTAAGCGTACCCAATTGTTTTTCATAAACTACACTTTCAAGTTTTATTAAATTGTCTTCTAGTTTATTGCCTTTATCTCTTTTCCAGAAAAACATCGCGTCTTCAAAACGCGGCACGATAACTTTTTCATTACCTTGTATAACGCTTTCGGGATTTTTACTCTCGATGTTACTTATCACAATAAATTTGGGGGCAAGCTCACCCTCTTTATTTAATAAAGGGATATATTTTTGGTTATCCTGCATGGTGTTGATTAACAGCTCTTTGTGTACGGCTAAAAATTTTTTATCAAAACTGCCTAACAACGCACGTGGCCACTCTACCAAGCTGGTGATTTCGTCTAGTAAAGCCGCGCTATAGGCGGGTTTAGCCTTTGCCTTTTTCGCCAACGAGCTTACTTGGTCGATAATCAATTGTCTGCGCTTACTAAAGTCGGCAATCACTTGTCCTTTTTCATGCAACAAGTTTTCATAATCAAGGACCTGGCCCACTTCAATACTTGCTGGATGGTGAAATCGATGACCATAAGTAAGATTGTCTGCTTGCTGTCCAAATAATGAAACGGGTACCACGCTTGTGCCAAAAATAACCAATAGCCAGCGTACCGGCCGGATAAATTCTGCGCCGGTTTCATTCCAACGCATACGTTTAGGAATGGACAATCTTTTTATCGAGGTTTCTAAGTATTGTGGTAAGAGCGCTACAGTATTTTCACCCGGCTTATGTTCATGAAAGAGTAGCCGTGGTTGTGCCTCAGAGTGGTCAATCTCCAACTGTGCAACTTCGACACCACATGATCGCGCAAAGCCTACGGCAGCTTGCGTTGGATTGCCTTCATTATCAAATGCCTTATCTTTGCTAGGCCCCTTGCGCTGTATTTGTTGATCTCGTTGACGGCTATCAAGGCCTTCAATAATGATGGCTAATCTACGTGGTGTGCAAAAAACTTTACAGTCAATAAATTCAAGTCCTGCATCTGATAATTGTGCTTTTAAATTCTCACCAAATTCATTGGTGAGGTTGGATAGTAAACGTGCAGGCAAGTCTTCTGTGCCTAACTCAACTAATAAATCTCGTTTGTCACTCATGCTTAGAATTTATTTGTTGAGTAAAGGAAAGCTTATGTTTTCACGGCTTTCGAAATAACCTGTTGCAACGGCTTGTGCTAAACGACGGATTCGTAAAATATATTGTTGTCGTTCCGTTACGGAAATCACCTGTCGCGCATCTAATAAATTGAATGCATGTGAACATTTTAATACATGGTCATAAGCTGCAATAGGAAGTTCTAGCTCAACAAGCTGATTGCATTCTTTTTCGTGAGCATCAAAAGATGCGAATAAAAATTCTGTATCGGCATGTTCAAAATTATAGGCGGATTGTTCTTTTTCATTTTGTTGATAAATTTCTCCGTAGCTTATGTCTTTACCTTGCCGCTGTGTCCAAATTAAATCGTAAACGCTGTCCTTGTTTTGTAAATACATGGCGATACGTTCTAGTCCATAGGTAATTTCTCCACTGACTGGATTACAATCTAATCCCCCCACTTGTTGAAAGTAAGTAAATTGAGAGATTTCCATGCCGTCCAACCAAACTTCCCAGCCTAGTCCCCATGCTCCTAAGGTTGGAGATTCCCAGTTATCCTCGACAAAACGGATATCGTGAACCAGAGGATCAATATTCAATTTGATTAGTGATTCTAAGTAGAGATCCTGAATATTATCTGGTGAGGGTTTTAAAATTACCTGAAACTGAAAGTAACGCTGCAAGCGATTTGGATTGTCTCCATAACGTCCATCGGTCGGGCGACGACAAGGTTGTGGATAAGCAGCATGCCAAGGCTCTGGTCCAAGAGCCCGTAAAAATGTGGCGGGATGAAACGTTGCTGCACCCATTTCCAAGTCATACGGTTGTTCAATTACACAGCCCTGAGCAGCCCAAAACTGTTCAAGTTTATGCACTAGATCTTGAAAAGATATCTGAGTTTGTGTTGATCGAGGCTTTGGCATGTCTTTGCTGGCAAATGACGCAGCGTGAGTATAGCGATGCGTCCGTCCTGCGACCAGCATATGAATGAATATATTGAAGTTTGAATGAAGAAGCTGCGAGTTGACGTCCCTGTCACGCAGCTCTCATCCCTAAGACTTAAAGTAAAAAGCTCTCCTGATGCATGAGCTATTCAGTTGCTTCCTTGCTTGCCATGGTATCCATACCATTAGCAAATTCCTTAAATATGGTGACTTGATTTGCAAAGTAGATATCCGTATCACTTGCATACAAGTCCGTATCCTTACACATCGTGATAAGCTCAACACTTATCACCATGAATCCTTGTTAGTGTTTAAGCGCCTTTTTTTACGCCACAAAGTTTTTGTTTCACTGTGTCGCGATAGGCCCAAGCCAGCGCTGCTACACTAGCGGCGATCCATACAACATATAATGTTGTGAGTACGTCCGTGTTGCCGACCATGTTGACCTCCTTGTCTAAAATAGTTTCGCCAATCCCTGGCAAATAAAAACGTCCCTATTACTAGCTATTTGAGCAAGGGCTATGCCAGCTTTTTGGCGACTTGAAGTAGTGTAATTAACTTACTGACATAGGGTAGGTTAAGTGTGTATTAGCATTTGCTAACAAACACCCTTAGTCGCAAATTGGACCAATTTTGTCCCCAGAATTTGGCCTTTGGTGACAAATTTCGGCATTGCCGATGTGATGTATATCTACTTTTTTAAGTTCAATTTCTTCAGCAGTTAATGCTCCAGTCTTGTATTGATTTGCGTTTATGTCCTCGATGTTTGACTAAGTCGAGGTGTAGGAAAAATCCATGAACAAGGGTTCCATTGTTCACTAAAGCTCAACGTGTAAGTTTGGCGTTTGTGTTATAGAGCTGCAGAATAATTCCAAACAACAAGCACTGTTCTGGTGCTTATAAAGCACTATCCTGGTGCAAATAACCTACTTTATTGATCTTTCTATCGCCTGCAAGCCGCGTATAATGCCGCCCTGGCCTCAATAAAGTGCATCCAATGTTACTGGCACGTAATGTGCTTTAGAGGATGTCGAGAGTACGTGGTTAGCAATTAACCACGACCATAAGAATAACATTCGAGTCGAAAAGCTAAGGAGAAACCTAATGTCCGCGAGCGATGTAATGAAGATGATGAGTGACAACGATGTTAAATTCGTTGATTTTCGATTTACTGATACACGAGGTAAAGAACAACATGTCTCTGTACCTGCTACAGTCATCGAAGAGGATATTTTTGAAAAAGGCAAAATGTTTGATGGCTCTTCTATTGCAGGTTGGAAAGGAATTAATGAGTCCGACATGATATTAATGCCGGATCCAAGCACGGCGGTAATAGATCCGTTTTTCAGTGACCCCACACTCATTCTACGCTGCGATATTCTTGAACCTTCTACTATGGAAGGTTACGGTCGTGACCCTCGTTCGGTAGCAAAACGGGCTGAGGCCTATTTGCGCTCAACAGGCATTGCCGACACCGCTAACTTTGGCCCTGAGCCTGAGTTTTTCGTGTTTGACGACATCAAATGGTTGAATGAAATGTCCAGTGCTTCCTATGCCATTGACTCGGATGAATCGGCTTGGAATTCAAACAAGGGATTTGAAGAAGGCAATATTGGACATCGCCCAGGCGTTAAAGGCGGTTATTTTCCAGTGCCTCCAGTGGATTCATTACAAGATTTGCGTTCGGCCATGTGCCAGGTATTAGAAGAAATGGGTGTGACAGTTGAGGTACATCACCACGAGGTGGGCACAGCCGGACAATGCGAAATTGGTACTCTTTATAACACCCTGACTAAGCGTGCAGACTGGAACCAAATTTTAAAATATGTCGTACTCAATGTTGCGCACAACTATGGTAAAACCGCTACGTTTATGCCCAAACCTATCGTTGGTGACAATGGCAGTGGCATGCATGTACATCAGTCTTTAGTCAAAGATGGTGATAATTTATTTGCAGGGGACCTATACGGTAATCTTTCGCAAACGGCCATGTTTTATATCGGCGGCATTATTAAACATGCGCGTGCAATCAATGCATTCTCTAATGCTAGTACCAATAGCTACAAACGACTGGTTCCAGGTTTTGAAGCGCCGGTAATGCTGGCATATTCTGCGCGCAATCGCTCGGCATCCATTCGTATTCCCTATGAGAGTAATCCAAAAGGACGCAGGATCGAGGTTCGTTTTGGTGATCCTACGGGCAATCCATACCTGACGTTTGCTGCGATGTTAATGGCGGGGTTAGATGGGATTCAAAATCAGATTGATCCAGGCCCAGCAATTGACAAAGATCTGTATGATCTGCCGCCTGAAGAAGAAGCAAAAATTCCAACGGTTTGTGCTTCACTCGATCAAGCATTGGAAGCACTGGATAACGATCGCGACTTTCTTAAAGCTGGTGGTGTATTCTCAGATGACTGCATTGATGGCTATATCGATTTAAAGATGGATGAAGTCACTGCCTTACGCATGTCTACCCATCCGATTGAGTTTGATATGTACTACAGCTGCTAAGCTGCTAAAACCCTACAAACTCGAGTATTCAGTCACAAAACGCCTCATTTGAGGCGTTTTTTGTGCAACTTGGGCGACAATTCCTGAGTCATAATTACTATCAGAGAGTACTATATTCATGTTGATGGAGTTTTAAGCCTGAGTTTTTAAGATGCGTGGAAGTTTGTTATTACTACTAGTCGTTATTGTCTGTGTAAACATCGCTCAGGCACGTATCTATACCTGCAAAGATAAGGATGGCAACACCATATATACCGACAATCCTACTGAATGCGCACAACCTGAAGAGGTGAAGACCGATAAATTACCTACATTAATTGAAACCAAGCCACTTACCACTTCGCCAAGCTCAACATCGAGCTCCTCTACACAAAAAGAGAATAATGGTTATCAAGCTTTAACCATCACTGCGCCAGGAAATGATACGAGTATTCGTGATAACTCAGGTGTAGTGAATATTACCTTTCAAGCTAGCCCGGCACTGAACACACGCCGAGGTCACAAATATGTTGTGATACTTGGAGGTAAACAAGTCTACAAAGGTACCGAAGGTAGTGTAACGGTAAAAAATGTTGATCGAGGCACCCATGTAGTAAAGGCAACGATCGTGGCTCGCAATGGCCGTACTTTAATTAGCTCTGAGCCGGTAAGTTTCACATTACACCGCTATTCACGTCTGCAGAATACTGTTAATTCAGCTAACGACGGAGGTGAAGGCGGTGATAACAATGAAGGCAATAGTGGTGATGGCAGCAACTCGTTTAATATCCCGACCAATACTAAGCTCCCACAACGACCACCTCCTCCACCGCCACCTACTTTGCCCTAATTTGCAGTACTAAGTATTTTACTTTCTCATTAGCCCTATTTTAGTGCATACTGCGCCCTAGAATGACGCTAATGCACTATTTCAGTGCTATAATTCATGTATGTATGAGCTAAGCCGTTGATTTCATTAGCTTAGATTATGTAAAGACATTGGATCGATTATTGCACTGAATACCAGCATGACTACCGTTTTAAAACATGTATTTGGCGAGATTCCAAATGTTGCGCATGCCATGGAACATAAAAAGATTATCGATAATTTAACTTTGGCGATTTTTTTGCTCGATGAAGAACTTCGCTTGAATTATGTCAATCCGGCTGCCGAAGAGCTTTTGGGCACGGGTGTTCGCCATGTTCTGAATCGTCCTTTGACTGAGTTTATTCAAGACGTTGACGGAAATTTTATTTCACACATTCAAAAATCATTACGAACCGGCCACCCTTTCTCGCAAAGAGAAGTGTGCATTAAACGCTTGGGTGGAAATGAAATGACTATTAATTGTGCAATTACGCCAATGTTGAGCAAGGGAGAAAAATCAGAATGTATATTGGAGATTACTCAAGTAGATCATTTGTTACGTATTTCGCGTGAAGAGCATCTGCTATTAGAAAGTCACGCCACGCGTAACATGCTGCGTGGACTTGCGCATGAAATTAAAAACCCACTAGGTGGGTTACGCGGTGCAGCACAATTATTATCGGGCGAGCTAAGTGATCAAGATTTACGTGAATACACAGACGTAATCATTAGCGAAGCGGATCGCCTGCGAAAACTTGTTGATCGCATGCTCGGACCAAACATTACACCAGCAAAACAAGAGATAAATATTCACGATGTACTTGAGCATATTCGTCATTTAGCCATTGCCGAGGCATCCAGTCGAATTAAATTTAATACCGATTACGATCCTAGTATTCCATTGATCAAAGCCGACCGTGATCTGCTTGTGCAAGCCATCCTTAATATTGTACGTAACGCAGTATGTGCAGTAGACATTGATGCCCTGATTACAATTAAAACTCGTGTTTTACGCAAATACACCGTTGGTGATATTTGTCATCGTTTAGTGGCACAAATTAGTGTCATTGATAATGGTTGTGGAATTCCCGAAGAATTACAACCACAAATATTTTTCCCAATGGTTTCAGGAAACGCAAATGGAACAGGATTGGGTCTACCTATATCACAAAATTTAATAAATCTGCATGGCGGTTTAATCGAATTTGATTCTGTTCCTGGGAATACAGAATTTAGAGTGTTGTTACCATTAAATGGTGCAGATTACTTTACTAAAGAAAAACAAGTATAGAAGCTATGAATTGTACGAATGTTTGGGTAATAGATGATGATCAAGCGATGCGCTGGGTCTTAGAGCGCGCGTTTCAAAAAGCAGAAATACCGGTTACTACTTTTGAATCCGCTAGTATCGCGATACGTGAATTAGAACAACAAACACCATCGGCAATTCTTACCGATGTGCGTATGCCGGGTATCGATGGATTAGAATTTCTTGATCGTATTAAAACAGATTACCCAAGCTTACCCATTATTATTATGACTGCGCACTCTGATTTACAAAGTGCAGTCGGCGCTTATCAAAAAGGTGCGTTTGAATATTTGCCAAAACCATTTGATGTAGATGAAGCCGTGGAACTCACCAAGCGGGCTTGCTTGGCTGCCGATGAGAGCGAAGCCAAAAGTACCGAAACAGACAATGTACTTACTCAAGAGCTACCAAAAATCATTGGTGAATCGCCTGCCATGCAAGAAGTGTTTCGTGCCATTGGCAGATTATCGAATTCAAATATCACAGTACTTATCAATGGTGCATCAGGAACGGGAAAAGAACTAGTCGCACAGGCACTGCATGAACACAGCCCATGTGCCCAAGGACCATTTATTGCATTGAATATGGCGGCGATTCCTCGTGACTTATTAGAATCCGAATTGTTCGGGCATGAAAAAGGCGCATTTACAGGAGCACAGACGCAGCGCAAGGGGCGCTTTGAACAAGCCCATCAAGGCACATTATTTTTAGATGAAATTGGAGATATGCCTGCAGATTTACAAACACGTTTACTACGTGTGTTGTCGGATGGACATTTTTATCGTGTGGGTGGGCATGAGCCGATCAAGGCCGATGTGCGCATTATTGCGGCTACACATCAAAATTTGGAAGCAAGGGTTAAAAGTGGAAAATTTCGTGAAGATTTATTTCATCGTCTAAACGTAATTCGAATTCACCTGCCTACTTTGAGTGAACGTAAAGAAGATATTCCTATTCTGTTAAAACACTTTATGAAAAGTTCTGCACAGGAGTTAGCGGCAGAGCCAAAAAAACTCACTGCAGAAGTTGTAGAGTATCTAAGTGCATTAGAATGGCCAGGCAACGTTCGCCAGTTAGAAAATGTATGCCGTTGGTTAACAGTAATGGCATCCAGTAATGAAATTCGCATGCAAGACTTGCCAGCAGAAATGCTTAAAGACGAGATGTCTACTGAAGAAACATCGGATTGGCAAAGTTTATTAAATGAATGGGCAGAACATGAGTTGTCTAAAGGTGAGGACGGTATTCTGGATCGAGCAACCCCTTTGTTTGAAGCAGTGATGATCAAAGCAGCCATGCGCAAGACGGGAGGCAAACGCCAAGAAGCCGCTAAACTTTTAGGTTGGGGCAGAAATACCTTAACCAGAAAGATTCAAGAGTTGGGGTTGTTTCAATCGTAAGGGGAATTTACTCTACCAAACTTGATCGGATTGCAACGGGGCCGGGGGATAGATGGTATGTGTTTTCTTCCATTCACCTTCCTGGTACTTACTGTAATAACTTTTGAGTGTGACCTTCTCCCCTAAAAGCTGTGTTCCCTAAGTGTTAAAAAATGTCAACTTTTTAGTTGACATTCCCATTATTACTGTATACTAATAAGTTGACAAATAAGATTATAGCGTCAACCTATAGGTATACGTATGAGTATTAAAGAAGTCGTATTAAAACAGTATCAGTCCATTATTGATAAGGCATATGCGCAAGTTAAGGATTTACATATTCCCCCGGAAGGATGGTTACGTACTGCCAGAAATGCGTTGGGCATGTCTGGAGCGCAGCTGGCTAAAAGAATGCAAGTCACACGTGCAAATATATCCAAAACCGAGCTTGCCGAGCAGTCGGGTGCGGTATCGATAAAAAATATGCAGCAGATAGCTGAGGCTATGGAATGTCGTTTTGTCTATGCAGTGATTCCAAAAGATGGCTCTGTTGGAGATATTCTAAAAAACAGGGCGATTAAAAAAGCAAAAGAAGTTGTAAAAAAAACAGATTTACAAATGGCATTGGAAGCCCAATCACTCACAAAAGAACAGCTTGAGTTTGAAGTAAATCGTATCGCAGAAGATATCCTCAAAAATGACTTATCTTCTCTGTGGGACAAATAATGGTCGATGATTTAGATAAACTTCCGTATGGAGCAACCCCACTAGATCCAGATGAAAATGAGGGACTTAAACACCCGCATATCACAACACGCGGTGAACTGGATCATTTAGAAAGTGCCAATATTGCAGAAGGTTTAATTTGGCTGGATAAGCAAAAAACCCCCGATATGCTAACTGATGCATTTGCTAGAAAATTACATATGAAACTATTTGGTGAAGTTTGGGAATGGGCAGGAATCTACAGAACAACAGAAAAGAATATTGGAGTAGATCCGTTACAGATAAGTACTCAGTTAAGATTACTTTTAGATGATGTTCAATATTGGATTGAAAAAAAAATATATCCTCCATATAGAAATAGCTATGCGTTTTCACCATAGACTGGTTTATATCCATCTGTTTCCAAATGGGAACGGTCGTCATGCGCGTATCATGGCAGATGCGCTACTGACAAAAATATTCAAAACTGATTCCATAGAATGGGGTGGTGAAGACGCACTTAAATCTGAAAACGATATCAGGCGACAATATATCGATGCTCTTCGAGCAGCAGATAACGGTGACTATCTGCCTTTGTTTAATTTTGTTGGCTATAAACAACCATAAAAATTGTTTTCACTAAAGAATAAAGAGAATTGACCTGTGTTATAGAATAAAAGAACACCACGGCGATGTACAAGGCTGAGGAAAACGCCAAGAGGCAGCTAAACTTTTAGGTTGGGGCAGAAATACCTTAACCAGAAAGATTCAAGAGTTGGGGTTGTTTCAAACATAACTTTTTCTAAAGTAGCGAAATAGTTATGGGTGTTTTCAATTCAAATTGTTCCGCTCGTTTTTAGTTTTCTACTAGTTTTTCATTCGCGAGTATTGTATTTGGCTTGGAGTATGTCAAAATTATTCAGTAAGAATAGATATACTTCCAAAATATGTCGCAATGTCTAAAGTTTTCTATTTCTCAGTTTTGGTATTATTAGATTTGGATGCACGTACTATATCCCCTACCCACTTTTAAAAAGTAAACAATAATCATATTCAAGGAGTTTCTTTGTGTTGCTGGTTTAGAAATGCCTTATTTTTAGGTTTTGCTTTTTATTCGGCTATTTGCCAAGCAGGCGGTCCAGCCATCAACCAATTTGAAGTAAAGGACCTAGAAGTTGAAGTTGGGCAATGGGAATTTCAAAGTCAAAATGCTTACTCATGGGGACAGCCTAAACGTGAATTCGTTGAAGAAGAACCCGGTGAATTTGAATTCGATGAAAACACCGTTGTACGTCAACGCTATGCATTAGAAATTGAAGTGGGCATATTAGAATGGCTTCGTACTCGCTTTGGAATTGAATTTGAACAAGAGCGTGTAGAAGATCCTTTATTGTTTTCTGAGCGTAATGACTTTGAGTCATTGAAGTTAGAAGAAATAGCACTCGAAGGGGTCGCTGTAATTGTACCTGTAGAAGACTATGGGGTTGGTTGGGGAATTCTTGCTGAATATCAGTTCATACGTGACCGTTCTGAAGCAGATTCATTTGTTTTGGGACCAATAGTGGAATCACAGTTTGGTAAGTATTCAATAGTTTTTAATCCTGCCCTAGTCCAATTTTTTAACGGTGATGAAAAAGACGATAAATTGGATTTTACTTATGCCTTGCAAATCAGTTATGCAAAATCGGACAAGTGGGATTTTGCTTTAGAGGCATATGGCACAATTGATCGGTTAGGTAATACAGGCAATCCAAGCGAAGAAGCTGAATTATTTGGTGATCATAATTTACATCGTCTGGGGCCTATCGCATATTTTAATCACGTGATTGGTGAAGATGAAGACCCTGAAGTTCTTAGCCTTGGTTTAGGTTTATTTATTGGCTTAAACAATAATACACCTGACACGACACTTAAATGGAGTTTGGAATACGAGTTCTAAGAAGATTTCTTTTACATGTTTTTGCAGCTCCATCCTTCGAGGTTTGGGGAGGGCATCATATTGAAGCGTGCTGAAAGAAATAGACAGAATGGTGTGGCGAATAATTAATTACACATAACTGGTTGAGTCTGAGTGAACAATTAAACTGCCAATAATTTCACTAATATGCTTGTGATGATTTTTTTCTAAGTAATCGAGAATACCGTGGTTAATTTTTTGGCAGCACAATGGATTATAGAATAACCCAGTGCCAACACCGATAGCAGTTGCACCGGCGATGAAAAATTCGATGGCGTCTTTTGCATTAACCACACCGCCTTGGCCGATGATGGGAATATCATGTGGCTTACACACTTGATGTACTTCATGCACTTTTAATAATGCAATAGGTTTAATAGCAGGACCGGATAAGCCGCCTTGATTATTGTGAACAATTGGTTGTTTGGTTTCGATATCGATGGCCATGCCCATTACGGTGTTGATTACAGCAAAGGCATCACTGCCTGCTTCAAGGCAAAGTTTTGCGTTGAGCTGAATGTCTGTTTGATTTGGGGATAGTTTTGTAATCAACGGCTTTTTGGTCACTGCACGACAGGCTTCGACTACACGTGCTGACATTTGTGGATCGTTGCCAAATACTACACCGCCTTCTCTTACATTAGGACAGGAGATATTGATTTCAATGGCATCGATAGGGGAGTCATTAAACTTACGCGTGACTTCGGCATATTCTTCAATAGTGGAACCAGCTACATTGGCAATGAATCGTGTCTCGGTGAAATCCAATTTCGGTAAAATGTCATTGACAACATAATCCACACCAGGATTTTGTAAGCCAATTGCATTGAGCATGCCATCGGGTGTTTCTGCGAGACGATGCGGGGCATTACCCAAGCGGGGTTTTAACGTTGTGCCTTTTAAACATACTGCACCTACATCTTGATTGGAGAATCCCTCAATACGGGTATATTCTTCTCCAAAGCCTACACATCCGGAAAGCAATACGAGTGGTGTAGAAAGCTTTAAACCGCAAAACTCAAGTTTAAGTTTATCGTTGTTCATTTTTTAATGCTCATATTTTAAGCATGTTTCACGTTGTTTTATTTGAACCTGAAATTCCACCCAATACCGGTAACATCATACGCCTATGTGCAAACATGGGCTGTCATTTACATTTAATTCATCCTTTGGGTTTTGCTTTAGATGAAAAAAAATTACGTCGAGCCGGGCTTGATTACCAAGAATGGACACAAATTACTGAACACCAAAGCTATCAAGCAATGTTAGACCAACTATCGCCACAACGGATTTTCGCATGTTCTACTAAAGGACGCACAAATTACCATATTCCAAGCTATCAGCCAGGAGATATTTTTATCTTTGGTCCTGAGACACGTGGCTTACCAACATCAATACTTGAACAATATGATTCACAACACATTATTCGCATTCCGATGCGTGAAGAATCCCGTAGTATTAATCTTGCCAATGCTGTCGGGATAATTTTGTATGAAGCTTGGCGTCAAAATAATTTTCGATAATGATGACTGGATTGCTTCGTTTCACTCGCAATGACTATACCATAGTTATTTATTGGACTGCTTAACTTCGTTCGCAATGACAATATAACCTTTAGATACATGAATAACTCTTTGCAGTTTTGTGTATATATACTTGCAAGCAAACGAAATGGGACACTATATGTAGGTGTTACAAGCAACTTAGTAAAACGTGTGTATGAACATAAACATAACTTAGTTGATGGGTTTACCAAAAAATATAACGTGCACATTCTTGTTTGGTATGAAGTGCATGAAAACATAAACTCAGCAATTCTTAGAGAAAAGCAAATAAAAGCAGGTTCAAGAAAGAAAAAATTAAACCTAATAGAGAAAAATAATCCCAACTGGGATGATTTGTACCAAGATATTTTATAGTTTTAGGTTTATTATTAATAAAGAAAAATAAACTAAAAATGACATGACATCAGCACATTAATTAATTATTGTCTATATGAGGTATTTTGTTTCACTTGTGTACCAAGCAGTTTGCCCCAGTTGTCATTGCGAACGGAGTGAAGCAATCCAGCGAGTATATGGAGGTATAAGTGAGAGTTACGTCAAAGATGACGTAATCAATTCAAGATCAAAAAACTAAACCAACAAGAAATAAGAAATTTTAGCTATTAAATAAACTCTTCTTTCATATCACGCCCAAGCAATTCTGATATTGCAACTTTAAGATCTAACTTACCATTTAGCACATGCCATACTTGCTCACAGATTGGCATTTCGGTTTGATTGTTTTTAGCAATTTCGTGTATTACTTGTGCGGCATGAAAGCCTTCAACCGCTTGACCTACTTCTTCCATATATTGTTGTGCAGTTTTGCCGTTAGCCAATGCCAGGCCAAGACGACGATTGCGAGATTGATCATCCGTACAAGTGAGGACTAAATCGCCCATGCCGGCTAACCCCATCAGCGTTTTTGGATTTGCCCCAAGTGTTTTCCCTAAGCGCATCATTTCTGCAAGGCCTCTGGTAATCAAAGCGGCGCGGGCATTGGCACCAAAACCAAGCCCGTCGGCAATACCAGCAGCGATGGCAAGCACATTCTTTATAGTGCCACCTAACTCAACACCAATCACATCGTCACTTATATAGACGCGGAAATTATCACTATGGAAATATCCAGCTACTTCTTTTGCAAAAGTTAAATTTTTTGATGCAAGTGTTACTGCAGTAGGTAGATTATTAGCAACTTCTTTTGCAAAAGAAGGTCCTGAAATAACAGCTGTTTGTAACTCATCACCAAGTACTTCGGTGATAACTTGATGCATCATTAGCCTGCTTTGTTTTTCGAATCCTTTGGTAGCCCACACAAATTTTGATATAAAGTTTTGTTGTGTAAGCTGTTCACAAACAGTCCGCATGGCGTAGCTTGGTATTACGGCTAAAATAAAATCTGCATTTTTTAATGTAGATGCTAAATCTTGTTGTGGTAGTAATAGATCAGGAAGTGGGTTATCAGGAAGGTAACGGAGATTACGTTTTTGGCTTTGCATGGAATTGATTAACTCCGAATCGCAGTCCCACACTTTTACATCATGGTCATTGCGAGAAAGTTGGATAGCAAGCGCTGTGCCCCATGATCCAGCTCCTAATACCGCTACAGTAGTCATTTTTATTAATTCTTTATAGATGCTTAAGTAGCGCTCTCGTGCAATATATGGGTTTAGTGCTTTATTTGATCGGGGTTTGACTTTTGTTCTTTTAATGCTTCTTGATGCTGTTGATACAAGACATCAAAGTTAACTGGATTCAATAGCAACTGCGGGAAACCACCTTTTGCAATCAACTCCGCAATCGCCTCACGAGCAAAAGGAAATAATATATTGGGGCAATAACTACCAAGCAATTGGCCATGTTGATCGTTCTTAAAATTTTGTAATAGAAAAATTCCCGCTTGTTTTACTTCAACTAAAAAAGCAGTAGTTTCTTCCTGTGTCGCGGTTACCGTTATCGTTATGCAGACTTCGAATATGTCGTTATCAAGTTTGGAATTTTCAGTTTGAATGTGGACGTCGGTCTTTGGATTCCACTTTGTGGTAAATATTTTTGGGGAGTTGGGAGTTTCAAAAGAAATATCTTTCACGTAGATTTTTTGGATCTCAAATTTTTGTTCTTCTTCAGACATAAGTATTTTGAGAAATCATTGCTAATTTATCTTTTTTGGGACATATCAGAATAAATCAGAGCTTCCTTAGCTTTATACTCATTATAACATTAACATCTCGTCCAATTTACCCTCATGATTAAGCTCAGAGAGATCATCAAAGCCTCCTACGTGAACATCACCAATAATAATTTGTGGAACAGTTCGACGTTGTGTACGTGTAACCATCTCTTCACGTAAAGCGGGGTCTTCATCAACATTTACTTCAACATAGGTTGCATTTTTATTATCGAACAAGCGCTTTGCAGCATTGCAATATGCGCAGCGATTGCCGGTGTAAATTGTAATAGTAACTTTACTCATTAACTGCTCACTTTTTTGTTATCGGTAACTCATCATTAATCCAGGCAGTTAAACCACCCTTTAATCCAAATACTTTTGTATAACTGTTTTTTAGTAATAACTTACACGCTTGTGGTGATCGATTTCCCATTTTGCAAAATACCAAAATCGGTTTGTTTTTATCTGTTGATATACTGTCTGTGTTTTGTGGCAGCGTGCTTAAAGCTACATGTTTGGCACCAATTATAGTGCCTTGTGCGAGTTCGCTTGGTTCACGTACATCTAGAACTAATGCATCTTCTTTATTGATGAGGAGAACAGCGTCATTAGGTGATACTTCTTTATATCCTCGTGTAAAGCGACGTACTTCAGTAACAATAATCAGTGTGATTACAGCCCCTAAGGCTACAAACAGCCAATAGTGTTTACTGGCGAAATTTATGTATTCTTCCATCTATGAAGTTTTTTAAACTGAATTGCTATATTCAATCGAATACCGGCATATTTAACATGCCATGAGCGAGAGCATAGCTTATTAAGTATGGCGAGTAGAGCAAAAAACCTGCTGCATCATATCGATTAGCTTAAGGGTACGGTCATCTCCAACCCGATAATACACACGATTTGCATCTTTGCGAGAGGCCAAAATACCTTTGTCGCGTAGAATAGCTAAATGTTGTGAAATATTACTTTGCGATGTACCAACGTTGTCGACGATATCTTGTACACTAATTTCACGCTCCCCCAACACACACAGGATTTTTAAACGTAGTGGGTGTGACATGGCCTTGAGTGATCTGGATGCCTGCTCGATATCCTCTTCTTTATGAATAAGTTCTTCTGCAGTAATGCTCATAGTGTCATGGTCCAATATGTTGTTCGATGTGACTTCCATGTTAGTTTATATATCTATAGTATAGGCTAATATTATAAATGTCTAATACATTAATACAACATATAAATCAATAAGTTATATGATTTCATCAAGCTTTTTATGTTTTTACTAGCCTCTTCTTCGGTACAAAAATTGAGTATAAGTACCGCCCTACTAGGCTTATGTGTGGGTTGTATCTTATATGTACTGTTTGGCTTTAGTAGCATTGTGGCAGCACCTTCGCAACAAGAGGTCGAGAAAAAACTGGCGAACATTCAGACACAAATTCGCAAAAGTCAGCAAAAGATGGCCAAGGATCGTGGCGAAGTAGGCCGGCTTGAAAATAAGCTGCGTGAATCCGAGCAAGCTATTGGTAAACTCAATGAACTACTCAGACAGACGAAGATCAATCTGGATAATATTCGAACACAAATACAAAGCTTAGCATCGCAAAAGCAGAGGTTGCTCAACGAGCTGTCACAACATCGTGATATTTTATATTCCCAAATCAGGTCTGAATATCTCTATAGCGGTCAACAAAAATTAAAGTTGTTATTGAGTCAACAAGAGCCGACTAAGTTATCGCGTGACCTTGTATATTACGATTATTTGCACCGTGCCCGATTGCGTGAAATTGAGCAAGCCTCACAAATCTTAAGTTCAGTAAATGATGTACACGTCGAAATTGCGGCACAAGAAAAGCTTGCTGAACAAGCTAAGTTAAAGCTGATTGGTGAAAAACAATTATTACAACAGCAACAAAGTGAAAGAAAATCTGTATTGACAGACCTAAGTGCTAGTGTTTCCTCCGAGCAGACGAAATTGTCCAGTCTTGAAAAAGATGAAGCGCAGCTTAAGGATTTGATTAATGAGATCCGTGATGCACTCGCAAATATACCTGTTATTGATCAAGGCCAAGGTTTTGGAGAACTGCAAGGTAAACTTTATTGGCCAGTAGTAGGTAAGCCAAGTAATAAATTTGGGCAACGACGTAATGCAGCTCGTAGTAAATTAAATTGGCAAGGCGTTTTTATTCCAAGCTCTGAAGGTAATAATGTACGTAGTATTTTCCATGGTCGAATTGCTTTTGCAGAGTGGATGCGTGGTTTAGGGCTACTGATTATCATTGACCATGGTGATGGCTATATGAGTTTATATGGACACAATCAAAGCCTTTATAAGCAGCTTGGAGAATGGGTGGAGGCGGGTGATTTGATCGCCACAGTTGGCAATAGTGGAGGTAAAGCGAGTCCAGGTCTTTATTTTGAAATTCGCAAACAGGGAAAGCCGGTAAATCCAGCTAAATGGTGTACAAAACCGGCGTCTTCGACAAGATCTGGATAAATTGATGCTGAATATCATCCAGTAGTCGGATTTGCAGTGCTAGGTGACTTATTTCAAGCAAATTTTTGTCGAATTAAGCCATAATCTAAGTATTACAGCCAATATTTGGAACCATTTTTACTTGATTAAACCTTAATAATGTTCAGTCTTATATATTGCGTATCTATATTTTCCTTTCATAATGGAGCGATGGTTAGATGGAAAAATTACAGTCTAGGAGTGTCGCGATGAAGTATAAACACCCTATGAGTATCGGAGTGATGTTGGGTCTAGTGTTCGGGTTTACTCTGACTTTGGCTCATAATGTGTGGGCAGAGAAACAAAAAGTTGCAGCACTACCGCTCGAAGATTTACGTGTCTTTACGGATGTGTATGCGCGTATTAAACAAGATTATGTAACTGAGGTTGACGATAGCGAGCTTTTAGAAAATGCCATTCGTGGCATGTTATCTGGTCTTGATCCGCATTCGGCTTTTTTAGACGAAGAACAATTTCGTGAATTGCAAATTGGCACTTCTGGTGAGTTTGGTGGTTTGGGAATTGAAGTAGGTATGGAGAGTGGTTTTGTAAAAGTTATTGCTCCCATTGATGATACCCCAGCAGAACGTGCTGGAGTAAAGGCAGGTGATTTGATCATCAAGTTAGATGATAAATCAGTTAAAGGCATGACTTTGGAAGAAGCTGTAAAGCTGATGCGGGGCAAGAAGGGGACTAAAATTGAGTTAACCGTTGTGCGTGAAGGCGAGGATGCTCCGCTTAACATATCTATAACACGAGATGTTATTCGTGTGCGCAGTGTAAGAAGCCGTATGCTTGAGCCAGGTTATGGTTATGTGCGCATTTCTAATTTTCAATCTAAAACTACACGTGGTTTACTCAATGCAATTGATAGTTTAAAAAAGAAAAATGAGGGAGACCTAAAAGGATTGGTTTTAGATTTACGTAACAACCCAGGCGGAGTGTTAACGGGTGCAGTTGGGGTTTCCGATGTATTTTTAAAGGACAATAAACTAATTGTTTATACCGAGGGGCGTGTAGAAGAATCTGAGCTTAAGTACACAGCAAGTACGGGTGATTCTCTTGATGGCGCAAGATTGGTGGTATTAATAAACCAGGGCTCTGCTTCTGCTTCTGAGATTGTTGCAGGCGCAATGCAAGACCATGAACGTGCAACTATTTTAGGAACCACTTCTTTTGGTAAAGGTTCTGTACAAACTATTTTACCGCTAAAAGAAAATGCTGCGTTAAAATTGACCACTGCACGGTATTACACGCCATCAGGTAGGTCGATTCAAAGCCAAGGAATTGTTCCAGATATTTTATTAAAAGAAGAAGGTGAAGACGAAGAGAAAGACAAAGGGTTTGGTGGTATTTCTGAGGCCGATTTAGCTGGCCATCTTGAGAACGAGGGTCAAGAGGAAGATGTACGTAAGCCCAAATCAGTCATAACGATTCCAAAAGCAACCGATAGCGATACTACGGATTATGCGTTGGACGAGGCACTAAAAGTTTTAAAAGGCGTGAGTTATACTAGCAATACTGCAACCTAGTATGTAACTACATGACACATTTATATAGACTGGCTATAGCCGCCAGTTTATTTTTTGTACATCTTTTTAATGGTGTGAGTGCTGGCTCACCCGCCATAGCAATTATCATAGACGACTTGGGTAATAGCCTCAGTGTAGGTCAACGCGTCATCAATGCCGATTGGAAAATTACCTGTTCAATACTACCTGCGCGACCTTATTCTATTGAACTGGCAAAGCTTGCACATCATAAAGGTAAAGAGGTGATGGTGCATTTACCCATGCAGGCAGATAATTCTCTACAGCTTGGGTATGGCGCATTGACTATGGGCATGCAAAAACAAGACTTTATATTTACTATCAATGCAAGTATCGACGCAGTTCCTTATGCACGCGGTATTAACAATCACATGGGCAGTTTATTAACTCGGCATCAAGATCATATGGACTTGTTTATGCAAACACTCGCGAATCGAGATGACTATTTATACTTTATCGATAGTAAAACCAGTGCCAGCACCATTGCGGGCAATATTGCTAGTGAATACCATATTCCTAACTTGGTGCGTGATGTTTTTCTTGATACTAAGGCACATGATAAAGAATTTGTGAAAAAGCAGATCAAACGATTAATAAAAATTGCTAAACATCAAGGCTATGCGCTAGCAATTGGTCATCCTCATGATTCAACCATGCAAGCACTTGATCAAGAGCTTTCTAAACTAGGTAAAGAAAATATAAGACTAGTAACTGTTAGCGAATTAATTGAAATAGCAAAAACGAAACAATGGCAAGCGTACTCATCCCTTTAGCCCAAGGCTGTGAAGAGCTGGAAGCGGTCACTATAATTGATTTATTACGCCGTGCGGAAATAGAAGTTATTACTGCAAGTTTAGATGAACAAGCCATTACTGCATCCCGTGGTACCAAAATTATTGCCGACACAACCCTGGACCAAGTGTTGGATCAAGAGTTTGACATGGTGGTACTACCTGGTGGGTTACCCGGTGCTGATTACTTGAATGAAGACGAAAGGGTTCATGAAATCTTGAAGCGCACGCTAAGCGACAACAAACCGATTGGAGCAATATGTGCTGCACCAAAAGTGTTAGCTAATGCAAATTTGCTAGAAAACAAAAAGGCAACTGCTTATCCTGGTGTTTTAGAAGAGTTAAATTTGAAAACTACGAAAATTACAAATTCAGCAGTGCAGCAAGATGGAAATATCTTTACTTCACGTGGACCTGGTACGGCAATGGATTTTGCTTTAGAAATTATTGCCTGTTTAGCAGGTAATGAAAAACGTAATCAAGTGGAAGCAGCTTTACAAAGGCCTAATTAGAGTAGTTTTTTATAACCATGGATAATCGGTAATCTTTACAAGATGCAAGGAAATTGGCGTTGCTAATTGCGTGAACTGGTTCACGATTTCACACTTACCCTCTCAATAAAATGGTTACGCATAAGCCTACAGGGAAGCAGGCTTTCGAACCCACGGTCGCGAGGCCGTGGGTTTTTCATTTATATATAAAGAAAATTCAACTCCCACCTGAGATCCATTTAGCCTTATATTTTATAAGGAAATATGTACTCTAGATTCACGCCTTGAGTAAACTCATTTACCTGTTAAAAATTCCGCAAAATAAAAAACTTACCTACCAGCAAGCACATAGCCGCAAAGAAGTTTTTCGTTTTGGAACAAGAATTTACTTATAGAACCTAATACAATATAGGCAGACAAGACAATAAACTGTAACAACAGGCTATACTATATTTAAATAAAATATTAGATCGCGATATATCGCGGCGAAGGTTTCAGGAAGGAACACGCTCTATAATATTAGAGCACTGAGAATTTTGACAAGGTAGTGGCCACGATATAGGCCTAGTCAACTTTACGTCGTGCTATCGCATCACTTATGTGGGTGACAGCGATGCGGATACAGTATTTTGGATTCACACTGATCGAGCTCATGATTGCCATCGCGGTGGCCGCTATTGTGTTGACTTTAGGGGTCCCCAGCTTTGAACGCGTCATTGAACGTAATCAACTTACTGCAAACATAAATGAGTTTGTAGCATCCTTAAATTATGCGCGTAGTGAAGCAATAAGAAGAAACCAGCGAGTTTCTATTTGTCACAGCAGTGACAGTTCAAGTTGTAGTGGCACAGATTTTGAAGATGGCTGGATTATATTCTTAGACATCGATAAAGATGGGGATCGTGATAATCCTGACGATGTTATTTTACGTGTGCATTCCGCATTACCTGCAAATATTTCACTTGGTGATAATCTTAGCGGTAATCTTTCTTTTCGACCAAGCGGGCGTACAAATGATAGTGGCCGCTTTGTTATGTGTAAAGATGGTGATCTGACCAAGGCAAGAGCAATATTCGTAGTTATAAGTGGCAGAGTGCGACTTGCTCAGCTTGATAATAATGGTACTCCTCTCGATGATGGCGGTAATCCTATAACAACATGTTTATGATTTACTTCAAATGAATATTCGTAAGTACAGCGCGTTTACTTTAATGGAAGTATTAGTGGCATTGGCCGTGTTATCCATTGGCTTATTGGGAATGGCAGGTATGCAATTATTTAGCCTGTCCAGTAATCGCGATGCCTATATGCGTACACAGGCGACTTATTTTGCCTATGATATGGTGGATAAAATAAGAGCCAATCGAGACGAAGCACTTGTTGGTGGTTACAACACTGCCTTGAATGCAATTCCGGCTTTTATTAATTGTCAAACTACTACGGCTGACTGCTCTCCCTCACAGCTTGCCAATTTTGATGTATTGCAATGGAAATGTGCACTAGGTGCTTATGCAGGGAATGCTGCATGTATTGCACCACATAATTTAACCACGATTCTTCCTGGTGGAGATGGTAGCGTTACGCGCAATGGCAATGAGATTACGGTAACTGTGCAATGGTTGGAACGTGGTAATCCTAATCCCGAGTCTATAACCGTTTTAGTTGAGTTATGAAGATCGTCGCTAAACAACGAGGTTTTTCCGTCGTCGAGTTAATGGTCGCATTATTGTTGGGGCTATTTTTAACAAGTGGCGTGCTTGGTGTGTATTTAAGCAGTAAACAAACCTATCGCATGACGGATAATTTATCGCGTTTGCAAGAAAATTTACGTTATAGCTTGGAATTCATGACACGCGATATTCGCATGGCTGGTTATATGCCATGTAGATTTCCATCAACCGTAACTAATGCAGTAACGGGCAATACCAACTGGTATTTAGATTACTTTAATTTTGGCATACGAGGTTATGAGGGTGGTGTGAGTACTTTTCCAACTCAGATCAGTAGTGATGTTGTTGCAGGCTCGGACGCAGTGGCGATTCTAAAAGGTGGAGTATTTGCAGGTACGATCGCTTTTCATGATGACAGCATTGATCGATTTAAACTGCAAGACTCTTTTCCAAGTGGAGAATTTAAAAAAGGTGAAGTCGCATTGGTTTGTGATCCTCGTCAAGCTGCAATGTTTCAAATTTTTAATAGCTTACCCGGTAACGCGACTATTGATTACGGGTCTAATGCTGGAATAGCACCTGGAAATGCAATCACTAATATTGGTGTGTTTGGAGAAGATGCACAAATCGCTTCTTATGAGCCAGTGATTTATTACATTGCGCCAAGCAGCTTTAACCCGAATGTAAATGCCCTAAAAGTGCGTGTACTTGAAGCGGAATTAATTGGTGGAAATGAAACTGTGACTATGAACGAGGAAGAGTTACTGGAAGGTGTCGAAACTATGCAAATCCTGTATGGCTTAGATGTTGATAATGACCAAGTTGCAGATCGTTATGAAGCCGCCAATGACATCGATGTAGCAGAATGGCCTAGTGTTATTACGGTACGACTTGGATTGTTAATGTCAACGGGTGAACAGATTGCAACTCAAGTCGACACCAATACCTATAATGTCGCCGGCACGTTAATTTCTGATAGCTCGACTCCTGCACATTTAGGTGATCAAAGACTTCGTTATGTAGTGAATACCACAGTAAATTTACGTAACCGAGTGGCTAATTAATTATGAAAATTCAAACAACAATAATTAGTCAATCTACAAATCAACAAGGTGCCGTATTGTTTGTTGGTTTGATCCTGTTGTTAATTATGTCACTCATTGCGATCACCAGCATGCAGAGTACTAACTTAGAAGAGCGTATGGCAGGTAATACACGCGATAGCATGGTGACATTTCAAGCGGCTGAAGCAGGTTTACAAGCAGGGGAAGCCTTAATTGATTCCGGCACATTAACTTTGGGCATGTTTGATAATGATGGTAGTGATGGTCTGTATGACAATCAATACGACATGATTTGGGATGCGATTGATTGGGACACAGGTTCACGTACCCACACCGGATTTAATCTACTTAACGTAATTACAGCTCCAAAGTTTGTAGTGCAACACATTGCAGAAACACAAATTGCACCCAAGGTTCAATTAGAAAATTATGGTGAAGGTGAAGCCAGTAAAACCGTGCAACTTTTCCGTATCACCTCAAGAGGCACAGGTGGCAGTGACAACACTGCCGTAATTTTACAGTCTGTATATGGCTCCGATAGGTTCTAACAAAATTAAGTTTGTGAATTTTCCTGCTATAAAAAACTTAAAACAGACCATTTATGCTTTGGTGTGCGTAGTTGTTTTTTCTATCGCTACACAAATTAATGCAGGGCCTTTAGATATTTCGAATGTTCCATTAGAGCTAACCCCTTCTGTCGCGCCTAATGTTTTTATCCTTAGTAATGACTCGGCAAGTATGGACTGGGAGATATTAACCCGAGATGCATTAAATGGTGGCAGGTTTAATGCCCCCGGTTTGGATGGCAGTGGACTGCCTACGGAGATTACGCAAAGAGAAGATGATGGCGATCCCGGTGATGCAAATTGTTTGACAGAGTCCAGTGCGGCAGGCGGTTATGCCTATATCGTTGCGTTTCCAACCAATACCAGTAGCCCAACTGTTGCAGGCAGTGAAAACTGTTTTGTCGCCGATGATGATGCATGGCGAGCGCGTAGTTTTTCTTTTAATCCTTTGTATTTTGATCCGAGTAAAGAATATTCGCCGTGGTCGGGAGTGGATATCAATGGCAATCCATTTGGCGATGCATCCATTACCAATGCACCCGATGACCCATTTGATCCACAACACTTTATTGATTTAACCCTGCATAAAGCAGGCATGGATGCTAGTGGTAATCGTATTAATGGCGACGGGTTTAAATATTATGGCGAGTGGATAGATGCCAATAATGACGGTATTGCACAAGATAGTGAGATGCCACAAGAATTTTTAATTAAAAATGAAGCCGCTTTGCAACAAAAGTTTGCCAACTGGTTTACTTATTACCGCAAACGAGAATTTGTTGCTAAGGCGATTACCGGTAGATTGGTCGCAGGGAATAGTTCTGCACGTATCGGTTATGCAACCACTAACCAGAATGCTAGTAATGGTGTCGCAGTGAAATTATTAAATCAATCACCACGCATTGGCGATAAAAAACTAATCCTGGATGAAATCTACAAAACCAACTCTATCGGCGGGAGCCCATTGCGAACCAGCTTAGGCAAAGTTGGCCGCTATTTTGAATGTCTGTCTGGAGATATTTTTAACAGTACTTCAAATTCAAATCCGGGTGATGCAGTATGTCCCGTTGAAGCAGCTCCTACAGGTGCGTGTCAACGTAACGCAACCATTGTAATTACCGATAGTACTTATGATGGTGTAGCTCCTAGTGTTGGTAATGCGGATGGTGATAATAATACAGATTTTGATGGCGGGGCATTTGCGGATAGCTTTAGCAATACACTTGCAGATGTGGCAATACACTATTATGAAAGAGATTTACATAGTTCTTTAGTGGATGATGTGCCGGTTACCAATATCGATTTAAATCGCGATCCCAGTACACCTACTTTGCAAGCAGGCGATAAATTACAACAGCATCTTGAAACTAATGTGATCGGAATTGGTTTACAAGGGATTGGCACTATATCGGCGAATCCGTCTCCACCCAGTAGTGCAGCAAGTCCTGCTTGGCCCGATCCCTCGACTTTAGATGGCATGGCCGATGACTTACGACATACGGCTTTCAATGGTCGCGGAGATTTTTTTACTACCGATGACTTAGATCAATTACAAACAGATGTGCAAACTGTGTTTACACGTGCCGCAACCAATGAGAGCTCTACCTCATCGGTTGCCTTTAATACACAGAATATTACCGAAGATACCTTGGTGTTTAGAACCTTTTCTAATCTAGGTAACAACAGCGGTGAGCTTGCGGCACAACGTGTTAATACCGATGGTACTTTTAATGAAGATCCGATTACGGGCAATCCAATTTTTGAATGGAGTGCGGCAAGGGAGTTGGATGATTTGCCAATAAGTTCACGCTTAATACTAACCTATAGTGACGAATCACCACGTGGCGGTCGGGTATTCGATGCAGTCGCTGCAAATGGCTTGACCAATAATCAAAAAACCACATTGGCTTCCGCACCTTCGCCTCCACCTGCAAATGTAAGCCCCACAAGTGCCATTACACCCATACGCGTAAATTATTTACGTGGTGATACTTCAAACGAAGGCGTTAGTTATGATGATGGTGAAATGCGTATACGTGCTCCGCGTAGTACCAGCACAGACAATATTACTACGGGTGGGAAAATTGGTGACATTGTACATTCAGCACCGGTATTCGTAGGTGAACCACCTTTTGCTAGTCGATTTGGTGGTGAATTCCCAAACACCTCTGGCAATTCCTATTTTGAATTCGTAGTGGCGAATCGTACACGTGAACAGTTGGTCTATGTGGGCGCTAATGATGGCATGTTACATGCATTTAAAGTGGCCGATGGAGTGGAAAAATTCGCTTATATTCCGAATGTATTGCTGGGTGACATTCCTTTATATACCGATCCAGACTATAACCACCGCTTTTTTGTCGATGCGACGCCAAGTATCAATGATGCTTATATTTTGCCAACAGGCTCAGCATCATCGCGTGAATGGCGTACTGTGCTAATTAATGGTTTGGGTGCCGGTGGCAAAGGCTATTTCGCATTAGATATAACTGATCCCACTAGCTTTGATACCAATACGGTAATGTGGGAGTTCACCGAGAAAGACGATGGTGGTGTGGGTGCTAGTGACCTCGGTTTTACTTTTAGTAAACCCGTAATTGCTATGAGTAATGTAGAAGCTGCAAATGGTGATAATAAATGGGTGGCAATTTTTGGCAACGGCTTTAACAGCACCAGTACAGATGGCAATGCGGTAATCTATATCCTATTTATTGAAGAAGGTTTCAATGGCTGGGCCGATGTTGGTGATTTCATTAAGATCGATACCGGTATTGGAAAAACAACTAGTGTCGATGGCAGCACGCCCAATGGCATTGCGGGTGTTCGAGGTATCGATGCGGATGGCGATGGCACGGTAGATCGACTCTATGCCGGTGACTTGCAAGGCAATGTCTATGTCGTCGATATCAGCAGTGGCAATGCGAGTAATTGGTCAAATTTAAGTAATACAAAAGTTTTGTTGCAAGCAAAATATAGTTCCGGCTTTCCGCGCACAACGCCGCAACCGATTACCAATCAACCAACGGTAATTAAACATCCCACTGCAGATGGGTTTATCATAGTGGTCGGAACCGGTAGCTTCTTTACTAAAGACGATGCCACCAGCACTGGCATTCAAACCCTTTACGGGCTTTGGGATGATACGCTTGGCACTAACTTACCTATTGAATTAAACAGCACTACATCGGAATTAGTCGAGCAGACTTTAACAACTTCTATTGATAATGGTCTAGAAGTTCGTACGGTGACCAGTAATCCCGTTCCCTGGGATAACACTGGCAGTAATCAAGTTAGAGGCTGGTATATCGATTTTGATGTGCCGCCGCCATCAGGCACGGGTATTCAGTTTCCAGGTGAACGCCCTATACGTAATTTGCAATTGCGCAGTAATCAATTGTTCTTTAGTACCGTGATTCCTCAAGAAGGTACGATTTGTGCACCGCCTCCAGGGGGATTTGGTCTGAGTATCGATCCCGTTACTGGCGGTTCCGGTTCAGATGTAATCTTTGATATCAATATTGATGGCGTGTTTAATGCGGATGACAATTTGAATGACTTAAGTGGTATTACCAATATCATTGTGGGCACTCGCTTTGAAAGTACTCCCAGCGACTCTACTTTTGTTGGTGACTATCGCGTGACTCAACTATCCAATAAAACACTCGATCGTATCCTGGTAAATCCTGACCTTGATGATGGTTTGGGTAGTTTATTAGGTAGACACTCCTGGAAAGAGATACGTTTTGATTAGCGGTAACTAGTTATGTGTAGGAAGATTCGAAATTTAACTTTTGTAGTAGCACTTAGTTTAATTTCTGCAGTATTGTTTGCTGAACAGCCTGCTCAAGTAACACTTTCCAATTTACCACAATACTATCCGGATTATTTCGAACATTCTGCAATTTTCACTGGTATTGATAAAAAGAAAAGCGAAATGTTGTTTGGTGCACTACGTATTAAATATGATCTAAATGTACAAGTACATCTTTTGAGTACTGAATTTGGTACGGTCGATCAACTGCAACCGGGCATGCCGGTAGCGTTCAGCTTGCATAGCGGCTCGCTTAAAAAAGGCCATATTAAAAAATTGTGGCAATTACCTGCGTATACGATCCCTGCTCACTAAGCAGTTACCTATTCAACCTTGTTTAAACAAAACACTGGTATAACGCTTATCGAGTTGATGGTTGTAGTAGTCATACTAGCCATCATAGTTGCATTGGCATTCCCTGGATATCAAAGTCAAATGCGCAAAAATCGACGCACCGATGGGCAAAAAGTGCTATTAGAAATCATGCAAGCGCAAGAAAAGTTTTTTTCGCGTAACAGTATCTACACAGCAGATCTAATTGCAGACTTAGGGTTTCCAGATGCTGGTGGAGGGACCGTGCTTTCAGATAAACAATTCTATTTAGTAACTGCACAAGCATGTCCCACATTAACACTTAGTCAATGTGTTGAATTAACGGCGACTGCACAAGGTGGCCAAGTTGCAGATGGTGATCTAACACTAGATTCTAGAAATAACAAAACTCCTGCTAGTAAATGGTAAAAGCTAAATCTTATATCTAGAAAAGGCTGAATCAATTCTCCATTCGTCTGGATTTATCGCAGCGTTATCCGTGGAAATTTGATAACTAATGTGAATTCAGTGTGTTTTGAAGCATTTTAAAAATGCATGCGAACGGATCTCATCAAGTCTGCTTTTTTCTACCTTTTATTGTGAGTAAGTTTTTATCGTGTGCGTTGGTCAGGATTTTTTTGCACACTATCCACAGTTTTATATGTGCATACATCAAAGCTTTTAGAAAATTATTTTCCGTAGAAAATTTTTACTTGAGTTAAGGAAAGATTTTCAGTCTAATTATTGTAGTTTTTACCGCTCATCGGTGAAAAATGTTGCGCTATTTTACGCGCAATAAACCCTGTTCACATTTTTAAATCAAGCGCTTCCGCTTATCAGAGATTCAAAGCGAGTTACAACCTGCTTGAGAAAAATCCTTAAAAATCAATGTAAAGTTTATCTCGTTGTTGCGAGAGAGAGGTTCCAGCTTCCCTTTTTAGAGCAGTATTTTTATTAACTTTGTGAATTTTTAAATGAACACACAACGCGGATTTACAGTGATTGAATTGATGATTGCAGTAGCAGTAGTTGCTTTACTACTTACTGTAGGTGTGCCTAGTTTTTCTAGCATCATTGAACAAAATCAGTTATCTACACAGGTAAACGATTTAATCTCCACATTACAATATGCGCGTAGCGAATCGATTAAAACAGGCAGAAGTATTACAGTTTGTAAAAGCATTAATGGGGCAAGCTGTATTACGAGTGGAGGTTATGAAGGTGGCTGGATTGTATTTATTGAAAACTCACCCGTGAATGGTGATTTTGATGTAGGGGAACAATTATTAAAAGTGCATGAAGCCTTAAATTCTAATTTAACTCTTCGTGCTAATAGTAGCTTTGCAAATTTTATTTCCTATTTGCCTACTGGCGGGGTTACTAGTACGACTGATGGTCATTTTGTGCTGTGTAAAAAAAGTGACATAAGTAAATCGCGCGCAGTTTTTATTACTACATCAGGACGTGCACGAGTTGCGAAGGACGCCAATCATGACAAAATTCCTGAAGATGATTTGGGTAACAATATAACTGTTTGTACGCCAGCTTAGTCAAAATGAGTAAATCATATAAAAAATATATGCAACCAATTAAAAAACAACTAGGTACTACTTTAATTGAAGTGTTAGTTGCTGCAGTCGTAGTTTCTGCTGGTTTAGTTGGTTTAGCAGCTTTACAGACGTTAAGTGTTAAAAATAACCATAGCGCTTATCTTCGTACTCAAGCTACTTTCCTTGCTTATGACATGGTAGATAAAATGCGCGCAAACCTTGCAGCTGCTCAAGCAGGCCAATATGTCACTACATTTGGTGTGGCTCCATCAGGGACAACAAATTGTCAATCTTCTACTTGTAGTTCATCAGATCTGGTTACATTTGATATTAATCAGTGGAAATGTTCATTAGGGAATTGGGATTTACAAAACACATGCTCAACAACTTTATCTATTAGTGGCATGTTGCCAGGAGGTGATGGATCAATTACAAGAACAGGAAATATTCACACAGTAAGTGTTCGCTGGAATGATCGAGACGAGACACAAAGAACTTTTCAGGTTAGTACAGAACTATGAGCACAAGTATTAAAACTATATCGAAGACAACTTGTCAACATGGCTTCAGCATTGTTGAATTAATGGTAGCTATGGTGTTGGGCTTATTGCTTACTACCGGAATAACCAAGGTCTATTTAACAACTAAAGACACCTACAATCTTTCGGAAAATTTATCGCGTTTACAAGAAAACGCGCGATTTGCCATGCAATATCTAACACAAGATGTCCGCATGGCAGGTTTTTTGCCATGCCGTATCAATGAAAATATGGCGAACACCATTCAAGGAACAGAAACTTTTTTTGATTTTTTTACCATGTCCTTAGTAGGACATGAAGGCGGAGTCAGTTCTTTTGCTGGTTTCCCTTCAGAGGGTATCACACCTGGTGACCGCGTAGCAGGGACTGATGCAATAGTCATATTAGGCGGTGATGATGAAATTTTTAAAGTAGCAGAAAGTAATCCAAATAAGAATTCAGCAAATTTTAAACTAAACGATTTGCATACCTTAGATGATGGAGATATTGCATTAGTATGTGACGGAACTCATTCTGCAATTTTTCAAGTGACTAACGTGAATTCGTCTAACGTGACTATAGTACACAATACGGGCAATGGTGTGGCCTCTCCCGGTAATTGCACGAAGAGTCTGGGTGGTATTGGAGATTGCTCAGACCCAGGTGGTTTATTCCCTTATGTCTTTGAGCCTGGTGCTCAAATGGTTAAGTTCAAAGCCGTGGGTTATTTCATTGGTGTCAGCTCTTCTGGAACTAGTCGTTCACTTTATCGACGCAGGCTAGACGTTAATCATGGCACGGTTAACGCTGGATTTGTAATTGAAGAACTAATTGATGGTATTGAAAATATGCAAATTCTGTATGGAGAAAATACCGATGGTGATACTGAACCAGAGAGTTATGTAACTGCAAACAATGTACTGACATGGAATAATGTCGTTGCGGTGAGGATTGGGTTATTAGCTCATACACCTGACCAAATTAAAAAAATTAACGATACGAATACCTATAATGTAGCCGGAACACAAATCGCTGATACTGGCACTACGATCACACATGGCGGTGATCAACGATCAAGAAACGTATTCAATTCAACCATCAAGCTACGTAATCGTGGTATTTAATTAATTTAAACAGATAAATTTATGCAATTAAAACATACATACCATAATCAAAAAGGCGTTGTTCTTGTAATAGGCATGTTAATGCTTATCGTTTTAACCTTAATTGGTTTGACAGGAATGCGCATGACTACTTTTGAAGAAAAAATGGCTGGTAATACGAAAGATAAAAATACTGCATTTCAAGCAGCCGAAGCGGCATTAATGGCTGGAGAAAACGATATAGAAAACAATGTAATCGCCACAGGAGTATTCGATGCCGATGGGAGAGATGGCTTTTACGATGATGCTCATGAAAAGATTTGGAATTTAATTGATTGGGATAGCACAGACTCTGGAAATGATAATGAAGCAAAAACCTATAGTGTATTTAATAGCACATATAAAGTTAAGACGTCGCCAAAATATGTTATAGAACATTACGGATCTGTAATTTCTGAAAATGACTCTCTCAATTTAGGTAACTATAACGATGGAACAGGTGCAGGTGTAACAGAAATGTTTCGTGTCACGGCACGTGGTACCGGTTTGAATGACAACACAACAGTATTTCTACAAACAACATATGGGAAAAAACTATAGCGTTTAGCTTAATTATTTATAATATTTTTAAAAGGATTTAAAAATGTTTGGAGTTGGAACAATGTATCAGCAAAGAATAGGAAAGTTTAAATATCAATTTTATGCTAGTAACACGGTTAAAGCACTAGCACTAATGCTATTAGCCCTATTCACAACATATTCCAGTGCTGGAGATTTAAATCTTTCTAACTCAGTGCTGGAAGTTACTTCCGGTGTTGAACCGAACGTGATGATTTTAAATGATGATTCAGGCAGTATGGATCATGGGATCATGACTACTGAAGGAGGTGATGGTAATATTGTCTTTAGAGGTCAATCCTATAAATATGCACACCCTGATCCAGGCGTAACAACTAAAAAAGCGCCGGCTGCAAACATTAAAAACTTATACGATACTGATGGTAATGATGCACAAAGTAAAGATTTAGGTCTTGCGCCTAATGAGGCAGGATTATTAGCTGCGGGTATTCCAGTTGCTGATCAAGAAGGAATATGGAGAACATGGATCCACAATTATAATCGTGTTTACTATAATCCTGATATCACTTATCAACCGTGGAAAGGTTTAGATAAAAATGGCAATTTATATGGGCCCATCACAAGTACAACTGCGCCATATAATCCTTATGATCCAAGCTTAGGTGGATTAAATCTTTTCACAACCATTTATATCACCACGCGCTGGAGTGATTACACAGATACCTTGAAAGAAGATTTAACCATGCCGATGTATCCTGCTCGCTATTATTTGTGGAAAGATACTGACGGTGATGGACATGTTGACCCGTTAGAGCCTCATCGATGGGTTGGAATTGGAGACTTCGGACCGTTTTGCACAGGTCCAGCCGTTCCCAGTATACCTTGTCCAAGCAAATTCATACGAGCAAAGTACGATCCTAATACAAAGGTAGGACGACTTGATTGCGGTACTGATAATGGAGATGGCACGGTTACATGCAGTTCTGCTGAAGAAAAACAGAATTTTAAAAACTGGTTTAGTTATTATCGTAAACGTGATCTGATCGCAAAAGCTGCATTAAGTCATGTCATTGAAAATGCCACCAATGCGCGACTTGGTTATGCGACCTTGCATAACAATAATAGTGTTAATACCAAGTTGGCTGCGATGAATAAATCCTCTACGGTCCCAGGCCCTAAGAAAGATTTATTGAGTAAAATTTTCACCTCGCAACCCACAGGGGGTACTCCATTACGACCAGGTTTGGAAAAATTGGGTCGTTACTTTGAATGTAAAGTCGGTAGTGGTGCAAATCAGCAAGATATTTTTGGTGCCACATCTGACAGTAGTCCAGGGGACCCAAATTGTGCGGTGTTGGCTGCACCTAAAGGGATTTGTCAACAGAACTACGCAGTAGCCTTGACAGATGGTTTTTACAATGACCCGACAGGCCCAGCAATTGCAATTAATGCCGATGATGATAACGATACGGAGTTTGATGGAGGCGCTTTTGCAGGTAGTGATCATAAGACCTTAGCGGATGTTGCTATGCATTTTTATGAACGTGATCTTCACGATACTTTATCTGATGATGTTCCGATTACCCAATTAGAAATTAATCGCTACGCTGGTAGTGGTGTTTTGAATAAAACCGACACGTTACATCAACATTTGATCACGTATACATTGGGTCTAGGTGTGGAAGGTACATTATCTTCCATGCCAAAAAACCCAAGGACAGCATTTAACTGGCCAAATCCTTTCGCTGGCAATGCAGAAAAAATTGACGACTTACGACATGCCGCTTATAACGGACGTGGAGATTTTAAGACTGCCAATGATCCCCAAGAGCTAGCAGATACTCTTACTGCCATGTTTGAAGAAATAGGAATTGGTGAAGGTGCTGCGTCATCCGTAGCGTTTAACACCCATACTATCCAAAGTGACTCAGTTGTATACCGCGCATTTTTTAACACACAAAACGACACTGGAGATTTAGTTGCTCAGCGGATTAACACAGATGGAACGCTCAATACAGATAACTCTGGTAATCCAATTTTTGAGTGGAGTGCGGCTTCTCAACTTGATGGTAAAACAGGAGCTTCAAGTGATTCTCGTGTGATCATAACTTATGATGACAATGGCTTTTCCAGTACAGGGAAAGCGTTTCGTTGGGGCGGTGTCAATAATATCACCGTTGGGCAACAAGCACTTTTAAATTCACCTGTACCTGCAAACGTTTCAAATGTGGGTGACGAACGTCTTAATTATTTACGCGGTCATTCGATAGATGAAGGTTTGAGTTTTGATGATGGTGAATTTAGGCCTCGCCCAGTTAACAGTGGTAAGTTAGGCGACTTTGTTCATTCGACTCCAGTATATGTAGGCAAGCCACCTTACTTTGGTCGCAATTCAAGTACGTTTCCGGGTTCATTTCCGGACAATGTAGCTGATCTATATAATACTTTTAAAAGCGACAATGCTAATCGCCAGGGGGTTGTTTATGTCGGTGGAAATGATGGCATGCTGCATGCGTTCAATGCCGATACGGGTGAGGAGATATTTGCTTATGTCCCTAATCTTGTGTTTGGCAATTTATCTGAATTAACTAAGCCCAGTTACTCACATCGTTTTTACGTTGATTTGACGCCAAGTGTAAATGATATATTTATGACTAAAAAAGGCGAGTCAAGCAAAAGCTGGAATTCCGTATTAATCGGTGGTTTAGGCCATGGAGGTAAAGGTTACTACGCTTTAAACATCACTGATCCAAGTTCATTTAATTCAGAATCTAACGCTGTGGCTAATGTGATGTGGGAGTTTACTGAAGATGATGATGGTAGTGGTGATGATGACGATGATGATGATGGTGGTGCAGGCAATAGTGATCTTGGGTTTACTTATAGTGAACCACTGATTGCGATGAGTAATGCAGAATATGGCGATAACGAGAAAAAATGGGTTGCGATATTCGGAAATGGTTATAACAGCACCAGCGCAGATGGGGATGCAGCAATTTATATTTTATTTATAGAAGCGGGACAAGATGGCGTTTGGACAGCAGGAAGCGATTACATCAAAATCAGTACAGGTTACGGTAAAGCAGAGAGTAGTGATGGTACAACACCAAATGGAATTGGAGCGGTACGCGGTATCGATGTAGATAATGATGGAACAGTTGATCGACTCTATGCAGGTGATTTGCAGGGCAATCTTTATCGTATCGATATCAGCAGCAGTTCACCGAGTGACTGGGATAATAGCTCAAATCGAGATGTTATATTTAGAGCTAAATATGGCCCAGCGGGTTCAAGAACTATTCCACAACCCATCACAACAAGGCCTATCGTGGTTAAGCACCCAACGTCACCTGGTTATATTGTGATCACTGCAACTGGAAGTTGGATGACTTCGGATGACTCTACGAATACAGATATCCAGTCAATCTATGGAATTTGGGATAACAATACGGGTTATGAAGTCACTATGCCTGGTGCTAATAATCAGCTGGTTGAACAAGTATTTACTAATCATTCGGTAAAAGAACATGGATTCACAGTTCGATCCTTAAGCAATCATGATGTGAATTGGAAAGATAATGGAAGCGCAAATAACCGTGTCATGGGCTGGTACATTGATCTTGATATGCCTCCAGCTGGAAGCAGTAGTGGAGTTGAATATCCAGGTGAACGTGCAGTACGAAATATACAGCTTCGTGGTGATTTTTTATTTGTTAACACTGTAATTCCGAAGAGCTCTAACCCATGTAATAATGGCGCAGGTGGATTTGAACTCGCATTTGATCCAATTACGGGCGGCTCTGGTGATAAAGTAATTTTTGATATAAATGCAGATGGTACATTTGATTTGTTGGACAATATTGATGATTTGACTGGAGCTCCATATATTGTTGCTGGTATGCGGTTTGATTCGACAACACCTACAGATGCAGCATTTATTAGTCATTACCGTCTAACACAACAGAGTGACAAAAGCGTACGTGTAATCGGAACTAATACAAAGAATTCTAATACTGCGGGAAGAAACTCCTGGCGCGAACTGATTGTTCACTAGAGTTATTACGGAGAATTACCATGCTAAAGTCAAAGTTAAAATTTATTTTTTTAACATTGCTAACGCTTAGTCTTACAAATCCAGTATGGGGTAAAGGTAAGTTACCAGAATTTTATCCCAGCACGTTCAGTAACGAAGGTATTTTTCAAAAAGTAGAAAATGGTGGGAATACATTAATTATTAATGCTACAGCTTACAAAGTTGGTAATGACACGAAAGTCCATACTTTGAATAACAATATAGTTTCTATAAATTCTTTACGAAAAGGCATGGAACTAGGCTTCACATTAGCCGATCCTTATGCCAAGAGAAAAGTAGTTACTGAAATTTGGATTTTACCTAAAGACACAGTAGAACTTGACTAATATTTTAGTTTTTATACATATGACCATGAATAATGAAAATATAAAATATGCTAAGGGAATAACTCTTATTGAATTAATGATTGTGGTTGCCATTGTTGGTATTATCGCCAGCATTGCTTATCCATCGTATCAAGATCAAATGAGAAAAACGCGCCGTGCTGATGGCCAAGCAATGTTGATGGAAGTCATGAATGCACAAGAACGATTTTTTACCAATTATGGGTCATACACGAACAACTTGGTTGCATTAGATCCTAATGGGTTAGGATATCCGGATGCAGGCAGTGGGAAGGTGGATTCGGATGAAGGTTTTTATCAAATAACCGCAGGAACCTGTGAAGCTGGTACTGCGTTATCTCAGTGTGTAGCCTTAACTGCTACTGCAGTAGGGGGACAAACTTCGGATGGTAATCTGACTTTTAATTCTCGGGGAGAAAAAACACCAAAGGAAAAATGGTAGCCTATCGATAATTTTGTGTTGGCTATCACTTTTGCGCCATACTGGTTAGGCTAAGGTAAGTTCTTATATGAAATGTATGAAAAAATTACGCGGTTTTAATTTAATAGAGTTAATGGTTGTGGTAGTGATCGTTGCCATCATTGCATCGATCGCTTATCCGTCTTATCAAGAACAAGTAAGAAAGACCCGTCGTTCGGATGCCAAGTCTGCTTTAATGGATGCTGCAGCTAGGATGGAACGATTCTATACGCAGTTTGGGCGCTATAGTGCAACGCTTGCGAGATCAGGAATTCTGGCTACTAGTCCCGAAGGTTTTTACAGTATTACTGCGACTGTAGCAGCAGCACCCTCACAAACATTTACGGTAACAGCGACACGTGCAGGGGCACAAACTGGAGATGGGTGTGGCGATCTTGGTATAAACCAAGCCCAAGCAAAGTTGATTTCAAACAATACTCATACTGCCGCTGCTTGCGGATGGGAGTAATTTAGTTTCTATCTAAATATCTTTGGTAACGGGAAGACTACATTTTCAGATTTACCTAGTTCTTCAGTAATCACTGCTTTTTCTTTTTCTTTTAAATGTTTTATAACGCGTTGCACTAGCACTTCGGGTGCAGATGCGCCGGCAGTGACGCCAACAGTTTTTTTATTTTCTAGCCACGAATCTTGAATATATTCTGGCCCATCAATTAAATGTGCTTCAATTTTATTTTTATCGGCAATTTCTCGCAGGCGATTGGAGTTGGAACTGCTTTTAGAGCCAATCACTAATAACAAATCGCATTTTTCGACAAGTTTTTTCACGGCATCTTGTCTATTTTGTGTTGCATAACAAATATCGTCTTTTTTTGGACCAATGATGTTTGGAAAGCGTTGCCGAAGTGCATCGATGACGTCACTGGTGTCGTCCACCGATAAAGTTGTTTGTGTGACAAAAGCGGTTTTGTTTTTTTGTTTGACCTTAAGTTTTTTTACGTCATCTACATTTTCAACTAAATGAATGGCACCACCAAAAGACTCGTCATATTGACCCATGGTGCCTTCCACTTCAGGGTGACCTTTATGTCCAATTAAGATGGTATCTAAACCTTTTTGACTATAACGAGCTACCTCTAAATGCACTTTGGTTACTAATGGGCAGGTGGCATCAAATACCTTTACGTCTCGATTTGCTGCTTCATTTTGTACTGCCTTGGAAACCCCATGGGCACTGAAAATTACGGTAGCGCCATCGGGCACCTCGTTTAATTCATCTACAAATACCGCGCCCTTTTGTCTAAGGTCGTCAACAACAAATTTATTGTGTACAACTTCATGGCGTACATAAATCGGTGCACCAAACAGCTGTAGAGCACGTTCGACAATTTCGATAGCACGATCGACACCAGCACAAAAACCACGCGGATTTGCGAGTAAAACTTCCACTATCCAATTTCCTCAGAGGTTCTCTTTATTGAAAACTGCTTGAATGATCATCAACACGGCTCCTAGAAAAATTGCTGAGTCCGCTAAATTAAAAGTTGGCCAATGACATGTTGCCTGATTTACCTGATAGAAAAAAGGTAGACACTTTGTGCTGGAATGATAAAACCAATCAATGAAATCGATAACATGGCCATAAAGGCTACGGTCAATCACATTACCGATTGCACCACCTAATATTAATGACAAACTAGCTGCAAGTAACCTCTCTTTTGCAGTGAGTTTCTTTAACCAGAAAAAAATAAAAATGCTTACTCCTATAGCTAAAGCTGTGAAAAACCAGCGTTGCCAACCTCCCGCAGTGCTCAAAAAACTAAATGCAGCACCCTTATTGAAAGTTAAAGTGAAATTAAAAAAAGGCAGAAACGCATGAGGCTCATGGGGAGCTAGTAATTGCACCGCAGCTTGTTTGCTGGCTTGGTCTAATACAACCACAAGCAAAGTTAACCAAAGCCATTTAAGCATTGTGGCACTACTCATTTCTCTCACCCTATTTAAATGGGCACACCATTCGTCATTGCGAACGTAGTGAAGCAATCCAGAGAGCACGAGGAAGTACGAATAAGTTTTTCATCATGGTTGATGTAATGGAATACTTTAGTATTACTAGTCTTTAATGGATCGCCACGTCGCTTCGCTTCTCGCGATGACATGGGACAAAGTGTTATTGGGTCTATTGAAAAAAGCTTATGCATAAAGACGCTTTTCACCTAAACCCTCGGGTAAATTTGTTACACAACGACTACATAATTCCGGATGTTTGCTGTCTTGGCCTACATCTTCGCGATGATGCCAACAACGAATACATTTTTGATGTTTGGATTTCATTACTGTAACAAAGTATTCAGTACCGTCTGCGTTAGTGAATTTTTTTGCCGTATTAGGAGGCGCACCGTTATCAATAATATCGGCATATGAAGTAATAAATACAAAACGTAACTCGTCATTTTTCACTTTATTTAAATAATTAGGCGCTTGCCAGATTTGTACCTCGGCATCAAGTGAGGAGCCTATTTCTTTTGAGTTGCGTAGTGTTTCAAGTTCTTTACTGATTTTCTCTCTAGTTTCAAGCATTCCATTCCAGTCTGCAGCGTCGATTTCGCCATTATTACTAAAATTGTCCAAGTTATACCAAGATTGAGTAAAGATCGTTTCTCCTCGTTCACCGGGCAGATATTGCCAGGCTTCTTCTGCAGTAAAACTTAATATTGGAGCGATCCAACGAACCAATGCTTCGGCAATATGAAACATCGCTGTTTGTGCAGACTTGCGTGCAGTACTATTTTTTTGAGTGGTGTATTGTCGATCTTTAATGATATCTAAATAGTCACTGCCCAGCTCCAATACGCAAAAATTATGGATAAGGGTATAAATTTTATGAAACTGATAGTTTTCATAGTGTTGCAATATGAGATTTTGAAGTTGCTTAGTCTTCCATACAATCCAGTAATCGAGAGCAATCATCTCCTTAGCTGCGACTACATCGTTTGTGGGGTTAAATCCATCTAAGTTTGAAAGCAAATAACGGATTGTATTGCGTATACGCCTGTAAGCATCGGAAGTTCGATTTAAAATTTCTTCTGATACATTTAACTCCCCACTGTAATCGGTTGCAGCGACCCAAAGACGTAGAACATCAGCACCAAGTGAGTTACAAATCTTTTGTGGTGCCACTACATTGCCTAAAGATTTAGACATTTTTTTACCTTCGGCATCAACGGTAAATCCGTGGGTGAGTACTTCTCTATACGGTGCAATCTCATACATCGCTACGGAAGTTTTCAATGAAGACTGAAACCAGCCGCGATGTTGATCGGAACCTTCAAGATATAAGTCCACCTGTTGGTTTTGTTCTAAATTTATCCCTAATCTCTGTTGGGCCACGGCATAATGAGTGACACCAGAATCAAACCACACGTCTAACGTATCGGTAACCTTTTTATATTTATCGGCGTCTTTCCCCAGCAACTCTGTTGCATCCGACTCATACCAGGCATCCATACCTTGTTGTTCTATTTTTTCAGCAACTTTTTCAATTAGCTCCGTAGTATTAGGATGGGGGGTTTCGGTTTTTTTATCGACAAAAAATGTAATGGGAACTCCCCAAGTGCGTTGGCGAGAGATACACCAGTCCGGGCTACTTGCAAGCATGCTGCTGATACGGGCTTGGCCCCAATCAGGAATCCATTTCACTTGATTTATTTGTTGGTTGACGTTTCCTAATAAGTTATTGGCATGCATACTGATGAACCATTGAGGGGTAGCGCGGTAAATTAAAGGGGTTTTAGTGCGCCAACAATGCGGGAAACTATGTTCAAATTTCTCTTGATGTAGCAATTTATTTTTACTTGCTAAAGTATCAATAATTTTTTCATCAACTTTATATACATGTTCGCCAGCAAATAGTTCGGTTTTCTCATTGAACACACCATGATCATCTACGAGATTTAATGTGCCGATTCCATATTTTTTACCGATCACAAAGTCTTCTATACCGTGATCAGGAGCTGTATGCACTGCACCAGTACCAGTTTCAGTGGTTACATGTTCACCAAGAATAATTGGTACAGTCTTGTCATAGAAAGGATGCTGTAGTTTGAGGTGTTCTAGATCCCTACCTTTGCATTTACTTAGAATTGTATAGTTATCTACATTGTATCGATCCATACACGTTTTGAGCAGGTCGTTTGCAAGAATCAGCCATTCAAAATTATTATTTTTTTTACTTTCTATAAGAACATAATCTAATTCTGGGTGTAGTGATACGGCTTGATTCGCTGGTAGGGTCCAAGGAGTTGTAGTCCAAATCACTATCGATATTTCGTCAAGATTATTAAGAATATGGTTGTCAAATGAATTTAACAGTTTCTGTCTTTCATTTTCACCAATACTAAACTTGACATCAATTGCGAAAGAGGTTTTATCCTGGTATTCCACTTCGGCTTCAGCCAATGCCGATGCGCCGACGACACTCCAATAAACAGGTTTAAATCCTCTAACGATATGTCCCTTTGCATAAATTTTGCCAAGGGCGCGAACAATATCGGCTTCAAATTTGAAATCCATACTGCGGTAAGGTTCATCCCATTCACCAAATACTCCAAGTCGTATGAAATCTTTACGCTGTTTATCAATTTGTTTGTTGGCAAATTCTCTGCAAGCATTACGAAATTCTTTGTGTGTCTTTTTAGTGCCGGCCTTGCCAATCTTTTTCTCAACTTGATGTTCAATGGGTAGGCCATGGCAATCCCAACCAGGCACATATGGCGCATCAAAACCCGAAAGGGTTTTGCTCTTGATAATGATGTCTTTAAGGATTTTGTTTACCGCATGACCAATATGAATGTCACCATTTGCATAAGGAGGACCATCATGCAGAATAAATATCTTACCCTCTTTTCGGGCACCTTCGCGTGCTTTTCTTATTTGTTGATAGATATTTTTATCTTGCCATTGCTTTAACATCACTGGTTCGCGTTGTGCAAGGTTGCCTTTCATTGGAAAAGAAGTTTTTGGAAGATTTAAAGTGCTTTTATAGTCGTTCATGTTTATTTATCTCTAGCGAAAAACTATGCAGCATCTTTAAAATAATCTTGTGCGTGACCAGCATCGATTTGTATTTGTTTTTTTAATGCATCAAAGCTTGCAAACTTCTTTTCAGGTCTTAGCTTTTTGCAAAAATAAACTGTTAAGTGTTTGCCATATATATTTTGGGAAAAATCGAATATATTAACTTCGAGTTGGGTGCGGGTGCCATTAACTGTTGGGCGATGTCCTATATTTGCAACACCAATTTTTTCCAAGCTGTTTTCAATTTTTATCTTTACTGCAAATACACCATTAATGGGTGAAATACGCCTTTTTAGTGGAATATTAGCAGTTGGAAAGCCTATCGTGCGGCCTTTTTTGTCTCCATGAATCACGCGGCCTGACATACTATAGTTACGTCCAAGTAATTTCTCGGCGTCGGCTAGATTTCCATTTGCAAGATGATCTCGTATAGATGAGCTACTGACGCGCTTGTTATTTATAAGGTAACTTTCGGTATTCTCGACTTCAAAATCAAATCGATTTGCTGACTTTTGTAGTAATGCAAAATCACCTTTACGACCTTTTCCAAAGCGGAAATTATCGCCAACTGTCAAGTATTTTACACATAAATTTTCGATCAAAATATCCTTAATAAAATCTTCGGCAGCTATGTTTGCTAGATTTTGATTAAAACGCAAGCATACAAACTGGTCTATTCCAAGATCTTTGATGATCGTAAATTTATCTCGAAAATTTGTAAGACGCGCTGGTGCATTATCTCTAAGAAAAAATTCTTTTGCCGAAGGTTCAAATGCGATTAACATCGAAGGTAAATTTAAGGACTTGCTCTTATCTAGAATTTTTTCCAATACCGCTTGATGACCAAGGTGGACTCCATCGAAGTTACCAATCGTTGCAACCACATTATGAGCAACATCTGGTTTACGGTGTATGTCTCGTATTAGTTTCATATCAGCATTTAAAGTACTAAATGAAGTTCTGATTTATTAATGAAATGACTGAGATTAGGCAAAATAATTTCGAAAAAACGGAGTGTATTTATATATACATGAGTATTTTGAGAAATCATTTTAACGACATATCAGAATAAATCAGAAATTCATTGGCTATTTGAGAACAAAGTTATCTTTTCTAACTCCTAAAATAATCAACGCGCCAATATACAGCACTGCCCCTAGTAGCATAAAGCCTAGAAGTGCGCCGATGCGCTCCAACCCGTTCCATGCAAGCCATTGACTAGAAACTGGCAGCACGAATAGCAATACAGCTGTCATGATAGCGGTAGCAATTAGTATTTGAGACATATATTTTGGCCAGCCAGCTTGTAAGGTGATGGAGGTCGAATTTTTAAGTTTTTTAAATAAGAGCGTAGCATTGATGTAAGCAGATAAAGATGTCGCCAATGCCAAAGCCGCGTGAGGTCCCTTCCATTGCCAATGGATCCACGCCCAAATGAAAATTAAATTCAATGCAATATTACAGAACATTGCTATCACACCAATCTTTACCGGTGTTTTGGTATCTTGGCGTGAATAAAACCCTGGAGCTAATACTTTAATGAGTATAAATGCAGGAAGCCCAAACGCGTAAGTCATTAAACTAAATGCAGCCATAGTAGTATCCGTGGCTGTAAATTCTCGATACTGAATTAAAGAGGTAAGAATAGGTTTGGCCAAAATGATGAGCCCAAGCATAGCCGGTATGGCAATTACTATCGATATACGTAATGCCCAATCAAGTGTTTTATTAAAACCGGATTCTGATTGATTGACGAATTGTTTGGATAACCTTGGCAAAATGATTGTGGCGGTGGCCACCCCAAATATTGCTAGCGGTAGTTCAACAAAGCGATCAGAAATATATAGCCAGCTTATGCTACCTACGGCTAAGAATGAAGCGATCAATGTATTAATTAGTAGATTAATCTGTACAACAGAAGAGCCAAATATCGCGGGTAGCATTAAGCGTATTATTTTTCTCACCCCTTCTTTTGCGCCATGCAAAGAAAACTTAGGTAACACACCCAATTTATATAAAAAAGGAATTTGAAATAACAATTGAATGATCCCTGCAATAAATACCCCCCATGCTAAAGCGATAACCGGTTGTTCAAATTTCGGAGCTAGCCACAGGGTTGCAGCAATCAATGACAAATTCAGGAAAGTGGGCGTGAATGCCGGAACTGCAAATCGATTAAAGGTGTTTAGAATACTCCCAGATAAGGCAGTCAGTGATATAAATAATATATAGGGGAATGTGATACGCAGCATCTGGGTGGCTAAATCATAGCGATCTTGCTCATCGACAAACCCTGGTGCAAATACATATATAAGTATAGGTGCAAGAATTACGCCCAAAATACTTAGAAAAACCAGCAGCAGACCTAGCATGCCGGAGACGTGATTGATTAATGTTTGTAGTTCTTGTCTAGAACGCTTCTCCTTATATTCGGACAAAACCGGAACAAATGCCTGTGAAAAAGCGCCTTCGGCGAATAATCTACGTAGAAAATTGGGGATACGAAAGGCCACAAAAAAAGCATCCGTACTACCCGTAGCTCCTAAAAAAATAAAAATAACGGCATCACGGATATAGCCGAATATCCTTGAGATAAAGGTCATTACGCTGATTACGGCCGTAGATTTAAATAAGGCTTTATGTTCGGCCATATCTATATAGGTGAGGTGAGATAATAGTTGCGAAGGTTGACATTTTTGTATCTTACTACCATAGTACGCGGCCCTATGGCTAGAACTTTGACAAGAGAAAAATAGGACATCGCATTGGCTAATATTGCATCAGCTAGAAAACGGGCTCGACAGGCTGTAAAAAATCGTCAGCTGAATGCCAGCCAGCGTTCAAATTTGCGCACTAAAATTAAGGCAGTGGTGAAGTCTATTAGTGCTGGCAATAAAGAAGAGGCTGCAGCGGCGTATAAATCGGCGGTCCCGGTGATTGATGCAGCCGTTAACAAAAAACTCATTCATGCCAATAAGGCCGCTCGTCATAAGAGTCGGCTTAATGCACGCATCAAGGCAATGTAACCTAACGATTTAAGGAAACTCTGATTTATTCTGAGATGTCGTTAAAAAATGTCTCGAAATACTCATGTATTGGCATATACACTCCGCTTTCTCAACATTTTTTGTCTAACCTCAGTCATTTCATTAATAAATCAGAGCTTCTTTAAGAATTGTTTAGAACAGATTTTTTACAGTACCACTAAATTATCTCGATGGATGAGTTCGGGCTCATCAACATAACCAAGAATAGACTCGATTTCCTTACTGGCTTTACCCTGCAGAAGACGTGCTTCATTAGCGGAATAATTGACTAAACCGCGTGCAATTTCTTGGCCAGTACTATTTAAGCAGCTTACTACTTCGCCACGATCAAAATCACCCGTTACACTTTTCACTCCTATGGTGAGAAGACTTTTACCAGCTTTGCTGATTACTTCACAAGCACCATCGTCTAATACCAACTCTCCATTTGTGTACAATTGATTTGCAATCCACTGCTTGCGAGCAGCAAGGGGCTCTGCATGGGGATAAAGTAAAGTACCATGTTTTTTATCATTGGCGATTTCTAGCAATACGTTTTCTACTTTGCCCGATGCAATAATTGTTGCAGCGCCAGCGCGCGCAGCAATACGCGCAGCAGATACTTTGGTAAGCATTCCACCACGGCCTAACTCGCCCGTGCTCGGCCCAGCAACTTCATCAAGTAGTGGATCATTAGCAGAGATTTCATCGATAATCTTGTTTGTGGAACTCTTACTTGGTGGTTTTTCATAAATACCGTTTTGGTCCGTCAAGATCACGAGCGCATCGGCTTCTACCAGATTACTAACTAATGCTGCTAAGGTGTCATTGTCACCAAATTTTATTTCATCAGTAGACACCGTATCATTTTCATTTACGACAGGAATTACATTTAACTCTAAAAGTTTTCGTAGCGTGGTACGTGCATTTAAATAGCGTTTACGGTCTTGTAAATCTTGGTGGGTAAGCAATACCTGTGCACTATGCAAATTATGCCTTTGTAAGCAGGATTCATAGGCTTGTATGAGTCCCATTTGTCCAACTGCTGCCGCAGCTTGTAATTCATATACGGCATGTGGCCGTTTTTGCCAGGCAAGACGATTCATGCCTTCGGCAATTGCGCCAGAAGATACCAAAATCACTTCTTTACCTGAGTCGACTAGTAATGCAAGTTGAGACGCCAAGTGGGCAATCGCCTCTTTATTTAAACCACGTCCGTTATTAGTAATTAAGGAACTGCCTACCTTAATTACCCAGCGTTTGCTGGAACTAACTTGTTTTTGCTTGGCGTTCATTTAAAAAAGAATAAATACTATTTGTTAACTCTTTTGTACCGGCCTTTGTTACAGACGAGACTCCAAACACAGGCCCTTGCCAGCCAAATTCGGTCACATAATTATCAATAATTTGTTGGCATTCATTAGCAGGAACTAAATCGATCTTGGTAAAAACTAGCCAACGGTCTTTATTAGTAAGTTCATCACTGTACTTGCTAATTTCATTCAATATCGAATGATAATCTTCATTGGCATTTGCGGAGGATATTTCAACCATATGTAATAATAAACGTGTGCGTGATAAATGTCGTAAAAATTGGATACCTAATCCGGCACCTTCTGCCGCACCTTTGATTAAACCCGGGATGTCTGCGATCACAAAACTTTGATGAGGGGCAATATAAACAACTCCCAAACTTGGGTACAAGGTTGTAAATGGATAATCTGCAACCTTAGGGGTAGCAGAAGACAATGCACTTATCAGAGATGATTTTCCAGCATTCGGTAATCCCAATAGGCCTACGTCTGCCAATAGCTTTAACTCCATGAATAAGTCACGAGTGTCACCTTGTTGGCCGAGTGTAGTTTTGCGGGGTGCACGATTGGTTGAGCTTTTAAATCTGGCATTACCTAAGCCATGTATTCCGCCTTTAGCCACTAGTAGACGTTCACCATGTTTCGTTAAATCACCAATTGGTTCTTTTGTTTGTGCATCTTTTACCAGTGTTCCAATTGGCACACTGATTAATTTATCTTCACCTTTTTTTCCAGTTCGATCCTTACCCATACCATCTTGACCACGCTGAGCTTTAAAAGAACGGGTGTGTCGAAAATCTGCAAGCGTATTTAAATTTTCATCTGCGATTAAAAACACACTGCCGCCATCTCCTCCATCCCCCCCATCGGGGCCCCCTAGCGGAATATAGCGTTCACGCCGGAAGCTAAGGCCACCGTTGCCACCATTACCGGCTTGGACGTGGATATGTACTTCATCAACAAACTTCATGATTCTGAAAACTTTGATTTATTCTGACACTTTGTTAAAAAATGATCTCAAATTCGCTCATGTATAAACTAATGCACATCGCTCTTTTCGACATTTTTTGCCTCGTCTCAGTCACTCATTTTTAATTTGGTTTTGCGTTGATAAATCAGAGCTTTCAACTGATTTGCTTAATCTCATAATAAATTAGAACCTCTTTAATTTTGTAAGTAAAACTCGCAAAAAAAAGCCCCGACGATGCGGGGCTTCTAATAAAATTATTATTCAAAAGCTTCAGTGCATCGTTTCGATACGCACGTATTTTCTGTTTTTTGGTCCCTTTGTTTCAAATACAACACACCCGTCTGCTGTAGCAAATAAGGTATGGTCTTTCCCGCAGCCGACATTTTCGCCTGCGTGAACTTGTGTGCCTCGTTGACGAACAATAATATTTCCAGCTCGGACTTGTTCACCACCAAAGCGTTTAACACCTAGACGTTTGGATTCTGAATCTCGCCCGTTACGCGTACTACCGCCAGCTTTTTTATGTGCCATTGCAGATCCTTATAAAAATCATATTACTTAGAAATATCAGTAATCTTTACCTGTGTATAGTACTGCCTGTGTCCCAAACGCTTCATATGGTGTTTACGGCGCTTAAATTTGATTATTTCAATCTTTTTACCACGCGCTTGTTCTTCGACTTCAGCCGTGACTTTGCTGCCTTCTACATAAGGGGTACCAATAGTTACCTCTTCACCGTCTGCCAATAATAAGACTTGATCAAACTCGATTTTGTCGCCAGGATCCCCAGCAAGTTTCTCGATTTTAATGTGGTCCCCTTGTTGGACACGGTATTGTTTGCCGCCGGTGGCGATGATTGCGTACACCTATATTCTCCAGAGTATGGGAAGCAAAAGAGGCGCAATTCTAACGAGCAGGTGTGTTAGGGTCAATGAGTTCAGCTATTGAATTGTATGACCTCACTAAAATAAAGGCTTAAATTGGTTAAAATAATATAAAGCGAATAAGAATGGATTTTCGAGCTGTACAAGATTTAGTGGCTGAGGATATGCAAGGGGTGAATGCGGTAATTCGGCGATACCTGCATTCTGAAGTTCTACTCATCAACCAAATGGCTAACTATATTATTAATAGCGGCGGTAAGCGCTTACGCCCGATGCTGGCAATTTTGTGTGCGAGGGCCTGTGGCTACACAGGAAACAAGCATCATTTACTCGCGGCCATCATCGAGTTCATTCACACTGCAACATTATTGCATGACGATGTCGTTGATGATTCTAGTATGCGTCGTGGTAGTGAAACCGCAAATTCGATCTGGGGCAATGAATCTACAGTTTTGGTGGGAGATTTTGTATTTTCAAGATCATTTGAAATGATGGTTGATGTGGGAGAGATGCGCGTAATGGAAATTCTTGCGCATGCTTCGAATACAATTGCTGAAGGTGAAGTGATGCAGTTGTTAAATTGTAATGACCCTGAAACCACAGAAGAACGCTACATGAATGTCATTCAATCTAAAACTGCAAAATTATTTGAAGCTTCGTGTCAGCTTGGTGCTTTAATCGCTAAGCAATCGCCAGATATCGAAAATGCCTGTGTGACGTATGGGAAGCATATTGGCACTGCATTTCAAATTAAAGATGATGTGTTAGATTACCAATCATCAGCTGAAGAAATGGGTAAAAATCTTGGTGACGATTTGACTGAAGGTAAACCTACATTACCACTCATCTATGCATATCAACACAGCAATGGTTCAATTGCAGCATTAATCCAAGATGCCATAATCAACGGTGGGGGGGATCATTTACAAGAAATTTTGTCGGCAATTAAATCAACCGGCGCTATTGACTACACGGAAAAAATTGCTACTCAGCATGCTTTAATTGCCAAGCAGCAAATAGAACAATTGTCCGATAGCCAGTATCGTGATGCCCTGATTGAGTTGACTGAATTTGCGGTCATGCGCACATCTTGAAGCCTATGGCAAATTATGGAGCTATCAACCAGGTCTTTTATAGCTTTAGTGTAATTTTTCTGCTGCCTATGCTCAGTAACTCACTGAAAGTTTAGGTACAATGTAGACGGTATTTTTGTGGTTGTATAACTTGGCTTTTACAAATACCATGTATCTATATTTGTAGATTACATCTAATTGTTTACAATTCATCATTATTAATAATACTAAATAGTTGATATAACTAATAATAAGCGGTTCAGTATTTCTGTGACTCGCTTTATATAATCAAGAATTATATATAGGCCTTATGCCATGATAATAAATAACAGAAACTACCGGATTTTTTCGTCCTTTGCCTTCTTTTTATTTAAGTTTGTTGATTTATTGTTTGTCATTGCATTTGGGCTAATTGCTTATACTGCTACGCATGATGCTTACACACAAAACACGCTTGTAAAAAGTCTTATTATTATTGCCTTGTTGGTTTTTTGCATCATTGCAAAGAAATTTAATCTTTATCGGCCATGGCGTGATCTCAGACTTCGATCAGAGTTATTACTGATTGTGATTATTGATCTTTATGTGATGGTTAGTGTGGCTGTAATGGGAGTCGTAATTGGTTTAGAAACTTCTGTCGCTAACTTAAAATGGTTAGTTTTCTGGTTAGCTTTAACTATAGTGTTCCAGGTTCTACTACGAATCTTTACTCGTAATTTTTTGAGATCCATTCGATCACTTGGATTTAACCAAAGAAATATATTACTTGTAGGAACGCATACGACCGCAAGAGATATATTACGTATTATTAAGACTCGTCCAGAACTTGGGCTTCAACTTATTGGTTATGTCGATGACAGAGAAAAGCAGAGACGTAGTGATAAAAATATCAAACTAACTCGTCTCGGTTCAGCAAAGCAGATCGAAGAGATTGCGGCTCAATATAATATTGATCAAGTCTGGATAACTTACCCCATGCATGCAGAGAACAGGGCTAAACAAGTTATTGAATCTATGCAATATTCTACAGTCAGTATTCGCTATGTGGTTGACTTGAATATGATCAAGAATAATGAAAAGTCGCTTACCGATTTTTGCAGCATTCCATTGCTCGATATCGATGTCAGTCCTATGGATGGAGTTGTTGGTCGAACAGTTAAAAATGTCGAAGACAAAATAATAGCTAGCATTGCTTTAATGATCTTCAGTCCATTATTTCTGGTGTTAGCATTAGGGGTTAAATTAAGCTCGCCAGGGCCTATATTTTATCGACAAATCCGTATCAGCTGGAATAACAAGCCATTTACGATGCTGAAGTTTCGTTCTATGCCTGTAGATGTGGAGTCAAAAACCGGCCCTAAATGGGCGCAGCCTGGAGAGCAGCGCGCTACCAAGTTTGGTGCATTTCTGAGAAAGACTAGTTTAGATGAACTGCCTCAGTTTATAAACGTACTCAAGGGTGACATGTCTATCATAGGTCCACGACCAGAACGTCCTGAATTCATCGAGCAATTTAAAACACAAATTCCAGATTACATGAAAAAGCATATGATGAAAGGTGGCATAACGGGTTGGGCACAAGTGAATGGATTTAGAGGGGACACAGATCTAAAAGCAAGAATTGAACATGACCTTTACTATGTTAAAAACTGGTCGCCACTGTTTGATGTCATGATTGCAATACAAACTTTCTACAAAGGCTTTGTAAACAAAAGCGCATATTAGTCTGATTTTATAAAAAGAGTTATTAAAACTCTCGATTCTTAATATATTCATTTATTTTCTAAAGAGTTTGTTATTTAACTATGTTATTTTGACTAGAGGTAATATCCGGGCAACACCATTTATATAGTGTGTGTAGATATATAGTCGTAAATATCTAGCAAAATTGTTATCTTGTTTGTTACTTTCATTCTTACCATCGCATCAAGTTTATTTGATACGAATTTACACTAAATCTAAGAATATCTATGAGCTTGTTGTAATTGGCAACTATATTGATTTGTAAATTAGCCACATAAATATCTGATATAACTCATTCAAAAAATAATTGTTTGTATGTAAACGGATTAAAAATAATACTTACATTTATAGCAATAACGATGTAATTAACATGACCAACAGTAAAACTCTGCGTAGACTTAGAATATATGTTCCACGTATAACAAGAATGATGCTGGGGAAACGATTAAAACATTATTGCTGCTATATGCATATTCCTAAATCTGGAGGATCATCAGTGCACGAAGCACTAAGAGCAATTGTTCCGCTTAACCAACATATCGGTGCAATAGATGCAATATCTACAAGAAAGGCAGCTGGAGTTGAATTTGCTGGTAAAAATGATATTACAACAATACATGAGGATGGCCCACGTTGTGCAGAACTGTTTAAATTACGTGAAGTTCAGCTAATGACATATATGGCTCAAGAGATGGCGTTAATTTATGGCCATTTTCTATTCAGCAAGAAAGCGGATGACTTTTTCGGCGAGCCATATAAATTTATAACCATACTAAGAGACCCGGTTACTAGGGTCATTTCAAATTATCGTTCTGCAAGATTTGAAGAGTTTATTTTGTCTGATTTAGACAGTTATCTGGATAGCGATGTAGCCCGTCGCCACGCTCAAGTTAATTTACGATATTTTTCAGGTATTGCTGAAATACCAGAAGAAAATTGTTTAAAGGCACTTAAACGTGCAAAGGAAAATATGGATAAGTTTTCAGTCATCGGATTTATAGATAAACTGGACGTATTTTGCAAACAGTTTAAAGCTCAATTTGGTGTAAAACCAATAATACATCACTACAACCTTGCTAAAGGAGATGGCATTAGTCCTACGCCTCAGCAATTGAAAAAAATTGAGAGACTCTGCCAATATGATATTGAGCTGTACAAATTTGCGTATGACAAGCATTTTAAGTAATTATTCTGTCTTATATAACAAAATGCAGTATATAAATAATAACTTAGTCAGATGCTGATTTAGAAATTGGCTGCATAGATTTATCATATTCACGCACTTTGTTTTTTACCAGACCTCGAAATTTATTTTCTATATATTCATAGGAGAATTTAGACAAAGCTATTGTTGTAAGTAAAACAAAACAATTTAACGCAATGGCTTGTGCGCCCAATGCTATATCGATATTAAAATTAAAAATATTTTTCAGAACATTACCAATCAGAGCTAGTACTATTGCATGCCACATGTAAATAGAGTATGACCACAATCCTAACTTTCTAAATATACTACTTTCTAATAGATTGCCTAAGTAGCCAGATAGCTTGTTGGAAAAAATCATAATAATTAATGCAAAGCTGAGTACAGACAAGAGTAAAAATTCAGGACCGTCCTCTGATCGTAGAACCATAATTACCGATATAACGATAACTAAAATTTCTAATAATCTTAGTATGCCGATGTTAGATAGGTCTAAATGGACTTTTAATTTCAAGCGGTAAACAAGCACACCTAGATAAAATGCACCTAAACATCTTATAAATCCAAAATCATATGTTATATCAAAATTTTCTCGATTAAGGCTGAACAAAAACATATAACAGATAAATGAAACAACGACAGGGAATATTATATTTTTACTCTTATCTAGAGTTACTGTAAAAATAAAAAAAGCCACATATGCAAAAAATTCTGTGCTAATACTCCAGCTCGGATAATTCCAGCTTAAAAAATCATGAATTCCCATTGAGTGTAGAAGCGCTATATTTGTAAAAAAGGTAAATACATTATTATTAGAACCTTCAAATTGATCGCCGCCTCCGAATCCAGATATATAGAGGTACTGCATCAGTAAGAGGTATGAAAGCCAAACAAAGAGCATAAAGATGTGTAGCGGATAGATTCTTCCTAATCTCAATGCAATATATGAGCCGAACGACATACTATTATTGATCTTATCGGTATAGGCGAATGACATTACAAACCCAGATAAAACAAAGAAGAAATCTACGAATAAATAACTATTGACAGTAAATGTAAGAGGTTCTTCTCCATAATTAAATGGAGAATGGAAAAGTATCACAAGGCATGCCGCAACACCGCGTAACGATTCTAATTTAAAAAACATTTATTTCTTTATATGTTGTGATGTATTTAAATCAAGATTAAAAGTGTAACGAGAATCTTGCCGATAGCAAAACATTGTTTATAAAAGCTATACACTATGTTAGTAATCCATATTATTTTTGTTTTGTAACCATGTAAACTCAAGGGATTCTGCTACCTATTAGTATAATATGATAGTACTATGAATTATCTTACCAAAATTGACACAATTGATTATAAGGTAAATTTAACGAATTAAATGGAATTAGTTTTTATTTTCAGAAATAAATTATGATTATTGTTGGTTAATTGCCCATTAATTTATATAACTATTTGTTAAATTTCTTTTTGAAACCCACATAAATTAAGTTTTAAATGACAATACATATTGACATCTGTATGTGTACTTATCGTAGGCCAGAAATTTTACATGCTCTTCAATCGCTCACTTGTCAATATTTACCAAATAACATATCAATACGTGTCATCGTTGTTGATAATGACAAAACCGACAGTGCGCGTGAACTTGTAGAAAATTATGCTGCTGCTTCTGAATTGAAGATAAGGTATATCCATGCGCCTAAACAAAATATTTCCATCGCACGCAATGCGAGTCTTGACCATGCGGATGTTAATGTGGATTGGTTGGCTTTTATCGATGATGATGAAATTGCCTCTCCAGATTGGTTAATGAATCTTGTTAACTGTGCAGAAAAAACCGGTGCAGACGTAATATTTGGTCCAGCATATGCACAATATCCCAATTCCACACCAAATTGGATACGCGAGGGGAATTATCACTCCAATATACCTATTAGCCGTAATGGAGTAGTGCAAACTGGACATACTTGTAATGCCCTTGTTAATTGGAAGCGTGAAGATTTTCGCAAACAAAGATTTTTATTAGAAAAAGGACGTTCAGGAGGGGAAGACACTGAATTTTTTTTTCGCTTATGGCGTATGGGGGCAAAAATGGAAATTTGTGAAGATGCAGTAGTTTATGAACCTGTAGGTCCTGAGAGACTTAACTTTAACTGGATTAAAAAACGCAAATTTCGTTCAGGGCAATCCTATGCTTATCACAGCACTACTGATTTTACATTACTAATACGTTCACGATTAGGAATTGTTTCAGTTTGTAAAGTCCTTTATTGTTTTGTTGGTGCGTTATTGAAGCGAGGAGATGAAACAGCATCGAAATATTGGCATCTTAGAGCGCATTTTCACAGAGGGGTTTTAGCCGGAGTGCTTAACTTATCAGAAAAAGAGCTTTACTAACTCGGTTATTAATTTTTAGCAAAAGAAGATAAAAAAGTTGTCATTGCTCAAGATAAAGCATTAACACATAGTTAGAATAAAGTGAAATAAGCTGATAATGCGCTACCTTGAATATAATTTAAAATTTATATAACCACTTATCATTCGATAATCCAAAAGCCTTTTTAAATTTTTGACTGTCGTCCTTTACTGATTCATATATCAGTTTTTTTAAATCAGCACTAAATTCTGGTTTATCCCTACCTTTTGAAGTGCCAGATATTTTTTTTACACCATTAATAATATCTACAGGAATATAATGGCGATAGCGTTTTATAAAGCTGTTATTTGATAATTCGAGAATCCATTTTCTAGTGTGCGCAAGTTCAACAGAACTATTTGCCTGTTGCACATTAATTTTATCCCATTTATTGGAGACGTTTAAAAACTTTGATAATATTTCAAGTACTATTAATGGTTGTGTTACGAGTTTATCGTAATCTAATATACATATATTTTCCATTTCTACATATCGCAGGTACTCTGATATTTGTTTGTGATAAAGACTGGCATCTAAGATGTGGTTCCAATTTTCAGTCTGATATAGTTTGTTCGGCTCGGGTAGTTTTTCCCCCATAAATAAAGAATGAGTATACTGTGAGATAAACCTGTCAACAGGGTCTCGCACAACATATATAAATTTACATTTCGGATTGTCTCCGATAATTCGTTCAGGTACGCCTTTAAAATCTCTAGACTTAGTATAGTTTGGTGAAACTTCTCCATAGCATTTGTAACCATCTGAAAACTGGTTGCTATACCATTTAATGCCTAAATGATAATTTTTTTCTTTAATGTAGTAATCAGTTTCTTTTTTACGAGATATTCCAATTTCAGGATGAGCTGATAGGTAGTTGTATAAAGTTGTTGTTGCACATCGCATTGCGCCGATTACAATAAAATCTGGTAAAGTGTTGTTATCCTGTTTCATAACTACATTTTTGATTTTACGAAATTGTAGCTTCTTTAGTAGTTTTAACTAGTACCTTATTTACCAATAATACTGAGTTATCTAGAAAATAAGTTAAATATAGATATGTCATAACTACCCTTAATTCGTACAATTGTATATAAACACGTGTTCCAAAATATCCAAGCAATCAATACTGCATATGCTTGGCCTTCTACTCCATAGGTCTTACCCAGCACAAGTATCAATATGGCCAATAAAATCATAGTGATTATAAATACCCCTAAAGAATACAGGTGCAAGTTCAATAAATTTACAAAAAGCACGACTGGTCCAAATACAGCAGTTACAATAGGCACAAAAGTTAAGATTAATAGCGCTGTGTGGCCAACAATGTATTGATCTCCAAAAAATCTTAAAATAAATTCTCCAAACCAAAATATTGAGAGAAATCCAAGTAGTACAATTAAGGCCTTTATCAAACTGCTGATTACTAAAGTATGAGTTACAGCTGCGTCATTCTTTAAATGAACTTCTCTTGATAGCTTAGGGCTTGTTGCCATTGTTATGGAGCCGACGCTAAACAGTAATAATGACATTATTCGTAAAATTACTCCTGATACTGCAATCTCTTCCTCAGTGAGCACACCTCCTGATAATACAACTATTGTTTGAGCAGCATTCTGTAAGAATAAAAGAGGTACGATTAGTTGCAGTGATTGTATTAACCAACTCTTTAGTTCTGAATAATTTGCTTTATCATTTGTTCTACTGCTCAGAGTACTTTGAAACATTATATATTGTGCAAAGAAGACTATTAAAAGAGTTGTAAAATATACAAGCATTAATTGATCTGCTCGAGCAAGTAGATCCATTTCAAGACCTACCCATATCAGAATCAGCATTATTATCGGTTGCAATAAAAAAGTAGGAACAACTGAAAGTAAAATCTTTTCAAATGCTCGCATATAATTTGCTTGTAATTGAATCCATCCAAGTAAAGGCGCAGACAAAAGGCTTATTAAGATATATATTGGAATAATTTCAGAAGAAATTCGTTGTTCCCAGAAATAAAAGCCAGCTACAAGAACTGTAATAACTACTGCAATTATTATGACGAGATAATTTGCTGCATTTAAATAACCTCTTACATAATTAGTTTTGTCACTCGCGTTATATGAAGGGATAAATTTTATTGCCACTGCACCCATATTTAATGATACAAATATGGCCAATAAATTACTCAGAGAAATACCAAAAATCAGTTGACCTACGTGATTAACATCGATATTACGAGTAATTAATATAACCCATGCTAATGCAAGCAACATGCCTGTTACACGAGCAGCAATAACTAAGCCAGACACTCCCACAATTTTTTTGAAATCTTTAATCAAGTTGGTATGCCTATATAAAAAACAAAACTGTGAGATATTACATTATCGATACTAGAGGTACATCCACAGTTGCAAAATATGGATGTTTTTCAATTTAAATCTATTTTACGTAATTATAAAACTGAATGTGCTTATGTGTTTTGTTTTATATTTTAAATAATAGCATTGATTAATGATTCTGCGTCATTTTTGTTTGAAACAAATTCTTGATTAGGTCGGCTTAGTAATTCCTTTTTTTTATTCTCTAGTTCATTTTTGCTAATTGATGTAATTAAAACTGCTAGATTTCTCAAGTCTCTTTCATCAAACACATATCCTAATGCCCGTTCCTTTATCATTCTCGATGTTTGTGTGCCAGCTATTCCGATTGAAGGAACACCGAAGTAACTAGCCTCATATACTCTGTTCGGAATCAACCAATCAGAGTTATATCCCCTCCACGATAATTCTTGAGCCCATACCATATCAGCATCTTTGTACACTTCTTGAAGACCATCTGGCCAAATATATGGCCCCATATATTCAATATTAATTATGTCTTTTATTTGATTTTTGAAATCTGGTATTAAAAATTCCGATATGACTCCATGCAATCGTACATAGATGTTTTCTTGTGCCGAATAGGCTAACTGTTTTAGTACATCTAATGTTTTTTGGCAGCGTAGAATTCCAGCCCAGACTAAAATGATAGGTTTGTCTGCATGCGACGCTACAGAATTAATATTTGGGCGCTTTATTATGTTTTTATGAAAGTGAATTTTGTTTTCAAGCAAATAATATGCCCCATCATAGTTTTGATATGGCTTAAAGTAATATTGAATAAAGCCAGGCGAGCTTACTACTAATAACTTTGCTCTTTTCAATATTATTCGTTCTAGCCATCGAAGAATTTTTGCAAGTAGTCCCTGTTTAGTTAATGATTCATGAACATCAAGGCATTCATACACAAATTGAGCAGATGTCAGACGCATTATGGCCATTGATATCCAAGCCAAAATCGCCATATCTAGATTACGAGCATAAATGATATCTGCGTTACGCAAACCTCTTTTGTGTTGTATAAGTCGTACTAACGCTAAGAGCAAAACTTTTACCCGTGCAAGTAACTGCGCATGTTCCACATAGCCAAGATCAACGTTTTCCCAGGGGGGGGCAGGCTTGCTGGGTTCACCATCACGCCGAAATGTGTAGCTGGTTATTTTGATACCAATTTCCTGGAAGGAATTAATACGTCTAATTAAAGCCACATCCTTACGATTGTGGCCAAAATATACGAGGCGTATATTCCTCAATTTAGTACCGCGGCCCTCCATGTTTAGTTACGACTATCTGCAGGTTCCCACGTGTGGTACTTTTTCCCACAAAGCGATTCTACTACTCCGATTCCTGTTGCAAAAACTGCTCGTAAAATTTCATAAATAGATGAGAAAAATGGTATTTTAGCTTTAGCTAGTACCCAAAAAGTGGGTAGCGCTACTAATAAAAAACTTAAAAACGTTAAACCATAACCGAACATAGAAATACTAGCGAATAAACAAACAAGAGCAACAAGTAGATAGGCAGCCCCCCACCAGCGCATTACTTTATGTGAGTAGAATTTAAATTTGTCTTTAAATGGAAGCCGACTAATTTCTGGTTTTAAAAAGCGATAAGTGCTATATGAACCACAAGCAATGCGTTTTTTTCTTTGAAATTCTTCATCACTATCGCTTATAGAGTGTTCATAAGCTATTACATCAGGCGCTGATATGCAGCGCATTTGCATATTATCAAATATAACAGATATTGATGCTGCCATGTCGTCAACTAAATCTGCAGCCAAATTGGGATAACCAATACTACGGCGTGCAAAAAAAGCGCCATCTGCCCCCATTGTTGAGCCCGTTTCACTTTCTAGTTTTTTAATATGCTCCTCTAGCTTCCAATATAGACTGTTTACTTCGGAGGTTGCAGTTGTAAAGTTTTCTGTCGGACTTTTATATATTAATGTACAAGCAACGGCGCCAATATCTGGACATGAGAAGTAATGTAGCAACTTAGAAACACTATCTGGCTCGATCATAACATTTGCATCTGTAAATATAAGTATATCCGCATCGGTCATAGATACTAATTTCTGCATTCCCATTACTTTGCCCATGCGTTTTTTGCCTCGAGTGAATGTTAATAGATCTTCAGCGTCATTTAACATCTTGTCAGTAGCATCAGTACTACAATCAGAATAAGCAAATATTTCTATGTCTGGATGTTTATCCTTTATTATTTTTAAGTTTGCTAGTTTTTGAGACAATGCATTTTCTTCATTATAGGCACAAAATAACAGTGCAACTTTATTATTGCTCATTGAATTTTTATCTGAGTAGTTAATTTTTTGTTTAGGTAGTAATTTTAGTATTATTGGATAAATTAAATATGGATACAAAAATATCAGCATTAACAATATGGATGAAAATGTTAGTGCTGCGGCCATTTGAAAAATTTTCCTTTTGCGACTTTACCTAGTAATTATGATTTTAAATCTGTTTGTAATGGTCTTGATGTCATAGTTATTACTACTATCAATAGTATGAAAAATATTTCATGTTGCCTGTATGCAATAACATCAAAAAAAGAGAGTAATATTGTTATTAGTACCAAATAAATTGTACCCAATCCCTCCGCGGAACTATTATGAGAAGCCCAACGAATAGTTTGAGTAATTACAGTTATGTGAAGTCCAAGATATGCTATTAAGCCAATTAACCCTGTCCCAACTAAAACTTCTATATAAACGTTATGGAAGCCATTTAAACCTTCGACTATTGTAATTAGAAAGCCTTTAGTGTCCATAAATTGGCCTGGTTGCCAGTATGCTTGAAATCCCACTCCAAGAATTGGATTTTCAGCGATGATCTTGCCGCCTGCCTCCCAGAGTAATGTTCGGCCAGTAAAAGTAGTATCTTTACCCAGCATTGTTAATGCATTTTCAAGCACATCAACACTTCCAGTAGTTGCTATAAAAATAATTAGTAAACTAATAAATATAGAAACTACAAATAGTAATGCAATACTTACCACATTTTTCTTTATCCACCATAAAATTGGCAATGTAAGGATAATAAAATAAGCAACTAACGAAGATGCAGATTTTACTTCAAGTAGTGGAATGGTGAGAGCTAATAGAATAGGTAGTCCTAGCCAAACTTTCCCAGATCGAATTGCAATGATTAACAGGCTAATACCAAAAAGATCAAATACCTTTCCCAATACATTTTTTTGCGTGTATATACCAACGAAATATTGTTCAGCTCCAATGTAATCTTCTCTATCAAATGCAGGTATGAATCCAAAATGGTAATTTAACAAGGAAGCAATAATCCCAATACCCGTGGCTATTACCAATGCCTTATAAATTGTTGATGCTTGAAATGTCATTCCGATCCAAACACCAATTATTACAGAAAATAGCAATTGTATTGAGGCTCTGAATGTCCATGCTGGAACTGGACTCCAAAATACGGAAATCAGAGCTATTATAGGTGTTAATACTACAATCCAATTTCTGCGTAGTGTATCTAATGTGCTATCTAAATCGGCGGCAATGAAAAAAGATACCGTTGCATAAATTGCAAACCAGAATAATGTTGAGGATCCTGTGCGACTAAAAGATTCCGTTGCAGCTAGGAATATAAATATTAATAGTGCGAACTTAGTATAGTCGATTGCTTTGTTATGTCTTATCAATAATACCTCTCCCTAACCGTATTATTTTAAGTCATTTCTAAAAAATCATCTTAATACCAGTTAACACACACTGATTAATTTATTAGTAATATAGAGTTAGAGAAATTCGTAGAACTACTTTTGTAGTGATTAATAATAATACCGATTGAATCGTGCTTCTTTTGATCGATTTATTACATGACCAACTATTTTGATATCTCTGATACGTTCCATAGCATCTAGTAGCTCATGTTTATATGTGTCATGATTTACTACAATAAGACCAGCATCTACGTATCTTGACATGGTTTCTACATCGTCACAACCTAAAATAGGTGGGGCATCAATAACAACAATACGCTCTGGATATCGGTTCTTAATTCTTAAGATAAGCCTCATCACTTCCTTAGTTCCAAGTAGCTCAGATGAGTTTTCATAAGATCGCTTTCCAGTTAGTAATGTCAGTCGATTTATATGTGGAGTTACTAAGATATCCTCTAATTTAGTTTTGCCCCGAAGTAAATCAATAATGTCAAATTTAGGATGGTAATCAAAAATTTTATGCACACTTGGTCTTCTCAAATCAAGGTCAATTAGAATAGCTGTACGTTGACTTCCCCTAGCAATTGATATCGCTAAATTGATTGCAGTAGTAGTTTTACCAACGCCAGCTGTTGGTCCTGTAACAAGAAGCACTTGACCACCAATTTTGTCTAGTGCCTTTAACATACTGGTTCTAAGATGACGATAGGCACTGATCGCTACTGCAGTTTTTTTATCTTCGGCATCTATATATATTTTCTTTTTCTTAAGACGTTTTACATTGATTGGAATTCTTCTAGTTCTATTAAGGGTAATCTCTTCAATGGTATAATTAACATTGTCTAAACTATGCACGTTATTACTGCTAATAGCTGCACTTTGTTTTCTTATCTTAGTATCCATTTGAATATAGAAATTGTACTGTACGTTGACTGTTAATTTAACTCAGGTATGTGATAAATAGGACCATCAACACACTGTTTTAAATCTGCTTTACCCCAAATTCTGTCATTTAAGACATCGAGAAGAAGCACTGCAGCAAGACCACCTGCAGCAGCCAGCAGTAATAGCACCAATCGTAGAATATCTTTGCGTGGTTTAACAGGATGCAAAGGATACTGTGGTGGTTGAATAAGTTCAAATCGCTCAGAAAGATTTGTATCACTAAGACTATTAGTTAATTCTGCCTGAAGAAATGCACTCTCTAACTCTGCATATTTCGATTCAGCTTGCTCTTTCGCGCGTTCAAATTGTAAAAGTGTTTTCTGAACTAATGGAATCACACCAATCTGATTTTCAATTTCTTTATGTTCTTTTATCAAACGTTCCTTATCTATTAATGTCTCTCTATACTCGTCTTGTACACTTTCAAGTCGTGTCAAGGTTCGTGCGTAGAGTGGATTACTAGGCCTTGAAGAAGGCAAGCGATTATTACTCGTTCTAGCTAATGCCAGAGTATCTTGGAGTTTCTTTTGTTTGCTCTTAAGCCATGCAATGTCCGGGTGATTATTTTTATATTGTGCCTGTAATTGTTTTAGTTTTTTAGTTGTCTCAGCAAGCTCTACCTCGATTCCCGCTGTGTCATAACCATTTTGACTTTTTTCTAAGACCTCGATCTCTTGTTTTAACTTCTTAATATCTGGATGCGATGGGGAATAGCGTGAAGACTTATCCGCATATTCTAGTTTTAAGATAGTTAATCTTTCATCAATCCCTAATACACGAGATCCGTCTGCAGCATAGAGGAAGGCTTGATTGTTAGTTGTAGCAAGATCTGCGCGTATTTCGCTTTCTCTTCGTTTTAAATCGGATAAAAGTTTATTAGACTGATCAATTTTTAATTGTAGTTCATTGTAGCGACTTAATAATACAGGGTGTAACTCTGGAGATGATAAGGCATGTTCATTCTTATAACTTGCTATTTCTTCATCTATTTCTAGAATTTGTTGGCCAACTAAATCTAGCTGCTTTTTTAGGTAATTAACTTTTTCCTTTCCTATTGTAGAACTTGTAGTTTCACTAATCGTTAAAAACCTTTGTGTTAGTTCATCGGTAATCTTGTATGCCAATTCTGGTGATATATTTTCATATACTATCTTTACACCGGTTTCCATCTTTCCTTCTTTCCCGGAGTAAGGATTGATTACCTCTCCTTCTACCATTTCAAGATTAGTACTTTGAATAAAGCTCTTGACTTCATTTAATATTTCTTCGTCATCCATGTCTTCGCTAATTAAGCCAAATTTTGTCAGCATCTCTTTTATTTGTGAAGTTGACATAAGATGATCACGTGTCGCGTAAAATTTTCTAGCAAGGCGGTTACTTTGTGTCACAATGCCGCCATTCGTATTTTCCCAATTGAGATCGCCACCACTGATACCAAGACGAGAGTTCACCGCGTAAATTTCTGGCAGCATTTGTATTACAAATGTTCCTATTGCAAGGATAGAAAAAATAACTGCAGAAAATATATATTTATGTCTTAAGATTTGGGAGAGTAGTTTAATCTTATTCATATTCTAGCTTTAGTATTAGTCAATGGTAAAAAAACAAAGCTCGTTACTATAAATTAAACAGGCTTTATTCAGTATTAAAAGGTTAATACCGAATCAATGAGCCCCTTACGTATGTATATTTGCCTGGATGTAAGCCACCTTAGCCCAATATACTAACATTAGTTAAGGCTAAACTTAGTTAAATATTTCAGTTCTTTGTGAATTATTTCAATAAATTAGCTCATTTTTATAAAAATTTATGTTCTGACAAATGGTTAGTATAGACAGGTATCAGTCTAGAGCTAACCCAAGCACTTAATGGGCACATTACAAAACACGTAAAACTAATTACTGATATGTACCTGAATAATTGGATGTGAGAGACTGACAATAGTTGCATTAGGTTGGGCAACTAATTAACCATAGTTAATCTAATGTCTTGTAATTAGATGAGGTTAGGGCATGGTTCATTCGTTGCTGATTCTAAGAAAATCATTGGTAGGCTCAGAATAAGCTTGTTTTACCCCTCAAATAATTAAAATTGGCTTCTTATAATAATGCTAGATAAGCCTATTTGCTTAAAAATTAATAAAATGTTGTGAATCCAAGAACAGCCAGAATTGTTTTATTGTTTTTTGTTGTTTATAGCATTAACAGTCTTGCAAGCACACAGACGCACCTAGCAGAAGTAGCTAATGCTACTAACGTTGCAAAGGAAAGCCCTGCTGTAATAGAGCTAGCTGATTTAAGTAACCATTCACAGTTAAAAACAAATGACGCGGTTATAAAAGACTCTAGGTCGCAACCAGATTTTTTACATGTTATAGCCGGGACCTCTAAACCTTGGCCTGGTGTTACCATTAAACCAGCTGATAAGGATTACTGGAATCTTGCACGGTATTTAGAGATTACACTAACTGTAAAAAATTTAGATACAACACCGTTGACACTTTTTCTGCGAGCAGATAGCCCTTTGCTCACAAACAAAAAACTACGTCCATGGAGCACAGCAAGAATTACAATACCGGCATTGAAAACGCGCAGTATTCATCTAAAACTTAAACAACAAAAGGCTTCAATATCTAAACTTATTGGCATGCGGAAACTACCACATGGCATGTCTGAAACAGGTTTTGATGCGCACAAGGTTTCAAAATTAGTCGTTTTCGTAAAGCGTTCATCCACATCTCGAACATTTGAAATTGGGAATTTGAAAGCAATGGGTGATTACAATCATATGCCATGGATGAATCTATCCAAAAAAGAATTTTTCCCTTTTGTAGATCGGTTCGGTCAATTTAAGCATGCTAATTGGCCAAACAAGGTTCTATCGATCGATGATCTAAAAGCCCAAAGGGAGTTTGAAGTCAATGAGCTTAAGCAACACCTTCGACCCGGCAATTGGAATAAATACGGTGGATGGATAAATGGTCCACGGTTTAAACCTACTCAGCATTTTCGGGTGAAAAAGGTTGACAATAAATGGTGGTTCATCGACCCAGAAGGATATTTATTTTGGTCACATGGTGTAGATGTGGTTAGAAATACACAGCTGACCATTGTCACAGACCGTGAAGAATACTTTAGTAATCTAGCGGATAATACACTGTACTTTGAAAATCTTTTTGCAAATTTAAAAAGACATCAAGTTAAAAAGGGATACTATAAAGCCCGGGACAAGTTGAAGGCCTATGATTTTTTTCAGTCTAACTTGATGATCAAATATGGCCTAGATTGGAAACAAACTGTAAACAGACTTATACATAAGCGCCTTGCTAGTTGGGGGCTAAATACTATAGGGCTTTGGTCTGCAAATGAAATTACTTCTATGGGCAAGACTCCTTATGTCGAATGGCTATATTATCGAGCACCTAAAATAGTGGGAAAAGGAAAGTATAAAACTAATATGGTAGATATGTGGGATTCAGGATTTATTGTGCAACTAGAAAAGACAAAGGGAAAACTAAATCGACTTAAAGAAGATGCTTGGTGTATTGGAGTATTTGTTGATAACGAATTACCTTGGGGAGATGCAAAATCGTTTGTTGCAATGATACTAAGTGCTCCAGCTAAACAGCCTGCAAAAGTAAAGTTTATTGAGTTTCTAGTTCAAAAATATAAAGCTATAGATGAATTTAATCAACATTGGAATACTAATTTCGGCACATGGGCTGCACTGGATGTACCAGTAATTTTAAATGATGTGGATATACCTTGGGATATTGCCAGTGAATTTTATAGAATGTCTGCGGAACAGTACTACAAATCTATACGGAAATTTATTAAACAACATGCACCTGACATACTTTACTTGGGAAGTAGGCTGAATGGTGAGTTTCCTATACCCGCTACTGCTGCCGCTAAGTATGCAGATGTGGTGAGTTATAATTTATATCGGACTGATGTAGGGGATTTTGCTCCACCTGATAGTATCGATAAGCCAATTCTAATAGGAGAGTGGCATTTTGGTTCAAATGATCGAGGGGTTTTTGGGTCGGGGTTGGTACATGCAGATAACCAACAAGACAGAGCAAAAAAATATAAACACTATCTTAAAAGCGCTCTTGTGAACCCTTATATCATCGGTGCTCATTGGTTTCAGTATATAGACCAACCCTTAACTGGAAGAACACTAGATGAAGAAAATTACCAAATAGGATTTATCAGTATTACCGATACACCCTATTATGAAACAATAGAGGCAAGTCGTAATGTTGGTGCCAAAATTTATTCTATTCGTGGAAATTCTGAATAAATAAGTATCAAATCACAGAGAAAATTCATTTCAATAATTAAGGAATTTGTCAGAGAGATTTTAATTATATGACGATTTAATCTGTTCAATATGGTGAGATACAAGCAATTAACAATACTTTATGTAGGCCTTTGTTTTACTTAATGTGAACTAGGTCACAAAATATAATTCTAGGTTTAAGGAGAAATTCAAAAAACAAAGAGTTATTAAAAAGGTTATAACTCTGTAAAACGTATAATAAAAGTATAACTATTAATAAATAGGACGATAGTAGTAAATGGATCCTACACCGAACATGCTTGAGGCTCAGCAAGGTAATTGGGTTAAAAAAGTGCAAAAGAATATAAAGCCTTACATTGATATTGCGCGCCCAGACCACTGGTTTAAAAATATTTTTATGATACCCGGGCTAATTTTTGCAATAGCTTTGGGTGCAACTATTCCAAACAATTTTATCTGGATATTGATCATTGGTGTTACTAGTGTCTGTTTAATTGCGTCAGCAAATTACACTATCAATGAATGGTTGGATGCAAAGTATGATCGTCACCACCCAGTAAAAAAGAATCGTCCATCGGCATTAGGTAGTGTTAAGAAAGAATTTGTATTGCTTCAGTGGTTATTACTTTCGGCTCTAGGTCTTTATCTTTCTTATTTGATTAAAATTGAATTTCTAATTACGAATGCGACATTATTAATAATGGGGGTTATATATAACGTAAGCCCACTACGAACTAAAGACCGTGTTTACATAGATGTTTTGTCTGAGGCAATTAATAATCCATTACGTTTTTTACTAGGTTGGTATTTGGTGGTGGCACCGCTTATTCCTCCATCTAGTGTGCTGTTATCTTATTGGATGGGTGGCGCATTTCTAATGGCGGTGAAACGCTATGCGGAATATCGATTTATAGATGACTCCGGCCGTGCAGGGTTATATCGTGCTTCATTTCAACATTACACAGAAGAAAAACTACTGCTTTCCGCTTTCTTTTATGCATTAATGTCAGCAGTTTTTCTTGGTGTATTTCTAGTTAAGTATAAGATTGAGTTTTTACTGATATTACCTCTTTTTGCCATTTTATTTGTTTGGTATTTGTATATTGGTATGCAGGTCAATTCTGTATCACAAGCTCCCGAAAAACTATATAAAAAGAAAAAGTTTATATTATTTATAGCTATTCTCGGTATTGCTGCGGTAACGGCATTATTTATTGAACTTCCATGGCTTAATTTTTTACTAGAAGTACACGAACCTTAATTTGATGTTATATCTTGAACGCTGGCTGATTGCGTTTAGTCAGTCAAGAATTGGTGAACTGTTTCGCTATGGAATCGCAGGCAGCATTGCTGTACTTGTTCATCTGCTTGTATTAGCAGTGTTGGTAGAAGTATGGGCAGTAAATGAGACACTTGCATCTGCCATAGGTTTTATTTGTGCTACACCCGTTAACTATATTTTGCAAAAGAAATATGTATTTAATTCATCGGCGAAACTGATAACGAGCTTTTCGATTTATTGCATTATCACTATTTCAACACTGATGCTAAATACCATATTATTTTGGACATTATCTACGGTTACGAACTGGCACTACGTAAGTGTACAAGTAATTACTATAACGATTATTTTTATTTTAAATTACTATTTAAATAGAAATATTACATTTTCAAATCGCTAGCAAAATTGGAAAAAAAGATTTTACTATTGTTGTTAATTTATATGGCACTCTTAACGAAACGGGGACATTTATTTGCCATTTTATTTGGTAAGACAACCCTGGAGGCTTATAAAAATATTACATTTACTATTTGCAGTACTAATGTATTTTGCAAAGCTTCATATGGGGATTGTAGTTAATCCTACCGAAAAGCTACAGTTAGTATCCCAAGCTTCACAGATAGAAGTAGAAATTTGGTGAGCTTGTTTAAAAAGGATTTATAGGGTTTAAAGGATTATGATAAGTTTATCAGCAAATGAAAAACTAGATTCATCTAGTGGTGTAAAAAATCGCTATTGGGAATATAGCCTAGTTGGGTTGGTATTTTGTATAGAAGCTTTTTTATTGCAATGGTTAGGCGGTTGTTTAGCTAATGAGTATAGTAGTTTCTCGGATGAGCCGTCACACTATGTAACATCTTTAATGGTCCATGACTTTATCTTAAGTGGAGAATATAGTGATCCAATAAGATATGCAGAGGATTATTATACCCATTATCCTAAGGTTGCCATTGGGCATTGGCCACCTATTTTTTATGCGCTACTTGGTGTTTGGTTTATTTTTTTCGGTATATCAAGAATATCAGCGCTGAGTTTTATCGCTATTGTAGCTGCTACAACAGCTACGGCAATCTATCATCTTGCTAAATCGCAGTTTAGTAAATTAGCGGGTGCTTTCGCAGCTAGTATATTTCTTGCGCTGCCATTTGTTCAGCAGCTTACCGGAACTGTAATGCTTGGACATTTGGTAACTTTATTTACTTTGTTATCGGTAATCTTTCTTACAAAGTTTTTGTCAAGTGAAAAGCTTTTTCATGGCCTTTTGTTCTCTATATTTGCAACGCTAGCAATTCTTACTCGAGGCAGTGCATGGGCGATAGGGTTAATGCCTATTCTTACTATGTTATTTGCATGGCGGTTCAATATGTTGCTGCGCCCGGTATTTTGGTTATCGGCAGTTCCTGTCATAATTTTCTGTGTGCCATGGTATCTAATAATGCCAAGTGTAAATACGGGGGCATTTGTTGGTGAGGCTGTTTTTAGTACGGAGTACACGCAGCAGGCAATTCCTCATTTTGCTGAGGAATTATATAAAGCGGTTGGTCTAGTTTTATTTATTCCAATCTTATTTGGTATTTGGGTAAAAATTCTTGTTCCTTTGTTAACGAAAAAACAAGTTGACTTGATTTGGCCAGCACTTGCTGCACTTGTAACTGCAACTTATTTAATGCATGTCTTCGTGGCGGCCTCCTTAGATAGCCGCTATATGCTGGTTGCTATACCGGCTTTAATATTATTTGCCGTTGCTGGAATAGAATGGATAGCTAATAAATTTTCTACTATGTCATCTAGGAAATATGTCTATCAAATAGCTTATATTTTTGCAGCGATTGCGTTTCTTTTCACGCAGTTCAGTATCGCCGGCTCTACAAATACAGGATATACAAATGCTTTAAGTGAAATTTCAAAACAATTGCAAGCAGAGCAATTGGCCATTTTAGTTGCTTCCGAATCAGTTGGTGAGGGAAGTGTAATTGCGGCAGCTGCCTCTCAACACAAAGTGGGTGAATACGTATTGAGAGGCTCCAAGCTTTTTGTTGATCAGGATTGGTTTGGAAGGGTTTCTGAAGAAAAGGTTCAAACAACTACAGAAATTGCTGAGTTGCTGGATGCTATCCCAGTTAATGCAGTAATTTTAGACACATCTATTAATGCGGATAGACATAGAAATTACTACACTTTGTTGAAAACAATGTTGTTTGAAGATAATGATAAGTGGTTATTCATAGGTGAATTCCCGCTTGTTAAGCATGATATAGAAATTAAGGATGCCTTGCTCGTATTTGTATCGAAAGACAATAAGGAAACACATAAATCGAAAAAAGTTAATGGAGAATTAATACGGACACTTTATGGTAGAAAGTAATCTATAAAAAAAGACAAATAAAAAGCCGTGAACTTTTGCTACACTAGTTAAATCAGTCCAATGTAATTTAAAGAAATATTCGGAGTGTAGCTCAGCTTGGTAGAGCACTGTCTTCGGGAGGCAGGGGTCGGAGGTTCAAATCCTCTCACTCCGACCACACATGCGACTGGGTATTAGTCGCAAATTAAGTATGGCGAAGCCATACCATCTCGGATGGATCTACGGAATAGCTGCGCTATGCTTCGATTTGCGCGCAATACCTGCGCACAAGTGTCACTCCGACCACCCTTGTGTGTGGGTAGTACACGCAAATGAATGCTGACGAAGTCACACAAAAATTAAAAACTCGCAAATTAAATATGGCGAAAGTATTTCTTATTTCTTTCTCAAAATAAAAAACTCATCACGAATAGTGATAGCTTTTGTTTTGAGAGATCTAATATATTTAAAGATAAATTTGTGTAAATGTGTAACTTTTCTTTTTAGTACTAAATAGCAATCAGAATAGACAATTTTTTCTATGCTCGTAAAAACAGCTTATTAACAATCAACGTAAAACCACCAGGCTTGAGCACTTGCTCGTGAAGATTGTCTCAATCTAAAAATATTTTTTATTTCAATTTTGTTACTTTCTCAGCATTAAATAATTAACTAACTGGTCTGCAGTAGTCTTATTTAAAGTTTTGTGTTTTACTTCCTGGTTTACTGAAATCCCAAGGTTCTATGTTTTCGCTGTTTACCATATACCCGGATTCATATCTAAAATACTTTTTACTAGTGGATTTACATACCTGAATACAAATACGGTATAGGTAACAATACACATCTCAAGTCATAATTTTTACATACGGCGTTTGTTAGAAATAACTTTAAACTATTGGCTTATGATATTGAGTGTGCGTGAGCTACATCGAAGAACGACTACTTGCTTGAAATGAGATTATCAATATTGTCTTCAATAAATTAAGAGTAATTGAGCTATCCAGTGAATCCTTATGCTATAAACCCTTTGTCCAGGGAGTTATCAGCTTAGTTGGGCTCAATTGTGTCTTTTAATTTTTTCAAGACATGCCTTATTGCGGATATAAGTTATACTTACTTACCTGACAGTATAAAAATGTGAAGCTAATTTAGTGTAGCTCAATTACTGCAAACAAACTTCATAGAGGCTTGTCGTTGGTAAGTGCTTTCAGGGCCTGACGTTTCGATGATAAAGTTTTATATTTAAATAGTAGTGTATTCAAAGTGATAGATCTGGAGATTGTTGGAAAGAGTTACGACCTAAGGATAGATCAAACTAAATTCGAGAGCTCTCTCGATATAGAAATTCCAGGGTATAGAATTATAGGACGGTGTGGTGGTGGTAGCACTGCCAATGTCTATGTCGCAATCCAAAAATCACTGGGACGACAGGTTGCATTAAAAGTGATGCACACTGCTTTGTCCGACAATGAGCAAAGCACCAGTCGTTTTATCAAAGAAGGCTTAGTGAATGCTAAGCTCGTCCACCCAAATATTGTCACTATCCATGATGTTGGTACAACAGATGAATACCATTACATTGCAATGGAGTACTTGGCATGGGGTAATCTTCGACAGCGTCTTGTTAGTAAGCTTGAATTCGAGTGGATTGTGAAAGTGACTAAACAGATTGCTAAGGCCTTGGCTTACGCACACGAGAATGGTTTTGTCCATCGTGATATCAAACCGGAAAACATTTTGTTTCGTGATGAAGACTCTGCAGTCTTATCCGACTTTGGTATTGCTACGGTATCACATTCTCACGTTCAAATTTCAGACCGATGTAACTTTGGTACACCGCGGTATATGAGTCCGGAACAAATTAATTTACATACAATTGGACCAAGTTCCGATGTCTACTCATTAGGGGTTGTTTTCTTTGAAATGCTTACAGGTCTACCGCCGTACAATAACGGCGATAGTAAAGCGATAAGAAATGCTCACTTACATGATCCAATTCCTGCTCTTTCCAAAGAGTATCAATACCTGCAGCCACTAATAAATAAGATGCTGGCAAAGCAGGCAGAAGATCGTATCAGTACTGCTCATAAAGTAATAGACATACTTGACCAAATGAAGAATAGCAATAGTGTATTAGCAGGGCCAGAATATTTAGGTGAGAATATTTCTGTTCTCAAACCACGTGAAACGTCAATAGATGATTTAGAATATCTCAACGCAGCTCTAACATATCGTCCTCGTGGCGATTTGTATGACGGATATTCTAAGCTGTCAAAATCTATAACTTCTTTACTCAAAAATGCTATCGGTTTTAAAATAAATGGTGATATCTCAATAAAAAAACATACTTTACCAGTTGGGAAAGTAGTTCTACTCAGCGTTATTTTAGGTTTAACGTCGTTAGCATTACTTCTAGTATATCTTAATGAAAGAGTTACTATTCCAAAAAGTAATACAATAGTTCAGCAAGAAACTCAGAAAGCACACAATAAATATGTAGGATGGGCATTACACCATTTGGAAAATAATGAATTGAAACGTGCTAAATATTTCATTCAAAAAGCGCGTGAAATAAACCCAAATGACCTAATCAGCCAAGAAGTTTTAGCAGTTTTAGATTCTCAAGATAATTCAAAAATAGTAGCTAATAAGTTTAGTAATCTTTCAAATTCAATAAAAGATTATGAATTGGAAACAACATCTGTTACTGAGTTATTAAATAGAGCAAAGCAACAGGTATTAAATAAAAACTTAACTACTCCACCAAATAATAATGCTTATGACACCTATCAACAAATATTAAGAGCTGAACCAAATAACTCTGATGCGATTGCAGGCATCGCAATGATTAAAAAAAGTTATGTAAGCTGGGCTGAACAAGATCTAAAAAATAATAACCATCACAGGGCGATATTGTTTTATAAAAAAGCGTTAGCGATAGACCCTGCTGATACAAAGCTTGTACAAGCTTTAAAAACACTGAAATTATCTCGAGAAACGAGTCAAACAGACCTTCAAGTATAAGGGTAGTTAGATACCAAACCATTTATCCCATACTTCAAAGGTAACTTTACCCTCTGACTCCTTTTTACGTATTCCAGTTTTGCGTTCTATGGTATTTGCTTTTTCAATTGCCTTTTCTTCAGATCTAAGCATACAGACAAGATGCCAACCTTCACGATGTAAAATGTCCGTTTCAAATTCGGTAAGGTCCTCATGTTCGATATCATTACTCATGATATTTTTGACTCCCTATGTAACTTATTTCCTGATTGGCAGATCAGCAATAATTGATAACGACAGTAATATGACACGACATGCAGTCGGAGTGTAGTGTCAATAATTTGACACCATATTGTCGTAATAGCACAGGGCTATGCTCAGATTTTTATATTAGATATAAGTGTAGGAATTTATATTGTCCAAATTAGAACTAACCTATCAATACTAATTTGTTTCAAGTTTTTAGCATAGCTGGGAAGAAGATATGAGTTGAGTTGGGGAACTCGGGGTGTTGTTTTTTTAACCATTTTAAAATGGTGCTAAAACTTTTTGCCTGTATATTGAGACCTTCAATATCATCACTTTTTGCAGTCCACAAATGAGTTTCCTGATCCCAATAAAACGTAATTCTTTGATCTTCTAATCGGTATGTAATGGCCATAATCACGTAATGGTGTTTAACATTACGAATCAGGTTAAAGGGGAAATGTTAAGAGTTTATTAGAAGTTTGCTAAAAACGGATTTGTTGAACCAAATTATAGGTTGAAAGGAATAAACAATACTAATTGCATTACTCCTTTCAACATCGACGTACTGATAGATGTGTTTGCTTAATCGATGTGCTGCAACAATGCATCCATACTTTCTTTCGCATCACCAAATAACATATCAGTATTGTCCTTTAAGAATAGCGGGTTATCTACTCCTGCATATCCAGACGCCATACTGCGTTTTAAGACTACGCAAGTTTTCGCTTTCCACACTTCTAGCACTGGCATGCCTGCAATCGGGCTATTAGGGTCTGTTTGTGCACTAGGATTTACAATATCGTTGGCACCAATTACCAATGAGACATCCGTATCTGGAAAATCGTCATTGAGTTCATCCATTTCTAACACGATGTCATAAGGCACTTTGGCTTCTGCCAGCAACACATTCATGTGTCCCGGTAATCTGCCTGCAACCGGATGGATTCCAAAACGTACATTAACGCCTTTATTGCGCAACTTTTTGGTAATCTCACTAACAGAACCTTGTGCTTGTGCAACTGCCATACCATAACCAGGTACAATGATGACTTCACTCGCATTTTTAAGCTCTTCGGCAAGTTCTTCGGCAGTGGTCGAAGTCACTTCACCACCTTCATCGCCTGCGACGGTCGTACCACCACCAGTACCAAATCCACCTAAAATTACATTTAAGAATTTTCGATTCATGGCACGGCACATGATGTAACTCAAAATTGCACCACTGGATCCTACAAGTGAACCCACTATGATGAGTGCGGTGTTACCTAACATGAAACCGGTTGCTGCTGCTGCCCATCCTGAATAACTATTCAGCATAGAAACCACTACCGGCATGTCTGCACCACCAATGGCCATGACTAAATGAATGCCGATCACTCCTGCAATAATGGTCATGATAATTAAAGGCGCTAAACCCGATGAATGTGATTCTGCATTTAGAAACAAATAGCCAAGAAACACACACATTAAAATGGCGATTAAATTTAACCAATGTCTAGCCGGCAGCATTAAAGGTTTACCGCTGATGATGCCTCTCAGTTTTCCAAAGGCAATGATGGATCCGGTAAAGGTAATGACCCCGATAAACACACCCAGATAAACTTCCACTTCATGGATAGTTTTTTCTGCACCTTCAAAATGCGAAGTCGGGTCCATATAGCTGGAGAAGCCTACTAATACGGCAGCCAGTCCGACCAAGCTGTGAAAGCCTGCCACCAATTCAGGCATGGAAGTCATTTCTACTTTTAATGCCACGATGGCACCAAGAACTCCACCGAGGATCATGGCAGGGAAGAGAATATGAAAGTTTCCTACTTTGCCACTGAGAATGGTTGCACCAACAGCAATGGCCATTCCTATAATGCCGCAAAGATTTCCACGACGTGAGGATTCCTGATGGCTTAAGCCATTCAAGCTAAGAATAAAGAGAGCACCGGCAGCTAAATATGCCGCACCTAACATTTGAGGATTCATAGTCATTATTGTGTTCTCCCTTTCTTATTCTTCTTTGCGGAACATTTGTAACATGCGTTGCGTTACCGTAAAGCCGCCGCCAATATTAATGGATGCAATGAAGACCGAGACGGTGGCCAAGAAAACAATCCAGCCAACGCTACTACCGATTTGCAACAAAGCGCCAACTATAATCACACTGCTAATAGCATTGGTGACACTCATTAATGGTGTATGCAAGGCAGGGGTAACGTTCCATACCACCCAGTAACCAATAAAGCAGGATAAAACAAATACCGTAAAGTGCTGCATGAATTCTGCGGGGGCAGATTTTCCAATCCACCATAACAAAGCTGCAGCGGCCAACAATGTGATGGCAAAGCCCATACCACTTTTCTTTTTCTCTTCCTGTACAATTGGAGCAGCGGCAGCAGCGGGTTTAGCGGGCGCTGCAGAAACTGCAAGTGGCGGGGGTGGCCAAGTAATTTCTCCTTGGTTAATCACTGTGGTGCCTCTCACTACATCATCTTCCATGTCGACAACCATATTGCCGTCTTTTTCAGGAGTCATATCATTTAATAAGTGGCACAAGTTGGAACCGTACAATTGACTCGATTGAGTTGGCAGACGACTGGGTAGGTCCATGTAACCAATTAATGTCACGCCGTGTTTTACAACTACTTCACCAGGTTCTGTCAGTTCACAGTTGCCTCCTTGCTCCGCCGCTAAATCGACAATTACACTGCCATCTTTCATGGATTCCACCATGTCGGCCAGGATCAATTTTGGTGCGGGTTTACCAGGAATCAAAGCAGTGGTAATAATGATGTCAACTTCTTTAGCTTGCTCTCTGAACAAGGCCATTTCAGCCTCGATAAACTCTTTACTCATGACCTTGGCATAGCCACCTGCGGTACCGCCTTCCTCTTCTTGTTCAAAATCTAACTCAAGGAACTGCGCACCCATACTTTCAACTTGTTCTTTAACTTCTGGGCGCGTGTCAAATGCTCGCACAATGGCACCGAGCCCATTTGCCGTTCCAACTGCGGCAAGACCGGCCACACCGGCGCCAATGACCATCACTTTTGCAGGTGGTACTTTACCGGCTGCAGTCACTTGTCCGGTGAAAAAGCGCCCAAAGTGATTAGAGGCTTCGATCACGGCACGATAACCCGCAATGTTGGCCATAGAAGAAAGTGCATCGAGTTTTTGTGCACGTGAAATTCGTGGCACGGAGTCCATGGCGAGCACAGTGACATTACGTGCTTTGAGTTGATCCATCAGGTCTTCGTTTTGTGCGGGCCAGATGAAGCTGATGAGTGTGCTACCTTCCGATAATAAATCGGTTTCATGCATACCTAATGCAGTATTTTGTTCGGGAGAACGTACTTTGAGTACAATGTCAGAATCTGCCCACAGTTGTTTAGTATCTGAAACTACGTTAACGCCTGCTTCGCGATAGGCTTCATCAGTAAAGTTTGCACTCGCGCCTGCACCCGATTCAATAGCACAGTCATAACCAAGTTTTTGTAAGCGCGTGGCAGTTTCGGGCGTCATCGCAACGCGACATTCATTCTCATGAATTTCGTTTGGTACACCAATCTTCATAGTGGATAGTTCCTCGGCTGTTTTAAAAATGACACTTATGTTTCTCTAATCCATGTATCCTCAATCAAGGCATTACTCTATAAACATCCATGCGTGGGTCACCAATTTGGAAGTTGAATATCTTTTTAGGAGTAAAGATCAGAAGCTTGTAATTATTATTGTTCTTATCACAGTATTTTATAGGGGTAGTATAGTATAGGAGTGCAATAGTGAATGCTATTAGAAGCTGTTTTCCCTATAAAAATTTTAGTTATCACACTAAAAACTTACATGGTTGCCTGTTTAATTTATAACCTCTTATTTGTCGAGGTCACGTTGTTGAAGTTTTGTAAGCTTTTGTTCCCATCGGGCTAGGGCTTGGGCATAGTAGTCATATATACAGGGGTCACAACCACGCTCACAGCATTCATATGGCTCTGGTGGTTTTGGTTTGGGTGGCAGCCGTGGTTCAGTTCGCTTTGTATTAGATGAGCTCATCGATGCAGTAACAAATGCGTTAAATAACCTTACTTATATTAAGGAGAGAGGGTGTAATTACAACGCATCTCAATAAAAGGCCTAGGATCGGTAGTTGAAGTGCGGATAAATACATGTTTTTGCAGTAAATTTATTAGATGCTTTTTAATGATATCAATGCAACAGAAGATTCACTAATTGTTAGACTTAATAAAGATGTTGACTATTTTCGCAAAGACTAGCCGATACACGGCATGAATTTGCTGTTAACCTACCGATTTATAATGTAATTTCTAAAGTTACTCGGGTAAATTTTTGGCACAATTAAATAGTTGATGATAAACATACTATAGACATAGATGTGCAGTAACTTAATACCTTAAATATAGTTCAAATAATAAGTCTATGTATCAAGAATTTTTTGGAATTTCAGATAAGCCTTTTCAGATCACTCCGGATCCGAGATTTCTTTATTTGACTCAACGTCATCGAGATGGGCTAGCTCATCTTTTATATGGAGCCGATGAGGCGGGGGGTTTTATTTTATTAACCGGTGAAGTTGGTACTGGTAAAACCATGCTATGTCGTAGTGTTCTTGAACAGCTTCCAGAACATGTAAATGTAGCGCTTATCCTGAATCCACGACAAAGTTCACGTGAGTTATTGGCTTCGATATGTGATGAATTGAATATTCCTTATCGTAAATCAACAAACAGTCTCAAGTATTTAGTCGATCGTTTAAATCTATATTTATTAAAGAAACATGCACAGGGCAAACGAACAGTTTTAGTTATTGATGAAGCACAAAATCTCAGCTCAGAAGTTTTAGAGCAAATTCGTTTGCTCACGAATCTAGAAGTCTCTACACAAAAGTTATTACAAATTATTTTAATTGGACAACCTGAGTTACAAGCAATACTTGCGCGACCAGAGTTGCGTCAACTTAATCAAAGAATTACAGCACGTTTTCACTTAACTCCATTGTCGGCAGAAGAAACTGCATCTTATATTCGGCATCGTTTACAAATCGTTGGTTTTAAAGGCGAGCTATTTACTAAAGGTGCGATGAATATGGTACATCGTCTTTCAGGTGGTGTACCACGTTTGATTAATAATGTATGTGAACGTGCAATGATGGGGGCGTACGGCGAAAACGTTCATCGTATTGATAAAAACATGGTACGTAAAGCAGCAGGGGAAGTGTTGCAGCCAGTTGAAAGATTACAGCCCACCCAGTGGATTGCAGGTGGTGCAATTGCTGCCGGCACGGTAGCATTGTTACTTGCCGTTTGGGGATTTCTACCACGCACGTCTCCCGAGAGTTTTGCCAATGCAAACAAAGTGACAACTGCTGATACCGCACCACTCGTGTCGCAAACGCTAACTGATAAGCAAATTTCCTCAAATTCGTCTACAACGGCATTGTCGTCGCAGACGAATACCAAGATAGAGCGAGATCAGGTAGAAGTGGTGGCAAGTATTTCAAATGCTGCTGATACACAAGAATCTTCGCAATCTGACAAAGAAAAATTTCTGCAATTAACCGAAGATGAGACCGTAAATGCCGATAACAACACAGCATTTGCGATATTATTTAGTTATTGGGGCTTATCCTATGCAGAGTCTAAGGGACAGACGGCTTGTGCACGTGCTACCAATGCAAACATGCGTTGTATATTTGGTAAAGCTGGCTGGGATGATATTCGACATTTAAATCGCCCAGCTGTACTTGAGCTAATTAATTCTGCTGGTAAAAGAAAACAAGTTGTTTTGTTGGCACTGCAAGGCAATCAAGTGAGTATCAATATTGGTGGGGAAGTAGTTACTATAACAACGAGTACTGTTGACCCGTATTGGTACGGTAATTATTTATTATTATGGAGGCCGCCGTCTGCAGGCTCGGAAGTATTGAAAGAAGGTATGATCAGTACAGACGTGGGATGGTTGCGTGACCAGTTGGACCGCATTGAAGGTAAACCAGTTACTGATGAAAAAAAGAACTTACAGTTTGACCCTACTTTAAAATGGCGTGTTATGGAGTTCCAACGAATTAGAGGTCTTAATGTAGACGGTGTTGTAGGCCGTGAAACGATGATTGAATTAAACACTGCCGTAAATGATCGATCAACTCCTGTGTTATGGCGACAATCAAGTTAAGCAGATATAAGTAAGCAGGTATAAGCGATGTCGATGATACTGGACGCTTTAACGCGTGCCGAGCATGAACGTCAACTTGAGAAACAACCCGATCTCAAGTTTGTAACCCCGGTTAATCCACAGCAAAAAAAATCTACCATGCCATCTTGGATGTGGATCGGATTGGTAATACTTGCCAACGTAATTATTTTGGCAATTTTTTTACGACCGGAAAGCAATACACAAGTTGCCACAAATCCAGAGGTACATAATAGTGCGGCAACGGAAATGGCGATGAATAGTATAGCCAAGGAAACAACAGAGCCAGTAGAAGAACCAGTATTGCTAGCAGCCGACCAGCATGAAATGTCTAAAGACACACCCGTTGAACCGTTAAACCAAGAGCTTAATAATAGTTTAGAACCTGTAAGTACAACGCAATCATCCACAACCCGCCCATTAGCAATGGAGCTTGAGCGAGCAACAGCACAGAATGTAGACCGCCCACTAATTTATGAAACTAAACAGTCAAAAAGTCCGACACAGACTGCACAAAACAATACCGCAGCGGTTTTAGAAAAAGATACCCAAGCCCCTGTAAAAAAGGGCGCAGTATCTTTTTCCCAAACTGAATTAAGCATTGATAAAGACGCTCAACCCGTTGCAAACACTCCCAAGCTACTTATCGATGAGGAGGAAACGGATCAAGCTGCGACGGTGGCAGCCTTATCATCAGTGCCTAGCTTGAAAGATTTGCCTGAAAGTTCTCGAAGCAACCTTAAACAGTATGAAGTCAATGTGCATGTATTTGATGACAATCCTGATCGGCGTTTCGTATTAATTAATATGGATAAATATAAAGAGGGTGATCGCATTGCCAATAATGGGCCCTTGGTACAAGAGATTACACGTGACGGTGTTATTGTTGATTATGGGGCGGGGCGTGCGCTCATGCCGCCAAAATAACGAAGAATATCTATCTTAAATATTTGTGTATACCTCCGCTTCTCGAAAGCACTACGCCTTGTCAGAGAGTACTCGTCAGTATTTTGAGATAAGTTCTAACATATAGGCATGCAAGTTCCTTCTCCAACTACCTACCCGGCTGAACTATCTTCAGCAAGCTCTTCTGTTATTGCTGCTGTTGATTTGGGTTCAAATAGTTTTCACATGGTAGTCGCTCAAGATCAGCACGGCCAATTGAAAGTTGTTGATCGAATTAGAGAAATGGTGCGCTTAGGTGCCGGATTGGATGAGTCAAAAAACCTAACACTTGAATCTCAAGATCGGGCAATTGAATGCCTACAACGTTTTGGCCAACGGTTACAAGAAATGCATGCAGATTCGGTTCGAGTGGTAGGAACCAATACATTTCGTATGGCAAAAAATAGTGCCACGTTTATTCAACGTGCTGAAGAAGCGCTTGGGCATCCTATTCAGGTGATATCAGGTGTAGAAGAGGCGCGCCTGATATATCAAGGCACTGTCCATTCGATTACTGGTCCTGATGGAAAATGGTTGGTTGTGGATATAGGTGGTGGAAGCACGGAAATTATTATCGGTGAGAATGGTAAACCTCTGTTAATGGAGAGTGTACATATTGGTTGTGCCAGAATCACAAAACAATATTTTGAAAATGGCGTACTCGAAAAAAAGAAATTTAAAAAAGCAGTTGTTGAGGCAAAATTGCAGCTTCAACCAATCACGTCTCCTATCAAAAAACTTGGTTGGGATTATGTAGTGGGAACTGCAGGAACTATACGCACAATAGCCGAACTCATGCGCGAACTTGAATTGAGTAATCGAGGTATCACCTATAAAGGCATTAACGCGCTCATTGTCAAACTGCAAGAAGCAGAAAATATTAACAATATAAATTTTAATGCACTGGCCAAAGAGCGAAAGCCAATATTTGCTGGTGGCGTAGTTGTGCTGAAGGCAATTTTTGCAGAACTAGGTATCAAAAAAATGGTGGCTTCAGAAGGCGGATTACGTGAAGGGCTTTTATTTGACTTGGCAGGGCGCATCCATCATCAAGATACGCGTGACAGAACAGTTTACTCCTTAATGCGTCGTTATCATATTGACTTCAAACACGCCGCCAGAATTAAAACAACTGCTTTATACTTGCTAGATATGATCTCTAAGGTAATAAAGATTGATAATGACACCGCGTATCAATTTTTAATTTGGGCTGCCGATTTACATGAAATAGGTTTAGATATTTCGCATTCACGCTATCATCATCATGGCGCATATTTGTTGACTAATGGGGATTTGCCTGGTTTTTCATGGAATGAACAAAGATTGCTTGCCTGTTTGGTAGGCAATCACCGTCGCAAAATCAACTATGAACTTATTAAGCAATTTCCTAGTCGTTTACAACGACAAGTTATGTATATGATTATAATCTTACGGTTTTCAATTTTAATAAATCGAGATCGTATTCAGAAAAATAACCCGCCCATAAAAATAACCGAAAGCGATGCAGTGTTAAATATAAAGTTTGCGCAAAAATGGCTAGATAAACATCCGCTTACTGAAGCTGAGCTTGAGCAAGAGCAAAGTTATTTAAAAAGTTTACCGATCAGTATTAAAATACATGGGCGGTAATATTAATGTTTAGTTCGTGCTAGCTGGCTTAAAAGAACTTGTTGCGCACTGAATCCATTATTGCCATGCATTAAAGGTGCTGTATAAGAGCCATCTGATTGTAAAATCCACGCTTGTCGATTATCTTTTAAGTAACATTCAAGTTCACTGGTAATTCGCTTACGCAGTACTTGATCTTGAATTGGATAGCATACCTCCACGCGACGAAAGAAATTTCGATCCATCCAATCTGCACTTGAACAAAACACCTTTGGATCTTCATTGTTTTGAAACCAATAGACACGCGTATGTTCTAAAAAACGACCCACAATAGAGCGTACTTCAATATTTTCAGAAATGCCCTTAATGCCAGGGCGTAGACAGCAAGTACCACGAACAATTAATTGAATTTTTACACCAGCATTTGAAGCGCGGTACATGGCTTGAATTATTTGTGGTTCCACTAATGAATTAACTTTGGCAACAATGCGTGCATTACCACCTTGTTGCGCATGCTTTATTTCATCATCAATAAGAGTTATTAATGATTGATATAATGTAAAAGGTGCAAGCAATGCTGCTTTTAAAACTGGTGCTTTGGTAAAACTGGTGAGCGCAAGAAATATTTCATGAGCATCAGCAGTGAGTTTTGGATCATTGGTAAACATGCCATAGTCGGTGTATAAACGAGCTGTTTTCTCATGATAATTGCCGGTGCCAAAGTGGGCGTATCGTTTAAGTTGATCATGTTCACGACGAACAATTAAAATCATTTTGCCATGGGTTTTTTTGCCAACAATACCGTAAACAACATGTGCCCCCGCTTTTTGTAGTTTATTGGCTAAAGAAATATTGGCGGCTTCATCAAAGCGTGCCATCAATTCAATAACCACGGTCACTTCTTTACCTGTTCGAGCAGCTTCGACTAGGCTATCGACAATTGGTGAGTCCGGGCCAGTACGATAGAGCGTTTGTTTAATGGCAACAACTTTGGGGTCAGCTGCTGCCTGGCGGACGAAATCTATAACCGGTGTGAAAGATTGATAGGGGTGATGTAATAAAATATCACCTTGTTTAATTAGATTGAAAATGTTTGTATTGTGACTAAAATTCTGCGGTAGACCTGGATTAAAAGGAGGATATTTTAGATCAGGTCGATCAACAAGATCATAGGTTTGGCTAAGACGGTTTAGATTAACTGGCCCATTAACACGGTATAAATCGACAGTAGTCAAACTAAACTGTTGTAATAAATAGTTGACCATTTTTTCGGGACAAGTATCTGCCACTTCTAAGCGTACGGCATCACCGTATTTACGAGAAGCGAGCTCGCCTTCTAAAGCGCGCATCAAATCATCGATTTCTTCATCATCTAAAAACAAATCACTATTACGTGTTAAGCGAAATTGGAAACAACCTTTTACAGTAAGTCCTTCAAATAATTCGCTGACAAAGGCATGCATGACTGAAGATAGAAATACATAGTTATCTGCTGTTGTACCATTGATTTCATCGGGTAAGCGAATTAATCGAGTTAGCGAACGCGGCGCTTGTACCACCGCATATTCGCCATGTCGGCCAAATGCATCTGAGCCTTCAAGTTGTACGATAAAGTTGAGTGCCTTGTTGATAATACGCGGAAAAGGATGAGCAGGATCTAACCCCAGTGGACTTAAAACGGGTTCTACTTGGTTGAGAAAATATTGTCTTAACCAGTTACTTTGTTCTAGTGTCCAATGTTCACGTGGAATAAAACGAATATTTTGTTGTTTTAATTCAGGTTGAAGCTCTTCATTAAATACACGGTACTGTTCAGTAACAAGTTCAGAGGCTTCTTTATGAATTTGTTTAAGTAAATTCTTTGGTGTAATTTGATCAGCTGAAACATGCCCAATGTTAAGGTCAATATGTTGTTTTACTCCACCTACACGGATTTCAAAAAATTCATCTAGATTTGTACATGAAATGCATAGAAACTTAAGGCGTTCTAGTAAAGGGGTAGATTTATCACGTGCCTGTTGTAATACGCGATCATTGAATTTTAGTAAGCTGAGTTCACGATTGATATAGTATTCAGCTAGACCGAAATTACGTTCATCCATGCCAGGTTTCTAATTTTTATAGTTGGTTATGAGTAGAAATTATTATATTCCAAACTTAAGCCCATGCCAGTGAATTCTAGCTAGGTGGTTATAATTATTTGGTAAATTGATGGTATGTCATTGTTTTAATACTTGTTTATCTCTTGGAAATGGGGGTGAGATTATTAAAAAACATCGTTGATGCCTTTTCCCAGGTATATCCAGCTGCCTGTGCAAGATGATCTTGTTTGTATAATTCAAAGGTACCGGAAGGATGCTTATTACAAAAAGAACCTTTCATAAAGCACTAAACCCCAAATTAATGTTAGGGTAACTAAGCTAACAAAAACTGCAGCCGATCCAATATCTTTGGCCAGTTTTGAAAGTTCATGTCTTTCATCACTAATGCGATCAATGGCTGCTTCTACACTAGAATTTAATAATTCTGTAATTAACACGATGAATATGGGAATTATCAATATGCCAATTTGCAGTGCATTTTCCCCTAACCAAAACGCTGTCGGAAATAAAATTATAGATAAAATAACTTCTTGTCTAAAAGCAGCTTCATTTCTCCAAGCAGAAACAAGTCCTGCCATGGAGTAGAAAAATGCATTATAAATACGTTTGAAGCCTTTTGTTTGTGTATTCCCCATTGTCAGTATTTAATAATTGTGTAATGTTTTTGTAATAAAATATTAGTAAATGTAAATTGTAACATGTTAATTCATGTGGTAACTGTAAGAGAAATACAAAAATGAAAATATTAATAAATTTGTTGTTATTACTTCTATTTTGTCAACACGTTTATGCAAATGAAAAACGAGTTATTTATGATTTTGAATATGGAATTTTTTCGCGCGGTGCCGAAAATTATGAAGAAGGAGATCGCACGATATCAAGCGATGGTGAATTAGAGAAGACAACTATTGTACATGCAAAATTAGGCACAAAATTTGGTGTTCGTTATTGGTTATCACGTGCTGGGTTTATTGGCGAACCTACGTTACATTTAATTTATCTTGTGCCGACTATGATTAATCCTAAAACAGGTGAATACATTGATAAAATAGAGATTTTGCAAGAGGCATCACAACTAGACTATCGGCATACGATGGCATTTGAGTTTGCACAGCAATATGAGCTCGTATCTGGCGAATATCGTTTTTATGTTTTTTATAAAAATCAAAAATTATTAGAACAAGTCTTCCGGGTAGAACCCCAATAATAATGCTGATACAAAAAAGCTGCTTGAATAAGCGGCTTTTTAATATATTTTAAATATTTCTATCTAAAATGCATATTGAGCACGGAAGGAAATTGCATCTCCATCATCTTCACCTAAAGATTCAAGTGTAGGATTTCCTAATCCGCCGCCACTTCCTCCAAACTGGAAGTTATCAGTATCAGTCATTAAATAGTTAAGTGAGAAACGCAGGTTAGTGTTTGGATACCAATTTAAACCCAGCGTTGTGATATCGTATTCAGCATCACCTAATGGGTTGTTATCAATATCGACTTCTCCATCTTCATACTTTGCAATAACTTCCCATGTGCCTAAATTATTATGTGGTTTGATCTTATCAAATTTATTAGTGCTAAACTTGTAACCACGTGACTCACCCGTTAGGGTATAAGTTGCTAAAACGTAAAAACCATCTGCATCGACATCAGGGCCAGCAGCCTCACCATCAAAATCGGCTGTTAAATATTCACCCTGTAATGAGAATGGACCATTTACATAAGCACCCTCTAAACCAAATTGATCCCCATCTTCTACTACCACATCATTCCCTGCAGTGGGTCGATCACCTAATGTGTGTATGGCGAGTCGACTACGAAAATCCATGGAGCTGCCTTGGTTGCCGAAATCACGGCTGGCGTAAGCCGCACCCAAATGCGCAAAATGAGTTTTTGTTTCCTGACCTCCTAACAGAAAACGGTTAGCGATTCGTGCCGCTATACTAAATGCATCACTTGAATCGTCATCTTCTTCGCCTTCATCAACAAAGTGAATTTGTCCGGTAAAGTTATTCCAATGCCCATGAACAGCTGCTTGAAAATCTGGTTTACCGCTTAGAAAGTTGCCTACTTCATAAATTGCTGCACGTTCAATCGTGGATACCCATTTGTCGCTAGTAAGCTCCTCCAAGCTAAAAGGTGCTTTCAATCGTCCGAGTATTAGCTCTAAGTTGTTAAATCCTTTGTAGCGAATGGATGCGCTATCAACCGAAGCTTCTTCAGCGTCATCGTCTATATCGATGGTAAAATCATAAGCCCAGTTTTTTCCACGTGTCCCTTTGGCCTTAATGCGTGTTCTACGCCACTCGGATTCATTGGCTGAATCTCCAATGTCATTTGCACTTGCTGTACCAGCATTATAAAGACCATCGTAATTGTCAAAGTCATATTGAATAAATCCACTAAATTGGAAAGTATTGCCATTATCTGATTTGATCTTAATGCCACCACCAGTTGTGCTGATTGTGATTTCTTCATCAGAAGTTACTGCTCCTGCAAATACTGTTGAGGTAACCAGGAGAGATAAGGATAAGCTAACTAAGTTAATAAATATTAAATTGTGTTTCACTAGAGAAGTCTCCCTATTTTCAATTGCTAAATTTCAAAATATTTGTATTCCATTTTGTATGGATCTTGCTAGTTATGCATTAAGAGAATAAGGATGGAATATTACATTTTCATTACAAATTGTCGTTTCATGAAACGAGCAATTGGAATGATGCGTACTTTTTGGCTGCTAGAACCTGATATTCAAGTCTGTATCAAATTGGTTAATTAAATATTATGTAATCGTTTTGTAATAAAAGTCGAAAATAATGCAGATTCTTTATTCTATGGGTTTACAATTATACAAAATCAATTTATATCAGATGAATCATGGCAGTTGCGAGCTCAAGTTATGAGTACTAAACGAATCTTGTTAGTCGAAGATGAACAGTCTATTCGTGAGATGGTTTCATTTGCCCTGGGCCAGGAAGGTTATGTTATAGATGAGGCAGAAGATGGCAATTCGGCAGAATTGCAAATCGCAAATCGTTTACCGGACTTGATTTTATTGGATTGGATGTTGCCGGATGTCAGTGGTTTGGAGTTGATTCGAAGATGGAAACGTAAAGAGCTCCTACAAGAAATACCTGTGATTATGCTAACTGCTCGAGTTGAAGAACGTGACAAAATTGATGGCCTTGATTCTGGAGCGGACGACTACATTACCAAACCGTTTTCAGTTAAAGAACTCTCTGCACGTATCCGTGCCGTTTTACGTAGGGGTACAGGTTCGATCGAAAATGAAGTCAATATCGGACCAATATTATTAGATCTGGATGCGCACAGAGCCTACGTGGATGGCCAATCTATTAACATGGGACCAACAGAATTTCGACTACTTGAGTTCTTTATGACCCACCCGGACCGAGTCTATACACGTAATCAGTTGTTAGATTATGTTTGGGGCCGGAATATGTACGTTGAAGAGCGTACTGTCGATGTGCATATCGTTAGGTTAAGAAAGTTACTCAAGCCACTCGATTGTGATCAAATGATTCAAACTGTACGTGGATATGGTTATCGATTCTCAGCAAAAACATAACGGGCACTTCTAAAAATCTCCTTTTTTGCGACAGTGACGTCTGCCACATATCCGAATTCTCATGTATTATATATACACTCTAGTTCTGCACGCGGTGCATCCTTGTTCTCACAAAATAGTACTATTTTTAGAAATACCCTAAATGTCACCTACTGCATGGTTATCAGAACTCAATCGAGTCTTAATAGTATTTGTCCCATGTGTTTTACTTGGCCTAATATCTGGGTACTTACCTTTCTTCTTTATTTTTGGCCTTATTATCTATGGTCTATGGACTGCTAGACAACTTGTTACATTAAAAAAATGGTTAGATGGTGGTGCAGTAGTTGATGATGCGCCAGAATATTTAGGTATTGCTGATCAGCATGTATCTAGTATTGTTGATTTGCAAAAAAATAATCAAGCTAAGCAAAACGAACTAGAAAATTTAGTTAGTCAATTTAATGAAATGATTACTGCATTGCCAGATGCAGTAATAGTGATGGCAGCTTCAGGAGAAATACTTTCTTCAAATCATGCTGCCAGTGAGTTGTTACAAATTAATCCTGTCACTGATGTCAGTCACAGAATTACCCAACTGATTCGTGATCCAGCTTTTACAGATTTTTTCTTTGCAGGAAAATTTGACCAACCTTTAGAAATTCGCGGACTTGCTGCAAATGAACCGGAATTAAGTATTAGAATATTTTCGTTTGGTGAAGATAGATTGGTATTGATTGCACAGGACATGTCGCAATCAGCACGGATTTATGAAATGCGCCGTAGTTTTATTTCAAACGCATCACATGAGCTGCGTACTCCTTTAACGGTGATTCTTGGTTATTTGGAGACTTTGTCCGAACACCAAGAACTTCCTGATGAATGTAAAACTGCAGTGCAGTCTGCAGAGTCACAAGCCAAGCGCATGAAGCAATTAGTTGAAGATTTACTTACATTATCGCGTATTGAATCTACAACAGCAGTTGCAAAAGACACTGATGCGATTCCTGTGACATCACTAATCACAGATGTAGTGGAGGATTCAAAGCTCTCTATGTGGTTTACAAATCACGAAATAAAACTGCAGATAGAGACTGATGTCATGCTTAAAGGTGATTTGCAAGAAATTCACAGTGTAATATCTAATTTGATAAGTAACGCCATTAAGCATACTAGTGCAGGTACAGTTATTAATACTATTTGGAGACTTACCGATGATGAGTCTGCAGAGTTTATAGTTGAAGATAATGGTGAAGGTATAGCACCAGAACACATCGATAGGTTGACGGAGAGATTTTATCGTGTGGATGCAGGACGTTCACGTGAGAAAGGTGGAACCGGTCTCGGTCTGTCAATCGTAAAACATATAATTGAACGCCACGAAGGGCAATTAACTATCACCAGCAAATTGGGGCAAGGTACTAAGTTTAGTTGTAGCTTTCCTAATAAGCGGTTGGTTTTTAATGGGAAAACCAATATAAATCAATAGGTTATAGATTCATAAAACTGTAATATTTCACCCATATGCTTGTAATACTTGGATTTTAAATTTTATGTGGAAACAATGAGTAATCAATCACGAGGAGTGGTTTATGCAAAATTCGATTCGAAGATTTAAATTCCTATTTGCTACAGTATTACTGAGCATTACTACCTTTGCTACAGCAGATATAAAGGTGGATGCGGAGCTGGGTGAGTACACGGCTACCAGCGGTGTTTCCGGAAACTTGTCCAGTGTGGGTTCGGACACCTTGGCAAATTTAATGACACTTTGGGCGGAAGAGTACAAACGTTTTTATCCAAATATTAATATTCAAATTCAAGCAGCGGGTTCTTCTACTGCACCGCCTGCACTTACCGAAGGCACCTCAAATCTAGGACCGATGAGCCGCAAGATGAAAGATAAAGAGCTTGCTGCATTCGAGAAAAAATTTGGCTATAAACCTACCGCAATTCCTGTTGCGATTGATGCATTGGCCGTCTATGTACATAAAGACAACCCTATAACTGGTCTATCTATTGCAGAAGTTGATGCAATATTTTCCAACACACGCAAATGTGGTGGAGATAACGACTTCGACACATGGGGTGATCTCGGCCTAGAAGGAAATTGGGTAAGACGTGATATTCAGTTGTTTGGTCGTAATTCTGTATCCGGGACGTACGGGTACTTCAAGAAAAAAGCACTATGTAAGGGCGACTTCAAATCAACCGTGAATGAACAACCTGGATCTGCATCGGTTGTGCAGTCTGTATCTTCATCACTGAATGGCATTGGTTATTCTGGTATTGGTTATAAAACCTCAGGTGTAAAGGCAGTACCTCTATCCAAAAAAGCTGATGGAGAGAAAATTGCTGCAACATCTGAAAATGCAATTTCTGGTAAATACCCACTTGCGCGGTTTTTATATGTTTATGTCAACAAGGCACCTGGTAAACCTTTATCGCCACTAGAGAGTGAATTCATCAAAATGGTGTTATCTACTCAGGGACAAAAGGTAGTAGTTAAAGATGGATATATTCCGTTGCCTTCAAAGGTGGCAGATAAAGCTTTAGCTTCAGTTGAGCTTGAGAAAAGTACAATGCAAGTTAGTGCTGCAAAGTAAGCAGCAAATAACAACAAAAACCTATATATAGGTTGGGTCTGCTGGCCATAGTTAGGTTTGCTTGATTACAAAGGCTCTGTAAAACCAGAGCCTTTTTTTCATAAATAGTTAACTTTATAATTTATAAAACATGTCGGTAGAATCAGGCTCTTCTAAGTTGATCGTTCCAAAACCGCTAGTATTTGATCACGCGCTTTGGCGCAGACGTTCTATAAAAGATTTTCTTGCTCGTTATTTAGTAGGGGCCGGTGGTATTGCCGTCATCGCTTCTATAATTCTTATTTTTTTATTTTTGTTCGCAGTAGTTTTTCCTTTGTTCAAGGGAGCAAGTCTGCACGAAATTGCCAGCTATACCCTAAGCAATGCTAGTTCAGATGAAACATTACACTATTCGATAGAGGAACAAGCAGAAATTGCAATGCGCCTCGATAATAAAGGTGTGGCGCAATTCTTTTATATTGATACTGGGCAAATAATCGAAAGTAATAGTCTGCTGGCAGACAGTGATGTACAAGTAACCAGCTGGGCAAATATAGATCCTGAAAAAAATATTATTGGATTAGGGCTCAATACTGGACGAGTATTAATTTTTAGACATGAATATGCATTGAAATATGGCAATGACGGGCGAACTATCATTCCCAGCATTACCTATCCATACGGTGATGAACCACTGAACCTAGAAATTGGTGAACAAGAACTACATAGCTTAGCCATCAGTGATAATGAAGATGGTTTAACATTTTTTGTATACACTGGAAGTGGTGCTAGGTTAATTAACTTTGAAAATGAAACTTCATTTTTAGATGAAGATGATATTTCTTTAGAACTGACTAGCCAAGTAATATTGCCATATACCGATAAACCACTTAAGGCATTACTTTCCCCAGAGCGTGAGTGGTTATACATACTCAATGAACAAGGTGCCATATCATTTTATGACATACGTACTAAAGATGAACCTGTTCACATAGAAGATGTTTCAGTACTAGATGATGGCAACCGCCCAACCTCTTTTGAATTTTTAATTGGCGGCATATCATCATTGTTAGCAGACGATCATGGTAACGTTCATCAATTGTTTTTAGTACGCAGTGAGGACGGTGCGCGTCATTTAACTGCAATTAGGAATTTTAAAAGTGGTACTTCTAAAATTTCTAATATTACGAGTGAACTGTTGCGTAAGGGCTTTCTTACAACGGATGAAGATGGAAACATATCCATCTTTCATACCACGGCCTCACGACATTTAATAACGGAAAATATTTCAGACAACTCTCTTACGCGATTAGGGATTGCGCCAAGAAGTGACAAGCTAATTGTAGAAGATGTAACCGGGCAACTACACATTTGGAAGCTTGATAGCGAACATCCTGAAGCTTCAATGAGTTCAATATGGGGTAAGGTTTGGTATGAAAGTTATCCGGAACCCGACTACGTTTGGCAATCTTCATCGGCCTCCAGTGACTTTGAACCAAAGTTTAGTCTAACACCCTTAACTTTTGGCACTTTTAAGGCTGCATTTTATGCCATGTTATTTGCCATGCCTTTAGCAATATGTGGCGCTATTTTTACAGCATATTTTATGGCCCCAAAAATGCGCAATGTCGTAAAACCTTCTATTGAAATCATGGCTGCGTTACCCACTGTAATATTGGGATTTTTAGCAGGTTTGTGGCTAGCGCCTTACGTTGAATTAAATCTTCCTGGTGTGTTTACAACTTTGTTGTTAGTGCCTCTGGGTGTGTTTGCAGCAAGTTATCTATGGTGGCAATTACCAGAAACCATAACCCATAAAATTTCAGATGGTTGGCAAGCTGCTTTATTGTTACCAGTTGTACTATTTTTCACTTGGCTGAGTTTGGCGCTTAGCCCTTGGTTGGAGCAAGTATTTTTTGATGGCAACGTGCGACTTTGGTTAACCGATACCATGGGTATTGGTTATGACCAACGCAATGCCTTAATTATCGGTTTGACGATGGGATTTGCAGTAATACCTATCATATTTTCTATTTCCGAAGATGCGGTTTTTAGTGTGCCTAAACACTTAACTTCAGGATCTTTAGCGCTTGGTGCGACCCCTTGGCAAACCTTAGTGCGTGTCGTATTACCGTCAGCAAGTCCAGGTATATTTTCTGCCACTATGATTGGACTTGGCCGTGCAGTGGGTGAAACCATGATTGTGTTAATGGCTACTGGTAATACACCAGTGATGGATTTCAGTATTTTTGAAGGCATGCGCACATTGTCTGCAAATGTTGCCGTTGAGCTGCCAGAATCTGAAGTCAATAGCACACACTTTAGAGTATTGTTTCTAGCATCACTTGTTTTGTTTATTTTTACTTTTTTCTTTAACACTATTGCAGAAGTCGTTAGACAAAGACTGCGAGAAAAATATAGCTCGCTTTAAATTTTACGAAAAAACAATGTCAACTCACAAAAAAATTCATAAAGATCCGTTTTATAAATCAGGCACACCGTGGATTTGGTTAAATGCGGGGGCGGTAACGATAAGCATTATCATGGTGGCAGGGTTGTTAGCACTGATTGCTGTTCGTGGCTTAGGCCATTTTTGGCCCAAAACCGTTTATGAAATTGAGTATCTTGATAATGATGAAACAGTCCGAATTATTGGTGAGCGAGTAGAAACTGAGGAAGTGTTTAAACAAAGAATTATTGAATCTGGGATTGAAATAAAAACTGACGACGACATTATCGAACGGAGCCTTATTAAAGTAGGCAATCGAGACACACTTGGTGTCGATTTTATGTTAACCGTTGCGCCGAATGAATTGAAGGTAAATAAACCTAAAGATGTGTTAGTGCTCGAGCGAACTCAATGGGGGAACTTTTATGGGTTCTTACAACAGATTAAAAGCAATAATGAAGTCCTAAGTTTAGATGAATCCGCTATGTGGCGAGAATTAGACACACGGCTTGAGAGAGTTGCTGATTTAAGAGAGCGAATAGAACATATAGAGAAAATAGAAATTGGTCGTATTAATTACCATATTGAAAAATTACGTTTAAAAAAACGTAGACTGGAATTAGATAGAGTTACTGAAAATGAAAGATTTCAAGAAATAGAAGATAGACGCACAGAACTTAACGCGAATTATGAAGAGTTGAAGAGTGAGTTAAATACTCTTTATAAAGAAATATCAACAGACAGTATCACAGCTAAAATCATGGACGGCAGAGATGTTCAAATCAAACTTGCTGATGTGGTTAAAGCCTATCGACCTAATGCAATGAGTTTGGGAGAAAAAGTAATTTTTTATATTAAGACCTTTTGGAGTTTTATTACAGATGATCCGAGAGAAGCAAATACTGAAGGTGGAATTTTCCCAGCAATATTTGGAACTGTACTAACTGTTATGCTGATGTCTGTTGTAGTAATGCCATTTGGTGTCATTGCTGCGATTTACCTGCGAGAATATGCTAAGCAAGGTTTCTTTACACAACTTGTTAGAATATCGGTAAATAATCTTGCTGGCGTACCCTCCATTGTATATGGAGTATTTGGCCTTGGTTTTTTTGTATATGTCGTCGGTGGCACCATTGATGAATTATTTTATTCTGAGGCGTTGCCGGCACCTACCTTTGGTTCTGGAGGGTTGCTTTGGGCGTCATTAACATTGGCCTTACTTACAGTGCCGGTGGTGATTGTTGCTACTGAAGAAGGTTTGTCACGAATCCCGCGTTCAATACGTGAAGGCTCACTGGCGTTAGGTGCGACTAAGGCCGAAACTCTATGGCGAACTATATTACCGATGACTAGTCCGGCAATTATGACCGGGTTAATTCTTGCTATAGCACGTGCCGCTGGTGAAGTTGCGCCATTGATGTTGGTTGGTGTGGTTAAACTTGCACCTTCTTTGCCACTGGATGGTAATGCACCATTTATCCATTTAGAACGTAAATTTATGCATTTAGGGTTTCATATATATGATGTGGGCTTTCAAAGTCCTAATGTAGAGGCGGCCCGTCCACTGGTATATGCAACAGCACTTATATTAGTAATTGTAATCGTTATTTTAAATCTGGCTGCAATCTACACAAGAAATCATTTAAGGGAGAAATATAAAGACTTAGAACAAAACTAGGGAGGTTCTGATTTATTCTGATACGTTGTAAAAAAATGACCTCGATTTTGCTCATGTAGAAAAACATATACATTACTCATCTCGATATTTTTGCCACGTCTCAGTTGTTACATTACTAAATCAGAACCCCATGTATGTAATTCAATAGTTTGAGATTGCGAATGTATATTAATTATGTAAGGCTCTGTGGGAGATAAGGAAAAAATGACTATGGTTGCACCGACAATTTCACAAGATGTGTTGCTCAATCGAGAGAGTCAAAATATCGAAAATGAAACTGCATGTTTTGAGTGCAGGGAGTTTGGACTGTTTTATGGTTCTAACCAGGCGCTAAAGAATATCAATCTAATTATACCAGAGAAGCGTGTAACCGCATTTATTGGTCCAAGTGGCTGTGGCAAGTCTACATTATTGCGATGTATGAACCGTATGAATGATTTGATTGATATAGTGAGGCTAGAAGGCTATATGTTTTTACATGGTGAAGATATTAATAAAAAGTCTGTGAATGTTGCTGAGCTAAGACGCAAAGTTGGTATGGTTTTTCAAAAGCCTAATCCTTTCCCTAAAACCGTATATGAAAACGTTGCGTATGGTTTGCGCTTACAAGGCTTAAATAAGAAACGAGTGTTGGATGAGCGTGTAGAATGGGCGCTAAAAGGTGCGGCACTTTGGGATGAAGTAAAAGACCGCTTACAAGATAATGCCTTGGGGTTATCTGGTGGGCAGCAACAACGTTTAGTAATCGCACGTGCTATTGCGATTCAACCCGAAGTAATTTTATTGGATGAGCCGGCTTCAGCACTAGATCCCATTTCTACATTAAAAATTGAAGAACTCATTATTCAATTGAAAGAGAACTACACAGTTGTGATTGTTACACATAATATGCAACAAGCAGCTCGTGTATCTGATTACACAGCATTTTTATATCTAGGTGAGCTTATTGAATTTGGTGCAACGGATCAGTTATTTACTAATCCATCTGAAAAGCAAACAGAAGATTACATCACAGGTCGTTACGGATAACTTTCTAGCACTATAACTAGTTAGAGGCAGCATAAATGGTATATCAAGACATCGGGCAACATATCTCACATCAATTTGATGAAGATCTGGAATCTTTACGTAGCAAGGTGCTGAACATGGGCGGCCTGGTGGAAAAGCAAGTCGATAATGCACTTGTGGCGTTAACTCGTTCTGATAGTAGCCTAGCTGAGGACGTTGCGACTAGCGATTACAAAATTAATTCCATGGAAGTTGCGATTGATGAAGAATGTACGCAAATCATTGCACGACGACAGCCAACTGCAAGCGATCTCAGATTAGTAGTAACAATTATTAAAACAATTACAGACTTAGAAAGAATTGGCGATGAGGCAGAAAAGATTGGTCGCCATGCGGTAAAACTTGCTTCCGCAGAACGCACGCCAACTTATTTTTCAGAATTAAAGCATTTGGGCGAAAAGGTTCGCCAGATGTTGCATGATTGTCTGGATGCGTTTGCACGCATGGACTCTGAAAGTGCTTTAATGATTGCGCAAGGTGATCGTGAAATTAATGATGAATATGATTCGCTCACACGTCAACTTATTACCCATATGATGGAAGATCCGCGTGCCATTAAGCGCTCACTGCGAGTAATGTGGTGTGCACGTTCATTAGAGCGAATCGGGGATCACGCAAAAAATATTTGCGAATATGTCATTTATACCGTTGCCGGCAAAGACATCCGTCATACCAGTTTCGACCAAGTAAAAGGTGAAGTACTAGACGTGGATAATGAATAAAGATAAATAAGTCTTTATAAATCAACGTCTTGCTTGCTTCCGCAAGTGTTAACTTTAATTTACAATTCCAAACCCTTAACTGCTTGATATAATTATTTACTGTTACTGCACATCATGCGAGGATCTATATCCTACTTAAGTACAGAAACAATAATAAATTCATAACAATTGCCTGATTTATCCAGGAGAGCATAATGGCAAATAATAAAATAGAAGAAGTCGAAGGGATTGGGCCAAAATACGCTGAAATGTTGGCCAAGGCCGGCATAACTGACACAGATGGTTTGCTAGAGGCAGGTTGCACGCCTGCAGGGCGTAAGGAATGCGCAGAAAAATCGGGCTGTAGTGAGGGTCAAATTCTTAAATGGGTCAATATGTGTGACTTGTTTCGAATTAAGGGCGTAGCCGGTGAATATGCGGAATTACTGGAAGCATCTGGTGTGGATACAGTAAAAGAATTACGTAATCGCAATGCTGAAAATTTAACTACTGCAATGGAAGCAGTTAATGCTGAAAAAAAATTAGTCAGACAATTGCCTGCACTTAAAACCGTTACTGATTGGATTGAACAAGCCAAAGATTTGCCGCCTAAGGTCACATATTAATATATAAAAAATAAGACACAGAGAAGAGAGTTCGAAATGCGTAAACTAATAATACTATTACTCGTCTCGGCGTTCGTATTTGGTTGTAGTAAAGAAGAAGCCAAAGATGCAGCGGAAAAAGCGGGTGAGATGGCTGACGATGCCGTGCAAAAGGCTGGTGAAATGGCTGAAGATGCTGCTGAAGCGACCAAAGAAATGGCAAGTGATGCGGCTGATGCAACTAAAGAAATGGCGAGTGATGCTGCTGATGCAACCAAAGAGGTGACTGACGGTGGTATGAAAGGACCCGAAGTAGAAGACCTTCCAGATTGGGATTCGTTACCTCCGATAGAAGAAGAAACAACAGCAGAAGAAGGCTCTACTATGATGGAAAAAGCCGAAGAAGTTGTCGAGCAGGTAAAAGATAAAGTAGAAGAGATGAGTAAAGAATAAAAAGATTTACAGGTGGCTTAGTCATATAACAGTAAAATAACAGGAGGTATTATGGGATTTTTAGTGTGGATTGTTCTTGGAGGCATTGTTGGTGCAATTGCAAAATTAATCATGCCGGGCAAAGATCCGGGCGGCATTATTGTTACCATATTGCTGGGTATCGCGGGTGCCTTTGTTGGAGGGTATATTAGTACTCTTTTAGGTTTTGGTACCGTTACAGGATTCAATATAATAAGTTTAGTGATTGCTGTATTAGGTGCACTATTGTTACTTATTCTTTATCGATTTATTAAAAGATAGAAATATGTAAGTTTGATTATCACTTCAATGTGAAGAGAACAACGCCTGGATATTTTTTATCTGGGCGTTTTTGTATGTAGAGCATCATAAGAATGCCTGGGTAATCGTGATGCATTTCATTCCATGTAGTAGACATGTATTAATCAATAAATGCTGTAAATCATCAGCATTCAATGAAGGTCAAATAAATCAATTCCGTTCATTTGCAGAAATACTAAACGCCTATGTACATTTTAAGGCACTAAAAAATTTAGAATTGATGAAGCAAGCTTATGCCTATTTCAATCCGAATCAAGATACGCCGATATTTCCAAAATTAAAACCAGAAGAAAAAACTCAACAGGCACAAATATTAGCCGATACTTTTGAAGGCATATTAAAAAATGCCAATTATCGAGAGCTATTCCAAAAAAATATAGAAGAAGCATTACATCAGTCGTCGTTAATACCTGTTAATACTAGCGTCGACTTAAATGAGTACGAACGTATTATGCTGTTCTACCGCGGCAGTAGCACAAAAGAAGTGTCTATCAAGCGATTTCTGAGAAATAGAAAAATAAAGTTTGCAAACTATGATCAAGTAGCTGTGTTATTGCAAATTAAAGAGAAGGAATTTTTTGACAGCAAAGAAAAACGTAAAGATGAACTAGATTTTGCGCCCGGTAAGATCTATCTTTATCTGTATAAAAATATTCCACATTATGATTTGGAACTTTTGTTTCCCAATGTAAAGATCAGCATGAATTTGCGCGACAAACTTATGCTGGTTGTGCCAGCCTTGGGTGCTGCGATTCCTATGTTAATAAAAATATTACCAGCCTTGGGACTGTTAGTTGGTGCAATTGCGTTAGTTGTATTTGGCTGGGATCTAGGTGGTAAATTTGATGTAGATATAAGTGATTCAAAAGCAGTATACCCTTTACTAGTTGCAGTACTTTCTGCATTTGTTGCTATAGGGGGATTTGTTGCAAGGCAATATATTAAATATAAAAGTAAGCGCTTAGAATTTTTGAAAAAAGTAACAGATGTGCTTTTTTTTAAGAGCTTAGATATATGTCAGGGAGTATTGAATGCGATAGTAGATTCAGCTGAAGAGGAACAATGTAAAGAAATGTTGCTTGTCTATCATCTATTATTAAATGAAGATGGCCCACTTACTAAACAAGAAATTGATACTAAATCTACCGCATGGATAGAATCTCAATTTTCTTTAAAATCTTCAATTAATTTAGATCCTGTACTTGACCGCTTAGTAGCTCTCCAAGCTCCAATAGGAACGCAAGAAGAAATGCAGTCGATTGTTAAAAAGCTAACTGATGGTAGTTATCAAGCATGTAATATTGAGTCCGCAAAGAAAATTGTGGATTATATTTGGGATAACGTATTTCAATATTCTACTAGTACGTAAATCAAGGCTTGAATGGTTAAGTTTTTTCCGGAAGGATATTAAGATTCTCAATATATTGAGGGGAAACACCAACTTTTTCTGCGGCCATATTACGAATTGCCACAAGATCATAACCTGGAAATTGTGCGGAGATATCATTTACAGCTTGTTGACATTGCTCAGGTACAGACATTTTTGCGGTGTCACCTCGACCTGCGCTCGATGCTAGCTTCATAATGATCGTGTTACTACCTGGTTCATGTGTTTCATGTTCGCGTTTTTTTAATACCTTGCGCACCGTAATTCCAGATTCATCCACATTATCGGAAAAGCGAGGACGTGCTTGAATTAATGAATCGTCAATGTCTTTGTATATACCTGAACTTACCATAATTGCAGAAGCATTGGGGTCGTCTAAAAGACTATCTTCTGGTTTTTTCGGCGAAATATTTGTATTAGCCTGTATGCCAGTTTGTGAAGGGTCATCGTTGTTTTTTGATTTTCTTTTTAAAGGAAACTTTGTGCGCACTTTAGAAAGTACACCACCGGTTTTTTGCTTCCTTTTTTTGTTAGTACCATTTTTGTCGTTTTGTGATTTTAATCTGCTCAATTTTTCTTTTTCAGCGGCCTCAGCCCATAAATCCTTCTGACTTTTAGTGAATACATTTTTCTTTTTTGAGGTAGCTTGTTGCTTTGGTTTAGCTTGTTTTTTAGGAATAGGTTTAATTGAAGTATTATTTTGTTGTTGTTTTTGAATTTGCGATTCGCTTAATAATTTTTCGCCTTTCTTTATTAAAGAAGACAGGATTTGTTCTCTTTTTAAATCATGTTCTTGTTCTTCTTTCGTTTTTACTCGTGGTAGATCTTGTTTAGTGATGTTAGCTTGCGCAGATGAAACCTGCACTTGATTCATTTCGAGCCTTGCTTGCCAAATATGATTAAGCATGTGTATTGACATTAAACCTGCGGTCGCAGCCTGGTGTTTACGTACTGCATCACGAGCCACTTGTTCAAAAATTAAAGCAGATAATAGATGTTTGCGTCTAGTAGAGATCTTATTGGATTTTAACTCCTCTTTTAATGGAGCCAGCTCAATATAACTTTCCACAATGGGTAATTCGGCTTTTATCCATTCTTGTGCATTACTAAGAATGACATCACATTCACGCTGAAATTCTGAAAAAAAGCGCTGAAATTTATCCGTACGCTTACTTGAGTCAATTGTCTCAAGGGAAGCGCTAAATAAATTAGTTCCAGTGTCCATAATCTATTATTTATTCGGGTGAAATTCCCAAATCATCGAGTTTTTGTTTAGTGACATTTAATCTTGTAGACGCAAGCAAACGCAGTGCATTCACATTACAATGTGGGTATTTGGTTTTTAATTCATTAATAGTTTTTTGATATAGCTTTAGGTTTTCTTCACTTTCTTGTGAAGTAGATAATAAGTTATCTTTCTTTTGTTTTGTGTTGCTTTCTTGTTTTGGTTGATGTTTTGTTGTAATGGCACGTTTCCAAATTGTCTCAAATAGTTTCATGCCTGAAATCGCTGCGGTATTTGAATCGATGTTGCGCAATGAAGCTTGCAGTGCATCCAGTTCGATTACAATATGTAGTGCGCAGCCTTCATCGCTTGTATGACTATATTTATTAAGCAGTGCCTTAGCTTCGTGAGAGGTAGATGGAAGATTAGCTTTTTCTAATATCGTAGTAGCCCAGTTAAGCAGGTTTTCGATTATTTGAGTTAACTCTTGATGATGTTGTTTCTCTACAGAGCTATTTTCAAGGTCAATTTGACAGGCATCTATTTCAGGTAACCACTGTTGAACTTCACTAAGTATATATTGCTGCATGTGTTTAACTAACTATTTGAAACCAATGATTATTATGTTTATTCATTTGTAAGAGTTGGCAAAACTCTTCTACGCTTAAACCTCCTTTACTGTTTACAGAGGTTTTGCATTTAATCTTAATAATTTTGACTGTATTTGTAGGTATGCGAAACAAGGAATAAGAGGCACTTGATATATGGGTGGGTTATGCCGATGTATGGAAGTACAAACGGCATCAAATAGTGATCAACTGGGAGATAATTATATTATTGCCTTGGTCAAACTAGGCTGAATGCATATAGTAATAATGTCTTTATGGATGATTGAATCCTTGCATATGGAGGTATAAATGAAAACATTGCAACAAATACGAATCATGGGGACTTGTTTTATATTGTTAGTTTTTACAGCTTGTTCAACAATCAATCCCTATACTGGTGAAAAACAAGTAAGTAAAGCAGCTATTGGTGCTGGTGCAGGAGCTGCAGCCGGTGCTGTGGTTGGAGTAATCAGCGGTGATGATAGTCGTGAACGTCGAAAACATGCATTAATTGGCGCAGGTGTTGGTGCATTAGCTGGTGGCGCCGTTGGCTATTATATGGATGTGCAAGAAGCAAAGTTACGTCAAAAATTGGCAGGTACTGGAGTTAGTGTCACACGCGATGGTGATAACATCATTCTCAATATGCCAGGAAATATTACCTTTGCAGTAGATAGCGCTGATATCAACGGAGAGTTTTTTGCAGTTTTGGATTCAGTAACCTTAGTGATTGATGAGTTTGACAAAACACTTGTTGAAGTCATGGGGCATACCGATAGTACGGGTTCAAGTGATTATAATAAAAGATTATCAGAGCGTCGTGCAGATGCAGTGTCTAGATATTTTCAAAGCCGCGATATTCAAGCTCTGCGTTTAGCGACATATGGCTATGGAGAAGATTATCCTGTTGCAAGTAATTCTGATCCAGCTGGTCGGAGTTTAAATAGACGTGTGGAAATTGCATTAGTGCCACTGACGAAAAGTTAATGTGATAAATATTAAATATATTTAATAAATCTTAAAGCCCCGCAGTGCGGGGCTTTTTTATTATTTGGTAGAATATAGTCTTATTGGATTTTTAAAGATATATACTGTTATTAATAAATATGAATAAAGGTCAATTATTTATCATTTCAGCTCCGTCTGGTGCGGGTAAAACAAGCTTGGTCAAGGCGCTCATCAAACAATTACAGCAAGTACGAGTGTCTATTTCACACACCACCCGCCCAATGCGTCCAGGTGAGATCGACGGTAAAGACTACTACTTCATCAGCGTTGAAAATTTTACAGTGATGATTGAACGCGGAGAGTTTTTGGAATATGCAAAAGTATTTGATAATTTTTATGGCACATCGAAATCATCTGTGCAAAAACAACTTGATCAAGGGTTCAATGTTATCCTTGAGATAGATTGGCAAGGTGCAGCACAAGTACGTGCCAAGATGCCGAATACGAAATCGATATTTATTCTGCCTCCATCCAAAGCTGAACTAGAGACCCGTTTACGTAATCGAGGACAGGATAGTGACGAAGTTATTGCAAGAAGAATGTGCGATGCTCAAAGTGAGATGGCCCATTTTGATGAATTTGATTTTGTAATTCTTAATGACGACTTCGACAAAGCGTTACAGCAGTTAACCGCACTTTTATCAGGCTCAGAGAGATACCAGTCAATGAATAAGGAAAAGCTGCACTCCTTAACAATGGATTTATTGTCATAGTGCTAGAAGCAGGTGGATAAATTCGTTACACTCAATCGGCTAAGCTCGTTATTAACAGTATAATTAGGAGTAAGAAATGGCCCGAATCACGGTAGAGGACTGTCTAGAAAATATAGAAAATCGCTTTAAACTAGTATTGTTGGCGAGTAAACGTGCACGACAGCTCTCATTAGGCACTGAACCACTAGTAGAATGGGAAAATGATAAGCCTACCGTAGTTGCACTGCGTGAAATTGCCGAAAACCTCGTTAATGAAGAAATGATGCGAGCCTCTCTAGCTGCGCCACAGGTCGAAGAAGAGTCAGAATTTGCTGAAGACGATTTAGCAGCCGCGTTGCACGCCGAGATCAGTCGTGAGCTCAGCCAAACAACGGAAGAAACAACAACGACAAAAGAAGAGCCTCAGGTTACTGAATCCTCTAGCGTTGAAGCACAAACAACGGAACCCTTGCCACCCCAGCAGGAAGTATCATCATCCTTGCCACTGAGTCCGTTATTCGGTACTGGCGCAAATGACGATACTGCGGCGGCCAGCACACCAACAGTTACTCCAGAGGAAGAAGATGCTCCATCTACTGACGAGATAGCGCCGTCATCACCGTCCGAAGCCTCTGAAGAAGGAGACCAAGGGTTCTAGGTATGTCCTAGTGTACCCTCGTTAAGGCAATGGCTAGTGTTGCTGAATCCGCTAGCACAACGATTACTAGCAAGCAGCCATCACGCTTTTTAATTAGTGACTTATGTGCACTGCTTGAAGTTTATCTATCATCTAAACAAGTTAAAACAGTCTACCGCGCGTATTTGTTCAGTGCTGATGCGCATGAAGGTCAAACTCGACTTACAGGTGAGCCTTATATTTATCACCCACTCGCAGTGGCTAAAATATTGGCAGAGATGCATATGGATGCACAAACGATTACCGCTGCAATATTGCATGATGTCATCGAAGATACAGAAACCGCAAAAGAGCAAATAACACGAAAATTTGGAGATGAGGTCGCTGACCTTGTCGATGGTGTAAGTAAGCTTACTCATCTAGAGTTTGGGTCTAAATTAGAAGCACAAGCAGAAAACTTTCGTAAGATGATGCTTGCGATGGTGAAGGATGTGCGCGTCATTATCATCAAGCTCGCAGATCGTCTACATAACATGCGTACCCTGAGTGTTATGTCAAATACAAAACGTAAACGAATTGCACGCGAGACCTTAGATATTTATGCGCCCATTGCACTACGTTTAGGTATGCATGATTTACGCGTAGAGCTAGAAGAACTATCTTTTCAAACTCTGTGGCCAAGGCGCTTTGAAGTTTTAAGTGAAGCGATAAAACGCACCAATGTAAATCGAAAAGTTTTGTTAGAAGAGGTTGAAAAAAATATTTGTGAACGATTAGAACAAGCAAATATTGTCAGTAGGATTTATGGTCGCGAGAAGAATATTTACAGCATCTACAGAAAAATGAAAGAAAAACGTCTGCAGTTTTCCGAGGTATTCGACGTATTTGCATTTAGAATCGTAGTTAAAGATGTAGACACGTGTTATCGGGTCATAGGTGTTATTCATAATTTGTACAAACCTGTGCCTGAGAAGTTTAAAGACTATATTGCTATACCAAAGAAAAATGCTTATCAATCATTGCACACTATTCTTTTTGGCCCTAAAGGTATTCCAATCGAGGTGCAGGTTCGCTCTGAGGAAATGGACCAGGTTGCGCAGTCTGGAATTGCGGCACATTGGATGTATAAAGTTGGTAATGATGAGCAGGCTGCCCCACATGTGCGCACGCGAGAATGGCTTAAAACCGTCTCGGAAATGCAACATCGATCAGGAAGTTCACTTGAATTTTTGGAAAGTGTAAGAGTTGATCTATTTCGTGACGAAATATATGTCTTTACTCCAGCTGGAGACATTATGGAATTACCAATCAATGCAACAGCAGTTGATTTTGCTTATGCTGTACATTCTGATATTGGAAATCAGTGTGTCGCCGCAAAAATTAATCGAAGATTAGAGCCTCTCAGTACTGTATTAGCAAACGGCCAAACTGTGGAAATTATTACTGCGCCTAGTGGTCGACCTAATCCCGCATGGCTTAATTTTATTGTTACGGCTAAGGCTCGTTCCAACATTCGCAGTTTCTTAAAGAATTTACAAAGAGATGAAGCCACTGACCTTGGTAAACGCTTACTTAATCAAGCACTGAGTGCATACGGCAAAAATTGGAATGATATAAGTCAGCGAGAGGTTGCTAATTTATTAGAAGAGTTACAACTTGACTCACAAGAACAATTATTTCAAGAAATTGGTTTAGGTGACCGTATGGCACCGTTTGTTGCGAAACACTTGGTGTCACTGCGTGGTCGCTGGATTAAATTACGACGCAAAAGTGAAACTAAGCTTCCATTAGCCATCAGTGGCACAGAAGGTATGGTCGTGAGTTATGCAAAATGTTGTCATCCCATACCTGGCGATTCCATTATTGGAATTATGACTGCTGGAAAAGGCTTAGTAGTACATTATATAAAATGTAAAAACACTAGGCGTGAGAAACACAGTCGAGACAAGTGGATTCATGTTAGTTGGGCACGGGATCCCGGCAGTGAATTCGTAGCAGAAATTAGCATTAAAACAGCTAATGAACGGGGTGTTCTTGCGGTAGTTGCAGCTACCATTTCAGATCAAGGCTCTAATATTGAAAATATTGTGTTTGAAGATAAATTTGGTGCGACAACTACCATTACAGTTTTGTTGACGGCTAAAGATCGTGATCATTTAGCCAAAATCATGCGAGCGATCCGTAAGATACCAAAAATATATAAAGTAAAACGAATGTAACAGGAGAAGTTAATGACGCGAGAAATTATTAATACGGCAAACGCACCCGAGGCAATTGGTACTTACTCACAAGCCGTAAAAGTTGGCACAACTGTATATTTATCCGGTCAAATTCCATTGGATCCAAAAACCATGCAAGTGGTTGCTACAGATATGCGAGAACAAATTCGTCAGGTGTTTGATAATTTACAGGCCGTAGCGGATGCTGCAGGTGGTTCGTTTAGTGAAGTAGTTAAATTAAATATATTTTTAACCGATCTCACACATTTCCCATTAGTAAATGAAGTAATGGCAGAATATTTCTCACGACCCTATCCAGCTCGTGCAGCTGTCGGTGTGGCATCTTTACCAAAAGATGTGAGTGTGGAAATGGATGCCGTTATGGAGATTCAGTAGAAGCGTTTCAAAATGCATATAGCAAGTTAATGCTTCGTTTTAGAATTTCCAAGAATTGCTCATATACTGATTGTAAACTCCGCTTTTCGTTAGTTTTGCACCTTAGTCTAAGCTTGTTATCTACTATTTTGTTAATGGTTCGACTTAGATTTATAGAGTACTCGGTTTTTAACTGTTGAACGATACAACTTTCCCATCGGTAAGCACGCTTAAAGGTGTTGGTCTTCGTGTTGCAGAACGCTTAGCACGTATACATATCTATACAATCCAAGACCTACTGTTTCACTTACCCATACGCTATCAGGATCGAACCCAGATTCGAGCCATTGCAGCTTTGCGTCCAGGTGATGAATGTGTGGTGATTGGGACTGTAGAACATAGCGAGATCGTATATAGAAAAAGACGCATGCTACTAGTAAGTGTGGATGATGGTACGGGAAGAGTACTGTTACGCTTTTTTTATTTCAACAATACACAACGAGAAAATTTTTCACGTGGTGTAAATGTGCGTTGTTTCGGTGAAGTTAGGCGTGGGTTAAAAGGGCCGGAAATGGTACATCCTGAGTATGAAATTCAACATAACGACTATATTGCTAAAGTCGAAGACCATTTAACGCCAATCTATCCCACTACTGAAGGCTTACATCAACTTAGTCTGCGACGTTTAACTTCGCAAGCACTGCAGTGGATAAGAACTAAAGATACACTAGGACTTGATCTATTACCGATCCCACCTGAGATTGATGGTCAGCGTGTTTCTATAGAAGACGCTTTACAATTTGTGCATCGCCCACCTCCAGATGCGGATACTGAATTATTAACTCTAGGCAAGCATCCTATGCAACGCAGGCTTGCGTTCGAAGAACTGTTGGCACAACAGTTAAGTCTTGCAAAATTACGGTTGCAAATGCAAAAACAATCGGCGATTGCGATTGTGAGTAATGGTAATCTCTATTCAAAATTACTAAACAATCTCGAGTTTCAACTCACTAATGCACAACAACGTGTAATCAATATAGTATTTTCAGATTTAAAAAACGATTACCCAATGTTACGTCTAGTTCAGGGTGATGTTGGCAGTGGTAAAACTTTGATCGCAATCGCAGCATGTTTACATGTAATTGAAGCAGGTTATCAAGCGGTCATGATGGCACCTACCGAAATATTGGCGGAACAGCACTTAAGAAATTTCTATAAATGGTTAGAACCTTTGGGGGTTAGTATTGCTTGGTTGTCGGGTAAGTTGACAGCTAGTAAAAGTAATGAAATGAAAGAGTTGATAAAGACCGGAACTGCTAATGCTATTGTTGGAACCCACGCCTTATTTCAGCAAGGGGTGACATTTAAGAATTTGGCCTTAGTGGTAATCGATGAGCAGCATCGTTTTGGAGTTCATCAACGTTTGGCATTGCGTGAAAAAGGTGTACAAGATGGCATGTATCCGCACCAATTGATTATGACCGCCACACCTATTCCGAGAACATTGGCCATGACTGCGTATGCAGATTTGGATTATTCAGTTATCGATGAGCTACCGCCAGGTCGCAAACCAATAAATACCATTGCCATTCCATTAGAGCGACGCAATGAAGTTGTACAGCGTGTTGCCAATGCTTGTCGAAATGGTCAACAAGCCTATTGGGTATGTACCTTAGTAGAAGAATCAGAGGCGATGCAGTGTCAGGCCGCAGAAGATGTTTATCGAGAACTTAAAGAACTATTGCGTGGAGTAAAAGTTGGCCTCGTACATGGTCGTATGAAAGGCAAGGAAAAAGATGCAGTGATGCAGGCGTTTGTGACTCGAGAAATTGATTTGCTCATTGCCACCACGGTCATCGAAGTTGGTGTCGATGTACCCAATGCAAGTTTAATGATTATTGAGAATGCTGAGCGCTTGGGACTTGCACAATTACATCAGTTGCGTGGACGTGTAGGTCGCGGTAGTGAAGAAAGCAGCTGTGTCTTGCTATTCGATCCACCCTTAACTGAAAATGCCAAAGTTCGTATAGATACTATGCGCAATACCAACGATGGCTTTAAAGTTGCACAAGTGGATCTTGAAATTCGTGGACCAGGTGAAGTATTAGGTACTCGGCAAACTGGCATGTTGCAACTGCGCATTGCCAACCTCATGCGTGATCAAGACTTGATTCCTCTGGTGCAAGAAACTGCAAAGATGTTGCAAGTGGAACATCCACAAACAGTGGATGCAGTGATTCAAAGATGGTTAGGGAAGTCGATTGAGTTTGGGCAAGTTTAATATATAGGTTGTTTTTCTGATTCTTACATCAGCAAGAAGGGAACGATCAGTTCATTGAATTAAATATATTAAGTTTAATTGTTCATTTTACAAAATACTTCCCTGTATTTTGCCCTTCAGGCCATCGTCATGAAATGACAATGTTCAAAATCGTTCCAGACGATTTTGTCTTTGCTTGTCCAAAGCCATTTAAATATTAAACAAGGGAACCAAAAGAAAAGACCCCCGAATTTACTTGCCCTATCGGGTACACTCGCTTCACAGAACGACTTCGCTGTCGACATGATTCGCATCCTGCTCAGCATGTCTCAAATGAACATCCATGTTCATTTGTCAGCAGTCTTATCTACTTGCTCGTCAAGTAAATAATGGGAAGTCAAGAGATAGTTTGATCAATAGTTAATAAAAAAATGAAAGACCACTTTCGGTTGAAATCACAGTCGTAAGCGGACATTTAGAATTAACTATACGTTTGATTTTGAGTATTTCTAGATACCGAAGGTGCCGATGAACATGGTCGTTGCATAAATTCCGCATAAACCAAGCAGTGCAAGTATCGAAATCGTTTTTATTCGGCTAGACTGGCCAATCGATATTCCACCGATGCTAAAAACTAGCCCTATCACGGCAATTGCAAACGACATCCAAAACAAGACGTTTACACATGTAGTTTGACAAGTACGCGTATCAAACGTACCAGATAATAATTGAGTAACTAAAAAAATGGCTAGTGCCCAACTTATCAAAGCACTGAAAAAGGAAATGGAAGTGTTTAATGTCATGATTCGAATCCGTTAGTAGTTTTATTCTTTGTTTGTTTAGACCAAATTACTGCAAGCAAGGCTCCTGATAGATTATGCCATATTGAGAAAACTGCGCCAGGCAAAGCTGCAAGTGGCTTGAAATATTCTATCGCTAAGGCTACAGCTAGGCCTGAATTTTGCATTCCCACTTCTATAGCAATGGTTTTTCGTATGGTTTTGTCATAGCCAAGTAAGTAGCTTACCAAGTAGCCAATAAGCAGCCCAACAAAATTATGCAGCATAACCGCTACGACTACTATAGCTGCAATACTATGTAGCTTGGTATGGTTGCTTGCGGCAATAATCGCGATAATTATACAAATAAAAATCACTGAGACACTTGGAAAGAATCGAGTAATAGGTGCTATGCGTTCTCCAAAAAAATAATTAATCAATACACCTATGCTTACTGGTAAAACGATCACTTGAAGTACGGTATACATCATGCGTAGTAAAGGAACATCTACACTCTGACCCAGATAAAGCCAAGTAAATAATGGCGTTGCAAGCACGGCGAGTAAAGTAGAAGCTGTAGTCAGTGCAATCGAAAGTGCAACATTGCCACGCGCCAAATAACAAATCACATTAGACGCAGTACCGCCAGGACAGGCACCCACTAAAACCATACCGGTAAGTAGAGGGGTGGTAAGACTGAAACCAAGGCTAATTAACCAAGCAGCCAGCGGCATAATTAGAAACTGTAATGCTAAGCCCACTAGAAGAATAGTTTTCAATTTAGCAAGCTGAAGAAAGTCTTTTGGTTTAAGTGTTATCCCCATGCCAAACATTACGATAGCTAAAAGATAGATAATGCTTGGTTTTAGTGGGATAAATATTTCTGGATTTAAGTAAGCAACAACAGAGAGTAATATTGCCCAAATTGGAAATAAGAAATTAAAACGATTAAGCATTCGGAATTAGGCGTAATCTAGTAGATATACAATACCGTCATCGATTTTAAAAGGTAAAGTGCGAAGGCTTTGTTTTTTACATGGGCCATATATACATAGGCCGTTATCAATTTGAAATAATGCACCATGATTCGCACACATTATGTATTTTTGATCCTCGTCCAAGAAATTATTTGGCATCCAGTCTAATGGTCCAAATGTATGCGGGCATGAGTTCTCATAAATAAAAATTTTCCTATCTTTTTTTACAGCAAAAAGACTTAATTCAGTACCATTAATGGTAATAATTAGGCCTTTACTCCCAGGATCTGATAATTCATCATAGTTAAATAATTTTATGCGCGCAGATGTCATAGGTTTATATAATTTTTGTATTTATCTAAATATCGATTTGGAACATGAAGGACTGGAAAATTTTTTCTTCCTCAAAAAGTGCTGAGGATACATTTTACCTGGCGTTTGAGCAGTGTGATATTGAAATGATGATGTCGGTTTGGTCTAAAGATAAAGACATATGTTGTATTCATCCTGGTGGTTCGCGCTTGGAAGGCCTAAATAGCATTCGAGATAGCTGGGTACAAATATTCTCGCATGAACAAGGTTTAAGCTTTGATCTTAAACATAAAAAGGTATTTGCCAGTGATGATATAGCTATTCACCATGTTATCGAGGTACTTTCATTGAACGGCAAATTGGCTTCTGAGATTATCGCGACAAATGTGTATTGTAAGACCAGTAAAGGCTGGCATATGGTCCTTCATCATGCCTCACCTACACTGCATTCCACAGTAGAAACCACTAACTTAACGAAGCACTGATTTATTCTGCCCTACAAATATTTTATGGCGTTGAAAAGATTTCTCAAAATACTCATGTATGTAGCTATACACTCCGTTTTTTCGAAATCATTTTGCCTAATCTCAGCCATTTCATTAATAAATCAGAGCTTCCTTAAATGAGGTAGACGGCCCAAAAATTATATATTAATTATTCATATACGTAATAAAATATTAGATAGGCCCCAAGTAGAAACGCTACCCACATCACCATACTACCGGTTGGCCATGTTCTGGATAGAATTCCTTGTGGACCGTGATGATGATGTAAACGTGAACTGATAATAAAAGAAAATTTCTTGATGGTAACAATGATCCATTTTTCTGCAGCTGCGATAAACAACATGACGTAGTTTGCAAGGATGGCACCGGGTTTTCGATATAGCCAATCAAAGTCTAGGTTGGTTGCTGGGATTTCAGGCGGATATATTTTTGTGCGGTATAAAATTGCGAACGCCAACGCAGAAAATAACAGCAACTGTAATTGAGTAATAACATGAGTAGTTGTATAAGGAGCATAATCCACCGCAAAAGGAAGAATTTTATATAATGCATTTGGATACACGCCAATTGCAATACAAAGAAATGCCGTAATGGCCATGGCTAGTAACATGTTAAAAGGGGCTTCATCACAGCGTTTACCACTATCGTGCGCAAAAAAAGTAAAGAAAGGTATTTTTATTCCTGAGTGATCTAATACTCCTGCAGAAGCAAACAATAACACTAACCATATTAACCAATGGCCTTGATCTGCCGTAGCAGAGAGGATCATCGATTTGGAAACAAAGCCGCTGAATAGAGGGAAAGCACATATCGATAATGATCCAACTATGCAGAATATTGTGGTCCATGGCATTGATTTATATAAACCACCTAACTCTGAAGCCTTAATGGTTCCTACTCGGTGCAAGACCGCACCCATACTCATAAATAGCAAAGCTTTATACAAAATATGTGCGAAAGCATGTGCGGCAGTACCATTTAATGCCATCTCGGTACCAACACCGACACCAACCACCATAAAGCCTAATTGATTATTCAAGCTGTATGAAAGCACTCGACGCATATCGTTTTCGATTACGGCAAAGAAGATGGGGAAGGCAGTCATGGTTGCACCGATCCAGATCAATTCATCGGTTCCGGCATAGCCGCGTGCTAAGGCATATATCGCTAGCTTTGTAGTAAATACCGATAAGGTTACCGTCCCTGTAGGACTGGCTTCTGGATAAGCGTCTTGTAGCCAATTATGTAGTAGTGGAAAGGCGCATTTAATACCAAATGCAAAGAAAATAAGTCTGCCTGCCCAAGTATCGATACCAAGATGATTAAACGCGAGTGAACCGGTTTCTTGATAGTGAAAAATTGTACCAACTAGCAAAAGCAAACCGGAAGTTACATGAATAATGAAATAACGTAAACCGACCGAATAAGAGCGAGGGGTTTTATTCGTCCAAATAATTAATGCAGATGCAATCGCTGTGATTTCCCAATAAATAAAAACGCTAAGTAAGTCACCTGCTAATACAGCGCCAATTGCGGCTCCTGCGTAAATAAATGTTGCAGCGGTTTCATGAACATTTTTCTGATGTATTGAATAAATAGAGGCTATGAATAAAGCGATATGAAAAATAAGCGCAAAAATAAAGCTTAAGTGATCGAGTCGTAATAAAGTAAGCTGAAAAGAAAAAATCTCATAATGCCCATAGTCGCCATGAGAAATATTTAGTAATGCAAATAAAGCAACTAGTGGTAAGGTAAGATTGAATATCTTTTTGAAACTATTCGGAATTAATAAAGAAAGAAATCCTCCGAAAATTAAAATTAAAGCTGGATGAGTGAAAATACTAATCATAGTATCGCTCATCACGTTTAATAATTTTGCGTAAAAACTTAGCACTGAAAATAATAAAGCAATACGCTAAAAAGCCAAACCAGGCAAAAAAACCATGCCAGTTTTCAAAAGAAAAATGAACGTGCTTGTGATAAAAGAAATCTGCGATCAATAAAAGAAAGCAAACCGCATACAATACGTAAAGTATTTTATTAACGTTGCTTGGTTTATCTAGCCAGTATGGTTTGTCTTTATAAATTTTCATGGCAAAAATAGTGGGGAAAGAAATTCATAAAAAGGTTGAAAGTAAAAGAATAATAAAAGTGTGCAGAAAGCAGTTATACATAATGGTATGACACATGCAAGAGGTGCCTCTTTTATTCTCGATGGTTCATTATTAGATTTAAAAAAGGCACGTAATGCTACTGGCAATAAATATGCGCAGTTCAATAAAGTACTTACTCCAAATGCAAACAAGACAATATAATTTTGTGTGCTGATGGTGCCTTCCATTAAAAACCATTTACTCCAACTGCCGACTAAAGGTGGCAAACCGATAATACTTAAAGTGGCAACTAAATAGGCGGTAAAGGTAAATGGCATTTGTCGGCCTAGGCCATCAAACTGTTTAATTTCAGTAAACTTTGTCGCGGTATAAATTGCTCCAGCACAAAAGAATAAAGTTATTTTGCCAAATGCATGGGTCACCATATGTAATGCACCCCCTAAGGCTGCAATCGGGCTTGCCAAGCTGGCACCTATAACAATGTAAGATAGTTGACTTATCGTAGAGTAGGCAAGTCTTGCTTTAAAATTATTTTTTGTTAGGGCAATAATTGAAGCGATTAGCATAGTTGCTACAGCTACCCACAAAATTAAATTAGAAATATGTTGTGAGGCCAGAAAGTCAATACCAAATATATAGATGGAAATTTTCAATATAGAAAATACCCCTGCCTTTACTACTGCAACTGCATGCAATAATGCACTGACAGGCGTCGGCGCGACCATTGCAGCAGGTAACCAACGGTGAAATGGAAGTAAAGCTGCTTTACCTATGCCAAACATAAACAGAGTAAAAAGAAGAACGCTACTTAGCCCAGTTATATTTCCATCTAGAATTCCGCCTTCGATAAAATCCAATGTCCTGGCATTTGACCAAGTAATGATAATGGCCGGTAAGAAAAATAGAATAGAGGTGCCCAGTAATATTCCTAAATATGTGCGTCCACCTGTTTGAGCATCGTTTGTTTTTTTATGAGTCACCAAAGGATATGTGCATAGTGTTAAGGCTTCATAAAAAAGGAATAAGGTAAATAAATTTGCTGCAAAAGCGATTCCCATCGTGGAAGCAATGGAGAATGTAAAAAAAACATAAAATTTAGTTTGATTTTTTTCGCTATTACCACGCATGTAACCTATTGAATAGATTGTTGTAACGATCCAGAGACTGGATGCAAGTAACGCAAATACAAGTCCAAGTGGTTCAAGATGAAACGTGATAGAAAGTCCAGGTGTAATATTTAAGATGCTGTGTAAATCTCCATCAGGAGTGTATGACCTGAACAGAAGAAGAACATATAAAAATAAAATGAAACCAGTAAATATAGAGCTGGCCTCTCTCAGTTGTTCATATTTGTGAAAAAAAAGTATCAATAACCCCCCTAAAAGTGGGATCAGAACTGCAAATTCGTAATGTTGTAAAATTTGTGCCATCCGCTAATTAAATAAAAAACGAATTGCGCTATGAGCAAACTCGAAACTAAAAGAAGTGCTTAAACCAAAATAAAAATTCATTGCCACTAATATCCAAAGCAGAATGAGCATTTGTAAAGGAGCCTCTGAGCAGCTTGCCTGGGCATTTCCAAACTCACCTGCTGGGGCTTTAAAGTATGCTGCTTCAATAATCTTCCATATATATAGAAGCGCAAGCAAAGAGCCACCAACGATAACTATAACTGCCATCCATTGATCTTGTTCAACGGCAGCTGCTAATAAATACCATTTACTAATGAAACCCGCAGTAAATGGTACACCGATCAGGCCTAGACCTAACAACACAATTGCAGCCATCGTCCAAGGCATGCGTTTGCCTAAGCCATTAAAGTTTTCTAATTTGACAGATTGAGTTCGAAATACAACACATGCCATGGCCAAAAATAGACCACCCTTTATTATGGCATGGTTAAACAGATAGACTAAACTGGCAACACTTCCACTTTTAGACGCTAATCCAATGCCTAATGTCATGTAACCAATTTGCGCGACACTAGAATACGCAAGCATACGTTTTATATTATCCTGAAAAACTGCAACTAAAGATGCTATGAATATTGCGACCGCAGAAAGTGGTAAAAGGATTTTGTCTAGATGGAAATATTCAAAAGAGATTTCGTCAGAAAATACCCCAAAGAAAAATCTGTACAACACATATAGGGAAACTTTAGTTGCTGTAGCAGAAAGAAATACAGTAATCATAGAAGGCGCAAATGCATAAGCATTTGGTAGCCACAAGTGCAAAGGGAATAATGCAAGTTTTAAAGAGATGCCGACTGTGAAAAATGCAAATGCTGCATGAAGCGTTCTCGACGTAATCAAGGCAGGTATTTTTTGTTGCAAATCGATAATATTTAATGTGCCAGTAAGCATATATAGCAGGCCAATTCCAATCAAAATAAAAGTGGCACCAATTGTCCCCATAATTAGATATTGGTAAGAAGCTGTTAGAGATTTGCGATCATTTCCCATTGCGATTAATGCATAGGATGACAAGGAGCTTATTTCTAAAAATACAAATATATTAAATGCATCTCCGGTAGCGATAATACCTAATAGACCAGTGAGGCAAAGCAAATAGGCTGCATAAAATAAATGAATTTTTTCTGCTGCAATTTCTTGTTCTACACTTTTTCGTGCTGCGAGCATAGTAATACTCGCAGTCGCAGAAACAATAATTAAGATAAACGCACTTAAGTAATCAATTCGGTATTCAATCCCCCAAGGAGGCGCCCAGCCACCAAGCTCATAAGAAAGTACGCTATGCTCAGATACTTCACGAACTAAAAGTATTGCGATAACAAAAGTGATAATGCTTGCAGTTGTTGCAAGTAACCACGCTAATTTTTTATTTGTGAATAGTGCGCAGACCGGGGCAAGGATTAAAGGGATAATTACTTGCAGTATAGGAAGATGATGAGTAAACACTAAGGAAGCTCGGATTTATTAATGAAATGACTGAGATTAGGCAAAAAATGTTGAGAAAGCGGAGTGTATAGGTGAATACATGAGCATTTCGAGACATTTTTTTAACGACATATCAGAATAAATCAGAGCTTCCTTAGGTATCTTCTTCATCTTCATCCCGTTCTTGAATAATGGTCTCGTCAATTGTGCCATAGGCTCTGTGTATTCTTGCAATGAGTGCCAATCCCAATGCTGTAGTGGCAACCCCTACTACGATCGCTGTCAAAATTAAAACGTGTGGCAAAGGGTTGCTATATAAGATTGGTGCATCTATTAAAATGGGCGCAGTTCCACCATCTACTTTGCTCATAGAAATGAACAAAATAAATACTGAAGTTTGAAAAATAGTAAGCCCAATATTTTTTTTGATTAAGTTTGAGTCTGAAATAACGATATAAAAACCAATCATCATTAATATGATAACGACCCAGTAATTATAAAAATCTGCAATCATATGTTAGTCAGTAAACTCATCGAGTGCGTAAAAGATAACAATCATTACAGCAGCAACCGTGATACCTACTCCTAATTCGATTAGAAAGATACCTAGGTGTTGCGCATGTTGGCGATCATGTAACAGGGCGTCGTAATCAAGAAAATTACCACCCATAAACATCGTAGCGACACCTACGGATGCATAAAGGAGTAAGCCAATAGATACAAATATTCGTACGATATTGGTAGGGAAGATTCGTTGTACCCTCTCTCTTCCATAAACTAGGGCATAAAGAATTACCGCAGCTGCGAAAATCACACCTGCTTGAAAACCACCGCCTGGCCCATAGTCGCCATGAAATTGGACATACAAGGCATAAAGCATGACTGCAGGGATTGTGAAATTACAAACTTCGCGCAGAATCAAGCTGGTCTTTTTATCCATAATATTGATTTAGGATTTGTTTTTAGATCTACCTATCAGCAGCAGCACGCCTATTGCAGCTGTGAACACGACTGTAACTTCGCCTAAAGTGTCATAACCGCGATAACTTGCCAGCACAGATGTCACGACATTAGGAATACCGATCTCATCAGCGCTTTGGGTTAAGTAACGAGGTGCTACATGAGTATGAATTGGTGCATTCGGGTTACCAAAAAGCGGCATATCCAAAGTACCGTAGATTAATGCACTTGCTGTAATTCCGATCACGACTAGAGGCAATAATTTGCCATGTCGCGTAACGGTTTGTTGCCTGCCTGTAATTGCGACGGCGCCGAGTAATAAAACCGTTGTTATGCCTGCACCAACAGCAGCTTCAGTAAAAGCGACGTCGACTGCATCAAGTGTTACGAACAAGCCTGCAGACAGTAAACTATAAATACCACTTAATAGAACAACTGCCAATAAACTTTGAATACGTACTAATGTGAGTGCAGTGAATATCAACAATGTTAATAAACATATGTTGACGGTTGTTTCTATATCCATTTTTCTAGCTACGATTAAGTATTTTCAATCAATGTTTGATTTTTTTTCAGATAATGAAGCAGCGCGTGCTAAAGCATGTACGGCGGTTGGTCCAGTTATCATCATAAAAAGTAAAATTAGCAATAGTTTTATAATGACTAAAATATCTTGAGTCTGGGTAATAAGTCCTAACAAAATAAGAATTGCACCTAAGCTGTCTATGATGCCTGCTGCGTGAACACGAGTAAAAAAATCAGGTAAACGCATGAGCCCTAGAGTGCCGATCAAACAAAAGGCACTGCCTAGCAATAGTAATAACCAACCCAGTATAATCACGTTAAGATATCCTTAATCATCAATGGTTTTACCAAGGCTTCCGTATCTAAACAGCTTTAATACTGCAATAGTCGAAATAAAATTAATCAGTGCATATAGCAGGGCTATATCCATAAAATCAGGGCGTTTAGTTAAGAATCCAAATAATGCAATTAACAATACTGTTGTGGTACCAAAGGTATTAATAGCGAGAATTCGATCGAACACAGTTGGCCCAAGTGTTGCGCGTATTAATAAAAATAGCATGACCAGTAGAATTGCAATGGTAGTAGTAAGAAACATTCTATCTTAAAGCTTTTTAGAGTTATCGATATCGGGAATATTTTTTTGCAGCGCTAAAATTCTTTTGCCCATATTGTCTTGATCCAATCCTTCGGCTAAGTTTTTTGTCAATGAGTGCACTTCAATAAAGTCAGGATTTATATCCAAGCTATAGGTGCCAGGCGTCAAAGTTATGCAATTAGCATAAACTGCTTTTCCAATATTATTGTGCTTAGTGATAGGCACCGAACTTATAGTGGGGCTAATAGGTAATTTGGGATGCAATATTCGCCAACTTACCTCTAAATTTGATTTTACTATTTCAAGAAAAAACCAAGGTAGAAACGTTGGTAGTTTTAAATTGAACCATAGTGCATGAGAATCAGGGCTGAGTAAATTTAATTTTATTGTTAACCATGCGACAAAAATACAGCTAATTAAACCAAGTGATAATAGCAGAGGCTCAAAATGACCAGATAACAATAGCCACAAAACGAATAAAATAATAGCAATTACTAATATACGACCGAGCATGGTTATGGCGTCAATTTTTCAACATATATGGCGGCTGTTAGTGACTTAAAATACGTAAGCTTGAAAAAATATTCAAGCAGACATTGCACAGGTTGAAATAGTGAAATTCACTATACGTGATGCCAAATCCTAAGACGGGCTATCGGTTTGTAAATCTAGTCGATTAATGTAAAAAATTGATGAAATCGTATAGCTAGAGATCGAGGTGATGTAGATTTATATTACTTTGGCAGCAAGTTTTAGGCCTTTTTTTGTACATTGGTACGCGTCATCGGCTTCATCTAGCTGTTCGTGTAGAGCGGCAAGTTCTGCATAGGCTTCAGGTAAGGGTTTGCGACTTAGACTTGATTCAAAGTACGATTTCGCTTTGCCCCACAATTGTGCGCGTTTACAAAGTCGGCCTAAAGTTAAATACAAGTTTGCATCATTGGTCTGAGTTTTGGCCCACTGCTCAGCATTTTTGAGGGCGTTACTGTAGTCATCCAACTCCAATAAGCCATATAGATAGATTAGTTTGCTATTCCATTTGTCATTCAGGCTTTTAGTAATAAGGGTTTCAGCTTCGGTATATTTGTTTTGTTCACATAGCGCTTCAATATAAGCGACAGTGAGATCGTGATCGGCAGCGATTACTTCTTTAAATTGTGATCCAATTTTAATGGCTTCATCAGCGTTAAGTTTGTTAAAGTTGCCGCTCAATAAACCCTGTACCGTTTTTCTTTCAATTTTGTTAAGCTGTTGTTTATCAAGGCCTTTTGTGCGTTTTAAGTCAGGGATAATGGTGGCTAATTTTTGCCAGTCATTTAATTGTTCATAAGCTGCTGCAAATAACATGGCTATTTTTGGATTTGAATGAATTTTATTGCTTTGTTGATTTAAACTTGCAAGGGCTTGTTCTGGTAAACCTTGATCGAGTAACAATTCTGCTTGTAATACATTGAGTGCTGCCTTTGCATCAGGTGTGCATTCTTTTGCCATACTCAGATGATGATCGCGAGTTTCATAGTCACCTGCTTGATGGGCAGACCGTGCAGCCCAGATATAGTTAACACATGCATTGTCTATATTGTCAGCTCCCTTTAATAAAAGTTTTTCAGATTTCTGCCAATCGCCCAGAATAAATTGAGTTAGGCCTTGTTTAGTCGTGCTGATGGCTTTTTGTTGTTTGCTACGTGAGACGGATTGGTGAATGCGTTTTGGTGCGCCAAACAAAAAGCTTAGTAAACGTAGAATGAAATAGAGGATGGTAAAAAAAATAAATAAACCAATAACAAATTTTACTAAAGGAAGCTCTATACTTAAATCGCCGTAATTAAACACAGCAAAGCCAGGTTTTTGCATTAAAAAGAACGTCAGTCCTGCAAAAACCAGTAAAAAGAAAATAAAAATTATTAGTGCTCTTAACATTTATTTTTCTCGGTTAGTTATTCTCTATAGTTTCCAAGATGTCGACAAGCAATGTATTGGGCTCAGTGATATCGGGCAAATCTGGTTCAAGATTTACAGTTGATAAATCTTTTAGTTCATTGATCAAATCTTCGCTGTTGTTCATTGACTCAGTATCTTCAAGCCATGCTGTCGCAGCTTCAAGTTCACGGTGGTAACTCTCATTATCGCGACTAGCAACGGCATATTTTGCGCCTAGTAGTTTCATACGTAAAAACTCATATGCACTTTGTTTTTCTTGTTGGCTGATAAACAACTTAAGTTTTTGTTCTTCACGTGTGATTTTTACAGAATTGCTTATAGAATTTTTAATATCTTCGGTAAATTTCCCCCAACCAGATTTCTGCTCACTACTTTCGGATCTATCGTCATCGACTTTTACATTGTCACTTTTTTGTTGTTGGCTATCATTAATAAGATCTCGTTTAAGTCCAGCAAGAATATTATCAAGTTGCAAACTAATTCCTACCCAGTCCGGATAGGGGAAATTTTTTAATTTCCCTACTTGTTTAGAAATAGACTCACGAACAGGTAGTAAGCGGGCATCTTTAAGTTCATGAACACGAGTGTTGGCTGCTTTAAGTGCTGTAATTGCACTACCGATATCGCGCTCAATATGCAAGCGATGATTGGCCATTCTTAGAACATGCTCAACTTCTTTTAATCCCCAGCCCAACCGACTTCGATTTACATGTGCAATGGTTTCTTGAGTTGATTGCTGAAGTTTATCTTGTTGATCTGCTTGTTGTTCGAATTGTTGCGATAATTCAACAAATTTTTGGTCCACATCTTCGATATTTTGATTAATTTTTTTCTTGAAGCCTTGCAATTTAACATTTTCATCAATTGTGGCGATATCATGTGCAATTGATTTTCGATCTACTGCAGCTTGATCGAGTCGTTTATTTAGCTCAAGCCATGCGAAATAACCCAGACCAATTCCACTTGCAGCTAGCAATAACGCAAGAAATGCAATGAAACCAGTAAAAAAACTGCCACTGGAACTGTGCTTATTTTTTTTAACTGTTTTTGGTGGTTGTTTATTTTGATTTGTATCTGACATTACAGCTTCTCTATTTTTTAATTCTATTATTGTCAGCTTGTATTGGCCCAAATGACAAGAGCATTTAACATAGCCTCGTCACTAGGATTTTCCGCTATTATAGGCGTTTTTGCGAATCCTACCTCACTTGTAGCATTAGCTATACGGTTTCCCCCCGTAATAAGAGTAGCGTTAGTTAACCACCGTTGTTCATTAATACTACAAAGTGACCACAAGTTTTGTGCAGACTCTACACTGTAGATCAATATTGCAGTATCAGTACTAGAAAGTTCGCTAAGGTCTATGCTACTACGTTGTTTTGGAAGTTCGCGCTGATATACCTCAGCATATTCTACCTTAGCACCGCGTGCTTCTAATTCCTGCCGTAATCTCTCACGCCCTCCATGCCCCCGAACGATAAGAATTCTTTTATCATGAACGTTTTGTAATGGCTCTTCTTTAAGTAAAGCCTCACTGGTATAACTTGCAGAAGGGGTGATATCGATATTAAGACCATACTTTTCTAATGCTATTTTTGTTGCCGGGCCTATAGCAATCAATCTTCTGTTGATGAAGTTTATACCAATTTCTTGTGACAACTTCACAGCGTAGTGAACGGCATTTGCACTGACAAAAAATATCATATGGTAGTTATCTAATTGTTGAAACTTCTGCTTCGCAAGTTCTGTTTCTACTAATGGGGTTATAGTTAATACAGGAAAGTGTATAACAGTTGCCTGGTAGCGCTCTAATAACTCACAAATTTTTTGTGCCTGCTCAAGTGGTCGAGTAACAACCACTGTTTTACCAATAAGCTGTTTATTGGAATCCATAAGTTAGATAAAAGTTCATAATTAAAAATTGTAACTATTACTTTGTTATAATAGCGTTGCTAATATATCGTCTGCACCTTGAGCCTTTAAGTCTGTCGCAACGCTTTTCCCTAATTGTATCGGGTCATGCTTGTGACCAAATTTTTCGCTGCGACAAATCTTTTCTCCATTTGGGTCGCCCACCAAAGCACGCAGTCTTAAATGGTCACTGGTTAGTTCAGCGAAGCCCGCAATCGGTAACTGGCAGCCACCCAACAGAGTTTGGCTGACGGCGCGTTCAGCGCTGATACAAGTCAAAGTATCGGCATGATTTAATGGTTTGATGATTGGTTCAATCACGTCGTCTCCGTGTCTACACTCAATGCCAATTGCACCTTGTCCAATGGCAGGAAGTGATTCTTCAGTAGTAAGAATAGAACGGATACGTTCAACTAAACCTAGACGTTTAAGACCCGCAACCGCCAAGATAATTGCGTCATAGTGCCCTTGGTCTAATTTAGCAAGACGTGTGTTTACATTGCCGCGCAATAATTTAATTTCTAAGTGTGGATGAGCAGCCTTAATTTGGCAGGCACGACGTGCACTGGCAGTACCTAATACCGCTTTCTTTGGCAGTGATTGCAAAGTTGTATATTGGTTAGAAATGAATGCATCACAGGGGTTCTCGCGTTCCAGTATTACAGGGAGATGTAGTGCTGGAGGTAATTCAATCGGTACGTCTTTCATAGAATGCACGGCAATATCCGCTTGGTTTTCTAATAAACCACGTTCAAGTTCTTTTACGAAAAGACCTTTTCCACCTTGAGTCGCGAGAGATTCTTGTAACAAACGATCACCCGTGGTTGTCATTTTGACGAGCTCTACACTTAGATCAGTGTGAATTTCACGTAACCGACGCGAGACCTCTTCAGCTTGCCACAAAGCCAACGCACTTTTCCGAGTCGCAATTCTAATAAGCACAGGAGATTATGGGTTACCTTATTAGTAAATAAGGATTATAGAATTATTAATTAAGTGTAATATTTAGACGGGCACTGATTTATTAATGAGACGAGGCGAAAAATGACGAGGAAGCGGAGTGTATATGAACATACATGAGCATTTCGAGTCATTTTTTAACGAAGTATCAAAATAAATCAGAGTCTGTCAGCGTGATTTGAGGAATTTACGGACCTCGGCTACGTGCCTCCGACTAATCTCTAAACGGTCTTCGATTTCACGAAAGGTAACCACAAAACGACCATCTTGATTTTTTTCCATGCCGCTGATGTAGTGAGTACTTACCAGAGCGTTACGGTGAATACGGATTAGTTTGCCTTCAAATTCATTTTCTAAATTTTTCAGGGCATCTTCGATTAAGACCTCGCCACCCAGGTGTCGAACGGTAATGTATTTTTGATCGGCCTGAAAATAGAGAATTTCGTCAACTGGAATTAACTCTAAATTGCCTCGAATGCGTGCACAAATATGACTGCGACCTGGGCTATCCGTTTCTTGATTTAGGGTGGCAATTTGAGCTTTAGTGAGTTTTTTTGCACGTGCAATGGAATTTTCTAATTTTTCCTGGCGCACGGGCTTGACTAAATAACCTACCGCAGACGTATCAAATGCTTCCAATGCATGCTCACTGTATGCAGTAGTGAATATAATCGCCGGAGGCTCATCCATTTCGGTAAGATGTCTGGCTGCTTCTAAACCATCCATGCCAGGCATACGAATATCCATCAATACCACATCGGGCCGTGTAGATTGCACCATTTCCACGGCCTCAATGCCATTACTGGCCTCACCAGCATTTTGGATGTCGTCCATACTGCTTAACATATGTGACAGCCTGTCACGTGCGGGTGCTTCGTCGTCAACAATTAATACTTTCATGCATCTGCCTCGATAGGAATATTGAATGATACCGTATAAAAACCCTGAGCGTGGCGAATTTCCATTTTACTAAAATCACCGTAGGCCAATTGGAGCCTCTGTTTGATATTTTCTTGCGCCATTTTATTGCCCGGACGCTTTTGGTCAATATTGATATCTCCGACCGGGTTGCTAATTATAAAATGTAAATCGTGTCGTGTAGAGGTTATGTCAATATTTACGGTGCCGCCTTCAGTGAGAGGTTCCACCCCATGGTAAATGGCATTTTCAACAATTGGCTGTAATATTAAAGCTGGCACCTTGGTACTCAAGCTTATACCTTCTTGTATTTTTAATTCAACTTTAAGTCGCTTACCTAAACGCAGTTTTTCCATATTGATATAGCGCCGCGTGAAGTTTAGCTCCTCTTTTAGGGTCACCTGATCTTGGTGGCCAAGCGATGCACGAAATAAGTCCGCTAAATCTTCTACCGCTTTTTCGGCTAGGTCGGGGCTGGTGTGCGTGAGGCTAGCAATGGTATTCATACTATTAAATAAGAAATGCGGGCGAATACGAGCCTGTAGGGCCTGAATACGAGAACGTGCTTCTACTTGAATATTGGATTTCCACTGATGTTGTACATAGAAATACCGTAACGCCACAGCGGAGACAATAGCACTTATCGCCATATTTCGAATTAGTAAATCGCTACTCAATAAGGCCGGAAACATTGTAGCTTGCAAATTTTCCGAAGGTGTAAACCACATCGCAACTAATGTCACAATCAAAGTAACACTCAGGCTGAGAGCATAATAACTGAAGGACGCAACAGCAGGGTGAAGTTTTTGTAGAAAACGGCGGCTGACGCATAAAACCAAGATGTTACCTAACGCAATCCAGGTAACGAATAAAGACACTAAGGCTAGGTATACCCAAAAATCTGTGCGCTGAATACCTCCTGCCAAGGTCAATACTAGAGCCAGTAACTGCGCAATTAAAATCACTAAGAAGATCACGCGCGTATTGCAAAAATCAGGCAAAAACGTTCGCTCTTCTACGGCGGAGTCAGGTTTTGAATTTTGCTTAGTGTCAGGTTTAGTCACGATGAATAATCTGAGATGAGTCAGTCAATCTTGTTTGATAAGCCTAATGCTATACTGCTATTTTGTCTTTAGAAAATAATCTGATGAAGGATAAAAGCTCAAAACTCTGGGGTGGTCGGTTTACTGAGGCCACAGATGAATTTGTAGAGCAATTTAACGCATCTGTGGAGTTTGATAAACGTCTTTATAAATATGACATTCTAGGCTCTAAGGCACATGCACAAATGCTTGCCCATATTGGTGTGTTGAGCGCAAAAGACCGTGACCAATTGCTGCAGGCCCTTGACGAGATTGAGACCGAAATAGAGGCAGGAAACTTTAAGTGGAACACTAGTTTGGAGGATGTGCATATGAATATTGAAGCACGTCTTACTGAGCTCGTGGGCGAAGCAGGTAAGCGATTGCATACCGGTCGTTCACGCAATGACCAGGTCGCCACCGATGTACGTCTCTATTTGCGCGAAGCAATCGATGCTATTGATGGACAGCTTGCTAATTTGCAACAGGCCATTCTATCACTTGCGGCACAAGAAGCCGGAACCATCATGCCTGGCTTCACCCATTTGCAAGTAGCACAAGTGATTACATTTGGGCATCACATGTTAGCTTGGTTTGAAATGCTTTATCGTGACCGTGTGCGTTTACAGCAATGTAAAGTGAGTGTGAATCAATCGCCTCTGGGTGCTGTGGCGCTTGCCGGTAGTAGCTTCGATTTAGATCGAGACTATGTTGCAAAACAATTGCAGTTTGATAACCCATGTCATAATAGTCTGGATGCGGTAAGTGATCGAGATTTTGCCATAGAATTTTGTAGCTTTGCGGCAATTTTATTTACTCACCTTTCGCGTATGGCGGAAGAAATAATATTGTGGACCTCGGCACAATTTAATTTTATTGAGCTCCCTGATCGCTTTTGCACAGGCTCTTCGATCATGCCGCAAAAAAAGAATCCAGATGTACCCGAATTGGTGCGTGGCAAAAGTGCACGTGTGTATGCAAATCTACTGGCATTATTGACTTTGATGAAAAGCCAGCCCTTAGCGTATAACAAAGACAATCAAGAAGACAAAGAACCGTTATTTGATAGCATCGATACGGTGCATGCTTGCCTTACCGCATTTGCCAATATGTTACCGCATATGAAAGTTAATCGTGAGCAGTTATATCAGGCTGTACAACAAGGCTATGCCACGGCAACCGACTTGGCAGATTATTTAGTAAAAAAGAAAGTACCGTTTCGAGATGCGCATGAAGTAGTAGGAAAAGCCGTTAAGTATGCTATTTCCGAAAATAAACAGTTACATCAGCTTGGGTTGCATGAGCTACAAAAATTTAGTCCCTCCATTGGCAAAGATGTTTTTGATATTCTTTCATTAGAGGGATCAGTTAACTCGAAGAATACCTATGGAGGAACTTCGCCCGCACGAGTGTCCGAACAAATAAAACTAGCACAACAACGTCTGCAAAAGTTCAAAGCTTAAGAAAACTTAATAGAAGTAAACCATATTTCAAAATAGTAGATAGCAGGCTTAGACAACGCAGGATCAGCGTGCTAGATGGTTTTTGAATGTTTTGAGTAGCCAAGCTCGAATATCACTGATTTCTTCTGCACAAACGTTGTGTGCACAGGGGTATAACTTTAAATCAATATTAAAGCCCTGTTGTTCAAGCTTTTGTTGAGCAATTTGGGCAAACTCTAAAGGCACAACATCGTCATAACTTCCGTGTGCTAAAAATAATGGTAAGCTGCGATCCGTATGTGCTGCATAGTCTTCTAGCTCATGACGTAGCGGTAGATAAGCAGACAGGACAATGAGTCCTGCCAACTTTTGTGTATGACTTAAACCGACAAACAAAGTTAATGCTCCACCCTGTGAAAAACCTGCTAGCACAATACGCTCTACGGGAATTCCGTCATTCTTCTGCGTCGCGATCAATGCATCGATATCAGTTTTTATTCGTTTGATTCCCTCAGCATCTTCTTTACTTTCAATTTCCAGTCCATAAATGTCGTACCAGGCGGGCATTGGTATGCCATGGTTAAGGCTTACTGGTTGAACGGGGGCATGTGGAAAGATGAAACGCACCCGTAAAGTTTTGGGTAGATTCAACTGTTCAACAATCGGTTCAAAGTCATGGCCACTGGCGCCAAGACCATGAAGCCAAATGACCGCGCAATCAGGATTAGCTTGAGTATCCATTTGTATGGTGGAAAGCGTCATGTTGAGTGGTTCCCTGTCAAGCTCGAGCTCTATACAATAGAGTTGAAAGAAAGCGTATTACGATGTCCAAGTTCAAGTTGTTTATTGTTATTCCTGTGATTTTATTACTGGCGAGCATTATTGGCTGTGGCCAGACTGGTGATTTATATCTACCAGAAGACCCTGCAGAAGACAATTCTAAACAAAAGTCTAAAGATCAATCCAAGAATTGAACTCAAAATCGAATGAGCATGTAGTATGCTCAAAATTCAATTGTTATAGCTGTTAAACACTTTATGAAGTCCTGTCACTATCGCAACAATTTGTTATTTGCTGAAGATGTAAATCTCTTGGAACTTGCCAATGCCTATGGCACGCCTTGTTACGTCTATTCAAAAGCTACAATTGAAAGCAATTACCAAGCTTTTGCTCAAGCATTTCAGAATTTACCGACTCGCATTTGTTATGCAGTAAAAGCCAATTCAAATCTGGCAATCTTAAATTTGCTAGCCAAACTTGGTGCAGGCTTCGACATTGTTTCTATTGGTGAACTTGAGCGTGTGGTTCGCGCAGGGGGCGATCCTATTAAAGTAGTGTTTTCAGGAGTGGCTAAGCGTGCAGATGAAATTCATCGCGCCTTATTAACAGGAATTTATTGTTTCAATATAGAGTCTATACCTGAGTTAGTGCGTTTAGATGCTATTACACGTGAAATGGATGTGCATGCAAAGGTGTCGTTACGTGTAAATCCTGATGTCGATTCCACAACCCACCCCTATATTTCTACTGGGTTGAAGGAAAATAAATTTGGTGTTGATATCAAGCAAGCTGTAGACATCTATAAGCAGATTACAGCATGTAGTCATCTGCATGCTATTGGTGTGGATTGCCACATTGGTTCACAATTATTAGATTTGGTGCCATTTGAAACTTGCTTTGAACGAGTTTTCAAACTAATTGATGAATTAAGTGATACCGGAATTCACCTCCAGCATATTGATTTAGGCGGCGGGCTTGGAATTCGTTACGAAGACCATGACCAGGCACCGTCCATAAACGATTATGCGCAACTGGTAGCAAGCTTCATGCAAGATAGAAAGCTGGAGCTGTTAGTTGAACCCGGACGCGCAATTGTGGGTGAGGCAGGAATATTGCTCACTCGAGTAGAACACATTAAGGACAATATCGATAAAAAGTTTGTCTTGGTTGATGCAGCCATGAATGATTTTTTACGTCCGTCATTATATTCAGCTTGGCACGACATAAATAATATTAAACAAAATAGTGGCAACGAAATACTTTGTGATGTAGTCGGACCAGTTTGTGAAACTGGAGATTTTTTTGCCAAAGATCGTTTAATAAAAGCTCAAGAGGGTGACTTATTGGTAGTCCATGCCGTAGGTGCTTATGGGTTTGTTATGGCAAGTAATTACAATTCACGTGTACGTGCAGCCGAAATTTTAGTGGATGGTGAGCAAGCCTATTTGATTCGCCGACGCGAGACGATAAATCAATTATTTGAAAACGAAATTATTCCTGATTGATACAAAGCGGGTCAATGTAAATCAAGTAAATGAAACCCAAATAAAATGCAAAGAATAGTCGAGCCAGAGTTGATGGACGATGCACAACAAGTGATCGCCTATAGCCAAGCAAATTTCGACGATGCCCATAGCAACATTGTCAATCACTTTGATGAAGTCTTTCCTGATCTAGTTGATATAGCCACGCTATTAGATCTGGGATGTGGTCCTGCCGACATGGCAATTCGATTTGCACACAAATTCCCTAACTGCAAAGTCGATGCCGTAGACGGTGCGAAAGAAATGTTAATTCAGGCACAACATAGGATTGAATCGGAGTCTTTGCAGCATCGCATCACACTACATTTATATCGTATACCAGATTGTGAATTACCTAATCAACACTATGATGTGATTGTATCGAATAGCTTATTACATCATCTGCATGAGCCACAGCATTTATGGTCCTGTGTACGACAATATGCAACGTCAGGCACCGCAGTATTTGTTTGTGACTTGATTCGGCCTGAATCTGAAATTTCTGCAAAACGGCTTGTTACGGAGTATACAAAGAATGAACCAGACATCCTGCGCCGTGACTTTTATAACTCTTTATTAGCGGCATTTACAATTGATGAAGTACAGGATCAATTAAAGACTGCAAGTTTAAATAGTTTGAATGTGAAAAAAATTAGTGACAGACATATATTAATCTTTGGATATATATAGAATATGCACTATGAAACCCCGGGTGATACGGCGCTTATTGAGCTATTTGAGTCTATTAAAAGCATTGCTGTAATAGGGTTGTCACCCAAATCAGATCGCCCCAGTCATCATGTGGCCAAGCATATGCAAGAGTTTGGTTACGATATTATTCCGGTACGTCCAGCAGTTACAAAGATATTAGGACAAAAAGCTTATCGGTCTTTGCAAGATATTCCTTTTAAAGTTGATTTAGTCAATGTATTTCGTGCATCGAAGTATGTAGCAGAGATTGCTGATCAATGTATCGACAAGAAAGTTAAGGTAATGTGGTTACAGGAAGGGGTTAAAGATGCGGATAGTGCGATTAAAGCTAGCAATGAAAATGTTTTAACCGTAATGGATAAGTGTATTTATAAAGAGTATATGCGTTTAATGAAGTAACATTAGCAATATTCTGAAAGGTATTCTTAATTTGAGGGTTTAATTTTCAACTTTCCACAAGCTTATAGTTGTTATGCAATTACAATTTGCAAAAATGCACGGATTAGGTAATGATTTCGCAGTCTTTGATGCTGTGAATCAGGATGTGCATCTTTCTAAAAAGCAGTTACGTTGGATTGCAGATCGAAGACGAGGTATTGGATGTGATCAGATCTTAGTCGTCAAATCAGCTAATGACAGTGAAGTCGACTTTAATTATCATATCTATAACAGCAATGGAGAAGAAGTTGAGCAGTGTGGAAATGGAGCTCGATGTGTAGGAAAATTTCTATCGCTCAATGGATTAACCAACAAAAGTTCGATTAATATTAAAACAATTAGTGGTGTATATCGTATTTATCTTCGTGACGATGATTTTGTTACTGTCGATATGGGTGTGCCAATTTTTGAACCAAAGAAAATCCCATTTACATATGCTACAACTTCACCAAGTTACACGCTTGACGTCGAAGGGCAGCAAATTGAAATAGGTGCGGTTTCTATGGGTAACCCACATGCAGTTATACAAGTTGATAATATCGATAATGCGCCCGTCACCACCTTAGGCCCCAAAATCGAAACACACTCTATGTTTCCGAATAAAGTAAATGTTGGCTTTATGCAGTTATTAGACACACAACATATAAAGTTGCGTGTTTTTGAGAGGGATGTTGGCGAAACCAGTGCATGTGGCAGCGGAGCTTGTGCTGCCGTTGCAGTAGGACAAGCCCAGGGTCTCCTTGAAAGTGAAGTAGCTGTAGAGTTGCCAGGCGGTATTTTGCAAATAGAGTGTAATCATCCAAGCGGGCCAGTACTTATGACTGGACCGGCGGAATTAAGTTTTGAGGGGAGCCTAACTCTATGACCATACAGACCAAGCCTGATTTAACGAGCAGTAGTCAAGTAGCAGTTTCTAAATCTAAACTGAATCGTGAAGATGTAGCACGTTATTTGCGTACACACAGCGATTTCTTTATGCACCATTCTGAATTGATTGAGACACTCGCCATCCCACATGAAACAGGAGAAGCCGTTTCCTTGGTTGAACGCCAAGTGGAGTTGTTGCGTAGCAAAAATAAAGAGCTAGAACGCAAACTCCAACAACTGATCACGGTAGCGAAAGATAATGAGCGGGTCAGTCGACGCTTACACACCATGGCCTTATCTATTGTTTCAATCAAGGGTTTTGAATCGACTTTAAGTGGCATACAAGAATTACTACATGCGGACTTCCCAGGGACTAAAGTGTATATGCGATTATTTGAAATAATGCCAAATACAAAAGTAAAGGAATGTGGTTATATGAAAACAAGCTTATCGAAATCTAAGCTGGTTCAAGACTTGTTTTCTAGCCGCCGGCGTGGGGTAGCCTTTCTGACTAAACGCCAGATTGAGAGTGTTTTTGCCCAGGAACAAGATAAAAAACCTATACGATCTGCAGCAGCAGTGGCGTTAAAGAAAAATCGGCAACAACTTGGAGTATTATTTTTAGGTAGTACTGATGCGAATCGGTTTCAAAGCGGCATGGGCACCTTATTTTTAGGTAATTTGGGCGAAATACTAGGTGCTAAATTGCATCAATTTGTCACGACTTAACCCAAAAGAAGCCTTGATTTATTAATGAAATGACTGAGATGAGGCAAAAAGATTTCGAGACAAATCTGCCAGAAGCAGATTTGGAAAGCTTTGCTAGCCGTAGGCCGAGCACCAGGAAGATGCGAGTCAAAACAGAGTGTATATGGGAATATATGAGTATTTTGAGAAATTTTTTTAACGCCATGAAACATTTGTAGGGCAGAATAAACCAGGGCTTCTTTAAACAATAAAATTCTTTACTAGTTTAAATTTAAAAACAATTACCCCGTTTAACCCGCGAGAACAGAGCTTTATCGTAATCCTTAAGGCTTAAATTTCCATCTGCAAAGAATTAGTGATAACGTAGTTATTACTCAAACCTCTGTAAGTGTGTTTATGGCAATAGTTACGAGTCCAGCAACCACTCAAGAACTCCTCGATCGTTATTTGCGTTATCTGCGTGATGAGCGTAGATACTCCATTGCAACTATAGAAGCTTATCAGCACGATATATTGCAATTTGCAGAATTTCTACAAGCCATCAATGTTACTGATTGTTGTGAGGTAGATAGCTTGCATGTAAGGAACTTTGCCGGTTCCCGGCGCCGTCGTGGCGTATCGGCACGTAGCCTACATCGTTGTTTGAGTGCGATCAGGAGATTTTATAATTTTTTGCAACGTGAAGACTTGGTGGAGAACAATCCCGTTGCGGATGTAAGTGCGCCAAGTATCGAGAAAAAATTACCCGATCTACTGGATGTAGATGAAATTAATCGCTTGTTAACTGAAGGCCCGCAAAATCCGCTTAAATTACGTGATTACGCCATGATGGAGTTAATGTATTCATCAGGTTTGCGATTGGCGGAATTAGTTGATCTAAATCTTGACATGGTTGATTTAGCGCATGGCCAAGTACATGTACACGGTAAAGGCAATAAATCACGTTATTTGCCCATTGGTACAGAAGCTTGTAAGGCATTAAGACGTTGGCTGGATGCGCGCCCGAATATTGCGGCGGAAGATGAAATTGCCGTATTCGTCAATAACCGCGGTAAACGCTTATCACCACGTGCCGTACAACAACGTATGGCACAGCTTGGTAGAGAACAAGGCTTAGAGAAACATGTACACCCACACATGTTACGTCATTCCTTTGCTAGTCATTTATTAGAGTCCAGTGGTGATCTTCGAGCAGTACAGGAAATGCTTGGCCACGCCGACATTAGCACTACACAAATCTATACTCACTTAGATTTTCAACATCTTGCTCAGGTTTATGATAGTACTCACCCTCGCGCTAAAAAGGCGCACCAAGCAGACGATCCCAAGTCAAACGACGAATAAGCCACATAATTAATCTAGTTAATTAGCCTTTAATTATTTTTTAGTCTGATCTTGAAAAAGATCGACGGTGTCTTCATATATAATGTGCAAGAAAAACTCGAATTAACACACCAAACCATCCATGGAACAATTCAAAGGTACTACGATCGTTTCTGTACGCAGAAATGGAAAAGTTGCACTCGGTGGAGATGGTCAAGTTTCACTTGGCAATACCATCATGAAGGGCAATGCACGAAAAATTCGACGTCTCTATGAAGACCAAGTAATCGCTGGTTTTGCAGGAGGCACCGCAGATGCCTTTACCTTGTTTGAGCGCTTTGAAGGCAAGCTTGAACAACATAATGGTCAACTAGCACGTGCTGCAGTGGAACTTGCTAAAGATTGGCGCACTGATCGCATGTTGCGTAGACTCGAAGCGTTACTGGCAGTAGCAGATGCTAAAACCTCGCTTATCATTTCTGGCAATGGAGATGTAATTGAACCAGAAGACTCATTAGTCGCGATCGGTTCTGGTGGACCGTATGCCCAAGCCGCCGCTAGAGCGATGTTAGATAATACCGAATTGGATGCTAATGTAATTGTCAAAAAGGCTTTAAATATTGCAGCCAGCATTTGTATTTACACCAATACAAATATTGCCCTAGAAGAATTATAGAAGAAGAGTTGTAGAACAAAAACATTTGTAAGGTAGTAAGTTTTCCATGTCAAACATGACACCGCGAGAGATCGTTCAAGAGCTCGATAAGCATATAATTGGTCAAGATGAGGCCAAACGTGCAGTTGCCATTGCTTTGCGTAATCGGTGGCGCAGGCAACAATTGACAGAAGAGCTGCGTGTCGAAGTGACTCCAAAAAATATTTTAATGATGGGGCCAACAGGTGTAGGTAAAACAGAAATTGCCAGACGTCTTGCCCGGCTTGCCAATGCCCCTTTTATTAAAGTTGAAGCCACGAAATTTACCGAAGTCGGATATGTCGGCAAAGAAGTGGACTCCATTATTCGAGACTTGGTCGATACCTCAGTCAAAATGACGCGTGAAATCGAAATGGAAAAAGTGCGTTTTCGTGCCGAAGAAGCTGCAGAAGAACGCATTTTAGATGTGCTGGTACCGCCAAGAATGGATCCATTGGCGGATGATAAAAGCGAATTTGCTAGTGAGACGCGTCAAAAGTTTCGAAAAAAGTTACGTGAAGGTGATCTAAACGACACTGAAATTGAAATTGATGTCGCTGCCGCACCACTTGGTGTAGAGATCATGACTCCACCCGGTATGGAAGAAATGGCCAGTCAATTACAAGGTATGTTTCAAAACTTAAGCACTGGCAAAAAGAAGACCAGAAAAATGCGCATTGAAGATGCGATGAAAATCATTACCGATGAAGAGGCGCATAAATTAGTTAATGAAGAAGAACTAAAAGCAAGTGCACTTGAAAATGTTGAACAAAATGGCATCGTATTTCTAGATGAAATCGATAAAGTCGCCAAGCGTGGAGAAACCAGTGGTGCGGATGTATCGCGCGAAGGTGTGCAACGAGATTTGTTGCCTTTGGTAGAAGGCTGCACCATTAATACTAAATATGGCATGGTGAAGACTGACCACATTCTTTTTATTGCTTCGGGTGCATTTCATGTTTCCAAACCCTCTGATCTAATACCCGAGCTGCAAGGGCGGTTACCGATTCGCGTTGAACTTAAGGCTTTGTCGGCAGATGATTTTGTACGCATCTTGACTGAACCAGATGCATCGTTAACAGAACAATATACCGCTTTACTGGCGACCGAAGGTGTAACGTTAAGCTTTGCTGAAGATGGTGTACGCAAAGTTGCACAAATTGCGCATGATGTTAATGAGTCTACTGAGAATATTGGTGCACGCAGATTACATACCGTAATGGAACGATTATTAGAGAATATTTCCTTTTCTGCGCCCGATGAAAGCGGTAAATCAGTTACCGTGGATGCAGGTTATGTAGATGAAAATATTGGTGAACTCATTAAAGACGAAGACCTAAGCCGCTACATTCTGTAAGCAGGGAGCTTTGATATGTCTTTGTATTTCGTTAATAAAATTTCTTAAAATGCGGGGCGCTGAAAACGCAAACTAAATGTAAGCTCCGCTTTTCATAAATTTTGTTGCCTTATCTAAAAACATATCAAAGCCCCATTTCGTTAGGAGAGAGGCTAAAATTTCAGGATTATAAAAATGGCAATTGCAACTCCGACAAAGATTGAGCTACATCAAAAATCCAAAATTTTGGAAATAGAATTTGATGATGGGCAACATTTTGAACTCACTTGCGAATATTTGCGCACGCATTCACCCTCTGCAGAAGTACAAGGTCATGGTCCCGGACAAGAAGTACTTCAAGTAGGCAAGGAAGATGTAAACATCACGGCCATTAATCCAGTTGGCAACTATGCCGTACAACTCGTATTTGATGATAATCACGATTCAGGCATTTATTCCTGGGATCATCTATATAATTTGGGAATAAATAAAGAAACCAACTGGCTTAAATATTTAGAAAGATTGAAAGAAGCAGGGTACGAAAGAAAAGGTATAGATTAGTGTATTTAAAGTGGCCGCTTTCGGCTGTGATCGGCAGTCATAAGTGGTCATTTAAGACTCATGAAAATGTCTATAAACAACAGACACTATTCCAATATTTACAATAACAAATAACACCCCAGGAATTAAACTTATCATGACATTGAGTTGATTTAGATTTTCTAATATTTGATACCCGTAGATAGCATACAACCATACGCCTATCCCTATTACTGCCATAGTATAAAAAATATATTGAGACCAGCTTTTATTCATAATCAAGGCAATTCCAGCTACCAAATATGGTAAAGCAAATGTGATAGCTGCCAACCATTGTGTTTCGTAAGCCCGCCATACTATAGCCAGAGAGGTGATAATTGCTACAATTGACGTTAACCATATAGCTATAGGTTTCTTCTTTTTTTTACTTATGCTCTTTCCAGCTAATTCACTTTTAGGTGAGGAATATGGGTTTTCCATTTTGATTTAGAAATTAGAATTGAATGCTTGCTTTGGTTCGTTAGCGGATAAATCATTTAATTCGAATTATAGTTGTTTGTTTTCCATCATCAGATTCAAATGTAAATTCTTTGTCATTCACTGAGATAATTTTATCTGTAATTTTAAGGCCTGGTTTTAAATAATCATTATTTGATTCAAGTACTTCTACATGTGAGTAACCATCCATGACATTCCATTTTGATTTTACTTTATATTCTTCAACCAGCTCACCTTTTATGTAAATTTTCCCATGTGTATCAATTGTCCCATCACTTTTATAATTTTCAGTAGCTTTAATATACATATCACCATTAGAGGCTTCAAAAAGCCATATCCCTGTAATTTTATCAAATAAGATTTGGTCATCATCAAAAGCTAAAGCTGATGTAAGGAAAATAACGAGTAGGGTAGGGATTAAAGTTTTCATGGGCTCCTCAAAAATTGAGTAAGTAATTTTCACCGATTAGCTGTTTCTGATTAAAAGCAATGTTTCAATATCAGCTTCTATTTCTTGTGTACTTTAAGAATTTTCAATTAAGGCAGCTTGCTCAATACCTTTCTGAATATATTTTTGAATATTATCAGAATTAAAATTATGTCCGAGTATTGTAAACTTTTTGCCTGAGAGGGGTTTGTGAAGCGTAAGGATCTCTATTCCTTTGCCTTTTTCATATTCTGTTTCGTATTGTAAAATTACGATCGTTCCTGAAATATCACTAGTATTAATATTTGATTCAATATTCCAAGTTGAGAGTGTATAGCTTTTAAGATCCCCCATAGCATTCGCTACTAATTTTTTAATATTTGACCAGTCAGCCTCATCTGTATTTTCCCAAAACAGTTTTGAGTAGTAGCGATCATGAGCAAAGCCCCCACGATTTATTCTTTCTTGAAATGTAGTTTCTGCGAGTTTTTCGGCTTCCGCCTTTCCTTTAACAAAACTACAAGCTGCAAGAGACAACAAAATCAACACGAATGTGATAATTTTAAATATATTTCCCATTTTGATACCTTCCTTGATCGTTTTTAACTATTTCCATATGAGCTAGAGATTCGAGTTACTTATGGTATAAATTGATGAATATCTAAGCCAACCGATAAAAATCATACTGATGAATAAAGCCATTTCAGGCAGATAGCCTCTATAAGGACTAATTTACTGAATCAATGGTATCTACTGAATTACTGCTATAGATTGAGAGTAGCAATTAAGGACAGAAAATAGCACATAGTTTTAATTGTATGTTAGCTTGAGTCGCAAAGCTGACATTTTTCTCAATATCACCTGGGTTAGCTACTATTAACGTCTTGAAAATATAAATTCTAAAACTAAGTGAATAAATGGTATAACAAAGAATATACCAAAGGGAGCTATATCAGCTACCGTATCCATATAGTTTTCGTGTTGAGCATTAAAATATTGTTTAATTAAAGAATGAAATATAGGTAGCAAGGGGGTTAACATGCCGATAACTGGAATGCTGAACAATATAATAGAATCCTTTTTTAAAGACTTTCTGCCTTTAATTAAAAATTTAATAGCAAAATACCAACCAATAGGTACAGCAACCAATGCACAGTAAATTACAAAGGCTGTGAGCAATTCATAATAAATTTCTTCAGAATAAAATGTAAACATATCAAAAATAATTATTTTACTACCTATAATCAGTAATAGGCTTAAAGGTAGCACTATAAAAAATAATTCTAAGATTAAAAGTGCTTTACTAATTGTTTCACCCAAGGTATTACCTAGCATAGATGACTTGCCATCATCTTTATTTAACGCCACATCACTTTCAGGTGAGCTGTATAAATTGTTCATATTTTTTATATAGAATGCACTTTTATGATTATTCTGACTTTTTCCTAATATGGGTTATTCGATACATTAATTCTCGTTAAGACCTGGTAGTCCATCGATACTTATCATGTTTTTATCAGTACGAAATTGTGCAAGTTCATCTGTACTTCTAGTTTCGGCCCAACGTTTTAGGTCATCTCTGTGAGATTTGAATTGCATAATCGGCACGCCAAATCCACATGCATCACTAATGCGTTTGACATTAACTTTAATGATTGATCTTGAGCCATTATATGGCGAGAAGTTTTCAATTAATTTCTTATACTCTACATCACCAGGTAAAATAACTTCTCCCTCGCCATGCAGACGTAAGATTTTTGGTGCTCCTTCGAAAGCGCAAAACATAACAAGTATTCGTTTATTTTCTTTGATGTGAGCAACTGTTTCTATTCCACTTCCTGTAAAATCTAAGTAAGCGATTGTATGCGGATCAATTATGTAGAAAGTGTCACCACCCTTAGGAGAACAATTAATGTGGCCGTCCGCTGACAACGGGGCAGTGGCAACAAAAAATACTTTCTGCTGCCTTATCCAACTAGCCATGTCAGAATCTATTTGGTCGTAAACTTTGCCCATTTCAGAAACTCTATTTGAATGAATTATTTAGCCTAATATTGATTGTGCGCTTTTAGTTGAAAGCATCATAAAGGGTTAAATCCCTCATATAATTTAACCTCACAGGACGTAATACAATCTAATCCTAGCAGTATTAAATCTTATTCACTATTACAGGCTAATTTTGTTTAAACTGTAAGTACTAGAAGAATAAGACATTAGATTAAGATGCCTGATAAAACCACACACTTTGGCTATCAAGACGTAAGCCCTGAAGAAAAGACGCAAAAGGTAGGCGCGGTTTTTGATTCGGTGGCGGGTAAATACGATGTCATGAATGATGTCATGTCACTCGGTATGCATCGTATGTGGAAGCGTTATTTTACCCATATTGCAAATATTCGGCCGGACCACCAAGTTCTAGATTTAGCCGCGGGCACTGGCGACATTACTGCAGCATTCGCACCTAAGTTGAATGATAGAGGTATGGTCATCATGTGTGATGCAAATGCCGCGATGTTAGAAGAAGGTCGGCATCGTCTTATTGATCGAGGCTTGCTAAAAAATATTTTCTATGTACAAAGTTATGCAGAGAACTTGCCTTACCCTGAAAATCATTTTGATCGGGTAACCCTTGCGTTTGGATTACGTAACTTTACTGACAAAGATCAAGCATTATGTTCAATCTTTCGTGTAATTAAACCAGGTGGGCAATTACTAATTCTGGAATTTTCCAAACCGCAAAAGTGGATGCAGGCTTTATATGATAACTACTCGTTTAATCTTTTACCGCGTATGGGGAAAATCATTGCCAAAGATGAAGAAAGTTATAAATATTTAGCAGAGTCTATTCGTAAACACCCTGATCAACAAACTTTGCAAACTATGTTAGAAGATGTAGGGTTTGAACAATGTGATTTTATAAATTTATCTGGCGGACTCGTTTGTATTCATCGTGGTTATAAACTTTGTGCCTGAAAGTAATATGTTGCTCAAATTTATCAATAATGCGATTCAAAAGTATCTCGATACTGATCCAGAAATTTCCGCTTCGCTAAAAGCATTTGATGGCCAGTATTTATTGCTTTCATTAACGGATATTAAGCAAAAATTTCTTATTAAAATTGCTCAATCAACATTAGTCGTATCTTCGTATTCAGATGAGGAAGAAAATAATATAAACACAACGATTTCTACTGATGCAATTTCACTATTGCGTTTGGCTTTCGGTGCAGATTATCAGTCTATGTTAAATAATGAATTGTTAAAGGTTGATGGCGATATAGAGTTTGCTACTCAAGTGAGAGAAGTATTTATGAATATTGATATCGACTGGGAAGAAGTTGCGTCAAAATATGTAGGCGATGCCTTTGCCTATCAGTTAGGCAATTTTTCAAGACGCATAAAAGACTATAAACAACGTTCGGTAGAAAATTTCAAGTTAGATGTTGGTGAGTATTTACAAGAAGAATCGCGCCTTATGCCTACAAAAATTGAGATAGATAAGTTTTTAAAAGACGTGGATCAATTACAAGCCGATCTCGATCGACTTGAGGCTCGTACTCAGCGACTCTTACAAACGATCAACCAATAACATCAATGCGCTATATTCGCCTACTATTCCGCATTCTGCATATTAATGTCGTTTTAGTACGTCATGGATTGGAAGAGGTGCTGCTAGCAGTGCCTTTTTTCCGCCCCATCCGTTTTTTGCTATTTCTTTTGCCTTGGCATTGGTTTCGTAAGCTGGAAATTAGCCATGGTGCACGCATCCGACGTGCACTGGAAGACCTTGGCCCTATCTTTGTAAAGTTTGGTCAAGCGCTGTCAACACGCCGCGATTTGCTATCCGAAGACATCGCCAATGAACTGGCAAAATTGCAAGATCAAGTTCCGCCTTTTTCAGGTGAGATCGCCAAAGACCTTATTGAAAAGGCACTAAAACAGTCAGTACAGACCGCTTTTGCAGAATTTAGTGTGGAACCCATGGCATCGGCTTCGATCGCCCAAGTGCATGCCGCAACACTTCATGACGGCACTAAGGTAGTTGTAAAAGTGTTGCGCCCAGAAATTGAGAAACGCGTCCGTAAAGATTTAGAGCTAATGCATGCATTAGCATCAATTGCGCATCGCTATTGGGAAGATGGGCGTCGGCTTCGACCCAAAGAAGTCGTAAAAGAATATGAACAAATCATTATGGATGAGCTGGATTTAATGCGCGAGGCGGCAAATGCCAACCAACTGCGTAGGAATTTTGAAAATTCAAACGATCTTTATGTGCCAGAAGTTTATTTCAATTTATGCCGTAGAAATGTCATGGTACTGGAACGTATAAAGGGAATACCGGTTAACGACATCGAAGCTTTGCGTGCACATGGAGTAAATCTTAAAAAATTATCCGATCGTGGTAGTCATATCTTTTTTACTCAAGTTTTCAGCCATAATTTTTTCCATGCCGATATGCATCCGGGTAATATTTTTGTTTCTTACGATAATCCCGAAGATCCAAAATATGTGGGAGTCGATTTTGGCATCATGGGGACATTGTCACCTTCGGATCAGCGTTACCTGGCAGAAAATCTATTGGCATTTTTAAATCGTGATTATCGTCGAGTTGCTGAATTACATTTAGAATCTGGCTGGGTGCCTTCTGATACACGTGTTGATCAGTTTGAGTCTGCAATTCGTACCGTATGTGAACCTATTTTCCAACGACCTTTGAGTGAAATTTCATTTGGCAATTTATTATTGCGTCTATTTCAAACGGCACGACGTTTCAATATGGAAGTACAACCGCAATTAGTTTTGTTACAAAAGACATTATTGAATATTGAAGGTCTGGGCCGACAGTTAGATCCTGATCTAGATCTTTGGGTAACCGCAAAACCGTTTCTAGACCGCTGGATGAGTGAACAAGTCGGATTACGTGCATTGGCATCTAGTTTACGTAAACAATTACCACGTATGGCAGAGCGTTTACCTGAAATGCCCGATTTGATTTATTCGGCTATGAAAAAATTTGAGCAAGGAGAAGCCAAGCTTGCATGGCATAGTCAAGAACTTGAAGAAATTAGAAAAGAAATTAAAAAATCAAACCGCAATTTAATTTACGTATGGGTTCTTACAGGTGCAGTAATCTTATTTGCCCTCTGGTATTTCTAGTAATTCTGTCAGTACTTAAGGAAACTTTGATTTATTAATGCAATGACTGAGACGAGGCAAAAAATGTCGAGAACGCGCAGTGTATATGGGACATACATGAGCATTTCGAGATCATTTTTTAACGACGTATCAGGATAAATCAAAGTTTCATGAATTAATTATGGATGTATCGCCAATTCTTGACCCTTTAAACGAAGCACAGCGTGAAGCCGTGGCTTCAGAAATGTTACCGGCCTTGGTGATTGCCGGAGCAGGCAGCGGCAAGACACGTGTGTTAGTGCATCGCATTGCCTGGTTGTGTGAAGTTGAATCGGTCTCACCGTATAGCATTCTTGCAGTTACCTTTACCAATAAAGCGGCGGCCGAGATGCGCGCAAGAGTAGAAAGTCTTTTGAACTCAAGCCTTGCAGGTATGTGGATCGGCACTTTTCATGGGCTTTCTCACCGCTTGTTGCGAGCTCATTGGCAAGAGGCCGGACTTAAACAAAATTTTCAGATATTGGATAGCGATGATCAACTACGCTTAGTCAAGCGAATTATTACTGGCTTAGGTTTAGATGATGCCAAGTGGCCACCAAAACAAGCGCGCTGGTATATCAACAGTCGTAAAGAAGAAGGTTTGCGCCCCAAAGATTTGCAAGATCATGGAGATGTTACAGATCGGCAGCTAATACGCATCTATAGCACTTATGAAGAAACTTGTGAACAGACCGGATTAGTCGATTTTGCGGAATTACTGTTGCGCAGTTTGGAATTATTAACCCAAAAAGCTGAAATATTGAATCATTACCAAACAAAATTTCGTCATATTTTAGTAGATGAGTTTCAAGACACTAACTCGATTCAATACCAATGGTTAAAAACATTTGCAGGTGAGCATAATCCTATTTTCGCGGTAGGCGATGATGATCAATCCATTTATGGCTGGCGTGGTGCACGCATAGAAAACATTCACAGCTTTGAAAAAGATTATAAAAAAACACAAGTGTTTCGGTTAGAACAAAACTATCGTTCTACTAATACCATATTGTCTGCGGCAAATTCCTTAATCGATAATAATCAAAGTCGCATGGGGAAAAAACTTTGGACGGATGGTGATGATGGCGAGCCTATTTATCTCTATGCAGCCTTTAATGAGCAAGATGAGGCGCGTTTTGTTGCAGATAAAATTAAACACTGGATAGAAACATGTAATGGTAGGCGTGATGAAATCGCCATTTTATATCGATCGAATGCACAGTCACGTGTGTTTGAAGAAGTGTTTATTTCGCAAAGTATTCCCTATCGTGTTTATGGTGGGTTACGCTTTTTTGAACGTGCAGAAATTAAAGATGCACTTGCCTATCTGCGTCTAGCAAAAAATTCAGCTGATGCCCCGTCATTTGAACGTATTATAAATGTTCCTACCCGCGGCATTGGTCAACGCACGGTTGCCACGTTGCGTGATTTTGCCAAACAACATCAATTAACACTTTGGCAAGCTGCTGAAAAAATATTGCAGTCAAGTTTATTGGCAGCACGCGCATCCAACGCATTGCAATCATTTATACAACTCATAGTTAAGTTGAGCCAAGATTTGGAAAGCTTAGAATTATCCGAGCAAGTCGATCATATTATTAAAGCTTCGGGTTTAGTGGCCTTTCATGGCAAAGATAGCAGTGAAAAGGCAAAATCACGTGTGGAAAACTTAGAGGAACTGGTGGTAGCTGCTAGAGGTTTTCATATCGACGATGAATTATATGCAGACATGCAGCCGTTAGATGCCTTTTTGACACATGCAGCACTAGAGGCGGGTGAAGGTCAGGGTACACAGTGGGATGATTGTGTACAGTTGATGACTGTACATGCCGCCAAGGGTCTAGAGTTTCCTTTGGTGTTTATCGTAGGCTTGGAAGAAGGATTGTTTCCCTCCAGTATGTCGATGGAAGAACCCGGACGCTTAGAAGAAGAACGGCGTTTGTGTTATGTGGGGATCACGCGAGCACGACAACAATTAGTACTTACTTATGCTGAGTCAAGACGACAATATGGGTCCGATAATTACAACCCACCATCACGCTTTATCAGTGAAATTCCAGCAGAGTTAATTGCCGAGGTACGGCCTCGTGCCATGGTTACTCAACCCGTGCGTAACGTCACGCAGACCAATTCATTTGAAGAAGAAACTGGGATTAAAATTGGTGCAAGAGTTGCACATGCAAAATTTGGAGCAGGTGTAGTATTAGACTGTGAAGGCAAAGGCAGTAGTGCACGTGTGCAAATACATTTTGAAGAAGTTGGAAGTAAGTGGTTAGTGCTCGCTTATGCTAATCTTGATGTATTAGCTTGATTAACATGGATGGATAGTAACTAATTTAGTAATAGGCAAAGTAATTATGCAAAGAAGAAAATTTTTACAGTATGCAGGGGCAAGTGCCGCCTTAGGTGCAGGTTTGACGGCATGTAAAGAAGAAAGCTCGCCAACCTCTACACAAGCGCCTGCCATAGTTAGTAAAACTTGGGATTGGAAAATGGTTACTACATGGCCGAAAAATTTTCCAGGTTTGGGAACCGGTGCTGAATTTTTGGCCGAGCAAATCAATGCTATGTCCAATGGGCGTATCAATGTAAAGGTATATGGGGCAGGTGAACTTGTGCCTGCATTTGAAATATTTGATGCGGTGGCGAATGGTTCTGCGCAGATGGGACATGGTTCGGCTTATTATTGGAAAGGTAAGTATTCTGCCTTGCAATTTTTTTCAACCACTCCATTTGGTATGACGGCAATGGAGATGAATAGTTGGTTATATCACGGTGGTGGCATGGAGCTTTGGAAAGAAGCCTATGGTCAGTTTGGCTTGGTGCCTGCAGCATCCGGTAACACCGGTGTACAAATGGCAGGCTGGTTTAATAAAGAGATTAATACATTAGAGGATCTAGAGGGCCTCAAGATGCGTATTCCTGGTTTAGCAGGCGAAGTATTAAAGCGAGCAGGTGGAACACCGGTAAATTTACCCGGTGGAGAATTATTTACTTCTTTACAATCCGGCAATATCGATGCTACGGAATGGGTAGGACCTTATAATGATTTGGCCTTTGGATTTCATAAAATTGCCAAATATTATTACTACCCGGGTTGGCATGAACCCGGCACGACGCTAGAGTGTTTTATCAATAAAAAAGCCTTTGAAGAGCTGCCTGTCGATTTACAGAGCATCGTGCTTAATGCGTGTCGTGTCGCGAATCAAGATATGCTATCTGAATATATAGCGCGCAATAATGATGCGTTAGAGACTTTGGTCAATGAACATAATGTCGAGTTACGTGAATTACCTGCAGAAGTGATCAAAAAACTAGCGGAACTATCTACAGAAGTCACTGCAGAATTAGGATATACCGATCCATTAGCACGCAAGATCTTTGATTCGTATAGCAATTTCTTTAAAAAATCACGTGCATGGCTAGATATTTCAGAACGCGCCTACTTGAACTTACGCACAGGATAGAATACAACTATAGTTAATATAGAATAATAACCATAAAAAAAGTACAGGAAAGGAGGCAGTATAGTGGAAGAGTTATTTGTCAAATGGCGCACCATGTGGGATGCCAAAGAATATACCACGCAGATATTTTTTCTTTTTAATTTGCTTTTTGCAATTTACGTGACATGGCTGCCATTTCGTTCTTCAGGTAAAGACATTACCGCCATGAATCGTGGAATTATGATTGCATTTGGGCTTGGCTATGCAGTGCTAACCGTGGTTGCGTATTTACAGTTAGTGCCGACTTTCTCTCCATACGAATAAAAATACTAGAAACGCTGATTTATTCTGCCTTAATTAATTTTTTTAGGGCGTTAAAAAATGTCTCGAAATACTCATCCAGCTATTGAGTTACATAGTAAGTTAATGGCTGGACTCTGTTTAGTTTGAATAAATTTTATCTGGAAGCCAGGTAGCCAATTCTGGAAAAGTAGCGATCATTGCTAATGCAAACACTTGTATTGCAATAAAAGGTGCAACGCCTCGGTAGATTTGTTTAGTTTGTACTTCTTTGGGTGCGACTCCGCGCAAATAAAATAATGCAAATCCAAATGGTGGCGTTAAAAAAGAAGTTTGTAGATTTATTGCAATCATGATGCCTAACCAAACGGGGTCAACCCCTAAAGTTAATAGCACGGGTCCTACGATAGGAACTACTACAAACGTAATTTCAATAAAATCTAAAATAAAGCCCAGCACAAACATTAATGCCATCACCACTAATATTGCGCCAAATGCCCCACCAGGTAACTGGGTTAACAATGCATGTACTGCTTCGTCTCCCCCATAGCCACGAAACACCAATGAAAATATTGAAGCACCGATAAAGATCATAAACACCATACACGTGATACGAATAGATCTTCGCATGACTTCTCGTAGGCAATTTAGATCCAGTCTACGATTAAATAGTGCTAATAATATTGCACCGACTGCACCGACAGATGCTGCTTCCGTTGGCGTCGCCACACCTTTAATTATTGAACCTAATACGGCAACAATCAGTAAAATGGGTGGTAGTAACGCATGCGAAATGCGTTTCACCCATGCGGATAAACTAATGCTTTTTTGTTGTGGAATCGCTGGCATATATTCAGGCTTAAACCAGGCGACAAAGATTAAGTAAACAAGATAAAGGAATACCAGTAGCAAGCCTGGAATAATTGCACCGACAAATAAGTCCCCCACTGAAACGGTATCAGGTGAAAAATTACCTTGGCTAAGTTGAGATTGCTGATAGGCCGATGACAACACATCACCAAGAAGGACTAAAATAATGGATGGTGGAATGATTTGACCTAACGTACCGGAGGCACAAATTACCCCAGTGGAAACTTCTGCTTGATAGCCACGTTTCAGCATGGTGGGAAGTGATAGCAAGCCCATGGTGACTACCGTCGCGCCGACAATCCCGGTACTTGCCGCAAGCAACATTCCAACTAAAATGACCGATACGCCTAGTCCACCGCGTAAAGACCCAAATAACGAGGCCATGGTTTCCAATAGCTCATCGGCAATATTGGATTGCTTTAACATTACACCCATGAAAACAAATAAGGGTACAGCAATCAGCGTTTCATTCGTCATAATGCCAAACAGGCGACTAGGAAATGCTTGTAGCAAGGCCGGCTCGAATGTACCAGTCAGTACTCCAAGCAAAGCAAATAATAAGGAAACACCGCCTAGTGTAAAAGCGACCGGATAACCAAACAGTAATACAAAAATCACTGCTAGAAATAATATAAACGCAATAACTTCCATAATAGTTTTACTTTGCTTTAGTCAGTGAAAGCCATGCGTGTCCACATAATGAAAGCGCCTGCAAGAACAAAAGCCCTGCCATTACCGGTATAAAGCTTTTTAATATATATACGAAAGGTAAGCCACCCGCTTCGCGAGATTGTTCCAATAGTTGCCAAGACTTTAAAACATAATCGAAACTTACCCATAGGATAAACAAAGTAAAAGGAAGTAGTAAAAAAACACTGCCGAATAAATCAACCTTTGCTTTGTTTCTTGGTGACATATCCTGATAAAAAATATCAACACGCACATGTTCATTGTGCTTTAATGTGTAAGCACCAGCGATCATAAATACAAAAGCGTGTAGATAGGTTGTCGACTCTTGTAGGGCAATGCGTCCAAAGTTAAATCCATAGCGCAAAACGACGACCAAAAACGTAACGCCGACCATCAACAACAGTGCCCATGCGGTAATTCGACCAATACGTTCATTAAACGCATCAATTGCATCGCATAAATTTTTTAATTTAATTTTCAAGTAGTTTAATGAAGATGAAATTAAATATTTAAACTAGGCACATTGTTAATACGCGATAACAAAATGTTTTTAAAGGCATCTGGATTTTTAATATGAGTTATATGGCCGTCTTTCGGAAAGTGTTTATCTTGTAAACGAGATAGCCAAAATCTAAGCGTTGCTGCACGCAGCATATACTCCCAGGCATCAATTTCTCGTAGCTGAAATGCACGCTCTGTACGATAAGAGCTAACTAAAGCACTGTATAACTCTTCATTAAGTTCACCATTGTCAAGGCTGCACCAATCGTTTACCGTTATCGCTAGGTCGTAAAGTAAGTAGTCATTGCATGCATAATAAAAATCGATAATTCCAGTTAATGTGTGGTCTTTAAACATGACATTGTCACGAAATAAGTCTGCATGAATCACACCTTTAGGCAAATCGGTTGGTAAATTTTGTTTTCGATAGTTAACTTCATTTTGCAGTAACTTTAATTCATTTCTCGATATTTTATTTTCCAGTCGACTTGCAGTATGTTCAGCCCAAGCGATACCGCGCGGATTCTCTAATTTTGCATTGAAAGATTCACCAACCATGTGCATTTGTGCTAAGGCATGTCCTACACATGCACAATGTATCGGTGTAGGTTCAAGTATGTTATGACCTTCCAAGCGTCGCACAATTGCTGCAGGCTTATTTTTCAACGTGCGTAAATAATTGCCATCCAGATCAGCAATGGGGTGAGCAGTTGGCATGCCGTGATCTGATAAATGCGCCATTAAATTTAAATAATAGGGCAAAGTATCAAAACCGATCTCTTCAAAAATTGTTAATACAAATTCACCATTTTCTGTAGACACAAAGTAATTGGTATTCTCAATGCCGGCATTAATTCCTGCGAAGCTGATTAAGGCACCGAGAGAATAGTTTTTAAGAAAAGTTTCAAGCTCATCGCGCTCGATGTTTGTATAGACAGACATACTTTATTAAGTGTGGTTCTTATTTTAACTATTGAGAAAACTCTGGTTTACTCTGATACTTTGTTAAAGATATTTTTTAATGTTCATTTACAAACTTGTAAACTCCGCTTCTGAAAAATATCTTTGCCTCGTCTCAGCCATGTTCATTAATAAATCAGAGCTTTCATAAGAGGATAATAATTTTGCATAAAAACTGGACCAACATAATCCACATAAGATACCTGACTCAAGATGTGGAATATATTTGCAATCTTTCATGCTGCAATTTTTAGTGACATGATAACGTTCTACTAGAGTGACCACTAGTGTGCCCTTAGTTAAATAAAATATGGCTAAAAATAATACACCTCCGCTGATATTGGTTGATGGCTCCTCTTATTTGTATCGGGCTTTTCATGTACCGAATTTACAACATTTAAGCACATCATCAGGCCAGCCCACAGGCGCAATATATGGTGTGGTCAATATGCTTAATAAATTGCTCAACGATGAACGACCAAAGCATATGGCTGTTGTATTTGATGCCAAAGGCAAGACCTTTAGACATGATATGTATAAAGACTATAAAGCCAATCGACCACCGATGCCGGAGGAGCTGCAGCAGCAAATCGAGCCGTTACATAACATTGTGCAAGCATTGGGTTTACCACTTATTTTAGAGCCTGGTGTAGAAGCAGATGATGTGATCGGCACCTTAGCCAAACGTGCAGCCGAGCAAGGACGACAGGTATTGGTGTCTACAGGTGATAAAGATATGGCTCAATTAGTCAATGACCATGTCACGTTAGTTAACACCATGACAAATACCAAAATGGATGCTTCAGGGGTTAAGAAAAAGTTCGGGGTCACACCCAGTCAAATTATCGACTATCTAACGCTAACGGGCGATAAGTCCGACAATATACCTGGGGTACCTAGTGTCGGCCCAAAGACTGCGGCCAAATGGCTGAATGAACATGAATCGCTGGACGGAGTAATCGAAAACTCAGACACGATTAAAGGCAAGGTAGGTGAAAAGCTGCGCGCACATATCAAACAACTTCCTCTGTCATATGAACTAACCACTATACGTTGTGATTTGGATTTAGATATCGGTATCGAAGATTTAAAAATTCAAACAGCAGATTTAAAACTATTAAAGCAGCTCTACACAGAGCTTGAATTTAAAAGCTGGTTAAAAAAACTTGAGTCTGAAGCAAATGAAATAATTGAGGAAGAAGTTGCGCCAAAACCCAGTGCAGAAACTAAGCAACGGAATTATGAATGTATTCTTACTAAAAAAGATTTGAATCGTTGGTTAAATCGACTTCAGCAGGCAGATTTGGTCGCCTTTGACACGGAAACAGACAATCTTGATTATATGCAGGCCAATGTTGTTGGCCTTTCCTTCGCCGTTACACCGGGTGAAGCCGCATACGTTCCTTTTAAGCATGATTATCCTGGCGCACCTAAACAGTTAGATAGAGAAGAGATCCTTCAAAAGCTTGAGCCAATTTTAAATGCTGATCCCAGCAAGATTATTGGCCATAATTTAAAATATGATCGCAGTGTTTTGCTAAATCATGATATTCAATTAGATGGCATACAGCATGACACCATGCTGCAGTCTTATGTTTGTAACTCGGTCGCCAGTCGACATGATCTTGATTCCTTGTGTGAGAAGCATCTGGGCCATGCCAATATTCATTTTGAAGATGTAGCAGGCAAAGGCAGTAAGCAAATTACTTTCGATCAAGTAGAGTTAGATAAGGCTGTCGAATATGCGGCAGAAGATGCGGATATGGTATTGCAGCTACATCAAATCTTCTGGTCTGAGCTAGAACAAAAGCAAAAATCCAAACAAAAAAGCCTATACTTAAGCATCGAGCTACCCATGCTTAAAGTTCTTTCGAATATGGAGCGTAATGGAGTTTTGTTAGATGCCAAGCAGTTACAACGGCTTAGCAAAGAGTTTCAAAAAATAATAGAAGATACAGAAAAACAAGCGTTTGAACTCGCTGGACAAAAATTTAATTTAGGCTCGCCAAAACAAATTCAAGAAATATTGTTTGAGAAACAAGGCCTGCCGGTTATACGTAAGACACCAAAGGGTCAGCCCTCTACTGCAGAAGATGTATTACAAGAACTTGCAGAGAATTATCCGTTACCAAAATTATTACTTGAGCATCGCACTTTAAGTAAACTTAAATCAACCTATACAGATAAGCTTACAACATTAATTAACACCTCTACTAATCGCATCCACACTTCTTATCATCAAGCGGTAGCTTCAACGGGTAGGCTATCTTCTTCCGATCCAAATTTACAAAACATTCCAATACGTACAGAAGAAGGTAGACGTATTAGGCAGGCATTTATTGCTCCAACAGACCAGCAGATTTTAGCAGCTGACTATTCTCAAATTGAATTGAGAATCATGGCTCATTTATCCCAAGATGAAAGATTAGGTGAAGCCTTTGCAAAGGGAGAAGACATACATCGGTCTACTGCTGCAGAAGTTTTTGGTATTGCACTGAACAAGGTTGAAGCAGAACAGCGTCGTGCCGCAAAGGCGATAAACTTTGGTTTGATTTACGGTATGTCGGCGTTTGGATTGGCACGCCAATTAGGCATTACACGTACCGAAGCACAACAATATGTAAGTTTATATTTTGAACGTTATCCAGGGGTTAAAAAGTATATGGATAATATTCGCGAGCAGGCACGTGAACAGGGTTATGTTGAAACATTGTTTGGCAGAAGACTCTATCTGCCCGATATCAATAATAAAAATGTACAGCGACGGCAATACGCCGAACGCACTGCAATAAATGCGCCGATGCAGGGTACAGCAGCTGATATCATTAAGCGCGCCATGATTCAAATTGATGATTGGCTACAACAAAAGCATTCAGATTGTAAAATGATTATGCAAGTACATGATGAATTAGTTTTTGAAGTGCCCGAAAAGTGTGACGAAAAAATAAAAGACACCATTATTGAATATATGGTAAACGCAGCAGAACTGTCTGTGCCATTAGTTGTAGATGCTGCGTATGGTAGCAATTGGGATGAAGCCCATTAAATCTTGTTATAAATCTATCTGATACGCGAATGTAAAGTTGTCAGTTAGCATCGCTTTCTATTTCTACTTTTATTCTTAACAAAAAACTTGATTTTTATGATTACTAATATTCGAAAATGTTACTTGCTTCATTAAATACCAAATAGAGCCAGATAAAATAAATTTAAACAAATCGTAAAACGATTACCCAGAATTTTTGAAGGGGAATTTATTTCCATATAATTTTTTAGGCCAATTCACTTTTTAAACATTTTTTCATAGTTTTTGCAAATTTATACAATCAGTAATCTGATTATTTTTTTGCAATTTCCTATATCATTGAATACTGATAATAGTATTTTTGATCAAGATGATATGAGCACCATATTTCCAGCCTATGACAAAAAGCCGCTTATCGCGGAAACAGATGCTGCGCGATTACAAAGTGGACAGATGGAAATTATGCGTGCCTTGCATAGCGAGACTAAATATATTGTTCTGATAGGAAAAAAACGAAGTAGCAGAAATAGACTGCTATCGACATTAGCTCAAAATATTACAACGAATAGTCATTTAATATTTGTTAGAGGAAAAGACTTATCGTTCTCTACACAAACGATAAAGTTCAAAATTGATTTGCAAAGAAACAGAGATAGAAAATCTTATATCCATAATTTCAGCTTATTAATTGATCATATTATTCAGTCGATCAAGTCGAACAAAAAATTAGTAGTGATGATCGATGATGCAGATAGTTTAATTGCAGAGAAACTTACGTCTTTGTTCAAAATTAATGCGCATGATATAGCAGAGAATCATACTGTACAGTTTATTCTGGTAGGCTCACCAGGACTGCAAAAAAAGCTGCAAAGTATAGATTACTTTACAGCACAAAATATTATGCATTCTTCAATTGATGTGCCGAACAAAAAAACCATTGGTTCCATATCTTCGAATAGGCAGCAAGCAGTAATATCAGATAAAAATGAATCTGAATTTAATCAGGATTTATTTGAAGTCAGAGCTGATTTTGAATATAAACCATTACAAACTTTAAGAACATTTTTAAATCGTTTCGTTAGGCCCACGAAACAAACACGCATGAAAATGCGAAGAACTAAATCAGATATAAGCGATCTCGCATATAATCAAAATTTATTTGAAGTCAGAGCTGATTTTGAACATAAATCTTTACAAGTTTTAACTACATTTTTCAATCGCTTTTTCAAATCCACGAAATCAATAAGTGCTAAGAAGCAAAAGACTAAACCAAATGTAAACAGCTTTAATTTTAAACAAGTACTAATTAAGGCTAAAGACGGAATTAAAAAACCACTATATCAGACAGTCAATTTATTCTCAGCTGGTTCGGCTACACTAGCTAATTTCCTGTTTGCGAAAAAGCTCAAGTTATTCAATACGGTTAAAAGATTTGTTATAGAGCGAAAAAATTATGCGCGACAGCTATGTGAATCGACACGTAATAGTAACTCTAGAGTTAAATCAAAGATTGAAGTACTTATCAGCAAAACTCGAGGTGTGCTGGCATCGATTCTTAAACATTACGATTTAATGGTCGATGCAATCATAAAGTTTTTGCGTCAAACTATTGTCACTTTTAGTAATAAGATTAAGCAAACTCATGAGTTGCTTTTTGCTAAAAAAGGATCATCAAGTTGGAATATAAGTTCTGCGCTGATGGCGTTAGTGGTCACAGCGGTGTTTTTAGTATCTTATCGTATGCAGGATGGAAATATTGAACCGAAAATCGACAATCAGCAACAACTTGTAGAAAAAAATTCAAATATTATTCCTACAGATATTGCGACAGTAACTAAAGAAAGCAAAGTGCTATCATTAGAAAAAACAGATAAACCAAATACTACAGTTGAAAGCATTGTTGATATGGTGTCTTTAGAAGATGAATTATCAGTTGATAATACTGATATACCAGTGCAATCTGATTCTATAAGTAAAGAACAAGAGCTTGATAGATTGCTTGTTCTAGCTGCCCAGCAGTTCAAAGCCAAAAAATTAACTACGCCAGCGGGAGATAATGCCTATGAAACTTATCAATTTATTTTATTTACTGCCCCCAAGCATCCTGCTGCGCTCAAAGGCATAAAAAAGATTCACGACAAGTATATAAGTTGGGCTAATTACTATATCCAAAATGACGAAACAAATCGTGCGAAAGGCTTTCTCAACAAAGCACTTATGCTTGAACCGCAAAATGAGAAAACCTTGAGTGCTTTAAAGGGTCTAGAAAAATTAAAAAGTGATTTTGTTAATAGAAAAAATCTTTTGCTACTGACACAAAATGAACCAACTGAGGTTCAAATAGTTTTAGCCAAAGCTAATGAAAAATTGCAACAAATTGAAACTGGCTTAGCTTCAAATAATCGTGACTATCAAATATTTCTTGATGCACAAATGGCTTATCAGAAAATACTAAAGAGATATCCTTATAGTGAAGCTGCAAAGGCGGGTTTATTAATTATTAAAAGCTATTACCTTAATTGGGCAGACCTCGAGTCTCAAAATAAAAATTACAACACTTCATCGTTCTTATACAAACAGGCTCAATCCATTCCATTTAGTGATGCAGATATCAAACAACAAATAGATAAAATACAAATTATTAGTTACGAAGATAGTTGATCTATGCCAGATTTGAGCTAAGCTCAATAGCTGGTAAAGCAGCAAATATTATGTGATTGAGTTCGCAAGTCTGAAGTTTGCTGCTAGTGCAAAGCTACGCTTCATCTATCAGCCATAGCCTTTTATCAACCTTCATACGCCGGTTCACGACGGGTAAATATAATCATTCGTCAATAGGATTTTGAGTTGGAACAATGTGAGCCTAGTATCAATGGGCTCACTACACAGGGATTTTAAAATGATAAGGAACATCATTAAATCAGCCCTATTGTTTACCATTGTCATTTCGATGGGTTCGATTGCTCAGGTAGCAATGGCATTGGATTTAAATTTGGGGAATTTATCGTTAACTGACCCTTACCATCCATATATTTGGACTCCGGTCATAACACCACCATCGGGCTATAGTTTGAATACCTCTCCAAGGTATGGCAGCGACAGTCCCGCGAATTCGTCTAGTTCTGAACAAAGAAAGTTTTCATTACAGATCTACAGAGGTGATGGCCTAGATGATTTGCGCAAGGATCCGCACAGATATCACGGTGTGAAGTTACCCGAGGAAGATGTGGAGGCCTATGGAGTATCTGTAAAGCAGCGATTTTAATAGCATCACCTCACGTTATTTAGGCAAATCGCGAACTTTTAAGCTTTAGTACCCTCTAATACATAGCGCAACAGCGCTACCCGCTTCCCTCCCTTAGCGGGCGTTTTAGGCTCGGGCTCCCCAACCGAGTCCTACTTGGCCCCGGTTTTTTTTCCCATTTAACCGGGGCGCTTTTTTAGCTGATTTAATGTTGATCAATTAAGGCCCGCATAAACCACGCAGAAATTTTTTCCTGTGCCTGGTGAATGCCAATATGCTTGGTAGCTGAAAACAGTTGAATTCCAAATTCAAAATCGTTTAGTTCTAGCTCAGAAGATACCTTAGTGATGGTTTTCGTCATTTGATTTTTTTTCACTTTGTCAATTTTGGTTAGCAGGATATATAAGGGTAATTGATAATATTTGCTCCAGTGAATCATGGCCCAATCAATATCCGTCAACGGATGTCGAATATCCATGGATAAAACTAAGCCACATAAAACTTGGCGATTCATCAAATAAATTTCCATCAATTTATGCCAATGCTGTTGAATATGACGAGGGGCTTTGGCATAGCCATAACCAGGTAGGTCGACTAAATAGGCATCACCATCTAATTTAAAAAAGTTGATTAACTGCGTACGTCCTGGTGTTTTACTGGTGCGCGCAAGGTTTTTTTGGCGGCATATGGCATTAATGGCACTCGATTTGCCTGCGTTAGAGCGACCACAAAAAGCGATTTCAGCACCACTATCTTGTGGAAAGTCTTGTTTTGATGACGCGCTTTTTAAAAAACGTGCTTGGGTAAATGAGATGCTCATGATGTAGATGGAAATACAAAATTCTCTAAAATTGTGCAACTCTTGCTATTCATGAACTTCCAAGACTATAGGGATTTAGTCAAGAATGCTCAGCTTTAGTTATGGCATAGGTGATTTTTTGCGGCGACAAGTTCTTTATGGTATACAAACAGCCGCTTTTGCTGTGGTCATTAGCAAATTAAGACTAGGATAGAACACAAAATATATTATTTATAGTAAGGAATTTATTACATGAAAAAGCTGTGTTGTTTGATCGTTATTTTCTTTCTGGGTATGAATTCTGCTATTGCCGCAGGTGATCCCAAAGTTGGTCAACAAAAGTCAGCTCCATGTGCAGCCTGTCATGGTGTAGATGGCAATAGCGTTAACCCCGCATGGCCGAAGCTGGCTGGTCAAGGTGAGAAATATCTTGTTGATCAGTTGCAACTGTTTAAAGAAAAAATTCGCATCAATACTTTGATGAATCCACAGGCCGAAAACTTATCTGAGCAGGATATGCTGGATTTAGCGGCATTTTATTCTAGTCAAGCCCCAAGTAAAGGTGCTGCTGATCCAGAGAAAGAATTCCAGGGTGAACAAATATATGTTATCGGTGAGCGTATATATAGAGGGGGTAATCCTGAAACAGGGGTTCCGGCATGCATGTCTTGTCACGCCCCCAACGGGGTTGGTAATTCTCCTGCTAAATTTCCTCGTCTAGCTGGTCAACATGCGCTATATACCGCTGCACAAATACGTGCGTATCGAAGTGGGGCACGTTATCAAATCGATGATAATTTGAATATGATGAAAGATATTGCTAGTTATATGACTGAACAGGAAATTGAAGCGGTGGCAGAATATATTGCCGGGTTGCACTAGGCCGAATTCCAGATAAATGGTGTCTATGTGACTAGTCTATAGGCACGGTAAAGTAGAACTAAATAGGTCGTTTATAGTCTTAATAAGTAACCAAAATTCCTTCCCTAAAATCTATGGCTATTTCAAATCGCATTCGTGTTTTATCCGTACTTTCATTGGTTTTTGTGATGGTAATGGTTTTGCAAATAGCAATTGCCGATGGGGGAGAACAGACTTCTCACACCCATGTCAACCACAATGATTTTCGAGTCGGTCAACATTACCATGAGATTTCTCCACCTGTGTCTACTGACGTCAGTCCTGACAAAGTTGAGGTCTTAGAGTTGTTTTGGTATGGCTGCCCACATTGTTTTGAATTTGAAAAATTTTTAAAGGATTGGAAGCAGAATAAAGCCGAAAATATCGAGTTTGTACGCATGCCTGCGGTATTAAATCGTGGTTGGATTCCACATGCGCGAGCTTACTATGCATTAGAAACCATGGGCGAGATCGATAAAATGCATTCTGTAATATTTGAAGCTATACATACACAGGGTAGAAGACTGAGAGACATGGACTCAATGGCACGTTTTTTATCTCAGCATGGTATTGATGCCGATGAGTTTAAAAAGGCATACGACTCATTTTATGTAGAGACAAAAATAAAGCGCTCGAATCAATTGGTACGGCAATATGGGTCAAGTGCAGTACCGACAGTTATTATTGATGGTAAATATAGGAGTACAGCAGGAGACGCAGGTGGCTATGATCGTTTATTGCAGTTAATAAATTATTTGGCTGAGAAAGAAGCAAAGATAGCTACAAAAGCAGATAACGCAGAATAGAGAATCTATCTAATCGATATCTTCTTGGTGGGGGTGTCTTTGATTAAATTCGTTTAAGATCTGGTCCACGTTTACACGGTCACTTTTTCTAGATCGCGTTTTGGGTTGACGTTTTCTCAAATCTTCAAATATTTTTCTCACCGTCTGTCTGACATCCGTTTCCATACTTCCCATTCACATCCTTGTAGTTAGGGCCCATTTATCATAGGTGACAGGCTGGATGTCGAATAAGCGATCTCGATTAATGGTGTTTGAACAGTGATTAGTGGGGATAGCATAAAGCAGAGCTTGAAGTGGATCACAACCAGCTTAATGATAGTTAATACAACCGACCGGCACTCACGATACGTGTTTTCCAATAGGGATCATTTAAGTAATTAGTGGCAACCTTTTTGCCAGAACTCGGTGCATGTACAAATTGACCTTTGCCAATATAAATACCTACGTGAGAAATTTTTTTTCTGTCAATTTTAAAAAACACCACGTCACCTAAATTAAGTTGATTTAATTTAATCGGGCGGGCGTAATTAAAAAGAGCAGATGATGTCCTTGGTGTGTTAATGCCAAACTTTCCATGGGTGTAATACACTAAACCACTACAGTCAAAGCCATTTGGTGAAGCTCCACCATATCGATACGGTTTACCAACTTGTAATTTTGCTAAATTTGCTATTTGCTGTCCGAGAGATGGTGGCTCATTTTTGATATACGTTGATTTGCTAGAATTATTTTCAGTTTGTTTAGGTGCATGTGAACATGCGAATAGCATTGGTAAAAGGAGTGAAAATAAAATAATTACAAATATGCGTTTATTCATGCTAAAAGCCGTAAGCCCATAGAACTACTAAAGTTTTACTATAACTGAAGCTAGCGGTTCTTATTATTATTAGTGTGCTCAAATATTAAAGCTTATAGATAAGTGGCAATAACCATGAATAAGTAAGCCACATTATTATGGTAAGCGGTGTGCCTACCTTTACAAAGTCAATGAACTTGTAACCACCTGCGTTCATTACCAGCAAGTTAGTTTTGTAGGCCATTGGAGTGATATAACTCATATTTGCACCAAATAAAACTGCAAGTATAAACGGTACAGCAGGTTGATCGAGTTGCTGAGCAATGCTGACTGCTACTGGTGTTCCTATCACGGCGGCGGCGTTGTTAGATACTACATTTGTTAGCAATGCCATCAGCAACATCAGTCCACTTAAAATTACTGCAGGTTTTGCGCCGGCAGTTAAATATAAAAATACTTTAGCTAAGTAATCTGTTCCGCCAGTAATCACTAAAGCTGAGCCCATTGCAAGACTAGCTACTACGATTAAAACAATGGGCGCACTTAGTGCCTGCGTTGCTTCACGCCAATTCAAACATCCACTAACTATCATCAGCAGCACTCCACAGACTGCACTAATTGCAATGGGCAGTATTCCTAATGCAGCGGCTACCACGATTCCAATCATGATCCATAAAGCTAATGGTGCTTTAGATGTGTGTGGTAAGTCTTCTGTTGAGTCTAATACCAATAGCTCGCCACTCTTTTTTAGTTGTGCTATCGCCTCGGATCTGCCTTGTACTAAAATAATATCGCCTGTACGTAACCAAACCTCACGCACACCGGAGTAAAGATTTTCTATGGTTTCACCGGCATGATGTAATGCTAGGGGGATAAGATTATAACGATCACGAAATCGTAAGCGTGACAGAGTTGTGTTATCCAGCGGCGATCCTTGCGAAACTACAATTTCAGCGAGTTGTTGTTTTGAAGTGGTACGTAAATCCTGTTCACTAATGGGTTCATTATTGGAATACAAGGTGGCTTCTAAGACTTCTTCGAATTCTTTTAAAGCCTTTGGAGTATCACGTACAAATAATCGATCTCCGGCTTGTATGGTTACATCCGGCAATAAAGACAAATAAGTGTCTTCACCACGTTGGATGCGTTCAACTTTCATGGCACTACTGGTTAAACCAATGACCTCAGCTAAAGTTTTTTTCACGCAACGGCTTTCTTCCGGTATGTGTAGTTGAGCGAGGAAAACACGTGGAGAACTATCGGCGAGCAATGTGTTTCGCTCAGATACGATGCGTGGTGCAATTAACCATAGGTAAGCGATACCAATAATTGATGCAATACTTGCAGGCAATAAGAAATCAAACATAGAAAATTTTTCTACACCTAAATCTGCTGCTACAGAAACCACTAATAAGTTTGTAGAAGTGCCAATTGTTGTGCACATACCTCCCACTAATGTGGCAAAGCCCATTGGCATTAATACTTCTGAGGGAGAACGGTTAGTGCGTAGTGAAACACTAATTAAAATTGGTAACAGTAAAACGACTACTGGTGTATTGTTGATAAATGCACTTAACGCAGCGCCGATCAAGAGGGTTAATAACAAGGAAATAAGTGGGCTAATTCGCCATAGCTTGGCAAGCGAACGGCCGATCGGTTCAAGGGCACCGGTGCGCACTAGACCTTGGCCTGCGATCATTAATGCGCAAACAGCAATCAATGCCTCGTGCCCAAATCCTGAAAACAACTCGATCGAGTGTAATACATGCCCATCATGCACATAGGGAAAGATTTCAAAACCTACTGCTAAGACAGCAATGACGAATAAACTGGATGTTTCTAAAGGGATACGATCGCGAGTAAAAAGTATTAATGCGATAATGGTAAGTACCAAAATAGCAATTGCATGGGCGTTCGGGGCTGAAGGAAAAGCCATATTAATACTTGCTACCAGTGCTTTAAGTTTGTAATTACACTCATCGGAAAACCTGTGGATACCATGCTCGGATTATTTGGATTCATACTCATTATTCACTATAATCCGCTGCGCATATAATTAGTTAGAGTGCCAATAGAAAAATAGGAGTTTGTGTGAACGACAAGCAGTTTACAACGACCTTAATGGTCATCATAGGTGTACTAGTAGGATCTACTATAGGGATATTAGCTCTGGCTAATGTGCTCATTTCGGATGCAGATTATTCGCATGATGCAGTGATTCAAGGCAATATTGAGGAACGCACCCACCCAGTGGGTGATGTTAGCGTTGCTGGCGAAAGCGCAGTTGCCGATACCTCTCAGGATTCAACCGATACCAGTGACTCTAGCGATAGCAGCGGTGATACTCAAGTTGCTGATGCTAGTGTATCTGTAGAGAAGCTCTATGAGCCTTGTGCCGCATGTCATGCCACCGGTGTGTTGAATGCCCCTAAGTTTGCGGATAAAGCGAGCTGGGAGACACGTCTTGCAAAAGGTGTTGACCAACTTTATGCCAGTGCCATTAATGGAATCGGCACTATGCCTCCAAAAGGTGGGCGTGTGGATTATTCTGATGATGATATCAAGAAAATAGTTGACTATATGTTGGAATCTGTTCAATAAGTAGTCAATATTGTTACCGTATTAAATTTCTAGTTTTATAGTAGCCGATCATATTGTCGGTAACCAATCGCCTCGCTGAGGTGCTGGGTCTGAATATTGTCTTCATCTGCTAAATCAGCAATGGTGCGTGCTAATTTAAGTGTTCGATGATAACCACGTGCAGATAGATTTAATTGTTCATAAGCACTATCCATCAATTTTTCACATTCTTGATTCAGTTGGCAGCATTGTTCAATTTCTTTATTACTCATAAATGCATTGGGTTTTTGTTGTCTTGCAAGTTGAAGTTCACGTGCATCAATCACGCGTTGTTGAACATCTTTACTTGATTCCCCATTCTTTGCAGCTTGTTGACGTAGTTGTTCTCTTGGAACACGCGGCACATCAATATGAATATCGATTCGATCTAATAATGGTGCAGAGATACGTGCGCGATAACGTCGTATCTGTTCCGGTGTACAAGCACAAGACCCGTCTGCTTCAATATCACAGCCTTGTGGACAAGGATTCATGGCCGCAATAAGTTGAAAGCGAGCTGGAAATTGTACTTGTCTAGCAGCACGAGAAATTGCTATATGCCCAGTCTCTAATGGTTCACGTAAAACTTCTAATACATGACGATCAAACTCTGTTAATTCATCTAAAAAAAGTACGCCATGATGAGCAAGTGAAATTTCTCCCGGCATGGGATTGGAGCCACCCCCGACTAAGGCCACACCTGAGGCAGTATGGTGTGGGGCTCGAAATGGGCGTATACCCCATTGATGATGATCAAAACCACCATGACTGATGGAGTGGATACTTGCTGACTCGATTGCTTCGGTTTCACTAAGTTTCGGTAATATGCCACCGAGGCGACTGGCAAGCATGGTTTTACCACTGCCAGGTGAACCAACCATCAACATATTATGTGCGCCAGCCGCGGCCACTTCTAAGGCACGTTTGGCACGAGGTTGACCGCGTACATCACTTAAATCTATAAATTCTACACTTTGATTAATAGATAGAGTTTGCGAGTAAGGGCTTAAACATTCCTGCTGAGTTAAGTGCCCACAGATCTCTAATAAACTAGCTGCAGCAAATACAGTCGTCTTTTTGGCTAGTAATGCTTCGCTGCCATTGGTTACGGGTACAACAATTGCACGAGATTGAGTCTTCGCAGCTATGGCAGCAGGTAAAATCCCATGCACACTACGCAGTTCCCCACTTAAGCTCAGTTCACCCAGAAACTCAAATTCATGCAGTTGTGCAAGAGGAATCTGTTTGGAGGCAGCCAAAATGCCTAGTGCAATTGGTAAGTCAAATCTGCCACCTTCTTTAGGCAAATCTGCAGGTGCTAGGTTTATGGTGATGCGACGCGTAGGGAAATCATAACCTGAGTTGATTAAAGCTGCACGTACACGGTCTTTACTTTCTTTTACTGCAGCTTCTGGTAATCCAACAATCGATAATCCAGGTAAGCCGTTTGCAATATGTACTTCAACAACTACTAACGGTGCTTCCATCCCCGTTTGTGCACGCGAGAAAACAGTAGCTAGATTCATGCAAGCTAGGTTAATTATTAGATTTCAATATAACTTGCTCAAGCTCTTGTATGCGCTGTTCTAATTCTTTAACACGTTGTTGACTTTTTGATAGCATTTTTGCTTGCACATCAAATTCTTCTCGTGTCACTAAATCTAGGCGTTGAAAAACACCTTCAGCAGCACTGCGTGCATTTTTTTCCAAATTTTGTTTTGTTGCCTTTAAGTCATCGGGAATTGCAGCACTGAGTTTGCGTACAATTTCATCGAGTGTTTGTGAATCTAATTTCATTGACTACTCCCAACTTATATTCTTAATAGTGTAGCCAAACTATTATAAGTTTCCCCGCACCGTATTTGTGCACACATGTTTGAAATAAATGCATTATTTTAATGCGTGAGTGATCGACATCATCGAATTCCCACCTAACTTATTGTTATTCCAAGGTAAGTGTATTTTGGCACAACCTATGCATTAACAAAATCGAATTATAAACAACGCCTTTTAGTAAGGGAGGACTTTGAATGAATATGAAACTACAACGCTTGGTACTAGCGATGATGGTCGTGAGTAGTTGTACGGTGCTTACTCACACCACATTAGCGGCAGAAGCAACTCTTTCCGGCAATGCGGGAATTTTATCCGACTATATATTTCGTGGCATTCCACAATCATCGGGTACCGCTAATGGAGGAGTCGATTTAGAAATAGGAGGTTTCTATGTAGGCACATGGATTGCTGATGTAGAAGACGAAGGTATTGAATATGACGTGTACGGTGGTTATGTACATGAATTTACAAATGGCATGTATTTAGGGGCGGGATATACCACGTTCCAATACTCAGACAACTTCGATCGCGAATATAACGAAGTCAATCTTTATGCAGGCTGGTCTGATGATATTTGGTCTTTTGATCTCGAATACACCGATGGCGAATACAACGGTGTATTTCTAGATGATGCTGGAAATACCGAAGGTGATAACTATGTTTTCTATGCAGCCACTGCAGGATGGAATGGCGTTTATCTCACCTACGGTCAGTTCGATGATGATGCTGAAGATGATTTAGGTAGTTATTGGGAGTTTGGCTATGGGTTTGAAGTAGCTGGGTTTGATGTAACCGCGGCCATCGTCTCCACTGATGCCAATATTATCAATAGTGGTGGAGATGATGATGATGAGACCGAAGCATATATCGGGATTCATCGAACTTTCGACATCATGAAATGGGGTAGCTGATAACGATTAATCCAGTGACCTAAAACACCATATCTGATTATTAATATAGTGTTCTAGTAACTATGAACATAGAGATGAGTTTAAAAAATGGTAATCAATTCCTTTTTAAAGACTCATAACGGCAACAAACGTAGGAGTAAAAAATATGAAGCTTGTTATAGCAATTATTAAGCCGTTTAAGCTTGATGATGTACGCGAAGCTTTATCAGAAATTGGCATAACGGGAGTTACGGCAAGTGAAGTTAAAGGCTTTGGACGACAAAAAGGACATACCGAATTATATCGTGGGGCGGAGTATGTCGTCGATTTTTTACCAAAAGTAAAGCTGGAGATTGTAATCAATGACGATCTTTTAGATTCCGTTATCGAGGTAGTAACGAAGGCCGCGAATACCGGAAAAATTGGTGATGGCAAAATTTTTGTTACATCTGTAGAGCAAACAATACGCATACGCACCGGCGAGACCGGTGCAGATGCATTGTAATAATAATTATTCTCGCTAGGAGGGAATTGTGGAAAACCAAATTTTTGAATTGCAATATGCAATGGACACTTTTTATTTTTTGGTGTGCGGCGCATTAGTAATGTGGATGGCTGCAGGCTTTTCCATGCTTGAATCAGGTTTAGTAAGAAGTAAAAACACAGCAGAAATTCTTACTAAAAATGTCGCCTTGTATTCAATTTCTTGCATCATGTATATGGTCTGTGGATATATGATTATGTATGACGGCACTTGGTTTTTATCTGGTATCGCGGGTGGTGAAAGTTTGGTAAAAGATGCATTGGCTGCGTCTGCAGAAAATGGCTTCGATGGGGATTCAGTCTACGCAGATTCTTCAGACTTCTTTTTCCAAGTCGTATTTGTTGCCACTGCCATGTCTATAGTTTCTGGTGCGGTGGCTGAACGCATGAAGCTGTGGGCATTTTTATTGTTTGCGCTGGTCATGACTGGCTTTATTTATCCTATGGAAGGAAGCTGGACTTGGAACGGTGCGGATGTATTCGGTATGTTCAATCTTGGTGAGGCTGGGTTTTCCGATTTTGCCGGCTCAGGAATTGTCCACATGGCTGGGGCAGCGGCGGCTTTAGCCGGTGTGATGCTACTTGGTCCGCGTAAAGGTAAATATACTTCTGACGGGAAAGTGCATGCTTTGCCAGGTGCGAATTTACCGCTTGCCACACTCGGTACTTTTATTTTGTGGATGGGATGGTTTGGATTTAACGGTGGCTCGGTATTGAAGCTGGGTGATATCAGCAGTGCTAATTCAGTGGCCATGGTGTTTTTAAACACCAATACTGCAGCAGCAGGGGGTTTAGTTGCCGCTTTAATACTGGCACGTTTGTGGTTCGGAAAGGCAGACTTAACCATGGCGCTTAATGGCGCACTAGCAGGGCTGGTTGCTATTACCGCTGAGCCCTCCACCCCATCGGCTTTAGCAGCTACTGTAATTGGTGCGGTTGGTGGAGTGATCGTCGTATTGTCCATCGTATTGTTAGATAAGATTAAGATCGATGACCCCGTAGGCGCCATTTCAGTGCATGGAACAGTAGGTTTGTGGGGCTTACTTGCAGTGCCGTTAACTAACAGTGAGGTTAGTTTCAGCGGGCAGCTATTAGGTGCGGCTACCATATTTATCTGGGTATTTGTAACCAGTTTCATTGCCTGGAGCATACTCAAAGCTATTATGGGAATTCGTATGTCAGAAGAAGAAGAAATGGAGGGTGCGGATATTTCTGAATGTGGTTTGGAAGCTTATCCGGAATTCGTAGCTGAATAATGTTTGGGAAGCCCTGATTTATTCTGATATTTCATTAATAAATCAGGGTCTCCTTATTTTTTATAAATTGTGGAGTGCATAGACTGGCAACATGTATTGCATGATTGTAATACTTAGTAGCAAAAGTAAGAGATTGGGCTTGGTGTTGTCGAGCAAATGGTAATTGATTTGCTTGACTGGCGATGGTAGCGCTCCACCAACCAGTAGGATAACTTGGCTGGGGAAAATGAATTAATTCCACAGTGATAAATCCCGCATCTCGCATACAGCGATGCATGGGTTTGATAATGCTGTCAAAGTGTACAAATGGAGATTCACTTTGTTGCACCAATAAGCCATCGTGTTTTAATGCGCGTAAACAGTTCTCATAGAATGGAGTTGAAAAAAGACCTTTTGCTGGTCCAATAGGATCAGTACTGTCGACGATGATGACATCTATCGAGTTTTCATTATTTTGTTTTATCCACTCAATTGCATCTTCGAAAACAAATTCAACTCGAGGATCATTATTCGCTGCGCATAAGTCAGGGAAATACTGTTCAGCAATACTTGTAATGCGCTGGTCAATTTCTACCTGAGTTATTTTGTCAATACAAATGTGTTTGGCAGTTTCACGCAGTGTGCCACAATCTCCACCACCGACAATAACCACATGCTGCGGGTTTGGATGGCTAAATAGTGCTGGGTGAGTCATCATTTCATGGTATATAAAATTATCGCGTTCCGTTAACATTACAAACCCATCAATAACCATCAAGTTTCCAAAACTTTTGGTTGAGTAAACTTCAATTTTTTGAAATGCAGTTTGCTCTTCATGAAGTTTTTTATTAATTTCAAGTGAAAATGCAGTACCACATTCTGTACATTCTTCAGTAAACCATTTTTTATTAGTGTTAATCATTCAAATTCCCAATACCGTAAGTTTCTGTTTAGTGTAAATTTTAAGTAAAAGTCATAATAATAAATACCTATGTATAAAAAAAATAACTGGACTGTAGAACATGCAATAAGACATTATCGTGTCAAGAATTGGGGTTTAGGTTTAGTTGATATCAATGCCGCAGGGAACGTAGCGATTAAGGCGCATGCAGGCGAAATAGATTTATATCAATTGACTTTAGCACTTAGAGAGCACGGCATAAGTTTGCCTGTACTCGTTCGGTTTCCGCATATTTTACAAGAGCTATTATCAACCTTATCTCAAGCATTTTCAGATGCAATTAAGCATTATGACTATCAAGGTAATTATATCGCTGCCTATCCAATTAAAGTAAATCAACAGGCAACAGTGATCGAGCATTTCCAGCAACAAGCTCAATGGCCGATTGCATTTGAAGTGGGCAGTAAAGCAGAGTTGCTTGCATGTTTGGGTATTACACAAAGTCAACGGCAAATAATTTGTAACGGCTATAAAGATGAGGCCTATATTCGTTTGGCATTAATTGGTGGGTTGCTCGGTCATGAAGTTGTCATTGTTTTAGAAAGTCTGCTTGAGTTTCAACATGTTTTAAGGCTAGCCGATGAACTTAAGGCCACACCGACGTTGGGTATGCGAATACGCTTGTCTGCTATTGCCGAAGGTAACTGGCAAAATACAGGCGGGAAGCGTTCAAAATTTGGCTTAACTTCAAACAAAGTTCTAGAGCTGGTACAAGAACTTAAACACCATCACGTAACGGCATGGATGCAGATGTTGCATTTCCATATGGGCTCGCAGATTCCGGCTTTGCAACATATCCGCGCTGGCGTTGTTGAAGGGATGAGGTATTTTGCAGAATTGAATGAGCTCGGTGTGGGACTAAGTCAATTAAATATTGGTGGTGGTTTAGGAGTCGATTATGAAGGTAATAATTCAAGTTCGTATTTTTCCATCAATTATTCAATCGAAGATTATGCCAACACCATAATTGAAGTAGTAAATGGCATTTGCCAAGAAAAAGATATACAGGCACCTGTAATTTTCAGTGAGAATGGAAGGGTTATGACTGCATATCATGCGGTCTTATTAACAAATGTAATCGATGCTGAATATCAACAAATGAATGTCAAGGTTGAAGGCGGATGTTCAACTGATCCGTATTTAAAGCCACTTATTAATTTAAGTAAAAGTATTACTGCAAATGCCCATGGCAAAAAAGACATTGAAACATACTATGACCAGCTAGTTGAAATTATGCATGATTTGGGTGGAAAGTTTTCTTGTGGAGATATTTCCTTAATAAAAAAAGCGCAATCGGAAAAACTATACAATTTTATCTGCCAACAACTATTAAGTCATGAAAAGGCATTATCAGAAAATAATAGTAGTAAGTTAGAAACAATATTTATTGATAAATATTTCTGTAATTTTTCTTTATTCCAGTCAACCCCAGATGTATGGGGCCTAGATCAAATTTTTCCTATTTTGCCATTGCATCGTCTCAATGAAATGCCACAACAAAAAGTACGTTTACATGATTTGACTTGTGATTCCGATGGACAGATAGATCGATATGTTGAGGCAGAAGGGATATGTTCATACTTGTCACTACATGAGTACCGGCCTCAGGAAGATTATGTCTTGGGTTTGTTTCTAGTAGGCGCCTATCAGGAGATTCTTGGTGATCTGCATAATCTCTTTGGAGATACCAATGCAGTCAATATCGAGCTGAAATCCGATGGGGGTTATCAAATTTGTGAGGAAGAGCCTGGTGATACAGTTGAAGAGGTACTATCTTACGTACATATCGATGTCAAAAAAATGCGCCAGAACTGGTTGGGAAAAGTGGAACATATGAAAATTTCTGGAAAAATGAAAAATCTGATATTGCAAGAACTTGAAATTTCCTTGCAAGCTAGCAGTTATCTAACAGATAGGTGTTAACCTAGATATTTTTACGCATATGTTAGCTCAAATTGTTTTAATTCTTGCTTTACTATTAGTTTTAGTCGGCATGATCATGGTGTTACTAGACGCCTTTTCAGAAAACTTTTTTTGGGGCTTGTTGGTTTTAATCATTCCTCTCCTAGTGCCGGTGTACTGTTTTATAAAATGGAACCACGATCAAGCACGTAATGGATTTGCAATGAGTTTAGTTGGCATAGTGATGGCCGCTGCCGGTATCTATGGCGGGGGTATACATGCAATTCCGGGTTTGGCAGATCATGAGGTCGTAAAAAATCTACCTAGTGCTCTGCCTCCAGCAGAGCCATTACCAAACGAAGAGGCTGCAGCAAAAGTAGTTATTGAAGACGAAGAAGAATATGACCCTATTCTGAGTACCAATAAAGATAAATTTTCTAGTAAAGAAATTGAACCGTTGGCACCAAAAGAAGATAAAACCGTAAAAACAATATCTCGTGCAAAAATACGCAAAGTCGCTATAGACAAAACAGATATCAATTCATCAATTGGTAAAAATGTCGAGGTGGTCTTTATGGATAGTACATCCAAGCGTGGGCGCTTGATCGCAAGTGCAGAAGACTCTATATCTGTCGAGGAACAAATTAGTGGAGGAATAGTTTCATTTGAATACAAGTTGGAGAAAATCAAATCAATTTTACTATTAATCGATCCAAGTGCACCACCGCCGCCGCCTGTAGTGAAAAAACAAGACTCACCCGTCGAGGTTAAAAAAGACTTAGTAAGGCCGGCGCCAAAATCTGATTCCAAAGATGATGTAACAGCTGAAAATAAGTCTAGCTTACCATCTACAACGACAGTTGATTCAGAAACAGCTGTAACGTCAGCTCCTCAACAAAATAAAAGCCTGGTATCACCACCGATACAATAGTTTTCTAGACGTTACTAAATAGGATGATTTCCTCCCAGTTACTATATTATATGGTAATGTTACTATTTTCTTAGTCAGAATAAGCTAATGAAGTGCTACGTTTACAAAAGCTTAAGTAAAGTTGATACTTACATTTATATAGATCAAAAAGATGACTTTAATAAAATTCCAAGTCAGTTGTTAAAGTTATTTGGTAAACCCGAGTTTGTTTTGGAATTTGATCTAACTCAAGAACGAAAACTTGCAATTGCCGATGCCAAGCAAGTATTCGCTAATATTGAAGAACAAGGATATTATTTACAAATTCCGCCGCAGAATAATTTTCCAGCATAAGTATTAACATAACCATTTATAACTATGTCACTACGTTTCGTACTACATATAAGTCTTTGCGTATTGCTTGCGATTGCAGGATGGTGGTTGTACCAGCAATTAAGTGTGAATAGTAATTATTCGGTCTCGTCGATACAGGTAGCTAGCTATTGGTTTGGAATACTGATATTTATACTCTTTAGCTGGATATTTTATTGGATATTGCATCGACGTTCAGTGAAGGCTTGGGTGATTGCACTAATAATTGCAGCGCTTATTGCCGTCGTATCCACAGCTGCATTACTGATCATTTCGCAAGACCATGAACAGCAACGCCAAAAAGCGCTTGAGCAAATTCAAGAACCCGAAATGCCAGGGCTAGATGCAATTGGACCAGATGCAATAGATCCAGGGCTATTAGAGCAAGATGGATTAGATCAGGAAACGATGGAGTTAGAACAAGCAGATGAAACTATAGATGCTTCACCATAAAAAACAGTATAGGGAAGTTCTGCTTGCTTAGCGATAGGTTAGAATAAATCAGAGCTTTTTAGAGTTTGAACATGGACTTGCTAGCACGTCGCAACTCCACCAATATATCTTTTTGCAGCTGATCGAGTTCTGCTATTTTAGTTTCTGCTGCACCACTCAACCAAGCAGTAGCAGTATTTTTCTTCTTAGTAAAGTAATTTAAAATGAACTGTTCTGACATTAGAACAAATTTAATCGCCTTCTCTGGGTCAACTTGTATAAAGGGATTTTGTGCAATTTGCAAAGCCGAAGCTTCTTGGGAAGCACAGAATTTGTTTAATAAATAATATAATGATATGCGTGCTTGTCGTAAAGACTTTGCTACACGCTGCTTTGATTCTTCATTCAAGCTCGCCTCTACAATAGCGTCTAACCACAGAATTAGATCGCTTTCAGCAATTACTACTTCACTTGCTTTGATTTCATTAACTAGGTCATAAATGCGTTGCTGAACTTCCTTGGTTTCGTCCTTAGTTTGTTTGCGTTTCATCGTACGCTTCCATAAAGACTGTGCTTCTTGTAGGTCGGCACGTAGCATATCTAGTTGTTGTTGTTTTGTTTGAATAGTTTCCTCGCGCGTTTCTATAAGCTTGCGTTTTTGGTGGATAGCACGTGCAAGCACTTTTAAGCGTAAAATATAGTATTCACTTAGTATTTTATTTATTGAAATTGTTTGTTTTCGCAATAAAGATATTGATGATTCAAAGCGCTTTTTGTCTTCATCATTTATGGTTTTAACACTTTCAAGCGCATGTAGGCTTTCGTGCAGATTAATCATTTCGCTTCTTACATCAATTAATAAGTTATTAATCGCTCCAATATGCTTCACAAATGTATTGTTGCCAATCTTTTTTGTACCGCGCTGAGCAGCTTGTAGCATCTCCACAAGCAGAAGAATTTTATTTTTAAATACTCGTAAATTTGCGGATCCTGTTGTTACTTTGGCTTTGTCTAAGGCTGCAACAATTTGGTCACCATAAGTTTCTTGGTCGCGCATGCGACGTTTGAGGTGAAAAGAATTGGCCGCCATGATTAAGTCATCAACAGCACTGCGTGATGCAATCGGTATTTTTTCACTGATATCAGCAGGAATATTATTCGGTAGTTGTTCAATTGGTAATTCAGAAATACGGGCAGGCGGCAGTGTCTGCAGTAGTTTTAAAAACTGCTGCAATGACAAAGGTGCTTGAATATCAGTATTTACTTGTGTGCTCATAATTTATTATGCAGGCAAGGGGTACTCCAGCTTTATACCCACTCTTAATCCCTGATCTTGCGTGAATTTTGCGTGAAAGTTTAGGGTCTAGTGCACAAAAGGCACGAAGGGGCGACGAAACTATAGGTTCAGTCGTTAAAAGGCTAGGTTACAGGATTAATGGGCGACAAAGTCAAGCATTCGACTGGTCGAGCGAAAGGCTTTTTTACGGATTTCTTCGTCTACAAATATCTCATTTTTGCTTGATTCAGGAGCGGACATCAGTACCGCCTCCAGATTATGTAAACCATTCATGGCCATCCAGGGGCAGTGGGCACAACTTTTACAAGTAGCGCCTTCTCCTGCAGTAGGTGCTTCAATGAATTCTTTGTCAGGCGCTTCTTTTTTCATTTTATAAAAAATACGGTTATCGGTTGCTACAATAAACTTTTTATGTGGTAGTTCTTTAGCAGCATTAATAAGTGCAGTAGTTGATCCTACGACGTCGGCAACATCGATCACCGCAGCGGGAGATTCTGGGTGAACAAGAATCCCGGCATCAGGATGTTGTTCCATTAAATCACCTAGTGCACGTGCCTTAAATTCTTCATGCACAATACAGGCGCCTTGCCATAACACCATGTCTGCACCAATAACTTTTTCGATATACCGACCCAAGTGTTTATCCGGTGCCCAAAGCACTTTTTTATCCTGATCCATTAAATGGGAAACAACTTTGACTGCAATACTTGAGGTGACAACCCAATCTGCACGCGCTTTGACTTCGGCACTTGTATTCGCATACACAACTACTTCGTGATCAGGGTATTGATCACAAAATTCACTGAACTCTTTTGCTGGGCAACCCAAGTCAAGGGAACAGGTAGCTTCTAAAGTTGGCATTAAAACGCGTTTTTCAGGGTTTAATATTTTTGCTGTTTCTCCCATGAAACGCACACCCGCGACAATTAGAGTCGTAGCAGGATGACGATTACCAAAACGTGCCATTTCCAAGGAATCAGAAACATATCCTCCAGTTTCTTCAGCAATCATTTGTAAATCTTCATTAGTATAATAATGGGCGACTAATACTGCGTCTTCTTGTTTTAGTAGACGTTTAATATTCGCAATTTTTTCTTCTCTCTGTTGTGCAGTAAAAACTGGCAGGCTCGATTGAATAACCGCAGTTTCCGGAATGCCTTTTAGGGGGACTGCAAATTCTGAAGAAGTATCTGACATGTTAAATTGTGATAATAATGTGCTTATCTTTTATATATAAGGGCGAAATAGGTTTAAATCAACCCCAAAACATAAAGGATTTGATTAATTTACAGTATGTCTCTAGAGGAGTATAAATAAAAATAATATCGTATTGATATGGGTTTAATAGGTCTATATTGATAAACAATGGGCGTTACGGATTACATTACACCAGAAACTGCACAAACTTTGCCAGGTTTGTTTAAAGAACGTGCAGCACGTTCTCCTGCATCCAAAGCATACGGTTACTATGACGATGAAAAAAAAAATTGGCAAGAATTAACCTGGCAACAAGTATTACAGCAAGTGGCACATATACAAGCTGCATTACAAAATGAGCAAATTGAAAAAGGAGATCGTGTTGCCATTATGCTGCGCAATTGTCCCGAGTGGGTCATATTTGATATTGCGGCTTTAGGTTTAGGCCTAGTTACTGTACCACTTTACACCAATGATAGAGCCGACAATGTAGCTTTTGTTATAAAAGATGCCGGTGTTAAATTTCTGTTGCTGCAGAATCAACGACAATGGCGGCAATTGTCAGAAGTCGAGTCTATTAAAAACTCACTGCAACGTATTATAAGTGTTGAGGAAATAGACCAAAAAGGCGAATCAGATAAGCAGGTTGTTTCTATGCAAAATTGGCTTAACGATGATAAGCCTAATGACTTTCAAATCACTTCAACGGATACCAATGAACTTGCCACTATTGTCTATACTTCAGGGACAACGGGTCGTCCCAAAGGAGTAATGCTTAGCCACAAAAATATTCTCAGCAACGCCTATGCGGCATTGCAGTGTGGAGAATTCTATGAACAGGATGTATTTTTATCTTTTTTACCGCTTTCACACACCTTGGAAAGAACCGCGGGCTGCTTTTTACCAATAATGGCCAATGCACAAGTCTTTTACTCTCGTTCAATACAGCAATTAGCAGATGATATTCAAATAGTTCGTCCAACAATATTTGTATCCGTGCCACGAATTTACGAAATGATCTATGCAAAGGTACTTAGCTCGTTGCAGCAACAATCTGCGGTTAAGCAAAAAATATTTTCATTAGCTCTGAAAGTTGGCTGGCGTCGATTTGAATATTCAAAAGGGTTGGTTGGTTGGCATTGGAGCATACTGAGTTGGTCGTTGTTTAATCAATTAGTGGCCAAAAAAATTATGCAAAAGTTAGGTGGGAGGTTGCGCTATGCGATCGCTGGAGGTGCAGCACTAAGTAAAACCATTGCAAAATTTTTTATCAGCCTTGGCGTGCCGCTATATCAAGGCTATGGAATGACGGAATGTAGCCCGGTCATTAGTGTCGGTCGTCCTGAGGATAATGATCCTTTTAGTATTGGAAAATCTTTGCCTGGTGTAGAAGTGAAAATTACTGAGCAAGGCGAGCTTTGTACTCGCAGCGATAGCGTAATGATGGGGTATTATAAAAATGTGCAAGCCACGGAAGAAATTTTAGATACTGATGGTTGGCTGCATACTGGAGATATTGCCGAAATAAGCAAAGAGGGTTATCTATATATAACAGGGCGTATCAAAGACATTATCGTTTTAGCAAGCGCTGAAAAAGTCCCGCCGCAAGACATGGAAACAGCGATTTGTGCAGATCCATTATTTGATCAAGCCATGGTGTTAGGTGAAGGTAAACCATTTTTATCGGCATTATTAGTATTAAATGAGGTAGAGTGGCGAGGTCTTGCTCAAGATTTGAATCTAGATACTAAAAATCCAGAGAGTCTCACGTCTTCAAAAGCACATAAAACGGTTTTAAAACGTTTAGCAGGTTGCTTGAAAGAGTTTCCTGGTTATGCGCAAATTAGACGAGCAGCTTTGTATTTAGAGCCTTGGTCCATCGAAAATGGTTTATTGACGCCAACACTGAAAACTAAACGACCACAACTTTTAAAGCAGTTTGCAGCAGATATCGATGCGATGTATGAATCTTTATCTGTTTAAATTCCTTGCTAATTGGCTGGTAAGCTAAGCAATAACATAGCTACTCCTTAGCTTGCATCAACAAAGTATCAATGTGGTTTTGGCGTAGTCGATTGCGCAGTTGTTCTAAGGCTTGTCGATCATTTGAAGGGCCAATTCGCACTCTATGCCATTTTGAATTGTTGACTTCCACTGATTGGATATGGGCTTCAACACCAAGTAAAGCTAAGCGAGCCTTTAAACTATCGGCTTCGTTAAATTGTTGAAAAGAGCCTGCTTGTAGCAAGAAGCCACCTTTGTAATCTGCTGGTTTATTCGCAGGAGGCTTTTTTTGTAAAGGTTGTTTTTCATCATCAGGTATTACAACCTCTAGTTCAGGTAACAGGGTATAAAAGTCAAATTTGGGTTTTTTAGTTTGCTCTGTATTCTGTGTTGTAGCTTGTTGTTGTGTAGTATCAGGTTGCACAGTATCAATATACCGGCCGTTTATACGTGTCAACATAGCAATTCCGAGGCCAATTAGAATTCCAAATGTTAACCAAATCCAAGCGGGTAGGATGCTTGAAGGTTTAGAGGAAGATCTTCTTTTTCTACGTGCCATATTTATTTAATTAAACCATAGTTAAAGTTTGTATATCCCTGGTACATTGAACTTCTACATGTGTTGAGGTGCACTCACGTCAAGTAAAGCTAAGCCATTCTTTAACACGATCTGCGTTGCTCGAATTAATTTCAAGCGCGCATATTTTAACGCAGAATTATCAACGAGCACCTGATGAGCGTTATAAAAACTATGAAAGGAATTTGCAACATCACGTAGATAATTCACTACAATATGAGGAGACAGCTGCTCAGCAGCCAATATAACTTTTTCAGGAAATTGATCTAGAAGTTTGGTCAAATCCTTTTCTTGCTCTTGAACGAGTAATGCAGAATCTGCATCGATAATTTCACTTTGTTGACAATCCATTCTTGATTTTTCAAATATACTGCATATCCTTGCATGTGCATATTGCAGATAATAGACAGGGTTATCTTGTGACTGTGAGGCCGCTAAGTCCAAGTCAAAATCTAAATGTTGTTCACATTTACGCATTACATAAAAAAAGCGTGCCGCATCTTTGCCTACTTGTTTACGTAATTGCCGTAACGTGACAAATTCGCCCGAACGCGTAGACATCGCGAGTTTTTTACCACCTTCATATAAGTTTGCAAATTGTACCAGCAATATATGCAAACGATTCGGATCTTTACTAAGTGCCTCAACGGCTGCTTTTACACGTGTTACGTAACCATGATGGTCCGCACCCCAAATGTTAATCAAGCGATCAAAGCCGCGCTCGTATTTATCAAGGTGATAAGCAATGTCAGCGAGAAAGTAAGTATGCGTACCATTTTCGCGCACTAATACACGATCTTTTTCATCACCAAATTGTGTGCTGAGAAACCAATGAGCACCATCTTTTATTTCTACGTAACCATTTTTTCTAAGCATGGTTAATGCTTCTTGATGTTTATGCTTTGTTATTAGTGACTGCTCAGAGAACCAGTTATCATATTGGACTCCAAAGAGTTCTAGGTCATCTTTGATGTCTTCCTTAATTGTATCCAACGCGCGTTTGGAAAAAATCTCATAGCCTTCTGTTTCAAGTAATGTTTTTGTTTTTTTAATAACTTCATCTATATAAGTTTCTTTATCACCACCCTGCGGCTCATCAGGAGGCAGGTCAAAGATCCAATCCTGTGTGGCATGAGCGTATTTATTAGCATGTTCCCGATGTAAAGAAGCCGCGATATCCCAAATATAATCACCTTGATAGGCATTGCTTGGAAAATCGAATTCTTCACCACATAGCTCTAAATAACGTAACCATACCGATGTCGTAAGGATATCCATTTGGCGCCCTGCATCGTTTACATAGTATTCACGGTAAACCTCGTATCCCACCGCTTGCAGTAAATTGGCGATGGTTGCTCCGTAAGCAGCGCCGCGGCCATGACCTACATGTAGAGGTCCGGTAGGGTTGGCAGACACAAATTCAAGCTGTACTTTTTTGCCGCTATATTTTTCAGAGTGTCCAAATTTATCTTGTTTTTCGAGGATCTCATTTAGCACCTCTGACTGATGCTCTGAACGTAAATAAAAATTAAGAAATCCTGGTCCGGCTATTTCAATTTTATCTACTGTGTCTTCTTCAGGGATCTGTTGCAGGATTTTTTTCGCGAGTTCACGAGCCGGTATTTTTGTCGGTTTAGCAAGTAGCAAAGCAATATTACTGGCAAAATCTCCATGTACATTGTTTTTGCTGCGAGTTACTTGAATATTTACATCGATATCTTTAGGTAGATCACTAGTAGTTTGTAAACTAGATATCGCGTCGCTTAGCAGTTTGGAGATTAGTGATTGCATAAGTTTTGTCGTGTACAAAGGCGTTGCATTGTACTTGAGAAAGTTCTGCTCTGTCAGAGTTTAATTAAATAAATATAAGCATTGGGTTTATACAGAATGCCGTCATTCCATCTCAAGTGGATCTACTTCAATATTCCAACGTACGCGTTTGGCAAGCATCAATTGTTGAATTTGCTGAGTCCATTTATCTAAATGTTGCTGAATAGCTTTACGATTTCTTGAAATTATGATCAGCTGACTTTGATACATACCTGCCTTACGTTCAATCAGGGCTGGGATAGGGCCTAATATATTCAATTTTGAAGCCGTTTTTGAGAGTATAGAATTTTTTATAGTCTGTAAAAATCGCTGTGCCGATTCTTGTTTATGAGCACGCGCACGTACTAATACCATATGGGCATAGGGCGGTAATATGCAGCGTTTGCGAATTTTTAACGCTTCATCAGAAAAAGCCTCATAACCACGCGATAATAAACAATTGAGTAACGGGTGTTCAGGGTGATAGGTCTGCAGCAGTACTTTGCCTTGATTTTTACTACGACCGGCACGACCTGCAACTTGAGTAATTAATTGTGCAAGTCTTTCTGTGGCACGAAAATCCGTACTATGTAAACCTTGATCGACATTCAGAATTCCAACTAAAGTAACACCGGGAAAATCGTGTCCTTTAGAGAGCATTTGGGTGCCTATAATGATTTGGTATTTACCACTGTGAATTGCATGCAATTTGTTTTGCAGCTCATTTTTCTTGCGAGTGCTATCACGGTCTAATCGAGTGATAGCAGTTTCAGGAAAAATTTCTTGTAATTTTTTTTCGATCCGTTGTGTACCTTCTCCTAAGCAAATAAGCTTATCGGCATCGCATTCTGGGCAGGTGTTTGGTGCGCTCTTTTCTTTTTGACAATAATGACATTTCATAGAATTGCTTTTTTTATAGAATGTCATGCGCGCGTCACAACGCGAACACTTGGCTACCCATCCACAACCTTGGCAAAGTATGGTGGGTGCATACCCGCGTCGATTCAAAAACAGCAATACTTGATGCTGATGGTCAAGTTCCACTTGCATAGCATTAATAAGTTCATTTGATAAGCCGTCACTTATTGGGTTCGTGCGCAGGTCAATCAGCTTAATCTGCGGGATCTGCATTTCCTTTGCGCGTTTACTCAGTACATGCTTTTTATAGCGTCCAAGTTTGACATTGAGCTGCGTTTCAAATGACGGAGTAGCGGTACCAAGTACAATAGGAATCCCAAGCTGTTTGGCTCTGTAGATGGCGATATCACGAGCATGATACAAAAAACCTTCTTGTTGTTTGAACGATAAATCGTGTTCTTCATCGACAACGATAAAACCGAGATTGTAAAAGGCTAAGAAAATCGCAGAACGTGTACCTACTATAATTTTCGCTTTACCAGTTTTTGCGGACAACCATGCTTGAGCGCGTTCAGATTCATTTAACCCAGAATGCACTAAGGCAACATGAGTATTGAGTCGTGCTTCTATACGTTTAACAAGTTGCTGAGTCAGCCCTATTTCTGGCACTAAAATTAGAACTTGTTTGTTGTTAGAAATAATTTTTTTGGCTAAGGCGATATAAACTTCGGTCTTGCCACTACCAGTAACTCCCGCAAGTAAGTGAGTATTGAATTCACTTAATTTATCTTGTAACTGTGTGTATACATGCTGTTGCTCTTTATTAAGCTGGATGTCTGCTATAGATGGACAAGATTTTTTTTCTATATATTGGGTTTCTCTTTTAATTTTCTTGACAAGTCCTTTTTTTATTAAAGCATTAACTGTAGGCCTCCAGTTAGAGATATGTTGTGCTAGCTCGTCGCTGCTTAGACCTTTTCGATGTGACTGTAGCAATTTGATTACAAGTTTTTGTTTTGGTGCGCGCGCTAAAGAATCTTGAGGGATTGCATCGTTTGAAACCAGATAGATTGTTTTGTTTGCAAATGAAATGAATTTGCCTTTACGTAGTGAACTCGGTAAGGCTGTACTGAGGACTTCTCCAAGTGGTTGTTGATAATAGTTAGCGGCCCAAAATAACAACTCGATCAAGTTTGTATCAAAAACTGGTTCGGTATCGAGTATTTCAATAACCGTTTTTAATTTGCCTTTAGGTAAATTACTGGAGTGGTGTGTATTCACCACAATACCAATTAGTTTACGCTTACCAAATTGAACTCGAGCACGTACACCGATTTTGATTTCACCTATGTTTAGACCGCTGGGGGCTAGGTATTCAAAGTTTTGATACAGTGGGATAGGTAAGGCAAGATGGAGAACAGCGGTAGGATTCATACGAGAATAGTTTGTGATTGCACACAATGGATAGTTTTAAATAAGCTGGGGCAAAGTATGGCTATGATATATGGATAAAAACTGGTAGTAGTTGTGGATAACTTTGTGGATAAACTGCCATGTACATCTTTATATTTACAATCGAGACTCGTGCCAACATATGAATGGTTGATTGCTGCCAAACTAAACTATTGAAAATAAATGAAATAATGGGTCATATTTATTCAAACTAACAATTCCCATAGAAAATAAGTTAATTTAACCAATAATGTGAATAAATCACCTTAAATTTATTAAGTATCTATCACCGTTTAAATTTTAAAGAAATATGTCAACGAAATTTCACCTGCAACGCTATCTAGAGTATGCAGGCATTTTAAGCCGTAAATAGCGTGCGCCCAACTACCAAGATTGGTAGATATGCTGTAAGGATCAGTGCCGCTAATCATTAAGGTCTAATATTGGGCTGCGCAATGGATGAAACTCTATAGTTGCTACACAGTGAGGACAGATTGGCTACAACATATTCTCAGCAACTTGAGGAGTTTCTCGTAAATATCGAGCGTCGTGCATTTCGCATCGCTGAAATGTCGACGAGGAACCGTGAGGACGCTTTAGATGTTGTACAGGATGCAATGATGCAATTAGTAAAGAAATATGCACATAAGCCAGCAGAGCAATGGGCACCATTATTTTATCGAATTTTGAATAATCGCATTATGGATTTGCATAGGAGAAATACCACGCAAAGTCGTTGGCGAGTGTGGTTATCAAATGTTAATGAAGCAGATGAGGGGAATGACCCAATTCAGGAATTATCAGGCGATGATATGGATCCTGTCGACATGTCAAACTTACAAGACTCGGTGGAACAAGTGAATGATGCAATACAACAGCTTTCATTGCGCCAACGACAGGCATTTTTATTGCGTGCCTGGGAAGGTATGGATGTGGCAGAAACTGCGCATGTCATGCAATGTTCTGAAGGCAGTGTTAAGACTCACTATTCTCGTGCAATTCAATATCTACGCAAACATTTAGAAGGTCGATTGTGAGTAATGACAAACAAAATTCAAGTGAGCGCGAACTGCTTACACGTATTAGTAAAGCCTTAGATGATTCGGTGGATCGCCTCGATGCAGAAACCTGTCATAAACTCAATGCAGCACGTCAACGTGCTTTGGCACAACAAAAGCGTAAAACGTTTTTTACTTCAAATTGGAATAAGGCAATTTTAGCTACTGCATTTACGGTGTTTATTGCAGTGTTAGTTGTAAAGCCACAATGGCCTCTCATAAATGAACAAGGGGTAATTGAAGAAGAGAGCTTTGAAGCTATGGAACTCATGGCCGCTCAAGATGCGTTAGATTTGTACGAAGAGTTGGAATTTTATACTTGGCTAGCAGACGAAGATGTTACGACTTAATTATGTTTTGGTGCTATGTGTTATTTATATTTTTCAGTCAGTTTGGGCCGAGACTGTAGATGATACGGAAGAACTTGATGAGGAATTTTTAGAAATGCTGGGATCATTTGAAGCGGAAGAAGAGGATTGGTATGACTTCTTTTGGTCGACACTTGATGAAGCCGAGCAACCTGAAATACAAAATGTGGAAAATGAATAAAATTTTTACTTGCTTATTGCTGTTGTTATTTTGTGCATTGAGCTATGCACAAGGTGATGTAATTCAATGGAACGATCTCAGCAGTGAGCAGCAAAAAATATTAAAACGCTTTGAAGGGCGCTGGTCAGAATTGTCAGTGGAAAAGCAACACAAACTTGCACGTGGGGCTAAACGATGGTTGTCAATGACACCAGAACAGCGTGCTCGTGCCAAGCATAAAATGCGAAAATGGAAATCTCTTAATCCACAGCAAAAACAGCAGGTTCGCGATCGTTTTAAGCGATTTGAGCAATTACCCCCTGAGCAACGTAAAAAAATTCGTGAACGCTATAAATGGTTTCAAAGCCTGACACCTGAGCAAAGACAAAGATTACGTCAGCGATGGAAAAATATGACTCCTGAGCAACGAAAACAAGCCAGAAAAAAATGGAAGCAGCGGGCTCAGCAACGAGATATTGCTAAAGACCGACCATATAAAAAAAGCCGTGATAAGAAGCCCAGTAATTGAAACATAGATAAAGACAAAAGCTGACATTAACAGTTATCAGTGCTGTAATACTCGCTATCCTAGAAGAATTTCCTATTGAATAGCCATTCAGCTAAAGTACAGTATTGCTATAAGTAGATGCCTTCTTATCTGTGACTATTGCGCGTGGAGATACTCGAAGTTTATCGACCCTGTCACGTTTGGGTCTTTTTGGTGCGGTAGATTTGGAGCAGTGTGCGGGGCTACTTGCCAATTGCAATAGCAAAATTCTCAAAGCTGGTGAGTTGCTGCTCTATAAAGATCAAAATAACCATTCCATGTTCGTAATTGTAGATGGCCATCTAGGCTTACATCTACACGAAGAAGCGCCTGCAGTAGTAACACTTAATCCGGGCGATACTGTAGGTGAGATGTCAGTCATTGGTGGGCAACCTGTGAGCGCGTTTGTCAAAGCACAAAACGATTGCAAAGTCCTAGAGATCCCGGAAAAACTTTTATGGGAATTTATATCAACCGATATAAATTTTGCGCGTAACCTAATGAAGCTTTTTGTCAAACGCATGCTTGATCTCAATCGGCTTGTGTATCAGCAATTACGTGAAGAAGAACGCAATAGTATTAAAGCGGATAAAGATGAATTCACAGGGATGTACACTAAGCAATGGCTGAAGGAAACATTACCCTATGAGATGACACGTTGCTCCATGCGAAATCGTACACTTACCATGCTAATGCTAGAAGTTGATCGATTTCAAAATTTAGCAAATACTTATGGCCAGTACACTGCCAATAAAATTTTTCAAGCCATTGCCAATGCTGTACAAATCGAATTACGAGGCATGGATATGGCAGTTAAAATTGATGAAGGCTGTATGGCTTTGATATTGATTGGTACGGATGAAAGTCAGGCGTTGAATGTATCAAACCGCTTACATAATGCAGTTAAACAAATTGTATTAAATGATGAAAGGATTAGTGAAAAGTTCACGGTGTCAATTGGAGTAGCTGAAATGGCTGCGGAAGATTATGCTGACCTTCTTATTGCTCGTACCCAGGCTGCACTTGCTCGCGCTAGTAGTGAAGGTGGTAATCAAACTAGCCAATAAGAGCATTTATCAATGCAACTCGTATCCATAATAAGACCGCGTATACAGATTAACCTATGCATCCTCATATATATCAAGGTTTTAAGAATTCTGCAGCAATTCTGTGGTCAAATCTATAATTGCATTCAACTATCATTTACCGATACAGTTGAATATAGGGTTAGCTGGAGAACTTAGTGAGTGATTTAAGCCTACAAGTACTGCGTACAGATGTATCGGGGATGCCGATGGAGTGGGTAAATTATCAAGATGCCGCTAAGTTATATCATGGTGAACAAGTTGCTTATACATGCGGTGAGCCGTTATACGTAATACATGGAGGTATCAATGCGCTAAGTGGTATCCGCAGTGAGATTGCCGTGCACTCCATTATCGCTACCTATGGTAGCAACCGATCTCTACGCGAGAGCTATGTTCCACCTTTAAATAATCGTGCACTGTTTAAACGTGATGCGAATCTCTGTCTGTATTGTGGCGAACGTTTTGACCGACGTGATTTATCGCGTGATCATATTCGACCCTTGAGCCTCGGCGGTACAGATGAATGGAATAACGTCGTTACGGCGTGCAAACGTTGCAATAATCATAAGGCTGGCAGAACACCCGAACAGTCCGGTATGCAATTACTAGCCATACCCTTTACACCCACACATGCCGAATATATTTATCTGCAAGGTCGACGAGTATTGGCGGATCAAATGAAGTTTTTATTGGCGCATTTCCCGCGTACTAGCCCATTGCATGAACGCTTAAGTAAGTTGATGTAAGATCGCATCCGTTTTGTGTGGGAAGTTCTGATTTATTCTGATATGTCCCAAAAAAAGATGAATTAGTAATGATTTCTCAAAATGCTCATGTATGTACCTTATACACTCCGCTTTTTCGAAATCATTTTGCCTAATCTCAGCCATTCCATTAATAAATCAGAACTTCCTGTAGTACTTAGACTCTTAGATCGCATTTTAAAGCGGTTTGGGTTACTCTCTAGTTGAATACGTTACCCAACTAACGCTTTACATTAGACTGTCTTTGACTTGAATATCTAGCCTTAAAAGTTTTATCTGTTCATATGCCTAAATTTCAGGGCCAATCAGATTATATCCATGCTAGTGATACCTGTCTTGGCGTGCTAATTACCAATCTAGGTACACCTGAGGAAGCCAGCACTCAAGCGATAAGAAAATATTTAGCTGAGTTTTTATGGGATCCACGAGTTGTTGAAATTCCAAGACCATTATGGTGGTTGATTCTACATGGAATTGTTTTACGAACACGGCCTAGTAAGAAAGCAGAAGACTATAAAAAGATTTGGACTGAACAAGGATCACCTTTATTAGTCATCAGTAAGCAGCAGCGAGCTGCATTGCAACTAGCCTTAGATAAAGTAGTTCCAGGACCTATACAAGTAGAGTTAGCAATGCGTTATGGCAAGCCTTCAATCCAGTCAGGACTAAATAGACTGAAAAAAGTTAATGCGAGACGGATACTAGTGCTACCACTGTATCCACAATATTCTGCAAGTACCACGGCTTCAACGTTTGATGCAGTGGCTAAAGAACTCATGCAACAGCGTTGGACGCCTGAGTTGCGTATGATAAATAATTATGGTGCAGATGAAGGCTATATCAATGCTTGTGCAATGCAAATACAAAACCATTGGCAGCAACACGAACGTAGCCAAAGATTAATTTTTTCTTTTCATGGTTTGCCAAAACGAAACTTATTGCAAGGAGACCCATATCATTGTGAATGCCATCAAACCGCACGATTGATTGCAAAAAAATTAAACTTAAAAAATGAAGAGTGGCAACTTACTTTTCAGTCACGCTTTGGTAAAGCAGAATGGTTGCAGCCCTACACCATTAAAACTATGGCAAAACTGCCCAGTGAAGGCATTAAGTCCATAGATGTATTTTGTCCCGGTTTTTCAGCGGACTGCATAGAGACGCTTGAAGAAATAAGTATAGAAAACCGTGATGTCTTCTTACAAAGTGGTGGTGAATCGTTTAACTATATTCCTGCATTAAATGTCGAACCGGCGCACATCGAAGCCCTAGCAAATATTATATTGCAGCACATACAAGGCTGGCCGGAAAGCTCTGTAGAAACTAAGGACTTAAGTGACAAAGAAGCAATTAAAAAGCGCGCAATAGATCTAGGAGCTAAGCAGTGAAAGGATGTTCATAAGCTATGGTTTATACTTATTCTAATCAATAAAATCACAATCAAATTGTCATTTAAAATTGATATAAATCATGAGAAAATGAGTAAAATTATGGTTGGATCTTTTTATGAACCCATGTCGTTTAATTTACCGAAGCATCGCAGAAGCTAAAGTACTAAATTCTGATTCCCTTGCATATTTAGAAAATCAATCAGCAAACAATAATAGACGCTACGGTATATGCGGGTTGTTAATTGTATCAGATGGTCGATTTCTTCAAGTTCTAGAGGGTATTCCAAAGTTTGTTAATCGAATCTACTCCAAAATTATTCAGGATGATCGACACCATGATGTTGAGTTGATTGATTATAAAGATATTATAAAACCTGAGTTTATCGATTGGAGCATGAAGGTAGTAGATTTAGATGATCTCGATAGCAACACACGAGACTTATTAGAAAAAAAATATCCAATCAAAGATGGAAGTTTTCAAATTCAAGGCAGTTCTTTTTTAATGACATCTTTACTAATTGATGTAAGGCATGCTTTTCAGTGAATAATAGTTGATACAACGATCACTGTTGAGTGATTGCGGATATGCTTTTAAGCTAACGCTAGTGAGTTGCGCTTAAAATCTAATAAATATTGTGAGCAATAACTTGACTGCTCATCAGCTTACTGACAAAGATGCAGTTTATTCAGTGATGATTTTATCTGACCACTCAATGTCTTCAACGAACGATTCAGGAGTTCCAATAAAAGCACCCGCATTTGCAATATTTTGTTCGGTTAGACCACGGGCTCGAGAACAGGCTCCACAACATTCGATCCGCACCCCGAGTTCAATGCTTTCGTTCCACTGCGTTGCTACAGAAGGCCATCCAACAGGAATTAGATTTTCGCGTACAGCAGGTCGCACCAGGGTTACTGCCTCACCAAGCAGAAATATTCGCACTTCGTGACCAGCATTCGCTAGGGCGTTACCGTGCCCAAACACCATTTCAGCATTGGTTGGGTTATCGCTGCCCCATGAAGATTTCATAAATATATTTGCCATAATTTTATTCCTTAATTTTTATTATTTAGTTGGCATGAAAAAATTTAGTTTTGTTTATTGGAAGCAAGCCACTGACGACGATTAATTGTGTAGTTGGTAATTTTTCCTATAAACGGTAACGCCAACATACCGGGTAACCAAGTGCAGTGTTGACGATCACGAAAAGTGTTAATACCGATAGCCATTAGTTTGTGTTCTGTACGAGGTTGATCGCGATAAGTGCCAAACAATCGGTCCCACCACGGTAAGTTAAAACCGAAATTACTATTTGTTTCATCGTCTTCAACCGAGTGGTGGACACGGTGCATATCTGGTGTCACTACAAACCAGCGAAGTAGACGGTCTACACCTTGAGGGATACGTACGTTTCCATGATTGAACATACTGGTAGCATTTAACAGCACTTCAAAAATAACAACCGCAATAATCGGTGCGCCAAGTAGAATGATTGTTGCAAACTTAATCAGCATGGAAATGATTATTTCAATCGGGTGGAAGCGTAATCCAGTGGTCACATCAAAATCGAGATCGGCATGATGTACTCGATGCAAGCGCCATAAAATAGGGACTGCATGTACTAATACATGTTGGAAATAAATTACCGCATCCATAATGATTACCGAAGCAATTACAGCAATCCAATATGGAATTTGAAAATAATTCAACAGGCCCCAACTCTGAGTTTCAGCTAATGCAGCCATACCCACAGCGGCCGCTGGAAATAGTAAACGCAAAATTACAGTATTAAGAACTATAATGCCGAGATTATTTAGCCAACGTATACTTTTTGAAACGCTAAGCGCCCGCCGCGGTGTAATTATTTCCCACACCGCCATAATTCCAAACATACCAAAGAAGAAGGCAAGGCGAATGCCCGTTTCATAATGAGTAATAAATTCGGTTACCTGCACTGCTAATTGCTCTTAGTTGAGTTATTCCCTGTTAACTTTGTGACAAGTTTTGATAACGATTTGTATTCGGGCTCAAAATATTTTAAAATATTCAATAGATCAATTGAATAATATTATATAGTATGCTACCGAATACATTCAAGAAGGAATTATTTGCCCATTTTGCCCTGGTGGGTAAATCACTCAGTAATGGTAACCGCTTGGAATTGCTGGAATTTTTAGCTCAAGGGGAGCGCAGTGTTGAGGAGCTTGCCAAGGTCACCGGGCTTACTGTTGCCAATACCTCTCAGCACCTACAGGGTTTGCGACGTTCGGGACTGGTCAAGTCTAGGGCCGAAGGGCAAAGGTCTTATTACCGTTTAAGTGATTATTCTGTAGTTGCGCTATTGGCATTACTACGAAAAATTGCCGAAGAGAACTTAGCTGAAATTCAGGTATTAACTTCAAAATTTTTATCATCAAAAGATGATTTAGAGCCCGTATCAAGAGAAGAATTACTTAAGCGCGCACGCAAAGGAACCGTGACCGTTCTAGATGTGCGACCCGAACAAGAATTTGAATCTGGTCATCTTCCACGTGCAATCAACATCCAATTATCAGAATTAAAAAAAGAACTTAAGAAATTACCTCGAAAGAAAGAAATCGTTGCATATTGTCGTGGACCACATTGTATTTTAGCGTTTGAAGCCGTTCAGCAATTACGCTCTAAAGGCTACAAGGCACGTCGTTTGGAAGATGGATTTCCTGAATGGAAATTAGAGGGATTACCTGTAGAACAAGTGACAACTTAAATTTCGCTTAATACTTTTAGGCAAAGCCTTTCAGCTTGAGCAGCATAGCCGCTGCCGAACAAATTGAAGTGATTTAAAATATGATAAAGATTGTAAAAATCTTTACGCACACTATAGTCCTCATCGATAGCAAAGTGCTCATTGTAGGCGCTGTAAAAATCTTGATCAAAACCGCCAAATAATTCAGTCATTGCTAAATCTGCTTCATGATCACCATAATAACTTGCCGGGTCATAAATAACCGGAACGCCTTCTTTAATAAAGGCAAAGTTGCCGGACCATAAATCACCATGCAGTAAACTGGGCTTTGGTTGATAGTTTGTAAATAATAAAGCAAAGTTATGCAATAATTTTTCACAGTTTTGTATTAAAGTATGTGGAGCATGATTTGACTTCGCTAACTCAAGCTGGTGTCCTAAACGCATATCACGCCAAAACGAAATCCAGTTATCATTTTTTTTATTGGGTTGTGTGCTTGCCCCAATCCAATTATTTTGTTGCCAACCAAAAAAATCTGCACAATGTTGGTGTAATTTAGCCAATCCAATTCCCAATGCTGCGTGTGAACCCGTAGGGATGAGTTCTAGATATTCAAGTAATAAAAAACTATAGCTTGTAGTTTTCCCGCAGGAAATAACTTGAGGCGTCTTTATTTCTTTAGTTTCTGCAATAGCCGAAAGGTTTGTAGCTTCGCATTGCAGCATATCGTACATATGAGGTTGATGTGTTTTCAAAAAATAGAATGTCGATTGACTTTCAATCTCATAAGCGCTGCAAATATCACCGCCTGCTACAGGAGTAATGTTACGTACCTTGATATTGTGATTTGAGTTTTTGTTTAGATTAATTTCTAAATCATGCAGATCCATACTAGTAACAATTTATACGTGAATAATTTTGTGTTGACCTGGTAGCAAGTCATTTATTTTCCACTGGCCAATTCGATAACGTATTAAACGCAGTGTAGGGTAGTTTACTGCGGCAGTCATGCGACGTACCTGACGATTACGACCCTCGCGAATGACGATCTTCAACCACTGGGTAGAGACTGTCTTTCGAAACCGTATAGGTGGATTGCGCTCCCATAAATTATTGGGTTCATCTATAAGCTTTACTTCTGCTGGGAGAGTCATAGCATCTTTTAGTATTACACCTGTTTGCAATGCTTGTAAGGTTTCATTGCCGGGCTTACCTTCCACCTGCACCCAATAGTGTTTAGTGAGTTTAAATTTTGGATCACTAATGCGTTGTTGTAATTTGCCGTCATCGGTAAGCAGTAATAAACCCTCGCTATCTTTGTCTAATCGCCCAGCCGCGTAAACATTAGGAATATCGATATAATTTGCCAGAGTTTGCCGACGGTTTTCGCCATGATTTTGGCTATCCGTGAATTGACTGAGTACACCAAAAGGTTTGTTAAATAGAATTAGCTTTGCCATTTAGGCGGTTTTTAAAAATCTCATCCATTTTTCTTTACGAAAATTACCAAAATCCAATTGTTCAAATAGCTGATTCAACATTGTAAAGTCAGGCTGCTTTCTTTTTAACTTAACGCTATCGGATAGCTTGGCTTCACATTCAATCCCTGTAAGCTTTCTGTATAAGAGTAGTTCTTCTTGGTAATTATCAATCAATCCTTGAATGCGTTTTGCGCCTCGAATTTTCATTTCGCTAATTTTATGTATGTTGTTTAATAACTCATCCAGACTAGAAAATTTATTTAGTAGTTTGGCGGCAGTGGCCATGCCTATGCCTGGTACACCAGGAATGTTGTCTACACTATCACCGGCAATTGCGAGTTGATCTGCTATTTGGTTTGGATATACCCCAAATTGTTTTTTGATTTGCGGAATGGAGTGTCGCTCGCCTTTAGCGAAATTCCAAAACACGTCATCTTCCTTGATTAGTTGAGCAAGATCTTTGTCCGAGGTAAGGATGGTTATGTTATGTCCTTTGCCGCGCATGCGTTCAGCAAGTGTGCCAATTAAGTCATCAGCTTCATAATGCGGGCTGCCAATTTCACAAATTCCAAGTGCTACGATAAATTCTCGGCAATATTTAAATTGTCGTTTTAATTCTTCTGGTGCTGGTTCGCGATTGGCTTTGTATTCAGGATATAACTCATTGCGAAACGATGAGCTTAGACTTTCATCGAATGCAAAACCTACATATTGAGGTTTAGCTTGTTGTAAAAATTGAAATACGAAATCGGCAAAACCATATACCGCATTGACAGGCTCGTTATCTTTGTTCACGACATGATCGGGTATAGTGAACCATGCACGAAACACATAAATACTGGAATCTACTAAATAGACATTATTCGACACAGTTTTTAATGAGATAAAAAAAAGCGACTTTACTAGAAAGTCGCTTTTGTGTCATGGAAGTTCTGATTTATCGAACGATTTTAATCAGTTGCCCTGGTTTGGGTTCGCCATCGGGATACATGCCATTGAGTAAACGCAACTGTTCAACCGGATGATTTGAAAGATCCGATTTTCTAGCTAAGGATGCAAAAGTATCACCTGGTCTGGCACGAATCAGCTTAATATGTTTCGGTTTGGCAAGTTTTACTTCACTACTTTTGAGTTGACGCATGCTTTTGATGGTATTGAGTCCGACACCGTCATGAGCATTTAAGGCATTAACATCTTTTCCTGCTAAAAGCACTTGGTAAATACGTTTGCCTTGAAAAACAGCAGCGACGCGACTAGGCACTTTCCCACTTTTTGTGTTTAGAGCGGTATAACCAGTATAGCCTTGAAAGCTGGCAGTATGCACAGGCTGGCCTTTACTGATTTGGCCTTTAAACTGCTCGGTTAAATATTGTTTAGGCGTCTGTCGTTTATTTAAATCATCGATAGTGATTTGTAATTGTGCATCACCGGTCTTGGGCTGTGCGATTAAGCGATCAGGCAAGTTGTGCACTTTCCAGCCTGGTGGGAACTCAACATATAAATTTAAAGCATTATGATAAAATTTATTCCTGCGCAATACTCCATCTTGTTCAGAAGTGCCTAACACGGCTCCATCCATATACTTTAAGAACTTTTCTCGATTTGCTTCACGCGTGGCTGCAGTTTGAATTTTATTTGCAGCACGCACCACTTCTTGTAGACGTTTGTCATTGGCCGGGTGAGTAGAGAAAGTACCATGATAAGCACGCGGTTCGCGGCCTTCTTCTTGAGCTAATTGTTTATCGAAATCTTCCTGATCTTTGAGGATTTCGACCACATTGATCATTTCTTCTGGATCATAGCCAACATTAGCGAGGTATTCTGCACCAAGACGATCCGCCTCTAATTCATGGTTGCGACCATAGCCGCGTATTAAAGCAGTACTACCAATATTGGCAGCTTGTGCCGCTTCTCGACTACCAGTGAGAATGCCTACTCCCACGCCCAAAAGTCCGGCGACCGTACCAGCACTTTGTTGACGTACACCATGGCGTGCAGTGATGTGCCCGATTTCATGCCCCAACACGCCAGCGAGTTCTGCCTCGGAGTTCATGTAGGCCATGATGCCGCGCGTGATATATAGGTAACCTCCAGGAAGCGCAAAGGCATTAACTTGTGGACTATCTAATACGGTAACATGATAAATGAGATTATCTCGATGACTCTGTTGACCTAGTTCCTCAACAATTCCTTCAACATAACTTTGTAATGCGGGATCGTTGTAAGGTCGATACTGTTTCATCACTTGTTGGTGAGCTTGTTTGCCGAGATTGATTTCTTGGGCTTCAGACATCAGTACAAAATCTTGTTTACCACTGACCGGATTAGTCGCGCAGCCAGAAAAGAAGAAGCTACCTAATAGAAAAAAGCTAAAGAGTAGTAGTTGAATTTGTTTGCCCATGTTTAATTTCCATCACTCAAAGTTGGTTCGAATTGTATAAGATCCGGGTGACTAACTTTCATTGTCAGCTTGTCCTGATTAGTATAAACCCATCCACGTGTCATAAGTGTGCCACCTATCTTTTGGACGTAGTCGCGACGTGAAAAGTTTCCGTAATTTCGCTTATCCAAGCGTAAACGCAGTCTAGGAGTGAGTTCAAGCCAAACGGATAAATCGGTCTCAAATACACGAGTAAGCTCACCAGTAATGACGTAAAAACCCTTGCTCGTAGGGTTTAAGTCTTCTGCCCGTACAAAGTTACTCGGTAATCTTCCCCATAAATTTAGGTGTTTTTTGCGGGCATATTGTTCGGCTTCACGATAGCAGGATAAGTGCGTTAAATTCTTTCCTACTGCAATCCAATGACCTAGCCCATGTTGTAATAACCAAGCCGTGATATTCGTGCCGTCTTTTAAAAACACATGCGCAAGCATTCGCCCATAGCGATCTGTTTTAATGGCATCAAATTGAATATCGATACGATAGTGATGTGCTTTTAGCAATAGGTCGAGTTGTGTACGGGCTTGTGCTGCACCTGGTTGAAGGCTTGGATGAAATTCAGGTGTGTTAATACCAATCAAACGTAGCTTGGACCCATCGTTTAAATGTAGGGTATCGCCATCGTAAACATGGGTGACTAAAGCGTTTGCGTGGATACGAGTGGGCGTACAAATGTCTTCAGCAGCAATGCACGCACTGAATGTTGCTGTAATGCAGCACAGAAAAAAAGCGAGGCATGCTCGCAGCATCTTTTTATTGCTTAGCGTTTATTGCCGTAGCGCTTGCGGAATTTATCCACCTGACCCGCAGTATCAACGATTTTTTGCTTACCCGTGAAGAATGGATGACATTGTGAGCATACATCGATGTGCATCGATTCGGATCCATAAGTCGAGCGTGTGGTGAAGGTGTTGCCACAACTGCAGGTGACGCTTACGTCTTGATATTCAGGATGAATGTTTGGTTTCATTTGGTTTTGGCCAACTTTAAAAAGCCCGCGGATCATACTGAACCCAGCTTAGCAACTCAAGTAGGTCAGCACCAATCCCAGTTAGCCACTGTCCTTTAAAAGCTTTATGACTAGTGTCCTATAAGTGATTGTCCACAGATGCGGTTTACTACTTATCCACAAAATCTGTGGATAAAACTGTGAATAGTTCAAATGCTCAGCGACAAAATGCGAGAAATTTGACACTTTTGTTAAATCGCTTAAAAACTGTACAAGTATTTAAGTACTTGTTTTAATTGAATTTATTTGCAGCCCTATGAAATTGGCGAAGATTTAGTCAGAAATTGTATGGTTTCTCTTCAAAATTATTACACTTGTGTATAACCCAACTGAAAAACACAAGATATTATGTAAAGGCATAACCAATCTAATCCATGTCACGTTTGACGTGAGTGGCCACGTATTCACCAGATAGGGTTACCTCAAGTGCGATTTCGATGGGCGCACAGCAAATTTGGCAGTCTTCGATATAATTTTGATTACCGGCACTGCAGTCGACCAGGATTTCAAGTCTTTCGCCACAATAGGGACAGGTTATAAGTACGGCGTTTAAACAATCATGCATAGACATGAGTCAAACAGGTTCTGTCATAAGTTGTTGTAGTACATCGTCCAGGAATCGATATCCCCGCCCTGTGCATCGCACCAAGTCGTTTTGAGCTGATAGCAATTGTTCTTCTTGCAAATGTTCTAGGTTGGATAATAGAGCGTCAAAACTTAGTCCCGTATGTAGTTCGTATTGAGTGCGGTTAAAACCTTGTTTCACACGTAGTGCATTTAAAAGAAATTCGAACTGTAGATCTTCAGGATTTGTAATCGCTATTGAGGTGTTGTTCTCTCCCGTGCGTATATGACGCATATATTGCTGCGGATGTTTGGGTTTTTCACTGCGCAGGATGGCGCCATCTTTGTAACTTAGTTTTTGATGTGCACCAGCGCCAATACCAATATAGTCACCATATTGCCAATAATTAAGATTATGCACGCACTGTTTCCCAGTCTTTGCATAGGCAGATATCTCATATTGTTGGTAACCGTGCTGAGTAAGCAAGGACAGCGCTTGTTGTTGCATATTCCAGCTAGTGTCATTGCTCGGTAAGATTGGTGGGTGTCGATAAAAATGTGTGTTAGGCTCCAGAGTAAGTTGATAATAAGAAATATGAGTAGGGGCGAAGGCAATCGCTTGCTCAACATCATTAAGTGCTTCTTGCATGGTTTGCTTCGAAAGCGCATACATTAGATCAATATTAATGTTGTCAAAACCAGCACTTTTCGCGGCACGTATGCTATCGATAGCAGTTTTGGCATCATGTACACGACCTAGATCTCGTAACCGAGCATCATTAAAGCTTTGCACGCCGATGGAAATTCGATTTATTCCTGCCGCACGAAATCCAGCAAAGTTTTTTTGATCATAGGTTCCAGGATTGGCTTCGATGGTAATTTCAATATTATTAGCTAAAGTTAACTGGTCATTGATGGAGATTAATAAGCGTTGAAAGCTCGCAGCCGCAAACAAGCTAGGTGTTCCACCACCAATAAATATACTAATAATTTCACGCACTTTAATTTCATCAGCTAGTTGTTGCAGATCTGCGATTAATGCATCAATGTATTTAGCTTCAGGAATAGAAGTTCGAGCTTCATGCGAGTTAAAGTCACAATAAGGACATTTCTTGATACACCAAGGAATGTGTATGTATAGCGAAAGTGGAATGTTATGCATGAAATAGTACTTAAGTAATTTCTAATGTCTTAGTCCCCACATATTTTAAGGAAGCTCTGATTTATTCTGATATGTCCCTAAGAAATGATTAAGGAAAATAATCTCAAAATGCTCATGTATTGACATATACATTCCGCTTTTTCGATATTTTTTGCCTAATCTCAATCATTGCATTAATAAATCAGAGTTTCTCTATTTCAGTTTAGTGATTAGTTTTTGTAAAGCTTTTGCTCGATGACTAATACGATTTTTTTCTGCAGGGTCTAATTCTGCCGAAGCACAAGCATGGGTCGGTACGTAAAATAACGGATCATAGCCAAAACCGTTTTCGCCTTGGGGGGCAAACAAAATAAATCCCTCCCACGTACCTTGACAAATAAGCGGCATTGGGTCTTGTGCATGTCGCATATACACTAATACACACTGAAATCGTGCACTGCGTTGCGATTCCGGGACATGGGTAAGTTCGGTTAATAACTTTTCGTTATTGGCTTGAGCATTGGCATCTTCACCGGCATAACGTGCACTGTAAACACCAGGTGCGCCTTGTAAGGCATCGACCTCAATACCCGAGTCATCGGCTAAAGCCGCAAGACCCGAAACTTCAGCCGCATGACGTGCCTTGATGATGGCATTTTCGACAAAGGTAGTACCCGTTTCTGCAACTTCCGTTACATTAAACTCTGATTGATTAATAAGCTGAATAGCTAATGGATCCAAAACCGCCTGAATTTCTCTTAACTTGCCAGGATTATTGCTGGCCAGCACAACTTTTTTAGTCATTGCTACACGTTCAGGCAATCTTTTTGTTGTTGAATGATGTCTTCAATACCTGTGCTGCCGATCTTCAATAAAGCGATCAGCTGTTCGTGAGTAAAAGCTTGCTGTTCCGCAGTACCTTGTACTTCAATAAAAGCGCCCGCATCATTCATTACGATATTCATATCGGTTTCTGCACTGCTGTCTTCGGAATAATCAAGATCCAACACAGGTATTTGGTTAAAGATTCCTACTGACACAGCTGCAACAAAGTGACTGATTGGACTCGATTCAAGTGTGCCGACATTTATCATTTTCTGGATTGCATCATGCAGTGCAACAAACCCACCTGAGATGGAAGCCGTGCGGGTACCGCCATCTGCTTGGATCACGTCACAATCAATCGTAATCGAGTTTTCAGCTAGCTGCTTAAGATCAACAGCGGCGCGTAATGAACGGCCAATTAAGCGTTGGATTTCTAAAGTTCGACCACCTTGTTTGCCGCGGGAGGCTTCACGAGACATACGACTGTTGGTGGAACGGGGCAACATTCCATATTCTGCAGTAACCCAACCCTGGTCTTTCCCTTTTAGAAATTTTGGCACTTGGTCGGTAACGGTAGCCGTACACAGCACCTTGGTGTCACCAAATTCGGCTAATACAGAACCTTCTGCATGCTTGGTATAGTCACGTGTGAATTGAATATCACGCATTTGATTGGGTTCGCGACCACTAGGCCTACCATGGGGCCTGACTATAGAATTCATAAAACTACCTGGTGAAAATGCAAAGAGTCGCGCATTATACGCACAAATCTATGTCTATGAATGTTATGGCAACTGAATAAATTGACAAAAGGATAAGTAAAAATGCTTTGCAGTATGACGGGGTTTGCACGAGTCGAGGATGCAAATGATGTGGGTAATATGAGCTGGGAGTTACGCTCGGTTAATCATCGTTATCTTGAAATTACTTTTCGTTTGCCAGAGGAAGTGCGGCGTATTGAAACAAAACTTCGTCAGTATTTGCAAGGCAAACTTGCACGGGGCAAAGTGGACTGTGTTTTTCGCTATCAACTTGCAGAGGTGCAAAGTGCGGCCTTGGAACTCAACGAGCCTTTACTAGAAACACTTATCAAACAGATTACTCATGTGAATAGCAAACTACCAGAACACGCAGCGGTGAAGGCAACTGACTTGTTGGCTTGGCCCGGTGTGGTGCAGGCAGCTGAAACAGATATGCAGAGTTTTCATGCATCTTGTATCGCGTTATTTGAGCGTGCAGCGCAACAATTAATAGAAACACGTTCGACAGAAGGCAAACGGCTTGAAGTGATGTTACAGGAGCGTTGTAAAGAAATTGAAAACATCGTTACCACAATTCGCGACAGATATCCTCAAGTATTAAAATCTATCAAAGATAAATTACAACAGCGTATAGACGAGATCACTACAGATTTAGATCAAAACCGCTTGGAACAAGAGCTTGTGTATCTAGCACAAAAGCTAGATATTATGGAAGAGCTAGATCGTTTAGATAGTCATCTGCATGAAATGCAAAGCGTGTTTGTTCGCAGAGATGCAATTGGTCGGCGTTTAGATTTTTTAATGCAAGAATTTAATCGTGAAGCCAATACCATTGCATCGAAGTCAGCGGATATTGAAACTACACAAGCCGCGGTAGACTTAAAAGTGTTGATTGAGCAAATGAGAGAGCAAGTGCAAAACATAGAATGAAGGAAGCTCTGATTTATTCTGATACTTTGTTAAAAAATGTTTCGAAATGCTCATGTATTGGCATATACACTCCGCTTTCTCAACATTTTTTGCCTCATCTCAGCCATTTCATTAATAAATCAGAGCTTCCTAAAATTGTAGAAACGTGGATTACACTTTAACTTCTGTTATGAATATGAATAGATATTTATTATGAATAAAGAACATGTAAAAAAGCATCAAATTAAAATTTTTTGCACAGGTGGCACCATCGATAAAGTTTACTTCGATGCGCTAAGCGAATACAAAATAGGTGAACCGGTTGTAAATGGGATCCTTAAAGAAGCGTTGGCTAATTTTTCTTATGAGATTGAATCCATCATTAAGAAAGACAGTTTGGAAATAACCGATGAAGATCGCGACAAGATTTTTGACCATGTAAATGCAGAAGGTTGTCCGCATATTCTTATCACACATGGCACGGATACCATGATTGACACGGCTCAGCGCTTACAGGGGATTAGTGATAAAACCATTGTCCTCACTGGAGCAATGCAACCCGCACGGTTTCGCAAAACCGATGCAATTTTTAATATCGGCTATGCCATCGCCGCAGCCCAGCATTTACCGGTAGGGGTCTATCTGGCCATGAACGGACAGATTTTCAGCCCCGAGGCGGTACAAAAAAATCGTGCCGAGGCACAATTCGAAGCCACCTAAAAAAACCGCTGAAAATAGGTAAAAATTCGTAAATCTAGACCTTGAAATGGCTTTTTTTGCCCATATCTTTTAGGCATCAAAGCTATTTTATATGTTGTAAGGAGGTCTATGATGTTAGCAAGGGTATATCGAGATCCATGGGACACCATGCGTGAATTTCGCGGGGAATTGGATCGCTTATTTAATACCAATTCGGCAGGCTATACGGAAACTGCCACGGATTGGGTACCTTCCGTTGATATAAAGGAAGGCAAGGAAGCCTACGAAGTCATTGCGGATATCCCTGGTGTGGATCCAAAAGACATCGATATTTCTTGGGAAGATAATGTGTTGACAGTGAAAGGCGAGCGCAAAGCCGAGCACAAGGAAGAAGGCGAAGGTTATAGTCGATCTGAACGCGTATATGGAAGTTTTTATCGCCGATTTACACTGCCAGATACTGTAGATGAAGATAACATTTCTGCTAAAACAGAACATGGCGTTTTAAAGCTGCGTATTCCTAAAAAGGAAAAAGCACTGCCCAAAAAAATAACGGTTGACGGATAAACCAATAACAAGCATTGCTTGTTAACTGTACGGAAACAAAAACGCCGCGGTTCACCGCGGCGTTTCAATGTAAGCGTATCAATTTTCTGCATTTGGGACTATGGAATATAAAGATTACTACAAAATACTAGGCGTTGAACGTGATGCCAAAGAGGCAGATATTAAAACTGCCTACCGCCGCCTTGCGCGCAAATATCATCCTGATGTGAGTAAAGAACTCGATGCTGAAGAGAAGTTTAAAGAAGTAGGGGAAGCCTATGAGGTGCTAAAAGATCCGCAAAAACGCCAAGCCTACGATCAGCTTGGTGCAAATTGGAAAGCTGGGCAAAACTTTACCCCGCCTCCAGGTTGGGAAGAAATTTTTTCTGGTACAGGTTTTTCTGGAATGGGTGCTAATCAAGGTGGTTTCACCGGTGCAGAGTTTTCTGGTTCAGGTTTTAGCGACTTTTTTGAATCGTTGTTTGGTGGTGGTTTTTCTGCCGGGCAAACTTCAGGTTTTCAGTCCCAGGGATTTCAAACCAAGGGTGCAGATCAACATGCAAGCATGTCGATCACACTAGAAGAAGCTTATCACGGCGCCAACAAAATGATTCGTGTCAATAATGGTCGTAATTTAGAAGTAAAAATTCCAGCAGGTATTACTTCGGGCAAACGGATTCGTCTGGCAGGCCAAGGGGCGGCAGGCTTGGGGAATGGGCCGAAGGGGGATCTTTATATCGAAGTACAAGTTTTACCACATAGATTATATAAGACTGAAGGCAAAAATATTTTGTTGGACTTGCCCATTAGTCCATGGGAAGCTGTATTAGGCGCACGCGTTCAAGTGCCTACGTTGGCCGGACGCGTGGAAACCAAAATACCGGCCGGATCACAGTCCGGGAAAAAGTTGCGACTTAAGCAGCGCGGTTTGCCTGGTTCACCGCCTGGTGATCAAATCGTGACATTGCAAATTGTGGTGCCGAAAGCCGTTAGCGAACAAGATAAGCAATATTATGAAAAAATGGCAGAACGATTTGAATTTAATCCGCGCCAAAACCTCTAACTAAGAATCTTTTTAGAAACGTATAATTCTAGAAATATACAAGTAAGGTAAGCACAATCTTTATAAAGAATAACTAATATAGAAAAGATGGTTCAAAAGTTCATCCAATTGGTCGTGCTTAGTCTGTTGCTAGGTCTATCTATTCCATTATTTGCAGGGCTACCTAACAGTGTAGATGATCAACCCTTGCCTACGTTGGCGCCGATGCTGGAGAGAACCACACCAGCCGTAGTCAATATTTCTACCACCGGTAAAGTCGTCGTGCGTGATCCCTTTTTTGATGATCCTTTTTTTCGCCGATTTTTTGATATGCCGGAACAACGCCGCGAACGACGTACCACGGGACTTGGGTCTGGAGTCATTTTTGATTCACGTAATGGTTATATCATCACCAATTCGCATGTGATTGATAAAGCCGAAGACATTGTGGTGACCTTGGAAGACGGACAGCGATTTAATGCAATGGTGATCGGCAAAGATCCAGGTGCAGACATTGCCGTGATCCAAATTGAAGCGACCCAGCTAAGTGAAATTCCTTTAGGGAATTCCGATGATTTACGCCAAGGTGATTTTGTCGTCGCAATTGGTAATCCCTTTGGCCTTGGACAAACCGTGACCTCGGGAATTGTCAGTGCATTGGGTCGCAGTGGTTTAGGCATTGAATCCTATGAAGATTTCATTCAAACCGATGCCTCGATTAATCCTGGTAATTCTGGTGGGGCTTTAGTGAACCTACGCGGCGAACTCATTGGTATCAATACTGCAATTTATGGACCGAGTGGTGGCAACATCGGTATTGGTTTTGCCATTCCAGTAAATATGGCCAAGCATATTACCCAGCAATTAATTGAACATGGTGAAGTCAAACGCGGTCGGCTGGGCTTTACTGCGCAAGATCTAACTCCAGAATTGGCCGAGGCCTTTGGCACTACACGTAATAAAGGCGTAGTGGTGGCACGTGTGGAAGCGAGGTCTCCCGCGGCCAAAGCGGGGATTAAAGTGGGCGATGTGATTATCGCGGTGAATGGCCGTGAAGTCGAAAATTCTGCACAAGTACGCAATGAAATCGGCTTATTACGAATTGGCACACGCGTCAAAATTGAAGTACTGCGTAATGGCAAACTACGCACGTTAAATGCAAGGGTTGAGGAACTAGTTACCAATAGTGTCAGTGGTAAATCTCTGAGCAGCAAACTAAGCGGAGCAGAATTCAGCGAAACATTAGAAGACACCTCGCGTGGGACTACGGCGGGAATCGAAGTGGTCAACGTCTCAGCAAATAGTAATGCTGCCTCGGCTGGTTTGCGTAAGGGCGATATCATCATCAGTGTGAATAAGCAGCGCGTGAAAACGATTAGTGAAATGAAATCGGCAATTAAGAAAAACCCAAAAGCCTTGTTACTAAATATACAACGTGAAGCACGCGGTCTATTTATTCTTATTCAGTGAGCATAGGGATATGTGAATATGAGTCGCGTCATGGATGACGCACTCTGATTAAATTTTTTCATTAATGATAGTTTTCGACCGCCATGGATGGCGGAAGAGCAGAAATTGAAGGAGTAAATTCCCGTCGGCCAAGGCCAATGCGGACATCTACAAAGACATTTAAATCCTATCTACCATTGACAGGTGTTAATGTTTTACAAGCTCTTTGGGTCTAGAGATAGTGTATAAACGCATTGTCGATAGAATTTGTAACTTAAATAAGATAGTTACCTGACCCGAATCATCTGCATCCTGTACTTCACATAAACCCAAATGCGCTGCTGTTGTCTTACACTTTTTGCTATCTTCAGGAATGCCAAGCTGCTTTCGTACCGAATCAATCGCTGCTATTGCATCGATGGGTTTGCCAGGTGAATTAAAGGTTTCAGAAATTGTAATAATGCGCTCACCTCTACGGCTAAAGCTAACACTTGAATGACCGTTGGGGCTTCCATACACACCACGCACAAACTCCACACCATCACTTTCCCAATCTTCATAAGAACGCAAGTTCCCTGCTTTAAAGCCAGCGGACAGTAAAGTTTTAAAAGCTTCTCTAGGAGTTATACCCAAGGTGATACCTTGCACAGGAATTAATTCTAACTGTGAAGTAGATCGTACAAGTGTTTCTGCTGATAATCGCGTAGCCCAAACTGCGCACAGTAGCGCTGCAGTGTAAAGATAAATTCTCATAATTAACTAGAACTTTTCATTGTGCGAAAATAGCACCCCAGTCTGCACCACGTAACAACTCTTCAACCTCGAAATACTTGTCGTATTCACTACCACTCAAGCTATGAAACCATTCGGCTAGGTGGTCATCCGCTGCCCTTCTTTGCTTTGCGTTCATGTGTGACCAAACTCTTCTGATTTCATCATTGTCTAAAGACTTTACTGCTGTAACGAATTCCTCTACCGCTTTCTGATCATCATTGTACACAGGTTCAACCACCTCAATTGACAAGGGTTCAGTACTAATATTCCCAGCATTAACACCACAGGCTACAAGCACAACCAAGAGGATAAAACAAAATACTATTCTCATACTTCATTCCTGCATGTAATTAACTAACCGGTTTATATACAAATTTACATTATGATATATACACCATTAACTAATTTTACACTTGATTATATCTGCTTTGGGTCGTAAGCCGACATTTTTAAATTAAGAGTTAAATTGGTTGCATCATCCCTGATGGACATCATATTCGCACATCCATGTGCTCAGCCACCTGTGACAGGAGGAAAAAACGCAACCTCATCACCATCATTCACCATTTGAGAAAAATCGGCATATTCTTGATTGACGGCGACCAACAGGCGTTCGGGTCGCTCCATGTGGTTGGTAGCTAATTGCCAAATTTTTTCAACGGTGCTTGCATCGGTGATTGCGACTTGGTCACTGGCGCGACCCATCGTCTCACGCAAACTGGCAAAATATTTAACTTGCACGCTCATGTTAACCCATATACTCGCTGAAACTTTGCCAACAATGAATCTCTAAATGGTACTATTCTATTTTCAACTAACAAGCTAAAGGAGCACTGATTTATTAGTCCAGTCGAAATATAACCGGACGATTGAGACGAGGCAAAAAATATTAAAAAAGCGGAGTTTACAAGTCAGTAAATGAGCATTTTGAAATATTTTTTAACAAAGTCTCAAGAGAAATCAGTGCTTCATGCACAAAAAATGAGTAAGTTAAGTCACTTTAATCAAGCCGGCGAAGCCCACATGGTCGATGTTGGGGATAAGCCCATTAGTCATCGTACCGCGGTAGCTGATGGACGCATTCGTATGCAAGCACAAACTCTGCAGTTGATTCAAAGTGGCGGCCATAAAAAAGGTGATGTGTTGGGGATTGCACGCATCGCGGGAATTATGGGTGCGAAGAAAACCTCAGAATTAGTACCGTTATGTCATCCACTTGCCCTCACGTCCATTGAAATTGAGTTTGGTTATGAGGAAGCACCCGCAGCCGTTTATTGCAAAGCAACTGTAGAAACACATGGACAAACTGGTGTGGAAATGGAGGCGCTTACCGCCGTACAAGTTGCTTTATTAACCATTTATGACATGTGTAAAGCTGTGGATCGTGGCATGGTATTGCAAGATATTGCTTTATTAAGTAAGCAAGGTGGGAAAAGTGGTAGCTGGGAACGTCCCAAGTAATTTGCACGAATCTCGAATGATTAAATAATGTGAACACAAGTAAATAAAAACTTATTCGCACAACTTGTGTCCATATAAAGAGTAAGATCATTATCTAAATAAAAATAAGCGTAGGTTAGGAGCGCGACGATGAAAATAATTAAATATATCCTCATCGCCATTGTGGCACTTTTCGTGATATTTATTGGTGCTGCGGTCTTTTTTGTTTCAACGTTCGATCCAAATGAATATAAAGAACAAATTGTTGCAAAGACCAAAGAAGCAACTGGTCGTGATTTAAACTTGGCCGGGGATATTGATCTTTCCTTATTTCCGTGGTTGGGGTTTTCTTTAGGTAGCACACAGTTTGGTAATGCACCTGGATTTGGCGACGCGCCGATGGCCAGTGTGGAAGATGTCGATGTGCGAGTGGCGCTGACGCCATTGTTTAAAGGTCAAGTGCAAGCGGCCAAAGTAAAATTAAATGGTTTAAAAGTAAATTTACATAAAAATGCACAGGGGGTGACGAATTGGGATGATCTTGTAAGTGAATCTGAAAGTGTAGAAGAGGAATCTGAAAGTTCTGAGGCAACTAAACGTGAATTGGTTATTATGGTGAATGGTGTAGAAATCACGGATGCGGAGCTATCTTGGCAAGATGATCAGGCGGGATCCAAAATTCAAATTGCGCCATTTAATTTAACCACAGGAAAAATGGTGGATGGGGAGTCCACCGATGTTAATTTAGACTTTAAAATGAAAAATGCTGCACCCGTGCTTGATGCAGCACTGCAAATGAAAACCAACGCCACGTTTGATTCAAAAGCACAAACGTTAAAACTTGCAGGCTTGGATGTTCAACTTGATGCGACAGGCGAATCCTTTCCCAATGGCGCGTTAAAACTTGGATTAGGTTCAGAAGTAAGTGGTGATTTAAAAAACCAAAAATTCTCTTTACAAGATACCACCATTAAAATTTCTGGAACAGGTGACGCCTTTCCAGAAGGTAAACTTGATGCAACCCTACAAACCGCAATTGATGCGGATTTAGCTAATGAAGCGTTGAGTCTTTCCTCATTAGTAGTTTCTATGCTCGATACACAATTAACCGGTAATGCTTCGGTGCAATCCTTTGATCAACCCAAAGTAAAATTTTCTCTGGCATCGGATTTGCTGGATTTGGATAAATTGCTGCCAACTTCCAGTGCCGAGGAAAAAGCAGAAAGTACTCCTGCTGATGAAAATGAACCGATTGAACTCCCCACTGAAACCTTGCGTGACCTTGATGTGAATGGAGATATCACGGTAGGTACCATCATTATTTCAGGCATGACCATGACCAATGTAAAGGCCACCATTACGGCGAAAGATGGTCTGTTACAAGTCACACCAATGTCAATGAACCTCTATGACGGTAGTATGCAAGGCAAAGCTAGTGTAGATGTGCGGGATAAAGTGCCGAAATATGGATTAGCTACAGACTTATCCGGTATTCAAATTGACAAGTTAAGCATGGACTTCATGGGCGAAGAAAAAGCTTACATACGCGGAATTAGTAATCTCTCTTTGGATGTAAATACGACTGGCAACAGTGTGGCCGAACTTAAAAAGGCCCTTAGTGGCAACGCCAAATTGGATGCTGGGAATGGCGCCTTGCGCGATAAAAAATTGGCCGCAAATGTTGAAAAGGCCGCTGCATTTTTAAAGGGGCGTGAACCGAAACCGGCTGGAGAGGAACTGGTGTTCGATAAATTATTTGGTACCTTCAACATCACCAATGGTTTATCGGATAACAAAGATTTTAAATTAGACACCCCGCTGATTTTTGCTAACGGTGAAGGTCAAGTGGATATTGCGCAATCGGAAACCGATTACACCATTGCAGTTGGCTTATCTGAAGAACCCGGCAAGTATGCCATTCCAATTACCATTAAAGGTCCTTTTGATAATTTAAAGTATGGAGTTGATTTGCAGGCTGCACTCAAAGCTAAGCAAACTGCCGTCGTGGAAGAAAAGAAAGAAGAACTCAAAGAAGAGTTTAAAGAGAAAAAAGAAGAAAAAGTTGAAGAGCTGAAAGAAAAGTTAGGCGGAAAACTAAAAGATAAAATCAAATTGTTCTAATGAAATCGATCCACTACGTATTCCTCGTATGGATTTGCGTAGTGGGCATTGCCCAAGCCGATGAGTTTGATGTGCGCTACGAGCAAGGCATCTATTATCTCACCGCCAAGTTTGATGTCGAGGCCTCCCCGGTACGAGTGATGGCGGTGCTAACGGACTATGAAAATATCGCTAATCTTAGTCCGGCAATAAAAGTTAGTGAAATTATAGCAACGCCAGATGATACCAAAACACGTATACGCACCGTGGTACATGATTGCGTGTTATTTTTTTGTAAAGACATTACCCGTGTAGAAGATATGCTACAAGACGGAAATAACAAACTAGAGGCCATTGTGATTCCCTTGTTAAGTGATTTGCGTTCGGGCTATGCAAGTTGGGAGCTGACTCAAAACCCATCAAGCACAACCGTAGAGTATCATGCCAAGGTACAACCTAAATTTTGGGTGCCGCCCATCATTCGTTCTTACGTGTTAACAAGAAAATTTAAAGCACGAGTTATCGAAAGTGTTGAGCAAGTGCGCGCCAGTTCAAAAACGAATCATGAATGAGAACTTTAGTACTCAAATCTTGACATGGTTCCAACAACATGGCCGCAAAGATTTGCCTTGGCAGCAAGATCGAGATCCGTATCGTATTTGGGTTTCAGAAATCATGTTGCAACAAACGCGGGTCGAGACCGTAGTTCCCTACTATGAAAAATTCATGCAACGTTTTCCAAATGTAAAACAACTGGCAAAGGCACCCATCGATGAAGTATTGCATCTATGGACTGGTTTGGGATATTACGCACGCGCACGAAATTTACATCTAACAGCCCAACAAATTTGTACAAAACACCAAGGAGAATTTCCACAAACCTTTGAGGAAGTGATTGCGTTACCCGGTATTGGGCGTTCCACGGCAGCCGCCATCCTGGCTTTAAGTTTCAATCAATCGCATGCCATTTTAGATGGCAACGTAAAACGGGTACTGGCTCGTTTTTTTGCTGTGGAAGGTTGGCCGAGTGAACGTAAAGTTGAACAGCAACTTTGGGGACATGCGGAATCACTACTGCCCAAAAAAAATAATGCCCAAAGCATGGCAAAGTATACTCAGGCGATGATGGATTTGGGGGCCACTTTATGTACGCGTAGCAATCCAAGTTGTTTGCTTTGTCCCATTCAAAAAAATTGCGCAGCTTTTGCACAGCAGCGGCAACATGAATTGCCTACTGCAAAACCTTCACGAAAATTACCGCAACGCAAACTCATCGTTGCGGTGATACAAGATTCAAAGGGAGCAATTTGGTTAGAAAAACGCCCACCTGTAGGAATATGGGGAGGTCTGTATAGTTTTCCAGAATTTACCGATGAAACCAGCTTAAATACATGGCTGCATGAAGCTTGGCATAAAAATATCTCAGAAGCGATAACCCTTCCGATAATTTCACATACTTTTTCCCATTTTCAGCTGCAACTGCAGCCCAAATTAGTTGCTATTGAGAATAAACCCAATGGTGTAATGGAAGACGATCTCGGGGTTTGGTATAAAAGTGCTAGGCAAAAAGTTGGTTTAGCAACGCCAGTCAAAAAAACCCTGCAACGAGTACAACAGTATAAAAAGGAACAATCCCATGACGCGCATGGTGCAATGTGTGAAGCTTAATAAAGAAGCTGAAGGCTTAGAGTACATGCCTTATCCAGGTGAGCTAGGCCAGAAAATTTATGACAATGTGTCTAAAGAAGGCTGGCAGATGTGGGTGGGACACCAGACGATGCTCATGAACGAATATCGTTTAACTCCGGTAGATCCAAAGGCTCGCAAATTCCTAGAGGAAGAGATGGAGAAATTCTTTTTTGGCGAAGGCTCCGAAAAACCTAAAGAATTCGTTGATCCCAACGCTCAATCTTAGACTTCCATCAAATTTATATTGACTCCTTATATATACAGCCGTTTAATAGCGCGCTTTAAATCTTTCACCAATTTGGCCAGGATGGCGGGGTCGCGTAGCGGCAAGGTGGAGAGTGGCTGAAAATCCTATTTTCAGTCCAAACTAAAACAAAACGAAAGATCATTTTTTACAATTTGGCCAGGTAGCTCAGTTGGTAGAGCAGTGGACTGAAAATCCTCGTGTCGGTGGTTCGATTCCGCCCCTGGCCACCATTAAATCAATAACTTATAAATCGCTTAACCATTCATCAGGACTCAGGTACAATAGGGGTACAGTAAATTTTGGGATTGTACCAGGTTGGCAACCTTCGTAAAAACTTCATCTAATAAGTGGAAAGCTTTGGTTAGAAAACAAGGCTGGCCTACTGCTTCAAAAACATTTCGTACAAAGCGCGATGCTGAAGACTGGTCTCGAAGTATCGAAGATGAAATGGTGAGAGGTGTTTATTTAAATCGAGCGCCTGCAGAACGAACAACTTTACAGAATGCATTGCAACGATATCTTTTAGAAGTAACTGTTACAAAAAAGCAAACTACGCAAACAGCAGAAAAAAGAAGAGCAGATAGACTTATTGAAAAGTTGGGAAATTATTCTCTTGCATCATTAACTGCACAAAAAATTGCTGAATACCGTGATAATCGATTAAAACTCAGAAAATCACCAGATACAGTACGACTAGAGTTGGCACTGCTTTCACACCTATATACTGTTGCAATACAAGAATGGGGATTGGGAGTTTCATTTAATCCAGTTCTTAACATTAGAAAACCTTCACCAAGTAAAGGAAGAGATCGGCGACTGTCAGTTGATGAGGAAAAGAAACTACTAGAAGTGTGTAATAACAAAAGAAATCCAAAACTTGGTTGGATGACTCGTTTAGCATTATCAACTGGAATGCGCGCAGGTGAAATTCAAAGCCTTGAGCGTAACCAAATTGATTTAAAGAAAAGGGTTATTAGGTTGTCTGATACAAAGAATGGTAATTCAAGAACAGTGCCACTTAATAAAGTAGCAGTATCTGTTTTAAATGAAGTTTTAAGCGAAAAAATTAGACCGTTTGATACAAATTTAGTTTTTTATGGTGAGCCAGGTAAAGATGGGAAACGTCGCCCATATCAATATCGTCCCGCATGGAGAAAAGCTATAGCAAAAGCTAAATTACATGACTTAAGATTTCATGACCTCAGGCATGAAGCAATTAGCCGTTTAGTTGAAGCCGGATTAGGGGATCAAGAAGTCGCTGCCATTAGCGGACATAAAAGCATGCAGATGTTGAAACGATATACACACCTTCGAGCTGAAGATTTAGTTTCGAAGTTAGATCAACTTAATATTCAGTGATTAACTGTTATGGCAATTCAACTTGGGAATAAAACTAAACTTACAACTAATTTAGAAAAAACCTTGATTGAGATAGGCGGAGGAGATCCTAACAAAACACTTACAGAAGAAGAGTTAAAAGATATTTTAACGGCTGCTATTAAGAAGATTGCTGAGAAACGACCAAGTATCCTACGTAAAATATACAAACAATATAATCGTGAGGGGAAATTTATAGATGATGATCTGTCAAATACAACTTAGCTTTTATTTGAAGACTTTTTTCAAACATCTAAAACTCTTACTGCTACAAAAGAAAACAATAGTGGGGATTAAGAGTTCAGATTTGAAAATAGAACCGCGGGGGCATGCCCCGCGGTAGGCGCACACTATCTCTAGCATGCGGGATTAAAATCACTATCACTATAAAGGAGCTCTATCTTGGTAGTCAACACTCATCCAACTAGGGTTATAGCCTTTATAGATAGTTTTAATTTATACATGCAATCAATAATTTAGATCGCAATGATCTAAAATGGGTGGATATGTGGAGGTTAATGGAAACCTTTACAAATCCTGCTAACCATAAACTTGTTGATGTCTACTATTTTACCGCTATAGCTGAATGGCTAATTAACCCAGCCAAAAGGCATAAAAAATTTATAAGAGCACAAGAAGCATGTGGTGTAAAAGTAATATTGGGGTCATTCAAAGAAAAATCAAGTGGCTGTAAGACATGCGGAACTACATGGATTTCACATGAAGAAAAGCAAACCGATGTAAATATTGCAGTTACTATGATTAGAGAAGCTTATAACGATAATTTCGATGAAGCATTCATAGTTAGTCAAGACAGTGACTTTGCACCTGCGCTACAAGTAATCAATGGATTAAGTAAAAAACGAAAAATTAAGCTTATCAGTCCACCTGGGTTTAGACATAGTAAGGAATTAGGACAATATGCTCATAAAACAGGATCTATTAAAATTCCACATTTAGAAAATTGTAGAATGCCATTTAAAATAGAAGATACGAAGACTAAATATTTAATAACAACAAGACCCGAAAAATATAAACCTCCAACGACATCAACTCAAAATGATAACTAGCGGAAGTTTTTTTCCAAACTATTGACGAAATACGCAAATCATATAATCATAAGAACCGCTAGGGAAATCTGCCACATCCCTAGTTATCTCTTCCATAGAGATGCTTTACTTATACACAACTGTGCCTTGAAGTAATACTTCTTTGTACTGACTCCACTTTGAGTCACGAACAGGTCCTTACCTGAGTGTGCAAGTAAGTTGCGCATTCTAGTTAACCAACTTCGTGGTTCCTCCTATACAAACTTATAAATGTTCTCAACTTATATTTTGGGAGAAATTCTCGTGTTTTAGAGCTTCTGCGCGAAATTATCTTCCGTTATTTTATTTGCGTAGAAGCTTTCTAACTTTGGAGAAAATATGTTTGGAAACGAGTTATATAAACAAATGTTGGACTCATATGTAAAAAGATATGGGGATCCAATTTCAAGGCAGCATCTCGCTGAAATCGTACATACATCACCGGAAAGTCTTGGGAATGTTTTGCGAACAAGTAAAAGCCTAAAGATAAAAAATCTTCTAAAAAGTAAACGATATTTTGGTCGTCGTGTGTTTTATCCTGCTGCGCATGTGGCTGCAGTATTTGCATTAAATGACGATGAATATCAAACATTCTTAAAGGAGGTTAATAATGACTAAAATTAACTCAACCTATTGCACCTGTAATAAAAATGGAAATGAGTGTATGGTGATTCCTCTGCCTATCGCAATTCGCCGCGATATTTGTCATGGCGCAAAGCTTACCTATGGATATCTTCGTGCATGTGCTAATCAGTATGGAATAGGGTGTTTTGACCTTGCTGAAGTATGCAAGGTACTAAGTCGTACAGATCGACAATGTCGAACCTATGTAAAACAACTTAGAGAAATTAATGCTATTAATGTAGAAATGCATGGCCCAACTGCTCTAATGAAGTTTGAAATATTGAAATAGCATTTCTATTTACTTGCGCCAAGCGCATTGTCACTACGCGAATGCGGTAGTGACAATGCGCACCAACCCATACCTAGTGCGGGTTACAAAGCCAAATCGAGAGTGACGGTGTGGTGATCTGCAACTATTAGTGCACAACGAATTCATTGTCGCCCAGAACTAAATGGGAGTCCTGCTTAGACTCAAAACCAAGCACCTATATCTACTATACAAAGTAGAACCCTAGTCTTGTTCAGACAATAAACGAACGCCCTGAAGGTTCGTGATCCATCTAAATCGCGAACCACTATTCACTAACTATTTAACTTAACTAAGGAGGTGCTATCAAACTAAAAAGACCCATATTCCATTGTAATCGCCAACAGGATGATGCAATGGAAGTTTCATTCAGAGACATGATCCGTAATTCGACTCTTTAAAAATCTTTTGTGCTACGGCACAACTAGACGAGTCATTAACACTTACCAATTAAATACATGAGGGATCTTAATTATGAACTTAAACAACTTTGTAGGAGAAACCGCGATGGAAGTTATGCCACCCAGGCCAATCGAATAAAGATCTTAAATCTGATTGCCAACCAGCTCCATGAAGCGGGTTATAAAAAACTACATGCCCAACAACTAAAAGGAAGACATGTATATAGACTAATTCAAATCTGGCAAGAACAAGATATCAGTACAGGTACCATCAAAAATAGGATGGCCGCACTGAGATGGTGGGCAGAAAAAGTTAATCGTGGTTCTGTAATTGCAAAGGATAATTCTTTCTATAGTATCCCGAACCGAAACTATCTAAACAATGAATCAAAAGCAATCAATGTAAGTTACGAGCAACTAAATTTAGTTAAAGACCCATGGGTGCGGGCTAGTCTTTTGTTGCAACGGGAATTTGGTCTCAGGAGAGAAGAAGCTATAAAGATTCAACCTCATTGGGCCGATCGTAAGAATCAACTCGTTCTAAAAAGTAGCTGGACAAAGGGAGGAAAAGAAAGGGCAATTCCTATACGAACCGAATCTCAAAAAATGGCAATTGCCATTTCTCATCAATTGGTTGGAAAGGGTTCCTTGATACCTCCAAACAAATCATATATCCAGCAACTTAAGTCATATGAGCGACATACCTTATATATAGGGCTTAGTAAGGTACATGGGTTGAGGCACCGATATGCACAAAATCGATATTTTGAGCTAACAAGCTGGAAGTCTCCAGCCGCGGGTGGGCCAAAAGCTAAAGAGTTGAACCTCAAACAATTAATAAAAGACCAATTAGCAAGACAGCAGATCAGTCGAGAGCTAGGCCACGAACGCATCCAAATAATAAGTGTTTATCTTGGTAGGTAAGGTTTAATCGATCCACTAATACGCAGTGTTTAAATATGCTCAAATAAAATTATTGGTGTTTAAATAAAATTCCCTAGGGCACGGGCCAGCCGTAAGGCTGACAACGGGAGAAGCCGCGGCGGGGCGCCGTCGCGGTCTTCTTTAGTAGGTGTACAATTGTATCTAGAAATATAAATTCAGCACTGCTATATGCGCACAATCGTAATCTTTCTTTTCGATTTTATTTCAGAGCTTTTTAAGCTTGATACATCAGATCCATTTGACGGTATGGGCGAACCATGTTTTCGCAATGTTTATATGAGTGATGATGATTATCGTGATTATATTAGAGGTACCAATGCGAATAATCTAGCCGGTATATATAACCACTGTACTGGCATGTTTGATAATGGATGTGACTTATTCGGTTATTACGATGATGATTACGACTAATTATTAGATTTGAGATGAACCGTGGACTCATACACTGCGTATGAAAAAAGAATTATGTATTTTTGCTAAATCCTGAATGCAATGTTTAACAATGACAATTATCGATTCATTATTTTAAAGGATTATTTTTAGGGGGTCCTTCCAAGTACATAACTATCATGGGCTTGTTCGAGGGGCGATGATTAATAACTTAGTGTCTAAAAACATTGTCCAATTAACAAAATAATCAAAAACTGTCACACATACTAATTTTTTTAGTCATCTCCATGTAACGACAGAACCCGTTAACCCTACGCATTTGGCGTGGTGTTTTGCAGTCTGGATCAAATAGAGCAGGACTACCGACCAATATACATAAAGCTCTAGCACGAGAAGTCGCAACATTGAATCGGTGCCGATCATAAAGAAACTCCATTCCTCGTGGAGCATCTTCTGCGCTTGAGGATGTCATTGAATATAATACAAGAGCTGCTTCCTGTCCTTGAAAACGATCTACAGTTCCAATTCGATTTTGCAACATAGGAAGTGCTTCAATCAATGCTGCTACCTGAGAGTTATATGGTGCAACAATAAGGATATCTTGTTCGGTCAAAGTTGTAACATTGTGCTCCTTATCCTTCCATGAACCTCCTTCAAGGAGGTCCTTAACAATTTCGGAAATAACTGCGACTTCTTCAAGCGATCGAGCCTGATTTCCTGTATGTACTACAGGCACATAACGTAGACCCGACCCTGAAATCCTACTTGTTTTATCTAACAAAAAGATAATTTCCTGATTAATGAGATCAGGCTGCGCAATCAAGCGCTTCTCATAATAAACTTCGGATGTAAATTGGCAAATGGATGGATGAAGTCGGAAAGTTTCATTTAGAAATAAGCCTTTATCCGCGGGCATTGTATCTTCTCCGTCAAGCAAGTAATAAAGAGCAGATACTTCACTTCCCTCTGGATGACTACTCTGCAATGGTTGCTCAAGTTGTTGTGGGTCACCTAGCAACACTAAACCTTTACTTCCCGGCGATGCAGCCAAAACATTACTCAATGACATTTGTCCAGCCTCATCTACGATTAGAACATCAACACTTTGTTCAAATTCTTCTCTTACCCAGCACCATGCAGTTGCACCAAGAACGTCTATACTTCCATCGTCGAGCTGTCGTCTTATAGTTCTGTAATCTTTTTTGCGTTCAATATTCCAATTACCTTGATACTCTCCGTCTTGGCGATGCACGCCTTGAAGATTAATTCCTTGTTTATGTGCTTCTTCCATTGCACCTTCAAGCAAATTTTCGATGACTTTATGACTAACAGCTGTAACCCCCACTTTCAGACCCTGCTGTATCAGCACACAAATAATATGTGCTCCAGTGTAAGTTTTGCCGGTTCCTGGCGGACCCTGAATAGCAAGTACATGATGATCTAAATTTAGTGCCAATCTACACGCCGCATCTAATGTACTTTCATTGACTTGTTGCAAAGAACCGTTATCCCCAGCCAATGGTGAAGAGTTACAAAGTAATAGTTCTAAACCAGACGAATATGGTAACTGACCGTTGAAACCTTGCTCTAAGACAGATTCACCAAATCGCATCAGCGACTCTCGAAGTGCTTTTGATGATACTTGGTTATGAAAAACCACACTATTAGGGTGCTCATCCGCTGTGGCAATCATTTTCTTAATATCAATTGTTCTCGCTGAATAATTAACATCAGTTACTTTTCCGACCTTATTACCCTCACTATCGTAAACATCATCATTTCTGCGTACATCAAGCTCTTGCGGAACAAAACTGTAGCGCTGCAGCGGTGCGCGCTTTGCATCAACAACTTTTTCAAACTTTAGATTTATTAAGGCGCGACGTTCGTCCACGTAATCACTTTGGTCTAAATCAAGTACTCGAAAATATTCCCACCAAGCAGCCTTATCTTCTCGGCGATGAAATTCCATCATATGCGCGAGAGTGAAACGTGCCTGCTGCTCATCAGAACGGTCTTCAGGTTCCATTGGAACTTCTTGCAAAAGTCCATCTCGAAGTCGTTGCAATTCACTATCAAGTTCACTTATCTCTTCCGAAGCATCACCAGTTTTAATATCTGGTCTTGGCAGTACGTGCCCATTAGAAATCACTTCTTCACGCAACTTCTCAAGCCAATCCCTAAGACGTTTCGCAGATTCGCAATCCTCACGGTTGTAGCTCTCAACAATTTGAAAATGTTTTTGATTAGCATCATCGATATCACCAGATTCGATAATATTCTCAACAATTCGCCGGCTCATTGTTGCTTCTGCTAAATCTTGACTACGTGAATAACCAAAGAAGGGCTCTAGATCTTTAATTGAGTAGCGTTCAACGCTTGCTATTAGAGTACGTTTGACAATGGTATATAAATCAACAAATGCTTCTCTTCTTAATAAATCATCTAGCTCTTCCCCTCTAGTTGCAAATCGACCCATTAATCTTTTTAGTGCCGTTGGTTCATAGGAAGCAAAATGATAAATATGTGCATTTTGATTACGCATACATGCGTCAATCGCAATATCGATAAACTCTTCAAATGACCGACATTCCTCTTCAAGAGTTCGTGCCCATAGCGCCGTATAATTTTGATTTCCATCAGGATCGAGAGTTAAAAATCCTGTTAGATATTCCTGAACTCCTTGTTCAACAAAATGGCTTCCCTCAAAGTCCAAGAAAATATCATCTTGTGTTGGTTCCGGTAACATCGCAAGTCCATGTTCACTATTGAAAGGTTCGATAAATTCATAATATGAACCACTCTTATCTCTTCCAATAAATTGAACTTTAGCTTGGTCACGAACACGTGTAAGTGCTTCTCTGGATCCATGAGGCGTTTCAGGAATATTTTCTAGATGCGCTAAATCTGCAAGCCGTTCTATACCTAATGAGCGAAGACTTTTTATTTGAGAACCCCTAATCCCAGCTACGTAACAAAGATGGTCATCACCTCGACGCCGTTTTTCGCATTCACTCCACCATGTACAAAGGTCACAGTGGGGAACAAGCTCTGGATAAGTATCCTCTTCAGATTCTATAAAATCGGTAATGTTATTTTCAGCGAAACGAAAATACGCGCCATAATCATCCACACGATACTTCAATGGGATAAAATCACTCCCCGGTGTAACAACGCACATGAATTCTGGACGAGTTCCCTGAAGCTTGGAAAGTAAATAAGAGTAAACACATAGTTGAAGAATAGTACCTGCCTTGGTATCACGTGCGAGCTTAGTATCGACGACTTCGTATGACCAGTTCCCAAATTTACTAGATGACTCAACTTTGTGGAGAAAATCTGCCCGTCCCAGCCAAGTATTGTCCAACAAAGTTGCTTGATATATTACGTCGATACCATTTCTCATTGCAGCTATTGTTTCCTCAAGCGCAGTTTCTTTGGAAAAATTATCTGAATCAGAATTGTTAATCTGAACAAACGATAGTCCCTGTGATTTTAAATGCTCGAAATATTTTTGTTCATGAGCAATTCCGCGTGCCTTAAGCTCATCTAATAGTGGTCCATAACGACTAGGGCGTTCTATAAGACCTTTAGCATTTTTTGTATCAAGATAGGTAAGATGATGGCAGCTATGAAAATTACTAAGATCTGTAGGTGCAAGGGATATATTCTTATTGCGTATCTTCATTGTGTATATCTAATGTAAATGACTTATTTCTTATGCAAATTTTACAAAAAAGCTCTCTAATCATAAGCTCAAAACATGTATATCTTGGTGAGTTATGGGTCAATGGCGTACTTGTTCGTTGCGGTTACGAGTATGTCATCCAAAATATGCAATGAGTAGCCGCTTACATACATTTGAACACGTGGCGAACGGAAATCGAGCAGGAATTTGGAAGTTACCAGAGAAAGAGAGGGTAAAACAGTGGGAGTGGCGAAAAATTAAACAAAGTAACCAAGTATTTTCATGTCTGTGTATTGAGGAATGTCAATATGTCTGATCCAATTCACACTTAAAGGAAAAATATAGAGAGAAAATTAACTAAATAATAATTTATCTAGCAGTTGGGGGGTGAAGATGATTCTAAACATCTTCAAAAAAACATGTTAATTCATCCAGTCTAAATTAGGCCAAATTTATATGGGTGAAGTAGTTAGTCATAATTCAGCGATTGATGTACTAAAGAATCTTCGAGATCGATTACTTGATCTTACGGGACGCAATAGACTTATCAATTTCCGCCACACTAAGAGTTCATGTTTACGTGTAATAGATGAATTACCAAACCAATTAGTCGAGACTCTTTTAGCGGATAAAGAAATGCGTTTTATACCTGTTTCTGAACCTACTCTACAGGAACTTGTTGATGCAGGATATATTGAAATTGATGATGTTACAGGAGAAGAACACCGTCTCAAAAAAGACCCAAGTGCAGAAGAATGGGCAAAACATTTAAATCTAGAAACATCATTTGATGTACCAGTTCCAGAGAATAGCCATGAAGTCAGCAAGCATACTGATATGGCTATTCAAACACTTTTATTTCCTTATGAATTAGAAGCACGGTTACGACGATTACACCAAACTTCAAGAACTGCTATTGAGGAAACAGGAGCAAACATGCTCTATTTAGTATTTGGATTCTTAGAATGGTTCGATAGCCCCAATAGTACTAACTCACGACTGGCGCCGTTATTTTTAGTACCCGTTCGGTTACAAAAAGGTAAATTAAATGCTGTCTTGGGGACTTACGAGTATAGCCTTAGTTATTCTGATGAAGATATCATCCCGAATTTATCTTTACGCGAAAAATTGAGGATTGATTTTTCATTAGCTTTGCCTGAACTCGATGAAAACACTCAACCAGAAACTTACTTTGAAGAAGTTGAATCTGTAATTTGTAAAAGTCATCCACGTTGGAAGTTAAGAAGGTATATAACTCTTTCATTACTTAATTTTAGCAAGTTACTTATGTATCTAGATTTAGATCCTATTCGTTGGCCGAAAGAACAAGGAATCACAAGTCATCCAATAATATCCCGCTTTTTAACAGGATATGGGGTAGATGAGCTACCAGAAAATAAAAATATAGATCTTGGTTTTGGTGAAGAACACTCAATTGATGAATTACCAGAAATTCATACAAAGTATCCTTTAATTTACGATGCAGACAGTTCTCAACATAGTGCATTAATTGATGTTGTTGAAGGTGAAAATTTAGTTATAGAAGGTCCACCTGGAACAGGTAAGTCACAAACTATTACTAATCTAATTGGTGCGGCTTTAATTCAGGGGAAAAAAGTCTTATTTGTGGCTGAAAAACTTGCGGCACTAAATATAGTAAAGCGCCGTCTCGATTCTGCGGGACTTGGTGAATTTTGTCTTGAATTACATAGTCATAAAACTCAAAAAAGAAAATTACTCAATGATGTTTCCGAAAGAATAAATAAAAAGGGCCATTACCGAAAACCGGCAGAAATTGCTGCAGATATAAGTCGATTTGAAGATCTAAAAAATTCACTAAAAACGCATGTTCAACGCATTAATCAGACATGGAAAGAAACTGGAAAAACGAAGCATGAAATATTCATGGCTGCAACTCGATATAGAGAGCTTCTTAAGATCAACCCAGAATACTTGCACCCAGACGGATATTCAGGTGAAAACTTTGATGCAGATATGCAGCGACGAGCAAGAGATCAGGTCATAGCATTTAGTGATGCTTTTAAAACTGTAGAAGAACGGTTAGGTAACGGTATTTCGCTAAGTCAGCACCCTTGGTATGGAGTAAGAAACATTGACTTGCAAGTCTTTGACATTGACAAGGTAATTATTGCACTTGAGGACTGGCAGAGTTCATTAATTCAATTAAAAAATTTAGAGATTGAACTAATAGAAACACTTAATTGCGAACCATCGTCAGGGCCAAAAACTATTACTGATTATGAAGAAATAGCACTAGAACTTGAACAATTACCAGATTTAAAAGGTAACGAACTGCTCGACACATTGCATTTACTTAAAGGAGAAAGGCTGAGCAAGGTAAAAAAATACATAAAACAATTTGAAAGTATCCAAACTCTTTACCGTATTCTGTCTAAAAGGGTTAGCACTGAAGCGATTGAAAACCTTTCATTAGTTGGCAAATATTTAAAAGGTGGAAGTAGCTTGGTTCAATTTATAGATGGTACTGTAAAATTAGGTGAAATTGATCAAGCAACACAACGACTAACGAGAGTACATGATCAATTAGTACAACTTCAGGACTTTGTTTCAGAACTTCAAACTAAAATCGGCAAATCAGCAGTAGATTTTTTAAATCTATCTGAGTCTGGATTGCATGAAATAAAAACATTTATCGAACTTGTATCGTCACTACCCCCTTCAGAATGGAAGAATCGCAATGAACTTTTTGATAATGATGAACTTGATGATGCACTTCCTAAAATTCGTAAAGAAATTGAAAATTTACACCAACAGCAAGAAAAATTGTCAAAAGTTTATGATGTAAAACGAATACCAGATAAAGATACTCAAAAAGAGTATCAACAAATTGTATCATCTAGTGGTATTTTGCGATGGTTTAAACCTACTTGGCGAAAGACAAGAAAACAAATAATTAGCCAGTCAGCAAATACGGATGTCAAGTTTAAAGATTTAATCGCAGCATTAAATGACTCTGTAACATATTCAGATCAACTTCATAAACTTAAAAACAATTCAACTTACAAATCGCTTTTGGGGGACCATTCCAGAGGTTTGGATACAGATATAGGTTCGTTAGAAACAGTTAGGGAATGGTATAGACAAGTTCGCCAAACATATGGTGTAGGATTCGGCCCAAAAATTGCGCTTGGTGATGCAGCAATAGGTTTACCGCCTGATCTAAGTAAAGCAATTCGGTCTCTTTCAGAACAAGGAATTTGTAAAAAATTAGACGATATATTAAGTGAACTCAAGCAATTAAAAGTTCTATTTGCTCCCGTTACGGCACTGCAAGATTCTAAAACTCTACTAGTGGGCGACGGTGATCTATTAGTCAAACTAAAAAATAAAATATCTGTAGCAATTAAAGAATGCAAGTCACTAATTACAGATGAAAACATATCGCTTACAGAATTTATGAACCAGATTACGGCCCTTGATTCACTGCATAGGACCGTCAGTAGATGGGAAAAAGCCGATTATGATAACCGATTTTTCAGAGGCCGCCTGGGTTTACAAATAGGTGCGAATACAAATAACAATACAGCACTTAGCATTTCCAAAAACACTTTAGATATTGCCAATTGCATAACAAATAAAATAAAAAAACAAATTATTGTAGATCGGATATATGAAAAACCTGAACCGTCAACGATTAACTCATTACGTAAGCAAGGCAAAAAGATTAAAGACATTCTAAAAACACTAAATCTAACAAACTCTAAATTTGAAGAGTTAGTGTTATTAGATAAAAACAAATGGTTGTCCACATGTGGAATTGATGTAGCAATGTTGATAGAGCGCAACTCCATTGCACTAGAACAACGCGTAACGCTACAGGACTGGCTTGATTATGTACGAATACGTCAACAACTCAATCCAATTGGTCTCAATAAATTGGCTGAAACAATTGAAAAAGGGGAAATTTCAGCATCAATGGCGGAGGTGGCTTTTTATGCAGGAATTTTCGATTTATTAGCACGTGAAATTCTACGGGCAGAACCAGAACTTGGCCGATTTTCAGGACGAGCGCAAGAGTCTTTACAACGCCAGTTTAAAGAATACGATGATCGTCTTAAGAAATTACAAAGTGAAAATATTGCATGGGAAGCAGATAAAGCCCATGTACCACAAGGAAGTTTTGGTGGACGAGTTAGTGACTACACAGAGTTTGCATTGCTCGAACATGAATGTGGAAAACAAAAAAGACATATACCTATTAGACAGTTACTCAGACGTGCAGGGACAGCACTTTCTGCACTTAAGCCATGTTTTATGATGGGTCCAATGTCAGTAGCACAATATTTAGCACCTGGCCAAATAGAATTTGATTTGATTGTGATGGATGAAGCATCACAGATCAAACCCGAAGATGCTTTAGGGGCTATTGCTCGTGGAAAACAACTAGTTGTTGTTGGAGACCCTAAGCAATTACCGCCGACAAGTTTTTTTGACCGAGTTATTGAAGATGATGATGAAGATCCTTCAGCAATAGAAGAATCTGAAAGCATTTTAGATGCTACACGCCCAATGTTTTCTGCACGAAGGTTAAGATGGCATTACAGATCGAAGCATGAAAGTCTTATTGCTTTTTCTAATCATTATTTCTACGACAGTAATCTAATTCTGTTCCCTTCTCCTCACAAAGATTTAGAACGATTAGGCATAAGTTTTACACGTGTCCGACGTGGATGTTTTGTAAACCGACGTAACCTAGAGGAGGCAAAAGTTATAGCTAATAAAGTTCGTGAGCATTTTAGTAAAGGATCTGATGAAACTATAGGTGTAGTTGCTATGAATGTGGAGCAACGAGACCAAATAGAAAGTGCTATAGAAAGTCTCGCAAAAGATGATATTTCTTTTCAAGAATGGTTGGAGAAAGATCAAACTAATCAAGAATCACTTTTTGTAAAGAATCTTGAGAACGTACAAGGCGATGAACGTGATGTAATAATTATATCCATGACATATGGGCCTCAAGAGCCGCGAGGAAAAGTTTTTCAGCGATTTGGGCCAATTAATTCAAACGTTGGTTGGCGTAGGTTGAATGTACTCTTTACACGATCTCGAAGGCGGATGCTTGTGATTAGTTCTATGGGTTCTGACGATATTGTTGTAGATACTAGTTCAAAACTCGGAGTAAAAGCACTTAGGGATTTTCTTGCTTTTTGTGAGACGGGCATTCTTCAGAAAGGCAGTGAAAAATCGGGTCGTGACCCGGACAGTGATTTTGAAATAGCAGTAGCCGATGCATTACGAGACGAAGGTTTTGAGTGTGTACCTCAGGTGGGTGTGGCAGGGTTTTTTATCGACATTGCAATTGTAGATCCAGGTAATCCTGGAAGATACTTAATGGGTATTGAATGTGATGGCGCAACTTATCACTCTGCAAAGTCTGTTCGAGATCGTGATCGAATTCGTCAGGATATATTGGAACAACTTGGGTGGAGGATACGACGTATTTGGTCCACTGACTGGTTCAGGAACCCACGCGCTGAAATTCAACCAATTATTCGAGAACTGCATGAACTAAAAACTGATCTACCAGTTGTTAGCGAAATTCCGGCTGAATCTGTAGAAGAAGAAACTATTGATGAAATTGAAATTTGGCAAGAAGAGAGCAATGAATTTGTAACAGAAAGCGTGCAATTGAAAGATAAGCTTATTGAATTTGACCAAAAAGTAATCCGTAAAACACTACCGGACACACCTGAAAATAAACGTCTTCTCCGACCAGCCATGCTTGAGGCATTATTAGAATATCGCCCAATTAATAAGTCAGAATTCTTAGAATATATACCACCATATCTAAGACTTGCGATATCACCACAAGAAGGGCAGTTTCTGGAAAAAATACTTGAATTAATTAATTCAGAATTTGAATTAAGCGCTGAGCAAGTATAGATAATTATTATTGTGTAATTTTCGTGTACTTGTGCTAAGAAAATTGATGAATAACTAGGATTTATACAGATAATTAAAGACAACTATTTTCATATAATTGTGAGTGTAGATATATATTTAGAACAATCTGGATTCAGATAGTTATTTAACCTTGGGTACTGAAAATCCTCGTGTCGGTGGTTCGATTCCGCCCCTGGCCACCATCAGCCAATTAATTAAAAAATGAAACGTGGACTCATATTCCATGTTATTTTGTCTGTTTAAGATAAAGTTTAAGCGGTTGTCATACGAATCCACATCGACAACTGTCAGTTCGAGTATAAACTTCGTTGAGCCTGTAAATTTCAAATAGAATATATTTTGTTTTTGTAGGCTACTTATCAGTCGTTATCCTTTTCCAAAATTTGTTTCTTATTTTGCCTAAAAATTGGCATCAGTAACTTATCAGGTGTAATTTTCAAAGCATGGCATAGTTTCATTAATGTGATGATCGATGGTAGTTTCTTGCCAGCCTCTAAGTCTTGTACATAGCGCATAGACAAATTGGCTCTATCCGCAAGCGTTTCAAATGTCATCTTGGCTTTGCTTCTGTGTTTAAGCAGAGCTTTCCCAAAATCCTGCTGAATTTTCCTCTTTAAAGTCATACGCTCCATAGAGCGTAATTGTGGTAAAGATGAGCTGATATTGTTATGATCTGTAGATCATAAATGTGTGATAGAAGTAAATAATCATCTTTGGGCACAATATTTAAATAAAGCATTGGCTTGGGTAGACAGACTATGAATAAGTTTATAGCTGACGAAGAACTATTGGAGCTAGAAGACTATTTCGCAATCTTGAAAAAAGTAAGGGCATATCAAAGACAGATTAAAAACAGTATAAAAGTGTACCAGCTCTCGCATATCGATTTTGAAGTGCTACATTACTTGTATCAAAAATTTGTTCAGCCTGGGGTCATCGCAAAAGAAGCGGTACTAAACAAACCCCAACTCACCCGTTCAATGCGTTGCTTGGAAGATCTACATTTAATGGAATATAACTTTGTTGAAAATGATCGCCGAGCCAGAGTTATACAGATCACAAATAAAGGTCAGGAATTGTACGAACAAATTGTATGCTCGCTTATAAATATAGGTCTTAATAGCGCTAATGATATAAGTAATAGATGAGTATTAGATTAAGGCTATATTTAGGTTGGAAATTGCACTGATAACCCTATTTAATTACAGTAAGTTACGAATAATAATATGTCAGAATTGACATAATCATCAATATGATATAGGCTTGGAGTCAAAGATGTCGCCGAGAGATAAGCTACTAGCATGGCTAAGTGGTGAAATCAAAACACCACCTTTTTCACAAAGTGCACGTATTGAAGCAGGTTTTTTACTGCGCAAGCTGCAACAAGGTGAAAAACTCTCATTGCCCCACTCAAGGCCGATGCCTATCATAGGTCGGCGTTGTCATGAGTTACGCATAGTGGATGAAACATTGACATGGAGAATAATGTATAGAATCGATACAGATGCGATCGTCATACTCGAGGTATTTGAAAAGAAAACGAGACGAACACCGAAAACAGTAAAAGAAATATGTAAGCAGCGAATCAAGGAATACGACAGTGAATAAAGCGAAACGCAAAAAACTTGAAACCAAAGGCTGGAAGTTTGGTAGTGCCCAAGAATTTCTGGATCTGACTCCGGAAGAGGCTGAGATTGTCGAAATGAGACTTAATTTGGCGAATACATTTAAAGCAATACGCAAACGTAAAAAATTAAGCCAAACGAAAGTGGCTACAATCATACAATCGAGTCAATCACGAATTGCAAAACTAGAAGCCGGTGATCCATCTGTATCCCTCGATCACTACATGAAATCACTCATTGCATTGGGTGCGAGTAGAAAAGATATCGCTAAAGCTATCGCAATAAAGTAATAATTTAAACATCTAAACCTATTTTCTCCACAATTCAAATATTGTGAACCGTGGACTCATACTCCAAGTATAAGTTAACACTGGAATTTCATATTCCCTAAACGAATATTCCCCTAATACCAATATTAGTCTATTGCTGGTGTACTATTGTGTTTTAATCTCTAAATACATTCACAATTGACTACTAAAACACCTAAACGCCGAAATATAAAAAAGGCACCTAATAGAAAAAAACAAAGTAGCGAGCTTGCTACAGTCTCATCACGTATTCGTTATGCGCGGGTCGATAACAACATTGACCCGAGTGAGATGATGCAGCTATTGAAAAAACGTAGACTAAAAGTATCAAAACAGCTTCTTTCTCTATACGAAACATCAGCCCCACAAAATCCAAATCTAAAAATCATTGAAGGTATAAGTAAAGTTACTGGATATTCCACCAACTGGTTATTATTTGGCACTGCTCCTGTAAAAAACTTAGATCCATTTCTTCAAATTGTTAGATTTACAAACTTTAAGACCCTATGTGGGAAGTCTGGTAACAAGGTTTGTTCTAAAAAAGAATGTGAATCAGCAGGAGTATCATGGGAATTATTTCAACAACATTACAAAACACCATTTATTCCTAGCATGAGTGATGAGTTTGCTAGAGGGATAGAAATTGCAGCAAAAAAACCTGTAGGTTGGTTAGATGAAGCACCTAAAGAATTGAACAATAAAGAATTTCAAAAACAATTAACGGACATTCAAGAAATTATTTCTGCATCCCTCTCTTTAAATGAAGAACAACGTAAAGCAATGATTTCTTTTTTGTCGGCCCTTGATGATTAATTTAGCCGATAATTGGGAGTAAATTCACACTTTACTTGGTAAAATATTACTTGACATTAAATTTCATATCATTAGACTTTCGCGCACTATGAATAGAAGTACATATACAACTAGTTTTTCAACGCCTCTAGCACAGCGGTTATTAAAGCCGTCGTGTTATTTGTGGTGTGTTGCTGTGCATGAGATATCCAGCTTCGGCACGAGTGGAATAAGTCTCGGCACAAATAATTTTATTGGGGCCACCTTAGAGGACCCAATCACGTAGTACCTTCCAAATTAATTCGGAGGGTGCGCGTTGCGAGCCTTCCGGAATCAAAATAAAACCCCGGTTAGGTTTGCCTTCCGGGGTTTTTTAGTCCTGGCAGTAGCTCTTTAACAATTTGGATGATTGAAGTAGGCGGGGCAGTTTGTAATTTTGTTTATGAAATTACGTCCAACTCTGAGTTGAGTTGCGCGCGTGTGCGACTGCCCCATATTTTTTGCTGGTGTAGCTCAAATGGCAGAGCAACTGCCTTGTAAGCAGTAGGTTGTAGGTTCGACGCCTATCACCAGCTCCAGTTTTATATTTAATTTTAGGAGAGACAGTCATTGGTGAGACACGCTGGCTGTAACCCAGTGCTAAATATTAGCGTGGTGGTTCGAATCCATCTCTCTCCACCAAAAGTTTTTGCATCGGTAGCTCCAATGGGTAGAGCGGTCGGTTGAAGCCCGACGCGATGGTGGTTCGAATCCATCCTGATGCACCAAACGTAATTGCGATGTAGTTCAATGGTAGAACATTCGCCTGTTAAGCGAAGCAATGTTGGTTCGAGTCCAACCGTCGCAGCCAAATTAGTTTGGGGGATTAGCTCAGTTGGCAGAGCGTCTGTATTGCAAGCAGAAGGCGCACGGTTCAAATCCGTGATCCTCCACCAAATATGTGGCTTGGCACGATAACTATCGGCAACAATAGAAAAGGAATACGACTACGGTATTTCGCCCACTTTTCGAAGTAGGTCAAACCAAGCAAGCCTGGTCTCCATGTTGTCGTAATTCAATCGGCAATAGTAGCCAAGCAATACACGGAAGTACCACGATTAACGTACCAGGTTTACTTGGGAATGCGGGTCGTGTGAAAGATACAGGTAGTGCTGTAACCCGTGACACTAGATTGCGTACTACGAGAGGTAACAGGTAGTACAACATAGTACGAGTTTTGCAGACAAGTGCGGTTGTACAGAGTATTGGGGAAATGGCTGGCAGCCATGATCCTAATATTCGGTTAAGTACTCGGCAGAGGAAAGACAGAAGGCGTGTTGTATATCGTTATTCAAAAAATAACGAAGCAACTGAGACGTGCACGTCTTAGTAGTACCTGATCTTTTAGCTCAGATTGGTAGAGCGATTGACTTAGAATCAATAGGTCGTGGGTTCGACTCCCACATAGATCACCATACGGTGAAACGCAAAGACGCGTCTCGGTGTTGATTGAAAATGACTTAAGTCCATGCCCGCTTGGGAACATGGAAGCTTCTGCGGCCGCAAGCCAAAGAACTTTAGTTACTTCATTGCACGATCGGATAGCCTCCGTTTAGAGCCCTGCAAGGTTCTCGGTAAGTGAATAGCTGAATAGATCAATGCGACAAGTGAATCGCTACACTTTAAAAAAAGCAGTCATGATCACTAACATTATCGCTGGAGCAACCAGGGTAATGTGGACACGTTGACAACTTTCGCACAGCAATGCGTTAGGCACTTCAACAAAAGAGTGATTGTTAAAGGCGTAGTCTCAACCTTTAAATAAAATTTGGATTCGTAGCTTAATTGATAAAGCACTTTACTGTCGATAAAGGGGATGTCGGTTTGAGTCCGATCGGATCCGCCAAAATAAATTAATTTGTTCCTGTCGACTAACGGTGAGGTCACGAGTCTTTCAAACTCGAGATGCCAGTTCAATTCTGGTCAGGAACACCACACTTGCGAGTGGGTATTACTCGTAAATTAATAATCGCGAAGCGATACAATATTTCTAAAGATTATTCATCGGTAGCTTAACTGGTAAAGCACACAACTGATAATTGTGAAGATATTAGTTCAACTCTAATCCGATGAACCAAAAATTTTCAATAAAAAATGGAATCACAAAGTGATTCTTGATTCACGTGTAGTACCTACACGCAAAGGTGGTTCAAGTCCAACTCGATGCACCAAATAATTTTTATACAAAAAATATTCTCAGTGTAGCTCAGTCTGGTCAGAGTCCTCGCCTTGGAAGCGAGAGGTCGTTGGTTCGAATCCAACTGCTGAGACCAAATTTGCGGGTATAACTCAATTGGCAGAGTGATGGTCTTCCAAACCATAAATATCGGTTCGAATCCGATTATCCGCTCCAAACCTACATATATAAGGAAGGTGATTCACCCAGTGGGGGTGTCCCAGTCTTGAAAACTGGTGGCTGGCTTTTGGTTAGTGGGGATCGTGCCCTCCGCCTTCCGCCAAAATAATTATGGTGAGCTTAGCTTAATGGCAAAGCCCCAGAACGTGAATCTGGTAGATACCGGTTCGAGTCCGGTAGTTCACCCCAAATATAAATATAAATTGGAGAAGTGGCTGAGTGGTTTAAAGCGCTCCTTTGCTAAAGGAGAAATGGAAATTTTTCATTCAACAGTTCGAATCTGTTCTTCTCCGCCAATACGTCTGTAGCTTAAATGGAAAAGCAACTGGCTTCGAACCAGTGAGATAAAGGTTCAAATCCTTTCAGGCGTGCCAAGGATCTATGGCATAGCGGCTGTGCAGCGGGCTTTTAACCCGCAGAGGTAGGTTCGACTCCTACTGGATCCACCAAATATTTTAGTTACGGAAGTGGTCTTCAGCTAGGGCTCATAACCCTGGACTTGTTAGTTCGATTCTAACCGTAACTACCAAAATAATATTAGCCCGATAACTCAATTGGCAGAGTGTCGTTCTTACAAAGCGAAAGTTATCCGTTCGAATCGGATTCGGGCTACCAAAAAATTTTGCGGTTGTAGCTTAATCGGATAAAGCACGACTCTACGAAAGTCGTAGATGAAAGTTTGAATCTTTCCAACCGCGCCAAATTAAAATTGGGAATTCGTCTAACTGGTTAAGACGCAAGACTTTGACTCTTGAGATCTTGGTTCGAGTCCAGGATTCCCAGCCAGAGCATCTGTAGTTCAATTGGCAGAACATTGGCCTCCAAACCCAAAGATGAAAGTTCAAATCTTTCCGGATGTGCCAACACTCCGTGGTCGATCGGCAAGACGCAAGGTTGCAACCCTTGAGGACTCAGTTCAATTCTGAGCGGAGTGTCCAAATATTTTTGCCCCAATAGCTTAACGGTAAAGCAGCGGATTTATATCCCGTGATTCACGCACCAGATTAGTGGTAGATCCAAGTTCGAATCTTGGTTGGGGTACCAAAAAATTTATGTAAACAGTTTTTAACCTCTATAGCTTAATAGGAAAAGCACTGATCTTCTAAATCAGTTGATGTGAGTTCGAATCTTACTAGGGGTGCCATGGCCACCTGACGGGAATAGGTCATACCTACCGTGCTTAGAACGCGGTGTTTCTCGGTTCGAATCCGAGGGTGGCTACCAGACATGCGAGTGGCTATTACTCGCAAATTAATAATGCCGTAGGCATACATTGACTAACGTCCCTGTGGCGCAACCGGAAGACGCATCTGACTTAAAACCAGAATGTTGCAAGTTCGAATCTTGCCAGGGATACCAACACAATATTTGCGCAGCTGAGGCAATTGGAAGACCTGAGTAGCTCAAACCTACTTGATTCCCAGTTCAAATCTGGGGCTGCGTACCACACTTGCGCGTGGGTATTACGCGCGAATTAAGAAATGGCGAAGCCATTCTTAACCACTTCAATCATCCAAATTGTTAAACAGTAACTTTATAAAAGAGAAAAGTTAAATGGAAAATTTAATTTTGCGTTTAGACGTAGCTGGGCGTCCAGTTGAATGGATGAACTGGGAATATGCAGCATTAGTGTATGCACGAGAACAAGTTGTTTACGAAATGGGTTCAAATTCTTTCCGTATTCATGGTGGTGTAAATCGCAGAACAAGAACTCGTTCATTTATTGATGTGAACAGTATTGTTGCAACACATGGTGTGATGCGATCAGACGACCACATTCGTGAAGTGCCTGCACTTACAAATGCAAGATTGTTTCGACGTGATGATTACATGTGCATGTATTGCGGTGATCAATATTCTCGAAATCGCTTAACGCGCGATCATGTGATTCCACTATCACGTGGTGGAAAAAACACATGGATGAATGTGGTTACAGCATGCCGTGCATGTAATGCACGTAAAGATAGTTTAATGCCTAGTGAGGCAGAAAGAATAGGAATTTCATTATTAGGAATTCCATATGAGCCAAATTATGCAGAAGGATTGATTTTATCTAACCGCAAAATTTTGGCAGACCAAATGGCGTTCTTGAAAACACAATGTCCTAAAGAGCGACGTTAAATTTTAGTAGAAAGGGGACGTGAAAAATGGTGGCCTGCAATGGGGCAGGTCACCTGTATTTAAAGAATTGTAATTCGATGTTTTATAAACATTGAGTTCATGAGTATTGAGAGACATTTATTTACTTAGCGGATCTGATTCTTGAATTCAGACCTGTGCACCGAAGCTAAACCGAAAGGTGATTGCAATGTGTATACAAAGTTGTAAGTGGTCCGATACACCAGTGAAAGATAGCTCAAAGGGAGAGCATTCCGCTGATAACGGAAATGTTGCAGGTTCGATTCCTGTTCTTTCGACAACTTTAAACGTTGTTCATTGGTAATGGCGAAAGCCTGCGGTTCGATTCCGCATTTTGTGTGAAAACACTAACTAGGGAAATGTTCCCGTGACATTTCAAATAGCTCAACTACGGTTGAGAGTTTGTTTATGTCGCAACATGTAGATTGCCTGAGTAATCACAAGCTTGTGATAACCAGTCTAGAGACTGAAACATATTCAAAGCGATAGTTGGGGTATCGCAATGATATGTGAAAGTTTGTAGACCCGTTACTACAACAGGAGTTTACCCGCAATTTATATGTGGAGCATTTCCCGAAACTTTATTTAAAAGGAGTAACTATGTTCGGATTGAAAAGAATTGTTATTGCGCAGCATGAGCGCGGTATTTATTTGAAAAACCGTAGCATCGTAAAGGTGCTTGAACCGAGTGTATATCGTTATTTCGATATTTTCGGCCGTATCCAAGTCGAGATTTATGATGTAACGGAAGCGCAATTCAACCACAAATATGTGGATGTCTTAGTAAAAGAACAACCTGAGATAGTAACTAAATACTTCCAAGTTGTTGAGACAGATGCATATGAAGTTGGATTGGTTTATCAACGTGGTCAATTGAGCACTGTTGTAGCACCTGGCACACGCCAATTATTTTGGAAAGGTCCAGTTGAAATGACAGTTGAAGTGCAAAATATTGCAGAAGATTTTGCATTACCTGCAAATAAAGTGGGTCAGTTTGTGCACACACGTGCAAAACAAATACCAAATGAATTGATTAATTCAATTTATATCGCAGAAGTTGCAGATAACCATGTTGGCCTATTGGTTGTGGATGGTGAATTAAAAGAATCATTGCAACCAGGTCTGTACGCATACTGGAAATACAACCGCAACGTAAAAGTTGAGCAAGTTGATTTGCGTATGCAAAGCATGGAAGTGCAAGGTCAAGAGATTTTGACAAAAGACAAAGTTAGCCTACGTGCAAACTTGTCGGCTCAATATCAAATTCGTGATCCAATTAAAGCGCGTCATGAATTGGTAGACCTTGCTGGATATATTTACCGCGAAATGCAATTTGCACTTCGTCAGGTAATTGGTACACGCACTTTGGATGCATTGCTTGTAACTAAAGATGAACTAGACAAATACGTCTACGAATCTGTTAAAGCAAACGTATCTGAATACGGTATCGAAATTCGCAGCGTTGGCGTGAAAGATGTCATTTTGCCAGGCGACATGAAAGACATCTTGAACCAAGTGGTTCAAGCAGAAAAAGTGGCGCAAGCAAATGTCATTAAAAGACGTGAAGAAACTGCAGCTACACGTTCATTGTTGAACACTGCGAAATTGATGGATGACAACCCAACCTTGATGCGCTTGAAAGAGTTGGAGACGTTGGAAAAAGTCACAGACAAAGTAGACAAACTAACCGTCTTCGGAGGTTTGGACGGCATCCTAAAAGACACGGTACAAATCAAAGTTGATGGGTAGCGTGAAAATAAACTGACAAAGGTCCTTTATTACTAGAGGGCCTGCGTCATTTAAATGGAATTAGCTAAATTTAATTGAATATTGATATGGCACGAAAAAATAAAAAATTGAAAACGATTGATCAGGACTTAGAGTTAGAGGTCTTGATGCATGCTCGTGCCCTAAATTTGAAAGACATAGCCGAATATAAAAAATGGTGTAAAGCGAATGGTTTCAGTTCAAAACTAGATAAGAAATATTCTCAACGTTATAAGGAGATAGAGAAATATAAAGAAATATTAGCGGAAGAAAAGCTTAAGAAGCATAGTAAAGAGGGGAAGATAAGATATCAGATTGAATTAATTTTTGATAATAAACTACCTCTAAATGAAATTAATAGTAAAGTTCTACAAATTGTATACGAAGGGTTTCGTATATCAAAAGAGAAAAAACAGCTATTAAAAGCCTTGCTATACCTGGAGGAAAGAACAAAGCTTTTTAGTTCGGTAGATTTTGTGCGAGGGATTATAAATTTCACATTATATCGAACCAAGTGGTTACGTGATTTATATGTATGGGAGCCTTCTACATATAATGCAGTTCGCCAGTTTTCATCGTTAGCTAGACACTTGTTCGCGAATTATTATGTACCAGAATTTATGGATTATGTTTGGTTACAGGGAAACAAAAAACAGCAAAAATGGTTCATGCATATAGGTAAAGGACACAATATTAGAACGGCTCATTCTTTACCTATTAGACTGACTAAGAAAATGGCCCATCATTTTATACAGGCGCCTACTTCATATAGTGTGTTAGGAGCATTTCGTTGGGCACAAGTGAAAGCATTAGGTGGAAATGTTGCAATTGCCAATGCAATTAATGGAACGCGACTGAATACAAGATTTAAAGATGAAGAATTTTGGCAAAGAGTTATACAGTTTTTTATCGAAAACCCAATGTTGGATTTGAGCCATGTAAACCCAATTGTGGATTATATTTGGAATCAAAAATATGAAAATAGAGTTGAGTTTGTTGAGCGAGGCGTGGCTAGAGAAATCGGACCTGCACAACCTAATTTTTCCATGCGAGGTAGAACAGCTGAAACATTATTAAGACAAGTTGAGCAGTGGCATCAACAACTCGGTAGAGAATCCCGTGGTGGAAACTTGCAATGGAAAAAGTCTGGTATTAATGATTTTAGGTACGTTGAAGGGAATAGCAAGAATAGAAATATGAAAGTTTGGACAATAAGAGAGCTACTATCTAGTAAGGAACTTGTTGCTGAAGGTCGTAAGCAAGGTCATTGTGTTGCAAGTTATGCAAATTCTTGCCACAAGGGGAAAAGTGCAATTTACACCATGGATCTACAGAATAAGATTGGAATCACAAAGATGTTAACGATAGAAGTAAATATGTATAACAAACAAATTTGCCAAGCAAGAGGAAAGTATAATCGCTTACCAACTGATTCTGAGAAAGATATATTTCAACGCTGGGCATTGAAAGAAAACTTAAATATAGTGAGTTATGTTTAGCTCAATAAAACGGAGGTGCAACATGTGTAAATTTAAAGATAAGGACCAATCCTTTTGAGCGTATGAGTAAACGTCGCAAGGGATATCCATCAGAAACAAACGTTAAACGAGGAAATAGAGTCGTTCATGGCAATAAAGAACTTATCGAGAAGCTCGGCCGTAATGATCTGTGTGTATGTGGATCAGGGCGTAGATTTCAAGAATTGTTGCTTGAAGAACAAGCGACACGATGGTTCTAATAGAAATGAATATTATAGGGACTGATTTGGGTGACATATGCCAATAAAGAAAGTGATTACCAAAGGTAAAGTGCGCGTAAAAATCTATACAGATGACATTGAGCACGAAGCCTACCAACAACTATGCAACCTTTCACAGTTGCCCTTTATCCATAGTCATATAGCGGCGATGCCGGATGTACACTTTGGTAAAGGTGCGACTGTGGGTTCTGTAATTCCGTGTAAAGGTGCAATCATTCCAGCTGCAGTTGGTGTAGACATCGGTTGTGGCATGAATGCGTTACGCCTTTCAATCAATGCAGATGATCTTCCAGATAATTTACGTAAAGTGCGTACTGCAATTGAAGACGCAATTCCTGTTGGTTTTGATATGCACAAGACTGATAAAGCTAAGAATTCTACTATACGACCTTTATCTGACGGTTTAGATCGCTTACTAGATAAACATCCTAAACTTTTAAAGATGCAGAAAAAGCCTTATCAAACTTGGGTGCGCCAATTGGGCACACTTGGAGGGGGGAATCATTTTATTGAAATCTGTTTGGATGAAAATAATGATGTATGGATTATGCTTCATTCGGGTAGCCGTGGAGTAGGGAATATTATTGGTCAATACTTTATTCGATTAGCACAACAAGATATGCAAAAGCATATTCATAATTTACCTGATAAAGATTTAGCGTATTTCACTGAAGGTGCTGAGCACTTTGATGATTACGTAAATGCAGTGAACTGGGCTCAAGATTACGCAATGGAAAATCGTAAAGAAATGATGCGCTTAATCATTGATGCGTTAAAAAAAGTTTTACCAAAATTTGGCATCACTAAAGAAGCCATCAATTGTCATCACAATTATGTGTCTATGGAAAATCACTTTGGTGAAAATGTTTACATTACGCGAAAAGGAGCGATCCGTGCTGGCGTGGATGAGCTTGGAATTATTCCAGGAAGTATGGGTGCTAAATCTTATATTGTTCGTGGTAAAGGTAACCCTGAATCATTTAGTTCATGTTCGCACGGCGCAGGTCGTCGTATGAGTCGTGGTAAAGCAAAACGCCATTTCAATGAAGAAGATATCGAGGCGCAAACTGCGGGTGTTGAATGTCGTAAAGACAAAGGTGTATTAGATGAAATCCCTGGCGCATACAAAGATATTGACGTGGTTATGGAAAACCAAAATGACTTGGTAAGTGTTGAACATACATTGAGACAAGTAGTTTGCGTGAAAGGTTGATACTGCAAAAATCAACTTGACAATTTGGAGAAATTTGGTGGATACATTCCAATCAGTAATCTAGAAAAGGGTAAATTACTGTTTCTATTTGTCTTATATATGGCTGATTTGATGAATACATCTCACCAGAGCATAGTTTGCAATTTTGCTAACGGACTATAGCGGATATTAGTTGAAGTTATTTTAGGTAGTCATACAAGACTTTACCAGCGTTTATGGTCATATTTTCAACTCTGAAAAATGGGTTTGATATATTTAAAATTGGTATAGCACCTAATGGATTTTTACCTACAGAATGTAATTTCAATGTTGCTGTGGCTAAGTGCATTTCATGAATCTTTATACCATTTTGTGGTGCCGAAATAATTTGCTTAATGACATTTCCATTCTTTAGGTCAGGTCCTGGAATTCGTTTCAGTGAGTACATGTTCCAACTAGGGAGAGAAGGATTTTTTACTTTTGTTGTAATATCGAACTCAACTTCAATAAGCAATTCTCCATTAATTTTTACAATTCCTTGAATCGATTTATCTTCTCGTGTGAACGTTATATCCGCTAGATATTTCGGGTAACCATATACCTCCCTTCCACCAATAATGGCATCAATATGATCCAAGTATAAAACTGGAAAATAGCTACCATGTTCAGTCTTATTTTTTTCTTTATCTTTATAGGTAACGGGTATTAGTAATCCCGATTCGCGGTAGTTTATTTTTTCTGGGTGATTTAGATTAAATTCACCTATGTAGAAATAAATAGTATTGCCAGCATTTGGGATCAAGGGTTTAGGTACAAGTTTTCGAAGAGTTTCAGAATTCGATGTAATCGTTATAACCGCAATTTCATTATTTTCATATAAATAAGGCTGCGCGATATGCGCTACATCATTTGATGATAAGTTTGTGTTATCAAAATCAGTTGCTAAAACTTCAAAAGAAGTTAGGCAGAAAATTGTGACTAATGTGATTAGTTTGTTCATTTAAAGTTCTCTGGATATAATTTATTAAATATAATTTTATCATTCAAAAGAAATATTGATGTCAATAGGTAGTTTTAAATTGAAAAAATAGCAAGCTGGGAAAACTATTTATTACATGCTAAGAGCAAAAAATATTAAAACAGAACATAGGCAGACAGCTAATGTAGTGAATGCATTAAATCTTATTTGGAATAATCCTCATAGACCATTAGATCTCGCAGGCATAGCTCGAGCATGCAATGTTTCTAAATTTCATTTCCACCGCATTTTTCATGAATATCAGGGAGAAACATTAAGCTCATATATTTCAAGGAAACGCCTTGAGCTGGCAGCTAGGCGTTTAGTGTGGTATCCAAATTTGAAAATATCTGAGATTGCAATGACCCACGGGTTTTCTTCACCAGCAAATTTTTCGAAGTCATTTAAAAACCATTTTGGGATTACAGCAAAGGAGTTTCGTTATCCAATTTTGATAGATACAGTTAAAGAAGGCGAGATTATAAGCAAGTATGGAAAAGAAATAGATCCTTGCTCGTTATATTCTAAGTATAAATATACTGACGAACATGAAAGAAATAAACGACTTAGTGAGTTGGATGATCTGGTTTCAATAGTAAAGCTAAAAGAACAAAAATTACTGTACAGAACTATAAATGATGGTCTTACTCTTTCATCCTGTCTGCCAATGTGGAAAAAAATAAAGGAATGGGGAGAGAATAACTTAGAAGATTGGAAGGAAAATATCTTTACAGTTTGGTACGACCTTGTAAGTGTTAGTCCGCATCATTCTATACGACAAGATGTTGCGATTCGTATACCTAATTCTATCAAAGTATCTTTACCTTTTATGACCCAAACAATTGATGCAGGATATTATATTACAGGGATTTTAACAGGTAGTGTTTCGGATTTAATAAATGCTAATAGAGACATTCATACATTTTGGTTTGAAGAACGTGGAGTTGTGCCAGAAAAAACCCCATACTATCTTCATTATTTAAATAGTTATAGCCAAGATGGTTTTTATAAAGTTCGGTTTTACATAAAAATACGGCCAAACATATTCAAATAATATTAATGCGAGAAAGTACATTAAATTATTTCGTTTTAACGCTTTTATTTAGTCCAATCTTTGTAGGGTGCGACAGAATAGATACTGGCAATTACGAACCTACATTAACCCCCATTGAAAATGAAACTGTTAGTGGTTGTTTCAAAGAGCATTACCAAGATCCTAAAACATCAGAGTATGTCTTGCCTTATGAGATCGGTGAAGCTTTTCGAGTCAGTCAAGGAAACTGTGGGAAATATAGTACACACAAACCGATGTGCAGAGTTCTTTCTATCAATGGCGAAGAAATTGATTGCGGAGATTTACGCTATTCCTATGATTTTGCTATGCCAGTAGGTACCACAATTGTTGCATCACGCGGAGGTAAAGTTATTAAAGCTATTGAGCAATTTGGTAATGACACCCAGACAGCAGAGGAAACAAATATCCTTGTTATTATGCATGAAGATGGAACAGTTGCATCTTATTTACATTTATCAAAGGATGGCATATTGGTTGACTTAGACGATCAGGTTACACAAGGGCAACCTGTAGCATTATCAGGAAATAGCGGATTCACATTGGATTTCCCACACTTGCATTTACATGTGTTATCTCCACCATTTGATGCGTGTGGCAATGGTGTGTATCACGGTTGTCAATCTTTGCCTTTTACGTTTAAAAATGCTGAACCAATGGACAGTCCACTTATTGAAAGCTTATTTTACGAAGCGAAAAAATATTAATATTCTATACACTCTTTATTCAATGACAGCTATTGGATACCAGCTCAACCGATCGAAGCAACACATTGGTTAAAACATTAATATTTGAACTGTGCCATTGTGTGTCACATTAATAAGCGCTGTTGACCACAGTGCTTAAGTCGAAATGGGAGTATTTCTTACGGTTATTTGAATAGCTTTTAATTAAACCTCATTAACAGTGGCTTCAGTATGTATTGATGCTGGTAGCTTGAATTGATTTATTACTAGAAACACAGCAGGAATGACAATAAGAGTGAGCAAAGTTGCACTGATCATTCCACCAACCATTGGGGTGGCAATGCGACGCATCACTTCTGATCCCGTTCCACCTCCGATCATGATAGGTAATAGTCCTGCAATAATTGCTGCAACGGTCATCATAATCGGCCTGACTCGCAACAGTGCTCCTGAGATCACTGCACTTCGAATGTCATCTCTTGTTAATTCACGTTGATTAGTTTCTGCTTGTTGTTTTAACTTTTTTAGCGCTTGGTTTAAATACACCAGCATCACCACACCAATTTCAACACTCACGCCTGCAAGTGCAATAAAACCAACGCCGACTGCAACGGACATGTCATAGTCCAGTAAATAAAGTAATAAAATTCCGCCTACCAGTGCCATTGGCAGTGTTGCCATAATAATGATCACTTCAGTTATGCGACGAAAGTTCATATATAAAAGAAGAACGATTATTACTAACGTTACTGGAATAACAACAGACAAACGTTGTTTTGCGCGTAAAAGGTATTCGTACTGACCGGACCAAGAGACAGTATAACCAGGAGGTAGTTTCACATTTTCTTCAACAGTCTTTTGAGCATCTTGTACATATGAACCTAGGTCCCGATTTTCTATGTCAACGTAAATCCAACCATTAAGTCTTGCATTTTCTGTTTTGATCAATGCAGGGCCATCTTCAATCCGAATATCTGCAACTTCTTGTAGTGCTACTTGCGCACCTGTAGGTGTAACTACAGGAAGATCACGAAGACGTGCAAGTGAATCACGCCAGTCCCGCGGGTATCTTAGATTAATTGGGTAGCGCTCAAGTCCCTCCGTTGACATTGAAACTTGCATACCCCCAATAGCGGTTTGCACAACCGCTTGAATTTCCATTATATCGAGCGCATATCGAGCTGCAGCATTGCGATCTATATCAATAATGATGTATCGTCCGCTCGATACACGTTCAGAATAAGCACTTGCCGTCCCAGGTACTTGTTTCACGACATCTTGAATTTCTTCTCCTATATTTTGAATTACAGATAAATCGGCTCCTGCAATCTTAATTCCAACCGGTGTCTTAATACCCGTAGAAAGCATATCGATACGAGTTTTTATCGGCATCACCCATGCATTGGTTAGTCCTGGAAATTGTACGAGTTGGTTAAATTCACGTTTTAAATCATCAATCGTTTTTCCCTCACGCCATTCTTTTTCTGGTTTAAGTTTTATCGTGGTTTCTATCATTGTGAGAGGAGCAGTATCGGTTGCGGTATCCGCCCGACCAATTTTCCCAAACACGGTTTCGACTTCGGGTACGGTCCGAATTAATTTATCGGTTTGTTGTAATAGTTCTTGGGCTTTACCAATCGAGATAGAAGGATACGTTGTAGGCATGTACAACAAGTCTCCTTCATTGAGATCTGGCATGAATTCACTACCAAGACGTGTTATAGGCCATAACCCTGCGATGATTACAATCAAGGCAATTAATAAAACCGACTTTGGTGCTCTTAGAATAAAACTAATAAGGGGTCGGTAACCTGCAACAAGTAATCGATTAATGGGATTCTTTTTTTCTGGAGTTACATGTCCACGGATAAAGTAGCCCATTAAGACGGGGACTAATGTAATAGATAATACAGCGGCTCCCGCCATGGCAAATGTTTTGGTGTACGCAAGTGGACTAAATAATCGGCCTTCTTGTGCTTCGAGTGTAAACACAGGTAAGAAACTTAAGGTGATAATAATCAGTGAGAAAAATAAAGGTGGTCCGACTTCTTTAGTTGATTCACTGATAATTTCCCACCGATTTCGTTGTTCGGCGCCTTCCATTTCTAGGTGTTTATGCGTGTTTTCAATCATCACTACTGCTGCGTCTACCATGGCGCCAATAGCAATGGCAATGCCACCAAGAGACATAATGTTGGCATTTATGCCCATTTGTTGCATAACAATAAACGCAATTAGAATACCAACCGGTAAAGACAAAACAATGACGAGTGCTGAGCGCAAATGAAACAAGAATAGTGCACATACAAGTGCTACAACAATAAACTCTTCAATTAGCTTTTCATTTAATGTGTCGACAGCACGTTCAATTAGTGCAGCGCGGTTGTAGGTTTCAATAATTTCTACACTATCAGGTAATCCTTTCTTTAGCTCTTCTAATTTCGTTTTTACATTTTGGATGGTTTGTAATGCGTTTTCACCAAATCGCATTACGATTACGCCTCCAACTACTTCACCTTCTCCATCTAACTCTGCGATACCACGTCTTAATTGTGGCCCCAGCCTTATCTCAGCAACATCCTCAAGCAATATTGGTGTTCCTCGCTCGTTGACTGCCAAGGGAATTTTGTGTAAATCCTGAATATCATCAATATATCCTGTTGCTCGCACCATATATTCTGCTTCTGCCATTTCGATCACGGAGCCACCTGTTTCTTGGTTTGCTCTTGAAATAGCTTGGCGGACTTTTGAAAGAGGGATCCCGTGTGCACGTAAACTATTAGGGTTTACTACAACTTGGTATTGTTTGACCATTCCACCAACTGTTGCGACTTCTGATACACCGCTCACAGTTTGTAGTTCGTACTTTAAATACCAGTCTTGAATACTTCTCAGTTGTGCAAGATCGTGACCACCACTGCGATCCACTAATGCGTACTCGTAGACCCAACCAACACCTGTAGCATCAGGTCCGAGCTGCGTCTTCGCAGCAGTAGGTAAATTACCGGCTACTTGGCTTAAGTATTCCAGGACACGTGTGCGTGCCCAATAAAGGTCTGTGTCATCCTCAAAGATGATGTAAACGTAAGAGTCACCAAAAAATGAATACCCACGAACATTAACTGCCTTGGGTACGGATAACATCGCAACACTCAAGGGATACGTAACTTGATCTTCAACTACTTGTGGTGATTGTCCAGGATAGCTTGTTTTAATGATGACTTGAACATCAGATAAATCTGGAATTGCATCAAGTGGTGTATTTTTTATCGCATAAATTCCCCAACCAATAAGAAAGAAAGTTATTAGTAAAACAAATGTGCGATTCTTAATAGAATAGTCAATTATTTTTTCAATCATTTGAAATACTCCTTTTTAATGTTCCATCTTCTTGATGGAGGAGATTTCATAGTGGTCTCCAACTTTTTTTAACGTAAATGTAATATGCTCACCCGGTTTTATATTGAATTCATCCACGTAATAGTCTTTGCTTACTTGAAAATTCATTTCCATTTGTGGCCAGCCAAGTGCTTCTATTGGTTCATGCGTAATTCGTAATTTTTGTTCTGCTTCAAATATTTCTTTAACAACTCCGACTGCAACAATCTCCTCATCCATCGATTCTCTATCCAACATTTCTTTTGCATTGGGTGGAGTAGTCATTCGGGTAAAACTGGCTTTAGTACTAGCCTCAGAGTCGATGAGGAACTGACCTGAAATAACGACATCTTCTCCTTCGTTCAAACCACTTTGAATTTCAATCCAATCACCACTCTCGATTCCAGTAACGACTTCGCGTGGTTCAAAGCGTCCTTCTCCTTTAGCAAGAATGACGCGTTCACTGGTACCCGTACGAATCACGGATTCACGTGGCACAACGATGATGTTTTCTTTTGCACCAGCATAAATATATACATCACCAAACATGTTTGGCTTCAATGTTTCGCCTGGATTATCAAATTTCAAACGAACAGTGAGTGCCCTGGTCATTTGATCTAGATCTGGATAAATATATTCGACTTGTCCTTCAAATTTTTCCCCAGGCAAATAAGAGAATCGCACTTCTGCAGGTTGTCCAACTTCAACCCAGCTACTTTGTCTCTCAAATACTTCGGCCATCACCCATACTGTAGAGAGGTTTGCAAGTGTGGCTACTTGGTTCTCAGGTTTCACAAACATGCCTTCTCTTACTTTAAGTGAGGATACGACACCGTCTTGCGGTGCGTAGTAAGAAATCAATTGTCGAGCTGTGCGATTCTTATTAAGACGTTTTATCTCTGAAGAGGGAATACCTAATGCTAATAATCGTTGTTTGGATGCATTAATTAAAGTTTTATTGCCAAGCGATAGTGCTTGTAGATATTCCTCCTGTGCATTCACAAGCTCGGGTGAGTAGAGCTTAAAAAGAAGTTGACCTTTCTGAACACGGTCTCCTTCTGACTGCACAGTCAAATTTTCTATCCAACCTTGCGTACGCAAGTGGATATGACTTAGCTTGGATTCGTCATAATCCACAAAGCCAACAGTATTTACTCTTCTCCATAGCTTTGATCGTTCTACTTCGGCAGTGCGTACTCCTAAGTTCTGTACAACTTCAGGTGCAATAATGACTTCACTGCCATGAGTTTGTTGTTCATTTTTGTAGATGGGTATCAAGTCCATTCCCATCGGAGATTTCCCTGGTTTGTCTCTTTTATAATTTGGATCCATAGGGGCAACCCAATACAATACTTCTTTATCTTTATCTTTATCTTTATCTTTATCTTTCTCTTCCTCTTCCGCTAGAATTGTGTTGCTACCTACTACTACAAATAAATTCAGAATAATGACCGCTAGAATATTTATTATTTTGTCCATCACAATGCTCCTTCAGAAAGATACAAAAGACGTGAATGTGCACGACTGTGTTCCGTTTTTGCTCGTAATGTTTCCAAGCGCACATTCAGCTGAGTAATACGAGCTCTTGCAAGTGTTGTAAATTCTGTTACTCCACTTTGGTATGCTGTTAATGAGGCATTTGCATTTGCATTTGCCTCGGGCACAAGCCTTTTTTCATAAAGATTGCTTCTTTCAGATAGCCGTTCCCAGTTTGCATAATCTCTAAGAACCGCTTGTCTAAGTGATTGCAATTTATCGCTTCGAACAAATTTTGCTGCCGAGACCTGGTGTTGACTAGCAACTAAACGTCGATCTTGACGCTTGTTGGTAAAAATAGGTAGATCAACTTTTACCATAGCAGCTGCTTGGTCTTCACGGTTAGTTCTATCAATGTTGTCGCCAAAACGTTTTCGATATTCAACACCAATACTCCATCCAGGCTTGTATTGTTCACGAGCAATTTCGACGCTTTCGTTGAAAAATGAAACCATGGCATCTTCTGCTTGAATAGACTGGTGATTGATTAATGAATCAATAATTTCCTGTTGTGCAGCTAGGCGAGGCAATGATGGATATTCTTTTTCTATTGGTTCAAATGCTTTTTCATCTAGCCACTTACTCAGTTCAGCTCTTGCTAAGTCCTCCTTAGTTTTTAATTCGATAACACGATCATCCAATCGTGATAGCTCGAGTTGCGCTCGCAACACATCTTGTTGATTAACGCGTCCAACTTTGTAATAAGACTCGGCAATGTCCACAAGTTGCATAAAATATTGACGGCTTTCATTAATTATTTCTTGGGCACCAATTTGATAATAAAGATTGAAATAATGTTCACGTACCGATCGAATTGATTTTGAAATTTCATCGGATGCACGTTTATACTCTGCATTACTTGCCCATTTTGTTTGTTTTTCTTTAAAAGCAAGTGTTTTTCCACGTGGGAAAGATTGTGATATTCCAAACCTCAATTGAGTATTGGGCTCACTATTTATATCAAAATCGTCCGTAGGTAGGTTGAACAGTCCAAGATTCAATTGTGGATCTGGAAGTTGTGCATTAGCAATTGCTGACTCACCAAGAGCATCGCCTCGTAACTGATGCGCCTTGGAAATGAAAGCCTTTTGTTCTGTGATCTGCTCGACTTCACGCAAATTTAATGCATATATTGGTGAAGTGATAAAGAACTGAACGATCAGTGCAGCCAGTAGCAATTGCACAATGTATTTGTTACATCTCAGTTTTACTGTGATGACATATTTATCAATATATGTGTACGATTGATGTGAACAATCGTTAGTGATGTATTCCAGTTTGCACATAGCTGTGCTCCTTTCATAAGTTCAAACTTTAATGATTAAATTCGAAACACGTCCGTCGAGCACCTCATTTTGGCGCTTATTTGCGGTGTACGAATAACTCTATGAAAGAAATATTATTGGTGGGCGAAAGGGGGGTGTAATTTTTCTAGATGAGATCGCTGACTGGAAGTTTTGTACGATCCTGTAATAATTGATCAACTGATAAATATTCTTAAGGTCAATGGAAATAAATACGGTGGATAGGCAGCCATTTGTGCAATCTTCACAATTTTGATTTGTTTCAGGATTGTCACAGCAACTCTTCGTACAGGCACCCTCGTAGTTACTACTGGGTTGGTGATGGCAATTGATCATGCCGAAATTAGCACTTTTCCCCATCGTATTGTCAGTTTGTGAGGTAGTTTGCTTGGCGTGTTCGAACGCACTCCATGAAGCAAAAGGCAATAAAAAGAGAGCGAATACCAGTGCCAATAAAAGGACTTGGCTGATTACTGTGTTTTTTCTTATTTTATAAAGAATACTCATCTTTTCTTTATTGTGTCTATTACATTCATATGTCTAGACTATGTCCCTGCGTACAAAGTTTCAACATTTTCATGCTAAAAGGTTAAATTATAGGGATCTATATCAAATATTTGTTCAATATTTGGGGGCAATTGTAAAAATGGGCATCATCATTCTTTTGGCATTGAAAACATTTACAATGTGGACTTTTAGTTAGTTGCTTCGAAAATTAGTGGCACTTTGTACTTAATAGAAAAGGCACAATAGAGGTACAGCGATTAGCGTTTACTAGAATTCAGCAAATTAACTCAAATTGATCTAAGGTGCTGGATTAATTAAGTAGTTACAAATTTTAGTATTTGCTCTGGTTTGATCATATCTAGTAGTGTTTTTGGATAATGGTGCACTGAAAATCCTCGTGTCGTGGTTTCCAAGTGTGACTTCGTCGCCATTAATTTATGTGAAAGGCAGAAAATTTTTATATCGTTTTGTGATACTTAGTTTGCATGTAGTACTCACATGCAAGTGTTCCATGCGCATATGTTCTCTGCCACTATAAATAAAGGTTAGAATTTTTAAATAAAGGGTAGTGGTAGTTTGTTCAAAACGTAGATTTAACCCCTAAAAGATATAAAGGTCGGCTATTTATAAACTCCGTCAAAATTTTGACATATTTGCTATTACAAGGCGAGAGATATAGGGAGGCTTATTTTTTTTATTAAATTGCATCTAAATAAACCATTTACAATGTTATTATCAATATAATGAAAATTTAAACATTGATTAAACAAGACATATTATTTTATATTTATACATTGTTAAGTATTAATTCGTATTAATTCTTACATTTATAATTAAAAAAGGGGACAACAACATGAACTACTGGGTTGCTTTCGTTTTATTTTTCTTTGCGCAAACTGTATTTGCAGAATTGCCTCCACGACCAGGAACTCCTCCATCTCCCACGGGGACAAAAATCGCCGTAGCCAATCGTAATGCTGAAACTGTCACTTTGATTGATATGGAAAGTGAAAGGAAAGTTCAGATTGAGTTGGAAGAAGGATCTGAGCCAATGTATGCACAAAACCCTTTCTTTTCCGATGAAATCTGGATAGGAGATCGAGGACATAGTCGGGTGTTAGTTTACGATGCATTGCGTTTGCGAAGAACGGCTGAAATTCCCACTGGTAATGGGGTCTTCCATATGTGGAACCACGGTGAATTGGGTCAAATGTGGGTGGTCAATGATATTGACAAAACAATGACAGTTATTTCCCTTGAAACAAAAGAAGTGCTCGCAACGGTTCCAATTCCGGAAGATTTGGCTGCTGATTTTAAGCCTCATGATATTACTGTAACTAAAAATTCGGCTATTGTAAGTTTATTTTCTACAACAGGAAAAGAAGAAGGCTGGTTAATAAAATATAGTGGTAAAACTTTTAAAGAAAAGCGGCGGCTAAAGGTTGGTGGAGATCCTCATCTTCTCTTTTGGGGATTTAAAAAAAGTAAGTTATATGTGGCCACTCAAGATAATGGGAAGGTTTTAAGAATCAATCCAAGACAACTCAGGGTGACAGGTACTTTGGATATTCCCGGTGCTCATGGAATATGGGCGAATGAGCAAGAAACCCATCTATATGTAACTGATATTGAATCAGGTAACGGTAGTGGATCTTTATATACAATTGACTTAAAAGACTTTAGTTTTGTCGAAGGTAGCCCAGTAGATGCAGCTCTACCTTTTCCTCACAATGTGATGGTTTCTATTACCAACCACAAATTATTCGTGACTCATAGTTATTCCGGGTCCGAATTCACGAGTATTTATGATCTGGATGATAATGGTATCCCAATGAATGGAAGATCGGTGACAACAGGGGATATTCCTTTTGGTATTATGCTGATTCGCGATCCTATATGTGATTGTTGAGAAGATAAATATAGTTGAGAAAATAAGTATAATAGAGACTAATAACGTTAATCTCATTTCTCTATTTAAAAATAAATTTTGTTTTATGTATGTGTAAGCGCACAGTGTCGTTAAACGGATATTGATTACATTGGTTACACCTGTGTGTTCACTATAAATAATATTAATAATATTAAATTAAACTTTCTATCTATAAATGCGAGATATAGTTACTATATTTTTATTTATTTTGGATGGTTGGAGGGTTGGAGGGTAGATCTTTGATAGTTGCTTCATTTCCTGAAAATGAATTACACCGGTTACAGGCGCTGCATGCACTTGATGTTCTGGATACTCCACCAGATATTCGGCTTGACTGCATTACGCGGTTTGCAGCTGAAAAACTTGAAGTACCAATTTGCCTCGTTACTCTAATGGATGTAGATCGTCAGTGGTTTAAGTCGGCCTGGGGGATTGATGCCACAGAGGTGCCACGAGATATTTCCATTTGTGCCCATGCAATTTGTGAGGTTACATCCCGTAATCCGAAAGAGCGAATTTACGAAATTTATGATACGAAAGAAGACAGTCGAACCTTTGGTAACCCACAAGTGGTTGGTAAGCCTTGGGTTCGATTCTATATAAGTTATGTATTACAAACTGATTCGGGCATGAATATTGGGACGCTGTGCTTAGTAGATACTCGGGCTAGAAAATTCACTGATGATGAAAAGCAATTAGTCATTGAACTCGGCTCAATGACTGAGAATCTAATTAATGGTCGCCATTTTGCTTCCGGAATTGAACATCTGCTTCACTAAATCTCAATTTATCTAGTTGAGTATATTAATCATGTAAGCAAACCTTAAGCATTGGATCTCGTACCACCTTTAGTTAATTGAAAATAGAGTGCTAACGACCAGACCCGCCTTTGAAATTTACTAACCATCACATATAAATCATAAAAGTCTTTCAAGAAAATAGTTGTTATGCCAAACTCTACTAAGGCATGACATTTTTCAGCTATAACAGTTTCTTTTGAATAAGCACGTAGCTTAAGTGTGGCTTGGTCAAGTAAGACTTTATATTCTATTTCTTTGGCTTTAAATAAGTGTTAAATAACTAATTATGAATTGTTGTTGGATAAGGCAGTAACTGTGGCGTTTCATCAAAACCCACTTTTACTAACCATACTTTGCGGTCTGGGTAGTAATTTATTAGTGATTCATTTTGCTCTTTGCTTAATTCCCGTGCCCATATAACTTCTGATCCATTTATATCAGCTGCATTAAATACCCATTCACTGTGCACACCACGTTTAGGCCCATAGCGGATAAACAACAAATCTTTTTGCGAGTTCTCAAGTAATTGAGCTCGTATTTTTTCGCGTAATCCAGTGTTGTTCATGTCTTTAACTACATTTGGGAAAGCAATTAAAAGTTGTAGTATGGCTAGCGCAAACATGGCAAGTACAAGTTTTTGTCCGACAGCAATTTCGCGCCAACGAAAATGGTAAAGATGACGTAACCCTGCTGTTATCAAGAGTACGATAGCCGCCGTAATTGGTGCGGAATAGTGGGGGAAAGCGGCAAACGATACGAGGTTATTAACGAAAATTAAAGCGATGCTGGCAAATATTAAAAGCATCCAACGACTTCTTAATATCCATGGTAAGGTTAACAGTGCTAGTGAAAAAATTGGCCCGATATAAAATACCCAGAATCTGGCAATTTTGCGCAATGATGTGGTTATAAATCCTTTTAAACCGCTGTGGCGTGTATAGAGTTCTAGCTCCCATCCACCATGAAATTCCTGCAATTGTTTGTTATTCCATACTACATCGGTGCGTGGTTCACCCCAAAGCCAAATAGGGAAGACAACATATTGTTTATAATGTGTTTGCCACGGCATCTCCCAGGCATTTCCAGTTACTTCTTTGTTATAAATACCAATAAATACAAAAGTGCAGGATATCAATACAATTGCAGGTAGAATCACTTTTACCATGGCATCTCGTAAGTTTTGGCCACGTAATCGAAAAAACCATATAGCCAATAACACTGCGACCAAGGCAAATACTAAAAAGCCTTCCTTCGGTCTGCTCAGTGCCAATATCGATGCACCCAGACACAAAGCAAAAGTAGCGCTTATGCTGGGCGCTTTGACTAACCTTTTTACTGCACCAAACAGCAGTGCGCCTCCCGTTGCGGCCATTGCTCCGCCCCAATAGGTCTGACTCCAATATCCCCAGTCTCCAGTTGAATGTGCCTTTCCTATCAATATAAATTGCAGTATGGCGACAAAGCCACCAATTACCGCCCACCGTGGTGGTAGCCAGGCCTGCATCATCCAAACGATAGCACCGACCATAAATGCGATACTCAGCCACACCCCGTAAATCGGATGACCAAGTTTGAGACCCAAAGCCATGATTAATCCCTGTGCCGGCGGATATTTAGACTGGTAACTAGGCACTTGCAATTGGTGAATTGTTTCGAAATGTTTCCAATGAGGATGGGTTGGGTTGGTTAGGCGCCCCTGCGCAAATGTTTCCGCGCTTAACCAGTAACCTCTTTCGTCATGAACGGAAGGAATTGGTAGATCGGCAAAGAAACTAGGCAGGATACAAAGGAACAGTGCTAATGTCGCCAATGCAGTAATCGATAAAATGGAATGACGAGCTAAGCTATCTATACAACTAATCCAAGATTTTATTGCTTGTGTCATTACATTGTTAAGAATTATTTAGAGTGAATCATATTTACAATTCAAGTGAAAATATGTCTATTCAATCTCAATACACGAGAAAAATATCAAATAATTAATCAAGAAGCGATGTTATTGGAAAAGCGGTTGAAATAATGGTCGAGAACTAAAATGGATTAGAAGTGTTTATTTGATAATGCGCAAAACAAGTAAACTTATAAATTCTTATCGTTGTTATTGTGTGAGTGATGTTGTCACCATTAGTATTAGAAAAGATGAATAATCAATAATAATTTTAAATATGACTAAGCTTTATTTCCCAATTAATTTATCACGTAAAAATCGAGTGCCCAGCTGCGAATCTATTCAAACGTCTCTCAGTCTTAGCCATATTAGGTTAAATAAAAGATACGCATACGTCCGCGTGCGCCAAGATGGATATAATACATAAAAGTCTCCTGATCTTGAAGTTGTTGTAAACCTTAAACTATCAGATTACCCTGTGGAGTGTTCTACCTAAATATTTATGTTGCTACTTTAGTCAATTGTGGTGCACTTAGTTGTTGATTTTGTCTAAGATTAAGAAATATCAAAAATTATAACTAAATTTAAATTCAAATTTATGTGCAGGATCATTATTGCTGCTATCAAATGCATTGCCAGGTTTAAAAATCGAACTGATAAATTCTAATTCCACATGTTTCCATTCTTTAACTCCAAATATTAAATCTAGTTCGTCCCCAATATCTTTTTTACGCCCATTGGGATCAGCATCAATGTCTATTTCACGTAAAAAATCTGCTTTTGCTACTTGTCTGTAGTTATGATAAATGAGTTCAATGGAACTGTTGTTAAGTATAGGAATGCCTACAGCTGCAGTAAAAATTCTCAAGTTAGATAATTCCGGTCGTAGCAGTTCGCCATAATATCTAAATCGATCTACACCTCTAAATTTATAGTTGTTGTCTTGTAGACCTGTTTGCCGGAATGTTCGGTCTGTACCCGTTTCTAAATTGTTATCTTTTGAAGTGGTGGCATAAGCTACTGTCAAGTTGGGTGAAAGAGGTAGCTTAGTACGAAAGGTGGCACCTAAGTCTATCCCCCATCCTCTTACATTTTGCCGTTTAATTTTATTAACGATGATTAGTTCAGAAGATAAATCATCGAAATCGACCACAGAATCTTGACCACGGACAAAAGCCAAGTTTGACCAATAATATATTTTTCCTAGATTTTCAGTTTTTAATTTTCCCCTAGTATCAAAACCGAACCATGTGAGTTTTGAATCGACGTCATCACTTTCATCTTCATCGAAAATGCGGCCAATCTCAGGCGTGCTTGAGTGGTCATCGTGATACAAGTAATAAATACCTAGATAATGATTTTCATTCCATTGCCAATTTATTTGGCTGAGTATACGCGTGATATCTTTTTCATTTGGATCGATATCTTCTCTAGTCGATACTCGATCAATCTCTTCAGCAATAGAAATTTCTCCATGTAGGTATTCAAGATTATAGTGTAGTCGGATTGCATCTAAATCATCATCCCACCACCATTCGCGAATACTTTGGTAGTTCTGCCGGCCAAGTTGCAAGCTTAAATTACTTTCAAATAGCCTACTAAAATAAAACCATAGTTCCCCACGATCTAATGCTGTTTCAGATTTTTCTTTATCATCTTCAGCATATAAGTCATCATTAATTTCAACTTTTGTTTCGGCAAAAGCGAATATTTTATTACTTAACATATAGAATAATTCTAATTGAAGTTCATTGTTAAAGTTTAGAAGATCATCTCTTTCTCGTTTGTCTAATGTGTAGTCTTCTTCATGTGTTAATGTGGCTTCGTATTCACCTCCAATCACAAGCGGCCTTCCAAATAGATCAATTGTATATTGATCATCAGGCCGTTTATCATCTTGGCGTTGTAGCAATTCTTTTGGTATTTTTTTTGAAGTTTGTTTTTGTTGAGTTACTGTTTGCTCTGCGCATAATGTGTTAGTAAATATTAACAGTACAAATAGTATTTGTAATATTTTCATAATTATTTCCCTATATTTTTAATTGTATTCCTTTACTGTTTTTGCATGCAGTTGATTTTTAAAGCTACTCTGTAATGTACCAACAATAGAATAATTTTTATTAGGCTTGATCTTTAGTAAGTCTATTGCCCAGTATTGGAGTAAATTCTGTATTTCTGAAAGATATGTTTCGCCACGATCCGCTAATAACTTTAATATGTGTGCGCCAATATAATTGATAACTCTAGAATTAAACTCATACAAAGTTTCATTTGTGGAATGCTTGTAGTAGTTGAGAATAGAAAGTGTTGAAAAGTTATACTTTGATTGATATTTTATTATGGTTGCTAATATTATATGTGCTAGAAATTCTCCGAGATCGTAAGCAGGGTCGCCAAAGCTACTACAATATTCAAAATTAATTCTTGCGACCTTGCCATCACTATCAATTAGATAATGTGAGGGCGAATTATCTAATAACATAAAACATTCTAGTGCAGAACTAGAGCTTTTTTTATGTAATAAACATAGCTCTTTATTTAATAGCTTGTGGCTAGGCAATATTGGATGGTTACTACCAATTGCACCAAGCATAGAGTGCCAATGTGTAATATCTTCTTTAAAATCCTTTCGGATTGGCTTTATTTTTCTAGCTTGGTGACATTTGTTTAAAAAAATAACAATATTTTGTAAGGCTTTTTTCGAACAAATACCATTTATAATTTGTTTCTCAAGCGGCTCGCCATGCGGGCATGCATCAGTTACGATCAGAGTGCGGTATTTTTTATCAAATATGACAACTTCAGGAAGCTGAATTTCCTTATCAATGATCCGATGGATTCGTGATAAAGCACGTTTTTCTATAGAAATACGGTTGCTTGGTTTATGATTAGAGGTGTGAACAGCGTCTCCAGTATATTTTCCATAGTAGTGTGTTCCATTTTTTAGTGAAATTTTAAACGTAGAATCAAGAATATTATTTCCTGCAACATGTATATCTTTAATCATGAGCATTCCATGATCATGCAGTACCTTCTTTAACTTATTGCTGAGAATTTTAGAAATTTCTTTTTGTCCATCTTCACAAATTTTTTGAATTTGATTGCGCTGTTGTGTTGAAAGCTCTGGTGGCAGTGATGATGAGAGTAAGGCGCGCGCAACAAAGGGATTAGGTAGCGCCTTGCGTAATTCACTAGAGCGGATATTTTCGTTTCCTGTAGGCAGGATTCTTAAGTCTGCTTTAATGTCAAATTCTGAAGAGAGCTTTTTGATTGCAATAAATCGATCATCACCATGTCGATAATCTTGTTTGCCTAAACAAAATAAAATTTGATCTTGTGGGGTAAGTTTTTGAAAATAGCTAAGTGCATAAGAAATAGCAGTATGATGTGCAACTTCAACACGTACTTTGCTATAAGCCTGATCGGTAAGAATTATTTTCCAAATCGCTTTAGAACTCTGCGGTCCTAATACCATGTTTGTTCCAGTTATGTGACGCCACCGATTTGAAATAATGATTACTATCTCATCGATTTCTTCACACTCACATAAAGATCGTACAGCCAGGATGTGTGCTTTATGAGGTGGTCGAAATGCACCTGGAAATAAAGCGATACATCGCCCATTTTTTATAGGATCTATAGTGTGGGCTGATGTTGCTAATGTCGTGTTTTTCATTTTATATATGATGACCTAACAAAATCTAAATCATGACAGCTGTTTAAAGTTGATATAGTAAATACGTTGTCGCTATTGATAATTTGACGCATTAATACAAGATTACACTTTTCATTCATTTGTAATTGTTTAAGTAGGTGTCTTAGTATCATAAGAGAAGTCGCATTCATTACTGCATGGTGAAGCATTACACCGATATTTTGGAAATTTGAAATATTGTGGAGGATAGATTGAAATAAAGATTCCACATCACTGTATTTGCACCAGTCTACGTCAACCGGTAGTTCACCTATGTTGTGAGTTTCAATAGGTTCAGCGTTTCGATCTCTAGATAATACGCAATAACCACAGTCTATTAGGCAAGCCGTTGTGTCACTAGTACAGCGATTCCAGGGTGGTGTGAAAACAGGATCAATCTGAGAACCGAAAGTTTCCAATAACTTTTCTTTTCCTTTGGATATGTCGAGAAATTGTTGAGATTTGTTTCTATTATTACCAAATTCACATTTTTTACCCGTTATTTCATGATTGTGATGTTTATAACCATGTTGATGTAATCCTAGTTTTTGGGATTGATATCTTGCTGAAAGTAAGTCAACTAGTTCGTTATTTAAACTTGCTGGAATAATCGCAAGATCTAATGGAACTTTTTCTTTTTTAAAAATATCTAGTAATACGTAGAGTTTTTCGTTTTCCCGCCCTACATCATCATTTCGAAAGAAAATATTTTTTGTATATGTACTGTTGTTTAAAGCGTCATGTATGGACGCAATAAAACCATCAAGATTTTTAGGAATTTGGTCTATCACTGTATCGCTACACATTTTTTCGAGTTGAGTTTGTGGTTTATTAGTTCAAGCATAATATTCAATGTATTCGCAGCACCATCTAGCTTGATTCGATGTGGCTTTGGGTTAAAGGAAAGTAATTTTTGAATAGCTGTTGCTAAGGAATACGGTGACAATTCCGATGCACATAACACCTGTACTAAACTTAGTCGCTCTAACCGTTTAGCACGTTCATATTGTTCGTTTTCAGAAGTATCTCCATACGGAACTACTAACGCAGGAATATTTGTGCTGAGTAAATCCATAGAAGTGTTATAGCCACATTGACTGATAGATACTCTCGATTGAGACAACTCATGTTGCATATCCGGCACTGAGCGAACAAGTTGTAAGTTGTTAATGTTTTTTACTAAATAATTTAATTGCACCCAATCATCCTCAGGTAGAAACGGGCCAGCAATAATCTTCATTGATAATGAAAATTTATGCTGAAGAATCGAATGTGTAAAAATTGCAGACCGTAATAACGGGGCACCTACGAGTCCGCCGCCCGCAGCTACTAGTACGTCTTGTTTATGCGGTTGTTTTGGGTACATTTTATTTTGTGAGGTAACAAACCCAGTGTAAAAAACCGGCACCTCTATAGATTTGCTTGGCGAAAAAGTTTCATTTAATGTAGCAAAGTGTTTGTCACCATGTACCAGCACGGCATCGAAATAGTGTTCTAATATGTCTGCAGCGCGATCATCGTGCTGCTGTTGATTAGTTCTTCCGGTAACTAAAAGCTCTCTAATGCTACATATTATTTGTGGCCGGTTTATACTGTTATTAGCAATTTCTAAAAGTGGGATTAATTCAGGTGCAAATTTTTTTCTACCAAAGGGAAATAACTCGATCAATAGAAAATCTGGTACGATTTTCCTAAATATATCTAGTAGGATTTGTTTACGTTTTTCGATAGCTGCTTCAGTAGAATAAAGTTTTGAATGACTAATCAATTTATGGTTGGAATCGAGTCCCATAGAAGGAAGCTGTATAAGTTCCACATTTTTTGGTTTGTTTATACCATTAGGGAATTCCCCACCGTTTAAAAAGATGATGTGTAATTTTTTTGCAAGTGCTTCTGCAATAGCAATAGAACGAATCAAGTGGCCCATACCACGAGCATGTTGACAATAAAACAATACTGTTGGTTTGTGTTGTCTCATGATATCTCTTGCAAGATTTTCTTAGCGCGTTGCAATCGATCGATAGTTCTTTTTTTATTATCAGTGCGCAAAGCCATGGCACACTTCGAAGTTTTAGCAATGTGTTTATGTGCGCGATAAATCTGAACAACATCAGGAGATAAATCTTCAATGACTGTTTTATAGCCACCTATAAAACTACTATTAATTTTTTCTTTTGGAATAACGGTTTGATTTTCGTAATCCATTTCTGCAATAAATGTAGCTACATCAAGTTCTGGTGCGCCGACTGAGAACCGATCGAAATCAACTAAACCAAGGTTTCCATCAGGGGTGCGCAACCATTGATGCATATGTGGTGCGCCATGTATGGGTTTTAATTGAACTTGATCAGCAATTGATTTTTTTGTTTGCAGTAGTTGCTCTAGTGGCTGCGTAATGCTAATAAACTCGGGGAAACATGCGTTTATATTTTGGATATAACGTTTAGTACGTTGCATTTGGCAAGTGTAATCAAAGATCAAATCTGGATTGATTGTACTTTTTGCAGTTGATGCACATGCTTGACCCATTTGTGTGGCTACAGTTGCGGCGTTAGGCCCAAATAGTTCTGCTGTGATGGATTCTCCCTCAATTGCTTGTTGCCAAAGCGCTCGTGTTTTGCAATTCCAATCAATTGGCTTCGCTACACTATATTGCAAGCGATTCTTTAACCAGGCATTCCATAGATTGATACTTTGACTATGTACCTTTTTGCCTTTGTCGTTTGCGAAAACTTTTACAAAGTATTTTTTATCATCTGTTCTGAAAGTACATCTTTTCCCAGGGCGATACCGCACTACTTCAAGGTTTGGTTGCTCCGCTATTAAGGTTGGTAAACTGGTTAATTTTGAATCGTTAGGGAAAGGCTCTAGAGATAGCCAACCTAACGAAGCCTTGTATATTGATATAGTATGTTGTGAATTTCCGGGCGGTGGGTCTGAAAATAATTTTACTGAACAAAGTATTCGATCTTCGAGGCTTGCAGCATAGAGCATCGAGATGCTTCCAGAGATACTTCCATTAGAGCTAGGTACACAGCGTGAGTAAATTCGTTGCCACGATAAATCATCCGCCCACCAACCTTGTCTGCTTCCCGAGGACGAAATTAGTTTCAATATTTGATCAGAGTATAGACAAACATTATTTATGACTTGTTCTAAGTCATTTTGCTGTGTAATGGGATAATTTAATGCCGTGCTTATCATGCAACACTCATTACAAGTTTGTTTTTATAGGTGTCAGCTTGTTTAAGCTGCCCACTTTTTAATTCATAGATATGGTCAGCAAGGACCATCAATGAAGGTTGGTGCGTGATAATCAATAAGGTGTGATCATGCTTAATTTTTTTAAGTGTAGAAATAATGAGTCTTTGCGAATGAGCGTCTATATTCACTAAGGGTTCATCAAGTAACAGAAAAGGTCTGTTTAGCAGGAGGGCGCGTGCCAATGACAGTCTGGCACGTTGACCACCTGAAAAATTGAGTCCATCTTCTACAAGTGTTGAATTTAACTTATTTGGTAAAGATTCAATTTTTTCCTTGAGCGCAACTTTCTCTAATATTGCCCAAATTTCTTCGTCAGTAATTTCTCGATCGGGGGGTGCTAAGTTGTCTTTTATACTTTCAGCAAATAGATGAGCGTCTTGCAGCAAGACTGCAAATTGCCCTCGAATTTGCATATTTGAATATGACGAGTATGAATGCCCATGAAGATAGAGGCATCCCTGTGATGGTCGTACTAGGCCAAGTAATAAAAGCAATAAAGTTGATTTTCCGGTTCCGCTTGGGCCAACCAGAATAGTGATAGAGCCGGGTTTTAATAAAAGGCTAGCATTGTGCAGAATACTTGTTTCATCGATAAGTGAACGTTTATTATTTGAAGAGTTTGTGTAATTGAAGGTTACATTTTGTAATTCAAGCGAGCCGACTTTATTTGGATCGATAGTGATTAGAGGTTTAGCTTCCTTAACGTTCGAATAAATATTCCACAATGGCAATAGTCGTTCACCTCTTGCAACGCCGCGGCTAACAGCAGAAGCTAATTCGTTTATTTTTTCTATTGGCTTTAGAAGCTGAAGCATATAGCTGAGATACACCGTCAAAGAACCAATCGTGATACTGCCTTTCAGTACTAACCATCCACCAATACCTGCAAAAATTGCCATGGCAACTCCATTAGCAATTTGCATTGTTCTTTCCATGCTAGTTGCAATGTGAGTTTCTTTTACACTAGCGTTTAAACTCTCAATATTAATTTTGTTAAAGCGTTCCCTGATCCAACTTTCACGGCCTGTCACAAGTACGCTATCCATTGTTCGCATAATTTCTTGAGATTGTGATGCAATATTGCCTTCTCTTTTTCTCTTGTTTCGAGCTGTAGAATTTAATTGTCCTGCATAGGAATAAATAATGAATGCAAATGTACTAAGTATTATGGCTCCTGCTATTCCTAAAAAAGGCTGGAGTGAAATCATTACAATAATTAGAGTAAGTACAGTAAGCGCATGTCGTAAGACAAGAGGAAAAGTTTTAGCTAAGAGTCGAATTACATGATGTACGTCATCTACAAGATGTAATGTAAGCTCACCTTTAGGAAAACTACGACGCACTAACAAATCCATTACAAGTATCTTGTCGAGTAATTCTCTGCGCATATTTTTACCAAGTCTCTCGCGAACTTTTGCATTGAATCTCTGGCTAGTTGTAAAACTTACTGCACCTATCATGGCAATGAATGCAATAGAAAATGACAAAAACAGTAGTTGTAAGGGCTTAGATTGATTTCCTAGCAATGCCATGTACCAGCCGGGGGCTATCTGGTCGCTTAATACATAGTCAATCATGAACTTGAGTGGCCAAGGCGCAACGGTTATTGCTGCAACTGCGATAAGTGATAATAGATATGCAAGAAACAATTGCTGCTTCTGATCCCAAAGTAAGGGTAGAAACTGTTTTATGACAGATTGTCTAGTTGTCGGAGCTGTGGAAGGCTTAACTGTGAAATGAATGTCCATGGTACTAACTTGCCGTAACCGATGAGAGGTAATTTTTTTGAAAGTTCTGGCATGTTTTTTGTGCGAGTTTGAGCAATTCGAAAAATGTATTATTTCGACCTATTTTCAGGCGTGTGGCACAACGAAAAATGCGTTCATTAATTAATGCCATTGTCGTAAACCATTTTAGAGCCGCTTGATCTTCAACTAGGCTTGAGCCTTTAAAATAGTTTTGTAAAAAATAAGAAAGCTTTTTATTGGCATTACTAAGGCCATGTTTTTTTAGAAGGGCTTGGTACAATATGGCTGCACACCAGCTACCTATGTCTGCATATGCAGGCCCAAGACAGGTGCTATCTAAATCGATTAGGTAAACTGAATTGTCTGAGATTAAAATATTGTTCGGGTGTAAGTCGCCATGAAGAGTGTTTAGATTTTCGAAACAATGTTTTGGAATATTTTTTAATAACGAATCCTTTATTCGAATAAATTGTGCGAGATAATCTGTAGACGAAGTGGAAAGCGCCGCTTCAGTGCGATTTAGCTGATTTATGAAATATGTCTCATCGATAATTGTAGAACAATTAACAGTCGTTTGATGTAGCTGTAAAATCGCATTAGCTGCATGTTTTAGGTTTTGATAACAGTAGTTTGAATTTAAACTGATCTCTAAGGGTGTGCCAGGTACAGCTTCTTGCCAGAGGGTTTTATAGCTTTCTTGATATAATAAAGGATTGGCAGATAAACTTGAGTTATTTTTTGAATATATCTGTTCCATAGTGTGAAAGGTGTGAGTGCCTTGATCGTTGTAATACGTTTTTCCATACACCGTTAAGTCTGTTATGCGGCCGCTATGTTTATTACGTAAAGTTAGATCTGCACGGACTGTACAGTTGTGTTCCGGTACATAGTGAACGAGCTGGATTTCAGAGTCACTTAAGCGCCACTCTGTACCTTTTGCTTTCGTAATGAGATCAGGAAATACCTGTGAGTTTAAATAGTCTAAGTCGAATAATTTGGGTAAATGTATAAGCTTACGTTCATATGGGAACTTCCAGATTACCATATCTAAATGCGGAATATGTTGGACAGCGTTGGTTTCAAATATGGCGAGATTGGCTTTTTCAAATCTTTTTTGGGATTCACCGGGTGGATAAACCATTGCAGTGATATCAATCAGATTGCTTGAACTATCTTTATTGTTTTGTCGATAGCATATTAAGCAATTCTTTTTGGGCTTGTATTTAACACGTTCAATACTGAAATGAGAGGACGTATCAATATTCATGTATTTGCTTAATATTGGTGTCATATAATTTGAATCTAGTACAAATTCAAGATTAAACAGCCTTGTGTCATTTGGAATATAACGACTGTGCTGGGTAATTCGCGCTGTACTCATGATTCAACTCATTTGCTAGATTTAACAAATCGCTGTATTAACTTAATATCATTAGACAATTGCGATAATGTAATGTGATCGCAATATCGATGATCGAATGATTTAATCTGTATCTTTACAGTGAGAGCATCGTTATTAGTTGAGTTTTCTAGTTGCAATTCGATTTCAGGCGTATCATTTTTAAATGGATATATTAAACTTATAAAGCATTTATTTTTGGCATGACAAGTTGTACTTATGATTGGTGCTTTGTATTTTTTTCCATAGGTATAAGAAACAAAACCTTGCTTAATAGCATGATGGTCTTGGTTATGGAGGGCTTGAGATAAAACTAAATTCGGCGAGATATAGGATACAGTTTGATTATAATATTTTAGAGTAGTGCATTTTTGTGCTGCCTCAGATAGCTGGAATTGTAGTTCATAATTATGCGATTCATGTGCGGTTAACTTATCAACAATGAGCCAGTATTGACCACGAATAAAAATAATTTTACGTGTATGTATTGCTTCATACATCGGGCTTTTAACATGTCCAGAAAAAAACACATAATCGTCAGCTTCCTTGAAGCAGTCACAATGAGATTCAGCATATGGTCCCACTATCCTTAGGCGTTGTTTATCGGGTATGGTTTGATAACAGGTTTGGTTTTCATTGTTAATAACAACGGTGTTATGTGCAGTAGTTTGTCTAAAATGTTTGCGCCAATTGTATTGGCCTTCTTCAAAATATGTGTAACGACCTGGGTCTACTATTAGCGAACGCCCATATGCTGCAGCTTCAAAACTTAAAGCATCTAAATGACCATGATTACCTGCTCCTAATGGTCCGCAATCACACATTAAGAATCGTGCATTTTTATCACCCCAACCGCTTCGCATCATGTAGTAACCACTGGATGGAAATGCGGCAGTCTTAGTTTTAGGAGGTGTACCCATTGTGCCTAACGTTGTACAAAAACGTAATTCTTCATCTTGGTAAATTGTGTAACCTCGATGCAGTACTTTACTGTGGCAGCGTGCGTCACCATCGCTGAATGATGGTACGATTCCATCAGGTTTTTGTGCATGTTTAGCAAACCTTAAGGCTTTTTTAAGTTTATGGTCGCTTTTTTGACTTACTTCTATGTTGTTTAGCAGTGCAAGTCTGCGAAAGTTGAGAAGATTTAGTAAAGCAAGGTGATGATAGTCTGTAGAAAGCTCACAATGTACGCCGTCATTTAAAAAGTCGTTATGAATATTTTTCTCTAGTTCTTGTGTGGAAAAATTAAGCCATTCGTCTGACTGCTGCAACTCTGGGAATACTACGGCTGCAAGAAAAATACTATAGAGTTCTATTGTTCTATGATTGCGACTGGGTGCAAGGTTATTAATTAAGTAATTAACTTGTATATATAGTGAATCAAGAAATTTACGTAAAAAAGAGGCAGATACGCAAGGGTATTCGGGGTATTCCACAAAAAAATAAAACGAGTAAATCCAGTTTTGAATACGTCTGCCCGTTACATCACTTGCTATAAATCCTGGTTCGGTTTGTTCAATCCATGTATTTATTAGATACAGCCATTTTTGTAGATATTTATTTTCATAAGTACGGCGATGGGCAAGACCCAGACCTACTGCGTAATAGAATTTATGTAGAAAGATATGCCATTCGATGTCTTCGCTTGGATTATGCAGCCAATTAATTGGATCAGGTAAAACATGAGTTTCACAATTAAACTCAAATTTATTATCTAAGATCTGATTTATTTTATTTGGTCGGCAAAGTTCTCTATCAATTACTGGGAAATAATTAGGAGGTGAACGTTTAATGAAATGATCTAGCAACGCTGTGTCGCTTAGACTTTGATAGTTTGGCTTGAGTGCGTGTATGGCACCATGTATTGGTTCTATGTTGCTCACGCTAAAGCTGTCTCAGAAATCGACTTTTCGAAAAGGGTTTTCAGGTAATAGGTGGTTTCCGATGAGTCGAAGTGTTTACATACTTCTTGTCGTGCGTTTTTAGATAAATGCTTTTGGAGATTGATATCTTTTAATACTCTTTCGATATTATCAGCTAGTGGAATAGCATTTTTTTCTTCACTTAGAAGGCCCGTTTGCTCATGCTTGATGATTTCAGGTATGCCGGAGATATTTGTGGACACTACTGGCAAACCCATGGCCATGGCTTCAACAATTACATTAGGTATGCCGTCTCTATCACCATCTTCCATAATCTGACATGGCAGGGTAAAAACAGTCGCCTTTTGATAAAATTCTCGTAGTTCGTGTTGTGCAATTGCCGGGCGGATTTCGACAATCTGCTCGAGTTTTTGATCTGCAATGCGCTGTATGATTTCCTTATATGCGTCTCCTTTTTCACCAATGATAAGACACTTAATAGTAATGCCACGTTGATTAAGGACTGCACAGGCATCTATTAAATGTGTGAATCCTTTTTTATGTACTAGTCGTCCAACAGAAAGGATCAAATGTTTTGAATTAGACTTAGAATTTGAATTATTTGGATGGAATAAAGCAGTGTTTAGACCATGATAGACTTTGTGGATGGGTGTTTTGTAATTACTCGCTTTATCTAAATAATCTTTGTTACTGCTAGTACAAGTCGTTACAAATTTGGCAGAATCTAATTTTCTCTTAAGTAAGTCGCCTGGGTTTAAGTGTGCTTGGTAAATGTCTTTGGCATGTGCAGTAAAACTGTATGGCTTTGCTGTTAATTTGCTGATAAACCAAGTGATTGTTGTGGCACCGTGACAAAAATGACCGTGAATATGGGCAATATTTTTATCATTTTTTAATATGTCATCGGCGATGTATGCTGCTTGTAGAAACTCTTTTATAAATACTTTTTTAATAGCTCCAGTAGTCATGCTTCGATACTGGCTGCACATGGTAATAGCAATTTTCAACGTACTAAAGTAACGAATTGGATGTCGCATACATAATGCTAAATTTGGCATTACGTATTGAGGGAGGTTTTTAACCAACCACACCCATAAAGTTGTGGCAGAAAGAGAGCTTGTATTTGGAAGATAACGCAAAGGAGATAAAAGTTGTTCATGTATATTCTGAACATTGGTTTCATCACCTTTTTTAATCGAATAAATTCTTAGGGGAAGATTCATTTTCTCAAGGAGTAAAATTTCATTACTAATGAAGGTTTCTGAAAGCCGAGGAAAGCCTTTTAATATGTATGCAACTTCAGCATGGGGCTTTTTATTCATAAAGCCCTCTCACGAAGAATACTTCCAGTAGTCTTAACTTGAATTGTTTTTTTAAGTAAGTTAGCTAATATCGTTATGTTGTTGTCTGTATTGAAGCGTCTTTTTACATCTTGTCTTGCAGATTTACTTAGTGATTTCTGCAGAGTTGGATTGTCAAGCAAAGTCTTAATGGCATTTGCAAGTTGTATTGGGTTTTTAGGTTCTACCAATAAACCATTTTCTTGATGCTGGATTAACTCAGGAATTGCAGAGATGTTGGTTGTAATTACTGGCAGGCCTACCGACATAGCTTCCAACAGCACATTTGGGATTCCATCGCGATCACCATTTTCTTTTACCTGACATGGCAGAACGAATACCGATGCACAACGATATAAATCTAGTATTGCAATATGATCGAGTTGGCCTGTTAGCTCGATATGTGAAGATAACTGAGCAGCATCAATTTGTTTTTGTAGTACGCTGTGTTCAGAGCCATAACCAACAATTTTACATTTGAACGCATAATTCTCCTTATGTAATAGTCGGCATGCCTCAATTAGAGTTGGGAAACCTTTTTTTGTGCGATATCTGCCAATGCTTAATATAAGTGGAGGAATAAGTTCTGTTTTCGTGTGAGGTGGGCAAAATTTATTATTATCAATTCCATGATATGCGCGTGTTATATTGGCATGATTATTTGTGATTTTAGCGAGATATTGCTGGTTCAATTCTGTACAGGTAACCGTGAAGGACGCCCGTAATAATTTTCGTTTAAGTGAATCTGCAGAGCTAAGCCAGATATCTTTTGCATGTGCAGACATGCTGAAGGGTATACCTGAAAATGATGACGCTAGTTCTGCAACAGTAGCTGGAAAATCAATAAAATGAGCATGTAAATGATCAATTTTATTTTCTAATATAAGGTTGGCTATTATTCCTGCCTTAGCAAAGCTTTCTAATTTATATGGTTCATTTATTAATAAAAAATTCCACAAGGCTTGAACGTAACGTACTGGGTTGCGGAATAACAATAGTAAATGATGAGGTGCAGCTATATAGAGAAATTTAAGCTTGTTCATTTCTAAATAATGTACGACAGCCTGAACTTGTTTTACTGATTCATGAACAAGTGAATCGCTAGGTTTATATAAAGAATACAGACAAATCTGAAAATTTCGCCGTTCTAAAGCCAGAATTTCTTGAAGTATGAATGTTTCCGATATCTTGGGGTATCGTTTAACCAATACAGCAACTTTGTAAGATGAATTGCTCATTCTAGTGGCTTCGTGCTGCTATAGAGTAGTCAGCTACCTTGATGCCAACTTCACTTAGTGGAGCATCGTCAGCAAAAGCCAGCAGTTCATTAATATGTAGTGATACTTTTTCTAAGCCGGATAAGGTTAACGTTTTCTGTCTTTTGGGATATTTGTTTTGTGTGTTTAATTCATCCAGTATGGTCTCCATTAGATAACTAGACGTGAGCTGTGTAGGTTCTATGAACTTCAACAATTTTGCATCTTGCATGAGTTGTGCACGTAGATATTGTTCTTTTGAAGGTGTCGTACGAGGCACAACCACAGCACGTTTGTTAAGAGAAAGACACTCACACACCGTGTTGTATCCGGCCATTGATACAATCAAGTCAGCTTTTTGTATAAGCTGAATAGGGTCGTTACTGAAATCTTTTACATAAATATTAGGGAAATCTTCTGCGATTTCTCTAGCTTGTTTGGCAGTTTTATCTGGCAATTCAGGACCAAGTAACAAATAACAATTGAAACGAGCATGGACATGATATGATTTAAATCCTTTTAGAAAATATTTTAATAGTATTGTGCCATCTTCACCGCCACCGGGTGTAACCATAACGTTTGGTAGTTCAGTTTCTTGTTTAGGTTTCATAGATCCTTTAGGTGATTTATTTAAATATCCACAATAATGTAATTTTTCTAAACTGCTTTTAGGAAATTGGTACTCCTTGCCTAAGTCATAGATTCCTTGTTCGCCTACTACTAAAATTGAATCATACAGATCACGAATAATTTCATGGTATTGATTCTTTTCCCAAATAGGGATGGTTATACTGGGGTCATCAAGAATATCGCGAAGCAAAAGTACTAATTTTGTAGGTGCATTGCGAAATTTTAACCAACGAAAAGCAGGTTCAAGTTCTTTTTGTATGCCAAAAGGTTTTTTGTCGGTAAGGACAAGATCGGGTTGATACTCTTGCACAGTACAATTAATAATATTTGCACGTAGTTGAATGGTTTTATCCATCGATAGTCCAAGCGACTTCACACCATAATGACCTGATGTATCTCGTTTAAGGCAGGGTAGCTTTACGTAATCGATTCGCGGAGATAACCTAAATGATTGCAACATAGGTGAGCCGGATAAAATAAGAATGGTCCAGTGCGGGTTCCTGTTAACTAAATCTTCCGCAATAGCGGTCATACGTCGAATATTGCCGAGACCAAATGTGTCATGCGAATACACGAGTATTTTCTTTAACTCGTAGTATTTTCTAAATGATTTATTGTTATTCACTGTTTTCATTCCAGCACTACTCCTCATCTAATCCATTCAGATAAGCTGGGTAGCTAAATTTTTTATATCTGTTTGGTTTATCCAAATACTCAGCGTTTACAACAACTTATTACCAATCAATTGGTTAACAAAAACCACCTCAGAATCAAATATTAAATTTTTATTACATTTGATTTTGGGAAAATATTCCCATATAATATTTGACAATGCAAGCCTTAGTTTTGCTGTTTATCGGCACAAATTAGTTTTTTGATGGAAGTTTAAGGGCGCAGTTGTATATACAAATGGCCTAGAGGTATGGAAATAAATAATCCAGAGAGGAGGAATCATGGAGCGATGTTATAAATATATCTGCAGATCAATAAGTTTAAGGGTTGCTACTACACTTGACTCATATATCACAGTGCTAAGTACTGAATCAGACTCGATGTGTAAAATAGCGTGAATGGAAACACACTCAAGAGTAGTTATACATGCAATCGTACGCATTTTGCGTCCGCTGGTGCGTATCTTGTTGCGCTATGGAGTTTCAGCAGGCGCTTTTGAAGATCTCGTTAGAAAAGTGTACGTGGAAGTTGCAGAGAAAGATTTTCAGGTTGACGATAAAAAGCAAACTACCTCTAGAATTTCCGTGATTACAGGTTTAAATCGTAAAGAAGTTGCTCGGATTCAAAAGCTTCCTCCCGTCGAGCAAACCAATGTAGATGAACGTTATAACCGTGCGGCGCGTGTGATCACAGGTTGGTTGCGAGATAGGCGTTATCGCACTAAGGCAGGTACACCCGCAGTATTACCTTTTGAAGGAAAAGGCAGTTTTAGTGAATTAGTAAACAAATATAGTGGTGATATGCCACCTCGTGCAGTTGCCGACGAGCTCATGCGAGTAAATGCAATCGAAGCTACACGCACAAATGGACTGAAGTTAAAAACAAAGGGGTATGTCCCTAACGATAGTGAGGTTGATAAGTTGCAAATATTGGGAACTGACACCGCTGATCTTATAACAACCATTGACTATAATCTGAGTCATAAACTAGAAAATGCGCGTTTCCAACGTAAAGTCCGCTACGACAATGTTCCAATTGAGCATATCGAGGCATTTAGAAAACATAGCGCCAAGTTAAGCCAAGAATTATTAGAAAGATTAGATCGATGGTTGGCTAAGCGTGATCGGGATGCAAATCCCAAAGCCAAAGGGACAGGCAAAACTCGAATAGGGTTGGGTATCTATATGATGGAAGAGACCCTCGATAAACAAGAGACTGAGGAGAATAAAAATGGCAAATAAGCAAAAAGATTTTAAAAAATTAATCTGCGCAATATTTGTCGCGATTGTTCTTTTCATAAGCGGTTGCCTCGGCGGTGGCGGTGGCGGTGGCGGTGGAAGTGTTGCTGACAGCGGTGGTATTGGTGGCACCGGTGTCAGTTTTGGTCCAGTGGATGGTTTTGCTAGCATCATATTAAACGGAATTGAATTTGCCACTGGTGGTGCAGTATTTACAATTAATGATGCACCTGCAGTTGAGTCTAATTTAGAAGTGGGTCAAGTCGTTCGAGCAGAAGTCAATTTTGCTGCACGCACTGCATCAAGAGTTGATTATGCTGAGACCGTACGTGGCCCAATTCAGGTTATCAATGTTGTTAATCGCACAATGACCGTACTCAATCAACGTATTATTGTTACCGATACCACATCATTCTTTAACAATGTGCTATTTGAGAATCTAGCCGTTGGAAATGATGTTGAAATTAGCGGTGTGCGTACTGCTCAAGGAGAAATTGTTGCAAGCTACATTCGCTTACGTAACGGTACAGCGCAATACCGTGTCATTGGTATAATAAATAACTTAAATGTAGCAGCGAATACATTCGAAATATTTGGTCCTGGACCACGATTAATTGTGGATTTTTCTGGAGCGAATCAAACTAATTTAACTGTTGCGATTGCAAACGGTGCATTAGTGGAAATTATTGGGTTAAGAGCTGGCTTTAATGCAGGTGCAAATACCTTTGTGGCTTCAAATATTGAAGACGGCTTGCAAGTAAATGCTGCAGTCGGTGAGCAAGTTGAAGTGGAGGGTATCATTACTGTATTTAATTCCATTGCTAATTTTGAAGTGAATAGTCAAGTGGTAAATGGAAGCACAGCGGTCATACAGTTTGAGAATGGTACAGTAGCTACAGTTGGAGATGTTGCACTTAATGTCAAAGTGGAAGTGGAAGGATCTGTTGATGGCGGCAATGTTTTACAAGCCACACGCATCATCATCAAACCCGACACGTTTGTAAGGATTACTGCAAATGCGGATGCAACCAATCTTGCTGCGCAAACCATTACACTATTAGGAAAAACAATTAACGTAACGCCTACAACGCGTTTTGAGGACAAGAGTGCAATAAGAATTCCTCAATTTGGACTTACGAGCATAATGCCTGGTGATTACATTGAAATGCGCGGTGCATTTATAGGTACCGATATCGTCGCTTCACGTATCGAGCGTGAAGATCCAGATACCGAAGTAGAATTACAGGGTCCAGTCGAAGCGATCGTGGCGAACTCATCGGTAACTGTTCTAGGTAGCACGCTTTTTGTCGATGGCGCTACACAGTATTCTGATCAAAACGATAATGCGATTACAGCAGCGGCCTTTTTTGCTGCGCTAAGTAATGGCTCAGTCGTTAAGGCTAAGTGGGATCCTTTTGGCGGGCTTACTTTACCGGTTGATGAATTTGAAATCGAAGAACTGTAACAACTAAATAATATAAAGAGCGTATTTTAAGAAACAAGGCTCTAACCCTTCTACTCTTTGCTTCATTGTGCATTGAAAATTCCCATGGCGATAGTCTGATGGGGGAGTGCTTAACTTGGCATTACTACAGACAATCTTCGAATAAATGAAGCCCAAGGTGATAATTGATATCAAGTTAGTTCAATCCTGCCCCCTATTTACTGCCCTCGATTAGATACCAGTGAATAGCCACAATTACTTTCATTGTTTTGCCTACCGTGATGAGCGTGTTTTAGCTATAATTCTTTTTTATTATGCGGATTCGATCTTTTAATCAAAATAACGGGATATGCGTTATGAGAAAGATTATTTTTTTAAAATAGTATTGACGTTTTTTTACTTATTTCATCCGTACAGTACAAACGGCTTTTTCTTCTCGCCTTATTTCAAAGTGGGGATATTACTAACTGATTAGATTTAGTCTAATTTAAGAGATGGTTGATTGTGCTTTTAATGCCCTACAGATTTAGTTAATAGAACCACAATAGGTTTGATTAACCACTTAGTTAATGGTCTTTGGGTATCACGATAATACGCTTTAATTATGTAGTCACTGGTTTTTAGAGAAGCTTTATAGTAGCGGAGTTTATGTGCGGTCTTTAGTTGCTGTTCATATTCTGGTGGTAAAATCACAGCACTTTCATCTTTACGCATAATCCCTTTAATTTTAGGGGAACATGCATCATCGTTTGTTAAAAGTGCAAATTCATGCTTGTATTGAATGACCAACTGCACTCCTTTGCACAAATAAAGTGCAAGAGTAAGTAATAAAAGTAAGCTTAACTTGAAGAAAATTAAACGTGAGTAAATACTGAATTGATGGATATTTTATAAAAAGAATATTTATTTTTTTTAAAATATAATATAGGTAAAAATGAACTTTGATATTTACTTACAAAATGGATAACAACACCTATTACTTATTAGGTCTGTTATATGAAACAAATTTATAGTACTTATTATTGTTATAGATAGCACGATAAATACAACTTAATGATAAAATACACTATTATTTATATGAATATCTTAACAAGTCAGATTTAAATTTGAGGATTTTTATCAAATGAAATTAGCACCTATACCAGAAAATGAAATTGAACGTTTGCGTGCTCTTTACGTACTTAAAATTCTGGATACTAAACCTGAAGAAATCTATGACCGTGTTACACGAATTGCTGCAAAGTTGTTTGATGTCCCTATGTCATCGATATGCTTTGTCGACGAGAAACGGGTGTGGTTTAAGTCAAAACAGGGTTTAAATGTTGACGAGATCGGTCGCTCTACATCTATTTGTGGCCATACGATTAATCAGAATATCACGGATAACATTTATTCACGCATATACGAAATTCAAGATATGAGCCTTGACCCACGATTTAGTGATAACCCTATTGTAATCAATAAGCCCAATATTAAGTATTACATGAGCTATATATTGCAATCTACTTCGGGAGCAAATATTGGGACCTTATGTATTATGGATAATCGCCCACGCAACTTTAGTCAAAAAGATAAAGATCTATTGATTGATTTGGGTCAGGTAATAGATAAGCAATTAAAGGAAGTTAACCTTGTTAATAACTTTAGTATCGATGATATCGCCATTGCATCCGATGTCGCTTATAAGGTATTTGATGAGATGGATGAATTATTAAGAAGAAAAGGTATTAACTTAATTGAATGGAGAGTATTAGATAAGGTAGTTGAATCTAGTTTTGCTACCCCCACTCAAATCAGTAAGCAATTAGGTCTGGCACGCCCGAAAGTTTCCAAAATTCTTGAATTTTTAGAAGCAAATGGCCTCATCAAACGGCTGCGCAGCATCGAGAATACTGATAGAAGGCTTGTGAAATTAGAATGTAATGAAGAAGGTCGTGATATTTGGAAATATGGAAAACGTTTAGGTAATCAAGTGGTTGGTAAATTAGGGTTGCAATAAACATCATGGACTTGTAGCTATTAGTTGAGTCATTCAATTTTTGGCAGCAGTGAGCCCTATCCATAATATATACTAAACTTTTCTTGCGATTAATTTAAACACGAACAGTTCTACATTGAAGTAGTCGGTGTTTATAAATAGTCTGAATAAATGTGAAAAATTTATTTAATTCGCCTTAAGCGGGATCCCTTCAGCTCGAATTAGATGCGACAGAGCCTCCTCTAATATTGATCGTGCTTGTGCTGTCATTGCATGCAAATATGAATGTAAAGCGGCGTCATCTGGGTTTTCATTTTCACACTCTGCACTGTAAATCTCAAAAGCAACTAAATCTCTTACTAAGTCGGAAATATGCTTTGGGCACTCACATTTAAGGGCATAGGATAAATTAGCCAACGCTGATAATTGCTGATTACTAAAACATCTGGTTGGGATAGTTTGTTCAAAATGCAAGGTGGATCCTGACTCTAATTTAGGTAACTGTCTGCTGCCTCCTGAATGATAGATGCATAATCGAGCTAACTCTTGTACATCGATTGATGACCGAACAACAGTTGTTTGAGGGGATTGATTACGTTCAATTAGTTTTTGCGAACTAAATCCATAGATTAATATTATGTGCCAGGCTCCACATATAGTACGTATTTCTTGCAGTTCGGATTTTGTGTTTTTGTTTATTGTAGGCCTTTCTACAATAACAATATCAGGCTGGGTAATAGATTGTATTTTTGTTTGTAGTTCATCTATGTTTTGAAATGCCCCAATAATTTCGATTCCGCTTATTTCCTCAAGGCCATCTAAAACGCGTATGGGGAAGCCATCTCCCAATAGTGCAATACGACAAGTCATCTCTTTTGCCGATTTAGTATTTGAGGACGTGTTGAGATGAGCTTTATTTAAGATTGGGTCAGATTCAACTCTATCTTTTAATTCTTCCAGGTTTAGGCTAGCTATAGAACTTATAGAAATACTTGCATCGACCAAGGTTTTGAGTAGTAGTAGTTTAGCGATGTCGTCTCGCGAATAAATTCGATCTCCAGTATCGGTGCGCTTCGGCACCACGGCGGCATAGCGACGTTCCCATGCGCGTAGAGTTTCTACACCGATACCCGTAATGCGTGACACTGCACCAATCCGGTAGCGATTATCTTTAGTTTCAACTTCCATATAGCGCTTCCTATTTTGTACTGTATAAAATTTGTTTATATTCAATATAATCTGTACATATTATGTATATTTTAGTTTATGGATGTCAAATATATGTATTTTATCTGTACATAAACGCGTCTCAATAATAAGTCACTAACTCATAATTAATTATCGCTATTAGGACCCCCATAATTTGGCTCTCTGCGATAAATGCTGGATGTCTCCCAGTGGTTTAGATGAGAAACATGCCACCTGCCCTACAATGAGATGAGTTGGGTATTCAGAGAAAGCCTGGATTGGAAACGGTTTTGCTAGGTTAAAGTTTTTATTTAACCAATAATAAACAGAGCAGGTTAATTATATTTATCGTTGACAATTCTTTTTTTACTTGATGATGTTTCAAGTAGACTAGATAAATTCTTATCAAAAATCGGTTCAATTGACTCACACTTTTCTTTGTAGTTTTTTTCTGAGATAAATTTTTCAATATCCTTTGCGCATAGAGGTTTACTAAAATAATAACCTTGTATTTCATAACAGTGATGCGACAAAAGAAAGCTTAGTTGCTGTTGTGTTTCAACACCTTCTGCAATTACATTGAGTTGGAGATTCTCTGCTAAATCAATGATTGCACCTATAATGGCTTTATTGTTGGGGTCTTCTTCAAGTTCAGAAATAAATGATTTATCAATTTTTAAAACATCAATTGGAAAACGCTTGAGGTAATTGAGTGACGAATATCCCGTGCCAAAATCATCTAGAGCAATACTCACACCCATCCTTTTTAATTTGTTTAAAATGCTTGTACTAGATGCCACATCTTCCATTAAAGTTCCTTCAGTTACTTCAAGCTGCAAATATGTAGGGTTTAAATTAGTTTCAGCTAGAGCGCGTTTGACGGATTCGATCAGAGAACCTGATTTAAAATGATGTGCAGAAATATTAACCGCTATGTGGAAGTTTTCTACTTGAGCAGTTTGCCAAGAAAGTGCTTGGGAACAAACCTCAGTAAGGATCCATTCGCTTATTGGTATAATTAAACCGTTATCTTCAGCAATAGGTATGAATTTCATTGGTGGAACTTGCCCTAATTTAGGATCATCCCATCGAAGTAATGCTTCAAACCCAACAATTTCTTTCTTTAATATGTGAATTTTGGGTTGGTAATATAGATTAAAATGATTTTCTTCTACAGCTGTGTGTAAGTGATTTTCAAGCGATAGGCGCTCCGATGCGCGTTCTTGTAAATTTTTAGTATAGTAACAATAACAATTTTTTCCATTTTCTTTAGCGAAATGTAATGCTGAGTTAGCATTTTTTATTAATGTTTCAGCATTTTCTCCATCATTTGGGTATACGGATATTCCTATACTTGCACTCATATATAAGTTATCGCCCCCTATATTAAAGGGCTCCAAAAATAATTTTTGTAATCTTTCAGACACAGATGCAACATTTTCTAACTTTTGAATTTCAGTTAGTACTAGATAAAAGGTGTCCCCATCCGATCTTGCAAGAGATACTGGTTCTTGAGTTATATGCTGAATTCTCAGCTCACGCGTTACACAATCTCCCTGTCGAATTGACTTTAACAGTCTCCCTGCAACTAATTTCAATAATTCGTCACCTGTGGAAAGTCCGTATGTGTCATTGATTCGTTTAAAATTATCTAGATCGACAGTGAGTATGGAAAAGTATTTACCATGGCGTTTTGCTTGTTCCAATATGTTATTCACGTATTCATTAAAGAAAGTACGATTAGGTAATCCGGTTAGTTCATCATAATGTGAAAGTTTAAATATTTTTCTTTCTGTTTGTTTGCGAGCAGTTATATCTTGCACTGTAGCAACTAATTTAAGTTTATTTTCTTGTTCGTCCCGAATACATTCTAATTGTTGATAGTAAGTTTTTTCAGATCCATTGTGCGTATTACCTCTGTGTTCAAATCCTAAACCCTTTCGGCTCTCAATTGCTCGATCCAAATTAAGCTTGAATGTGTTTCTGTCATCAGGATGGATAAGTGCTAATAGTTCTTCAGTATTTTCAGGAAGACTTGTTTTTATAATATTAAATAACCTTGCAGCAGTTTTCGAAAAGTCTATAAAACCGCTGTTAATGTCTAATTCCCACTGGCCTAATTTTGCTAATTGTAGTGCATGAGATAATTTTTTCTCACTCAACTGAAGATCATCGAATAGCTGTTTTGATCGCAGCATGTAGAATACTCGATGCCCTAGTAACGTATAGTTAATTGGTTTAGTTATGAAATCAGTTGCGCCCATTTGATAGGCACGTTCAATTGATTTTATGTCGTTAAGGCTAGTCATCATTAAAATAGGGATCTGTTTACCCATTGGTAAATTTCTAATTTCATAACAGGTTTCAAAGCCATCTTTTTTTGGCATGACTACATCAAGTAAAACTATATCTGGACACGCTGATTGAAATGCTTTTAGACCGTCTTCTCCATTAGATTGTTCTTCTACAATAAACCCAGAAGCCTCAAGTGTTTTTCGTGCTAAAAGGCGCATAGAGTAATCATCATCAACAACAAGCACAGTTATGTTTTTAGTTTTTACATTCATATTACTAAATTTTACAATGCCTCAATACAGTCCAATCTTGTATGCAAACTTTTTAATTTATTTTACTAGGGTAGATTGTTCATAGTTACTGTCTTGTTTGTTTAATATGTGAAACCTGTTGTCTAGAAAGTTATATCCGATCTTCTTAATAATACACAGCCGTTTTAGTATTTGAGGTGTGTAGCTATTATTCATGTCTATCGTTTTTGATAAGCAGAAATGCCACTTTCACGAATTTGAAATATAAATCTCAAAGAAATGGTCCATATAAATGTCCTGGGCTTAATGCATAGCTAGTCCCACTTAAATTATTTGCCGTTGTTAAAAAAAGACGAGTCCTGTAATAATGTCTCGGCTTTATTAGGAGATTCTTTAAAAAATGATGGCTTAGTGGTTGATAAACGATAATAGAGGGGTTATATCAAGTTCAGATTTGTGCGCATTGATAAGCCTTTCAGGCTGTACATGTGAGTGTACAGGCTGAAATAAACATCCTATATACAGGTGTTTGTGTAGGTGTTAGCAGAACAATGCTAATAGTTGATTTTTAACCTTACTACAATTTTTCAAGCAGGACGCTAAATCATCGTTTATGAAAAGACCATAAAATCCGTTTTGAGGATGAGCGAATTGTTTTGAGATAATATTATAGAAGTTGAAAGTACTTAAAGATATGGTCTGATTTCGATCAGACCTGCTGTTTCTTCTCTATATAAAAAGTGTAAGATTAAAGTTCATTTTGCTATGCAGGCTGAGTCAGCAACAAAAAAGCCGGACATAACGGTAGCTATTCTCTCGATATTGGCAGTATTAGCTATTACATTATTTTTACAGCATGCATTTTCCAGTAAACAAGCCATTCTATTCCTTATTGGTGCTGCGCTTGGAATTAGCTTGTATCATGCCTCGTTTGGGTTCACCGGTGCCTGGCGTAATTTTATTCAAGAGCGACTTAGTGCAGGTATCCGTGCACAACTTCTATTGTTTATGCTCTGCACGTTGTTATTTTTCCCTGTATTGGGAGGTTTATTTTCAAATTTTACTGTACAGGGGGCACTTGCGCCGGTAGGCGTTTCTGTATTGATTGGCGCCTTCTTGTTTGGTGTTGGTATGCAGCTTGGCGGTGGTTGTGGGTCCGGGACTTTGTTTACTGTGGGTGGAGGTCACGTACGCATGTTGATCACTTTAGGTTTTTTTATTGTTGGCGCGTTCGTAGGTTCTATACATTTGCCTTGGTGGTTGAACTTACCTGACCTTGGTGAAATTTCAATTGTTCAATTGTTTGGATGGCCGCCAGCTTTGTTTTTACAGCTCGCGGTGTTAGTTGTGATCTATGTGATGGTTAGTAGAATGGAACAGTGTCGAAATCATGAAATAAAAAGGCTAACTGCGAGTGAGACAGGTAATGTTGCCAAACAACTTATGTTTGGGCCGTGGCCAATGTGGTGGGGTGCGTTGAGTCTTGCAGTTTTAAGTTTGCTAACTTTATTAGTTGCAGGTCACACTTGGTCCATTACATTTGCTTTTGGGTTATGGGGTGCCAAAATTTGGACAGCACTGGGAGGTGATGTTTCCGCATGGTCTTATTGGAGTAGCGGTTACCCTGCGCAAGCGCTTGAGCAAAGTGTGTTAGCTGATGTTACCTCGCTTATGGATTTTGGAATTATTTTAGGGGCCGTTCTAGCTGCTGCACTGGCAGGTAAATTTGCACCCACGAGTAATATGCAATGGAGTGGTTTTGTCTCGGCAGTAGTTGGTGGTTTGTTGCTAGGGTATGGTGCACGTTTAGCATTTGGCTGCAATATCGGTGCCTTACTTGCTGGAGTCTCTTCGGGTAGTTTGCATGGGTGGTTGTGGTTGGTAGCAGGTTTCAGCGGTAATATAATAGGTGTGTACTTGCGTACATTATTGCAACTGGATAAACCGCTAACGATTAGGATATGAAACATCGCCAAAACCGCTGGATTATGGGTGGTGCAATTGGGCTTGCCACTATTGCAGTGGCACTTGACCATACCCGCCATCAATTGCCTGAAGCTCAACCACAGATTGAAGAAGAACAGCGAGAGTATTTTGACGAGGATATGGCACCTTGTGGTTTTGGTCTAAGCAACCCCTGTGGACTGGATTGACCTGCATTGTAATAAACCCAAGGATGACATAATGGTCGGCAATGTCTAAGGATGCTGCGCTACGACTCTTGCGGGTAATCCAGGAAATGGGAGAGATGCAAACCAATCCAGTCTTGGATCTTCTAGGGCCAGATCCGCAAATTATTGAGAATCAAAAATATCCTGATGGTTACTTGCGCTTTGCAAGTGAAAATTGGCGTGCCTATTATCACTGCCATACTGCACCAAACACAGCACATAACGAACATGGTCATTTTCATTTATTTGTAAGGTTAAATAATGCAAGCCAGAACTTGGAAAAATGGTCTCACATCACGGCACTTGCCATGGATTCAATGGGCCAGCCATTGTGTTGGTTTACGGTCAATCACTGGGTTACCGGACAAACTTGGGCAAGTGCAAGCGAGTTGGTTTCGTTGTTAGTTAAGTTGCCATCTGTGGATGATGTAACATTAGCTGAACGTTGGTTGTTGGCTATGCTATGGTTTTATCGTAGCACGATAGATAAGTTATTGCGTGAAAGAGATGCTCAATTAAATCAGTTACAAAAATCAGCTGCTGACAAAAATGTATTCAAGAACAAAAATATTTATGAGCTATCGAGTCAATCAATTGAGCTGTTGAATAATTTGGAAAATGTATTGACCTAATGTATTAAATAAAACCATCTAAAATGATATGAGTCAAAATGTGTATTTAGCTTTTCAAACAAAATTGATAAATAAGTATGATAATTTTAAGGAGATACGGGTGAGAATTATTCATTATATATTGACTATACTGGTCCTGGTATTAATTAGTAGCTCAGCTCAAGCCGTACAGGTACCAGGCCCTTTAGTTGAGACAAATTGGTTAGCAGAAAATATATCACAAGTAGTCATACTTGATGTGCGTGGAGACCTGCAAAGCTTTACCTTTGAGCCTAAGTTCTTTAAAGATAAGAAAACTGGCAAACAACATTTAGTTAGGGTTGGTGGACATATTGCAAATGCCAGTTTAGTGAACTTTAAAGAAGTGCGTGCTGATCGCAAAGTTGGTAAAAACGTTGTTAAGAATATGCTGCCTGAAAAGGATGTGTTTGAAAAACTAATACAAAAGGCCGGGGTCAATGAAGACAGTACCATTATAATTGTTAGCAAGGGAAGTGGTGGTGGCGATATCTTGTTGGCTACTCGTTTGTACTGGCAACTAAAGTACTATGGTCACGATAACCTTGCTATTCTAAATGGTGGTTTGGCGCAATGGTTAATCGAAAATCGAGAAGTTAGTGTTAAACCAGTCAAACCTAGTCCTGGTAATTGGGTTGCTTCGGCACAGCGTGATGAGTTATTAGCAACGAGTGAAGAAGTCGCAACTGAATCGCAGACTAAGTCAGCACAATTAGTTGACATTAGACCAATTGGCCAATATTTGGGTACCTATAAAAGCTCTTCGGTGAGCGCCTTGGGGCATATTCCTGGAGCAAGAAACTTTCCAACTGAGTTGATCTTTACAAGTGGTGTACCCACTAAACTAGTTTCAAAGCAACAGGCTCAACAATTGGCAACAGCATTGGAAATCAAGTCGGATGGTAATCAGATTGCCTATTGCAACACTGGCAATATGGCTTCTGGTGGATGGTTCTTTTTCAGTGAAGTGCTAGGGTATAAAAACACACAACTCTATGATGGTTCTATGCATCAATGGACACTTGAGAAACGTCCGACGGTAACTATGGTAATGGAGTAATAATCTAGATTTAATTTTTAACGAATTAACTATATGAAGAAAGAATGATGAGTCAGGAGGATTTGCACCACAAGCTTAATAAGCTACGTAGTGAATTGGAAAACTTAGAGGTGAACAGCGATGTACACCAAGAGCTTAGTCATTTGATATCTAGTATCGAGCAACAAATCCAAGGATTGGAAGATAAGCAACATAAAAATTCATTAATGGAGAGTATTCAAGGGCATATCGAGAAGTTTGAGGTTGAGCATCCAAGAATAACAAGCATATTAAACGACATCATGGTCAAGCTCTCGAATATAGGCGTTTAATATTTTCTAATAAGCGATATGTTGCTAGTTTTGATATTCTCTTATTAAGTCTTCGATGTGAATGAGTTCGATACTCAAGCGATCAAACCAATAAGCCCATACATGTACTAATTCTTCAGTTGCATCTGCTTTTAAGGTATCACGTAACGCTTGTATAAATGCTTTTTTCATAAATGGGTAATATTCATTTTTGATACCGTATTGAATATGTATGTGAGCGATCTTATCTAGTTTTGCGTATATTAAATTAAAATTATCTACTTCTCCACAGTACAACATTATTGTGTCGACCAATCTTTGTGATTGTTCTGGGGTTGTATTTTTAAAAAGTTTTCTAATCTCCGAGTTTTCCGCAAACATATATGCATATGTTTTTTCTCCAATTTCATGGCTATGGGCTTTAACTTTTGGATATGTTTGCTTAAGTAATTCTAGTTTTTGTGAGTCGCTACTTAACATGTAGCAATACCTAACTTGTTAGCAAGCGTATTTAACAGTCTAAGACAAAAGCTTCGTATAAACCTGATGTATATCAGGCTTTAGATTGATTAGGCTTGCCTATACGAGTAATTGATTAAAGTTTCTGCTGATATGAAGGGGCTTTGTGTACACCTTTAAGACTAAATCGTGTTGTTTTATGTCAATTTTTACAACAATAGTTACTATTTTTATATTATGGATAATAGTTATGTCTTTGATTTACACTGCCGATTGATAGGTATCAATATAATCAAGCGTGATCCGTTCTAAACTAATATAATTAAATTTTTATGGTTTGCATAAAGAAATTTTCAGTAAGATTTCTTTGGTGGAGGTAGACTCTGAAATGACAATGATGGTTCAAGAACTGAGATATTAATATGATGATAAATACACTTGAAAAATTGCATGGTGATCATAAAAACTTTGCAAAGCTTTTAACTTTTTTAGAGAAACAACATCATTTGCTAGAAGAATGCGAACACTCAGATCTTATCTCAATACTTGATGCAATAAAATATATGAAAGAATATCCGGATTATATTCATCATCCATTAGAGAATGTCATATTCGAATATTTTATTGCAAATTATGATGATGTACGTGAGGAAATCATCGAGCTTCTCCATGAACATGAAGAAATGCCGAAACTCACAAATAAGTTATTAGAAATGTTGCAAGGTGCACTTGCTGATGTTCCACAAGACCGTGATGAACTATGTGCTTACTTGAAAGAATATATTTCTATTCAAAAAGAACACATGAATCAAGAGGAAGCTAGTGTTTATCCGATACTAAATTCAAAGCTAGATGAAAAAGATTGGAAAAAAATAGACACCGAACTAGCACATGTAGCGGACCCTTTGTTTGGGGAGAATGTAAAAAAATCCTATCAAGGTCTTCTAAAACGAATCATTAACTAATTATCTAAAGACAATATAATAATAGTTAGATTTAATCTGCATGTCGTCAGCCATCTAAAATTTTGATTTTTAATCTTTAATTAAGCACATTGCTGACCTGGTACGTGTATTTTCTTGAGTCATCTTAAACATTTATCATTGCTTGAATTGGCCGCTTCAAAGAAATTGTGCTTTATAGAACAAGCGTTAAATAAGTGCGGATAAATCAATAATAATAATACGCGCTGATTTTCATTTTTTTGAGTTCTTATGAAAAGTAAAAGTGATCAACTAATTGCCTCGCTTTGTGATTCTTCAATTTATAAGCATAAAGTGAAAGGCATTACGGTAATAGAAACTCATATATCATGGGTTTTGCTCACTGGTACCTATGTCTACAAAATAAAGAAGCCGATTAAGTTTAGTTTTATCGATTTTTCGACACTTGAAAAAAGAAAATTTTATTGTCACGAAGAAATTCGTTTGAATACTAGATTGGCGCCAAAATTGTACATAGGTGTAGTTTCTATTACAGGCAGTGACTTAAATCCAAGTTTTCAACAATCAGGCGATGTAATTGAATATGCCGTCAAGATGCGCCAATTTCCACAGCACTCTTTATTGAGTTATTTGTCAGCACACAACCAATTGACTCAACAAATTATCGATTACATAGCCAGAGAAATTGCTGATTTTCATATGCGTATAGAAAACGTGCCTGTGAATGAAGAGCTAGGCACTCCTGAAGACATTTATCATTGGGTAACCGATAATTTTACGCAGATTGAAGCAAATCTGGTAAATCATGGTGATTTCGAAGTCTTAAAAGATATTAATACGTGGGCAGAAAAAGAATTTCATAATAGATATACAAAATTACAACAAAGAAGAGCAAGTGGTTTTATACGAGAATGTCATGGCGATATGCACCTAGGCAACATGGTGTTGATTGAAGATAAGGTTACTATTTTTGATGGTATAGACTTTAACAAGCACTTACGTTGGATCGATGTAATAAGCGAAGTTGCTTTTGTGACAATGGACTTAAGTGATCGCGGGCATTCTGAATTTTCTAATCGATTCATAAATTTATATTTACAATATACTGGTGATTATGCTGGACTGAATATATATAAATATTATTTAGTCTATCGTGCAATGGTAAGAGCTAAAGTAGCTTTATTGCGTATCGCACAGAAACACCTTTCACAGACTGATAAAAAAAATATACAAAAAGAGTTTAGATCTTATATCGACTTAGCTTCAAGATATATATCGAATCAAAAAATAGCGCTTATCATTACCCATGGCTTATCTGGCTCTGGAAAATCTACCTACACCCAACCACTATTAGAATCGTTAGCTGCAATACGTATACGATCTGATGTGGAACGTAAAAGGCTATATGGTTTTGAGCAAACTCAAGATACACAATCGAAAGTAAATGCAGGGATTTATTCTTCGCAATCTTCTAAGAAGACATATAAGAGACTTGAAGAACTTTCAAGATTAATTTTAAGTGTAGGCTATACAGTCATTGTAGATGCTTGTTTTCTAAATCAAGCACAACGCCATGAGTTTTATATACTTGCATCAGATCTAAAAGTGCCATTTATTATTTTAGAATTTCAAGCAACAGAAGAAGTATTAAGACAACGTCTATTGGTAAGAGCGAAACATAGACAAGAGCCATCCGAAGCGGATTTAGAGGTGTTAAATTATCAACTCAACACACACAAACCATTGATTGAAGAAGAGCAAGAATATACGATGATTATTAATACCGAAGAAGAAGTGAAGATAAATGAACTAGTCAAAGCTATTGATACTAGAATGCATGGGTTAATTGGTTAACAAATGCCCACAATAACCAAGCAAATATATACAAACCTAATTTTCATTTGATACTTATCAATGTATAGCTACTTTAACATCATTAGCCTTAAGCATAATATGCGCAGCAGTTCATCTCGATGCCGATGTATTTGTTTTGTGTGGCTAAAGAGGAAAAAGTAGAGGTGTGTTTTGTTAGAACAGAATTTTGATGCTTACAAGCCAGATCAAATTGCTGAATTAGTTGAAAATGTAGGTGTGCAAAAAGCCGCTCTACCGACTATTCCAACGCTGACGCTAGGGCTGCTTGCAGGGGCGTTCATTGCATTTGGCGCAATGTTTTTTACCTTAGTTATGACAGATCACAATATGGGATTAGGTCCGTCACGTCTGCTGGGGGGTGCGGCATTTTCATTAGGGTTGATATTGGTCGTGGTGGGAGGAGCAGAACTCTTCACTGGCAACAACCTCATAGTGATGGCATGGGCAGACCGCAAAGTATCTACCTTTCAATTGTTGCGGAACTGGGGGCTGGTTTATATTGCTAATTTAATTGGTGCAGTGGGTGCGGCACTGTTAATGTTTTGGTCTGGTGCACTTTCACTTGGAGAGGGTGCAGTAGCAGAAACCGCTTTTAATATTGCCCTTGATAAAATTAATCTAGATCCACTGCAAGCATTCATTAGGGGTATTTTATGTAATGCTCTTGTTTGTCTTGCAATTTGGTTATGTTTTGCAGCCCATTCTGTAGTAAGCAAAATCCTAGCAATTGTGTTTCCAATCTCTGCCTTTGTAGCACTTGGTTTTGAGCACTCTGTAGCAAATATGTATTTTATTCCTTTAGGTATGCTAGTAAGTAATGGCGGGATTGGCGTAATAGAATTTTTAAGTAATTTAGTCCCTGTTACTCTAGGTAATATAGTCGGTGGCAGTTTATTTGTGGCTTTAGTGTATTGGGTAATATATTTGAGAAGTTACAAATAAACTTAATACTTATACAAAAAAATAAAGATACTAGATATTCTTGTCAACGCCTGTTATTTTTTAAAAAAACCAAAAAAAAGCAGTGTTATATTCAATCCAATTCCTATCACCGGAAGTATTATATCTAATCTTTTTTTGCTGGATTTTTGCATAGATAAAAATAACAGTGAAGCCTGAACTATCATAAAGACAATTAAAGTAATTGCACTAGTAATTTCAGCTAGGGTTACTAAATCAAAGCTAGTGGATAAAATAATCATCAATAAAGCTACTGTAACGGTAGCTACTATTGGAGTTCGTGTTTTTTTGTTTACTGTTTTAAAAACACGTATAAAAACATTTTGTTCAGCCATCCCATATAAAACACGCGATGCCATAATGAGTTGCACTAATGCTCCATTAATAATGGCTGTCATGCTTATTATTGCCATAATTGTTGGGTCATGACCTTTAAATTCAATAATTGATACTAAAGGCGCATCGCTTGTAGTAAATACCGACAAAGGTACAAAAACAGTACAGGAAATGGAAAACACGACATAAAGTAAAGTTGAGAGAATAAGCGATAAACTAATCGCTAAGGGAACAACTTTTGTTGGATTAATCGTTTCTTCTGCAATATTCACAATATCTTCAAAACCTATATAGGCATAAAATGAAATAAATGCTGCGAAGAATATGGCTGTGCTACTTGAGTTAATAGATGTGACTGTGGGTAAGCTATAATTTTTTAACTCTTGTAAATCAAATACTGCATAAATTACAAAGAGCAATCCAAAAATTTCTATAATAGTGATAGTTGTAGCAACAATTAGAGATTGACTGATTCCCCATACTGAAAAAGCCGTAATTAATAAAATAAAACTCAGTATTACAATTAATTCCGGTAATTGAATGAGCGCAATAAAATAACCTGCAAAGCCTTTTATCATAGTTGCTGCTGAAACCGTCCCAATTAATACAACTGCTAGGCCTACTAAAACTGTAACATAGCGGGATTTGAATGCTGCATTTGCATAGGCCGCTTCACCGGCGCTTTTAGGAAATTGTGCGGACAGACGTGCAAACGAATAGGCAGTGACTGCTGCAATACATGCTGCGACTATAAATGCAATGGGAGTGTAGTGACCCGCTCGCAAGGTTGCTTCACCAATTAAGACATAAATGCCTGCACCCAGAATGGTGCCTAAGCCATAAAATGTTAGTAACGGCAGCGATATCCTTCTAGCTAGCGAAGTATCAGACATATGATAAGCAAAGCAGCTGATTTCACCATACTTACATATAGTGAAATATAGTATTGCCTAATATAGCAATCTTTAGTGAGAAAGAAGTAAAGGAATAGTCGTATGTTTAAGTAAGTAACTGGTAGTTCCTCCTAATATGATTTCTTTTAACCGTGAATGTCCATATGCTCCCATTACGATTAAATCGGCATCGTATTCCAAGGCACTTTCCAATATTACGCCACCGGTGCCTTTGGAAGTTTTTTCTAAGGATGCTACTTCTACCTTTATTCCATGACGAGATAAGTGTTTGCGTAAGTCATCACAATATATCATATACGCTTTTTCTTCTTTCGAACTTGCTGAAACGCTTACTACTTGTATACGTTCAGCAAATTGTAAAAATGGTAAAGCATCATGAACTGCTCTTGCGGCTTCATGGCTCTCGTTCCATGCAATGATAATTTGTTGAGGAAGATTAAAAACCTTCTTTAAATCTGGAATAACCATAAGAGGACGGCCTAAATGTATTGATAAGTAGTCATCAATTTTCTGCGTATTATCTTCACCATATCTAGAATATCCTTGAGGTACCACAACGAGATCTGTATAGCGTGCATTATCAATAATATAACGTACATCAACTCCATCTATGATTTTCCATTCGCAGGGGATCTCTAATTCAGCTGCTTTATTCTTAAAATTTTCTTCAAGTTTTTGTGCGATATTAGAGGCTTTATCTAACTGCTCGGATGAAGTATATGGAATAGCCTCTGGAAACGCTCCACCATATACAGGTATAACTGGGTATGGGACTAAATGAATTCCAGTTACATGTGCTTCATATACTTTAGCTAACAATAAAACTGTTTCAACCCGGTAATCATTTGCTTCTCCTGCATCGCATAGAACCATGATGTCTTTTATGGGCATAATACCTCTCCTATATACCTAAAATCTTTATGCTACTAATTCATAAAAAGTAGCCATTTGTGACTGTTTATATATTTTAGAATTCACTATATAAAATACTTTGGTAGCATCATTGATATAAGTCAGAATAGACTTATATAAAGTGCGCAAAAAATTTTTGGGATTGCGTTAAAATACTTCCCCAAGGTCGTATGATTAGTTAGTAAAAACTAATAACCACCTCGAGGAAGTGGGGGAGATTATTGAACTTTGACAGTAATTTTTTTCGGTTTGGCTGTTTCTTTTTTACCTACTGATATTTGTAATACACCTTTACTGGATTTTGCAGAAATATTCTCAGGATCAGCAGATTCAGGAAGACTAAAGCGTCGGTAAAAACTGCCATGTGATCGTTCAACACGCGTATAGCCTTCTTTTTCCTCTTTTACTTCACTTTCACGTTCACCTTTTAGAGTTAAAACACCGTTCTCCATACTTACTTCAATGTCTTTAGGGTCAACTCCGGGGACATCTGCCTCAATAAGAAAATGATCATTCTTTTCCGCAATGTCGACAGCTGGTGTCCAAGCACTGGTGGCGATGGTGCTATCCTCGTCGTCTAACTCAAGGTTAAAAAATCGATTAATGTCTTTTAAATGAGGAAGATAGTTAAAAAAAGGATCTCTAGGTACTAATTTCATCTTAATTCCTCCACATAACATTTACTATATTGAATAATTAGTAGTAAATATTATGAGATATGTGGCTTATACAGCATTGATTAAGATCAAATAATAGTAATTAAGCAAAAATTTTTAGTAGTGTTGTCGACGCACGAGGGTTTATTACTTGATGTATGCTTTAACAGTACTACTAACTCTTGTAGTGTCCATTCCTGCAATGGTTTTCTCGGCGTTATAGCTATCATTTATCCTGCCAAGTATAGCTTGTAAGTTTTTTAAGCATTTAACTTACGTTTTTTTATGCAAAATTTAGGACGATCAATTACATAACTTAGCTCATTTATTTTAATGCTATCCCCTTTTGACATACATCAACATTGTATTTTGCACAATCAATATATTGAGAATTGAATATTTGCGCGGCCTCAAGTGAAACTGAGAGTAGGGAGTAATATGTGAACGAAAATATTGTCTATACAACTCATGCAATCTGTCACACGTACCAGTTAAATCAAGAGGTAATTAATGAAATGGTGTCATGGGGTATTGCTGAGCCATTTGGAGAAAATCCAGAAAAATGGCTATTTACTCAAAACGATTATGAACGAATTGGGCGAGCATCAAGATTTCGAAAAGAGCTAAACATTAATATCCCGGGAACGGCACTTGCACTGCAGTTACTAGAGGAAATACAAAAGTTACGTGACGAGGAGTATTAAAGATGTTTCCTTACAAGAATGTATTAGTTGCTGTCGATTACTCAGAGCTAACTGATGTTATATTAAAAAAACTTGAGACTATACAGAAAGACTCAGATACAAATATTACCTTATTTCACGTGGTTGAGCGTGACGTGCCTTCTCTTATGGGCGCCTCTCAGAACGAGGCCATAAGTTATAATAGAGAGTGGTCTTTAGAGGAGATTAAACTTAAAACAAATGCTGAAAAAACTCTCGAAAAAGAAGCAAAAAAATATAGTTTGGGAAAAGTCAATTATTTGGCTGAAGTTGGTGTGCCTAGATTTTCAATACTTTCCACGGCCACAGTGAAAAAAGTTGATTTGATTGTTGTAGGGGCGCATGGTGTACATGGAATTAAAAAATTAATTGGCTCGACTGCTCAATCAGTTCTTAATAATGCAACTTGCGACGTACTAGCAGTACGCAAAACATAAATTTATAAAGTGATATTTAGCTAGGGCTAGCTATTTGATTCATTTTTTGTAATTGTTGTTCAATTTTTACTAGCTCCGTTTCCGCTTGTTCAAGTAATCGTTGCAAAACTTCATAGTTTTCTAACTGTAGTGCCTGTTCTTCCAAATCAGGATCAAGTCCTTTTTCAAAGTCTTTTTTTATGGCTGTAATGCGTTCGATTAATTCTTGCTGCTTATTTAACAACTCTTGTTTTACAGTTGAATTAGACATGTTAATAACCTTTTTACTTGAATTGATAATGGAATTAATCCTCTTGGATGTACATAAGATAGACCATGAGTTCAAGGATCAAACCTCTTGAATATAGATATTCATCGGCTTCGTATTTTTCAGCTTCTTTGCGATAGCGATCGCCCCAGACTGGCATGTCCCGACTACCGTGAACACCAACTCTTGGGGAGCCTTCAATTATTTGATACACCTTAGTAAATGGGAAGTGCCCATTATTATTTTTTGACAGCACGGTAAGATCAGCAGGTTTTTTTGTTAAAGAGTCAGACATGACTCCATTGCCTTTGCCATTAAAGCCGTGACAAATTGCGCAAGAGCGCTCAAACTCTACACCTCCATAGACAGGATCTTGTTGCGAAGATTCGCTTGAATATGTAGGCATTGAATAAATTAACAAACAAACAAAAATTGTTAATTGAGTAGTGTATTTCATGATTACTCCTGGATGACTTGTAGATATAAAATTATGTCTAAGGCCTTAGCTTTCGCAGAAATACTGGGCTCATTTTCTTTTTGTGCTTCACGTATAAAACGATAACCCCAAATAGGCATTTCACTTGATCCGTGTTTAGCAAATACATAAGAGCCATCAAACACACCATAAATGCGATCAAAAAGAAAAGAATTGCCGTTATTTTTTGAGAGTTGTGTTAAGTCAGCTGGCTTGCGTTTCAGAAAATGAACAATAGGTCCATCACCTTTGCCGCTGCTGCCATGACAGGATGCGCAGTAAGTAGTAAATTCTTTTTTGCCTATAATGTCACCATCTTCTACTGCATATGCATTTGTAGTTATAGATAATAATGTGAGAGTAATAAAAAAATATAAATTTATTTTGTTCATAACTTATAGTGCATTAAAGTCTAATATGTAATTAGACTATATTTGAGAACATTTTAAGATATTGATCTATGTCAACCGATTTAATGTGTGTAATGAGCAAATGTATTAAGCCATATACTTATCATACGAATAGAAAATTTTGGTTGTGACATTGTTTAGTTTCCATTTCTAAATAATTGTGTATGGAATTTATGCCGTAAATTTTTGTAATTCTTCTAAGTCTATAATTTTTATAAACTTGCCACGTACTTCGATAAGCCCATTAGCTTGTAAACGTGAAAATAAACGGCTTATAGTCTCCATCGCAGCTGATAAATAATTGCCAATATCTCGCCGTGACATGTGTAGGTAGAATTCGCTTTTAGAAAATCCTTTTTTTGAATATCGATTAGAGAAATTAATTAGTAATGTTGCTAAACGCTGTTCAGCACTTTTTGTGCCAAGTAGTAATGCATGCTCTTCATCTTCACGGATTTGATGACTCATTTGTGTTAATAATTGCTGATACAGAACGGGGATCTGTACGGCAAGCTCCATATAGCGTCCAAATGGAATTTCACAAACATAGGTAGTTTCTAGCGCTTGAGCTGAGGTTGGATAGGTATTTAAATTTGCACCATCTAGCGCAAGAATATCGCCTTGAATGGAAAAGCCTAAGATTTGTTCACGACCCTCTTCATCATCAATAAAGGTCTTTATTGAGCCACTACGAATTGTATAAATTGAACTAAACTCATCACCTGCTCGATAGAGAAAATCACCTCGATTAAGTTTTTTTGAGTGCTTTACTATTGTATTAAATGCGGCGAGTTCGTTTTCATCCAGTAACTGTGCAAGGCAGATTTTCTGTCGACTACAATTGTGGCATTCATTATTTGAAAAAGTTTGTGGTATCGAATTAGTATCTTGTATGGATATGCCAGTTGCTGTTTGCATAGTCTTCTCTCCCAAGGCATGCCTATTAATGTTTGTACTTAATAATCCTGTTTTTTAATTCCTGATGTTCATTCAAAAACCATTAAACACATATCAGCCTAGATAAAATATTCGGGTGTACGCGTAGTGTGATTGCGGAAATTACCTATATAAGTTGGTATATGGTTACCAAGCAATTTAGGGATAGATGAGTTAACTAGTTGAAAAAAAATGGGAAAATATATATGTGAAAATATTATTATGCTCGATTATGATGGTATGCCACTTGCAAGAATCAACTAAATTTTTCTAGTTTAGTATTTGATTGTGTGAGCAGCACTTCAACTAAATTTAAGTATTTCTAGCTAATTATAATAATCGAGCTACTTAATAGGATGGAACAACAGAGCATTGAAGACACCTCAGCAGAATTAAAGTCGCCGTCAAATTCTGAAGTACGGTTACGCGCCGTTATCGACACTGCAGTTGAAGGAATTATCACTATAGATACTGCGGGTATCATTCAATCTTTTAATCCAGCAGCAGAAAATATGTTTTCTCATGCTGCCAATGAAGTAATTGGCAAAAATATTAGCATGCTGATGCCATCGCCTTATCAACAAAAACATGATTCTTATATCGATAATTACTTAAAAAACGGGCACTCCAATATTATAGGAATAGGCCGTGAATTAGTTGGTAAGCGCAAAAATGGTAGTGTGTTTCCGATTTGGGTTTCTGTGGCTGAATTTTTTGAAAGTGGGCAACGATTTTTTACTGGATTTATTCGTGATCTAACTTTAGAAAAAAACTATTTAGAAAAAGCTTCTAGTTATGAGCATATTCTAGAGAACTTACTTAATGAAATTTATATTTTTGATGCAAATTCTTTACGTTTTGTTCGTGTAAATAAGGGGGCATTGGAAAATTTGCAATATAGTGGAGATGAAATTATAAAGCTTACACCATTAGATATTAAGCCAGAATATTCATTAGAAGAATTCCAAGAACTCATTCATCCTTTGCGAACAGGCGAACAAGATAAAATAATATTTACAACCAAGCATAAACGTAAAGATGGCAGTAACTATCCTGTTGAAGTACATCTTGAGCTTTCGAACTATGAATCTAAGCCTGCTTTTGTAGCAATAATTTTAGATATTACACAGCGAAAAAAAGCCGAAGAATCATTGCGTTTACGAAAAGAAGAATTCAAGTTAATTTTTGAAAATGCACCCACAGGAATTGCTGTGTTAGATCTAGATGGAAATTATACAAATGTAAATCCATCCTTATGTGATATTTTAGGGTATTCGAAACCAGAGTTATTGCAATTGTCTTATAAAGATATTACTCATCCTGATGATATAGAAATCAGTAGCAAATATTTAAATAAGCTTCTTAAAGGGGATTTTTCGGGCTATAGCTTAGATAAGCGTTATATCCGTAAAGATAAAAAAGTTATCAATGTTATTTTGAATGTTGCGATGGTGCACGAGAATATTACTTTAGCACATGATGAGTATGGCCGGCCTGCGCTACTAATTTCACATGTCTTAGATATTACTGAACAAATTGCAGCAGAAGAAAAGGCTAAAGTCCAACAAGAACAACTTGCGCATATGGATCGTGTGGTCATGATGGGTGAAATGGCTGCGGGTATTGCTCATGAAATCAATCAACCGCTCACTGCAATTGACTCCTATGCCCAGGCCGCACAACGTAGGATTAGTGCCGATGGAGTAGATTTTCAAAAGTTGCAAGAATTGCTGGAGAAGATATCTAAGGCTTCATTGCGAGCTGGGGGCGTCATTTCTCGACTGCGTTCTATGGTAAAGCGTGAAACTAAGCCGCATAACTATTTTAATATTAATAACCTAATAGAGGATGCCGTAAAAATGTCACAAGCAGATACGCAGGCAGTTGAATTCACAATAAAATTACAACTTGATAATAACTTACCTAGTGCTATGGCGGACTCTATTCAGATTCAACAAGTTATCTTAAATCTAATTCGTAATGCCATGGATGCCGCGGCAAATGAAACTGAAAAGTATAAGCAAATTATGATTAGTTCTGCATTATTGGCTGATGAAAATCGAATAGAAGTATCGATAAGAGATTATGGCTGTGGTATTAGCGATGAAGCTGCAGAACAGTTGTTTAATCCTTTTTATACGACTAAGCAAACAGGTATGGGTATGGGCCTAGCCATTTGCCACTCTATTATACAAACACATGGTGGACGCTTGTGGTTTACACGTAATTCAGATAAGGGTACTACATTTCATTTTACTTTGCCTACCGCATTAGATGAACATGAGTGAAGAACAACAAACTGTATATATTGTCGATGATGATGCAGACGTACGTGACAGCTTAGTTGAATTGCTTGAATCTATCGGGTTGCAAGCTAAAGCATTTGAGTCTGCAAGTAAATTCCTAGACGAATTTGATTCTAAGCAATCAGGCTGTGTGCTTGCAGATGTGCGTATGCCAGGCATGAGTGGCATAGAGTTGCAACATAGATTAAACGAACTAGGTGTAACTCAACCATTAATAATCATGACTGGCCATGGTGACATAACTATGGCTGTGCAAGCAATGAAAGATGGTGCCCATGAGTTTTTGCAGAAACCATTTCGAGATCAAGAACTATTAGATTGCATAACAAAAGCACTTGAGCAAGATAATTCAAATCGAAAACAACTTAAAGCTCAACATACTTTACAAGAACGTGTAAATTCATTAACTACACGAGAGCGTGAAGTTGTTGATAAAGTGCTAGAGGGAAAAGTAAATAAGACTATTGCTCGTGAGCTTGATATTAGCAATCGCACAGTAGAAATTCATCGCTCTCATGCTATGGAAAAACTTGGTGCAAAATCTGTAGCTGAACTAGTCAAAATAATGCTGGGTGCTCACAGTTGAAAATCTCCACAACTCATATCATATTTTTGTTCAGCTCTTAGGCGCCATTATTCACATGATTTTGAGGTTGGCAGCCAATTGGTGATCTGAAAATTGATCGAGGTCATTATCTCAGTGCCTCGAACCGTGTCACCATCATTAAAGGCCGCTCCATCGCTTGACGAGTCTAAAGGAGTAATTTAATAAATCAATGATTTGGAAGTTAACTAAAAATAAGCCAATTCATTTAATCGTTAGCAATGATGATATACGTAAGCAACTTGTAGAGATATTGAGTAAATTGCCGACAGAAGTTAAGACTTTTAAAAATGCTCAGGACTTTATAAACGAACCGATTTCAGAAGCGCCTGCGTGTTTAATTACAGAAATTAAAATTGATGACTCAGATGGTATTACTTTGATTAAACAAATGCGTGAACATGGCCTTTCAACACCTGTAGTAGTTCTAGCAGATGGAAATAATAGTGTGAACACAGCAGTCAAAGCAATTCAAGCAGGAGCCACAGATTTTGTTGAACGCCCAATTATAGAAAGAGACTTTATTGAGCGTGTAAAAACTATACTTGATAATGAAAATTAAGCTCTACCAAATACATAGAAGCTTATCTTAACCACTAGTGTTTATTAAGATAAAAAAAGATTATAAAGAAAGTTCTTGAATAGAATATAGGTACAAAAGTAATTCGAAAATACGGCCTCTGACTAAAGTTTTTCCATACTCTGGGCTCACAGTTGACCAGGTTTCCTCACTATATCGATCGCCCCAGATAGGCATTAAACGGGTCCCGTGAGTTTTTAACATATCCCGTCCATCGATAATTAAATAGGTTTCTAAAAAAGGGAAGTAACCATCATTTTCAATTAATAATTTGGTTAAGTCAGCTGGTTTAAACACTAAGGCAAAAGAATATGGTCCATCGCCTTTGCCATTTTCTCCATGGCAAATGGCGCATCTTTGTTGAAACTCTTTTCCGCCTTCGATTACGAGATCATCTATTTCGCTTAAAGTGTTAATCTCATTTGCATAAGATATGTTCGCCAAAGTAGCTGTAATAATAAAAATCAGTACACGCATTAAATACTCGATCAAAATAAAATCCTGAATTTAGAGTATTAAATTTAACGTACTAAAATTTGATTTAGATCAAGAGAAGTAAATTAAACTATAAGAAGAATTTCGATAGTGATCAAAAAAAAATGCTAACAGGTAATGAATATGTACCTATCAGTTGCTTAAATAGTGGTATCTATAATACTGGTTGAGCAAGAGATATTTAGTTTAAAGTCTTACTAAAAAACGTAAAAAATAGAATAATTATAATTTACAAAAAAACTAACTCATTTGTAGTACGTCGGATTACTATGAACTATAGTTCACTTGTTAAGTACGTCATCCCGATGTTGTTCTATTTTATTAATAACTTCAATTACTAAGTCTTTTTCAATGCCAATTTCATTCAAGGTCGTATGAACGCATTCCATCATTGCGTCCACATGCTCATCGCTTAAGCCGTGTTCAACAGCGTCTTTATGTGCTCTGCGCATATCTTTACCGAGATAAAGTGATGGTCCCCCAAAGATATAGGTTAAAAAAGCTGTCATTTTACGTTTTTGTTTATCAATATCGACATCATCAAAGAAATCTTTTATTCGATCATCATGTAATATATTTACATATAAAAAGTTTGCTGCTTTTGTAACAGTCTCTTCGCCACCAATTTTTTCGTATAGAGATTGATCCATAATTGTACTTAAGTTTGAGTTTATTGATTATATAAATGGTTTATAAATTTTGTTTTGAACTTGTATGTTCTTAATACTATTTTAAGCGCAAATACTAAAAATTGAAACTAATTTTTATTTGTAAGCACTTAATTAGATGTCTGTTTTTAATATAAAAATGTAAAAAATAAAGGCGCTAAAGTAATTATTTCAGCGCTGTGATCATGCCCCGATTTTTCACAGTAGCATTTGGTTTGGTTAACTAAAAAATTAATTGAGACTATAATCACCCTCAGCAATTTGGTACAGTGAATAGTGATCAAGAATTGATATTTTTTTTCTGTCCGCATTGATAATATTATTTTCTCTAAATTTTGATATCAATCTGCTTACTGTTTCATCCGCTAGTCCTAAATAGTTTCCAATATCGTATCGGCTCATTGTTAAATCAAATTCATCGGCTGAATAACCGCGTTCCTTTAGTCTGCCAGATATGTCAATGAAAAACGTTGCTAGTTTCTGTTCGGCGTTACGTCTTGCTAGTAACAATAGCATGGTATGGTCTTTAGTAATCTCGTTGCTAATCAAGCTGAGGAGTCGCTGTTGTAACCCAGGCATTTTTACACATAGAATACTTAGATCAATTACCGGCATTTCACATATGGTGGCGGTATCCAGAGCCACTGCCGAACAGCTGTGTATTTGATTATCTAAACCGTCCAAGCCAAGTAGCTCCCCAGGAAGATGAAAGCCTAAAATTTGTTCTTCACCGTTTTTTGCAGTTGTGTAGGTTTTTACAGAACCGGATCTTACCGCAAAGATACAACCGGATTTTTCGCCTTGGCTAAAAATTACTTCACCCTTATGCGCTAATCGACGTTGCTGAATAACATCATCTAAAGTGCTTAAATCGCTATTGCTTAAGCCTCTAGGTAGGCATAGTTCAACCAAGGAGCAGTTTTGGCAGGAAGCCTTCAATGGTTTGAGGATTATTTTTTGTTTGGTAAGAGTAGTCATTGCGCTATAGATATTTGTTAACTTCCATATTTGGTAATGCCCATCTTTTAAGTAACTTGTGTACCTGGATTGATGCTTGAATTTTTAATGCAAGCAAAAAATCAATCTTTCCTGCCCCAGATCAGTATAAATGAAACTGACTTCTGTTACAGAAAATAATTAGCCTAATTTTTTGCTGACTTAAGTCAGGACTTTATACGGGAGATATTAGTATTCTATTTTACATAATTTTGTTAAAGGACTAGCATTTATAACAGATAGAGGGGTTATATCCCTTATTTTGGGTGTTGTTTTTTGGTAGGGGCTAGATTTCGACCTCGTCTATACTTAAGTAATGCCATAGCAATTAATATTTGGAGATTTCTATTATGGGTTTATTTGGTTCAAAACAAAAAAAAGCTGGCGACAAACTGAAACTTATCTGTAAATCTGGTGATGCTGGCTCCTATAAATGTATCTTTTTAGCGTCATACAGAAAACTGCCTGTCGAGATTGAATGGGGCGAATCCTCTGTTCTTGAGGATAAGATGTCGGCGTCAATGAAGATGTCGGGTCTTGAACGTTATCCCTGTATTGAGGATGGCGATTTTACCGTATGTGGCGCTAGCGCAGTATTAACGTATTTAAATATCAAAGGACAAACTCCCTCCATCCATCCGAGAAAAGCAAGAGTATTGGCAATGCAACAATACTGGACTCAAGTGCTTCGAACTAAATGTGAGTCAATTATGGGTGATCTCGCTAGTAATGTAGATCAGGCGACAGCCGTTCTAGAAAGTCTTGATAATAATCTTGTGGATAAAAATTATATTGTAGGTGAGTTTTCTCTTGCTGATATTCATTGGTCTGCTGTGTGTAAGGTCTTAGAAGAAGAGGGTCACGGTGACATGCTTAGTAAGTATGGAAATATCAGTAAATGGTTGACTAAAATGAAAACCGAAATTCCTGGTTATGATACCAAAGCTGAAAAAGTGGCCGCATAAGGTTTTCTAGATATATAAAAAATTAAAACAGGAAATAGTTATGTCAGATATATTCGAATTAATGGCTGAAAAAGCTGGATGTGAAAAAACTGAAAGTACCGATGAGTCACGTTATGGACTAGCAGGTGACTTGAAAAAAACACAATATGTGCTTGAACTGGTCGGTTGTCCATCTGATGCAGATACCCTCAAATGTATTATCACGGCGGCGGAACAAGGTATGGAAATGGATTGCTATAGTATGGTTACCGATGCAGTTGATAATCAGGATGATTTAATTGCAGAAATTTCTCCATTTTCTATCACGCCTTGTGTAAAAGAGTTAGATTTCGTAACTTGTGGTGGTGATGCCATTACTGCCTTTGCCGATGCGAGAGGATTGGGATATGCGTTGACACCACGTAATGCTGCGTTGGCAGCTATGCAAAATTATTGGGTTGATATCGCGGTCACGAATGTTGCACCGTGTGTAAACCGTATTGCTGACGAAGCCATTAAAAAGAAAATAGACGATCCATCTTATTCACCTGATATGGAAGTGATTAATGCCTGTGGTGAAGACCTTAAGGTATTTTTTGATGCTTTGGACAAGCAATTAGAAAGTAATAAATACATTGTGTGTGACAAGTACACCTGGGCAGATCTTCATTGGACGGCGTATTGCCATCTTTGCGAGGTTGCCGGCTGTGGTGCATTAATTGATGAAAGAAAGAATATCAAAAGCTGGTTTAATCGAATTAAATCCAGAAAAAGCCAGTGTGGCCAGGATATTGTTGCTTACGACATGCTGCCTAGTGCAGAAGAAACCTTACAAGGGCGTCTTAAGCATATACGAATTAGTGATTTTTAAATAAAATAAATAATAATGAGGTTTAAACAAAGCTATAATTTACTTAAGTAGTAGGGAGAAGTTAACGATGCATAAATTTTTAGTAAATCTTCGATATTTCGAAACACCTGCTCTAATTTTCCTAACCATGGTAGGCCTTGTAATTGGCGGTCCATGGGTGTGGACAGGAGTGGTTCTTTTAATCTTGTCTGTGATTGTCGACTGGGCCACCAGTGCGGCTAAGTCCATTCATGCGGAGCCTGCAGGCCGAGATGCCAATGGTGATCTATATGGAATCGACAAGTTATTAAAGGTAATGATGTGGGCACAGTATCCGGTGTTTGTCATGCTGCAACTCGCGCTGGTGTGGCGTGTATATGAGTTTGCCACCGGCAATTCTTTTGGACCTAATCAAATACTCGGAATAGATATTCATCATGGTGTCACCGGCTGGCAAATGTATGGAGCTACGGTGTCCGCAGGCATCTATATGGGGCTAGGTATCATGTTTGGGCACGAGCTTGCCCATACCAAAGGGCCTACCTTTGTACTGGCACGCTGGATGATGGCGCTAAGCGGTATTGCACATTTTTGCTATGCCCATGTCTACAACCATCACTTGGAATTAGGCTGTGAAGATGATCCGGCTACTTCACCAAGAGGTCGCAGCATTTATAAGCATTATCTGCTTTCTCACTTTGGCCAATCCAGATTTTTATATGTGATGGAGAAACAACGCCTGGCGAGGTTAGGTGTGCCATTTATCTCTTGGCAAAATCGTTGGATACGCGGTTATGCCATGAGTCTTCCAACCATTTTCATGTTTTGGTTTGCAGCTGGTTGGATCGGTTTAGGAGTCATGGTAGGTAGCTGGGTGATTTCAGCATTTGAATTAGAAGTGCTTAATTACTTAGAGCACTATGGTTTGATTCGAGAAAAAGGTCAGCCGATTGATTACCATCATTCTTGGGATGTAGGCGAGTCACCCTTTACCCAATGGGGTTTCATTGAAATCGGTCGTCAGGCCGACCACCATGACCGCGGTGAAACTCATTTCTGGGAGTTAGAAGATTGTGGTGCTCCTGATACGGGCTATGGCTACTATGCGATGCTTGCATTGTTACTGGTACCACCGCTTTGGGAAAAATTCATTAAACCTCGTCTTGCAGACTGGGATGAGAATAGAGCCAGCGAAGGCGAACGTAAGATCGCTGCTCGTATGAATTACAACGCAGGGTGGTATGACATGCCATTGTGCGAAAAACCAGATTAATAATTGTTTAATATGCGAGGTATTCGTAATGTCTAAAGTTCAACTTGCTTTGCTAGCCATTGCCGCGTTTACAGGTGTGGTGGGCTTTATACTGTATGCAATAGGTGTTGGTGATCATCACTTTAACCCATTCTGGGCACTGGGAACGTCAATTATTTTCTTAATTGTGTTGCTTATTGATGTCTGGATGTTTTTTGCGATTTCCGGGGAAGAAGCCTTTCACTGGAAAATATAAATATTACATTTTTGTAATAATATAAGTTTCTTCTAGTACTTATTAAACCGCAGTTATTTCAACTGCGGTTTTTTTTTTGCTTAATAGCAACTCGTGTTGTAAATCCAGATGTTCATAGTAATTAATCATTATTTGTCCTGGATCAATAATATATAAAAATACTTAGTATATTTTATGTTTTCTTATAAAAAATAAACCACACGACTTTTCAACGTAAGCATAGCGGTTATTAATAGTTATTTAGGTAAAAATATTAAATACGAAATTACTGACTATAAATCCTAACTACTATGCCACAATCATTTTCACCATTATTGATGATTCGGTTGCTGTTTCAGCCGAATGTTGTATTTCAACAATTGTCTGAATTAAAACCATCACCCACATCGGTATTTTTTAAAGTCGCTCTTTGGTTTGGGATTTTACCACCACTATTTGCTTTTCTAGGCACATCGAAATTTGGATGGCGTTTGGGTACGGTTGAGCCTCTGCTTTTACAAAAAGAACTATTATTCGGAATTAGCCTCGCTTACTTTTGTGCACTATTATTTGGATTTATTAGTACCGCAATCGTGTCGCAATGGATGGCAAGCACCTATGGCGCAAGACATTCGCTTGGTATTCATTTTGCCATGATCACAGTTGTGGGTGCCCCGTTAGCAGTGGGCAGTATTATTCATCTATATCCAGATGTTTTTATCAATATTCTTGTACTGATACCAGCACTTATCTGGAGTATGTACTTACTTTACCGTGGTTTGCCAATCGTCTTACACACTACACCTGAACGTGGCATGTTGATGGCTTCGTCATTGATTGGTTATTTGCTAGTTGCACTCGTTAGTCTACTAGGCATCACCGTATTTTTCTGGATCAATGGAATTGGTCCTTCAATGGGGGTTTAACGGTGTCTGATCCCGCTAAAAATTTATCCGTTGAAATCTACAGTGATCGCATTGTTACAATCTTAGTAATGTTTTCAATTTTTTGGGCATTAATTGGTATGTTGGCTGGAGTGTATGTCGCTGCGGAACTTGTTTGGCCAGGGTTGAGCTTTGAGCAGTCGTGGTTATCGTTTGGTAGATTGCGAACCTTTCACACAAATGTGGTGATCTTTGGCTTTGGTGTTTCAGCACTCATGGGAACGGCATATTACAGTGTACAGCGCACTAGCCATGTACGTCTTTATGCAACGAATCTTGCCTGGTTTACCTGTTGGGCTTGGCAAATTGCCATACTGTTAGGTGGACTATCTCTACTCGCTGGTTTTAATAGTTCAAAAGAATATGCGGAACTTGAATGGCCATTTGATATTGCTATAACGCTGGTTTGGGTGTGTTTTGCAATTGTGTTCTTTGGCACGATTGCCAAGCGGCGGATAAAAGAGATTTACATATCGAATTGGTTTTATGGTGGTTTAATTATCGTTATAGCGATGCTGCATATCGTCAATAACCTCGCTATACCGGTTACCTTGACCAAGTCATATTCTTTATATGCCGGTGCACAGGATGCAATCGTACAATGGTGGTACGGTCATAATGCTGTAGGTTTTTTATTGACAGGTGGCTTTCTTGGAATGATGTATTACTTTCTACCCAAGCAGGCCGAACGACCAATTTGGAGTTATAAACTTTCGATTGTTGCATTTTGGGCGTTTACCTATAGCTACATCTGGGCTGGACCGCATCACTTGCATTACAACGCCGTTCCAGAATGGGTGCAAAATTTAGGTATGGTCATGAGTCTGGTACTACTTGCGCCATCCTGGGCATCGATGATTAACGGAATCATGACGGTTAGTACAGCATGGCAAAAACTTCGTTCGGACCCCGCACTGAAATTCATTGTACTTGCACTGGCTTTTTATGGACTCGCTACATTCGAAGGGCCGATGCTTGCAATCAAAAGCGTTAATGTCATTAGTCATTTCACAGAATGGACCATCGGGCATGTGCATTCTGGTGCACTAGGTTGGAATGCACTCATAACCTATGGAACCTTCTATTTTCTTGTGCCCAGGCTTGTTGGTGCTGAACTGTATAGTGTGCGCTTGGCAAATCTCCATTTTTGGTTAGCGCTTGCAGGCACGATGCTTTACATAGTAGCTATGTGGGGTGCTGGAATCTCGCAAGGGGTTTTATGGCTTAGTTTAGATGAACTAGGCGAACTTCGTTATAGCTTTACAGAAATCATGGCTGCAATGGGTCCTTATTATTTACTTCGTTTTGTTGCAGGACTTCTATTTTTATTTGGCACTTTGCTAATGGCCTATAATTTTATAAATACAATAATAGGTCGTCGCACGATTGCGGTTAGACCACCGATAGTATCGGAGGCTGTCGCATGAGCGCCTTTAGATTACATCAACTATTGGGAAAAAATGTTGGTCTACTCATTTTTGGTATTTTGTTTGTGTCAGCGATTGGTGGACTTGTGCAAGTGCTTCCAAGTTTGTTTCAAGAATCGCTTGTTACACCAACTAATAATGTGCAAGTTTACAAGCCACTAGAATTAGTCGGTCGTGATATCTACATTCGCGAAGCCTGTAGCACTTGTCATTCACAACAAATTCGTCCTCTAGTGGCCGAGATACAGCGTTATGGCACTTTTTCTCGTGCCGGCGAATTTGTTTATGACCGACCTTTTTTATGGGGTTCAAAACGTACCGGACCTGATTTACATCGTGTTGGTGGCAAGTATTCAGATGATTGGCACCGCATCCATTTGCTCAATCCTCGTGATGTGGTCCCTAACTCCATCATGCCGGCCTACCCATGGCTGGCTCAACGACCGGCCAATGAAGATCGCGATATTGTCAATAAACTCAGTGCCTTACAAAGGCTTGGGCATCCTTATTCCGACACAGACATTGAAACCGCAGAATCAACGCTGGAGGAAAAGTCTGAATTGGATGCCCTAATTGCCTACCTACAAGTTCTTGGTACTGCATATTCGCTGGGAGAATAGTGATGACTTATTTTATTTTTGCTGGCGATATGTTGGTAATGGCATTCATGATCGGAGTTGTCATTTGGGTTTCGATGAAATCTTCGAATGATTCTTTAAAAAAAGCGGAACGTATTCCGTTAGAAGACGAGTATCGCGATGGCTGATATGCCGACAGATTTTTGGGGAGGATGGATTGTTGCTATAACAATCACCAGTTTGTTAGGCTTGTTATGGTTAATTTTCAGCATTTATTTTTCAGCAAATAAGTACGAAGAGTCTAAGTCACCGATTTGGGACGAAACACTCAGTGAAGGGTCATACCCTGCGCCGATGTGGTGGTTTTGGATGATTTTAATTGCACTAGTGGTTTCAGTTGTGTATTTGATGTTATATCCAGGTCTTGGGTCGTTCAGCGGAATGCTAAAGTGGTCGCAAGGTGGGAGGCTTGATCAAAGTCTCATACATTATGATGAAAAGTTTGCGCAAATGCGCAGCAACATTGTACAGCGCTCCATTACAGAGCTGCAAAACGATACGACTATTATGAATACGGCACAACGTATTTTTATTCAAAATTGTGCGGTTTGCCATGGACCAAATGGCGAAGGGCAGGCCGACGCATTTCCTAATTTACATGATGCTGATTGGCAGTGGGGCGGCAGTGAATCCGAAATCATGCAGACTATAAAGCATGGACGTAAGGCAGCGATGATTGGCTGGCAAAATATTATTGGGGAAGAAGGAGTAACGCAGCTTATCAATTTCATTAAAACACTTGCTTCAGGTGATGCCGCTACCGCCACTACTGCAGGAGGTAAGCTGTTCCAACAAAACTGTGTGGCTTGTCATGGTATGGAAGGTGAGGGCAATGTCGCACTGGGTGCCCCAAGACTTAGCGATGACGTCTGGTTGTATGGTAATTCCGATGCTGCTTTACGCCAAACTATTGCGGACGGACGCAATGGTGTTATGCCAGCTTTTGAAAAGCGCCTAGATGACGCACAAATCCGAATGCTTGTTGCTTGGCTTTTGCAGTAAAAAGAGAGTAGTTTCTCTGTCTGAAGCTATGAAAAAATTAATGTAGGGTACTACGAAACTTAGTAATTACTCATATAAGAGAGTCGTGCTTACTAGCTTGCGGGCTCAATCACTTCATCTTGAAGTGTTGGAGTTTCAGCGATATTGTTTTCAGCTGTTGTTTCTGAATTAGTAGATTGAGTAAATGCTACGATGGTTCCGATAACGAATAAACCAACCACAATTAAATCAGCTATTTTTAATTCCCTCATCTCATTCCTTTTTGCAAAAAGGTCGCTTTTTAATATTATCCCTCAAAATCGAGCTAGTAAAATTGAACCACATCTAGAAATCTGAAAGTACGCTATTATTGTTAAGGTATTATCTAGCTTTTGTTAAGTTTTCGTTAGTGAGTTACCGTTAATAGAATACAAAGAAGTAGATTAGTTAATATTAACTCACTGATTATTTGTGCTGTCTGATGTGTGAAATCTAAATTTATGCAAAGTTGGATAGTAAAGATATTCTGTAGTGGCTCAATACGCAGCCAATTTTTTCTCGGAAAAATTAACAATAATTAATATTTAGATGCCGGACAGTAGCCTATTGTGCAAATAAACCTGTAAAAAAGTGAACTGTAAAATTTTGATAAATGTTCATCGATTTTGCTTTCACTAAATTCAATCGCGGCTTGAGCGGCCTTATCAGGGTCTCGGAATAAGCTCTGTCCTCTAATTACGCAGCTTCTCCTGCCGCGCCAACCCTTGATGGTGTATTCATACCAAGTGCCTGGACTATCAACCTCTGTCTCTGTAGCCATTACAATAGGCTGAAATTTAAAGCCCTTGTATTCCATGACAGGATATTTTTTCACTTTAACTCCAACCCTAATTCAACAAAACTTTAATTTTTAACAGTAACCAACAATAGACATATTGATGGCCAATAATATAGCTGTATAAATTAATAACTTCAATGATAGATCTTAACTATGAACTATGATATGAATCAGTTTAATAAATATAGAAAACTACCAGTTATATGAAACTTTCTGAGATACGTATTAGAAATTTATAAAGGAATAATTTGCTTTAGCTTGTTTATCACTAATCATTAATGAGAACAAATGCCACTTTAACCCAAGTGCTATTTGTCGTTATTCAATCTTATATGTTTAATAGAGATATTGCGTACATTCCAATGACAATAGTCATGTCAAAGTCAGTGTGTAAACAGAAAAAGACGGAGCGCCTAGCAGTTGCTGTATGGATTATAATCCTTTTGTTGAAGAACAGTTACTTAATTTAATGCATACACTAAGTGCACTGCTTAAATAGTTAATTAAATAACTAAAAGCACTTGGTATTTAAATTATTAGTAGTTAGAGTTGATTCTATCAGTGGCTAGATAAGTATTGTACTGCTGGATAAATAGCAAACTGGTTTTGTTAATCTATATAAACTGTCTCGGCTTTTCGTTTTTCTCCTTTTTTGGGTTGCATAAGCCGTTGGAATTTTTTGGACAGATGATCCCATTTATTTTCTTCTAGGATTGAGTCTATTTTCGCACGACCCACTTTATAAGCAGCTTCTCTGGCTTGTCCCTCGGTTTTGAAATTGGGGCGTATAGTAAAGCACCTTGTTGTTTTGCCATTATCAATGCAAAAAGTGGCGTAGTAATCACGAGGGTGATTTTTGTGTACAGAAGGTATAAGACGTTGGTTTTTATAGTGGCAAACATGAAACATGGCGTATATTATTACTGCTAATGCGCTTAATTCGCAATGTCAAATATTTGACGCTTTATTTCAAACAATAATTTCGGGGCAATTTAGATGAGTGAAGAACCGGATCAGGTGGAAAAACTCGATGGGCTTGATACTGGCATATTGAATAGGAAAGGTTGGCACTTTGTGACTTACTTTCAAACTCGCCAAGAAGCAGAAGGTTCTTCGGCTGAAGGTAAAGCATATAAAAAGGCACTAGAGCATAAACGTAAAGCTGGCATCAGAAAGTTTGTTAAAGATGGTACTACCTATTGGGAAATATGGGAGCATTGGTAAACTACTTTAATTATTATTTAATTTTAATTTTTGGAAATTAATTCATAACAGGGCTTATAACTACTACCGGGGATTTTCATACGTTGCATTTTCTCAAAAGAATGTAGCAGAGATAACATTGGGTTTATTACAGCCTTATCTCCTTTGAGTTTTAAAGGCCCGTTCTCTTCAACTGATCGAATGCCTTGTTCTTTTACATTTCCAGAAACAATTCCAGATAAGGCGTCACGAATATTTGCCGCCAGTGAAAAGCGTTCTTGATTTTTATGTAATTCAAGCGAATACATATTTTCATGTGTAGGATCAAACGGTTTTTGAAATTTCGGTCCTATATTTAATGTCCAGTTAAAATAATAGGCATCATTTTTTTCTTCTCTGTATTTTCTTACTTTCTCGATGCCTAGTTGAATTTCTTTTGCTACCGAAATTGGATCATTAATAATAATCTTATAAAAGTTTTGAACTGATTTCCCAAGTGTATTGACAATAAAAGAGTCAATTTCATCAAAATAACTGCTTGAGCTTTCAGGGCCAGTAAAGATTAAGGGGAAAGGTATATTTTTGTTATTGGGGTGTAATAGCACACCCAGGGTATAAAAAATTTCTTCTGCAGTACCTACTCCACCAGGAAACACAATCATTGCATGTCCAATACGGACAAAGGCTTCAAGTCGTTTTTCAATATCAGGTAGAATGACAAGATTATTTACAATGGGGTTCGGAGGTTCCGCTGCGATTATGCCCGGCTCGGTAATGCCTAGATAATGAGAGTTTTGAATTCGTTGTTTTGCTTGACCGACTGCTGCCCCTTTCATAGGCCCTTTCATAGCACCGGGTCCGCAACCAGTACAGATGTTGTAGCCACGCAAACCTAGTTGATAACCTACTTCTTTAGAATAATCGTACTCATCTCGGGTAATGGAATGTCCACCCCAACATACGACTAAATCCGGTTTAGTTATGGATTGTAGAACATCAGCATTGCGAAGAATATGAAATACAGCATCTGTGATTCCTTCTGATGTTTCTAAATTAAGTTTAGGATTGTTATAAATTTCATCATCTACATAAATTATGTCTCGCAATACAGCAAATAGATGCTCACCAATGCCCTTGATGATTTGATCGTCTACAAAGGCACTTGCAGGTGCATTGGTTAGTTTAAGGCTAATTCCCTTTTCTTCTTGAATGATAGAGATATCAAAGGACTTATACCGTTCTAATAGTTCTCTGCCATCATCAAGTGGGGTGCCACAATTGAGAACTGCAAGTGAACAATTTCTAAATAAATCATATAGCCCGCCTTGGCTGGTGTCTAAAAGTCTACTGACTTCAACTTTTGATAATATGTCTAATTGTCCATCTGGATATACAATGGCATCGATGACTTCGTACTTCATATGTTTATAGGTTTGTTGGTAAAAATCAAATACAGTTCTTTATAATAATAATCTGTGTTGCGATAATCTCAAATATATATCTAATTTATACATGTATGATTTAAGTCTGTTAGTGTTAAATGTTTTTCACTAGCTAGCAATATTTCTATAACAAACAAGTTTACGCAATAAGGAGTCTAACATGGCAAATGAAGGTTACCATGAATCTATTGATGAGCTCTCCAGTGCAACACGAGATATGCATCGTGCAATTACTTCTTTAATGGAAGAGCTTGAAGCAGTTGATTGGTACAATCAGCGTGTCGATGCGTGTAGTGATTCAGATTTAAAAGCTATTCTTGCACATAATCGAGATGAAGAAAAAGAGCATGCAGCGATGGTTTTAGAGTGGATTAGACGTAAAGATCCTGCATTTGACAAAGAACTAAAAGACTATTTATTTACTGATAAACCCATCGCCCATAAGTAACGACACATCGCTTAAATAGGGAGGCATTTTGATTTTTCGCCAGTTGTTTGAACCTAGTTCATCTACCTATACATATTTAATAGCCTGTCAAGATACGGGAGTAGTCGCATTAATCGACCCTGTATTGGAAACCGTTGAGCGTGATATGGAAGTGTTGAAAGAGCTAGACCTAGAACTTGATTACACGGTAGAAACCCATATTCATGCAGATCATCTCACCAGTGCAACCAAGCTCAAAGCTCTCACAGGAAATAAAATCGTCTATCCCAAGCAAGCTGAGCTTCCTTGCCAAGATATTGGCGTAGAAGAAGGTAAAATTTTTCGTGTTGGTAAAATTGAATTATATCCCTTATTTACCCCTGGACATACCGATCATCATTATGCTTATTTAATCGATAATGGTGTCCAGAACATGGTATTTACAGGTGATGCGCTGCTTATAGAAGCTTGTGGGCGGACTGATTTTCAATCAGGCGATGCAGCAACTCTTTATGAAAGCATTCAGAATAAGTTGTTCTGCTTACCTGAAGATACACTTGTGTATCCAGCTCATGATTACGAAGGTCGTTTCGTTAGCACGATTGCGCAAGAGAAAATTCGTAATCCACGCTTAGGGAACAATAAGTCAAAACAAGAATTCATAGAAATTATGAATAATTTAGATTTACCATATCCACGTAAAATTAATTTTGCTGTCCCGGGTAATCAAGCATGTGGAGTGTGTCCACCTGATGTTCCAGAAGAACTGCGTAGTCCTTGTGAACTACATGATCAAGGATAAGTATCAAACTCTAATATATAAGTGTGTGAATTCTATTTATAGTCACATGTACCATAAAACTGACTAGGAATAAGTTCACTATCTAGAATGGTATTTCGGCTGTGAGCAGATTTTCCGTACACATCAACTGTGGTGGTGAGAACATTGCCACGTTCATTAACTTCTATAAAAGTGAATCCTCCGCCGGTAGGTAGAAGTTGTACATCAGTAGTTCCATTTTTACGGATTACTTGAGCCTCACTAGTTTCTTTATTTACTGAAAAGGTTAATTGAAAAATCTCAGTGACAGGTTCGACTTTTTGAACTGATGCAAACTTATCGTATTCACAGATGATTAAAGTTGTAGCTGATTCAGCAGCTTGCAAACTTAGAAAAGTAAAAATAGCTATGCTTTTAAGTATTTGTGTCACTGAGGGGGCTATTGCTAAGTAGCTTTTAAATGGTTGGTTTGTAGTTGAATTATCGGCAACAAACACAAAAACTTAACTAGATTTAAGAGTTGTTGATTGTTTGCCTTTAAAGTATCAGGAAAAGAAGTGATCTATAGCGATGTTAACTAGCTAATATCTTATTCATTTATTCGGAGGTTTTAGCCATTTAGGTTCAGTTGCAAGTGGTGCAGACAGACTGTGTAGAAAAGCTTCTAATTGTTGCATCTCCATGATGTTTAAATTTAATGGTTTGACTTCATTGTGACCAATCATTGCAGCTGGAGCACGATTATAATTTTTGATCACTTCTGTAAGACTATCTAGTTGTCCCGCATGCATATAGGGAGCAGTTTCTGCAATATTTCTTAATGATGGCGTTTTATGAGCACCGATTAATTCATCGCCGGTTCTTATAAATCTTAACTCATCACATTCCTTGGCTGCAGCGTCATCAAATGTTCCTAAACAATTAAATGGATCGCTAACTACGTTCTGCGCACCCTCAACACGGCCTATGCTTGGTAGTTGTCCTGGTGAAGATAGAATTCCGGTATTATGAAATTCATTATTGGTGAGAAGTGGCCCATTGTGGCAATTAATGCACTGCGCTTTGCCGATGAATAATTTTAATCCAGCAATCTCATTGAAACTCAATATTTCCATTCCTGCTGAGTCGCTATTTAGAATTGCTTCTACATAGGCATCAAATCGTGATGAGCTGGGTAGAAGTAAGCGTTCATAGGCGGCAATAGATTTGCCGATATTGGCAAAGACTGTGTTTACAATTTGCCTGTCGCTAGACTGCATAGATTGCCATGCTTTATCCCACTGCGTTTGATTCGTAGGTCCTGCATTTTGAGGAAAGCGGGCCCTATCAGAGAAATCAGGTAAATTACCAAATAGCGCTTGATAAGTTGTGCGGTAATCCGCGTCTTGTGAAATCAGCGTTGCATATTGCATGCGGTTGCCAGCGTGTTCATGTGATGTTTCTAATGGTGTTAAGGCTTGTGACCATAAACTGTCTCTGCGACCGTCCCAAAAAAACCATGGACTATAAACTGTTCCCACAACACTCATAGTATTGCGGGTTCCTACTTTATGGCCTTCTGCAATTTTTAAACCATCTGTGAAAAAAAGTTCGGGTTGATGACAGGTTGCACATGAGACCTTGCCGCTTTTACTTAATCTTGAATCAAAAAATAGCTGATGGCCAAATTTTGCTGCAAGTGGTTCGTCAGCAACTGCATTGCTACTATCGGCTGGGACTGGAGGGAGGTTACCGATCCACAGAGATTGTAAAAGTTTGATTTCTTGCTTGGTCCATGTTTTGAGAGGTTTGGTTTGATGATAAATCCAAATAGCAGCGAGTAGTATGCCAATGGTAATAATTGAACTTAAGAGTCCTCGGGATACTTTCGACATTGAGGTTTTTACAAATTTAAGTCAAACGTTACACGATCACTAATGCTACCATCGTTAATAGCGATTGAGATTGTCCACCAACCTCCCATATGAAATTTCATACCTTCAAGCAAGTAGCAACCATCACCTAAATTCTTGGTAATTTGTGGGTGAGTAGGTAGTCCATGGTCGTGTTCAGGCATTCCCCCATCAACAGTTATATTCGCTTCTAAAACATCTTGTTGCTTGTTATTTTCAACATGAATAATCCATGCATGCATCGTGTTAATCGTTATCGGGTCAAGCTTGCTTGAGATACTTACTTTAAAATGTTTTTGCTCAGTCCATTTTGTTGTTGTATTTTCTGGAGCAGATTGATCTTCTTGTGCTAGCAGTATTATTGGTAGTAATACCAAAAAAAATATCAAAATTATTTTTGTAGTGTTGTTAATCATAAATCTCAATTTGTGTTAGAATTATTTTTACTGAGAGTGAAACTGTCTTCTTAAGCGGCTATAGCCACCATTCATTAACCAGTAATTTAGCTGTAAAAAAATTATTAGAACTACCAACAAAGGTAAATAACCCCAGTCTCGACTACCCACTCTAAACGGGAATGTGGCAACGTATTGTTCAGTATTGTTTGGGATATGTGCTGTTACAATGCCAACATAATTACCTTTTTGTTCAAATTGGTGCAATGCTAAGAATACACCGGTTTGTTGAACTGAAGGTGCTTGATAAAAAACCGATATATCTTCGATGTTATCAATTTTCTCTAGATCTTTTTGTTGAAAAAATCGACCGCGATTAAGTACATCTTTAATGATACGGAAATCTACTGGAGCCTCTCTTAAGCCATCATGCATATATTCCATTACAAATATACTTTCGTTGGCATAGGGTATATCTTCACAAAATTCTTTATGCTGGCTTTGTTGCGGCTGATAAATAGTGAAATGCGCTTGGTAAAAACCAATTTGAATCACGCATAAATCATCTTCCAGGAATACACCGCCATGCGATTGTGCATTAGTGCAATGCAACAATAGAAAAAAAAACAATAATGTAAGACTAGCTAGTGCTTGGTTATATCTAAAGTTGTGGGTTACGAGCCATTTTGGAATCACAACATTTTTGATAAAAATAAAGTCTAATGCCCGGCTTTACTGCCGTGATGTTCTACAATAGGTGCTTCCTCTACACCAAAAAACTTGGCGCGAGAAAGATAAGTGTAATCGCCTTCAATAGACATCAGTCCTATAAGCAATAATAAAACAATAGGTGGGGCGAGTATGGCAGTAATTAGTGCCAGTCTTTCCCAGGCCATGTGCATAAAGATGGCTACAATGAAACCAGCCTTTAACATCATAAAGGTGAGAATAAGGTTCCACCTTAAATAGCCTTGAATTTGGAAATAGTCCACTAGATAAGAAAATGTGCTGAGTATGAATAGCAAAATCCATATCCAGATATAAATACTAAGGGGGTGTTGTTGTCCTTCTGCTGCCATTTTTATTCCTCACCAAAGATAAAAGAATGCAAAAATAAATACCCAAACCAAATCTACAAAGTGCCAGTAGAGACCGGCAATCTCGACGATATCATAGCCTTTTTTCTCATAACGACCGTTTAACACTCCAATCGCTACATAGGTTAAGTAAATTACTCCCCCAGATACGTGGCCACCATGAAATCCTGTGATCATAAAGAAGCAGGCACCAAATTGTGGGGCACCAAATGGGTTGCTCCAAGGGCGTACGCCTTCATCGACGATGAGTTTAGTCCACTCAAAGGCTTGCATACCGACAAAAGTAAGACCAAATGCTGCGGTAATGAGTAAGAATAAAGCAGTTTTGCCACGATCTCTACGATAGCCATAGTTCACTGCCAGCGCCATGGTGCCACTACTAGTGATCAACACCATAGTCATAATCGCAATGAGGATTAGTGGAATGGGTTCGCCGCCGAATGATAATGCAAAAATCTCACTGGCATTCGGCCACGGTATCGTAGAGCTGATACGTACCTTCATATAGCCGGTAAGAAAAGAAGTAAAGATGAATGTATCACTGAGTAAGAAAATCCACATCATGGCCTTGCCCCAGTGGACCTTAAATACTTCTTTATCTGCGGCCCAATCCGTTACTAGACTATTTGCAGCATCGTTTGTTATAACATCTCCAGAACTTTGTGCCATATGTTTATATCCTCGTTATGTAGACCAAGTTAAGTAGACAATAGTAGTGCGAATAACACTAACCAAACTAACAGTAAGAAGTGCCAATAAATGGTGCAGAGCTCTACACTCATACGAACCTTCTGTACTTCAACATTATTTTGTAATTTAAACGTAGTTTTGCTCCATACCCATAACCCGCCAAGTATATGTAAGGCATGTACCGTGGTTAACACATAAAAGAATGCATTGGCAGGATTGTTGGTAAGAAAATAACCTGCGTCTTGTAGTCCTTGCCAAGCCCACAACTGCCCTGCGATGAACGCAAGAGTGAAAAGCCCTGCAATCAACAAATTGGATTTCACACCACGGGCTTTGTTATGAACGGCTGCATTGCGTGCCAGTTGAAAAAAGACACTTGCTAAAATTAATAAACCGGTGTTAAACCATAAAACACTCGGTTCGGGTAGCGGTTGCCAATCACCAAACTCCATGCGTTGGAAATAGGCGCTGACAAACAATGAAAACACGGAACTCGCAACTGCCAGGAACACTAGTAAACCAACTTTTGCAGGGGGAATTGAAAAGGCACCACCAGCATGATCATGACCTACTAACCCTTCTTCGGCCCACGGTTGTGTATTAATGGTTTGGCGAATCAGCCAAATTACAACTCCGCCCAAAATAAAAGCTAAAACGACAAGTGTAGCTGTCACGACTAAGTCTCCACTTCGTGCCTAGAGTTTTCGCTTGGTTCTTCATTTTGTGGAATGAAGTCTTCTTTTGCCCCAGGTACGCTGTAAGAATAGGCCCAGCGATACACTACGGGAAGCTCAGGACCCCAGTTACCATGTTTAGGAGGTGTGTCCGGAGTTTGCCATTCTAGTGTGGTTGCACGCCATGGATTGCTGTCAGCCTTTTTGCCATTAAATAAACTCCATACGATATTAATGATAAATAAAAGCTGTACGGTCCCAACGATCAGCGCTGCGATGGTGATGCTTGTATTCACAGTCTGTACAGAATCTGGAAAGGCTTCTATCGTGCCATATGTATAGTAACGACGCGGTACACCCATTATGCCAAGATAATGCATAGGTAAATAAACTGCATACGTACCTAAGAAAGTAACCCAGAAATGAATCTTACCCATGGTTTCATTCATCATACGTCCAGTGAACTTTGGAAACCAATGATAAATGCCTCCAAATATTACCAAGAAGGGTGAGACGCCCATGACCATATGAAAATGTCCAATTACAAAATAGGTATCAGAAAGTGGTACATCCACGGCTACATTGCCTAAAAACAGGCCCGTTAAACCACCGTGGATAAAGGTAAAGATGAAAGCAAGTGCAAACATCATTGGAATGGTAAGATGAATATTGCCATGCCAAAGAGTGAGTACCCAGTTGTAGACTTTAATGGCAGTGGGTACGGCAATGATTAATGTAGTCGTAGCAAAAAAGAAACCAAAGTAAGGGTTCATACCGCTGACATACATATGATGAGCCCATACAATGAAGCTTAATCCGCCAATGGCGACTAATGCCCACACCATCATGCGATAACCAAAGATATTTTTCCTGGCATGTGTGCTGATTAAATCTGATGCGATACCAAACATAGGTAATGCTACGATATATACTTCAGGGTGCCCAAAAAACCAAAACAAATGCTGGAATAAAATTGGCGTACCACCCGTAGTATCCATTTGTTCTCCAAGTGATGTCATGGCGGGCATAAAGAAACTCGTACCCAATAGAATATCTAATAACATCATAACTGCGGCCACTAGCAATGCAGGGAAGGCCAACAAGCCTAAAATGGTCGCCATGATGATGCCCCACACAGATAACGGCATACGCATTAATGTCATTCCGCGGGTGCGCGCTTGAAATGCGGTAGTTATGTAGTTCAAGCCACCCATGGTGAATGCGACAATAAACAATGCCAATGAACCCAACATCAGTAAAATTCCCCAGCCAGCCCCGGCCGTACCTTCCGAAATAGCTTGTGGCGGATATAAGGTCCAGCCCGCACCAGTAGGGCCACCTGGTACAAAGAAGCTTGTACATAACACGATGACTGAAGCTAAAAACACCCAATAACTGAGCATATTCATATAGGGAAACGCCATATCTCTGGCTCCGCACATCAACGGAATTAATAGATTGCCAAATCCTCCCAGGAAAAAAGCAGTAAGCATGAAGATAACCATAATCATGCCATGCAAGGTAACTGCAGAGTAATATTCGTTAGGCTGTATAAAATCAAAGACATCAGGATAACCTAACTGCAGACGCATCAAAGCGGATAATACAACCCCGATAATCCCCACCAGTGTAGCGGTGATAATATACTGAATGCCGATTACTTTGTGATCTTGGCTCCAAACATACATGCCAATCCAAGTCTTTGGATGGGCAAGTTCTTGTCCTTTGTCGGCTAATGCAACATGTGCCATAACTATCTCCTCGTTACTCTATTCTCTACTGTACTATTAAAACTAATATCTTTTTTACAATGTGTTGATATATGCGACTAGGTCGTTGATTTTCTCATCACTTAAACCTGGGACCATCAATCCCATTTGCTTTCCTGTTGTATCATTAGGATGAGCACCACGAATTCCGTTCTTAAAATTCTTAAGTTGTGTCACTAAATACCAGTCACTCATGCCAGCAATACGTGGTGCACTCACTGCCCAATTCCCCTCTGCCTGTTTACCATGACATTTGCCACAAGTTTCATAAAGGTCTCGCCCGTTTTCTACATTACCACTTATGGTTGGGGTAGAAGGCTTATTGGGTAAGGTTTGGATATAAGCTGCGATATCATTCATTGCGGTTTCATCCGCCAGAGTTGCTACCATTGGGGCCATTTGCTGCCCAAAGGCATCTTGTGGGTTTGCGCCACGAATACCATCTTTAAAATAAGTAAGTTGACGTTTTAGATACCAATTTTCTTGGCCACTGATTTTAGGCGCATTTAATGCTTGATTTCCTTCTCCCTCGAGCCCATGGCATGAAGCGCAGACTTGATATAAAGTTTTGCCGGCAGCGGCATCACCTGGTTGATGAGCAGCTGATTGTGCATAGGTTGGTTGTTGGGATAACCAGATTTTATATTGTTCTTCTTCTTCCACTACCACTCTGCCACGCATGGCATGATGAGCAATGCCACATAGTTCTTCACAGAGAACATCAAAAGTTCCAGTGCGGGTAGGAGTTAGCCATTGCCAGGTCACCATTCCCGGTACTAAGTCCATCTTCACGCGAAATTGTGGAACGGTGAAATTGTGAAGTACATCTTTTGAGCGCAAAAGAAATTTAACAGGCTGGTCAACTGGTATATGTAATTCACTACCAGCAATCAAAATGTCGTCTTGACCATGCGGATCATCGGCATTCATTCCAAATGGATTATCGATACTTATTTTCTTGGTATCGGTGGTACCAAGTTTTCCGTCCTTACCGGGGAGGCGAAAGCTCCATCGCCATTGTTGACCAACTGCTTCGACGATTGCCACGTTATCCGGTGGTGATACGAATTTGCCCCAGACAATTAATCCTGGTGCTAACATGGCGACTACACCAATAGCGGTGATAATAGTGAGCCAGCCTTCTAATTTTTTATTTTCCGGTTCGTATTTAGCACGTTGATCTTTGTTTTTATTTCTAAATTTAATAATGCAGTACGCCAAGAATAAATTGACGGCAACAAAGACAATTCCACAGACTATAAATGTAATTAACACGGTTACATCAATCATGCCCCAGTTAGAAGCCAATTCTGTGAAGTACCACGGACTCATAAAATGAAAAATAAGAGACCCAATAACGAGTAAAATTATAATAATGGCAATTGCCATACCTAAGACTCCTTATTCGTGAGGTGAAATTTGTTGTTATTCATCAAACTATTCCAGTTCCACACTGGCAATCTACAAAGATTAATGTAAATAAACCCAGTAAGTACAAAATGGAGAACCCAAACAGTCTACGCGTGCTTTGGTGAGTAATAGGCTTACGTGCAAAGTCTATGGTCAATATTAAATACACAACACCTAAGGCTAACGACAAAAATAGGTAAACAGGACCTACTAGCCCTAGCCAGTACATTGAGGTACTTGCTGGAATTAAAGCAATTGTGTATAGCAGCATACGTAATTTTGTAGCTCGCTTACCGCTTACCACAGGTAACATAGGTAAATTCGCTTGGCGGTATTCATCGGCTCGCAGGAGTGCTAAAGCCCAAAAATGGGGTGGTTGCCAAATAAACATGATTAAAAACATCACTAAGGCGGGCCAAGCAATTTCATTACTTACTGCTGCCCAGCCAATTACAGGAGGTAATGCTCCTGCAATGCCACCCACTTCAGTGCATAAAGAAGAAGAGCGTTTCAACCAAATTGTGTAAATTACAATATAGAAAAAGGTTGTGCCGGCAGCTAAATAAGCAGTTAAAGGATTAACTAAATAAAAGAGTATTGCAAAGGACCACATACTCAACATTACTCCTAACCATAGAGCTTGTTGAGGATGTAATCGAGAAGAGGGTAGTGCACGAGTACGAGTCCGTGCCATACGTTTGTCTACTTCTCTATCTACATAATTATTAAATGCACCGCTTGCCGCAGAAGCAAGGCCAGTACCAATTAATGTGAAAACTACGAGTTCTAGTCCCACTGTGCCATTTCCTGCTAACCACATGCCTGTGAAAGTAGTGACCAATACCAATAGTGCGATGCGGGGTTTACATATTTCAAAAAGATCGAAGAATTGGCTACGAGCAGCTGCTAAAGTTGCACTCACAATTTTTTTAACTCCTTAGTGAATAGGCGCACTCATGTAGTGCATAGATTATATTCTTTTTATGAATGGGCGCACTGATGTAGCGCATAGATTATATCCTTTTTAAACTGCCAAATGGATTAAAATACTGTCTATCCGTGGCAACTAATTTAGCTTCAGGATGTTTTTCGGCCATTACATTTTTTACAGCCGCTTCTTGTTTTTTCCCGGTATAGATCAAAATTAAATATTGACCATTTTCTAATTCGTCACGGAAGTGCGCTAGCTTTTTATTTTCACTCGCAACGCCAAAAAGTCCACCTTCCCACGTCCCAAACAAAGTCAGCAGAACAATTACAATAAGATATACATATTCCGGCATGTTGGGACCAAACGGTTTGAAATACATCAATGCGCCGGCTGCAAAAACACCAGCTATAAAACCAATTAAAGCACCGATGCCACCATTACGTAGTAAATCAAGAGTTTCTAAATAGTTACTTGAGTGAATGTGTTGTTTATTGAGCCCCGCTTCATCTTTACTGATGACATGAATAAACCAATCGTTGATTCCAACCCCATGCAAATCTTTTGAAATTTCTTGAGTACTTTTTAAAGTCGGTGAAAGATAATAATTGGCTTTCATGAAAACTCCTCCATCTAAATCATGAGCTAATTTAAAATCAACTGCATACCTATACATAGTATGCAATAAATATTATTTTACTTGGTTCGAATACCTTTGTTTATAAAAAGAGATTCGACTTAATTACTATTTATTTTTATATATATATTCTTATTATTAGGCAATAAGTTTAATTGTTCTATTCTCTTTTTGGCGGATAGTTATAAATTTAAACAAGCTTATAAAAAAAACTAAAGCAACGGATAAATACTAGCCGAAAGCTTATTATGCACGATCAAAAGCACTACGTACAAAGCAGATTTGGCGAAAATGCATGATTTATAATCAATATTTAGTTGTTTCAGGAAAATACCGGGTGCGATCCACAATAACGCTAATAAGGGCTATAAAATTAATTTTTAGAACTGCTTATTGGAGAATAATCCTTAAGTTTCTTTATAGTGTAAATAAATTGATTTTATAGAAAATCTGGTGCAGGTATTGGTTGAATTTAGTGTGATCAATATAGGGGCACAAACCTTTATTTACCTCAATTTCAAAATCAGCAGCATTATTTATGCAAACAATAAGGAAACTATATTTTTGCTGCTTTTGTCGAGTAATCGATTGCTATAGTTTTTTATCTAGATTAATTACGTTCTCACCTTTATGCATAAGCTCAGTCACAAATTATTTATCGCAATATTTTCACTAAGTTTGATTATATTGATAAGCATGGTTTTTTTGAGCAAATGGGCATTAGAACGTGGGTTTGTAAGTTATTTAAATGAACATGAAAATTTAATTTTAGCCGATGTCAAAATAGATTTAGAAAAATTTTATCAGAAAGAAAAAAGTTGGGACCCACTTATAGTTAACCATAAGACCTGGCGCGACTTCCTTGTTAAAGGGATTAGAAAGCGTCATAGTAATTTTAAACAACAAGATGCTTCACTTCAAAAAGCAAAGCCACAAAGAAAAAACCCTGTGAGACTTCATGGTGGTATGCTGCATCGAATTCGATTATTAAATCCTAACAGAGTATTGCTGATAGGGCGTGAGTCTGCAAAGGATAATGCGATAGAACTGGAACTGATGTCGGACAATATGATTGTTGGTTATTTAAGCTTTAATCCGACTACTGAGATTCGTGACGAGTTAGATTTAAGTTTTACTAAACAGTTAGTTCGCACTATTCAATATAGTGCGTTGGGGATTTTTATAATCTCTCTACTGATGGCATATTGGTTAGCCAGAGGATTTGTGAATCCAATAAAAGAATTAGTTTCAAGCACACGCGCACTTGCAGCTGGAAATTTTGGCACACGCTTTTCGATAACGACTAAAGACGAATTAAGTCAATTGGCAAATGAATGCAATATACTGGCAGCTACGCTAGAAAAAAACGAGAAATCTAGACAACAATGGATTGCTGATATCTCGCATGAGTTACGTACACCACTCACTATACTGCGTGGGGAAATAGAAGCCATCAAAGATGGAGTTCGTGAGATGTCTCCAAAGGTGATTGAATCACTGCATGCTGAAATCTTGCATATTCAAACTATAGTAAATGATTTGTATGAATTGTCACTTTCAGATGTTGGTGCATTGAGCTATAAAAAGGCGGATATCAATATCGGCGAAGTGTTGAATGAGGCCATTGATTTTTATGCAGATGAGTTTAAAAGTAATAATATCGATATAATTTATGATGAAAATTTAAGCTCGAGTTTAATTGTTTTTGCAGATCCAAATCGTTTGCATCAGCTGTTTGCTAATCTTTTGTCAAACTCGCTACGTCATACCAACCAGGGGGGCAAATTAAAAATTGAGCTAAAGCAAAATAAAGATGAAGTAGTAATTGATTTTAATGACTCAAGCCCTGGTGTAGCTGCTGCCGACATTCCAAAATTATTTGAGCGCCTTTATCGAGTGGATAATTCGCGTAATCGTAAGTCCGGTGGTGCAGGTTTAGGGCTATCTATCTGCAAAAATATTGTTGCAGCACATCAAGGCATCATCGAAGCAAAGCAATCGTCACTTGGTGGTTTGCACATTCATATCGCGCTACCAAAAAATTCTAGCAAATAAGACGCATGATCCAAACCGTACTTATTATTGAGGATGAACAAAAAGTAGCAGAGCTGCTTGCAGATTATATTAGACAAGCAGGTTTTAAATACGAGATAGAACATGATGGAGAAAATGCGCTGACCAAGTTTAAACAAATTAAGCCAGATATTGTTTTATTAGATGTAATGTTGCCTGGAAAGGATGGCATGGAAATATGTAGGGATATTCGCAATCGATCCAATGTCCCCATTATCATGATCACTGCTAGAGTGGAAGAGGTTGATCGTTTATTAGGGCTTGAACTCGGCGCGGATGATTACATATGCAAACCCTTTAGCCCACGCGAAGTAATTGCGCGAATAAAAGCAATTTTACGTCGTGTAGATGGAATCAATAAGTCAAATCAACCCATATTGCAATTAGATGAATCACGCCATATCGCGAGAATCCATACACAGCAAACCGAGCTCACCGCAGTGGAGTTTAAACTTTTAAAAATTCTTGCGGACGATCCAGGACATATATATTCGCGTAATAAATTGATGGATTCGATTTATGATGATCACCGTGTAGTGAGTGATCGAACTATCGATAGTCATATCAAAAAACTTAGAAAAAAACTCACAAGTATCAATAATGGGGAGGATATTATTCGTTCTGTATATGGAGTGGGTTATAAGCTTGAAATGTAAACGCTACTTGAAATATAGAATCTGGGCCACACATTTTCACAGCAAATCACATTTTATGCATATTTCTTACACGATTGATATCTATACTTCTTTGGGTCAAGAATTTAATTCTATTTAGGTGAACGAAATGAAAAAACTATTGTACGGATTACTAATATGCATCCCATTAATCTCAATAGCGGCTTTTGCATGTCCGGGAGGAAAGCATGGTAAGCATGTCGACCGAATGATTGAAAAGCTAGAGTTAAATGATGAACAAGCAACACAATTTCGAACAGTCATGCAGACCAAACATGAGAAGATGCGTGCATACCATAAAGAACAGTATCAAGAAACTTTAAGCCAACTAGAAACTTTTTTAACCGCAGAGCAACTACAGGAGTTTCAAGAAATGCGTACGCGTAGAATGCAGCACAAAAAACGCGAGCTATAAACAGTTTAAAGTTTAAAACTATTTTGTTTGCTATCAAGTCCCAAAGTCCAATTATGCTTTAAAGTAAGGCAGCCTTTTTCAGCAGATTTTTAATATCCCTTGTTGCTAGGAATATTTTATGCTTAAATTTAGGACCGATCGGTCCATAATAGAGTTTTCAAGGAAATTTCATGTCATGACATTGGGTAGGCCCATTGAGTTTGATCCTACTATTGCTTTAGATGTAGCTATGCATGAGTTTTGGCATAAAGGTTATGCAGCGACTTCATTGTTGGATTTATTGTCTTGTATGCAGCTATCGAAAAGTAGTTTTTATCAAACGTTTTCAAGTAAAGAAAATTTATTTCAACAGTGTATTAAACATTACCGGAAGCAAATGCTGAAGAAGTTAGAGGATGACTTAAATAATGCCTCCTCTGGTTTTACATTTATACAAGAAACATTTTTAAGTATTGCAGATGAAACGCAGAACAAAATTGCTAGAAAAGGTTGTTTGGTAATAAATACTGCACATGAATTTGGTCAAAGAGATATTGAAATTGCTAAATTGGTGAAAGATAGCGTTGATAATTTCAATAAGATTTTTTTACACGCCATAAAGATTGCGCAATTAAAAAATGAGATTCCTAAAACAAAGGATGCAAAGGTTTTAGCACATTTTCTTGTAAGTAATATGAGTGGATTGAAATCAATGGTGAAAGCTGGCATGAGTCGAAAACAAATAAAGGAAACTGTTGAGGTAATTTTGGATTCATTAGTATCAAAATAAATAAAAGGAGGGTTATATGGCTTGTTTTAATTCAATTGTAATCGATGCACCAGTGGGAAAAGTTTGGGAAACAATAAAGGACTTTCATGATTTCTCATGGGCGCCAAATGTAATCACAAAATGTGAAGCAGTTGGAGATAAATCTGGTACTGAAGTAGGGGCTAAACGGATAATAAATGAGGGCATATATGAAACATTAGTGGGTTTCGATGAAAACGAATATCGCTTTCAGTATTCTATCGATGATGGACCATCACCTATTTCTAAAAACGATTTAAAGAACTACTTAGCCGATGTTCGCTTAGTTCCGGTTACTAACGAGAATAAGACATTTGTTGAATGGCGTTCTTCCTGGGAAAATTTAACAGATAGTGATGAGGCAACGGCTTTTTGTAACCCGATTTATGCCGCAGTGCTTGAGGATTTAGCAAAGCAATTAGCGTGATTGCTTGTGTGTAAACATTAAAAAGCCTCCTTGTGGAGGTTTTTTCTAGCTACTATTTTCCCATCAATACAATGCCGTTGGTCTGTAAAAACTCGCGATGTGTTAGATCTGGGTCTAACACACAATACCTTCTCCACTTACCTCTATTGATTAGTTTGGTGAGGATTTTTTTATTGGTAATCTCCGTCCCTTTGTATAACTTCAATTTCATATCCGTCTGGATCCTTAATGAAAAAAAACTTTGCTAAAAGTTCGCCACCAGGGCTGAATGCGACAATGTCTTGCGGCTCATAGCCTAGGGATTTAATTCGTGCATGTTCCGCATCTAAATCATCAACGCACACGGCAATATGTCCATAGCCACTACCATGTGTGTAAACTTCTTTTTGACCTTTATTGAGTGTTAATTCGATTTCAAAATCATTTTCATCATTGCTCAGATAAACTAATGCGAAGTCGTCAAAGTCTAGATAGCGTTTTTCTTTTAAATTAAAAGCCTTTTCGTAAAAAACTTTTGATCGTTCTACATCAAGAACACGTATCATAGAATGAATCACTTTTGCCATAATGATGCTCTTGTTTAGGTTGTTAGACTAAGTATAAAAACCTACGCTATGTGTAATATTTATTCTGGAATCCTACAAGGTCGATACGATAGTAATTGTCGTTCGCTATGAATACAAGGCTGTATAACGAGTATTCGATTGGAAAGTGAATTTTGAGAAATTTTAGGCCAAATGGCGGCCAAGTGAAGATCAGGATGTGCCGTAGTTTATTAATGCACTTTATGTTGGAATTTTAGATACGCATAATGAAGTCAATAGCTTTGTTTCTTTATTGCTTGTTGTTTGTGCGATTTACTTGCATCGTAATGCCGAGGCAAAACTTACTCATTGAGGTTATGAGTAGCGAGACCCTTTATTACCATTTACCCTGAGTTTTTAGACCCAAGCGTTGAATAATTGTGGTGGCAATTTCTTCAATCGAAATTGAACTAGTATCTATATAAGGTGTACGAGAGTTATTAAACATTGACTCTGCCTTGTTAACTTCATAGACACATTGCTCATACGAAGCATACTTGCTATTTGGTCTTCTTTCTTCACGAATTTTACAAAGTTGCGGTGGTGAGATCGATAAGCCAAATAAACGATCCTGAAAATTGGCAATCGCAGATGGCAAGCTCGATGATTCAAAATCACTGTCGGTTAGCGGGTAATTAGCAGCTTTTAAGTTATAATGCATGGCGAGATAAAGACAAGTTGGTGTTTTTCCACTCCGTGACACGCCAGTTAGAATAATATCAGCACGTTCAAAGTCATTTATTTTCATGCCATCGTCATGACTTAGTGCAAAATTTAGTGCTTCAATTCGTTGAATATAATTAGACGTGTTACTAACACCATGTGTCTCGCCAACCGCATGTGAAGATGGAGTACCAAGATGTGATTCCATAGCAGGGATAAAAATTGAAAAAATATCAAATATTGCAATGTCACTTGATATGAATAAATTTTTTAATTCTTCATTTGCTAAACTGGTGAATACAAGTGGTGAAGTTTTATCACTAGTAGTAGCTTCTCGAATGTGTGTGATAACTCGTTCAGCTTCTTGCTGATTAGATACAAAAGGGAAAACAGTTTTTTCAAACTCAGTGTCTGGAAACTGTGTGAATAAAGATTGACCGAGAGATTCAATAGTAATGCCCGTCCCATCTGAGATAAAAAACACTCTTTGTATTTTTTTGTTTAGCATATAAACTTTCTTGTATGATGAGACATTACACAATTAACTTGGCTGATCTTAGTTCCCAAGATTTACCCGAAGTTGGCGGTAAGAATGCATCTCTTGGTGAAATGATTCAACATCTTAGCTCGGTTGGTGTATCTGTGCCAGGTGGATTTGCAACAACGTCTAATGCATTTCAGTTATTTCTTACTGAGAATGATTTACAAACAAAAATAGCTGACAAGCTTGAGAATCTAGATATTGATGACATTACACAGCTTGTTAATACCGGTAAGAAAATTCGTAGCTGGATATTAAATGCTACATTACCGAGCGAATTACAAAGTGCAATAAAAACCTCCTATCAAAAGATGGAAAACTATATTCGTCCCGGAGTTGCAGTTGCGGTACGTTCCTCGGCTACAGCTGAGGATCTGCCCGAAGCATCGTTTGCGGGACAGCAGGAAAGTTACCTAAACGTATGTGGCATAGAGGAAGTATTGGCTGCAGTGCAAAAAGTATTTGCCTCATTATTCAATGATAGGGCCATTGCATATCGAGTGCACAAGGGCTTTGATCATGCCGAAGTTTCACTATCGGCTGGTATTCAGCAAATGGTGCGTAGTGATTTGGCCTCTAGTGGCGTGTTGTTTACCTTAGATACTGAATCTGGATTTCGCGATGTGGTATTTATCACCGCTAGTTATGGCCTTGGGGAAACGATCGTTCAGGGGCAGGTGAATCCAGATGAATTTTACGTATCAAAAAAAGCCTTACAGCGAAATCAACCTGCAGTTATTAGACGTAATTGTGGAAGTAAGCTGCATAAAATGGTTTTTAACGCGAATGGCAGTGGTGTTGATAATGCTGATGTTGCTGCAAATCAACGAAATAAGTTTTGTATTTCAGACACAGAGGTAGAGTCACTCGCAAGGATCGCTATGTTGATAGAGGAGCACTATCAACGTCCCATGGACATCGAATGGGCTAAAGATGGTGTTGATCAACGACTCTATATCGTTCAAGCACGTCCAGAAACTGTACAAAGTCGTGATCAAAATTTCATAGAAAAATATTCTTTAGCAGAAAAAACAGAAGTGATTACTACAGGAAGAAGTATAGGACAACGAATTGGTGTTGGACGAGCACGTATCGTTCCCTCGTTACAAGAAATTGAGCAATTACAAGCTGGAGAAGTGTTAGTTACAGACATGACTGATCCCGATTGGGAGCCCGTAATGCAACGCGCTTCGGCTATTGTAACCAATCGCGGTGGACGTACCTGCCATGCAGCAATTATCGCACGTGAATTAGGTGTGCCGGCCATCGTAGGTTGTGAAGATGCAACATCTGTTATACAACATCAACAAGATGTCACAGTATCTTGTGCCGATGGTGATACTGGTTATGTGTATAAAGGTCAGCTTGAGTTTGATATTGATCGAATTCAGTTAAATAAAATGCCGGATATACCTTGTAAGATTATGCTTAATGTAGGTAACCCTGAACGGGCTTTCTCATTTTCAAGTATCCCTAACGAAGGAATAGGGTTGGCGCGATTGGAATTTGTAATTAACAAAATGATCGGTATCCATCCTCGTGCCTTAATTGATTTTGATTCTATGCCTGACACTGTTAAATCATCAATTGAGGAACGTATTGTTGCTTACTCTGACCCAGAGTCTTTTTATATCACTAGGTTGACAGAAGGCATTGCCACACTTGCAGTGGCTTTTGAAGATAAGCCAGTGATTGTGCGTTTGTCTGATTTTAAATCGAATGAGTATGCCAATTTACTCGGTGGCAATTTATATGAACCAAAAGAAGAAAATCCAATGATTGGTTATCGGGGCGCATCACGTTATTTATCTGAGATGTTTGCCCCTTGTTTTGAGATGGAATGTAAAGCGCTACGCAAAGTACGTGACGAAATGGGATTAAGCAATGTGCAAGTCATGGTGCCGTTTGTACGCACACTGGAAGAAGCAAGTCAGGTTACTGAGCTTATGCAAAAATATGGACTTGCTCGTGGAGAAAATGATCTAAAAGTAATCATGATGTGCGAAATTCCTTCCAATGCGTTGCTAGCAGATCAATTTTTAGAATATTTTGATGGTTTTTCAATAGGCTCAAATGACCTTACTCAGATGGCGCTTGGCTTAGATCGCGATTCAGCACTTGTTGCCGAAAAGTTTGATGAGCGCAATGTAGCAGTTAAAGAGTTAATCAGTATGGCGATACGTGCTTGTAAAAAAGCGAATAAGTACGTTGGTATTTGTGGACAAGGTCCTTCTGACCATCCGGATTTGGCGCGTTGGTTGATCGATCAGGGTATCGACAGTATGTCTTTGAATCCTGATTCAGTATTAAGCACATGGATATACCTGGCTAAACATTGATGATATTTCGCGTAGCGTCTTTTAATTTGTTGAATTTAGTTCGTCCAGGAATACGTTTCTATGAACAGAAGCCTTTTACTGCTGAAGAGCATGAAGAAAAATTGACCTGGATTGCCGAAAGGTTAGAGCAATCTCAGCCAGATATTGTTGGTTTTCAAGAAGTATTTCATGAATCGAGTTTAAAACAAGCGATCTTTAAGGCTAAAAGTTTTTCGAACACAGCAGAAGTACTATCACCGGGGGCTACAGCAGAAGAAAATGAACTTGAAGGCAAGGCAGTGCGACCCAGAGTGGGACTGGTCTCGAGATTTAAAATTTTGCGCTACGAATCGATAAGAAAATTTCCAGACAAAGTGGAATTTCAAATTCCCAGTAAATTACCAGATGGCTCAGAACAGCTAATCGATGTACCTCTGTCTCAATTTGAGCGTCCTCCCATTCGTGCTGAAATACGACTTCCTGAAACAGATATTGTTGTAGTTGTATATGTGGCTCATTTGAAGTCTAAGCGGCCGATTTATAAAGAAGATGAAAGTTCTGAAAATCCGTTTCACCAAGCGCTGGGTACGCTGCGTGCACAACTCATACGTAGCATAGAGGCAACTGCGTTACGTGCAATGATCGTAAAAGATATTAAAAAGACTCGGCAACCTTTAATCGTATTAGGCGATCTTAATGATGTTGTCGAGAGTACCAGTACTCAGATTGTAACGGGACAACACCCAGATTTTCGTTGGACGTCAAAAATTAAACGAAAATATTGGGATGTACTCTTGTATAGCACTAACACGATTCAAACGCGACAAGACTTAAAAGATTTTGGTTATACCCATATTCATCGAGGCCGAAGAGATGTACTCGATCATATATTAGTTTCGCAAGAATTTTATCATCGCAACCCAAAGTGCATGGGGAAAGTGACTTATCAGCATATTTATAATGACCACTTATTAGATTGGTCACTAACAGCGCACGAATCTAATCGAATCGTATCCGATCATGGAGTTCCAGTGGCAGAGATAGAAATTGACTAAGTGATACTATGTTATTAGGCGAGTTCCAATTCAAAGTGCACCATTCACGGCATTCATAAAAACTTCCTCAGGTGTTAAGTAGTTGAGTATTTTACGAGGTCGTTGATTAATGCGTTTAACGGCTTTTTTAAGTTGTTGTTTAGATACTTTACGAAAATCAGTTCCTTTAGGAAAGGTTCTTCTCAATAAACCATTGGTTTGTTCATTGGTACCGCGTTGCCAAGGTGAATACGGATCGGTGAAATAGATCTTCATCTTTTTTGATTGGCTGATTTGTTGATGCAGGACATTTTCTTTCCCATTGTCCAAGGTCAATGTTTTGCATAGTGTACTTGGAATGTTTTTAAGTGCTTGTTGTGAAACTTGACTAAAGGTGAGGGCTTGTTTGTCTTTAAGCAAACCTGCAAGAAGAAACCGGCTTTTACGTTCGACTAAGGTCACCACACCGCCACAGCCTTTGGCCCCTTCCACCGTATCGCCTTCCCAATGGCCTAGTCGTTGTCTTTTTTCAATATGATCAGGACGATGTTCAATCCCTACTCGATGTGAAATGCCGATCGTTTTGAGCCTATTCAAAGGCTGTCGTTTGCGCTTCTTATGCTGCGAGGCTAAATAGTGATATAACGTGCCGCCTGTTTGGGCATCACAATAGATCCACTGATAAATCGTTTCTGTGCAGACCTGTACGCGAGAACGCTTCTTGTAATGTCTGCGCAACCAGCCACTGATGGCATCCGGGGACCAGCCTTGGCGTAAGTACGCGATGACCTTGTTATAGAGTGTTTGATGATCTCGTCTTCTCCGATGACGAGGCTGACGTTTACGCTGTTGCGCTTGGCACTGCGCGTATTCATCCCAATAACTCCAACCAGACCTGCGACCATTACGTTTGACTTCTCTTGAGATGGTGCTGTGATGACGGCCTAATCGACGTCCAATCTCTCGATAACTGAAACGAAGATGCAACAAATACATTAATGTATGACGTTCTTTTGCGCTAACATGTACGTAGGACATGAATCCCTCCTGCTAAAATAAGATCTCGAAAACCTCATTTTACTTGGATAAGAATTCATGTCCTGCCACTTAAGTTAGTGGTGCACTTGGATCTAGAATCTGCCTTACTCAGTTTAATTTAAAAAGGAATAATTGCTCATTTTATGAATTGATGACCGTTTTTATAAATCTGCAATTACTGTGAGTTTTAATATGAGTACCTTGAGGAATTTTTTTGCTGAGATTTTCAGCAGGCCCAAATTCAGTTATTTTGTCATTTTCTAAAATAATAAGTGCATCGCGTTCGTAGACTGTGTTTTCAGGGATACAAGAAGAATTAGATTTAAAAGTGCTACTGAGTGCTGGGCCGCGCAATACAGTAATGATGGTAGCCATTCACAATCTCGCTATTATTGTTATAGTTAATGAGCAATAGGCTTATCATACTGTGTAACAAATATTTCATAAAAATAAAATAAATTTATTTGTACTACGCAAGCTTTACAAATCCCTGATATTTGACAAGATTTCAAAATTCATAAAGAGTTGTATGAAAAATATACTGACAGGAATCAGGTTTAGTGCGCATGTTCAATTCTTATGCGTAATTTATATTAGCTTTTTGCTTGTATTAAGTTAGCGATATCAAGACATAGATGATCCAATAAAGCAGCAAGTTCTTTAACCAATGCAAGGTATCCTTCGGATGCTAGTTTTTCACGATATGAGAATGACTTTTGCATCGTACTGGTTTTTGAATGACTATCTATTAATCTCCAGTTGCCCGATAATAATGCTATACCATCAGCAGTTCCATTAAACTGGTTAATAGTAATCTGCAAATGCTTAAGATTAGCAGCAGTATTAAATTTACTACTATTTCGGAAAGTGTAGTTTGGCATCTGTGTAGCCAGTGTTTCTAATATATATCGATGTAAATTACGTTTGAGAGGTTCGCCCCAGCGGTGGTAATGGGCGACATCAATTTGATGCTCATCAGTTTGTAATACTATGCCAGGTTGATCTAAGAATTCTGCAATCTTAATCGGTTGTAAGAGGATTTTTATTTCTGGATTATCTTCTAATGTAACAGACTCGCTATTTGAGTTTGTTGGCAGATTGGGTATTAACAAAAAATACTGAGTGTCTTGCCTAGGCAAATCGCTAGTGCAAGCATTAATTACTAGTATTAAACAGAATAAGGTTTTTTTATTCATTCTTTGGTTGCAAATCTTCTTGCTTAGGCTTAGAAAAAAACAACGAATTTGGTCTTGTGTCAATTGTATAAGTGAGTTGTTCAATATTACGTAAAGTAGCATTGAGTTGAATTACGCTATCGCTTAGGTCTTGATAAAGATCTGAATCAGGCGACAAACCCTTTAAGGTTAATTTCAATTCATCCAGCGTTGTATTAATTGTTTTAGGCAAATCCTGCGTGTCATTGCTTTCAATTAAACTATTTAAATCTTTTACAGTTTTATTTGCTGCAGTAAGTGTATGTCCAACTTGCTGTAGGGTCACATCCATATCATTTAAAACTGTAGTCAATGGTAACTCATTTAATTTATCCAACAAATCAGTAACTTTGACTTGTATCTCTTCTAAACCTGTAGAGATAGTTGGAATGGTATTGTATTTGCCAGCTTTGCCTATGCTTGCTGGTTCAACATCTTCATAAAAATCTAATGAAACTAATAAAGCGCCGGTGAGCAGACTGCCAGTTTTTAATGTTGCGCGCATTCCAGATATAACACTTTTCTGTATATCAGCAATGGCTTTGGCTTTTGCTTGTGTAGTATCTTCACCTAGCCACCTACCAGGTTCCAAGCGAATGAGCACGGGTATATCCACGGCACGACCTTCTGTTCTAGCCATGTCTATATGTAAATAATTAAATGAGGCATCTACGACGGCACCAATTTGTAGACCTCGATATAAAACCGGAGCACCTGCGACTAATCCACGAACCGAGCTATCGAACAAAAGTAGATACTCGATGTAATGTCGAAAAGGATGCTCATTAATACTATTTGCATCTGGATAAAGTTTAAATTGCTCGTAATTATCAACTGAATTGCCTGGGTTTGCTCCTTTTGGTAAATCAAAAGCTACTCCCCCCAGTAATAAAGATTCAATCGAACTGGTTTGTAGAGAGACACCGCTGGCAGTAGCATTGAATGAAATCCCGCTGCTATTCCAAAATCTTGTATTGCTGTTAACAAGGTTGTCATAAGGCGATTCAATAAAAATATTTGCGTGTAGTTTTTGCGACACGGTATCAAATTTTGTATTTTCTATACGGCCAACGCGATAGCCACGATATAAGACTGGATCTCCCGTATTTACGGAACCTGCGTCATCGCTTATTAAAGTTAGATGCAGACCTGGAGTCGTCATCGGTGTCACCGGGGCTTCTTCTAGACCTAGAAAATATCGTTTACCTTCTTTGCCTTTGCCCGGCGCTAGTTCAATGTATGCGCCTGATAATAGGGTATTTAATCCAGTGATACCTGATGCGCCAATGCGTGGGCGTACCACCCAAAAGCTGGAGTCTTCCCGCAATAACGAGGCAGCTTCACGTTCAATACGGGCAATTACCGTGACGCCTTCAAGGTTTGAATTTAATTGCACGCTTTCCACCAAACCTACATCAACATTTAAGGCTTTGATTTTAGTTTTTTCTGCCTCTATTCCTTCTGCGGTTGAGAAAGTAATCGAAACTTCAGGTCCTCGAGTAAGGTAATGATTGAGTACCATCCAAGCTCCCAGAAGCAATGCAATAATTGGAACAATCCATATTGCAGGTAGCTTGTGTCGAGCAGTTATTACAGCTTCGGGATGTTCGGACATTCGCTAGACTTTTCCAGGCTCTGCGGCATCCCAAATTAATCTTGGATCAAATGCGAATGCCGCAAACATCGTAATGATTACCACTGCAGCAAATGCCAAAGCTGCACCGCCAGGTTGTATTGTTAAAATTCCTCCAAGCTGAATTAAGGCAACTAGAATGGCAACTACAAACACATCTATCATAGACCAACGACCAACAAACTCAGTGACGCGATAAAGTAGTGTACGCTCCTTGCGTCTGTGTATATGTTTATAAGCAACACTCCAACATAGCCAAAATAAAGCAATAATTTTTGCAATTGGTACTAAAATGCTAGCAATGAATATAATTATAGCTACTGGATGGGAACCTAGTTCCCATAAATGGATAACTCCTCCGATAATAGTACTTTGAATTTCACGGCCTAATTGAGTAGTAGTCGTTATCGGCAATATATTAGCGGGCACATATAAAATACATGCGGTAATCAACAGTGCTATTACATGCTGAATACTATTTGGCTTTCTTAGATATAAGCTAGAATTACAACGAGGGCAATGTATTAGTTTAGTATCCGAAAGTTTGCCACATACTTGACAGTTTGCGAGACCGGTTGCTGCTGCAGTATTCATGTACGAGCTTTATCTAATGCATTCCAAAAATGATGTTTATCAAGACTTGCCATAGCCAGGGTAAAACAGAGTGTAAAACCGATATATCCCCAGAAAGAAATCCCAAGTACCACAGTCGCTAAAGAAGCAATTTTTGTTAAGCTTACCAAAATACCGATCAGAAAAATCTCAGCCATGCTCCAAGGCGAGGCTTGAAAGATAAGACGACCTAGCCAATAGGCCCAAGGTGCGCGCTTGCCTTTGAACACTAATGGTGTAAGTGTCCAAATGATGCAGCAAAGTAATAAAGCGGGTGCAATAATAATGAATACCAATACAAAAGCTGCTAGAAATTCACTGCCATTGCGATATAACTCTATGGAGCTTTGTAAAAGCGTCATTACTTGCTGACGTCCTTTAGCATGAAATGCAAGAAATGGAAAAATATTTGCCAGGTACAAGAAGGCAATCCCTGCTGAAGCAAAGGCCAGTGCGCGTTCTAGACCGTTGGTGGGATTAGAGCAAAGCAAATGGTTACATCTTGGGCAATATGCACGCTCTCCTTCCTTAATTGGTGGAAGCTTTAAAAGCAGGTCACATCCATGACATGCAATTTGAGTCATCGTATTGGCCATTGGGTTTTTGATAAGTGTATATTCTATCGTCTGCTAGAGGTGATTCATAATATGAAATAATATTGTAGCGAGTGTCTGCTTATATCATACGAAATACTGTATGCTAAAAAATTAATATCATTAACATTAAATGGAGAAGAGCTTTGAAAGCAGTCGGGTTGTATAAATATTTACCTATTGGTCATGCCGAATCATTGTTAGATGTTGAGATTGAAACTCCTAGTCCAAAGGATAGGGAATTACTGGTTAGGGTACATGCAGTAGGGGTTAACCCAGTCGATACGAAAATGCGTGCACCACAAGACAAAGTGGAAGAAAGTCCTAGAATTCTTGGTTGGGATGCCGCAGGCATAGTGGAAGCGGTTGGCCCGAATGTTGAATTATTTAGTCCGGGTGATGAAGTGTTTTATGCTGGAAGTTTTGTCCAGCCAGGCTGTAATAGTGAACTGCATACAGTGGATGAGCGTATTGTAGGGAACAAACCACAAAAGTTAAATTTTGCTGAAGCGGCTGCTTTACCGCTTACCAGTATCACCGCTTGGGAAGCATTATTTGATCGTTTGGGAATCGATAGTTCTGGAGCCGATAGTAATAAACAGTTATTAATTATAGGTGGAGCTGGAGGAGTTGGTTCCATCGCGGCACAATTTGCTAAACAAGTGGCTAAGCTCACGGTCACCTCCACTGCCTCAAGACCAGAGTCACGAAAATGGTGTAAAGAACTGAGTGTTGACCACATTATTAATCACTATCTCGACATTACAGAGCAAGCGCATGAACTGGGTATAGAAAACTACGACTACATTTTGTGTCTCAACGATACAGATGGGCATTGGCAATCTATGGCAAGTGTCATTGCGCCGCAAGGAAAAATTTGTTCTATCGTTGAAACTGCTGCGGAAGTAGATTTAGGTGCACTTAAAAGTAAAAGCGCAACCTTTGCTTGGGAATTCATGTTTACCCGCTCTATGTATAAAACCGATGATATGATTGAACAGCATCATATATTGAATCGAGTATCTGCTTTAGCTGATGAAGGTAAAGTGAACACAACCATTAATGAGATACTAGAACCTATTAATGCTAAAAATCTGAAGGCTGCACATGCGGTAATTGAAGGCAAGCATGCAATAGGCAAAATTGTACTGCACGGTTGGTAAAGTTAAGCCACTTGGTTTTTCTATAGTTAGAACTGTTTCATAAAGATAAATAATGTTTAACTATCAATCTATTATTATTAATATTCTATGCATAAGTATAGCCTGTGTATTGCAAAGTGGTTGTGCATCTCAGAAAAATCAGAAAACATTAAATACATTTGACGAGAGAACCCGCTTATATGGAAGATTACTACGTTGGAAAGAATATGAAGCGGCGGCAAATATGATACGACATAAAGATGAATCACCCGTTACTGTGAATCTTGATGATTACAAAGAGCTACGCATCGTTGATTATAAAATTAAACATGCTCAGATTAACGAAGATTATAAAACGGCTAAGATTGACGCGGAGATCTCTTATTACTATGAAACCCAAAATCAAGTTAAGACCATTCGTGATAGTCAAGATTGGTGGTATTTTGAAGAAGCTGAAAATTGGTTTTTAGATGGAAGTTTTCCATCCTTCTAAGGTTAAAAGAGATACAGGGTTGGCTTTGTAATTACCTTTTCTCAATTTCTAAGTGGCAACTAGGATAGTTGGTTGTGTGCCAAGTCTTCACGAACTTTGTGTTTAACTAGTAATCTAGTTATGTTTGTAAGCACCTATTCTCGTAAATGTAATTAACGCAACAGTAATTCACGCCATTGTGTATTCATATCGCCAATGGCCATAAAAGATGGATTTAGTAACGAGTCTTTAGTGTTATATTTTAAAGTTTCTAATTTAGTATCTACTAGCATACCGCCAGCTTCACCAACGACACAATGTGCAGCGGCCGTATCCCATTCAGAAGTGGGCCCAAAACGTGGGTAGATATCCGCTTTGCCTTCCGCGACCAGACACATTTTTATAGAACTGCCCATGCTGATCAGTTCGTACTCACCAATTTGTGCAAGCAGTTCTTTTAATGATTCACCAGCGTGGGAACGACTACCACATATGGTTGGTTTGCTGCCAGGTGTAGATTGTCGAGTGCTAATTTTCATGGCTGCCTGATTATTGATTTGTTTATAGGCACCATTACCACTGGATGCATAATACGTAATGTCTTGCACAGGTATATAGACCACACCTAGTACAGCCGTTTGATTCGTTATTAAGGCAATATTTACGGTAAATTCACCATTTCTTTTAATAAATTCACGCGTCCCATCAAGTGGATCAATAAGCCAATAACAGTTCCAACTCGCGCGTTCTGCATAAGGTATTGAACTTGATTCTTCCGAAAGAATGGGAATTTCAGGAGTTAGTTGTTTCAAGCGCTCAATGATTAGCGTGTGCGATGCAAGGTCGGCAGAAGTTAGCGGGGAATTATCTTTTTTTTCTTCAATCTCAAAACCTTCTTGATAGATTTTTAGGATTTCTGTGCCAGCTTGTTTGGCTATTTCACAAACTGGATTGACGAGTTTTTCTAGCAGTATATTATTAATTTCCATAATCTAAACAATTATGGTGTATTAGTAGAAATATGCAAATACCAATGGACTGGAAAAAAGTAACAACTGTCTTTTTAGATATGGATGGTACGTTACTTGATCTATATTTTGATAATTACTTTTGGCACGAACATGTTCCATTACGATACAGTCAAAAACATAATATTGATTTTGAATCTGCTAAACAACAACTCAAAGCGCATTACCAAAGCAAATCTGGCACATTAGATTGGTATTGTACTGACTATTGGACCAATGCCCTCAAGTTAGATATCTTGGCTTTAAAGCATGAGATTTCACATCGTATCCAAATTTTTCCAAATGTTGAGAAATTCCTTGCACGGTTGTTGGATTGTAATAAACGCATAGTATTGGCTACCAATGCACACCGCGATAGCGTTGTCATCAAAATGGATACTGTACAGCTGGAGGGGTACTTCGATAATGTTATTTCTTCACATGATTTTGGATATTCTAAAGAAGAGCCATTATTTTGGGATAAACTGATGCAAACTGAACCTTTTGATCCAACTACTACGTTATTTATAGATGATAATCTTGAAGTGCTTGCTGCTGCAGAAAAGTTTGGTATTGAATATTTGATTACTGTTAAAAAACCTGATAGCTCAAAGCCTGAGCAAGATACTTTGCATTATCGCGCAATAACCGATTTTGCTCAGATTATGCCGAAGTGAAGTAATCTCTTACTCAAAAATTTAGCCTTAGGGTCAATATGTGAACTAAAGTTACCCACGTTTCCAGCGTTTAAATCGTTTTTTGCAATATTTCAACAAAGTTTCGTAATCGGGGAAATACAAGTCGTAGTCATCTTCTGCCGGCGAGTCGAATTCGCAATAGTCATTTGTATGATCTCGGCAGATTTGCGGCCGAACTTCATAAATTCCACACCCACCATCTTTTTGTAAATGAGTACAGCGGCCGGATACCATCATCCACCAGCCCTCGTCATCTTTATATACCTCTACACCCTCGTGTGATACTTGCCACAGCATATGCTCGTAGTCTTCTTTACTCTTAGGTGCAGTCAGTTCTTCTGTTACATAAGTGCAACAATAGGAGTTCGTGCAATAACCGCATTTATTTTCTGCAGTAATTTCAACATCAGGTTCCAGCTTTACTTTAATATCTGCTAATCGTTCCATCTATAAATAGATACTGTTAATAGAAGAGATACATTATAAGCATGGATTTAAGTTGATGAAACAAACTGTAGGGTAGTTTATGTATTTTTAATCTGTACTAGATTCATCCCATGCAAAAGCACAATCTAACTCAGCTCGTACAGTTCACAGGCCACTTAAACCGCGTTCTGACAAAACTTGTAAGGGCGATCGATTTGCAAATCGCTTATGCGGTGTGCGCATCCAAATAATGCCCATTTGAGCATTGCGTGGATAACTAGTGCGTAATGCATCAGCAATTCCAGCAATATGCTCTATTCGTTGCATGGTTTTTTCACTTTCTGGAAATGCAGTATCATCACGAAATCGCTCGAGATGGCGGCTACGAGTTTTATTGGGTAGTGCCAAAATACTAATAATATCCTTACCAGATAGCCCCCATTCGTCCAATATGCGCATGGTATGTCTTGTTATTTGGATGAGATTTTGTTGTGAATCAGAAGGCATAAAACTGATCAGACACAACATCTGATATAGAAAGTACAGAAAATTACTTATCGTTTTCTGGTTTATTGCCTGGAGGTTTAAATTTTAAGATTGTCGAAGTCTTTGGCTCATCTATAAAATGGGGCCTATCCTTATTTTCAATTCCAGCTTGTTCTGTCAATTCCCGCTCACGGGCTGCAATTAAACTAAAGCAGTCTCGGATATCCTTGATAGTTTGTTCGCTAAGGGGGTGGCGCATGCCTGGCCCAGGTGTGGTGTCTTTTACAATTTGCGCCAGCAATTTTCGCATCACGACTAATATGCGCTGTTCTTTACTTCTTGTTGCCATATAGGGCCTCTATTTTTATACAAACAGACCAGTTTATTATTTTATTATTAAAATTCTGATCTTATATAGCCTAGCAGATTCTAGCATTTATACCATTTATCAATATTGAACGTATACACTCCAGTTAATGTCTATTTAGAAATGCCGAAAATTTGCGTTATATTATTCAAGTAATTAGCAAGTTTGTTATAAAACCCAGGAGTTTTCGATGAACAAAGCCTTATATTCAATTGGTCAAATCATCGTGCATAAAAAATTTAATTACCGTGGAGTCATTTTTGATGTGGACGCAAATTATAGTGGTACAAATGAGTGGTATGAGCGTGTAGCAAAATCCAAGCCTCCAAAAGATAAGCCTTGGTACCATGTGCTTGTTGACGGGCAACTTATGACAACCTATGTGGCGGAAAGACATATTGCCCCAGATACTAGCCAGAAGCCGATCACTCATCCTCTTACTGAAGATTATTTTGACTGCTTTGAAGGTGGAGTCTACCGAAATTATCGAATACAAAATTAAATAACTTCTAATATATTCTGGATATTTAAAGTACGGGTATGATCACATGAATAGATTAGAGTTTACTCTGTATGTTTAAATCTTTAGCGGCATATATTCAAGATAAGGTTTCTCCAGAGCGAGAAGTTATTGATGACGAACATCTGATGCATTTGGCTTCGGCGACTTTATTGTTGGAAGTGAGCCGTGCAGATTTTGATATTCAGAAAGAAGAGCTAGAAGCCATTGCAAAAGTGTTCAAGGAAAGATTTAATTTTAGTGATGCAGAGACACAAAACTTAATTCATCTTGCACTTACAGAGCAGGAAAACCATGTATCCATCTATCCATTTGTGAAAATAATAAACGAAGGTTGTAGTGCAGAAGAGAAAAAAGCATTAATGCTAGACTTGTGGCGTATCGCGTTTGCAGACAGCAAGCTGGATAAATATGAAGAATATCAAATTAGAAAAATTGCGGACTTGCTATATGTGCCACACAGTATGTTTATTCAGACTAAACTTCAGGTAATGGAGAACTGAGCTAAAAATGAAAAGGTGCGAAAAGCACCTTGGTATAAGATCCGCAGATTTATTCTGGGCGAAGTAAACAGTGAACTAAAATGTGTTCAAACCCCAAACGTGAGCCGCACACGATAACTAGCCTTTACGAAGTTCGGCAACGAAAAAGCTAGTTACTTTCAGACACAAAATACAAGCCCCGAATGGATCAGAGGTGCCTGCGGCTTTAGACCATAGTTTTTAAGCCTTTAAGCGGTAAAACTTTAACACCTTTGCTAGCCGGTTTTGCTTTAAACATCATTTCTTCACCCGTGAAAGGATTGATGCCTTTGCGTGCTTTTCTAGCAGGTTTTTTGATTACTTTAATTTTTAATAAGCCTGGCAAATTAAAAAGACCTGAGCCACGAGGTTTTAATTCTTTAGCGATCAAACCTTCGAGAGATTGAAATACTGCTGCTACTTGTTTACGAGAAAGATCAGTTTCTGCAGCAATATGATTTAAGATTTCTGATTTAGTGGGTGGTTTCTTAGCTGAATTAGTAGCGGCCATGCAATAGTCCTCTAGTCATTAAAATTAACATATTTAAGTGGGGCGTATGATTAAGCACAAAGTAAAAAAATACAATAGTAACTATCAAAAAAGTGCGAAGAAATAGGCAATTTTGCAAATTCTTCAGTCTTTATTATTGTATCTAATTTATCTCGGCTGTCATCCTTTTTCTGTATTTATGGGGATAAAGCCCTAGTCAGGAACTTTTACAAAAGCGGTATAAAGCAATTTCACCAAGCAGATTTGGGAATAATTTTATTCCCAAGCTATGCCGATGTGCGTAGTCTACCGCCGTCATTTGGATAATTTTTATACTCCGTTGTTTGCATAAGCTTTCGAAATCGTTGATTGAACAGAGGTGAATGTTGGGTGTGTCAAACCAGTCATTTGGCAAAGTTCGTGTCATTGGCATATGCCCACCTAAGCCAAGCTGAATTCGGTTTTTCCAATATGCCATATTAGGAAAGGTGACAATGCCTTCTTTGCCAATGCGTAACATCTCATCCAGTAGCTTTTCAGGGTTTTGGATCGCTTGGAGAGTTTGAGTCATCACTACATAATCAAATGTGTTTTCATCAAAAAATTCTGTGATGCCTTCATCCAGGTTGGTTTGGATAACTTGGACCCCTTTTACTATACATTGAAGTATGTTTTCCCCATCGATCTCAAGACCATAACCAGTTACATTGCGTGTGCGTAGAAGGTGAGTAAGCAATGTGCCGTCACCACAGCCTAAATCCAATATTCTCGTATTGGGCTTTATCCACTCGCTGATAATTTCTAAATCTGGTCGTAATCGATCTGTCATGCTTGAATGGTGTTTATGTAAGCATGCAAAGCTGCATGATATTCAGGAATTGTGGTTAAAAAAGCATCGTGCCCAAGCTCGGCCTCAATTTCTACATAGCTGACTTTTTTGTTTGCAGCAATTAAGGCACGCACAATTTCCCTGGAACGTGCAGGAGAGAATCTCCAGTCACCTGTAAATGACACAACTAAAAAACTTGCATCGGTTTCATTAAATGCTTGAGCTAAATTATGATTAAAGTTTAATGCCGGATCAAAGTAATCCAACACTTTGGTCATAATAAGATATGTATTTGCATCAAATCGGTCTACAAAAGACTTGCCTTGATAGCGCAAATAACTCTCTACCTGAAATTCAACGTCAAAACCAAAATTAAGTTTACCTTCACGCAAATCACGACCAAATTTTTCACGCATTGCGTCATCAGATAAATAAGTGATATGTCCTAACATGCGTGCCAGCATCAAGCCTTGTCTGGGCACAGTATTATGTTCGTAATAGCGTCCTTGATGAAAGTTGGGATCAGAAAAAATTGCCTGGCGCGCAACTTCGTTAAAAGCAATATTTTGTGCGGTAAGTTTAGGAGCTGCAGCGATGACTAATGCATGACGTATACGCTTCGGAAAATCGATTGCCCATTGCATGACTTGCATGCCACCTAAACTGCCACCAATTACAGCGGCCCACTGTTGAATGCCGAGTTCATCGGCGAGATGGCTTTGACTTAATACCCAATCGCGTACAGTCACTAAAGGGAAGCCAGGTCCGTAGGGTTTTCCGGTTTTAGGGTTAGTTGTCGTTGGTCCACTACTGCCTTTACAGCCACCTAAATTATTTGGGCAGACGATAAAAAAATCGTTACTATCAAAGGGTTTTCCAGGACCGATACAATTATCCCACCAACCAGGTTTGCGGTCTTGCATAGCGTAATAACCTGCTGCGTGTTGATCTCCTGACAAGGCATGGCAAATTAAAATGGCGTTACTTCGGTCCGAGTTTAGTTCGCCATAGGTTTCATAAGCCAGTGTAAATTCAGGTAACGTGCGACCACAATCAAGAGCCAAAGGTTTTTTGATGGTGATAGTTTTTGTCTCTACGAGACCAACAGAGTCAGCCGGTATTGTGTCAGGCATGCGAATACTATTAGTTAGTTTGCTATGCAGTGTAATGAGTGCATTAGTTGCACGCAATGATTTAATGCTTGTATAGCATTAAATCAAAGATTCATTTAGAAACTAAAATGAGTTTATGAATATTTTTACAGAATACAAGGCAATTAAAACCACAAAAGTTGATAGGTCAAATATACCGATCGGAGGGATTAATTTTCTTGCAGGGCGTATCAGTGGTTCAGTGATAGAGCGCAATACAGATGCCAATGGATTGTTTTGAGCGTGTAGGTGTGGAGCAATCCAGCTAATGACTACTAATACGATGATTGCAAATATAAACAAGTTTAACACTAAGTTAATCAAGCCAAAGATTGTTGGCATGATAAGTGAACTTAGTACTATATTTTTCCCAACAAGAAAATTAGTAAGAAACAGTTCCGCAAACTTAAGTACAAAAACCAAAACTAGTGCAGCAGTATCTACTTGGCCTATGCTAGGGATAAATTTTCTTAGTGGTCGGAGAACTGGACTGGTTGCCGTTACAATAAATTGTGAAAAGGGATTATAAAAATCTGCTTTGGTATAACCCAAAATCATTCGAATGAGGACAATGTATATATATAGAGTAACAAAAATGTGTATCAGAAAAACAAGCACATTAACTAGCGGATCCATATTTACTTAACCTTTATTTATTGTGGTGCTTGAGGATAATTCTTTTGCTCTTGTTGCTGCATTTGTAATAGCAGATTGGATAATACGCTTCATATTATTCTGATCTAAAGTCGAAATAGCTGCCTCAGTTGTTCCTCCTTTGGAGGTTACTGCACGCCGTAATTCTTGTGGTGTTTTAGCAGTTTTTTCAATCAGCTTTGCTGCTCCTGCTGCGGTATCAATGGTAAGTTGACGTGCTTGCGTCTCATTTAAACCGAGTGCTAAGCCGGCTTCAAGCATGGCCTCGATCAGGTAAAAGAAATAGGCGGGTCCGCTACCTGATACTGCAGTGACCGCATTCAACATTTCCTCGTCGTTTAACCATAAAATTGAACCTACACTGCCAAGAATGCCATTTGTTATCTCACGTTGGTATGCCACTACTTCGGCATTTGCATATAATCCAGTAGTGCCAGATTGTACTAAGGCAGGTGTATTTGGCATGCAGCGGACGATGGCCAAGCCCCCGCCTAGCCAATGATCGATATCTGCAGTGGGTATACCTGCCGCAATGGATATGATCAAGGGACGAGTGGATTGACACTGTTCTGCAATTTGTTCACATGCCTGTTGCATCGATTGAGGTTTGACGGCTAATACGACCAAGTCGGCGATATGCAAGGCGGCTTCCGTCTGTGATAACACATGACACTGTGGAAATTGTTTTTTCAGTTTTGCGCAGGTTTCCTGGTCCGTATCTATAATAGTGATGTTCTCAGCGGCATAACCACTTTCCAGCAAACCTTGAACTAAGGCTTGCCCCATATTGCCACCACCTATAAAAGCAATGTTTAAGGTTTCTAGTTCTGATTTCATGTTCGTTTACCAAAAATTGCTGTACCGATACGAACGATTGTCGCACCTTCAGCTATTGCTGCCTCTAGGTCTCCACTCATTCCCATTGATAAGGTATCCAGATTAAGCCCGATCTCATTTAATTTCACAAGCAGTATCCGCAATTGTTTGAAAGGTTGTCGTTGCTCGTTTAAGTCACTTCTTGTTCGCGGAATTGTCATCAAACCACGTAGCTTAACTCGTGTAAGCTTGTTTATTGACTCTGCCAGATTTTGCACCTCCTCTATAGGTACACCAGATTTTGATCGTTCATTATCGATATTTACCTGGATGCATACTTGCAAGGGAGGTAATGATTTTGGTCGTTGAACATTCAATCGTTCTGCAATAATTAATCGATCGATACTATGTACCCAATCAAAATGTTCTGCGATTTGTTTGGTTTTATTTTTTTGAATAGGTCCTATAAAGTGCCAGCGAAGATCTTTATTTGATAAAGCAGAAATTTTTTCAATTGCTTCTTGTGTATAATTTTCACCAAAATCTTGTTGTTCACATGCGATGGCTTTGTTTATTTGCGCTACTGATTTAGTTTTACTGACGGCCAATAAATGAGTGCTGCCAGCTTTGCGTTGGTATTTTGACTCTATTTGTTGAATACGTGCCTTGAGTTCAGTAAGCCGAGTGTCTATAGATGCGTTCATGCAATCGATTATTATTTACTAATGTTGGTACTAAAGGGCCTATTCTCAAACAAAGCTATATGGCGATATTTGGCCTGGAAAATCTCGATCTAATCTTATCAGCTAGCAGCTAGTCGTATGAATGATTCGGCTCGTCGAGAATAGTTCAGCAGCACCATATCAACCGCATAACACTATCGATATTATCCTTTTTAGCCCAGAAGTATATGCCTCTAACTAACTGAGGTGGGATGGGTTACACAGGGAGTGTATTAACACCACGCTTGTTCAACAGAGCTAGATTTAAGGAGTATTCGTGGATATATCTCAGCTACTTGCCTTTAGTGTCAAAAATGGCGCATCCGATTTACATCTTTCCGCAGGTGTCCCACCCATGATTCGAGTGGATGGTGATGTAAGACGCATTAATGTACCGATAATGGAGCATCGCCAAGTTCATGAAATGGTTTATGACATCATGAACGACAAACAGCGCAAGGATTATGAAGAATTTTTAGAGACGGATTTTTCATTTGAAATCCCAGGCCTTGCACGTTTCCGTGTGAATGCATTTATACAAAATCGTGGTGCAGGTGCAGTATTCCGAACAATCCCTAGTAAAATTCTCACACTTGAAGAACTTAATTGCCCAAAAATTTTTGCTGAGATCGCAAGTTATCCACGAGGCATTGTATTAGTTACCGGGCCCACAGGTTCAGGTAAGTCGACTACGCTTGCTGCGATGATGGATCACAAAAACGAAAATGAATACAGTCATATTTTGACAATTGAAGACCCAATTGAATTTGTCCATGAAAGTAAAAAAAGTCTTATTAACCAACGTGAAGTTCATCGAGATACATTAGGGTTTAATGAGGCATTACGATCTGCTCTACGTGAGGATCCTGACACCATTCTTGTCGGTGAGTTACGAGATTTAGAAACCATTCGTTTGGCGCTCACCGCAGCAGAAACCGGACACTTGGTGTTTGGTACTTTGCATACAAGTTCGGCAGCAAAGACTATAGATCGTATCGTGGATGTATTTCCAGGTGCGGAGAAAGATATGGTGCGTTCCATGCTTTCGGAATCACTACGTTCGGTTATTTCACAAACCTTGTGTAGAAAAATTGGTGGAGGTCGTGTCGCCGCACACGAAATCATGATTGGCACACCGGCGATTCGAAATCTGATTCGCGAAGATAAAGTGGCTCAGATGTATTCTGCTATTCAAACCGGTAACTCTGTTGGCATGCAGACACTAGATCAAAATTTAAAAGAAATCGCGGCAAAAGGGCTTATTTCGCGTGAAGAGGCGCGTCGCAAGGCCGCTAATAAAGATGAATTTTAAACTAAATAATTTAAGGGCAAACCACAGGGAAAATAGTTATGGATAGAGATAAAGCGATTAGTTTCATGCATGACTTGTTGCGTAACCTATTAACTAAAGGTGGTTCAGACTTGTTTGTTACGGTTGGTGCGCCACCTTCAATGAAAATCGACGGCAAGATGGTACCGGTGACTAATCAACCGCTTACCAGTAGCCATGTACAGGTTTTAGTTCGATCCATAATGAACGATAAACAATCACGAGAATTTGAGGCGACTCAAGAATGCAACTTTGCAATTAGTTTGCCTAATGTTTCTCGTTTTCGTGTTAATGCCTTTGCGCAACGTGGCAGCCCTGGCATGGTATTGCGTGTCATCAATTCAGAGATTCCTAAATTTGAATCACTCAAGTTGCCACCCATACTACGTGACATCTCCATGACCAAGCGCGGCATGGTTATTTTCGTGGGGGGTACCGGTAGTGGTAAGTCAACTTCTCTAGCTGCGATGGTAGGTTACCGCAACGAAAATAGTTTTGGACATATTGTTACAATTGAAGACCCGATTGAATTTGTACATAAACATAAGAATTGTATTATCACGCAACGTGAAGTTGGTGTGGATACAGAAGACTATGATATTGCTCTGAAGAACACATTGCGACAGGCCCCTGATGTAATATTGATTGGTGAGATACGCGATCGTGAAACCATGGAATACGCGATCGCATTTGCAGAAACAGGTCACTTATGTTTATCCACATTACACGCAAACAGTACTAACCAAGCGCTAGATCGTATTATTAACTTTTTCCCAGATGATCGTCGTGATCAGCTGTTGATGGACCTTTCATTGAACTTAAAGGCGGTTGTATCGCAACGGCTATTGCCAATTAAAGATAGTGATGGTCGAATTCCAGCCGTTGAAGTGATGCTCAATTCCCCACTGATGGCAGATCTCATATTTAAAGGACATGTACACCAAATGAAGGAGCTTATCGCCAAATCTAATGAGCAAGGTATGCAAACCTTTGACCAGCACTTGTTCCAGCTTATCGAAGCAGGGCAAATTACCATGGAAGACGGTTTGCGCAATGCAGATTCCGTTAACGATCTACGCTTACGCCTGAAATTGGAGAGCAAATCTTCTGCGGATCAAGATCTACTCGAAGGTACCGATGATTTAATGGTGGAAGAAACATCTAAAGACGATGGCTTGATCGCCCCAGTTAAAAGAGCTAACACTGGATGAATATAGATCCATATCTAAAATTAATGGTCGAGCAAAATGCCTCGGACCTATTTTTTACAACAGGTGCTCCAGTATGCACAAAAGTAGAAGGTGTTACGCGCCGTGTAAGTCGTAATGTGCTAGAGCCTGGTGTGGTGCAGAAAATTGCATATAGCATCATGGATGAACAACAAGTTAACGAGTTTGAAATGACCAAGGAGATGAATCTTGGTATTTCAGTAGCAGGTGCTGGTCGTTTTCGTGTCAATGTCTATTACCAACGTGGTGAAGTATCTATGGTGATTCGATTCATCAAAGGCGATATTCCAGAATTAGAAGATTTAGGTTTGCCCCCGATCCTTAAAAAGCTAGTCGCGCAGAAAAATGGTTTGGTTATCGTAGTGGGTTCTACCGGTTCTGGTAAATCGACCTCATTGGCATCGATGATTGAGCACCGCAATAAAAATCAAACGGGACATATTCTTACTATTGAAGATCCTATCGAATATGCATTCAGTCATAAAAAATCCATTATTGGCCAACGTGAAGTAGGCCTGGATACGCTTTCTTATGAAAATGCTTTGCGCGAAGCTATGCGTGAAGCACCGGATCTGATCATGATTGGTGAGGTGCGTGATAAAGAAACCATGGAAGCTGCTATCACCTATGCCGATACAGGTCACCTTTGTTTAACGACCTTGCACGCCGTAAATGCTAACCAAGCATTGGACCGTATTGTAAACTTTTTCCCATCAGATGGAAAAGCACAAATCTTAATGGATTTGGCATTAAACTTACGCGGGATTGTTTCGCAGCGTTTAATTCCTAATGTCGAAGGCGGTCGTGTGCCTGCAGTAGAGATAATGATTAACACTCCTTATATCTCTGACCTTATTAAACGTGGTGAGGTTGGTGAGATTAAACCGATCATGGAAAAAGGTGCTGCATCAGGGATGCAAACCTTTGACCAATCTTTATATGATTTATATAAAAGTGAAAAGATATCGCTGGATGATGCGCTTTCCCATGCAGATTCTCGAGGCAACCTTGAATGGCAGATTAATTTTGGTGGTGGGGTTAAAAGCGTTAATGATACCAGTGATAATTTACAGTTTCCGTCCGAAACCCAAAAATCAAATGACACAGATAAAAAAGGTCAACCTTCTGTATCTCACTCGTTGTCAGATTCTGTTGTCGATGGTGAAATCTTGGATAGCCATGTTGGATTTGATGATCATGAGATCTTGGATTTCAACTCTGAAGATGACGCAGAGCCCGCGGAACCCAACCAACCCATTCTTGACGAGGAAGATGGAAAAGATGCGGGCTATCTAGATCGCTTGAAATCAGTGTTTGGGGACCAATGAGTGAGCACATGGAGATGCGAATAAGGTTTCCATCAAGGAAGATGCAGTATATTTAGTCATTTTAAAAATAGCTGTTTCATCCAAAAGCATTAGCGTTGAACATCACTGAGTCTTGCGATGTTCGATCTTTTCGGCGGCTCGCAAACTCACTACGCTCAAACACTACTCACTTTTCATCCGAAAAGCTTTTGCGTTTTTCAGTGTGATGTTATGTGCTAGAAAGAAGGTAAAAGTAGTTGTAGGCATTCAGATTGAGGTTTCCTTTATTGATATGGTCAACGAGGAAGAAACGTTAGTTTTAATTGAGTGTAAAAATAACTCTAAAGTAAAGATTGAGAAGAAGGATATTGCAGCATTTAAAGCAATTATCGATGATATAAAAAGAGGAAATATCACATCAAACAAAGTAGCTGGAATACTCGCTTACGCGTTTAAAGTGCGATCAGATGCTGAACATTTGCCGACTACTATGATATTAAGCTTGAGAAAACAGGGCTAAGACCAAGCTTCGTTTTTAAATATGAAAATGTAATTTAGGCAGGAGTTGAATTTAATAGAGAGTATAAAGCTCAATGTTAGGCTAAATATTACGTAAAATGTTTATAGCTAAACATGTGTGGCACATAAATACGTTTTTTAATAAGTAATTTTCAGATGCTTAACATCAGATTTTTAGTTGCAAGTACTATTAATCCAACAAGTCGATCCAATTTTTATGAGTTTAAAAAATTTGCTGCGGTGTTAGTAGACTTATTACTAAGTGCTCATAAAAAGGTTAGTAGAGTTCCAAATAACACTACAAAAACAGTAATAGTTAGTAATACCCAAACCACTGTTATTATGGGGCTTTTGCTATTGTCACTTACGTTATGATCTTTCATAGCATTTTCCTTCGTTAAATTCATGACCATTGTTTTCGATTAACGGCATAACTCCATAAGCCACTTACATTAAAGTGTATACACCTATGCTTAGAAGTTTATTGTTCTAGGTCAGTTACTCAACAAATTTTGGTAAATGCTTTTAAGTGGAGGTAGGTAATCACTTAATTGTGTGGAGATTGGTTGGATCATTGATGCAGACATATTTCGCTATGATGCCTTTATAATAATTTTCTTCACATAACTTAACTATTTTAAGCATTAATTATTATTTCCTGTCTTAATATGGGACTGTCTACAAAAGTGCATTTTATCGCAGTAACTTAGTTATTTTCTTTAATATGCGCAACACAACTTTTACTATGCAAGCTAGATGTTTTTCTAGTTTGTTAAGTAATAAATTGGAGGGAAATTTAGAAGTGCTTTATTTTTTATTTACATAGATATCTACAAAAACACTTTTATTGCTTTTCACAGGCCGATAGCCAACTGTGTAACACTCGGCAAGCTTTTCAGCATATTCCATCGCCGTTTCAAAGATTTCTACAGTATGCTTAGGGGCGCCTTCAAAAACTTTTTTAAGTTCCCAACCCTCAAGGCTTAAAATCGCTGTATCCATATCTTCCAGCGATACAATTTTATCATCGTCCCTCATTAAAAATGTCCGACTTATTTGCTTAGATATTTTAAGACTTACAAATATAGTAATGAGGAGAATTCTTTTTACAATGATAGGGACGTTATCGGTCCTAATATTTGTTATTGGATACTTCAAACCTTAATTAGGTCCGATTTTGTTCCTATCATTTATTTGTATTGCAAAGGGATTACAATATTCAACAATAATGTAGCTATTGCATAGATATAAGCAATAAATTACGCCTTGTGTTCGATAAAAAAGAAAAAATCATTCTTTCCTGTTGGGGAGATACAGTTCAAACAATCAGGTCAAGCTCTACGCTAGGGTTTTGTTTGAGCCACCTAGATATACTGATTACCGTTTATTTGAATGATGGGATAACCCGCAATGATTTAAACGGCAAAATTTCTGCGATTTCTTCGACAACTCTTAAGAGATATGTAAAGGATTTGGTTAACGAATACCAGTATATATCTGAATCATCTAGTGATGGAGATTCTCGAGTTAAACATTTGCATATAAGCGAGAGGGGACAACAAATCCTTGATATCGTAGTGGACAAGATGGAAAAATGTATTTCCAACTTGTAAATAAACCTAGAGATGGGCCAGAAATTTTTATAGAAGTTTTTATCGTCAAAATTTTGACGACACGAAATGTAAATTTGTGTGAATTTAAAAAATATTTTCAGCATTAAAAATTGGGCCATCGACACAAACCCGTTTCATTGCAGTAACTGTATTATTTTCTTTGTAAGGGACTACACAGCCAGCACAACCACCTACCGCACAGGCCATATATTCTTCCAAAGAAAGCTGGCAAGGAATTCGATAGCGCTTAGCAAATTTGGCAATAGACTGCAGCATCAAAGTTGGGCCACAAGCAAATATTTCAACACCACGTTGAATTTTTTTATCTAAGTTTTTAAACCAATGCTCAGCGAGTTCGTGTACATAACCTTTAAAACAGCCTTGATAGTCTTGTTGACTGGTAAGACGAGAGGCTATACCCCAGTCATCTAGTAATGGCATGGACGCAATCACGTCATTGGGGATGTTTGGTATCAGAATTTTTGATGGTTTAGAAGTAAATGGAAAAGGAACCTCAGAACCCATGACTACAAATGGTGTGATATTTTTTTTCTGGTAAATATTTTTACGTAACTCATCGGCAAAGAACACCATAGGAGGAATACCTACGCCACCACCCAGTAGTAAAGGATGAGTTGTAGTTTGTTTAAGTTGAAAAGAGTTGCCAATTGGTCCTAAACATTGAATAACATCGCCTTTTTTACGTGTTGCAAGATATGCGCTTCCATGTCCTACTATTTTATAAAGGATATCTATGTGTCCAGCAGTTGGATCACTGCGCATGATAGAGAATGGCCGTCGCATAGCTAATTTTTGATCACATTGCAGATGAACAAAATTCCCTGGCCGTGCATGTTTTGCACATTTTGGGACTTTGAGAGTTATCACATACTGTTGTGCAGCTAAAGATTCATGGTTAATAACTTCTGCACTTTCTTCGAAGATCGTATTGCGGTGTATATTCAGACTACATTCTCCATTTCAGACAGCCTCTGTTATAAGTAAACAACACTAAGCTAAGGTTGACTTTCGTAGATTAGTTTTCCACCAAGAATAGTGTGGCTGACACGTCCATGCAGCTGATCACCTAAAAGAGGAGTATTTTTACCACTACTGCATAATGTTTCACTGTTCAATGTCCAACTTAAATTTGGATTCACAATACACACATCGGCACAGTTGCCAACACGCAAACTTCCTGCTTCAATTCCAAGTATTTCTGCTGGGCCTTGTGTGACCAAGTGCACAGCTTCACTCATACTCAAAATATCTTCTTCTACTAATTCGAGCACTAAGGGCAGTAAAGTTTCAATCGCTGAACTACCTGGTTCGGTAGATTGAAAAGGAGCAAGTTTGGCCTCAATTTCATGTGGCTGATGGTCTGCACAAATCGCTGATAGTACTCCATCCTTAACTCCTGCACGTAGTGCTTCGCGATCTTCGCGTGTACGATACGGTGGTAGGTTATGACACAGAGCATCGAAACTTTGGATGTCTTGATCTGTTAAATACAAGTGTAGAATACTAGTATCCGCTGTCACGGGTAATTTTTCATAACGTGCACGCCCAATCATATTAACAGCACGTTTTGTAGAGAGCCTGCAAAAATGTGTACATACATTCAGTTCTTCTATTAGTGCTAATTGAAAAGCTACAGCAGCTGTTTCTGCAGCTGCGGGGATGCCAGGCAAACCTAAACGTGATGAAGTCAGGCCTTCATGTATACAACCGTGATTAGCAAGTTTGTGATCTAAGGGATGAGAGAAGACGGTTAAGTTTTGACTCGATGCATACTCCATTGCGCGGCGTAATACTAATGAATTTTTGATGGGGTGAAAGACATTTGTAACGCCTACACAACCTGCAGCTTTCAATGCTGCCATTTCACTTAAGTTTTCACCTTTTAACCCAGCTGTTAGGGCCCCAATGATGTATACATTACACAGCCCACTGTTGTGAGAAAGCTGTTCGATTAATTCTACTTGTGCTGGTGTGTCTACTACTGGATCGGTATTTGGTAGACAAGCAAGGCTAGTAACTCCAGCCGCGGCGGCGGCTTGTGTTTCTGATTGAATGGTTGCTTTATGCTCATGTCCCGGTTCTCGCAAGCTTGCTGAAAGCTCAACTAAACCAGGTAGTATGAGTTTATTCTTTGCATCAATACTGAGTTCGGCTTGCCAATCACTAGGTGGTTTCGCGATAGCAACTACTTTGCCAGTGGCAATAAAAACGTCAGCTTGTTGGTCTATTTTATTTTTAGGATCAACGAGGTGGCCATTTAGAATTTCAATTTTCACTCGTTACTCCATTTTGATCTGAACTAATGACAATTGATAAAATGGCCATGCGTACAGCTATTCCATACTCTACTTGTTGCAAAATAACAGATTGTGGACCATCGGCTACTTCAGAGCTGATTTCCACACCACGATTAATTGGTCCTGGATGCATTACAATGGCATTTGGTTTGGCGAGTGCCAGACGTTCAGGAGTTAATCCATACAATTGAAAATATTCATGTTCGCTAGGGATGAATGCTCCCTGCATGCGTTCCTTTTGTAAACGCAGCATAATGATGACATCTGCATTACTTAATCCTTCTTTACAGTTTTGAAAAACACTTACTCCTAGCTGTTCAACATTGGCTGGGAGTAAGGTACGCGGTGCGATCACACGGACATCTCTAGCACCTAAAATATTTAATGCTTCTATTTGTGAACGTGCGACACGTGAATGCAAAATATCACCAACGATTGCTACGTTTAGTTTGGAAAAATCATTAAGGTGTTTTCTAATGGTAAACATATCCAACATGGCTTGTGTAGGATGAGAGTGGCTGCCATCTCCAGCATTAATAATGCTGACATGAGGCGCGACGTATTTAGCAATGAAATCGGCAGCACCACTTTCAGAATGTCTAACGATAAATACATCAGTATTCATGGCTTCTAGATTGAAAAGTGTGTCTAGTAAGCTCTCGCCCTTTGTTGTTGCTGAGGTTGCAACATTAATGTTTAACACATCGGCTGAAAGTCGTTTAGCTGCGAGTTCAAAAGTAGTGCGGGTTCTAGTGCTGGGTTCAAAAAATAGATTTACAATGGTTTTGCCACGTAGCAGGGGCACTTTCTTTATTGATCGATTGTCTACGCTGATAAATGACTCGGCTGTATCAAGAATTTGAGTGAGTTCTTCGTTGTTGAATGCTCCGATGTTTAAAAAATGTCGCATAAGAGTTTAATCGACAACCGCTAATGTTAATGGCTCAGGGCCACTTAGTTTCACATGTTGTTTAGCCTTCAGCCGTAACGTTTCTCCCACCACATCAGCCTGTATGGGCAATTCTCTTCCATTTCGTTGTACTAATGTAACCAAACTTACTGAAGCAGGACGACCATAATCAAATATTTCATTTAAAGCAGCACGCACGGTTCGGCCCGTATGCAGGACATCATCAACTAAGATAATATGTCGGTCGTTCAGGTTTAAGGGTAATTTAGAAGGCTTTACCGTCGGTTGTATCCCTACACGGCTGAAATCATCACGGTAAAAAGTGATGTCTAGTATTCCAAGTTCGCTATTGTCACTTAATAATGATTGTAGATGCTTGGCTACCCATACGCCACCAGTGAGAATGCCAATAAATATTGGCTTTTCTATATTTTTTTCGCCCATATAGTTTTGTAAATCTTGGGCTAGTTTTTGCATTAACTGTTTAGCGTCTAAATCAGTCATGTTTTAGATTATTTTTATCCTGGGTTGTATTAGATGATAGCCAAGAGTTTAAAATTATTGTAGCAGAGGCCTTATCTATGTCTGCTTTACTTATTTTTTTGCGTTGACCTTTACTACGCATATCCTTGAGTGTTTCATAGGCAGTAACAGATGAATATGATTCATCTATAGTTTCTACGGGCAAATAGTAGCGTGATTTCAAATTATTGCAAAAGATAAGAATTTTATTTTTTATATGGTTATTATTTTGTGTACGATGTTCTACGCACCCCACAATTAGTGTGTCGGGTTTCCATTCTTTAATGATTTGGTCAATTTCATCCCACAAAGTTTGTGCTGATGTAGTCTCAATCGTTGTGAGTGGATTGGCTGTACCTATTTCTAATAAACCAACTGCTACACCAATTCGTCGTTCACCATAATCAAATCCAATTACGCTGCCCATCGGAAAATGTATGAAGCTAAGTTTTTAGTGAACACGTTTAAATAAAAATAAACCGACTTATGCATGTCCTGTTTGATTAGAAATTAAATGTAAATCTATTCCAAGTTTTTCTGCGGCAGTTTGCCAACGCTTTTCAATTGGGGTATTAAATACAATTTCAGCCTCATATGGGACTGTTAACCAAGAGTTGTCACCTAGCTCTTGCTCTAATTGACCAGCCCCCCAACCGGCATAGCCTAAAGCCACAATAGAGTTTTCTGGGCCATTGCCTTTACCGATATCAATTAATATGTCTTCAGAAGTAGTTAGCTTTAAATCGTTATCAATAATATGTGTGGATTCCCATTCCCGATCAGAGTCATGCAAAATAAATCCATGATTCATTAGAACAGGACCGCCTGCAAGTACTGGATTATTGTTTGGAACACTGTCAGTTTTATTTTCAGTATTTAGATTGTTAATCAATTCTTCTACCGATAAGGAAGTAGGTTGATTAATGATGATTCCCATCGCTCCGTTTTCGCTATGTTCACAAATTAAAGTAACGGTTCGCGAGAAATTAGGATCTTGCAAGGATGGCATGGCGATTAATAGGTGTTTTGTTAGTGTTTCTGACATACCATTATTTTGTAAGTAAGGTGTTGTCTTTGCCAAATAGCCATGTTCGAGTTACCATCAACTGGTCATAACTGTCACGCATTTCTTGTGGAAACGGTTTAAAGGGTGCAGCAATTCGAACAATTTTCTTTGCGGCTTCGTCAAGTATAGATTTTCCAGCTGAAGTCTTTATCTCCATATCTACAACTTTTCCATCATGATTTAAAAGCACACTAAGGATCAATGTCCCGGTTAGGTGTTTGTGTCTAGCCTCATCGGGATAATTCAAATTACCAATGCGTTCGACCTTATCTACCCATTCTTTTACATAGCTCGCTTCAGTAGCGGTTTTAGCGCTCAGCGTATCAATATAATTTATTCTAGGCCTTTTGGCGTAGTCTTGTTGTTCTTGGTTCACTTCGGCAACCAATTTAGCTAATTCTAGCTGTTGTGAAGTAAGTAACTCTTGTCTGTGGTGTTGCTCTTGTTCTGCTTTTTCTCGAGACTCCTTTTGTTCTTGCATCATCTGCACAGATTCTTGAGTCAATATTATTTCTTGTTGTGACGTACTCTCAGAAGATGATTGCTGATTTGGGTTTGTTTGTATTGGTGCAATGCCTTCTGTATCCAATAGGCTAGAACCGATTATAGGCGCGGAGGGTTGATTGCGGATGTCAGTACTACCACTGGCTAATTGATTTTCACTGGCAATGTGTTCTGCTTCTAAAGGTTCTTGATGAGTTTTGGTTAATACCATTGTAACTTCAAGTATGCTACCTCGATTTGGGTCTGTACTGAAATGGATACCGAAACCAATGCCTAGAATCAACATGGCGTGTAAAATAGCTGCAAAAAATAAACTGAAGCCTAAGCGATCAGAGGCAGTTACTTGTACTGTATTCGCTACCGCTGCCATGAAATAGAGCTATCTGTTTGCGCTTTCATTTCGTTTAATTGTACTGTTCCAAAGATTGAAAACCACCTAATATTTAACTATATCTATCAGCTAACTACTGCCACTAAGACAACAAAATATAATACTTGTAGTAGGCTTTAAGCGTAATAGGACAAGTCATCGACTATTGTTAAGTTGGGTCTCAATATAGTCAAATAATTTACCGCATATATTTAACTCATATATTTTATCTAATTCGCGTACCCCTGTAGGGCTGGTGATATTAATTTCGGTTAAATAGTCTCCAATTATATCTATGCCGACAAAGCTAAGGTGCAATGATTCCAGTGTCGGTTTGATTTGATCGCAAATCCAATAATCCCTTGTTGAAAGCTCAATTCCTTTTGCGGTACCACCTTTAGCTAAGTTAGCGCGTAATTCGCCTTTAGCAGGAACGCGAAGTAATGCGTAAGGAATTGGTTTACCATCAATAATTAAAATGCGTTTATCACCTTTTTTGTACTCAGCAATAAATTGCTGTGCAATTATTTTTCGACTTCCTAATTGAGTAATAGTTTCTACGATTACATTACGGTTTGGATCATCGTAATGGATACGGAAGATTGAATCCCCTGCCATTCCATCTAGTGGTTTAACTACGATTTCCTTGTATTCATCAATGAAGCCATCAAGAATTTGTTTATCACTGCTCACTACATAAGGAGGTGTGCACTCTGGAAAGCGAGTTGCCAATAACTTCTCATTGGCACTGCGAAGACTAGTAGGATGGTTGACAACGATGGTTCCCGTTTGTTGCAGCCGATCTAATAAATAGGTGGTGTAGATAAATTCCATATCCACCGGTGGGTCCTTGCGCATCAGTACTACATCAAGCTCACATAATTCTTTTTGTACCGAATTGTTCAGTTCGTACCAGCAAGTTTGGTCGTCTTGAACAGAAACTGAAGTGGTTCTGCCCATGATTTTGTTGTCGGATAAGAACAGATCGGCTTGTTGCAAGTAGTGGATTTCGTAATGGCGTCTTTGGGCTTCCAACAACATCGCAAAGGTACTGTCTTTATTGACATTTATCCGCTCTATGGGGTCCATAATAACGCCTAGTTTTATGCTCATTAATGCCTACCTCGTCAGTGATAATTACGCTTATATCGGAAGCTACTTGTCCTATATTGTGTAACTGGCATGGTTAGGGATGTTCCCTCAAATACCTTGCTAAATAAGCGACTACGGTAAGAGGTCTACAGGATAACGCTCAGGTTATCAAGGCTTGGAGTTATGAAGACTTGATCAGATTAATAATATGGAATCTAGGAAGCAGTTATGCAAGATGGTGGTTTAGCACTAAATGATTCAGTAGAAGTGAATAGCAACACCTCAGGTGTACTCAAAGTCATGGTCATTGACGACAGTAAAACGATTCGAAAGTCAGCAGAGTCTTTATTAACAAAAGAAGGTTGTGAAGTCGTCACGGCAAATGATGGTTTTGAGGCGCTTGCAAAAATTGCTGAACACCGTCCAGATTTAATATTTGTAGATATTATGATGCCGCGTCTTGATGGTTATCAAACCTGTGCGTTGATTAAAAATAATAGGCTATTTAAATCCACCCCTGTGATTATGCTTTCAAGTAAAGATAGTATTTTTGATAAGGCAAGAGGGAAAATTGTAGGTTCAGAAAAGTACCTTACCAAACCTTTTACAAAAGATGATTTGCTGGGTGCAATAGCTGAACATAGTAATAAACAATAAAAAGTTTACAAGCGATATGGCTCACATCCTTGTTGTCGACGATTCTCCTACCGAACGTTTATTTATTTCCAAAATTTTACAAGAAACTGGTCATAAAGTTTCAACCGCTGATAGTGGTGAACAAGGAGTTGAAGCGGCAAAGGCTAAGCATCCAGATTTAATATTGATGGACATTGTTATGCCTGGTATGAACGGATTTCAAGCCACACGTAAAATTACTCAAGCTCCTGAAACATCAAGTATTCCAGTGGTAATGGTGTCTACAAAGAGTCAACAAACCGATAAAGTTTGGGCCACCAGACAGGGTGCGAAGGGCTACTTAGTTAAACCAGTTAATTCTGAAATGTTAATTAGTTCTGTAAAATCTTTTCTTGCCGCTTAAGTTTTACATTTTACAATAGTGACGTCACAAGACTCGACTGCATTTGAATATTTATTGACTATTGACCGTCAATGTGTCGAACAACAAGGTGGTTTAGCGCAACAAGAGGCGGATACAAGTTATTCGCATGGATTGGCATTTCATGTTGGACCTCATCGATACATTATTCCTATTACAGAAATTGATGAAGTGATTGCAATTTCAAATTTTACCAATATGCCTCATACACCGAGTTGGTTGATAGGCATTGCAAATGTCAGGGGGAATTTGGTTACGCTATTAGACTTACATGAGTACATTTTTGGATCGGTGTCAAAAGCTTCAACACGTTCAAGACGTGCGCTGTTGGTAAAAATGGATGCACATTTTTATGGCTTAGTGATTGATTCCATCATTGGCATGAAATCTTTTCATGTTGATCAAGGAAGTGATCAAATTCCTGAGGAATTTGATCCGAACTTTATTGATTATATAAGTACATTCTATTCTTCGGGTGAAGAATGGTATGCCGCACTTTCTGTTGAAAACTTATTGCTGGACGAGCGTTTCTAAACTATCACCACAAATTCATAAAGGCCTTTTGCCGACTGTTGAATGAGCCTTATTTGGTTGCCGGTAGTGATAGCCAATTGGATTTCATTTCTATTGGTAATCGGTATTCTAACCGATAAAAGTAGGCGTTTTCACGACACACCTATACCTAGGTAATAGCCGATCCCCCGTATCATTACTGTCTGGATCTCATTGATTTTAGGTGTGTATTTGATCCGTACAGACACTTTTGAAAGACACCGACAGACACATAAACAGTAAAAGAATTTATCAAAAATCTTGGCTTCACCGAATTAGGAATAAATTGACTATGGCCTTACCCAAATCAATTACTCGAAAAAATCAAGACAACTTATCGAGTAAATCAACTTTGACTGTATTAGCACTGCTTTCAATTTTGATTATGGCGGTTATGGGGATACTAGCGTTTGATCTAGGAAAATATTTTGGTATGGGTGAAAACAGCAGTGCTTTTGCTGCGGTAGTCTTCAGCATTGGCATGGCAAGCTTAGCATTGTTTCTTTTTCTTGCGAACAAATGGGGTGGAAAGGTAAGGCATCAATTAGCCGCAGTTGATGAACAAAATAGAAGAAACCAGCAAGCGATTTTATTATTGTTGGATGAAATGACTAACCTTGCCGAAGGTGATTTAACTGTACATACGACCGTTACGGAAGATATTACTGGCGCAATTGCTGACTCAGTTAATTATTCCATCGATGCATTGCGTAATCTTGTACACACAATCAACAACACCTCCAGACAAGTAGCTTCAGCTGCAGAGGTGACTCAAGATTCGACAGACAAGTTAACAAAGTCTAGTCAGACTCAGGCTAGAGAAATTGCAAATGTAACGTCTGCAATTTCTGAAATGGCTAAATCGATTGAACAAGTAGCAGAACACGCAAATAGTTCAGGAAAAGTTGCGCAACAGTCAGTAAATATTGCGCACAAAGGTGCTCAAGCCGTAAGTCGTACGATTGATGGTATGGATACTATTCGTGAACAAATCCAGGAAACTTCAAAACGAATAAAAAGACTTGGCGAAAGTTCGCAAGAAATTGGTGATATTGTTGGATTAATTGATGAAATTGCAGATCAGACCAATATCTTGGCATTGAATGCTGCCATCCAAGCCTCAACTGCAGGTGAAGCCGGCAGAGGTTTTGCAGTGGTAGCAGACGAAGTACAAAGACTTGCAGAGCGAGCAGGTACTGCAACAAAACAAATAGAAGCATTAGTTAAGACTATTCAAAGTGACACAAATGAAGCAGTTATTTCTATGGAGCAAAGCACTTCTAATGTGGTGAGTGGTGCCAAACTTGCGGTCAATGCTGGTGAAGCATTAACTGAAATTGAATCGGTATCCGATAACCTTGCTGCACTTATTCAAAATATTACCGACGCAACAGAAAAACAAACCAAGGCTGCAAGTAACGTAACTAAAACGATGATTGTTATTCAAGAAATAACTATGCAGGCTTCTGAAGGGGCAAGTAATACAGCAAGCTGGGTAGGAAAACTCACTACTTTAGCACAAGAGCTTAAGCGCTCAGTGGCTGGTTTCAAGTTACCGAAGTCTGTTGAAGACGATGTCATCGAGCAGGAATTAGCATCATAGTAAATAAAGCCAAACTCAAAAGTTTTATTACACAAAAATGAAAATGCGAAACAGTGCTTTAGAAAAAGCAGCAGTAAAAAAAGTTAAATCTGAAATCGACACTATAATCGATAATGCTCGTAGTCAGTTGCAAGTTTATATCGAAGACGAATCTGATATTGCGTCATTAAAAGAAGTCAGCGATTCACTTACTCAAATAGAACGAACATTACAGCTTGTACAAATTAATGGCGCAGCGGTTTTGGCTCGCGAAATGCGGGATGTTGTAGATTGTCTAATTGAAGATTCCATTACACAAACGGAAAAGGCTCAGGAAACCTTATCACGTGGAATTTTGCAAATGTCTGACTACCTTGAATATGTGCAAGTAGGCAATAAAGACGTACCTATTGTGCTTCTTCCACTACTCAATGACTTAAGAGGAGTTAGAGAAGCAGCATTATTGTCAGAACATATTCTATTTTTTCCGAACTTAGATGATATAGAAGTCCCAAATGTCAATGCAGACTTTGGCATGTCTGCACAAGAATATGCAAAAAAAATACGTTACGGATTTCAATCGGGGCTCATTAGTTTGATCCAAAACAAAGAAACCGATATTGCTGCAACAAAAATTTGCAAAGTAGCAATACGATTGCATCAGTGCTCGAAGCAATTGGCGTCTCAAAGGCTTTGGTGGGTCAGTAGCGCAGTAGCACAAGCATTGGCAATAGGTAGTTTGCCAACAAGTGCAGGATTAGCGTCTTTACTAGGGCAAGTAGATAGGCAGATTAAAAATTTTGTAGGCCTTGATGAAGTAGAATTTGCTAACAATATTCCTTCAAGCCTAATTAAAAACTTACTTTATTATGTAGGTATAGCGGGCGACCGTGGTCGAATCGTTACTAAAGTTAAGACTGCATATAGCTTGAATGATTTAATTCCTAGCGAAGATGTTATCGGACAGATGCGTGAAGGAATAGCAGGTCCTAATGTTGAGGTATTGCAAGCGGTTTCAAAAGCACTACATGAAGATATTGCCACTGTAAAAGATGCTATTGAACTCTACGTGCATAATGAAAATCGATCGCCGGAAAGTGTAAGTCAAGTTGGAGAACAGCTACATAAGATTGCTGATACCTTAAGTATGGTTGGTTTGGAAGAGCCAAGAGAAGAAGTAATGCGAGAAGTTGCTGCTTTAAATGGATTATCTGCTGATGAGTTAGAACATGCAGATGATAGTTTTGTGCATGTTGCTGAAACTTTAATTAAAGCAGAAAACATAGTCGAAAATTTTGTCAACTATCGTCTTTTAAATAAGCCAGTATTGAAACCCGTTGAAGATATAGACGATAGTGATAAAAGTGTTGATGGACAAATTGAGGACAATCAACTTAAAAAAATAAAAGTACAAACAATTTCTGAAGCTTTGTCAGAGTTAGAAGAAGCGAAGAATGCCGTTTCACAAGTTCTTGCTTCGCCTAATGACGAAACAAAGCTTCAAGAAGCCCAGGATCGGTTTCGCAAAATCATAGGGGCATTGTCGATATTAAGATTAGATGATGTAGCTGCAATCTTGGAAAATATTCAGGCCTATTTAATTGGTAACCAAGCAGCGGAAGAATTAAATAGTGAACCAACTAAACTTGATGCATTTGCTGATTCAGTTACTAGTGTGGAATGTTATTTAGAAGCTATTATTGCAGAAGAGGATAATCCAGCAGATATTTTAAGCTATGGCTTAGAAAGTGTTTCAAGACTTGTAGGTGCCGAAGTATTACAGACGAATCAAGTTAACGAAGTACAAACTATAAAGGTCGATAATTTAATTGAAGATAATAGTGAATCACTGTCTCTAGTCGATGTAGAAACGAACGATGTAGGAAAAAAAAAGACTGAAATCAGCGAAGAAGTTGAGCTAGAGGATTTAAGTGCCACATCTTTAGGCCTTTCGATTGATCCAGAATTATTTGACCAACCTCCCCCAGAAGTTTCTCCCGATCCATCTAATATCAAAAACGAGATTACTGCTGATACAGAACTTAGCCTTGATATTTCAGAATCAACTGACATGTCTCTAGAAAATGAAGCGGCTACTGAACTAAATACTAGTTTGCAGAATATTGAGAATGATGAAGACGAACTATCACCTGAATTTGCAGGGCTTGAAGAAACCAGTATTTTCGAAGCTGAAACAGAATTGAGCTCATTCGTAGGTGAGGTCGAAGATAAAGATCTAACTATAGATTTGAATCAGGAGGGTGAATCCGTAGGTGTAGTTGAAGTTGATTTGGAAGAAAATGATTTACTAAATCTAAATGAAATTGAAGAAGAGCTAAATACAAATGTAGAAAAGTTAGATCTTGATAATTCAGAACAACAATCTTCTGGTGATTTGCCTTCCATAATTGATTTTGTCGATGAAGAAGTCCAAGAAGAGAAACTAGATGAAACACAACTACAACCAACCGATGCATTAGAGCCTGATAATTACAATGAAAGTGATCAAGAGACTGGCACTATTATTGAAGATTTGGATATTAGCGAATCTGTTGAGCTAACTTCGGAAGATTTACCGGCTTTGACTGAGCAAGAGATTGAGAATTACCAATTAACAGAAGAAGATAAGTCTCAACTATCGCCAGCTGAGATTGTAAGGTCTGATAAGCAAGATTCAGGTGAGTATATTATTAGTTTAACTGAGGATGGAGTAGAAAAAGAGCTGCAAGTTATTCAACAAGATGCAGATAGTGAGATTATAGAAATTTTTGTTGAAGAAGCAGAGGAAGAGATTGAGAAAATAACTCAAACTCTCCCTGCATGGCGCTCAAATCCAGATAACGAAGAAGCCCTAATCAGTATACGGCGATCTTTTCATACCTTAAAGGGTAGTGGTCGTCTGATTGGTGCACAAATCATTGGTGAGTATTCTTGGCAGTTAGAAAAGTTATTAAATAAAGTAATAGAAAGCACTTTGCCAGTTACCGACGAGTTACATGAAGTACTCGCTCAGTCTGTTACAGCGCTTCAGCAATTAGTTGAACAACTAAAATCAGATCAACAACCTAAAGCTGATATCCAAGCTTTAATTACTTCTGCACAACAGTTTAGTGCAAAATCAAGTGGAAGTAATAAACTGTTAGAGGACAGCAGTTCTGTAGGTGAAGGGGTAAAAGAAGTATCAGAAAATGTTATTGATGATGCACCATCAGACAGTTCGCAAATTATAAATGCGGCTAAAGAAGCAGAGTCATTGGAAGATAAAGATAAAGATGAAGATTTAAATGAGTCTAATATTGAAAATGATTTCGCTACGGAATTGCGTGAGATATTTATTAACGAAGCATCTCAACATGTAGCAGTACTTGAAGACTTGGTTGATAAAGGAGCAGAAACAAAGAAACTTAAAGTAGATGAAGCCATGCTGCATGCACTGCATACATTACATGGTTCGGCGCGCACTGCAGACGTTGGGGCTATTGTAAATGTCTGCAAACCGTTAGAACAATATTGTCAGGACTTTCACAAAAAAAACCAAGTAATTTCTGAGGCTCAGTTCGATACTATAGTGGCTTGTGTACAGCATATTAAGCAAGTAATAACTGAGCATTCAGAGGATCTACAAGCAGCCAATGTAGATTCTGAGCTTCTTTCCAAAGTGGATGAATTAAAGTGTGTAGAAATACCAGTATTGGAAGACTTTGTTGATTCAACCAATGTGGAGCAAGAAATAGATCTTGAAGAAACACAGTTTATAACCATAGCCGATACGAATATCACGGATGAGAAGTTGCCAGAAAACATTGATCTTTACGAAGATAAAGATGCTGATTTAGTCGAAATCTTTCTTGAAGAGGCGAGTGATATTTTATCTACTTGTAATGAGTGTCTGGATAATTGGCGGGAAGATCCTGAAGATCAAAACTCAATATCAGAGCTGCGACGGCAACTACATACATTAAAAGGTAGCGCACGTATGGCGACCTATACCAATATAGGTGATTTTAGCCATGCTATAGAGTCTGTAGTGATTCCAATTGCTGAAGGCGTAATTGAAGCCACTGGGCCAGTGTTCTCATTGCTGCAGCGCTGTTTAGATTCCGTGCATGAAATGGTTGATGATGCGGTTGCACACCGACCCGTTTATCCTGCAGAAAACTTAATTGCTGAGTTGAATGCAATTAAAGATGGTAATTCTATTACAGGAAAAGTCGATGCTGTAGATAGTGAAAACAACAACACAATCTCAGATAAAAAGCCTGATAGTGAAAAGAGTACCCTTCAAAGCGAATCTAAACCAGTAGTTAAAATCCCTGTACTACGTTCGGTTGTCAAACCAAAAGAACAACAGAGTATTCAACCTGTAATTGCACCGCAACAATCAGTGCGTTTACAGGCAGAAATGCTTGATAACCTGGTTAATAATGCGGGTGAAGTTAATATCTTTCAGGCTCGCCTTGAACAAGTAAGTAGTAAATACACATCAAGTATAAAAGAGCTTGAACAAATTGTAGATAGAGTGCGTGATCAATTACGTAATTTAGAAATTGAAACTGAAACCCAAATTTTATCCAGGCATGCTCATGAAGCGCCTAATGTAGAGGATTTTGATCCCTTAGAGTTGGACCGTTACTCTACTATACAACAATTATCTCGTTCTTTAGCAGAAAGTGTGAATGACTTGTTAAGTATAAAAGAAATTCTTTTTGATCAAGTGCGAGAGTCTGAAATATTATTGCTACAACAGCATCGAATAAATAGTGATTTACAAGAAGGGTTGATGCGCACACGTATGGTGCAATTTAGCCAACTTGTTCCTCGGATGCAGAGAATCGTGAGACAAACAGCACGAGAATTAGATAAAGATGCAGATTTAAAAGTTATTGGGGCGCAAACGGAAGTCGATAGTTCAATATTAAATCGAATAGTTGCTCCACTTGAACATTTAATCCGAAATGCGATCTCACATGGTATTGAAGATAAAACTGAACGGGAAAAAACGGGTAAACCAGAGAGTGGAGAAATCTCTATCAGTGTGAGCCGTGAAGGTGCGGAAATTGTTATTGAAGTTACGGATGATGGAGCAGGTATTGATCCGGGAAAAGTAAAGAAAAAAGCACTTGAGCTGGGATTGATTGAAAATGTTGACATTCCAGAACGTGAATTATTAGATTTAATTTTAGCGCCAGGATTTAGTACTGCGGGAAAAGTAACTCAGGTTTCTGGTCGTGGTGTTGGTATGGATGTAGTTGCAAATGAATTGAAGCAACTCGGGGGCTTTTTAAAAATAGATTCAGAATTAGGTAAAGGTGCAGTCTTTACCATTCGTATTCCCTTTACATTGGCTATTGCACAAGCCTTGTTAATAAAATGTGGGGATGAAACCTATGCTACACCATTAGTGAGCGTTGAAGGAGTGGTGCGATTATCTGCGCATGAACTTAAGCAAAAGTATGCAAAAGATAATGCGACATATCATTACGCAGATAAAGATTATCGTTTATGTCATTTAGGCACATTGCTGAGTATAAACCAGCCACAGTTAGATGGTGCAGATAATATGTTTCCAGTTTTATTAGTGCGATCTGGCGATTCACGCATGGCTTTACATGTAGAAGCAACCTTAGGCAATCGTGAGATTGTTGTAAAACCACTTGCTTCTCAGCTAAGTCGGTTGCCTGCCGTTTCGGGTGCCACTATTTTAGGCGATGGCAGTGTTGTATTGATTTTAGACGTACAAGGCTTAATTCGCCTCGATTCGATTGAGCAATTGGAAAACGCGATAATACCTGGCCCAGAAACTTCAAAAGGTAAAAAACCAACAGTATTGGTTGTTGACGATTCAATTACGATTCGGAAAGTCACTAAACGATTTTTAGAGCGGAATAACTTTAAAGTGGTGACGGCAAAAGATGGTATTGATGCTGTTCAAGCATTGCAGGATTTTACGCCTGATATGATTTTATTAGATATTGAAATGCCACGTATGGATGGTTATGAGTTGGCCGCACATGTAAGAAATAATACACGTTTAAAAAATGTGCCAATAATTATGATTACCTCGCGGACGGGAGAAAAACATCGTCAACGTGCATTTGATATTGGTGTGCAGGAGTATTTGGGCAAACCTTATAACGAAAATGAATTGCTTCGTAATATTGAAGCTGTCTTACATTGATTTAGTATGTCTTTAGCTGAAACCGCAACTTACCCAACACTCAGTTGTATGTTACTACCATTGAGTGATTATGATGTTTTATTGCCAAAATCTATTGTCAAAGAAGTTGTATATAAACCTAAAACTCAATTGTTTGAAGACGATAGTGATTGGCTGATTGGGGATATTGAATGGCAAGATTATATAGTGCCATTGATTTCTTTTGAATTGCTATGTAATCAACGACGTATTAGTAAGCCTTCACATGTACGGGCCGTAGTGTGTTATGCAATGTATAAAACCGACGCGTTTCCTTACTATGCTATCGAAGTTCAATCTATTCCTCGGCCTTTGATTTTAGACAGCCGCGCTTTGTATAGCCATGATGGGGCGATGAGCAAGCATTCTGAAACGGTTTCTCATCATGTAAAAATAGGTAGTAAGGAATTAGCCATTCCAAATTTTGAAAAACTTGAATCAATTCTAGCTTCACGCTCAGATTGACTACTGTTTCTTTTTTAATTCAGATAAATCTCCCCAAAGTAACTGCGCAGAAATCGTTGCAGATAGAGCGGCTGTTTCCGTGCGCAATACTCGTGGTCCTATGCTCACAGGTTGATAGCCCTTTGACTTGGCATCGTTAACTTCAGATTTTGTAAAACCACCTTCAGGTCCAACTAGCAAAAAGACAGAGCTTATTGTTTGGTGATGAAAACTGGCCAGTGATAGATTGGAATTTGTATCAAAAATAAAACCATACTCATCATTCTCTAATTTTTGCAATTGTGTAAATTCAATAATTTCGTTTAAGTCAGGTAAAACTGCACGCCTACATTGTTCACAAGCACTAATGATGATTTTCTGCCAATGTTGAATTTTATTTTTTTTAGATTTCTCAGACAGTTTCGATACGGTACGTTCGGTGATAAGTGGATGAATACTGGATACACCTGCTTCTACGGTCTTTTGGATTGCATAGTCCATACGCGAACTCTTTGAGATGCCAAGTAACAGCTTAGTGGTTAACAATGACTCCTTTCCCACATGAATTTTATCAATTACTTTCACCTCAATAATTTTTTTAGTAAATGTTAATAATTCACATGCATAGTCGTATCCATCACCATTAAACAATGTTAAAGGTGTATTTTTATTGGCACGCAAAACATTAATTGCATAATGGCGGCTAGCGTCATCTAGTCTAATGACGCTATCTTTTGTTAACTTTTGGTTAACATACAATCGAATGATTCGCATCTGACCTATTTAGGTCAAAGGACACTTCAGATTAGTAACGGTAATAGTCAGGTTTGTAAGGTCCACCAACGTCTACCCCAATATAATCTGCTTGTTCGGTAGAAAGTTTCGTTAATTTCGCGCCAATTTTATCTAAGTGTAAACGCGCAACTTCTTCGTCAAGGGATTTCGGTAGCACATAGACTTTATTTTCATAAGTATCAGAATTTTTCCACAATTCCATCTGCGCTAAGACTTGATTAGTAAACGAATTTGACATTACAAAGCTTGGATGACCCGTTGCACAACCCAGATTTAGTAGTCGGCCTTCTGCTAGTAAAATAATGCGTTTGCCATCCGGGAAAATAATGTGGTCCACTTGTGGTTTAATATTTTCCCATTGATATTGTTTCAAGTTCGCCACATCGATCTCATTATCAAAGTGACCAATATTGCCAACGATGGCTTGGTCTTTCATTTTCGACATATGTTCATGAGTAATCACATTATAGTTACCCGTCGCAGTAACAAAGATGTCAGCCGAGTCCACCACATCTTCTAGAGTGACTACGCTATAACCTTCCATTGCTGCTTGTAGTGCGCAAATGGGATCAATTTCAGTGATTAAAACCGTGGCGCCTAAACCGCGTAGAGATTGCGCGCAACCTTTACCTACGTCACCATAACCACAAACTACTGCAGTTTTACCGGCAACCATGACGTCGGTTGCACGTTTTAAGCCATCGACTAAAGATTCTCGGCAGCCATATAAATTATCAAATTTAGATTTGGTTACCGAATCATTGACATTAAATGCAGGCACCTTTAGTTCTCCAGTTTTTTGCATTTCATGTAAGCGATGTACACCAGTAGTAGTTTCTTCTGAAAGACCTTTTACGTCATTAAGTAATTCTGGGTATTTCTCGTGCATGACTTTAGTTAAGTCACCACCATCATCAAGAATCATGTTTGGTTTCCACCCATCAGGCCCATGAATAGTTTGTTCAATACACCATTCGTATTCTTCTTCGGTCTCACCTTTCCAAGCAAAGACAGGTATACCTTTGGCGGCAATTGCGGCCGCGGCATGATCTTGAGTAGAAAAAATATTGCAGGAAGACCAACGCACTTCTGCACCAAGTTCAATTAAAGTTTCAATCAATACTGCTGTTTGAATCGTCATATGTAGACATCCAGCTACACGAGCACCAGCAAGAGGTTTTTCTTTGCCATATTTTGCACGTAATGACATAAGTCCCGGCATTTCAGTTTCAGCAATGGCAATTTCTTTTCTCCCAAATTCGGCAGCATTGATATCAGCGACTTTAAAATCTGGTTCAACTTTTTCAGCGGATTGAATGCTCATGTTTAATTTGCTCCTTAAGCAATAAATTTTGAAAGAAAAGTACTATAAAATTAAGCAGCTCGCTCTTTTAATTCTGTGACTTTATCTGTACGTTCCCAATGGAAGCTACCCTCATCACGACCAAAATGACCATATGCTGCGGTAGCTTGATAAATTGGATGTAATAAATCCAGCATTGTTACGATGCCGTACGGTCGTAAATCAAATACGTCTTCTACAATCTCTTCAATTTTACTATCGGATATTTTACCTGTTCCAAATGTATCGATAGATACAGACGTCGGCTGAGCCACACCGATAGCATAAGAGATTTGAATTTCGCAACGTTCTGCTAGGCCTGCAGCAACAACATTTTTAGCAACATAGCGTCCAGCATAGGCAGCCGAGCGGTCTACTTTAGAAGGATCTTTGCCAGAAAAGGCCCCACCACCGTGACGGGCCATACCACCATAGGTATCTACAATAATTTTTCTACCTGTTAAACCGCAGTCTCCAACCGGTCCGCCAATTTCAAATTTACCCGTTGGATTAATGTGAAACTTTGTATCACTCGATAACCATTTCTCTGGCAAGGTAGGTTTAATAATTAATTCCATCACTGCTTCGTATAATTCTTTCTGACTTACATCGGGATCATGTTGGGTAGATAAAACCACAGCGTTAATGGCGGTAGGTTTGTCATCTTCATAAACAAAAGTAACCTGACTTTTAGCATCTGGACGTAGCCAGGTTAATTCACCAGTTTTTCTAATGGTTGATTGTTTTTGTACTAAGCGATGGGTGTAGGTGATAGGAGCAGGCATAAGTACATCGGTTTCATTACTTGCATAACCAAACATCATGCCTTGGTCTCCAGCACCTTGTTCTTCCTTAGATTGGCGATCAACACCCTGCGCGATATCAGGAGATTGTTTGCCTAAGGCATTAATGACTGCACAATTATGTCCATCAAAGCCAACCTCTGAATTGCTATAACCAATTTTATTTACTGTATCACGAACGATAGCTTCATACTCAATTAGAGCACTAGTAGTAATTTCGCCCGCTAATACAACCATGCCAGTTTTTACTAATGTTTCACACGCAACACGTGCGTTAGTGTCTTGTTTTAATATAGCATCTAAAATTGCATCTGATATTTGATCAGACATCTTGTCAGGATGACCTTCTGAAACTGACTCAGAAGTAAATACACGTGTTGTAGGCATTAGTTTGTCCTTAGTGCAGTAAGCTTAATGTATTAAAAAGGTTAACAGAGAATTTAAAGCGAGTTATTGTACGTATTCTAAACTGTTAAAAATATTAAGGCTTTCTCATTATGGTACAAACCCCGTCAAATATGATGCCATTAGGTACATCGGCCCCTGACTTTTGCTTGCCCGATACAATTTCTGGAAACAAACTAAGCTTACAAGAGCTGAAAGGCGAACTCGCTACATTGGTGATGTTTATTTGTAATCACTGTCCTTTCGTAAAACATATTCAAAGTGAACTGGTAAAACTTGGTAAAGAATACATATCTAAGGGGATAGGGATTATTGCGATCAGTTCGAATGATGTAAACAATTATCCAGAGGATGCACCAGATAAGATGCAAACACTGGCAAATTCATTGGGTTACGCATTTCCGTACTTGTATGATGAAACTCAAGAAGTTGCCCGTGCCTATGATGCCACCTGTACCCCTGACTTCTTTGTTTTTGATCAAGAGTTGAAATGTGTATATCGAGGACAGTTAGATGATTCCCGCCCAGGTAACGACATTCCCACAACCGGGCGAGATTTGCGTAATGCACTCGATGCCATCCTTTCAGGAAATACAGTCAATCCTGAGCAAAAACCAAGTATCGGTTGTAATATTAAATGGAAGACAGCTTAAGTATAACTCATTGAATTATAAGGAATTATTCTATTGCTTGATCAATTGTAAAATTCTGTGGGAAAAATTGCCATTTATCTTTAATAATCAACAGCTTATCATTATATCTAGTTTATTTTTTCTGAACCCCTTTTATCGCTAAAACTATAGCCTAAATCGGGTTTTCCTTAGTAAATCCTTAGATTTGAGAGCTAGAGCGTCTAAAATTTGACGCTGTGCCCGTACTATTGACAATTACTAGAGAAATTAATTTTTCCTAAAAAGTCAATAACTTAGTGAGACTGTTCTGATTATTGAACAGTTACTAACTCGGTAATTCGACCTCAATTACTCAATACATTTTTTGAGTAGCGATTTGGAAATTTTCCAAATCGTCTACGGGCGGGTTTGGCCTAATAAAGCTGTTAAGGGACTAACTAAGTGCAGGTTTTCATAGGACGAAATCAAACAAAGCAACCAATGCGCAAACTTACATCTACCTGTAAGTATTTCTTTTCGTTAATTATTTTATTGGTTCCATTTTCGTCTCAAGCTGGTTTTCCAGATCCCTTAGTCAATACTGCAACGGTTACAGTCCCCCCCGGTGTAACCGATCCTGTGCCTGGTAATAATAGCGCTACGGATAGTAATACGCTCGCTAAAGCGGTCTTGACCTTAGTGAAAGATGTCACCAATGACGATGGTGGTACTGCCGTGGATACTGACTTCATCTTAACTGCAACCGGGCCACAAACGATCAGTGGCAACGAAGGTGATGCGGCGGTTACCAATGCTAGTGTCAATGTCGGTACGTATGTATTAAGCGAAGCTGCAATTGCGGGTTACACCTGGACGACCTTAGCGTGTACTAATGCCACGGCTGGTGGTACTGATGTCAGTGGTGTAACACAGGCGGCGCCGAACTTAACCTTGGCGGTAAACGACAATGTCACTTGTACTTACACTAATGATGACAATGAAGCACCAACAATAACGAAAGTCTTTAGTCCGGACAACATCGCGGTAAACGGTACCAGTACATTAACGATCACGATCACGAATCCGAACGCGTTTGCGTTAACTAACGCAGCGATGACGGATACCTACCCAACTGAGATTACCAATACGACACCAGCGAATGCAAGCACCGATTGTGGCGGCATCCTAACTGCGGTGGATGGCGGCGGTAATGTGACACTAAGCGGTGGCACCATTCCGGCGTCGGGCAGTTGCTCGATTACAGTAGACGTGACCTCTGCCACACAAGGTACGCACACCAATACCACGGGCGTAGTAAGCACGGATGAAGCAGCTGACAGTGCAACTGCAACTGACGATTTGACTGCAGCTATACCCTCTTTAGCGATTGCCAAGACCTTGGATAGCCATGCGGATGAAGACGGTTCGGGCGATGTCAGCTTAAATGACACCTTAACGTACAGTGTGACGGTGACCAACGACGGCACGACGACGTTGAACAACGTGGTGGTGAGTGATGCGTTGTTAACGCCGAACTCGAATACGTGTGCGACCTTAGCGGCGAGTGCGACCTGTGTGTTGACGGGTACGCATGTGGTGACGCAAGCGGAAGTGGATGCGGGCAGTGTCGACAACACCGGTAGTGTGACCAGTACCGAAGTGCCGGGTCCGACGACGGTGACGCTGAGCACGCCGGTGGCACAAAATCATAGTTTAGCGATTGCCAAGACCTTGGATAGCCATGCGGATGAAGACGGTTCGGGCGATGTCAGCTTAAATGACACCATAGTTGACCTTGGATAGCCATGCGGATGAAGACGGTTCGGGCGATGTCAGCTTAAATGACACCTTAACGTACAGGACGAACGTTGAACAACGTGGTGGTGAGTGATGCGTTGTTGCGACCTGTGATGCGTTGTTACGGGTACGCCGAACTCGAATACGTGTGCGACCTTAGCGGCGAGTGCGACCTGTGTGTTGACGGGTACGCATGTGGTGACGCAAGCGGAAGTGGATGCGGGCAGTGTCGACAACACCGGTAGTGTGACCAGTACCGAAGTGCCGGGTCCGACGACGGTGACGCTGAGCACGCCGGTGGCACAAAATCATAGTTTAGCGATTGCCAAGACCTTGGATAGCCATGCGGATGAAGACGGTTCGGGCGATGTCAGCTTAAATGACACCTTAACGTACAGTGTGACGGTGACCAACGACGGCACGACGACGTTGAACAACGTGGTGGTGAGTGATGCGTTGTTAACGCCGAACTCGAATACGTGTGCGACCTTAGCGGCGAGTGCGACCTGTGTGTTGACGGGTACGCATGTGGTGACGCAAGCGGAAGTGGATGCGGGCAGTGTCGACAACACCGGTAGTGTGACCAGTACCGAAGTGCCGGGTCCGACGACGGTGACGCTGAGCACGCCGGTGGCACAAAATCATAGTTTAGCGATTGCCAAGACCTTGGATAGCCATGCGGATGAAGACGGTTCGGGCGATGTCAGCTTAAATGACACCTTAACGTACAGTGTGACGGTGACCAACGACGGCACGACGACGTTGAACAACGTGGTGGTGAGTGATGCGTTGTTAACGCCGAACTCGAATACGTGTGCGACCTTAGCGGCGAGTGCGACCTGTGTGTTGACGGGTACGCATGTGGTGACGCAAGCGGAAGTGGATGCGGGCAGTGTCGACAACACCGGTAGTGTGACCAGTACCGAAGTGCCGGGTCCGACGACGGTGACGCTGAGCACGCCGGTGGCACAAAATCATAGTTTAGCGATTGCCAAGACCTTGGATAGCCATGCGGATGAAGACGGTTCGGGCGATGTCAGCTTAAATGACACCTTAACGTACAGTGTGACGGTGACCAACGACGGCACGACGACGTTGAACAACGTGGTGGTGAGTGATGCGTTGTTAACGCCGAACTCGAATACGTGTGCGACCTTAGCGGCGAGTGCGACCTGTGTGTTGACGGGTACGCATGTGGTGACGCAAGCGGAAGTGGATGCGGGCAGTGTCGACAACACCGGTAGTGTGACCAGTACCGAAGTGCCGGGTCCGACGACGGTGACGCTGAGCACGCCGGTGGCACAAAATCATAGTTTAGCGATTGCCAAGACCTTGGATAGCCATGCGGATGAAGACGGTTCGGGCGATGTCAGCTTAAATGACACCTTAACGTACAGTGTGACGGTGACCAACGACGGCACGACGACGTTGAACAACGTGGTGGTGAGTGATGCGTTGTTAACGCCGAACTCGAATACGTGTGCGACCTTAGCGGCGAGTGCGACCTGTGTGTTGACGGGTACGCATGTGGTGACGCAAGCGGAAGTGGATGCGGGCAGTGTCGACAACACCGGTAGTGTGACCAGTACCGAAGTGCCGGGTCCGACGACGGTGACGCTGAGCACGCCGGTGGCACAAAATCATAGTTTAGCGATTGCCAAGACCTTGGATAGCCATGCGGATGAAGACGGTTCGGGCGATGTCAGCTTAAATGACACCTTAACGTACAGTGTGACGGTGACCAACGACGGCACGACGACGTTGAACAACGTGGTGGTGAGTGATGCGTTGTTAACGCCGAACTCGAATACGTGTGCGACCTTAGCGGCGAGTGCGACCTGTGTGTTGACGGGTACGCATGTGGTGACGCAAGCGGAAGTGGATGCGGGCAGTGTCGACAACACCGGTAGTGTGACCAGTACCGAAGTGCCGGGTCCGACGACGGTGACGCTGAGCACGCCGGTGGCACAAAATCATAGTTTAGCGATTGCCAAGACCTTGGATAGCCATGCGGATGAAGACGGTTCGGGCGATGTCAGCTTAAATGACACCTTAACGTACAGTGTGACGGTGACCAACGACGGCACGACGACGTTGAACAACGTGGTGGTGAGTGATGCGTTGTTAACGCCGAACTCGAATACGTGTGCGACCTTAGCGGCGAGTGCGACCTGTGTGTTGACGGGTACGCATGTGGTGACGCAAGCGGAAGTGGATGCGGGCAGTGTCGACAACACCGGTAGTGTGACCAGTACCGAAGTGCCGGGTCCGACGACGGTGACGCTGAGCACGCCGGTGGCACAAAATCATAGTTTAGCGATTGCCAAGACCTTGGATAGCCATGCGGATGAAGACGGTTCGGGCGATGTCAGCTTAAATGACACCTTAACGTACAGTGTGACGGTGACCAACGACGGCACGACGACGTTGAACAACGTGGTGGTGAGTGATGCGTTGTTAACGCCGAACTCGAATACGTGTGCGACCTTAGCGGCGAGTGCGACCTGTGTGTTGACGGGTACGCATGTGGTGACGCAAGCGGAAGTGGATGCGGGCAGTGTCGACAACACCGGTAGTGTGACCAGTACCGAAGTGCCGGGTCCGACGACGGTGACGCTGAGCACGCCGGTGGCACAAAATCATAGTTTAGCGATTGCCAAGACCTTGGATAGCCATGCGGATGAAGACGGTTCGGGCGATGTCAGCTTAAATGACACCTTAACGTACAGTGTGACGGTGACCAACGACGGCACGACGACGTTGAACAACGTGGTGGTGAGTGATGCGTTGTTAACGCCGAACTCGAATACGTGTGCGACCTTAGCGGCGAGTGCGACCTGTGTGTTGACGGGTACGCATGTGGTGACGCAAGCGGAAGTGGATGCGGGCAGTGTCGACAACACCGGTAGTGTGACCAGTACCGAAGTGCCGGGTCCGACGACGGTGACGCTGAGCACGCCGGTGGCACAAAATCATAGTTTAGCGATTGCCAAGACCTTGGATAGCCATGCGGATGAAGACGGTTCGGGCGATGTCAGCTTAAATGACACCTTAACGTACAGTGTGACGGTGACCAACGACGGCACGACGACGTTGAACAACGTGGTGGTGAGTGATGCGTTGTTAACGCCGAACTCGAATACGTGTGCGACCTTAGCGGCGAGTGCGACCTGTGTGTTGACGGGTACGCATGTGGTGACGCAAGCGGAAGTGGATGCGGGCAGTGTCGACAACACCGGTAGTGTGACCAGTACCGAAGTGCCGGGTCCGACGACGGTGACGCTGAGCACGCCGGTGGCACAAAATCATAGTTTAGCGATTGCCAAGACCTTGGATAGCCATGCGGATGAAGACGGTTCGGGCGATGTCAGCTTAAATGACACCTTAACGTACAGTGTGACGGTGACCAACGACGGCACGACGACGTTGAACAACGTGGTGGTGAGTGATGCGTTGTTAACGCCGAACTCGAATACGTGTGCGACCTTAGCGGCGAGTGCGACCTGTGTGTTGACGGGTACGCATGTGGTGACGCAAGCGGAAGTGGATGCGGGCAGTGTCGACAACACCGGTAGTGTGACCAGTACCGAAGTGCCGGGTCCGACGACGGTGACGCTGAGCACGCCGGTGGCACAAAATCATAGTTTAGCGATTGCCAAGACCTTGGATAGCCATGCGGATGAAGACGGTTCGGGCGATGTCAGCTTAAATGACACCTTAACGTACAGTGTGACGGTGACCAACGACGGCACGACGACGTTGAACAACGTGGTGGTGAGTGATGCGTTGTTAACGCCGAACTCGAATACGTGTGCGACCTTAGCGGCGAGTGCGACCTGTGTGTTGACGGGTACGCATGTGGTGACGCAAGCGGAAGTGGATGCGGGCAGTGTCGACAACACCGGTAGTGTGACCAGTACCGAAGTGCCGGGTCCGACGACGGTGACGCTGAGCACGCCGGTGGCACAAAATCATAGTTTAGCGATTGCCAAGACCTTGGATAGCCATGCGGATGAAGACGGTTCGGGCGATGTCAGCTTAAATGACACCTTAACGTACAGTGTGACGGTGACCAACGACGGCACGACGACGTTGAACAACGTGGTGGTGAGTGATGCGTTGTTAACGCCGAACTCGAATACGTGTGCGACCTTAGCGGCGAGTGCGACCTGTGTGTTGACGGGTACGCATGTGGTGACGCAAGCGGAAGTGGATGCGGGCAGTGTCGACAACACCGGTAGTGTGACCAGTACCGAAGTGCCGGGTCCGACGACGGTGACGCTGAGCACGCCGGTGGCACAAAATCATAGTTTAGCGATTGCCAAGACCTTGGATAGCCATGCGGATGAAGACGGTTCGGGCGATGTCAGCTTAAATGACACCTTAACGTACAGTGTGACGGTGACCAACGACGGCACGACGACGTTGAACAACGTGGTGGTGAGTGATGCGTTGTTAACGCCGAACTCGAATACGTGTGCGACCTTAGCGGCGAGTGCGACCTGTGTGTTGACGGGTACGCATGTGGTGACGCAAGCGGAAGTGGATGCGGGCAGTGTCGACAACACCGGTAGTGTGACCAGTACCGAAGTGCCGGGTCCGACGACGGTGACGCTGAGCACGCCGGTGGCACAAAATCATAGTTTAGCGATTGCCAAGACCTTGGATAGCCATGCGGATGAAGACGGTTCGGGCGATGTCAGCTTAAATGACACCTTAACGTACAGTGTGACGGTGACCAACGACGGCACGACGACGTTGAACAACGTGGTGGTGAGTGATGCGTTGTTAACGCCGAACTCGAATACGTGTGCGACCTTAGCGGCGAGTGCGACCTGTGTGTTGACGGGTACGCATGTGGTGACGCAAGCGGAAGTGGATGCGGGCAGTGTCGACAACACCGGTAGTGTGACCAGTACCGAAGTGCCGGGTCCGACGACGGTGACGCTGAGCACGCCGGTGGCACAAAATCATAGTTTAGCGATTGCCAAGACCTTGGATAGCCATGCGGATGAAGACGGTTCGGGCGATGTCAGCTTAAATGACACCTTAACGTACAGTGTGACGGTGACCAACGACGGCACGACGACGTTGAACAACGTGGTGGTGAGTGATGCGTTGTTAACGCCGAACTCGAATACGTGTGCGACCTTAGCGGCGAGTGCGACCTGTGTGTTGACGGGTACGCATGTGGTGACGCAAGCGGAAGTGGATGCGGGCAGTGTCGACAACACCGGTAGTGTGACCAGTACCGAAGTGCCGGGTCCGACGACGGTGACGCTGAGCACGCCGGTGGCACAAAATCATAGTTTAGCGATTGCCAAGACCTTGGATAGCCATGCGGATGAAGACGGTTCGGGCGATGTCAGCTTAAATGACACCTTAACGTACAGTGTGACGGTGACCAACGACGGCACGACGACGTTGAACAACGTGGTGGTGAGTGATGCGTTGTTAACGCCGAACTCGAATACGTGTGCGACCTTAGCGGCGAGTGCGACCTGTGTGTTGACGGGTACGCATGTGGTGACGCAAGCGGAAGTGGATGCGGGCAGTGTCGACAACACCGGTAGTGTGACCAGTACCGAAGTGCCGGGTCCGACGACGGTGACGCTGAGCACGCCGGTGGCACAAAATCATAGTTTAGCGATTGCCAAGACCTTGGATAGCCATGCGGATGAAGACGGTTCGGGCGATGTCAGCTTAAATGACACCTTAACGTACAGTGTGACGGTGACCAACGACGGCACGACGACGTTGAACAACGTGGTGGTGAGTGATGCGTTGTTAACGCCGAACTCGAATACGTGTGCGACCTTAGCGGCGAGTGCGACCTGTGTGTTGACGGGTACGCATGTGGTGACGCAAGCGGAAGTGGATGCGGGCAGTGTCGACAACACCGGTAGTGTGACCAGTACCGAAGTGCCGGGTCCGACGACGGTGACGCTGAGCACGCCGGTGGCACAAAATCATAGTTTAGCGATTGCCAAGACCTTGGATAGCCATGCGGATGAAGACGGTTCGGGCGATGTCAGCTTAAATGACACCTTAACGTACAGTGTGACGGTGACCAACGACGGCACGACGACGTTGAACAACGTGGTGGTGAGTGATGCGTTGTTAACGCCGAACTCGAATACGTGTGCGACCTTAGCGGCGAGTGCGACCTGTGTGTTGACGGGTACGCATGTGGTGACGCAAGCGGAAGTGGATGCGGGCAGTGTCGACAACACCGGTAGTGTGACCAGTACCGAAGTGCCGGGTCCGACGACGGTGACGCTGAGCACGCCGGTGGCACAAAATCATAGTTTAGCGATTGCCAAGACCTTGGATAGCCATGCGGATGAAGACGGTTCGGGCGATGTCAGCTTAAATGACACCTTAACGTACAGTGTGACGGTGACCAACGACGGCACGACGACGTTGAACAACGTGGTGGTGAGTGATGCGTTGTTAACGCCGAACTCGAATACGTGTGCGACCTTAGCGGCGAGTGCGACCTGTGTGTTGACGGGTACGCATGTGGTGACGCAAGCGGAAGTGGATGCGGGCAGTGTCGACAACACCGGTAGTGTGACCAGTACCGAAGTGCCGGGTCCGACGACGGTGACGCTGAGCACGCCGGTGGCACAAAATCATAGTTTAGCGATTGCCAAGACCTTGGATAGCCATGCGGATGAAGACGGTTCGGGCGATGTCAGCTTAAATGACACCTTAACGTACAGTGTGACGGTGACCAACGACGGCACGACGACGTTGAACAACGTGGTGGTGAGTGATGCGTTGTTAACGCCGAACTCGAATACGTGTGCGACCTTAGCGGCGAGTGCGACCTGTGTGTTGACGGGTACGCATGTGGTGACGCAAGCGGAAGTGGATGCGGGCAGTGTCGACAACACCGGTAGTGTGACCAGTACCGAAGTGCCGGGTCCGACGACGGTGACGCTGAGCACGCCGGTGGCACAAAATCATAGTTTAGCGATTGCCAAGACCTTGGATAGCCATGCGGATGAAGACGGTTCGGGCGATGTCAGCTTAAATGACACCTTAACGTACAGTGTGACGGTGACCAACGACGGCACGACGACGTTGAACAACGTGGTGGTGAGTGATGCGTTGTTAACGCCGAACTCGAATACGTGTGCGACCTTAGCGGCGAGTGCGACCTGTGTGTTGACGGGTACGCATGTGGTGACGCAAGCGGAAGTGGATGCGGGCAGTGTCGACAACACCGGTAGTGTGACCAGTACCGAAGTGCCGGGTCCGACGACGGTGACGCTGAGCACGCCGGTGGCACAAAATCATAGTTTAGCGATTGCCAAGACCTTGGATAGCCATGCGGATGAAGACGGTTCGGGCGATGTCAGCTTAAATGACACCTTAACGTACAGTGTGACGGTGACCAACGACGGCACGACGACGTTGAACAACGTGGTGGTGAGTGATGCGTTGTTAACGCCGAACTCGAATACGTGTGCGACCTTAGCGGCGAGTGCGACCTGTGTGTTGACGGGTACGCATGTGGTGACGCAAGCGGAAGTGGATGCGGGCAGTGTCGACAACACCGGTAGTGTGACCAGTACCGAAGTGCCGGGTCCGACGACGGTGACGCTGAGCACGCCGGTGGCACAAAATCATAGTTTAGCGATTGCCAAGACCTTGGATAGCCATGCGGATGAAGACGGTTCGGGCGATGTCAGCTTAAATGACACCTTAACGTACAGTGTGACGGTGACCAACGACGGCACGACGACGTTGAACAACGTGGTGGTGAGTGATGCGTTGTTAACGCCGAACTCGAATACGTGTGCGACCTTAGCGGCGAGTGCGACCTGTGTGTTGACGGGTACGCATGTGGTGACGCAAGCGGAAGTGGATGCGGGCAGTGTCGACAACACCGGTAGTGTGACCAGTACCGAAGTGCCGGGTCCGACGACGGTGACGCTGAGCACGCCGGTGGCACAAAATCATAGTTTAGCGATTGCCAAGACCTTGGATAGCCATGCGGATGAAGACGGTTCGGGCGATGTCAGCTTAAATGACACCTTAACGTACAGTGTGACGGTGACCAACGACGGCACGACGACGTTGAACAACGTGGTGGTGAGTGATGCGTTGTTAACGCCGAACTCGAATACGTGTGCGACCTTAGCGGCGAGTGCGACCTGTGTGTTGACGGGTACGCATGTGGTGACGCAAGCGGAAGTGGATGCGGGCAGTGTCGACAACACCGGTAGTGTGACCAGTACCGAAGTGCCGGGTCCGACGACGGTGACGCTGAGCACGCCGGTGGCACAAAATCATAGTTTAGCGATTGCCAAGACCTTGGATAGCCATGCGGATGAAGACGGTTCGGGCGATGTCAGCTTAAATGACACCTTAACGTACAGTGTGACGGTGACCAACGACGGCACGACGACGTTGAACAACGTGGTGGTGAGTGATGCGTTGTTAACGCCGAACTCGAATACGTGTGCGACCTTAGCGGCGAGTGCGACCTGTGTGTTGACGGGTACGCATGTGGTGACGCAAGCGGAAGTGGATGCGGGCAGTGTCGACAACACCGGTAGTGTGACCAGTACCGAAGTGCCGGGTCCGACGACGGTGACGCTGAGCACGCCGGTGGCACAAAATCATAGTTTAGCGATTGCCAAGACCTTGGATAGCCATGCGGATGAAGACGGTTCGGGCGATGTCAGCTTAAATGACACCTTAACGTACAGTGTGACGGTGACCAACGACGGCACGACGACGTTGAACAACGTGGTGGTGAGTGATGCGTTGTTAACGCCGAACTCGAATACGTGTGCGACCTTAGCGGCGAGTGCGACCTGTGTGTTGACGGGTACGCATGTGGTGACGCAAGCGGAAGTGGATGCGGGCAGTGTCGACAACACCGGTAGTGTGACCAGTACCGAAGTGCCGGGTCCGACGACGGTGACGCTGAGCACGCCGGTGGCACAAAATCATAGTTTAGCGATTGCCAAGACCTTGGATAGCCATGCGGATGAAGACGGTTCGGGCGATGTCAGCTTAAATGACACCTTAACGTACAGTGTGACGGTGACCAACGACGGCACGACGACGTTGAACAACGTGGTGGTGAGTGATGCGTTGTTAACGCCGAACTCGAATACGTGTGCGACCTTAGCGGCGAGTGCGACCTGTGTGTTGACGGGTACGCATGTGGTGACGCAAGCGGAAGTGGATGCGGGCAGTGTCGACAACACCGGTAGTGTGACCAGTACCGAAGTGCCGGGTCCGACGACGGTGACGCTGAGCACGCCGGTGGCACAAAATCATAGTTTAGCGATTGCCAAGACCTTGGATAGCCATGCGGATGAAGACGGTTCGGGCGATGTCAGCTTAAATGACACCTTAACGTACAGTGTGACGGTGACCAACGACGGCACGACGACGTTGAACAACGTGGTGGTGAGTGATGCGTTGTTAACGCCGAACTCGAATACGTGTGCGACCTTAGCGGCGAGTGCGACCTGTGTGTTGACGGGTACGCATGTGGTGACGCAAGCGGAAGTGGATGCGGGCAGTGTCGACAACACCGGTAGTGTGACCAGTACCGAAGTGCCGGGTCCGACGACGGTGACGCTGAGCACGCCGGTGGCACAAAATCATAGTTTAGCGATTGCCAAGACCTTGGATAGCCATGCGGATGAAGACGGTTCGGGCGATGTCAGCTTAAATGACACCTTAACGTACAGTGTGACGGTGACCAACGACGGCACGACGACGTTGAACAACGTGGTGGTGAGTGATGCGTTGTTAACGCCGAACTCGAATACGTGTGCGACCTTAGCGGCGAGTGCGACCTGTGTGTTGACGGGTACGCATGTGGTGACGCAAGCGGAAGTGGATGCGGGCAGTGTCGACAACACCGGTAGTGTGACCAGTACCGAAGTGCCGGGTCCGACGACGGTGACGCTGAGCACGCCGGTGGCACAAAATCATAGTGCTGATCTTTCACTGACTAAGGTTGTAAATAGTGCGGCACCAGCGATTGGTGACAATGTTATCTTCACGATTACAGTGAATAATGCAGGCACAGGAGCGGCAACGGATGTAGAAGTGATCGATCAATTGCCGGTTGGCTTCACGTATGTAAGTGATGATAGCTCTGGTACTTATAATAGTGTTACTGGTGTGTGGGCGGTAGGCACGATATCCAATTCCGGTAATGCGACTTTAAATATTACCGCGACAGTGAATGCTGCAACGGGCGCTGCGGGAGAATACTTAAATACTGCAGAAGTCAGTGCATGTGATCAACCGGATCCTGACTCAACACCAAATAATAATACTCCTAGTGAAGACGATCAGGATTCTGTACTAGTTAGTATTGATACCGATGGGGATGGTATTCCTGATCTAGTAGAGCCTTGTACGGGTGATCGTGATGGGGATGGTGTCCCAGATTGCCAAGATTTTGACCCGATCGGTTATTTCTATTGTGAAGATACCGGTCAGATTATTCCAGGCGGAAATGTCAGTTTTACTCCTACTGGTGCGGGTATCGTTACTACTATTGAAGATGGTTCAACGGGTCGTTATCAAGCTGTCTTTAACGGTAACGATACGTATACCATGGCCATTACGATTCCGCCGGGTACCACCTTAAGTACAACTCGATTGACTGCAGGGGCAATTGACCCCACCGGTGGCCCTAACCCAACTTCATTGGGTGGTAATGAATCTGGGACAACTGGGTTTTTAACTGATTTTAGTGCAGCAGCGAATACACCGTGGTATACAAACTTTATTATTGAAGCGGGTGATCCGTTCATTATCAATAATAATATTCCGTTAACCAACTGTACGACGTTTACCAATCCATTGTTGTTGTCGAAGACGGCTACACCAGACGAGGTTGTGATTGGTGATGTGGTTCAATACACATTACAAATTGAAAACACAGATGCAATTGCTTTCACCAATATCGATGTGCCCGATAATATTCCTGCTGGCTTTAGTTATGTAAGTGACTCGGCATTAGTGATCACTGCCGGTCCGGATGGGATTATCAACACGGGTGACGAAATTCAATCCACTGTAAGCGTAACAGGTTCAGATCCGATTACTTTTGAAGATATCGATGTCGCAGCCAATGAAACTTTATTAATTCGTTATCTATTACGTGTCAGCTCGGGTGTTGTTGAAGGTGAATACACCAACACTGCACAAGTTATTGGTGGTGTGGGTGGCATTACGCTTAGTAATGCAGCCAGCGCAACGGTGCGCGTGGTACAAGATCCGATTTTGCAAAAGACCACTATCATAGGAAAAGTCTTTAACGATAGTGACGAAGATGGTTGGCAGGATAGCGCTACAGCTACTGGAGTGAAAATCAAGAGTGATCACTTTGGTTGGAACAGTCATCTTGTTGGTACCATAAAAGGTCGTAGCAGTGTGCTTGATTCACTTGAAGATCATCAAGTCAGTGTGCACATGCCGCTTAACCTTGAGGGCAACAATAATTTCCATGTTGTAACTGATGAAGGCACCGTCATCAAAGTGGATGATGACGGCAATGTCACAGAAAAACATGTTGGTAAGAAAGCCAAAGGACTCACTGCACAAGATATCGTAGTAAGCAGTGAACGCGAGGGAGATGACTTGGTAATCACTATCATCAACCTCGGTGTGCACGAAATGGGTATTCCAGGTGTTCGTTTGGCTACGGTGAAAGGTTTAATCGTAGAAACGGATCAATACGGACGGTATCACTTGGCGGATATCGATGGTGGGCGTTGGGAACGCGGTCGCAACTTTATTATTAAAGTAGATCCTGCGACGTTGCCAGAAGGCAGCACCTTTACCACAGAAAACCCACGTGTGCTTCGAATTACTCAAGCCTTAATGTCTAAGTTCAACTTTGGTGTCAAGTTGCCGCAACAAGACGTGCCCTATGGCGATAAGCAGTTCGGAGTTGCACGTAAAGTTGAAAACGAAACTGAGGTTACTGAAACAAAAGAAATTAACAACGTAATCAGTCCGATTTTCTATGGCTCCGGCGAAGCAGAAATAACCAATAGGCAACTGAAGCGTTTACAAGAAGTGATGGATGCTCTTCAGGATAAAGAAAATATCCGCGTGAAAATTGTCGGTCATACTGATCCACAGAGGTTATCGCATAGAATCAAGCCGATCTATAAAGACAATTATGGTTTATCGATTGCGCGTGCTGAACAAGTTGCAGAACAATTAAAAGCAACACTTGCTTTAGAAGAAAGCAAGATCATCATTGAAGGCAAAGGTCCGGATGTGCCAGTAGCTTCTAATGCAACTGCATCGGGAATGGCGCGTAATCGTAGAGTCGAAGTACAAGTTCTGTACGATGAAACCACAGTTAAACGTGTTGTTAACGTTGATTATGTGCCAGTAGAACGTCCGGCCATAAAACGTGAAGTTACATTACCTAACGGGGGAGCTATTTGGGCAGTAGAAGATCCTGCCATTATTGATCCACGTTTAAATGTTACTGCACTGGGTAGTGTTGTGTTCGAGAATGGCAAAGTTACGCAACCTGTACGCTTCCAGTTATACAGTAACTACGCGGCGTTTATCGATCATTGGGAATTGGAAATTTATAGTCACGATGATCGCGATTTAATTACACCTATCGATACCTTAAGTGGTAAGGAGATCTATTTAGCAGAAGCTATAGAATGGAATGCGCAACAAATCGATGCGAAATATTTTGAGCCAGGTGAAAGCTTAACTTATGTATTAAAGGCCTATGATAAACAAGGACGCATAGATGAAACCGCACCACATGTGCTTGCGGTTGTCGATAAAGAATTAACCAATCTTGAAAGACGCTTTAGTGAACCGGAAGTAGATGAAACCGAAGTAGCCAATGCTGCCTATGGTGAATCCAGTCTAGTGCGTCAAACTATACCAATTAGTGGTTCGCGCATTCGTGTAAATGGACTCGATGTCGATACAGACTATGTCATTACCATTAATGGTGAAAAAGCGGTGATAGATGAAGAAGGTAAGTTTGTTGTAGAACAACACTTACCTGTGGGACAGCACGATTTAACGGTGAAGGTTAGTGACGGCAATGAAATTGATTACGATCGCACCTTAAATGTAAATGTCAGTGGTAAATACATGTTCATGGTCGGTATTGCTAATCTTACCGTCGGTGAAAACAGTGTTTCCGGTTCGGTCGAACCGTTAGGTGATGATGACCATTTCGATGAAGAAGTTTACGTTGATGGCCGTGTTGCCTTTTACTTAAAAGGTAAAATCAAAGGTAAGTATTTAGTTACAGCACAATTAGATACTACCGAAGATGAATTACATAAATTACATGATCGTCTTGAAGAAGAAGATCCAAGCGCTATTTTCAGAAGGCTCGATCCCGAACAGCAATATGCAGTTTATGGTGATGACTCCACCACCATCGATGATACCGACAGTCAAGGTGCATTCTATATTCGTGTCGATTGGGATAAGAGTCGTGCCTTGTGGGGTAATTACAATACCGATCTCACCGGTACCGAGTTCGCGCAATATAACCGTAGCTTGTATGGTGCCAAGCTTGAACACCGTAATGTAGACACCACCAGCTTTGGTGAGCACAAGCATGAAATTCACGCTTTTGCCAGTGAAGCACAAACTGCTGCGGCACATAATGAATTTGAAGGTACTGGTGGTTCACTTTACTACTTGCGTGATACCGATGTGGTGCAAGGTTCGGAAAAAGTTTGGGTAGAAGTACGTCGGCGCGATACCGAACAAATCGTTGAAAATATTGTGCTTGAACATGGTCGAGATTACGACATCGATTATATCCAAGGTCGTATCATCCTGACCCGCCCGTTATCTCAGGTGCAACTGCGTAGCGGACCCGCCATCATTAAATCAACACCGCTGGAAGGTGATGATGTGTTCTTGTTGGTGGATTATGAATATCGACCGGATGCCTTTACTGCAGATGATCTCACTACGGGTGCGCGAGGTAAGGCTTGGTTAAATGATTACATCGCCATCGGCGGCACTTATGTAAACGAAGAGCGAGATGGAACTGATTATGAGCTCAAGGGTTCCGATGTAACTTTACGTGCTGGTAAAGGTACTTATCTAAAACTGGAGTATGCCGAATCGGACGCTGCCCAAGCAAGTAATAGCTTTACCTCTGCGAACGGCGGTATAAGTTTTAATACGCTTAGTACCAGCAATGCAGGATCAAATGGCAATGCGGTAGGGGTTGAGGCGCGCATAAACTTTGCCGAGCTTAGCGATCATCAAGAAGGTTATATACTGGGTTGGTGGAAAGACCGCGATGCAGGGTTCTCATCCACCGCGCGACTGGATGATGGCATCGAAACGACGGACACGGGAATTGAAGCACAGTGGTTAATGACCGATCGTTTGGGTTTAACTGCCAGGGCCACACAGCTGGAGAGAAAAACTCAAAATGAATTGACGACACTCAGTATTCAAGCCGACTACGAGCTTACCGATAAGCTCAGTGTTGGTGCTGAGCTCCGTCATGAAAAGGATGAGGACGATTCGGGTATTGGGGTAGATAGTGAAGCCACTTTAGGTGGTGTAGAAGTGCGCTATAACCTTGATGAACACACTAATGTATATGCGAGCGGTCAAACCGTAATCGAAGAAGATGATGAATATGAAGATAACGATTTAGTCACGGCAGGTATAGAGAAACAAGTCAGTGACAAGCTCGCAGTTAAAGGTGAGGTTGCCACTGGTGATCGAGGTGATGCAGTAATTGCTGGTTTTGAATATGACATTACTCCAAATCTTAATATCAGTGCGGAAGCCGGTTTTGGAAGTGGCGCGGTTAACCAAGTGGGTACCAATTACACTACCGCCAATGGACTCGAACTATATGGAAGCTATGCAATTGATCCAGATCGCACCGACAGTTTTGAAAACATGTTTACCTTTGGCGCGCGCAAGCGTTATGGTAATGGTCTGTCACTGTATTCAGAAAGCCAGTTTGGTGAAGGTGAACATGAACATGAACAAAGTGTTGCTCGCACCTATGGTTTAGATTTCGACCTGACTGAGCAGTGGAGATTATCAGCTTCAGTACAAACTAACGATATCGAACAAGATGCTGGCGATTTTGATCGCCGTGCCGCGACCTTGGGTGCGAAATTCATCGATGATGATTTGAAATTCTCAACCGTACTTGAGTATCGCCAAGACGAAAACGAAGCTAGCAATGAAGACACTTCACAATGGTTAACTACCAATGCTATTGAATGGCAACAAAGTGAAAGCCTGCGTTGGTTAGGTAAACTTGATTTATCTACTACGCACAGCAGTGCCAATGACAATGATGAAGGCAAGTATGTAGAACTTGATTTAGGTTTCGCCTATCGACCGGCCTTTAACGACCGACTCAATCTGTTGGGTAAGTACACCTTTATTTATGATTTGGCTACCACCGGTCAAGACACCTCGCTGGCTGATCAACGTAGCCATGTGTTTGCCATTGAAGGGTTGTATGACTTGAATCAGAAGTGGGAGATAGGTGCCAAACTTGCCTATAAGACAGGCGATACGCGTTTAACACGTGGCGCGGGTCCATGGTTTGAAACCGGTGCACACTTAGCCGTTGCCCGTGCACGTTATCACTTGCTGAAGAAATGGGATGCATTGTTTGAATATCGTTGGTTAGAAACCGAAGAAAACGACGACCATAAAGACGGAGCACTAGTCGGTATGTATCGCCATATTGGAGATCACTTAAAAGTGGGTGCAGGTTATAACTTTACTGACTTTAGTGATGACTTAACCGATAACGATTACGACTCGAATGGTTGGTTCTTTGATATCACTGGAAAATATTAAATAATTTAGTTATGCATAAAATTTTATTAAAAACTTTACAGATTTTAGGTTTAATAGCATTAACAATATTATACTCGTCGTTTTCATATGCAGCGTTTACTTGTTCTAAAGATATTGGGGGTGCGAACGATGAAAATGGCCAATCTGATTTAACGCAACTTTGTATCGATGAAAGTAATTTACCTACTAGCTACGATGTGCAACTTAGTTGGGATGAAACAGGTTTGCCAGGCAATAATACTGGAGACGCTTGTATTCTATTTGATACCGATACTCCTGGAGATGGCAATATTAACTTTGCTTTGTGTTTAAGTATTGGCGGCAATCCTGCGGCATTAGTTTCTGGACCCAGTTTATATTCATGCAATAATGCAACTCCTGACCGCTGTAGTGGGCCAACAGCACTAACGCCTGTTGCTGGAAGTCAAACGTCATGCACAGTAACACAAGAGGCCACCGATCCATTTGATGCAACGGTTCCCAATGGCCCAGGAGACGATTATCCGGATGATACTGTTGCGGAATGCACAATAGATATTAGAGATATCCCACCCGGAGCTGCGCAGGTGAATGCGGCCTCGTTTAATTCTTCTAGCCCAAATTCAAATCCTGTTGATTTACTTGCGGTTGTAGGAGGGGGCTTTATAACCATAATTAAAAATGCAACCCCTGATGACGGAACGGCATTTAATTTTACTATTACCGATTCTATTGGTGGTTCTAATTCGGTGACGATCAATGGATCAGATTCAATAGTTACAAGTGTTGCTCCAGGTACTTACTCAATTTCTGAGGCTGTACCTACTGGTTGGAGTTTAACAAGTGCAAGTTGTGACGACGGTTCATCAACACCTGGTAATCCTGTTACCGGAATTGTTGTTGGAATAAGTGAGACAGTTGTATGTACTGTAACAAACAGTAATTTAACTGCAGATTTATCGATCACTAAAGACGATGGAAGTTTGACCTATACACCAGGTGGAACGGGTACTTACACCATTGTTGTGAGAAATAATGGTCCTGATAATGTTACCGGTGCTGCAATAGCAGATAATCTTCCAAATGGAGTGACATTGTCTGCGCCATGGACTTGTTCGGCAACTGCGGGTTCCAGTTGTAGTGCGGCTAGTGGCGGAAGCATTGGTGGCAATGCGGTTTCCTTGACAGCGGATATTCTTAACGGTGGCGTGGTTACAGTGAATGTGCCGGTGCAGTTTTCTGCCAATATGAGCGATTATTAGGCATATGAGTAGAAATCGAACAAGTTTTATCCACTATGTATTGTTGCCCTTACTAGGGTTCTATTTCACAATAGCGACCCCGTAATAAGGGAATAGAATTTGTTGGGTCCTGTTGTAAACGGGGCCTTTCCTAATTAATAAGATCATAAAAATAAAACCAAGTGGCGTCAGGCCCTACTCCCATATATATAAGTATCGATTGCATGGAAAATCGTAGAGAGCTCGCCAATGCCATTCGCGCATTGAGTATGGATGCTGTACAGCAGGCTAAATCAGGTCATCCCGGTATGCCCATGGGCATGGCCGATATCGCTGAAGTGCTTTGGAGTGACTTTTTAAAACATAACCCGAAGAATCCCCAATGGCCCGATCGCGATCGATTTGTCGTTTCAAACGGTCACGGATCGATGTTGCTGTACTCCTTACTTCACTTAAGCGGCTACGATTTATCGATTGAAGAGATTAAAAACTTTCGACAACTACATTCGAAAACTCCGGGTCATCCTGAATATGGCGACACACCCGGAGTGGAAACCACGACAGGACCACTTGGACAAGGAATTAGTAATGCAGTAGGAATGGCGTTGGCAGAGAAAATTCTTGCAGCGACATTTAATAAGAATGATATAGAGATTGTTGATCATTACACTTATGTGTTTGTAGGGGATGGTTGTTTGATGGAGGGTATTTCTCATGAGGTGTGTTCGCTAGCAGGTACACTCGGTCTTGGAAAATTAATTGTCTTTTATGACGATAATGGAATTTCAATTGATGGTGAAGTCGAAGCATGGTACACCGACGATACTCCGACCAGATTTAAATCTTATGGTTGGCAAGTTGTCGAAAACGTGGACGGACATAATGCTGCAAAAGTTAAAGCGGCTATTGAAGAAGCACAAAGTGATTCCACCAAACCAAGCTTAATATGTTGTAAAACGATTATTGGTTGGGGTTCGCCCAATAAGCAGGGAACAGCAAGTACGCATGGTGCTCCGCTTGGAGAGGATGAAATTCAACAGGTACGAGTAGAAATAGGTTGGGGGCATGAGCCATTTCAGATTCCAGATAATATATATAGTGAGTGGAGTGCTACGGAAAGAGGAGCTGCCTTCGAAAATCAATGGCAAGAACGATTCAATGAGTATCAGAATAAATACCCGGATTGTGCTGCAGAATTTTTAAGAAGAGTGAATGGTAAGCTGCCGGATAATTGGTCTATAGAATCTCAAAAAGTTATCAATTGTGCTGTTGATGAAAAGAAAACCGTTGCGACACGCAAGGCTTCTGAATTGGCTTTGGATGGTTATGCAAAATTATTACCGGAGTTAATCGGTGGCTCTGCGGATCTGACTGGTTCTAATAATACCTGGTGGTCAGGCTCTAAGGCGGTTACTTCTAATGATAGTAGCGGGAATTATATTTATTATGGTGTTCGAGAATTTGGTATGTCTGCTATCAATTCGGGTATAGCCTTACATGGCGGGTTTATCCCTTATGGCGCAACTTTCTTAGTGTTTTCAGAATATGCACGTAATGCCTTACGCATGGCGGCATTGATGGAGTTGCAAAATATATTTATTTATACACATGATTCAATCGGTCTTGGTGAAGACGGGCCCACCCATCAAGCCGTTGAGCAGCTCGCAACGTTGCGTTATATCCCCAATATGTCAGTTTGGCGCACTGCGGATACTGTTGAAACAGCGGTGGCATGGAAATTTGCGATCGAACAAAAATCTGGCCCCACTTGTTTAGTGTTTTCGCGTCAAAATTTACCCTTCATTGAACGCAACTCGCAACAAGTCGATGCGATTTCTAAGGGTGGGTATGTATTACATGATTGTTCGCAAACGCCTGAACTTATTTTAATTGCAACCGGCTCTGAAGTGAGCATTGCATTAAATGCTGCCCAACAACTTAATCAGCAAGGCAGGCAGGTACGCATGGTATCGATGCCGAGTACAGATGTGTTTGATGCTCAAGATGAGATTTATAAAGAATCGGTCTTACCCAAGTCGGTTGGCAAGCGTCTAGCGATTGAAGCAGGTGTGTCAGATTACTGGTGTAAATACGTTGGCATTGAAGGACGTACAATTGGTATAGATACTTTTGGTGCTTCAGCACCAGGAAATGTGGTAATGCAGCATTTTGGTTTTAGTGAAGAGAATATCATTCAGCAAGCACTAGAAATGTTAAGTTAGAAGTAAGAGTAAAGTTTTATAAATATTTGAGACAAGAATGGAGAAAGGAAATGGCTATAAAAGTTGCAATTAATGGTTATGGGCGTATTGGTAGAAATATTATGCGTGCAATTTATGAATCAGGCCGCAATAAAGAAATTCAGGTTGTTGCAATTAATGATTTGGGGGATGCAAATACTAATGCACATTTGACGCAATTTGATACTGCCCACGGAAGATTTAATGGTTCAGTAGAAGTCGATGGGGATTATATGGTCATTAATGGTGATCGTATTCAAGTATGTGCGGAACGTGACCCCAGCAAGCTTCCTTGGACAGAACTGGGCATTGATGTTGTACATGAAAGTACTGGTTTCTTTGCCAGTAAAGAAAAAGCCTCAGGGCATTTAACTGCGGGGGCAAAAAAAGTAATTATTTCCGCGCCGGGTGGTAAAGATGTCGATGCTACCATTGTTTATGGCGTAAACCATGATGTGCTCAAAGCAAGTGACACAGTGATTTCAAATGCATCTTGTACAACTAATTGTTTGGCGCCGTTGGTGAAGCCACTACATGAAAAAATTGGTGTAGAAAATGGTGTGATGACCACAATTCATGCCTATACCAATGATCAAGTATTGACAGATGTGTACCATAGTGATTTAAGACGTGCGCGTTCAGCCACCATGTCGATGATTCCGACCAAAACTGGTGCTGCATCTGCAGTTGGATTGGTACTACCAGAATTAAATGGAAAGTTAGACGGTTTTGCCATGCGCGTGCCAACGATTAATGTTTCGATAGTGGATCTTACTTTTCTGGCATCTCGTGACATAACCGTAGATGAAATAAATTCAGTAATGAAAGAAGCCGCCGATGGTCATGTGCTTGATTATGTTGATGCACCTCTGGTCTCGGTCGATTTTAATCATGACTCACATTCCTCTAATTTTGATGCGTCGCTGACCAAGGTGATGGGTACACGTACTGTGAAAGTCTGTTCTTGGTATGACAATGAGTGGGGATTTTCGAATCGCATGATAGACACCACCGTCGCATTGATGAACGCGAAGTAATAATGCGTCACGCATGCTGCAAACACTGATAACTGCGTTAAAACTTTTCTCAAAATGCTCATGTATTACTTATACACTGCGCTTTTTCGAAAAGTTTTGCCTTGTTCTAAGTGTTTTCGCTATCCGTGAGAGGCTCTTTGCTTAACAATTTTATTGTACGCTTTAATTCAGACTTCTATGTTAATTTCTACGACTCAAATATATAGAGTCACGCCATGTCAGTTTTGAGTATGGCAGATATAGATTTAGCGAATCAGCGTGTGCTGATTCGTGAAGATCTAAATGTTCCTATAAAAGATGGGCGTGTGACCAGTGCTAAACGAATCGAAGCTGCTTTGCCAACCATAAAGCTTGCAATCGATAAAGGCGCTAAAGTCATTTTGTTGTCTCATCGCGGTAGACCGACTGAAGGTGTCTTTGATGAAGCGCAATCTTTACTACCGATAGCCAATTATCTTCGTGACCAATGTGGTCTTAATGTGAGACTTGAGAAAAATTGGCTTGATGGCTTAGATTTTCATGACAATGAAATCATTCTGTGCGAAAACGTGCGTTTTCAAGTAGGTGAAAAGGGCAACGATGACCAACTTGCTAAGAAAATGGCAAATCTATGTGATGTATATGTAATGGATGCATTTGGAACTGCACATCGTGCTCAAGCTTCAACACATGGTGTTGCAAAATTTGCTCCGCTAGCATGTGCAGGTCCATTATTGAAAAAAGAACTGGATTCTTTAGAAAAAGCCCTATCGGATCCAGCCAGACCGATGGTGGCGATTGTAGGTGGTTCAAAAGTTTCAACTAAGTTGACCGTATTAAAATCTTTGTTAAATAACGTAGACCAATTAATTGTAGGAGGAGGTATCGTTAATACCTTTTTGGCAGCAGTGGGGAAACCCATTGGGCAGTCTTTATATGAAAAAGATTTGCTCGATGTTGCCAAAGAATTACTAATCGAAGCCGAAAAAAAGGATACTCAAATTCCTTTACCAACAGATGTGGTTTGTGCAACTGAATTTAGTGAAACGGCTAGGGCTACAATCAAATCAGTGGATGAGGTTAATAATGAAGATTTGATTTTGGATATCGGCCCGCAATCATCTGCAAAATTAGCCGATTTTATGCAAGCTGCTGGTACTATTGTTTGGAACGGTCCAATAGGTGTATTTGAATTTGATGCATTTTCTAAGGGTACTGAAGTTGTAGCAAAGGCTATTGCGACAAGTGATGCATTTTCGATTACGGGTGGTGGGGATACCTTAGCCGCAGTTGATAAATTTGGTGTGGGGGATCAGATCTCTTATATCTCAACAGGAGGTGGTGCGTTTTTGGAATATTTAGAAGGAAAAATTCTTCCTGCTGTGGAAATTCTAGAGCAAAGAGCTGCCAATTAAGATGAGCATTCTTACTGAAATTCGCCAACGAAAAAATAGATTTCGTCATACAAAAATCATCGCAACCTTAGGGCCCGCGACCGATAGCGAGAAAACTATTAGCAAGTTAATGGATGCCGGTATCGATTTAGTGCGATTAAATTTTTCTCATGGCACATTTGAAGAACATGCATGGCGTATAAAGACACTCCGTAAACTTACTAAAGAAAAAAATTATGAAGTGGGTGTGCTGGGTGATTTGCAGGGCGCCAAAATTAGAATCGGTATTTTTAAGGATAAAGTAGTTCAGCTAAATGAAGGCGAACAATTTTGTATCGATGTCAATCTACCAATCGACCAAGGTGATCAGGAACGTGTCGGAACCACTTATAAAGGTTTAGCGGATGATATTACGGAAGGAGATACTTTATTAATTGATGATGGACGCATTGTTTTAAATGTAACAAGTGTTGCAAATGGAAAAATTACATCTGATGTCATCATGGGAGGCGACCTTTGTAGTAATAAAGGTATCAATCGACAAGGCGGCGGCTTATCTGCTTCTGCGATAACCTCCAAAGATTTGGAGGATATACGAAATGCGGCCAAGCTAGACATCGATTACCTGGCGGTTTCTTTTGCTCGTTCAGCTCGAGACATTCGACAAGCTAAAGACTTATTAATTGAAGCAGGTGGTACCGCTGGCATCATTGCTAAGATCGAACGAGTAGAGGCATTAGAGACGATCAATGAAATCTTAGATGAATGCGATGCCATTATGATCGGTCGTGGTGACCTCGGTGTGGAAATTGGGGATGCCGAAGTGCCAGGTGTACAAAAGTCATTGATAGACATGGCGCATGATAAGAACCGAATTGCGATTACTGCAACGCAAATGATGGAGTCGATGACCTATAGCCCAATCCCTACTCGTGCAGAGGTCTCCGATGTTGCCAATGCAGTCATAGATGGAACCGATGCGGTAATGTTGTCTGGGGAAACGGCTGTGGGCAAATATCCAGTCGAGTCAGTCAAGGCGATGAATCGCACCTGCTTGGCTGCTGAAAGACGAGTGTATAAAAAAATGGCAGATCATCGTTTGGAAGCGCGTTTTGACCGCGTCGATGAGGCCATTGCTATGTCAGCTATGTATATCGCTAATCACCTCAACGTGGCTGCGATTGCCGCTTTGACAGAATCGGGTTCCACAGCGCTATGGATGTCCCGTATCAATTCTGAAATACCAATATATGCGTTGACGCGACACGAAAAAACCTTGCGCAGAGTAACGCTATATAAAGGTGTATATCCTGCCAGTTTGGAGCTACTGGGACGAACACATGCCGAAGTAAATAAAGATGCCATCGATGTTTTGTTATGTTGTGAAGTTGTGCATGAAAATGATTTGGTCATTATTACCAAGGGTGATTTAATGGGAGTCGATGGGGGTACTAATGCATTGAAAATAGTTCGAGTAGGACACTTAATTGAGCCAGAATAGTTGTTAGAATATGTTTTAATTTAATACCCATAATTAATTTATCATGAAATTTAAAATAGGTTGTAGGAGAAAAAAATGAATATAGAAGAGTTAAATAAAATTGCGTCTGCAATGGTTGCCCCAGGTCGAGGCATCTTAGCAATGGATGAGAGTCACCCTACATGTAACAAGCGTTTTGAAAAACTAGGTATATCGACTACGGAAGAAATGCGGCAAGCTTATCGCGACATGCTAGTTACCGCACCTGGTTTATCCGATTACATCAGCGGTGCAATTTTATTTGATGAAACCATTCGTCAAAAAACTTTAGATGGAACGCCTTTTGCAGACCATTTAAGCAAAAATGGAATTATTCCAGGAATCAAAGTGGATGCCGGTGCCAAAACTCTTGCAGGACATGAAGATGAAAAAGTTACAGAAGGTTTGGACGGATTACGCGAAAGATTTGCAGAGTACTATGAGCTAGGCGCACGTTTTTCTAAGTGGCGTGCAGTGATCACCATTGGTGACCACATTCCAAGTTGGTCTTGCATCGAAGCCAATGCACATGGACTTGCGCGTTATGCAGCGTTAAGTCAAGAAGCGGGTATTGTTCCTATTGTTGAGCCGGAAGTCCTCATGGATGGTGATCATTCAATCGAGCGTTGCTATGAAGTGACTGAACTTACCCAACGAATTGTGTTTCACCAACTAAAAAACCAAGGGGTGGTTTTAGAAGGTATGGTGTTAAAACCTAGTATGGTTATATCTGGTGCATCTGCAACCAATCGAGCAGATGTAAAAACCGTTGCTGAACAAACAGTACGTTGTTTATTAAATACAGTACCCGCTGCGGTACCCGGCATCGCATTTTTATCAGGCGGACAAAGTGATGAAGAGGCCAGCGCACATCTCAATGCCATGAATGCGCTAGGCATTAATTTACCTTGGGCGCTAACATTTTCTTATGGACGCGCCTTACAACAAACTGCGATGCAGACTTGGAATGGGGAAACTGAAAATGTAGGCAAGGCGCAGCAAGCCTTACTTTGGCGCGCAAAATGCAATGGTTCCGCTGCATTGGGTAAATATAGTGATGCAATGGAAAAGCAAGCTGCTTAACTGAACCGACCATACACAGGGAAGCAATGGTTTCCCTGTGTACCGATAAGCTTTAATTCACGCAGGGCAGCTAACCTGCTCAAAATTCATCCCACTGATCTATCTATTTGCACGTAAATGGTGCATATAGCTAGTATTAGTGCACGCTTTTACAAAGCAGCATGTTGTAGTGTAATTGCGTAATAAATTCTTTATAGTTCTTTAACTAAAACGGGCCAGCACGGGTCCTATTAAAATAAGAATTACACCTAAACTGTAATTACAGAAATCATTCTAAATTTAGAGGAGTGCTGTCATGAAAATGGTCACAGCCATTATTAAACCTTTTAAGCTTGATGACGTTCGTGAAGCTTTATCAGAAATTGGTATTCAAGGCTTAACCGTATCTGAGGTAAAAGGGTTTGGTCGTCAAAAAGGTCATACCGAGCTTTATCGTGGTGCAGAATATGTCATCGATTTTCTGCCAAAAGTAAAGATGGAAATAGGAGTTCCGGAAGATCGTGTCGAATCCGTGATCGAAACCATCTCCAAAACGGCTAATACTGGAAAAATTGGTGATGGGAAAATTTTTGTAACGAATGTTGAGCAAGTAATACGAATTCGCACAGGCGAAACGGGACAAGATGCCTTATAAAAATAATAAGTAGATGTGAGAAAGGTAAAACAATATGGATAGCAAACTAACGCATAAAAATAAATTTTGGTTGTTAATAATTTTAATTACTGTATTGCCGAGTGTTGCATTTGCTGAAGATGGGTTAGATACAGGTGATACAGCTTGGTTATTAACCTCTACTGCTCTGGTTTTGTTTATGACCATTCCCGGGTTGTCACTTTTTTACGCAGGTTTAGTGCGTAGTAAAAATGTATTGTCAGTAATGATGCAGTGTTTTGCGATAACGTGTTTCGCATCACTTGTTTGGTTAGTATTTGGTTACAGTCTTGCATTTAGCGATGGCGGTGCAATGAATAACTGGTTGGGAGGATTTTCGAATACTTTTTTATCTGATGTTTCTCGTAGCTCAATGAGTGGCACGATTCCAGAGTCTGTATTTGTAATGTTTCAAATGACTTTTGCCATTATTACTCCAGCATTAGTAGTGGGTGGCTTCGCGGAGCGCATGAAGTTTTCATCGATGTTATGGTTTTCAATGTTATGGCTTGCCTTTGTTTATCTACCTGTCTGTCATTGGGTATGGGGTGGAGGTTGGTTAGGTCAGAAAGGCGTGTTGGATTTTGCTGGTGGTTTGGTTGTGCACTTAACCGCTGGTGTGGGAGCGATTGTTGCAGCAGTTGTGCTTGGTAAAAGAAAAGGGTTTCCTCGTACGGCAATGCCTCCACACAACTTAACCATGTCAGTGACCGGGGCAGGTATGTTATGGGTAGGTTGGTTTGGTTTTAATGCAGGTAGTGCGGTAGCCGCCAATAACGATGCAGGGATGGCGATGTTAGTGACACATATTAGTGCGGCCACTGCATCTTTAATGTGGATGTTTGCAGAGTGGATCAAATACGGTAAACCAAGTGTACTTGGTATTGTTACTGGCATGGTAGCAGGGCTTGGTACGATTACTCCCGCATCTGGTTTTGTTGGCCCTTTAGGTGCATTGCTTATAGGGGCTTTAGCTGGAATCATTTGTTTTATTGCGACTAACTTTATCAAGCGTGCGCTTCAAATAGACGATTCTTTAGATGTATTCCCCGTACATGGAGTGGGTGGAATTTTAGGAACGCTATTGGTAGGTGTTTTGGTGGCTGAACAATTTGGTGGAGCTGGTTTAGGGGATGGCATGACAATAGCTTCGCAAGTTTGGATACAAGTACAAGGCATCTTAGCAGTGCTAGTTTGGACGGTAATTGTAACTTTTATTATTTTGCAAGTTGTGAAACTTGTTGTGGGTTTGCGCGTAGACGAACAACAAGAAACGGAAGGATTGGATATTACACAGCACGAGGAGACCGGCTATAACTTATGAGCACATGAATGTTCGGATAAGTAATTGTGGAGTATTAGGAGAGGAGATTGTGCCTATATAAAACAATAAGTTATTTATATTAGGAACCACTAATACTGATATATGGTCATATATAGTGATATGAATCTAAACTGTTATATGCAGTGCTATGTTAGTATTAAACCAATTGGAAAAATGCACCTTAAAATAAATAGGTAAGAGGCATGAACACAAGAGCCGTATTTGTACAATCATATGACAAAAAATCTAAACGCACCAATCGTTATGGTGTGTCTACTCCTGTGCACCCTATCCAAACAGATGTGTCTAGCGCAACAGCTATCACTCAGGTAGTAACAACACATAAAGATACTATTCGAGAGTTAGCAAAGCGATAAGCACACAAGCTAATCAAGAAGTTCAAATTAAATGGCTCGAATCAACTGTGGTTCGAGATATCCACGAAATTGCTATTTCTGAAGATTACGGTGGAGGAAAACCAGGAGAAAAAACTTCTGGTGATTTAGAATCCATACTTCACCGTGTCCCAAATAATTATCATTATGGTGAGATAACGGACGTACTTGAAATTGCAGCTATGTATGGTGTTGCAATATCAAAAGGACATGCCTTTGAAGATGGGAATAAGCGCACAGCATTTATTTCCATGAACGTATTTCTACTCCAACATGGATGGAAAGCTATCGCGCTAGATAGAGGAACGATTGTAGATGCAATGGTTAAAAGTGCGGATGGAAAAATATCTGAGAAACAGCTATATGACATCGTATTTGAATCATTACAACAGAGCCAAGCTGACGGAATTCGGGAGGAAAATGATTAATGTAAGAACGCAATGTGCTTTATTTATAACTTCGAGTTTCTCTGTAACCAAGTTTAGGAACCTGCTGAACGTTTTAATGCTTGTGTTGCAGCGATCACTTGAGTCGGCAGTCTAAAGCGGATATTTAAGAAAAGAAATTAATTAGAGCAAATCATCCATGATTTGACTCTTATTCGCGTATCCTTGCGCTCACTCATGACCTATAAAGGCCAGTAATGAGTTCAATTAATACTGAATCTTTCTTAATTTTTTCATTCTTTGTAATAGAAAAAACCGGGACATCAAGCAAATTTTTCAAATCTTCAAGATTATTCATGTTTTCATCATGCCCATCATGTTGTTGATTAAGTACCACCGCGGACAAAGCTAAACCACGATGATGAATTGCTTCCGTAGTTAACAAAATGTGATTGATACAACCGAGTTGATCGCTGGCAACTAATAAAATTGGTAAACTTAATTTTTCAGCAAGATCGGCATTTTTGCCATCTTCACATAGTGGTGAATAAAATCCTCCCGCCCCTTCAATAACTAAATAATCATTGTCAGCTAAATTTTTAGTACATGCTTCGATTGCTTCTTGAAGGTATACAGGTTGATTGACTAAACGTGCAGCACGTTGTGGCGAAATTGCAGGTTCGAATCGAAACGGGCAAATGTCGTTAAGCGGATAGATTTGATTTGCAGCTGCAAAGTATTTGCTTGCATCGTCAGGTATTAAATCCTCGTCGCTAGACAAACATCCTGACTCAATTGGTTTTCTTGGCACGGCATTAATGCGATTGTCATGCAGTAGCGCCACAATTTGCGTACCGATATAGGTTTTACCGACGTCCGTATCAGTACCGGTTATAAATATGCCTTTTTGGAGAATGAGTTTATTCATGTGTTAAAACAGTAGGTTATGAAATAGCTTGACATACATACCAATCGGTATGTATAACATACCGATTGGTATGTGCAACCAACACCCTTAACTTAAAATGCAAGCTAACCCAGAAACTATCACGCGAGACTCTGAGACCCGTCAAATTATTTTGCAAGCAGCGCTTGATGAAATTCATGTGCATGGTTATCAGGCTGCTAGCTTAACGAAAATTCTATCCTCAACAAATCTTACTAAAGGCGCGTTGTACCATTATTTTCCAACTAAATTGGAACTTGGTTATGCGGTAGTGGATGAATTATTAGCAAATCAGATTCATGCTCAATGGGTAGCACCACTTCTAGAATCTGATGATCCAATTTCAGCATTTATAAAAATCATTATGCAAGTGGGACAAGAAATTTCAGAAGCAGACATTCAATGCGGATGTCCACTCAATAATCTTGCTCAAGAGATGTCATCGGTAGATGAAGGATTTCGCTCTCGGATAGAAGCGATTTACGAAATGTGGAGGAATGGAATTGAAGCAGCATTCAAACAAGGCCAACAAAATGGCTTTGTTAAAAAAGATCTCGATACCAAAAGTATTGCAACTATGACTGTTGCAAGTTTGGAAGGATGCATTGGCATGGCCAAAAATGCCAAAAGCAAAAAAGTTTTATACCAATGTGGACAAAGCGTAAAGGATTATCTTGAAAGTCTAAGGGCTTAATGAGAATAAAAATGATTGGAAAATATTCAGATTGGGTAATTCGCTGGCGGTATCTAGTTGTCCTTGCAACTATTGCAGTTGTCTTCACACTTGCTGCTGGAGGCAAAAATTTAGTTTTTACTAATGACTATCGTTACTTTTTTAGTGAAGATAATCCACAGTTGATTGAATTCGAAGCTCTCCAAGATACGTATACTAAAAATGACAATGTATATATTATGTTGGAACCAAAAAGTGGAGATGTATTCAACAAAGAGTTTTTAACTGCGTTAAAAGAACTTACTGAGCAATCTTGGCAAGTTCCATATTCTATTCGTGTCGATTCGATTACTAATTTTCAACATACCTATGCAGATGGCGATGAATTAATAGTCATAGATTTAGTAGACGATGCTCAAAACCTCACTTCTGAAAATCTGGCGTACATAAAAAATGTTGCCTTAAATGAACCGCTGTTAGTGCATCGTTTGGTATCTGCCTCTTCTGCTGCAGCAGGGGTGAATATCACCATAGAATTACCGGGTGAAAACCCAACAGCCGAAGGCCCAGAGGTAGTTTCGTTCACACGTGGCATGATCAAAGATTTTGAACAATCACACCCAGAGATTGATGTTTATACAACTGGAATTGTGATGATGAATAATGCTTTTCCAGAAGCAAGTAAGAATGATATGAAAAATCTAATTCCATTTGCTTTTGTTGCCATCATTATAGGGTTGTTCTTGTTTACTCACAGTATTACCGGGACGTTTTCTACATTACTAGTTATTATTTTTTCAATCTTGATGGGTATGGGCACAGCCGGCTGGTTAGGTTTTAAACTTACACCTCCTTCAGCATCTGCGCCTACTATGATTCTTACTTTAGCGGTTGCAGATTGCGTACATTTTCTTACAACATTTTTAAATGCTATGCGTTCCGGTATGGATAAGATTGCTGCGATTAAAGAATCACTACGCATTAATTTTCATCCTATCTTTTTGACATCCTTAACCACGGTGATTGGTTTTTTAAGTTTAAACTTTAGTGATGTGCCACCATTTCGTGATCTTGGCAATATCACGGCAATGGGTGTTACGTATGCGTTTTTATTGTCTGTTTTATTTTTACCTGCATTAACTGCAATGTTGCCATTTAAAGTGAAACAGCGCCCGGATAGAAAAACTCGACTTATGCAAAACTTTGCTGAGTTTGTTATCAATAAACGTCGTATCCTTTTATGGACAATGGGTGCGATTATTGTGGCATTTATTGCCATCGTTCCACGTAATGAGATCAACGATAGATTTGTAGAGTATTTTGATGAATCAATTGAGTTTCGTCGTCATACTGATTATGTCGCAGACAAAGTCACGGGTTTATATAGTATCCAAATTTCCCTAGAAACGGAGGATTCTGGAGGTATTAGTGAACCAGAATTTTTAAGAAAAATGGATAACTTTACTGCTTGGAATAGAAAGCAGCCTGAAGTGATGCATGTGAATACATTATCGGATACCTTCAAACGTCTGAATAAAAATATGCATGCTGATAATGAAAAACAATATAGTTTACCTACGAATCGAGAATTAGCCGCGCAGTATCTTTTGCTTTATGAAATGTCTTTACCGTATGGATTAGATCTAAACGATCAGATTAATGTAGATAAATCATCAACGCGCATATCCACTACATTAAAAACACTCAGTACTAAACAGATGCTTGATTTTGAAGCAAGAGCCAGAGAGTGGTTAGAGCAAAATGCCAAGGGAATAAAAGCATCTATTTCAAGCCCGGCAGTGATCTTTTCACATTTAGCAGTGCGCAACATTTACAGTATGATTGTTGGCACTTTAGCGGCATTAGCACTAATCTCACTCATTTTAATTTTTGCTTTGCGTTCATTTAAGTTAGGTCTAATAAGCATGATTCCAAATCTAACACCAATCGGGGTTGCATTTGGTGTGTGGGCAATTTTTGATAGCGAAATTGGTTTGGCACTATCCGTGGTTGCTGGAATGACCTTGGGTATTGTCGTGGATGATACCGTGCATTTCATGAGCAAGTATTTACGTGCGAAACGTGAAAAAAATCTTAGTGCAACCGATGCAGTGCGCTATGCCTTTGCAAATGTAGGCACTGCATTATTAGTTACGACGATTGTTTTGGCAGCTGGATTCTTAGTGTTAGCGATGTCTGCATTTGAACTAAATTCAGCGATGGGACTCTTAACAGCAATTACCATTGTGATTGCACTTATTATTGATTTCTTATTTTTACCACCGTTATTGATTGCTCTTGAGGAGAGTAGGAATGAAAAAGATATGGTTCCTGACATGGCTGCTGCTAGTTAGTATTGTCGCGTTTGCTGAAACACCTGAAGAAAAAGGCTTGGCCATTGCTGTTGCAGCAGATAAGCGCGATGCAGGTTTTGAGACGCAAACTGCAGATTTGGTCATGATATTGCGTAATCGCAAAGGTCAGGAAAGTACACGATATATACGTACACGTACGCTTGAGGTAAAGGGTGATGGAGATAAGACTTTATCTATATTTGATCGGCCGGCCGATGTAAAACATACTGCGGTACTTACATACAGTCATGGCCTAGAACCAGATGATCAGTGGCTCTACTTGCCCGCATTGAAACGAGTAAAGCGCATTAATTCGCGTAATAAGTCCGGACCCTTTGTAGGTAGCGAATTTGCCTTTGAAGACTTGGGCTCGCAGGAAGTTGAAAAATATTCCTATAAATACCTTCGCGATGAGGCCTGTGGTGAATGGGAGTGTTATGTTGTCGAACGTTATCCCGAATATGAATATTCAGGTTATACCAGACAAATTGGCTGGATCGATAAAGAAGAATATCGCGCGGTTAAAGTCGAGTTCTATGATCGCAAAAATGCTCTGCTCAAAACACTCACCTATTCAGGTTATCAAGAACATATTGATTATTACTGGCGGCCCGATGAAATGTTTATGCAAAATCATCAAACTGGGAAAAGTACAACTCTGAAATGGGCAAACTATAAGTTCAAGACGGAAGTTGCAAAACGCGATTTCAATCCTAATGCATTGCCGAGATTACGATAGTAATGATGACTATTATTGTATTTAAAAGTGGTGGGTATGAGCTAGAACCTTGGGCCTAACGATAACAAAAAGTATTGTCATCACGAGTGATCTTTAGATTACGTGGCGATCCATCTTTTATTGTTGACTGGATTGCTTCGTATAAAAATACTAAAAATGTGTTTCATCATTCCTGATGGATATGATATTCGCGCATCCGTGCGCTCACGCAATGACGAGTGATTTAATAATTAATGAAATATTTAAAAGATACTTGCAGTATTTTAATTGTCTCGCTGTGTATTCTTTCAGCACCACTGTCTAGTGCAGAAGATAACCACGGTAGTTGGTCTGGTTATGTTTCGGGGCAAAGTCGTGCATTTTGGCAGGATGCACAGCATAGTCAACAACGTGATGGCGATCTTTCTTTAGCATTTGAACCCGAGTATTACCAAGAATGGAACGCAGGTTTTCGTGCGATCACGTTCACGCCATTTGTACGCTTAGATTCCACCGATCCTGAACGTACACATGTTGATATTCGTGAAGCACATTATTTACATGTTATTGGTGATTGGGAATTCCGGATTGGTTTAGCCAAAGTATTTTGGGGTGTAACCGAGTCTCAGCATCTTGTCGATATTATTAATCAGACGGATTTAGTCGAAAATTTAGATACAGAAGATAAATTGGGGCAGCCAATGATAGAAACCACCTGGTTACAGGATTGGGGGGCATTACAGTTTTATATCTTGCCAGGATTTCGCGAAAGAACTTTTCCTGGTCGCAAAGGTCGGTTACGAACGGGTTTGGTGGTGGACACAGATAATGAAGAATATGAATCTGGAGCTGAGGAATATCATGTTGATTGGGCAGTAAGATTAAAAACACAATTTGGTCCAGTCGATTTAGGATTATCGCATTTCAACGGCACCTCACGTGCTCCGGAGTTACGACCTACTTTGAATTCAAATGGAGAAATAGAACTTATTCCATTCTATGGGCTAATTGATCAAACTGGTTTGGATCTGCAAGCCATTATAGGTAATTGGACCTGGAAACTAGAAGCTATTTTGCAAACTAAAAAAGGTCGCGACTTCACCGCAGCAGTAGGTGGATTTGAATACACATTTTATGGCGTGATGGAAAGTGCTGCAGATATTGGAGTGTTAACGGAATATCACTTTGATGATCGAAAACGAGATGCCCCTACGGGTTTTCAAGACGATGTGTTCTTAGGCATGCGCTATGCATTTAACGATGTGCAAGATACCGAGATTTTGGCGGGTGGGATATATGATTTTGATTTTGATAGTCAAAGTTTTCGTGTTGAGCTACAACGCCGTTTCAGTGACAGCTGGCGCTTAGAAAGCGAATTACAAATCTTTAGTAATGTAGCCAACCAAGACCCGTTGCATAATTTTCATCGTGATGATTATTTGCAAATTGATATTGCATATTATTTTTGATAACCACGTTACTTTTTAGATTGTGCAATTGCTAGTGCTTTATCAATTTCGCCGCGTCGACCTCTATCTGCAATAGGGCGCTGTGGTCGATCTGGAGCAGCTTTGGCTTTGTTTAAGATCACAATAGCCTCGTCATAACGCTTTCTATCAATTAGAAAATCACCATAGAAATAATTAGGGTCAATACCATTTGGATTGATCTCTAAGGCCTTTTTTAAGTTCAATTCTGCCTTTTTATTGCTACCAAACCCAATTGGGAAACCTGGGACTTTGTAATACAGAGTGCCTAAGCTTGTATAGGCAGAGCCATCTAAAGCTTTAGGATTAATCTTAATTGCTGCTTCAAAATTTTTGCGTGCATGTTTTGCATATTTTAATGCCCCAGCACCACCTCTGACTCCTGCGTAGGTGCTATTTACAATTCCGTCCCAAATCAAGGCTTCGGCCGAATTTGGATTTGCAGAAACTATTGTATTGGTTTTTTTTAATAAAGTTTCAAATGCTTTTTTCTGAGAATCTCCCTTAAGTTGATAGTTTGCAGTTGCCCACTCGTGTTGGATTTCTAGAAGCTCACCATCAAAATCCGCATTCACAGCTATAAATGGGATAAAAAAGATGACTAAAATGACTAGAATATTTAAAACATATTTTTTCATGATATGTACCTCTATTAAAAATACTGCTTTATTATCGGCAATTGTTTAGATATTGCTCCATCTACGACAGATGGAAATACTCTATTGATGCGCGCAAACAATTTTTCTGGCCAACCGATATATTTTTCTAAACTGGAGTTTTGAATCGTTTTTAAAATTATTTTTGCAACCTGATCTGCACTATCAGTTTTTACTTTTAAAGCATTATTCATGTGTTGAACTTTAGTGCCATTCATTTCCGTATTAGTGGCACGAGGTGAAACCATACAAACCTTAATATTGGTATCGGATAATTCTCTTCGTAAAGATTCCGAAAACCCTCTTAAGCCAAACTTTGTAGCGGAATATACTGAGAACCCAGGAAAGCCAATTGAATCAAAGCTAGATCCGATGTTAATTATTGTTGCATTGGTTTGCTGTTTGAGTATTGGCAGCATGGATTGAATTAACAAAATAGGCGCGACTAAATTAGTATTCACTTGTTGAATAACGTCTTTTTCTGTTAGATCGCTTACAGATGCGAATAAATTGCTGCCTGCGCAATTGATTAAGACATTAATACCACTGTTTTCAGCATTGATAATATCTATTATTTTATTACGGCCAGACTGCGTGGTGATGTCGGCTTCAATTTTAATAAAATGATCTTTCTGATTTCTTACAACAGAAAATAACTCATTTAGTTTTTTTTCATAACGAGATACAGCAAATACAGTGGTATTATTCTCTAATAACTGTTTGCATACTTCAGAGCCGATGCCGCCACTTGCTCCGGTGAGTAATACACGTGTATTGTTCAATTTCATCCTCTATGCCACCCGAACAAGTTTTTCATCTGCTAGTGGTAAAGATCGGAAAATATTTGCATATAAAATATATACAGCTTTTGAACAATGGATTATTGCTTTTTTATCGTCTTCGTTATCTAGCCTGTTCATAAGGTCTTTATAAAACTCGATATGTTTCAGGTCTAAGCTGCCATGAGAATTTAAATAACTAAATGCTTCTTCATCTAGATTTAATTTATTTTGTATGATAGAGGCAGCATTTGTGGCTAGAGCAACACTGGTTCCTTCGAGAACATTCACCATGCCAAACAAGCTCATAGGGTTTTTTCTATTAACCGTATCATAGGCATAGCTGACCATAAGCTCGGTTTCAAAATTAGGTGTAGAAGTACGAATGTTGTCTTTGTCTTCACCGCAAGCTTGCAGATCATTGAGTATCCATTCTTGATGACCGATTTCTTCTTCTATATATTCAGCGACCGCTTCTCGCAACCATTCGAGACGCTCTGGTAGGCGACTTCCACATGCCATAAACAGCGGTACAGTGTGTTTTACATGGTGATAAGCCTGAGTTAAGAATGCAATGTAACTTTCAAGAGATACTACACCCTGCATACATTGAGTAATAATGGGCGAACTCAACAAATACTCACGCTCTTTTTGTGTGTGTTGTTGGATTACGTTAAAAAATTCCATGATGTACTCCTACATAGCCGCAGCAGTGAAGCTCATTCCCTTAGCATTTTCGGTTAGTAACTGGATATCTTTTTCATATAACTTCCAAATCGCATCACGTTTAAGTTTTCCATTTGAAGTGAGTGTCCCGCTTTTAAAATTAAAAGGAGAGTCAGCAATCAGATAACGTGAAACTCTTGCATAATTTGGTAAAGATAAATTAGATTGAGCTACTGCATGAGCAATACTTTGCTTATTTATGTCTTTTGTGTTTGGTACTATAATCGCAATGTTAAAAGACAGGTTTTCTCCAAAAACGATTGTTTGCTTGATTAGCTCATGCTCAAGCAAAACTTCTTCAATCCATTCCGGGTTTACTTTCCTTCCATATGATGTGATAAACATATTTTTTTTGCGACCATTAATTTTAATATAACCATCGTCGTCAATTTCACCAAGATCACCTGTTGGGTAAAAATCAGGCATTAGGCTTTCTTGATGTAGATATCCGAGCATGTTGCTGCCCAAAACTTCAATTTCGTTGTCATCAGAAATGCGCATTTTTGCGTGTGGTAGGACTTGTCCCGAAGTTCCTAATTTATTTTGGAAGGGCCGGTTTAATGAAACCACTGAGCAACATTCGGATAAGCCATAGCCTTCGTATACAGGAAGCCCTAGAGACTGTGCGCGTTTTAAAAGAGATGAGCTTACTTTCGCTCCGCCCACGGCAATAAACTTTAGATTAAGCGATCTTAGTGCTCCGGCTTCATAAGCTGATACAAGTACTTTTAGTAGTTCTGGGACCAAAATGATGCTTTCTGGATCATGCTGAAAAATAGTATTTAGAAATTGTTGTGGTCTTAATTGACTTGCACCTTCAAAGCCGAGCTTTCGTAACGAAGGTACGGCAACTAAAGCTCCAGTCGATAAAGGTGCCCAAACACCTGCAATATTTTCAAGTAAAGTACTAAGAGGAAGAACACAAAGATGTTTTTTAATATTTAGTGGTTGTAGGATAGTGCGTAAACTACTAACTACTTCGAGTTGAGCTTTAGCGCTTAAGCAAACTCCTTTGGGACTGCCAGTAGAGCCTGAAGTATAAGTAATCTTTGATAGTCCAGCAGGGTACTTTACTGTTGATGAAATTGTTCTTTGATACAGCTCAACACCAGTAGGTTCTCTTTTTATAGGTTCTTTTTGGAATAGACTAAGTAATGGCTGTTTGCTAAGTTGTTTGTTGGTAATGAGTAAATCAGCATTTACATCATCTATTAAGTGAATTAGTTGTGCTTGAGAAAAGAAAGTGGGTAGTGGAACGACTGGGATATTGCTTAAATGTGCAGCTAAATCTGTAATAACCCACTCGAAACAATTATCTAAATACAGTGCAATGCACTTAGGCCGAAGTCCTTGTAAGAAATCTGCATAGAGATAAATTTTTTCAACCACATCGGCATACTTCATTATTCCATGCGATGAAATAAGAGCACAGTCCGAATTATTTTGTAATGGTAGCTGTTCTAATATAGTCATCTATCAAAATGTAATTTTCTATATAAAATGTTCTTCTTTGAGTTTGTTATATCCCCACTCAATACTTCCAAACATTACTTGTGGATTATTATCGTAATAGGTGCCCCAATCGTTAGTAGAATTTTTCAAGCGTGATACATCCGCAGAGGTAATTGCATGTGGAGTGAGGCCTAAGCGAAGAAAAGAATTTAGTAAATTTTGTGTTGCAGTAAAACCAACCCATCGATAACCACTACGATAAAGAATTTCTGTCAAGCGAATAATGACTAATCTTGCATAGCCATTAGCTGCACAAGCCAAGTTCCCAACTTCAACAATTTGATCGCGTGTTACGTCAGCTCCGCAGTATTCAGAGATATATGTATCTAAAGGTTTATCTAGATACTGTTCAAGAAACAATTCACCAGTAGTGGCGCCACGATAACCTACAGCTGCTCTGACTTTCTTATTTTTATTGATAATTGATACTAGATTGGGCATGAACTCAGTAACATATGCGTTGTAATGCTTGCGAAATTCTGATTTTATAAACTGAGTTGCAGCAAAGGCGCTGGGATCATTGTTCCTATGTATCAATGGCAAAAATTGTGTCTTATCCTTTGTTAGTAATTGGATAGGATTATCGAAAGAAGCTTCTTTTAGGGCCAGCATGCTGTGATCTCCACTATATTCGTCCATGAGTTTTATTGCCTTGTTGGTGTAAGAAATCTCTTTATATGTTCAAACTATATGAAAAGATTACAAAAATAGGTGTGGTTCATTTGTAAATAGGATGTGAACAAAATGTAAACGACAAAAGAGGATTTGCCGTTCATCGCTATTTTTTAGTCCAGTTATCTAGAAGCTAACGATAGCTGTAGAGCCGATATCTTTATTACGAAATATAGATATATCCCAACCATAGCGTTCGCAGATGCGCTTGCAAATATACAGTCCAAAGCCATAACCAGCGCTATCAAGTCCACGGAAGCCGCGCTCAAAAACATTTTGCAATGTTAATTCATCGATACCACTTCCGGTATCCACAACTTCAAGTTTACTGTCATGCAGTATAATTTGAACACGACCTTTTTGAGTATAACGTATAGCATTATTCAAAAGATTGCTGATTACAATCTGCACATGGCTTTTGTGGGCACCAATTTCCATTTTTTGGTTCCCCGTTACTGATAGCTTGATGTCTTTATCTTTTTCAATATACCTATAGGTGTCAACGATGTTATGTGCGAGTTGTGAAATATCAGTATGTTCAATTTGTTTATAATTATTAGGTAAGTCTTCGCGTGCTAAAAATAATAATGAGCTGATAAGGTTTGTCATTTCATTAGCACTTTTTTTAATTTTACTCAAATATTGTTTAGAGTTTGTGGAAAGCTCCCCTGAATTTTCTAGTAGTTCGACAGAAGTTGATATAACAGAAAGCGGTGTACGTAATTCGTGGCTAGCAGTAGAAGTAAAAGATTGTTCGCGTTCGACAAATCCATCTAAACGTTCCATATAATGATCAAATGACTGGGCGATTAAGCCGACTTCTACATCATTATATTGTTTTGCCAGACGAATATTGCGTTGATTTGGATCTAAAGCTCCGACTTGTTCAGCAAGTTCTCGTACTGGTCGAATAACTTTTCTCGATAGCCAATATGCAACCCAAATTGCAATAATAAGTACACCAGTTGTGGCAACTATGATAACTGTAGTAAGTGCATGTTCTTGTGTTTCGATATCTGTAATATCAAAAAGCAAATATTTTTTTGTGCCTTCAAATTCTTTAACTGCAACATGATAACTTCGTCCGTTGTATTTGACATCGTGATGAAAACCCACATTCAATTTCTTAAATTCAACTGGGATATTGTCAGAAGAGGAGAATCTTGAAAATAATTGTTCTTCTAATAATTCAGGTTCACTATTTGGTGTAGTATTTTGAAATTCGTCTTCACTTAGGTTCTGAACTGCATAACTGTCTAACATTTCCAATAGCTTATGTTCCATATGGTCAAACGTGAAAAAGAACACAATGCCTAGAATAAAAACACCAATTGCGACAATGCTTAGCATTGCAAATGCTATACGTGCACCAAGAGTTTTAACTTTAACCATTTTGTTTCGCTATTCTATAGCCTACACCATGTACAGTATGCACTAATTTTTGATCAAAGGGCTTATCCAAGCTATTACGTATATTATAGATATGAGCTCGTAGTGGATCTCCTTCGGGAGGTGTGTCGCCCCATATCTCAAGCTCTAATTCTTTTCTGGTGACGACACGGTGAGTGTTACGCATGAGGTAAACTAAAATTCTCATGGTTGCAGGTTTGAGTTGTATATTTTTACCCGCACGGATAATAGTATGTTTTTCTAAGTTAATTTCGACATCTTCAACACATAAAATAGGATTATCATATTGTCGACTTGCACGTCGATGCAGGGCATCAATACGCACTTCAAGCTCTTGTAGTGAAAATGGTTTTATCAAATAGTCATCACTGCCGGCTTCAAAGCCTTGTACAACATCTTCAATGGTATCTCTTGCGGTTAGCATTAACACGGGGACATGTAAGGAAGAACTTTCTCGTAGTTTGCGACAGACTTCTAAACCATCCATACCAGGTAGCATTAAATCGAGCACAATAACATGATAAGTATTGGTCACTGCTAAATGTAGGCCGGTAACACCGTCAGAAGCAAAATCAATTGCGTGCCCCTTGGTTTCTAAATAGGTGCCAATATTTGTTGCGATTTCAGCATTATCTTCAATGATTAAGACTTGCATAGCATTCTAGGATGTATTTTATCTAGCTACTGTACAACTAAGAATGTAAATAATATGTAAACACATGGTGTTCTTAAATTAAAACATTCTATCATTCATAGACTTATCTGTTTACATTTTGGCTACATTTATTCTTTTACAGTAAGCGGATACTTTAATATGTTTTTTTATGGAGTCACTAACATGTGGCGATTGGCGCTTCTATTTTTTCTCACATGTAATTTGGCTACGCAAGTGTATTCGAATGATAAAGATATAGTACAGTTTAGTGGTGATGTGCGTTTTGGGGCGTTTGGTAGAGACAGAGATGATCGAAATGGTGAGCACTCTCGTAGAGACGAACTGCGAATTCGTGCGCGAGTGGGTACGCAGTTAAATTTTACAGATTCATTCAGTGGCAAAATTCGTTTTGCAGGTCGTTATAGTTCTGACGACCGCTTTAATACTTATCATTTTGAAATTTTTGAATCGATTCCAAGTGGTGGTGGTCTCAGGTTAGGGGATTCCACTATAGATGAGTTTTATTTTCGTTATAACCCCGATGAGAAGCTAGATATAAAAGTAGGGCGGTTTCAAACCAAGTTTGAATTAGAAGGTGTTGCTAAAAAATCATTTTCTAGAAATGATAGTGACAATACCAATATAACCTGGACCGATGGTGTGCATGTTAAATACACCATTCCAAATGGGTGGGATTTGCATGCGATATTGCAGCGAAGTAAAGATGAGGGTCCTACCACGGTTAGACGAAGTCCTTTGGATTTTGAAGATAGCGATAGCCATATCACCTATTATTTAGGTGTTGAGAAAAAGGATAAAACTAAAACCGTCATTCAGAAAGGCATTGATATCACGCATATTCCCGATGCTTTACAACGTGACGGGAACGCAACTGGCAGTATTGAAGATTACACTGCAATCAGTGGGCGTCTTGCCATGCAATGGCCGCTGGGCGAAAAAGGGACAAAGTTTCTATGGGGTAATGAACTTGGTTATGCCTTTGATAAGCCAAGAAAGTCTGCAATTCGAACTGGTGGAGATAAAGATACCAATGGTTTGGCTTTTCAAACTAGTTTTAATCTTATCGATATTTGGCCAAAACATAGCATTGGTATGGTATATGCCCAAACTGGTGGAGCTTGGTTACTGTCCGGGGATTTTGGCAACAACCAAGAGTTATTTGAAACTAGGTATCGTTGGCAGGTTACAAAAAACCAGAAGTTAGAAGCTCGCATACGCAATCGAGAAGATATTGATAAAAGAACTAGTGCAGAACGCAAACGCAGAGAGTGGGATTATTATATACGATACACAATCAAGTTTTAGCAGCAAAAATAAAAAAGGGGCTAGTAAAAGCCCCTTTCCACACATTGCATCTTTACATGCAATATTTATTTGTATTAGTGAAGATGATTTCAGTCTTCATCTTCATCATCTTCATCGTCTTCGCGCTCTTTAGCTTGCTCCATTTGTTTTTTTAGCGCTTCGTATTCTTTTTTGAGCTGCTTTTCTTTAGTTTTACAATCTCGTTTGTGCTGTTTAATCTGATCTTTTAACTCTTTTAATTTAGCCTTAGGATCCATGGCTGGGCAATATTGATCTGCTGTATCGACCGTGCCATTACAGTTATTATCGATATTATCGCTGCAAACTTCTGCTACACCAGGATTTACGAAGGCATCTGCATCATTACAATCTATTGGGCCACAATACTCGCCACCGGTAATACTGTATCCATCTTTGTCTTCGTCAATACATTCAACTGGACAAGTATTTTTATCTACCGCAGGGTCAGCGAGATCAACTTTACCACTACAGTTATTATCAATTTTATCTGCGCAAAGTTCTACCGCACCTGGATAGATCATTGCATTATTGTCATTACAATCTATTGGACCGCAAGTACCACCTTCTATTGAAAAGCTATCTTTATCCATATCTGTACAGGCGTTAGGTATCGGACAATTTTGTACAGCTAGATCGGCACTATCGACTAAACCATTACAGTTGTTGTCTTTTCCATCTGTGCAAATTTCATCCGCCAAAGGATTAATCATGGCATCGTTATCGTTACAATCTACAGGGGTGCCACAATTAGGCTCCATATAAAAGCCATCAAGGTCAGCATCTGTACACATTGGTATTGGTGGTGAAATATAATCACATAGGGCAGAGTAGTCTCCACCTTTGGCTTTTTTGTATAGATCAAATGCAGGTGTCTGATCTAGATTTTTATTGGCTGGATTATGACATTTAGCACAATTCTCAAGTATAAGACCACCAAATACCGGTGGGTTTTCAAAACCTGGTTTCCCCACACAAAATGCATCAACATTGTCACCAAAACCAGGCTCTGCTTGAACAATGCAAAATGAATTGATCAACAAACAAAATATTAAGGCCACTACTTTGTTACAGAGTCTATATAAGAGTCTCATCTTGACTGCCCCCTCTCTTGTGAGTAACTTATTATCGAAGCGTGAAGTTGTGTATTTTCACGAATTAAAAAGAGCCAACATGTCGCCCAAGATAAACGGTTATTAAATCGTGATTAACGGTAAAAGAAAAAATGTCTTTTGATTGGAGACTAGATGAACTGATAACAGACTTATCCGACTAGTGTTTTAGAAATTAAAGGTTTCTTGTCTGCTGTTTTGTTGTATGGTTTATTTTTTAATTGGGCTCTAAACAAAGGTATGTTCATACAAACACTGATTTGCCCCTTATAACGATACCAGTTATTGGTAGAGAGAAGAATTAAGTTGCACATAGTAAATTTTCATTGTGTTGGGTTGAGCCTATTTCAGTTTTACAGGTGTTAAAGGTCACGGTGTGTATAAGTGATCTATATGTCCCATTCAAAATGAAGAGCAATTTCGAGTGAAATTTTCGTGATTTGACACTCAATTATCCTTGCATTTTTAAATAGACCGTTTAAATTTACAAGGATCATTCAACGCGATATCAAAGCTATTGTGTTTGAAGCCCTGTATCGATAAACAAGCTTTGGAAATTGTTGCTTGTTGAACACTATACGAGTTAAAGTATTTTTCCTGTCAATCGTTCACATGCTTCTAAATATTTTTTGCTCGTGTTTTCAATAATTTCTTGGGGGAGCTTTGGTCCGGGCGCTTTTTTATTCCAATCTAAAGTTTCTAAATAGTCACGCACATATTGTTTGTCAAAACTTTTAGGGCTCTCTCCAACTTTATATGTGTCTTGTGGCCAAAAACGGGAGGAGTCGGGTGTAAGAGCTTCGTCAATTAATACAATTTCTTCGTTTTCGTCTAAACCAAATTCAAATTTTGTATCTGCGATGATAATGCCGCGTTCTAAAGCATATTCAGCAGCTTCAGTATAAATTTGTAAACTTATTTCACGAATTTTTTCAGCAACTTCTTTCCCAACTAGCTCGATAATTTTTCCAAAGTTGACGTTAATGTCATGATCACCTACGGCTGCTTTTGTTGAAGGTGTGAATATGGGTGCATCTAATTGTTGTGCTTGTTTTAGGTTAGGAGGTAATTTTACATCACAGATAGCACCAGTATTTCGATATTCCTTCCAACCTGAACCAATGATATACCCACGTACAATAGCTTCAAAGGGAAGGGCCTTCATTTTGCGCGCTATAGCACTTCGATCTTTTAGTTGCACTAATTCATCTTGATCTTTAATGACGTCTTCAAGTTTAATTTCACTAAGATGGTTTTTTACTTTATTAGAGAATCGGTTAAACCAAAAATTAGATACTGTGGTGAGTACGATGCCTTTTTTAGGGATGGGATCTGGCAATATCACATCGAAGGCAGAAAGCCGGTCACTGGTGACGATCAGCCAGTGCTGATCATCAACCTCGTAAATGTCTCTGACTTTGCCTTGATAGACCTTTTTGAGCGATTTTAGGTTGGATTCGAATAACACCTATATATCCTTATATGCTAAATATCCTTAGTGGACTGGTTTTATTTGGCTGTCTCAGCCAAAATGCGCGTTTCATTTTTTCGGTTAGCATAATAGAGGTATCGACATGGCCAATCCACAAGTGAGTATTATCATGGGCAGTGATAGTGATTGGCCCGTAATGCAAGCTGCGGCAGAAATTCTGGACCAATTCGGCATATTGTATGAAAAGCGCGTAGTTTCTGCCCATCGTACACCAAAATTGATGGCAGAATTTTCGGAAAGCGCAGCCTCACGTAGTATTCAATGTATTATCGCTGGTGCGGGAGGCGCTGCCCATCTACCTGGAATGGTCGCCGCAATGACTACGGTACCTGTGTTAGGTGTTCCCGTTCCAAGTAAGCATCTTTCTGGTCAAGATTCATTGTATTCAATTGTGCAAATGCCTAAAGGCGTGCCGGTTGCTACTTTTGCAATTGGTGAAGCCGGGGCGGCAAATGCAGGTTTATTTGCAGTTGCCATGTTGGCTAATAATGATTCTGCATTGAAAACGAAATTAGAAGAATTCCGTGCATCACAATCGGAAAAGGTTTTAAAAACTCAACTTCCAGACTAGCTTAATGTGTAATGTTTTGTATTTAACATGTTGAACGAAGAATTGGTCACTGCGAGCTGTCGTTAGACAGCGTGGCAGTCCATCTTTATTTATACTGGATTGCTTCACTACGTTCGCAATGACTGATGTAATGTTGTTTTTCTTGTAGTAAGAAGTTTCACCTACATAAAATTCTGCATGGAATGAGGCATTCAAAGAACGAAAAATATCAAGCTCACATGGGATTGTAATGATTTTACCTGGCGCAACACTCGGTATGTTAGGAGGCGGCCAATTGGGCCGCATGTTTGTGCATGCAGCAACCTCGATGGGTTATCGAGTGATTGTGCTCGACCCTAATTCTTCCAGTCCTGCAGGTGAAATTTCTCACTTACATTTGCAAGCAAATTACGATGATGCGCATTCTCTTAAAGCCTTAGCACAAGAATGTGCGGTTATTACCACCGAATTTGAAAATGTACCAGCAGAAGTGTTTGAGTATCTAGAAAAGACATGTCAAATATCGCCCAGTGCGCGTGCATTAGAACTTGCGCAGGATCGCATAAAAGAAAAACAATTTGCTCAGAGTGTGGATGTCCCACCAACCCCATTTCACTCAGTAAATAATGAAGAAGATATTCAGAAAGCATTTAAAGCGCTCGATGCCCCTCTAATATTAAAAACCACTCGCCTAGGCTATGACGGCAAAGGTCAGGCATTTGTAAATTCTGTGCAAGAATGTATACAAAGATGGAATGATTTAGCAAATGTAGAATGTGTGCTAGAAAAAAAGATTGATCTTACTGGTGAAGTTTCAGTCGTGCTTGCTCGTTCGGTGCATAATGAGATTAGCTTTTTCCCAGTTGCAGAAAATATTCATAAAGATGGGATTTTATTTACTAGCACAGTTCCTGCTACAGTGAATGAAGAATTACAAAACTTGGCAAGGTCTTATACACAAAAGATAGCTGAGGCATTAGATTACGTGGGTGTGCTTGCAGTTGAGTTTTTTATCGATTCCAAAGGTAATTTATTTTTCAATGAAATGGCGCCGCGGACTCATAATAGCGGTCATTATACAATCGACGCATGTTATACCTCGCAGTTTGAGCAGCAAGTTCGAGCTATTTGTGGATTGCCTTTAGGAAATTCGACATGCCATAGTGCTGTGACGATGGTGAATCTTTTGGGTGATTTATGGAAACCGGAGCAACCTGATTGGTCAAAAATCATGTTGGGTAATCATATAAAACTACATTTATATGGAAAAAAAGAAGCTCGACCTGGAAGAAAGATGGGTCATTTTAGTGTATTGGGTACATTGGGATCAGATACGCTAAACAAAGCCCATGAATTGTTTTCTATGCTACAAAATTAAACAATAAAAATTTATCTATGAAAAAATTTTCGGCATTTCACATTCATTCAAACGAAGAAGGCACAAAAGCTGGAATAGAGCAACTTAGTTTAGATGATTTGTCTGACGGTGATGTCGTGATTCGTGTGCGCTATTCTAGTGTTAATTACAAAGATGCACTTGCGGGAACCGGTAAGGCTAAAATTTTAAGACGTTCTCCATTGGTAGGAGGGATTGATCTTGCCGGAGAGGTTGTTGAATCTTCAGATTCTGCGTTTCAACCTGATGATCAAGTTATTGTAAATGGTAGTGGTCTCAGTGAAGTGCATGATGGAGGGTATGCTGAGTTTGCTCGTGTACCCGCAGAATGGGTAGTGCCGCTGCCCATGGGGCTAACACTTAGTCAAAGTATGATTATTGGTACTGCGGGGTTTACCGCTGCTTTGTGTATACACCTTATGCAACAAAATGAGCAACAACCAGAGGATGGTCCGATTGTTGTAACCGGTGCAAGCGGTGGAGTGGGAAGTTTTGCAGTGGATTTATTGCATAAGCTTGGATTCGAGGTGATAGCAGTTACGGGTACAAAAGAGGCAAAAGAGTATTTGGTTCAGCTTGGTGCGCATAAAGTAGTGGGGCGTGAAAAAATTGATGTTGGCGATGGGCCTTTGGAAAAAACTCGTTGGGCTGGTGCAATTGATAATGTTGGAGGTTCAACATTAAGTAAACTCGTACGTGCCACAAAAGCTTGGGGGAATGTTGTAAGTGTAGGTATTGCGGGTGGTATTCAATTTGAGCTGTCAACCATGCCTTTTATAATACGGGGTGTGAACTTGTTAGGTGTAAGTTCGTCTAATTGTCCACAGGATTTACGTAAAGAGATATGGCAGCGTTTAGCAAATGATCTACATCCGGATCATATTGCAAGAATTCATACGCAGACATCAAAATTAGCTGATTTACCCGATGTATTTAACAAGCTGTTAAACAATGAACTTCAGGGTAGAGTGCTTGTGGAGGTAAATAGTGAATAGATTAATGCAACATAACATTCGTGATCGACTCGCTTACGTTGGTATCGCTTTTGCTATTTTAATGCTCGTTAGTGCGACAGTTTTTGCAAAAAAATTAAATCCACCTGATCAAATGCCTGAATTCACTCAAGTTGATTCTGCGGCATGGATTAATTCTCAACCCCTAACAGCAGCTGATTTACGCGGTAAGGTTATACTTATCGATGTTTGGACGTTTGGTTGTTGGAATTGTTATCGATCTTTTCCTTGGTTACGCAAATTAGAAGAAAAATTTGCTGATCAGGATTTTCAGGTCATCGGTATTCATACTCCAGAATTCGATCGTGAAAAAAAGCGCGATAATGTTGTGAAAAAAGTTGAAGAATTTATGTTACATCATCCAGTGATGATGGATAACGATTTCGCTTATTGGCGTGCTTTACGCAATCGCTATTGGCCTGCTTATTATATTGTCGATAAGGAAGGTAAGATTCGAGGCGCATTTATCGGTGAGACGCATGAAGGCGATCGTAATGCTAAGAAGATTGAAAAGCTGATTACTAAATTACTAAAATAAGGAAGCTCTGATTTATTCTGAGACTTTGTTAAAAAATGTCTCGAAATACTCATGTATTCACTTATACACTCCGCTTTCTCGACATTTTTTGCCTCGTCTCAGGTGCTATCGCTAATAAATTAGAGCTTCCTTAGGTGATTGTTGTGTAGCTAACAACAGATTTTTCAAGAAACGACAGATACATTTGTTTCTAAATGTGTCTTTGCAGTAAGTGAATTGGTAATCAGACAATTACTCTCAGCCTTTTCTAGTAGTCGCACTACTTTTTCTTCATCTTCCTGAGAATTGGTTACGAGTGAGACATTGATAAACATTTCAGTAAATTGAGCTTTTCGATCAACCCTATCTAATATTCCTTTTGCTTCACAAGTTAACTCGGACCACTGTAATTTTGATGCGTTCGCAATAGCACGAAATGTCAATATAAAACAGTTTGCAACACATGCGACGAGAAGTTCTTCAGGTGACCATTTATCACCAGGGCCATCAAATTCCTTGGGAGCGGCTACATCTAGTTGTATTAATTCTCCTGAATGGGTTGCTACTATGCCGGTAGGTTGTCCATGGGCTTTGGCGTGATAGTGATGAGGGAATTGTTGCATTTGAGTAAAGATCCTATTAAGTAGTTTTATTGTAAATGTAAGTAATAGAGTTAATTATTAAATCACAACTTTCTTTAATAATAGCTCGGTGTAATCCAAATTATAAAGTTAATTGACGATAAAAGATAAGTTATTAGAACCTATCTTTTACTATCAATTAAGTTTTTAGTTGACTCACACTGGAGTGTACTAAGGGGGTTCTGATTTATTAGCGAAAGCGCCTGAGACGAGGCAAAAAATCTCGAGATAAATCTGCCGGGAGCAGATTTGGGAAGCTCTGCTAGCCGTAGGCCGAGCACCAGGAAGGTGCGAGTCAAAGCGGAGTATATATGCGAATACATGAGCATTTCGAGACATTTTTTAACAAAGTCTCAGAATAAATCAGAGCCCTCTTAAGAGAAAAACCAATACCCAAGTAGTATCGCTGCCGTCACTCCCGCAAAGTCAGCAAACAACCCACAGCCAATGGCATGTCGTACACGTTGGATTCCTACACTACCAAAATAAATAGCCAGTACATAAAAAGTCGTCTCGGTACTGCCCTGTACAATAGCGGCAACATTGGCTGCAAAGGAATCGGCGCCATGGGTATTCATGGTTTCTAATAGCATTGCACGTGCGCCACTACCTGAGAATGGTCGCATCAGCGCAGTGGGTAAGGCTGCTACAAAGTCGGTATTGAGTCCAATTGCAGCGAATGTTTTTTCAATAATGCCAAGTACAGCATCTAGAACTAGGCTGGCGCGTAATACTCCAATTGCAACTAACATTGCAACTAAATAGGGAATAATTTTGACGGCTACCTCAAAACCCTGTTTGGCGCCATCAATAAAAGCGTCATAGACATTAACTTTGCGTACAAATCCCAGGGTTAAAAATACTATTATCACCATTAATAGAAGTAAATTACCTAATAGACTAGATCGTTCCGCTAAGGAAGTGGAATCTCCCACTAATAAGATGCTAAGTAAAAGTGCAATAAGTGCTGTAAACCCTATTGCATATAACAATACAGTTTTGTTGAATAATTTAAGGCCTTGTATGGATGCAACAAGCAGCAGCCCAGCAAGTGTAGAAACACTTGTTGCGAGTAAGATGGGTATAAATACGGCAGTTGGGTCCGTTGAACCCTGTTGTGCACGAAAAAGAAAGATTGTTACTGGTAACAGCGTAACAGAAGAGGTATTTAATACTAGAAATAAAATTTGTGCGTTGCTTGCTGTATCTTTTTGCGAGTTTAAGCTTTGCAAATCTTGCATGGCTTTAAGTCCAAGTGGTGTAGCCGCATTATCAAGGCCAAGCATATTGGCAGCCATATTCATCGTGACAGAGCCAATTGCTGGATGAGAGCTGGGTACATCTGGCATAAGATGCTTAAATAAAGGTCGAAACAGCTTGGTTAATAACTCGACAAATCCGGCGCGTTCAGCAATGCTGAAAAATCCAAGCCATAAACAAAGCACGCCTGCTAAACCTAAAGCAATTTCAACACTCAATGCTGCCATGTCAAATGTAGCCTGTATAACTTGAGTAAAAATTGCATTATTGTCATACAATAAAAATTGCAATACGCAGCTAAGAAAAGCTGCAATAAAAAATCCAAACCAAATGTAATTGAGCATCAATCAGGCTCTTGACTTAGCGACCTATGGCTAAAAAAAATGGTAGCCAAATTAAGAATAAGAGCAATGCAACCGCAAACTCTATATAACTAATGTGTCGAAATTTTTCGCGCACATGATTTTCAGTCATGCGTATGCGACTCATCATGAGATCAAAGAGTAGAAGCATAAAAACAAGAGGGGTCAATGCCGGCGCAATTAGCGTTGGGATCATTTCTACTCCGCTGCGTGCAGCAGGACTGCCTGGTTCAGGCCTAATGAACATCAGTATTAATGCAGCGATCAACAATAGGATACGCAGTACACCGAATTTTTTGAAGTGTTCAAACAATTTTAAGAATCAATGACTTATAGCTTAATAACAGTGACATATATTGTCTGACAATGAGAAAAATTTGGACCTTTTTCGTCACTAATTGACCAGCTCTAACACTTTAGCATCAACGCTAACCGATTGTAACTAAAGGGCTTTATTTCATCGGCTCAAACGATTCAAAAACACAAACCTCGATATACTTTAGGTCATTGGTCTGCGATTTAGTCCATTTGGTAAGGAACAAATCCAGCAGAAAAATTTGTAACGCCCAAGACAAATTGGGAAGATTTTTTAACAATCAAATTAGGAATGATTCAAATGAAAAAAATCGAAAATGCTCTAAAAGGATTATTTGTAGCAAGCGCATTAGTCGTTGCTGGTAGCACTTTCGCAGCTACGCAGGGTAATTTGGGACCAAATTCTACAGGTACAGTTGATATCTCTGTGGGTGTTGGTGATCAAATTCAAATTTCAGGTCTGGCAGACATCACAGGTCCATATGTGCCTGGCTCCGATTTCACTGGCAGCAGCACTGCTTGTGTATATCGTAACGGCGGCACAGGTGATTTCAACGTAACAATCACCAGCGCTAATGGAAGTGGAACAGATTTTCGGTTAAATGATGCGGGCACATTTGTAGTTTATGATGTTACGTTTAGTGACAGTGTTTCTGGTGCTGTTGATATGGATAACAATGTCCTGGATAACACTAACTTCACGAATGCAAATACCACATCACCTATTTGCGGTGGTTCGCCTCAGTCAACTATCGCAATCAATGTTCCAGATGCAAATTTGGGCGCAGTGGGTGCTGGTACTTATGCAGATACCTTAACTATTGTAGTTGCACCTAGATAAATCTGAAGTCTTCAATAGTTTTTTACTTTGCAAAAATGCCAGCAGAATAATTTTCTGCTGGCATTTTTTGTTTGTAAGCGAATATGTATCTTTCAAAGATTTCACAAAATAATAAATTACCTATATGGTTATTTTTTAGACATTCTTGCGGTGTACTGCTGTACTGTCTGACCGTATTTATTATTTTATCATTTTCATCTCTTGATGCTGCGACGCAAGGTTCACAAGGTGTCACCTCTACTGGCACTATAGAAAATACAGTCGTGGTTGGGCGTCAAATATGGATACGAAGTTTACGTGATTTCAACTTTGGTAATTGGAATTTAGGTGACGGTACTTTGTCAGATAATGACAACGTATGTATAGGTAAAAATGATTTTTTTGGACCCTATGCAATCCGTGCTGCAGGCAATGGTGATGGATTTGATCCAGCTGCATTCACGCTTAGCAATGGAGTAGACCAGATTTATTACAATGTGTATTGGAATGATGCAAATGGAACCGGAGGTAATCAGCAGCTTACACCGGGTTTGATTCTACATGGCCAAACTGGAAGTGCCTTTGTATTTTTTCTTAATGTAATAGGTTTGTGTATTACCAATGCCAATGTTGAAATAGAAATCCCAGATACTGAACTATCTAGTGCCGCTGGAGGAGTATACAGTGGGACATTGACACTACTTGTCATTCCCGACTAATCTTAGCATTTCTCAAAACAAGTAGTTGTCATATGTTCAAGCATTCAAAATGCTTGTTAGTAATACTGTTATTATTGTTTAGCTCTGTATCTGTACTCGCAGAGATTCGCATCTATGGTTTAGAAGATTTCAACCTTGGCAGATGGGTCATCGGTGCGGGACCATTACGAGCTAATGCTAATCTATGTGTGACAGTTAGACCCCCTGGAGCACCCCTTTATCAAATAACTGCTTACGGCCAGGGTGGCATAAATACATTTGTTCTTTCTAATGCTGGGAATACTTTACCCTATCGTTTGTTTTTTAATGATCGTCCACGTCCGAACGGTGCCACGGAGCTTGTAGCTGGACGAGCGCTAGCTAGTTTAAGAGCTAGAAGAAGAGGTCGCAATCAGACTCAATGCAATCGTCCCAATGCAAATATTTCTATTCTTATTTCGGATAGCGACTTAGCGCAGATGCCTGCAGGGCGTTATACGGGAACAGTAGTATTAATTGTAGGACCAGAATAACTATGAAGTGCAAATAAAACTTAAAATAAGAAAATAGTCCTTGGAAAAAATAGCTATTCACTACAGCTGAGATTATCAACAAACGCTACACCTTGATTAATTTCAAGCTTTGGTAGTTTAATGCTACAAATTTCTTTACCGTTTTTAGAAATTTGCAAAGAGGTATTACCGGATAATTCTGCCTGCAGCCAGCCATCTTCATCCGTCACTGCATAGCCAATTGCATTTTCTATGCGCACATGTGCGGCAGGTGAGCCATCGGCCAATAATATACGTGTAATTAATACTATCACGGGTTGTACATCATAAGTGATAGTCTGCACATTACCTGGATATAGTGTAATTTTACGAGGGCCTTCTTCAAAGTGTAATAGTTCATTACTCCTTGAACGAATGCGTATTGAGTATGTGTTAAAAGCATCTAAAGGTAACACAGTACGTTTACCAACTTTAGTAAATCCACGTGGTTGGCCATTTACGAATATTTCAAAAGGTTCATCAATGGATGGTCCTTGCAGATTTAGTACAATACCACTGCTAGTATTTCGATCTCCACCAAAAGTCAATTGTTTGCCATCCGATAAAACATTAGCGTTTTGTACTCCACGGAAACGTGTAAAATCACCACGATCTTCATCATCTATCCATTCAAATTGCACATCAGCACGTCCATATGAAGAGCTATTTTCGGCGCGTACACCAGCCGTAGAGCGTTCTAATTCTTCAGATAGAAAACCACCATATGTAAATCTTCCATAACGAGTGTTTTCATAGCTGTTCGTTAATCCTGCGAATAAAAGTGGTCCTTGTTCAGAGTCGCCATTAATTTCTCTGGCTAAATAACTTGGATGTATAGTTAGAAATTGGCCTGGCTTTGTTCTTGTTATACGTAGGCCGGATTGAATTCTGTAGTCGTCTTCTTCAAAAGCGGAACTAAAGTTAGCTTCTATAGAATAACGGTTCCGTTGTAAGAGTGGATAGCGGTAATCTAATCCATATGAAGTTCTAGAATCTTCATCTCGCTTATCGTTATATTGTGTACGTAATGTTAATTGTCCTTTGCGAAAAGGGATACTTGCTGAGATACTTCCTTGGCTAAAGTCATCAGGCAAAATACGTGCCTCTATATCTTCTTCAAAATCATCTTGAGCAGAGTCAACTTGGCGGTAATCAAAGTTGATCGCAAAATTCTCGCGGCGATAGTGCCCTAAAAATTGCAAGCCCCATTCGCTGTCGGTTCCATACATAATAGAGTTTTGTAAAAGATAACCCGGTCCAAAATAACTTAAACTGCCTTGCATTAAATCTATATCTGCAGAATGTAAGTATTCGATCGAACCTCCGAGATTATTTTGCAAACGGTAGGCGGTGCCAACTCGTATGAGTTCACTATCAGATATTTCTGGCAAACTATCTTCAGAATTATCTTTTTCCAACAGGCCCATTTCTAAGAAGTGTAAGGGTTGATCCTGAGGTGGCAAGATTGCAGTTTTTACAAAAAAGAATTGCTCCCCTCTTGTATTTCCAGCAGAATCAGTAATGCGTAGTGTAATCGGATACGATCCAGAGGGCAGTCGCAAAGTATCCAACTGCTGGTTGCCGGCATCATAGAAACCACCATCAATAAGTTTATTGTCTTTGAAAACTTCAATTTGACTGCGTGAATTTAAAAACAAAAATATTTCTGTAGCTTGCGAGTAATCTAAATCTGTGCGTGTGTTAGTAGAGCTATAAATACGTGTGCCCGCTATATCTAAATTGTTAGTAAAAGAAGTAAAGCGTGTATTGGAATTAAAAAACCCCAATTCTTTAGCTATTCCCTCATTATCATTTTGTAGTGACAATGTTTCTACGCTAAAACCGAGTGTGTCTGAATAGTCCCATAGAGTTTGAAGCCGTGATTGCCCGTAAGAAATTATATGATTGGCACCTGATGTGTAGGAGGAATCGCCATCTTCTCCACTAAAGCTGTTTGAGAAGGCATTGACACTCGAGAATTTAGGTGAAGTTATTTTAGGTAAAAATTTATTAGAGACAATTCCCTGTGGCTGTAACTGTAAGCTATTAACAAATACATATAAGCGAAAACGACTTTCATCAAAGATTACGCCTGCAATATTTGGTTCGATAATGCCGCATTCTCGTTGTAATTCTGATAAACATACTTCGCTTGCATGCGTGTTAATTGGTCCTGATAGCGATTTAGTAATTATGTCTGGATCAATTAAATGTGGAATTATTGCTGTGACCTCTTCTGGTGAAATTAACTCAATACTATCAGGAGTGTAAGTGGCTAGAGTACTACCGACCTTTTCGTTACCATAATACACATCAACTTCAGTGGTTTGAGGGCGTACCAAATCCTCAAAGCCTGGTGGTGGAGCATCTTTTACACGAATTTTTTGGGGGCCTTGAGCAAGTATGTTCTGTGAAAAAAATAAAATATACAACACGCAAATGCCCCAGCTAAAAGACGGTATACTTTTTATAGTACTTAGTATCTCGCTCTGCATGATGACACCTAAGCGTGTCTTAGGAAGAGTAAGAAAGCTCAGTTAAAGGTTTTAACTGAGTTTTTGGTGCCTATGCTTATCTGATATTCAACTGGCATATTGTAGGGTAGATCTACAGACCAGCTATTTCCGGGGTATAAACGTTTACCGCGCAGGCTCTCGCAATCATCAGGATTCTTTGATGAACCTTTGGGGCATTGTGTGCCTTCACGTAGTAACACATTAGTGTTGCCTTTATTTGCAAACGAAAGTTTTTTGCCATTACGTATTGCAACGAGATTCGGTTTTGGTGTTGAAGGTTGCATTAATATCAGCACTTCGTAACCAATCAAAACTTTGATACCGATATGTTCGGTTTCTAAATCCCCAACAACAGGTTTAAAAGTAACGCGATACACGCGCTCTTTTTCACCAAGTGGTTCTAAAGAAACTAAACGTACTAATTTACGCCCGCCTGGGGGGACTACAAGTTTGTTTGGAGTGACAAGTAAACCGGACTCACGTGGATCGCTAATAGATTGGCGTTGTTCATTTTCTGTGCCAGGTTCCAGTACGACCGCAGGAGTGACTTCAACATATAGGTTTTCTGAGCTGGGATTTTCAACTTCAATATCTTTACGTAAAGGCTTTCCAGGCTCGAAATGTACAATGGCTTCACTCAACACCATATTTGCTGAGGCCGGTGATATCGAAACAAATAAAAGTACCATCAATACGCATATAACGTACATTTGAGGTTGATTTATGAAGGGTAGAATCTTTTCAAATTGCATGGGGATGAGTCCTCACTTGTATTGTACTCATTATTTATATACGCGTGATTAGAGAGGCTAATTGACTGAATTTCCAATAAAAAATGGCCAAACGACCATATTTAGCTACTGGCCGGAAGATCTTTGACACAGCTTTATAATGTATGCTCTTAGAGGACTTTGGGGTATCTTTCCTAATACTTTAGCTTATTATTAACAGTTCAAAAAAACTAAATAAAAAACATTTTCTCTAATATTTTTAAAACTATGATTTTTGCTTATTTCGATTAAACAGTACGAATTTCGAGATGCTTTACGGGATACTTGCTTTATTAATAGTGCTTGCCATATTGGCGGGGGTAGGAACACTAATTTTTTTATTAGTGCGAAAATTTGTGAGGCCAGTGAATAATCCCGCTCAAAGTGATAGAAACACTTACCAGGATATTACAAACAATATGAATGAAAGTTTAACTCTGCGCAGTATTATTGTTGGTGTTATTGCATTAGTTATGCTGATTCCATTAGCTTTAATGCATGAAGTCGTACATGAACGAAACAATTTGTATAGAGATGTTTTATATGACATCGCAAATTCTTGGGGTGGTCAGCAGTTATTACAGGGCCCTGTTCTCGTAATACCATTTATTGAAAAACATGTAAGTGAAGAGACTACAACAGATGAGCAGGGTAGAGAAAAAGTTAAATCAAAAACTACTTATGTAACTAAATATGCAGTAAATTTGCCAAAAGAATTGAATTTAGATGTCTCACTTTCAGAACAGCACCGCAAACGTGGTATTTATAAGTCTTTAGTCTATAACTCTGAGATTTCAGTTAATGGCAATTTCGAAAAAGTTAATATCGAAAGCCTATCAGAACATATACACCAGGTTAATTGGGATAAGGCGTTTTTAATTTTGGGTTTGTCTGATACAAGAGCCATTAATCAAGTTAATTCTTTGAATTGGAATGGGATGGAATTAGGTTTTTCTCCTGGTACAAAATTAACAGAACTATTAAGTCACGGATTTCATGCAGACATTGCTGCATTCGATCAACATGCAGATCGGTATGAATTCAGTACCAAGATGTCAGTTAATGGCAGTGAAGGATTTCGTTTTGCTCCTTTTGGTGAAGTTACCAAGGTAACGATGCAATCCAGTTGGCCGCATCCGAGTTTCAAGGGCATGGTGTTACCAGCAACAAGAGAAATTAGAGATGATGGTTTTGTTGCAACATGGTCTATCCCTCATTTGGCACGCAATTTCCCACAAACATGGGTAGCACCAACGCAAGCATATAACTTAAATGAATTCGTAGCAGGTGTGGATTTGTTTGAGCCTGTGTTCTTGTATTCTAAAGTAACGCGTGCCGTAAAATATGGAATATTATTTGTCGGTTTAACTTTTCTTACATTTTTAATTTTTGAACTTACCACACAATCGCGTTTACATTTTGTGCAGTATGGATTGATTGGTATCGCGCTTGCCTTGTTTTATTTGGTTTTGTTGTCAATCGCCGAACACGTATCATTTTTGACGGCGTACATACTTGCGGCATTGATTAACATTGGACTAATAACCATTTATACCGCTGCAGCACTCAAGAGTTGGTCGAAAGCAGGGATCATATTCATCTTATTGACAGCTTTATACATTGTTCTATATTCGTTGTTACGACTTGAAGATTATGCCTTATTAATGGGCACGATGCTGTTGTTATTAGTGTTGATGGTACTCATGTATGTAACCCGAAATTTGCGTGTTGATACTTCGTGATCAGTGTGTAGAAACTGATTTTTGTCAAATGTATTGATAGCTACTAGTAGTACAATTTACAAACTGTGTACTTTTTAATTTCAGGAAAAGTTCGAACTTTTAAAGTTATATCACTTTCTAACTTATTCAATTTTTATCTTTTAAATTCACAGGAGAATGTAATGAAAACCATAAGCGGAGCTTTTTGTGTGTTAGCTTTGTTTCTGTTTGTAACAGTAAGTTATGCTGGCGATGCTGAAGCGGGTAAGGCCAAGTCAGTAACTTGCGCGGCATGTCATGGAGGTGCAGGGATTAGTCCGGTGGGCGCCTTCCCAAATCTTGCGGGTCAGAAAGAGGAGTATCTAATTGCACAAATTACTGCATTTAGAGATGGTGATAGAGAAAGTGCACAGATGCAGCCAATGGTTTCAGCTCTTTCAGATGAAGATATTGCCAATCTTGCTGCATATTATGCTTCGCTAAGTTGTCAGTGAAAAGAGCATCTTTTGACATGAGGTGTTAAGGAAGCTCTGATTTATTCTGATATGTCCCAAAAAGGTAAATTAGTAATGATTTTTCAAAATACTCATGTATGCCGAGAAAATAGAGGAAGTATACACTCCGTTTTTTCAAAATCATTTTGCCTAATCTCAGTCATTCCATTAATAAATCAGAGCTTCCGCAGAATTTAATAGGGGTGGATCTTTGACTAAATTGCTATATAACGCAGCCCGCCTGCCACAATTAAAACAATAATTCCTAAAGTTAAGTTAATACCAACAAGCTTTCGAATTTGTGCCAGGTGTTGGCTTGCAGTTTGAAAGTCTTCTTGCTTAACGGCTTTACGTAAACGCATGAATGGAGCAAAGAAAACATGCAAGAAAATTAGTATCATTATTATTCCAAGTACTTGCATGATATGTACATGCCAGCCCACACGGGCCATGCCGCCATAATGAGCAAAGATAATCCAATAGCCTGTTGCTGGCAAAGCGATGATGCAAATCCAAACCCAAAAAAAGAAACTGCTCAAAGATTTACGCCACAGCTTTAATCTTTGTGGGGCTTCAAGAAGTTTTGCGGCAGCAGGACGGAGTGCTGTGTACGCAAAAAACATACCACCCACCCAGATTACTGCAGCGAGTAAATGCCCGGCAATTGCAGCAGGCATATAGTAGGGTTGTAAGTCCATTATTTTGTACTCTCTTTATTCTAAAGTTATGTAAGTTCTAATTTTTCAGAAGTTCTTTATGGCATTTTGATAGTAGGTGAAATTCTATGCATAAAGTCTACTGGAACTTAGCTGCAAATTACATGGTTATACGTTAAAGTGCAGATCTTAAATAATAGCGGTTATTAAATCATGTTAGCAGATTGGATTGCCCCTTCAATATTATCAGCCGACTTTGCGCGTCTCGGTGAAGAAGTGAATGCTGTGTTAGAAGCGGGTGCTGATATTATTCACTTTGATGTGATGGATAACCACTATGTGCCCAATTTAACCTTTGGGCCTGTTGTTTGTAAGGCGCTACGAGATTATGGGGTGCAAGCACCTATCGACGTGCATTTAATGGTAAAACCTGTAGATCGGCTCATCTCTGATTTTGCCGCTGCAGGAGCCAGTTTTATTACCTTTCATCCAGAAGCCTCAGAGCATATCGATCGCAGTCTTCAACTAATTCATGATCAAGGCTGTAAGGCAGGTTTAGTATTTAATCCTGCCACTCCTCTTGATCAGTTGGAATATGTTATGGATAAGATAGACATGGTGTTGTTAATGTCTGTTAATCCAGGTTTTGGCGGGCAAAAGTTTATTCCAGCAGTTTTAGATAAGCTGAAAGTAGCAAGAAAGTTAATTGATCAATCTGGTTTGCCTATTCGCTTAGAAATTGATGGCGGCGTGAAAGTTGATAATATTGCAAAAATAAAGGCTGCTGGGGCAGATACTTTCGTAGCCGGTTCTGCAATCTTCAACACAAAAGACTATCAAGGTACTATCGCTAAAATGCGCGAACAACTGGAAGGCACTTCTATAAATGCGTCTTTTTCGCGATAGCGTCGTCAGTCTCGTAATCAAATACTCATGTATTTACCTATACACTTTATACACTTTGTTTTTGCGCGCAGTTCTTCCTCACTATCCCAATAAAATTCACTATTTCTAGAAGCACGTTCAGATATTTTTTGCATGGACGATTTTTCTTTTGTGCATACGCGTTGCGTAATGTTTGATCTAGATGGCACCTTAGTCGATAGTGTTCCAGACATTACGATCAGCTTAAATAAGATGTTACAAAAACTTAATTACCCAACGCGAGATGTAGCACAAGTTCGTGGTTGGATAGGTAACGGTGCAGCATTTTTAATTAAACGTGCATTAACCGGGACAATGGATGGAGAACCAGAAACGAATTTGTTTAAACAAGCACAACAATTATTTTTTGATATTTATGAACAACATATCAGTAATGAAAGCGTGGTATATCCAGGTGTATATGAAGGTTTGGAGGCTTTGCAGGCATGCTCAATTAAAATGGCTATCATCACTAATAAACCACGGCGTTTCACTCCAGCTTTGTTGCAAGCATTTAAATTAGATAAGTATTTTAAATATGTAGTCTGCGGTGATGACTTGCCAGCAAAAAAGCCAAACCCTTTAGCACTAACTCATATATTAAATGAAGCAAAGCTAAATCCTTCTCAGGCCTTGATGGTGGGCGACTCTGCGAGTGATATACATGCTGCTAAGGCCGCCAAAATGAAGTCTTTTTGTGTGAATTATGGATATCATCAGGGCAAAGGAGTTGATGCTTTGGGCGCAGACTATATAATCAGCTCCATTGTAGAAGTTGCAGAGTTTATTCAACCGACAAAATAAGGATCAGTATTCAATGTCCATCTCTATACAGAAAGGATTTGCAGAGTTTTTTAGTTGGCGTTGCCGATAACGTCGACTTACTTGCTCATTTTTCCTTTTTAACAATGATGGAGATGATATGGACCTCACAACTTTTGATGCACTAAAAACCCAAGGATACAGTTGTATTCCACTGGTTCGAGAAGTGCTCGCCGATCTCGATACACCATTAAGTGCTTATCTAAAACTCGCGCATCAACCTTACACTTATTTGTTCGAATCAGTACAAGGTGGCGAACGCTGGGGACGTTACTCATTTATCGGTTTGTCTTGCGCAGAACGTATTAAAGTGTTTGGCAATCGAGTTGAGCATGAATTGCGTGAAAAAAAACTCAATATAACTGAAACCCAAGATCCATTGACATGGATACAAGAATTTCTGCAACAATTTAATGTACCAGATATCCCTGAGTTGCCACGTTTTACTGGTGGGGTGGTGGGGTACTTTGGTTATGAAACGGTGCACTATATTGAGCCAAAGCTTGTTGGTAATGAAAAGCCTGATGTTTTGCAAACTCCAGATATCTTTCTTATGGTATCTAGAGAGTTAGTGGTGTTCGATAATCTAAGCGGCAAAATATTTTTAATTGTGCATGTTGATCCTAAAGATGCACAAGCCTATCGAAAAGGTGAGCAGCGTTTAGATGAACTTGTGCAACTTTTACGAAAACCCAAACCAGATTTAGCATCAAATGAAATAAAAGCATCAACGATAAACTTTGTTTCAGAGTTTTCTGAAGAGGTATTTAAACAAGCGGTTGATGATGCGCGTGATTACATACGTGCAGGTGATATCATGCAGGTAGTGTTATCGCAACGACAAAATACCGAGTTTACAAGCCCACCGATAAATTTATATCGAAGTCTACGCAGTCTTAATCCATCACCTTATATGTATTATATGAATATGGATGATTTTTATATTGTTGGATCTTCTCCAGAAATATTAGTGCGACTTGAAGAAGGTGAAATTACCGTAAGGCCCATTGCGGGTACACGTCCACGAGGAAAAGATTATACCCATGATTTAGAATTAGAGAGAGAATTGTTAGCAGATCCTAAAGAGCTTGCTGAACATCTAATGTTGATAGATTTGGGGCGCAATGATGTGGGTCGTGTTGCCAAGACAGGCACGGTTGTATTGACTGATCAAATGATCATTGAGCGTTATTCACATGTGATGCACATTGTCTCAAATGTAATAGGCAAAATTAACGAGCCATTTGATGCGATTGATGTGATTAAAGCCACCTTTCCAGCTGGGACGGTAAGTGGTGCACCTAAGATTCGCGCGATGGAAATCATTAATGAATTTGAACCTGTAAAAAGAGGCATCTATTCTGGTGCGGTAGGGTATATTTCATGGGATGGAAATATGGATACCGCCATTGCTATTCGTACGGCTGTCATTAAAAATGAAAGACTTTATATTCAAGCTGGTGCAGGTATTGTGTATGACTCTGTGCCCGAAAATGAATGGATAGAAACTAATAACAAAGCAGGCGCCATGATGAAGGCTGCAGTACTTGCGCAATTCATTGTATAAATACTCGGTAAAAATAAAATCATGATTTTAATGATCGACAATTATGATTCTTTCACTTACAACCTAGTGCAGTACTTGGGTGAAATTGGTGAGGAAGTAAAAGTAGTGCGCAATGATCAAATCGGTATCAGCGAAATCAAGGCGTTGCAACCAGACTACATTGTTATTTCACCAGGGCCTTGTACACCAAATGAAGCAGGAATCTCTTTAGATATTATTAGTAAATTGGGTGGTGAAATCCCGATATTAGGTGTTTGCCTTGGCCATCAAAGCATAGGTCAGGCCTATGGCGGCAAGATCGTTAAAGCGCAACAAGTCATGCACGGTAAGACTTCGATGGTGCATCATCACAACAAACATGTATTTGAAAAATGTGATAATCCATTTACGGCCACACGTTATCACTCACTAGTAATAGAAAAAGACAGTGTGCCAGATTGTTTAGAAATTACTGCGTGGACACAAAATAATTCAGGTGAATTAGATGAAATAATGGGTGTGCGACATAAACAATATGCAGTTGAAGGCGTGCAATTTCATCCTGAATCTATTCTTACAGATTTTGGTCACCATCTGTTAACAAACTTCATAAAACAGAATTAATCAAGATACTTAGGAAGCTCTGATTTATTAATACAATGGCTGAAACATTTTTTAACGACCAATAAAATTAATTAAGGCTGAGTAAATCAGAGTTTACGAAAAATGAATATACAGCAAGCGATACAGGTTGTTATTGAGGGCAATGACCTGAATACCGGGCAAATGACTTCGGTAATGCGCGCGATTATGACTGGTGATGCCACAGCTGCTCAGGTTGCAGGTTTTTTAGTTGCTTTGCGCATGAAAGGTGAAGTGGTGGAAGAACTTACTGCCGCAGCTTCAGTGATGTGCGAGCTTTCCTCTAAGGTAAATGTTGCAACAAAAAATCTTGTTGACACTTGTGGCACTGGTGGTGATGCAAAAGGCACGTTTAATGTTTCAACTACTGCAGCCTTTGTGGTAGCTGCTGCTGGCGGCAGAGTAGCCAAACATGGTAATCGTTCCGTTTCCAGTAACAGCGGTAGTGCTGATTTGCTAGAAGCTGCCGGAGTTAATTTACAACTCTCGTCTGAACAAGTAGCTAGTTGTATTGAAGAACTAAGTATTGGGTTTTTATTTGCACCTGCACATCACAGTGCTATGAAACATGCTATTGGACCTCGAAAAGAACTAGGAGTGCGCACTATGTTTAATCTACTAGGTCCTTTAACCAATCCTGCGAATGCGCCGCATCAAGTACTAGGTGTGTTCAGTGTAGATTGGATAGAACCGTTGGCAAAGGTGTTGCAATCATTGGGTAGCAAACATGTCTTAGTGGTACACGCGCAAGATGGTTTAGATGAAATTAGCATAGGTAGTGAAACTGAAATTGCAGAGTTAAAAGATGGAGATATTTCTTGTTATCAAATTTCTCCGCAACAATTTGGCATTGAGCAAAACAAGCTTGAGAACATTGTTGTGCAAGATGTTAAGCAGAGTCTACAGATGGTGAATGATGTATTTAATAATGAGCCAGGAGCTGCGCTAGATATTGTAAAACTCAATGCGGGAGCAGCCTTATATGCAAGTGATGTAGCTAATTCGTTAGCGCAGGGGATAGAAATGGCAACAACGGCAATTACAAGTGGCGAGGCCAAGAAAAAATTTCAACAATATATTGAATACACCAACAGCTTGACATAATCATGACCGATCAACCTGAGATTCTCACAAAAATAATTGAGCATAAAAAAAATGAATTGGTGGAGCGTAAACAACGCGTACCACTGGAAAAAATGCAGGAATGGGCCAAAGAAGCACCGAGTCCCAGGGGGTTTGAGTCTGCATTACGAGGGGCTCAAGCAGCACAGCGTCCGGGTGTGATTGCTGAAATTAAACGTGCCTCGCCAAGTAAAGGTATTTTGCGTGAAAACTTTAATCCTATGCAGATTGCGGCAAGCTATCAAATGAATGGTGCGACGTGTGTTTCCGTACTTACCGATAGTGAGTTTTTTAAAGGCTCATGTGCAATTTTAGAGCTATCACGTAAGACCTGTTTTTTACCCATGTTACGTAAAGATTTTATTATTGATCCTTATCAAGTGTATGAAACACGCGCGGTCGATGCAGATTGTATGCTATTAATCGTAGCAGCCTTGGAAGATGATCAAATGGTTGAACTCAATCAGCTGGCAAAGGAATTACGTTTAGATGTATTAGTAGAAGTGCATAATGAAGAAGAAGTAGATCGTGCACTCAAACTTGAGCCTACATTGCTTGGGATTAATAATCGAAATCTACACACTTTTGAGACAAGCTTAGACACAACACTAAATTTGTTGCCAAAAATTCCTGATGAATGTCATATCGTTACCGAGAGCGGTATTCATACTAAAGATGATGTTGCCAAAATGACGGAAAAAGGAGTCAATTCATTTCTAGTAGGAGAAGCCTTTATGGTTGCAGAAGAACCGGGTGCAAAATTGAAGGAGCTGTTTTTCTAAATTATAAAAATTGAACGACCGCTAATAACCCTAAATCAGACATCCAAAAAATCCGATAAAGCTTGGTGAAAAATCCGAACATACTTCATATATGTTGAGTTTTTTTATTCTTCCTATACCTGAAATCGACAAATAGCTGAGGTAAAACAGGGAATTTTAGTTTAAGAAAGCCTAATCTACATTGAGTCATTTATCATACTGTAAGGTCAGATAAGCTTCTTGTGACTGAACCCGTCTACAAAAAAATGGCAGGTACATCTGCAGTATTTCTTTTTGCTGATTTTGCAAAGGCGTCACCTGTAGAACGAGATGGAATGATCTGGACTGCCAAAGAATTACATCTCGAACAACTTCCTCGTCAGCGGCAGCAAAAGTCCGCTATGGCAAACGCGCTTGCTTTAGAAGGTCTGGAAGAATATGACATGCCGAATAATGGCGACATTCGCAGGGTAGAATCGATCGGTGTGGAGTTTATTTATTTTGATTTAATTCGTGGATGGATCCAACTTAACTAAGAGTACTTCTAAAGAAATAGTTTAATGGCCGCTATTGGTTGTTATCCAGAATGTACTTTCATTTCCCTACTACGCTAAACGCTAGAACAATTTGATTACTTCTACTCCTCAAATGAGAGTGGATGGTTTATTTAATAGCTGCCACTATTTACGCTATCCTAACATCAAGTACTTTCTATTTTTATTAATACGAAGACAACTTCGTTTAAGGGTAACGCCATGAAAAAAACAACCGGCTTGGGTCTAGCTACTAACTGTATACATGCAGGAGACAATCTTGACGAACGCGGGGGTATATTTACCCCTCTATATAATCATTCCACGTTTGGTTTTCCTGACACGCAAAGTGTGCTTGATGTGGTGGAGGGACGAGTGGAAGGCAGCCTATACACTCGTTATGGTCTAAACCCAACAATCCAAGCTCTGGAGAAAAAACTTGCAGCGATTGAAGGCGGTGAAGTTGCCTGGGTGTTTAGTTCCGGGATGGCTGCTGAATCAGCTACTTTTTTAGCCCACTGTAAGTCTGGCGATCATATCGTATGTATTGGTGATGTATATGGCGGAACGTATGAATTACTCGATACTAATTTACCCGATTTAGGTATTACCACTACTTTTATACTAGGTAATGAAGTTAACAAGCTTAATGAGTTTATAAAAAGTAATACACGCATCATCTTTTTTGAAACACCTACGAATCCAAATATGGAAGTATTGAATATTGCAGAAATTGCTGCATTTGCGAAAGAACATAGTGTACTCACAGTTGTAGACAATACCTTCGCAACTCCAGTTAACCAGAGGCCATTTGAATTAGGTGCAGATCTCGTCGTTCACAGCACTACAAAATATTTAGGTGGCCACAGCGATCTAACTGGGGGAACAGTAATTGGGTCAACAGAATTACTTAGCCCTATTTGGACTTGGCGTAAGAATCTTGGTCAAATGATGGCACCTGAGGTTGCATATTTATTAGCACGAAGCTTGCGCACACTAGTTGTAAGGGTGAATGCACACAATGCGACGGCACAAATACTGGCTGAACGATTGGTTGAGCATCCTCGAATTAACAAAGTAAATTACCCAGGCTTGCCTGATTTTATTGGACACAGCGCAGCTAGGCTTCAAATGAAAGACTTTGGCGGAATGATTAGTTTTGTGATTGATGGAGATGCGCAGGAAACTGCAGATGTGGTTGACCGACTAAAACTATTCTCGATTGCGCCTAGTCTTGGTGGTGTAGAAAGTCTTGTTACCCAGCCTATAACAACTACACATTATAATTTAACAGCTGAAGAACGCGCTAAGCGTGGCATAGTTGATGGCATGGTTCGTATTTCGGTTGGATTAGAAGATGTTGAGGATCTTTGGGCTGATCTTGAACAAGCATTAAATTAACAGCGACCTCCTATAAATTCGTATGTTAGGAGTTCCAGAGTGGTTAAGAATAAGGAATGGCCTGTGAGTTGAGTAAAAACTCTAGACCTGAGCTTGCAGAGCCGTGGCAATCGTATCGAACAAAGTTTAAAAATTAGTACAAAAATATTAATAAAGAAAATGTTGTTGAAGCATTGCATAATGAATGGTAATAATTTGAATCTAAATAAAATTGGATTAGATAAAATATGAATGTTGGTGAATACGTAAATAGCATCGATGACCCTATGAAGGAAATTGTTGAAAAATTACGGCGAGCCGTAAAGGGAACATCTAAAAAACTGAAAGAAGAAATCAAATGGAATGTGCCAACCTATTCAATAAATAAAAATATATGTTCCATAATGGCGCATAAGAACCATGTAAATTTGCAAATTTTTCAAGGGGCAAAAATAAAAGATGCCAATAAGCTAGAAGGTTCAGGTAAAGGAATGAGGCACATTAAATACAAACATGTAAATGAAGTAAAAATAACTGAAATAAAAAAATATTTAAAGCAAGCAATAGAGCTAGATAAATAATAACAACTCAAAAACAATTATCAGCTAACCCCATAGCTTAAGGGAGCTCTGATTTATTAATGAAATGATTGAGATGAGGCAAAAAATGTTGAGAAAGCGGAGTGTATATGCAAATACATGAGCATTTCGAGACATTTTTTAACGATATATCAAAATAAATCGGAGTTTCCTTAGATATGTTTCCCGTTCGTGATGACAATCCTCAATACCTCAAGCCATACGCGACGTACATCATTCTAGGGCTAAATGTATTAGCTTGGGTATTTATCCAAGGACTAGGGATGGAGCCCTCACTCTCGCAATCTGTATGTCAATTAGGGTTGCTCCCTGGTGAGCTTCTACAACTTGCTGCACCAGGAGCGGCAACACAAATTGGGCCCGATACTTATTGTCAGATTACATCATCACCAAATTGGATGTCTGTAATAAATCACATGTTTTTACATGGTGGCTGGATGCATATCATTGGCAATATGTGGTTTTTGTGGATTTTTGGCGATAACGTTGAAGATTCTATGGGACATCTGCGATTTATGATTTTTTATTTGCTATGCGGATTGGCTGCAGCTGGCTTGCAAATTTTCTCAAATCCTGATTCTGTAGTTCCAATGGTAGGGGCATCGGGTGCGATTGGAGGGGTAATGGGTGCCTATGTAGTGCTTTATCCACGCGTTAAAGTGCATATGTTAGTCATATTGGGCTTTTATATTACAACCTTTGCAATACCAGCAATTTGGATGCTTGGTTATTGGTTTCTAATACAGTTACTAGGTGGATTTACTTCAATTGGGAAAACTGGAGGTGGTGTGGCGTTTTGGGCGCATATTGGTGGTTTTATGGCAGGGGCTTTATTAATACAACTTTTCAAAGATTCTGAATTAGTAAAAAGACATCCACACTATGGCTGGAAAAAAAGTTAAAGATATTGAAAACAAAGATGTACTAAAAAAGTTTCAATCGTATCCAAACAATGTACGTAAGAAATTATTATATCTTCGCCAACTTATTTTTGAGGCAGCCTCTGAAAACAAGGAATTAGCTAATGTCGAAGAAACTTTGAAGTGGGGTGAGCCTAGTTATCTAACTGATGGGGGCAGTGCAGTGAGAATAGGTTGGAAAAAAATAGTCCTGAGAACTATGCGATGTATTTTCATTGTAAAACGAAACTAGTCGATACTTTTGAAGAGGTATATTCAGATAAGTTTAATTTTTCGGGTAACAGAGCAATCATATTCCATATCAATGACAAAGTGCCGAAAAAAGAGCTAAAACATTGTATTGTATTATCACTTCAATATCACAAAATAAAGTACCTTCCCATGCTAGGCATTTAAGAACTCGGCCTATTTCGTAATGTTATTGATAATAGCGATAAAAAATGAAATCAAAAGAAATTAGTAAAATTCTAAGAGATTTAGCTGATCCTTCAATTGCAGAGCATTCGCAACGTTTTTTCAAAACCGGAAAAGGTGAGTATGGCGAAGGTGACAAATTTCTTGGCATCCGCGTGCCAGTTCTCAGGCAGCAAGCAAAAAAATATGTGGCCATGCCACTAAAAGAAATCCAACGTTTGCTAAAGTCTGTTTTTCATGAGGAGCGCCTGTGTGCACTTCTGATGTTAGTACTGAAGTTTTCTAAAGGTAATCAAAAAGAGCAAGCATCTATCTATAAGCTATATTTAGATAACACCAAATACATCAATAACTGGGATTTAGTCGATAGTTCGGCCCATCAAATCGTAGGAGCGTATTTAGAAAATAAAGATAAAAAAGTGCTTTATAAGCTCTCTAAGTCAGATGATCTCTGGGAGCGACGCATTGCAATTATGTCGACCTTCCATTTTATTAAAAAGAATAAATTTACTACAACATTAGATTTGGCCAAGCAATTGATAAACGACGAAGAAGATTTAATCCATAAAGCAGTTGGTTGGATGCTTAGAGAAATTGGAAACCGTGAGCTAGCAGTTGAAAAGGCGTTTTTAAAGACACGTTATAAAAAAATGCCTAGAACGATGTTGCGTTATGCAATAGAGAAATTTCCTGAATCAGAGAGAAAAAAATATTTGCAAGGTGTAGTCTGAGCTTGTCGTATAAGCTCAGTTATACTTGGTCATATGTTTACTATCAGTAAGCTAATTTATAACGATTACAAAGATGAGAAAATAATTTATTCTGTGACACAGCTGGTTCGAAATGCTTTAGTCGCAAATATATTCGCGATATGTCCAGCTGCATGAATAATTCCGCCTAGTATAGTGAGTACTGTTTCTCCTTTAAGTGGAAGGAATTGTCGAGAAATCAGATATTCAGCGAATAAAGCAGTGAAAACCAGGATTGTTAATCCTATACTGCCAAGCACAATAGGTGTGATTTGCCCGTGATTACGAAAACCTGTAACTAATGCAAAAATACTTACAGGTAAAATAAATACAATAATAAATTGGTGAAACCAAAATTCATGTAAAATATTACCATGGTGGATTGTTGCAGCTAATAGAGGGGCTAGACTAGCAACAACAGGCAACACTATACAATGGATAGCGCATATGCCTGATAAAAGAATTGCAAAACGGTCAAAATTGGTTTGTATCATATTTCTTTACTGTTGTTGTGCGCATTGAGCGCATGTTCCATGTATCTCTACATTTACAAGACTTGGAATAAAGCCTCTTTTTTTACCAACATCAATTAGAGTCTTATTAATTATCGTTTCTGTGAGCTCTTCAACTTCATTACATTGATCGCAAATAAAAAACTTACTATCCATGTTTTGATGATTAGCATTACAACCGATGTAAGCATTTTGACTTTCAATACGGTGAATTAAGTTGTTTTCTAATAAAAACTCTAGTGCGCGATATACTGTAGGTGGCTTTTCAACAAAGTCTGCCGAGCTCAGTTGTGCTAATAAGTCATAGGCCTTTATTGGCTTATGGCTATTCCATATAAGTTCAAGTACTTTTTTACGTATTGGGGTAAGTCGTGAATTACGCTCCTTACATATCAATTTTGCTCGATGAAGTGCTTCCTTAATGCATTTTTTGTGGCTATGTTTTTTCCACATGAAATGTAGTACTCGTTAAAAATGCTATATTATAACATAATAAATCTAAGTGCGAGTTATGTTGGTTTATGCATATAACTTACATGGAAGTCAGGCCACAAACGCCCAACAATGCGTGTGGCTACACAGGTAGAAATATATAGTGGTGGCTTAGCGGGCCCCAAATACAACAATCGTTTTGCCGTGAGCAGAAATCAAACCTTGTTGTTGTAACTCTTTTAATACTCGGCCAGCCATCTCGCGCGAACAGCCTACAATTTTGGCAATTTCTTGGCGAGTAATGCGAATCTGCATGCCTTCAGGGTGAGTCATGGCATCAGGTTGTTTGGCCAAATCAAGCAGGGTATGAGCGACTCTACCGGTAACATCCAAGTAGGCCAGATCAATGACTTTGCGGCTAGTATCTCGCAGACGTTTGGCAAGTTGTCCAGTTAAGTGCATTAAAATTTCAGAGTCAGTACTAACTAAATCACGGAATTTAGAGTATTGGATTTCAGCGACATCACATTCTTCGCGAGCGATTACTAATGCACTACGTGTGTTTTCTTCGAACAGCCCCATTTCACCAAAGAAGTCCCCTTTATTGAGGTAAGCCAGTACCATTTCATGTCCGGTTTCATCTTCGATCATAACGCGAACTGAGCCGCGGATAATGAAATATAGGGTATTCGATGGGTCACCCGCATGAATGATTCTATTTCCAGAGCTATAGCGCTTGGTGTGGCAGTGTTCTAAAAAACGCTCCACAACAGCAGCATGTGCTGGTACGGTAGGGCTTAATGTGTTCAAACTAGACCTCATAACAAGATATTAAGCTAGTCTATGCAAGTAACTTACTGATGTCGACCGAAAAAATAGCCAAACGGTAGTAATGCAAGTACGAATCAAATGGATTGAGCCGATGACCTTCATGGCTGAGACGGGTAGTGGGCATATTGTCATCATGGATGGGCCACCAGAACATGGCGGTCAAAATCTTGCCGCGCGGCCTATGGAGATGATATTGGTTGGACTAGGCGGTTGCAGTGCTTTCGATGTGGTAAAAATCCTGAAAAAAAGCCGTCAACTGATCGAAGACTGTCAAGTTGCCATAGAGGCGGAACGTGCAGATGAAATTCCTGCAGTGTTTACCAAGATCCACTTACATTACCTCATAGGTGGACGAGATTTGAATACGAAGCAAGTACAACGGGCAATAGACTTATCTGTGGAAAAATACTGTTCCGTGATAAAAATGCTACGTCCAAATGTGAACATTTCATATGATCATGAACTACTCGTAGCTGAATCCACAAGTGAAAATTCATAACACTTTATATTAATGGATAACATGAGCATTGGAAATTCGAAAATAAAACTACATGGATTCAATAATCTTACTAAAACTTTAAGTTTTAATTTTTACGATATTTGTTATACAGACACCCCAGCACAACAGCAGGAGTATCTGCAGTATGTAGATGATGAGTACAACGCTCAGCGTTTACAGCATGTGTTGTCTGAAGTCACTGAAATAATTGGCGCTAATATTTTAAACATGGCTAGTCATGATTATGAACCACGTGGCGCAAGTGTTGCTTGCTTGATATCAGAAGAACCAACACTAGCAGAAGCTATAATTTCTGATGACAATAAGTGTTTTAAAGAGCAGCGAAGTGAGCTAAAAAGATCTACAGTGGTACATTTAGATAAGAGTCATGTAACTGCACATACTTATCCTGAATATCACCCAGATAATGGTATCAGTACTTTTCGTGTCGATATCGATGTTTCTACATGTGGCCGCGTTTCGCCACTCAAGGCACTTAATTACCTTATTGATAGTTTTGATGAAGACATTGTTATCCTGGATTATCGAGTGCGTGGGTTTACTCGCGATATGATAGGACAAAAATATTATATCGATCACGAAATTACTTCTATTCAAGATTTTTTGTCAGATAAAACTAAAAAACAGTATCGAATGACTGATATGAATGTAAATCAGGAAAATATTTTTCATACAAAAATGCTTCTGAATGAATTTGATATTGATAATTATTTATTTGGAAGAGGCGGGAATGAGTTTGGCCGAGAAGAGCTAGAAACGATTGAACAACAGCTTAGAAAAGAAATGAGTGATATATTCTACGGAATCAATTCTGTGCTCTAACTCAGAGCCCTATCAAACCCAATAAGCAGTTTTAGTCATTACTTTTGAGACAGCCTTCATTAATAGCTTGGCAGGTTTGGGGAGTTCATATGCGCCGGCAGCCTGAGCAGTTTTATCGTGCATCATTTCTTCTTCACGCATCTTTAATAAGATTTCTTTGCTTTTATTATCCTGTTTGGGCAGTCGTGATAGATGTTTATCAAGATGTTTCACTACTTGTTTTTCAGTTTCAGAAATAAAGCCTAAACTCCATTTGTCTCCTAACATTCCAGTTGTAGCACCAATGGCATAAGAGCCTAAATACCAGACTGGTGTTAATGCACTAGGATGATCATCCAATTCTATTAAACGTTTTTCACACCAAGCCAAATGGGCTTGTTCTTCTTGTGCAGATTTTTGCATTTGTTGTTTGACTTTTTCATCTTTTGCAGTAAGTGCTTGACCATGATAAAGCCCTTGAGCAGCAATTTCTCCGGCATGATTCACACGCATCAGGCGTGCCGAAAGTTGTTGATCAGATTTAGTTAGTGAGTCTTTTGTATCGATCGTATCTGCAGGCGATGGATTTGATTTAAAATCAGGTTTAACAAACATGGTACGAATACCACGATCTATATGGGTTAGAAGATTATCGATAGTATTATAATTACGCATGTGCTGATTATAGCAGTTGCTGTGCTAATAGAGTTATTGGGTGGCAAACAATAATGTTTTTTCGACTATTTCGGCCTTCTTGGTACAAGTTTGCTTGAAAGTGTTGGACACAACCGATATTGCTTGATACTAAATATGTAGCATCGGAGGCTTTTATTTCATTGATTTTCCCACCGATTATTTTATTTGCAAGTTTGGCTTGAGTTAGCGTGTTAATGCCACCGGCGCCACAGCAGGTCGTATTGTCTTGGAAAAATTTCAATTCTAGTTCGGGAATATTGCTGAGCAATTTCTCTACAATTTGATTGTCACTTTTAATACCTTGAGTGCAAGGCTTATGGATGAATACAACTTCTGCTAAAGGTTTAAAGTTTAGCTGCTTATTTTTAAGCTTGTCTAATACAAAGGCGTTGATGTCTATATGCTTGTTAATCAAATCTGGATGCCGGTTTAATTGAACTCCACACCCAGTAGCCAGAGAAATTAATGCATCATAGTCCTGATGAGTAATGGAACTTGCGAATTGTTGTATTAAATGATGGGCTTTTTTTAAGTCACCATTGTGTTGGTGCAGCGCACCACAACATTGTGTGGGGGTTTTCTCTACTACTTTGCAATTTAATGCATTTAGCACATGTCTTGCTGCATTTTTTGTTTGATCAGAAAGCAAATCGCTGGCACATGTGTTAACCAGGACAATTTGACTCTGTGTTTCAAGCCCATTTTTTGATGATTCAACAAAGTTTAGATTTTGAGGTTTAGGAATTAATCTAAACAGAAGCAATGCATGTGAAGAGTTGTTACTTATCTTTGTTAGCAGGTGATTGAAGCCAAGTGCGTGATAAATTCTGAGGATAAATTTAGTAAATTTACGAACATTAGGATTAGTTAGAACCGTCAACAAAAATGCTTTATAAAAACGATCTGAAACACTATGTTGTTTATAGGTGAATTCTCGACCTGCATCAATAATTTTTGCATAATCTACATTGGCAGGGCAGACAGTCTCACATGTCATACAAGTTAAACAAGAGTCGAGATGATTTGTTAAAACTGGTGTAGCTTGTAAGTTGTTCTCATATATAGCTCGTACTAGTGCAATACGTCCGCGCGGTGATTCTGCTTCATTTTTTTGAATGCGGTATGTTGGACAGTATGGTAGACACAATCCGCACATCACGCATTGATCACTAGCATTGATTACATCTTGTTTTGTAATATTAGGTATGGGCATCTCTTCTTAGATATCACGATATAATGGCTATGGCCCAATTAGGAAATAGGTCAGCTGTAAAGCCTTGATACAATAAATTTTAATAACAGAACTTGATAGTTTGCCCTAGGTGAGTGTTTATGTCTTATTACAAACGCCATCTTTTTATATGCGTGAATGAACGCGAAGATAAGAGTTGTTGCCAAGACCACGGGGCAAGCGAGCTGCGAGACTATGCCAAAAATAAGACCAAGGAATTGGGGATCGCGGGACAAGGTCAAGTACGCATCAATCGCTCTGGTTGCTTAGACCGTTGTGATGAAGGGCCGATTGCAGTGGTCTACCCAGATGGAGTTTGGTACACCTATAAAGATGAGAGTGATTTAGATGAAATCATCGACAAGCACTTGATTAACGGTAAAATTGTCGAACGATTAAAGATCTGAGCCTTTGGGTCTATCCATTTAAGGGCATTTATCCACAACTTAACAACTTTTTTTTGCAAGATAGCTAGAATGTTAGTTGACAATAATACAATTATATTAGAGAATAAGAATATTCTGATAGTTCTTTACTTTCAGAACTCCTCCATCTACTTCTGGTAGATAATTTATTGAGCGCGGATTGCAAAATTCGCGCTTTTTTTTATCTTGAGGCCGTGAATTCCTTGTAAGCATGTGATTAGTTCGATACTATTTCGCGCCTTTCGATGTGTGCAAAAACAAACGCTGAATTAATCACTATGACGACCGTAAGTGCTAAACCTAAAGAAGTGCAAAGAGATTGGTATCTTATTGATGCTACAGACAAAACTTTGGGTCGTCTAGCTAGTGAAATCGCTATTCGTTTAAAAGGCAAGCATAAACCAATCTATACCCCCCATGTCGATACTGGCGACTGTATTGTGGTAATTAATGCAGAAAAGGTGCGAGTCACAGGTAATAAGTTAGATGGTAAAATCTATCATCACCATACCGGCTATATTGGCAATTTGAAATCCACTAGCTTGCGCGAGATGCTGAGTAAACATCCTGAACGTGTATTAGAAACCGCGGTACGTGGTATGTTACCTAAAAACCCCTTAGGTAGAGCGATGTTTCGCAAATTGAAGGTATATAGGGGACCAGAACACAAGCATGCTGCTCAACAACCTCAAGTATTGGAACTTTAAAGAATATGGCACAAGAACAATTTTATGGGACGGGACGTAGAAAAAGCTCTACGGCACGTGTCTACTTACGCCCCGGTTCAGGCAATATTACGATTAATATGCGCACACTAGACCACTATTTTGGTCGCGTAACTTCGCGCATGATTATTCGCCAACCTCTGGAAGTATCTGAATTAGAGAATTCATTTGACATTGATATAAAGGTCAAGGGTGGGGGCTCAAATGGTCAGGCTGGGGCTATTCAGCTTGGTATCGCTAGGGCATTGTTGCAATACAACGATGAACTACGTTTACCACTACGTCAAAATGGCTTTCTTACACGAGATGCGCGCGAAGTAGAACGCAAAAAAGTGGGTCTACGAAAAGCACGTAAGAAAGAGCAATACTCTAAACGCTAAACCTTTTCTTTTTTGTGGTTGTGTAAACCATAGGCGCAAGCTAATAATTTGTGTTGTGGTCTACAAAACATAACTTATGGTTATGATTTTAGTGTCAAACTTGCTATGTTTAAAATCGTGTGATGTTGTTTCATAGTTATGGACTATGCCAGACCCACTAACAAAATTAGAAAAAAAGGTCTTAGGTCAATTTGCCTCTATCGATGATGTAGATTCAAAACGCCTACGCGTGCAAATTGCGATGTTGGAAGTTTTATCCCGCAAATACACCGAGGTAGGTTTTAAGACTACCTTCTCACTACCAGACTACGTGCCAGCCTTAAGCGATGATTTTGATTACAACCAAGCAAATGTTTACGCTGATCACCCCCATGTACCTGCCGGCGCAGAATTTCTACTGCAATCAGAAAATGGCAAAATCGTGAGTTTAAATGGGCATGTATTTGTTGGTAGTTGGCCAAAAAATGAAGCAGGGTTTCATGTATTAAAGCTTAACTACTCACTAACCAATTCTAAAGTCCAGGCAGGCTAATTTATTAATCTGTTACAGGTCGAATTTATCTTCATCAAGCAGCGATGCTTGGAGCATTTCATTGTTAGTATTGTAAAAGTTCCTTTGCTGTGAACATTAAGTACTTGCCAGCGCAGCAAAAAGATTGTAGCCAAATTGCTGACTGGATTAATGATATTGGCCATGGTCATATTGAGTACTTATTTGATGGTTTAGTAGCAAGCCGGACTGCATTACAACAATTAACCAAAGTGTTGCAGGAGGATGAGTATTATTCTTATAAAAATGTTGATTTCGCTCTAGATGGCAAACGCGTTGTGGGCTTAGTATTTTCTTATACTGCAGATGCGAATGCTCTTACTCCAGAAATGCAGAGTTATTTTAGTAAAGATCGTATCGAGTGGATGCGTTATTTTTCTGACAATCAAGTTAAAAATAGTTGGTATATCAATACACTAGGAGTAGCTAAAGAGTATCGGCGTCATGGTATCGCAACAAAATTACTCAACTGTGCCTCACAAAGGGCATTGAAAAATGGCATTCAGCGTTTAAGCTTGCATGTATATGAAAACAATGTAACTGCAATTAATTTGTATGAGTCTTGCGGCTTTATTAAAGAGAAAAGAATGGATTTGGCAGGCCACCCATTTTTTACAACTAGAAATCTTTGTGCGAATTTTTTAATGAAATGTAATCTCTAAAGATAAATACGTAATATGGCAGCAAATTTATTTCTTTGGATAATCGTAATACTAACTGTTTTGACAGTTATATTAATAATATTTCACTATATTAAGCTTGGGATCCTGCGAGACAAGAAATACAAAAATATTTTGTATTCGATTTTAAGTATAGAGGCAATCATTATTCTACTATCTTTATTTGGCGAGCCTGTATTTAATAAAATACTTGCATATCGTGATGGGGTATTAAATCAATCCGAAGAGGAATGTAAAAAAGAAGATGCACCATTTTGGTGTAATTTTTAAAATGTGAATATGACTAAACTAAAAAAAATTACATTGGTATTTATATTTTTACTATGTGTTTTTAAATCGTCTTATGCTTTTGCTGAGGTATATGGTGGAGGTTTTTGGGAAGCAGTTGGTTTGGGGAATATGCCTTGTAGTGAATTCGTAGTTAAGATCGATAATGATGCTGCCTATAAAGAATTAGGTGCTGTATGGCTTTCAGGTTTTGTGTCTGGTGTCAATTTCACCTCTGATGATGTGTATGATATTACTTGGGGTGAAGACGTTTATATTCTTACGGATTTAATAATTAAACGCTGCAGGCAGCAACCAAAAAAACTGATTTCTGATATTGCCACTGAGATGGTATACAGGCGCTATAGGGAAAAGAATTATACTCCAACTTCAGCTATCAAGAATTGATAAATCAGATCTTCCTTGGCTCATAATGTTTAGTGTTGAGCAACTACTAGTGTATCAATAATTCAGATAAATATATTCATGGCAAAGTTTCGTGATAAACAAGCTCGTTCCTATGCTGAAAATAAATTAATTCAAGAATATTTCAATAATAAAAAAAACGGGTACTTTGTCGAAGTAGGTGCTAATGACCCTACCGATCACGGTTCGCAAACTTGGCATTTAGAAAATACGCTAAATTGGCATGGTATTTTGGTAGAACCTATTCCTGAATTAGCAAAAAAATGTAGAGAGACAAGGGCTAACGCTGAGGTATTTGAATGCGTGTGCGTAAATCCAGATGCGCCGCAGTCTATGACTTTGTATATACCCTATGCTCAAAATAATGAACAAGAATTATTTGCTCGTTCAGCCATTGGCAGGAATATTGATGATGGGGATTTTCAACGGCATAAAGAGATCGTTGTGCAAGCATGCACGCTTAATTCAATCTTAGAAGAAGCACAAACAAAAACGATTGATCTACTATCTATAGACGTCGAGGGAGCAGAATTAGAAGTGTTATTAGGAACAGATTTGAAAAAATATAAGCCAAATTTAATTTTATTGGAAGATAAGCATCTTTATTTAACCAAGCATCGATTTTTAAAGAAAAACGGTTATCATTTGGTTAAACGTACACGTCAAAATTGTTGGTATGTTCCAAGGAATGCGAAACGGCCACCACAAACGCTCTGGGAGAGAGTTCGTTTATTCAAAAGAATGTATTTGAGTATTTGGACGAAAAAAATAGCATTTAGTATTCGCCATAGAACTTTAAAGCCATTGCGTCAATTGTAAAAATTAGTTAGGTAAGTTTTGTAAAAAGACGCGCACGATATTCCCGCCCATTATTTTCCCTATCTGAGTTTTTGTGAATTTTGCTTCTGTGAGTGCATGGGTGAGTATGGACATTTCGTCAGAAGCAAACGGTACCTGTACATTACCGTCAAAGTCTGAGCCTAGTGCAACGTAATCTTCACCAACTAAATTCACCACATATTGAATAGATTTAACAATACCACTGATATCATTTGTGCAAGTTGCGGCAGGCCAAAAACCAATTCCGATTAAGCCACCAGATTTTGCTACTTGTTTTATATGTTTATCGGATAGATTTCGATGCGATGTTTGGCAAACTGCTTGTATTCCAGTATGGGTTGCTAATAGAGGACGCGAGCTACGTGCGAGGATGTCGTCTATTAACGTCGGAGAAGCATGCGACAAGTCGATAAACATGCCAAGTTTGTCCATGCGCCATAGAACTTCTTCTCCAAAAGAAGTTATTCCATATTTGTCTATACCATGGGCTGAACCACCCACTTGATTATCAAAAAAGTGTGTAAATCCAATAATGCGGTAACCCAATGCAAATAAACGATCTACATTGTCTATGTCTCCTTCTAAAGCATGTGCGCCTTCTAAGCTCAAAATACCAGCAGTTATTTTTTTATTTGTTTGGCGGTGTTTTAAATACTTCTGTAAATCTTGTTTTGAGCGAATCAAGAAAAATTCATCAGGTTTGCGCTTCGAGGCGTGGTGTAGTTTTTCTGCCTGATACTTAGCTCGTTCAAATAGACTATTCCAAGTTTTTGATGGCCACAATTGTGTCATTGCTAGCAACGTAATGTTATCTGTTTTATCTGAATTAGAGATGAGATTTAGTCCTTTAGGTGTCTTGGTGACAACAGAAAATACTTGTAACGCAATGTTCCCATTTATTAGACGTGGTATATCCACATGGGCATAGTCCGATTTTTTTGTTAAATCGCGATTCCAAAGCAGTGAATCTGCATGCAGGTCTGAAATTGTTAGTGTGTTATGAAAAGTTTTTGTGTTTGCTGGAATATGTGGATGATTTGTATGCACAATTTTGTTTCGAGATTTTTCGACATAGCTTGGAGCAAGTGTAAAGAAAAAAGTTATTGAAACTAATAGGATGAATAAGCAACTAAATATAAAATTCTTATTTGTCTTTGGCATCAATGTTTAAAATTTTACCAATAAAACACGCAGTGTATTTTGTGACATAAATTTATATTCATATAGATTATGTTTAGATATTAGTCAATATACTAGTTGCCTGAAAATACGCTAAATCGAGGTAGTCTAAGAAGGTGGCATTGCGCATGATTAATCTTTATGAGAGCCTTTTGATAAATACTACTTGTTTATCGAAACAACATCACGCATGCTAAATAGGCTAGTAATTATTGATTGCTTAAAGTGATTAAATCCTCTGTTGCTAAAATATTATTTTGGCTGTGTGTAATAGTTATATTGTTCGTATCTCTAATACCAGGCGCCTCTGCACAATTATCTGATTTTGATAAGTTCGCCCACGTTGTTGCTTTTTCTGTAATTACTTTTTTATTGCTGTCAGCTTACAAATTAAAAAAACCGTATTTTATGACAATGTTGATGCTAGCGACGTTTGGATTGGTAATTGAAGTAGTGCAGTACTTTTTACCTTATCGTATTTTCAGTTTGATTGATTTTACTGCTGATCTGGTTGGAATAATTGTTGGTGTAGTGTTGTTTAAGTTACTTGGCTTGAGACAAGCTGTTGCTTCGTAAAATTAGATCTTATTTTAATCTTCCACTGCTGAGAGGTTAATCGGATCACCTGGTATCACTTTTTTCAATATGCTTAAGTCATCTTTTGTATCGGCCCAAATATTGGTTTTAGCAGCTAAGCGGATTTCATCATTGTGTGAAATCGGGGTAGGCCCAAAGCCAATTGCGATACAGTTTCCTTCAACCCAAAAGGCAAGTTCACCAAGTTCAACGACATTTTTTGCGTCATCCTCTAGTCGAATTGAATTCACTGGTGTAGCAAAATAAACTTCGTCCCCCCATGTTTGTGCAGAAGATTGAAATGGTAATTGTGCATAAATTGCATCAGCAGTTGCTGTATTGCGTAATTTCGCGTGTATTATACATTCACCAACTTGAATAACGATTTTGCGCATTTAGGGTAAATAAAGCAGTCTCAGCGTAACTCTGTGAGCATCTGTTGAGCACTGTTTAGTATTAGTAAACTATCTACTCCCACGGTAATAAGTGTGAAGCCTTTATCAATATACGGGCGTACCGCTTCAACATTTACACCAAAATATCCAAGCTTCACATTCTCTTTCTGACAAGCTTGAACTACTTTTTCGATTGCATTGATTACTTCTGGGTGCTCTACTTCGCCACTGTGACCGAGATTTGCAGACAGGTCATAGGGGCCAATTAAAATTGCATCTACACCCTCGATAGCGGCAATTTCTTCAATATTATCTATAGCTTCTTGGGTTTCTGCTTGAATGATCACACAGATTTGTTGATCTGCAGTAGTTAAATACTCACTAAATGAAATTCCATACTCATGTGCACGCGCTAAGCCAACTCCACGAGCACCAATAGGGGGATACTTAGCGGATTGAACAGCTAGTCTTGCTTCAGCTGCAGTTTTGATTTGTGGAACAATGATACCAACTGCCCCGATATCTAGTGCCTTTTTGATAGAAACCGCATCATGACTAGGCACGCGAATAATGCATGCACATTGTGTAGACGCGGCTTGTAACATAGCTTGCATCTGTAGTGTTTCAAATGGGCCATGTTCACCATCGATGAATAACCAATCAAATCCAAGTTTGGATAAAAGTTCGACTACCTCTGCACTTGGCAAAGAAACAAGTGTACTTAACAGCAGCTCGCCATCAATAAGGCGATTGCGAAAGTTTTTTGTCGATTCTTGATTTTGAGGCATATACAGAATTGTTTAACTTATTTTGGCACCATCTTCTTTTCCAAGAATGAGCACGTCAGCAGGTCGTAGGGCAAATATTCCCACAGTCACAACACCTGCAATATTATTTAAATCGCGTTCCATTGCTACTGCGTTGAGGATTTCAAAGTTATGCACATCTAAAATGAGATTACCGTTATCGGTAGTGAAATTTTCGCGTAACTCAGGAACGCCTCCCAATTTGACCAACTGTCTTGCCACATAGCTTCTTGCCACAGGAATGACTTCTATAGGTAAGGGAAATGTACCTAATACATCCACTAGCTTAGAATCGTCTGCAATGCAGACAAATTTCTCACTTACTGCAGCGACGATCTTCTCACGTGTTAATGCACCACCTCCGCCTTTGATTAAATGTTTATGCTGTGTGGCTTCATCGGCGCCATCCACATAGACGGGTAGAATGGATACCGCATTTAAGTCTAAGACTTGAATGCCTTGTTGTTTCAAATTTTGTGCTGTTGCTTCTGAGCTGGCGACAGCGCCATCAATTTTTCCCTTAATAGTGGCTAGGGCATCGATGAAATAATTTGCAGTAGATCCAGTTCCAACCCCGACAACATCGCCAATTTCTATATAATCCAAGGCCGCATCGGCAGCTATTTGTTTCTTTTTTTCTGTAGACATTGTATGAATAGACCCGTATTACTTAAATTATGCCCACAGTGTACCAATATATAGAGATGGTATTGTGGAATATGCGAGCTTAAATATTGTGAATCAAGAACTAATAAAAAGAATAGAAAATAGCAAAGTATATGAAGTTGCTGAAGAATCACCGCTTGATTTTGCGCAAACTTTGTCCAAACGTTTATCTAATCGAATATTTTTGAAACGAGAGGACCAACAATGTGTATTCTCCTTCAAGTTGAGAGGGGCTTATAACAAAATTGCACACTTGTCCGAGACAGAGCGTAAGCGGGGAGTAGTTGCCGCTTCTGCTGGTAATCATGCACAAGGTGTAGCCCTTGCCGGGAGTAAACTTGGTATCAAGGCTACCATTGTGATGCCACGTACGACGCCAAGTATCAAAATAGAATCTGTGAAGGCTTTAGGTGCGACAGCTGTATTATTTGGGGATACTTACGATGAGGCCTTTACACATTCACAAGAACTAGCGCAACAGCAAGGATACACCTATGTGCATCCTTATGATGATGAAGATACTATCGTAGGACAAGGCACTATTGCATTGGAGATTCTACGTCAGCATCCAGGCAAAATTGACGCAATATTCATTCCAATTGGCGGTGGTGGACTGGTTGCCGGTATGGCAGTTTACCTCAAGCACTATCGTCCCGAGATTAAGGTAATTGGGGTTGAACCACAAGATGCCCCAACGATGCATGCAGCGTTGCAGGCCAATCAAAGAGTGCAGTTGGATGAAGTGGGCATTTTTGCGGATGGTGTAGCCGTGCGACAAGTTGGTGAAAAGACTTTTGCAATTGCTAAGGATCTTATCGATGAGGTGTTATTGGTTTCCACCGATGAAATATGTGCTGCGATCAAAGATATCTTTGACGAAACACGTACTTTGTCCGAGCCTGCTGGAGCACTCGCTTATGCCGGAATTAAACAATATATTGAAAACAATCAGCTCGAAGATAAAACTTTGGTGGCGATTAATAGTGGAGCCAATATTAATTTTGATCGCTTGCGTCATGTAGCTGAACGGGCTGAACTAGGTGAGCGACGAGAGTGTCTATTTGCAGTTACGATACCTGAAAGGCCTGGGAGTTTTTTAGAGTTTTGCAGTTTGCTGGGACCAAGAGGGATTACTGAATTTAACTATCGATATGCAGATGCTAGAACTGCACATATATTTGTAGGTGTAAACGTGGGCGATGCGGACGCTGAAAAAGATGAGTTGTTCGAAAGCTTAGAAAAATCAGGTTACCAGACACTAGATATCTCAGAAAATGAGATGGCAATTTTGCATTTGCGCCATATGGTAGGTGGTCGTTGTCCACAATTACAAGATGAAATTTTATTCAGATTTGAATTTCCTGAACGTCCGGGGGCATTGCTCAAATTTCTAAGAACAATCGGGCATGAATGGAATATCAGCTTATTTCACTATCGCAATCATGGTGCAGCGTATGGGCGAGTGTTAGTGGGTATACAAGTACCGGATGTAGATCGCAAACGCTTTGATCAATTTCTTGCAGAACTAGGTTATCGATATTGGGAAGAATCCTTGAATCCTGCCTACAAACTTTTCCTTGGTTGAGTGATTTTATGCCTCAAATAGCATAAAAAAAGGGCTCTAAAAAGAGCCCTTTTTTGAGCGGATGTTTAATCCTAACGCTATCTACGACGTTTAGCTTTACGCTTCGTTGTACGACGCTTCGTCTTACGCTTCGCTTTGCGCTTGGTTGTCTTGCGCTTCGCTTTACGCTTGGTTTTGCGTTTGGTCTTGCGCTTCGCTTTACGCTTGGTTTTGCGTTTGGTCTTACGCTTCGCTTTACGCTTAGTTTTGCGCTTGGTCTTACGCTTCGCTTTACGCTTGGTCTTACGCTTCGCTTTACGCTTAGTTTTGCGCTTGGTCTTACGCTTCGCTTTACGCTTCGTCTTGCGTTTGGTCTTACGCTTGGTTTTGCGCTTAGCTTTACGCTTGGTCTTACGCTTAACTTTACGCTTGGTTTTGCGTTTGGTCTTACGCTTCGCTGTTTTACGCTTAGCCGTTCTGCGTTTAGCCGTAGATTTACGTCTTGTCGCCTTACGCTTAGTAGTGCGACGTTTAGCTTTCCTTTTGGTGGTAGCTTTACGTTTGATGGCCATCAATACTCCCTCCAAACATTAAACGTTGAGTTATAGACGCGCCAGAGTATATACATTTACTAAATAAATACTAGTTTTTTTGTAATGTTTTTTAAACTTTCTATCGAGAATGTTTTTAAATTTTTTTTAAAAATTTGCGTTTATAAAATAAAAAAAATTGGAAAGTGATGATGTATAAAACCTGTTTTATAGTTAAATATTTAACATAACAACAAGAATTCGCTGTTTTTTTAGTGAATTTAGCCTAATTTTATAAAAATATTGCGCAAAAAAGTAAAACAGCAGCAATGTTTAAAATACATTTTATGTTTTTAAATGAAAAAAAAAATTTGAAAAATTTTATTTTTTTTATTCTAAACTGAGAATGAAATCCCAATGTTTTTTACTAACAGGCATTATAGAAAGTCGATTTCCACGCTTTAACAGCTGCAAATCAAATAATTTTTTGTATTGTTTGAGCTCTTTGAGAGTAATTGTTCGTTTAAGTTTTCGTTTATAGCGTACATCTACCATAAACCAGCGAGGATTATCTGGGTTGCTTTTTGGATCATAGTGCTTGTCTTTTTTATCAAAAGCAGTGTGATCGACATAGCTCTCACGCTCGACAGTCATAATGCCAACGATTCCAATTTCGTCACAGTTGGAATGGTACATAAAGGCTAAGTCACCTTTTTTCATATCATCACGCATCATATTGCGTGCTTGATAGTTTCGTACACCATCCCAGTGTTCAATCTTGTCACGCTTTAAGTCATCAATGCTGTATTCACTGGGTTCTGATTTCATTAACCAGTACTGCATGATTATCCTCCCGCCATAGTTTGAATTGATTAAAATTTTTATGATTTTGAATTATGGAATGCGGACACACTCCATAATTACCGTGGCAACCGTTGTCCTTGAACCAAAGGTTCAAGTGGGAGCACCAAGAAGTGCATTAGGCTTTCCGATTTTTCGGACATGCGCATCAACACTTCTATAGTATTGCCCCCGGTATAAAAAAATAGGCTCAAGGGATATACCGGGTAGCTCACCTGTATCATAGAGGTGTCCGACTTACCAAACTGTAGCAGATTTTTAAGGGGTCTATAATTTATTCTGGAGGAAGTGGACGACGAGCAAAAATTTTCAGATTCAAGGTATGTATAAACTAGAAGTTTCCTACAGTTCTAGCTGTTGGGAATCTTTTAAGGCGTCGTCTATACGGTTTTGCAGGGTACGAATGCGAGAAGAGAAAGATTTGTTAGTACGATTGTGCTCATTTTGTTGATGAATAAAATCATTGGCTAAATTCAATGCAGCCATCACAGCAATGCGATCGGCCCCGATGGCCTTACCACGATCTCGAATCTCTTGAATGCGAGTATTCAATAAGTGTGCAGAAGCCTGCAATGATTCTTCTTCGCCTACTGGGCAGGCCACACGGTATTCTTTGTCTAAAATATTAAGGGTTACAGGAGGCTCATTCGAAGTCATACAGTAACTTCCATAGACTTAAGTCGAGTAATCATAGCTTCCACTCGTTTACGTGCTTGCTCATTTTTATCTATCAAAGTTGCACGCTCAGTCGTATATGTGTCTTGTTGTAATCTTAAAAGGCGGTTTTCTTTTTTGAGCTCTTCGCAAGTTCTAATAAGTTCCCCCACACGGATTTCTAATCCTTTTAAAACCTGCTCATCGAGTTTTCCTGATTCTGGCTTGTCCATTTCAAAATGGTAGGCTGTAGAAGCTGTATCGTCAATACTAATCTACAAAATAAGTTTAAAACCACTAATAGAATTATGGGTACTATGCATATGACTGCACTAACTAGATAGGGTGATTGTTTCAGTAAATGTTAAAATCGAATTCAAATGACACCAAAATACGAGCAAATCGAAGATGCTTTATCTAGGGTAGAGTCCCCTTACTCTCCGGAAGATTGTCACGGCATGTTGTGTGCAATGTTAATTGTGAATAATTCATTGCGGTGTAATCGCTGGTTGGATGAAATTTGTACACATACACCGCATAACCAATCAAATGTCATGGAAGAACGTGACACATTACAGGCATTGTATGAACACACTAAGCAAGAACTTAACGACGCTTTACTTGACTTTTCATTGCTAATACCTGAAGACATCGATAGCTTAAGTGGACGTGTGGTGGCTTTAAAGAAATGGTGCGAAGGCTTTTTGTTTGGATTAGCGCTTGCTGGTGTCAATGATCTGTCTCAACTTCCAGAAGATTCATTTGAAGTCCTACAAGATATTGTGACAATTTCACAGGCATCCGAAGAGGATGAGGAGGATGAAATGAATGAAGTCGCTTACAACGATATCCTGGAATATGTAAGGATGGGTATTCTACTCATCAATGAAGAATTACAACCTATGAATAGTCCAATCACTATTCAATAGGCCGCTATCCTGAACAAATAATGAACCAAAAAGAGCTGCTTAAGCGACGTAAGACGTTGATGCGCATGGTAGGTAGCGATGGTGCTGCGATCATACCTTCGGCGAGTTCCATTTCTCGCAATCGGGATGTCGATTACATCTTTCGTCAGGACAGTGATTTTTTATATCTTACGGGATTTAATGAGCCAGATTCTTTAGCTCTATTGCTACCAGGACATGCAGAAGGTCAATACATATTGTTTTGTCGGGACCGCAATCCTGAACAGGAAGTATGGGACGGTCGCAGAGCGGGACAAAAAGGGGCGGAAGAAAACTTTTTAGTCGATAAGGCATATTCGATTAGTAAGTTGGATGAATTATTACCTAAGTTTTTATCTGATCGCGAGCGCATTTTTTATCCAATGGGACGCGATGTAAATTTTGATCGCAAAGTAATCAATTGGGTCAACAAATCGAGGGGCTCATCTAGAACTTCAAAACATGTCCCGCATGAATTGCTATCGTTGGATTACTTTTTGCACGATATGCGTTTGTATAAATCACGCAGTGAACTCGCGCTCATGCGTAAGGCTTCAAAGGCTGCGATTGCAGGTCATCTACGTGCCATGCAAACCTGTAAACCAGGCATGTATGAATATGAAATCGAAGCAGAGCTTATTTACGAATTTAGAAAGGTGGGTTGTGTAACGGCTTATCCTTGTATTGTGGGAGGCGGTGAAAACGGTTGTATTTTGCACTATATCGAAAACAATCAAGTGCTCAATGACGGAGATTTGTTATTGATTGATGCGGGTGCAGAATACCAAGGCTACGCCAGTGATATCACGCGCACCTTTCCGGTGAATGGTAGATATAGCAAAGTGCAACGTGAAGTCTACGAACTCGTGCTTGAAGCCCAGACTGCAGCGATTAAAAAAGTAATACCTGGCAACCATTGGAATGATCCACATAATGAAGCAGTAAGGGTACTTACCAAGGGTTTAGTGAGCCTGGGCCTATTAAAAGGTAGGCCTGCCAAACTTATTAAAGATGAAGAATATCGTCAGTTTTATATGCATCGCACCGGCCATTGGTTAGGACTGGATGTACACGATGTGGGAGATTATCGTTTTGATGAGGAATGGCGCTTACTTGAGCCAGGCATGACCTTGACGGTAGAGCCAGGCTTATACATCTCCAAAGCACGTGGTGTACCAAAGCGATTTTGGAATATTGGTATTCGTATCGAAGATGATGTGCTGGTCACCAAAGATGGCAACAAGGTCCTGACTGAAAAGCTTATTCGAGAACCCGATGACATTGAGGCCTGGATGTCAGCTTCTGTGCATTAACATTTTCTCGTGATATGCAAGGTCAGTTTGATATTGCGATTGTAGGTGCCGGTCTAGTAGGCAGCAGCTTAGCCTGTGCATTGTCTGCAACAAAGTATCGAATTGCATTGGTTGATAGCCAACCACTCCCGCAAATTAATCATGCAACAACTAATCAAGACGGTAGAAGCATTGCTTTAGCCTTAGCCTCGAAAAAAATGTATTCCGTCTTAGGTTTGTGGCAGCAACTCGATGCAGAAGCTGTTCCCATTAAAAAGATTCATATCTCTGATCAAGGTCGCTTTGGTGCTACGCGTCTGAACAGCGCGCGCTATGAGGTAGAGTGTTTTGGTTATCTGGTACCTGCAGAACAACTAAGCAATGCCTTACAACAACACTTACAACAACAAAAGAATATTCAACGCCTACAGCCGTATAAGGTATCTGATGTTAAAGCGCAGGGCGATCAAGTCATATTTCATGGTGACGGCGAGTCAATCACTGCGAAATTATTAGTTGCTGCAGACGGGGCGCGTTCTTTTATACGCGATAAGTTAAATATCCCTTTCAAGGAAAAATCTTATCAACAAACTGCCATTGTTGGTTGCGTTGACACAGAAAATCATCATCAATATACGGCTTATGAACGTTTTACAGAAAATGGGCCATTAGCACTTTTACCTCGCAGAGGAAATCGTTGCGGGTTTATCTGGATGAATCCAGACGCTACTGCCGAAAAATATTTAAACCTCTCTGATCAGGTTTTCTTGGATAAATTGCAGCAAGCATTTGGTTTTCGCCTTGGACATTTTTCAAATGTAACCAAACGATTTGCCTATCCCCTTACACTCACCGTGAGTGAGCAACGTGTACAGGGTCGCGCTGTATTAGTTGGCAATGCCGCGCAAACCTTACATCCTGTGGCCGGACAGGGATTAAATTTGGCTTTGCGCGATATTGCAGAACTGAGCGAAATTTTAATAAAAAATGAAAATGACGTTGAATCGATCGAGAAAAAATTACAAGCCTATGAAACCAAGCGCCAACCGGATATTGAAAAGACCGTTCGGTTCACCGACCGGCTTAATTTTATTTTCAATGCAGATTATCCCTTGTTGTCGCGTTCCCGCGGTTTAGGTTTGGCATTACTTGGTGCAATCCCGATATTGGAAGAACGTGTCGTTAAACAAAATTTAGGTACTTTGGGTTCAAGCGCAAGCTTGTTGCGGGGCCAGGCAGTCAATTCATGAGTACATGTTTATATATTGGTTTATATAGAGGTGCTTCTTTTGGCTTCTGAGCACCTAACTGTTGATGTAGTTATCGTAGGAGCCGGCATGGTAGGTCTTACGCTTGCGAACCTGTTAGCTAAACAAGGCAAAACACTTGCTATTATCGATCGCGCAGAACCACATACATTTGATTCACAACAAGAGTGGGAAGCAAGGGTCACTGCAGTAAGTCCTGGATCTAAAGCCATTTTTGAATATATCGATGCATGGTCTGCTATGGCGTCAAAGCGTATTACGCCTTATACAAATATGCATGTTTGGGATGAAGCCGGTAATGCAAACATTAGTTTCAATGCCATCGACGTAAACCAAGCCAATCTTGGGTACATCGTTGAGAACATCGTGATTCAGTCTAGTTTACATGAGGTTTTGCAACAACAACCCAATATTAAATGGTACTTAAATAAAACCATCAACAAAGTGATAACGCATGCGGACAATGTAGAAGTCATACTTGATAACGATCAAGTCATAATTGCTAAATTACTCGTAGGAGCAGACGGGCATCGTTCCACGGTTCGTAGTCTTGCAGATATTTCCTACACCGAAAAAAGTTATCAACAGCTAGGTCTAGTCGCACGTGTACAAACCGAACGTGCACATGAAGATACTGCATGGCAACGATTTTTAAATACCGGTCCATTGGCGTTATTACCGTTAAACAATGGGGAGTGTTCCATTGTGTGGTCGGTAAGTGATGATTATGCCGATGAACTCATGAAGTTGAATGAGCATAAATTTGCAGATGCCTTAGCCCAAGCCAGTGAATCCAAACTGGGTGAAATTACTTTACGTTCCAAGTGTGCAGGTTTTCCGTTGGTGTCGGGTCATGCCGATTGCATGGTGCAACCACGTATCGCATTAGTAGGTGATGCTGCACATGCCATACACCCACTAGCCGGCCAAGGGGCCAATCTTGGGTTTACCGATGCCGCAGTGCTGGCAGATGTATTGGCACGCTCATCTATTAATAGGGAGCGTGATATCGGTAGTTATAAAGTGTTGCGCAAATATGAACGTGCCCGGGTAGGGGAGACACAAATTATGCAAAAAGCCATGGATGCATTTGTGGCAGCATTTGGATCTACCGCAAAACCAGTTGTCACTGCACGTAATGTTGCATTAAATGCAGCAGATAAAATTCAACCGGTTAAAAAGTTTTTTATGACGCATGCGATGGGGTTGAATAAGGATAGACCGGCTTTTGCAAGATAAACTTCGTTTATCTTGTCGTTATATACAATACTTGGTAACCCACCGTACTTGTCATTGCTGTATGTGTTATCTAATTCGTTGATAGATTTTGTAGCATGGAAGCGGGAGTTTTGCCATCAATACCTTGATGGGCTCTCGCTTCATTGTAATAAATTAAGTAGGCACTCAGTTCATCTGCAAAGTGTTTTTCTGAGGTAAAGTAAGTACCATCAATCAAATCTTCGTTCAAGGTTCTCCAAAAGCGTTCCACTTTGCCATTGGTTTGTGGACGATAAGGTCTTGTATAGCGATGTTTGATGCCCATCTCTAGTAACATGCGCTCAAAGGCATGTTTGGGTTTTTGTTTCGACTCTTTGACTCCGAACTCCGGTCCATTATCTGTCAGGACTTCTGCAAACTGAATCCCATATTGACTCGATAAATAGTTGAAACAACGCAGCGTAGCAAACATCACCGTTAGACTTTGAATATCCTCGACCACTTGCGCCCAGGCAATACGACTGTAGGCATCCACCACACACACTAAATAGCGACGCTTGGATTCATTGGCAATCATATCCTTACTCAAGTGATGACAGTCTATATGGGCGAGCTCGCCTGCCTTTTCTCGAATAATGCGGCGTTTTTCTTCTTGCATAGCAGGCCTTAATCGGTTCACTCCATGACGTTTGAAGATCTGATAGATACATGATGGCGAGGGCGTATTCTGACCTAATTTCGCTTGTAAGATAAGATGAATCTCATAGCGATTATTGCCTTGCGCACGCGCTTTGAGGACTTGCGCTTCGATCTGCGGACAAGTGCGTCGAGTACGCCATTTCGGCCCACGTTTGGCGGGTAATAAAGAAACCACATTACCACTTTGACGATAGCGTGCGTAGTATTTTAAAAACGTTTGAGGACAAGTACCGTGGGCCGCATAGAAGTCTTTGACCCGGCGATACTGCGGGTGCTGCTTGGCTTTAACTTGTTCGTATTCAGCTATTAGATATTGATATTTCTGAATGTAGTTCTTCTTTAACGTGCTATCTCGACTGTTGATTCGCATGATGGCTTCTCCTCCTGTTCCGAGTTGCTTAGACACTTATCTAAGATTATCGGATGAGTGATTTTCATCAACGATTTACGTAACCTATACAATTGCGAGCATAGCGAAGCAATCCAGTAAACGAATCATTTTTTACTTCGGCAAGAAGGGAACGTTCAGAGCATTAATTTAAAGTCATCAAATTAGGTTGTTCATTTTCTTTGCTTGTCCAAAGAAAACGAACCAAAAGAAAGGACACCCAAATTTACTTGCCCTTACAGGGTTCACTCGCTGCACAGAACGACTTTGCTGTCGGCCCGAAACGCATCCATGCGTTGCGTGCCTCAAATGAATATCCATATTCATTTGTCAGCAGTCTTATCTGCTTGCTCGTCAAGTAAATAATGGGAAGTCTAAGAAAGACTCTGAACTTGCACGTACAGGATGTCTGCTTACGGCGGCGACCCCAATTGGTGGAAGCAACACTTCAACTTAAAATATGGAATAAGGAGGAGTGCAGTCATTCAACTAGAGCTTATGAATTAATCGTGAGCTAGTTCGAGCAGGTCTTCCGTAATCACGAAATAACTTATCCGTTACAATATTGAAATTTACCCAGAACCTTGTGGAAATAAATCAAACTCAAGTGAATCAATCACAGGCTCAGCCTCTGCCAATTTGTTACTGTCCACTACAGATACTGATTCTACAATTTTCTTAAGTGTTTTTGATCCAATCCATTCCGAATTCCAGATTACTACTTTCTCTCCTTTTACAACTCGGCAAAGTGGCTCATTCAATTCAACTTCACTAATTTTTTCCTTAATTGAACGTTGAAACCAAACTTCCATATAACCCACATTAGGAAGCTTAGTAAACTTCTTTTTTATTTTCATAATTAATGGAAGTTTTTCCTTATCATCCATTAGTGAAATATATTTACTTATAATCGCAAAACTAACTGGGTATGTTCTTGGATTTTTATAGGCAATATCAATCACTGTGCTGATAATTGCTTTAGCTGATAAATCTAGTTCTTTAAGTTTTAAAATCCTTTTATAGAATTTACTCAAAGCTGTTGCCAAGCTTCCTGAATTAGGAAATTGATCTGAGTGCTTCTTAATAATCAAGCAATGCTTAAATAGGTTTTTATGGTAGGATTTACTAGCTAACCATGATTTTTTGTCATCTTTGACGGACGCATTTACAACATCATCGCTGAATATTGTTTTATTTGGGTTTAAACGCAGACCTAATTCTGTTAGAACCTCAGATAATAATTTTAGAATACGCTCACCCATTTCAGGATTATTAACGAATATTCGATAATCATCTCTATAACGTAGTATCCGATAGCTACTGATCTCATGCTCGTTTATCTTCTGGGAAAGTTCATTATCAATATAGCCCAACAATATCTCCGCAATAAAATCCATCAAAACAGAGCCCTGAGGAATGCCATTGGTCTGGCTATGCTGCATTTCTTGTATTGACTTATCAATAAACACGCCTAATAAACTAGTGTTGTTACGATTTTCTTTTTTCTTAAACTTTTCTTTACCTTCAACTGCCCACGCAATCGAATGCGTATAAATAGAGCCATAGCAATCTGTAATATCCGTCTCAAACATATACTCATAATCTAAGGAATATTCAACAGACTGAAGCTCTACTTCCTGCCACCATTGCGAAACTTGCTCAGCACGATCTTTAGTATCACTTGAGGCAACAATAGGAATACTAAGACACTTGATAAAAACATTATCATTTAACAGCGCAAATCTATCTTTAAGTTGTTGCCACTTATCCTCTCTCGTCATTTCTCGCACAAGGTTTACATATAGAACTGGATGAATAAGCTCCAAAGGCCGCCATGAAAGCATTCCGTCTTTATTGGAAATAATTACATGGTTTACTCCATCGCAATCCTTAGCTTTGGTATCTGCCATGAGCCCATTCAAAGGTTTTTCGGCAAGTTCACTTGCGACTTCGCTTAATATTTGGTCAAAACGGAAGTAAGGTGGCAAATCAGCATTGAAGTAGCTTTCGTGCTTTAGGAAAAAGTCTTTCGCCTCTTCATGCGAAAGACTCAATACTGACTTAGGCTCTGTAACTTTATCGTTCATACTACAAAAGAAGATTTAGTTCTTCTAAAAACATTGATAAATCTTTATCAAACTATCCAGCCTCGTTGAGCCGGTTTCCTTTCAGAAATATTTCTTCATTACTCACAATAAACTGTATTTAGTTTATGTATGCTTTTGGGTCATTAGTGATCATAGAAATCTAAATATAGCAGCTCTTAGATCCTCCCATCCAACTTGGTGAGTGACATCGAAAGGAACAATAGGTAAAACGACCAGGGATGGTCGTTTTAGGCATGTTGCGCCTGGATGGCGTCATTATGCCGGCCAACGTTACTCGATGTCGTGAACGAATCCGAAGGACAAGTTGGTAGGGTGTCTTTTCTTTTGGTTCCCCTAGTTCATTTAATTAAGGCTTTGGACAAGCAAAGAAAATGAACAAATAAACCCGATGAATGTTATTTATGAACTGAACGTTCACTTCTTGCGGTCTGGAGTAAACTACTCAAATTTTTTATAAAGTGGAAAAAGGACCTGATCCCTTTTCGTTGCAAAAACAAGCATCTAGCATTTTCTTTAATTTGATCATTGAGAAATAGTATTAATCGAAGAATTTGCAATATGTTAAAGTAATGCCTTAGCTAAGAGGAGGGGTTATGGCTGAAATAATTGAGTGGACTATTTATCTCATACTCGTAGGATTTGTTATTACGGTTTGGATGTTTGTTGCTAAGAAGAAAAAAGAAAAGAATCAGTAGTAATATATTCTGTTTGAGACTGGTAGTAATTTACAAAGCTGATAGTTAATGTCTGCTATTCGGCCAATAGCGGGCTTATTGAGATTTATATATTTAGCAAATCCTCAATGAATTTAGCTGCTAATTCGTGCCGATTTGGGCACTTTGATTTTGTATAGATACTTGTTGCTTGCTGACGCACGGTCTTTTCTTTTACACCTCGTAATTGCCCAATTTCATTCATCGATAACCCTTTAATTAGCAAGATGGCCACTTCCTTTTCACTCTCAGTAAGCTTCCAGTCTCTAAAATCTTTTTGAATAACACTACTTAATTCACCTGAGAGTCGTGCAACTTTATTTTGTTCCTGTCTTAAATTTTTTTTTAGTTGTATTACTCTTAACACCTCATGAGTGAGAACAGCTGAGGTTGCTAAAAATATAAAACCTTCAATAACTAAATGAGTGGTGCTCTCATTACCTTTCATCACATCAGTAATAATGTCATATAAGAAAAATGCACTAGCAATCCCCAGCACTACAGCCGGTATGTAATTTATAGAGGACTGCCAATTACTCAAGTGGTGCTTTCTTTCTTTTTGTTACGCGTGGGTAATATTTTGGATAAAAGATTGTGGCCAGAAATCACATGTAGAGCAACTGCTCCCAAATGAAGTCCTAAAAACAAAGGAATAAGTCCTTCTCCTACCTCGTGTAGCTCAGACAGGGCGGAATCATCATTTGCATTAGTAACAAACATAATGGTTCCAGTAATGGCCATCCAGCTGAATATTACCAATCCAAATGCTTGGACTAAACCAGCCAGGCCACGATGGTCTTGCCGCTTTGGTAACTTAAACCTTGCGAGTTCCTGTAAATCCTCCTTAATCGAAACTAAATATGACAACTTATAAGGGAACCAATTAGAAAATCGGTATATGTTTTGACCCAAGAAGCCATATAGGAATCTACTTATTAGAAACAGTAATAGAGTCATGCCTAAATAGGCATGTAACAAATAACCATAGCTATTTGAGTATTCTGCTAATTCGCCTGTAAGGTATGCGATGATGCCAAAAAAAGCTAACCCAAGATGAGTCCATTTGACCCAAATTGGAAAATTTGATCCGTTTTCGTTCATTTGCCTTCTCCTATAAAAATTAAATTTCTATTACAGAAGTTAGGGCAAATGCTCGAAATTTATAGCCTACATAGGGTCAATATCCTTAATTTTGGACATATGTCTAATGATCAATTCAATGACAGCTTCTAAAAAAGCGAAAAAACTTCTTTTCGCGGTTATTTAATGAACTGAACGTTCGACCACTACGGAAGGTGGGAATGCAGAAATTGCAGGAGCATATCTGCCACTTCTTGCGATTTGGGACAAGCTATTTAAATGTTTTGTAAGGTGAATAGGTATAGTACTTCGGATAGGAATCGAGTCTTGCGTGGAGCCAGTAGATGCCTAGGCCGGAGGTGCTGATCCATAATGGTTCATCGCTTAATTTATTCTCAATTTCCATTCCTAGTTTACAAAAAAATTCATGGCATTGTTCGTTTGGGGCTTCGCGTAGGAACTTAACTAAGTGTGTGTATATGTTATGCGAGTCTATGGGGCATGGCGCGATTAGCCAAGCATCGTTACCTAAGTTTGCAAAGCTAACAACGGTTTCATGGTTTGTTGCAGTTTTAAAATATTGTTCAAACGCGGTTGAATTGGGTGGGACACCTACAAGGCTTGGACTATCCGCTGCAACAAATTCGTAAGGCTTTGAGATCGTCGCTTTTGTGATTGGCGGGATTTCCCAAAACACTGCTGCATAAGGCATGTCGCTGAGTAACAAAATGTAAAATTCTCTAAACTCAGCATTGGACTTCCAACTCTCTAAAACTTCGCTGAAGGTCATGGGCTGGTTGTTTTGATTGATGGTTACTTTACATAGATGCTTGGTTTCAGAGAATTCTAATCTCGGTTCCCACATAAAAGTTATTTGTGTGTGACGGCGATATTTTGATTTGCATTTGGAAAGAACAGTTGTTGGCCTTCTAAGGTAAAGTCAGCAATGGCTTGTTGGCCTTCACTAGAAACTAACCAATCGGAAAATAGTTTAGCTTCTTTGTGCTTTATGTGTGGGTGGCGTTCAGGGTTTACTAAAATGACACCGTATTGGTTAAATAGAGGTGGATCATTCTCAAAAAGTAAGCTGAGATCATCGCGATTCTTAAAGGATAACCAAGTGCCTCGATCGGTAAGTACGTAAGCATTCATAGCGTTGGCGATATTCAGAGTAGCTCCCATACTGGCACCGGCTTCGCGGTACCACGTGCCGCTATATTGTTGTATGTTTATTTTGGCTAACGACCACAATTCAAGCTCTTTTTTGTGAGTACCGCTGTCATCACCACGTGAAATAAAAGGTACTTGATGGGCATGTATTCTTTTAAAAGCCTCAACCGCTTTAATAAGAGGTTTGATATTAGCCGGGTCATTCTTTGGGCCGATGATTACAAAATCGTTATACATCACGTCGCGGCGGTCGATACCAAAGCCTTTCTCTACGAATTTTTCTTCTGAAGCTTTGTGATGCACCAGGACCAAGTCTGTATCTCCACGTTCACCAAGTTTCAATGCGCGTCCGGTACCGACAGCAATTACGCGCACATTTATACTTGTTTTATTGCGAAACTTAGGAATTAAATACTCCAACAGGCCTGAGTTGTCAGTAGAAGTAGTAGAAGAAAGAGTGATAAAAGGTTGTTCTTCTGCAAATCCAGTGCTCATACTTAAGCAAAGCAATAGAGTAATAACTATTAACGAAATCCTGTTCATTTTTTTTTATTCTCCGTTTAATAATTTTCCTGCTATAAAATTTTCTGCAGTTTTAGTTTGTGGTTGTTCAAAGAATACTTTAGCAGATGTGTACTCTACTACTTTTCCTTGATGTAAAAATAATATGTCATTGGCAAGTCTATGTGCCTGGCCTAAATCATGCGTGGTCATGATTATTTTAGTGCCTTGTTGAGCGATTGTCTCGATCAAGCATTCTATTGCCGCCGTGCCATTTGGGTCGAGTTCGGCCGTGGGTTCATCAAACAGTATCACTTTGGGTTGCAGTACCCAGGCGCGAGCGATGTTGAGGCGTTGCTGTTCACCTCCAGATAAAACGCGTGCATTACGTTCAGCCAATTGTGATAAACCTGTGTGTTCTAATGCATCACTAATTAGGGAAGAGTAGCTAGATTTATTTTTGCCATGTAAGGACAACACATATTCAAGATTGGCGCGCACGCTGCGGCGTAATAATATCGGTTTTTGAAAAATATAGGCACGCCAAGGTTGTTGTGGCTGAGGGATGTGTGTGTTCCATAGTAAAGAACCTTTACTGGGTGACTCTAAACCGTGGGCGGCACGTAACAGTAGACTTTTACCTGCACCATTTGGCCCCAGTATTACCGTTATATCATTTGATTCAATAGAGATATTGATATCATTTAACAATATGTTTCCTTGTTTGGAAACATATAGCTGACTCACATGCAAGGGTAGTGCAGTTATATCGTTAGTACTAACTGTGAAACTGGTATGCAGCATGTCTAGCACTCATTACAAGTGAAGTTACGATTAATGAAATTGTTATTAGAATAATGCCAAGTGCTAAGGCTAATTCAATATCACCTTTGCGTGTTTCTAAAGCAATGGCGGTCGTCATTACACGTGTTGCATGATTGATATTGCCGCCAACGATTAATACTGCGCCGACTTCTGCAATAGCGCGGCCAAAACCTGCAAATACTCCGGTCATTAAACTGTACCTCGTTTCCCACAACAGCGTTTTCATCATGCGAGAAGCTTTAGCGCCTAAAGCACGGAGTTGCTCATGGTATTCTTGATTGGCATCTTGAATGGTTTGACGGGTTAAGGCCGCGATAATGGGAGTAATTAGGCACACCTGCGCAATGATCATGGCTGTTGGGGTAAACAACAACCCAAGCACTCCAAGTGGTCCAGAACGCGACAAGATTAAATATACTACTAGCCCTACTACTACTGGCGGTAAGCCCATAAAGGCATTTAGCAATGCCACAATCAATCCTCGGCCTGGAAACTTATACAAAGCAAGTGCTGCCCCTAATGGCAAACCAATTAAACTAGCAATACCAACCGCAGTTAAACTGACCCGCAGTGATAGCCCAATGATCTCTAAAAGGTTTGGGTCCAATTGCACAATAAGTTGAAACGCTTTTAGAAAAGCTTGTGAAAAATCATTCAAGGCATGCACCAATCGATTTTTAATCAAGCAGTTGCAATTACTGCATGATTCAGATGTGAATTATTCTTTAGGCGAATGATACAGGATTTAGAAGGTCTTAGAGATGAATATACCCAGATAATAATTAAGGTTAAGGCTCGGTTTATGGTTTTTTTACCGGCATGACAACATCAAATTCTTCAATTTTGTCATCCATTAAAATACAAAGTGTTACGGTGGCTTCATCGTTGATCTTGAGCTTAACCTTGGGACTCATCAGCATTAAGTGAAAATCACCAGGTTTAAACTCAAGCGATTTTCCTGCAGGAATAGTGAGCTCGTCAAAGCGACGCATTTTTGCCACACCATCTTTGACAATAGTGCGATGGATTTCAACTGCATTAAAATGGTTGCTTTTAGCAAAAGTTAGAATACGATCTTGTTCAGTTGAGTTAGTGATTGTTAAATAACCAGCCATTGCTGATGCGTTAGGGGGGGCTTCACGAATCCAAGCATCTTGTATAATAATTTCACTAGGTTGTTCTTGTGTACATGATGTGAGCAATACAATTACTAATATAAATATTTTTTTATGCATTATTTTGTATTTATAAAAAATTATCATCTAAATTATAATGTAATTCGTTTGATTATTCTTTACATAAATAAAATTCTAAAAAAGGGATAACAACATGAACGAAACTCCAAACGATCGTATTTATTCAGAGCAACATATCTGGTTATTGTTGGAATCAGACAATATAGCCAAGATAGGAATGACAGATTATGCCCAATCTGAATTAGGCGATATTGTTTATGTAGAATTACCTGAATTAAATAATGAATATGAAGCTGGACAAGCGTGTGCGGTGGTGGAATCAGTCAAGACCGCATCGGATATCCACATGCCTGTAAGTGGAAAAGTCATTGAAATTAATGAAGATTTACCCGATTCTCCAGAACTAATTAACGGTGTACCATATGAGGGCGGATGGATATGTAAAGTTGCTATACATGATAAATCGGCAATTGACAGCCTGATGAATGCAAGCCAATATGACTCTTATATTTAGCTTATGTGATACACAACACTAACAACTCGATTAAGCAAAGATGTTAGTAACATACTTTGTGCATACAAATAGTTTTTTAAAATTTAAATGATCAGAAAATAAACTTTATCTTCAGAGAATAACAAATGGCGACAATTACATTACAGGGAAATGATATTAACACTAATGGGAACCTTCCTGAAATTGGTGCGGCTGCTCCTGACTTTGTGTTAGTAAATAAAGATCTTGAAAATGTTTCGCTTTCATCTTTCCCTGGCAAGAAAAAAATATTAAGTATTGTTCCAAGTTTGGATACACCTGTTTGTGCAACTTCTACTAAAAAATTTGAGGATTATGCAAATGAACATGAGGATGCTGTTATCTTAGTTATTGCAGCAGATTTGCCTTTTGCCATGTCACGTTTTTGTGGTGCAGAAGAGATAGAAAATGTAATTCCGTTATCTGTAATGCGTAGTAAAGATTTTGCTACTGATTACGGTGTGCTTATTGAGGATGGTCCACTTGCAGGCATTACTGCACGTGCAATCGTTGTGTTAGACCAAGACAATTCCGTTGTGTATACCGAGCTTGTAGATGAGATTGCCCATGAGCCAGATTATGAGGCAGCACTACAAGCCTTAGGTTAGCTTTTTACTACAACGTCAGCAATTGTAGCTCTTGCGGACTGCGATAATTGTTTCCTCATTTTTCCAACACTACTAATGGGTGTGCACAAGGTTACTTCTGCCGCAGTTGTGTCTGCACACATAATCTGAAACGCATGTCTGATTAAATTTGATTCGTCGATGTAAGGTACATGTGGGTGTGCGCCGTCATTGTCATGTGGATACCGTAAGGCAACAGGCTGTACAAGTGTGTCTGTTTCGATTGCAGCAGCGAACAGACGTGGGTGAAATGTATGCACTTCAGTGCCGTGAGTGGTTTTAGCTTCCGGAAAGGAAGCTACGCTATGTCCGGCTTTTAATTTAATCTGCATTAATTCAATTGCTTCAGCAGCCCCGTTTTTAGAGCCACGATGGATAAATAAAGTACCGGCCTTGGCGGCAAGTGTACCTATTACAGGCCAGTTACGTACCTCGGCCTTAGATAAAAATGAAACCGGTAACACCGAAGAGATAATTAAAATATCTAACCAAGAAATGTGGTTGGCAACAATAAATGCAGGTGGGGTAGCAGGTTCACCGTGAACTTGAATATCGATACCGATAATTTCTGCACAACGGTGTAACCAAGTTTGAATAATTTCATGCTGCGCATCAGTGAGGTCATGACTCTGTGTACCATGTAATCGAGTATACGATACAAATAAACCTTTAAAGATATGCGCGATTAAATGCAATAATCGCAATATGCCTCGGCCAGTGTTCATTGGGGCACTATTCATAGAATTTAATGGCTAGATGGATGAATACTTGTTTTAGTTAATACTTCTTGTAGTAGTTCAAACTCTTCGATCGGTGCATCACATTGCATGCCTTGACAGACATATGCCGTTACTCTTTGCTGACTCGATTTTTTGTGTTTTTTTTCTGCAAGTGAAGGCGGTAAATTTTCTGTATCATTTGTTATTGCAAAGGCTAAACGATGAGGTGCGTAGCTATGTGTACATGCTTGTTGCCATTTAATTAAATCATTTTGTTGGCCGCGCAGAATAATAATTTGTGGGAGGTTTATTTGTTCTTCATAAGCGTGCAGTAAACTAGCATGTCCCATAGGCGATTGACTGATTACTTGGCTGGCAAATTTTATAACTCGATCACGAGCGTCTATATATTTTGTTTCCCCTAATAAATAACCTAATCGTGCTAATGCCATAGCAGCGATACCGTTACCAGAGGGTGTGGCTTCATCACTAAACGTTTTAGGTCGTTGAATGAGTTGCTCGTGGTCGCTTGCGGTAAAATAAAAGCCTCCCAAGACTTGATCTTCGAATTGTTCCAGTATTACATCGGCTAATTCACACGCCCAATTGAGATACTCTGTATGCCATCGAGCTTGCAGTATTTCCAATATTGCATCTAACAAAAATGCATAATCATCGAGGTATGCATCCAGATGAGCTTTACCATCTTTATATGTTGCAAACAAACGCTGGTTTACCCACATAGTTTGGTGTAAAAAATTCAACGCTTGTTCGGCAGAATCTATATATTCTTGTTGGTGTAGAATCCGTCCAGTTATTGCCATGCCACGAATCATTAAGGCATTCCAACTGGTAAGGACTTTGTCATCACGCCCCGGTCGAATACGTCGTTCGCGTAAGGCAAATAATTTTTGTTTAGCGCTAGCTAGTAGTTCATTAAACTCCTTCGAGTTAAGTGATTGTGCAAGACATAACTCTTCCTCACTTACAAAGGTATGAAGGTGATAACTCCCTTCAAAATTAGCAGTGCGATCGATACCAAAATATTGGGCAAAAACTGCATATTCTTCAACAGTGAGCGCATTTTGAATTTCAGATTGCGTCCACACATAAAACTTACCCTCGGTTCCTTCAGAATCTGCATCTAGAGAGGAATAATATCCGCCTTGAGGTGATTGCATTTCGCGTACTACCCAATCAGCAGTGCCTTCGCATACTTGTTTAAATTGTTCTGCATAGTTTAAGGCAAAAGCTTGAGCATATAAGGCAAGTAACGGGCCATTGTCATACAGCATTTTTTCAAAATGCGGAATCATCCAATAGTTATCTATTGAGTAACGACTGAAACCACCGCCTAGATGATCGTAAATTCCTCCTGCCGCCATTTTTTCTAAGGTGAAAATTGCAACGTGTAGTGCACGAGGGTTATCTTCATCAATAAGCCTCGTTTGTGCGTAATAGCGCAATAGGCGTTCGAGATTTTGAGGATGCGGGAACTTTGGTGCATTTCCAAAACCCCCATGTTCAGCATCGAAAGCTTGTTCCAAATGTTGAGTGCAACGTTTTAATATGTTTGTAGGTAAATTTACTTCCGTGTAAGTAGGCGCATAAATTTGTTGTAACGCATTATGCATGGATTGATTTTGGTTATCGATCTCTTCTCGCCGTGTTTGGTAAAAGTCTGAGATATGCTGCAATAAATCTTTAAAGGGTGGTAGGCCATGCCGAGCTTCATTAGGGAAATAAGTACCACCAAAAAAAGGCATTTGATTTTCAGGTGTTAAAAACATAGTGAGTGGCCAACCACCGCTACGTTGAGTAAGCAAAAACTGCGCGGTTTGATATATCTTATCGATATCGGGGCGTTCTTCGCGGTCAATTTTAATGTTGATAAACAATTCATTCATTAACTTAGCTGTGGCTTCATCTTCAAATGACTCGTGCGCCATTACATGACACCAATGGCATGCAGAGTACCCAATTGAAAGCAAAATAGGTTTGTTTTCATTTTTTGCACGTAGCAGCGCGGTCTCTCCCCATGGATACCATTCCACAGGATTGTCTGCATGCTGGAGCAAATAAGGGCTGGTTTGATTGGCGAGGTGATTTTTAGCTTGGTTCATACTAGGTGTTTAAATTTTATACACATGTTGGTTTGTTATTAACTGAGCCTAACTGTTGCTATAGTGTAAATATGCTGACTTTTCCTGAAATTGATCCGGTAATTTTTTCTATCGGTCCACTAAAGTTACGTTGGTATGGTTTAATGTATGCCATCGGCTTTCTTGCATTTTGGTGGCTGGGCCGTATCCATGCAAAGAAACAGCATACCGTAGCTAAGCCCGAAGATGTGGGTGATATTTTATTCTATGGAATGTTAGGTGTGATTATAGGGGGTAGAGTTGGTTCAGTGTTATTTTATAATTTCTCCCAGTTTTTAGAAAACCCGCTTTATCTGTTTAAGATTTGGGAAGGGGGTATGAGTTTCCATGGCGGGTTGCTCGGTGTGGTTTTTGCCCTTTGGATCTATCAACGCGCTAAAGGATATGGGTTCTTGCGTTTGTGTGATTTTGTTGCGCCTATGGTACCCATTGGTCTAGGCGCAGGCAGAATCGGTAATTTTATCAATGGAGAACTTTGGGGCCGTGTAACTGATGTGCCATGGAGTATGGTATTTCCTCAAGCTGGCGATTTGACTAGGCATCCATCACAGTTGTATCAAGCCTTTCTTGAAGGTTTGGTGTTATTTGTTGTGTTATGGGCATTTGCGCAAAAACCACGGCCTGTTGGTGCTGTTTGCGGTTTATTTGTTTTGCTTTATGGTATTTTCCGTTTTGTTATTGAATTTGTACGCGAACCAGACGCACACTTAAATTTTATTGCATTTGATTGGCTTACCATGGGACAGTTGTTGACCATACCGATGGTAATCATTGGTTTAGTAACCATATGGCTGGCTTATAATAAATTTGGAATACCTGATAAAACATAAGACATGCAACAATATTTAGAGTTACTCCATCATGTCATGACACATGGCGTAGAAAAAGGTGATCGAACCGGCACTGGTACAGTATCGGTGTTTGGTTATCAAATGCGTTTTGATCTACAAAATGGCTTTCCATTGTTAACCACGAAGAAGCTGCATCTCAAATCAATTATCCATGAGCTGTTATGGTTTTTGCGCGGTGAAACTAATGTTTCTTACTTGCACAAAAATGGTATATCCATTTGGGACGAATGGGCTGATGAAAACGGAGAACTTGGTCCGGTATATGGGGCACAATGGCGTAGTTGGCAAACTGCAGATGGTAAATGTATTGACCAAATCAGCCAATTAATTACTGAGCTCAAAGAAAATCCTTTATCTCGAAGACATATCGTAAGTGCATGGAATGTTGGTGAAATTGACAACATGGCTTTGCCGCCCTGCCATGCCTTTTTTCAATTTTATGTAGCGCAAAACAGGCTTTCTTGTCAGTTGTATCAACGTAGTGCCGATGTATTTTTAGGCGTGCCTTTTAATATTGCTTCGTATGCTTTGTTGCTGCAAATGGTAGCGCATGTTACGGGCTATGAACCCGGAGAGTTTGTGCATACCTTTGGTGATGTGCATTTGTATAAAAACCATATCGAACAAGCACAACAACAGTTAAGTCGTGCACCTTATGCATTGCCGAATATGTGGATCAATCCAAATGTTAAATCGATATTTGAATTTAAATACGAGGATTTTGAATTACAAAATTATCAATGCCATGAGCACATTTCGGCTCCTGTAGCAGTCTAAATAAACAAGTCTAATCGAATTAGGTATGCAAATTGCAATCATCGTTGCGATGACCCCACAGGGATTAATTGGTAAAGATAATCAAATTCCATGGCATCTGCCGGCCGACTTACAACGCTTTAAAAAAATTACTATGGGGCATCCCATAATAATGGGGCGTAAGACTTTTGAGTCTCTTCCTGGATTATTGCCAGGGAGACAACATATTGTACTTACCCACAATAAAAAATTCACAGCTGAGGGTTGTGAAATCGCCAATAATTGGGGTCACGTTGCCAGGTTAGTACTAGGTAAGGCCTTTGTGATTGGCGGCGCAGATATTTACAAATTGGCTTTACCGCTCGCAACACATTTATATATAACGATTGTGCATGCAGATTTGCAAGGTGATACCTATTTTCCAAAATGGAATAAACATGAATGGAAAGAATTAGAGAGAGAATATCGAGACAAAGATGAGAAAAATAAATTTGATATGGAGTTTATTCAATATATACGAATTAAATAAATATTTTAAATGGCTAATATAACTTATCGTATCCATTTAAATTTTAACTAAATTTCATTTATTCTTATAATAATAATTTTTCTTCAATAGGATGGTAGATACTAGCAGAATCAATAAGTGAGTTGGCTGTGAGTGTTGGCACACCATAAACTTCGGTACAGACTGCGTAATCCTTTTTGATTTTCTGCAGTAATAAATCGAAGTCACCATCACCAGATAATAAAATAATAGTATCAACGTTTTTTGCTGCTTCCATAATATCAATTGTAATACCAACGTCCCAATCACCTTTCGCCGATCCATCACTACGCTGAATATAAGGTTTGAGTTTTACTGTAAATCCGATATGTTCTAGAGCATTTTGGAATTTAAGTTGTTTATCATCACCACGATCTGTTGCATAAGCAGTTGCAGAAATAATCTCTCCTTGGTTACTGATTTGTTGCCACACTTTCCTATAATTAAATTGGCGGTCATAAGCTTGACGAGTGGTGTAATAAATATTTTGTACATCTGCAAAAATAGCGATTGATTTCATAAGTATTCTATTGGCACTAAATTTGGATCAATATTCTATCGAATAGCAGGTTACGGCCCCAAGTGGCTTCTCAAAAATCGAGGTCATATGTTTATGCTCAATTTTCAAGGTTCTAACGAGAAACCATTATTTTCTTGTGCTAGGTCAGGAAAATTGCTCATAACCCTTGCTTTCATCGTAGTTATGATTTAGTTGAGTCCTAGGCAGCTTGATAAAGATATTATTTTTAGATATAGCATTTTCAAAACTAACCTGTGATTAAGGGTTTAAGATGACTAATAAAAAAGTAAAGCTAGCAAGTAAGGATGGCATTGCTATTAACGCGCTTAAAGTTGCACCAGATATAAACGATTCGGCGGAAATGATGATGAATTCTGCCGAAGATATACTGACAAAAGAAGAACTTATCGAGCTTCAATCGTCGCGCGATTTTTTTGGACTGCTAAGAAAAAAGGACTTTAACCTCAAAAAATTCAAGAAAGCATTAGCATATGAAGAAGATCTACGTTTGTTGCAAGGTGAATTGGTAAAGTTACAGCGTTGGGCGCAAGAACAGCAACGTCGCATAGCAATTGTCTATGAAGGACGTGATGCTGCTGGAAAAGGTGGGACAATTCGACGTTTCGTGGAACATATGAATCCACGCGCAATGCGTATTGTCGCATTGCCTAAGCCAAGTGATGATGAAGTGGGCCAATGGTACTTTCAGCGCTATGTCAAACAATTACCAAACAAGGGTGAGATTGTTTTTTTTGATCGTAGTTGGTACAACCGTGCAGTAGTTGAGCCAGTCAATAAATTTTGTACGAAGAAGCAGTATAAGCAATTCATGCGTCAAGTGCCGGAGTTTGAACATATGCTGTATGAAGATGGTATAGACCTAACTAAGTTTTGGTTTTCTATCTCCAAGAAAGAGCAACTCAAGCGTTTTGAGTCACGTCAAACGAATCCACTAAAACAATGGAAACTGAGTCCTATTGATGGGCGCGCGCAGAAGTTATGGGATGAATATACTAAATACAAAGAGATGATGTTTAGTAATACTCATACAACCTTCAGCCCGTGGATCATTGTGCAAGCTAACGATAAAAAGAGTGCACGCCTGGAAAGCATTCGTTATGTCCTTTCAAGTTATGATTACGAGGGTAAGGATACTACTATTAATTTATTGCCCGATCCTAATATCATTATGCGTTACCATCGATCATCATCAACTGTTGACTAAACATTAATTTGCTCTTCAATGCGCAAACTAGAAATTATCAAACTGTTTATGTAATGTGTTTATCGTTTACGATTTTTAATCACAAAAGATGATATTATTCATGACTGATCATTATTTTTGCATTATGCAGACGTTTCATAAATGGAGTGCAATTAGGTAAAAGATTGGTTGATATTTCGTCTTTCGTTAGTTTCTCTCTCTCAGCATATTGATTAATAAGGTCGATATACATTTCACATATCGCAATTTCATTTTCATATTTCTTCTCTTTTCTAGATAAAATTGCAACCTGCTCAAAATAAGTTGGTGCTGGCATGATTCCTGAATCTTCTGATTTCTGAATCTCTTCTCTACATTGTCTTACCAGCTCGTGAATGTCTTGTTTGAGCTCAGGGACTGACAAGGGATGTCGTGTTTGTACGACCTTGTTTGAAGTGCCAGGTTTTTTGTTAGCTCTATTTTGTTTAGATATATTTGTACCATCGATGATTTTTTTTATTATTGTGTCCAACTTGCCCATAACAATACTTATATAAAACTCATGTGAATAATGGCTCATTTTGGAATAAGTAAATCCATGCGTGCCAAATTTCCCGATGAGTGGTTACATGCAGAGGTTAAATTTCAATATTATTTTGAGTAGCTAATTATTGAAAATCCATGCTAAATTTTTTTAACACATCTAAATGAAATGACCAGTTTTTGTTTGGATTGTTAGTTTAAATAGTTGGAATAGCTTGTTTAGCTTCACATTTGACTTGATAAACTGTGAGCTCGTCTTTACCTATTCTGATCGCAGTTAAACGTCCTCCCCACAGACAGCCGGTATCCGTTGCAATCACGTTATGATTATTTATATGTCCAAGTGTAGACCAGTGTCCAAAAACAATAGTCGTGTCTTGACTGTTACGTGATTTAATTTCATACCAAGGTTTCATTCCTGCGCTTTGTGTACCAGGAGGGCCCTTGTCTTCAAAGCTCATCACTCCTTTGGGAGTACAATAGCGTAGACGCGTGAAGAGATTGGTGATTATACGCATGCGATCCCAGCCTTTTAATTTGCTATTCCATTGATTGGGTGTATCTCCATACATGTTATAAAGAAAGTTTTTATATTTTTTTGACTTTAAAACGGTTTCTACTTCTTTTGCATAACGAAATGCATCTTGTATGTTCCACTGGGGTGGTAGGCCGGCATGTACTATGGCAAATTCAAATTTTTTGTTGAAGCGTATTAATGGTTGATGTCTAAGCCAGTCAACTAATTCATTCGCGTCATCGGCTTTTAATATTGGGAATAAACTACTGCTCGTGCTAGTTTCTCTAACGCCAGCATGAGCTGCGAGTAAATGTAGGTCATGGTTGCCCAGTACCATTACGGCAGCATTGCCAAGAGATTTAACCCAGCGTAATGTTTCCAAAGACTTTGGTCCGCGATTGACAATATCACCTACGAACCACAACTGATCCTTTTTTGGTTTAAAGGAAATGTACTCTACAAGTTCTTGTAATTCGTCAAAACAGCCTTGTACATCTCCAACTGCATAAATTGCCATGCTTTAGTTTGTATACATAGATAGTATGCGCATTTTACAAAAAATTATTTTCAAAATCGCATGTTAGCTTTAATTAAAGCTAATTCTAATACGATAGTTGATTAAATAATTTAATGCAGGACGCGAGGAGCTGCTAATGTAAATACATTAATCTCAGCATCAAACTCAGTACCGTCATCTGCAACCATTTGATAGCTGCCTTTCATTGTACCTACTGGTGTTTCTAGCATTGTGCCACTAGTATATTGAAAGGCTTCACCAGGGCGTAAATAAGGTTGTTCACCGACTACACCTTCACCTTTTACCTCTTGGGTCTTGCCATTAGAATCTGTAATGATCCAGTGGCGAGTAATCAGTTTAGCAGGTACCAAACCGGTATTATGTATGGTTACAGTATATGCGAACACAAAACGGTTTTGTTCTTCGTCAGATTGACCTTCGATAAAGGTACTATCTACGCTTACATCTATATTGTGGGCTTGTGACTCATCCATATGCGTATTATACCTACAAAATTATAAAAAACTCAGATGCAGCTAACATTTGTATTATGGTGTAAAAATTAACCATTTTGTTTCTTAGCGTTAATACTTAAGCAACTTAAGTTGTAAAAAATTCAATGAGTTGTCAAAAAAGTACTTAATTCGTGAGTTGATTTGTAAGTGTAATGTATTGGTCTATAGAAATTTCTTGCGGGCGTTGACTAGGAATTATAGATGCCTTTTCCAGATGTTTCTCAGAAGCAATTGATGCTAGGTTATTTTTTATTGTTTTACGCCTATGCTGAAAAGCATATTTAACGATTTTACTGAATAACTCACGGTCTAAAATTTTTTTAAGCACAATATCACTTGGTAGTAGTCGTATAAAACTAGAGGTTACTTTCGGAGGCGGAGAAAACATATTTGGTGCAATATCAAATAAATTTTCTACTTGATAGTGACTTTGTGTCATTATACTTAATCGACTGTATGCACTATCGTCGGGTTTAGCAACAACACGATTGACAACTTCTTTTTGCAACATGAAATACATATCTTCTATAACAGTAGAAAATTGAAGCAAATGAAATAGAAGTGGAGTAGAAATGTTATAGGGGAGGTTGCCTATCAGTCGACAGCGCTGATCTGGTTTAGCTATATCATTAAAGTTAAATTTCAAGACATCGGACTGATGTAATTCTAGTTTACCAATTTCTTTACATTTTATTAGTAACTCTTTAGATAGATCTCGGTCAATTTCAATCGCGTGCATTATACCTACTTGCTTAAGTACAGGGATCGTAATTGCACCTAGCCCGGGCCCTATTTCACAAATATTTTCTTGTGGAGAAGGGTTAATAGCTTGAATGATATCGGTAATCGTATTTGGATCTGTGAGTAGATGTTGTCCAAAACGTTTACGAAGTTTTTTGGTCACCAATAGCACCTTATTGTGGTGAATGGGGTACAGCGTTTTACTATTACACAGTTGATAAATGGCTGATCAATTATTTTTGATAAAACTTATATAAATTACGTCCAATACTTGTGGTAGTGACCTATTGGTTTACAGCCTCTTCCTGCTTGTTCACTTGAGGTTTTGGATTTTCAGATGCCTGGTTTGTTCCCTGTGCTTGAGATATAGTTTGTTTGTCTCTTGCGTTTTCTTCTTTTAAATCTCTTAATGCATAGGTACATATGATTTCATAATTGCTTTCTTCATTAGGCCTTGCCAATACAAGTGTTACCGTGATAGCAGGATGATATAATAATAATAATTCATTTAATTTAAGTGCTTCAGAAGTATTAGAATCTGCGATTACACCAAAACTCAGGTTTAAACTTTCTCCGATTTGATCGGCGATAGATCGTAAAGCTGACAAAGCTGTGATGTTTTCTTTTAGTTGAATTTGTCCCAGGTAGGCAACTCCTAAGGATGAAGCATTCCTTGTTATTTCTAGTTCTCGAGCCTTATCAGATAGTGGTTTAAATTTGAACTGAATACTGCTGCCATTGATAAAATTAAATCTCTCATTACTAGAAATATTAATGCTACGATTTTCTAAGCCTGCAGCATAAGTATTTACTTGGCCGCATATCACTAATAGGAAAGCAAAGAATAAAAAGACTCGGTTTTTCATAGTGTACAGGTTTTAGACTACTTGATTGGCTCCATAGAACACTTCTTCAATATTTAAGACTAATGCACCTTTGCCAGGAAACTTTGGATCGAGCCATTGTTTCATGTCATCGTAAACAGGTCCGCTGGTATAGTACTCAAGTGAACCTTTTACTTGATAGGCTTCACGTTCGGGGGCGATGTAAAGTAATGATCCTTTACTTCCCGAATTTATATTCTTTAAGGTTTTGTGAAATGCGTTATTTGCGATTACAAATTGCTCGTCGTTAATGAGCTTTACGCAAATTACCCATATTGAGTTTGGGATGTTATTTGTGTTGCAGGTAGTGAGCACCATACGTTCATCATGTTGCTCCCAAGCTTGCAGTGCTTCTGAAGTGAGTTTAGCCATATGTATTTTCCAAAGTTTCTTGAACCCATCGAAAAATTGTGAATAGGTTCTAGTTTAGTTTTACATGTAAGTCAACTACTGTTACTAACAAGTTTAGCTGTCAAGGATACCGCAGTATGCAAACTACTTACATCCGCTATGCCTTGTCCAGCAATATCTAATGCTGTACCGTGATCTACGGAAGTTCGAATGATTGGCAAGCCAAGAGTTACGTTAACGGTATTACCAAAACCACTGTGTTTGATAACCGGTAATCCTTGGTCATGATACATTGCGAGCACAGCATCTTTGCCAACTAATTGTTGTTGTGTGAATGCAGTGTCTGCGGGGATTGGTCCTTCAATATTCATTCCCTGTTGACGTAATTTTTCCAGTGTTGGAATGATTACATTAATTTCTTCTTTACCTAAATGGCCACCTTCTCCAGCATGGGGATTTAAGCCGCAAACACTAATACATGGACTGGCAATGGCGAAACGCTCTATCAGTTCTCGATGTAGTATTTTCAATATCGTTTCAATTCGTTGGGAAGTAATCTGAGAGGGAACCTCTGAAACAGCCAAGTGTGTAGTTGCCAGAGCAACTCTAAAGCCGTTTTGTTGCTGATTTTCAAGTGTCTCATTAGTTAATAACATGACAGGGTATCCGCCCGTTTTTTCGGCAATAAATTCTGTGTGGCCTGAAAAAGGAATTCCAGCATCGTTGAGAATGCTTTTTTGCACCGGACCGGTAGTTAAGGCTTGGCAAACATTGTTTTTGACTAACTCGATTGCCTTATTCAAGGATTGGATCACGTAAAAAGAATTTTCAGTACATAGCTTACCGGGGATTACAGCCTGCTTGAGTGGTATGTCTACTACAGAAAGCTTTCCTGCGGCATGTGCTGTTATTTCAGTGTTGAGGTCAAAATAGCCAATTTCAGTTTTTATCTTCAATTGCTGTGCAAGATTTTTTAATAAGTCAAAACTTGCTATGGCAATAATTTCACATCTTAAAGTTTGTTGGGCAAGTTTAAGTACTAGTTCAGGCCCAATACCAGCTGGTTCACCCGGCGTTATGGCTATACGTATTGGGGTATGCATTTAGAGAAATAATTTTTATTTGTTTCCTAAGCTAGTTTTAAAGCAATATTAGGAGAGAGGCTAGGCTGTAGTTAATTAGAGCTATGTAGTCGATTTTCTATGTAGCTTTCATCACGTAGTTGTCTTAGCCATAGCTCAGTTTCTTCTTCAATCTTTCTTTGTCTAATTTGTTCGCGAGCTTCTGCACGCATTGCTTCTTGTGTATTGTCATGTTTTCTGGCATCTAGGAGTTGCACGATATGCCATCCATAGCGGCTTTGAAATGGTTCACTGATCTCTTCTACCTCTAGACTATCTACAACTTCCTGAAACTTTGGAACAAAGTTGTTAGAAGTGGTCCAATTTAAATTTCCTCCATTCACTGCGCTGCCAGCATCATCAGAATGTTCTCGTGCAAATTTAGCAAAGTCTTCACCTTGTTCAATTTTAGATTTGATGTCTTTTAACTTAATTTCTGCGGCAGTGTCGTTAAGTAAAGTATTCGTGCGAATCAGAATATGACGACATAAAACTTGATTTACCATAGTATTTTTAATCTCACGGTGGTCTAGTACTTTAAAGATATGAAAACCTGCAGGACTTTGTGCAATTTTGCTTACATCTCCAGGTTGCATTTGCGCAAGTTGTGGTAGAAAAGCTTGTGGAAGCTGTGCCTTGCTTCTCCAACCCAAGTCACCACCTTGTAGCGCATCTTGTGCATCAGAAGCCGTGATAGCAAGCTTTGCGAAATTACTACCTGAAACTGCTCGGTCATAGACTAATGCAGAACGGTGTTTAGCTTTTTCGATTTGTCCGGGTTTGGGTGTTTCTGGAACTGCTATTAAAATATGTGCAATATGATATTCGTATTCTTTTTTTAGTAAATCTTCGTTTGATTCAGTGACTAGTTCTTCAATTTCAGCTTCCGTTACCTGAATGCCTTCGTCGATGGTACGTCTGCGTAATTGTTCAAGCATCATTTCATTGCGTACTTGTTCTCTGAATGATACGTAATCAAGTCCTTGTTTAAGTAAAGCTGTTCGAAATTGCTCAAGTGTAAAATTATTACGTTTGGCTAAATTTCGCATGGCTTGATCAAGACTTAATTCGTCAATTTTGATGCCACGTCGCTCGGCAAGTTGTAACTGCAATCGTTCAACAATTAATCTTTGCAGTACTTGTTCAATAAGCACATCTTGAGGGGGTAGGGCATCTGGATTTTTGTTAAATTGCTGTACAAGAACTTGTACACGTTGTTGCAGTTCGCTTTGCATAATGACATCTTGTTCAACAACCGCAACAATCTTATCGAGCGTTTTTGAGCTAACAAAAGTTGGATAGCTGAGCATTGTCAGCATGCAGCTCATAGAAAAAATGAAAGCAAATGTAATTCTAGGTAATTTTTTAAAATAAGTACTCATCATCTCGATCATCATATCCACGAATACCACGTTCCAATAGTTCTCCAATTGGCGAACCAATTTGTCCAAGGCCCTTTAAGACAAGCTGCACTTCTATACTGTTATTATAGTCCTCTTCTGTATTTTGATTATAGCGACGCCCAGCTAGACGTAATTTCCAGCAGCAGGTATCGTATTCGACCCCAGCAAGTAATTCTAAGTTGCGTTTTTCCCGTAAATCATAGTTCCAGCGGGCCACAGTTCGCCAATTGTCATTAATAGGTAGCACCATAGAAATATCAGCTTGTTCTAATTTTCTACGTCGATTGGTTAATGGATCAATCGGTTCAATATCTCTGCGTCGATAACGATAAGACAGGTTTAGAAGAAAATCATTCTCAGATCGATATTGGAAACGCATTGAATTTTTTTCAGTATGATCATCATGAGAATCCCATAATGCTGAGGCGATTGCGTCCCAGCGATCATTTAATGAAATCTTAAGTTCACCTGCGATTTCGGATGAATCATCACGTTCAACCATTTCTCCAGGAAGCCTAACTTTTCGATCTCGAAAGTAGATAATGCGTCCAATACTGGCTCTTAACTTTTCATCTCCATCATCTAAATCTAGTACTCGTGTTGTAACGGCAACACTTAAGCGGTCGGCATCACCAATTCGGTCTATACTGCTGAAACGATCGTCACGGAATAATTGATCAAAACCAAATTCGTATTCGCCAGTATCAAAGATAGGAATGTCGTCTTGATCACGAAATGGTGTATGTAAATAATAGAGGCGTGGTTCTAGAGTTTGGATGGTTTTTGCATTCTGCATATCCCTTTCAAAGATTAGCCCTGCATCTATATGTGCACTTGGCATACTACGGCTTGGTTTATCATCAAGACCATCTCTACGGTTAAGATCATATTCAGTATGAGTGAGTCGTATGCCTGGTCGAAAAAAATATCCTGTGCTTTCAAAAGGACGTTCAAGTTCGATTCCTAAATGAAAACGATCACCATCTATAATATCGTCATGCTGAAAACTAACCCACTCAGTGTCAGTGCCGAAATCAAACCCACCAGGTAAATTATAATAATTTCCGTCAAGCTTAATTTGTGGTGTTCGTTTATAAGGTCTACTCGTGTTGGGTAAACTTTCATCCACGATTTGGAAACTTTGTGCACGTGCTAATAAACTCCAATGTTTAGTATTATAAGTAATGTCACCACGGCGTTCGATGTGTTGGGTACTAGTTATACCAAGCGAATCACCTAAATCTTCAAAATAATTATCGTCAGACACTTTATTATATAAAAGATTAACATTCAGCTTTGGGATAATGGAGCCTACATGTTCAAAGGATACTAGATAGCGGTCATCATCAAATTCGTGATCGTCTAAATATTCAAGTCCAAACTGGCCAAAACTTTTTTTATTCAAATATCGAAAATTTGATTTTAACTGTAGGCCGCGATCGGCTAATACGCGTGGGGCAAGTATTGCATCGCGATTAGGTGCTATATTCCAGTACCAAGGGGTTTCAAGTTCAAAACCAGAGTCACTAGAGTTGCCAATAGTAGGCGTTAAGAAACCGGATTTACGACGATCATCAATTGGGAATCGTATCCAAGGTGTATAAAAAATTGGCAAACCTTTAAACTTTACAACCACATCTTTACCAATACCATCACCCGTGGTTTTATCAAGCTCTACTTCGTCAGCGGATAATTGCCAAGAGTCATCGCCTTTGTCACAAGTGGTATAGGTTGCATCTTTAAAACGAACAAATTCAGAAGAAGTCCTTTCGATTGTTTTTGCGTCGCCACGTGCATGTAATGGTTTATACTGATATGAGGCTGCGTCAGTTTTAGCGTAGTCGGTATCAAGATGTAATTCTGCTTCTTGGCTTTCGATGAAGAGTGCGTCGTCTTCGGCAATTACATTGCCAGTTGCATACACTTTTTTACTATTTTCATCATAACGTAGTACATCGGCATCAATTGTCTGAGGTCCACGTCTCATTTGTACGGTACCTTCCAAAGTAGAGACGCCTTTCTCATCACGTTTGGCGCGATCGGCAGTAAACTCTGCGGGCGTATTGGGGTCTATTGTTGTAGTGTCTTGTTGAGTAGTTGATATAGGCCCACTTTCACATTGGGAATAGGGCTCATTATCTGCTAAAGCAGATAGACACATTAACCCGAAAATAGGCACACACAGTTTACTTAGGGGTTTTATCAACACAGAGTATGGATAGAGTATGGTTGGTGAATTATTATTCGAAGGTTTTTATTATATTTATTCGATATTTACAGTTTAACAGTTTACGGAAAGACAATTGACTGAATCTACTAACAGCAATACTCGGGAGTTAGCCCCAAAGCAACTGGCAGGTAGCGTAATTGCCATTATTACAGCCGTGGTCCTTGTGGCAGCGCTATTTTGGACAAAAAAAGGACCTGAGGCAAAATTGGAAGAATTGCCACCGCTGAAGGTAGTACTTGTCGAAGTCAAGCGACAAGACCTGATACCTCAAGAGTCACTAACTGGTCGTTTACAGCCTGTCAAAACTGCACAACTTGAATTTGAGGTTCCGGGTCGTATTAAACAGCGATTAGTAGAGCCCGGCGTATATGTTGATTTAGGACAACCCTTGTTAATCCTCGATGACGAGGATCTACAAGATCAATTCACTCAGGCCGAATCACAATATCTTATTGAGAAAGCAGGGATTCAACGAGATCAAAGGATGCTCAAATTAGCTCAAGATAATTTGGCATTACAACAGGCCGAAGTGCGACGCTATGAACAGCTAAACAGTGATTCTTTGATATCTGCATCGCAATTAGACGCTGCACGTCAACAAATGTTAACACTCGATTCTCAAGTGTCAGATTTGAAATATAAAGTTGAGACCTCCAAGGCCAGATTGGCATTAAAGAAATCCGATCGTGATGTTGCTCAACGAAATTTAAAACGTGCAACTTTAATTGCTCCATTTGCTAGTTATGTAAATGAAGTGAGTGTACAAGTTGGTGATTTCGTTACCGCTACTGAAGTCGTTGCGACCATTGTGGATACCAGCTCATTAGATTTACAGCTTGACGTGCGAGGGGGAGTAGCAGCTGCTTTATCTCTGAATCAAGATATTGATGTTCGAGTTGGAAGTAAATCTATACAAGGTAAGCTCATTGCTTTACAGCCTGATCCAGATCCGACTACGAATACACATGCCCTTAGAATTCGTTTGCCTAGTGAGGCTATTCAGTCGGGTATGCTTGCAAGTGCAGATTTACCACTTGTTAAACAGTTTGACGCAATTACTGTACCGGTATCTTCTGTCGCCACCAATGCAGGTGAAAGCCATGTTTATGTATATAAAGATGGCAAGATAAACCATGTAACTGTAGAACTTAGTCAACGCGTAGGTAGTGAATATATTATTTCATCGGGCCTACAATCAGGCGAAATGATTGTTGCGCGAGATGTTGCAGGACTTCAAGATGGACAAAAGGTTGCAGTAGATCTTTAGCCGTACAGCTTGATAAAGCCGTTAATCCAAGTCAACTTCCTTTTTAAGAGCTTTTACACAATAGGTATTTAGGCTTTCACTAACTTTTAGTGACTCGATAGCGAGACGTTCATGCAGGCCCTCACCTAGTCGAATATTAAAACGCCCTGAATACTTTTTCCCTATTGTAGAAGATGGTAAAGGGGCTCCATCCTTTTCATAAACTCTAATCCATTCGTCTATCAAGGATGCCAGATTTTCATATACTTTTATTTCGGTTTTTCCGTGCACACCCCCTAAAGTTAGACCTGGAACTCGTCCAATATAACATTGATCTTTCTCTGACCACTCAACGACTTTCATATATCGTTTGCGTTTATTCATCTTTGTTAGTAACTAATTCAATTGCACGCTTAACGTCTTGGACTTGATATTGTTTTGCGTCCTGATTCGGGTTGCCACCAAGAGTTATGTTGACCCCATCTGGATGTCGAAGAATGTAGAAGTCGTCTCTAGTGCCTCGGTTTATAAAGCCCGCAGATTCTATATCTCGAAGCAATTCACGTAGTTTAGGCAACATGAAAATATGGTACCATAATGGTACTATATAGGCAAGTAGAAATGCATGAAGGTGACTATTGTGACTTTGACCGCAATACCAGCGCGATAAAAAGTTACAAGTGTAAGTATTACAAATAAAACTGTATCGAAAACAACATTCGATTCTGCCATCAACAATTGGCAACATTCCTTGATTAAGTATTTAGGGGAATTCAATGCGATTGGAACAATACTTGGCGAGTTCGAGAGAGTTGCGACAGTATCAGCGACAGATTAAGGATAGTTTAAAACTGTATCGGCTCTCTCATATAGATTTTGAAGTATTGCATTACTTACATCAAGGATTCACTCAACCTGGACAAATTGCTAATGAAGCATTTTTGAACAAACCGCAAATCACACGTTCAATGCGGTACTTAGAAGAATTGAATTTAATGGAATATGACTTAGTAGAATACGATCGTCGTGCCAGAGCAATACAGATAACAAATAAAGGCAAGCGCCTATATGGTCAGCTTGTACAGTCGATTAAAAATATGGGGATGTAACCACAATAAGTTATTAACAATATAATTTTCATTGAGCATCGCTATATTGCGTCCAGTACAACTAATTTAAATGATAAGAGCGACTAAAATTAAACACGGAGATTATGAAATATGGCTGGGGATAAAAATGAAATTACAAATTTAAAAGAACGTGATAGTGCGATACTAAACAGGCAAGGTTGGTTTCTAGTTACTTACTATCAATCGAGAGAGGGTAGTGATAGTGCGCGTGCTTATAATCTCGCTTTGCAAAAGGCTAAATCTATCAAGCGTGAAACGGGTTTGCGACGTTATCGAAAAGGGGAATATACAATTTTCGAGGTTTGGGAACACTGGTGAAACCTTTAAGCAAGGTTTTATAACAATTTTTTAGTTTGAAAATACCCGCAACTTGTCTACGTGGCTGTGTAGACTAGTATTCATTGCGTGAATCTCAACACGGATATCATTTTTATCAGTTACATTTGAACTATATTGTAGCGCTGATCTCTAAATTTGATCTATTCAAGAATTAGTCTAATCGCAGCCACTTTTACTATACTATAGAATAAGTGGCTTTCATTACCTGGATTTGAAAAAGGCTGTTGTAACAAGCGTCGCAGCAAGATAAGGAATCTATTTAGTAAAAATTTAAGCTATGGGTATTATTAATTTTTCTATTAAAAACCCACTAGTCGTTAACCTATTTTTGGTACTGGTAATTGTCACGGGTGTTATTTCTTGGCGCAGTATGCCACAGGAAATGTTCCCCGTCGTGGAAATTGATAAAGTTCGTATCAATACCGAGTTTGAAGGTGCTCCACCCGAAGAAGTGGAATCTCAAATAACCATACCAATCGAAGAAGAGTTAGACACCCTTGCAGATATCGATGTAGTGACTTCTGAGAGCAATGAAGGTTTATCGAAGATTGTCATAAAGTTGAAACCAGATACAGACGTTGACGAATTTGTTAGAGATTTACGTTCTACGGTTGATGCCATAACAGATTTGCCGGAAGAATCGGAAAGGTCGGAAATAACTCGCTTAAAAACACGTTTTCCAGTTATTAGTTTAAGTGTGTATGGCGATGTGTCGATGGGTACCTTGATTGAAACGGCAAAGGACGTCAAATCTCGCTTACAACAAATCGATGGTGTCGCCAGTGTAAGTATTGCAGGTGAGCGGGATTGGGAATTATGGGTTGAAGTAGACCCTTACATAATGTCCGCTCGAAATGTGTCTTTGGGAACCGTCATTTCTGCGTTAAGAAATAATCTTAGAGATTTACCTGGCGGATCTCTCAAAGCTTCTGAAGGAGACATATTATTGCGTGGTAAAGGTGCGGCTCCCGATATTGATGCAACTAAAAAGATTGTTTTGCGTAGTAATGCCAATGGCGGGCAGCTTGTTCTTGGTGCAGTGGCAAACGTTAAATTGCGCTTAGAAGAAACTAAAACCCTAGGGCGTTTTAATAGTAAGCCGTCTGTAAATCTCACCATTACAAAAACCGCAAAGGCTTCAACCATTGATGTTTCTCAAGCTACGCGTGAACTCGCTGCCGAGATACAAAAAAATCTACCGCGCGGCATCAAACTTGGTTTATTTAGCGATCTGTCAAAATATGTAAAGACGCGTTTAGAGACTTTAAAGTCATCTGGTGCAGTAGGGCTCTTCTTGGTTTTATTATCTCTTTATTTGTTTTTAAACTTTCGTGTTGCATTTATTACGGCCTTGGGTATTCCTGTTTCATTTTTAGTGGCTGTAATTATTATTCACTATCTTGGATACACCATAAACATGGTGTCAATGTTCGCATTTTTAATTGCACTAGGCATGATTGTCGATGATGCAATTATTGTTACTGAAAACGTTTATCGTCACATGGAAGATGGCATGGTGGCAGATGCCGCTGCTAAACGAGGTGCAAGCGAAGTGTTTTGGCCTGTAGTGGCTTCCACTTCCACTACTATTGCAGCTTTTTTGCCTATGTTTGGTGTGTCGGGAACCTTAGGTTTGTTTATACAAGTCATTCCAGTAGTGGTTACTGCATCTTTAATAGGATCTTTATTAGAAGCCTTTATTGTACTGCCGTCTCATTCGGCAGAAATGTTAAAAGTTAGCAAAAAAGATAAAAACAGTTGGTGGCGCACTTTTGTGCAGAGTAATTCAAGTAAGTTTTTAAAGAAATATATCACGATTATTCAGTATGCCTTGCGCAATCGTTATTTCATTTCAGCTGCAACCATAGGTGCGTTGAGTGTGGTACTTGCTTTTTCTTATACAAGAATGCCATATAACCAGTTTGGAGATGTAGAAATTGGTCAGTTTCTTGTAAATGTTGAAGCTCCAAATACTTATAGCATTGATGATACTACAGCGCTTGCAATTGAAATTGAGAATCGCATGAATAAAGTTTTTCAAGAGGATGAACTGGATACCTTACTAACGAATGTCGGAGTCACCTTAATTGACTTTAACCGCTTTAAACTTGGAAGTAACTATATTCAGTTTGTTATAGATTTAAATAAACCCAAGCCAGAAGGATTTATCGAAACCTTTATAAGCCCCTTGGTTAATTTACGCTTTGAGGAGCGTGGCAAACGTGAGCGCAATACAGAAGCAATAATAGATGAAATTCGAGCTAGTGTTGCGAGTGTTCCAGGTATACAACGTTTTTCAATATTACGGCCACAAGGAGGGCCCGCTGGATCTGATATTGAAGTAGGAATTACTGGTAATGAGACCGATAAATTACTTGATATTTCGGGAGAGGTGGTTACTTTTTTGCGACGCATCCCAGGTGTTCGAGATGTGCGTCAAGATCTTGAGCCCGGCAAACTCGAGTACCAATACACCCTCAATGCGCGCGGCAGAGAATTAGGTTTAACCCAAGCGCAAATTGCCGATGCAGTGCGCACTGGATATTTGGGACTGGAGGTAATGCAAGTTAATTGGCAAACGGATCGATATCCAGTTCGTGTAATTTATCCTAATTCGATACGTAAAGACGGTGCAGGCTTGCAACGTTTGCCGATCACACTTGCAAATGGTGGAACCGTCTACTTAGGCGAAGTAGCGGATATTGAGTTAGGGCGTGGTCTTGGGGCAGTACAACGACGTAATTCACAACGTCTGTCTTTAGTGACTGCTGAAGTGGATGCAGATGTAATCACGCCACTAGAGGTAAATGAGCTTATAGATCAAGAGTTCATTCATTTAAGTGAGGATCATCCAGGTTATTCTTTACTACATTTGGGCGAGAAAAAAGAATCACAAGATTCATTCAATGATATTGGCAACATGCTGATTATTGCACTGGCAATTATTTTCTTTATTCTTGCAGCATTGTTTAAGTCTATATTGGACCCACTTGTAATCATGTTTGCGATACCTTTTGCAATTGTAGGTGTGATCGTTGGGCATTTAATCTTTGGCTACAATTTACAATTTTTATCCATGATAGGTTTTCTTGCATTGACGGGAATAGTCGTAAATGATTCTTTGATTCTTATAGATTTTGCTAAAAAACGACGCGCACAAGGGGCAACTTGTTTTGATGCATTAGTGGATGCGGGAAGAGTACGTATTCGCCCAATTTTACTTACTACGGTAACGACATTTTTAGGAATTTCGCCATTAATCTTTTTTGCCAGTGGCCAAACTGCATTTTTATCACCCATGGCAGTGAGCCTTGGATTCGGTTTAATCTTTGCCACTGTGCTTATTTTAGTGGTATTGCCATGTTTTTACATGATTGCAGATGATTTGCGTAATTATACTTTTTCAAGATTTAGAGAAATGCGCGCAAGTACTGTATAAGAACATCTGGAGAACCACTTTCGGTTGCTATTTCAACCGAACGAAATAACAAACAGGTTAAATCTCAATAATGGTCAATAAATTTTCCTAGTTAATTATCTCGAAATTATCATGATTTTTTAATTCAAATCCAAATCCATTTGAGGATATTGGTAGATTGGAAGAATTGAGAACACCTGATTTGCTAAACATAATTGGTGGCTCACAAAGGTCTGTTTTTAGTAGTAAATTTCCATATGCACCTTCTTGAGCAATAAGTATGTCTCTTGCAGAATTAGCGATAACTAAAGCAGCTCTAGAGAGAAGGCTAGTTTCACCAACCTGAGCACCTATGATTATCTTAACTCCGTGGGCTTTTGCTTCATCGACAATTTTCTTTGACCTTAATAAACCACCCATCTTTGATATGCGAAGATTTATTATCCACATTTCAGGATGATCAATGAGATTTTCAAATTGACTAACTCTCAAAAAACTTTCATCTAAAATGATTTGTTTGTTTAGCTCATTTGAGATTTTGGATAAATCTACAAAGTCATTTGGGGCAAGCGGTTCTTCAACTGCAAAATAATCTATATTTAATTTAGATAAATAGTTAATCGCAATTTTATAGTTATCCCATAGGTTGTTAGCGTCAAATCGCAATCGTATAGGAGAATTGACGTTACGATTTATTATTTGACATTTTTCTTGATCCTTTTCAATGTCGCCAGAGAGTTTAACCTTGTAGTCATCAAAGCCCATTTCTAAATATTTTTTAAGAATGCTATGAAATATTTCTGCACTACTATCTCCAATTACGGCTGTATATTTAAAATGACCGTGTAATTCAGGTAGCCCGATTAGGTTTTCTATTGACACACTATTGTTTCTTGAAAGCAAATCTAGAAATGCCATTTCGATTGCACACATAGCAGCTGGATTTGCATCAATTTTTTTAGCATTTTTGTCCATCCAATTATTTAGACTAAATAAGTTGATCACTTCATTTTTAAAGGAGAAAATATTTTCATTGAAAAATGCTTTTACACTATTAATGTTTTCGGAAGTTACGTAATCTCTTGGACATGATTCTCCATAACCTGTTATTCCTCTATTAGATGTCATCTCTACAAGAACACTCTCAGTTTGTGATCGTTTAGCAGAGGAGTGTTTGAAGGACACTGTAAAAGGAATATCTATTTTTTTTAATATAGTATTTTTAACCCGCACGATTATAGTTAACTCGCTTTTTCAAAAAATCTTAGAACGTGATTTTCAAAATCAAAGTCCAATTCATCTTTATATTGAAGAGCCACAATTTTAAATTGACTTTCTTTTTGTCCTTTTTCGATGAAATACTTTTTAAATATTTCTCTTGTTCCACTTTGAATAAGATGTAAAGATAGTGGTTTAATCCTCCCACTTGCAAGTTTGTTTTCATATTCAATATTTAATCTACAAAGACAAGACTCAACATAGTCTCTTATTAGTTCTAATGGGGGTTCAAAATTATCGAAATTCTCAATAAATAATTCATAGTTTGAGAATTTTTTATTTGCTAGCATAATGAAGAAGATATTTGTAAAATTAAACTCTTTCTCAGTTAATTTCATCGCTTCAATAACTTGAGATTCATATAATTTTTCACCTGTAATACTAGTAACACCTTTTCCCTTTTGTATAAATTGAAGAGTAGGAGTATTTTCTACTTTTCCAGTTACTCTAACTATGTCATTAATGAAATATCTATAAAGGCCAGAATTTGTTGTGATGAATATATAGTACTCTTTGTTTTTAGATAGCTGATCGATTGTTAGAAAATTATGTTTATCATTTTCCCAATCATCTCTTTCTACAAATTCAAAAAAATTATCCTCAATAGTAGGAAGACCAAGATTATTTTCTGCATCAATTGTTATTGTTCCTCTCACTTCAGTAGCCATATACCCTAGTTCAATAATTTTTGTCGTGGCTGGTAATTTTTGCTTAACTGTGTCTAATACGATTCCACAACTACCGCCAGTCCATGTAACAACGGTTTGTAACTGTGGCCATACATCTGCAAAAGTAATTTCTTGTTTATTAAATATTAGCTGACGTAGTTCATCTGCACGTTTTGGATTTGGCTTCAAATTTTTTGTAATAAATGTTTGGATACTCTTTGGTAAGACTTCGTATTCTCTAAATCCTCCATGCTCAATTTCATTTGCTAATACAGAAATATCCTCATTTAGTATTTTGTTAAGCATTAGTAAAGTTGACGGATTTGCTGTAACAAAATAGGTAATATCTTTATAGGTAAGGGCGATTCTTAGAATTAGTTGATATTTAAGCTCATAGTTTTCAATTGAAAATATTTCAAATGGAAGTACATATTTCGATCTCATAATCGAAGGCATATTTTTATATAGAACACCAGATACAGAGCCGAATGGAGTGCCCGGCTCTGTATATCCTTCAATTGCTGGGCTAACTATTCCTAGCATTTTGCCGCTAAATGTTCCAGGATTATCTCTATATTGAATATAGGTAAAAAGCTTCTGGTGCTTTTTATTTTGTTTTATTGTCTTATCTAAAATCGGTATAAATTTTGATGCTCCTGTAGTCCCGCTTGTAACTGCATACATAAACGGTTGCTCATTGTTTATCAAAGATTCTTTTGATTTATCTTGTTTTGTAAAATATGGGCTTAACGTCTCATATGTTTGAATAGGCACAAGCCTACAATAATCTTCATAAGAATTTATGTTATTAAATTGATGTTCTTTTCCAAATTTTGTCTTTGCATTTTCTTCCATGAGTTGTTTGAGGAAACTAAATTGCGCATGCATAGGGTCTTTAGCAGCCTTCATCATGGGTTTCCAAATAGTATATTTGGTAATTTTCATTTGAAGTTTGATTAGGCCATTCACAATTAGCTGTTTAATGCTAGGTAAAGGCAAATTCTTTTTATCTAATCCTCCAACAAATGGAGTTTTAAGTTGATCGATAAATGTAGTCGGATATTTGGAATTGATAAGCCCTATATTTTCGATGCTTCTATTATTTGGTAAGTATCTAGTACCAAAGATTAGATCCCAAATAATTGTATTATTTCCATAATTTGAATTTGATTCATTCTCAATACGTGAATGATGCCAACGATGTAGTTCTGCAGTACTAATTAAATAATTCAATACACCAAACTTCAGTTTTATATTGGAATGCTGAAAAAAACCATTTATGGCGTAGAAAACAAAATAAAATGCCAGAACATATTCACTGACACCTAGTAGAATGAAAGGTAATGCATCGAATAAAAACTGAGCGACTTCTTCAATAGGATGAAATCTTCCTGTATTTATCCAATACAATTTTTTAGGGGAATGGTGAACTGCATGAAATCTCCATAAGAAACTATTTTTATGAGAAGCAACATGAAGCCAATAACGAAAAAAATCAGCCACTAAAATCATTATCATTGCCTGAATCCATACAGGTAAGTAATGTGGCCAAAGGTTTAAATTAAATAAACTACTTTCGTTTGAATAGCGTAACAGTACTAATGCAGTAAAAAATGCCAATACTTTTGGCAAAATCGTTTGTACAATAAGCATGTACATTGCATCATTTTTTACATCTTTAATATTGGGTTTCCATTGATGTAAATGTGGAAAATAAAGCTCAAACAACGTGATCATCCCGGCTGCAAAAAATATAGGAACGTATGTGCTAATTTGAAGATCAATGCCCCATGAAAGCATTACTATATGCAAGTAGATTCCTATCCCAATACCAATCGGGTATGCAACCCATGGTAATAAACTATGAGTGAAGTAATTTTTCATAGTGTTTATAAAATTTCAGATGAAACAGACCAACTACAATTAAAAAAGCAGCAAGTACGAAATGAAAAAATATTGGCAAATATGCATGGAACCATGCTGAAGAAATTCCAAATACTCCAATTAATAATCGCGCTAACATAGCTACTGCATAAATTAACCCTGAATATAAAAATATATTTCCCAGTTTTCTATTGGGAACTACTTTCCTACTTGTAAAACGAATGCATATGTAGCTATATAAAAAGATAATGAAAATCTGAGTGATGACTAAGTAGTGATATGGCAGCGCTCCACTATGCCAAGCTTCAAATGCAGGTAAGAAATCTATTGAGAAATTAGATTGAATTAATTGCGCTACAACTCGGAAGCAAAATAGACCCAGTAGGCTCCAAAGAATTGCTCCGTAAGTTCCCTGGTAAGTATTTATTTCTTTCACTGAGTTCATAAATCCAATACTCCTCTTCAGAAATTTCAATCAAAGTAGAGAAAGACAAATGATCAAAAATAAAGTTATGAACAGCTGTGTTTGGCTCAAAATAATCCTCCCCTTGATATTGATTGATAGCCAATAATTGCTACGAATTAGTGTAAGAATCTCTAAAAGTATTATATAATGCAATAAATATAAAAATATTAGTAATATTTAATACTTAAGTATTATAAATTGATACCTTCAAGTTTATGCAGAGTAAATCAATACATATAGCACTGAAGAAAATCATGCGTAAGAAGGGAAAGTCCTATGCTGAAGCTGCCGAAATTCTTGATTTGAGTGAAGCAAGTGTAAAGCGCTTATTCTCAAAGGCTGACTTATCATTAAAGCGACTAGAGACTTTGTGCAATTGGCTTGGGATAGACATCAAAGAAGTTGTATTGGAATCAGAACAACAGCAACCTTTAGTTACACAACTTACATTGCAACAAGAAAAAGAATTTGTGAATGATCATAGGTTGTTATTAGTTACCTACCTTATTCTTAATCATTGGAAGGAGCATGAAATTAAGGATACGTTTGATTTCTCAGAAGCCGAACTCAACAAGCATTTTATAAAGCTTGAAAAAATTGGTCTAATTGAATTATTACCATTTAATCGTATTCGTTTATTAACAGCTCGAAACTTTAAATGGTCCGATGATGGTCCGGTACAAAAGTTTTTCAATCAAGAAATTTTAACTGAATTTTTAGAAACAAAATTTTCTGATCCTGACGAGAAACTTCACTTTGTTGGTGGAATGCTTACTGATGGAGCGATTCATAAAATGCATGAGAAATTAGACGAAGTTGCAAGATATTTTGACCAATTAATTAGCGATGACTTAAAAATTCCTGCAAACAAGCGTAATGGGGTTGCAATGATGTTGGGTTTTAGGAAATGGGGGTTTGCAAGATTGCTAGGTGTTAAGAGAAAAAAACCAAGATGAAACTTATCAAAAATCTTTCGTTTTTGTTAATTCTTCTCTTATGTGGTTGTCAAACTATTACACAGGAGTTCTTTCTCCCGAATGAGGGTGTCCGATCCAGAGAATATAAAGTAGTTAAACATGAAGATTATAGTTTAATTACTTCAGATAATATTACTCTTGTCTCCGATGTTTACAGACCTGTCGCCAATAAACCGGTACCTACAATTCTAATAAGAATTCCGTTTACAAATACATTTCCAAATCGTTTGAAATCAGATGCAGTTGCAAGATATTGGGCATCTCGTGGGTACAATGTTGTTATCCAAGGAACACGTGGACGCTATAAATCTCAGGGTGAATACTATCCTTTAATAAATGAAAGAGGAGATGGAATCGAAACATTACAATGGCTGAACAAACAACCATGGTTCAGTGGACAACTTGGCATGTGGGGAGGGTCTGCCTTTGGATACACACAACTAGCAATCTCTGATCAAACTAATCCGAATATCAGCGCTTACCATCTACATATCGTTAGTACTAGCTTCTATGACATGTTTTACCCTGGCGGGGCTTTTTCCCTTGAAAGTGCACTTAGATGGTCACTGCAAAGCAGTGGCAAGGAAGACTTCGAACCTAAAATAAAGGATATGGAAAAAGGATTTTGGGGATTCCCTTTAATAAGCGCAGATGAACGTGCTGGTAAAGATATTCAGTTTTTTAACGATTGGGTGCTGAACAATACTAACAATAAGTACTGGATAAATATTGATGGTATAGACAGGGCCAAATCCATTAATGCACCTGTACAAATGCTTGCTGGTTGGTTTGACCCTTTTTTACCCTCTCAACTTGATGATTTTATGCAATTAAAACAATCAGAATCTAAAACTGTTTCTACTCAATCAGAAATAATTATTGGTCCTTGGTCACATGCAAGAGAAGTAAAAATACCAGGTACAAGTAAAGTACCAACATATAGAAAAACAAGTATTAAGGAAGGACTAAATTGGTTTGATAAACAACTTTTAAAGCCTAAAAACAATCAAAATAGTAATGCAGGAAAAATTAAATTATTTGTTTTAGGTATTAATAAATGGAGATACGAAAATGAATGGCCATTAGCAAGGACTAAATTTAGGAATTTATATATTTCTAGCAATGGAACGGCAAACTCATCAATCTCTTCAGGCAAACTAAATTGGAATAAGCCTGAAATTATTGGTTTTGATCAATATTTGTATGATCCGAATGATCCAGTACCATCAAAGGGTGGAGTAGTTCTGGGTCCGCGTGCTGGTATCGCTCTACAAAATGAAATTGAGATAAGAGATGATGTTTTAGTTTATACAAGCGAATTTCTTGATTCAGATATAGAGCTTACGGGCCCAATAACAGCAATTCTTTTTGTTCAAACAAATGTAACTAACACAGACTTTGTTGTGAGAATTACAGATGTTTTTGAAAATGGTGATTCCTACAATGTTACTGATGGTACTAAAAGAGCAGGGTATAAGTTAGGAAATCAAAGTTGTACAGGAGCGAATAAGATTGAAATAAAACTATGGCCTACAAGCTATGTTTTCAAGAAAGGGCATCAGATAAGGGTTCATATCACAAGCAGCAGCTTTCCGAGATTTGATCGAAATCCAAATACTGGCAATCCCATTCCTTACGAAACTAGACCAATTAGTGCAATGCAGAAAATTTGTTTTGGAGTAGATACCCCTACTCACATACAGGTTCCAGTAATACCAAATTAAATTTTAGACGAAATAGATTAGAATTAAATAAATAACAATTCGTTCTGGGCTAAACCTAGAGAGTTAAGCATTAGTAGAATGAAGAAATTTTTTAATACTTAGGTATATTTATAAAAGTGGCGCTATTACCAAACTCACGATTGCCATTACATTGATAAGTATGTTCATCGAAGGGCCTGACGTGTCTTTAAATGGGTCTCCCACGGTGTCACCTACAACCGCGGCTTTGTGAACATCGGAGCCTTTGCCACCTAAATTGCCTTTTTCAACATACTTTTTTGCGTTATCCCATGCACCACCGGCATTTGCCATCATCAAGGCTAGCAACACACAGCCTAATAGTGCGCCACCTAGCATTCCACCTAAGGTTTCGGCCCCGAATCCAAAGCCGACTACTACTGGTGCAATCACGGCCAATAAACCTGGAGGTACCATACGCTTTAAAGCTGCAGTAGTTGCGATATCGACACAGCGAACCGTATCCGGCTTGGCCTTGCCTTCTAAAAGCCCAGGTATTTCTTTGAACTGCCTACGAATCTCTTTAATCATATCGAATGCGGCATCTCCTACAGCCGTCATGGTCAAGGAGGCCACAATGAAAGGAAACACGCCTCCAATAAATAATCCAATTAACACCTTAGGATCACTTAAGTCTAAAACAATAGATTCTTTGCCATGGCTTACTTCGGCAAGAAAGGCTGTGATGATCGCTAATGCAGCCAATGCCGCGGCACCAATTGCAAAGCCTTTACCAATTGCGGCTGTAGTGTTACCGACTTCATCTAATTCATCAGTAATTTTACGCACATCTTCACCGAGTTCAGCCATTTCCGCAATCCCGCCGGCGTTATCCGCAACCGGACCATAGGCATCGATTGCCATAGTGATACCAACCGTGGCTAACATGCCAACTGCAGCAATACCAACGCCATATAAACTGGCAAAATAATTCGCAAAGAAAATAATCGCAGCAAGACTTAATACCGGCACTACTACTGATTGCATACCAATGGCCAAGCCGGAGATCATTACCGTAGCGGGACCGGTTTCACCACCTTTGGCAATCTTTCTTACCGGACTGCCACCGGTGTAATACTCCGTAACTAAACCTATTATGATTCCGCCCACGGCTCCAGCAAGTACGGACACCCATATACCAGTGCTTAAGCCAAGTGATTTAATTACAAAGTATGCAGCAATTATAAATAATACTGCTGCAGAAAATGTACCTATGCGTAATGCCGTTGCTGGAGATTTTCCAGATGTAAGTTTTACTAAAAGAATGCCGAGTAATGAACATACGATTCCGACTGATGCTAATCCCAATGGTAAAAACATCAGTGTTTGTTTTTCACCGAGTTTTTCTACAATAGCCGGGGCAAGGGTTGCAGCAATTGCGATCGTAGCGATGATGGAACCACAATATGATTCAAAGATGTCTGAGCCCATACCAGCCACATCCCCTACATTGTCACCTACATTATCTGCAATCACTCCGGGATTACGAGGATCGTCTTCTGGAATACCGGCTTCGACTTTACCCACCAAATCGGCGCCCACATCTGCGCTCTTTGTATAGATACCACCTCCGACACGTGAGAATAGCGCAACGGTGGAAGCCCCCATGCCAAATCCATGAATGACATTTGCAGTAGCTGGATCACGGCCAAAAAATAGATACAAGCTGCCAAGGCCGAGTAGGCCCATTGCAGCAACGGTAAGACCCATAATCGAGCCGCCAAAAAATGCAACACCAAGTGCTGCATCGGCACCTTTTTCATGCGCTGCAACCGTGGTGCGGACATTGGCACGTGTAGCGGTATACATACCGATATAACCGGCAGCCGATGAACATAGTGCCCCAACGATAAATGCGATCGCGGTATTTTGACCCAGATCTGAGAACCAGATTGCAATGACAACGAAAGCTGCAAATATAAATAAAATAGTGTATTCACGGCGCATAAAAGTCATTGCGCCGGTGTGTATCGCATCAGATATTTCGACAACTTTACCAGTACCTTGCGAATAGCGTAGTACAAATTGATAAATAACGAATGCAGCAATAAGACCCAGCACACCAAGAGCGATGGGTAAGTGATGAATTGTCATGAATCTTCTCCTAAAAGATCACAAATGTGGTTGTTTTTATGCTTTTATGTAGCTTGTATGTTGATCGACTGTTACTGATGCTTCACCCAAATATATATTTAGCCCAGACAGCACCGGCGGCAATTATATAGGCTTTCTGCCTATTTCGTAGTGAACAATCTCAATGTTAGTAGCAATAGCAATCAGGTAATATACACTATAACAGGAATTTTCAAATGGTTATTTTGTATAATAATTCATCAGATTAGCAATACGATTCATTGTGGCAGCGCGCGACTTTTTAAAAAATCCAAAAGTAGAAATACGTTATTTTAAAGTGCGCGTATATTTTGCGGCGCTGTTTGTGATGTTATGCGTAGTGATGCTTGGTCTACGTTTATTTTATTTGCAGATTACTAGTAATGAGCATTACACAACCTTATCTCAAGAGAATAGAGTTAGGGTTGTCCCAACACCACCTATACGGGGTTTAATTTATGACCGAAATTTGAAATTACTTGCTGATAATAAACCTAGCTATCAAATCGAAATTACTCCAGTACAAGTTGATGATATTGAACAGACTATTTCTGAAATCAGTCAGTATGTGGAGCTGGAAGAACATCATCTCAAAAAATTTTATGACGATATTAAACGTAAACAAGCTTTTGAATCGATTCCTTTAAAAATAAACTTAACTGAAGATGAAGTAGCACGTTTTTCTGTAAATCGTCACCGTTATCCTGGTGTAGAAGTTACCGCACGTGCAAATCGATACTATCCTTTATCTGGTGTTAGTTCGCATGCTTTGGGCTATGTTGGCCGTATCAATGCTCAAGAAGTAAAAAAGTTAGATAAACAAAATTACAGTGGAACTTCGCATATCGGTAAACTAGGAGTTGAAAAGCACTATGAAGATGTTTTGCATGGTGAAGTAGGATATCAGCACATTGAAATTAATGCCCAGGGTCGTAAATTACGTGTATTAGAGACTGTACCTCCTACGCCAGGTTCGGACTTGGTATTAACTTTAGATGCACGCTTACAAAAAATTGCTCAAGATAGTCTAGGGGAACGCAATGGCTCTGTGGTTGCAATGGATCCTGTTACAGGTGAAGTTTTAGTTTTCGTTAGTACTCCAACTTTTGATCCGAACCTTTTTGTAAATGGCATCAGTCGCAAACAGTATTCTTTATTACGCAACAATCCAAAGCGACCATTATTTAATCGAGCATTGACTGGTCAATATCCACCAGGTTCAACTATAAAGCCAATGTTGGCACTAGCGGGTTTGCACTATGGTGTGACTTGGGCAGAAAAAACCATGTATGCAGGGCCATACTATCAATTGCCAGGACATAAGCGTAAATACCGAGATTGGAAAAAAGGCGGACATGGCCGAGTTGATATGTTTAAAGCAATCACTCAGTCATGCGATGTTTATTTTTACACTCTAGCAAATGATCTCGGTATTGATCGAATGTCGGAGTTTCTTTCTAAATTTAATCTGGGTCAAAAAACTGCTTTAGATACATGGGGAGAAGCCAAAGGGATTATGCCGTCACAGGAGTGGAAAAAGGGTATGTATGGACAGCCCTGGTATCCAGGTGAAACGATTATTACCGGAATTGGTCAAGGATATATGTTAACCACACCCTTGCAACTGGCAACAGCAGCGAGTGCATTAGCGATGCGAGGTCAGGGCGTGCAGCCAAGATTTTTACGCGCTATACGCACACAAGGTAACGTAGAAGAAATGGCGCATGCAACCGCAATGCCCTATATTGAAGTAACCAATGAATATTATTGGGACCAGATTATTTCTGCGATGATAGATGCTGTGCATAAGCCTAATGGAACGGCATTTAGAATAGGTAAGGACGCTAAATATAAAATTGCTGGTAAAACTGGTACCGCGCAGGTATTTGGATTGGCAGAAGACGAAGAATATGAAGAGGAAAATATTGAAGAAAAATTGCGTGACCACGGTTTATTTATTGCCTTTGCACCTGCGAATGATCCCAAAATTGCAATCGCGGTAATTGTTGAAAATGGTGGTAGTGGTAGTCGTGCTGCTGCACCTGTGGCAAAAGCAGTAATGGATAATTACTTATTGAGTAAAGAAGAACTATTGGCTGCAAATAAACCATGAGCACCGTATTTTCTTCCAAAGGCATAATAATGTCTTCGCCTATTAAAAATGAAAGGCATTTATTAAATATTGATCCAGCATTAATGGGTGCGTTAATTTTGCTTTGTGGTATTGGACTAACTGTATTGTATAGCGCTACTAGCGGTGAAATGGCGGCTGTAACTCGCCAGTCTATTCGTTTCGCGTTGGGATTTGTTGCGTTAGTTTTTTTAGCGCAAATTCCAAGTAAGCAATTATCGAATTGGTCACCATGGTTATTTCTGCTAGGTTTGGTATTGTTATTTGTAGTGATGGCGATAGGGTATAGTGGTAAAGGTGCGCAGCGCTGGTTGGATCTTGGTATTTTTCGATTTCAACCGTCAGAAGTAATGAAAATATTTCTGCCAATGATGATTGCTTGGTATTTTCGTGATAAACATATGCCACCCTCGTTAACTCAGATCATCGTGGCGATACTTATTATTGCGATACCCGCTGGGCTCGTCGTTTTACAGCCAGATTTGGGCACAGCAATTTTAATTATTCTATCTGGTGTTTTTGTTATTTTTTTAGCTGGGATTACTTGGCGCTTATTGGCTGTTTTTGGTGGGTTGGCATTGGCGTGTATGCCATTATTTTGGTTCTATCTGCATGATTATCAACGGCAACGGATACTCACTTTGTTAAATCCAGAAAGTGATCCTTTAGGCACGGGATATCATATAATCCAGTCGAAAATTGCTATAGGTTCAGGCGGTGTTTACGGGAAAGGTTGGTTAAATGGCACACAATCTCAACTTGATTTCATTCCAGAACGTACAACTGACTTTATTTTTGCAGTATTCAGCGAGGAATTTGGATTTTTAGGGGTGGTATTTTTATTATTTTTGTATAGTTTTGTTGTAATGCGAGGGTTGAGTATTGCTGTCAGTGCAAAAGATACTTACTCTAGGTTGTTGGCAGGTAGTTTAAGTTTATCTTTTTTTGCTTATTTTTTGGTTAACATCGGTATGGTTAGTGGTTTGCTTCCTGTTGTTGGTGTACCACTGCCTTTGATTAGTTATGGTGGGACCTCGGCTGTAACCATCATGGCGGCATTTGGAATATTAATGTCTATCAATTCGCATCGGTCGTTATTATCACCATAGAGCTATGTTAAAAGTTTGGTTAATAAAACTTGTTTTAGTATTTGTGTTTGTTAGCAATACTTATGCAAGCGAAAATTATCTCAATCGAAAAGATGTGAAGAGTTTTATTGATGAGTTTTCTGAGCAACATCAATATCCTAAAGAAACATTAACAAAGTTATTTGATAAGGTTAAAACTCAAACTGAAGTTTTAGAGGCTATTCAGCGACCAGCAGAAAAAAAGAAGAATTGGCAAGAATATCGAAAAATTTTTATTACGCCCAAACGTATTAAAGAAGGATTGCAGTTTTGGTCAGAGAATGCTCAGACGTTGGCTGCGGCAGAGCGTGAATTTGGTGTGCCGCCGGAAATTATTGTCGCGATTCTTGGTGTAGAAACTTTTTATGGAAGATATGAGGGCAAATATCCAGTACTGGATTCTTTAGTGACTTTGGGTTTTGATTATCCGCCACGACAAAAGTTTTTCCGTAGTGAGCTTGAACAATTTTTATTATTGGCAAATGAGGAAAATTTGGATCCGGTAGAACTTAAAGGTTCATATGCTGGAGCGATGGGGAAAAGTCAGTTTATTTCAAGTAGCTATCGACGATATGCCGTGGATTTTGATGATAATGGCAAGCGTGATTTATGGGGTAGTAATGAGGATGTTATAGGTAGTGTGGCAAATTATTTTAAACGGCACGGATGGCGTGAAAATAAACCTGTTACTTTGCCTGTTAATATTAATGGCTCAGCTTATATGAAATTACTAGATAAAGGCATAAAGCCATCAATAGTTGTTTCAGATTTAGCAAAATATGATATAGATGTTGAAGCGGATTCTTTTTCGCAAGAAAAAGTTGCATTACTTGAACTAAATAATGACAATTCAAACGAATATTGGGCTGGATTTAATAATTTTTATGTCATTACGCGTTATAACCATAGTCATATGTATGCGATGGCCGTTCATCAATTAAGTCAAAAGATTAAACAAGATATCAAAGACTACGTTGCGCAAAATTAATCTAACCAAAACTACCCGTAGATTTAGTGTTTGGGTATTTGCCATTTTATTAATTGGGCAAGGTGCTTGTTCCTTGTTCAAGCCAACCGTAGAGGATGCTCCGCCAGAAACAAAACATATTCCTCGCGAGTTACCTCCTGATGCTACCCCACGTGTTGAGCCACGTAGTCGCTATGGTAATCCTAGTTCTTATGTTGTGTTTGGGAAACGTTATTACACTCTGGCGAGTAGCGATGGGTTTTCTGAAAGAGGCATTGCTTCTTGGTATGGTAAAAAGTTTCATGGACGTCGAACTTCTAGTGGGGAGACTTATGATATGTATGCGATGACGGCAGCCCACACGCGATTACCGTTACCAACCTATGTTCAAGTTACCAATTTGAAAAATGGCAGACAAATTGTCGTGCGCGTCAATGATCGCGGGCCATTTCATCAAAATCGTGTTATCGATCTATCTTACTCAGCGGCAAGAAAACTTGGCATAATAAGCGAAGGCACAGGTTTGGTTGAGATTCAAGCCATTGATCCAGTCAGCTACCAAGTCACTAAAAACTCTAAACAGGATTCGCAAGTTTCTACAGCCAAAGAAAAGATTCCTGTTACTGAAGAGATCAATTCTCAAACTGATGATTCACTAGAGTCAACAATTGTTTCTACTGAGGCGAGTCCACAAGTTTTTGTACAGGTCGGGGCATTTGGAGATCGTGCCAATGCAGATCAATTACTCAATCAGTTAAAACCTTTAAATATAGGAATAGTTTCCATATCTTCTATTGTAAAAGACGCGAAGGAATTGCACCGGGTACGCATTGGGCCATTGTCTACTGTTCAGTTAGCTGATGACACAGTAGCCAGACTCAGCGATATGGGCATGAAGGAACATCGTGTAGTGATTGAATAGTCACTGTAGTTAAATTATTGATGAGGTTAGTGTTAGATGAACATTAAAACAATTGTACTTATTTTTGCATTGATGTTTGGCTACACAAGCCTATTCGCAGAGTCACAACCTATTCCTGCACCGCCAAAGTTTGATGCCTCAAGTTATGTATTAATGGACTACGCAAGTGGCGCAATACTTGCTGAATACAATGCTCATGAGCGTGTTGATCCTGCAAGTATTACCAAAATTATGACAGCTTATGTGGTTTACCATGCCTTAGCGGCCAATGATGCTTCTCTGACTGATCAAGTGCTCATTAGTGAAAAGGCCTGGCGTAGTATTGGTTCAAGAATGTTTGTTGAGGTCGGCAATAGAATTCTACTTGAAGATTTATTGCTTGGTTTAATTATTCAGTCTGGTAATGATGCCAGTGTTGCGCTAGCAGAACATGTTGCCGGTACTGAAGAAGCCTTTGCTGATGTCATGAATGCACATGCTCAACGTTTAGGGCTTAAAGATACACACTTTATAAATGCAACCGGATTGCCCGATGTAGATCATTATACAACCGCATATGACATTGCGTTGCTATCGCGAGCCGTAATCGCTGAATTTCCGGAAGAATATAAACGCTATGCTCAAAAAGAATTTACATTTAATGACATCAAACAACATAATCGAAATCGATTGTTATGGAGAGATAGTGCGGTTGATGGCTTAAAAACAGGGCATACCGAAGCCGCGGGTTATTGTCTAGCTGCGTCTGCTATACGTAATGATATGCGACTAATTTCTGCTGTGATGGGTACAGATAGTGATAAGTCTCGTACGGTAAATACTCAGGCATTGCTTAATTACGGATTTAGATATTATGAATCGCATAGTTTATATAAAGCAGGCGAGACTTTAGTTGAACAGCGCATGTGGAATGGTGAGTCGAAATTAATTCCGCTGGGTGTAGATGAAGATTTAAATGTCACAATACCTCGTGGTCAATACGATTTGCTAAAAGCATCTATGGATATTAATTCCGATATTATGGCGCCGGTGGAGCAAGGTCATCAGGTTGGTACAGTTAAAGTTACTTTGGGTGGTAAAGATTATCTTGAGAAGCCCCTCGTAACTTTGCAGGATAATCCATCAGGAGGATTGTGGCGACGTATAGTGGATTTCTTTGTGAAATTATTTTATTAGCATGCGCTGCATTTCGTGACACAAACCCAAGCTTTTCTTAACGGTGAATATATGTCTCTTCAGGAGTGCAAGGTTTCGCCTTTGGATCGAGGTTTTATTTTTGGCGACGGTATTTATGAATTAATACCAGTCTACAAAAGCAAGCCTTTTTATTTAGCACAACATTTAACTCGGTTGGAGCGCAGCATTAATGAAATTCGCATTGAAAATCCTTATTCTCGTGCTGAATGGGAAATTATTGTTGAAACATTGATTGAACAGTCCAGCGAGGAAAATCTAGCGATCTACATTCAAGTCACTAGAGGTGTTGCACCTCGCGACCATGTTTTTCCACAAGATGTGGGTCCTACCATTTTTGCCATGGCTAATCCGCTAGCCCCAATACCACAAGAGCAGCTGCAAAGAGGTGTGGCGTTGATTACTTCGGAAGATATGCGTTGGCAAAGGTGTGATATTAAAGTTATTAGTTTATTAGCGAATATTTTGTCAAAGCAAGATGCTCTACAGGCATCTGCAGTCGAAGCAATTATGGTGAGAGATGAATTTGTGCTAGAAGGAGCGGCCAGTAATTTATTTGTAATACGGGATGGCGAAGTGTTTACCCATCCAAAAGATAATTTAATTCTGCCTGGCATAACACGTGATTTTGTATTAGAGCTGCTCAGCGAATTGGGTATAGGATACACAGAGCAATCTATTCCAAAACAATGGTTGTATTCATCAGATGAATTGTGGATTACTAGCTCTACTAAAGAGGTGTTAGCGGCCACTCAAATAGATGGAAAAACCGTTGGAGCGGGTGTTCCAGGGGAACTATGGCGTAAGGTTTATACTCTATATCAACAACGTAAAGTCTAGACCTGATAATCAGAGCTCCATTAACAACGATTCTTAGCTATGTCAGATGAGTCCCTGCTTTCTTTTCCATGTGAGTTTCCAATCAAGGTAATGGGGAAAAACCATCATGGATTTCACCAAGCAGTAATCGAGATACTAAGAAAACATTTGGATGATTTTGAAACAACAAAAATAAGAGAAGTAGAAAGTAGGCAAAAAAACTATTGCAGTATTACTGTGCATGTGAATGCAGTTAGTCAAAAACACCTAGACGGTATTTATATCGATTTAACTGCTAGTGATTGGGTAATTATGGCACTTTAAAGCTTATTCATGTCTAAGTTATTGATACGTGAATTAGGCACGCAGGAATATTCTTTGACGCTTGCAAGAATGCGTGAGTTTACCAATAAGCGTGATGTAGAAACTACAGATGAGTTTTGGTGTTTGCAGCATCCAGCAGTCTTTACTCTTGGCGCAAATGCTGACGAAAAACACATCCTCAGGCATTCAAATATTCCAATTGTACAGTCAGATCGAGGTGGGCAAGTTACTTATCATGGTCCAGGACAAATCATTGTGTATCTACTTGTAGATCTGCGTCGTAAAAATTTCGGTGTAAAACAATTTGTGCAGGGCATAGAACAAGCTGTTGTGGCATTATTGGATAGTTATAGTATTGAATCTGAAGCTCGTGCAGAAGCACATGGTGTATATGTTAATAGTGCTAAAATTGCATCGTTGGGTTTGCGTGTCTACAAAGGTTGTAGTTATCATGGTGTGGCACTAAATGTAGATATGGATCTAACACCATTTACCTATATCAATCCATGTGGGTTTTCAGACTTAGAAGTCACCCAGTTAAAAAATTATGAAGTAGAACTAGATTTTGAACAGATCCAAAAAGACTTGTTTTTACAATTATGTACTCATCTTCAATATAAACCTACAGAAGTAAAAACCTTTGGCTAATAAATCACATCTTAATAAGCTTGGAGTTAAACAGCGTGGCAGTGAAAAAGTCACTAAAATTCCGGTGGCAATTAAAAGTTCTACATCACGTTTACTGAAACCAAGTTGGATTCGTGTGAAAGTGCCGCTTACAGCAGAAGTAAAAGAGCTGAAGAAATTACTAAGAGAGCAAAAATTGCATACTGTTTGTGAAGAGGCGTCTTGCCCTAATTTGACAGAGTGTTTTAATAGTGGCACAGCAACCTTTATGATCATGGGCGATGTTTGCACCAGGCGGTGCTCATTTTGTGATGTCGCACATGGCCGGCCATTACCTTTGGATAAACAGGAACCCAAGCATTTAGCTGAAACCATTAAACGTTTGGGCTTAAAATATGTAGTGATTACCTCAGTGGACCGTGATGATTTGCATGATGGCGGAGCAAAGCATTTTATTGCTTGCATTCAACAGGTACGTAATCGATGTGCAGGAATTAAGATTGAAGTATTGGTTCCTGATTTCCGTGGGCGGTTAGAACATGCAGTGGAAATTATGTCTAAAAGCCCTGCGGATGTGTTTAACCACAATCTGGAAACTGTGCCGCGTTTATATCCATTTGTTCGACCTGGAGCGGATTACCTGCACTCACTAAATCTTTTGCAACTTCATAAAATGCATCTTCCGCATGTGCCAACTAAATCTGGATTGATGTTAGGATTGGGTGAGGAGATCGATGAAGTGTTAAGCGTAATGCAAGATCTGCGTGACCATGATGTAAATATGCTCACATTGGGACAGTATTTGCAACCTAGTCCACATCATCTTTCTGTACAACGATATCTCTCTCCAAGTGAATTTGATGAATTGCATGCAGCTGGAAAAGATTTGGGCTTTGATCATGTCGCCAGCGGTCCACTGGTACGTTCTTCTTATCATGCAGATCTTCAAGCACAACAAGCACTGAGTTATTCTTAGTAAATGAGTTCTGAAGTCTTTAGAACGATTCTAGATTTATTACTACCACCCATGGGACCTTTGATTTTAATCACCCTTGGGTTATTGGTGTGGTTATTTCGAATGCCTAAATTTGCTGCATTTTGTATATTGCTTGGTGCTGTACTGTTGTATTTAGCTAGCATTCCATATTTTGCACGCCAGCTTTTAGATCCACTGCAATATGAGCATGAAGTCTTAAAAGAGATTCCATCCGATATCCAAGCAATTGTAGTACTTTCAGGTGGCCGACTTCCGATTGCACGTGAGTATGATAGTTTGGATACGGTTAATGCAACCACATTACAGCGTTTACGTTATGCTGCCAAATTAGCCAAAGCTACTGAACTTCCTATTTTGGCAGTAGGTGGCACAGTGAACGATGAAAGGCGTTCTGAAGCCACTTTAATGAAGCATATTTTTGAAATTTATTTTGGTGTTCAAGTAACTTGGATGGAACACAAAAGCAAAAATACTTTTGAAAATGCGAAGTTTTCGAAATCAATTCTCGACGATAATTCGATTTCAAGTTTTTTACTTGTAACGCATGCTTACCATATGCCAAGAGCAGTTTGGTGTTTTGAAAAAGTTGGGCTTGAGCCTACACCAGCACCTACCGTTTTTTATAAACGCAATACCCATACTCCCAACTATCAAGATTACTTACCTAAAGTATCCGCTCTAAGGCATACAAAAATTGCTTTGCATGAATATTTTGGGAAACTTTGGTATAAATATTTTGTGATTTAAAATGCTATTCTAGAATTAACTGATTTTAGAAATATACTTCTCAACTTCATCTAAACGCTCTTTTGTTCCAACATCAAACCATGTGCCAGCGTGGTACTCGCCACTAACAGTCTCTTTATCTATTGCATCGCGCAAAATGGGTGCAAGTGCAAGTTTGCCTGGTTTGTGTTGTTGGAATAGTTTCGGACTATAGATGCCGATACCACTGTAGGTTAGAAAGTGATTTCCTGTGTTATAGATCTTTCCAAATTCATACACAAAATCACCACCAGGATTGTGAGAAGGGTTGTTAACAAGAACGATATGTGCATGTTTATTTTGGGTTAACTTTGGAAATGAAAGTGTATGATCACACCAAATATCTGCATTTATTACTAAAAAAGGTTGATCACCAAGTAAAGGCAAGGCTCGAATAATTCCACCAGCTGTTTCAAGTGGTTCTTGGCCTTCGTCTGAATATTTAATATCAAGACCAAATCGATGCCCGTCTTTGAGATATTCTCGAATCTGATCTCCTAGATACGAGAGGTTTATGACAATTTCGCGATAACCTGCAGACTTCAGTCTATCTAAATGGTGATCAATTAAAGGCTTGCCAGCAATTTTGATAAGTGGTTTAGGTACTTCGTTAGTAAGGGGTCGCAATCGTTCACCTAAACCTGCTGCGAGTAGCATACATTTCATCATTTTCAAATAGATACCTTATTATGAACAAATTCTGCTAAAGAGCATGTTTCAGGGTATTTTGGGGCAATAGTCTTAATGTAATTTAAGGCTCGTGGGATATCCTCTAAGTAGTTTGACTTTTTATCGCGAATATTTAAACGTGAGAATATACCGATAGCTTTTAGGTGTCGTTGAATTCCCATTAAATCAAACCAACGTAAAAAAGTTTCTTCGTCTACATTTTTAATAATGTCTTTGTTAATAATATTTTTTCTATAAGAAAGTGCCCATTTTTCTACATCAGAAATCGGCCAATCAATATAACAGTCTCGTAATAAAGAAACTAAATCATATGTTACTGGTCCGCGAACAGCATCTTGGTAGTCAATAATACCAGGATACATATTATCTATTTTCATCAGGTTGCGTGAGTGATAATCACGATGTACGAAAACCTGAGGTTGTTGTAATGCATTTTTAATGAGAAAAGTAAAAACTTGGTCAAAAAATTTATTTTCCTGATTCGATAACTCGATTTTCAAATGCGAATTTAAAAACCAATTTCTAAAAAGCTCCATTTCAGTCAATAATAGTGATTGATCATAATCTGGCAAACTATTCGCTGATGTTTGTTGAATAACTGCTAGTGCATTGAGTGCTTTGCTATATAAAGAATCTGCGTTGTTGTTTTCCAAGATGTCTAGAAATATTGTGTCGCCAAGATCGCTTAACAAAAAGAAGCCAAAATCTAGTGTACTAAAATAAATATGAGGTACTGGTAAACCTTCAGCTTCTAATAAATGTGTAATATTTATAAAAGATGCATTGTTTTCTTTATCAGGTGGAGCATCTACAGCTATAAATTGCTGTTGTTTTGAGGTAAAGCGAAAATAGCGACGAAAGCTTGCATCACCAGACACTGGTATAAGTGAATAATCAACTTTTCCTAAAATATCTCTTATCCACTCATGTAACTGAGTCAGTCGTGGGTCTGAATTCATATTGGTTAAATATGGCTGTTAACTGCCATCACTATTATTCATGCAGATTTGCTAATGAGTGTTTTGTATGCAATGTAAGCAAGATATGTAAAAACTACCAGATTAAATATAAAAAAACCAAGTGCAACATCTCCTGTTTTATACATACGCCATGCACCGATTGGAACTACTAGTGCAAGTCCAAGTGATACCACTGAAACACGTTGTGCATGACCATCACTAAAGAAACTTAATATAAAAAGGATATGAGCAACTACGATGGTTTTTATAGGTAGCAGATCCAATGTTATATATTGATATACCGATGCTAATATCAAAAGTATTGCTATTATTCTTAATGTATTCGTAAGTGACATGGTATGACTCATATTAATGAGCTGTATATCTGCTTATGTGTAAAAATTTATCTGAACTGGTTATACATATTCGTTACCCAGTTCAGTTTATCTTTATATTCTTTTATGGTGCTGTGTAGTGGTTCAGGATATTGCTTGGGCCAATCTAAGCCATATTTAGCAGGTTTGCATAAGGGTGCTAATAAGGATGCTATTGCAAGATCTGCACGCGTGAAGGTGTTGCCTACAAAAAATTCTCTTGTCTTAATATGTGCATATAACTTATTGATTGCTTTTGTTAGTCGTTGTTGAATAAGTCCAACGGTTTTATCATTGAGTTGCATTAATGTGCGCATATTTTTACTTAGTCTTGGATAGTTATATTTCATAAATAAGTTTCCATACCAAGGTCCATCTACTGTGAAAAATGGAATCGTAATATCTGGATGATCAAGCAAGGTGTGATAGCATAAACTACGCACATCAGGTCCAATTTCTTTATCAGCAAAATGCTCCCAATCCATTGCAGATTTTTTTAAATCTTCATTCTCGGGTGTTAGTTTATTATTAGGGAATATATGATCTAGGTAAGTTATTATTTTCCGTGATTCATTGATAACTTTGCCATTATGCACGAGTATTGGCAGGGAAGGCTTATTTGCTAGCTTTTTTGCTTTTTTTATGTGTGGTCCAGGTAGTAAATTAACTTTTTTATATTCTAATTTTTTGTATTCAAGTGTCCAACGAGCTTTTTCGCAATAGTGTGAGATTGGAAACTGATATAAAGTTAGCACATTATTTAGAGGGCATATAATAACTATTAAAAAAAATATAATGCGTCACTGTGATAGAGTACTATCTGCTTCAGTTGTAGACGTCGCAGAAGAAGATGAATTTGATGGTGAATCTTGAGTTTCGCTGTTATTTTTTTTCTGCGCTAACTCATTTGTGCATTTTGATGGTCCCATCATGGATAATTGCATTACATTCATTTTCTGATTTGCATCAAGAGTAACATGACCTTTATTTACTTTATCCTGATCTTTTGCTGCGATAGCGTAAAAAAAGTCAAATTCTTCTTCGGATAAATCCTTGCCCTTGTTAGCCATGCATTCGCATAATTCGGGGCCCATATTATTTTTCTGGTTTGATGTACAAGCTTCTATATAGTCATTAATCGATGCTGAAAACACAGGTTGAAACAAAATTAATAATGCCATACTGAGGTAAACTAATTGCTTAAGCATTATTTATGCCTTTTTTTAGATGAACTGATTTGATTATACTCATTTTATAAAAAAACGTGAAATAGATTCTAACGACTATGCATCCAGTACTTATATATGGATTCTCATTTATTGGTATAACAATTGGTCTGTTGTTTTTGTTTGAGAATTATTCACTTGGCTCGGGATATTTATTACTTTTTGTGGCTGTAGTTGCTACTGTAATCGCTGGAAGAATAGCGGTTAAATTTTTTTCTAGTGATGATCCAATGCAGAGGGAAATTGATAAAGAAAATCGTAAACAACGCTCAAATTCTTACCAAAGAGAGATCCAATTGTTATTCAATATCGTGCAACCAGATCCTAAATTTCAGCCTAGTACTAAACGGATCAGTGAAAGCCTCACTGAGTGCTTTGATCTTGAAGAAGATCTTATTGTCAGTCGGTTAAAGCAATATTTTGGCGAACCCTTTGACTTGCAAATTAATCAATCTTTGCCTGATTTAATCGAGGAAATTCATACAACATACAAAGATTGGCTTAATCCTTAGTCAAATCTGTTTTAGTCGATTTAAATTTACTGAGTACAGAAATTATCAATAGCAACCACGGTGTTCCATGTAAAACGAAATCAAACCAATCAATTGGCCGCATCCCTTTAGCACCTGCTAGAATCCACTTAAGTTTTTCCCAGACATGAGGTTCAGGTAAGAAAGGTGCTAATCCTAGTGTCAAGCTGAGCACCAACCAGATGAGAGGGGATTGAATAATGTTTTGTTTGCTTTTCACGTATAACTTTATGTTTCTAATATTTATAAATAATTATTCAGTCAGATGTAGGTGAAAATTGAGCAAAAACTTCTGCTCCTGTCATGTTTTTAGTTTTATTGGCGAATTCATAATAATCCGGTTTGTCATCAATAAAAACTTGATGATCAAATTTAATATCATCGCCATGGTCGAAAATTCCAACGGGCATAATATGTAGATGATTTTCTTTTAGTCTGTAGAAAAGATGACTTCCACAAACACTACAAAATCCACGTTCTGCCCAATCTGAAGAATTATAAACTTTTATGTATTCTTCACCGGTAAACGTAACATCAGTGCCACATTCAACAGCCATTAATGGCCCACCTGTCCATTTTCTACACATGCCGCAGTGACATGCTCCAGCATGAGTGCTCATGGATTTAACAGATATTTGCACTTTGCCACAAAGGCAAGTACCGCTTGCTTCACGTACATCAGACATATTTTTTCTCCAGTTGCAGATTTAAGCGAAAATTATATCTTAAATTTATTACATTATTGCTTTGCTAGGAGTAAAAACAGCTAACTACCAAGTAATGTTTTAGCGATAAGCCTTTGTAAGGTGCTCGATACATTGATTAATCTAAAACCTGATTTGGTAATGAGCCGTGTAATAAAATTTTTTGAAGTGAGAAATTTGCGGGCGTGTTCGCTCCCAGCAATTATTTTAGCGCCTTCAGCATGTCTGGATTCACTATAGCCAGAAAGTGTTCCATCTACCATCCTCTGAGCAAGCTCTGCTGCATCTGCAATGCCTAGATTCATACCGCGACCTCCAACAGGAGAATGACAATGGGCCGCATCACCGGCTAAATACACATGCCCCAGTCCATATTGGTTAACCTGGCGAATAGAAATCTTAAATTGTCCCTCTCGTTTAATGTTAATTATATTAAGGTCAAGTGGTAAAGTGGCTAAGGCATTTTCGGTATTTGAGATTATTCGATAGCGGTCAGGTTCTAGTGGTACAACGACAACGACACGACCATTTGAAAGTAAACAGAATGTAAAAGTCTCGGGATTGGGCCAGTCCTTAGCATTTACATCCGCAATTGACCAGGTTTCAGGTAACTCAAAACCTGAATATTCAAGACCAAGTGATTTTCTTGTGGTACTGCGAACTCCATCAGCACCAATGACATAATCGTATTTTACTTTGTTGCCATCTTTTGTTTGCGCAATAACATAAGCATCATTTTGCTGTAGTTCTTTGAGTGCTGTTTTGTATCGTACCGTTCCACCATATTTAATAAATGTATCTTGCAGTGCTACTTCTGTGCGATCTTGTGCCAAGGCGAGTATGTAATCATGGACTGGATGGGCATCTTGTATATGTAAAGTTAATGTGAGTTTATTGTCCAGATAACCTTTTGCTTGACGAATTTTGATCCCTTCATTCAACAATCTTTTGCTTACGCCCGATGGGTCTAATAAGTTTAAGCTTCTGGGTATAATTCCAACTGCGCGAGATAGGGTAGAAGCTTCGTCTTTACAGTCGATAACTTCCGCAATTATTCCATGCCGTGCGAGTTCAACCGCAGCGGTTAAACCAGTTGGTCCTGCGCCGACAATTAAGATTTTCAATTTTAAAATAAATCAAAGCAGGAAAATAATATTTATCTTCGATATTTTCTTACTATGAACCGAGATGATTTAGCCTGGATTAATATTAACTAGAACCTATCTCAAAATTAATCTTTTCCGCTTATGCTTTGTTCTCGTTTTTCTCAAATGCTCATGTACTGGCGTGTACACTGTGCTTTTCGAAAAACTCGGGCCTCGCCTAAACATAAAAATCTTCAATTTTGAGATAGGTTCTAGTAGGGCTAATGTGGGCTCACATTTTCAGCTTGTGGGCCTTTTGCACTCTGCACAATATCCATGGTTACTTTTTGACCTTCTCTAAGATATTTTCGCCCGCTACCAAGAATAGATCGATGGTGAACGAATACATCTCCGCCATTTTCATGTTCAATAAAGCCAAACCCTTTTTTGTTATTAAACCATTTTACCGTACCATTTGTTTGTTTTGTGGAACTGACTTTTTTACGGTGTCCGGTTTTTCCAGAAGCCCTGCTAACTAGGGTTCTAATGAGACTAAGCAGAAATGCTGCAATTAATAAGCCTGCAGCAATCATTAATGCCGTGTTAACGGGTTGGATGTACATGGCTAGAATTACACCAATTAAAATACCCAAGCTGATTAGTACAGGTGAATCGATCTTCATAGCTCTTGTTTTCTCCTTGATCGTAATATATTTAAATCTACCTTTAATTATAGTTCTACAATGTTGGCTAATAATATCTACCGTTCAGGTTATATATTAAACAGTTTTACTGTAAACCTTTGAATTGCGCTGGTAGTTATATAGAGCCTGCCTTTTCATAGGTAGAGACTCGATTTTAGTTGGTTTAAACCCATGTTCTCTAAACCAGTGGGCAGTCTGTGTAGTCAACACAAAGAGCTTATTTAGACCAGCTTCATATGCATCTTTTTCTAAATGTTCCAGCATTTTTTTGCCGCGGCCACTAGATTGATACTCAGGGTGTACGGCTAGGCAAGCTATTTCTGCGGCATTCTCGTCTGAGAAAATTTGTAAGGCGCCGCATGCTAATACCATGCCATCACGCTTGATTACATTAAAGCTATCAATTTGTAGCTCTAATTGTTCCTTTGTACGAGATACAAGTGCACCCTTATCGATTAATGGTTGGATGAGTTCTAAAATGCCGCCTACGTCATCTAAGGTTGCTGGGCGTATTTCATCATAGGTCTCGGCCGTAATTAAAGTGGCAACACCATCAAGTGTATAGAGCTCTTCTAATAGCGCTCCGGGCTTAGAGGTGTCGATCAAATGCACGCGTTTTACATTTGCTAAGCAAGCTTGAATTGCTAAATTAAGAAAACGTTTAATATATTGTTTATTTTTGGTCAGTTTCTTAACCAGCTCGCGCGCCTCGCTAATATTGAAATGGTTACTGCTTTGTTTTTTATTTTCTGGTGCTTTAAATTTATCAAGCATAAAAATCAATTTTTCACTTTGCAGTGCACACGCAGTATGCATAGCAACATCCGCACTTGGTAAATTGAAAATATCTCCAGTTTTTGAATATCCTAACGGTGTTAGTAGAACAATATTATCTGCATCCAGCTGCTGCTGTATTTCTTTAGAAGCAATACTTCGTATTTCACCAGTAAATTGATGATCGATACCATCTCGCACACCTACTGGTTTGGCGCGAATAAAATTTCCAGACACAACACTTAATTTCATCCCAGACATGGGTGTGTTGATCAGGCCAATAGAAAACAGTGCTTCAATGTTTGAGCGCACGCTGCCAGCAACTTCTTTTATTTGTTGTATAGAATTTAAATCTGTGATGCGTAAGTCACCGTGGAAAGTATTTTTGATTTTGCCTAGTTTTTTATCGATAAGTCTACGTAAGCCTAAAACCAAAACTAGTTTTACTCCAAGTGTATGAACCAGAGCTAAATCATGTATAAGTGAAGGCAGGTTTTTGCTGTTGAGTACAGCATCACTTAAATACACGACAAAAGTCTTGCCACGATGCGCATATATATAGGGGGTGGCTTGGCGAAAGCTCTCAAGTTGAAATGTATAATTTTCTGACACAGCGATCGGATTCAATAGTGGTAAATTTGGTTTGGTTCGGTTTTTATGAGATAAGTTAATGAAAAATTAATAAATTATTTTATTTAATCTTTGCTATCTTAGTGGTCATCAGAGCCATATAATATGAATTTGATTTAAACCATTAGATAGTACCAATGAATGAACTGGTGGAATTTTATACATAAGGAACAAGGAATGCGAAGAAATCAGCTTATTTTCAAGGGCTTAGTAGTCGTTGTGGTGGTCGCTGTGGGTTCACTATGTTGGGCTGGTGGTGAAACCATCAAATCACCAATTCTGGACCGTGTTGAGGTGCTTTATAAGCCTCCGGAAAATATGGATACATTGAGTTTGGAGCAATTACAAGTGGAGAAAGCACAACGCGAGCGTGATTTGAAACGTATTCGAGAAGCAAATGATGATCCTGAGGTAGCCAAACAAAAGCTTCTTGAAACTATTCTTGCACACGATGATAAGCGATTGAATATTGTGCATGTAATTCCCAAATTAGTTGAGAATTATCAAATTCAAGGCGAATTTCGCGATCAGTTACTTGGTTATAGTAATACATTTGATGTAGATATACGCAATGCACGTAAAAATGTGAGTTCATTAGATGACTATAAATCGTATGATTTTCGATTTTCAGCGGTCTATATGTCTATGATGTTTAAATTTAATGAAAACCCTGAATTTCATAAGCGTATACTTGCTGACTTGAAAGATCCAAATACCGTCATGGGCCGATATCGTGAAGAATTAGATGAATCGTATGCAAAAGTCGAACATGATAAATATCTGATACAAAATATTTATTCGGCTGATGAGCTAGAAAAAGCCATTGCATTAATTGATAAAGAAATTTCTAAGCGAAAACATGCAGAGTTATAGAGACTAAGCTTGTATTAAGGTTATACATATATGCTTAATCTTGTAGAAAGTAAAGGAGTTGGGTATGAAGAGATTTGTTAGTGTACTGTTAGTTATTATATATTGGCCTGGCTGTGTATTTGCTGAAGAAGTCAGTGATGTACAAGAGCCTCCAGAAATTGTTTTAGATGCACCAGCTGCAAATAGGGAAACCAGTAAACAGCAAGCTACTGAAATGGAGACTATTACCATCTATGAGTCGAAAGTATTTCCTGGATTTAGAAAATGTGAACCTGAAGACTATCGCAACCAGGATTATGACCCGATAGCATGTCAAGACGAGGAGGAAGCGCGCATATTATCTACACGTGAAGACAAGAAAAAGTCACACGACTTGATTGTGGAAGAAGATGCGGTGCCACAAGGCAATATTTATAAATTGCGCTTTGAGCGATTTAAAAAGAAAAAAAAATAAAGATGTTTTGTTAAGTAAAAAGCGGCATTTAATGCCGCTTTTTTTGTCCAGTTTATGGTGTGCAAACTGGCTTTAGTAATTTTTGCATGAGGCTTTGTATCTACTCAATAAGCCCATATCCTTGAGCAGTTTTCAAAAAGTATAATATCAATGTGCCTTATGTATGTTTGGATCTGAGTTGTCGGTAATGCGATGATAAAATTCGGTATACTTGTATGATGTATTATCAGAACTCATGATATTTGTTTGGGATTCAAAATCTGTACTGATTTTTTTAAGTTGTTCCTCTGACATTATTTTTCTCAAAAGTGGAAAGATAATATTTTCCTCCGTATTCATATGTTCCCGCTGTCGTTGGATACATTTTTCTAGTTGTCGTTCGAAAGGTTTTTTTTCAAAAATACTGTCTTCTAAAGCGGCATCAATATAGTTGCGTAAATTATGAATTAAAACCATGATTTCGTGATTTTCTGAGCGAAATTGCTGGATAGTGTCATTTAATTCTTCGATATCATAATTTTCAGTTGATTCTTTAAAAATCACATCTTCTTTGGGAATAAGCGCGTATTCTAGATTGGTTTCTAAATAACTTACCGCGTCTAACATTAAGCGATAATCTGCAGATTTTCCGTTATGAATTTTATTGAGCTGTTCAGCAAGCAAATCTAAGACGTTATTACACTTGATATGGTCGTTATGAAGTTCATCGATTAGGCTTTCCATCAATCCTCCTCAACTATTTTCAACCGTTAATAATGACACGTTTTCTAAATGAGCAGAAATGCCCAATTCCTTTGCTATTAGTTCATTATCCTTGTGAAAAAGATTGTGTTCAATCAAGCCCAAATATATGAAAAGTAATACTTTATTGGTATCAAAAACTAGATTAAAAGAGATGCAAAGAAGATAAGCGGGTAAACGCTCTAGTATAAAATTATTCTATGCAAACTGAACGAATCACATTGCGTAATAATTTAATCGTAGGATCGAGCATGGATAATGACAGGTATTCATTGGGTTGATGAGCTTGATTAATCGAACCAGGTCCTAGTATTACGGTTTCCATTCCCATGGCATTAAAAAAAGGGCCTTCAGTTCCAAATGCTACGGCTTGTTCCGGTTTTCCTGTTAGTTGTTTAGCTAGTTCTACAATTTTTGAATTACTCGGTGTTTTAAAAGACGGGACCCCTTCAAATAAAGACGTGAATTCGCAACGCAATTCAAGTTCACTAGCAATCTTACTTACTCGTTCATGGATCTCGTTGCGAATGGTGGCGATTTGCATGCCGGGTAAAGGACGTACATCAATATGTAGCTCACATTCAGCACAAATTCGATTTGGATTATCCCCACCATGTATATGTCCAAGATTTAGTGTTGGAACGGGCACGATAAAATCATGATTGGTGTATTTATTTGCAAGCCCTTGTTTAAATAGTTCCAGCTCATTTAACACAGCGCGCATGCCATCTAAGGCATTAACGCCTAGACTTGGATTGCTCGAATGTCCTGCTTGTCCATGCAGATGAATGGATTCCATGAATACGCCTTTGTGTTGATTTACTGGAGTTAGCTCAGTAGGTTCACCAATGATGCAATAGCGTCCGAGTTTTTTGCCTCGTTCAAAGAGGGTGCGGGCACCTTGCATGGTGCATTCCTCGTCAGCTGTAGCAACAATGGTTAGGCGCTGTTTGAGATCTTGATTGATAAATTCCTTCGCAGCTTCAATCGCTATTGCTAAAAATGACTTCATATCGGCAGCGCCAAGCCCATATAACTTGTCATCGGTATGAGTGGCCTTAAAGGGATCGCTATGCCAGCCTATTTGGTCATAGTTAACGGTATCTGTATGCCCTGATAGTACAAGCCCATCGTCTCCCTTAGTATCTTCTGGGCCAATCCATGCAATTAAGTTGCTTTTGTCTTTAGAACTTGGAATGATTTCGGTTTGAAAGCCTAGGTCATTTAACCAGTTTGCTAGGCAATCGATTATTGCTTGATTGCTGGTGTCAAATTCTGCTTGAGTGCTGCTTACCGATGGAATTGAAATTAGCTGCTCAATCATTTCAAGCAGTTTTGGTGAAGCTTTCATTAAAAAACTAACTACACCATTTTTTGAGCAATACTGTAAATTGTCTCGGCATCGAGAACCTGGTCATTGGATTCAAATAGCTTAGCAATACATGCACGATGTAATTTAAGTTTTAAGGCACCAATGCCAATGCCGCCAAATATTCTCTTGCCGTGTCGAATCGTATCCTTGTCCATCATATCAATGCCTTCAAAGCCTAATGTTTGTGCGGTGCCAACATCTGCCATGAGTTCAAGCGATGAGTGCTTTTGCCATTGTTCTGCATTAAGTAACTGAATGCCTGCTTTAGCGGCAGCAAATACAACATGAGCCCCATCCAGTGCTTGGTTTGTTGAGTCTGTATCGCTTGCATGCATTGGAATCATGTCAACTCCAAATCTATCTTTCATTTCGTCACATGCCTCAACGGACCGAGATTGTTTTCGTGAAGTCAAGCGTACTTCAGCGCCACTTTTAGCAAGCAAAACAGCTGCTCGTTGACCAACGGGTCCGGTTCCAGCAAGGACCACGGCAATTTTTCCTGCTAATGATGATGCATTATTTAACAGTGCTACACCAGCAGCTGCAGTGGTATTACAACCATTACTATCTAGCATTACCGATACACTGAATTTTTGAAAAAACTGACTTTGCACTACTTTAAAAAGGTTTTGTCCTGCGATTAAATCACTGCCGCCGATGAAAATAGCAGTGTTTTTCTTGTCTTTAGGTGCGCGTGTATAAATTGCTCCTTCAACTAAGCCGCTGCAATTTTCTGCATTTACACCACTAAGTTGAGTGACGTGATCTGCGCCACCATCGTAAGCTACCACGGAGTCAAATACACTTGGGATTGGATCCGTATCAAAATGGTATAAAAGTTTTTTCATAAATATTTTTTTTGTAAAATTTAACCTGTGCTTCCAATTCCTGCCGCTACACAGTTGATGGATAAAAGCAGAGGAATCAATACGTCTTGTATATTTTTTTCATTTGGTTCATCGTCACGAAACTTTTTTATTAGTTCAACTTGCTCAATGCCTACTTGGTTTAACGAATCACTTCGTCTGTAAAAGTGTCGCTTAAAGTTAGGAAATCGATCGCATAGCTGATCTTCTCCAGTTATTTGCAAAACCATTTTTGTCGTTAGTTCGTATTCATTTTTTATGCTAGAGAAAATGTTTTCTCTAAAATCTGTGTTAGTAACGAGCGCTGAGTATTTTTCTGCAACTTCCATATCAACAAGCAAAAGTGTTTTTTCGACACCGTCTAAAATTAATTTAAACAGTGAATGTTTTTCATATAACTGTTGTAAAAGATCTTTACCAAATTCCCCACGTATACTAATAAGCTGTTCAAAGCTGCTGCCAACACCATACCAACCTGGTACTAAAATGCGATTCTGTGTCCATGCAAATACCCAAGGTATTGCTCGCAAATCTTCTAATGTTGCTGCGCCAAATCTACGTGCCGGGCGGGAGCCAATTTTCATTAACGCTAATTCTTCTACCGGACTAGCTTGCTGATAGAACTCGACTAAGCCTGGAGATTCGATAAATTTTCTATAGGTAACATAGGCAGTACCAGAGAGCGCTTCCATTGCTTCATCTAATTCCGCATTCACTTGATAAGCAGGATCATTCCCTGACATCAGTGTATGAGTCAAAACGCTTGCGGCAATGATTTCCATTTGCTCTTCGGCAAAGCCACGGTTAGCGTATTTATAAGAAACCACTTCACCTTGTTCTGTGACCCGCATACGCCCATCGATGGTACCTACAGGTTGGGCAGCAATTGCACGACCGCTGGGTGCACCACCACGACTAACAGAACCGCCACGGCCATGGAAAAAAGAAACAGGTGTATTTAATTTTTTGCCAGCTTCATGAATTTGAGATTGCGCTTTGCTAATGATCCAATTTGAAGTAAGAAACCCACCGTCTTTATTTGAATCAGAATAGCCGACCATAATTTCCTGGCAGCCACCATGTTTTCGAATCGTACGTCGAACAAAAGCGTGATCTAGTAATTCTTGCAAGATATTAGGTCCATTCTCCAGATCTTCAATCGTTTCTAATAAGGGCACCACTAAAATTCGACACGCTTCTAATCCATCTGCATCTGTGAATAGACCTACATATTTTGCTAACAAATAGACACCGAGCACATCTGCCGAAGTCTGGGTCATGCTTAATACAATAACACCGAAGGTTTTTGGATCTAACTTGCGTTGATAATGTTTAACTTGTTCAAGCATCGCTAATGTGGATTGGGCTTGTTCTGATAAATAGTCAATTCGTGGCACTACCCGTAGTGGTTGCATTAGCTCGCGTAAAATCCATTCTTTCCATTCGTTGGACTTAAAGTCTGGAAGATCTAAGTGAGTTTTTTGATGTAATACTTGCCAAATTTCTGCAAGTACACTATTTGTAACGGTAGTATTTTCACGTAGATCTAAGCTTGCTGTACGAAAACCAAAGGTATCCACCATGTGACGTAAAGGACGTACATCCTTTGCTGCTAAGTGTTCACATTTGGCTTCAACTAAACCTTGCTCAAGTGTTTTCAGGTCTGCTACTAGGTCTGCTGCGCGCTTATAAGCAATAGTGGATTTGTTAGGGTTATCTAGATTATTTAATGTAGCATCAATACTTAATAATATGCACCGTAAGTACTGGCGAAACACTTCTCCTGGATTACGTTTTGAAAATGTTTCTGCTTTGCTATGGAATTCTAATTTCTTTTGCAATGCCTGCATAAAATTTTCAGGAATAGTAACTGAGTGACTGGCAATGCTTAATTTTGCACCAAGCTCATAAATATTTTGCCGATAGCGTTTTATGCAAGCCTTCGCGTTAGCATGGATAGCAGAGGCAGTAACTTTGGCTGTGACGTTTGGGTTCCCGTCACGGTCACCACCAATCCATGTGCCAAAGCGAAATAGTGGTGGTACTTCAAAGTCGAAATGTGGATAAGCTTGTTCTAAGGCTCGGTCAAATCTCGCATAGAGTTGCATTACGCCATCAAATAGTGATTCGGTAAAGAAATGTAATCCCCAGGCTACTTCTTGTGCAACCGTGGGTTTTTCCAGACGGATTTCACCGGTTAACCAAAGCAGGTCGATTTCGTTACGCAATTCATGTGCTAAGTCGTCACGTTCTCGTGGTGTCCAACGCTCAAGCTCTAGTTGTTTGAGTAAAACATAAATGCGGCGGTGAATTTCTAAAACGGTTACACGCTTGGCTTCGGTTGGATGTGCAGTGATTACTGGACAAATGAAGCTATAGTTCAGAATTTTTTGAATTTCTTGTGCTTGAGTGCCACGTTGTGCCGCCGTAGAAAAAGTATAAGCAAATGTACCTGGTACACGATCGCGACTGTATTCTTTTTCAATTTGGCGTCGTTGCTGCACCATTGCGTTTTGTTCGGCAATGCTAAGAAGCTGATACCAGATTCCATAAGCTTCAAGTACATATAAAGCTTGTGATTCAGTAACGTCACGAATATCTTTCTCATCTTCCAAGTACGCCTCGATATCCGGTTGACGAGTGCGGATAACACTTAAAAATTGCTGATAAAGAAGCTCTACGAGGCCGTCTTCATAACTAGCAGACGGATCGATGATTGTGCGACCCGTAGCAACTCTAGTCAGTTGTGTCCAAGAAAGTGGAGAAGAGTCATTCATATTATCGATAGTCTAATTAAATTTTAGTCGAGTAGTGTGAAGGAGCCCATAACTGGACCCCTTCCATCATAGGGGGAGTAAGGCAGTTTTGGAATGCCCGAAACGAGCATATTTAGCCCATTTCTGGGCTTAAACGAGTTTGTCTCTTGGGGTTTCGCCTGCTTCAAATGCTGCTAGGTTCTCCAACACTCGATTTCCCATGGCCACACGAGTTTCAGTTGAGGCACTTCCAAGATGCGGCAGTAACACAGCATTTTCAAGCTCAATAAAGCGTTCATCCAAGTTTGGCTCACCTTCAAATACATCTAAACCTGCACCGGCGATTACCCCGTTCTTAAGTGCGTCAATTAAGGCCTCGTTGTCAACGACATCGCCGCGAGCTGAATTTATTAAAAAAGCAGTAGATTTCATTTTGGCAAGATTTTCTTCACTTAATAAGTGGTAGGTGTCCTTGCCGCCAGGGCAATGAATGGAAACAAAATCTGAGTTAGCCAGTACTTCATCAATGGAATCACATTGTTGCGCATTAAACTTTTTAATTACTTCGGCGGGAGGAGGGTATGGATCCGAAAAAATTATTTTCATTCCAAATCCAAAATGCGCGCGTTGCGCCATGGCCTGAGCAATACGCCCCATTCCAATAAGTCCTAATGTCTTACCGGTGACTTTAGTTGCTAACATATGGGTAGGTCGCCAACCCGTCCATGAATTTGAACGTAAATGACGTTCACCTTCGCTAGTACGGCGTGCAGCAGTTAGCAATAAGGTCATTGCAATATCTGCAGTGCAGTCAGTTAGTACTTCTGGTGTGTTGGTAACAGTAAGACCTCGTGCTTTCGCAGCATCTAAATCGATGTGGTTAAAACCAACTCCAAAATTACCGATAAATTTTGCACGTAAGGGTTCCGCACTTAATACTTCTGCATCCACTGGATCAGTTACAGTCGGTAGAAAAGCATCACAATTTCCTAAAGCATTTTTCATTTCATCTTTAGTCATAGCAACGTCATTTTCATTAAGTTGCACGTCATACTTTTCTTTTAATGTTGCTTCAACCTCCTTAGGCCAGGCTCGTGAGACGATGACTTTTAGCTTGCTCATTTTTGTTATCTCCTAGATCTAATTATCGCCTAAGCAACTTCTTTCATTACTCGTTCCATGGTTGAGCCTAATTCAGATGGATTAGGGGCAACGGTCACGCCGGCCTCTTTTAACATTTCCACTTTTTCTGCTGCACTTTCACCTTTACCAGAAACAATTGCACCCGCATGCCCCATACGGCGACCTTTCGGTGCTGTGAGGCCAGCAATGTAAGCAACTAACGGTTTGCTCATGTGATGCTTAAAGTATTCAGCAGCTTCCGCTTCTTGAGGGCCGCCGATTTCACCAATCATTAAAACGGCTTTAGTTTCAGGATCGGCTTCAAATAACTCCAGTATGTCGCGATGTGACGAGCCATTAATCGGGTCGCCACCAATACCAATGCTGGTAGTGATACCAATTCCTGCGGCTTTCATCTGCGAAGCCCCTTCATAACCGAGTGTCCCGGAGCGGGCAACGACACCCACATTTCCTTGCATATAAATATGACCGGGCATGATTCCGAGTAAACATTTTCCTGGACTAATTGATCCGGCGCAGTTGGGTCCGGTAAGGCGCATACGATCTTCTCTTTTATAACGGAACATATAACGTTTCACACGCATCATGTCTTGTGCAGGGATACCATCAGTGATGCATACACAGGTCTTAATTCCCGCATCCGCAGCTTCCATAACACCATCTGCAGCAAATGCCGCAGGTACAAATACAATACTGGCATCCGCTCCGGTTTCCGCAACGGCCTCTTTCATAGTATTGAATACAGGTAAATCCATATGCGTTTGTCCACCCTTGCCTGGCGTTACCCCACCAACAACTTTAGTACCATACTCAAGCATTTCTTCGGCATGGAAGGTTCCGATTTTCCCTGTAAAACCTTGTACTAAAACTTTAGTATTTTCATCAATCATTATTGTCATGTGTGAATTCTCCTAGAAATTTACGCGCGCAATTTTCTTACTTTTACTTTATCTGCGACAGTTCTTCTAAACTTTATGAGCCGACAACGCGGTTACGTTCACCGACTACTTTTTCTGCCGCTTCTGCTAACGTATCAGCCGTAATAATGGGGTAACCACTGTCTTTTAGCATTTGCATGCCTTTTTCGACATTGGTTCCAGAAAGGCGCACTACCACCGGAACCTTCACATCTAGTTTACCGAAGGCTTGTATTACGCCTTCAGCAATCCAATCACAACGATTAATACCTGCGAAGATATTTACTAGCATGGCTTTAACGTTTTCATCATCGAGCACTAATTTAAATGCCTTGGTAACTCGATCTGGAGATGCACCACCACCAATATCTAAAAAGTTTGCGGGCTCACCACCTTTGTGTTTGATCATATCCATGGTAGCCATCGCCAAGCCGGCACCATTAATCATGCAGCCGATGTCGCCATCCAAGCCCACGTAACTTAAGCCACGATCGGATGCAGCCGTTTCGCGCGGATCTTCTTGAGATTTATCACGTAATTCAGAGATATTAGGGCGACGGAATAAGGCATTATCATCAAAACCCATTTTTGCATCTAAAGCTAAGACATGATTGTCTTTAGTAATGACTAAAGGATTAATCTCAACCATGGTGGCGTCTAAATCACGAAATGCGCGATACGCACCTTTAATACAATGCACGGCTTGGCTAATTAATTCAGGTTTAATACCAAGCGCGAAAGCGAGTTCGCGTGCTTGAAAATCGCGTAAGCCCACTGCTGGCTCAACTTCTAGCCGGTGAATGGAATCAGGCTTGGTTGCGGCAACTTCTTCAATATCCATGCCACCTTCAGAAGATGTAACAATCACAACCCGTTGTTTATTACGGTCAAGGACAAGTGCTAAATAAATTTCATTCTCTATATCGGTTGCTTGTTCAACGTATAGACGATAAACCACTTTTCCTGTAGGGCCGGTCTGATGAGTGACCAGACGTTTGCCCAGTAGTTCATCTGCAGCTTGCCAAATTTCTTCATCATTGGTGCAAAGTTTAATACCGCCGGCTTTGCCGCGTGCACCAGAATGAATTTGGGCCTTCACTGCCCATTTATTGCCACCAATTTCTTTAGCACGGTAAACGGCTTGTTCAGGGCTGTAAGCTAGCCCCCCTGGCGCAATGCCCACTCCAAATTCAGACAATAGCTCTTTCGCTTGATACTCATGGATATCCACTTAATTCCCTCCCGAGAAAATGATTTATTCTTATCAGCGTCGGTCGAAGTTTATGTGTCGGACCGAGGGCCTTTTATAGCCTATTCGGTCGCCTCTCGACAAACCCTCTTGTTGGATAATTGCTTAAAAAATAAGCAATATTAACTGCGTTATCTGTTCTAGCTCAGCATTAGCGCTATAACTTAAGATTTTGCGGCAATCGCATCGGCAGCTCGAACCACATTTTCAGCCATTCGGGCCGAAGCCGCATCGATCATTTTTCCATCTAAAGAGGCAGCACCTTTACCTTCTTTGGCTGCCTTTTCTAGCTCCTCAAGGATTCTTTTTGCCTTGGTTACTTCTGCTTCAGGAGGTGAGAATACCTCGTTAGCCAGTTCGATTTGTTTTGGGTGAATGGCCCATTTACCTTCACAGCCAAGGGCGGCAGCACGTCGAGCGGCTAGTAAATAACCATCAGGGTCATTGAAATCGCCAAACGGGCCATCAATAGGGCGTAATCCATAGGCACGGCAAGCCACAGTCATGCGCGAAATCGCCGCATGCCATTGATCGCCTGGGTAATCGGGATTTAGACCACCGATATTCACCGTACGGGCACGATTACTTGCAGCATAATCCGCCACACCAAAATGCATGGCCTCCATACGTGGACTTGAAGTGGCAATGGCTTCCACATTAGCCATGCCTAATGCCGTTTCAATCAACGCCTCCAAGCCAATTTTATTGTTGAGTCCCATGGCTTCTTCAATCTGGGTCACCATGGCATCTACCATATACACATCCCCGGTTGTACCTACTTTTGGAATCAAGATGGTATCTAGTTTATCGCCGGCTTGTTCGACCACGTCTACCACATCGCGGTACATATAATGGGTATCTAATCCATTGATACGCACGGATACAGTTTTGCCGTTACCTTTCCAGTCATGTTCTTTTAGCGCAGCAATTACATTTTTTCGTGCTTGGACTTTATCGTCCGGTGCGACGGCGTCTTCCAAATCTAGAAAAACATAATCCGCAGCACATGTGACTGCTTTTTCCATCATTTTAGGATTCGATCCGGGAACAGCCAATTCGCAACGTTGTACGCGGAGTTGTGCGGGTTTGTATTGAGTAAAACTCATAAGCTTCTACCTAAATTTTAGTGAATGTTATATGGAAGCTCTGATTTATTCTTATACTTCGTTAAAAAATGTTTCAAAATGCGGGGCGGCAAAGCCGCAAACTAGCGTGTAAACTCCGCTTTGACTCGTACCTTCCTGGTACTCGGCCTGCGGCTAGCAGAGCTTCCCAAATCTGCTCCCAGCAGATTTGTCTCAACATTTTTTGCCTCGTCTAAGTCGCCATGTTTACATGGCTAATAAATCATAGCCTCCCGTGTTTTAGTTATTCAATTTATTTTCTTTTTGCTCTTTTCTTTTTAGTAGCGGTACGTGCTTCACGCGGTGCTTGAGTAGCTCCAAACTTTTTAATCTTTTTGGCAGTCTTACGATAATATTCTTCTGCCGCTGCTACTCCACTACCAGGTTTAATTTTCATGCCGGCATCGTTCATCGCCATTTCAACCGAGCCCAATACTGCCATCATGCGTGCTTCGTTATTATCACCTAAGTGACCAATGCGAAACACTTTGCCAGCAACTTTGGATAAACCTGCGCCGAGTGAAATATTGTAGCGATGGTAAGCAATATGGATAACTTCCGCAGCATTGACACTAGATGGAACCATAATTGCGGTAACCGTATCGGAATACCATTTAGGCGCTCTGGCACAAGGTTTCATACCCCATGCCTTGACTGCTTTACGCACACCTTCGGCCAAGCGATGGTGCCGTTTAAATACATTCTCCAGACCTTCGTCCATCAGCAAATCAAGTGCTGCACGCAGTCCACGTAACATGGGTACAGAAGGTGTGTAAGGAAAGTAGCCATCTTTATTGGCATTAATATGATCTTGAATATCGAGAAAACAACGCGCGCATTTCGCTTTTTTGCGAGCATTCATTGCGCGAGGGCTAAATGCAAGTATGGCCATGCCCGCAGGAAGCATGAATCCTTTTTGAGAACCACTCACTGCCACATCGACTCCCCACTGATCCATACGAAAATCGATACTAGCGATAGAGCTTACGCCATCAACCATGAGTAGTGCAGGGTGCTTAATTTGTTTCAGCATTTTACCTAATGCAGCGATATCGCTAGTTACACCCGTGGCCGTTTCATTATGACAAACGACTACTGCTTTAATTTGATGTTTTTTGTCGGCTTGTAAAATCTTTTTAAATTTGTCGATGGGTACACCTTCGCCCCATGGTGTCTCCACAAGTTGTACATCTAAACCGATGCGGCAAGACAGGTCGTACCATAAATGACTAAATTGTCCAAAACGTGTAGTCAGAATTTTGTCGCCAGGAGACATGGTATTTGCTAAGGCAACCTCCCAACCAGCGGTTCCCGTTGCGGGGAACAAAAAACATGTTCCTTTTGTGGTTTTAAATATTTTTTTAACGTCTTTGAGTAAGGGTTTAACGAGTTGTGGAAAATCAGGAGCACGGTGATCTTCTTGTGGGCAGATCATAGCGTTTTGAACTGCCTGAGGAATATGAGTAGGACCAGGCGCGAATAAATAATTTCTTCCAGGGAATGATAATTTTTCTCCAGGCATAACGTGAACCCTTTTATTGAATTTTATTAAAAATTAAAAAAGTGAATGAGCCCCGATTATTATCACAGTTTTTATATCAGCGGCCGGAGCTGCCACATTCGCAAGCAACACAGTTGCGCGAAAAGTTCAGCATCTTGCCATAAGCCCTATAGTCGGCTCAAGCAATTTGCATATTACGTGATGGATATTATAGGGTAATAAATCGCACTTAACCGGGTTAATGCACTTATCTTAGAGCGCATTTTGCAACTTGGCTGCATGCAATGTGTTTTCCAATAAACATGCTACGGTCATCGGTCCTGTACCGCCCGGCATGGGAGTGATGGCGCCTGCAGTGGATTGTACTTGATCAAAATCTACATCACCTTGAATACCGTCATCGGTACGTGTTACCCCAACATCAATTACGGTGGCGCCAGGCTTGACATGTTTCTTGGTAACTAAACGAGCCATGCCAGCTGCAGCAATAATGATGTCTGCTGATTTTGTAATTTCCACTAAATCACCACTGCGTGAATGCGCTAGCGTAACGGTCGCATCGATTCCTTTGCGTGCCAATAATAATACTTGTGGTAGTCCTACTAATGTGGAGCGGCCAATTACCACCGCTCGTTGGCCAGCAGTAGGAATATTATAGTGCTCCAATAAACACATTACCCCTAAGGGTGTACAGGGTACTAGTCCAGGTTCTCCACGTAATAACTTGCCAAGATTGTTGTTACTTAAGCCATCCACATCTTTTTCAGCTGGGAGCAAATCAATAATCTTGTGAGTATCGAGTTGAGGAGGAAGTGGTAACTGAATCAGAATTCCATGTACATGGGGATTTTCAACCAGTGTTAAGACTTCTTCAGATGCTTGAGGCATGGATACATCGCTAGATAGTTGTATATGCTTAGACTGTATACCGACCGCAGTTGCACGACGTTGCTTCATTTCTACATAAAGATTACTAGCAGGGTCGTTACCAATTAATACTGTTGCAAGAGTTACTTTGGAGTTGGGAGACTGTGCTAATTTGTTGGCTACTCTAGTTTGCAGTACTTCAGCGACAGCTTTTCCATCCATCAAGATGGCCCCACCAGATGTTTTTTCAAATTCCGAAGTCATAACAAATTAAAGGGAGTTCTGATTTATTAGCTCATGTTACTCAATAACATGAGCGTCTTATACGAGGCAAAAAATATTTCGAAAGCGCAGTGTACATACTAAGTACATGAGCATTTCGAAATACTTTTTTAACGAAGTAGAAGAATAAACTCAGAGCTTCTTAAGCTGTAGGTTGTTTGGAGGGATCTAGGTAGATAAAGGATTTCCCCAAACGCCCACCATAATTACCCGCAGAGATCATAATTAAGCCCGGAGTGTCTACAGAAGCTTTGATTGCTGCTTGGGTGGCATCGACAATAGGTTGCATACCTTGACCATTCATAATGATCTCCATTACACAGTTAACACCTTCAGGCAGTCCTGCTTCTACCGTTGGATCATCTTGCAGTAAAGGACAAAATTTTTCGTAAGTGCTGGCAATCGTGAAGTCGTAATTACTGCCGGCCTTGGAACCACTGCCCGCAATGCCACCTGGAAAGGTGGTTATGACCCCCGGCATTGGTAGTATCGCTTCCACCCCTTTTTCTGCAGCCAATAATGCGGAATCGACACTGTCACCAAAGAACCATAAATTGCCACCCATGAGGCCGTCTGCGTAACCCAAGCGACGATCTAAAATAAATTCACCACCAAGAATCGGAATCCACCACATCTTGCGACCAAAGCGTTCAATGCGTTTTTGATAGCCGTTGCCAAAGTAAGCTACTTTACGGCCCATGTGATAATACTCTTCTGAATCGATCAAATTAAAGCAAGAAGCAGTTGGGCAGGTTAATACATTTTGACTAATACGAACTAATGCCGAACGTTCTAGGGCTTCTACGCGATCTTTACGAAAACGAGGAACATGTAACTGCACAATTGCACCAGGGCGACCATCTGGTGTTGTAAAACTCTCATCTCCACCAGGGCCTACATAACGATCCATGCCTGCTTCGCAGTCACATAAAATTGAACTTGAGGCATTCCCAGTTGCTGCGTTCACAGCATGGTCTAGCCATTTGCGATCGCGTGCAGTGATTAAAAATTCTGTATATAAACTTTTAAACGCCTCTGCATAAGTGTCATCAATTTTTGCAGCCATAAGCGATTATCCTCGGCCTATGCCATCATAGACTGCATCTTCAGTGATAACTTTATCCATGTAGACATCATGTGGTGCGACTAGAATCTCATCAAACAACTGTGATTCATAGCATAATGCTATTAAAGGACAATCCGGTCGTGCCTTTTCAAGTAAACGATCATAGTAACCCTGTCCGTTGCCCATACGTCCGCCTTTTCGATCAAAGCCGACACCAGGAACCATGATGATGTCGAGCTCTTCGGCCTCGACCTCTTTTTCAGGGTTGCCCCACAGTTCTTTTGGCGGCTCCAGAATATTCCATTTACCTACTACCATTTCCTCTAAGCTTTCCATCCACCAAAGACCTAGCTTGTTTTCACCATTTTCGTCTTCGGTGCAATAAGGAACGATAATTTTTTTCTCGCCTTTAGCGACTTCTTCTAATAGGTGGGGTTTAGTACGTGTTTCGGATCTGCAATCGATATACCACATTGCTACGTTGGCATTTTGATATTCAGGTAGTGCCATAAACTTCTCGCAAGCACGTGCACTGAGCTCATCTTTATCTTCTTGTGCATTACGACGGTCATAGGCCTCACGACGCATCTTGTTTTTACGTTCCATTATGGCTTCTAGTTCTTCAGGGGATAGTAATGTCGCCATCGACAACTCCTTCAGGGAAATTTTTCGTTGTTTTTAGTGGTAATACTTAAGTAGTAATTATCAAGCGAGGCCATCCTAAACTATTTAGGATAGGCCGACAATTTATGCTTTTAATAGTTTATTTATAAGTCAGTTACTGCGCCCAAAGAAGCTGAGGATACTTGTTGTGCATACTTTGCCAAAACACCATGCTTATAACGTGGTTTTGGTGGACGCCACTTCTTTTTGCGTTGCTTGAGTTCTTGTTTAGTGAGCTTAACGTTAATCTCACGTTTTTCGGCATCGATGGTTATTTGATCACCATTTTTTATTAAACCTAAGGGTCCTCCAATTGCCGCCTCAGGGGTGATATGTCCTACCACAAATCCATGGCTGCCACCCGAAAAGCGACCATCCGTGATTAATGCTACATCTTTACCTAAACCTTTACCCATAATGGCCGAGGTAGGCGATAACATTTCGCGCATGCCTGGTCCCCCTTTCGGTCCTTCATAACGAATGACGATGACATCGCCTTTTTTTATTCCGCCATCCAAAATTTTTTCTAAAGCTTTTTCTTCCGATGCAAACACACGTGCTTTACCAGTAAAACGCAAACCTTCTTTGCCAGAGATTTTGGCCACTGCTCCTTCAGGGGCGAGGTTTCCATATAACACAACTAAGTGTCCATCTTTTTTAATTGGGTCATTGAAATCGTGAACGATATTTTGTGTTTTCGGATAGTGCTTAATCCCACGCAAATTTTGTTTTAATGATTTACCAGTAACGGTTAGACAATCGCCATGTAATAAACCTCTATCCAATAACATACGCATCAAGGGTTGTATGCCACCGATTTCGATCAGTTCTGACATCATATATTTGCCACTTGGGCGTAAATCAGCCAGCACCGGTACTTTTTTTCCTATTCGAGTAAATTCATCTATATTAAGTTTTATTCCGATGGCATGTGCCATGGCGAGTAAGTGTAAAACCGCATTAGTAGATCCACCTAAGGCCGTCACGACTGTAATAGCATTTTGGAACGCCTTTTTCGTCATGATGTCTTTAGGGCATATATCTTTTTCGATTAGTTTTATCACTGCTTGTCCTGCAGCTAGGCAATCTTGTTTTTTATCTTTTGAAATTGCATTTTGGGCCGAACTATTTGGCAAACTCATCCCCAGTGCTTCAATTGCAGATGCCATCGTATTCGCAGTATACATACCACCACAAGAGCCAGGACCGGGTATGGCAGTAGATTCCACTCGTTTTAAATCATCGTCTGATAACAACTGTTGCGCGTGTTGACCAACGGCTTCAAATACGGAGATGACATCGACTTTTTTATTTTTATAGCTTCCCGGCAGGATGGTACCGCCATATACAAACACCGCGGGTCGATTCAGCCTTGCTAGGGCAATCAAACAGCCAGGCATATTTTTATCGCATCCACCAATGGCAACAATGCCGTCAAAACCTTCGCAGCCGACAACGGTTTCTATCGAATCGGCAATTACCTCACGTGAAACCAATGAGTATTTCATACCTTCGGTACCCATCGAGATACCATCGGAAATGGTGATGGTATTAAAGACTACCGCTTTACCGCCTGCTTGATTTACACCTAGTGCGGCTTCATCGGCTAGTGTATCAATATGCATATTGCATGGCGTGACCATGCTCCAGGTTGATGCGATGCCAATTTGGGGTTTGCTGAAGTCATCGTCTTTAAAGCCAACCGCACGCAACATGGCTCGACTAGGTGCTCGTTCGATACCATCGACAACCATAGATGAGAATTTTCTTGTTTGCTTAGCCACGTCTACACCATAACTGCTTATTACCAAACTGCCTAGTTTAGATGGATTCTGATTATGCTGTCAGCCTAAAGTGATTACTTTTGTTTTGAACATTTGAAGATGGGGCAATTTTTTTCATCATTCTTGTCATCGAAAGCGGTGATCTCTTTGAGTGAACTTTGGTATTCGAGATTGCTCGGCTGTAGAGCAATGGCACAGCGCACTGAGTTGAGTGCCGCGTTGTAACAGGATTGCGCAAGTAGACTGTAAGCAAGGTTATTGTAGATATCGGATTCATTAGGTTTCAGCTCCGCTGCACGTAGGTAACTTTTCGTTGCTTGTTCTGGTTGTTTTAAGAGTAGGTGGGTATTCGCTACACCCATTAAGGCGACGAAACTTTCTGGCCATCGTTTAATTATTGCTTGATAGGCACGATTCGCATGTTCAATTTGTCCCACTTCTTCCAGATCAACAGCGGCTTGTAATACATTTATAAGATTGCGATCGTTAGGTAAAGTATCACTGGGTAGTATGACTAATGCCCAATTGTTTGCTCGTTGCCAGGTCAGTTCGAATGTACCTATCGCAACTTCATAGTTAGAATTTTTCCCGGTGTGTAAAATTAAAGTATTTCGCTTTAAATTGTAGCCAATTACAAGAGCGTAATGCCAAATTGGATACCATTTTATAGACAGATTCTGCAAAACTATAACTGGATGTCCTACAGATACTTCGGCGAGCAGATACACTAGTTCTGGTGTTAGTTCATAAGCCAACATACCGCGTTTGCGAACTGCTGCTTTCATTTCAACTTGAAGGCTGCCTTTCAAGTTAGGAGTAAACACGTCTTTAGCAATTTCTTCAGCAGATAAGGTGTCGCCATAAAAATTCATTGCCATCGCTAAAGTGGCGGGTCCACAATGAAATTGTTCTTGTGGGTAAAAAGGAACCTCGGAAATTAATGCTTGATCAGGTAGATCTTGTGGTTTTTGTAGCATTAATTGCTTGGTTTGCGGGGTTGCACAGGCAAAAAGTATAAGCCAAAAGAAAAAAATGCCCGCACAAGTGCGGGCATTTGCTAAACAAGTAAGTTTCTTAGTTAAAATCAAATTCCAGTAAATACGTCGGTTACTCCTGCCATTTCTAGAATTATAAATACGAGGAAAATAATCAGCAAGGCTACCAAAATTCCACCAGCTGGCTGTTCATCGAATTTTTCTGCAAGTTGACGTGCTTCACTGTCCGTTAATGCATTTACTCTTTGTTGAGCTTGTTCGACAGTTAAGCCATTAGTGGCTAGTAATTCACGTGCCTCATCGCGTGCCATAAGGTCGCGTAAAACTTGACGATCATGTTGCGCTGAATATTCGGCAAATGATTTTTCAGTGCCGACAATGCCCGCGTAAGCAGGGGATATCTGTAAAAAGGCAAGCGAAACCGATAGTAAACACAGTAATAAATGTTTTCCCAGCATTAATTTACAAGACACTTTAAATACCAGTAAAGATATCTGTGATTCCTGCCAGCTCTAGAATTATTACGACTAAAGCAATAACTAAAATAACCACTGCCGCATCGCCAGCTGCAGGTAGTTCTTCAAATTTCTGAGCCAGTTGTCGCACTTCTGAATCGGTTAACGAATCAACACGTTGCTGCGCTTGTTCAACAGTAAGACCGTTTTGTTGTAATAGTGAACGCACTTCATCCCGTGTCATCAAAGAACGAAGATTTTCACGATCTTGTTGAATGGATTGTTCGGATAAAAATCTGTCTGTGCCTACGATCCCCGCAATGGCGGGTGCGGTTTGCATAAATGTAAAAGACAGCATTAATACATAGACTAAGGCTTTACTAATTCTCATGCTTGGCTCCTCTAGTTTAGAAATACCCTGAAAAAAGCCGTCCTGACTTTTTCAAAGACAAAAAAAAGAAAATTGAATTTTCTTTTTTCTCACTACACATATGAACTTACTCATATGTGTGGGTGATGCATCCATGTATCACCACAATCCCTGGAATCACCAAAGATTGTCGATATCCTACCTTAATATTGTTGGGGTTTATGTCATGAAGGTCAAGTCTAATTTTGGATTCTCGCTTTGAGCTCATGCTATGCAGCCCTGTAGCGGGATTTTGGGTATACCCCACGATCTTATCCCGAATTAAGCTATTTTCTGTTTCTCAATTCAGCTTTTTCGATTGGCTTTTAGGGAATTGGCCAAGTGGTCTAAATTTAATCTTTGATATCTATCTGTTTTTGGGAAATATGACCAAATGCTCTAAATCGAGCTTTATGCCAATCGGTTCCCCTAACTGGTGGTTATGGTGGCTCGGTGCATAACACTGTACAAAGTTGCCACTTCGCAAGCGCAACTTATAGAGAAACTCAGCTCCTCGAAAACGCTTCTCTTCCACCAATGCGGTAATGGGGCTACTGTCATCATGTGGAATATCATCGGGTCGTACTAATAAATCCACTTCTTCCCCAGTCTTAAAATCTGAATTTATGACTCCATTCACTTGACCAAATTCGGTTTCTACAGTTGATGCATCGATAACTTTGGCAGGTATCATCGTCCCGAGTCCAACGAAATCTGCAACGAATCTCGTTTTTGGTTTATGGTAAATATTGTAAGCACTATCCCATTGCGCGATTTTCCCATCTACCATGACTCCAATATCATCTGCCAAAGCAAAGGCCTCATGTTGGTCGTGTGTAACCAGTATTGCAGTGACATTTTCATGTTTAAGAATTTTGCGTACTTCGGTAGCGACCTGTTCACGCAAATCAGGGTCTAAGCTAGAAAATGGTTCATCAAGCAGCAGAATTTCAGGTTTGGGAGCTAATGCACGTGCTAAAGCCACACGTTGTTGTTGGCCGCCTGATAGTTGATGTGGGTATTTATGTTCTTGTTTGTTTAGATCTGTGAGTTCAATAACGTGTTGAATTCTTGCAATTTGTTCTTGCTTGGTTAAAGACTTAAGACCAAAACGAATATTTTGTTCTACAGTTAAGTGAGGAAACAGCGCAAGGTCTTGAAACATCATTCCTATATTGCGTTTTTCTGGTACTAGTTTATATGTGCTGTTATTTAATAATTTTTCATGTACAAAGATTTCGCCATTAGATATTGACTGAAAGCCAGCTAGAGCACGTAATAGGGTGGTTTTGCCGCACCCGCTAGGGCCTAAAATTGAGGTAATTTGACCAGGTTCTAACTGCAAGGAGACGTTTTTTACAATTTCTTTGTTTTGTAGCGCCACACTTACATTTCTCACATCCAACCTAAGTGCCATATCGATCTCCACGATTACTGATAGAGCGATTTAAAATCAGTATTGGAAGAATACCTACTGCTACGATAAACAGCGCACTACAGGCAGAATCTGCTAAACGTTCATCAGAGGCGAGTTCATAAGTACGCACAGCGAGGGTATTAAAATTAAAAGGTCGTAATACAAGTGTGGCAGGTAATTCTTTTATCACTTCAACAAAAACAAATAGTCCAGCGGTGAGTATGCCAGTATAAATTAGCGGCAAATGGATGTTTCTAAATCGGTCAAACGTCCCTTGGCCTAGTAATTGGGCCGCATCATCAATGTTGCGGTGAATTTTAGTCAGGCTAGCTTCTACTGAGTTAAGTCCAATGGCCAAAAAACGCACTACATGAGCAAAGACTAATGCGGCTAATGTTCCGGTAAAAAGTAAACCACTAGAAATCCCAAAATTATTTTGCAACCAGGCATCGATTGTATTATCTAACCAAGCAAAGGGTAGTAACACGCCAACTGCAATAATAATTCCAGGTACTGCATAACCCATGGCGCTGATGTTTACAGTATAAGGTATTAAATAATGAGTGCTTACGCGTTTCCCATATGCGAGAAAAGCAGCGGCCATAATTACAATCAATGCAACGATTATCGCCAATAGAATAGTGTTAAAAATTAGTGTGAAGAAAGAGCTATCAATGATATTTGGCGCTGTTTGAATACTCCACACACTTAACTGAATTGCAGGGATGATAAATCCAAATATGATTGGAGCGCTACAAAATACTAAAGCGAGCAATGATTTCGTGCCAGATAAAGGATATCTCCAAGTTTTATTTGAATGATTTAGATGTTGGTATTTGGCCGATTTACGCGAATAACGCTCAATCAGAATGACTGCAAATACGCATAATAATAAAATACTAGCTAATTGTGTTGCTGCAATTCGATCGCCAAGCCCAAACCAAGTTCGAAATATACCGGTAGTGAATGTAGGAATGCCAAAATATTGTACGGTTCCGTAGTCCGCAAGGGTTTCCATCGTTACAAGTGTTAGTCCTGCAACAATAGTGGGGCGCGCCAACGGAATTGCAATGGATAAAAAAGTTTTTCCTAGGCTTACGCCAAGTGAATGGCTAGCTTCGCGAAAACTTGCAGATTGTTCGGAAAAAGCGTTACGTGTCAGCAAGTAAACATAGGGATACAGCACTAAAGATAACATCAATATAGCGCCACTTAAGGAACGTACCTGGGGGAACCAATAATCTCCATATTGCCAGGCAAATGTATTTCTAAGATAGGTTTGTAGCGGTCCGCTAAAATCAAGCATGCCGGTATAAGTATAGGCAATGATGTAAGGTGGGAATGCTAATGGAAGCAAAAGTGCCCAGCTTAAAATTTTACGTCCAGTAAACTCGAATACACTGCATAGCCATGCAGTGGATACTCCTATTACCAGTGTACCAATACTTACCCCAACTACTAACAGTAGTGAATTAAAAATATAATTTGAAAGTACCGTTGATTTTAAATGTTGCCAAACCTCGCTAGTCGGCAGCAACATGGAAGACAATACTGAAATAACGGGGATACTGAGTAAAAGGGCTAGCAGTAATGTACATACTAGCCAACCAGTATCTGTTTTTTGTAACCAAATAAAATATTTATTAGGCGACTCAATAAGCGTGGCGCTTTTGCTGCTCATCTTTATCAGTTCTCAATATCATTTCCATGCCGCATGATCCATTATCATCACAGCTTCAGCATTGAGTTCACCTAAGCGATGTAAGCTTAGGGTATCGGCCTTAAATTCTCCCCATGATTTTAAAATTTCACTGGGTTGAATCCCAGGCTTAATTGGATATTCAAGATTAGTATCTGCATACCACTGTTGTGCAGAATCGCTGGCTAAAAATTCTAATAATTTAATTGCCGAATCTTTATTTTTTGCCGCAGTTGTAACAGCACCACCGCTAATATTTACATGTGTTCCTCGATCATCTTGATTTGGCCAAAAGAGCTTTACTTGTTTAGCAGCTTCATGTTCTGACGCATCGCTTGATGTGAGCATTTTTCCTAGATAGTAATTGTTTACAATTGCGATATCACATTGACCGGCCGCAACGGCCTTAATTTGATCACGGTCTCCACCTTGAGGAGGACGTGCAAAATTAGTTACGAACGTTGTTGCCCAATTAAGAGCTTTTTCCTCGCCATGATGCGCAAGTAATGAGGCAACTAGAGATTGGTTATAGATATTGTCTGAGGAACGAATACAAATTTTATTTTTCCATTGTGAATCGGTGAGTGCTTCATAGGTTGAGAGTTGCTCTGGTTTAATTCGATCTATAGCATACACAATGGGGCGTGCTCTGAGCGACAACCCAAACCAATAGCCTTGTGGTTCACGATATTGTTTAGGAATTGTAGTTTCAAGAATTTCGGATTGAATGGCTTGTAATACATTTGCTTGTTGGGCACGATACAAGCGGCCAGCATCCGTAGTGATTAAAATATCAGCAGGGCTATTTTTACCTTCGCTGATAATGCGTTGCAGTAGGGCGTCGGCTTTACCAGTAATTAGGTTTACTTTGATACCTGTGCTGGTTTCAAACTGCGTCAACAATGGTTTTATTAAGTCTTCTTTTCTAGCAGAGTAGACGTTGACTTCTGCGGCACTGACGATGGCACATATCAAGTATAAAAAGGCCATGTATGCACAGCGTAACGGAATACTAGGGTAAAGTTTCACACGTCTATCCTCCAGACTTAAAAGATCATAAAGCTAGATTATAATATAAATGATAGCAATTCTCATTAGCATTTATAGCATCTTGTTGACCTAGGTCAGTTACAATATCGGTGAATTAACTAATTGGTTTTAAGGCATTTTGACTCTATGCAAATGGCGTTACCCGAGCAGGTACTACCTCTATTTAGGCAAGAATTTGAGGAAATCCTTGCTTGCCTAAACCAGGATCAAGGCTTGATTGCACATCGGGACGAAATTTTCGAGATTTGGTATGCCAGTCCATTTGTTAAACGTGTGTGTGTATCACAACCCACATGGTTACAAAATCTGTTACTCAACAACGATCTGTATGTTGATTATCAAGCGGAGATCTATAGCCAGAAAATCGATGCAGAAATTGCTAAGGCACACAACATTGAAGATTGTCAGCGCATATTGAGAAGACTAAGGGTTGCGGAGTTTGCGCGAATTGCATGGCGAGCGATAAAGGGCTACTCAACAGTTGAGCAAACATTAAAAGAGCTTAGTAATTTTGCCGAAATCGCTATAGATCGAACACTGGGTTGGTGTTTTGCAAGATTAAAGTCACAACCACGTTTAAGTGAGTTTGAGCAATCACTACCGCAAAATGTAGTTGTCTTTGCATTGGGTAAACTCGGTGGTTGTGAGCTCAATTTTTCTTCAGATGTTGATTTAGTATTTGCTTATCACGATGATCCTAATTATTCACAAGACCAAAATACCAAAGCAGTTGGTATTTATTTAAAACTAGTACAATTGTTGATAAAAGTACTCGCTGAACAAACTGAAGATGGATTTGTTTTTCGTGTCGATACTAGACTGAGGCCGTTTGGTAATTCAGGCACTTTATTGCCAAGTTTGTCAGCTATAGACCAATATTTTCAAACTCATGGGCGTGACTGGGAACGTTATGCTTGGATCAAAGCAAGTTCTGTCGCAGGTAATAAAAAAATTGGCGAGCAATTCTTAAAAGAGGTAACCCCATTTGTTTATCGTCGTTACTTTGATTATGGCGCTACACAGTCTTTGCGGGAGATGAAAGTACTTGTTGATCAAAAGGCGGGCCAAAACCTATCTGAAGAAAATTTAAAAATTGGATTTGGTGGAATACGTGAAATAGAATTTATTGTACAAATGTTTCAACTTATTTATGGGGGCAGAGATGCGCGTTTGCAAAATAAAAGTACTTTAAGGTCCCTCAAGGTTTTAGGTGAGTCAAATTTATTATCAGGTGAAACTATTACTCTTTTGACAAAAGCATATTTATTTTTAAGAAAAGCAGAGAATGGACTACAAATTCGACAAGATCAACAAACTCATGCCTTACCAAAAGATGAAGAAGAAAAAAATCTCTATGCACACTTAATGGGGTTTGCTACATGGGATGATTTTTATGCTGAGTACCAATGTCATGCGTTAAATGTAAATAAAGAGTTTCAAACACTTCTGCAAGAAGACAATTCTGAGAACGATAGTTTAGATGGTGAAGATTTTGTGAACTTGTGGCAGCGGATTCAAGATCAAGAGTACAGCATGGAAATTTTAAAGAAAAAGTTCACAGGTGATTTTGAGGAAATTTATCAGTTGCTACATTCATTTTCCCTAAATGGAATAGTAAAACAACTTGTTCCAGTTGCAAGACAAAGACTTGATCAATTCATTCCGATCATGCTTCAACAAGCAACTGTTTTAGAAAGCCCGGCTTTAGTTTTAGGACGGTTTTTAAAAATTCTTAATAAAATTGTACAGCGTTCCACATATGTTTCTTTATTGACGGAGAATCAATCCAAGCTGTCAAAGTTATTCAATTTGATCGAAGCCAGTCCTTGGATTGCAGAATACATAGCAACACATCCTTTGTTATTAGATGAGCTTTTGCGCATGGAAAGTTCTTATGAACCTCCAAGTTTAGAAGAAATGCGACAGCAACTTAAAATTGCAATTCAGAACTCATGTAACGATTTGGAAAAATACATGGAGAGTTTACGTGAATTTAAGCATGCTCAAGTTTTGCAAATAGCGGCAGCAGATATTGTTGAAGCTTTCCCAATAATGAGAGTTAGTGATCATTTGTCTTGGTTAGCTGAGGTATGCATAGAAAGTGCAGTTAAACAAGCTTATCAAGATTTGGTTGATAAGCATGGAGAACCAGCTTGTGAAAAAGATGGAGAAATTTTTAAGCCCGAAATACTGATAATCGAATATGGAAAGTTGGGTGGGTTGGAGTTGGGCTATGGCTCCGATTTAGATCTAGTATTTTTACATGATAGTGTGGGTAGCAGCTGTGAGACAAATGGCGAAAAAAAATTAAGCAATGAAATATTTTTTACGCGATTAGTGCAACGCACAATACATATTTTATCTACGGTTACTTCTACTGGGAAAGTATTTGATGTGGATGTCAGGCTTCGCCCCTATGGCGAATCTGGTCCTATTGTCAGTGCCGTTGGTTCCTACGAGAAATATTTAAAAAACGATGCCTGGTTATGGGAGCATCAAGCATTAATACGTGCACGACCTGTCACCAATAGCCCAAAGCTTTTGAATGAATTTGGACGTATTCGTCAGAATGTGCTTTGTCAATCAAGGGAGATAAGTAAAGTGCGAGATTCCATTGTGGAAATGCGTGAAAAAATATCGTTAGAGCATGGCAGTAAAGACAAAACCAAGTTCGATATTAAAAAAGATAAAGGTGGAATTGTAGATATTGAATTTATCGTACAATTTTACGTATTAAGTTACGCTAATAAATATAATGAAATTTGTACGTACACCGACAATGTTAGAATTTTAGATGCTTGTAGCCAGGTCAAGCTCATCGAGGCGAAAACGGCTGAAGAGCTTAAGAAAATTTATCTCCAATATCGCAAGCACTTACATCAAATGAGTTTACAAATGCATACAGAGACAGTAGAAATGAGTGTATTTGCAAATGAACGCCTGGCCGTACAAAATTATTGGACAAGTCTGTTACACTGAGTTGTTGCTTATATATGTCTACATGCACTTTGAATTGCAACTAAATGGAGATTAATAAAGATGTCAATGTCGGATAAGGATGGCTTCATTTGGTACGATGGTGAATTTGTGCCTTGGCGCGAAGCCAATACCCATGTGCTCACGCATACTTTGCATTATGGTGCAGGCGTATTCGAAGGTGTGCGCGCATATAAAACCGATCAAGGTACTGCAATATTTCGGCTACATGATCATACAAATCGATTATTTAATTCGGCAAAAATTATTGGTATGTCGATCCCATATAGCCCAGCAGAGATTAATCAGGCGCAAGTCGATGTAATTAATAAAAATAATTTGAGCTACGGTTACATGCGACCAATGTGTTTTTATGGCTCGGAAGGAATGGGATTGAGAGCGGATAATTTAAAAGTGCATTGTATTGTGGCTGCCTGGGAATGGGGCTCCTATTTGGGCGAAGATAATATCAAGAAAGGAATTCGGGTTAAGACCTCTTCTTTTTCGCGTCACCATGTAAATGTTGCAATGTGTAAGGCAAAACTTAACGGTAATTACGTAAATTCCATGCTTGCCTTACATGAGGCCTTACATGATGGATATGATGAAGCCTTATTGTTAGATGTGGATGGATTTGTTGCTGAAGGTAGTGGGGAAAACATATTTATTGTTAAAGATGGAAAAATTTATACTCCAGAACTTACTTCTGCCTTAGATGGTATTACGCGTAAAACGCTGGTCACTTTTGCAAATTTAGTTAATGTTGAAGTTATAGAAAAGAGAATTACACGGGATGAAGTATATACGGCAGACGAAGCATTTTTTACTGGAACGGCTGCCGAAGTGACACCTATTCGTGAACTTGACAATCGCATGATTGGCGAAGGTACACCTGGGCCAATTACAACAAAACTTCAAGAAATGTATTTTGATGCTGTCTATGGTCGTCGCACCTACGATAATGAGTGGCTCACTTACACAACATTGATTGCATAAACACTATATTTTGACATGTCTCTTGCTGTTGCTAATTTTTTGGTTAAATGAATTTAAGTAACCTCAGTAGTGCTAAGGTTCTAATAATTGGCGATGTCATGTTAGATCAATATTGGCATGGCGACACTGCACGTATTTCACCTGAAGCACCTGTTCCTATTGTTAATATTCAAAATAGAGAAGAGCGTTTGGGTGGTGCGGCAAATGTGGCAATGAATATTTGTGCTCTTGGTGCATCAGCCACATTAATTGGAGCAGTTGGAAACGATGAATATGCGACAAAGTTAATAAGTTTACTTAGTAAAACCGATATCAAATCTAATATTATCCAGAATAAAAATTGTAAAACTTCTGCCAAGTTGCGAGTGTTAAGTCGAAACCAACAATTACTCAGGCTCGATTATGAGAGCAGTGATTTCGAGGTCGATATTTCTGAGTTGATAAAACTATGTAAAGAGCTAATATCGAGTCACGATGTGGTGGTTATATCTGATTATGGTAAAGGCGCAGTAAATCAAGTTGAGAAAATAATCAAAATTGCCCGCGATAAGGACAAAATGGTAATTGTTGATCCCAAGGGCGATGATTTTAAAAAATATAAAAATGCAACGGCTATCACGCCAAATTATGCTGAATTTATACAGGTTTCGGGTGAATGTGATAATGAAGATGAACTAGAGGAGCAAGCCGTAAAAATGTGTCAAGCTCTTAATCTTGATGCCTTGCTAATTACACGCAGCGAAAAGGGTATGTCACTTTTTTTGCAAGGTGAGCAACCTAGACATTTTTCTACTCAAGCCAAAGAAGTTTATGATGTAACCGGTGCTGGTGATACGGTTGTTGGTTTGTTGGCTGCCGCGATGTCTGCGGGTTATGGGCTTGTCGATGCAGTTAAAATCGCAAATCTTGGCGCTGGTATCTCTGTGGGTAAGTTAGGCACGGTTTCAGTAACAGTAAATGAGTTAGATGCGGCTTTGAGAATGCTCACAAGTAGAGGCAAGAGCATTGCAGATCTAAGTGAATTAAAGCAGTCATTGTTAGATGCTAAAGAAAATAATGAAAAAATAGTCTTTACAAATGGTTGTTTTGATTTAATTCATCAGGGACACATCGCATGTCTACGAGAAGCAAAATCAAAAGGGGATCGATTAGTTGTCGCAATCAATGACGACATGTCAGTTAAAAAGTTAAAGGGAGATAGTCGCCCGATATGTAGTTTGCAAAATCGTATTGCGGTTTTAGAAGAGTTGAGTTGTATAGACTGGATTATACCGTTTTCTGAGGATACTCCTTTACGGTTAATTAAAGAATTAAAACCGGACGTATATGTTAAAGGTGGAGATTACAAGAAAGAAGAGCTAGCAGAATATGAACTTGTTAGTAAATATGGAGGTGAGGTTGTAATCACTCCCTATATTAAAGGTTGCTCAACGACTACAATTATTGATTCGATACTAAATTCTTAACACTATCTGTATTAAAGCAGCTTACCGATTTGTTAAGTAAATAATCTTGAAATGGCATAACACTAAATTAGCTGAAGCTGCTGAATCAACAAGTAAGATAATGGCTTGCGCTGCATTGTTTGCCATTGTTTTACCCACAGCAGTTCCAAATATCTTTCTCGCATTATTTTTAATTTTTTCAATTATTGCTGGTAATTATAAATTCAAGTATCAATTAATTGCTGAAAATAAGGTTGCACTGATTGCATTATGTCTATTTATGATGTTTGTGATAGGCTTGTTGTACACCTCGGCATCAATAGATGATGCTCTCGCGGTACTCGAGAAGTACGGCAAGCTTTTATATATTCCAATATTATTAGCTGCATTTCATCAATCACAATGGAAAAAAATTGGCTATATGGCCTTTTTATCTGGAGTGACATTGATGATGTTGATGTCTTATTTAACCTTAACGGGTTGGTCGCCGGAAAGCATTTATTCTGGTGCTTATGCAACTGTAGGGGATGAGCACATCGTATTTCGCAGTCGCATAGCTCACGGAATGCTAGTGGCTTTTGCAGCATATTTATTTATTCATCACGCAGTCAACAATAAACGCTTTCGCTATGTATTTATTTTTTTAGCCTTGCTGGCAAGTTACAACGCCTTGGTGATGATTGCGTCACGTTCTGGCCAAATGGTATGGATCGCCTTAATGTTACTGATGATTTATCAATACTTGGGTTGGAAAATTACAGTTCTCGGATCTATTATCGTTCCCGCTTTCGTGATAGCCATTTTATTTTCAAGTGATATAACCCGCACAAGAATTATCGAGCTGTTTGACGATATGGCATTTATGCAACAGGGTAATTATGCAACTTCCTTGGGATTGCGCATCATTTGGGCTCGAGGCGGTTGGGATAGTTTTAAACAAAACCCAGTTTTTGGAACTGGGACAGGTAGTTTTGGAGAAGAGTTTAAAGAATATATCCAAGAACAGAATATTAAAAATAAAAAAAGCTTGTTAACGCAAAATCCTCATAATGAATATGTAAACATTGGGGTGCAATTGGGTTTATTGGGTTTAATGCTATTGTTTTTGCTGTTTTTCCAGCAGTGGAGGATAAGCAATCAACTGCCTACACTTTATAACCAAATTGCAAAAGGCATGATTGTGACCATATTAGTAGGTGGTTTGGTTAATTCAGTAATAGCTACCCATACTCAGGGGACTTTTTTTGCTGTACTTAGTGCATTATTGTATTCCGCGTTTTTATCACATGATATGAGTCAATCGAAATCCTAACGGTCAAATAGATAATTGATGCGTTTTTTGATATTAAACCCTCCCGATAACCAAAAATTTAAAACATATTGCCAATATTTTTTGTAATCTTTACCTAAATAACGTTGTAATAAATCTTGGTGTGAGATTTCACAAACATTAAATCTGGTTAAGCATTTAAGATCAAAGAATTGTTTTATAAATGGTATTGAACTAGTAGCCTTGGTGCATCGATCATTGTCGATTAAAATGAATCTTGAGTTATTTATATCTTCTACATTAATTTTATTTGTCTTCGATAATTCTAGACTTGTTAATATATTGCCGCCGTGTGGATCATCGTGTCGAATATTTGCAGCATGGATTTTTTTTACAATATTAATACATCGATTGATTATTGCTTCGGTTAGTTCGCGTTTATTAGGGATGTTTGTTGCAATGATTTTATTGCAAAGTTCTGTAACCGTTAAATCGCTTTCAATTTTTTCATATAGAAAATAACTCTTGCGATTCAGCCAAGAGAATTCATATGTCCAATATGCTATGGGCTTAATTGTATCGATGTCTGCTTCACGCAGTTCCATGCTATTATGATAACTATTGTAATTATAGTCTTTAAATATACTGGTTATGTATAGATCTACTTTTCTCCAGAATTTGTAATCTTTACTTATTTGTGAAACTTTCATCACAAGATTTGTATTCGTGAGTTCGCTATGAAAGCAATATAGCTTATTACGTTTTCTGGTCTTTTTATTTAGCCGTAGATCATCTTGCTCACGTTCTAAAAATTGTCCTGTTTGTATCCATTTCTCAATCGCACTATGGTATGAGAGACTCTTATTTACTGAATATTTTCCATGTTTGTACTGTTGTAGGTTCACTGTTACAGCTAGTTTGGTTTCTCAGTTACAATGTGGTATGAGTTTCACGAAGCAGATTAAGTTGCTTAGTATGTTAATTTTATTAAATTATTCTCATTGGTTGATTTAATGGTACATTTTTGCATACGTTGCTTATAAAAAACACTTTTAAATTTCATTTAACGGATACATCGAAGAATGCAGCTAGCCAAAGATCTAGAACAAGAATTACAGCAGCCTGTAAACTTACCACCAGAAATACAAGTTGTTAGTTTTTTGGGTAGAGGCCGTCGATCGTTTTCCTATAAAGGGAAATATAAAAATCACGAAGTCGTCATTAAAATATATCGCAAGGAATTTATTGAAAAATATAGTGACAAATGCAATATTGATATTGCTGAATTTGAGTTTAAACGTAATTCTATTTTGTATAATATTGAATCTATACAAAATTACATTGCAGCTCCGCTAAAAGTATTTCCAAAGAGCTGTGGTTATACACACTCTTTTGTGCAGGAGTATGTGGAAGGAATTACGCTTAAAAATCTGATTTCCACGTTAGGTTATCTTCCAAATGAAGTCCTTAAGATTGGCTATGAAATTGTTCGCGCTGCAGAGTCAGTAAATGTGCATGATTTGGATATCAGTGTCGGGAATATCCTAGTAAACAAACAAGGGGATCATTGGATGCCAAAGTTATATGATTTTAATCTTTTGCCACAACATATGAATCCGCCCAACCCATTTATGGCTCTAGGGTTTAAATTGGGCCTGCGTAACAAGTCTCATAGAGATTACCGAAGCTTGAAGAATTGGGAACGTCGAGGTCAACAAAAACGCAGACTTGGGAAAAATTAACTTATATGGATAAAGATTTGCATAAATTGATTTGGCTATTTTTTCCGATAGCAATGTTACTAACACCTTATATTTCTAGGGCGGTTAGTGACAAGGCATATACCTTTATGTATCTGGAAACTGGATGGGTAGAGGTGACAACGGTTATTTATTTAATCATAGCAATTATTTTCAGTGTGATTTTTATTAAAACCCATGATTTTTCAAAACATGCTTGGTTTAAATGGTGGATGGTGCTATTGATATTAGGGTGTATATATTTTGCCGGTGAAGAGATAAGTTGGGGCCAACATTTCTTCGGTTGGAGTACGCCCGAAACTTGGTCGAATATTAATGACCAAAATGAGACCAATTTGCATAATACCAGTCCGATCTTTGATCAGATTCCTCGAACTTTGTTATCGCTTGCTGCATTGATTGGTGGTGTGTTAGTGCCGCTTTTTCGGATGTTGACAAAGAAATATCCTAGCAAAAACTCAAATGCATATTGGCTTTGGCCGACTTATGTGTGTTTGCCCGCTGCATTGTTTTCTTTGCTAGTTAGTTGGAATGAGAAAATTTATGAGGGCTTAAATATAGAAATTCCAAACGTATTAGATATACGAGCTGGCGAAGTTAAAGAAAGTTTATTGGCGTTATTTATAATGTTGTATGTGTTATCGCTTTGGTATCGGAATCGAATAGTAAAAACGAATCAATAATCTGCATAAGATTTTTCCTCGATTATTTGCGATCCAAGCAAAAGGTTAATTTCTTTTTTTGTTGCTGCGCGTTTGTCATTTTGAATATACACTGAGCGAGCTAACTCGATAAATTCTTGATCGAATTCTTGTTTTGATTCTTTGATACGGATTTTATCTTCGATATCCCATAAATTCTGGTTATTACATTTGAGTTCCTTTTTTAATTGAAGCATGGTTTCGTTATTCGAAATGGAATTTTCCCAAACATTATTTAATAAACCTAACTCAGATTTAATATTTAGTAGTTTTTCCTTATCTTGAATTTTTTCTGTCTTTATTTCTAAGATAGTAATTTTATCTAGTAATTCACCTGGTGAAATAGGTACTTTGATATTTTCCATATTAGTAACTTTTAGGTTTATTTAAATATTGTTGTGTAACTTGATCTAATTTTTCGGTTACGTCTTTGACATTTATTAAATCCATCACGCCTTCAAATTCTAATTTCGTTCCCCATTTTAATTCACTTGCGGGTTTGTTTCTAAATAAACGTGACGCATCGTCGTACTTGTCCACACACCATTTTTGACTTAAATAGGGGCCGCTACGTTTGGGATTGCTTGCTGCGTATAAACCAATCACCGGGATACCCATTCCTGTGGCCATGTGTGCGGGGCCAGAATCAGGTGAAATTAAGACATGGCTCCGCTGTAACAGTGCAAGAAATTTTTTTAGAGTATCTCTTCCAATCAAATTTGTAGCCGAATTTTGCATTTGGTGTTCTATCGCGGTACCGATTTGTCTCTCGATTACAGAGGGTCCACCACAAAGTATTACTTGCGCTTCATATGTTTCAATTGCATAGTCTGCCACCGCGGCATATCTCTCAGTGTCCCAGTTGCGTAACGGGTGGCTCGAACATGGGCTGATGATTACCTTAAATTGATCACCGGATAGATGTTGCTTAGCAAATTCTTGTGCTTCATTCGGGATGTGATATTGCCATACCATTTCACGTTCAAGTAAGCCAATATATTCGATAAAACTAAAGAAACTATCGAGCACATGTTGCTTTGGTGTGGTTTTGATGTGCTGCTTTATGAACAATGAATGAAAGTCTTTGGATCTGGTATTGTCATAGCCTATTTTTTGGGTGGCCGGTATCAAGGCACTAATGATATTGGCTCGTAATGCAACTTGTGCGCATAACAATGCATCAAATTTTCTATTTTTCATTATTTTGACTATATTTTTACAACTATGAATAAAATTAGACTTATCAACTTCTATAAATTCTATCTCAGGAATGTCATTTATGAGCCGTGCTTCATTTTTCCCAATAATCCAGGTAAGTTCTGTATCAGGCCAATATTTTTGTATGGTGCGAACCACAGGCACCATGTGAGTTATATCTCCAATTGCGGATAAGCGTAATATACAAATAGACTTTGGTGGACTATTCATGTTGAATAAATTACTTTTAATTGATAGACAGCAAAATCAGTGTATATGAATTCTTTTGAATTTAAACACTATGGTAACGATATTGTTGCGCATAACAAATCATTATTTTCCGCATTTCCTATTTCTTTATTTGATCCAAAGTATTTAGTCGATAATTCACTATTGCATCAAAAGTATTTAAACGTTCGAGATTCTAATGGCAGGGGAGCTGTTTATGTATTTAAATTTAATCAGTACGACCTAGTACTGCGTCATTATTATCGAGGAGGTCATATTCATAAATTTACTAAAGATACTTATGTATGGAGAGGATTACATAATACCAGAGCCGTTGAGGAGCTTGATTTATTATCGTTAATGCTTAATAAACAATTACCAGTACCAACTCCTATCGCCGCCCATATAAAAAAAATGGGGTTAACCTATACAGCTGATATTGTGACCCAACTCATTCCTAATACACAATCTATTAGCTCATTCCTAAAGCAAGATGCTTTACAGAAGGAATATTGGCATAAAATTGGTTTAGTTATTCAGAAATTCCACAATCACAGTATCAATCATGCCGATTTAAACGCACATAATATTTTAATCGATGATAAGAATAATATATTTTTAATAGACTTTGATAAATCTAAAGTGGATAAATCAACTAGTAATTGGCGGCAACGTAATCTTGAAAGGTTTCAACGATCACTTTTAAAGTTAAAAAATACTAATTCAACGTTTAACTACTCGGAAAAGGATTATTCTCTACTGCTAGAAGGATATAACAATTAGTAACTAAGAAGTTGTGTTTTTAATAATTGGTTCTAGAAATTTAAAATAGTTTTTTAGTACGGCTGATTTTTTTTCGATAAGTTTTCGCGCGTTTAATCCGTATTGTATTCGCTCTCGATCATTATTTAGCAGTTGCACAAACTTCACGCCTAAATCATGAGTATCCTTTATTTGAACTATGCCTTTAGCTTCTAATAGCTCTTTGGTTTCAAGCGCAAAATTATCAGTATGTGGGCCTACAATAGTACATTTACCGAAAATGGCTGGTTCTAGTATATTGTGTCCACCTCTTGGGATCAGTGACCCGCCTACAAATACTAATGCAGCTTCATTGAGATACATTTCTAACTCTCCCAAAGTGTCAATAATATAAATATCTGAGTCATCCGCGGCCGCATTTTGATTGCTTCGTAACGCGACATTGATTTTTTCTTGTTGAAATTGTTGTTGTAATTTCTTGCAACGTTCTGGATAACGAGGTGCAATTACAAGTAGGTAATTCTTTTTTTTGAGAACAGTTATATGTTGTGCAAGCTGCTGTTCTTCATCATCGTGTGTCGATACCGCTAACACAAAAGGACGTTTAATAGTAGTGCACGCTAAGTTAGTACTGCTCATGAATGCAGTTGCATATTTTAAATTGCCAGCGGTGTGAGTGGTCTTTTCGTGAGCACCGATACCAATAAACTTAGAGCGGTCTAGGTCAGACCTGGCGAGAACAGCGGTAAGCATTTTTAATGCGGCTTCATAATCCTGTTTTATCATCGCGCTGGCCTTGATTGATTTTTTAGTCAGTCTTCCATTGATGATTGTTAGCGGAATTTTATTTTGAGCGGCTGACAAAAATAAATTTGGCCAAATTTCTGTTTCTAGTACTAATATGCATTTGGGATTGATTTTTTTTAAGAAGGCGTTGACAGTAGCTGAATAGTCCAATGGCAAATAGACATGTGAGACGTTGTTAAGTTGAAGTTTTGATACTAGCTGAGCAGCGGTAGGGGTATTAGTAGATATCACTAAGCTAGTATTTGGATATTGTTTGTTAAGTTCCTGTATTAATGGTTTGGCGGCGTTAAATTCACCCACCGATGCACAATGGATCAATATTGGCTCTGATAATATTGAGGGGTAATTGAAGCCCAGGCGTTGTGAAAAATAGTTACGTCCACCATCTTTAAAAGTGCGATAAACAATATAACCAAAAACTACCGGGCTAAGCAGGAACAGAAGTAATTTATAACGCAACGACGTGCAATTTGATTTAGTTGACATGGCGTTGGCTAATTTAGCCAACCATCGATCTGTAGTAAATCATCAATTGATAAGGTGCCTACTGCTTGCTTAAGTCGCAGGGTATTTAACAGATAGTCATAACGGGCGCGTGAATAATCCCGTTGCGCTGCAAAAGTCTCTTGTAATGCGAGTAACACATCGACGGAAGTGCGTGTCCCTACTTGGAACCCAGCCTCAGCCGCTTCTGCGGCAGCCCGGGTAGATTCAAGTGCTTGGGCTAGAGCTTTAACACGACTAATGCCGGCAATGACATTTAGATACGCATCACGTGCATTTTGGATGGTTTCGCGACGAATTTTTTCGTGTTGGCCCTGTGCAAGTTCTGCGTTATGACGAGCCTCTTTGGTTCGATAATACGTTCGACCCCCTTCAACTAGGGGGATATTTAGTTGTAAACCGATACGTGTATCTTCGCTTTCGAATGAACCGCTTAAACCGCCCGTATCAGTATCTGTATGAGATGCGACGATGTCCAGCGTGGGATAGTGACGAGATTGTTGTAATTTAATTTCTTGTTTAGCAATGTCGGTTGTGTATTCGCTAGACAATAAGATTAAATTTTGTTCCAGTGCCTTGTTGATCCAATCTTCTGCATTATTTGGGTCTGGAGAAACTAATTCCATACGCTCAGATAAGGGATGTAATAAATCTAATCGCTGCGCAATGATTACCTCAAGTGCAGCTCTGGAAATTTCTAGTGCATTTTGCGCTTCAATTTCGCTTGCAGTAACTAGATCATAGGAAGCTTGCGCTTCTTTTACATCGGTAATTGCAATCAGGCCCACTTCAAAACGTTTTTTGGCCTGTTCAAGTTGTCGTTCTATAGCTTCCTTTTCGGATTTTCGAAAAGTTAGTGTGTCTTGAGCAGCAAGCACATTAAAATAGGCATCGGCCGTACGCACCATTAATTCTTGATGGGCCGCATCTAAGTCTACTTTTGCCCTTGCAACAGAATTTTTTGCTTGGCGTAATTGCACATAAAAATCATGATGATAAAGGGCCTGGCTAATATTCAAGGTATAGCGATGATCATTAAAGTTCACTTCTCTTCCTGCTACCCCAAAAGTTTGCCCTTCAGATTCTTGACGGACATCAGTGGTGCTTGCGGTAATACTGGCTTGCGGGAGAATGTTTGCTCGTGCAATTGGGCGTGCTAATACCTCAGCTTGATATCTCGATTCGGCAATTTGAATATCTGCATCGCTTTGTTTAGCCATAGAATATACGTCTACTAAGCTATTTGCTTGGGCATGGCTTACACAGAAGAATATAAGAACACTATTTAGTAAATGTAAGAGTAGAGTTCTTTTTATTAAGACTTTGTACATGGTCTGAATAGTTGTTTTATTTAATGCAATAGTATATTTAAGAATTAATAAGTAGGCATTGCAGGATCAACTTGTTTAGCCCAGCCGTCAAGTCCTGTGCTTAGGTTTATCACATTCGTGAAATCATGTTGCGCTAAATAAGCTGCGACTGCACGGCTTCGAATCCCATGATGGCAAATAACTACGATTTCTTGTTCAGTGTCATAGTCATTTAATACATTAGGTATTTGCCTTATCGGCATCAATATCGAATCGGGAATATGACAACGCTCAAATTCCCAGGGTTCTCTAACATCTAATAGTACAGGCTTTGTATCGGCTCGATCTAAGTAATCTTTAAGATTCTTTGGGTTATACTCCTTGAACATTATATCTGGAAATTTTGTGGTTCTTTTGATCCAATCAACGGCATAAGATTGGTTTCAAACAACTGGGTTTTATATAAACCATACTCATCAATCTTTGTAATAAGCTGTGCTTGCATCACGGGCGCTTTACCTATTACTACAAACATTCTTCCATTATTCGCTAGCAGCTTTTCAAAGACATCCATATAGATTGGCATGGATGCCGTAACAGCGATCACATCATATTGTTTCGTATAATCTAGATCCTTTAATGCATCACCAGGTGTAAAGTTGATATTAGATAAATTTAATTGTTGTAAAATAGACTGTGCACCCTCCAACAAATCTGCGTAATATTCGATTGTATCTACATGTTGCCCAAGTTTGGATAAGCAAGCCGTAACAAATCCGGAACCAGTTCCTACTTCTAATACTTCATCGGTTTGATCTATTTGCAAAGCCTGCAGCATTCGTGCCTCTACTTTTGGTGCCATCATTACCTGATCGTGTTGCAATGGTATTTCCAAATCAGAAAATGCTAGTTTCTGATATTCATTTGGTACAAATAATTCACGTGGTGTTTCTTCAATGATCTTTAAGACGTTTGTATCAAGTACATCCCAGGGACGTATTTGTTGTTCGACCATGTTGAATCTTGCTTGCTCGATATCCATGTCTATGTTTTATTGCTTGTTTAGTTGAAGATATTTACTCACAGCGAAGCAAACTATAGCAATATCTTGCTTGGTGAGGCCATATAACTGCAGCTTTATGGTTATTTGAGTCAAAATATCGCTAATATTCTAATTTATAATAGCTATTTTATTACTTTTGCACGCTAAAAAAATACTTATTATCGGCCCCGCTTGGGTGGGTGACATGGTCATGGTTCAGAGCCTATGTATGGCCTTGAAGCATACCAATCAAGACAATTGTATCGATGTAGTAGCACCAGCATGGTCTGCTCCCGTGTTAGCACGGATGCCAGAAGTACGCGACATCGTAGAAGTTGATCTTTTGCATGGTAAATTGCAACTCGGTGAACGCATGCGTGTGGGAAGACAGTTACGTGGTCAATATGACCAAGCCATTATCTTACCGCGATCCTTTAAATCTGCATTGATCCCGTTTTTCGCTAAGGTGCCAGTGCGCACGGCGTACCGTGGTGAAATGCGCTATGGTCTCGTAAATGACATGCGGCCTCTCGATACACAAGTTACTTACAAAGCCGTAGAAAAATTTGTCAACTTAGGATTGTCACAAAGTGACTCGAGGCAAACACCAACAATACGGTTTCCTGAATTATCCATAGACAAAGTTAAACGACAGCAAGCGGCAGCAAAATTTGAACTCAATGTATCTCAACCTGGCGTAGCATTTATGCCTGGAGCAGAATATGGTCCCTCGAAGAAATGGCCGGCTGAATACTTTGGGCAACTTGCTACGTTGTTCCATCAAGATGGCTTTCAAGTTTATGTATTCGGATCGACAAAAGATCATGCAAGTGGTGAAAAGGTCGTTAAAGTTTCCAAAGGCGTGGCAAAGAACCTATGTGGCAAAACCACATTAGAAGAAGTTATAGATTTATTGTCACTAGTTAGAGTGGCCGTGACCAACGATTCTGGCTTAATGCATATTGCGGCAGCGGTGAATGTTCCCGTGGTCGCTTTATATGGGGCAATTACACCTAAATATACTCCACCCTTGACGAAAGCTGCAGAAATTAAATACTTGGATCTGGATTGTAGTCCATGTTGGGCAAGAGAGTGTCGCTACGGACATTACAACTGTTTACGTAATATAGAAGTTAATGATGTCTATATGAGCGCCAAGAACTTAATGCAACGCGCACCCAAATAACCAAGGAGGTTCAGATTTATTTTTCAACAAGGTATCAAAATAAATCAGAGTTTCCTCAAAGAAAAAAGTCGTTACGGTCAAAATTAGAGTCTAAAGATTCCAACTTCTCTGGATGATTGATTAAATCTTCAATAAACCAATTAGCATGGTTGTATAAACAAGTAACATCTTTGCATTCCGATGTGGCATCAAAAGCCTCAATAAGTCGCAAAGTGTTGGTTTGTGTGGCTTTAAAATCTTCTGGTGTAGCATAAGCATGTTTTTCGCCCAGCAATGCTTGGGGAACATGACGATATACCGGACAGTTAAAAATACCTAGTGGACTTACTACCTGTCTAAAATACTGCATATGGCAGTTATGTGGCTGCGTGGTGTAGTTCATGTATGTACCGTTTTCAAGTACACGCAAGTTTGTGCTTTCTATTACAGCAAAAGTATCGTTCTCAAGTTTTTTTGTAAGATTGATATCATTGCGGATTTTTTCCATCACGGATTCAACATAGCTTTGTTCTTTATCGATGCCGATAATTTCGGCATTATTAGTTTCTGCACGGGTTAGAAAAGGTTTATAGGATATGTAGTCAAACTGATATTGTTTGGCTAGTTTTGCTGCAGTAAGAATTTCATCAATGTTTTCAATAATTTTGGTGTCGTTTGTTTCGCAGTCTTTCCATACAATGATGTAACTAAACCCAATTTTAAATTTAGAATTTATTTTTTTAATATCAGGAATATGTTCACAGATCCACTCTAGGGTACATTTTTTACTGCCTGGTTTATGCATGGCACGAAAAGTTTCATTGGTGCCTGAATCTAATGAGAGTCGTACCCAATCTCGTTCTTGCAGCACATCGGCAACAGCTTCGATTTTTTTCATCATGCTGCCGTTGGTCACTACGCCAATCTGAATGTTCAACGCCTTTAAATGGCGAACGACATCTTCAAAACCTTTATAGGCCGTAGGCTCACCGCCACCAATGATGATTACAGAGCGTAAACCGTTTTTAGCTAATTGTGTTAATGAGTCTTTTAATAATTCATGATCATAATTTATATTCTTATTTAGAATATCCATATCTACGCAGTGATCACAGCGATAGTTGCACGCGGTAGTCACGTCTAAATTTATCGAAATAGGGGCTTTAAGCGGAGCCTTCTTTAACGCCTCTTCAAGTGTCAGTGAGTTGTTTGCATAGCCATTACGCCATTCAATTTGCCAACGCACATAATCCTTTAAATTTTGTAAAACTTCCGGCTGACGCAGTTTGCCCATAAAGTCATGGATAGGAGAAAGTTCAGTTTGTTTTTCCACTTGGCGTGATATTGATTTCACATGTAAAGGTGTAACCACAGATTCAGAAGCTTCTGAAAAATCTAGCTTGGTGAAATCAATTAATGGTGAGAGTGTCATTAACACTTCACCCTTTTCAGAATGTATTTTTTCCATGTTAGTTATTCAGTTTCTTGCGTTACAGCTTGGTAAATTTGGCTGAGATGCTTCATGCCATCTATCAATACGGTCTCATCAGATGAGGTCTTAGAGTGAATAGAGCTTATAAAGTTCTTAATGGAACACACTAATGGGTCCATAACAGGTGCTTGCACATCAGCTGTGCATAATGATATCAGGTAATTAGAAAGTTCGACATGTCTATCGACTCGATTATTATTAATTGCATAGGCTGCAGGTTTTGGGATTTGGTCGTTGGAATTTAAATATACTGCTACTTGTGTATTATTAAATGCGTGCAAGTAATCAAAATTGATAGATATATTCTCGTTTGCCGTTCCTAATTGATGGCTAGATTGAATATTTTCAATCTTTCCAGCACTTAAAATTGAATAGAGCATACTAAGCACATGCGGCATTGCATCAATAATCATATCACTGCCAGTACTTTGTGGACTTAACCACATTGAAAAACTGTTAACGGTTTGTGCCTTAGATTCTTGTTGAGGAAAAATTTCATAATAAGTTGGTAAAGTGTAAGGCCATTGTGTATTAAGTTGCAGAATTAAATTTTTGTTCATACATTGGCGTACTAAGTCGCTTGTTTCTTTTTCTATGTGTTGGTTTGTTATCGATTCACCATCACTGTCACTAGTGTAATTGCTAGGCCACCAAAGGGGCTTTTCACAAAAAATGTGGCAATTACTTTCAATGGCAAGCTTTAAATAATCAAGATGTGAGCTGGCGGGACTGCTAATCGCAACAATGTCTACTTTGTTATTATCTAGTAGTGTTTGTAGAGTGCTATAGGCATTACATTTAATTTTATAATCCGCAAAAAGTTGTTGAGCAGCCATTTCTGCAGACGTGAGCGAGCTACTCACGACTCCACAAATATTTGTGTCAAGCTCGTTAAAGGTGCGCGCAATAAATGGTCCAGTGCCTTGTTTACTGCGTCCTGGACCTACAATAGCAACGTTTAATGTCATAGATTCTAGTGGTTATATTTCATTGTATTAAAAACAACTATATTGCTTTAGAATAACAGACCTGAAGCTAGGGGAGTCCATAGCATATAATTAATAGTTACTAGGTATGCATCGGGCTGAGAATTACCCTTAAAACCTGAACCAGATAATGCTGGCGGAGGGAAGCTGCAGGATTTTTCCTACCCAGTTGCGCTCTTGCCGGCTAAATAAATGAGGTTATTTTACACATGAGCGCAATTGCTAAAAGCTTGCATGATAAGTCTGCGCAATTATCTTCAGACCTTACACAGCCTTTCTCGGGATCACGAAAAATATATGTACAAGGTTCGCGTAAAGATCTTCGAGTAGCGATGCGTGAAGTAGCTTGTTCTAATACATCGACCAGTTTTGGCGTTGAAGAAAATCCTCCCATTACGATCTACGATACTTCAGGCCCATATTCAGAAGCTAATAGTAAAGTTGATTTACAACAAGGGTTACCACGTATAAGAACAGCATGGATCGAGGAGCGTAGTGATACACTAAAGTTAAGTGGACCCAGTTCAAAATTTGGTTACGCAAGGCAAACTGATCCTCTTACAAAACATTTACGTTTTCAGCATTACCATTTACCTCGTAAAGCTAAGTCTGGCAAAGTCGTGACCCAGATGCACTACGCTAAGCGAGGTCGCATCACGCCTGAGATGGAATACGTGGCAATACGTGAAGATCTACGCCTACAGCAACATCGCCAAGATCCACGTTATCAAAAATTATTGAGACAGCATCCAGGTAATCATTTTGGAGCAAACATACCTGAAGAAATTACACCAGAATTTGTACGCAACGAGATTGCCAGTGGCCGTGCAATTATTCCAAACAATATTAATCACCCAGAGTCCGAACCGATGATTATCGGTAGAAATTTTTTGGTCAAGATCAACACTAACCTAGGCAACTCTGCTGTAACTTCTTCCATAGAAGAAGAAGTGGAGAAGATGGTGTGGGCGGTTCGCTGGGGGGGTGACACCGTAATGGATCTATCTACTGGGAAAAATATTCATGAAACGCGCGAGTGGATCATCCGTAATTCACCTGTGCCAATTGGTACCGTTCCGATTTACCAAGCTTTAGAAAAAGTAAATGGTAAGGCCGAAGAACTCAGTTGGGAAATATTTAAAGACACCTTAATTGAACAAGCCGAACAAGGGGTAGATTATTTTACTATCCATGCCGGAGTAAGATTGGCTTATGTACCATTAACTGCAGAACGTGTAACAGGTATTGTTTCGCGTGGTGGTTCGATCATGGCAAAGTGGTGTTTAGCTCATCATCAGGAAAATTTTCTTTACACTCACTTTGAAGATATTTGTGAAATTATGCAGGCTTATGATGTCGCTTTTTCATTAGGTGATGGACTGCGGCCAGGCTCGATTGCTGATGCCAATGATGCCGCACAATTTGCCGAACTAGAAACCTTAGGGGAACTGACTAAAATTGCATGGCAACATGATGTGCAAGTAATGATAGAAGGGCCGGGTCATATTCCCATGCAAATGATTAAGGAAAACGTTGATAAAGAGTTACAAGATTGTTTTGCAGCACCCTTTTACACGCTAGGGCCACTAGTAACCGACATTGCACCTGGCTATGATCACATTACTTCAGCGATTGGTGCAGCAAATATTGGATGGTATGGTACGGCCATGCTGTGTTATGTAACTCCCAAGGAGCATCTTGGTTTACCTAATAAACAAGATGTGCGCGATGGTGTAATTGCTTACAAAATTGCTGCGCATTCTGCAGATTTGGCTAAAGGCCATCCAGGTGCACAGCTACGCGACAATGCGCTTTCTAAAGCTCGATTCGAGTTCCGCTGGCAAGATCAATTCAATTTGAGTTTAGATCCTGTACATGCGCGTGCTTTACATGATGAAACCTTGCCAAAAGAATCGGCAAAGGTGGCGCATTTTTGTTCTATGTGTGGACCTCACTTTTGCTCAATGAAAATCACCCAAGATGTAAGAGAGTATGCCGAGCAGCAGGGAATTAAGGCAATACCGATTGCGATTGAACAAGGTTTACAAGAAAAAGCAAAAGAGTTTAAAAAAACAGGTTCTGAAATCTATCAAAAGGTCTAGAGCATCTCCAAAAATGCACTTTTTTGCGATAGCTGCGTCAGTTCCGTGCTCGAATCCTCATGTATTAACTGTACACTCCGGTTCTGCGCGCGGTACTTTCTTGCTCTCGCAAAAAAATTACTATTTTTAGATATACTCTCGAAAAATTAAGTTTAATCATCTTCTAAAAGAAATGGCGGGATCATCTAAAAAAGTAATTTTTGCAGCTTTAATTGGTAATGCGGCCATTGCAGTTATGAAATTCGCTGCGTCTGCATTTACAGGTAGTTCTGCCATGTTTTCTGAGGGTATTCACTCAGTGGTGGATACAGGAAACCAAGTATTATTGCTATTCGGATTAAAACAGGCAAAAAAACCTGCAGACAAAAAATATCCGTTTGGTCACGGCAAAGAAATTTATTTCTGGTGTTTTGTCGTTGCCATTTTAATTTTTGCTGTAGGCTCCGGTTTATCAATTTACAAAGGTGTAGCGCACATTACGCACCCACACGTTATTACTGACCCAATTGTTAACTATTTAGTATTAGGTATTGCGTTAATAATTGAAATGTTTGTTTTTTGGATAGCAATAAAAGAGTTCAATAAATACAAAGGCGATAAAAAATATCTGGAAGCAATACAAAAAGGTAAAGATCCAGGGTTGTTTGTAGTCTTATTAGAAGATGCGGCTGCCACTTTGGGTCTGATTGTTGCAATGGTGGGGATAGCGGTCAGTCAACTTACTGGTAACTATGTTTATGATGGTATCGCTTCTATTGGTATTGGAATCATTCTCGCCGTGATAGCTATACTGCTTGCTTATGAAACCAAAGGCTTATTAATCGGTGAGAGTGCAGATGAAAAGGTTGTCAAAGGTATTCAGAGCAAAGTAAGTTCATTTGCAGGTGTAGAACGAGTAAATGAAGTATTAACTATGCATATGGGGCCAGAATACATATTAGTAAACCTGAGTGTGGAATTTAACGACGACATTCAAACGCAAGAAATGGAATCTGTGGTAGCTAAAATTGATAAAGAAATTAAAAATGAGTTCAATCATGTAAAACGTGTGTTTATAGAGGCTGAGTCTTGGAAGTTCATCCACTAGTTTTATGAGCGCTTCGGGACATTCATCTTCATTAAAAGCAATCTTCTTTGCATTTGGGGCAAATCTTGCAATCGCAATCGCCAAGACCGCAGCTGCTATTTACACCGCATCGGGAAGTATGTTGGCGGAGGCAATACACTCCTATGCCGATACGGGCAACCAAGTACTTTTATTTTTTGGCTTAAAGCAATCGCAAAAGACTCCTGATGAACAACATCCATTAGGATACGGTAAGAATAGTTATTTTTGGAGTTTTGTTGTTGCAGTGTTATTGTTTACGGTAGGCGGTCTTTTTTCAATATATGAGGGCTGGCATAAGTTACAACATCCTGAGGCTCTAAATCAGGCCTGGGTTGGATTATTGGTGTTGGGTGCTGCGATCGTAATAGAAATAATCAGTTTATTGGGCTGTTTAAGCGCCATCAATGACGTGCGTGGCGATAAAACTTTTTCCAAATGGTTAAAAGATACACGTAATGCTGAATTGGTAGTGGTTCTCGGTGAAGATAATGCTGCAATACTAGGCCTGATCATAGCTTTCGTGTTTGTTGCGCTAAGTGTCGTAACAGATAATCCCCTTTATGATGCAGTAGGCTCAATTTGTATCGGTGTTGTTTTGATTATCGTTTCGGTATTTGTTGCTTGGCGAATTAAAGCGTTGTTAATCGGTACGTCTGCAGAACCAGATATACGCAATAAGATAAATCAAATTATCGACCAAGAAGAAAGTATTCAACAACTTTTCAATGTAATTACAATTCAATTTGGATCTAAAGTTATGCTTGCAGCAAAAATAAAATTGAAAAATGATTTGCCTATGAATGCTGCTATTGAAAAAATAAACACATTAGAAGAGAAATTAAAACAAGAATTACCTAGTATTGGTTGGTGTTTTATTGAACCCGATGTAAAAGATTAGTTAGTTTTGTTTTAATTCTTTATTAAACTGTTCTGAGATCTAATTCACGTTTTGTAATTCCATTTACCAGATTAATTTATCCGGTTATCTGGTCATAAAACTTCTACTTACGTTTGGTCTGTTGGTTCGCTCCGACTACATAGGATGAGCAACGAGAGCTACTGCTCCCCTTTATATAATCATTAGCTTAGTTTTTCACACGCATATTTATTAGTAATGATAAATGTGCGGATATAAGGAGCACAGGATGAAGCGCCTTATCGTAGCAACGTTATTATATTGTTTTGCATCAACAGGCTTTGCAAATGAGCAAAGCTGTGAGTGGCCTACTCATCAAGCTTTAGCCTCTATTGTACCAATCGTCAGTGGAACGAATAGTCATGCAAGTGGTGTGATCGTCTCAGATAATTTAGTCATTACTGCGGCCCACGCACTAGAAGATTATTCAGATACAGTTGCCGTAGTGAATGGCAAACTCTATGTTGCTTCCGTGTTATTAATTGATGAAGAAATGGATTTGGCGCTATTGTCAGTATGGACTGATCGCCTAACTCCTATTTCATTGAGTGAAAAAGATCTTCATGAAAGCCAAGAAGTTTGGGCAGTAGGATTCCCAGGCGCACAAGAACAACATACCACTACAGGCGTTTTTAATTTTAAAAAAGCAGAAGCAGTCCATACCAGTGCTGGAATTGATTCAGGCGCATCTGGAGGCGGGTTGCTTAGTTGTGAAGAAGGAAAATTTGTTTTGGCTGGAATGCTACGTGGCTACGGGGCCTATGCCACCGATAAAGGGTTGGTTCGTCTTGATGATTATTCAATATCTGTCGCAGCAAGAAATATTCAATTTGCCATAAACCTTAGTCAGAACGACCTCTAACGAATAAAATTCGTGACTGCATTGCCATCATTCGGTAATTGCATTATTCCTATGCATTAACAACTTGCCAGTATGTTTATTTTGTGGCTTTCAAATAGGCTAGTGGGAGATAATGATCATATTCCCAAAACAATAAAAAAGAGAGGGTATGATGACAGAAGAAGCAAAACTAAAATATCTAAAAATAGTACTCGTCGTGCTTGGGGTCTTCTTTATTTTCGGTGTGTACGCCATGATGATGTTTATTTGGCCTGATGGTTGGGGGTGGACGCCACGACAATATGAGTATGAGCAAATGATCATGGGTATCTATGCAACACTTGGTGTGTTTTTGATCATAGCAGCTAAAAACCCGCTAGAGCATCGAAGTCTAATTTGGTTCACCATCTGGTCGAGTATTGTTCATGGAGCAATCATGCTAGTGCAAGCCATTGTGGATGAAACCGAGCGCGCCAACTTACTAGGAGATGTGCCTGCATTATTTGCCGTAGCGATTGTCTTGTGGTTCTTAATGCCTAAACGTGAACGTATGAGTATGTAACTGAAGAGCGCATCATCCACGATGTGCTCAACTTTAATTTTTGTTTGCTGCTAAAGTGGGCATCCAATAATAGCTATGAAGTTATTGGCTTTACTTTTAAAGTTTCTTGGATGTGTGTCTCCACGGCTAGCAGTAAAAATTGCTTGGCCATTATTTTGTACACCACTTTCCAAAAGAAAATCCCCGTCACTAAATGAAAACAAACTTGTGGCTCAAGCACAGCATTCACATATTGATTGTGACACCTATAAGATTGCAGCGTTTAAATGGTCGCCTGCTCAACAATCATCAGAGTGCTTGACAATTTTACTCACGCATGGATGGGCTGGAGAATCCTTTGATTTCTCAAATCTGATTGAGCAATTGCTTTTGCAAGGGCACACGATTATCGCGGTTGATTCGCCCGCGCACGGAGCTTCAACCGGCAGTCGTACCACATTAAAAGCAAATGCCGAAGCATTATTAAAAGTTGCAGAAAATTCAGAGCCAATCGATGTATTAATTAGTCATTCATTTGGCACTATGGTAAGTACATATGCATTGAGTTTGGCCTATCGTCAAGGAGTGTTGTCGCAAGTTAAAAAGCTCATACTAATCGCCGGTCCAAACAAATTGACTGATGTTGTACTATCATTTGCACAAACTCTGAAGCTATCAGAATCAGTTGTAAATATTTTTCACGAAAAAATAGAAAGAATAGTTCAGAGGCCAATTACAGCGATGAATGTTATTGACTTTCTTGAAAACTATTCGGGTGCAACCCTTGTAGTCCATGATCGCAAAGACCGAGTTGTTGCGTATAGAGAAGCCGAAGAAATTGCATCGAATACGAATGCAGAGTTGTTTGCTACGGAAGGGCTCGGACATCGCCGTATACTAGGAGCAGCTACTGTTATAGAAAAAATTCTGAGATTTATTAAATAGAAAAATAATTCTAAATAGTAATTAGTGATCTTGATAATTGATTTGCAGACGTACTTTAAGCGAGTAAAATTTACAACAAGTATGCCATATTCTTATTACAACAGGCTTCGTGCACGTGATAAAAAGATCTATCGTAACAGTGATAAAATTACGGTTGTCACATTGCAAAACATTGCGGAGCTATCACCTTTTGTAGGTGAAATACAAATAGCGCTTGATCATGCTAAGAAATCACATGTAAAAAGTGCTACGCAAAAGCTGGCCACAAAAATAACTCGGCAAATGAATATAGCGCCTGTGAGAATTAACGTGCTTGCATGCCGCCCACATAATAATTATGGGGAATTGCATGGATTATATGAGCCAATTTCGAAGCGGCTTGACACGGCAGAAATATCTGTGTGGATGCGCACTGCAAAGCGCAAGCAAGTCGTTGCATATAAAACCTATATGCGCACATTTTTGCACGAGCTATGTCACCATTTTGATTATGAGCTTTTTAAACTTGATGATTCATTTCATACCGAGGGGTTTTTTAAACGCGAGTCGAGCTTGTATAAACAACTAATAAATGCGGGGATTTAGGAATGAAAGTCACATCAAGGACGATGTGTTCATGTGATAAGGTATTAAGATGTAGATAACAGGATGAGTGAAAACTCAATAATTAGGGTCAATAATGTTATTCGCGAACAAGAAAACCCTCATGCCTTCACCAGAAGAAGCGCTAGCAGGTCGTGATCAGGCCATGACAGTACCAAATTCCCATTTTGTAAATGGTAATCCTTTATTGCCGCCTTTTCCGAATGAAATGCACTTAGCAATGTTTGGTTTGGGGTGTTTTTGGGGGGCTGAAAATAAATTTTGGCAATTGCAGGGTGTCTATTCAACTGCAGTAGGTTATGCAGGGGGGTACACGCCGAATCCAACTTATGAAGAAGTATGTACAGGTCAAACGGGGCATAACGAAGTAGTACGGGTTGTGTTTGACTCAACCATAGTAAATTTTAAAAGCTTATTAAAATTATTTTGGGAATCACATAATCCTACGCAAGGTATGCGGCAAGGCAATGATATAGGAACTCAATATCGATCGGGTATTTATGTATACAATGAAGATCAATGTGAAGATGCGAAAACTTCGCGTGAGCAATACCAGCAAGCATTATTAAACAAAGGTTTTGGTGAAATAACCACTGAAATTATTGATGCACCAGAATTTTATTATGCAGAAGATTATCACCAGCAATATTTGGCAAAAAACCCAAGTGGCTATTGTGGCTTGGGCGGCACCGGAGTGCAGTTAACATAGACAAGGTGAAAAAGATTATAGCGTCCAAGAATAGAGTGCAGTTAACTTAGACAAAGTGAAAAAGGTTATAGCGCCCAAGAATAGAGTGAAACTAGTTTAAAAGTGTTAAATAGAGGATGTGATGAGTCAGGATATTGATATAAATAATCTTAGAAAACACTATCAAGAAAAAATTCTAAAAAAACAAACGGTGGATAAAAGCCCTTTCGTTCAATTTCAACAATGGTTTGATGAGGTGCTTGCTGAAGAGTTTATTGAGCCAAATGCTATGAATCTAGCTACTTTTAATGACAATGGCGAAATATCATCTCGTATGGTTTTATTAAAGGCGTTTGATGAAGCTGGGTTTGTTTTTTTTACAAATTACAATAGCCAAAAAGCGCAAGATTTGCACAGTACAAAAAAAGCTGCACTTAATTTTTGGTGGGATAAACTATATCGGCAAGTGCGAATAACCGGTGGGGTTGAAAAGATATCGCGAAAAGAATCTGAAGAATATTTTCATAGTCGGCCATTGGGTAGTCAAATAGGTGCTGTTGCTTCACAGCAAAGTCAAGTTATAGAAAGTTATGCAGTGTTAGAAAATGCATACCAAAATTTAGAACAGCAATACAAAAAACAGGAAGTACCATGTCCCGAGCATTGGGGTGGGTACCGCGTTATACCTTATTTATTTGAGTTTTGGCAGGGACGCCCCAATCGTTTACATGATCGTTTGCTTTACAGTAAAGGATCAACTAGCACGTGGAAGATAGAGAGACTTTCTCCTTAAAATACTATTGCATTTTGACTAAAGTAAAGCCTTCCCGTGCTCGTAAGTCATAGCGTGAGCATAGGGATATGCGAATAAGAGACGCGTCATGGATGACGCGAACTGATTCAGTCATTGCTGTATAGGTTACGTAAATCGTTGATGAAAATCACTCATCCGATAATCTTAGATAAGTGTCTAAGCAACTCGGAACAGGAGGAGAAGCCATCATGCGAATCAACAGTCGAGATAGCACGTTAAAGAAGAACTACATTCAGAAATATCAATATCTAATAGCTGAATACGAACAAGTTAAAGCCAAGCAGCACCCGCAGTATCGCCGGGTCAAAGACTTCTATGCGGCCCACGGTACTTGTCCTCAAACGTTTTTAAAATACTACGCACGCTATCGTCAAAGTGGTAATGTGGTTTCTTTATTACCCGCCAAACGTGGGCCGAAATGGCGTACTCGACGCACTTGTCCGCAGATCGAAGCGCAAGTCCTCAAAGCGCGTGCGCAAGGCAATAATCGCTATGAGATTCATCTTATCTTACAAGCGAAATTAGGTCAGAATACGCCCTCGCCATCATGTATCTATCAGATCTTCAAACGTCATGGAGTGAACCGATTAAGGCCTGCTATGCAAGAAGAAAAACGCCGCATTATTCGAGAAAAGGCAGGCGAGCTCGCCCATATAGACTGTCATCACTTGAGTAAGGATATGATTGCCAATGAATCCAAGCGTCGCTATTTAGTGTGTGTGGTGGATGCCTACAGTCGTATTGCCTGGGCGCAAGTGGTCGAGGATATTCAAAGTCTAACGGTGATGTTTGCTACGCTGCGTTGTTTCAACTATTTATCGAGTCAATATGGGATTCAGTTTGCAGAAGTCCTGACAGATAATGGACCGGAGTTCGGAGTCAAAGAGTCGAAACAAAAACCCAAACATGCCTTTGAGCGCATGTTACTAGAGATGGGCATCAAACATCGCTATACAAGACCTTATCGTCCACAAACCAATGGCAAAGTGGAACGCTTTTGGAGAACCTTGAACGAAGATTTGATTGATGGTACTTACTTTACCTCAGAAAAACACTTTGCAGATGAACTGAGTGCCTACTTAATTTATTACAATGAAGCGAGAGCCCATCAAGGTATTGATGGCAAAACTCCCGCTTCCATGCTACAAAATCTATCAACGAATTAGATAACACATACAATTGCGAGCCACGAAGTGGCGTGGCAAACCAGTTAGCAACCTCTAGGAAACTACTTCGCTCTCCCAATACTTCGATTATTTTTTATATCTCCTGCAATGAGAGCGAGAGACTTCTTTGTGGCAACAAAGAAGTCACCAAGAAAATGCAGCCTAATTTCCTTGCCCCTTACGGGGTACACTCGCTACACAGAAAGACATGGCGGACGGCAGGATTCACATCCTGCTCAGCCTGCCTCAAATGAACCTCCCTGTTCATTTGCCAGCCGTCTTTTCTGTGTGCTCGTCAAGCAAATAATGGCGAGTACAAGAACGTGCGAATAAGCGTTCCATCAGGGACGATGCAACCGATTAGTGTTAGGTGATATTAAAAAAATATCAAACTGCATAACTTAACGTTTATTAAATATTGGCATAAACACTTTACCTTTTTTCAGCATATGGATGTGTGTGAGAAAGTTCGCATCAAGGTTGTTGCTTTCCTTAAAGCTCTTGCGCTTCTCAGCGTGATGTAATGCGCATAGAGGATGTGCGGATGAGGATATATAGCCTTGATTCTTGGCCTGCTTAGGTTCGTGTCTTTCTGTGTCTGGTTGTTTGAATCTAAACTTTTGCAACTAATACGTTAGTAAATGATATGCCATTCAGGCTTAGGTTTAATTTTTTCTGGCCAATAGGTTTTATCAGAGTTTTTGGCATTTAAATCTTCGCATTTTTTTCGTGCTTCACCATAAGTCATGGTTTCATCTTTCATTTTGCCCGTTTCAAAATCATATTTTGCTTTCCAGGCAATAATGTAGCCTTCGTCTGCATCGCGACGAACTAAATTTTCCACAGCCATCTCTCTTCCTGTAATTTATTTGTAATAGTAAGTCAAACCCAAAATTTTGCGCCAAAAACTTGGCAGATCATTATGTATACGATACTAGATCTTATGTTAAGTCGCTATTTTAAAAACTTTTAACAAAAAAGCATACATCAGCGCAATTTCTTTCAAGTAATCATAGCGTCCTGAGGCACCGGCATGGCCTGCTTGCATATTTGTTTTTAACAATAATAAATTATTGTCTAATTTTTGATCACGTAATTTTGCCACCCATTTCGCTGCTTCCCAGTAGGTCACTCTTGGGTCAGTAAGTCCAGCCGTAACTAGGATGTTGGGATAATGCTGTGGCGTGACATTATCGTAAGGTGAGTATTTCAGGATGGTTAAATAATCTTCCTCATTAAGTAGTGGGTTTCCCCATTCGGGCCACTCAGGTGGAGTTAAGGGCAAGCTGTCATCGCTCATGGTGTTGAGTACATCTACAAAAGGTACATCTGCAATGACCGCTTTAAATATTTCTGGCTGCATATTAAGTACCGCACCTACTAGCATTCCGCCTGCAGACCCACCATGCACCGCAATGTTGCCACGCGCAGAAAATTTTTGACGAATTAAATATTCGGCACAGGCAATGTAGTCTGCAAAAGTATTCGTTTTGAATTTGCGTTTTCCATTGCGATACCATGCATAGCCTTTTTCCATTCCACCACGAACATGTGCGATTGCAAAGATGAATCCACGATTAACTAGAGAAAGACGGTTTGTTGAGAAGCTCGCTGGGATTGAGTTTCCGTAAGAACCATAAGCATATAATAACAATGGCGCACTACCATCGATTGGAGTGTCTTTTTTATAGAGTAAAGAAATAGGAATTTCTTCATCATCAGGCGATTTAGCAAATAGTCTGCGTGTTATATATTTATTTTCATCATGACCACTAGGAACATCTTGTTGTTTTTTTAAGGTTCGTTCACGAGTTTGCATATTGTAATCGTAAATTTGTTCGGGAGTTGTCATAGATGTATATGAGAAGCGTAATTGTTGCGTATCAAACTCATAGCCAGGTATAACATTTAGCTCATATGCTTCTTCTTTGAATTCAATGCTATGTTCATTGTTTAATGTTTGTTCGTCTATCTCAACAATGACAATTTTGGGTAAGCCATTGATACGTTCTGAGCGAATCAGATAGTTTTTGAAAATATAAATACCTCTTAATAAGGTGCCGGCTTTCGGCCTATATACATCCTTCCAATTGTCGCGTGCAGTGTTGCGTACTGATGTCTGCATGATTTTGTAGTCTTCTGCATCATCTAAATTTGTGACAATGTAAAAAAACTCTTTATGGTCAGAAACTTCGTATTCAACGCCCGTTTCTCTTTTAGTGAATAGTTTTGCATCATGTTCAGGATTAAATGCATCTATGACATGAATTTCAGTAGTCTCATGATCATGAGCAGAGATTAAGATATAGTTGTTTGATTCAGTTACATCCAGTGAGACAAAAAATCCGGAGTCAGATTCTTGATAAACAATGCTGTCTTGAGCTACGGCCGAATCTAGTTTATGACGCAAGACTTTATCTGGACGATGGTTTTCATCGAGCGTAGTGTAAAAAATCGTACGATTATCTTGAGCCCACACAAATTCACTTTGTATGTTGTCAATTTGGTCAGGTAGGTATTTGTTATTTTTTAAATCGATAATGTAAAGCGAATAAAACTCAGAGCCTTTTGTATCCGCGCTATAGGCAAAATATCGATGATCCGGACTATGTCCTGTATCTCCTATATCAAAATAACTAAATTCTTTTGCTACTTCATTGGTGTCGAGTAAAATTTCTTCGTGATTAGATCTATCATGACGGTAACGGCAATAGATAGGATATTGCTGATTTTTTTCATAGCGCACGTAATAATAATAGTTGCCATCTCTTTGAGGTACTGAGCTATCATCTTCTTTAATGCGGGTGCGCATTTCTGTGAATAGATCTTTTTGTAGCTGGCTGGTGTCATTTAGTACAGTTTCAAGGTAGCGATTTTCCGCTTCCAAATAATTGCGAATGTCGTTTGATAATTGAGTGGGGTCTTTTATTACTTTTTGCCAATTGGAATCTTTCAGCCAAGCGTAGTTATCGATACGCTGATGACCATGTAGGGTCACACTATATGGTTTTTTCTCCGCAATAGGTGGATTTATCGAAGAAGTAGCTGACAAGGTAGTCATAACGATTAATATTGTAATAAGTAAGGCTAACGCAAGTCTGAGCAAAAAAATTTTGTTTAAATGAAAAAGTTTTGCATTTAGTTTTAACACTTTGCTAAGAGCTAGCTTTTCTTTCGGCATCTAACGTGACTTCCCACTGTACACGATAAACACCTTTATTAGGTATGGGACCTTTTGGGCCACTATGGCTTATAGTCGTAGACTGTGGGCCAATTACTTGTTGGTAATAGTTTACGACTGCTTTTGGAAATTCATCGCATTCAAAAGGTAAGTCATAGTGCACTTCAAAAGTCGGAATATCATTTTTTTCATCATTTTCTACAAGCCAAATATCTGCAAGTAAATGTGAGTGAAACTCCTTATCAAAAGTTACATCAAATAATACTTTGCTAATTTGTCGAGGTGTTCCTCCACTAGTTTCAAGATAATCTGGGAACAACCCGTGGAAAAAAAAGTTAGCTGAGGACATGTTTTGAGCATATTAAGTTATAATCATTAGCATGAAGTATAAATTAGAAACTGAGGTTTCAACATTCATGATTCAGCAAGAGCCTTTAGGCTTATGGGATCTGTGGGTGGATGGAATGCCTACCCGAACTTTTCCAACACCTGAGGAAGCAGCTGAGGCCGTGTATGAGCAAAAATCCGGTTATACAGTGTGGGATTTGTTGGAAAAGCACTTAGCACCAGCCGATTTGCAAGGCTGGCAGAAGATAGAATGATTCGTGAATTTTATAAAATGTTCAGGGAACATTCAGGATATTTTTTGACTCAAAGACTTATGGTGAATTTAAAAATAACGGTCGTATTAGTGACTCTTTTTTATGCTTTTTGTATGCCTGCATTAGCTACAGGAATTCATAAATGGGTAGATGAGCATGGTGTCACGCATTACTCTGATAAGGCGCCTGATGCAAAGGTTGGTCAAGTTGCGGTGATAGAGGTTTCATCAACTTATTCTACTGCGACTTCTACACAGCAAGATTATTACTCGATTACTAATCAATGGATGCGTTTGCATCAAGAACGCCTTGAGCGTGAAAAAATTAAGTTAGAAAAAGCCAAACAAAAAGCTGCACTACAACCGTCTACACCGCAAGTGGTTTATGTAAATGAGCCTAATAAAGAGCGATATACTGTTGCATATCCATTTTTTGTACATAATAAATTTAATAGGCATCGAAGGCTGCATAGATCTAATAAGGAATATGGTGACCGGCCTTCGTTTCGTCGCCGAGAATTTTGTCCTGCTACTGATTTTAATGCCAGACGGTTTCGTGGGCTGCGAAGCAATCGAAATACGAGCGGTTTGACACTTAGAATTCACTAGCAGCATAGTCTAGTTAACTCGCGCTAAAGTTTCATGCTCAAAACTTGAGCATCTTGAAAGATGCAAGCAGCTTTAGCAGAATCCCGTCACGATTATCTACACAAGAAAAAATATTATGGCGCATGTGGCTTTCCATTTATCAGAAGAATTTATTGTGGAGGATTTAGATTACTATTTTTCTGGAGAGCGCGATAAGAATAATCAAATTCTTCCGGATGAAAATATACATAGTATGACACCTAGCTCTTCTCGCTTGGGCCATACATTAGGAGATGGCCGAGTAACGAATTTTTTCTACCCACTACTACCAAATCTTGTAGATCGAATTTACATCGGCATAAGTGTACCGTTATTCTCTAATAATTGGGGCGCATCTTTTTTGTTGCAGCTCTTAAAAATATTAAAACCAGATGGATCGATCATTTTGCCAGTGTACCCTGAAGGGCAGGCCCAAGAGAAAGGCTATTGGTCGAGAAGTTTTTTAGAAAATATTTTTTTAAGTCGTCAACGTTGGACCGGGTTTAGCAATGTTAGAGCCGAAAATGATGGTGTGATGTCTTTAAAAGTGGGGCGCAAGTGGCCTGAACCCATGCCGAGTACGATCGAATGGTTTTATCAACAACGTGCAAATCTAGTGTTGCAGAATTTATTTGAGTCAACTAGTCAAAATGAAGTCAAAGCAATTTATACAGATTTGGTAAAAAAGGTTTGGGATAATTACGCCTACAGTGCAGTGGTAGAGCGTATTATTTTAGAACACTATGGCGCCATGAACTCTGTGGCAATACACAATTTTAGTAACGATTGCGGATTATTAATAACGGATCTACTGTTAAGCCCGTATATTTCAGTTACGAGTGGTATCACTACACACTATACTACTCTAGGACAAGAGGTCAGCGAAAATAATTTTAAAGCCTATTTTTCACCTCATGTAGAAAGTAGACATCAAATCCAATCATCAAGCTCCACTGAGTTGGATATTCAGCAGCCGTCAGATGTTATTTGTATATCTAATCGTTTAGCTGGGATGGATGCAACGACAAGAAAAGCTTTTTTAAAGAAAGTTTGGGACCAGGTAAACCCAATGGGTATTCTCATCGTATATGAAGACCTCGTAGCTAATTCAGCATTAAGTGCGACAGAATTAAATGATGCGCTAGAACAGTTTGGTGTCGTAGAAAAATACTCGACCATTGTGGCTTCTAAAATTCAAGACGATATTGATATCAGTCACTATTCTACTATTCAAGAATCAAAGCTAGTGGAAGAAAAGCGTGAGGAGACTAAAATCTTTAGAGTAGTTCATAAAAAGTAAGTACTTAAGTCCATACATATAAATAAAAAGCATATGCCATGATACATACGCATAAGGTTAGTATTGCTAAATTAAGCAATAGAGGTTTATAAAATGAATTTCTGGCCGTATCGTTTTTAGTAAATTTCACTAAATAATGTTGCACTAGATTACCACTTACTATGGCGGGCAGCGTAGCTAAGCATGCAACGACTAACCAACCAAACGAGTATTGAGGTGAGTTATAAATCAAATTTAGAATGTCGATAATCTTGTCCATATAGGGATGTTACCGCGCTGGGTTGCTAATAAATTACCGGTAAACACAGCTTTATTTTAAGTAAATTGTCAGCTCATAGCATTTTTTCACTCATCAGTCGGGCACTAGATTAATGAGACACCAGATCTACGAAGCTTGGAGGTATACTTTACATTCAATTGAAAATGCTTGGAGACAAATATGGGTATGCGCAAATTAAAAGACAAAGTTTCTGCGCCTGCTGCCATACTAGGTAAGGAATTTACAATATCCGGCGACATTAAAGGGTCTGGTCCAATCGTGATAAGTGGCCAAGTTAATGGCGATAGTGACATAGAAGGCCTAGTGGAATTGACCTCAACCGCGGTTTGGGAAGGCAATATACGGACGGATGACGTCATAATTGGTGGTACGGTTAAGGGCGATGTATTTGCAAGAGGTAACCTTGAAATTCGAGGAAGTGCTAGAATATTCGGAAATGTGAGCGGGACCAGTGTTTCTGTCGCACAAGGTGCGATGATAGATGGCACCATGAAAGTACATGATGGTAATGGACTACATGAAGGAACTGATCAACACAATGAGAGTATTGCTTCTGAAAAATACAACGAGGCTACCACTTTCTAACAATTTATTTTTAAAAGCTGCACAGCGCTCGTGTACGCTGTGCAGTAATCACTTCCAAATTTTTTATCTAAACTGGATTTTTATTGCCTGGTTCATCGTCTACTCGAATCAGAGTTATGCAGATACCCACGATATTTGGGAGAAAGAACGTGTTGATTATCTGCAAGCACGCTTAGCCTTAAGTAAACACAAAATCAATCAGTTCAGTGCTTATAAAGCTGAGCTGACCAATTACCCGCTATATCCTTATTTGGTTTATGACGACTTAATCGCAAGACTTTCCAGAGTAAGCGACGCTGAAGTCAATGAGTTTATTACGATTTATAATGATACTCCGCTCTCTAATCGCTTGCGACTCACTTGGTTAGTTCATTTGCAAAAGAAAGGTAAATGGAAAAAGTTTATAAATTACTATAAAGAAGACGATTCTACGGCACTGCGTTGTTATTTTTTACGCGCAAAAATTCGTCAGGGCGATATACAAAAGCACATTACTCAAATACGTGATATTTGGCTGGTTGGGAAGTCTCAACCAAAACAATGTGATCCTTTGTTTAAGTGGTATGAAGATGAAGAGTATTTAAATGATGAATTGATTTGGGAACGCTTTGCTTTGGCCATGGAAAGTAATCGGCCTAGGCTTGCAAAATACCTCGCTAAGAAGTTATCTGAGCCTGAACAGGCTAAAGCCGAACTTTGGTTAACAACTCACAGCAACCCTAAAAGACATCTCTTATCTCGTGCTTTACAGAAAGACAGCCATTTAAATAGACAAATTGTACGCCATGGACTCAAACGCTATGCACGAAAGGACCTGACTGCAGCACATGAGGCCTGGGCTACGATTCGTGAAAACTATGCCTTTGGTTCTGATCTACATGATGAGATTGAGCGTAACCTTGCTCTTCGTGCTGCCTATCGCCACGATAAAAGAGCGACGACATGGATGTATGAGTTGCCCAAAGAAGTAGTTGATGCCTCAACAGGGATGTGGCGTGCACGTTCTGCAATACGCAGCCAAGACTGGGATCTAGTGTTACGTGGTATTGCCATGTTGAGTGAAGAAGAAAAAGCCCAGGAACAATGGCAATATTGGAAAGCACGTGCACTTGAAGAGCAAGGCATGCAATCTGATGCTAGTGAAATATATCAAAGTATTGCGGCTGAACGTAGTTATTATGGTTTTTTAGCAGCCGATAAAATTGCTACTCCATATAATATCGACGATATTCCAGTTCAATATAGTTTTGAAGAATTTGAAGAAATTGCTAAATTACCCGCAATCATACGTACAAGAGAACTATTATTAGTAGATCAATTTGCAGATGCACGCCGCGAGTGGAATTTTGTAACCAAGAGCTTTACAGAACGATAGTTACAAATTGCAGCTGCACTGGCGCATCAATGGCAGTGGCACGATTATGCGATACGTACTATTGCTAAAGCTAAATACTTTAGTGATTTGTCAATTCGATTTCCAACACCGTTTGATAGTCTTGTAGATAGATATTCTTCCAGGAGGAACTTAGAGCCTGCCTTTATATATGGGATCATTCGTCGTGAAAGTGCATTTAATCCACAAGCGAAATCTCCTGTAGGAGCCCGAGGCTTAATGCAATTAATGCCAGCAACAGCAAAGCAGGTTTCTAGACGACTCAAGTTAAAAACACCATCGCGGAAAGATTTATATATGCCAAGTTTTAATATCAACCTCGGTAGCACATATATCAGTGAGATGTTAAAAAAATTCAATGGCCATCGTGCACTCGCTTCTGCGGCTTATAATGCAGGTCCTCATCGTGTAAAAGCATGGTTGCCTGAAGAGGATGAATTACCTGCAGATGTATGGATTGATACGATACCGTTTACTGAAACACG
>CBDCUI010000006.1:0-13469 GCA_965222615.1 Gammaproteobacteria bacterium | reverse complement strand
AGCGCATGAAAGCGCGAATATGAGACACAATCATGGGTGATGTGAACAGATTCTAAATGAAAGAATAGGCGGCGGAACCGCATGATAGATACTGACATAGGCTGAAAATCAGTAAATCGGAGAGGTGGCAGAGTGGTCGAATGCGGCGGTCTTGAAAACCGTTGACTCGAAAGGGTCCGGGGGTTCGAATCCCTCCCTCTCCGCCATATAAATAATAAAAGGGCTAAATGCCCTTTTATTATTTATACAGTAGGGATTTGAACTCACGGGGAAGGGGGTTTGACAAATCGGCAGGATAGCCGATTTGGACGTTGCTTTAGCAACGCATGAGCGTAGCGAATGTGAGCACCCGAGGGTTCGACAAATTTGCCGGGCGAGCATAGGGATATGCGAGTGAGAGGACGCATCATGGAAGATGCGTACCATTATCATCAATTCACTATGCAAAGATTAATTAGTTAACCTATCAAATTAGGATATACAACTTACTCTTCTAAGTGCGATAGAAGCTTATTGCTCCCACTGGGTTTTTGGCCATATAAGGAATATGCACCAAAACGCATTTGATGTGCACGCCCAAGTTTTAATTTATAAAAATCAACCTCAAACTCAAGCTCAAGCTTTTTGCCATTCCAAGTATATAGCTTCATAAACTGCTCATCGGAATCGCCGGTTTTGTCCCAATTACTCAACAAAGAAGTCGTGTAGTAATTTCGCTTGCCATCCCAACTTTGTGAAACCATATTCACTTGCTTACCAATGACACGTTCATAGGTTTGTTTGGGTGCAAAGGGATCTGAGATGTCAAAGAAACGCGTCTTGCCGTCCATGAACGTTTGTACCCAAAGACCCTGGTCATCCGCCGTGATGGAAATATCCACTGGCAAAGGTACTTTGGATGGGTCACCGATATCTGCGACATCTTTAGAATGCCATATGCCTTCATCATCTTCATAGATTAAAAAAAGTTTTGATGTTAATGCAGTGCTTGTTATGCACCAGTTATTGTTAGAGCCCCATGCACAACGAATTTCTAAAGGTGCGCCGGGAACATCTAGTACTTGTTTTGGTTTACGTGTATGTAAATCCCATACCACAACCGTGTTACCAAAACGCTTCATCGCCTCTTCATCTTGTAACATCTGACCAAAATCCATCATGTAGTTCGACCAACCGGTGAAAGAGGTTGTAACCATTATGTTACGACGCGGTAACGCGCGAATGTCATAGCCATATCCATCTGCATATTTACCACCTTTCTTAGCACCACGAAGATCTTCATCTGTTGGATTCCAATGTGCAGCAATAAAGTCACCTTCGTTTGTGTATTCTGCTAAACCGGTTCGACCACCATGGTCTACATTGTTTGATAATCCATTAATGATCATTCGCCCCGGCAATGCATATAACGTATGTGGTCCTACCATACCACCGGTCTTCTCAACAAAGTCTGTGATGACTTTATGAAGCTTAGGCTTGCCTGGATTGGTATGAACATCAAAAACAAAGATTTTACTGCTGTCTAAGCTACCCGCAAAAAGATATTTACGATCATCGGTTAAACCAGAATGGTGCGCTTCGTTACGCCCCCCTACAGAGAGTACATTCACTACTTTTCCATAGGTCTTTGAATCCGGGTTAACCGATACGGTGACAAGCTTGTCCTGTTCATCGCCCATGTCCTCAACACCTAGTGTCCAGACATAGACATAATCTTCCTGGCCCACAATTTTTGCCATATAGGGAGACATGCATGTCTCATCTGCCATCGCATTAGTCTGAATACCAACAGCTAAAACAAATACTATAAATGCAAAGGTCAACACGCTTGGCAACCACTTGGTTGATACTGTCATTTTCTTCATATCATATGACTCCATATCAGTTAGATTTAGTGAAATCTAGAATTAAAATTCTTCTTCTATTAAGAACCCAAACCCTACTATGTTCCATAGCCTATAAAAAACACTGATCTAGATCAGAATTTAGTAACAAAACATAAAACTATAATAGGAAGCTAAGCTATTACTAATCTTATATTAATAGTTGTACTTTCCTTTATTCTTGAGTGTAATTACTAAAGTACTCTATTTATAGTACAAATATTGTAGTCAGCTTATATGGAAATTGAGGATTTTGATTTGTAATAAGACTTGGCAGAATAATTAAAATCAAAGGTAAGTCATTTTTATAATTTAATTATTACACGAAGATAGAAAATGTATTTGTAGTGCGTGCAAATTTATTCAAGCCGTATTTATTCATATGCAGCAGATAAATAATGAAAATAGCATATAAAATATACTGATTTTAGCGACCTAATTTTGTATTTTTTAGATGTTTTTTTACTACTATCTTGTATGGATTAAGTAAAAGAATATATTTGAGCTATTACTATATTTTTTGTAGCACTAAATGTATGTGCTAGCTGTATGATTATATTGTTAGCTTAAAAAAAGAAGTATTGATGAATTATTGTCAATTTTGTCCAGTTGCTAAAGCATCAGAGATTTTGGGAGATAAATGGACATTCCTAATTTTACGTGAGTTATTAATGGGTGGGCGGCGTTTTAAAGATTTTCAACGTGGCTTATCTAGAATTTCACCGACACTTCTATCGACGAGACTACGTCAGCTACAAAAGCAAGGTATTGTTGTACGAAAGAAAATTTCTGGTCAACGGGGATGCGAATATAATTTGACTGAAGCTGGTGAAGAAGTAATGCCTATTATCCAAGCATTGGGTTCATGGGGTATGAAATGGGCACGTGGTCAGATTGAAAAAGAAGATTTGGATGTTGAACTGCTGATGCTTTATCTGGAAAGAAGTATACGCCCAGATAAACTTGTTGAAAATGAGACTGTGATACATTTTAAATTTATGGATCTTGATAAATTCCAAGACTGGTGGATTTTAATTCAAAATGAAGATGTTGATGTATGTACTATAGACCCTGGTAAAGAAATAAATGTATGGTTTATTACTGATCTTAGCACCATGGTTAAAGTATGGATGGGTGATAAGACCTATGATTCGGCAATGAAAGAAAACAAATTAAAAATTGTTGGTCCTAATAGGTTGATAAAAAATGTATCAAGTTGGATGGTAAATAGTAGTTTTGCAAAAATGAGTATAGGAAATAGCGAATAAGTATTTTTTGCAAATCAATATATAGAATTTCTTCGATTTCAAATTGAATTCCTTTGTTCGAATATAGACATATAATTTGTAGAATTAAATATATATCTTTAAAGGATCTCTTTGCCTTCTACCGCCGATCACGCTTCGAGAATCTCTCATTATTTCTAGATCAAGTTTGGCGGCTAGGACACATATACATGTATGGTTCGACATGTTTACCTGGTGAGCGTCAGGATATGAGAACAGCGAGACGTCATAGAAGATGTACGCATACAAAAAGCAGTATTAGCTATCCCGAGTAATCCTAGTATTAACTAATTTGTGTGTATGGAAGTATTTTGTAATATCAATCTGTGAGCACATCAATATTTATTTAGAATTAATTTGTTGCAATTGATTTGTGATAAAAATCACTCTTTATTGAAATTATGTATTCATGTAGGTAGTAGAAAGAATAAGTCTGACAATTACAATTTTAGTTCACATGAGTTTACGAATGGTTTTCGTAAACCTTGCTATATTAAAAATATAATTTTTTAAACAAAATTGTTAGTCATTGGCACATACCACATGACTAATAATATTAGCGAGGTGATTTCATGAGAGAAAACGATAGTGAATTAAATGCAGCTATGGATCAGATAGAAAAGAAATATGGGCTGGAAGTGAGGACAGAGGCAAATGAATTTATTTCAGATGCACTAAGTGTAGACCAGCCGCTCAGCGATTATGAAGTGTTGTATGTAACTGAGTTGTTAATCAGAGGCTCTAGGCCAGCTATTTGCTAAGTCATTTTTTGTTTTAGCGCAGCAAAGCGACTGATAATGTCTATTTGCTTCAGTCTACTTGTGCCACAGTTTTTCACGTAATATTCTCATTCGAGAGTTTTATCCTTTACAAAACTATCTGTGTTTGTTTCAACTGTAGCTATAAAAACTAGCTATATATTTTATTTGTAGTTCCTATAGATTTTTCGCCTTCGATTTAAATAATTGTAAATAATTAATGCAATCAATCTTGTCTCAAATATGTCTATATAATAATTATAATAAAATGAGACCGGTTTGATGAAATCTATAATTATTGTCCGTATTAAGTACGTACTATCCCTGATATTTTTGCTTTACATTGCAATAAATACTTTCGTCATAGCTGAAACGTCATCGGAAGATAAAATGATTCTGGTCCCAGGTGGTGAATTTAATATGGGTTGTTCTGTTGGAGATAAAGATTGCGGAGATGATGAAGGTCCTATAGGCGGTATTGCTGTGATGGTTCCAGATTTTGTTATTGATCAATATGAAGTAACCGTTGCAGATTATCTTGCATGCATAGAAGCGGGTAAATGCAAACGACCAAAAGATCATGCGCGCAATAAATATTGTAATGTAGGCGAATCGTCCCGTAGTAATCACCCCGCTAATTGCGTAGATTGGGATGAAGCGTTAGCGTATTGTGAGTGGAAAGGGAAACGACTCCCTTATGAGGCTGAGTGGGAGAAGGCAGCTCGGGCTGAGTCGACTACTCGTTATCCTTGGGGCCAAGAAGTTGATTGCACTCATGCCATCTTAGATGACGGTAAAACGTTTGGTTCAGTGCCAAATGAACCGGATGGTTGCGGTGAAGATCGTACTTGGGAAATCGGAAGTCATGAACCTAATAAATTAGATTTGTACGACATGCACGGAAATGCTGGAGAGTGGACGATGAATTGGTATTCACCAGGTGCGATCCGCAATCTCTATGCCAAGGGTGATCTTAAAGGGCCGGAAAGAGGCAAACAAAGAGTCGTACGTGGTGGCTCTTGGGATGAAAATAAAAAAAAATTACGTAGCTCATTTCGAAATGTAAAACCACCTGTTAGCGGTAAAAGTATTTATGGGTCGATTGGGTTTCGCTGTGCGGCCTCGAACTAATTAGATTGATTGAAAATAAGTCAACATTTGTTTTCTCATGGAGGTATCTGGTAATGGGCCTAGCAGGGCGCCCATGTTTTCATCCATATGGTCTACGCGTGAAGTTGCTGGAATGGCTATCGTCACTGCAGGGTGCGAAACAATAAATTTTAAGAAATACTGAGCCCAGTTTTTGCATTCTATTTCTATTGCCCAACTAGGTAAGGATTTATTTTTAACATAGTTAAATAGTTGGCCACGTCGAAAAGGTCGGTTGATAATAACTGCAATGCCACGATCTGCAGCTAATGGAAGTAACGTATTCTCTGCTTCTCGATCTGCTAAGTTATAAGTAAATTGGACGAAGTCTAAAGGTTCATTTTGCATGATCTTGATAAGTTCTTCATGTCGTCGACCATGAGAGGTTGTAACCCCAAGATAACGTATGCGTCCAGAATCTTTCCATTCTCGTAATGTTTTTATATGTGAATTCCAATCTAAAAGATTATGAATTTGCATGAGATCGAAATTATTTAATCCCCATAGCTTTTCGGATTCTTTCATTTGCGTAATTCCAATTGCACGTCCAGGCGTCCAAACTTTCGTTGCTGAAAACAAAGCGCTTGAATTACTAATTTGTGCTAAGCATTTACCTATAACTGCTTCTGATGAACCATACATAGGCGATGAATCAATCAGTGAGCCTCCTGAGACAAAAAAATGTTTTAATATTTTTATACAGTTTTGAATAGCATTGTCGTCTCTGCCTACATCAAAAGTAATCCAGGATCCCATACCGATTATTGGTAAGTTTTCACCAGTGTTTGGAATTGCACGTGTGATAATGGAAGAAGATTTAGCGAAAGAAGAAGTCCTCGCTAAGGGCAGAAAACTCGCTGCAATAGTATATAGAAATTCTCGACGATTCAACGATGTTAAGCAATATTGAGTATTACGATAATACGATATTGAGTAACGATTGCTCGTGTTGCAAATGTAAAATTTAAATCTGTGTGCTAAATTTAATCTATAATCAAACCTAATTAATGAAGAATAAAAAGCTAATCATTGTTGCAGCTGTAGTTGCTTTATTCACTTTGCTGGTGGCAAGTGTATTTCTTTTGGTGAGAACCGGGGTAGTGAGTCCTCAAGTCGGTTTGTTGATGCTTATAGCTTTATTAGGTCTTTATGTAGGATTCGGGATCCTAATAGCCGTATACCGTCTAGTTCAGAAACTACAATGATGCTTTTTCTGCATTTGAAAATCGTGAGAAAAGCAATTCGAATGTATCATCGCCTATAAAGTTTTCTCCCACTTCGATATTAGAAATACGTCGATCTGGGTATCTACGTCGGTCATTACGCACACATACCCCTTGCCGAGTGATTACCGGAAATTGTGCGCCTTGTATTGAATTACGTCGCTCAGAAGCGACGCGACGTTCGAGTGGATTATCCATAGCCTATTCGTTCCCTTGGTCTTTATTATTATAGTTTGTGACTTAATTACGAATACGCAGTATCTTAGAATTACACGTGGTGTTGTGTGAGTAAACTCACATTCTTAATTGAAAGCTTCTAGAAATTAGTGAGTTACGTTGAAATACTCAAATATTGGATTATATAGAGGTTTAATCAATATCGCGTTTAAGCATATAGGGTCTGTGGCTATTTGCTAAATAGGTTTTCGAACATTTCCCCATTCAGGGCGAGCTCTTTTACTTGAATATTCGCAAGACGTCGATCTGGAGAATTTCTTCGATCAGCTTTGATGTAACGCCCCTCGCTATCAATAAGTGGGAACGCAGCCTTATTCACTTGTAAACGTCTATCAATCGTCTGTCTACGATCGTCAACAAGTAATATATCAGCTCCATTTTGGCTACTAGTCATTGTAGTGCTCCTGCATCCATACTTATATGACTACACGACAATTGCATAATCCAACTCATACAATCAGCATAATGTTAAGGGTTTCACATATTGTACAAAAAAACAACACTAAGTTTAGGCATGTTTTTATGTGTATGATAGCTAGGCAGCATATTAATTTACTCGATATCAATAAGTTATTCCGCAAATAAAAAAATGCATGACCTACTAGTAATCAACGCGACAGTTGTTAATGAACACGCGATCTCCGAACAAGACGTAGTGATAGCAAATAAGCGGATTGTTCAAATTGATAAAAATTTACAACATCTACAGGCAAAAAATATTATTGATGCGAATGGGAAATTCTTGTTACCAGGCATGATTGATGACCAAGTGCATTTTCGTGAACCTGGTTTGACACATAAGGCGGACTTGGTCACAGAGTCTCGTGCTGCAATCGCGGGCGGGATCACAAGCTTTATGGATATGCCGAATGTAAAGCCTCCAACTTTAAGCCTGGAACTATTAGAACAAAAGTATCAAGCAGCGAATCAGCGAGCACTAGCTAATTACGCTTTTTACTTAGGGGCCAGTAACGATAATTTGGAAGTGATCAAACGCGCACCTAAAGATCTTGCTTGTGGTGTGAAAGTATTCATGGGTGCTTCTACTGGTAACATGTTAGTGGATCAATATGATGTGTTAGAAGGAATTTTTCAATACTCGCCTGTTCCTATCATCACGCATTGTGAAGAGTCTCCGTTAATTGAACAAAACTTGAAAAAATTTCAACAAGAATATGGTGATGATATTCCAATTGAATTTCATCCGATCATTCGATCAGAAGAAGCTTGTTATCAATCCTCTTTAAAAGCAGTAAATTTAGCTAAGCAATACGAGGCACAACTCCATGTATTGCACCTCACTACTGCACGTGAATTAGAGCTATTTCAAAAAGGCAATGTTGAAGACAAATCAATAACTGCTGAGGTCTGTGTCCATCATTTATTTTTTAATGCAGCAGATTATGCAACTAAAGGTTCTTTAATAAAATGCAATCCTGCAATTAAAACTTTGCAAGACCAACAAGGTCTTTTGCAAGGAGTAGTTGATGATCGAATTGATATTATCGCGACAGACCATGCACCACATTTATTGGAAGAAAAACATGGAAATTATATGGAATCCCCAGCTGGCTTGCCGTTAGTTCAGCATGCGTTATTGACTCTATTAGAACATTATCATGATAATGTATTGAGCATTGAAAAAATTGTCGAGAAAACAAGCCATAATGTGGCGAAGCGATTTTCTATTGTAGATAGGGGTTATATTCGAGAAGGATATTTTGCAGATCTGACGATAGTAGATACTAATAAATCGTACCTAGTAACTTCAGATAATGTCTTGGCAAAATGTGGTTGGTCACCGTTTGAAGGTTATAGTTTTCGCTCTAGTATAGATTCAACTATTTTGAACGGAAATCTCGTGTTTGAAAAAGGTGTTTTTTCAGACACTGCTTTTTTCGGAGAACGTCTGCAGTTTAATCGTTAACAGGCAACTTAACATGCTACGTCTTGTTAAAATTCATATTATATTTTTAATTGTTGCTTTAATTATTGCATTTATTTTGGTACCTATGGATATGTCGTATTTACGTAATTTACCTAAAGAAGAAGTTAATAGTTACTTAAATGGTGCATTTAATTTAGAGAACACTCGGATTTGGAAAGTTGTTTTTACTTGGTTTCTTGGCCTAACTTGTGGAAGGTTAATGCTTCGCGCATTAATGAAATAACCAATCATAATTATTATATAGTAAAATTTTGAAAAATTTCAGAAATAGAAACAGACTGAAAGATGTGAATGTACTATTTGTGTGCATGGGAAACATATGCCGATCGCCAACAGCTTTAGGTGTATTTCAAAAGCTTGTACACGAAGCATCATTACAACATGTTATCGGTGCTGATTCTGCAGGCACCTATGCATATCATGCTGGTGAAATGCCAGATCCGAGAGCGATAGCTGCTGCCAAAAAACGTGGCTATGATTTGAGTAGAATACAAGCACGAAAAGTAGAAACTTTAGATTTTGAGAGATTCGATTATGTTCTCGCAATGGATAACGATAACAAGCAAGATTTGCTAGAAATTTGTGGTGAAAATCATAAAAAGAAAATTAGATTGTTATTGGAATTTTTAAGGAGATCTAGAGTAAAAGAGGTGCCTGATCCTTATTATGGAGGTAAAAGAGGTTTCGAGACTGTCTTAGATCTCGTCGAAGAAGCAAATCGAGAACTGTTAGAGTTTATAAAAACAATGCACTCATTGCGAGGTTAAAACTAGCATTACTTTAAAAGTTAACTCCAGTTCTTGATGATTCGTTATCTATCTGTTAAGTCACACTAGAAGTTTGTGAAGCTGCGTTGTTAGATTCTGAGCGTGTTTGCTCGCCTTTATCATTATTACGTTTACTGTTGTAATTTCGATTATTAGCACGTCTTCTCGAGTTATCATTTCTGCGTCTGTTATTGTTACGCGAATTATCACGCGAACTTCTTCGTCTTTGTCCACCAGAACGATTACGTTGACGATTATTGTTTTGATACTTTCTTGAGCGCTCTCTTGATTTGTTGGCGTGTGAAGCTCTTTTCTTCTGTGTTTGTTCTTCTTTTCCAAATAGTGAAGTAATTAAGCGGCTAAAAAATCCAGGTTTTGTAGGGCTTGCTGGCTTTTGTGGTGTGGGAGCAGGGCTTGTAGTTTGTATGGATTTCACCGCAGGTTGTTCGGTAACAGGTGTTGTGTGCGCAGTTAAGTTCACACTGGTTTCTTCTGCTGGTATCAAGTCATAACTTGATTTGTCACTTAATTCTTTATCATCGTCACGTATACGTTCCACAGAAAAATGAGGTGTTTCAAGATTAGGGTCGGGAACTATAATAAGTTGGACTTTGTGTCGCGCTTCGATTTCACTAATAGCAGTACGTTTTTCATTTAACAAGAAGCTTGTTACATCTACCGGTAACTTTGCGATTACTTTGCCGGTTTTTTCTTTCATCGCTTCTTCTTCAATCAGGCGTAACACGGCTAAGGCAAGCGATTCAATACCGCGTATCGTGCCATGACCCGTACAACGGGGGCATACAATTTGACTGGATTCTTTCAGAGACGGGCGCAATCTTTGGCGCGACATTTCTAATAGGCCAAAACGCGAGATTCTGCTTATTTGTACCCGAGCACGGTCAATTTTTAATGCTTCACGCAGACGATTTTCTACCTCACGTTGATTTTTGTTTGACATCATGTCAATGAAATCAATAACGATAAGCCCGCCTAGATCACGTAAACGTAGCTGTCTGGCGATTTCATCAGCTGCTTCGAGATTGGTGTTTAGTGCAGTTTCTTCGATATCACTACCTTTAGTGGCTCTGGCAGAGTTGATATCAATAGATATCATCGCTTCAGTATGGTCAATAACGACGGAACCACCTGATGGCAGTGAAACTTCACGCTCAAAGGCGGATTCAATTTGGGTTTCAATTTGATAGCGATTGAATAGAGGCACGGTATCTTCATATAAATTAAGCTTTTTAAGATTGTGGGGCATAACTTGTTCCACAAACTTTTTCGCGTCATTAAAGACACGTGCATCGTCAATAATAATTTCACCAATATCATCCCTAAGATGGTCACGTAGGGCACGAATAATTACATTGCTTTCTTGATAGATGAGAAATGGTTCATCTTGAGAATCTGCAGCTTTTAGGATGGCGTTATTAAGTTGTAACAGATAGTTAAGGTCCCATTGCAATTCCTCGACGGTTCGTCCTACACCTGCAGTTCGAACAATGGTCCCCATACCTTTAGGTATATCAAGCTGTTCAACGGTGTTACGTAGTTCTTCACGTTCTTCACCTTCAATACGGCGAGAAACCCCACCAGCTCGAGGATTATTCGGCATTAAAACAAGATAACGACCGGCAAGACTTAAATATGTGGTGAGTGCTGCGCCTTTATTGCCACGTTCTTCGCGCTCAACTTGGATGATTATTTGTTGCCCTTCGGATAAAAGATCTTTGATAGGAGCACGATCGTCAGTGTTCGAGTTATTATCTAAATAACTGCGTGCAATTTCTTTAAAGGGAAGAAAGCCATGGCGTTCTGCGCCATAGTTTACAAAGGCGGCCTCAAGGCTTGGTTCAATACGAGTGATTACACCCTTGTAAATATTGCCTTTCTTTTGGTTTCGCGACGGTAATTCGATGTCTAGGTCGTATAATCGCTGACCGTCGACCATCCCTACACGCAATTCCTCTTGCTGTGTAGCATTGATTAAAATTCTTTTCATAGTTAACTCTGTAAAATGTCCATAGCCTTCGTGACGTACTAGTAATCCCCAAAGGTAAATTTTTCTCTATCAGGCATTCTCTTGCTGATAGGAGAGTAGGTAGACGAAGGAAAAATTGAATTATGATATTTAAAAAACTAAACATACTGTATTTCGTATGATTTGATATTACTTATAAATTCTTCGCTGCATTTTGTTAATGAAAAATGCAGGGAATATGGTAAATCTTTGTTAACCAAACAGGAACAACGGATCACAATTTGGTGTGTTACGCTAGAATATTGTGTAACTATTTAATAATACACAATATAACTATACCAATCTCTTATATGTCCAGCAAATTGAATGATCATTTACTTATCTATATTGGCTGGAAGGTCATATGCCAGTTATGAATGGCCAAACCTTAGTTATTGATTCCAGCAAGGATGGTCAACGAATCGACAATTATTTGATCACCAATTTAAAGGGTGTGCCCAAGAGCCACATCTATAAATTATTGCGAATCGGAAAAATTAGAGTAAACGGTAAACGGGTAAAGCAAACTTATCGCCTCCAAATTGACGATTCAGTGAATATTCCTGAACTGTATCTGCCCCAATCGAGTGATAACAAGCTACAAATCTCGCTACGTATCCAAGACCAAATAAATGCCTCAATTTTGTATGAAGATGAAGTACTTCTAGTATTGAACAAACCTGCAGGTATCGCCGTCCATCCAGGAACGGGTGTTGCCTTTGGCGTGATTGAAATTTTGCGCGAGCTGCGTCCAGCAGCACCTTATTTAGAATTAGTGCATCGTTTAGACCGTGATACCAGTGGATGTCTTTTGATTGCTAAAACTAGAGCCATGTTAAATGAACTTCATGAGCTATTACGGTCGAATAAAATTCATAAAGAATATTTTGCTGTGCTTAAGGGTAAATGGCCTCATGGAGACAAAATCGTAACAACGCCCTTGGCTGACAGACAAGAATTTACTAACTACTTGCAGGAAAGAGATCGTATTCCAAAATCAAAAAGCGCAATAACAAAATTTTCAATTAGTGAGCTTTATAACAATGCCTCGCTTATGCAAGTGCAAATAGATACGGGCCGCACGCATCAAATTCGCAGACATGCAGCTCAGCTTGGTTATCCAGTTGTGGGGGATCAAAAATATGGTGATTTTTCTTTCAATCGTAAATGTAAAAAAATCGGTATAAAACGCATGTTGTTACATGCTTCTAGGATATCTTTTCAGCTGCCCAAAAGTGGTCAACACTATGAATTTAGTGCCCCTATCGACGATAATATGCAAAGAATGCTAAATATCCTTAAAACCTATGAACCATTGACATAAATATTATGGCAACTTCCTTGAATTTCAGCATAGGCAGTCTGATATAATTTGTGTTGAAACATTCCGGCTTGTTCAGTGTCAAAATCAGTAACAACCAGGGCTAAATATGGATCCAGAGATTAATTTAGACAAGTTATCCAGCGAAGATCGTTCATCCACTAATTGGGAGCGAGAGGCAATTTATAATTTGGCTGCTGCAGGCCTACAGGAACAGCGACGAGCCAGGAAATGGGGGATATTTTTTAAATTGCTCGGCTTTGCTTATCTCACTATCTTTGTGATCAGCTTATTAGGCTTTAATTTTTCCAATATGACTTCTGCTACGGGTAAGCATACTGCGCTAGTGGAATTAGCGGGGGTAATTGCAGACGGTGAAAACGCCAGTGCAGACAATGTGGTCTCCGGTCTGCGTGCAGCATTTGAAAATGATCGATCGGCAGCAGTAATTCTGCGTATTAATAGTCCTGGTGGCAGCCCTGTGCAGGCAAGTTACATTAATAAAGAGATTAAGCGCTTAAGGGAATTGTATCCCGATAAGCCTATGTATGCTGTAGTTGCGGATATCTGCGCATCGGGTGGAGTTTTTGCTGCAGTGGCGGCAGACAAAATTTACGCAGACAAGGCAAGCATAGTAGGCTCCATTGGCGTGCGCATGGATAGTTTTGGTTTTGTTGAAGCATTAGACAAGCTAGGAATAGAGCGAAGGTTAATGACAGCAGGTGAACATAAAGCATTGCTTGATCCGTTTTTACCAGAAAGTAGTTATGAGAAAAAACATGTTCAAACTCTTCTGGATGAAATCCATCAACAATTTATAGATGTAGTAAAAGAGGGAAGGGGAGATAAACTTGCTAGTGATCCCGCTTTA
>CBDCUI010000005.1:0-6862 GCA_965222615.1 Gammaproteobacteria bacterium | reverse complement strand
TTTAAGAACATCAAGGATTAAAAATGGAAACTGATGAAAGAGGCTGGATAAAAATATATAGTGAACGGTATGAGGATAGTATTGCTGGTAACAAAGAAGGACTTTTGTTACTTAAAGAATCTATTGATCAAGCTCTGAAAAATAAATCTTCTAAAGTTGAATATAAGTCGGACTTTATCTCTGTAATTTGTGCAGAAGAAGATTGGGAAAATGAGGAAGTTGAGTCTTCATATTTAGCAAACTTAGCCATTGCTACTGTATTTTTTATTTGGCTCTTGTTTTTACCAATATTAGGAATCGTTTTATCCATTAAGACATTCTTATAGTAACGACTATCATGAAAAGAAAACAAGAAATCCTTCAAAAACTTGACAATATTGAAAAAGATCATGACGTTTCTATTTTGTATGCATGCGAATCTGGTAGTCGTGCATGGGGATTTGCTTCACAAGATAGCGATTTCGATGTCCGTTTTATTTATATCCATCCTCCTGAATGGTATCTATCTATTGACTTTGAACTTAAAAGAGATGTGATTGAATTACCTATTGATGATTTGCTTGATATTAATGGTTGGGATTTAAGGAAGGCGCTTGGATTATTACGAAAATCTAATCCACCTTTGATTGAGTGGATAGGATCTCCAATTGTCTATAAAGACAAGCAAAAATTTTCAGATGGGTTTCGAAAATTACTTCCGAAAAGTTTTTCTCCAGTTTTATGCGCCTATCATTACTTAAGTATGGCTAAGAGAACATATAAAGAGCATTTGCAAAAAGAACAAGTTCGTTTGAAAAAATATTTTTATGTTCTCAGGCCGTTATTAGCAGTGCAGTGGATAGAGAATGATTATGGCGTAGTGCCCACAGAATTTTACAAACTAGTAGAAAAGTTAGTCGATGACAAAGAACTTCTTAGTGCTATACATGATTTACTAGAGCGTAAACAATCTGGAACTGAAAAAGATACTTATGAAAAGATTACTGTACTAAATGAGTTTATTGAATCTGAATTAAATCGATTAGAGGGCACAAAATTTGCTCAGAAGGGTTCTGAATCAAAAGTGGAAGATTTAAATGGCTATTTTAGAGGGATTTTGAATAGTACTTGGGTATAGATAATCAATACTTTGGTGGAAATACGGTGGACATTTTTCAAACAAGAGCTATGTAAATTGTAATTTACTGTTTCTATTAAGCTTAGAAGTCGATGATTGAGTGAATACATGTCTATTGAGTATGGTTTAAAATGTTCGTCTACAAACCATAACACCCCTCTAAATTTTAAAACTTAGGACACATCATGAAATATGTGAGTAAATTTCTAAAAGTCACTCTATTTTTCTTGTGCTGTTGCTTGATTTGTTTTAATACTTTTGCTGAAACAAAAAAGATTGATGCAGAGTTAAAAGCAAAGTTTCAAACAGGTGTAGAGGCAATAAACAATAAAGATTATACAAAAGCACATAAAATATTTGTAGAGATATTAGAAGTTGATCCCAATAGTGCTGGTCCATTATTTAATGCAGCCTACACTGCACAAATGCTGGGGAATAGTACTCTTGCGATTGAGCTGTATGAAAAACTAATACAAAAATATCCTAAAGACTGGGAGGCAATGCAAAGATTAATTGTATTGTTAAATATAGAAAATAAAATTAAGCAACGTGACCAGTATAGAGAACAATTAACAGCTCTTTGGAAATCTAACACAGTAGAGGAATTGTCAAAGCGATCATTGTATTTGCTCGATAAAATAGAGACTCAGGATGAACTTGTTTATGTGATGAATTTTTTTGAATTAGAAGGCGAACTAGCTGTTAGATATAAATTCAATATATTTAAACCAAAAGATACATTTTCTGGAAACAATCCAAATAAAGTTATCTCACTGGGATCATATAAATCCACCAATGACATATCGCGTTCATTGGGTGATCTTGACCTAAAAGACAGACTATTTCACCTAGATGGCTATTATCCAGATGGAAAACATGAGACTTACGGATTTTTTATAAATGAACCATCGTATGATGAAATCAAGAAAGCTGTATTAAAAATTTTATCTGGTGATTCGAATCCTGTATCTAGTTATGATTCAGAACAAAAAACGATAACCATTGATGCACCAAATTAATATCTATATCAAAAATATAAAAAAATGACTTCAACATTCGTGCAGTTGATAGCGGGGTTTTCTATATTCAGCGCTGCAATATTGTTATTTGCATACTTATTTTTTCTTCCAAATATTAGGAAAAATTTTATCGGCAAACTTTCTTGCGCAGCCTTGTTGATTTCTCTATCTGGTTTGCAATATTGGCATTATTTATTTTTCTCCAACGGCGTAGATTTACTCAACAATCGTGGATATTTATATCTATTGCTGTTTGTTCCGATTACATTTTATTTCTTCAGCCGCGTAGTTTTATTCCCAGATTCTAAACTGAGCACCTATCACATTCTGCATTTCGTCCCAGTAGCTATAGGCTTATTTCTGCCCTTAAAAATTATCCCTGTTATCGCTTTTTTAATTGGCACAGGATATACATTTTGGATTGCAAGAATTATTTTCCAATTACGTGCTCAGAGCAGTCGGTTCAAATTTGAAATATTCTTTGGGTTATTGTTTGCGTTAATGGCTTTATTAGCTTTGATACTTGGTTTATCTGTGCCTTATATAAACCATACAATCTTTTTTGGTGCATATGCGTCTTCAATAGGAATAGCAATGTTATTAGTTACTGCATCGGTAATTATCTTTCCTGAATTGCTAAGTGATATTGTAGAAATTACAGAAGCTGCTTACGCCAAATCTACTTTAGGAGGCTTAGATGTTGAATCTGTTCGTGCTTCTTTAGAAAAACTAATGAACGAGGATAGGGTTTATCAAAATGAGAACCTCAGTTTAAGCATTCTTGCTGAAATGCTTGAAATAAACAGTCATCAATTATCTGAATTAATCAATACACACTATGATTGTGGATTTCCTCGCTTCATACGTGAAAGGCGCGTTACCGAGGCAAAAAAAATGCTTACTAATGAACCTGATGCCTCGGTGCTATCCATAGGCTTGGCAAATGGGTTCAAATCCCAATCCAACTTCTACTCAGCATTTCGTGAAATTACCGGAATGTCCCCTGGAAATTACAGAAAAAACCTAGATTCTGATTAATTAATTTCCTAATTTATAAACCAGTAAGCTCCTAACTTACTGGTTTTCCAAAATAAATTTTATTTCTATTCCTTCTCTATAAAGCGGGAAGTTATTTCCTTGCATACCCCCTAATCTTTCCACTGAACACAGTTTATTAACTAATAGATCTCATTTTTAAGGGAAGGATATGAAAACCAATTATGGCGAGTACATGAATCTACCATCACTAGCAATATCGGTGCGTGTGCTTTTCACTGGTTATTTATTAGCGATAGGTTTGGGGTTGTTGATGGCAGGGATGCAAATTTTGCTTACTCATGGCATGGCGGATGGAAAGCTTGGTGTCTCAGTTGATGACATTGTGTATAGCTATTATGGCAATCGTGAAAATAGCAAATTAGAGAATAAATTAAATGGCTCGATGAAAGACAAAGCATCATCGCATGATCGAGCACAAATTATTAAATGGGTAAGAGAAGGTGCATCAGAAAAAGGTTGGAACGAAAACATAAATAATATTTTTCAAAAGAATTGTGCCTTTTGTCATGATGAAGAACCTGGGCTACCAGATTTTACTAAATATGAAAATGTTAAATCTGTAAGTGAAATAGATGAAGGTGCGTCAATTGGTTCATTGACACGAGTATCACATATTCATTTATTTGGAATTTCATTTATCTTTTTCTTTGTTGGAATAATTTTTAGTTTTGCAGTTGGGATTCCTAATTGGCTTAAGGTTTCTGCAATTTCTCTACCTTTCTTATTTTTGATTGTGGATGTGATGTCATGGTGGCTTACTAAGTGGGTTCCAGTATTTGCATGGTTCACTTTAGTTGGTGGTTTTGGTTATACAGCAGCTTCGACATTCATGTGGTTCACATCTATTTATCAAATGTGGATTTTTCCTTTGAAAAAACGTGAATTTAATACCAATGAATGGGTGGTGTAACGATGGATACAAATAATGAAGTACCAAGAATTAATGACTCGAATGAAGCGAATCCATTAGATGGAACAGTAAGATGGTCACCTAAAAAATCTATTTGGATTACAAGTATGTATGTTACGTCACTAGTTGGTGGCTACTTAACGTTCTCACTCAGTGCTTTTATCGTATTTGTTATTTTCACAGCAATAACGCTTTGTTTAGGGCATTCATTAGGGATGCATCGAAGATTAATTCATAACAGTTATGAATGCCTTAAGTGGATGGAATATATTTTTGTTCACTTAGGAACATTAGTAGGAATGGCAGGGCCAATCGGAATGGTGAAAACACACGATATACGTGATTGGGCGCAGCGCCAAAACGAGTGCCATGATTATTTCTGCCATGAAAATAGTTTTCTTAAAGATGGATGGTGGCAAATACATTGTGATTTAGATCTTGATAATCCACCTTTATTTGAGCCAGAAACGCAAATTGCAAATGACAAAGTATATAAATTCATGGAAAGCACTTGGATGCTGCAACAACTACCTTGGGCAATACTACTTTTTTATTTTGGAGGTGTTTCATGGGTAATTTGGGGAATCTGCTGTCGCGTAAGTGTTTCCGTTACAGGGCATTGGTTAATTGGATACTTTGCACATAACGAAGGTCATCGGGATTGGGAAGTTGAAGGTGCTGCCGTTCAAGGATATAACATTAAATATACAGGTTGGATCACTATGGGAGAGTGTTGGCACAACAATCATCATGCCTATCCTGGCTCTGCACTATTAGGTATTTATGAAGATCAAGTTGATCCTGGTTGGAAAGTATTAAAACTTTTGCATCTGTTAGGGTTAGTTTGGAATATAAAACTTCCTCAAGACATGCCATTTAGAAAAGAACTTAAATCCATAACGCAAAGAATGCTTCCTGTGCATTTAGATTTGGATAACACTAAGACAACATTAGCTACAAATAATTGAGGTAAGCATTATGATGAAACCAGTATTAAGAATTAATGCTACACATGCTTCAGCTAATGAAGGAACTATTAGTATAGATTCTAAAAAAGCTGCTTGGAATTTATCAATGATATTTTCAGCAGCTGTTCTTGCACCAATCACTTTCTCTTGGAGTGCTTTCACTCTATTTGTTGTGACAACTTACTTTTCTCTCCTTATTGGACACAGCGTTGGTATGCATCGCTTACTGATTCATAGAACCTTTGATTCTCCTAAGTGGGCGTCACGAATACTTGTTTATGTTGGAGTTTTAGTGGGTATGGCAGGGCCTTTTGGTGTTATTCGTATTCATGACCAACGGGATTGGGCGCAGCGTCAAAATGAATGTCATGACTTTTTTTCCCACAGAAGAAATTACTTTCTGGATCTTTGGTGGCAGTTAACATCTAAATTTAACTATGCAAAACCTCCAAAAATTATCATTGAAAAAGAGATTGCAGAAGATCCATGGTTTGTATTTATGGAAAAAACCTGGAGATTCCACCAACTTCTTTTAGCCATCCCTCTTTATTTAATTGGAGGCTGGTTTTGGGTTGTATGGGGTGTATTTGTAAGAGTATCAGTAAGCGTAGTTGGTCACTGGACAATAACGTACTTTTGCCACAATCCCGGCCCTGGTAAATGGCGTGTTAAAGATGCATATGTTCAAGCATCTAATATCCCTGGGCTTGGCGTTGCTACTTATGGGGAATGTTGGCATAACAATCATCATGCATTTCCAGAATCTGCCCAAATTGGTATTGAGAAAGGCCAATGCGATCCAGGCTGGCGATTTATTCAAATTCTTAAACATTTAAATCTCGCAAACAATATCGGAATTCCGAGAGCTGAAGTTTTAAGAGATGATTTGCAACTAATAGGTTGAGAAGAATGAATACTAAAACAATTTTATTTCTATTATTTCTAGCCGCAATTGGATCGCTAGCGGTACGTTTATTAATTGGATACAACTTTCATAACTCTGCATTGTTATATGTTGCAGCGCCATTCTTAATTGCAGTGATACTAGCTGTAATGACAAGTAGACAAGAGCCAAAAAAGAATTGGTGGACTGGATATTGGAATGTAGCAAGAGGTTCATTGATTGTGATGTTGGGAAGTTCTGTTCTTTTATTCGAAGGTTTCTTGTGTGTAGTGATGTTTATGCCAATTTATTTTGGTGTGATGACATTAGGATTCATTTATGAACTTGTTTGGAGAAAAGTAAAAGGTAAAGGCAAAGGAAGTGCTTATGTGCATTTACTCCCCGTCATAGTTCTTGTTTCTGCATTTGAAGGCACACATGGAGATTTAAGCTTTGATAGAAATAACACAGTGAGTTTTGAAACAGTAGTTTCATTTGATATTGAAACAATAAAAGAAAGGATGAGTAGGCCAATTGATTTGCAAAAAGAGAGGCATTGGTTTCTAAGAATTTTCCCAATGCCATACAAAGTTGACGCTGGGAATATTGACAAAGGTGCAGTTCACAAAATTTACTATCGATACAAGAAATGGTTTTTCACTAACATTCATGAAGGTCATACAGAATTAAAAATTACAGATGTAGGCGATGATTACCTGAAGACAGAAATTTTAAAAGATACAAGCTACATATCTAACTATATTGATTTTAAAGGTACGCATCTTGAACTTGAAAAAATTTCAGAAAATGAGACACGAGTCAGACTGAATATTATGTTTGATCGAAAATTAGATCCTTCGTGGTACTTTGAGCCACTGGAACGATACGGCGTTGAAAAAATGGCAG
>CBDCUI010000004.1:0-7503 GCA_965222615.1 Gammaproteobacteria bacterium | reverse complement strand
CATTTTTGGTGTAGTTGTCAACTGCAACTATTTGAAAGAAAAATTGGTCAAGTGTAAGACTGGTTCAATGCTGGGCAATTCTTGGAAAAGAAAACTCATTCTCTAGCCACGCAAGGTCATAAAAAGTCAGATATGTAAACATTAGATTGGCAATTATGCTATTGCGAAAAAAAGGTAGCCCAGCGATATAGGCTTGTATTAAACCCGACCAATTTTGTGAATACATATCATGGTGAAGCCAAGCGCCAAAATTAGTTATAAGATAAAAAATAAATGAGGCAGTAATTGTGATTATGCCCAGCCTGAATACAGATATCTTTTTTAGTGTACTACCGAGTAAAACTGCGGCAATAACAGCTATATAAACATACAAAATTGTGCTGTGAAAGCCTAACACTAAATCACTAAATAGCATTGCTGCAAGTGGTACTAAATATGCATATATACGCTACTGAATACAGCTCCTGCAAATAATGCCATAGCTACGACAGGTGTCGCATTAGGTGGATGCGGCACAAAACGGAAAACTGCTAAAAGTAATACTGTACCCAATAACCAGGCAGGATGTAGTTTTGTTAAAATCATTTTTATTAACAATAACCTGTTTATGAAGCTTAAAATAGTTAATAAGATCGTTAAAAACACTCTTATTCTACCATTGGGAATGGCTTTTTTAGTAGGCGTTTTTGCTACTTAACACTGTCAAAATTGTTTTAAATATAATTTGGATGTCCAACTGTAATGACCAATGTCTAAGATAATCGAGATCTAATTCGATTCTCTCTTTCATGTGTTCGACTTTACTGGTTTCTCCACGTAACCCACTTACTTGAGCCAATCCAGTTATACCTGGCAATACTTTATGTCGTATCATATAGCCTTTAATAAGTTTTCTATATGTTTCATTATGTGCTACTGCATGAGGCCGTGGCCCTACTACGCTCATTCTGCCTTGCAGAACATTAATAAACTGCGGAAGCTCATCTAACGAATATTTTCTTAAAAAAGCCCCGAATTTAGTAACCCTTGGATCATTACGCTTAGCTTGAGCAATTTCATCACCATCTTCAGAAACATGCATGGTACGAAACTTATACACAATGATTTCATGGCCATCTAAACCATAGCGACGTTGTTTAAAAAATATAGGTCCTTTAGAAGTAAGCTTAATCCCCAACGCTATCAAAAGCATAAGCGGCGCAGTTAACACCACTGCGAAACTAGCAATCACAAAATCACTTACATGTTTTAATACGCCTGATAAACCAACAAAAGGTGTTTCGCATAATGACACAGCGGGGATGCCATTTATATTATAGGTACGAGCTTGAATTAAATCGAATACAAATATATCTGGCACAAAATAAATTGATGCAGTCGTATCATGTAGCTTCTCTAGTAACTTTTTAGTACGTTCAAGATGTCGAATAGGCAAAGTAATATAAATCACATCAATATTATTTTGACTCACATAATCAGATAAACTGTTGAGATCTCCAATTACTCGACCATGCTCCAATGATCCTATACGTTCTGCGTTACGGTCTTCAAAATAACCTATGAATTCCGTCGCGAGATTCTCATCTTGCACAAACTGTTTTACCAGCCTACGGCTTATTTCTGTTACGCCAGCTACAACTGCTCTACGAGTATTTCCAGTACTTTGTACCAGAGCAATATTGAGACGGTTAAGCGCTATGAGTGAAAGTAATAGTGGCAAAGGGGTAATTGTAAACCAGGTAAACAACGCTAATCGCGAATAGACTTGAGAGTATTTCGTTGCATAACCAATTAAAAGTAAAACTCCAACAATTAAGGTCCAAGCCAATAAGAGGTTACTAGTATTAGATTGAAAGCCACTATCATCTTTTGGCCTAACCGATTCAACTTCACGAAATATAAAAAACGTGACCAGGAAAGTAATCACTGCAAGGTTCTGATAAGCATCCCTCATAGGAATATCATATAAAGCCATGGTGAGTAGTAATGTTGCTACAGCTACTAGTGGAGGAGTAAGCCAACTCCATAGTTTGATTAGGCCAAATGCAATAGTACGAGGCAAATAGCCACTTGAAGTTACTGATATCGTTTGTGATTTTTCGACCACGTCTCGCTTACGCCTCATCGTGATTAAGCTTACTAGAAATACCTTGCTCTACGGGTTTTGCGAATAAAATTTATCAGAATGGCTTCTAAATAGCTGTGAATCACTTACTGTTTCCATAAGTAGCCCTTAACGAACTTAAGCCAAAATCATATACAAGCATACCAACCTCATTTCTTTACTAGGTCAGCCCTAAAAATAAAGCTGCTAATACCGCACCTCTAAATAAAGAGCTATATCTGAAACCGTCAAGAGTACCTTATTTGAGTACTATGACTCCGTTTTGTGTTATTAATTTAAGCATTGCGAATATAAAATCAATTTTTCTATAAGGTCTATTAGGTCTTGTCAGTAACTCTATGAAAATTAATAAATTTAAATCATCTAGATTTACTTTAAACCAACTTAAACTAATTATTAATCTCGATTGTAGCTGATCACAATTATTTTGGTTAGCAATAAACAATTATTGTTTAATAACACTTCGTCGCTAAAATTATACCGCCCACCTGGATAGCAATTTTTTCACTTTTTTACTGTGATAGGGTTCACAAAATTTTTGAACAGACGATAAGCATTTGATTCTTCATAAAATTATGAGAATACCAACTAACTGCGTCCTACTATCCCCAACTGGACTCACAGAGATTTCAATAACCAATCGAAAAATAAAACTCTATTTCAATTTGAGGAGGATAACTTGAATTCCAGCTCTTTTGTAAAACTAATGCGGCCCTTGGTTTTAACATTCTTATTAGTAAGCCTTACAGGATTTATCAATCCACCAAGTAGCTTCGCCAAATCGAATGAAATATCTAGCTCTAAAGCAAATACCAAAGCTAATGCAAAGAAAAAGGCCGCTAAGAAAAAAGCTGCTAAAAAGAAAGCTGCAAAGAAAAAGGCCGCTAAGAAAAAAGCTGCTAAAAAGAAAGCTGCAAAGAAAAAGGCCGCTAAAAAGAAAACCTCTAAGAAGAAAACCGTAAAAAATACTGCCCCGCCAACTCACGCAAATATCAATCCATTGCGTGATCTTGGAATTGATAAGGGCTATGTATGCTTTAGAGTGAAAGCTTATTCGAATACAGAAATATCGGTATTCTCCCCCCCTGCATGCACTTATATAAAAAATTCAAAGAATTTTAAACTTTCATGGGCTGAAAGTTCAGGCTCTACAATAGGCTACCATGTATATTTTGGAAACTCAGCTAAACGCACAAATAATTTCCTTACTGATGTGTTATGAACTTAAAAACTTAATAAACATTTTACAATTAATTAATTATTTAATAGTTAAAATAAAATATTAAATCTATTATATGCTGTCATGTACCACATGGACTATTCTTTTGTACCATTTATTCTAGAAGGAAAATTATTATTTCAGTTATGAATTAAAATTTGCCTTGCTAAAAATTTTACATTGAGAAAATCCGGATGATTTATTCAATGTAAGTAATATTTTTAACGGAGTTGGAAAATGAAAAGCATTGAAAAATTGCTTGCTGTATTTGTGGCAATCACATTTAGTCTTTATGGTTGTGGTGGGGATAGTAGTTCACCATCAACCACTGAAGAGATACAAGAATTCGCTTTAGCAGCGCCCGAGACCACACCTAAAACAGAATCAAAACCTGCGCCGAAAACAACACCTCCATTGATCTCTGGACTCCCTAATTCCATTGAAATAAATCCATTACGTGACCTTGGATTGGAAAAAGGCAAAAATATCTGCTTTAGACTCAAATCCTATAATAACGTCGCAGAATCAGATTTCTCAAAAGTTATTTGTAGTCAAATAAAAAATGATCGGCGTTTGACTCTTTCATGGAGTGATGTTCCAGGAAATGTATCTGGGTATTTTGTTTATTATGGTGTTAGTAAAAACAATGCAACTAAATTTCTCATAGATGTAATTGAAAGTTAATAATTTTAACATTAGATAAAGCAATCGAAATTACAAAAATAACATTAGGTTTTTTAATCATTATTAATAATATGATTTGATAGACTCCTATAACAATTGCGCTTCATATTTAAATTGATCGTCAGTTCATCATGAAAACACTACCGCCACCATCAGTTGACAATATCTATAAATAATTTCTGTGATAGGTTTCACAGATTATTTTATTGCTTTATTAGAATGAAGTTTTACTCAAATTATTTTATAGCTGTAACGATTACGTTGCTGAAATTTAACTAAAGATAATATTAATTGAATCAGAAATAACTTAATGAGATGAGGAATGGATCTACCCTCATTTTGTTAACTTAAATCGGAGTTGGAACATGAAAAATACAGTGAAATTGCTTGGTTTCGTTATAACATTAACACTAAGTTATTTGATCGATTTATCTTTTATATCAACTGCCCAAGCTAATAACAATACAGGCGCGCTTTCTGTAACGTTGGGTAAAAGCCCATCCGAAGTATATCTTTCCAGTGGATCAGACGATTGGGTTCATTATGGTCCGCTGATCACTTCAACTGATCGTAAGAGAGGAGTTATACCTCAGATCGGTGATGTTGCCATTATTGGCAACGAAACTCCTAGACAATTATGGGGAACTGCAAGCAACTATTCATGGGCTGATGGAACACTCAACACCAATAACTCAACCAAAAGTGCTTTGCGTATATTAGACATTGGAAATGGATTTGAAGTAAAAGTCCCAGCAGATACTTCGACCAAAACTTTAAAGCTATATGTAGGGATTAAAAAGGCAAGCGCCCAACTCGAGGCTATTCTTAGTGATGGCACTACGATTCCCTACTCTACCCAAATCTATCAGTATTACCATAAAAGTACTCGCGTTTTTACTTTGAATTATCAAGCTGTTTCAAGTGGACAAACTTTGACCGTGAGATACACACTTAGCAATCGTTATGATAATAATGTTAGAAGCTATATAAGTCTTGAGGCTGCCACATTGATTGGTGCCGCACCCTCAACAACTATTTCTGATACGAACAACCTCCTTGAAGATGATGCATTAGACAACTCTTCACCAAATATTTCTGCTGAGAACATGAATTCTCTTACAGTTAATCCACTACTTGACCTTGGATTAGGCAAAGGCAAAAGTGTCTGTTTTAGGCTTAAATCGTATAATAACGTTACAGAATCTGATTTTTCAAAAGCCATATGCGGGGAAATCTACAATGATCAAAGTTTGACCCTGTCTTGGGGAAGTGTTACCGGTAACGTCGATGGTTACTATGTTTATTTTGGCACAAGCGAAAACAATGTAGCTAGCTTTCTTGCGGATGTGGGGGGAAATTAATCTCAATACTTAGACTTTAAGGCAACTATTAACCACTGTTATTATAATTAATTTACAAAAGTGTTCATTTAATTAAACTGCTATAGAATAATACGGATTAAACAATAGAAACTATAATATAACTAATTTACCCCAATAACGCTTCATAGGCTGCAAGTAATTTTGGAGCTTCATATTCCCACGCAAGATGATGAACTACACGCTCACGTCCAGAATTACCCATTTCTTGACGCATTTCTTTATTATCTAGTAATTGGATTATCTTATTAGCAAAATCTTGTTCGTCGTTTTGTTTCGCATAAAGTGCAGCATCTTGAGCAGAGTATCTTCCCTCAGTCAAGTCATATTGAACAATTGGTTTTCCTAGCGCCATATATTCCATAATCTTGTTCATGGTACAGCGGTCATTGTATTCATTTGCAACATCTGGACCTAGGCCAACATCAATTGAGTTCATTGCTTCAAGCAAAGCATCACCTGACAAATAGCCTGTGAAAGTGAGATTGTTTGATATCTTAAGCTCCTGCGCATATACCCTCATGGCCTCAAGCTCTGGGCCATCACCAATAAGTATGAAATGCACATCCGATCGATGCAGCTTATTAACAACGTGATCTATCACCCTCAACAACCCATCAATGCCATCCTGTTGTGCCATTATCCCTATATATCCAGCAAGATATTTCCTACCCATTTTCAGGTGTGACACCGATTTAATTATTTTTAACTTATCAAGATCAGGACCACTCCTAACCACAAATACACAATCAGGCTTCATCCGACCCCTTTCAATTGCAATCTTACGATACGAATCATTTGTTGCAATTGATATATCGGCTAGACTAAAAGTAAGTCTCTCCCAAACTAGTAATATCTTATAAAGTAGCCCTTCCCGACCAAATTTAACTTTAAAAAGTTCTGGATTTATATCATGGTGATCAAATATGTACTTTTTACCAAGCAGTTTAAACGGTGCTGCAATCAAAAAGATATTATCAGGTGGGTTACACGCGTGAATTACATCAAAACCACGCCGTATCAATACATACCACGATAACAACATCTGCCAAAAGAGGGCGACACTATATTCAAGCAAATACCCCACTGTAGTATTTCCTTCAGGTGCAATTGGATGCCGATATATAAATATACCATCCAGTATTTCATGCCATTTAATAAATCCTTTACTTTTTGGACAAATTACCGAAACACTGTAACCATTTTTTTTCAGTGTAGTGGCCTCTTGCCAAACCCTTCGATCAAAAGGAACAGGTAAGTTTTCTACAATTATCAAAACTCGTTTCCCTCTACCTGCAGACATCATAGCAACGGCTTCCTTCCATCCAGTCAAAACTTTTTATTTGTGCAAAATCGACAATCGCTCTCTCAGCATTAAGCTCTGAATTAGTATTTCCTATCTCAGAATCACAGAAACCTATTACTAACATATACTAAATACAATCTCTACACTCTAGAGCTGCTTATCAGTTATGAGATATGTATGATTAACACGATTCAGAATAAATTCCTCTCTTATCTTTATCCATTTTTTTAAGTACTTTAAAATGGCATTCAACAAAACTTCTCTTTTGAGAAATAAGCAAAGTAAACAAGCTTCTTGATTTAATAAAAAATTCTTTCTCTCTACTACATGCGATATTCATTAATTATGCTCAATCAACCATACTTTATTATACTAAGAATTTAAGATTAACAATGTTTCCAAGAGCTAAGATCCCGCCCTGTTAATCTTTCCAGCTCACAGATATCATCTAAGAAATATTCATCTAATAGCATTTTTCTTGTTTCAGATTTCATTTTTTCTGGTTTTTCCCCCATCGCATTATCAATAAATTTTGATGTTTTAAAAAAATTTAACCTGAGTAATACTCTATATAAATAAAAAAGAGTTTTTGATCGCGCGCTAGTCGTGGAAGTGGCATTTATTTGCTGCAAAGTTAATGGAGAAATGAAATCTGTATCTACATCCAAAAACTTATATATAGACTTTAAATAGTTAAGTGGGTCTTGCTTTAAATCTTCATAAAATAAAATTAACACATTCTCTCTAGGGAAAAAAGACAAATACCTTTTAAATGTTTTGCATACATTCC
>CBDCUI010000003.1:0-3432 GCA_965222615.1 Gammaproteobacteria bacterium | reverse complement strand
TAAAGAAGTTTACACAGTTGAACGAATTGAACCTCTTTATCAACAAGCACGTCGTCGCGCGATGAATCTTGGTTTGCGAAATATTAAATTTAAATTGTCGGATGGTTCGTGGGGTTGGGAAAGTTATGCGCCGTACGATGCAATCGTCGTCACTGCCGCGCCTAAAGAAATACCTTCGACATTAATTGATCAGTTAGCAGATAATGGTCATTTGGTTATCCCTGTAGGAAAGTCTTCAGAAATTCAAGAGTTAAAGTTAATACATAAAACATCAAATGGTATAGAAGAAGAAACAATAGAGGCAGTTAGTTTTGTACCACTTGTTCCTGGCAAGGTATAACAGTTTTTGCTAAATTGAAATGAAACTATTCAGTTCCCTCTATGATAAAGTAATGGCATGGTCTAGGCATCCACATGCTACGTATTATTTAAGTGGCTTAAGTTTTGCTGAGTCTTCATTTTTCCCCATACCGCCAGATGTAATGTTGGCTCCGATGTCGGTTGCACGACCAGATCGTGCCTGGTGGTTTGCTTTATTAACCACAGTTACCTCAGTACTTGGTGGATTGTTCGGCTATTTAATTGGGGCATTTGCTTTTGAATACATCGAGCCTTGGTTACAAACCTCAGCGTATTGGGGGAAATTTGAGACTGCACGCGCATGGTTTGATGAATGGGGAGTTTGGGTCGTATTTGTTGCGGGTTTTTCACCAATTCCATATAAACTCTTTACCATTACTGCCGGCGTACTTTCCTTAGCACTAGTGCCTTTCGTAATTGCTTCTTTTATCGGAAGAGGTGCACGTTTTTTTCTGGTAGCGGGCTTACTCAAATATCTAGGCCCCAAACTGGAACCATTGGTAATGAAATATGTGGAATGGATTGGTTGGATTACGGTCTTATTATTAGTAGCGGTAATTGTTTATTATAAATTATTGCATTAATGATTTTTTCTTTTCGAACAGTCTTCACTAGCATAGCAATATTCATGCTACTTGCTTGTGTATCAAACAATAATAGCAAAGTTTATTATGATTACGACCATGGCTATCACACCGTCTTAATTGGTGAAACACTTTATTCCATTGCTTGGCGGCATGGTAAAGATTATAAGCAACTTGCTTCGTGGAATAATATACGCCCCCCTTATACTATTTATGCTGGACAACGATTGCGATTAACTCGTCCCCAAGTTACCTCTAAAACTTATACAAAAAAAAGTGCAAATAAGCCGACAGATACTTCTAAGAAATCAAAACCAGTAAAAGCAAGTAACACATCTGCTTCAAAACCAGTAAAAAAACCTAGTAAACCGATAAAACATGATTGGAGTTGGCCTACCAAAGGGAAAATAATCAGCAGGTATTCAACTAAAGTTGGTGGAAATAAAGGCATCGATATTGAAGGTAAACCTGGTCAGGATGTATTTGCAGCTTCAGCAGGCAAAGTTGTGTACAGCGGTAATGGTTTGCTTGGTTATGGTAATTTAATCATTGTCAAACATAGTGAACAGTTTTTAAGCGCGTATGCACACAATAAAAAGTTATTAGTTAAAGAAGGTGGATCTGTAAAGCGTGGGCAAAAAATTGCAGAACTGGGTAGTACTGGCACAAAAACTCCAAAACTGCATTTTGAGATTAGACAAAATGGCAAGCCGGTGGACCCACTTAAATACTTGCCTAAGAATTAACTGTTAAACAATCTACAAAACTGATTTCAAAATGCTAAATAGCTCGCTCAGACAAGGTACAGACTTTTCGAAAAGCGCAGTTTACACGCTAGTAAATGAGCATTTGAGGAAAGTCTGTAACGCAGTATCAGCGTGCTAGGTACATTTTGAGATAGGTTTTGGAAATATTAATGCGGCAGCAGCTCGCCTTCCTTCAGCAATCAGGATCCCATAGGTTCTACAAGCAGCTGCAGTATTCATAGCCTCCAGACCGATGTCGTGTTGAGCAAATTGGGCAATAATTTTTGGTTCTGGGAAACTTGCTTGTTTACCTGTTCCCAGCAGTACCACCTCAGGTTTGAGCTTTATGATCGTTATTACGTTCTCATCACGGAGTTGCTTTATATCATTGACTGGCCAAGGGCTGATGAGTTCGTCGGGGCAAATGATTAGGCTTTGGGAGTGGGGTTCATTATTGATGAGCACACAATCGGCTTGAAATCCTGTAATGATGTAGTTTGCATCGGCGAAGTCTTGAGTAAGGCTCATCAATTCTTAGTTCTTGGTGTATAAATTGGTTAGGCAGTTGATATTGAATCGCGTATTATACTTTGCGCTTATCAGGACTGATTGATCTAATGGAAGATTTTGCAAGAATTTCACGACTACCTCCATATGTCTTCAATATAGTAAATGAACTCAAGGCAAACGCACGGGCCAAAGGCGAGGATATTGTTGATTTTGGCATGGGTAACCCAGACCGGCCGCCACCAAGGCATATCGTGGAAAAGCTCGCGGAGGTAGCATTACGTGAGGATACGCATAGATATTCATTATCAAAAGGCATTCCTAGGTTACGTAAGTCCATCGCGGATTGGTACAAGCGCAAATATGATGTTGACATTGATCCTGACACGGAAGCCATTGTAACGATCGGCTCAAAGGAGGGTCTCGCACACTTAACCTTAGCAACACTAGTACCAGGGGATGCTGTAATTGTGCCGAATCCAGCTTATCCCATACACGCCTATGGCTGTGTCATTGCTGGTGCAGATATTATATATGTACCACTCGTTGAGGATTCTGACTTTTTTTCTGAATTAGAAAAAGCCATTCAAGATTCTTGGCCAAAACCCAAAATGTTGATTGTAAATTTTCCATGCAATCCAACTACGCAATGTGTAGATTTAGAATTTTTAGAAAAATTAGTAGCGACCGCGCAAGAACATAATATTTGGCTAGTACATGACATTGCTTATGGTGAAATTACCTTTGATGGTTATAAGTCTCCCTCAGTATTGCAAGTACCGGAAGCAAAAAATGTTGCTGTCGAATTTTATTCTTTATCAAAGACCTATAACATGCCGGGTTGGCGTGTTGGTTTTATGTGCGGTAATTCAAAGCTTGTGGAGGCATTATCACGAATCAAATCATATTTAGATTACGGAATGTTCACTCCCATTCAAGTTGCTGCGATAGCGGCACTTGATGGCCCGCAAGATGTAGTTGAAGATATTTGTGCCACGTATAGAAGTCGTCGTGATGTATTATGTGAAGGTTTAAATAATGCTGGTTGGCAGGTCGATAAACCTCTTGCAACGATGTTTGTTTGGGCAAAAATTCCAGAACCTTTTCGCGAGATTGGTTCATTGGAATTTTCTAAAAAGTTATTAGAGGATGCTCGGGTTGCAGTATCGCCTGGAATCGGGTTTGGAAACTATGGTGATACGCATGTGCGTTTCAGCTTGATAGAAAATGAGCAT
>CBDCUI010000002.1:0-14596 GCA_965222615.1 Gammaproteobacteria bacterium | reverse complement strand
ATTAAATCACGACGTCATCGAATGAAGTTAATGTGGAAAGGTTCGAAAGCGATTGCACCCTACTTCACGCGTTTATTTAGGCCTCCATATGGAGCACAAGATATACGCATTCAGATTGATGCATCAATTTTGAGGTATAAACTTATACTTTGGAATGTCTCTGCACAGGATTGGATACCGCAGCAAGCAGAAGAAATAACGGAAAAAATTGTAAATCGTGTTGCGCCAGGAAATATATTTCTTTTACATGATGCCATATATGATAGTAAGAAGCAGGGTACAGCTAAAATGTATGATCGTGAACCTATGTTAATTGGTCTTGACAATGCACTTACTGAACTTAAAAACAAATTTCGATTTATTACTGTAAGTGAGATTATCAAATGTGGGAAACCCGTATGCAATTGGCCAATTAAAAGTATGGCCTAGGTTTTATTCCGTATAGAACTAAGTGTGAGTTCGGTTTCATACATCAAGTTTAACTGCTTTTTCTAGCTTAAGACTAACGAATTGACAGAATCTACAATACAACTCAGTGTAATAATACCCTGCTTCAATGCCGGTGCTACATTAGCTGAGCAACTTGATGCGCTTAGTGCTCAAAAATGGCCTAAGCCATGGGAATTAATCATTTCCGACAACGGTTCAACTGATAATTCAAATGAGGTCGCACAACAATACAAAGACAAGTTTCATGCCTTTAAAATTGTAGATTCATCTGAAAAAAGAGGTGGTGCAAACGCTGTCAATAAAGGAGTGATTGAAGCCAGTGCTAATAATATTGCTGTTTGTGATGCTGATGATGAAGTAACGCCGGGTTGGGTAGCGGCAATGGGAGATGCTTTGAGTAAGCATGAAATTGTATGTGGTAAATTCAGGTTTGATAAGTTTAATGCACCTGAAGATGCGGAACGAGCTCTACAAGGTTGGGAGACAGGGCTTTATATAGGAAGATTTTTGCCTGGAGGAGGAAGTGGTAATTATGGAATTAGGAAATCTGTTCATGAAAGCGTTGGTGGTTTTGACACATGTTTTAAAAATGTTTATGATGCAGATTATTTTTGGAGATTGCAATTAAGGGGTTACAAATTGCATGTTGTGCAAGATGCCGTTATTCAAATTCGTTTACCACAAGCTAACTCTTCTTTGTCTTATCGGTTTCGTAAAGCGAAAGGTAAAGCGGCATCAAATTATTGGCTTTATAAGCGCTATAAAGAATATGGTATGCAGGCTCCCAAACCATTAATAAAAACGTTTATTGAATGGTTGTTGTTATTAAAAAATGGATTGCGCATCTTTTTTAAGTATAAAGAAAAAAAGTCGATGTGGTTTCCAAAATTTGCACAAAAAACCGGGTTCCTGATTGGGGAAATTCAAGGTCGATTATCGAATCCATGTAAACCATTTATACTTTAGTAATAAAATAAATATCTATTATTTTAATATTCGCCGTTATTTTTTTTTGATATGTAAATATAGGACTGCGTCGCTATTAAATGGTGCAGTAAATTGCATATTATCTTGTAAATTGGCTATACCGGTTTCGACTACTTTTCCAGATGCCGGATTAAACCACTCATATTGATAAGTACCTGAATCTATTTGTGCATGAAAGGCACCAGAGTTGGGTTGATATATGAGATATTCCACGCCTGGATTCCTTAGACAATAACCTGTAGAGCAGTGTTCTAAATTAGACGAAGGCACCATGTTTACTAAATCAATTTTTTTAGAATATTCTGAAGTGTAACCCATATTCTTTCGGGCATCGATTAAGTTCCACTTCTTCCATTGGTCGCCTAAAGGATCCATATAAATGGGATTTAAACCTCTTAGAAAACTTTTCCAAATCCAAATTCTATCCCCTCCTATGCCCCATAAATGATCTGTGTCACTAACAATGACTTTTTTGCCACTAGCAAGTGGTGGATCTTTCTTATAATTTTCACCATTATTTTTATTTTGGATGGGAGAAACCCAATCTGCATTACTTTCAAAGACAAATTTGTTTCCTAACGATTTGTGACTTGTTAAACCAACTGGATGTTGTTTGGTTTTTGTAGCTTGATACTGATTGAGATAGTCTAGAAGTGCGTATTGCCATTGTTTATGTTTTTCGGCCCAAAATTTGTCCATGCCTGGATCTTCATTACAAATTTCGTATAAGACATTATCGAAATCATTTACGGTATCGACAATTTTTCGAATATAAGCCTTTTGAAACTCAAGGATGGTGTTATCTAATACAGAATGAAATTCTTCACCCTCATCATTGTGGTTGAAATAATCTGCATTTAACTCATTGATATTATTATATTTATTGAATGGATGGTACTTAAATACATTAATGTGATTGCCAAAGCTAGTATCTATGCTCCAGCCTTGAAACAGCATAATGCTAATATATTGGTTTCGATATTTAGCAATTTTTACTCTGGAACTTAAAATGTCGAAATGGAGTTGGTTAAATTTATTTAAATCAAATTTCAATAAGCCGTCATTAGCATTCCCTGGGCCGGTTCTTTGCCAAGGCATTATTGAGACAGTATCGCCTTCTTCAGTATATGCATTTCCTTTAGTGTGTTCGCTCATCCAATATCTAATGAAATTATGGCCATGCCTTTCAAGCATTTTAGAAAATTCATTGAAAGACCCTGGTTTTATAAATGACCAAGTGTGCGAACCAGTGAGATAAACAATTTCATTTTTTGCATTTGCAAAATAGCGTGGATTATCAGGATGGACTGTGAGTGGACTAGAGCTAAGTGTTGTACTACCTAGTATGTAAACTAGGAATATGCTTATTTTTAGAATTATTTTTTTTAACAATTTAATTAATAAATAATGTAATAAATAATTAATCACACGCTGCAGAGTAGATTTACAATATTTAGTAAGAAAGAATTTATAAATTATGGTTGTAATTATTATAAATGAAGAATTTCGGAAATAACTTCTTTATATTTTATTGCATAGTTTTCTCTTGTGTGATGTTTCCTGGCAAATTCCCAAGCTTTGCGTGATCTAGCTTCTAATTTTTCAGCGGATAAATTAGCGATGTATCTCACTGAATGCTTAATTTCATCGACCGAACTGTTATTAAGGATCAGGCCAAAATCTTCAACATCTGATGCAGTCTCATAGCTTATTATAGGGATTAATCCTGCGTGCATACCCATTTTTACAGAACCTGTACCGGCCTCAGAGCAACTTGTATGCAGCATGGCAACACAATTTTTAATTATTTTTTTAAACTGATCGCCTTCAATGTCAACCCAGGCCAATTGTTTCAATATTAGGTGTATTAAATAATTCATTATGATAAGCATTAATAAAATCTTTGTCTTTTTCTAGTGTTACACAAATGGTTAAATGGCAATCAGGTAAATCGCGAAATGCATCTAATACTAAATCTAAGCCTTTATGTACGAAGCCACTACTACTGAACCAAAGAAAATTGTTTCTAACATGATTCCAATTTTTATCCTCAATCCAGTCATAAGTAGTTGCACATGGGGTGGGTAATTTAAATATTTTTTTATTTGCGTAACTGAATGTATTGATGCAAGCATCGTTGCCAACAGTAGTGGCATAATCTGCATAATCTATAAGTAAATTAGGCGGTTCAAATCTTCGGGGCTGTAAAATTACACCGCGTCTAATTTGTAATTCTAATAATCTTCTTGCTTCTGCAGCATTATGGAAGAGTATATGCGAAGTATCTAAATGAGCTATTTTTACACAGTCGTCATTAAGTAATGGGGCAAGCCTCTCCATGTTTCTGCGTACATCTACAAATGCTGCATATTCTCCCTTAGGAATGTATTTATCGTTTCTCCAACTGATCACATCAACAATGTAACCAAGTTCGACAAAAGTCTCTGCCATGTTTACCGATTGCCAAATATTAGTATGGTTGTTGGCAATTTGATCTTCAGACTGAGCAAGGAACCCATTGATTATGTAAGAAAAGAGAACTTTCCCCCGCGTTGCCTCTTCGGGTTCAAGTCTGACTATAACACGATCAAGTTTTTCAGTTTTCAGTTTTTTTTTAGTGCTACGAAAACAGGATTTTAATGCTTGAACATAGGTATAGACTTCACTGCTTTGAGCAGGGGTTATGATCGTTTTTTTCATTATTTCTAGGAGTGAAAATTTTTCGTTATTACTTAAGTTAAGTAATAGTACAAATACATCTAGGCCAAAGAAGTAATTAGGTTACTTTAAACTCCAAATGCTTGTTTAAATGCATTAGCCATTTTTAAAACAGCGCGTCTGCCATCATGAATACCAATTGCACTAGTAGGTCCTGCAGGTGTGTTATTGGCATCGACAATATATATTCTACCATCGTATTTGTCCCTAAGTACATCAAGCTCACCATAATCAAGCCCAAGTTTTTTACAAAATTTTAATATCATTTGTAGTTCTTCTTTGGTTAATACATCGAAGCAATCAACAATGGTAGCTTTTACGCCTGTATGGCCTCTATCTACAAAACGATCTTTAATTTTTCGATATTTTAAGTAAACAAATGGTATCGTATCTTTGAAGATAGGTACTCTCATGTCTTCTACATATCCATTTTCTGTTTCATTATTAATTAATTTTTGGTAAACGACATTTTCAGTAATTTTTTCTACTGGGCAATTTATAACTTGTCCTTCATGAAGTGCATTCCAATTTGATTTCATGACACACTTACCGTTATATGTAGATGGATCAATGGTTATTGAATATGGAAAAACTTTATCGAATATTGAATTAATGTTTTCCTTACTGATGTCACTACAATTTTGATTTATTTTCTGGATAGATTTATCCATATCCATATTTTCGATATTTTGTATAGCCTCTGGCGCAAAGGGATTGCCATCAAATGCTAGCCACCATTTAATTGCAATATTAAAACGATTTTTTGGGTTTGTTGAAATACGATATCCTAAGTACATCAATGTTTTATAAAGCGCATGGAATTCAACAGGGTTGTCGGGATAAAAAAGTATTGTTTTACGTTTGATATATGCATCATACAAACTCTTTGTCAGGAGGTTTAATTTTTCTAAAGGCCGATGTGTGTTCTCTACATGTTTTCTTTGCTTATATATATGAATAAATGATGGGTAATTTTTATGAATTTGCTTATTTAAAACCCTTATGGCCCATCTAATTTTTTTCTTGATTTTGATTATCATCGCGCACATTTGCTCACATTACATAAACACAATGTACTAAATATTCAAAATAGCTGATAGGGGATTCAATTTATTTAGTCCATGAATGAGGACCGTGCATCAAAATTTTATTAGATCAATTCTAGTCATAAAATCAAAAAACCCAGTAATTGCATAAATGACTGTATTTAAAATTAATATGGCGCAGCTTTATTCAGTAATTGTGTGATTGGTATCAAAGAATAATGTGCGCCAGTTCAAAAAAGTGACCTAATTTGCATTTTTTGCTGATGGAAAACACTAAAATACCCTACTTTAAATAACCATTGGAAAAGATGAGGGATGCAATGAATTCTATATGGAGTTGGATAGAGTCACGTAATGGAGCTACGTTATTAAAATGTTCTTTTATATGCATGACACTAGTCATTGCACTCGTTGGCTGCTCTGGCGGCGGCGGCGGTGGCGGTGTAGTGGGTGGAAATACCGCACCATCAATCACTGCGGGTTGCTCAAGCACAAACCAGTCAGATCTACTGATGGGGACGTTGGTTGCATCGGATGCTGATCCGATATCTTTTAGTCTGGACGTGAATGCTCCTATGGTAGCAGGGCCAGTGGCTACTGCAAATGGAGGAATGGTTGAATTAACCGATGTTACAACAGGCGCGTTTACCTATACGCCTCCAGCACAAGGTGTTGGTCCTCGTGGAAGGGATTCATTTCAATTCCGTGTAGATGACCCAACCTCATTTAGTATTGCAACTGAAATGGTCATTGTTAATCCTAAAATTATGCCTTTAGGGGACTCCATTACCTTCGGCACGGGCGGTACTGGTGTACCACCGGCAGGTGAGGAAGTCGCCTATCGTTTGCAGTTACTTAATCGATTGACAGATGCAAGCCAAGTTGGTGGTGCATACTCGTTTGAATATGTGGGCGAGGAGTCTTCCGGGGCAAACTTATTACCTGCAGGTCAAACATCGCATGCCGGTTATGGTGGGTGTCGAGATCAGGACATTGCTGGTTTAGATAATTGTTTTGGTTTAGCACCAAATTTGACTGGTATCTATGATGAACTAGAACAAAATCCTGCCGACATCGTATTGTTACATATCGGTACCAACCCCCAAGTGCTAGATCCAGATCCTACTGACTTAGAGACAATTCTGAATGAAATAGGACGCTGGGAAGATAGTGCAAATGGCAATCCGGTGTCCCTGGTGGTTATGCAAATTATTCCTAAAATGCCTGTAGAGCCACTAGTAGATACTTATAACACGAATGTAATTGCACGTATTACAGATAGATTGATGAATAATCCTGTAGGCCTACCTGATCAGATTATCTATGGTGATAATGAAGCCAACGTGGATATGTACACGGCATTTGGTGGAGCTACACCTAATGCGGCTTTGTATGAAGACGGGTTACACCCAAATGCTGCTGGCTTTACCATCATGGGTGATATGCTATATAGCGTTTTAACTGGAGCGAATCGTCCAGCGATTCTGCAACAGTGTCCATGAATTAATTAAGTTAAATATTTAAATTAAAAATAATGTTAGTAGGGTTTGATTCTGTAGTTGAATAAACTTCAGATATAAATCCTACTAACTGTATTCCTATAATAATTAATAACATCTCCAATAACTCTAAAGTAAAAGTGTTGTAAAAAATAGTTAATCGTTCTAACTATTAAAAATATAAATCACTACTACTTTATAATATAACCTACTATTTTTGCTTAAAAATTAATAATAATACCCCTTTCATCTAAATAGTTTTAAACATATAAAAATTTATTGTTTGGGTGTAAAATTAATTTCACAATTGATCGCGCATTTCTTAATTTATGTGAGAAAATAACGTACTGATTTCTAGGACAGTAATTTTATTAGCATAAAAAATAAATGGTCATATTTAAAGCCATAGCTGCCGTTTTTTATAAAAGACTCTTCTTCGTTTTAATTTTATTTTGTGCAACTTCGACTTTGCATGCGGCGGTCATACCACAATCAGGCTGGAGTCTTTTATATGTAGATAGTGAGCAGTTACCGGAATTTCCGGCCACCAATGCCTTTGATGGGAATCCTAATACGAAATGGCACACCGCGATGGGTAGTTCGAATCCGGGACATCCGCATGAGATTCAAATCGATTTAGGCGCCATCTATGACATTAATGGGTTTCGTTATTTGCCGCGTCAGTGGCCTGAAAATAAAGACGGTACGATATATAAATATACCTTTTATGTGAGTGGCAATGGGGTGAATTGGAGCGAGGTTAGTAAAGGTGCCTTGTTGCCAAAAAATCGAACTGAGAAAGAAGTATTATTTTCGCCAGTAACGGCACGCTATGTACGACTGGTAGCTAGAAGAGAAATTCAAGGCAATCCTTGGACCTCTATGGCTGAATTGAATGTTTTAGGAACTATAGTATCTGGTAATCAGGCACCCAATGGTGTCATAGATAGCCCCACAGGCAATGTCAGTATCAATGCTGGGGAAACTGTAAACTTTGCTGGTACAGGCTCGGATCCAGATGGGGATCCTTCTCTCACTTATTTATGGGATTTTGATGGTGGCGCCCCCAACTCGACTGCAGAAGACCCTGGATCTATACAATTTAATAATCCAGGTACTTATAACGTCACATTCACGGTAACCGATTCTTCAAATGTATCAGATCCCACTCCAGGTCAAAGAACGATTACCGTTACTAACAATGGTGGTTGTGGCAGCCTATTTGTAGAAATCACCAAGCCGCTTACAAAAGCAATACAAGCGCCACCAAATTTTACGGTTACTACTAATGCATGTTTAGACAGTCAAAATCATAGTGGTGTGAAGTTCAAACTCGATGGCGGAAATTCACAGGGGGGTGCAGAAATTACTGATCTCTCATCGCCTTATACAGCTGTATTTTCAAATGTACCCATGACTGATGGTCATACTATTGAAGCTGTAATCATAGACAATAATGGCAATGAAGTTTCTGGACAGAATACTAGCGATACCGTTACCCAAATTGGTTCTGGAGATTATTATGTTGCCATCGGAGATAGCATAACCTTTGGCGTGGGGGATAATATTTCCTCGGATGACACCTCACAAGATGGACGCAACCAAAGCCAAGGATATACTCCGATTCTCAACGATTTACTGACACAGTCTAAGTCTTATCCCCACACGGTAGTCAATAAGGGAGTGTCAGGACACAAATCGATTGAGGGTTTAAACTTATTACCCTCGATTATAGCTGAGCATCCAGACGCACGGTTTTATCTCATTCAATATGGCACCAATGATGCCACAGGGGGCGGTGTGATCCCTGTTCCGTCGGGTCTTGGCTTAAATCCAGGTGACCCAGGTTATCCAGGCACCTATAAACACAATATGCAACAGATTATCGATCTAATTAGAAACTCTTCTGGGGTGAGTAAGGAGCCCTACTTGGCCAAATTACCGTTTGCACCCACTGCGCCGAACCTGAGTCAGCGGATGGCTGAATATAATTTAGTAATTGATGAACTCGTCTCAGCGAATTCCATTGCCGTGACACCACCGGATTTCTATGCATATTTTCAAGCTAATCCGAACCAGTTCCATGACAATGTTCACCCAAATGGGGCAGGATATCAGGGTATGGCTGGACTATGGGCGAATTCGTTGGGCTCCTTTAATCAAGCGCCCAATAGTGTCATTAACAGCCCTACATCGAGTGTCAGCATCAATGTGGGCCAGTCTGTGAACTTTACCGGTACGGGTTCTGATCCAGACGGTGATACTTCTTTAACGTATTTTTGGAATTTTGGGGGTGGCGCACCCAATTCTACCGCAGAAGATCCTGGATCGGTTCAATTCAATAGTCCCGGTACATATAACACTACCTTTACCGTTACTGACTCTTTGGGCTTAGCAGATCCAACCCCAGCACAGCGTACGATTACAGTTGGAGGTGGCTCCGGTGGCGGTGTTATTCCACAATCAGGCTGGAGTCTTTTATATGTAGATAGTGAGCAGTTACCGGAATTTCCGGCCACCAATGCCTTTGATGGGAATCCTAATACGAAATGGCACACCGCGATGGGTAGTTCGAATCCGGGACATCCGCATGAGATTCAAATCGATTTAGGCGCCATCTATGACATTAATGGGTTTCGTTATTTGCCGCGTCAGTGGCCTGAAAATAAAGACGGTACGATATATAAATATACCTTTTATGTGAGTGGCAATGGGGTGAATTGGAGCGAGGTTAGTAAAGGTGCCTTGTTGCCAAAAAATCGAACTGAGAAAGAAGTATTATTTTCGCCAGTAACGGCACGCTATGTACGACTGGTAGCTAGAAGAGAAATTCAAGGCAATCCTTGGACCTCAATGGCTGAATTGAATGTTCTTGGTACACTCTCCTCAGGGCCTTAAAAAAGGAAGCAAATGCCATGCTTAAAAAAGCTATATTATATATTTTTGTACTGATAAGCGTACTACATACGGCCGTTATATTATCTGCAGAAGACCCCATTATCGATCACACAATAACACCGTTTTTTGAAGCATTAAAAAATGGAGATGTAGAAACTATAGAAACTTATATTGATGAACCATTGTATTCACAAATCAAAGTGCTGTTAACAAAAAACCAAAAATATCCAGAATATCTACGTGAATACTATACAGATACATATATAGATGTTACCGGCGTTAAAGATCTAACAGATAAAAAGAAAGATGTAAATGTAGAAATTCATTTTCCTGATAATTACATTGAAGCGATAATCTTACATCTAAGTCAAGTAAGTACTGGTGAATGGAAGATCACAGAACAGACGGTGATAACCAATTGACACTTTATTTATATAACTGCATTTTCTTTTAAAAGTAATGCTTAGTTTAGGTTTTAGCTTAAGTTTCTCTAGCCTTAAATTTCCAGTCCTAAACTATGATTCATTCTAGAGAATAAGAAAGAGTGATTTTTGAGGGCAAGTACGAACAGTAAAACAACATAGTAAATCAGCTTTTACTTGTTACAAATCAGTGCTTATTGAGTACAAAGCTAAATTAAGTATAACCGAATAGTGTTATCGTTCTTCTTAGTAAATCTTAATCTTACTAGCTTCATCACCTTAAAATGCGCCCAACCTGAATTAGATCAGATTAACTATTTTTAAATAAGCATAATTAGTAAAAATATTGTCTAGCCACACTTACAGATATTAATTAGAAGTCTTGATAAAGAATCAGATATATTTGATATCCAGTCTTACTGGAATCGGGGCCTTACAAGTGAGAAGATGGTTTTGTAATTAATTTCTTATGTATTAATGTGTAGGCCCTATCTTATGAAGAGTATTTCTAAGTTACTGTTTTAAATATTAGATATGTCTTTTGGATTAAAACGAGCATGGTCAGTATTTTGGATGCGCTTTTCCGGTATAAGTAAGTTTGGGAAGGTAGCAACGTGGCTAGCGAGTCTATTTGCACCACCTTATATTGGACGACGTAAACTCGCTGCTCTTCATCCGAACGGATATATTTCTCCATTTGCAACTATTCACCATAATTCCTTTTTTTCATCGAAAAAAGTTTTTATAGATGATTATGTTTTGATTTATCAAGCTAAAGAGGGGGGAGAAATCATGTTAGCAGAGGATGTTAGTATATATCGGAACACTATTATGCAAACTGGTGAATGCGGTAATATCCAAATAGGTGCATTCACTGCCATACAGCCGCATTGCAATTTTTCAGCATATGTCTCTTCTATCATAATAGGTGAACATGTACAGGTTGCGCCTAGGTGTAGTTTTTATTCATACAACCACGGTTTTAAAAAAGACCAATCAATATATAGTCAGCCACTAGAATCGAAAGGCGACATTGTGATAGAAGACGATGCTTGGTTGGGTGTTGGGGTAACTGTATTAGATAATGTAAAAATTGGCAAAGGTGCTGTTATTGGCGCAGGTGCAGTTGTCACTAGTGATGTTCCAGAAGGCATGATTGCTACAGGGGTGCCAGCAAAAGTTATAGGCACGAGAAAATAAGCCATGAATTTGTATTTTTAAAAAAGTTAGTTCACCAGACAAGTATAAAGCTTTGATAAATGTCTCCAAGCAGCCCATTGGTAAGTGTAGTAACGCCAGTTTATAACGGTGAGAAATATTTATCGGAGTGCATCGAAAGCATTTTAAGTCAGTCATATGAGCACTGGGAGTACGTCATAGTTAACAATTGTAGTACAGATCGCTCATTAGAAATTGCTCAACAATATGCACACCAAGAGACAAAAGTAAGAGTTAGTACTAATGAAAAATTTTTAGATTTAATGCCAAACTGGAATCATGCTCTTAGACAAATTTCAACAGAGAGTAAATATTGCAAAGTTGTTCATGCGGATGACTTATTGTGGCCAGACTGTATTGAAAAAATGGTACTCCTTGCTGAAAAAAATCCTTCAGTAGGCGTCATTGGTTCGTACTACTTGAAAGGAAAGCAAGTAAAGGGGATTGGCATTCCTTACCCTACATCTGTGATTTCAGGGCATGACGTTTGCCGATCAACATTAAGAAAAGATTATTATGTTTTTGGATCTCCATCTTCTACACTAATAAGATCAAATTTAATCCAAGGTAAGGAAAAGTTTTACAATGAAGATAATTATCATGCAGATGTAGAAGTTTGTTTTGAAATTTTAAAAGATTTTGATTTTGGTTTTGTACACCAGATATTAAGTTATACCAGGATGCATGATGATACTCAGACATCGACCAAAGCTGAAAAATTAGACACCAATATGCTCGAAAATTTAAAAATGTTTATAAAATATGGGCCTATGTATTTGGATAATACAGAATATCAAGCTTTGCTAAAACAAAAGTTAAGAAAATATAAAAATAAACTTAGTAAAAATTTTCTATCTAGTAGGAATAAAGATTATATTCAATACCATAAAGATGGTCTCAATAAAATAGGGATATCATTTAGTAGAAGCAGTCTAGTCATCATTATATTGTCTCAAATAATGGATAAACTTTTTAACCCAAAAAGAACCATTGAGAAAATGTTTTAAAAAATCCTAGCGCTATTTAATTTACTTTTTAAATTGCTATATTTGCTTATAAATATTAGTTAATAGCATCTGCGTATATGGCTTGAATTTTTTTTGCTACTACAGGCCACTTAAAATCCATTGCGTGCAATCTACTACTTTTACCAAGCTTAAGAAGCTTATCTTTGTCCTTATATAGTGAAAATACTGCATCTGCTAAAGCATTAGAATCTTCCTTAGGGGCCAATATACTACAATTTTTATCTACATAATCTTTTACACCGATGAGATCTGTCGTTACTATTGGTAAACCACATGACATACCTTCTAAAAGTGCATTATTTGCAGTGCAATCCAGCAGAGGGAGAAGCAATATGTCTGCTGATTGATAAAGCTGAAGAAGCTTTTTATCATTAATGGAGCTGTGAAAATCAATATTAGCCATGCCATCAAAAACTTTGCGATGTTTTTCAGGTGCAACAACTATGAATTGTATTTCTTCTGACTTAAGTAATTTGGCCACTCGGGCAAGAGTTTGGAAATCTCGAAGATGGCTTCCTACAGATATACAACGTAAGATTTTATGGTTTTTCTGGCTCACATCAGGTTGGAAATAATCAGTATCAATACCATGGGGCACGAAGTGAACACGTTCTGGTCCAAGCATTTCAGCAAATAATTCGAGTTGAACTGTAGAAACAACTACTACAGCATCAAGTAAACTAATAAATTTATTATCTGTTATAAGTTCCTTAAAGCGGGTAGGGGGGGTGTGGTAAGTGCAAATTATACGATTTCCTGGTCGAAATAACTTAAGTTTTCCGAGATACCTGTAAGAATTTTCACCATAAAGGAAATGGAAAATCTGCTTTTGTTTGCTTATCCATCTCCAGGCTGCATTTACTTCCGTTATAAAATTTGCACGATGATACCAAAGCGAATTTGAATTTTTTATTATAGTTCTACATGTGCGTGCTAAGGCTCTTTCTATTATTGTTAAATTATGGTTAGTAGTAATGATATCTGCATCTAAATAGTTTATTAACTGGTCATAGCCTGATGCATTAGCATGGTGACGCATTCTCAAAGTAAGAATGTTAATTTTTAATTCTTGCATTAAAATTAGTTGGGTATAGCTAGTAAATTTATTTGATTTAACTGTCTATTTTTAATAAATCAGTATGATTTGGCGTTAATATGGATCGATGTGTATACAATATTTAAATAATAATTTATTTTATTGAGTATAATCACTATTGTTTCTTTATGAAATGCTAATAAGTTAATTTTTTTCATAAATTTAAATCTAAAGTAAATGTGTGACAGACATCTAATATAAACTGAGAACTTAATAAATATACATTTATTTGTGCGATATACTGGTTGTAAATACTATAGTAAAAGTTATTAATTTATTATAATTAATTCTAATAAACATGTATGAGTCAAAAGTCATATCCTAAATTTTTATGCATAGGTGCACAAAGAGCTGGTACCACTTGGCTGTTTGTTAACTTACTCTATCATCCGGAGGTTTGGTTACCTCCAATAAAAGAAATTCATTATTTGAGTCGACGAGATCAAGGTAGATTGGCCAGTTATAAGCGTTTTAGAGTAAAGCGATGGCGAGAAAAGTCATATCATACTTTCAAGCGCGATATGGCAAGTCGTTCATACCACAATCTTGCTTGGGATATAAAATATTACTTCGGGCTATGGAGTGATAAATGGTATGAGTCCATTTTTAAGCCAGGCAAAGACAAAATATCAGGTGATATAACACCTGCTTATTCAAAAATGGATGAGCGTGCTGTTGCTCATACATATGCAATTATGCCGCATGCAAAAATTATTTTTATAATGCGTGATCCCATCGAACGGGCTTGGTCACATGCAAGGATGAGGTTTGATAAGAAAATGGATTTATATAAGAAAAGTGAGGGAGACTTTAACAATATCGATGATAATATTTTGATCCAACATTTTAAAAAAAAAGAAGTGATATTAAGAGGGGACTATTTAAGAACAATGAAAATATGGGAGAGCCAATATCCTTCAAAACAGATTTTCTATGCATTTACTGAAGACATTGCTCGCCGACCACGGGAACTATTATTAGATATTTATAAGTTTATTGGTGTCGAAGTAACAGATAAATATGTTCCGCAGCAAGCTGAAAAAAAAGTGACGCAGAGCGTTGAATATAAAATGCCTGAGATAGTTAGTCGATATTTAGCTGAATATTATCATGAGCAGATTAAGCAATTAGCTGAACGATTTTCATGCCTTGAAGTTAATTATGCTGAGGAGTGGCTTAAAAAGCAGAGAGAACGCTTCGCTCAAAGAGAATATATGTAATACAATTTAGATTA
>CBDCUI010000001.1:0-11987 GCA_965222615.1 Gammaproteobacteria bacterium | reverse complement strand
AGTATTATTAAGCGCTTTTTTGGCAGCATTATTAGTTCTTGTGCTTGCGTTGTTTCCGGCATTTGCTTCCTTAATAATGGCAAAACTTAAATGCAATGAAAAATTGCATTTTATCAGTGCTTTGGCGTTTTCAGTATTATGGGTATTGTTTGAATGGATAAGGGGTTGGTTCTTTACCGGTTTTCCATGGTTGTTGGTGGGGCATGTGCACCACACAAGTCCATTGCAAGGAAGTATCCCGATTTTAGGAAGCTATGGTGCCTCGTGGTTGACTTTGCTGATCAGTACTTTTGTTGTAGTGGTAATAACAGGACAAAACAGACAAAAAGTAATTGCAAGTGCTTCGCTATTGTTTGTGATTTTATTTTTATATACATCTACACAAATTCAGTGGACACATGCGGATGAGAGTGAATTAAATGTAGCCCTAGTGCAGGGAAATATTCCTCAAGAAATGAAATGGAATCAGAAAATGCATCCTTATATTATGAATAAATATATGGAGCTAAGTGAAAATCACTTTGATGCAGATATTATTATATGGCCAGAAACTGCAATACCTACTTATTACACTCTAGTTAAAGAAAATTTTATAAAAAAGTTAATAGAAACTTCTGAAAATAGAAACGTGGAGTTTTTAGTGGGGTTGTTTACATCTAATCTTAACAATGGAGAAGTTTACAATAGCGTTATGGCACTTGGAAAAGAATTAAGTTTTTATCAAAAACAACACTTGGTTCCATTTGGAGAATACATCCCGTTTCGTGGCTTGGTTTCTTTTTTGGAGAACTATATCCAAGTCCCTATTGGTGATCTCGCTAATGGCGAGGGTAGGCCGCTAGTAAAATTAAAAGGACATCCGGTCGGCACTTCCATATGCTATGAAGCCGTTTATGGAAATGAAATTATCGAAGCTATGCCAGATGCGAAATTGCTAATCAACGTAAGTAATGACGCATGGTTTGGGGATTCACTCGCTCCCCATCAACATTTGGAAATTACACGGTCACGGGCGATTGAGACCGGTAGGTACTTATTGCGTGCTACCAATACTGGAATATCGGCTGTTATTTCTCCAGATGGCTCCATAATAAATAAATCTGCACAATTTCAAGAAGATGTTGTGCGAGCAAAAATTTATCCATATTCAGGGCAGACGCCGTATTCGCGCTGGGGAAATTGGGTAATTGTCACAATTTTATTTAGTATTCTACTTATAATATGTCTATATCAATGGCGAGCACGATCCCGCAACACAGCGTAATATATTGTTAACTCTATAATTAAATTAACCGACTATGTCTATACCTTTGCTTTTACCAGTGGTGTTATCAGGTGGATCCGGTACACGACTGTGGCCGCTTTCAAGAAAATTATATCCAAAACAATTTTTACCGCTGTACGAGGATAAAAGTTTATTCCAAGCTACTGTAGAAAGAGTTAAAGATTTAAATAATGTAGAAAGTTTGTTAGTCATTTGTAATGACGAACATCGCTTTATGGCGGCGGAGCAATTACGCCAAATGAACGTTGAAGGCTCGGATATTATTTTGGAGCCAGTAGGTCGTAATACTGCGCCCGCAATAACTATTGCGGCGATGCATGCTATTAAAAAAACGCCAAATGCACAATTACTGGTATTACCTGCAGATCATATCATTACAGATCTGCAACCATTCAAACACGCTGTTTCTGTTGCACAACAGGCTGCACAAAATATGTTAGTAACTTTTGGTGTTGTACCAACACGCGCTGAAACTGGTTTCGGATATATCAAACAAGCCAGTAATGGTGATAAAGAATATTTTTAAAGTAGACGAGTTCGTTGAGAAGCCCAATCAGGCAACTGCAGAAAAATATTTAGCCAGTGGAGATTATCTTTGGAACAGTGGCATGTTTTTATTTAGTGCTGAGGTGTATTTAGAGGAAATTAAGCGTTTACAACCCAAGATATATGATGCTTGTCACCAGGCCTATACAAAGGGCAAGGAAGATCTGGATTTTATTCGTTTAGGAGAAGAATCGTTTGCGAATGCGCCTGACATTTCGGTTGACTACGCAGTGATGGAAAAAACTGATCACGCAGCAGTGGTTCCATTAAAAAGCAGTTGGAGTGATGTAGGATCTTGGCACGCCTTATGGGAATCTTTTGACAGAGATAAAGATGACAATAGTACTCATGGGGATATCATAACGGAAGACTGTAGTGGTTGTTATATACATGCTAATAATAGGTTAGTAACTGCGGTAGGCTTAAGAGATCAAGTAATTATAGAAACCGCTGATGCAGTGTTAGTGACTTCAAGAGATCGTGCTCAAGAAGTTAAAACCATCGTAAATAAGCTGAAGGAAGCAGATCGAACAGAAGTTGATATTCATCCCAAAGTTTATCGGCCCTGGGGAGCCTATGAGACGATAGATATTGAAGATCGCTTTCAAGTAAAACGTATCACCGTATATCCAACACAGAAATTATCCTTGCAAATGCATCACCATCGTGCCGAGCATTGGATTGTTGTGAAAGGTACCGCTAAAGTCACGCGTGGTGAGGATGAATTTTTATTAAGCGAAAATGAATCAACTTACATTCCTATTGGCACTAAACACCGTTTAGAAAATCCTGGCATGATCTCACTAGAATTGATCGAAGTGCAATCAGGCACCTATTTAGGTGAAGATGATATTACAAGGTTTGAAGATGTTTATGGCCGCTGACAAATTTTGGCAGGTCCCACTTTAGTTTAATAAATCTATACTTAATAGTTGTTGAACACGACTATCCTAGCATTTGATTCATTATTTCATATTGAGTTAATGTGAATTGAGCTGCTATGCTCTCACGCTTTTAGATACTCAGATATTCGATCTTTTATGCCACGCCCATATCACCCAGAGGAAATTGAGTCTGCTGTTCAGCAATATTGGGAACAACATGAGGCTTTTAAGGCTAAGGAAGCTGAGCAATTAGAAAAATTCTATTGCTTATCGATGTTTCCTTATCCTAGTGGGCGTTTACACATGGGGCATGTTCGCAATTACACCATCGGGGATGTAATTAGTCGCTATCAACGCATGTTAGGGAAAAATGTGCTGCAACCAATGGGTTGGGACGCATTTGGATTGCCAGCAGAAAATGCTGCAATAAAGAACAAAGTGCCACCCGCGAAATGGACCTATGAAAATATTGATTATATGCGCACGCAGCTTAAGCGATTGGGTTTTGCATATGATTGGAGTCGTGAGATTGCAACCTGCCATCCGAAATATTATCACTGGGAACAATGGTTTTTCACTAAGCTTTTAGAAAAAGATTTGGTGTATAAGAAGAAAGCGGTAGTGAATTGGGACCCTGTTGATAAAACCGTGCTTGCCAATGAGCAAGTCATCGATGGTCGTGGTTGGAGATCTAATGCGTTGGTGGAACGTAAGGAAATAGATCAATGGTTCTTAAAAATAACTGCCTATGCGGATGAGTTATTAAAAGATTTAGAACAACTAAAAGGATGGCCAGATCAGGTTAAAATGATGCAAACGAATTGGATTGGTCGTTCTGAAGGTGTCGAAATAATTTTTAATGTGGAAAACCAAGCTCCTTTGCATGTATATACGACACGCCCTGATACTTTAATGGGTGTAACTTATCTAGCGATTGCACCCGAACATGTTTTAGCCGCACAGGCTGCTGAATCCTCGGTGGAAATTGCTGACTTTTTATATGAATGTAAGCAAACAAAGGTTTCAGAATCGGAAATGAACACCTTAGAAAAACGAGGTATTGCTACAGGCCTTAATGCCATCCATCCAATCAGCAACGAACAAATACCGATCTGGATTGCTAACTTTGTATTAATAGAATATGGGTCAGGTGCAGTAATGTCTGTACCTGCGCATGACCAACGCGATTGGGAGTTTGCCAATAAATTTAATCTTCCAATCAAACCAGTAGTTTTCCCAAATAAAGATAATACTGAAATTGACATTGCAAGTGGCGCATTTATAGAAAAAGGTTGGTTGTATGATTCTCAGCAATTTAATGGCTTAAGTTCTGAAAAAGCTTTTGATGAAATTGCGACTGAACTGGAAAATGACAACAAAGGTCAACGCCAAGTAAATTATCGCTTACGGGACTGGGGAATTTCTCGACAACGTTACTGGGGTTGTCCAATACCTGTGATTAATTGTGCAAAGTGCGGAGTGGTAGCGGTGCCCGAGCAAGATTTACCAGTACGACTGCCTGAGGATATTGATTTCGATGGGGCTACATCGCCACTAAAGTCATTGCCAGAATTTCTAAGTGTAGAGTGTCCACAATGTCACTCACCTGCGCAAAGAGAGACCGATACATTCGATACTTTCTTTGAATCGAGTTGGTATTTTGCACGATATTGTAGTGCAGATAATGACGCTGCTATGCTGGATGAACGTGCAAAATACTGGATGCCCGTAGATCAATATATCGGCGGTATTGAACATGCTGTATTACATCTTTTGTATGCGAGATTTTTTAATAAATTAATGCGTGATGAAGACTTATATGAGTTTGATGAACCTTTTTCAAATCTATTAACACAAGGCATGGTGCTGAAAGATGGCGCGAAAATGTCTAAGTCAAAAGGTAATACTGTGGATCCGCAAAAATTGATTGATAAATATGGCGCAGATACCGTTAGGTTATTTGTGATGTTTGCCGCACCACCAGATCATAGCTTGGAATGGTCGGATACTGCAGTAGAAGGCTCATATCGATTTATTAATAAACTTTGGCGCATGGTAGAAACTCACATAGAAAGTACTTCAACGATCCCTGCCTTGGATACAAATGATTTAAATGAACAACAACAAAATTTACGTCGTAAAATCCATGAAACCATTCAAAAAGTTACTGACGATATCGGACGGCGCTATACATTTAATACTGCGATTGCAGCAAACATGGAATTAGTAAATGAGCTGAGCAGTTTTAGTGATACCTCTCCGCAGACGAAGTGCTATATATCAAGAGGCCTTAGAGTCAATTGTGCTTATGTTGTCTCCTATATTGCCACATGTATGTCATGTACTTTGGCAAAATCTTGGTAATGTAACACCAGTGTATCAACAGCAATGGCCTAGTGTAGATGTAAATGCTTTAAAAAGTGATACTATTGAACTTGTAGTTCAAGTAAATGGTAAAAAGCGCGCTACAATTAGCGTCTCTAATAATGCTGAAAATAAAGAAATAGAAGATGCAGCACAGAATAATGAAAACGTAAAACGTTTTATTGAAAAAATGAAAGTTGTAAAAATAATTATTGTGCCAAAACGCTTAGTAAATATAGTAGCAAAATAGAATATTTGTATGAAAAATTTTAATAAAAATATAATTTTTATTTTTGTACTGCTGCAAATGCTAAATGGATGTGGTTTCCATTTGGCTGGTACTGGCGAGTTTTCCGATAGCTTGCAAAACACTTCAGTACATAGTGATACAGCAAGTCGTGAGCTAATCAACTTGGTTGAAAGAAATTTAATATATAATCAAATAAAATGTTGTAGATGCAGAGCAAGCAACAGCATTACTCAACATACTAGAAGAACAAACGGAAAAAGTGATACTTACGGTAGATAATGATGGTAAAGCACGTGAATATGAGCTTATCTTAAGAGTAAATTTTGATGTAAAAGGAGTCGATGATAGTAATTTACTTAATGAGCAAAATATATCTTTGAGTCGAGATTTCGTTTTTGATAAAAGTGACTTGCTAGGTGCAAATGAAGAAGAGCAAAAGCTATTTAATGAAATGAGAAATGATGTGGCAAAACTAATTGTACATCGATTACAGGCAATTAATAATTAAGCGTTGGAAAATTAACCATATAATATCAATTAGTGTTGACTGATTTCCCTTTGGTCCAAATACGTTAGATCTTTTTTGAGCTTGGCACTAGTTATTACTTTTAAAGATAATTTTTGCAATAGCAGCTGAGTCAAGATCTCCATCTCCGCATTCAACAAGCTCGCGTAAATACCCTGCAACGAGTTCGGCCCCAGGAATAGAGATATGGTTGCGTTTTGCACTATCTAAAGCAATGCCTATGTCTTTATTGTGTAGCTTGGCCTTAAATCCAGGTGCATAAGAATTATCAAGCATGCGCTTGCCGTGGACTTCTAAAATCTTGCTATAGGCAAATCCACCTAGTAAGGCATCTCGTACTTTATTAGGGTCGACACCGGAAGATTTAGCCAGCAAAAAGGCCTCTGCAACTGCTGACATGGTTTGGGCAACTAATATTTGATTACATGCTTTAGTAACTTGTCCTGCACCATGATCGCCAACATGGATAATATTTTGGCCTAAGCATTTTAGTATAGGGAGTGCTTGTTTGAATATGCTGGAATCACCGCCTACCATAATTGATAAGGTGCCAGTTACTGCACCTTGCTCACCACCAGAGACCGGGGCATCTAACATAGCGATATTTTTACTACTTAACTGATTAGCGATCTGTTTAGTCACTTCTGGTGAAATGGTGCTCATATCTATTAATAAATGACCAGAAGATGCGCCATGAATAATTCCCTCAGCACCTACTACAATAGCTTTTACATCAGGACTATCTGAAACGATTGTAATTGTAGTGGAGCAATTTTCTGCTAGCTCAGCAGGGGAGTTGAATACTTTAATATCGCCAGTAGTAAAGACATCCAATGCCTTTGGATTGCGTGCATACAAACCTAATTTGTAGTTTGCCTTTAATAAATTCATTGCCATGGGAGTACCCATGATGCCAAGGCCGATGATACCAATTCTTTGTCGATTCATTTCTATACTACTAGGTTAATTTGCTAAGCAAAGCTTAGCATGAAGATTTCGTACAGTAGTAGTATTTAATGTGTGGAGCCAGATGCTTTACTCTGGCCATCGCGTATATTACTTATAACAGAACTAAGAGCTAAGTCGAAACGGTTGCCTTCGTTTATTAGACGGGTACGGCCAGAATTCAAATCACCCATAAATGTTTTAATGTCTATTTCAAAAGTATAATCACCGCTTCGATCAGTGAATACTAGACACTCTGAGTCATCTAGGGTGTTGGAAAATTTAAGTCTACGTTTTGCCTTATCAATACCTTGATAAATCTCCAACCACACCCCTGGAATAATGTTGCCAGGCAAGTCTGCTAAGGAAACTGGAGCTTCATCTTCATTTGTCTCCTCTTCAGCAAGCTTGGCAGGTTGTTTTTCACTGTCCGAGTCGAATTCAGATACATCGCTGGCATCAGGTGTTTCTGATTTAGGGTCATTGAGGTGAGGATTTTCACTCGCTATAACTTGTATTTCTGCAGAGCTATTTGTCGATTCATCAACGATTTTGTCTATTTCTGCATTATCATTACTACTGCTTTGTTCGCTAGTTATATTTAACTCTTCTTCAACATCTGCATCGGTTGCAGCTTCGATCTCGATCTCTTCTTCCTCTAACTGGGTATCCTGGTAAACTTCTACGATCTCAATTTCATCTAGATCATCTTTTTCGTTAGTAGTATCATAGCTTTCACCTTCAGTTGCGGGTTCTGCTTCAAAATCAAAATCTGGTTTTTGCTGTATTAATGTTTCGGGTACTTTAGGTGCTTCTTCTGGTGGAGCGATGTTTTTAAATAGTTGGATAACATTGCTAGTATCTTCGGATTCAGTAGAAGTTTGTTCATTTAACTCTTCAAGCTCTTTGGCTTCTTGTTGAATTTTATGTAAATAAGTTAAATACCAAACCTCAGCAGCTTCTGTAATTTCTTCAAATTCTTGTTTTTTTGTAGAAAGGTATTTGAGTTCTTCCCGCACGCAGGTAAAAACTCATCGGGATTTTTAATATATTGTTGAACATCATACAAAGAGTGTATGCCTTGAGATATCTCAATAATTCTGCGTAGGGTGCGCACAGACTTGCGCCAAATTTTGGATTTTTTGCCATGTTTTGTAAAAACTATCCCATATGTGGTGCCCAACACTTTACTAGAAATTCAAGTATTTCATTAGGTAGTTCTCTGTTATTAATATAGGTTTTGATAGTACTGATAACGACTCGTTTTGCAGCAGAGCGTTTTGCTTTTAATTTTTCTTGCTGCTTTTTTCTTTCTTCTTTTTGCTGTAGTTTTTGTAAATTATCAGGATCTAGCTTTTTTAACTCTACTAGTGCTAGACCGAATACATTTATGTCAGTTTCAAAGTTGTTGATAATAAGATCAACAACAGATTTAAGTTTGTTGAAAATTAATTCGTTTTTGCTATCAACACTAACACCAATAGAAGTTAACTTGTTTAGCAAGTGTCTTGCAGGATGATTAGAATTTTGAAAAAAAGTGAAATCAACCAATGCTAGTTTTATTACAGATATTTGTAATTTTGCTAATAAAGCTTTAATTTGGTCAGGTAATTCCTCGTCGTCTAAAATAACTTGGAATATTTTACTTACAAAATCGATTACTTTTTCTTCATTTGCAACAATTTCAGTCGCATCCAACGCACCTCTCTCATGTAAAGTTCGCTGCACAGCGGTTTTTATTTGGCTCGCTTTGAATACTGCATCACTTGCAGCTTCTATACGTTGTACAGTGGAAAGTGCACGTATAAATTGTCGTCGCTGTGCAGGAGAAGAATCTGAGTTAGATCCTGGGTCATAAGGTTGTAGAATGAGGCCAATGATATTTGGGTCTAATCCTGAATGTCCTGGCCCGTAAATATCCATTGCAATCGATTCAAACTCTCTAGAAATTTCTGCACTTCGTTCATGATTTAATTCTTCTTCAAAATGCTCAGCAAGATCTGATTGAGCATGACTATGTGAATCGGTAGATTCTGCGTTATCGAACTCTTGTTCTACTGGAGCAAAAAATTGACCTGTTGAAAGGTGCATTTTGTTTACGTCTATAGGAATGTCAGAATTATCTTTATCAAGTTCAGCCGAGGCATTAACTTTTTTCACACTTTGGATAGACGTGGGTGTTGATAAAATATCCACGTCGATTAAGAAATTATTTACAGATGTATAAAATTCACTAAGCTTGGGAGAAATTTGTTGATATAGAAGTTTGCATAAAAGTATTTTACCATCAGCTGAGAGTTTAAGAGGTGCAATAGCATTTTGGAATGATGAATAAAATTCTTGTGGATGTAAACTATAGATGTTGAATTTTTGGTGGGTAAAAAGAGATAATTCTTGTAAGCGTAATTCTAGTACTTCCAGTGATTTTTATGACGTTCTACGGTACGATAGATAAGGTTATCTACTGCTAAAGTCAATTCAATCAAACCGGTGTCAATAGCACGAATCTGGCTCTTATCATGAGTTTTTGCCTGTATGATAAGTGAAGCAGAAGTGTAAAATTTTGATTCGATTTCTACATAAAGCTCTGAAGATACAACATGTTGTCTTGTAAGAAATAAATCTAAAGCTTCGTCACGTGCTTTACCATTAATATCAGTTATTTGCACTCTAAAGCCTGTATCCTTAGCGAGAGAAAAACATTCCGTTAAACAAGTGCGTAAAAATTGAGTGAGATAATTATGGATTTGTTCGACTACTTTGTCATAGTCGATTGTGCCAGATTCATCGTAAAGATCTTGGTTGTGTAATTCGATCATTCTAATAGGAGTTGAAATCAAGTTTTTGTATATTCTCTCGATAGTTAGTGTAGGGTATTCCATAAAAACATTACGTAATAATGTGATCGCTTAATCTTAGACATTGTGCCGTCTATCGGCTTTCATGTACCCTGTATAATTAATTAGTGTTGTTAACAAGTCTTCGATACCAGGATTTATATGCAAATTCGATTTGCTCAATTTCACCAAAGCCTAAATAAATCTGCTATTCCAGTACTGCTTATTAGTGGAGATGAGCCCTATCAAAATATGCTTGCTGCAGATAAATACCGCAGTTACGTTCAAGACTTAGGGTATTCTGAGCGTAAGGTTCTAGTGGTCGAATCTGGATTTGATTGGTCGGAACTCGAATCGGCTAAAATAATAGATCACTCTTTGATGATCGCACTTTAATTGATTTACGGATTTTGTCTGGTAAACCAGGTGTAAGTGGTTCTAAAGCTATTGTGAAATTCATCAACGATCTTCACCAAGACGTGAATCTATTGATCCAAGCTCCACGGTTAGATCGTAATACGATGAACTCAGCTTGGGTCAAGGCAGTCGATAAGGCGGGAATTATACTTCGTACTTGGCCATTAAACGAAATAGAAACCAAAAACTGGATAAAAGAAAAATTAGAAGCAAAAGGATTTTCTGTCACAAATGATGTTGTTGCTTTTATTGTCCAGCATGTTGAAGGTAATTTACTGGCTGCTATGCAAGAGATCGACAAAATCGCATTAATTTGTGAGACAAAGAGATTAGATATCCAAGCGATTAATTCTGCGTTGACTAACAGTAGCCATTATTCATTAAATGAACTAATGGATGCTCTATCAAGAAAAGATTTATCACGCTTAGTTCGTATTCTAAAAGGACTTGAAAAAGAAGATATCGCACCACCACTATTGCTATGGGGACTTACCGAGCAAATTAGAAAAATTGTTGATGTCAGTGATTTATCGCGACAGTGTCAAAGTCTAGACCACTACAGAGCATTGATTCAGTTAAGTAATACTCATCAGCAACTTATCGGCATTCGTAGTGCAGCAAATACAAGCAAATCTTCAGACTTGTTAAAACAATGTGCTTGGGTAGATCGCGTAATCAAAGGTCGGGCCAACGGAAATCCTTGGCATGAACTGCTACAATTAAGTATAGCAGCTCAAATAACAGCTTAATAATAAGTTTTTGACCGTAGTCTTAATATAATATTATAAAAATATTTCTCAGTTTGATTATTATCTAAACTATTGAATGGATTTTTATGAGTGTCGTGGCAGAAAATCAAATGAACTCTATTGAAAATTACATTGCTGATGTTACACAGAGAGCTTCGATAGCAAGTCGTGAAATCGCTTCTGCCAGTACTGAAATTAAAAACAACGCTCTTAAATATATTGCGGAACGGATCCTGGAATCAAAGAAATTTCTTAAACAAGAAAACGCAGTTGATTTGGTTAATGGCAAAGAACATGGACTTGATGCTGCACTTTTAGATCGTCTTGAATTGAATGATGCTCGCATACAGTCCATGGTGGATGGGTTGCATCAAGTTGTGGCATTGCCAGATTCAGTAGGTGAAGTTTCGAACATGGAAGTGCGTCCTAGCGGTATTAAAGTTGGAAAAAATGAGAATACCGATTGGTGTAATTCTGATTATTTACGAATCCAGACCGAATGTGACTGCTGATGCAGCGTCTTTATGCATTAAATCAGGAAATGCAACTATTTTGCGTGGTGGATCAGAAGCACTACATTCCAATCGAGCAATTTCCAAGTGTATTCATTCGGGTTTGGAAAGAGCAGGATTGTCTAAAGACGTTGTTCAAGTGATCAATACAACAGATCGTGATGCGGTGAGAGCACTATTACAAGCAGATGCTTTTATTGATATTGTGATACCTCGAGGCGGCAAAGGATTGATAGAAAGGATTACGAAAGAATCACGTATTCCATTAATTAAGCATTTAGATGGTGTGTGTCATGTGTATATACATGAAGATGCTGATGTGACAAAGGCAATTAATATAGCAATTAATGCAAAAGCACAACGATTTGGCGTTTGTAATGCTATGGAAACATTGCTTGTTGATCGATCAATTGCAGACGAAGTACTTCCTGATATAAAGCGACAACTAGATGTAAAAAAAGTTGAGATAAGAGGATGTGAGGAAACTCAAAAAATTCTACAAGGAATATCTCAGGCAACTGAAGAAGATTGGTATGCAGAATATCTTGGGCCAATTTTATCCGTACGCGTCGTAAATGATCTCATACAAGCAATGGATCATATTCAAAAATATGGATCACATCATACTGATGCCATAGTTACTGATAATGAAAAAGTCGCCAAACAGTTTAT